>NZ_CP144555.1:2400000-4800000 GCF_036607905.1 Streptomyces sp. SCSIO 75703
CAGGAAAGAGGCCGTTTTATGCCCGGTCTGAGATCTTTTGAAACCTCTTGCACGCCTTTCGCCGCCGTCCGGTCCGTGAAATTCTGCGCTCGCACCGCGCACACCACGGTTACCGAAAAGTACGATGGCGACGCGGCGCACACCGCACGTGGACGACTATGGGAGGCGGCGTGACAGCCATCGAGCAGACAGAGGCGGTACGCCCGCGGGGCACACGCCTTCCCCGCCGAGCCCGGCGGAACCAGCTCCTGGGCGCCGCGCAGGAAGTGTTCGTGGCACAGGGCTACCACGCCGCCGCGATGGACGACATCGCCGAGCGGGCCGGCGTCAGCAAGCCGGTGCTCTACCAGCACTTCCCGGGCAAGCTGGACCTCTACCTCGCCCTGCTCGACCAGCACTGCGAGGCGCTCATCCAGTCGGTGCGGCACGCGCTCGCGTCGACGACCGACAACAAGCAGCGCGTGCGCGCGACGATGGACGCCTACTTCGCGTACGTCGAGGACGACGGGGGCGCCTTCCGGCTGGTCTTCGAATCGGACCTGACCAACGAGCCGGCCGTGCGCGAGCGCGTCGACAAGGTCACCAACGAGTGCGCCGAGGCGATCTGCGACGTGATCGCGGAGGACACCGGCCTCTCGCGGGCCGAGTCGATGCTCCTCGCCTCCGGTCTGGGCGGCCTCGCGCAGGTGGTGGCCCGCTCCTGGCTGCACAGCGACCGCAGCGTGCCGCGCGACCAGGCGGTCCAGTTGCTGACCTCGCTGGCCTGGCGGGGCATCGCCGGCTTCCCGATGCACGGCACCGAGCAGCACTGACGCCGGCGGCGGCCGCGGTCCCGGTGCCCCGTGGGGCGCGGGCCGCGGCCGCCGCCGCGTCGGCGCGGGCCGGCTGTTCGCTCCTGGCGTTCTCCGGTGCGGCGTACCGCTCCCCCGCACCGGGCTAGTGTGTGCGGGTACGGCGCGGAAGGATCGCGCACTTCACTGACCGTCGGAGGGACATAGCCGTGGAGGTCAAGATCGGCGTGCAGCACGCGCCCCGCGAGATCGTTCTGGAGAGCGGTCAGAGCGCCGACGAAGTCGAGCGCCTGGTGGCCGAGGCGCTGGCGGGCAAGGCGCAGCTCCTGAGCCTCGTGGACGAGCACGGCCGCAAGGTCCTGGTGCCCGCCGACCGTCTCGCGTACGTCGAGATCGGCGAGCCGTCCCCGCGCAAGGTGGGCTTCGGCACGCTCTGACGGCAGGACGGCGAACGGGGAGGGCCCGGCGGCAGGTGACCGCCGGGCCCTCCCCGTTCGGTACCCGCGGGTCACCCTCGGGGGGTGGATTGCGCCGCATGGGCCACGGGTAGGACGGCTACGACCGTTTCGGGCACGCCGACCGTGTGGGAGGGACCCCCGACATGCTGCTGCAAGCGCTCATCGCCACGCTCCTCGGCCTCGCCCTGGCCTGGGCCGCCGTCCGCCGCCTGCCGCACCGCCTGCCGGCCCCCGTCCTGGTCCTGCCGACGGGTGTCGCCGGCGCGCTCTTCGGGGCCTTCGTCACGCACACCGCGCTGGACGCGGGCGGACTCGTGCCGGTCCTCATAGGCGCGGTGACCTTCGCCGTGGCCTCGCTGTCGCTGCTGCTGCGACCGGCGGGGGCACTCCGGCACCGTTCGGCGACCGCCTGAGCGCCGCGTCGGCGCGCGCCGGACGGGCGCCCGCGCCGGACCGGCCCCGGGCGGCCGCGCTCCCGGCGCACCCGGCCCGGCCCCCGGACGGCGCCCGGACGAGCCCGGCCCCCGTCCGGGCCTCTCCCCGCCCCCGGCACGCCTCAGGCGGCGAGGCCCAGCGCCGCCATCCGCTTGGTGTGGGCCTCGGTGATCCGGGAGAACATCCTGCCGACCTCGGCGAGGTCGAAGCCGTCCGCGACCCCGCCCACGAGCATGGTCGACAGCGCGTCCCGCTCGGCGACCACCCGCTGCGACTGCGACAGGGCCTCGCCCATCAGCCGCCGCGCCCACAGGGCCAGCCGTCCGCCCACACGCGGCTCGGCCTCGATCGCGGCGCGCACCTTCTCCACCGCGAAGCTCGCGTGCCCGGTGTCGTCCAGCACCGCCAGCACCAGGGCACGGGTGTCGGAGTCGAGCCGGGCGGCCACCTCACGGTAGAAGTCACTGGCGATGGAGTCGCCCACGTACGCCTTGACCAGGCCCTCCAGCCAGTCCGAGGGGTCCGTCTGGCGGTGGAAGCCGTCGTAGGCGGCCACGAAGGGGTCCATCGCCGCCGTCGGCTCCTCGCCGATCTCGGCCAGCCGGTCGCGCAGCCGCTCGAAGTGGTGGAACTCCGCCGACGCCATCTTCGCCAGCTCCGCCTTGTCGGCCAGCGTCGGCGCCAGCTTGGCGTCCTCCGCCAGCCGCTCGAACGCCGCCAGCTCCCCGTAGGCGAGCGCGCCGAGCAGATCCACGACGGCGGCGCGGTACTGCGGGTCGGCGGAGGCCGTCGCCCAGTCCCGGGCGGCGATTCCGGTGGGTGCGGTCGTGGTGTCCGCGGCGTTGCCAGGCTTGTCAGAGCTCGTCATGGAGCGCACAATAGTCCGCCCGCCACCCCCTCCACGGCCCCGGCCGATGAGTGTGACGACGGCTACGTCCGCACATCCCCCCTCGCATGTGCGCGAATCCGGGGTATGGTGGTAATGCGCCTGCCGAGTATGTGACGTACGGGTACGTGACATCGTCGACGGGCCGCACGCATGAGGATGCCCGGTCGGTGGCCCGATCGGCTCCGACCCGACAGCCCTCCCCGTCGTGCGCACCGGTGTGTACGGACCCGGAGGGAGACCCTCAGCGGTTCGAGCGCTAGAGCGTCGGCAGAGGTCCCGTGTCCTACGGCCCGCCCGTATGGCAGCCGACGTCCCCGGCACGGTCGCCACGACCCCCGCGCTCGCCTCGCACCGCGCACACAGAAGAGGCAGCACCCTGACTACGACGTTCCGATCCCTCGGAATCCTCCCCGAGACCGCCGAAGCCCTCGAGGCCGTCGGCATCGTCCACCCCTTCCCCATCCAGGAGATGACGCTCCCCGTCGCCCTCTCGGGCACGGACGTCATCGGCCAGGCCAAGACCGGCACCGGCAAGACGCTGGGCTTCGGCCTCCCCCTCCTGGAGCGGGTGACCGTCCCCGCCGACGTGGAGGCGGGCCGCGCCGCCCCCGAATCGCTCACCGACGCCCCGCAGGCGCTCGTCGTCGTCCCCACGCGCGAGCTGTGCCAGCAGGTGACCAACGACCTCCTGACCGCCGGCAAGGTCCGCAACGTGCGGGTCACCGCGATCTACGGCGGCCGTGCCTACGAGCCGCAGGTCGAGGCGCTGAAGAAGGGCGTCGACGTGGTCGTCGGCACCCCCGGCCGTCTCCTGGACCTGGCCGGCCAGCGCAAGCTGGACCTCAAGCACGTCCGGTGCCTGGTCCTCGACGAGGCCGACGAGATGCTCGACCTGGGCTTCCTGCCCGACGTCGAGAAGATCGTCACGATGCTCCCGGCCAAGCGCCAGACCATGCTGTTCTCGGCGACCATGCCGGGCGCGGTCATCGGACTGGCCCGCCGCTACATGTCGCAGCCCACGCACATCCGCGCCACCTCGCCGGACGACGAGGGCGCGACGGTCGCCAACATCAAGCAGTTCGTCTACCGCGCGCACTCCATGGACAAGCCGGAGATGGTCTCCCGCATCCTCCAGGCCGAGGGCCGCGGACTGGCGATGATCTTCTGCCGCACCAAGCGCACCGCCGCCGACATCGCCGAGCAGCTCCAGCGCCGCGGTTTCGCCGCCGGCGCGGTCCACGGCGACCTCGGACAGGGTGCCCGCGAGCAGGCGCTGCGCGCCTTCCGCAACGGCAAGGTGGACGTGCTGGTCTGCACCGACGTCGCCGCCCGCGGCATCGATGTCGAGGGTGTGACGCACGTCGTCAACTACCAGTCGCCGGAAGAGGAGAAGACGTACCTCCACCGCGTGGGCCGGACCGGCCGCGCGGGCGCGAAGGGTACGGCGATCACCCTGGTCGACTGGGACGACATCCCGCGCTGGCAGCTCATCAACAAGGCGCTGGTGCTGGACTTCAACGACCCGCCGGAGACGTACTCCACCTCCCCCCACCTCTACTCCGACCTCGGCATCCCCGAGGGCACCAAGGGCGTGCTGCCCCGCTCGGAACGCACCCGTGCCGGGCTGGCCGCCGAGGAACTGGAGGACCTGGGCGAGCCGGGCGGCCGTGGTGGACGCGGCGGCCGTGGCCCTCGGGGCCGGGACGAGTCCCGTTCCGGCGACCGTGAGCAGTCCTCCCGTACGCCGCGCCGCCGTCGCCGGATGCGCGGCGGGGAGCCCGTGGACGCCGGGGCGGCCCCCGCCGAGGCGCCCGCGGCCGGGGACACCGACACGGACACCGAGGCCGGGAAGGGTCCGCGCACGCTGCGCCGCCGGCGCCGCACCCGCAACGGGGAGGCGGCCCGCCCGCAGGTGACCGCCGGGACCCCCGCCGACGAGACCGCCGAGGCCGCACACACCGCGGTGGCGACGGCCGAGGGCACGGACGTCCGGGCCGTCGAGGCCCCCGCGACCGAGCCGGCCGACGCCAGGCCGCGCCGCCGCCGCACCCGCAAGTCGGCGGAGGCCGCCCCGGTGGAGACCGTGGAGACCGCCCCCGTCGCGACCGCGCCGGTGGCCGGCAGGGTGACGGAACCGGAGGCCGCCGAGGCGCCCGTCGCCGAGGCCCCCGCCGAGAAGCCGCGCCGCCGCACCCGCAAGGCCGCGGCGACCGCCGAGGCGGTGCTCGACACCGCCGAGGCAGTCGCCGAGGCCCCCGCGGCCGAGGCGGTCGAGGCCACGCCGCGCCGTACGCGGAAGACCACGGCGGGGAAGGCCGTCGAGACGGAGGCCGTCACCGACGCCCCGGGCCTCCCGGCCCAGCCGGAGGCGGAGGCCGCGGAGACCAAGCCGCGCCGCGCCCGTAAGACGGCCGCCAAGAAGACCGCCGCGAAGACCGCCGAAGCCGAGGTCTCCCCGGCCGAGGCCGCGGTGGACACGGCCGAGGGCACCGGCACCACGCCGCGCCGCCGCACCCGCAAGGCCACGGCCACCGCCGAGGCCGCCGACACCACCGAGGCCGCCCAGCCGGAGGCGGAGGCCGCCGAGGCCAAGCCGCGCCGCACCCGTAAGACGGCCGCCAAGAAGACCACCGCGAAGACCGCCGAAGCCGAGGTCTCCCCGGCCGAGGCCGCGGTGGACACGGCCGAGGGCACCGGCACCACGCCGCGCCGCCGCACCCGCAAGGCCACGGCCACCGCCGAGGCCGCCGACGCGTCGGGCATCCCCGCGCAGGCGGCGCCAGAGCCCGAGGCCGCGCCGAAGCGCCGCACCCGCAAGACGGTCGCCTCCGCCGAGGCGACCGGCGCGGCGGAGGGCGCCGCCGAGGCGAAGCCGAAGGCCCGTCGCACCCGTAAGGCGGCCACGGCCGCCGCGGAGCCTGCCGAGAGCTGATCCGCACCGCCCGTCACCCCGTCGGCCCGGTCCCGCCATCCGCGCGGAACCGGGCCGGCGGCGTTCCCGCCTCCCCCGCCCCGCCCCCGGCGGATAGCCTCTGCCCGTGAGCACCAACGCCGCCTTCACCCCGCCCCCCGGAGCCCGTACCTACCGCCTGTGCACGCCGCGCGGCGAGTTCGCCGCCGTGGACTCCCCCGTGGCCGACGGCACCGGGCCGAGGGGGACCGTGCTGATGCTGCCCGGGTTCACCGGCAGCAAGGAGGACTTCACCCTGCTGCACGCCCCCCTCGCGGCACGCGGCTACCGGACGGTCGCCGTGGACGGACGGGGCCAGTACGAGACGCCCGGCCCGGAGCACGACGAGGCCCCCTACGCGCAGGCGGAACTGGCCCGGGACGTGCTGGCCCAGGTCACGGCGCTCGCGGTGCCGGTGCACCTGCTCGGGCACTCCCTCGGCGGGCAGATCGCCCGTGCCGCCGCGCTGCTCGACCCGGCGCCGTTCCTGTCCCTGACGCTCATGTCCTCCGGCCCGGCCCGGATCTCCGGCTCGCAGCGGCAGCGGGTGCGGCTGCTGCGGGACGCGCTCGACACCCTGACCATGGAGGAGGTCTGGAAGGTCATGCAGGCCATGGGCCCGCCCGAGGAGGCCGAGGCGGCCTCCCGGGGGACCGCCGACCGGGAGCGGCTGCGGGACCGCTGGCTGGGCACCATGCCTGCCCAACTCCGCGTCACCGGACGGCAGTTGTGTGAGGAGCCGGACCGGATTCCCGAGCTGGCGGCGCTGCCGCTGCCGTTCCACGTGCTGTCCGGGGAGCGTGACGACACCTGGCCCGTGCCGCTGCTGGACGACATGGCCCGGCGGCTGGGCGCGCACCGCACGGTGGTCGCCGGGGCCGAGCACTCCCCCAACACGGACCGGCCGCTGCCCACCGCCCGCGCCCTGGCCGACTTCTGGGACACCGTGCCGCAGGACCACCCGGACGACGCCACCGGCCTCTGACACGGAGCCGGCCCCCCGACACGGGTGCCGGCCCCTCACCCCGCCCCCCGGCCCGAGACCGACCCCGCCCCCGGCCCCCCGCCCCCGGCTTCGGGCCTAGTACTGCCCCTGCAGGTGCTCCCAGAAGCCGTCCCGCAGCGCCCGGCGCAGGTCGGCCTGGCCGCGCAGCGAGTACTGGAGCAGACCCTCGGCCTCCACCAGGAGGTCCTGGTCCACGGAGCCGGGGAGGTAGGGGTGGCCGGGGAGCAGTTCCATCAGCGCCTCGCGGCCCCGCGCCCCCAGCCACTTCGCGGCGATCTGCGCGCCGACGAAGCGGACGTCCTCCCGTGACGGCCGGGCCACGCCCGCCACCTCGTAGGGCGGCGCGGTGCGCCGGGAGACGTACGGCTTGAAGAACTCCAGGTCGAAGGTGCGCTGGCTGTCGACCTCCCAGAGCAGCGGCTCGGCCTGGTTCTGGCCGTCGGGCGCCTCGATGCCCCACAGGTGGACGCGGGCGCCGTAGCCCTGGGCCGCCTCCACCGCGGAGACCAGGTCCTCGTCGCCGCCGAGCAGGGCCGCGTCGCTGATGGCGCGGTGGCGCGCGAGGGACTCCAGGTCGGAGCGGATGAGGGAGTCGACGCCCTTCTGCTGGTTGTTCGCGTTCAGGTTGCCGAGGCGGACCTTGACATCCGGCAGCTCGGCGATGGACTGCTGCTCCAGGGTGTGGATGCGGCGCCGGGCGCCGTCGTACCAGTAGACCCGCAGCAGCCGGCTGTCCGCGAAGATCGTGCGGGCCTTGTCGATGAGCGCCTCGATCAGCCCCTCGGCGTCGAGGTCGAAGGCCCGGCGGTCCTCGGTCCCGGCCACGAGGCGGCCCGCCGCCGCGTAGAGGTACCCGGCGTCGACGAAGATCGCGTGCGTGGAGGGCGTTTTCGCCACCTCGGCGAGCATCCGCCGCAACAGCTCGTTGGTCTGTTCGATTCGGGCATTCAGGGACCCGGGGTCGTCGTTCATCGCCTCTATTGTCCCGGCGGTCACGCTGCGAACACAACCGGTCCCGGTCAGTCTTGCATCGGACATCTATCGATCGACGATTTGGCGACATCCAGCCAATCGTTAGCAGCTCGAAAATTTTCCTTAGCCTAGGGAATGTTTGCATGGTGCAGTCCGTTGTTTTCTGTGGAACCCAGGGCACCGATGACCCGGGACACCTCAGTAGTTCTCCTCAGGAGGATGATCAGATCAAGGGAGAGGCCATGCGCTTTGAAGTCATGCGACTCGACGACGTGGACGGGACGCCGGTGGACACCACCATCGTGGACGCCGCCTCCGTGAACCGCATCGTGCAGCAGGCCGCCGCCATAGGGCAGCGCCTGTGGATCCGTCCGGCCGAGAGTCCGGCCTCGTAGCGCGCGGCGCGCGTGAAGAGTGTGCGAGCCCTCGTACGACACCGAACCGGTGCCGTGCGGGGGCTCTGTCGATTCCCCGGCCGGACCCCGGCCGGACCCCGGCCGGGGAGCCCGCGGTCGGGCCCGTGCTCTCAGGCGCTCTGGATCACCTGCGTGACGCCGTTGATGATCTGCTGCACCGCGATGGCGGAGAGCATCATGCCCGCGAGGCGGGTCACCAGGACCACACCGCCGTCCTTGATGACGCGGATGATCAGCAGCGAGTAGCGCATCACCAGCCACAGCACCACGTGGATGGCGAGGATCGCCGTCCAGACGGACACCTGCGTGCCCACGCTGTCGGCCTTCTGCACGGCGAGGATCACCGACACGATGGCGCCGGGCCCGGCCAGCAGCGGCATGCCGAGCGGGACCAGGGCCACGTTGACGTCCTTGGTCTGCTGGGGCTCGTCCGTCTTGCCGGTGAGCAGGTCGAGGGCGATCAGCAGGAGCAGCAGCCCGCCCGCGATCATCAGGGCGGGCACCGAGACGTGCAGGTAGTCGAGGATCTGGTGGCCGAGCAGTCCGAACACGGTGATCACACCGCCGGCCACGCAGACGGCCTGGAAGGCCATCCGCTTCTGCACCTTGGCGGGCCGGCCGGAGGTCAGCGCGAGGAAGATCGGCGTGATCCCGGGCGGGTCCATGATGACGAAGAGGGTCAGGAAGAGGGAGCCGAAGACGGCGACGTCGAACATGAGCGTGACAGAGCCTTGCGATACGGGGACCGGCCGCGCGGCACGCGGACGGCAGGAGACGGAGAAGGAAGTGAAGGGTGGGGTGACGGGTGGGGTGACGGGAGAGCGGACCGGCGAGTGCGCCCCTCGGCGGGGCGGCAGTCGTCGGTGACGCGCGGGCCGGTTCCGGGCGGGCTCAGACTCCGCCGGCGCCCGGCACGGGGAACGCCCCGAAGGACCGGCGCGTGATCTCCCCGTAGACCTCGGGGTCCGTCGTGTACTCGCCGAGCCGGCAGGTCTTCCGGCTGCCGTGGTAGTCGCTGGACCCGGTGACCAGCAGGCCCAGGTCCGAGGCGAGGCCCCGCAGCCGGGCGCGCGTGGGCTCGTCGTGGTCCATGTGGTCGGCCTCGATGCCGTCGAGGCCGGCGGCGGCCAGGTCCGCGACCAGGCTCTCGGACATCGTGCGGCCCCGCTTGACGGCGCCCGGGTGCGCGAGGACGGTGACCCCGCCGGCGCCCTTGACCAGGCGGATCGCCTCGAAGGGGTCGGTCTCGTGCTTCTCCACGGCGGCCCGGCCGCCGTCCGCCAGCCACTCCTCGGTGAAGGCGTCGCCCACCGTGGGGACGACGCCGAGTTCGACCAGGGCGGAGGCCACGTGTGGGCGGCCGACCGACCCGTCGCCGGCGATCCGCGCGACCTGCTCCCAGGTGACGGGGACGCCCAGGTCGTTGAGTTTGCGGACCATGGCGCGGGCACGCGGCACCCGGTCGTCCCGGACCAGCTCCCGTTCGGCGAGCAGTTCGGGCTCCTCCGGGTCGAAGAGGTAGGCGAGCATGTGCACGCCGACGCCGTCGATCCGGCAGGAGAGCTCGGCGCCGGTGACCAGGGTGAGCCCCGGGGGCAGCGCGGCGCGGGCCTCGGCGTGGCCGCGGGTGGTGTCGTGGTCGGTCAGCGCGACGACGTCCAGTCCGGCGGCGGCGGCCTCGCGCACCAGCTCGGCCGGGGTGTCCGTGCCGTCGGACGCGGTGGAGTGGGTGTGCAGATCGATGCGCACGACGCGACTCCAGGGCGGTGACGGGACGGAAGGGACACCCACAGGATAACCGGAGTCTCAGCCTTCGATGTCACACCCGAAAGCACCGTGCACCCCCTACGTCGCAGGCGGCCCGCGGACCGTGCGCACCGGCCGGCCCCGGGGAGCACGACCGTACGGGAGCCGTTCCGCTCCCGCGCCCCGCTACGGATGCAGCAGCTTGGGCGACAGCGCCCCGCACGGTACGAGGTCGATCTCCGCGCCCGCGTCCCGGAGGTCGGTCAGCACCAGTTCGTCGTACATGAGCAGGCCGGTCCGCTCGGGGAAGACCACGGCCCACAGCCACACCCCGAGGGCCTCGCCGGCGAAGACCGCACGGTCCTCCGGGGCGCCGGGGACGTGCCACAGCGGTGTCGGCCGGCCGGCCGCGAGCACCTTGGCCTCGGGCGCCTTGTCCACGTCCAGGTACGGGCCCGGGTCGGGGGCGTCGAGGCCGGCGAACCGCGCGCCGAGGCCCACGCCCGGTTCCTCCGCGACCAGGACCAGCTCGCCCATGCCGCCGAGCGGGCCGGGGCCGGTGCAGGCGAGGGCGGTGGCCCGGCCGCCGCTGCGGTCGTCGCCCGCGTGGACGACGCCGGTGAAGAGCCAGCCGACCGGCAGCGGCCACGGCATCCACACGGGCACCTCGGTGCGGCGGACGATGACGCCGAGCGCCTCGACGCTCGGCGGGAGCACGGGTTGCAGAGGGTGCACGGTGCCGTGCACGGCGCACTGCCAGGTGTCCGAGAAGAGGCCGGGAGCCCGGACCCGGCCACCGCACTTCGGGCAACTGGGTTCACCCCTCATAGGGCCCCACGGTCCTCCCCCGGCTCCGCCACGTCAAGGACGATCACCCCCGTGTACCGGGACGCCCACCCCGCGGAACAGGATGTACGCCCCACCGATCAGTCGTCCCGCACGGCCGCCGGTCCAGCACAGGCCCGGCGCGGAGGGGTCCGGCCCGCCCAACAGGCCGCCGTATCCCGCCTGTTGGTGAGATCGGTCACCCGGCGCCGGTCCGGCCGCCCCGGCGGCGGGCGGCGGAGGCGGCCGGTCAGTCCAGCCGCACGGAGGCGCGCAGCGGGTCCCGCAGGTCCGTCCCGTGAGAGAGCCAGCGCTCGCGCAGCGCCTGCGCCCCGTGCACCCGCTTCCAGGCGGCCTCGTTCGGCGTCATCGGCAGCAGCGGCAGGAACCGCACGGGGTCGAGCGGCGGGTCCAGCTCCAGGTCCTCCACCAGGCCGCCCGGCTCGGCCACCAGGACCGAGGTGAACGGGGCGCCGGGCCAGAGCGCGCCGCCGGTGTCCAGCGAGGCGCCCGGCGCCACGATCACCCCCTCGACCTGCGGGGACGCGGCCAGCACGGCGAGCGGGCGGAGCACCTCGTCGGTGTCGGCCCGCCCCGCCCGCACGGAGAGCACCAGCTCGGCGCGGGGCCCCTGGAGCGGGTCGGCGACCAGGGCCGAGGGGTCGGTCATGGGCTGGGCGGACATGCCGAGGGTGGCGTAGCGGACGATGTCGCCCTCCGGGCCGCCGCCCGGGAAGCGCAGCACCTCGATGCGGTCGGCGCCGAGGAAGGTGACCGCGGCGCGCGCGTCCGGCTCGCCCAGCGCACCGCGCAACCGGGCCTCGGCCAGGGGAAGAACATCAGCCATGCGGCGAGCATAGAACTCATCAGCACACGGCAAAGCGGCGCCTTGACACGTAGCGCGGCTGGTACTCTGAGCCGGCGGTCGGGCGGCATGCGCAAGCGCGGCGATCACGTCCCGACGCTGTGAACACTCCCCTACGGGGAACCCCTTCAAACAGGGGATGGATCGTCCCTCACGGGGGACCGGCCGGAGGAGGTGGGGCTGGCATGGACCGAAGTCGACCGTGCAGTACCACTCGCTCTTCCCGCCGCTGATCCAGCCGCTCCGGCCCCGGCACGCTGCGGCCCCTCCCCCCTGCGCGTCCTCACGCGGAAGAGCGCTGCGTCTCGTTTTGCCTGATCTGCCCGTCTGCACCGGCAGACGTCTCAGCAGCGAAGCCGACCACCGCGACGGTGCGGTGCCCCCCGCTTTGTGGACGCGCCTCACGCACCTGCCCAGGACGTCCTCATTCCGGGTGGTTCCACCCCTCGCCGACGCCGCTTTGCTGCCCGTCGCGAAGGAGCCCGCCCATGTCGATGATCCGAGACCTGCGCGCCGCGGTCCGCCCCTCACGCGTCTCCCCCCGCAAAGACGAGGGCTTCGAGGCCGTGCCGGGCCCCGGGACCGTCTCCGCCGTGGTCGACTGCGCCGTCTACCGGGACGGCCGGCGCGTCCCGCAGGCCGGACCGCTCGCCCCGCAGGAGGCGCTGCGCCAGGTGCGCCGCGACGGCGGCTTCGCCTGGATCGGCCTGCACGAGCCCGACGAGGACGAATTCGCCGGTATCGCACGGGAGTTCGGGCTGCACCCACTGGCCGTGGAGGACGCCGTCCGGGCGCACCAGCGGCCCAAGCTGGAGCGCTACGACGACTCCCTCTTCACCGTCTTCAAGACCATCCACTACCTCGACCACGACAAGCTCTCCACCAACAGCGAGGTCGTCGAGACCGGCGAGGTCATGTGCTTCACCGGACGGGACTTCGTCATCACCGTCCGCCACGGCGGCCAGGGCTCGCTGCGCGCGCTGCGCCACCGGCTCCAGGACGACCCCGAGCTGCTGGTCAAGGGCCCCTCGGCGGTGCTGCACGCCATCGCCGACCACATAGTCGACGGTTACCTGGCGGTCGCCGACGCCGTGCAGGACGACATCGACGAGGTCGAGACCGAGGTCTTCTCCCCGGACCGCCGGGGCACCCCGCGCGGCACCGACGCCGGGCGCATCTACCAACTCAAGCGGGAGGTCCTGGAGTTCAAGCGCGCGGTGGCGCCGCTGCTGCGCCCCATGCAGCTCCTGAGCGAGCGGCCCATGCTGCTCGTCGACCCGGAGATCCAGAAGTACTTCCGCGACGTCGCCGACCACGTGGCCCGGGTCCAGGAGCAGGTGATCGGCTTCGACGAGCTGCTGAACTCGATCCTCCAGGCCAACCTCGCCCAGGCGTCCGTCGCGCAGAACGAGGACATGCGCAAGATCACCTCCTGGGCCGCGATCATCGCCGTGCCGACGATGGTGTGCGGCGTGTACGGGATGAACTTCGAGCACATGCCGGAGGTCGAGTGGCGCTACGGCTACCCGCTGGTCCTCGGCATCACGGTGGGCATCTGCCTCGGCATCCACCGCATGCTCAAGCGCAACGGCTGGCTCTGACGCCCCACGGCACCGCCCGCCCGGCGTCCCCCGCCCCGCCGGTCCTCCGGCGGCCCACCGGGGCCCGAGGGCCCTGGGGTCTTCCGTTCGGATCAGGGCGGACCCCGCGAGCCCGGCCTGATCCGAACGAGAGGCCCTAGGCTGGCCCGCATGACATCCGAGCTGCTCGACCAGGCCCTCGTCGAGGAGGCCACCAGGAAGTCCGGCCTCGTCTGGGTCCGGGCCCCCGGCGCGCCCGCCCGCCCCCTGTGGCACGTCTGGCACGAGGGCGCCGCCTGCGTGGTCGGCGACGGCCCCGGCGAGCAGCCGCTGACCGGCCTGACGGACGGGGCCACTGCCGAGGTCACCGTGCGCAGCAAGGACAAGGGCGGGCGGCTGGTCACCTGGACGGCGCGGGTGGTGGAGGCGGCGCCCGGCTCCGAGGTCTGGCAGGCGGCCGTGGCCGAACTCCGGGGCAAGCGGCTGAACGCGACCGACGGCGAGGCCATGCCCGCCCGCTGGGCCCGCGAGTGCCGGGTGCTGCGCCTGGAGCCGACCGGGGAACTCACGCCGCTGCCCGACGGTTCGCTGGCCGAGCCCCCGCCGCCGAGCCCGGCGACCACCCGGGAGGCGGCCCCGGCGGCGCTGCCCCGCCTGCTGCTGAAGCGGCGCCGGCGGCGCTAGGGTCTTTCGGTGGATCACGCCGGGCTCGCGGGGCCCGGCACCGCGCCTCGCCGCGTTGTCGTCGGTTGTCAGGGCCCCGCCCTGTCGTCCTCCTCCGCCGCGCGACGCATGGCACCGGACCCCGCGGCCTGATGCGGCCTGATGCGGCCTGATGCGGCCTGATGCGAACGAAAGACCCTGGCCGGCCGTTCCCGGCCGCCCGTCAGGAGGCTGGGAGCTGCTTGCCGTAGTCGAGGGTCTCGTCCTCCGCCGGCTCCTCGACCGGCACGTCCTCGTCCCAGTCGGAGAAGCTGAGCGTGCCCGCGCTGCCCGCCCGCACCAGGCGCACCGGGTACGGCGTGCCTTCCAGGGAGACGTCCAGCGAGCCGCCCGAACCACCGTCGCCGCTGACCCGGATGGTGCGGACCCCGCCCTGCTCGTGCCGGCCGTCGGTGGCCAGCGTGCCGTGCAGCGTGAGCAGTGCCTCCAGCAGGTCGTCCTTGTCGGTGAAGCCGCTGAACTTCTGGTACGCCGGATCGCCCTGCGGCACCTTCACGTACTTGTCGGCCAGTTTGGCGGCGGCCGCCTCGTCCCCGCCGTCGTGGCTCCAGAAACCGGCGTCGGCCTTCAGGTAGAGCTGGTCGCCGACGCGCAGCAGCCCGAAGGTCGTGCCCCCGGCGGCGACCGACCCGGTGCCCCCGTCCGCCGTGAGCCGCATGTCGAGGGTGTAGGTGCTGCCGCCGGCCTCGACGGTCCCGTGCAGGCGGACCGCCCCGGCGGAGCCGGCCACGGCCAGGGCCTTGCTGTGGATGGCGGCGGCCGGCAGCTTCCCCACGCCGTTGGTGCCCGCGTCCGGGTCCTCGGCCCGGCAGCCCGTCAGCCCGGCCCCCGTCACGGCCAGGGCGCACAGCGCGCCCAGGAGAGCGGCCCTGCGGAATCGGCGCCGGGGAGTCACAGTCACGGGTGGAGCTGCCTTTCTGACGGGGCCAATCGGCGTACGGCAGCGTACCGGTGCCGTCGCGGCGCCCGACGCCGGTCCGTCCGGACCCGACTGCCAGGACAGGGCTCTTCGGGACGGGCTAGCCTGAAGGCCGTCCGAGCGGGCATGTCGGAAATGGAACACCGTACGCAACAGCCCAGACGCAAAGGAGCCGCCGCCATGGCAGCGGGCGCCCCCCGGATCTTCGTCTCCCACCTCTCCGGTGCCGCCGTCTTCGACCCCAACGGCGACCAGGTGGGGCGCGTGCGCGATCTGGTGGTCATGCTCCGTGTCGGCCAGAAGCCCCCGCGCGTGCTCGGGCTCGTCGTCGAACTCGCCACCCGGCGCCGCATCTTCCTGCCCATGACCCGGGTCACGGGCATCGACTCCGGGCAGGTCATCACCACCGGCGTGCTCAACGTGCGGCGCTTCGAGCAGCGGCCCACCGAGCGGCTGGTCTTCGGCGAGCTGCTGGACCGGCGGGTGACGCTCGTGGACACCGGCGAGGAGGTCACCGTGCTCGACCTGGCGGTGCGGCAGCAGCCCGCGCGCCGCGAGTGGCAGATCGACCGGGTCTTCGTCCGCAAGGGCCGCAAGGGCGGCGCCTTCCGCCGCAACCGGGGCGAGACGCTGACCGTCGAGTGGTCCGCGGTGACCGGCTTCTCGCTGGAGGAGCACGGGCAGGGCGCCGAGAACCTGCTCGCCACCTTCGAGCAGTTGCGCCCCGCCGACCTCGCCAACGTGCTGCACCACCTCTCCGCCAAGCGGCGGGCCGAGGTCGCCGCCGCCCTCGACGACGAGCGGCTGGCCGACGTGCTGGAGGAACTGCCGGAGGACGACCAGATCGAGGTCCTCGGCAAGCTCGAGGAGGAGCGGGCGGCGGACGTCCTGGAGGCGATGGACCCCGACGACGCCGCCGACCTGCTGGGCGAGCTGCCCGAGGAGGACAAGGAACGGCTGCTGGGCCTGATGCAGCCCTCCGACGCGGCCGACATGCGGCGCCTGATGTCCTACGAGGAGCACACGGCGGGCGGTCTGATGACGACCGAGCCCCTCGTACTGCGCCCCGACGCCACCGTCGCCGACGCGCTGGCCCGCATCCGCAACCCCGACCTGTCCCCCGCCCACGCGGCGCAGGTCTACGTGTGCCGCCCGCCGGAGGAGACGCCGACCGGCAAGTACCTGGGCACCGTCCACTTCCAGCGGCTGCTGCGCGATCCGCCGTACACGCTGGTCGGCTCGATGCTCGACGACGACCTGCAGCCGCTGGCGCCGGACGCCGCGCTGCCGGTGGTCGCCGGGTTCTTCGCCACGTACGACATGGTCGCGGCGCCCGTCGTGGACGACTCCGGCTCGCTGCTGGGCGCGATCACCGTCGACGACGTCCTGGACCACATGCTGCCGGACGACTGGCGGGAGACCGAGTACCACCTGGACGAGGGGGTGGGCCCGGATGGGTCCTGAGCGCGAGACGCCGCCGCGCGAGCGCGTGGCGTCGGGGGCGACGGCGGCCACCCGTGCGCGCTTCCGGCTGGACCAGCCCCGCCCGCCACGCCGCCGCCTGGTGCCGGAGTGGGACCCGGACGCCTTCGGCCGGCTCTCCGAGCGCATCGCGCGCTTCCTGGGCACCGGGCGGTTCATCGTCTGGATGACGGTCGTCATCATCCTGTGGGTGGTGTGGAACGTGGCCGCGCCGATCGGTCTGCGGTTCGACCAGTACCCGTTCATCTTCCTGACCCTGGCCCTGTCCCTCCAGGCGTCCTACGCGGCCCCGCTGATCCTGCTCGCGCAGAACCGGCAGGACGACCGGGACCGGGTCAACCTGGAGCAGGACCGCAAACAGAACGAGCGGTCGATCGCCGACACCGAGTACCTGACCCGGGAGATCGCCGCGCTGCGCGTCGGGCTCGGCGAGGTCGCCACCCGGGACTGGATCCGCTCCGAGTTGCAGGACGCGCTGCGCGAACTGGAGGAGCGCCGCGGGGACCGGCGCGCGGTTTCGGGGGCCGCCGCGGCGGACGGGCCGGAGCAGGGTGACCAAACCGACCGGTGACGGGCTTCCCACTCCCCGTGGTGGGCGCCGTACCATCGTCAGCATGGCTACGGAAGACGCGGTGCGCGAGGCGCTGGCGACGGTGAACGACCCCGAGATCAACCGTCCCATCACCGAGCTGGGGATGGTCAAGTCGGTGGAGATCGGCGCGGACGGAGCGGTCGCGGTCGGGGTGTACCTGACGATCTCCGGCTGCCCGATGCGGGACACGATCACCCAGCGCGTGACGGAGGCGGTCTCTCGGGTCGAGGGCGTCACGCGGGTCGACGTCGAACTCGACGTGATGAGCGACACACAACGCCGTGAGCTGGCGGAGGCCCTGCGCGGCGGACAGGCCGAGCGGGAGGTGCCCTTCGCCAAGCCCGGCAGCCTGACCCGGGTCTACGCGGTCGCCTCCGGCAAGGGCGGCGTCGGCAAGTCCTCGGTGACGGTGAACCTGGCGGCGGCGATGGCGGCGGACGGGCTGAAGGTCGGGGTCGTCGACGCCGACATCTACGGCCACTCGGTGCCCCGCATGCTCGGCGCGGACGGGCGGCCCACCCAGGTCGAGAACATGATCATGCCGCCGTCGGCGCACGGCGTGAAGGTCATCTCCATCGGCATGTTCACGCCCGGCAACGCCCCGGTGGTGTGGCGCGGGCCGATGCTGCACCGCGCGCTCCAGCAGTTCCTGGCGGACGTGTACTGGGGCGACCTGGACGTCCTCCTGCTCGACCTGCCGCCGGGCACCGGCGACATCGCGATCTCGGTGGCGCAGCTCGTGCCGAACGCCGAGATCCTGGTGGTGACCACGCCCCAGCAGGCGGCGGCCGAGGTCGCCGAGCGGGCCGGTGCCATCGCGGTGCAGACCCACCAGAAGATCGTCGGCGTGGTCGAGAACATGTCCGGCCTGCCCTGCCCGCACTGCGGCGAGATGGTCGACGTCTTCGGCACGGGCGGCGGCCAGGCGGTCGCCGAGGGCCTGACCCGCACGACCGGGGCGACGGTGCCGGTGCTCGGCTCCATCCCGATCGACGTCCGGCTGCGCGAGGGCGGCGACGAGGGCA
Organism: Streptomyces sp. SCSIO 75703; assembly: GCF_036607905.1. Classification (NCBI taxonomy): domain Bacteria; kingdom Bacillati; phylum Actinomycetota; class Actinomycetes; order Kitasatosporales; family Streptomycetaceae; genus Streptomyces; species Streptomyces sediminicola. The sequence continues at coordinate 2,417,675 of NZ_CP144555.1, forward strand.
AGCCCGTGGTGCTCTCCGACCCCGACTCCCCCGCCGGCGAGGCGCTGCGCTCGATCGCGGACAAGCTGGGCAACCGGGAGCGCGGCCTGTCGGGGCTGTCCCTGGGAATCACTCCGCGCAACAAGTTCTGACCGCCGGTACGACCAGGGGGCCGACGGTACGACCAGGGGGCGCCGTCCGTGGGACGGCGCCCCGTCGCGTAGTCCGCTCCGCCGTCTGCGGCGCGTACGCCGGGTTCCCGGGTGCGGTGCGCTCGGGGCGCGGCGGTCCCGCCCGCGAGCGGCCCCGCTCGTGGTGACCCCGCTCGTGGTGACCCTGCTCGGGCGGCGGCCCCTCGGGTGGGGGCCGCTCAGGCGTGGGCGGCGATGTCCTTGACCACGGAGAAGGCGAGCCCGTAGGCGCTCATGCCCCGGCCGTAGGCGCCCAGGTGGACGCTCTTGCCGGCCGAGCCCGCCAGCACCCAGCCGTAGGCCGACTCGCGGTAGTGGAACGTCGTCGGCACGCCGTCCACCGGCAGGGACAGGGTCGACCACTCCGCCGCGTCGAGGTCGTCGGCGAGGGACCAGGCGGTCTCCGTCTGCTGCTCCAGCCAGTCGTCGCGCAGGGTGTGGTCCATCTGGCCGGGCCACGTGAAGGAGAGCAGACCGACCCCGGCGAGCCACGCCGCCGAGGAGACGGAGGTGGCCTCCAGCAGTCCCGTGCCGTCGGCGCTGCGCCGGTCGGGGTTGGCGGCCACGGTCACCACGACCGCGAACTTCTCCTTGGCGTCCTGGTCGTCACCGGCCACGTGCTCGTTGCGCACGGACGGTTCGTCGCCGTGGCCGATCGCCCCGTGCTCCACCGTCCCGTCGGCCGCCGTGCCGACCTGCATCAGCCAGCGCCGCCCCGTGAACGCCTCGTCGAGGCCGTACCACGGGAAGGGTGCGCGCAGGTAGCCGTCGACCGTGCGCCAGGCGGAGGGGCCGTGTTGTCCGCCCTCCGCGGCCGACGCTCTCGCGGCCCGACTCGTCGTCTCCATGTGCCCGGAGCCTCCTCGCTCTCGGCGGGCCGGAAACGGCCCGCCCCCCTTCGGGCGCACTCCTCCGGTCCGCACAAACGCCTCGGGCAGCATAGCCACACCCGTACGGGCCGCCGCGAGCGCAGGCGGGCGCGTGGAGTACAGGGGCATCGCAGTCGGGTGGCGGCACCACCGGTCCGGAGTAGCAGACGCCCCGGTGTGCCCCGGGCGTGCGCCGGGGGCGCACAACGGGGGGATCCGGGTCAGGTGGCGTCCGCGTCGTAGGGCGGGTGATCGTCGCGGGCGGGGGCCGCGGGCTTCTTGGTCATGTCCACACGGCCGCCGGAAGAGGTGCCGGCCGAGGCGGCTCCGGCGGCGGGCGCGGGGTCCGCCTCGCGGCCGTGGACGGCGTCGGCGACCTCGGACATCTCCTTCTTGAGGTCGAAGCCGTTGCGGATCTCCTTGAGCCCCAGGTCCTCGTTCTCCAGCTGCTTGCGCAGGAACGTCTTGGGGTTGAGGTCCTCGAACTCGAAGTCCTTGAACTCCGGGCCCAGCTCCTGCCGGATGTCCTGCTTGGCGCTGTCGGAGAACTCCCGGATCTTCCGGATGGTGCGGGCGACGTCCTGGATGACCTTGGGCAGTTTGTCCGGACCGAAGATGAGCACGGCGAGGACAACGAGCGTGACCAGCTCAAGCGGTCCTATGTCATTGAACACCTGTAGCTCCTTGCGATGTCCGGGCCGCCACCACGGTACCCGCCGACCCCGGTCGGCCGGTACCGTCCCGGCCCGGCCGTGTCAGCCTCCGCCGGAGGAACCGAGCACGAGGGAGACCCTCGTCTCGTCGCCGTCGCGCAGCAGGGTCAGGTCCAGCCGGTCGCCGGGGCGGTGGGCGCGGATCTTGACGATGAGTTCCTCGCCGGAGTGCACCCGCTGGCCGTCGACCTCGGTGATCACGTCCCCGGACCGGATGCCGGCCGCGGCGCCGGGCCCGCCCGCCGTGACCGGGGACCCGCCGTCGCCGCCCTCTGCGGAGACGCGGGCGCCGTCGCCGGAGTAGCTCATGTCGAGGGTGATGCCGATGACCGGGTGGGTGGCGCGGCCGGTGTTGATCAGCTCCTCGGCGACGCGCTTGCCCTGGTTGATCGGGATGGCGAAGCCGAGTCCTATCGAGCCGGCGCGGCCGGCGTCCGACTCGCTGCCGCCGCCGTCGGCCGAGCGGATGGCGGAGTTGATGCCGATGGCCCGGCCCCGCGCGTCCAGGAGGGGGCCGCCGGAGTTGCCGGGGTTGATGGGGGCGTCGGTCTGGAGGGCGTCGACGTAGGAGACGTCGCTGCCGTCGCCCTTGTCGCCGCCGGCGGTGATGGGCCGCTCGCGGGCGCTGATGATGCCGGAGGTGACGGTGCCGGCCAGGTCGAAGGGGGCGCCGATGGCGACGACGGGGTCGCCGACCCGGACGTTGTCGGAGTTGCCGAGGGGCAGCGGGGTCATGCCCTTGACGCCCCGGACGCGGACCACGGCCAGGTCGTACCCGCTGTCACGGCCGACGACGGTGGCCTCGGCGGTGTCCCCGCTGTGGAAGGTGACGGTGATCTCGCCACCGGTGCCGGCCGGTTCGACGACGTGGTTGTTGGTGAGGATGTGGCCACGGTCGTCGAGGACGAAACCGGTGCCGGTGCCCGAGGCGTCGCTGCCGCGCACGTGCAGCGTGACGACGCTGGGCAGGGCGCGGGCCGCGATGCCGGCGACGCTGTCGGCGGCGCGGCCGTCCGGTTCCCGGCCCGCCTGGGGCAGTTCGACGGCGCCGATGCCGCCGTTGCGCTCCAGGTACGCGCCGACGACACCGCCGGCCACGCCGGAGGCCACCGCGATGACCAGGGCGGCGGCGGCGAGCGTGGTGCGGGCGCGCCGGCGGCGCTGGTCCCGGGTGGGGACGGCGGCGCCGGTCTGCTGGAGCGGCTCGGCGGCGACCGGGGGCGCCCAGGGGTCGTAGCGCTGCCAGGGGTCGACCGCGGGGGCCGGGGGCGGGCCGGCGGGGGCCGGGGCGGCGGGGTGGGCCCGGTGGCCGTACCGGTCCCGGTCCTCGGGGGACCGCTCCCCGGGGGCCCCGGCGCCGTGCGCCCACTCGTCGCGGGCCCGGTCCTCGGGGGCGTGGCCCGGGGGCGGGCCGGCCGGGGGCGCGGTGGGCGGCGCGCAGGCCGGGCGTGACGGGCCGGCGCCCGGCTCGGCCGACGGCGCGGTGGGCGGTGCCGCGGAGGCCGGGAGCGGTGCCGTGGGCGCCATGGGGGCCGGGGGCGCGAAGGGGGCCGCCTGCGGGAGTGCCGGGGCGGCCGTGCCGTGGGCCGGGGCGGCCGTGCCGTGGGCCGCGGGGTGCTGGACGGGCGGGGCGGGGGCCCAGGGGCCCGGTTCGCCGTAGGGCGGGGTGCCGTAGGGGTCCGGGTCGTGCAGGGGGCGGGGACGCGCGGCCACGGGCGCGGGCGGCGGGGTGCCGTCCGCGGGGACCTCGGGGCCGGCCGCGGTGGCCGGGGCGGGCGCGGGCCGGTCCGGCCCGTGGTCGCCCTCGTCGGCACCGGGGGTCCCCGGGTCGGCGGCCGGGCGGGGGCCCGCCAGGGTGTAGTCCCCGTCCGGCAGGTCGTCGGACGGGCGAGGGCGGCTCCACCATTTCGCCCTCGTGGGCTTCCCCTCGGTCATGTTCTCCCCCACAGCAGGCCGTGCTCCTCGGCTCCCAGGGCTCTGGCGCCCTCCCGGATTCAATCAGGTTTCCCGAGGCCGGCGCGCGACCCCGCGGTCAGGGAACCGGCCAGGTGGTCGCACCGGGGGACGCCGGAGGCGGCGCGGCGTCCGGGTCGGCGGCCGGGGCGGCGAGCAGGCCGGGCGGGCGGATGTCGGGCACCGCGGGCCAGGAGCGGAGCGAGAGCGGGGGCACGCTGCTCAACGGGCGTATCAACGGGGACATGGCGGCGGCGCCGGCCATCACCGGGGTGGTCAGCGCGTGGACCGTCTGCTGGCGCGGGTCGGCCGAGGGGGCGGGCACCCCGGGCAGCAGGGGCGCCGACGCCGAGGGGGGGACGGCCGGTGCGGCGGGGGCCGCCGGGGAGTCCCCGAAGCCGAGGTGGCCCTGGGACTGGCCGAGCAGCGGGGCGGCGGAGCGACGCCGCTGGTTCTCCGGGGTCGCGGCGGCGGCCGTGCCCTGGGTGCGCAGCGGGGTCACGTTGCTGCCGCTGCCGGAGCCGCCGCGGGCCTCGGCGGTGGTGTCGGGGGTGCCGACGGTGACGCCGCCGAGGGCGATGGCGGCGAGCGAGACCGCGCCGGCGGCGGCGAAGGCGAACCGCAGGCCGCGCGACGCCGACCGGTCGGCGTCGTGCCGGCTCACGTCGGCGATGCGGAAGCCCCGGTCCGCGACGGGCGCGGGCAGCGCGGGATGGGGGCGCGCGGGGGCGTAGTCGAACGCGAAGCGCTCCTCGCCCCCGGTACCGAAGACGCCGGAGCCGGAGCCGGGCCCGAGGCGGTCGGGCAGTCCGGCGAAGCCCGTGCCGCCGCCCGGCCGTCCGCCGGCGTCGGGATCACCCCCGGGCAGCCCCTGGAGGCGGGCGAGGAAGCTCTCGGAGGGGCCGGGCGGGGCCGTCTCGGCGAAGACGCTCTTCAGCCGTCGCTGGGCGTCCACCTCGGTCTTGCACTTCGGACAGGTCGCCACGTGCGCGAGCACCCGCTCACGCGCGTCGTGACCGAGCTCTCCGTCCACCAGGGCGGAGAGTCGGTCTCCCAGATGCTGTTCCGCGAGCTGTCCCTCGCGTTTCGGACGTGTCCCGCTCACGCGCTCGTGCCCCCTCCTCCCAGTGCGGGAACGCCGGCCACGAAGGACCGGCGTTCGGCGCGGGCCTGGGGAGAACGGTGGGCGAGGGCCTTGCGGAGCTGGGAGCGCCCGCGGTGGATGCGGGACCGCACGGTGCCGAGCTTCACGCCGAGGGTCGCGGCGATCTCCTCGTACGACAGGCCCTCGATGTCGCAGAGGACGACGGCGGCGCGGAACTCGGGCGCGAGGGTGTCCAGCGCCTGCTGGACGTCCGCGTCGAAGTGCGCGTCGTGGAAGACCTGCTGCGGGTTGGGCTCCTTGCTGGGCAGCCGCTCGGCCGCGTCGTCGCCGAGCGCGTCGAAGCGGATGCGCTGCTTGCGGCGGACCATGTCCAGGAAGAGGTTGGTCGTGATGCGGTGCAGCCAGCCCTCGAAGGTGCCCGGCGTGTAGGTCGACAGGGAGCGGAAGACCCGGACGAAGACCTCCTGCGTGAGGTCCTCCGCGTCGTGCTGGTTGCCCGTGAGGCGGTAGGCGAGGCGGTAGACGCGGCCGCTGTGGGTGCTGACGATCTCCTCCCAGGTGGGCGGAGTCCACGCCTGTGCGTCCGCGTCGCCGGCGAAGGTCGCGGTCTGCGCGCGCCCCGTGGCGGGGCGGGCGGCGTGGCTGTGGTCAGCAGCGGTGTCGTTCACGGATTTCGGCCTGCCCGCCGACCCGAGGATGCGCCGTAGCACTCCTCCGCGATCCACGGGTACGGCCGCACCTCCCCTGTCGGCTCTGGTGGTGTCCAGTGGAGCCCCTACCATAGCCACCTCGCCCGTTAGCTCCGGATAAGCGGTTTTACGAGAATTTGATCTGGGCTGGTCCGGGTCGTGCGGATGCGTCGCCGCGCGGGTGGTGCCCTGGTCCACGACTGTCCCCCCCCGTCCTCGTCCCGGCCGTCCGCCGCTCGTTTCCCCTCGCCTGGTAAACGGCCGGTCCCATCTGCGAGTTCCCGACCCCAACGGATACAGTCACGCCCGAGGCAACGACGGGGACAGGAGAGGGTCATTACCGGCAACCGGCAGACGAGCTGGGCGTTCGCCGACGCCTATGTCGCCGAGGACGACGCGCTGCGCTGGGCGCGCGAGCGGGCCCGCGAGGCGGGCCTGCGCTCGGTGACGCCCGGCACGGGCGCCGCGCTGGGACTGCTCGCCGCCACCGTGGACGCCAAGGCGGTCGCGGAGATCGGCACCGGCTGCGGGGTGTCGGGGATCCACCTCCTGCACGGCATGCGCCCCGACGGGGTGCTGACCACCGTCGACCCGGAGCCGGAGCACCAGCAGTTCGCGCGCCAGGCGTTCCGGGCCGCGGGCTTCGCCAGCAACCGGGCCCGCTTCATCCCCGGCCGGGCCCTGGACGTGCTGCCCCGGCTCGCCGACGCGGGCTACGACCTGGTCTTCTGCGACGGCGACCGGCTGGAGTACCTCGACTACCTGGACGAATCGTTGCGGCTGCTGCGCCCGGGAGGTCTGGTCGCCTTCGAAGGCGTCTTCGGCGCCGGCCGGACGGTCGACTCCGGGCCGCAGCCCACCGAGGTGCTGCGGCTGCGGGAACTGCTGCGCACGGTCCGCGAGAGCGGGGAACTGGTGCCGTCCCTGCTGCCGGTGGGCGACGGGCTGCTCTGCGCGGTGAAGCGCTAGATGTATTGACCCGCAGCGTTGTTGACACGGCTGATGGGCGGGTGTCCGTCCAGTGCGGTGTGGCAGCGGTGGTGGTTGTAGGTGTGGAGGAAGTCTGCCAGGGCTTCGGTCCGTTCGGTGTTTGAGGTGTAGGGCCGCAGGTAGGCCCATTCGTCGAGCAGGGTGCGGTTGAAGCGTTCGACCTTGCCGTTGGTCTGCGGCCGGTAGGCCCGGGTCAGCTTGCCGGTCGCGCCGAGCTCGGCCAGGACTGCCTTCCAGGCCAGGCCCTTGCGGTAGGCCCAGGCGTTGTCGGTCAGCACCCGCTCGATCCGGGTGATGCCCTGGCTGTGGAAGAACGTGGCCGCGCGGGTGAGGAAGCCCGCGCAGGTCGCGGTCTTCTCGTCGCCGTGGATCTCGCTGTAGGCGAGGCGGGTGTGGTCGTCGACGGCGGAGTGGACGTAGTCGAAGCCCATGTTGTTGCGGGTGGCCCGGCCGGCCTGGCGGCCCAGCGCTTTGTGACCGCCGCCGTCGGGGATCCGGCCGAGTTTCTTCACGTCGACGTGGATGAGTTCCCCGGGACGCTCGCGTTCGTAGCGGCGGATCAGCGTGCCGGTGGGGCGGTCGAGCCAGGCCAGGCGGTTGAGCCGGTGGCGGGTCAGGATCCGGTGGACGGTCGAGGCGGGCAGGCCCAGGATCGGGCCGATCCTGGCCGGCCCGAGCTTGCGGCTCTGTCGCAGGTCGCAGACGCGGGTTTCGACCGAGGCCGCGGTCCGGTGCGGCGTCGTGTGAGGCCGGCTCGACCGGTCGTGCAGGCCCGCCTCGCCTTCAGCCCGCCACCTGCGGATCCATTTGTGAGCCGTGGCCCGGGAGATACCCATCTCGGCGGCCACGTGAGCGACCGGACGGCCTGAGCAGACACGTTCGACCAGCAGTCTTCTACCGAAGACGGTCAGCCGGGCATTACGGTGGGGCACGAAGACCTCCGTGCGGTGAGTTCCTAGACAGCTCCCACCACACCGGAGGTCTTCGCCATGTTCAAGATCCAGCAGTGTCAACAACGCTCGTGATCAATACAGCTAGAACCTCTCGCTGGGATCACGCCGAGCTCGTGGGGTCCGGCCTGATCCACACGAAAGACCCTGGCCCGTCCGCGGGCGCCGGGACGCGCGGTGGCCCCGCGAGGAATGCGGGACGCGGGAGGGGATGCGGGAAATGCATCACCCCGGCGCCAGGCGGCACCGGGGCGATTCGACGGGCGGGACCGTCCGCGTCAGCCGACGACCTTCTTGAGGGCGTCGCCGAGCGCGTCGGCCTCATCGGGGGTCAGCTCGACGACGAGTCGACCGCCGCCTTCGAGCGGAACGCGCATGACGATGCCCCGCCCCTCCTTGGTCACCTCGAGCGGGCCATCACCCGTCCGCGGCTTCATGGCCGCCATGCTCGTTCCCCTTCCTGATACCAGCTCACCGTCACAGCCGACGGCCCCTGAAGGGCACGCGCGGTCCGACCGAGGACGCACGACACCGGCATCGAACACATTGCTTCCCGGCCATTATCCCGCATCCCTGGACCCGATGACCAACATCAGTCGGCATCGCTTGCGCAACGCACGCGAGCAAAACCACTCAATTCGGCGATGTGACTGCGATACTGCGCGCTCGCGCCCACTCCTCCCGAATGTCCCCGCACCCGCATTCTTTGACGCAGGTCACATCCGGGTACGGGCCCGGCGGCCGTGATCTCCGTCATGCTGTGCAGCAGACCCGGACGTACCGGCGGGTAGGCGGGGCGCTCCGTTCCGTCCGCCCCCGCCACGTCCACGACGGCGACGCGGAGGGACAGTCATGGCCGACACCGTGCTCTACGAGGTGAGCGACGGGCTCGCGACGATCACGTTGAACCGCCCCGAGGCGATGAACGCGCTGGACGTCGCGACCAAGGTCGCGCTCCGGGAGGCGGTGCGGTCCGCGGCGGCGGACGAGGCCGTGCGGGCGGTGCTGCTGACCGCGGCCGGGGACCGGGCCTTCTGCGTGGGCCAGGACCTCAAGGAGCACGTCGAGCTGCTCACCGCCGACCGCGAGCGGGGCTCCGGCGACACCATGAGCACGGTGCGCGAGCACTACAACCCGATTGTCCGCGCCCTGGTGGAGGCCCCGAAGCCGGTGGTCGTCGCGGTGAACGGGGTGGCGGCCGGGGCCGGCTTCGGCTTCGCGCTCGCGGCGGACGTCCGGATCGTCGCGGACACCGCGAAGTTCACCACGTCCTTCGCGGGGGTCGCGCTCACCGCGGACTCCGGCGTCTCCTGGACGCTGCCCCGCGTGGTCGGCCCCGGCCGCGCCACCGACCTGCTGCTCTTCCCGCGCGGCATCGGCGCCCGGGAGGCGTACGAGCTGGGCATCGCCACCCGGGTGGTGCCGGCCGCCGAGCTGCGCGCGGAGGCGGAGCGGACGGCGCGGGAGCTGGCGCAGGGGCCGACGGTGGCGTACGCGGCGCTCAAGGAGTCGGTCGCCTACGGGATGGCGCACTCGCTCGTCGAGACGCTGGAGAAGGAGGACGAGCTCCAGACCCGCGCCGGCACCTCCGAGGACCACGCGATCGCCGTGCGGGCCTTCGTGCGCAAGGAGAAGCCGGTCTACCTCGGGCGCTGAGCCCCGGCCGCGCGGCGCGGTCCGGGGTCAGGCCCGCCGCGCCGCGCAGCCGGCCAGGTGGTCGTCGACCAGGCCGCACGCCTGCATCAGCGCGTAGGCCGTGGTCGGGCCGACGAAGCGCAGGCCGCGCCGTTTGAGGGCCTTGGACAGGGCGGTCGACTCCGGGGTGAGCGCGGGCACGTCGGCGAGGCTCTTGGGGACGGTGCGGGCCGCCGGGTCGGGGGCGTGGGACCAGATCAGCCCGTCCAGCTCGCCCGGGGCCCAGCCGGCCAGCTCGCGGGCGTTGGCGAGGGTGGCGTCGACCTTGGCGCGGTTGCGGATGATGCCCGTGTCGGCGAGCAGGCGCTCGCGGTCCGCGTCGCCGAAGGCCGCGACCCGGGCGATGGAGAAGCCGGCGAAGGCGGCGCGGAAGCCGGGGCGGCGGCGCAGGATCGTGATCCAGGAGAGCCCGGACTGGAACGCCTCCAGGCTGAGGCGTTCGAAGAGGGCGTCGTCGCCGTGGACGGGGCGGCCCCACTCCTCGTCGTGGTAGGCCACGTAGTCCGCGGTGGACAGGGCCCAGGGGCAGCGCGGCACCCCGTCGGGCCCGGGGACGGCCTCGCCGCTCACCGCTCCTGCCCGCCGTCCGTGCCGGGCGCCGGCCGGTCGTGGTCGTGCCGCTGGAGGACGCCGGCGGCGCGGGCCCCGGCGAGGGCGGACTCCAGGTCGGCGATGCGGGCGTCGCGCTCGGCGAGTTCGGCGCCGAGCCGGCCGAGGGCGTCGTCGACGTCGGTCATGCGGTACCCGCGGACGACGAGGGGGAAGCGCAGCCGCTCCACGTCGCCGCGGGCCACCGGGCGGTCCGGGGGCAGGGCGTCGCACAGCCGCTCGGGGGCGGCCTCGGGCAACGGTCCGCTGTCGCCGCCGCTCACCACGGCGAGGGTCACCGCGGCGACCACGACCGCGAGCGCGACGACGAGGAAGAGGAACATGACCATCGCTTGGGCCCCCATGGCCGGATCGAGCGCGTGCGCACGCACTGGTGGGATGGACCGCACCGGCGGGTGGATCACATCGGCTGGTTGGATCGGAGTCGGTTGTGCCGGGTCCGATCGTGCCATGCGAGTCTGACAGTCGGGCCGTGCGCGGTCGAAGAACGGGACGTGAGAACGGTAGGGGCGAGCAGATGACACAGGGGACGCTCAGGCTGGGCGGGCGCGAGTTCGCGGCGCACGAGCCGGTGATCATGGCGATCGTGAACCGGACCCCGGACTCCTTCTACGACCGGGGGGCGACCTTCCTCGACGAGCCGGCGCTGGCCCGCGTGGAGCGGGCGGTGGCCGAGGGCGCGGGGATCATCGACATCGGCGGGGTGAAGGCCGGCCCCGGCGAGGAGGTGTCGGCGCGCGAGGAGGCGCGGCGCACCGTGGGTTTCGTCGCCGAGGTGCGGCGGCGTCACCCGGACGTCGTGATCAGCGTGGACACCTGGCGGCACGAGGTCGGCGAGGCCGTGTGCGAGGCGGGCGCGGACGTGCTGAACGACGCGTGGGGCGGTGCGGACCCCAGGCTGGCGGAGGTCGCCGCGCGGTACGGGGCGGGGCTGGTGTGCACGCACACCGGGGGCGCGCTGCCGCGCACCCGTCCGCACCGGGTGGCGTACGAGGACGTGATGGCCGACATCCTGCGGGTGACGGTGGGGCTGGCCGAGCGGGCGGTGGCGCTGGGGGTGCCGCGGGAGTCGGTGATGATCGACCCGGGGCACGACTTCGGGAAGAACACCCGGCACAGCCTGGAGGCGACGCGGCGGCTCGGGGAGATGACGGGGACGGGGTGGCCGGTGCTGGTGTCCCTGTCGAACAAGGACTTCGTCGGGGAGACGCTGGACCGGCCGGTGAAGGAACGTCTCCTCGGCACGCTGGCGACGACGGCGGTGTCGGCGTGGCTGGGGGCGCGGGTGTACCGGGTGCACGAGGTGGCGGAGACCCGGCAGGTGCTGGAGATGGTGGCGTCCATCGCGGGCCACCGCGCCCCGGCGGTGGCCCGCCGCGGTCTGGCCTAGGGTCTTCCGTGTGGATCAGGCCGGACCCGCGAGCCCGGCGTGATCCACACGAGAGGCCCTAGCGGCCCGCTTCCTTGGAGACGAGGGCGACCGCCTCGTCCACGTCGTCGGTGAGGTGGAACAGGAGCAGGTCCTTCTCCGCCGCCTTGCCCTCGGCGACCAGGGTGTCGCGGAGCCAGTCGACCAGCCCGCGCCAGTACCGCTCGCCGAAGAGGACGATCGGGAAGCGGGTCACCTTCTGGGTCTGCACCAGGGTGAGCGCCTCGAACAGCTCGTCCAGGGTGCCGAGCCCGCCGGGCAGGACCACGAAGCCCTGCGCGTACTTGACGAACATCATCTTGCGGACGAAGAAGTACCGGAAGTTCAGCCCGATGTCGACGTAGGGGTTCAGTCCCTGTTCGAAGGGCAGCTCGATGCCGAGGCCGACGGAGACGCCCTTCGCCTCCAGGGCGCCCTTGTTGGCCGCCTCCATGACCCCGGGGCCGCCGCCGGTGATGACCGCGAAGCCGGCCTCGACCAGACCGCGGCCGAGCCGCACCCCGGTCTCGTACTCCGGTGACTGGACCGGGGTCCGGGCCGAACCGAAGACGCTGATGGCGGGCGGCAGTTCGGCCAGCGTGCCGAAGCCCTCGATGAACTCCGACTGGATGCGCAGCACCCGCCAGGGGTCGGTGTGGACCCAGTCCGTCGGCGCGCGCTCGTCCAGCAGGCGCTGGTCCGTGGTACTGCGCTGGACCTGGTCGCGCCGGCGGAGGACGGGACCCAGGCGCTGTTCGTCCGGTGGCTGCTTCTTGCCCTCCGGGTTGCCTGTCGCCATGTGCGCTCCCTCCGTGTTGCAGGTTCTTCCAGGTCAGCGTAGATCCACGCGGGTTACGTACGGGGGACCTCAGCATGTCCGCCGCACAGCCGGGTAAACACGCCGGTCGATCACGAGGTCAGCCAGGAACGCAGCCGCTCCTCGCCGGCCAGGATCTTGGCGGTCTCGACGCGTTCGTCGCGCTTGTGCGCCAGGTGGGGGTTGCCGGGACCGTAGTTGACGGCCGGGACGCCGAGCGCGGAGAAGCGGGACACGTCGGTCCAGCCGTACTTGGGCCGGGGGGTGCCGCCGACGGCCTCGACGAAGGCGGCGGCGGCCGGGTGGGTCAGTCCCGGGCGGGCCGCCCCGCTGTGGTCGTCGACGACGAACTCCGTCACGCCGCAGCCCTCGAAGACCTCCCGGACGTGGGCCAGGGCCTCCTCCTCGCTGCGGTCGGGGGCGTAGCGGAAGTTGACGGTGACCACGCACTCGTCGGGGATCACGTTGCCCGCGACCCCGCCCGAGATGCCGACGGCGTTCAGGCCCTCGCGGTACTCCAGCCCGTCGACGACCGGGCTGCGCGGTTCGTAGGCGGCGAGGCGCGCGAGGATCGGGGCGGCGGCGTGGATGGCGTTGGAGCCCATCCAGGAGCGCGCGGAGTGCGCCCGCTCCCCCGCCGTCTTCAGCAGCACCCTCAAGGTGCCCTGGCAGCCGCCCTCGACCTCGCCGTCGGAGGGTTCGAGGAGCACCGCGAAGTCGCCGGCCAGCCAGTCGGGGTGGGCCTCCGCCACGTGCTTCAGGCCGTTCAGCTCGGCGGCGACCTCCTCGTTGTCGTAGAAGACGAAGGTCAGGTCGCGGTTGGGGGCCGGGACGGTGGCCGCGATCCGCAACTGGACGGCGACGCCCGCCTTCATGTCGCAGGTGCCGCACCCCCACAGCACGCCGTCCTCGTCCAGCCGCGAGGGGACGTTGCCGGCGATGGGGACGGTGTCGATGTGGCCGGCCAGGATCACGCGCTCGGCACGGCCGAGGTCCGTGCGGGCGACGACGTTGTCGCCGTACCGGTCGACCCTCAGGTGCGGCAGGGCGCGAAGGGCGCTCTCGATCGCGTCGGCGAGGGGCTTCTCGGAGCCGCTCTCGGACGGGAAGTCGACGAGGCGCGCGGTCAGCTCCGCGGCGTCCAGAGTGAGGTCAAGCGGGGTATCGGCCATGGTCTCGACCCTAACCCGGAGAAACCGGCGGAGGTCCCTCCGCCCGGTGTCCCGTCCGTCATGCCCGTCGCTCGGGCCCGGTGACTCTCCAGTACCTTGGACGCGTGCTTGAGCCGTCCCCAACCCGCAAACGCCGAGGCCGTCTTCTCCGTTTCGGGTCATCCTTCGTGGTCCTGCTCGCGGTCGCCGGCTACCTGGCGCTGCAGTACGTCACCGGTGGCGCGGGCGTGCCCGGCTGCAAGGTCGTCTCCGGCGACGGCGACGGGGCGACCTACGTGTTCACCCCGGAGCAGGCGGTGAACGCGGCGACCATCACCGCCGTCGGCACCGCCCGCAACCTGCCCGAACGCGCGGTGACCATCGCGCTGGCGACCGCGTTGCAGGAGTCCGCCCTGCGCAACATCGACTACGGCGACCGGGACTCGGTCGGCCTGTTCCAGCAGCGGCCCTCGCAGGGCTGGGGCACGCCGGAGGAGATCATGGACCCGGCGTACTCGGCGGGCATGTTCTACGACCACCTGGTCGAGGTGCCGGGGTACACGCGCCTGCCGCTGACGGTGGCGGCGCAGCGCGTGCAGCGCAGCGGCTTCCCGCAGGCGTACGCCAAGCACGAGCCGGACGCCACGCTGCTGGCCGCGGCGCTGACCGGGCGGTCCGCGGCGACGCTGACCTGCCAGGGGCAGCCCGCGCCGACCCGGGCCAAGGGCCCGGACGCGGTCCGCGCCGCCCTCGTGCGGGACTTCGGGCGCGCGGTGCTGCGGCCGGTGGACGCGGTGGCCGGCCCGGCCCCGTCGCCCACGGGCACGCCGTCCGGTCCGCGGGCCCCGGCGGACGGCACCCCGGCGGACGGCACCCCGGCGCCGCGGCTCCCGGAGGCCGCGGACGCCCCCGACGCCGCTGCCGTCCCCGGCGAGACGCCGGGGACGGCCGCCGGGCCCGCCGCCCCGGCCGGGCCGGACCCGGCGGGCGACGCCCCGGACGGACCCGCGGCGGAGCGCTCCTCGGGGCGGACCGTCACGGTGCCGGTGGTACCCGGCGGCGGCGCGGCGGACGGTGGCGAGGACCGGCCGGAACAGCGCGGCTGGCAGTTCGCGCACTGGGCGGTGGCCAACGCCTCGGCGCTCCACATCGAGCAGGTCTCCTACGCGGGCCGGGTGTGGACGGCGGGGAACACCGACAGCAAGTGGCGGCCCGTGGCGGGCGGCGGCGCCCAGGGCGCGGAGACGGGGCCGGGCGCGGTCCGCATCACCTCCGCGCCCCGCTGAGCCCCGGGCGCCCCGCGCACGTCCCCCACGAGCCGCGCCCGCCCGCAGGGGGCGTTCGGGCAGCCGTACGGCCCCTCACCCGCGAGAGTTGTCCTCACCCACACGGGCGGAGCGGGCCGCGCACCCTGCCGCGCCGTCACCCCGGGGGGCGCGAAAACGGCGCGTACGCAGGGCTCTCCCGGGGTTGCGCGCCCCCGGAACGGGGAGGTCCCACCCGCTTGTCAGCGCACCCGATAATGCGACGCATTACCAACTCTTTACCTCGGGCCGCCGCAACCTTCGGCGCCGTCGAGCGGTAGTCACTGCGTCCGACCCCGGTTGATCTTGCACCGGGAGCGGGCGGAACACTCACCGTTCACTCCGTCGAAGGAGCATCATGTCCCTCCCCCTGACCCGCCGGATCGCCCGTGCCGCGCTGCTCGTCGCCGCCGGAGCCGCCGCCGGGGTCGGTGCGGCCGGCTCCGCCGGCGCGGCTCCCGCCCTGCCGGCCACCCCGTCCCTCGGCGGGCTGACCGCGCTGGACACGGCGAACGTCGGCGGCACCGTCGAGGACACCGCCCAGAACGTCACCGGGGTCGCGGGCCAGGCCGGCGGCACGGTCGTCGACAGCGCGGCGCCGGCGGCCCAGCAGGCGGCCGGGGACCTGGTCGGCGGCGCGGCCCAGGGCGGCCTGCCGGTGGACGGCCTGCCGCTCGGCTGACCCGGCGGGGTGCGACCGACGGGGTCCGGGGTCTCCCGGGCCCCGTCGTGCCGTACCCGGCCGTCCCGCGGGCCCGTCGGGGCCGTGCGCGGCGACCGCGACCCGCGGGCCCGGCCGACCGCGCACGGCGGCCGTCCGGCGGCCCGGGAGTCCGGCCCCGCGCCCGGGGCGGGGAGTCCGGCCCCGCCCCGGTCGCGGCTCAGCGCAGCCGGTCGACCGCCGCCCGGACGCGCTCGTCGGTCGCGGTGAACGCGACCCGCACGAAGTTCGCGCCGGCCGGCCCGTAGAAGTCGCCGGGCGCCACCAGGATGCCGTGTTCGGCGAGGTGGGACACCGTCTCCCAGCAGGATTCCCCGCGTGTCGCCCACAGGTAGAGGCTCGCCTCGCTGTGCTCGATACGGAAGCCGTGGCCGAGCAGCGCCTCCCGCAGGGCGGCGCGGCGGGCGGCGTAGCGCTCGCGCTGGACGCGGACGTGCTCGTCGTCGCCGAGGGCCGCCACCACGGCCGCCTGCGTCGGCGCCGGGGTCATCATGCCGCCGTGCTTGCGGATCTCCAGCAGCGGGCCGAGCACCTCCGGGTCGCCCGCGAGGAAGGCCGCCCGGTAGCCCGCGAGGTTGGACCGCTTGGAGAGGGAGTGGACGGCGACGAGCCCCTCGCAGGAGCCGCCGCTGACGTCCGGGTGCAGCACGGAGACCGGGTCGGCCTCCCAGCCCAGCTCCAGGTAGCACTCGTCGGAGACGACCAGGACGCCGTGCTTGCGGGCCCAGGCGACGATCCGGGTCAGCTCCGGCTTGGAGAGCACCCGGCCGGTCGGGTTCGACGGGGAGTTGAGCCACAGCAGCCGCAGGCCGTCCGGGTCCAGCTCGGTCGGGTCGTCGTACGCCTCGTGGGCGGCGCGGGCGAGGCGGGCGCCGACCTCGTAGGTGGGGTAGGCCAGGCGGGGGAAGGCGACCCGGTCGCCGGGGCCGAGGCCGAGCTGGGTGGGGAGCCAGGCGACGAGTTCCTTGGAGCCGACGACGGGCAGCACGTGGTGGTGGGTGATGCCCCGGGCGCCCAGGCGGCGGCCCACCCAGTTGGTGATCGCGTCCCGCAGTTCGGGGGTGCCCCACACGGTCGGGTAGCCCGGGGAGTCGGCCGCGGCGATCAGCGCCTTCTGGACCTGGTCGGGCACCGGGTCGACGGGGGTGCCGACGGAGAGGTCGACGATGCCGTCCGGGTGGGCGGCGGCCGTCGCCTTGTACGGCGCGAGCCGGTCCCAGGGAAAGTCGGGGAGTCGGTCGGAGACTGCGGACACGGGGAGCTCACTTTCTGCTGCGGACGCGCCGCCGGACGGCAAACGCCTCGGTCCCGTGCGGCGATCGGGCGATCGGGCCGTACGGGACCGAGGCGGCGCGGGCGTGCGGCCGGGCTCGCGGGGTTACGCCTGCGGCGGCAGCGCGGCGATGAAGGGGTGGTCGCGCTCGATCAGTCCCAGCTTGCTGGCGCCGCCGGGCGAGCCGAGCTCGTCGAAGAACTCGACGTTCGCCTTGTAGTAGTCCTTCCACTCCTCGGGAGTGTCGTCCTCGTAGAAGATCGCCTCGACCGGGCAGACCGGCTCACAGGCACCACAGTCGACGCATTCGTCCGGGTGGATGTACAAGGACCGCTGGCCCTCGTAGATGCAGTCGACCGGGCACTCCTCGATGCACGCCTTGTCCTTCACGTCGACACAAGGCTGCGCGATGACGTAGGTCACGCTGTCGTTCCTCCTCGATTGGGCGCCGGCGGGCCTCCTCAGGCTCCGCCGCCTGGCGCGCGGGAGCGCGGCGTCGTCGATGCCCGCCCCTAGTATCTCCGTTCCGAGGCATGATCCGAACAGGAGGGGTGAACCGACCCGTGGAAATATCCGCCGCCGGGCGTCTGGAAGTCCGGGTCACCGCTGCTGACGTGGGCAAACGGGTCTCCGTACGACGTCTGAGCGAGCCCGGCGCCACCGAGGGCAAGTACACCGACACACTCGGTGTTCTCACATCATGGGACGATGGTGTGCTGCTGATCACACGGAAGAGTGGCGAGGTCGTCCAGATCGCCGAATCCTCCCTGGTCGCGGGCAAGGTGGTGCCCGCCGCGCGGGCCCGCAGACGCGGCCCCGCCGCCTCCTACGGGGAACTGGCCCGCGTCGCCTCGCGCGCCTGGCCGCCGGTCGAGGCCGAACGGCTCGGCGGCTGGGAGCTGCGCGCCGCGGGCGGCTTCACCCGGCGGGCCAACTCGGTGCTGCCGCTGGGCGATCCCGGCCGCCCCCTCGACGAGGCGCTGGCCGTCGTACGGCGCTGGTACGGGGAGCGCGGGCTCCCCGCCTACGTGCAGACCGCCTCCGGCGCCGAGGGCACGCAGGAGGTGCTCGCGGCGGAGCTGGAACGCCGCGGCTGGGAGCGGGAGGTGTCGGCCGAGCTGTGGACCGGCGCGCTGGCCCCGGTCGCCGACCGGGCGGACGGCTCCGGCGTGTCGCTCGCCCGGACGGCGGACGCGGCGTGGCTCGGCCGGTACCGGCGCGCGGGGCTGGACGAGGTGGCGCTGCGGGTGCTGGGCGGCGGGCCGTCGGTGTGGTTCGCCTCGGTGCCCGGCGAGGGCCCGGCGCCGGCCGCGATCGGGCGGTGCGCCGTGGACGGGCGGTGGGCGTCCTTCTCGGCGGTCGAGGTGGACCCGGCCCGGCGCCGGCGCGGGCTCGCCACCGGGGTGATGGCCGCGCTGGCCGGGCGTGCGCTCGACGAGGGCGCGTCGGCGGCGTGGCTCCAGGTGGAGACGGACAACGCACCGGCGCGGGCGCTGTACGCCGCGCTGGGCTTCACCGCGCACCACGCGTACCACCACTACCGCGAGCCCCGGGACGCCGGGACGGAGCGGCGCTGAGCGCCGCGGGAGGACAGCGAGGACCCATGCGCCACCGACCCCAGCCACCGCCCCCGGACCGCTCGGAGGACCTGCGGCGGCGGTTCGCCGAGGAGGCCCGCTGCGAGCGCCCCGACCTGTCGGTGCTGTGCCTGCTGGTGGGCGCGGTGGCGGACGGGTCGCTGGACGAGGCGGGGCTCGACGCCGCGCAGGTGGAGCTGGACCGGCTCGCCGGTGAGCTGCCGTACGGGCCGGGCGGCCCGCACGCCTGGGCGGTGGCCCTGCGCGATCTGCTGGGCGGGCGGTACGGATTCGGCGGTGTGCCCGCGGACTACGCGCGGCTGGAGTCCTCGCTGCTGCACGAGGTGCTGCGGCGCCGGCGGGGGCTGCCGATCCTGCTGTCGGTGGTGTGGCTGGAAGTGGCCCGGCGGGCGGGTGCGCCGGTGTACGGGGTCGCGCTGCCCGGTCACTTCGTGGTCGGCTTCGGCCCCGCCGGGGACCCGGTGCTGGCCGATCCGTTCGCCGGGGGCCGCGTCCTCGCCGGTCAGGACGCGCAGGCGCTGGTGGCCGGGGCGACCGGCGGGCCGCTCGGTGCGGCGATGCTCGAACCGGCGGCACCCCTCGACGTCGTCGCCCGCGTCCTGAACAACGTGCGGGCCTGGGCCAAGGCGCGTCCGGAACGCTCCGACGTGGCGCTGTGGGCGGTGGACCTGGCGCTCGCGCTGCCCGCCCATCCGGCGCGGCTGCGCCACGAGCGGGCGCGGCTGCTGGTGCTGCGCGGCGAGTTCGCGGCGGGCGCCGCCGAACTGGAGGAGTACGCGGAGGTGGCCGCCGCCGTCGACGAGGAGGCCGCCGAGGGCGTACGGGCGGAGGCGCGCGCCGCGCGGGCGCTGCTCAACTGACCGGCGCGGGCAGGGCGAAGGGGCGCCCGGCGGCGGCCGGGCGCCCGTCGCCGGTGGGTCAGCTCGGGTCGGTCTCGATGACGCCGACGCGGTTGTCGGTGCTCTTCAGCGCCGGGCGCAGGGCGCTGATCACGTCCTGGACGGTGACCGGGGTCTTCTCGCCGGTGGCGCGGTTGATCAGGACGCCGTCGAAGGTGTCGCCGTACAGCTCCTTGAGGGCGGCCTGGTCGTAGTACTCGACGAGCTTGCCGTTCTGCGCCTTGACGCCGAGGAACTTCCACAGCGAGTTGGCGGGGCTGAAGGCGATCGTGTGCGCGGCGTCGGACTGCACGGTGACGAGGCCGGACATCGCGGGCTGGGCGAACTCCTTCACCATCCGGTCGACCTCGGCGTCGGGGACCGTGGGCTGCCGGGTGGTGGTCGGCACCTTCACCGGGTCGGAGGCGCCGTTCTCGACCTGCGCGCGGTAGGCCCGCTCGATCGCCTGGGCGGACCCGGCGACGTCGATGCCCTTGCCCGCCTTGCCGTAGACCGGGACGACCTTGCCGGACTCGAAGCGGATCGAGCCCTCGGTCATCGAACCGGCGCCGCCGGCCGCGCTGGTGAGGGCGGCCTGGAGCTTCTCCTCGTCCACGGGCATCACCGGCTCGACGACGCGGTGGTTGCCGAAGAGGGAGCCGATCACGGAGACCGGGTTGTAGTCGCTGCGGGCGGCGGAGCTGGCGGTGGCCTGGGTGTCGAACTGGAGCCCCGCCTGGTCGGGCTTGAGCGAGACGGTCTGGCCGTCCACGGCGAGCTTCAGCGGCTTGGCCATGTGGTCCCCGAAGGCGGCGTCGAGTTTCTCGACGGCGTCGTCGCGGGTGCCGCCGCCGATGTCGACGCCGAGCACGGTGGTGCCCTTGGGCACGTCGGAGCGGTTCATCAGCAGGCCCGCGCCGTAGGCGACGCCACCGACCAGGAACACGCCGACGCCGAGCAGCGCGAGCTTGCTGCGGCCCTTCTTGGCGGGCTTGGCGGGGGTGGCGGCGGGCTCCGCCGGCGCGGGCGGCTTCGGGGGGCCGCCGACGGCGGGTTCGTCCGGGAACAGGTGCTGGTAGGAGACGTTCTGGTCGCCGGGGACGAAGGGGACGCCGCTGGTGAGGGTGTCGCCGGAGACGTTGCCCGGGTTGCCGAAGGCGCCGGGCGGCGCGGCGGCCTGCTTCTGCGGGGTGAGGACGGCGGTGTCGTCGCTCAGCGCGGCACCGGGGACGCGTGGCACGGGACCGGTGCCGGGTCCCCGCGGACCGCCGGGGCCGTCCCCGCCCGGCCGCTGGGGGCCGCCGAAGGGGTCCTGGGGGGCGCGGCCGTCGTCGGAGACGTACGGCAGGTCGTCGCGGCGCGGTTCGCCGGTGCCGGGGGCGGCCGGGCGCGTGCCGCCCGTCGAGGGACCGGCCAGCGCCTCGGTGACGTCGAAGGAGCCGGTGCCGCCGCCGTGCCCGGGAGCCACGGGTCCGCCGGTCGCGCCGGAGAGGCCGGCCCCGTTCGGGGAGCCGGTCCGCGCGCCGCCGGTCACGCTCATGCCGCCGACCACACCGGCGGGGCGGCCACTCCCGCCGCCCGGCCGCGTGCCGGCCACGGGGGCGCCGCCCGTGCCCGCACCGCCGACGGTCCCGGAAGCGCCCGAACCACCCTGCTGACCTGCACCGTTGGCGGAGCCGCCGCCCTGACCGCCCTTGCCGGGAGCCGACTTGCGGGGCGCGAACCAGTCGCTGGTCGGCTTCTCCTCGGCGGGCGGGGCGGGTTGCGCGGGTTCGGCGGGAGCCTGCGGTACGGGCGGCGCCGGGAGACTCGGCGAGGTCCGCTCGGCCTGCTCCGGCTCGCCGTCCGCGGGGTCGGCGTCGGCGACGGTCTTGCGCACGACGACGGGCGGGATGGGCCGCGATCCCGGGATGTTGATCCGGATACGGGTCGTCAGCGTCGTCTCGGTCTTGCGGTCCTCCGGACGCTTGGCCGAACGGCCCGCGTCCTGACCGGCGCCGGGAGCCGTGGGGGTCCCGTAGGGCGGGGTGCCCGAGGGGTACGCGGCTCCGCCCCGCCCCTGGGGCCCGGAGGATGGACTGTCAGTTTCTCGACTCAAGGCAGGTTCTCCCGATTGGCTCCGCCGCCCATCACACCTGAAAGCGGGCGGCTCGGCGGCGCGCACCACCATACTGGCCGCTTCCGGCCCCTCTCGCCGGGCCGCTGGGGAAACCCGCACCCGACCCTCACGGCCGTGCCCCGGCGAACCGGTACGTCACTTGCCAAGTCGGGCGGGGTCGCGGTCCGGTTGCCGCACCGGCGCCAGGGTGGCGCACATCACAGCGATGACGAGGCCGCCCAGCAGGAAGACGTAGGAGGCGGCCCCGGCGGCGAAGAGGAAGTCGCCCTCCGGGCGGCTGGTGGTGAGCAGGATGACGGCGACCGCCCAGCCCACGGCGGGCACCGCGGCCCCCGCCCGGCTGCCGGTGGCGCGGGCCGCGCCGAGGCAGAGGCCGGCCTCCGCGGCCAGCGCGAGCAGCAGTCCGCCGGGGAACCAGCCGGGCTGGACCAGCGCCCCGGCGACGCCGGTGACCGCGCCGAGGACGAGGAGTCCCAGGTGAAGGAGGGCCCGCCCGGCGGAGGGCAGGCGCAGCGGCCGGGCGAGCGCGGGGACGGGTTCGGGGCGGCGGTCGCGCTCGCTCACGGTGCCTCCCCGATCCCGGCGAACAGGTCGTCCTCGCGGCCGTCGCCGGTGCGCTCGCCGCGCACCAGTTCGTAGTACTCGGTGGTGAACAGGGGCTGGGCCAGCCCGTTGGAGAGGGCGAACCACTCGCCGGCGACCTCGATCTGGGTGGCGTGGGCGCGCATCGCGGCGGCCTTGGCGGCCGGGGCGGCGCCCGCGCCGCGGATCTCGGTGGTGATCCGCTCGTCGTCGACGACGCCGGGCACGTCCCCGACGCCGGCCGCCTCCGCGAAGGGGAGGCCCGGCAACTCCTCGCGCAGGCGGGCGAAGGCGGACTCGGCGGTGGAGCGGGGGACGCGGTTCCAGTAGACCTTCGCGATCGCGTGGCCTTCCGCGGCGGCGAGTTCGGCCGCGCGCATGGCGACGCGGTGGGCCTGCACGTGGTCGGGGTGGCCGTAGCCGCCGTCGGGGTCGTAGGTGACGAGGACCTGCGGGCGGACCTCGCGGACGATGTCGAGGAGGAGGCCGGCCGCCTCGTCGACGTCGGCCTGCCAGAGGCAGCCGGGGTCGTCGTTGTCGGGCAGGCCCATCATCCCGGAATCGGCGTACCGGCCCGGTCCGCCCAGGAGCCGGAAGTCGTCGACGCCGAGGGCGCGCATCGCGGCGGTCAGTTCGCCGAGCCGGTGTTCGCCGAGGGCCGCGCCGCCGAGGTGGGCCAACTCGGGCGGGATGACCTCGCCCCGCTCGCCCAGGGTGCAGGTCACCAGGGTCACGTGGGCGCCCTCGGCCGCGTAGCGGGCCATGGTGACGCCGTTGTTGATCGACTCGTCGTCCGGGTGCGCGTGCACCAGCAGCAGCCGCCGGTCGCGGCGGGCCGGGGGTGCCCCCGCCGGGAGGTCGGGGGAGGGCCGTTCCGTCATGGGCACCAGCCTACGAGGCGTCCTCCCCGGGCGGGGGCCCTCCCCTCGTCGCGCGCCGGGCGGGGTACGCGGGTGCGGGCGGGACGGAGCGGAGCGGGCGCCCTGCCCGCACCCGGGCCGCGGGGGCGCTGCGGTGCCCTCGCGGCCCGGGGCCGGACAACCGGACGGGGTCCGGTGTCAGAACTTGAAGTTGCCGATCATCCCCGCGATGTTCGTCGTCAGCTCACTGATCGTGGGCGCGACGGTCGAGGAGGCCAGGTAGAAGCCGAGCAGCATGCAGACGACCGCGTGCCCGGCCTTCAGTCCTGATTTCTTGATCAGCAGGAAGACGATGATCGCCAGCAGCACCACCGCCGAAATCGAGAGTGCCACGGCGGTTCACCTCCAAAGAACCCAGGGACATGGGGGGTCGGACGCGGTCGGGTCGAACAGACGGAACCATGGGGGCAGATAAATCCACACGGCGGGCATCTGGTTGATACCCACTATGCGCTAGTGATCATAACTTTCCGTACGCGCGCATCGCTCGGCGCACGGCCGCACAAGGGGGCGCATGGCCAATATGGTCGGGGCATGACGACCGAGTCCGGCACCTTCCCCCGACAGCACGCCCGCACCCAGCGGTTCACACTCGGAACGCCCCGCGCGTTCACCGTGGCACCCGATGGTTCGCGGGTCGTCTTCCTGCGCTCCGGCTCCGGCACGGACCGCTCCCAGGCCCTGTGGGTCCTCGACGTCGCCGAGGGCACCGAGCGCCCCGCGGCGGAACCGGGCGCCCTGCTGCACGGCGCGGCGGAGCGGCTCTCCCCCGAGGAGCGGGCCCGGCGCGAACGCAGCCGCGAGGGCGGCGCGGGCATCGTCGGCTATGCCACCGACGGGGCCGTGGAACTGGCCGCGTTCGCCCTGTCCGGGCGGCTGTTCACCGCCGAGCTGCGCGCCGGCACCGCCCGTGAGCTGCGCACTCCCTCCCCGGTGGTCGACCCCCGCCCCGCCCCCGACGGGCGGCACATCGCCTACGTCGCCCGGGGCGCGCTGCGGGTGGTGGGCGCCGAGGGCGAGGGCGACCGGGCGCTGGCCGAACCGGACGGCGAGGGCGTCACGTTCGGGCTCGCCGAGTTCGTCGCGGCCGAGGAGATGAGCCGCAGCCGGGGCTTCTGGTGGTCCCCGGAGTCGGACCGGCTGCTGGTGGCGCGGGTGGACGAGAGCCCCGTGCGGCGCTGGTGGATCTCCGACCCGGCCCGTCCCGACCGCGCTCCGCAGCAGGTGGCGTACCCGGCGGCGGGCACCCCCAACGCGGACGTGCGGCTCTTCCTGATCGGCCTGGACGGGGAGCGCACGGAGGTCCTGTGGGACCGGGCGCGCTACCCGTACCTGGCGCGAGTGCACTGGTCGGCGGCGGGTGCGCCGCTGCTGCTCGTGCAGGCGCGCGACCAGCGCGGGCAGGTGATCCTGGCCGTGGACACCGCCTCGGGGGCGACCCGGATGGTGCACGCGGACGAGGATCCGGATTGGCTGGAACTTTTCCCCGGCGTGCCGTGCTGGAGCCCGTCGGGACAGCTCGTCCGGATCGCCGACGAGGGCGGGGCGCGGGTCCTCGCCGTGGGCGAACGACCGCTGACCGGTTCGCAGTTGCACCTGCGCGCGGTGCTGGACGTGGGCGGGCGGGACGTGCTGGTGTCGGCCTCCGCCGGCGCGGACGCGGCCGACCCGGAAACCGGCGAGGTACATGTGCACCGGGTCAACGAACTGGGCATGGAGCGCGTCTCGCGGGAACCGGGCGTGCACACCGCCGTACGCGCGGGCGAGGTGAGCGTGCTCGTCTCGGCGACCCTGGACCGGCCCGGGACGACGGCGCGGGTGCTGCGCGACGGAGAGCCCGTCGCGACGATCGCCTCCCATGCGGAACGTCCCGGTTTCTCCCCGCGCGTGACGCTCACCCAGGGGGGCGCACGCAGCGTCCCGTGCGCCGTGCTTATGCCTACGGACTACCACGGAGACGCCCTTCTCCCCGTCCTGATGGACCCCTACGGAGGTCCGCACGGCCAGCGGGTGACCGCCGCCCACAACGCCCACCTGACCTCGCAGTGGTTCGCCGACCAGGGCTTCGCGGTGGTCGTCGCCGACGGGCGGGGCACTCCGGGCCGCTCCCCCGCCTGGGAGAAGGCCGTCAGGGACGAGCTGGCCGCCGTCGTGCTCCAGGACCAGGTCGACGCGCTCCAGGCGCTCGCCGGACGGTTCCCGCTCGACCTCACGCGGGTCGCCGTGCGCGGCTGGTCCTTCGGCGGCTACCTCGCGGCGCTGGCGGTGCTGCGCCGCCCGGACGTCTTCCACGCCGCCGTGGTGGGCGCCCCGGTGACGGACCTGCGCCTGTACGACACGCACTACCAGGAGCGCTACCTCGGGGATCCGGGCGAGCGTCCGGAGGTGTACCGCCGCAACTCGCTCGTCGACGACGCGGGGCTGGTCGACGCGGCCGGGCCGCACCGGCCCATGATGATCATCCACGGGCTGGCCGACGACAACGTGGTGGTCGCCCACTCGCTGCGCCTGTCCTCCGCCCTGCTGGCCGCCGGACGCCCGCACGAGGTGCTGCCCCTGTCCGGGGTGACGCACATGACCCCGCAGGAGGAGGTCGCCGAGAACCTGCTGCTGCTCCAGGCGGACTTCCTGAAGCGCTCGCTGGCCGGCTCCGGGGGTCCCGCGGCACGGGACTGACGGTGTGTCGGCCGCCCCGGCGCGGACGCGGCCGGACCCGGCCGGGCGGGTCGGCGACCGGCGGGGCGGCGGTCAGGGGGCGCCGGGTGCCGCCGGGCGGGTCACGACACGCCCGGCGGGGCGGCGGTACGCCGTAAAGCGGCCTTCGGCGGACCCGGGCGTGCCTTGGCCCCCGGGCCCGCCGCCGTGGCGGCCCCGCGGGCCCGCTCCGCCCCCTCCGTGACGCCCTCAGCCGCCGCCCGCCCCGTCGCCGCCGCTCCCGCCCTCCCCGCCGTCCCCGCCGTCCTCCCGGTGTGCCCCGCGCCGCCGCGGGCCACCGGGGCCAGGGCCCCCCGCCACGCCGGACGCCCCGCCGTCGCCCCGGCCCTCCGCGTCGCCCTCGTCCCCGCCGCCCCGGCCCTCCGCGCCGCCCGCGGCGGAAGGCCCCTCGTCCGCCGGCGGCACCACCCGTTTCTCCTCCGCGAAGTGGCACGCCGAGTCGTGCGCCGCGGGCCCGGCCGCGTACCGGAACTCGGCGGGCACCGCCAGCGCCGGCACCTCCAGCGCGCAGCGCTCTCGCGCCTTCCAGCAGCGGGTGCGGAACCGGCAGCCCGAGGGGATGTTCGTCGGCGAGGGCACGTCGCCCGCCAGGATGATCCGCTCGCGGCGCTCCCGGGCGTCCGGGTCGGGCACCGGCACGGCCGACAGCAGCGCCTGCGTGTAGGGGTGCGTGGGGTGGTCGTAGATCTCCGCGTCGCGGCCGGTCTCCACGATGCGGCCGAGGTACATCACGCCGACCCGGTCGGAGATGTGCCGCACGATCGACAGGTCGTGGGCGATGAAGAGGTAGGACAGGTCGAACTCGTCCTGGAGCCGGCCCATCAGGTTGATCACCTGCGCCTGCACGGAGACGTCGAGGGCGGAGACCGGTTCGTCCGCGACGATGATCTCGGGGCGCAGGGCGAGCCCGCGCGCGATGCCGATGCGCTGGCGCTGGCCTCCGGAGAACTGGTGGGGGTAGCGGTTGATGTACTCGGGGTTGAGGCCGACCACGTCCAGCAGGTCCCGCACCCGCGCCCGGCGGTCCCCCTTGGGCGCCGCCTCCGGGTGGATCTCGTACGCCTCCCCGATGATGTCGCCGACCGTCATGCGCGGGTTGAGGGAGGTGTAGGGGTCCTGGAAGACCATCTGGATGTTGCGGCGCACGGCCTTGAGCGCGCGGCCGGAGAGCCGGGTGATGTCCTCGCCCTTGTAGCGGATCTCCCCGGCCGTGGGGCGTTCGAGGTTCACCAGCATCCTGGCGACCGTGGACTTGCCGCAGCCGGACTCGCCGACGATGCCGAGGGTCTCGCCCCGGTCCAGGTGGAAGTCGACCCCGTCGACGGCCTTCACCGCGCCGACCTGCTTCTTGAAGAGGATGCCGGTGGTGAGCGGGTAGTGCTTGACCAGCCCGCGCACCTCCAGGATCGGCTCAGCCATGCAGGCACTCCCTCCAGAAGTGGCAGGCGCTGCCCCGCTCGGCCGGCGCGCCGGTCACCTCGTACAGCGGGGGCACGTCGGTGCGGCAGACGTCCCGCGCCATGGGGCAGCGGGGGTGGAAGGCGCAGCCGGCAGGGATGCGGGTGAGGTTGGGCGGCAGGCCCTTGATGGCGTAGAGCTGCCGGCCTTTCTGGTCCAGACGCGGGATGGAGTCGAGCAGGCCCCGGGTGTACGGGTGGGCCGGGGCCTTGTAGATGTCGTGCACGGAGGCGGTCTCCACGATCCGCCCGGCGTACATCACGGCGATCTTGTCGGCCACGTCGGCGACCACGCCGAGGTCGTGGGTGATGAGGATCAGCCCCATGCGGTACTCGCGCCGCAGCTCCGCGAGCAGGTCCATCACCTGGGCCTGGACGGTGACGTCCAGGGCGGTGGTCGGCTCGTCGGCGATGATCAGCTTGGGCTCCAGGGCGATCGCCATCGCGATCATGATGCGCTGGCGCATGCCGCCGGAGAACTGGTGCGGGTACTGCCGCACCCGCTCC
The DNA here is from genome assembly GCF_036607905.1 of Streptomyces sp. SCSIO 75703. Lineage (NCBI taxonomy): Bacteria > Bacillati > Actinomycetota > Actinomycetes > Kitasatosporales > Streptomycetaceae > Streptomyces > Streptomyces sediminicola. Next base: position 2,444,868 of record NZ_CP144555.1, read on the forward strand.
CGGGCGCCCGGGATGCGCACCCGGTCCATCAGCTCGACCGCCTTGGCGCGGGCGTCCTTGCGGGACATGCCGCGGTGCACGGTGAACATCTCGCCGAGCTGGTCGCCGACGGTGAGCACGGGGTTGAGGGAGGACAGCGCGTCCTGGAAGATCATCGCCATCTCGGCGCCGCGCACCTTGCGGCGCTCCTCCTCCTTCATGGTCAGCAGGTCCCTGCCCTCGAAGAGGATCTGCCCGCCGGTGACCTTGCCGGGCGGGGTGTCGAGGATGCCCATGACGGTCTGGGCGGTGACGGACTTTCCGGAGCCGGACTCGCCGAGCACGGCCAGGGTCTCCCCCGCGTCGACGCCGTAGCCGACCCCGTTGACGGCCTTGGCGACCCCGTCCCGGGTGCGGAACTCCACGTGCAGGTCGCGCACTTCGAGCAGCATGGCGGGGCTCACCTCAGCTTCGGGTCGAGGGCGTCGCGCACCGCGTCGCCGAGCATGATGAACGCGAGGACGGTGACCGCCAGGGCGCCGGAGGGCCACAGCAGCGCGTGCGGGGCGTTGCGGATGTAGGGGGAGGCCGCGGAGATGTCGATGCCCCAGGAGACGCTGGGCGGCTTCAGTCCGACGCCGAGGAAGGACAGGGTGGCCTCCAGGGAGATGTAGGTGCCGAGCGCGATGGTCGCCACGACGATGACGGGGGCGATCGCGTTGGGCGCGATGTGGCGCAGCAGGAGCCGGGTGTGGGAGGCGCCGAGGGCGCGGGCGGCCTGGACGTAGTCGTTCTGCTTGGCGGTGATGACGGAGCCGCGGGCGATGCGGGAGATCTGCGGCCAGCCGAGCAGGACGATGAAGCCGATCACCGGCCAGACGGTGTTGCTGGTGATGACGGAGAGCAGCACGAGCCCGCCGAGGACGACCGGGATGGCGAAGAACACGTCGGTGATCCGGGACAGTACGGCGTCCCCGGCCCCGCCGAAGTAGCCGGCGAGCCCGCCAAAGACGCTGCCGAGGAGGGCGACGCCGAGGGTGGCGAGGACGCCGACCGCCACCGAGGTGCGGGCGCCGTAGACGGTGCGGGTGTAGACGTCGCAGCCCTGGCCGTCGAAGCCGAAGGGGTGGCCGGGCTGGGAGCCCTCCTGGGCCTTGGCCAGGTCGCACTTGAGGGGGCTGCCGGAGGCGATCAGGGAGGGCCACAGGGAGATGACGATCAGGAAGAGGATGACCAGCGCGGAGACCAGGAAGACGGGGTTGCGCCGCAGGTCGTGCCAGGCATCGGACCAGAGGCTGCGGGGCTTCTCCTCGGGGCCGGTGCCGTCGGGGCCGGGGGGTTTCTCCAGGGTGGCGGCCTCGCTGGCGCCGAGGTCCATCTGTCCGCCCATGCCGGTGCCGGCGATGGCGCGCTCGGGCTCGTAGGGCTGCTCAGGCATAGCGGATCCTCGGGTCGAGTACGGCGTACAGGAGGTCGACGACGAGGTTGGCGATCAGGAAGACCAGGACGAGCACGGTGACGAAGCCGACCACGGTCTGGGTGTTCTGGCGCAGGATGCCCTGGTAGAGCTGGTAGCCGACGCCGTGGATGTTGAAGATCCGCTCGGTGACGATGGCGCCGCCCATCAGGGCCCCGATGTCGGTGCCGATGAAGGTGACGACGGGGATGAGGGAGTTGCGCAGCAGGTGCCGGGTGATGACCCGGTGGCGCGGCAGGCCCTTGGCGAGGGCCGTGCGCACGTAGTCGGAGCGGCGGTTCTCGGCGATGGAGGTGCGGGTCAGCCGGGTCACGTAGGCGAGGGAGACCGAGGCGAGGACCAGGCCGGGCACGATCAGCTCGGCGAAGGGGGCCGCGGTGGAGACGGCCGGGTCGATCCAGCCCCACTTGACGCCGAGCAGCAACTGGAGCAGCAGGCCGGTGACGAAGGTGGGCACGGAGATCACGACGAGGGTGAGCAGCAGCACCCCGGTGTCGACGGGGCGGCCCCGGCGCAGTCCGGTGACCACGCCGAGGACGATGCCGACGACGATCTCGAAGAGGATGGCGACGAGGGTGAGCCGGATGGTGACCGGGAAGGCGGTGCCCATCAGCTCGGTGACCGGCTGGCCGTTGAAGGCGGTGCCGAAGTCGCCGGTGAACACGTTGCCCATGTAGGTCGCGTACTGCCGCCACACGGGCTGGTCGAGGCCGAACTCCCGCCGGAGCTGGGCGGCCGTCGCCGGATCGCACTGCCGGTCGCCGCACAGGCCCGCGATGGGGTCGCCCATGACGTTGACCATGAGGAAGATGAGCAGCGTGGCCCCGATGAAGACCGGGATCATCTGGAGCAGCCGCCGGACGACGTACCGTCCCATGGCGCCCCCTAACCGACCTTGATCTCGTTGTATACCGGGACGCTGAAGGGGTTGAGCTTGACGTCGGAGAGGCGGTCGGAGTAGCCGGCGCTGCCGTTCTGGTACCAGAGCGGGATGGCGCCCATGTTGTCGCGCAGGACCTCCTCGGCCTGCTGGAAGGTCTTGACGGCGGTGGCGGTGTCGGTCTCGCCGTTGGCCTTGTCGACGAGGCTGTCGAACTGCTTGTTGGACCACTTGCCGTCGTTGGAGGAGGCGTTGGTGTAGTAGAGCGGCTGGAGGAAGTTCTGGATGAGCGGGTAGTCCATCTGCCAGCCGGCGCGGAAGGGACCGCTCATCTTCTGGTCGGTGATCTGGTTGCGGAAGTCGGCGAAGGTGCCGACCGGGTTGCCGACGCAGGCGCGGTCGTTGCCCAGGGCGTTGTTGATGGAGTTGCAGACCGCGTCGACCCACTGCTTGTGGGAGCCGGTGTCGGCGTTGTACGTGATCTTCACCTGGCCGCCGGGCAGGCCGCCGCCCTCCTGGATGAGCTTCTTGGCCTCGTCGGGCTTGTACGCGCAGGCGTCGCCGCAGAGTCCCGCCTTGTAGCCGCCGTCCGCGCCGAGGACCGGGGAGGTCCAGTCGGTGGCCGGGGTGCGGGTCTGCTGGAAGATGGTGTCGGTGATCTGCTTGCGGTCGATCGCCATGGACAGGCCCTTGCGGACCTTCTCGGAGCCGGGCTTGTTCCAGGCATCGTCGTAGAAGGGGAAGGCGAGGGTCTGGATGATGCCGGCCGGGGTGTTGATGTACCGGTCGCCGAGGTCCTTCTTGACGTTCTTGAGCTGGGCGGCGGGGACGTCGTCGACGAGGTCGAGGTTGCCGGCCATCAGATCGGTGTAGGCGGTGTTGTTGTCGGTGTACACCTTGAGGTCGACACCGCCGTTGCGCGCCTTGTCGGCGCCGGGGTAGTCGTCCCACTTGCGCAGCGACATCTGGGAGCCGCGCGTGTAGGTGTCCACCATGTACGGGCCGTTGCCGACGGGCTTCTTCAGCCAGCCGGCGTGGTCGTCGAAGAACGCCCGGGGCAGCGGCGCGAAGGCCGGGTAGCCGAGGGTGTCGGGGAACGTGGAGAACTTCTGCCCGAGCTTCACGGTGAAGGTGCGGGGCCCGGTGACCTTCAGCCCCGAGAGGGTGTCGGCGCTCTGCGCGCTGCCGTCCTCGGGGTGCACCTTGTCGTAGCCGTCGATGTACGCGAAGAAGTACGCGTTGCGCTGGTTGTTCTTCAGGCTGGCGCCGTAGTTCCAGGCGTCCACGAAGGACTGGGCGGTGACCTTCTCGCCGTTGCTGAAGGTCCAGCCGTCCTTGACGGTGATGGTGAAGTTCTGCGAGTCCGAGGTCTCGATCTTCTCGGCGAGCATGTCCTTGGCCTCGCCTGTGTCCGGGTCGTACTGCTTGAGCTGCCGGAAGATCATGTCGAGGACCTTGCCGCCCTGCACCTCGTTGGTGTTGGCCGGCTCCAGCGGGTTCTGCGGGTCGCCCCAGGAGGAGCTGAGCACCGCGCCGCCGTCGCCGCTGCCCCCGCCGCCTCCGCAGGCCGTCACCGCCAGGGCTACCGCCGCCGCGCCCGCGGCCCATGTGGCGTGTGTGGCTCCGCGCATGAAGTGCCTCCTCGTGCCCTGAGTCGTTACCGGCCACTATCGGGCGAAGCGGGAGGTAACGCACTTTCACCCGTCCGTACGGGTGGGGGGAGCACGCGGGTGGCGCGGACGACGGAACCGGGGCGGGAGACGTGCTCCCGCCCCGGTTCCGGGGGTGCGCCGCGCGGAGGCCGGACCGGTCAGTCCGTGGCGGCGTTCTCGCTCTCCAGGGCCTTCAGGCCCGGGTCCAGCACGATGTCCTCGTCCCGGGCCTCCGTGGTGGGGTCCTCGGGGAAGTGGCACGCGGTCAGGTGGCCCTCGCGGCTGTCGGAGAGGCGCACCAGCGGCGGCTCCTCCGTGGCGCACTTGTCCTGCGCCTTCCAGCAGCGGGTGCGGAACCGGCAGCCCGAGGGCGGCATGATCGGCGAGGGCACGTCGCCGGCGAGGCGGATGCGCTCGCGGTCGTCGGGCTCGTCGTCCATGGCCACCTCGGGCACGGCCGACAGCAGGGCGTGCGTGTAGGGGTGGCGGGGCCGGTTGTAGATGGAGTCGCGGTCGCCGACCTCGACCACCTTGCCGAGGTACATCACCGCGACGCGCTGCGAGAAGTGGCGGACCACCGCGAGGTCGTGGGCGATGAACAGGAAGGCGATGCCCATCTCCTGCTGGACCTTCTGGAGCAGGTTGACCACCTGCGCCTGGATGGACACGTCCAGGGCGGAGACCGGCTCGTCGGCCACGATGAGCTTCGGGTTGAGCGCGAGCGCGCGGGCGACGCCGATGCGCTGGCGCTGGCCGCCGGAGAACTCGTGCGGGAAGCGGTTGTAGTGCTCGGGGTTGAGGCCGACCAGCTCCAGCAGTTCGCGGACCCGCTTCTCCCGGCCGCCGGCCGGGTCGATCCCGTTGACCTCCATCGGCGAGCGGATGATGGTGCCGACGGTCTGGCGCGGGTTCAGCGACGAGTACGGGTCCTGGAAGATCATCTGGATCTCGGACCGCATCGGGGCCAGCTCGCGCCGGGAGGCGTGCGTGATGTCGTGCCCGGCGTAGGTGATCTTGCCGCCGGTCGGCTCCAGGAGCCGGGTGATGAGCCGGCCCGTGGTCGACTTCCCGCAGCCCGACTCACCCACCAGGCCGACGCTCTCACCGGCGCCGACGGTCAGGTCGACCTTGTCGACGGCCTGGACGGCGCCGACCTTCCGCTTGATCGGGAAGCCCCCGTAGATGGGGAAGTGCTTGGTCAGGCCCTCGACGGTCAGGAGCGGTTCGGCCGAGGCGCCGGCGGGGCTCTGCTGTGCGGGGAGGGTGAGGTTGTCGCTCATGTCTCGGATCTCCCTAGCGCAGCCGGGGCTGGATCGTGTCGATGAAGATGCGCTGCTTCTGGTCGGCCGTCAGGTGGCAGGCGGCGGCCCGGCCGTCGGCCAGCGCGGGGCGCTCGGTGCGGCAGCGGTCGCCGCCCACCTCGGCGGTGAAGGCGCAGCGCGGGTGGAAGGCGCAGCCGGAGGGCGGGTTGAGCAGGCTGGGGGGCGAGCCCGGGATCGGGTTCAGCGCCTGCGCGGTGTCGCCGCCGAGCCGGGGCATCGAGCTGAGCAGGCCCCAGGTGTAGGGGTGGCGGGGCTCGCGCAGCACCTCGCGGACGCCGCCGCGCTCCACGGCCCGGCCCGAGTACATCACCAGGAGGTCGTCGGCCATGTCGGAGATGACGCCGAGGTCGTGGGTGATGAAGACGATGGCGGAGCCGAACTCCTGCTGGAGTTCCTTGAGCAGGTCGAGGATCTGGGCCTGGACGGTCACGTCCAGGGCGGTGGTCGGCTCGTCCGCGATGAGCAGGTCGGGGTCGCAGACCAGCGCCATGGCGATCATGGCGCGCTGGCGCATACCGCCGGAGAACTGGTGCGGGTAGTCGTCGACCCGGGTCTTGGGCTGGGGGATGCCGACCTTGGTCAGCATCTCGATCGCCCGCGCCCGCGCCTCCTTCTTGGAGGCGCCGGTGTGCTTCATGTACGGCTCGGCGATCTGCCGGCCCACCGTGTAGTACGGCGAGAGCGCCGTCAGCGGGTCCTGGAAGATCATCGCGACTTTGTTGCCGCGGAGCTTCTCCATCTCCTTCTCGCCGGCGGTGACCAGTTCCTGCCCGTCGAGGACGATCTCGCCCTCGACCGTGGAGGTCTTGGGGTTGTGCAGGCCGAGGATGGTCAGGTTGGTCACGGACTTGCCGGAGCCGGACTCGCCGACGATCCCCAGGGTCTTGCCGCGCTCGACGTCGAAGGACAGCCCGTCGACCGCCTTGACGATGCCGTCCTCGGTGGAGAACCGCACCCGCAGGTCGCGGACCGAGAGGAAGGCTTCGGGCCCGGTCGGGGCCGTCGCGCCTTCGGTCTTGGTCAGAGTGGTCACGGTGGTTTCTCCTAGCTGAGCCGCACGCGCGGGTCGATGTATGCGTAGGCGAGGTCGACGATGATGTTCAGGAGCAGGATGAAGAAGGCTCCGAACAGCATGATGCCCATCGTCAGCGGCAGGTCCTTGTCGAGTGAGGAGTCGACCGCGAGACGTCCCAGACCGGGCAGGTCGAAGGTGAACTCCGTGACCACCGCGCCGGCCAGCAGGGCGCTGAGGTCCATGCCGATGATGGTGACGATCGGGATGAGCGAGCCTCGCCAGGCGTAGCGGAAGAACACGTACCGCTGCGACATGCCCTTGGCGCGCGCGGTGCGGACGTGCTCCTCCTGGAGCTGCTCGATCATGGTCGAGCGCGACATACGCGTGTACTGGGCGGTGAAGATGGTCGCCATCACGGCCCAGGGGATGAGCAGTCCGACGGCCCAGGTGGCCGGGTTCTCGGTGAACGGGTGGTACTTCGGGTTCTCCAGCAGACCGGTGCTGTAGACGAAGATGCCGAGCGCGATCGGGCCGAGCAGGTAGATCTGGAACGAGCTGAGGACGATCGAGGCGCCGCTGACCATCTTGTCGACGACGGTGCCGCGCTTCCAGGCGGCGAGCATGCCGGATCCGAGACCCACGACGAGGAAGATGACCAGACCGCCGACGGTGAGCGACAGCGTCAGCGGGAAGCGGTCGACGATGGAGTCCCAGACGAAGTTGCCGCTGTTGAAGGAGACACCCAGGCACGGGGCGGAGCAGTGCCCCTGGGGGAAGTCGCGCCCAGACACGATGCCCGTCATGAACTCCCAGAACTGGGTGGTGATGGGCTTGTCGAGCCCCAGGTTCTCGCGGATCACGGCGAGGTTCTCGGGGGAGCAGTTCTTGCCGCAGGACAGCGCAGCGAAGTCCTGCGGGATCGTATAGAACAGGAAGAACGTGAAGGCGCCGATCAGGAACATGATGACGACGGCGCCGATCAGCCTGCGGATGAGGAACTGAAGCATGGCGGGTGGATGCTCTCTTCGAAACGCGGCGGCAAGGAGGGGGTACCGTCCGCGGGGGTGTGCTCCGCCTGGCGCACACCCCCGCGGTCAGCCGAACTGACGGCTTACGGCTGCTTCAGGTACAGGTTGTTGATGTCGATGTAGCTCGACTCCGTGCTGTACCGGGCACCGCCGATGTTCGAACCGTAGAGCTGGATCTGCTTCGAGTAGTAGACCGGGGCGGCCGGGTTGATCTCCTCGACGATCCGGTGGTGGGCCTTCTCCCAGGTCTTGGCGGCCTCCTCCGGCTCCTGGTTCAGCGCCTTCTTGATCAGGTCGTTGACCTCGGCGTCGTTGATGTGCGAGTAGTTCGACGCGCCGTCGGCGACGAGTTCACCGTCGTAGACCGGGGTGATGACCGTGGACGGCGACGGCCAGTCCTGGCCCCAGCCGGTCATGTAGATGTCGTACGGGTTGTCGAGCTTGCCGACCTGCTCGTAGAAGCTGGCGCGGTCGATCTCCTTGGCCTGGACGTCGAAGCCGACCTTGTTCAGCGCGTCCTTGATGAGGAGCATCTGGGCCTGGCCGCGCGGCGTGTTGGAGTAGGCGTAGGTGAGCTTCGTGCCCTCCTTGACGCCCGCCTCCTTCAGCAGCTCCTTGGCCTTCGCGGGGTCGCCGTTGGGCTTCTTCAGCTTGCCGAAGGGGTCGTACTCGGGGTCGAAGCCGGGCAGGGTCGGGGCGAGCAGACCGCCGGCGACCTCACCGCCGTAACGACCGCCGTCCGCCTGGACCATGGACTGGTTCGGGAGCGCGTAGGTGATCGCGTCGCGGACCTTCTTGTCCTTCAGCCGGTCCAGGTTGAAGGTCATCTGCCACACGTACGGCTGGTAGCCGTGGATGGTGCGCTTCTTGGCGCTCGCGTCGTTGATGACCGTGGAGAGCTGCGCCGGGTCCACCGAGTCGGTGAACTGGATGGCGTTCTTGGCCTCGCCCTGGTCTGCGAGGAGACGCTTGGTCTGGCTGGCGGCGTCGATGGTGTTGCTGAAGTTGAAGCCGTCGACGTACTGGTGGCGGACCGGGTCCGTCTTCTCGTCCCACTGGTCGTTCTTGACCAGCTTGATGGACTTGCCCGCCTTGTACTCGGCGATCTTGTACGGGCCGAGCGCCTTCGGGGCGTGGTCGTACTTCTCCTTCGTGTCCTGCTTCTCGGGCACGATGGAGTAGCCGGGCATGGTCAGGGCCTGCGGCAGGTCCGGACGCGGCTGGTCGAAGTGGAAGACGATCGTCTTGTCGTCCGGGGTCTCCAGGACGGAGTCCGGCAGGTGCTTGCCCTTGTAGGGGCCGTCCGGCAGCGCCTTGCGGTAGTCGTTGCCCGAGAGCCAGGACTGGACGAAGGTCGGACCGTCGAAGATGACCTTGGAGTACAGGCGCTCGATGGAGTGGCGGACGTCGGCCGAGGTGATGGCGTTGCCATCCTCGTCCTTGATGCCGTCCTTGAGCTTGTACGTCCAGGTCTTGCCGCCGTCGGACGACTGGCCGGAGTCGGTGGCGATGTCGCCGACGACGGTCAGGTTGCCCTTGTCGTCCTCCTGGAAGTGCGTCAGGCCGCGGTGCACCAGGTTGGAGAACTGCTTGGCGTCACTGACGTAGATCTGGCCCGGGTCCATGTGGGTCAGGTCGGACTGCTGGTAGACGTTGATGACGCCGCCGGGCTTCGCCCCGGGCACCTCCTTGGCGGGGCCGGTGGAGGCGGCGGCGTCACCGTAGGAGACAGGGTCCTGCTGCTCGGCGGCGTCCGTCTGGGACTTCGCGTCGCCCTTGCCCTTGCTCCCACCGCCGTCGTTGCCGCTGGAGCAGCCGGTGAGCACGAGCGAACCGGCCGCGATGGCCACGGCTATGGCGCGCACGGTGCGCGTTCTGATGGGCTTCATGATGCCGATGCACCTACCTGTCGATAGTTGTCCACGAGTGCTGCCTGGCGGGCCGGCCGACCGGCCCGGGGCGGCAGCGCCCCCACCCACCAATGGACGGTCAGCGTCCGGTCTTGGGGTCGAATGCGTCTCGGACGGAGTCGCCGAGAAGGTTGAAGGCGAGTACGAAGATCACCAGCGCCGCGCCCGGGAAGAGCAGGAACATCGGGTCCTGCTCGTACACGTCGGTGCCGATCTTGAACATGCGGCCCCAGTCCGGTGTCGGCTCGACGAAGCCGACACCGATGTACGAGAGGAAGGCGATGGAGAGGATCGTGCTCGGCAGGATGTAGGTGGCCTGCACCAGGATCGGCGTGACGATGTTCGGCAGGATCTCCTTGCGCACGATGCGCCAGGGAGAGGCTCCGGACACCTTCGCCGCCTCCACGAACTCCCGGTCCGCCAGCGACAGCACGGAGCTGCGCACCAGGCGGGCCAGACCCATCCAGCCGAGGAACCACATCACGAGGATGATCGCTATGGCCCGGAGGTAGGTCGGGGTCTCGTCCTGCGGAGAGACGAACATCGCGGTCACGACGGGCATGAAGGCGATGAAGAAGAGCTGCTGCGGGAAGGCCAGGAAGAAGTCCGTGACCCGGCCCACCCAGTAGTCGACCCGGCCGCCGAAGTAGCCGCCGATCAGGCCGATGATCACGCCGGTGGTCACGCAGAGCACAGTGAGGGCCACCGCGATGTAGAGCGAGGTCCGCATGCCGTACACCAGCATGGTGAACACGTCGCGCCCCAGCTTGGGCTCCACGCCGAACCAGAACTCGCCCGACATGCCACCGAAGGAACCGGTCGGCATGGCGAAGTCGTCCAGCAGGAACGGGTAGTCCGGCTCCTGCGCGTACAGGGTGTACGGGTTCTTGCCGTACAGCTTCGCGATGAGCGGGGCCAGCGCGGCGACGAGGAAGAAGAAAATCACTACGCACGCGGAGACGACTCCGGTACGGTCGCGCCTGAAGCGCTGCCACATCAACTGGCCGGGGGAACGGCCCTCAGGCTGCTTCGGCCCCTCGGCGGCCTCGGCGGTCACCACGAGTTCAGGGTCCAAGGCGACCGTGGCCCCTGAGCCCTCGGCCTTGGTTGGACTGGTCATGTGTCTTCTTCCCCCGGGGGATGGAGAATCGAGCGCAGCGCAGATACCGGCGGGTTCTGCGGTTTGGGGGAACTTTCGCCAAACGAGTCAACGCGCGTCAAGGGCGAATGACACAGGGATCTCCCTACCGTTCTTATTTTGAGCAAAAATTGCAAAGATTGACACCTCTGCGCGCTTGACAGATAAGATCCCCATCCGGCAAATCGGTCATCTCGGCATATTCTCTTGTTCACATGTTCGAAACCTGATTGTCGGCTCACCGATATCCGAACGGCCTCGCGCACCCCCCGGACGCCCGCCGGCGACCCCCTCCGCCGGCTTTCGGGCACGCCGAGGGGCCCGCCTCCCCCGCATGATGACGGAGAAGCCGGGCCCGGTAAGGCTTCTGACGGAACGTCAGGCGTGCTTGGCGCGGCTGGCGGCGCGGGCGCGCTCGCGGGCGTCCAGGTTCACCTTGCGAATGCGAATGGACTCGGGGGTCACCTCGACGCACTCGTCGTCGCGGCAGAACTCCAGCGACTGCTCCAGCGACAGCTTGCGCGGCGGCACGATCGACTCGGTCACGTCGGCCGTCGACGACCGCATGTTCGTGAGCTTCTTCTCCTTGGTGATGTTGACGTCCATGTCGTCGGAGCGCGAGTTCTCGCCGACGATCATGCCCTCGTACACCTCGGTGCCGGGGTCGGTGAAGAGCACCCCGCGCTCCTGGAGATTCGTCATCGCGAACGCCGTGACGGCGCCCGCGCGGTCCGCGACGAGGGAGCCGTTGCTGCGCGTGCTGAGCGCCCCGAACCAGGGCTCGTGGCCCTCGTGGAGGGAGTGGGCGATGCCCGTGCCACGCGTCTGGGTCAGGAACTCGGTCCGGAATCCGATCAGGCCGCGGGAGGGCACGATGAACTCCAGGCGGACCCAGCCCGAGCCGTGGTTGGACATGTTGTCCATGCGGCCCTTGCGGACGCCCATGAGCTGCGTGACCGCGCCCATGTGCTCCTCCGGCACGTCGATGGTCAGGCGCTCGACCGGCTCGTGCGTCTTGCCGTCGACCTCCTTGGTGACCACCTGGGGCTTGCCGACGGTCAGCTCGAAGCCCTCCCGGCGCATCTGCTCGACCAGGATCGCGAGGGCCAGCTCGCCGCGTCCCTGCACCTCCCAGGCGTCCGGCCGGCCGGTCTCCAGCACGCGCAGCGACACGTTGCCGATCAGCTCGCGGTCGAGGCGGTCCTTGACCTGGCGGGCGGTGACCTTGCGGTCCTTGACGGCCGACTTGTTGTCGGCGCCCTTGCCGGTGGCGCCGCGGCCGACCAGCGGGGAGGTGTTGGTGCCGATGGTCATGGAGATCGCCGGCTCGTCCACCATGATCAGCGGCAGCGCGACCGGGTTCTCCACGTCGGCCAGGGTCTCGCCGATCATGATGTCCGGGATGCCGGCGACCGCGCAGATGTCACCGGGGCCGGCCTTCTCGGCGGGCTTGCGGGTGAGCGCCTCGGTCATCATCAGCTCGGAGATCCGCACATTCTGCACGGTCCCGTCGCGCTTCATCCAGGCGACGGTCTGGCCCTTCTTCAGCTCGCCCTGGTGCACGCGCAGCAGCGCGATGCGGCCGAGGAAGTTGTCGGCGTCCAGGTTGGTCACGTGGGCCTGGAGGGGGGCGCCCTCCTCGTAGACCGGGGCCGGGATGTGCGACAGGATCGTCGAGAAGAACGGCTCCAGGCTGTCCGAGTCGCCCGGCACGCTGCCGTCCTGCGGCTTGGTCAGCGAGGCGATGCCGTCCCGCCCGCAGGCGTAGACGATCGGGAACTCGATCTGCTCCTCGTCGGCGTCCAGGTCGAGGAAGAGGTCGTACGCCTCGTTGACCACCTCGTCGATGCGGGCGTCGGGCCGGTCCGTCTTGTTGATGCACAGGATGATCGGCAGCCGCGCCTGCAGCGCCTTGCGCAGCACGAAGCGGGTCTGGGGCAGCGGCCCCTCGGAGGAGTCGACGAGCAGGACCACGCCGTCGACCATCGACAGACCACGCTCGACCTCACCGCCGAAGTCGGCGTGGCCGGGGGTGTCGATGATGTTGATCGTGATGGGCTCCCCGCCGTCCTTCGGGTGGTACTTCACCGCGGTGTTCTTGGCGAGGATCGTGATGCCCTTCTCACGCTCCAGGTCGTTCGAGTCCATCATGCGGTCGTCCACGGTGTCGAGCTGGTGCGCGGCGAAGGCACCGGCCTGCTTGAGCATCCCGTCGACGATGGTGGTCTTGCCGTGATCGACGTGGGCGACGATGGCGACATTGCGGATGTTGTGACGCGTAACAGACACAGCCATATGAGGCGTACTCCCGGAGGGTGTGAGGACGGCCCTCGCGTACGTCCATGTCACGCGGGCCTGCCGGGCGGTGCACGCCACGGCCTCACCCAATGGTACGGGGCGCCGGGACGTGACTTTACGGGGCGGGGCGCCCGAAACCGCTCAGGAGGACGGCCGGGGCGACGCCTCGGCGCCCCGCGCGCCCTTCGCCAGGAAGCCCATGTCCTGGTGGACGGGGGTGGCGAGACCGAAGGCGCCGGCGTTGACGAGACCGGTGCGGGCGGCCACGAGCTGGGGGCGCTGGTAGAGCGGGATGGAGGCCGCCGCCGCCCAGATCCGCTGGTCCGCCTTGCGCAGCAGCGCGTCCGCCTCCTTCTCGTCCAGCGTCGTCATGGCCTGGTCGAAGAGCTGGTCGACCTGGTCGGTGCCGACCCGGGTGTAGTTCTGCGCGACGTTCAGGGAGCCGTCGGCGGCGGGGACGGGCTTGGCGTAGATCGGGCGGGCGTCGGTGGCGGGGAAGGCGGAGGCGGGCCAGGAGTAGAGCGCGAGGTCGTACTCGCCGGAGGCGATGTGGTCCTTGAAGTAGCTCTCGTCCGGGACCTTGGAGATCTCGGTGCCGACGCCGATCCGCTTCAGCATCGCCGAGATCCGGTCGGCGACCGTGCGCAGCGCCTCGGAGCCGGGGCCGGAGGGGAGCACGAAGCGCAGCGTGAGGGCCTTGCCGTCCTTGGCGAGCGGGGCCGAGGCGGCGCCGGCCGGGGCCGCGGTGCCCTTGGGGGCGTAGGCGCCGGGCACGCCGCCCTGCGCGGTGTTCTGCCCGCCGTCCCGGTCCTCGTGCCGGCCCTCGTGGTGCTCGTCGGCGCGCTTGCCGTCGTCGCCGGCGGAGCCGCCGTCCCGCCCGTTCCCCTCCTCGGCCGTCCCGCCGTCCCGGCCGTTCTTCCGGTCGTCCTGGCCGACGATGTACGTGCCGTCGTCGTCCTCGCCGGACGGGGCGTCCTTGCCGTCCTTCGTGCCGTCCTCGGCGCCGGCCGCCTTCTCGCCCTTCTTCTCCGGCTCCACCGGACCGCCGGGCACCCAGCCGGCGTCCGCGAGGAGCGCGCGGGCCTCCTTGGTGTCGGGCTTGCCGAGCGCGTCGCTGCCGTCGGCGTAGGCGGACTGCCCGGCGAGCGCGAGGTGGCTGCCCACCGGCTTCGCGGGCAGGCCCAGCGGCTTGAGCACCGCCTCGGCCAGCGCGGTGCGGTCCAGGGCGCGGGCCACGGCGCGGCGCACGCGCTCGTCGGCGAGGGGGCCGTCGGCGCCGTTCAGGGCGAGCTGGGTGTAGGCGGGCTCCAGCGACTTGCGGACCTCGAAGCCGCGCAGCGCCCGCTGCCGGGTCTCCTGCGCGGCGAGCGCCTCGCGCCGCTTCTCGCGGGCCTCCCCCTCCTCCTCGGCGGCCTCCTCGTCGGACCCGTGGGCGACGGCCCAGGAGCGCAGCGCCTCGGCGGCCGAGACGCCCGGCGCCCCCGCGAGCGGCGACGCGCCGGGCGCCGGTGTGCCGTCCGGGCCCATCAGCGGCGTCCCGGTGCCCGCGTCGCGCGGACCGGCGGCCACGGAGACCTGCCGCGCGGCGTCCGGGTCGATCTCGGCCAGGTCGATGGTGTCCTCGGCGAGCGCGGTGACCCGGTCCTCGCGCGGCACGGCGCGCAGCACGATCTCGTCCAGCCGGGGCTGGGCACCCCACCAGCGCGGATTGCGGCCGAGGACGACCTCCTCGCCCTGGACGTCGACCTTCTTGAGGGAGAACGGCCCCGCGGTCACCTTGAGCTTGCGCCGCGCGCCGTCGTTGAAGGAGTCCGGGGTGCCCATGACCTCCTTCGGGTACAGCGGGGTGAACAGCGACTTCCAGTCGGCGTAGGGCCGGCTGAAGGTGACCTTGACCTCCAGGTCGTGGGCGCCGCGCTCGATCTTCTCGATGCGGTCGTAGCCCGCGTTGCGGGCGGTCCAGTAGGCGCTGTCCTTGCCGGACAGGGCCCGCCACTGGGCGGCGAAGTCGGCGGCGCCGATCTCCCGGCCGTCGCTCCAGACGGCCTGCTGGTTGAGCTTGTAGAGCACGACCTGCTGGGGCTCGGTCTCGACGATCTTGGCCGATTCCAGGTAGTCGGCGTCGCGGACGGGGCGGCCCGCCTCGTCCATGCGGTACATCGAGGGCAGCACGGCCTCGGCGACCCGCGTGGTGGTCGCGTCGGCGTCCGCCTGGAAGGCGTTGAGGGTCTCCGGCACGGAGTCGACGGCCCAGCGCAGGGTGCCGCCGTCGGCGATCCGGGAGCGGGCCGCGGGGGCGATGTCCTGCCCGGCGAGGGGCTTGCCCGCGCGGTCGTCGGAGCTGCATCCGGCCAGCGCGGGGACCGCGAGCACACCCGCGGTGAGAAAGGCGACCGAGCGGGTGAGCGCGCGTGGTCCGACGCCGACGTGGGACATCTGTGCTACCTCCGGTGGGCCGCGTGGGTCGCGATCACCCTGCTGTGATCACATTTGGCGGTATATGGAGTTGATCATTTGTATCCGTACGGCTCTGCGGGCCACTGAAGAGGAAAGGCTTCGGCAACCCGGGGAGACACGGCGAGGGAGCGCGGCAACCCCACTCGTGCGGCCCAACGCGCCCCGGCGCGCACCGGCGGGTGTCCCGGCCGGCCGTCCGCCCGGTCGCGGCGGCGCGGGGCCGCTCGTACGCTCCCGGTGTGACGCCCCTCCCCGTCCGGAACCGGCCACGGCGTGCCACGGCGCACCGCTCCGTGCGGGTCGCACACGCCCTGCTGGGCGGCGCGGCGGGGGTGATGTGGCTGGTGCTGCCGCTCACGGCGGCGCGGGGCGGCCCGCCGGCCGTGCCCGCCGGCCCCGCCGGGACGGCGGCGAGCACCCCGGCGCGGGACCGCGCCGGGGGCGGGGCGCCGAGCGCCGACCTGGTGCTGCCGCTGGTCACCGCGGGCACGGTCTGCGTGCTCGCCGGGTACGGGCGAGTGCGCCGCCTGCGGCGCGCGCGGACCCGGACGACGCCGGGCGCCACGCCCACCGGCGCCTGCGACGACCTCCCCGGCTACGCCGGCCCGCCGGCGGCGGGCCCTCCGGCACCGTCCCGGGCTGGGACGGGCGGCTGAGCGGGGGCCCGGGGCGGGGTGGTACCGCCGGGGCCTGGCGGGTGCCGGGCCGAGCGGACGCCGAGGCCGAGCGGGGGTGCGCCGGGCTCGGCGGCTCTGCGCCTTTCGGGCCCTCGCGGGCGCCGTCGGGCGCTACGGGGCTCGGGTGCCGTCGCACGCTACGCGGGCTCGGGCGCCGTCGGGCGCTACGCGGGGGCTCGGGCGCCGTGTCCCGGGCGCCGCGGGCCGCCGCAGGCTGCCGCGGGCCGCCTCGGATGGCGTCTCGGGCTGCTCGCGGGTGCCGCGGGTGCCCCGGGTGCCGCGGGCCGCTCAGAACAGGCCCAGCAGGGCCTCCGCGGGGTCGGTCAGCGGCGTGTCGTCGCCCGGCAGGGGCAGCTCGAACCAGACCGTCTTGCCGCGCGGGGTGCGGCGCGAGCCCCAGGCCGCGCTGAGCAGTCCGACCAGTTGCAGCCCCCGGCCGCCCTCGTCGGTGTCGCGGGCCCGGCGCCGGCGCGGCTGGACCAGTCCGGAGTCCCACACCTCGCAGACCAGTGTGCGGTCGAGCAGCAGGCGGAGCCTGATCTCGCCCTCCCCGTACCGCAGGGCGTTGGTGACCAGTTCGCTGACGAGCAGTTCGGTGGTGTCGGTCAGCGGTTCCAGGCCCCAGCCCCGCAACTGGGCGCGGGTGTACTCGCGGGCCCGGCCCACGCTGCGCGGCTCGCGCGGCAGGGTCCAGTCGCCGACGGACTCGGCGGGCAGTCCCTGGACGCGGGCCAGCAGCAGGGCGATGTCGTCCTCGCCGTGGTGGGTGTCGAGCGTGCCGAGGATCTGGTCGCAGACGTCCTCCAGCGGCCGGGCCGGGTCGGTGAGCGCGCCCACGAACGCCTGGAGCCCTTCGTCCAGGGGATGGTCGCGGCTCTCGACCAGCCCGTCGGTGTAGAGCGCGAGCAGGGCGCCCTCGGGCAGTTCGACCTCCACCTCCTCGAACGGCTCCCCGCCCACGCCGAGCGGCAGGCCCGGCGGCACGTCCAGCATCAGCGCGGACTCGCCGGGCTCGACCAGGACGGGCGGCAGGTGGCCCGCGTTGGCGAAGGTGCAGCGCCGGGTCACCGCGTCGTAGACGGCGTAGACGCAGGTCGCCAGGTACACCTCGGACAGGTCGGCCTCGCGGGGGCGGCGGGCGGCACGGGTGGCCTGCTGGACGCCGCCGGGGGCGCCGAGGCCGCGGGCGATCTCGTCGAGCTGGGAGAGCACCTCGGCCGGTTCGAGGTCGAGCTGGGCCAGGGTGCGTACGGCGGTGCGCAGTTCGCCCATGGCGACGGCGGCGCGCAGTCCGCGGCCCATGACGTCGCCGACGACCAGCGCGGTGCGGTGGCCGGGCAGTTCGATCACGTCGAACCAGTCGCCGCCGACCTCGCTGGGCCGGCCGGTGGCCGCGTTCCCCGGCAGGTAGCGGCAGGCGATGTCGAGGCCGGACGCCTCCGGGTCGCCGGGCGGCAGCAGGGACCGTTGCAGTATCAACGCCCGTTCGTGCTCGCGGCGGTAGAGGCGGGCGTTGTCGATGCAGACCGCGGCGCGCGTGGCCAGTTCCACGGCGAGGTCGCGGTCCCGGTCGCCGAACGGTTCGCTGCCCTTGGCCCGCGCGAACTGGGCGAGCCCGACCACGGTGTCGTTCGCGACCATCGGCACGGCGAGGGTGGACTGCACGAGCCCGCCCTCCTCCGCGGGGACGCTGCGCGGACGGGCCGTGCGCAGGGCGTCGGCGCAGGGCGAGTTGAACGGGTAGTGGTGCCGGGCGCCGAGCTGGACCCGTTCGCCGGTGCCGTCGAAGGGCGCCGCCGACACGGCGCTGGAGAAGGCGACGCGGCGCAGTTCGGCGCTGCCGTCGGCGAGGCCGGGCGGGGTCTCGTCGCCGGCCAGCAGGCCCTGGTAGAGGTCGACGGTGGCCAGGTCGCAGAAGCCGGGGACGACGACGTCGAGGAGTTGGCGGGCCGTGGTCTCCAGGTCGAGGGAGTTGCCGATGCGGGCGCCGGCCTCGTTGAGGAGGGCCAGATTGCGCCGGGCGGCGGCGGCCTCGCGGGCGGCGGCACGACGCGCGGTGATGTCGGTGCCGAGCCAGGCCACGCCGATGGGCCGGCCGGAACCGCTGTGCACCCGGTAGAGGTTGACCGACCAGTGGCGGCGTTCCTCCGATTCCGGCACGAAGCCGGTGACGTGCATGTCGGTGATGGAGTCACCGGTCTCCAGCACCCGGCGCAGGGTGGCGGAGACCCGGTCGGCCTCGGCGCGCGACAGGTAGTCGTGGACGCCCCGGCCCCGGTGCTCGTCGGGCGTGCCGCCGAAGATGGAGGCGAACCGCCGGTTGGCCCGGCGCACCCGCAGGTCGGTGTCGATCAGCAGGAAGCCGAACGGAGACTGGCCGAATATCGCCTGTGAGGCGGCGAGGTCGGTCTCGATGCTGCGCAGGGTGCGGACGTCGACGACGATGCAGACGGCGGCCCTCTCGCCGGACTCCGTCCGTGTCGGCATGACGTACACCTCGGCCAGTCCGTGCCGGTCCCGGTGTCCGTCGCGCCCGGCGGCGCCGGGACCCCGGGGGACCCGGAAGGGGACGACGCCGGTCCACTCCCGGCCGTCGAGGATCTCGGCCATCTTGCGCTGGCCCCGGTCGTGCAGGTCCGGGTCGATGAACGCCTCGACGGGGTCCATGCCGACGGCGGTCCGGGCGGGGATGCCGAGGAGCTGTTCGGCGCGCAGGCTCCACTGGTCGACGAGGCCGTCGGGGCCGATGGAGAAGGACGCGACCTTGACGTAGTCGTAGATCGAGCCGGGCGGACTGCTCTGCCACACGGCGTCGCCTGGCGGCGTGTCACCGGGGGCGGTGTGCGCCATGGCGCCGCCCACGGCTCCGGCCTGCGCGCCGTTCGCCGGGCCCTCGGGCCCCGTGGCCCTCGCTGGTATCTCGCTCACGCGATCCGTCCCCTCCAGCTCACCGCGTCCGGCACCGGTCACCGGGGGCGGCTGCCCGCAGTATCCAGCACTACGGCGCCGCGCGACACGGTGTTCACGATCACAGCACGGTCCCGATGGTTTTCGGTCCGGACCGTGACAACACTTCCACTCTTCTAACCAGCGGACACGTCATCGAATCACGCTCGCGGCCCCCCGTCGTCGGCCGGATCCGGCCGGGCGCCGGAGGGCGGGCGGGCACGGGCGCGCGCCGGGTCCCGTGCGACGGGCTCCGGAGGACCCGGGCGGTGGCTACCGGCCGGTCGCCCCGTTCAGCGCGGTACGGCCAGTTCGAACCAGACCGTCTTCCCGCCCGCCGCGGGCCGGATGCCCCAGCGGCGGGCGGTGGAGGCGACCAGGTGCAGGCCCCGGCCCCCCTCGTCCTCGGGGTGGGCCCGGCGCTCGTGCGGGAGTTCGGGCAGCGGGTCGGAGACCTCGACGAGGACGACGTCGACCGGGCCCGCGGGCCGGCGCAGCAGGCGGACGCCGATGGGTGCGGTGGCGTACCGCAGGGCGTTGGTGACGAGTTCGCTGACGAGGAGGGCGGCGACGTCGTCGGCGCTGTCGAGTCCCCAGCCGCGCAGCCGTTCGCGGACGGCGGAACGGGCGGCCCGCGCGCTGTCCGGCCGTGCGGGGAAGACCCACTCGGCACAGTCGTCCTGGGTGTCGCTCACGCCCCATCACATCCCCGGCCGGCCCGCCGTCCCCTTTCGGGCGGTTAAGGGGCACATACCCGATATCGACGCCGGTTACCGCCGCGGGGGCGGGCCGGTACAAGCGCCGGGGCGGAACCGGGGCCGGAGGCGCGGCGGACCTCCGCTTTCGCCGCCGGGGCGGCCCGAAGCGCGCCCGGGTGCGAGGGCGCGCGGGGCCCCGGGGGTCACGCGCCGGGCGCGTGCGGGGTCAGGCCCAGGTGGTCGAGGGCCTGTTGGACGGCGGGGACGTCCTGGTCGAGCCAGGACACGTCCCAGACCTCCTCGGGGGCGAGCCAGCGCAGGGCGTCGTGGTCCTCCAGGGCCGTGGGCGCCGGGGAGCCGGGGCCGAGCCGGGCGGTCCACACCCACAGCACGTACGGCGACCGCAGCGGCCACTGCCCCGGGACCCGTTCGCCGGCCTCGGCGGTGACGCCGAGTTCCTCGCGCAGCTCACGGACCAGGGCGGCCTCGGGGGTCTCCCCGGGCTCGACCTTGCCCCCGGGCAGTTCCCAGCGGCCGGCCAGCTCCGGGGGCGCGCTGCGGCGCGCGGCCAGCAGGCGCCCGTCGTCCACGAGGGCTGCGCCCACCACGATCCGTTGCGTCATGCGCCGGAGCATAGGACGTCCGGGCGGACCGCCGCCCCGCAGCCGCCGGGCGACGGTCAGTCGGCCCCGGCGGGGCCGCCCGCCCCGAGCTTCTCGACCCAGTAGAGGCGTTGGCCGCCGCGGCCGTCGAGGGTGTCCGCGATCTTCTGCGCCTCGGCGCGGGTCGCGTACCGGCCGACCCGGTAGCGATTGCCGTTGTCGTCCTGCCGGAAGACCAGCCAGGGAAGAGTGACCGTGCCGTCGTTCATCGCGCCCCTCCGCTTGCCGTCCACGGCGCGCGCCGTGCCCCGCCCGATAAGGAAACCGCAATCCGCATATGCCCGAGCCTACGCCCAACCTTTACGCAGCGAATACGGCTTTTCACAAGGAGGTACGCAACCAGCCAGCGCGCGGGGGGCGCACGAAACGGCGAGCGCCGTGCCCGCACACGGGCACATCCGGTCACAGGTGTCCCGGACGACACCCGGCGGACCTGCGAGAAAGGCCGGAACCCCGCCCCCGGCCCACGGTGGTGCGGGCCGGGGCGGCGGGGCCGGGAGCGGGGAGGGGCCAAGGAGGCGTACGCCCGGCGTGCGCCTTCTCACACCGGTGCGGCGCTACTTGACAGGAAGGTGGTACGCCACCCGGTAGCGGTCGGCCGGGATGACGACGTCGGCGGTCTCGACCGCGCGGCCCGAGGCGTAGAAGGTGCGCTGGATGACGAGGACCACGTGGCCCGGGACGCCGCCCAGGACGTGCAGTTCCTCGGCGAGGCCGGGGCGGGCACCGACCTCCTCGGTGACGTTGTCCACGACCACGTCGAGGGCGGCCATGCGCTCGACCACGCCCATGCCGCCGAGCGGCCCCTCCTCGGGGAGCATCACGGGCGTACGGCCGGTGAGGTCCAGGGGCTCCCAGGAGGTGGAGAGCATCATCGGCTCCCCGGCCTCCCGGAAGAGGTACCGCGTGCGCATCACACGGTCGCCCGGCTTGACCCCGAGGCGTTCGGCGACGGAGCCGTTCGCCAGGGTCTGCTCGCTGCCCGACTCCCACGTGCCGCGCGCCTCGACGTCGGCCTGCTCCTGCCGGAAGGGCGTGGCCCCGCCGGCCGGCCGGTACCCGGAGCGGGCCACCCGGCGGGGCACCGGACGCTCGCGCACGTACGTGCCCGAACCGGAGCGGCCCTCCACGAGCCCCTCCGCCATGAGCACCTTGCGCGCCTCCAGGGCGACGGTGTCCGAGACGCCGTACTCCTCGCGGATCCTGGCTTGCGACGGGAGCCGGGTGTGGGGCGGCAGCAGGCCGTCGACGATCTTCTTGCGGAGATCACCCGCGACGCGCAGGTACGCCGGCTGCTCACCGAATGTCACTGGCCGCTCCCATCAGGTTGTACAGACAGCAACAGCGTCGCAACCGTAGGTTGTGCCGGGCAAGCAAAGGCCAGAGAATCACTCGATGTGATGATGTAGCCCGTCGGGACGCTTTACCCAGGCACTTTCTCCCCACTGTGGCGGCCGTCACACCTCCATGTCGGCCCCGTACGACCCGTCGTCCTCCTCCACGTCGTAGTCGTCGTACTCCGGAGGCGTGTCAGCCAGCCCCAGAGCCTTGCGCGGGGTGACCTGCTTCTCGTCGTCCATGAGCACGTACGCCTCGTCCATGTGCTCGTCGAAGGTGTCCGGGTCGGTGGCGGACGCGGCCCGCTCCCACTCCTCGCGGGCGGAGTCCAGGGCGTCGGCCAGCCCGGCGACCGGACGGGCCGCCTCCCCGGGCCAGGTGTGCTCGCGCAGCATGCGGCTCTGCTCGGCGAGAGCGTCGGCCACGCCGCCCGCCCACTCCCGGTATCCGGGCAGGTCGTCGCCGCTCTCCGCGGCCTCCGGCATCTCCTCCAGCGCCGTGTCCACCAGCGCGGCGGCCCTCAGGTACACGAGCTGGTCCTCGTCGAGGGTGGTCTCGTCGGCGCGCACCGAACCGGTGAGGGTGCCGCCCTGCTCCACGCTGCCGAACACGCAGGTGACCTCCCGGTCGCCCATGAGCCAGCTCGCCCGGGTCGGCGTCAGGTAGTACACGTCGACGTCCTCGGGCACGGCCCAGGTGTCCATGGCGTAGCCGGTGCTCTCCGCGTAGCAGCGCTCGTCGGCCACGTCCGTGATCGCGTCGTCGCCGGGGTAGGAGCCGCCCGGCATGTCGAAGGCGGCGAACACCTCCCCCTCGTGCCGCTCGTCGCAGGGCACCTCGTCGACCTCGTAGGTGAAGCCCTCCAGGCTGCCCTCGGGGGTGGTGAAGCACTGGCCCACGGAGAGCGCGAAGGCCGTGCCCTCGCCCCGCGCGCCCTCCCGGAAGCCCTCCCAGAAGTCCCCCGCCGCGCCCGTGGCCAGCCCCAGCGTCCACAGCGCCAGCCCGACGCCCGACAGCACCGCGCCGGCCACCGCGAAGCCCTTGCCGCGCTCGCCCCTGCGCTTGATCTGGACTAGGGCGACGATCCCCAGCACCAGCCCGACCGCCGGCAGGAAGCAGAGCAGCCCGAGGACGAGGGCGGCGATGGCCACGCCGTTGACCGGAGGCCGCGCGAAGGGCGCCCCGTACGGATGGCCCCAGGCCGCGTGGGGCGGGGGGCCGTACGGCCCCTGGGGGTGGACGCCGTGGGGCGCGGGCCCCTGCGGCCCCTGGGGGTACGACCCGTGCGGTGGGGGTCCCTGGGGTCCGGGGGGCGGTGGTATGGACACGTGGACCGTGCTCCTGGTTCGGGCGGAGCGCGCGAGCGCCGCGAGAGGTGGCGCACCACGCGAGCGCGGCCCGCCGGACGACCAGGGCATGGTAAGCGCGCACCGGGCGGGGACGGCACGCGGCCCCTGCGGAGGCCCGCACTCCGCTCCGTGGCCGGTGGAGCGGGCCCCGGCCGTCCGTCCGCGGGCCGCAACGGCGGCGGGGGCCCGGCCGGACCGGCCGCCCGCCGGCGCGGGCCGGGACGACGGCCGTCCACAGCGCCACCGGACCGGCCCAGAGGGCACCCGGTCCTTTTCGGAGCGGGGTTCCCACCGGCTTTCCACCGCGATACCGCCCCGGTGACGGCACGCACGGGAAGGAACCGCCTTTTCCTCGCTTCTCCTCACATGCCGGACGGGATTCCCGACGCAGAATGGAGGGGTGATCGCACAATCCGGTGGGCGAACACCTCCCCCGTGGCGGGCGAGGTCCCTGCTCCGGGTGCGCACGGTCGCCGGTCAGGTCTTCCTGCTCCAGGTCGTCATCATGGTGCTGGTCATCGCCGTCGCCGTGACGGCCCTGGTCCTCCAGGCCCGGCAGGACAGCACCAACGACGCCCGGGCCCGCTCCCTCGACGTCGCCGAGACGCTGGCCGCCTCCCCCGCCATGGCCCGGACCATCACGGGCCCCGACCCCAGCGCGGTCCTGCAGCCCCTCGCCGAGAAGATCCGCCACCAGACCGGCGTCGACCTCGTGGTCGTCTACTCCCGCTCCGGCATCCGCTTCACCCACCCCGACCCGTCCCAGATCGGCAAGCCCGTCCTCGGCCCCACGGCCCCGCCGGACCATCCGCTGACCCGGACCATCCAGACCACGAACGGCCTCTCCGTCGTCTCCTACACCGCCGTCACCCGGACCGGCGGCGGCCCCGCCGTCGGCACGGTCGCGGTCGCCATCACCGTCCACAAGGTCGAGGGCATGGCCGCCCGCCAGCTTCCCGTCCTCCTCGGGGCCGCGGGCGGCGCGCTCGCCCTCTCGGCGGCCGGCACGGCCCTGGTCAGCCGCCGGGTGCTGCGCCAGACCCACGGTCTCGGGCCGGTCGAGATGACCCGGATGTACGACCACCACGACGCGGTGCTGCACGCGGTCCGGGAGGGCGTGCTCATCGTCGGCGAGGACGGACGGCTGCTCCTCGTCAACGACGAGGCGCGGCGGCTGCTGAACCTGCCCGCGGACGCCGAGGGCCGCCGGGTGACCGGGCTGGGCCTCGAACCGGAGGTCTCCGCGCTGATCGCCTCCGACCGGCCGGCCAGCGACGAGGTCCGCCTGACCGGGGACCGTCTGCTCGCCTTCAACAAGCGGCCCACCGCCCCCTACGGGGGACATGCCGGGTCCGTCGTCACGCTCCGGGACACCACGGAGCTGCGGTCGCTGACCGGCCGCGCCGAGGTCGCCCGCGAACGGCTGCGGCTCCTCTACGACGCCGGTGTCGGCATCGGCACCACCCTCGACGTCTCGCGCACCGCCCGCGAGCTGGCCCGGATCGCGGTCCCCCGGTTCGCCGACATCGTCACCGTCGAACTCGCGGAGGAGGTGCTGCGCGGCGAGGAGCCCACCGCGGCCCGGCCCGCCCTGCGCCGCGTCGCCGTGAACGGCGTCGAAGGGGAGCCGGCCTCGCTGGGCGAGCTGATCCGGTTCGAGGACGGCACGCCGCAGGCCCGGTGCCTGGAGAGCGGCCGGGGCGTGCTCCAGGCGGACGTACGCGCCGACCCTCACTGGCCCCCGCACGACCCCAAACGTGCCGAGCGCGTCGAGGCCCACGGCATCCACTCGCTGATCTCGGTACCGCTGCGCGCCCGGGGCACGGTCCTCGGCGTCGTGGACTTCTGGCGTTCGCGGCGGGCGGAGCCGTTCGGCGAGGACGACGTGCCGTTCGCGGAGGAGCTGGCCACCCGGGCCGCCGTCGCCCTGGACAACGCCCGCCGCTTCACCCGCGAGCACACCATGGCGGTCGCCCTCCAGCGCAGCCTGCTCCCCCGCGAACTGCCCGAGTCGAGCGCCCTGGAGACCGCCTACCGCTACCTCCCGGCCCGCGCGGGCGTCGGCGGCGACTGGTTCGACGTCATCGGACTCTCCGGAGCACGCGTCGCGCTGGTCGTCGGGGACGTCGTCGGCCACGGCCTGCACGCGGCGGCCACCATGGGCCGGCTGCGCACCGCCGTCCACAACTTCTCCACCCTGGACCTCTCCCCCGAGGAACTGCTCGCCCGGCTGGACGACCTGGTGATCCGCATCGACCGGGAGCGCACCGCCCGGGGCGACGACGAGGGCGTCATCGGCGCGACCTGTCTCTACATCGTCTACGACCCCGCCACCGGCGTCTGCTCCATGGCCCGCGCCGGCCACCCGCCGCCGGCCCTGGTCCGCCCGGACGGCGCCGTCGACTTCCCCGACCTGCCGGCCGGGCCGCCGCTGGGCCTGGGCGGGCTGCCGTTCGAGGCCGCCGAGGTGCGGCTGCCCGAGGGGAGCCGGCTGGTCCTCTACACCGACGGTCTGGTCGAGAACCGCGAACGGGACATCGACGTCGGCCTCGACGTCCTGCGCGGCGCCCTGTCCCGGCCCGGCCGCACGCCCGAGGAGACCTGCCGGGACGTGCTGGACGCCCTGCCACCGGAGAACGCCGACGACGACGTGGCGCTCCTGGTCGCGCGCACCCGCGTCCTCGCCCCCGGGCAGGTCGCCGGCTGGGAGGTGCCGCGCGACACCGCCGCCGTCTCCCGGGTCCGCGCCGACGTGAGCCGGCAACTCGACGAGTGGGACCTGGCGGAGACCGGTTTCACCACCGAGCTGATCCTCAGCGAACTGGTCACCAACGCCATCCGCCACGGCAGCGCCCCGATCCACGTCCGGCTGCTGCGCGACCGCAACCTGATCTGCGAGGTCGCCGACGGCAGCAGCACCGCCCCCCACCTGCGGTACGCGGCGACCACCGACGAGGGCGGACGCGGACTGTTCCTGGTCGCCCGGTACGCCGCACGCTGGGGCACCCGCTACACGCCGGACGGCAAGGTCATCTGGACGGAACAGACCCTCGACGGCCACGGCCCCGCCTCCGGGGGCGACGACACCGAGGCGCTGCTGGACCAGTGGAGCGACGCGGACTGGTGAGGCGGCGGCGGGGCAGCGGGCTGGTCGGTGGGGGCGGGACCGGGGCGGCCGGTGGGCAGGTGCCGGGACAGGGCGGCCTCGCGCGGGCCGGGAACACGCCGAGGGCACTTTACGGAGCGCCCCCGGGCCAGGGACACGCCCGGGGACCCGCCAGGGACACGCCCGGGGCACATCGCGGCGCACCCTGCGGGACGGGAGACACGCCGCCTGCGCATCCGTACGCGGCGCACCTCTTCGAGTGCGGGAGACCCGCCGCCGGCGCGTCCGCAGCGCGCGCCCCGGACACCGGGGACACGCCGGGTGCCGCCTCCGGGACGGCACCGGGCGGGTTCGACACGCCCGGACCGCGGTCGCGTACGCACTCCGCCGACACGCGGCACGGAGCCCGTACCCCGCCCCCGGTCGCGGCTCAGCCCGCGTCCACGCCGACCTCGTCCGCCCCGATCCCGTCCCCGGCGGTCCCGGCGGTCCCGGTGGCCTCGCCGGTCCCGGCCGCCCCGGCCGCCCCTGCCGCGGCCCGCACGCCGAGGCGGGCCTGCTCCTCCTC
Organism: Streptomyces sp. SCSIO 75703; assembly: GCF_036607905.1. Classification (NCBI taxonomy): domain Bacteria; kingdom Bacillati; phylum Actinomycetota; class Actinomycetes; order Kitasatosporales; family Streptomycetaceae; genus Streptomyces; species Streptomyces sediminicola. The sequence goes on from NZ_CP144555.1 coordinate 2,471,368, forward strand.
GACGATCCGGCGGGCGATCTCCGTGTCGGAGACGTCGACGGCGTCGGGGCTGGCCTCGGCGACGGCGCTGCGCCGGGCGTAGGCGTCGAAGAGGCGGGTCTTGTTCTCCAGCAGCCGGACCAGGCGTTCGTCGACGCCGCCGGTCGTCAGCAGGCGGTGCACGCGGACGGGCCGGACCTGGCCCATGCGGTGGGCCCGCGCGACGGCCTGGTGTTCGAGGGTCGGCTTGACCTGGGGTTCGCACAGGACAACGACGGAGGCGGCCTGGAGGTTGAGGCCGACGCCGGCCGCCTGGATCTGCGCGGCCAGCACCGCCGGGCCGGCCACGGCGGCGAACTCGTCGACCAGGCGCTGGCGCCGGGCGGCCGGGACGCTGCCGGTGAGCGGCCCGAGCACGGTCGCCCCGTCGGCGGCGAGGGCCTCGCCGACCGTGTCCAGCACGTCCCGGAAGACGGAGAAGACGACCGTCTTCCGGCCGTTCTCGCCGGCCTCGCGGACGATCTCCCGGAGCCGCTCCAGCTTGGCCGAACCCTCGGGGCGCAGGTACGCGGCCCGGCGCATCGCCATGAAGTTCCCGGCGCGTACGGCCTCCCGGTAGGCGTCCGCGTCGCAGGCGCTGGGCTCCTCCCACTCGTCGGTGTGCTGGAGGCTCGGCAGTTCGGTGAGGACGTCGTCCTGGTTGCGGCGCAGGTAGACGGGGGCCACCGCCGTGCGGAAGGCGGCCGAGCCGGCCGGGGCGTCCCCGTCGCCGAGGGCGTCCGCGAGGGCGGGGTCGAGCATCCGGACCAGGTTGCGGAACTCGCCGACCCGGTTCTCCATGGGGGTGCCGGTCAGGAAGAGGACGCGCGGGCAGCGCTCGGCCCACCGGGCGACCGCCTGGGACCGCTGGGCCTCGGGGTTCTTGACGTAGTGCGCCTCGTCGACGACAAGCATCCCGAGGTCCTGGCCGTCGGGCACGGGAAAGCCCCGCAGCGCGTCGAAGGTGGTCAGGCCGACCCCGCCGCGTGCCGTCCAGTCGGTGAACGCGCCGTGCCGGCCGGGTCCGTGGAGCAGCGTGGTGCGCAGGGTGCTGCGGGTCTCGATCTCGCGCGTCCAGTTGACGAGGACGCTGGGCGGGCAGACCACCAGGAAGCGGCGGTGTCCCTCGCCCGCCAGGTGGGCCAGCGCGGCGATGGCCTGCACGGTCTTGCCGAGCCCCATCTCGTCGCCGAGCACGACCTTGCCCTGGGCGAGGGCGAACCGCGCCCCGAACGCCTGGTAGCCGCGGAGCGAGACCCGTCGGAGGGAGTCGTCGAGGCGCTGGTCGCGGACGCGTTCGGCGATGCCGTCGGGCAGGAAGCCCTCGGCCGCCGCGGCGTCGGGGGCCCGCCCGGTGATCTCGGCCAGGAGGCTGTAGTACTCGGCGGAGCGCAGTTCGAAGTCGACCCAGGCGGCGACGTCGGTGGCGGGTCCGCGCAGCAGGTCCACGGACGCCTGGGCGATCAGCGCGGGCAGCCCGGCCCGTTCGGCCTCGGCGACCAGGTCCCGTACCCGTGCGACGGCGGCCAGGACGCGGGCCTTGCGTTCCCGTCCGGACAGCAGCATCCGCAACCGCCCCGCGGCGGGCGCGGCCTCCTCCAGCGCCGGGGCGAGCCGGGTACGGAGCCCGGCGGCGGCGTCGGCGGCGCGCCGCGCCTCGGGACCGGCCTCGACGAGGACGTGCAGGGCGCCGACGAGGGCGGTGGTCCGCTCCTCGGGCCGGTCCACGTCGATGTGGACGGCGACGGTCTCGTACGCGGCCTCTGACAGGCGCCGGGCGGCGGCGAGGAGCTGGTCGGCGGTGAGGGCGCCGACGCCGGGTATCTGCCGCAGCCGGTAGGGCCCGGCGCCGAGCACCTGGGCGACGGTGCGCAGGCCGCTCTTCTCGACGGTGCCGAGCCGCAGCCGCCCCTCCGTGACCTCCTGGAGGCGGGCGACGGGGATGGCGTCCAGTTCGCGTTCCACGGCGGCGTCGTGCAGCGGCCTCAGGGCCGCCCGTACCGCCTCCACGGCCCGCTCGTGATCCTGGAGCAGGGCCTCGGCCGCCTCCAGCAGCCGCCCCCCGCCGTCCACCACATCCCGCTCACCACGCCCCATGTCCGGCATCCTCCCATCCGGGCACGACACGTCCCGACGCCCACGGGGTGCGCGGCGGGACGGCGGGAACCGGCCACCTCCCACCGGCCCGCACCCCGTTCGCCCCCGCGCCCGCCCCGGACGTCCCTATCGTGGACAGCGCCCCCCTGCCCCCTGACCCCGCGAACCCCCCGGCCTCACCCGCCGCCCGGAGCCCGGAGCCCGTACGGCCTCCCGGCACCACCGCCGGCCCGCACCTCCACCCGCGTACCAGCGCCGCCCGCACCTGCGGCCCGCACCTCCGCCGCCCCGTACCAGCGCCGCCCGTGTCCCCGCTCCGTACCAGCGCCGCCCGTGCCCCCGCTCCGCGGATACCGCCGCCGTTCCCACCGGTACACCCGCGCCGCGCGCGGGGAGCCGGGACGGACCGGCCGCACAGCCCCGGTCCACGCCACAACCGTCCACAGCTCACCGCGCACGCCCGCCCCGCCGTTCGCGTACCGGCCGGGGGCGGGCGACACGGGAACGTGAAGGAGGGACCCCGTGCCCGAGCAGCCGATCACCGTCCTCGACCCGCAGGCACCCGACCACCACGCCGAACACCGGGCGCTGCGCGCCCTGGGACCGGCGACCAAGGTGGACATCCTCGGCGTGACCGCCTGGTCGGTCACCGACCCGGCGCTGCTCAAACAACTCCTCACCAGCCCGCGGGTCTCGAAGGACCTGCGGGCGCACTGGCCGGCGTTCGCCGAGACGGTGGCCACCTGGCCCCTCGCCCTGTGGATCAGCGCGGGCAACATGTTCACCGCTTTCGGCGCGGACCACCGCAGGCTGCGCCGACTGGTGTCGCCGGCGTTCGTGCCGCGCCGCGTCCAGGCGCTGCGGCCGGGCGTGGAGGAGATCGTGTCCGGCCTGCTCGACGGCCTCGCCGCACTGCCCTGCGACGAACCTGTCGACCTGCGGGAACATCTCGCCCACCCGCTGCCGATCGCGGTCATCGGCCGGCTCATGGGCATCCCCGAGGACCAACGCCCGCGGTTCCGCGTCCTGGTGGACGGCGTCTTCGCCACCACCCTCACCGCCGACCAGGCCGCCGCCAACGCCGCCGAACTGTACGGGGCCCTCGACCGGCTGATCTCCGCCAAACGCGCCCGGCCCGGCGACGACATGACCTCCCTGCTCCTCTCGGCCCGCGACGAGGAGGGCGACGGCGGCGGCCTGACCGGCGAGGAGGTACGGGACACGCTGCTGCTGATGATCAGCGCCGGGTACGAGACCACGGTCAACGTCATCGACCAGGCGCTGACCGCCCTGCTGGCCGACCCGGCCCACCTCGGCCACCTGCGGGCCGGCCGCACCGACTGGTCCGACGTGGTCGAGGAGACCCTGCGTCACGAACCCGCCGTCAAACACCTGCCGTTGCGCTGCGCCCTCGCGGACATCCCCCTGCCCGACGGCCGGGTCATCGCCCGGGGCGACGCGATCCTCGCCTCGTACGGCGCGGCCAACCGGCACCCCGGCTGGCACGGCGAGTCCGCCGACCTCTTCGACGCCACGCGGGCCGCGAAGGACCACCTGGCCTTCGGTCACGGGGTGCACTTCTGCCTCGGCGCCCCGCTGGCACGCCTCGAAGTGGCCACCGCCCTGCGCCTGTTCTTCGCCCGGTTCCCGGCCGCCCGGCTCGCCGTCCCGGTGGAGGAACTGCGCCCGTTGCCCACCCTGATCAGCAACGGCCACACCGCGCTGCCGGTCCGTCTGGGCCCGGCCTGACGCCCCCGGTGTCCCCCGCCTCCGCACGCCCCACGGCCGGGCGCCGCTGCGGCTTCACCCGCGGCGGCGCGCGCCCCCCGGCCGGCCCGTCCACGACCGAACGGGACGGTCGGGCGCGATGCGCCTGGTCACCGCCCGAGGGCCGGCGCCCCGAGAGCGCCGACGGCACCGTCGGAGCCGTGTCCCGTGTCCGGTCACCGCGACGCGCCCGAGGGCACCATGTAGTCGGGCAGCCGGCCGGCAGGGGCCGGAGCCGGGCGGTGCCGACACGCCGGCCCTCGGCGGCCACCAGGTGGCGGCGACTCGCCACCTGAAGGCTCGGTGCACACCACCACGGCCTGGGCGGCATTCTGATGGACAGTCAGCACGCTCTCGATCACGCCCCGTTCGACCCGGTTACCCCGGAGCTTCACCTGCGGTCGGTCCGGCCGAGGTAGTCCAGGGTGCCGTCGGCGAGCCAGCGGACCAGTCACACGGGTGCGGTACATCCGGCTGCCCGGCCGCCGAACGTGTCCGCACGAAGCGGCCTGCGGTCAGCGCCGACCGGTTCGCGTACCCGGGGGCCGGCGCGCGGCGCCGGCCCCCCCGTGACCTCGGGTACCGGCGCCGGGTTCGTCAGCAGCATCGTCCGCCCTCGCGGGGGTCACGGCCCCTGCGGTCGAGGCGGTCGCGTTCGAACTCCTGGCGGCTGAGCACCGGTCGGCCCGATGCCCGGGTGTGCTCCACGTAACGGCCGTACGCGTGCTCGCCGTTCAGCTCCGCCACGTACCAGCGGACCCATGCGGCACCGCGGCGGGCGCGTTCGAGGAGGCCGCCCCGCACCATGCCGTGCGGGGCGCCACCGGGCGCCGTCACCGGGTGCCCGCCGACACCGCGTCGGGGGCCTCGGGCTCTCGGCGTGACGGGATCCGGGACTCGACGTACTCGGCCTCCGCGAGCGGCAGCGAGCCACCGTTGCGTATCGCCTTGACCGCGGTCCGGGCGCAGGCGAACACCACGACGATGGTCAGCACCGCGAACACCACCGACAGGGTGCCGGTGACCGTCGAGTTGGTGACGACGGTCGCCATGTCGTCCAGGGACTTGGCGGGGGCCAGGACGGTGCCCTGGTCGAGCGCGTCCTGGTACTTGGCGCGCTGGGCGAAGAAGCCGATCGCCGGGTTGTCGGAGAACACCTTCTGCCACGAGGCGGTCATGGTGATCGCGAGCGCCCAGGCCAGCGGAACCCCGGTCACCCAGGCCCACTTGAGACGGCCCGACTTGATCAGGAGGGCGGTGGAGATGGCCAGGGCGATGGAGGCGAGCAACTGGTTGGCCGTGCCGAAGAGCGGGAAGAGCTGGTTGATGCCGCCGAGCGGGTCGGTGACACCGACCCAGAGGAAGTAGCCCCAGGCGAGGACGACCACGGCCGACGTGATCCAGATGCCGGGCCGCCAGTCCTTGTCCCTGAACCGCGGTGCGACGTTGCCGAGCGTGTCCTGGAGCATGAAGCGGCCCACGCGCGTACCGGCGTCCACGGCGGTGAGGATGAACAACGCCTCGAACATGATGGCGAAGTGGTACCAGAAGGACATCATGCCGTCGCTGCCGAAGGCCTTCGAGAGGATCACCGCGATGCCGACCGCGAGCGTCGGCGCGCCGCCGGTACGGGCGACGAGCGACTCCTCACCGACCGATTCCGCCATCTGCCGCAAGGTCTCGGGGGTGATGTGGAAACCGAAGCCGGCGACCGCGTCGGACGCGGACTGCAGGCTGTCACCGAGGACTCCTGCCGGGGCGTTCATCGCGTAGTACAGACCTGGGTCGAGGATGCACGCGGCCACCAGGGCCATGATCGCGACGAAGGACTCCATCAGCATCGAGCCGTAGCCGATGAGGGGGACGTGCGACTCCTTCTCGATCATCTTCGGGGTGGTGCCCGAGGAGATCAGCGCGTGGAAGCCGGAGAGGGCGCCACACGCGATGGTGATGAAGGCGAAGGGGAAGAGCCCGCCGGCGAACACCGGCCCGTTGCCCTCGCGGGCGAAACTGGAGATCGGGTCGACCGTGAGATCCGGCATCGCGAACAGGACACCGACCGCGAGCAGCACGATCACCCCGACCTTCATGAAGGTGGAGAGGTAGTCGCGCGGTGCGAGCAGCAGCCACACGGGCAGGACCGAGGCCACGAAGCCATAGACCACCAGGCAGAACGCCAGCGTCGTGGGCGACAGGACGAAGGCGTCGGCGAACGAGGAATCGGCGACCCAGTTGCCACCGAGGATGGCCGCGATGAGCAGGACGAAGCCGATCAGGCTGACCTCGGTGACCCGGCCCGGCCGCAGATAGCGCAGGTAGCAACCCATGAACAGGGCGATCGGCATGGTCATCGCGATCGAGAAGGTGCCCCACGCGGACTCGGCGAGGGCGTTGACCACGATCATCGCGAGCACGGCCAGAATGATGATCATGATGGCGAAGACCGAGATGAGCGCCGCGATGCCACCGACCCGGCCGATCTCCTCGCGGGCCATCTGCCCGAGCGACTTGCCGTCGCGGCGCATCGAGAAGAACAGGACCACCATGTCCTGGACCGCGCCCGCGAAGATCACACCGACGATGATCCAGACAGTGCCCGGCAGATAACCCATCTGCGCGGCGAGCACGGGACCGACCAGGGGACCCGCGCCCGCGATGGCCGCGAAGTGGTGGCCGAAGAGGACACGTTTGTCGGTCGGGTGGTAGTCGACGCCGTCGTCGAACCGCTCGGCCGGGGTGGCGCGCCGGTCATCGACCTTGAGCACCTTGCGCGCGATGAACCGGGCGTAGAAGCGCTGGGCGATCAGGTACGAGCCGATCGCGGCAGCCACGATCCAGATCGCGGAAACCTTCTCCCCCCGGGAGAGCGCGAGCACGGACCAGCCCGTTGCGCCGAGCGCGGCGACGGCCGTCCAGATCGCCACTTGGACGGGATTGAATCTGCGCACTGTGTGTTTCCTGCTTCTCTCGTAGCAAGCCGGCGGGCAGGTGCCGCGGCTCCCCGGGGAGTCGTCTCCACCCTGTGCGCCGACATCAGGCAGCCGTCCGGCCACGGACGGAGCCCGGCGGCGGTCGGACGGCACGTGGCCCGCCGGACGGCGCGCCTGGCGACATCGGACACGACACCCAGCGGTGTCATGTCCACCATCACCGAAGATATGTTCCGCGCCCGAGAATCTAAACATCAGTAGTTTCGACATCAACAATGTGCCCGCATCTCACACTTTTCCCCCGTATACGGCTGACGGTCCGCGCTTCCGGTCAGCTCCGGGCAGGCCCGCCTCGCAAAGTCCTGCTCCTGAGCCGGCGGAGCCTCGCGGGTCAATTGCCCCACACATCAAGCAGGTTGGTGAAACGCACCCGTGAGCCGCCGGCCGCCCCCGGACCTCTCCGGCACCCGGACCCCAGACCCCGGGCCCCGGCACCCGGCCCCCCGCCGGACACCAACACCCCTCCACGCGACACCCCGAGGCGCAGGCCGAGCTTCGGAAGATCCCCCGCGACATGGCGCTGCGCATCCTGGCCAAGCTGACCGAGCTGGAGACCGACCCTCTCGGCTTCAACACCACCGCACTCGTGTCACAGCCCGAACGGCGCCGTCTTCGCGTCGGCGACTACCGCGTCGCCTACACGATCGACAACGGCGAGCCGGTGGCCTGGGTCGTTCACGTGGGACACCGGTCCACCGTTGACGAGACCTGATTACCCGCTGACTCCACGCCAGAATATCCAGCACCCATCCAGCACGGTGACGACGAAGGGGTCGGACTCGACAGAGTCCAACCCCTTCTGAGCTGCACACTTGACGAGTCACGTCACGTACAGTAAGTGTGCGATTACACGTTGAACCGGAACGTCTACGGTCTGATCCTGACCTGCGGCGGAGCCCTCTCCAGGGCTCTGACCTGGTATTTCCTTGTTGGCGTGCGTTGGCTCCAGACGGCTGTTTACGGGTGTCCTGCGGACTGGCTGCGGACTGCCCGGGGGTGCCGAGGCCGAGAAATCCATGGCGCACCGGCCGGACCTGCAACGAGACTGCGACGGTGAGCGACCGCTACCCCTGTCCCTGCTGCGGGCACCGCGTGCTCGACGTCATGCCCGGCTCCTACGCGATCTGCCCCGTCTGCTTCTGGGAGGACGACGAGGTCCAGTTCCGCTGGCCGGCCGTGGCAGGCGGGGCGAACAAGGTCTCCCTGATCGAGGCCCAGCGCAACTACCAGGACTTCGGCGCCTGCAACCAGCACGGCCGCCGGTACGTCCGCCCTCCGGCCGAGGACGAGCCACTCGACCCCGCCTGGCGGCCCATCGACCTGAGGCGCGACTCCTTCGAGGGCTGGACAGCCGAGGACCGCGCCCCGTGGCCCGACGACCGGTCGGTGCTCTTCTGGTGGCTTCCCACCTTCTGGCGCCGGGACCACCCGTGACCGCCCACATCGAGAGACTCATCCAGCGGCTCGATGACTCGACCGGACCGTCGTACGACGCCCGCGCGGAACTGATCGACATCGGCTCCGATGCCATCCCCGCCATCATCGACGGTCTGCCCTCCCTCAGCGGCTTCGGGCTGCTGACCGCCATCGAGGTCTTCGAAGAGGTGGCGGACCCACGCTGCGGCCCCGCCCTGATCGTCCTCCTGCGCAGCGACGACCCCACTGTCCGGGAATGGGCGGCGATGGCCCTGGCGAGCCTGAAGATCGACGGCGCGGTCGAGCCCGTGCGCCGCGCCTATCGCGCCTGCCTGGAACGGGCGACCCCACCGGACTGGAGCGAGCCCGTCGGCATCCGTTGGGCCCTGACCGAACTCGGCGCCCGCACCCTCGTCGTCCCACCTCTCACCGCACACCTACGCGCCAGCGCTGCGGACGACGCCCCCGGCTGGCCCTCGGCCCACTTCGCCGAGATCATCAACGACCTGGCTGACCACGCCCAGGTGATCCTCTACTCCCAGTTCTGGCGGGTGGACGTCGACTGCACATACGGCACTTCCGGCACCGGCCTGGACTGGGAACTCGACTGGACCGCGACCTGGGAACACTTGGTCGAAGAGTCCCTCACCTGGTCCCTGCTGGAAGCCTCCGAAGCCCCCGTCGGCGACGACATCTTCGTCGCCCCCACCTGGATCGACCGTACCGACCTAAACCCGGAGAGGTGACCGATGCCGTTCCAGCACCCCAAGGAGACCGGCTACGGCCATGTGGTCGAGCGCTACGTCACGAGGAAGGACTCGGACCACCCGCGCTATCGAACGCGGCATCCCAGCTCTCCGGCCGCGCGGCGGCCACGAGCCGCGCCATCAGCAGCTTCGACGCCTGGGCATCCCGAGACGAACTGTCCAAGATCATCTCCAGGGGACGCGCAGGTTGCCGCGTAGAACAAGAACGGGCTCCGGACCGCTTTGCAAGCTGTTCGACCAGCCGTGACTTGCCCACCCGGCACCGCCTTTTCAACATCACGCACCGACCGGGCCGCTTCCCCGCCGCCACCTTCTGCAGCTCGACAGAAGAGGCAACGGGCAACCCCACCGAACCCCGATTCTTGAGGCGCGCCTCATGCCAGACTCGTCCTCGGATGCGAAGCGAAATGCCGCGGTCACAACAGGTGTTCGTCGTCGGCCTTCGCGTCGGCCAATGAATGTCGAACGAAAGTTCCCTGCGGGAGCGCACAACTCTCACGATCACTGTTCAAGGGGAGTCTAACGATGAGCACACCTTTACGTTTCGGCCCGGAACTTCGCCGTTTACGGCAGGAATCGGGGCTGACTCTGACCGAGTTCTCCGTAGCGCTCAACTACGACAAGGGGCACCTCAGCAAGGTCGAGCGCGGGGAACGTTCCGCATCCCCCGAACTGGCCCGGCGGTGCGACGCCTTCCTCGGGGCGAACGGCGAGCTGCGGCGCCTGGCCGTCCGACCCGAGAGCGACTCGGACACCACCGAAATGCCCTCCGCCACGAACCTCTGGCTCGTCGGGCGCCGGGCGGTCCTCTCGGCGGGTACGGGGGCGCTGATCGACCTCGGCCTGAAACTCGGCAGTCAGGCGCCCGCTGCCGCCGCCCCCCTCCTCCCCTTCTTCCGCGCGCAGTTCGACCAACTGCGAAAGCTCGGCCAGTCCACCGCGCCAAAGGCCCTGCTTCCCCTGCTGGAGACGCAGACGCGCACGGTCGCCGAGCTGGCCGCCGGCGCCCCGTCCGCCACTCGTGCCCCTGGGTTCCTGCTCGCGTCGCGGTTCGCGGAGTTCACCGGCTGGATGGCCCAGGAGGCCGGGAACAGCAGCGCGGCTCTCGGCTGGACCGGTGAGGCCGCCGAACTGGCGCATGCGGGGGGCGATCCTTACCTCGGTTCCTACGCGCTCGTGCGACGCGCCCTTGTCACGCTCTACGACGGGGACTCCGCAGGCACCGTCACCCTGGCCCGGCGGGCCCAGAGCAGCGAACTCCCGCCGCGCATCCGGGGACTCGCGGCCCAGCGGGAGGCGCAGGGACACGCGCTCATCGGCGACGAAGACGATTGCCTCCGCAGTCTCGACAGGGCGCGGGAACTGCTCGATAGCGACGACGCCCGCAGCGGCGCCGAGCCCGTGATCGGCACCATCCACGTGAGCGATCCGGCGGCGATGACGACCGGCTGGTGCCTGTACGACCTCGGTCGCCCCAAGGCCGCCGCCGAGGTCCTCGACCGGGAGTGCCTCCGCCTCCCAGCGCACGCGCTGCGCACCCGCGCCCGGTACGGCTTCCGCAGGGCTTTGGCCCACGCCGCCTCCGGAGAGGCCGAGCACGCGTGCGCGATCGCCGGGGAGTTCCTGGGGATGATGCCGGCCGTGCCCTCGGCGACGGTGAACAGCGACGTCCGGCGTCTCGCGCGGGAACTCTCCCGGTTCCGGAGCAGCCGGGCCGTACACGATCTGCAACCGGCGCTGGCACGGGTACTCGCCCCCGCGCACGACTGATACCGCTTCCACGACCGACGCCAGCCCCTCAAGCCGTCCGGCTCGCCGGACTGTCCGGTCGGCCCTCCGGATCCCACGATCCCGACCGGACCCTCTGATCCCCGCCCGACGTGTCACGCCGTGCCCTGCCTTCCTCGGGCTACCCGCGACCAGTGAAGCGCCGGGCGGCCCACCTCCATCCGTACGCCCTTCCGTGGACGCACCGTGCCGTCACGCGGTCGGGACCTCATGCCCCGGGTGGACCAGAGCCCCGGAGCCCTGTCTGCAGCCCTCGCGCCCATACCCATGCGTCTCCGTCCTCCTCTCACGAAGGGAACTTTCATGCCCGACGTCTTCGTCAACTACCGCACAGGTGACGTGGAAAACGCCGCGACCATGATCGCGCGAGAGCTCTCCCGCCGGTTCGGCGACGAGCGGGTCTTCTTCGCCAGCAACTCGATCGAGGCCGGTCGCCGTTTCCCGGTGGAATTGACCAGGGCTATGGAGGAGTGCCAGGCACTTCTCGTCGTGATCGGCCCGCGTTGGGCGGAGGTGCAGGGGGCCGACGGCCGCCCCGCCCTCGAAGCCGAACAGGACTGGACCCGACGTGAGATCCAGACCGCGCTCGACCGCGGGATCCTGGTGATCCCCGTGCTCGTCGGAAAGGCCACGCGGATCGACCCCTCCGTCCTCCCGGAAGGCCTGCGGGAACTGGCAGACTGCCAGTACAGGCGGTTCGACCACCGCAACGCAGAGTCGGACCTGACGTCGCTCGGCGACACCCTCGCCCGGCTGCTGCCGGAGCTGGGCGCGGAGGACCGCGACGCCCGTGCGGCGCGGGAGCGGGCGGAGGCGAAGACCCGCAAGAAGTCGGACCGGGCCGCCGGACATACCAGGATGCGGACGCGCGACGTCGAGCAGCGCGTGCGCGGCGGCATCGGAAACCTCAACGGGGACCTGGGCACCTTCATCAACGAGCCGCAGGGTCCCGTGAATACCGGTCGGGGCCACCAGTACAACGCCCCGCACTTCCAGGGCAACAACACCGGGGCCCAGTTCACGGCAGGCGACAACAGCGGTACAGTCCACCAGCGCTTCGAGCGTGAGCGCCAACGCTCGGACGACGGACGATGACCGGACAGGACCGCGTCACCGTCAACGATCCGCGCGCCCCGGTGAACAACGGCGAGGGGCGCCAGTACGTCTTCTACGGCGTCGGCGGGGACTGGATGATCCGAAAAGGGGTCGAGTCCCTCCGGATCGCCCGCGAGGACCGGATGCGCCTGGCCGACCGGTTCGTTCCGCCGCGGAGCTACCGCGTCGCCGCCGACCGCCTGGAGAAGCCCGGATCGGTGGTGCTGCTGGAGGCTCCGCCCGGCAGCGGCCGCCGTGCCGCGGCGATCATGCTGCTGCACGGGGTCGGTGAGGACGGGGGCGCCGACGAGGAGGAGGTCCGGTTCGAGGAGCTTCCCGTCACGGGCAAGGACGAGAACCCCCTCGCTCCCGATGAGGGGGACCGCTTCCTCCTCGACCTCTCCGGGATCGCCGACGAGGAGGCGTATGCCAAGGCCCAGCTCCACCTGGCCGTGCGCCGGTCACAGGTCCAGGATGCGGGGGCCCACATGGTCGTCGTCCTGCCGTCGGGCATGGAGCACGCCCACGCGCCGGGCCTCGAACCGCACACGGTGACACTGGGGCGCCCCCGGGGCGTCGCCGTCGTCACCCGGTACCTCCGCATGGACCGGATGGCCTTCCGCCCCGCGGACCTGGGGAGTGCCGAGCTCCAGTGCCTGTACGACCGCTCCCCCATGCGGGAACTGGCGCGGTTCGCTGGGCTGGTGAGGGTCGCTCGTGACAGCGGCCGGTTCGGCGCCGACTTCGCGGCATGGCTCGACCAGGCGATGCACGCGGTGGCCGACCGCGCCGGTGAGGTGGGCCGACAGGTGGCCTCGGTCCGCACCGCGCCCGAGCGGGCCCTGCTGCTCGCGGCGGCAATGTTCGAGGAGGCTGGCGCCGACATCGTCTACGAGGCGTGGCACGGCCTGATGAGGACGGTGAGGCACGAGGAGGAGGCAACGACCGAGCTCGCGCGGACGGATTTCGGGGAGCGGTTGGCGGGCCTCGGAATCGAGCGGGACCCGGACGGACGGCTCCGCTTCGAGCGGCTGGCCTACGCCGACGCGGTACGGACGTACTTCTGGGCGAACTTCCCCGGGGTACGCGACGATCTCAGGGACTGGATCGGTCACGCCGCCGGGCTGCGCGGCCTGACCACCGACGACCGGATGAACGTCATCGTCCGCTTCGGTGAACGGTCCCTGGCCGTCGGGCAGCCCGGCCATCTCTTCGACCTTGCGGTCCGCTGGGCGGACAGCGCGACCGGGGCGTCCTGCGATCCGCGCGCCGTGGCGGCCCTCGAACTCGGCCTCAGTCACGAGAGGTTCGGAGGGTGGTTCCGCAAGCGGATGTACAGGTGCGTGAGTTCCGGCTCCTTGTCGGACGGCCTCGTCCGCGCCCTGACCGTCGCCTGCCTGCAAAGCCTCGGCGCGACGCACCCGGATCAGGCGATGGTACGGCTCCACTACCTCGCCGTACGGAAGGGGGAGGCGGCACGCGAGGCCCGGGAGGCACTTCTCGGCCTCGCCGGCCGCGACCGCCGGCTCTACCGGCTGATGATCGACCGCCTGCGGGACCGGACACGTCGGGAGCCGCACAAGGCGGAGCCTCACCTCCGTTTGCTCACGGAGCTGTTGAGGAGCGACCGGGCACCGGACCCGCCGCCGTGGCCGGACCTGTTCCTGGGTTGGGAGACGGTGTTCTCCCAACCGCCGACGGAACTCTGGAACCTGCTGGTGAGCAGCTGGCTGAGCGCCGTGGCGGGCGACAGTACGCGGGAAATGGCGCTGGGCGTGATGGTCAGGGCAACGCACGGCCGCACGGCCGCCCTCCACCGCCTCTACATCATCGCCTGCAGCTGGGCGGGGCCCGCGTGCCATCCGTCCCGGGCGGGCGTCGCCGCCCTCTTCTGGCAGCACATCGACCACGCGCAATACGCCCGCACGGAGAATACGGAGCGTGCGGGCGCCGGATCACGGACCACGGAAGAGGCACGATGAGACACCGCTTTCCCAACCTGCTGTTCGTAGTTCTTTGCGGCCTCACACCGGCTGTGCTCGGAAACCTCCTGCACTGGTCGCCGTGGCTGTGGGGTTTCATGTCCATGGTCATGACCTCAGGCTCCCTGCTGCTCGTGATGACGGCCCTAAGCGGTGGCCGCGCGTCGGCTGGCCCGTACGAGCCCGGGAAACCCGTGCCTCCCGCGGCGCCGGCGGAGCAGCCGTACCAGGAAACGCGGGTGGTTGACGCGGCGCTGCCGAGCGCGGCGGACGGCTACGACTTCCTCTTCTCTGCCACCGTGTGGTGGAAGCCAGTCCTCGACCACGCCGACCGGTCCGATGACGCCTCCCCAGCCCTCGCCGTGTCCTCGGTCGTCAGCCGGGCCCTGGAGGTCGTCCGCTGTGAGAAGCCTGGCCGGGCCAGCTTCGCGCGGTATCTCCTGGAGGGAGAGCTGGGCGTCCTGCTCCCGGACCGTAGCGGACGGGTGAAGGCCCTGGCGGCCGATGTGACGCTGACTCTCACCCCCGCCGACCGCGAGCGCCTGCGGAAGTTGAACGACCTTCGCAAGGACGAGGAGATCTGGGAGTACGAGCGTCAGCACGAGTGCAACAAGCGGCGCTACCTCGGTGACGACGTGCTCAAGAGCGCGGGCAGCGCGGTGGTGTGGTGGCTGGCCCGTCACGAGAACGAGATCGAGAAGGCGGTCGACATGATCGGCCCGCTCGCCCAGATCGCGGCGGCGGCCAATGACAAGGATGTACCCGAGCTCTTCCGTCACCTGCTCGTACCGCACGTAGGCGCGCGGAGCGAGGCAATCGTCGGGGGCCAACTGTGGGACGGACACGGCCAGGAAGGAGGGGTGTTCGACCCCGAGGAGGAAGTAGGGGTCTCGGATCGGCTGCGCCTGTTGCTGGCGGCGGCGGGCCTGAAGCCGGACATGGACGGGTACACGGTGCTTGTGCACCGTGTGGTGCGGAGCATGGAAGAGGAAGGGCTGGACGAGGCCGCCGATGAGATCAGGCGGACCTTTCTCCCGGCGCCCGACGAGGGCGACGACGAGGGGCCGGGGGGCGGGCCTTCGGGCGAAGGGGACCATACGGGGCCCTGGTCGCCGCGCTTCCCGGACGCCGAGGGCTCGTCGTTCACTACCGCGACCGCGGACCCGGATGCCGACGTGGGCGAACGGAACCAAGGTCAGCGGGAGACGAGCGAGAGCGACACGATACCTCCACCCTTCCGCGACACCTCGCACAGCCAGCACCGACCCGCCGCACCTCGCGCATGGGACGAGGACGACGAGTACGGGAGCTGATCCGGTAGGCGGTCGGCTCTCCGGGGCTTCCCTTCACCGCGCACCGCGGCAGGGGAGCCCTTTCCTGTCCCGAGACCTGAGTAAGCGCGGGAAGGAGAAAAGCAGGACACGAACCATCACTGGAGCCTCGACATCCCAGCACCTCCCCGCGCGGGAACTGACCAGGGGCCCGACCTAGAAAGGTCGGGCCCCTCATGACCTGTATGTTTGTCAAGTCATCGATGTGGGATAGAGCACCCGCTACACGTTGAAGCGGAATTCCACCACGTCGCCGTCGCGCATGATGTAGTCCTTGCCTTCCATGCGGGCCTTGCCCTTGGCGCGGGCTTCGGGGACCGAGCCCGTTTCGACGAGGTCGGCGAAGGAGATGACCTCGGCCTTGATGAAGCCCTTCTGGAAGTCGGTGTGGATGACTCCGGCGGCCTCGGGGGCGGTGGCGCCCTTCTTGATGGTCCAGGCGCGGGCTTCCTTCGGGCCGGCCGTCAGGTAGGTCTGGAGGCCGAGGGTGCGGAAGCCGACGTGGGCGAGGGTGGCGAGGCCGGGCTCGTCCTGGCCGACGGACTGGAGGAGTTCGAGGGCCTCGTCCTCGTCCAGTTCGGCGAGGTCGGCCTCCAGCTTGGCGTTGAGGAAGATCGCCTCGGCGGGGGCGACGAGGGCGCGCTGCTCGTTCTTGAAGTCCTCGTCGGTCAGCTCGTCCTCGTCGACGTTGAAGACGTAGAGGAACGGCTTCGTGGTGAGGAGGTGGAGGTCGTGGAGCAGTTCGTTGCGCTCGGTGCCCTGGACGATGCCGTGGGCGAAGAGCGTGTCGCCCTTCTCCAGGATCTCCTTGGCCTCCTCGACCGCCTTGACCTTCGGTCCCACGTCCTTCTTGATCCGCGACTCCTTCTGGAGCCGGGGCAGGACCTTCTCGATGGTCTGGAGGTCCGCGAGGATCAGCTCGGTGTTGATCGTCTCGATGTCGTCCTTGGGCGAGACCTTGCCGTCGACGTGGACGACGTTCTCGTCCTTGAAGGCGCGGATGACCTGGCAGATCGCGTCGGACTCGCGGATGTTGGCGAGGAACTTGTTGCCCAGGCCCTCGCCCTCGGAGGCGCCGCGCACGATGCCGGCGATGTCCACGAAGTCGACCGTGGCCGGAAGGGTCCGCTCCGAGGAGAAGATCTCGGCCAGCTTGGTCAGCCGGGGGTCGGGGACGCCGACGACGCCGACGTTGGGCTCGATCGTGGCGAACGGGTAGTTGGCCGCCAGCACGTCGTTCTTGGTCAGGGCGTTGAACAGGGTCGACTTGCCGACATTCGGCAGGCCGACGATACCGATCGTGAGCGACACGTTGCGACTTCCCGTACGTGAGGATGTGGAGGCGGCCGGGCAGGGGCCGATCCCCCAGTCTACGGGGTGTCCCGTACCGGTCGGGCGGCACGTCGAACGCTTGGCCAAGCCGCTCCGACGGCGTGTCCGAGAGCGCATTCGGCACATTAACCGACCTAAGTTGGTCCAGTGGAGCAACACAGGACGCGACCTGCGCAGAACGGACCGCGACGAGGCCGGGCCCGGTTGCCCCCGCAGGGGCGGGGTGGGGCCGGCGGGGTGTCGCAGGCCGGGCCGCCGCCCCCGGGCGCCCGGGGTCCCGCGGCGGCCCGTCCCCGGCCGGGGTCTCCGGCGCCGGCGGCGCCGCGCTCCCTGCCGGGCACGTCCGCGCTGCGGTTCCCCGCGCCGCGGCTGACCGGGCTGGGCGGCGGGCTGTTCTGCGCGGCGGTCATGGTCGTGCTCGGGCTGCTCGACCGGCTGCTGTTCGACGCGTCCCCCACCGTCTACGGCGTGCTCTTCGTGCCGGTGTGCGTGCTCACCGCGCTCTGGGTGCGCGGAAACGATCTGCTGACGGCGCCCGTGTCGGTGCCGATCGGCTTCACCGTGGGCCTGGTGACCGTCGCCGAGAGCGGTACGGGGGTGTCCGGGCGGCTGATGGGCCTGGTGACGGGGCTCGCCACGGGGGCCGCCTGGCTGTACGCCGGGACGCTGGTCGCGGGGGTGACGGTGCTCGTCCGCCGGGTGCGGCTGGTGCGCCGCCGGACCGCCGCCCGTAACCGCCCGCCCCACCAGCCGCGACGGCAAAGGCCCCAGCGGCAACAGCGGTCGTGAGGGCCGCGGTCGCGGACCGTGCTCAGCCCGCCGCCCGCATCGCCGCGCCCACGATCCCCGCGTTGTTCTGGAGCCGGGCCGGGACGATCTCCGCCCGGACGCCGTCCAGGTGCGGCAGGAACTTGTGGGCCTTGCGGCTGACTCCGCCGCCGAGGATGAACAGTTCGGGCGAGAACAGCATCTCCACGTGCGCGAGGTACCTCCGCACCCGGTGCCCCCACTGCTCCCAGGACAGGTCGTGGTCCTCCTTGGCCTTGCCGGAGGCCCGCTTCTCGGCCTCGTGGCCGTCGAGTTCCAGGTGACCGAGTTCGGTGTTGGGGACCAGGAGGCCGTCGTGGAAGACGGCGCTGCCGATGCCGGTGCCGAAGGTGAGCAGGACGACTGTGCCCCGCCGGCCGCGTCCGGCGCCGAAGTGCATCTCGGCGACGCCGGCCGCGTCCGCGTCGTTGACGACCGTGACGTCCAGGCCGCCGAGCCGCTCGCGGAACAGGGCGCGGGCGTCGGTGCCGACCCAGCCCTTGTCGACGTTGGCGGCGGTGAGGACCGTGGCGCCGTCCGTCACCACGCCGGGGAAGGTGAGGCCGACCGGACCGGTCCAGCCGAAGTGCCCGACGACCTGCCGCACCCCGTCGGCGACCCCGTCGGGCGTCGCCGGGCTCGGGGTGAGCACCTTGTGCCGTTCCCGGGCCAGGTCGCCCCTGTCGAGATCCACAGGGGCGCCCTTGATGCCGGACCCGCCGATGTCCACGCCGAAGATCTGCATGGCCCCACGTTACGACGGGCGACGGTGCGTCACACGGGTGGTCAGTCCCCGTCCGTGCCGGAGCCGCCGCGTTCGGCGACCAGGGCCGCCGCCTCCTCGCGCAGGTCGCGGCGCAGTTCCTTGGGGAGGGAGAAGATGATGGACTCCTCGGCCGCCTTGACGATCTCCACGTCCTCGAAACCGCGGGCGGAGAGCCACTCCAGCACCTCCTCGACCAGCACCTCGGGCACCGAGGCGCCGGAGGTGAGGCCGACGGTGGTGACGCCGTCGAGCCACGCCTCGTCGATCTCGGAGGCGAAGTCCACGAGGTGGGCGTCGCGGGCGCCGGCCTGCAGGGCGACCTCGACGAGCCGCTTGGAGTTCGAGGAGTTGCGGGAGCCGACGACGATCACGAGGTCGGCGTCGGCGCCCATCTGCTTGACGGCGAGCTGACGGTTCTGCGTGGCGTAGCAGATGTCGTCGCTCGGCGGGGAGATGAGCTGCGGGAACTTCTCCTTGAGCGCGTCGACGGTCTCCATGGTCTCGTCGACGGAGAGCGTGGTCTGGGAGAGCCAGACGACCCGGGACGGGTCGCGGACCTCGACCTGGGCGACGTCCTCGGGGCCGTCGACGAGCTGGATGTGATCGGGGGCCTCGCCGGAGGTGCCGATGACCTCCTCGTGGCCCTCGTGGCCGATCAGGAGGATGTCGTAGTCCTCCTTGGCGAAGCGGACGGCTTCCTTGTGGACCTTGGTCACCAGGGGGCAGGTGGCGTCGATGGTGGCGAGCCGGCCGCGTTCGGCCTCCTCGTGGACGACGGGCGCCACGCCGTGCGCGGAGAACATGACGATGTTCCCCGGGGGGACCTCGTCGGTCTGCTCGACGAAGACGGCGCCCTTCTTCTCCAGGGTCTGGACGACGTACTTGTTGTGGACGATCTCGTGCCGGACGTAGACCGGAGCCCCGTACTGCTCCAGGGCCTTCTCGACGGCGATCACGGCGCGGTCCACTCCCGCGCAGTAGCCACGGGGGGCGGCGAGCAGGACACGGCGGCCAGACGAAGCAGTCATGGCCCCATCGTAAGGCCGCGTTCGGCGGCGCAGAGATCGCGTGGGCCCGGCGCCGCCGGACAGACTGTCGGGAAGGTACCCCGGCGCTGGCGGAGGCAGGATGTCCGAGACCGGTTCGACGGCCCACGACGCGGGCGAGGGGCAGGGGCTGCGGCGCAGTCTGGGCTTCCGTGACCTGGTCGTGTACGGGTTGTTGTTCATCGCGCCCATGGCCCCGGTCGGGGTCTTCGGCACGCTGGACGCCAGGTCGCACGGCGCGGTCGCACTGGTGTACGTGGTGGCGACGGTCGCCATGGCGTTCACCGCGTTCAGCTACGCCCAGATGGTGCGGGTGGTCCCCCAGGCGGGTTCCGTCTTCGCCTACGCGCGGGCGGGGCTGGGGCACGGGGCCGGGTTCGTGGCGGGCTGGATGGCGTTGCTCGACTACGTGCTCATCCCGGCGGTGGCATATCTCTTCTCCGGCATCGCCATGGAGGCGCTGGTGCCGGAGGTGTCGCGGTGGGTGTGGACGGCCCTCGCGGTGGTGGTCACGACCCTGCTGAACCTGTGGGGGGTGCGGACGGCTGCCCGGGTGGGCTTCCTGGTGCTCGCCATGGAGATCGTGGTCCTGGTGGTGTTCGTGGTGGCGGCGATCGTCGTCCTGGCGCGCGACGGCGCCCATCGGGACTGGCTGTCGCCGCTGACCGGGGACGGGACGCAGGGCGCGTTCGCGCTGTCGGCGGTGGTCGGCGCGGTGTCGGTGGCGGTCCTGTCGTACCTGGGCTTCGACGCGATCGCGACCTTCGCGGAGGAGGTCACGGGCGGTTCGGCGAAGGTGGCGCGGGCGCTGCTGTTCTGCCTGGCGCTGGCGGGCGTGCTGTTCGTGGCGCAGACCTATCTGGTGGCGCTGCTGGAGCCGGTGACGTCGGCCGAGCTGGCGGCGCGGCCGGAGCGGCAGGGGGCGGCCTTCTACGACGCGGTGGACTCCTCCGTGGGGACGTGGCTGCACGATCTGGTGGCGGTGAGCAAGGCGATCGGCGCCGCGTTCGCCGCGCTGGCGGGGCAGGCGGCGGCCGGGCGGCTGCTGTTCGCCATGGGCCGGGACCGGCGGCTGCCGGGCGGGCTGTCGCGGACCGGCTCGGGGGTGCCGCGGGTGGCGCTGCTGGTCTCCGCGGTGATCACGATGGCGGCGGCGGTGTGGGCGGCGCAGCGGCCGGACGGGCTCGACCACCTGGTGTCGGTCGTCGACGTCGGCGCGCTGACCGCGTTCACGCTGCTGCACGCGAGCGTGGTGGGCTGGTTCGCGGTGCGGCGGGCCGGCGGTGGCCGGGTGAGCTGGTGGCGGCACGTCCTGATCCCGGTGGTGGGCGCCGCGATCACCCTCGCGGTGATCGTGGAGGCTTCGGGGACGGCTCAGGTCGTGGGCGCGGTCTGGCTCGTGGTCGGGCTGGTCGTCCTGGGGGTGCAGGCACGCCGGGGGCGGCCCGTGGGGGTGTGACGCCGGACGCGGCGCGGGTGACGCGGCGGGGTGAGGGGCTCGGGCGCGGCTGCGTCCGGGCCAGGCGGGCGGGTGCGGGAGTACGCGGCGAACGGGCCGGGAGCGGGCGGCACGCGTCCGCGGGACAGCGCCGTACACGACCGGGAACACGCCCGTACGGCGGCCCCAAGCGCACCGGACGCGCGCCGGACACGCCGCGCGGCGGCGGGGCGGCCGGTCCGACACGCCACGTGCCCGCCGTGCGGTGTCCCGACACGCCGGGCCGCCCGCCGGGCGAGGCCGCGACACGCCACCCGTCGGCACCACGGAGCCCCGACACGCCGCACCGCCGCTCCGCACCACCCGCACGCCGTACCCCGACACGCCCGCCCCGTCCCGCCCCCGCGGCCCGGCACGACGCGCCCGGTCGTGTTGTCACACCCGGCCGCTACGCTCGGGCGCATGGCTGTGAACTCGACCCCGGAAGCCCCCCTGCCCGTCGGTCAGGTGTCCCGGCTGATCGGCGGATGGATCGACCGGCTCGGCGCGGTGTGGGTCGAGGGGCAGATCACGCAGCTCTCGCGGCGGCCCGGCGCCGGGGTGGTGTTCCTGACCCTGCGCGACCCGTCGCACGACATCTCGGTCGGCGTGACCTGCTACCGGCAGGTGTTCGACTCCGTCGCGGACGTGGTCGGCGAGGGCGCCCGGGTGGTCGTCCACGCCAAGCCGGAGTGGTACGCGCCGCGCGGACAGCTCTCGCTGCGCGCCACGGCCATCAAGCCGGTCGGGGTCGGGGAACTCCTCGCCCGTCTGGAGCAACTGAAGAAGACGCTCGCGCGCGAGGGGCTGTTCGCCGCCGAGCGCAAGAAGCCGCTGCCGTTCCTGCCGCAGCTCGTCGGGCTGGTGTGCGGGCGGGCCTCGGCCGCCGAGCGGGACGTGCTGGAGAACGCCCGGCACCGCTGGCCGGCCGTCCGCTTCGAGGTCCGCAACGTCGCCGTGCAGGGCGTGCACGCCGTGCCGCAGGTGGTGCAGGCCGTCAAGGAACTGGACGCGCGGGACGAGGTGGACGTGATCGTCATCGCGCGGGGCGGGGGCAGCGTGGAGGACCTGTTGCCGTTCTCCGACGAGCAACTGGTACGGGCGGTGGCGGCGTGCCGGACGCCGGTCGTGTCGGCGATCGGCCACGAGCCGGACCACCCGCTGCTCGACTACGTGGCCGACCTGCGCGCCTCGACGCCGACCGACGCCGCCAAGAAGGTCGTGCCGGACGTCGGCGAGGAGTACGAGCGCGTCCGGCAGTTGCGGGACCGGGCGCGGCGCTGCGTGGCGGCGTTCGTGGACCGTGAGGAGCGGGGGCTGGCCCACGCGCTGGCGCGGCCGTCGGTACAGCACCCGCACCGCATGATCGACGACCGGGAGGCCGAGGTGGCGGCCCTGCTGGACCGGGGCCGCCGGACGCTGCGGCACCTCCTGGACCGGGCCGATTCCGAGTTGACGCACACCCACGCGCGCGTGGTGGCCCTCTCCCCTGCCGCGACGCTCGAGCGCGGGTACGCGGTGCTCCAGCGGGACGACGGCCACGCCGTGCGGGCCCCCGGCGAGGTGGCGCCCGGCCAGGTGCTGCGCGCCCGGGTGTCCGAGGGCGAGTTCTCCGTACGAGTCGACGCATAGGGTGGGTGGATGACCAGCGAGGTGGAGCAGCCGGCGGCGGTGGCCGAGGCGCTCGGGTACGAGCAGGCGCGGGACGAGCTGATCGAGGTCGTACGGCGGCTGGAGGCGGGCGGCACGACGCTGGAGGAGTCGCTCGCCCTGTGGGAGCGGGGCGAGGAGCTGGCGAAGGTCTGCCGGCGGTGGCTGGAGGGCGCGCGCGCCCGTCTGGACGCGGCGCTGGCCGAGGAGGCCCGCGCCGAGGACGCCGACGGCGGCGGGTCGGGGACCGGCGAGGCGTAGTCCCCGGCCCCGCCGTCCCGCGTGGCCGCCGTCCCGCTTCCCGCCCGGTGCGGCCGGGCGGGGAGCGTCCGGCTGCCGGGGCCGGCCAAGGCCCCGGGGGCCCGTTCGCCCTACTTCCCGCTGTCCTCCGCCAGGGTGTGGGCGACGAGCGCGTTGGCGTGGCCGTGGCCCATCGCGTGCTCGGTCGTGAGCCAGGTGACGAGTACCCCGTGCCGGGCGAGCGGGGAGGAGCGGATCAACTCCTGCCACTCGGCGATCGGCCGGCCGTACTTCTTCTCGCTCGACGGGAAGTAACTCGCGGGTCCCTTGGTGGCTCCGGTCATGTCCTTCAGCCCTTTCGGCGTCGGCGGCTCTCGGCCGATGTCCCAGGGGGACCGTGCGGGGGACCGGAAGTGATCGGCCGGCCGGCGTGACGCACACCACTGTCGACCGCGTGTGAAGCGGATCACCACGCCCCAGCTTTGGTTGAATGTTGAACTTCATTGGCGTAGCGTCAGCCCCGTCAACGGCTCCGCGCCACCCCGCCCGGAGCCGAAGCGCATCCCGAGGAAGATCACGCATGTCTCTCGTTCTTGACCCCGCCGCCCAGGACCTGCTGTTCCGCGAGGCCCGCACCGCGAACACCTTCACCGACGAGCCGGTGACCGACGAGCAGGTGCAGGCGATCTACGACCTGGTCAAGTACGGCCCGACCGCCTTCAACCAGTCCCCGCTGCGCGTCACCCTGGTCCGCTCCCCCGAGGCCCGCGAGCGCCTGGTCGCGCACATGGCCGAGGGCAACCAGGCCAAGACGGCCACCGCCCCGCTCGTCGCGATCCTGTCGGCGGACAACGAGTTCCACGAGGAGCTGCCCCAGCTCCTGCCGCACTTCCCGCAGGCCAAGGACGTCTTCTTCGGCGAGCGCACGGTCCGCGAGGGTACCGCCGGCATGAACGCCGCGCTCCAGGCCGCCTACTTCATCATCGGCATCCGCGCCGCCGGCCTGGCCGCCGGCCCGATGACCGGCCTGGACTTCGAGGGCCTGCGCAAGGAGTTCCTGGACGACGACCACACCCCGCTGATGGTCGTCAACATCGGCCGCCCGGGCCCCGACGCCTGGTTCCCGCGCTCGCCGCGCCTGTCCTACGAGCAGGTCGTCACCACGGTCTGAGCCGCACCGGCACCGCGCACAGCGAAGGAGGCGGCCCCCGCGGTGGGGGCCGCCTCCTTCACGTCACACGCCCGCGGGCCCGTCACCACGGGCGCGACGGCACCCGGACGGCCCAGGGACCCACGTCCTCACTCCGTCTCCAGCGCCGCCGCCATCGCGGCCAGCCGCTCGAACGAGGCCGTGCCGGTCACCAGGGTCGTCGCGCCCTGCGCGCCGTCGCCGTCCTGGAGGACCAGCGCGTCGTACCGGCCGCCCTCATAGCGGACCCAGGTCCGGCCGCCGATCTCCTCGGTGGTCTCGGTGCGCCGCGCGCCCTGGCTGGCCTTGTCGATGAACTTCTCGGGCTTGTCCGTGGACTGCTCGACCGCCACGTACTCACCGTCGGGGGCGCTGAAACCGAGGTGCCAGGCGTCGGACCGGTCGGCGCGGTAGCGCACCGAGGTCGCCTTCCACTCCTCGGAGAGCCCGACCGGCGCCGCCACCGGGTACGACGCGGCGCGCCGCGCGCTCAGCAGCTCGACCCGGTAGTCCACCCGCCTGATGTCGGGCTCGCTGTCGTCGTGCGGGATGAAGAGCCACATCACTCCCGCCGCGAGCACGATGAGCCCAAGGGAGAGCACCATGTCCCGGGCCGACTTCTGCTTGCCTTTCATACCTGCCACGCCCCTATCGTCGCAGGTCGCCGATCCGCTCATCCGTGGGGTCCCCTGCTCATTTAGTACGACTGGCGATAGAGTCGTGGCCATACCCTCATCCGGCCGTCGTCGTATCAGAAAGGTGCGCTCCGATGACCGAGCATCATCATCTGCCGTCCGAGCTTGACGTCCCTTCGGAGGCTCCCGATCGCAACCTCGCCATGGAACTCGTCCGCGTGACCGAAGCCGCGGCGATGGCGGCCGGCCGCTGGGTCGGGCGGGGCGACAAGAACGGCGCCGACGGGGCCGCGGTGCGCGCCATGCGCACCCTCGTCCAGACCGTCTCGATGAACGGCGTCGTCGTCATCGGCGAGGGCGAGAAGGACGAGGCGCCGATGCTCTTCAACGGGGAACGCGTCGGCGACGGGACCGGAGCCGAGGTCGACATCGCCGTCGACCCGATCGACGGGACCACCCTGACCGCCAACGGGATGACCAACGCGATCGCGGTGCTCGCCGCCGCCGAGCGCGGGTCCATGTTCGACCCGTCGGCCGTCTTCTACATGGACAAGCTGGTCACCGGGCCCGACGCCGCCGACTTCGTCGACATCGACGCGCCCGTCTCGGTGAACATCCGCCGGGTCGCCAAGGCCAAGCGGTCGACGCCCGGGGACGTCACCGTGGTCATCCTGGACCGCCCCCGGCACCAGGCCCTGATCAAGGAGGTCCGGGAGACCGGCGCCCGGATCAAGCTGATCTCCGACGGCGACGTGGCCGGCTCCATCCTCGCGCTGCGCGAGGGCACCGGCATCGACCTGCTGCTCGGCATCGGCGGCACGCCCGAGGGCATCATCTCCGCCTGCGCCGTCAAGTGCCTGGGCGGCACCATCCAGGGCAAGCTGTGGCCCAAGGACGACGAGGAGCGCCGCCGCGCGCTCGACGCCGGGCACGACCTGGACCGCGTCCTGACGACGGACGACCTGGTCTCCGGGGACAACGTCTTCTTCGTCGCCACCGGCATCACCGACGGCGAACTGCTGCGCGGGGTCCGCTACCGCTCCGAGACCGCGACGACCGACTCGATCGTGATGCGCTCCAAGTCGGGCACGGTCCGCCGGATCGACTCCGAGCACCGGCTGAGCAAGCTGCGCGCCTACAGCGCGATCAACTTCGACCGCGCCGGATAGCCGCCGGGCCCCGGCCCACCGCCGACGCCCGCCCGCGGACCGCCGGACGGGACCGCCCACGCGTACGGAACGGACCGGACGCCGCCGTGCCCCAGGGCCGCCCGCTGGTGCGGAGCGGGCGCCCCGCCCCCGCCGGGCGCGACACGCTCCGGGGGCGAGCCCTAGCCGGCCGCGGCTATGCGGTCCGCCGTGGGGCGGGCCGCCTTCTTCAACTCCAGGTCGCGGCGCCGGCGCCGGGCCAGCACCACCCGGCGCTCGGCGGCGGTCAGGCCGCCCCACACGCCGTACGGCTCGGGCTGGAGCAGCGCGTGCTCGCGGCATTCGGCCAGGACCGGGCAGCGTCCGCAGACCCGCTTGGCCGCCTCCTCGCGGGAGAGCCGGGCGGCGGTGGGTTCCTTGGACGGTGCGAAGAACAGTCCGGCCTCGTCGCGCCGGCACACCGCCTCGGTGTGCCAGGGGGCGTCTTGGTCCCTGTTCCGCACCGGCACCCGCTGGGCCGGGACAGCGGCTACCTGCAGGGACGAACGCGGCGGTTGCAGCACGGTCTACTCCTGACGACGGCTTCGCTGGCGAGCGACGATGCGTCAAGCCCTACCCGCTGTGCGCGCGCCTATGCACAGAGTTCCGGACCGGGGCCGCACACCGCCGGCGAGCGGGCGGAACCCCGGGGCCGTCAGCGCTCCAGATGCCTGCGCAGCCCCTTGTCGACCTTGCGCTGCACGCGGTCCAGGATGTCCGCGACGAGCCGGCCGCGCTTGGGCCGGGCCTCCACGTTGCCCAGCACGGCCCAGCCGTCCACGTAGACCACGGGGGCGTCGGCCTCGGGCGAGTCGAGGGTGTGGACCTCGAAGTTGCCGAGGACGCCGCCGCCGGTGCCGCGCAGCGACACGTTCTCCGGGACGCGGACCTCGACGTTCCCGAAGACCGAGACGGCCTTGATCATGACGTGCCGGTACTCGAAGACCGCCTCGCTCAGGTCGATCTCCACGTTGCCGAACACGGCGTAGGCGTGGATGCGGCGGCCGGGCCGCCAGCGCCCCTTGCGGACGGCGCTGCTGAAGACCGCGACCATGTTCTCGTCGGGGGCGGCGGGGACGGTGCCCGGGGCGGGGCGGTGCGGGGCGGGGGCCGCGGCGGCGGTGGGCCCGGCGTGCGCGGCGGGCAGGTCCCGCACGAAGACGTCCAGCTCGCCGACGGTCTTGGCGGCGAGCACCCCCTCGACGCGCTCCGCGTGCTCCTCCGCGGTCAGCCTGCCCTCGGCCAGGGCCTCGCGCAGCATGTCGGCGATGCGGTCCCGGTCGGCGTCCGAGGCGCGCAGCTCGGAGGGGCTCGGCGTGAGGGGGCCGGGGGCGGCGTCCTGCGCTGGGGAGTGCTTGTGAAGGTCCACGGCAGCAGGGTACCGAAACGCGATAGATCGCGACCAGGGGCTGTGGGCGACGTTGTCGTGAACCTACTGAGCCTTACCTCACCGGCCGGGCCGCGCGGCGGAGGTTTTACGCTGGTGGGCGCTGCCGAGGGAGGCCAGCCGTCGTTGCTGAGGAATTCAGCCGCGCGTCCGTCGAGTGAGGAATGGGCGAGATGCCTGAGTTCGCGTACACCGATCTGCTCCCCCAGGGTGAGGACACCACTCCGTACCGGCTGGTGACGTCCGAGGGGGTCTCCACCTTCGAGGCCGGCGGCCGGACGTTCCTCAAGGTGGAGCCCGAGGCGCTGCGCAAGCTGGCCGAGGAGGCCGTCCACGACATCCAGCACTACCTCCGCCCCGCCCACCTGGCCCAGCTCCGCCGCATCATCGACGACCCCGAGGCGTCGGCCAACGACAAGTTCGTCGCGCTGGACCTGCTGAAGAACGCGAACATCGCGGCGGCCGGCGTGCTGCCCATGTGCCAGGACACCGGCACCGCGATCGTCATGGGCAAGCGCGGGCAGAACGTGCTGACGGCGGGCGGCGACGAGGAAGCGCTCTCGCGCGGCATCTACGACGCCTACCGGACCCTGAACCTGCGCTACTCGCAGATGGCTCCGCTCACCATGTGGGAGGAGAGGAACACCGGCTCCAACCTCCCGGCGCAGATCGAGCTGTACGCCACCGACGGGGACGCCTACAAGTTCCTGTTCATGGCGAAGGGCGGCGGCTCCGCCAACAAGAGCTTCCTCTACCAGGAGACGAAGGCCGTCCTGAACGAAGCCTCCATGATGACCTTCCTGGAGGAGAAGATCCGCTCGCTGGGCACGGCCGCCTGCCCGCCGTACCACCTGGCGATCGTCGTCGGCGGCACCTCGGCCGAGTACGCGCTGAAGACCGCGAAGTACGCCTCCGCGCACTACCTGGACAACGTGCCCTCCGAGGGGTCCCCGCTCGGCCACGGCTTCCGGGACAAGGAGCTGGAGCAGAAGGTCTTCGAGCTGACCCAGCGGATCGGCATCGGCGCGCAGTTCGGCGGCAAGTACTTCTGCCACGACGTGCGCGTGGTGCGCCTGCCCCGGCACGGCGCCTCCTGCCCGGTCGCGCTCGCGGTCTCCTGCTCGGCGGACCGCCAGGCCGTCGCCAAGATCACCGCCGAGGGCGTGTTCCTGGAGCAGCTGGAGACCGACCCGGCGCGCTTCCTGCCGGAGACCACGGACGAGCAGCTCGACACCGAGGGCGAGGCCGTCCGCATCGACCTCAACCAGCCGATGGACGCCATCCTGGCCGAGCTGACGAAGCACCCGGTCAAGACCCGGCTGTCGCTGAACGGCCCGCTGGTCGTGGCCCGCGACATCGCCCACGCCAAGATCAAGGAGCGGCTGGACGCGGGCGAGGAGATGCCGCAGTACCTCAAGGACCACCCGGTGTACTACGCGGGCCCGGCGAAGACGCCCGAGGGCTACGCGTCGGGTTCCTTCGGCCCGACCACGGCCGGCCGCATGGACTCCTACGTGGAGCAGTTCCAGGCGGCGGGCGGCTCCAAGGTCATGCTGGCCAAGGGCAACCGGAGCAAGCAGGTCACCGAGGCGTGCGGCACCCACGGCGGCTTCTACCTCGGCTCGATCGGCGGCCCGGCGGCCCGGCTGGCGCAGGACTGCATCAAGAAGGTCGAGGTCGTCGAGTACGAGGAACTCGGCATGGAGGCCGTCTGGAAGATCGAGGTCGAGGACTTCCCGGCGTTCGTCGTCGTCGACGACAAGGGCAACGACTTCTTCCAGGACCCGGCACCCCAGCCGACGTTCACCAGCATCCCGGTGCGGGGCCCCAACCTCGCCTGACGGCGGCGGGCGGCCCCGGCGGAGTCCGCTCCGGCCGGGGCCGCCGCCTCCCCGCGCGCCCCCTTCCCGCGCGCCCGGCGCGTGTTCCCGGCGCGGGCGTCGTCCCGGCCGGCCCGGCCGCCTCCGGCGGGCGCAACCGCGTCCCGGCCGCCCCCCGTTCGGCCCAGGTCCGGAACATCCCCGGGGCCCGGCGCGCTGTACCCGGTATGAACGACTACCGCATCGAGCACGACTCCATGGGCGAGGTCCGGGTCCCCGCCGAGGCCAAGTGGCGGGCGCAGACCCAGCGCGCCGTCGAGAACTTCCCCGTCTCCGGGCAGCGGATCGAACGGGCCCACATCGAGGCGCTGGCCCACATCAAGGGGGCCGCGGCGACGGTGAACGCACGGCTGGGCGTGCTCGACCCCGGCATCGCCGAGGCGATCGCGTCGGCGGCCGGGGAGGTCGCCGGCGGCCGGTGGGACGACCACTTCCCGGTCGACGTGTTCCAGACCGGCTCGGGCACCTCGTCCAACATGAACGCCAACGAGGTGATCGCCACCCTCGCCACCGAGCGGCTCGGCCGGGACGTGCACCCCAACGACCACGTCAACGCCTCCCAGTCGTCCAACGACGTCTTCCCGTCCTCCCTGCACATCGCCGCCACCGCCGCCGTCACCCGGGACCTGATCCCGGCGCTGGACCACCTCGCCACCGCGCTGGAGCGCAAGGCCGCGGAGTTCGCCGACGTGGTCAAGGCCGGGCGGACCCACCTCATGGACGCCACACCGGTCACCCTGGGCCAGGAGTTCGGCGGGTACGCGGCCCAGGTGCGCTACGGCGTCGAACGGCTCGAGGCCTCGCTGCCGCGGCTGGCCGAACTGCCGCTGGGCGGCACCGCGGTCGGCACCGGCATCAACACCCCGCCCGGCTTCTCCGCCGCCGTCATCGAGGAGGTCGCCCGCGCCACCGGCCTGCCCCTCACCGAGGCCCGCGACCACTTCGAGGCGCAGGGCGCGCGGGACGGCGTCGTCGAGACCAGCGGGCAGTTGCGGACCATCGCCGTCGGCCTGACGAAGATCGCCAACGACCTGCGGTGGATGGCCTCCGGACCGCGCACCGGCCTCGCGGAGATCTCCCTGCCCGACCTCCAGCCGGGCTCGTCGATCATGCCGGGCAAGGTGAACCCGGTGGTGCCGGAGGCGGTGCTCATGGTCGCCGCCCAGGTGATCGGCAACGACGTGGCCGTCACCACCGCCGGGGCGTCCGGCAACTTCGAACTGAACGTCATGCTGCCGGTCATCGCCAAGAACGTCCTGGAGTCCGTCCGGCTGCTCGCCAACGCCTCCCGGCTGCTGGCCGACCGCACGGTGGACGGCGTCGTCGCCCACCGCGAGCGCGCCCGCGAGTACGCCGAGTCCTCCCCCTCCGTCGTCACCCCGCTCAACCGGTACGTGGGCTACGAGGAGGCCGCCCGGATCGCCAAGAGGGCGCTGGCCGAACGGAAGACGATCCGCCAGGTCGTCCTGGACGGCGGGTACGTCGAGCGCGGCGACCTCACCGCGGAGCAACTGGACGAGGCCCTGGACGTCCTGCGCATGACCCGCCCGTGACGGCGCGCGCGGCCGGCCCGTGACGGCGCGCGCGGGGCGCGGCGCCGCCGGGAGCGCTCGCGAGCGACCCCTTCGCGGTGCCGGTACCACGTCACCGCGTGCCCGGTGCACCTAATATCTGTCCATGGCAGACGGCGAGACGGTGAGCACGGCGGCACAGGCGGGCGGTACGGCGTCCCCCTCGGCGGGGACGCCCCCCGCGGCCTTCTGGGCGCCCGGGAGCCCGATCCTGTGGCGTTACCGGGAGAACGGCGGGCGGCACATCCACATCGCCCGCCCCGTGACGGTGGTCCGGGACGACGCCGACCTGCTCGCCGTGTGGCTGGCACCGGGCACCGAGTGCGTCAAGCCGGTGCTGGCCGACGGCACGCCCGTCCACCTGGAGCCGCTGGCCTCGCGCTACACGAGGCCGCGGACCGTGCGCCGCGACCGCTGGTTCGGCACCGGCGTGCTCAAGCTGGCCCGGCCCGGCGAGCCCTGGTCGGTGTGGCTGTTCTGGGAACCGGGCTGGCGGTTCAGGAACTGGTACGTGAACCTGGAGGAGCCCCTGGCCCGCTGGTCGGGCGGGGTCGACTCCGAGGACCACTTCCTGGACATCTCCGTCCAGCCGGACCGCGGCTGGCGGTGGCACGACGAGGACGAGTTCGCCCAGGCCCAGCGGGACCGGCTGATGGACGCGGCGCAGGCCGGGCGGGTGCGGGCGGCGGGCCGGCACGCCGTCGAGGTGATCCGCGCCTGGGGACATCCGTTCTCGGACGGCTGGGAACACTGGCGACCCGATCCGTCCTGGGCGGTACCGTCGCTCCCCGGGGACTGGGACCGCGTACCCGCGCGGGCGGCCTCGTGAGACTCTTGATGAGCCCCCGGGCAGGAAACGTAGGATCGTCCTCCGCAAGGTCTGCGGAAGCGGCAACCGGCGGAGCGCGCACTGTGCTTGACCGATCGTCACCGAGGGGCGGCAGGACGTGAGCGAGAGGTACGAGGGCATCACGGGACGCGGCCGCGGCCGGCCCGCCGGTGGCGGGGCAACCGCCTCCCAGCAGGCGGGAATCCCGTTCCCGGGGCACGTGTTCCGGGCAGCGGCGTTTCCGCGGGACGTACTGCACGCGCCGCGCGCAGTCCCGGACGGATGGATGCGACACGCGTGACGGAGCACCCGACCTCCTTCGACCGGTCCCCGGCGGGCACCGACCCCGCGGACCCGCGCGGGGCGTTCCTGCGTCCCCCGGTGGCGCCGAGGGACCCCGAGAGCGCCGCGTTACCGGCCCAGGGCCGTCCCGGCGAGGCCCAGGGCGCCGTCCCGGCCGGGGACTTCGAGCACGCCCAGCCGGGCGCCGAGCACTCCGGTGATCCGGACACGCACCGGCCCCGGCCCGCGCCGGAGACGGTGCCGCCCCAGCCGGGCGCCCTCAGCGACGGCGGGCGGCGCGCCGCGTCCGCGGAGCCGGACCGGCGCACGGGCCGGCCGCTCGGCCCGGGGCGGCCGACGCCGATGCGCCGCGACGGGGACCGGCTGCGGTTCGTGGGCGCCGCCACCCGGCGGATCGCGCGGGGCATGGACCTCGACGAGATCGTGATGGGGCTGTGCCGGGCGACCGTGCCCACCTTCGCCGACGCGATCCTCGTCTATCTGCGCGAACCGCTGCCGGTCGGCGACGAGCGGCCCACCGGTCCGCTGGTGCTGCGGCTGCGGCGCACCGACCGCATACCGGCCGAACGGGACACCGAGGGCGGTTTCATGCCCGCGGTGCAGCCCGAGCCGTCCGAGTTGGAGACGGTCGGCGCCGAGCGGTGCGAGGTGCGGCCGGGCAGCGCGCTGGCGGAGGTGCTGCGCGGGGTGCGGCCGGTCTTCACGGACACCCCCTCGGCCCGTGCCGCTCTGCCGGAACTGCTCGGCGAGGGCAGCGAGTTCGCGGTGCCCGGCGGCCGGGCCGCGATCCTCGCGCCGCTGCGCGGCCGGCGCCGGGTGATCGGTGCGGCGCTGTTCCTGCGCGGTCCGGAGCGCACCCCGTTCGAGGCGGACGACCTGCTGGTGGCGGCGCAGCTCGCCACGCACAGCGCGCTCGGTATCGACAAGGCGGTGCTGTACGGGCGGGAGGCGTACATCGCCGACGAGTTGCAGCGCACGATGCTTCCGGAGAACCTGCCGCGCTGCACGGGCGTGCGGCTGGCCTCGCGCTACCTGCCGGCGGCCGAGACGGCGCGGGTGGGCGGCGACTGGTACGACGCGATCCCGCTGCCGGGCAGCCGGGTGGCGCTGGTGGTCGGGGACGTGATGGGGCACTCCATGACGTCGGCGGCGATCATGGGCCAGTTGCGGACCACGGCGCAGACCCTGGCCGGGCTGGACCTGCCGCCGCAGGAGGTGCTGCACCACCTGGACGAGCAGGCCCAGCGGCTCGGCCCGGACCGGATGGCGACCTGCCTGTACGCGGTGTACGACCCGGTCTCGCACCGGATCACGGTGGCCAACGCCGGGCATCCGCCGCCGGTCCTGCTGCACCTGGGGGGCCGGGCGGAGGTGCTGCGGGTGCCGGCGGGCGCCCCGATCGGTGTGGGCGGGGTCGACTTCGAGGCGGTGGACCTGGACGCCCCGGCCGGGGCGACGCTGCTCTTCTACACCGACGGGCTGGTGGAGTCGCGGCTGCGGGACGTGTGGACGGGCATCGAGCAACTGCGGGAACGGCTCGCCGCGACCGCGCGGCTCACCGGGCCGGACCATCCCCCGCCGCTGGAGGCCCTGTGCGACGAGGTGCTGGACATGCTCGGGCCGGGCGACCGGGACGACGACATCGCGCTGCTCGCGGCCCGTTTCGACGGGATCGCGCCGAGCGACGTGGCGTACTGGTACCTGGAGCCGGAGGACGCGGCGCCCGGCCGGGCCCGCCGCCTGGCCCGCAGGACGCTCGCCCGCTGGGGCATGGAGGAGCTGACGGACTCGGTGGAGCTGCTGGTCAGCGAGGTGGTGACCAACGCGGTGCGGTACGCGACGCGGCCGGTGACGCTGCGGCTGCTGCGCACGGACGTGCTGCGCTGCGAGGTCGGCGACGACGTGCCGCAGTTGCCGCGGCTGCGGCAGGCGCGGGCCACGGACGAGGGCGGGCGCGGACTCTACCTGGTGAACCGGATGGCCCGGCGCTGGGGCGCGACCCGGCTGAGCACGGGCAAGGTGGTGTGGTTCGAGCTGAACCGCGGCTGAGCGGCGGGGAGCCGGTCCGCGGACGGTGAGGGGGCGTCCGGTGGTGGTCCACCGGACGCCCCCTCACCGTCGTGCGGGCCGCTTCGCTACGGGCCGCCGCGGTCCTGCTCGGTCCCGGGGATCAGCGGGTCGTCCGGGGAGGCGCCGTCGGAGGGCGGTTCGCCGCTGGGCGTGCCGGACGGCGAGGTGGTCGTGGACGGCTGGGAGGGCAGGCCGCCGCTCTCCTCGTCGGACGGCGGCTGCGGGGACGTCTCGTCCTCCGGCGGCGTCTCCTCCTCCGTCTCGTCCTCCGTGGGGGACTGGGAGGGCGAGGTGGAGGGGGAGGGCGAGCTGCTGGGCTCGACCGCCGCGCCCTGCTTGGTCTCCAGGTCGAACCGGCTGACCTCGTCCATCACGCCGAAGGTGTACGCGGCCCAGATCTGCGCCGGGAAGCCGCCGCCGTTGACGCGGGGCTGGCCGCCCGCCTTGTACATCGGGACCTGGGCGAAGGTCTTGGCGTCCTCGCCGAAGAGGCCGACGGAGGTGACGAGGTCGGGGGTGAAGCCGGTGAACCAGGCCGACTTGTTGTTGTCGGAGGTGCCGGTCTTGCCGGCGACCTGCTGGCCGCGCCGCAGCGGGTTGTCGCGCACGGACCGCTTGGCGGTGCCGTCGTCGACGACGCCGGTCAGGACGGAGGTCACCGTGTCGGCGGCCTCGCGGCTGATGACGCGTTCCCCCACGGGGTCGGGGAACTGCACGCTGCGGGAGGCGTGCTCGACGGACTTGACGACGGCCGGGGTGACCTTGCGGCCGTGGTTGTCGAGGGTGGCGTAGACGCCGGCCATCTCCAGGGGGCTCGCGCCCATGCTGCCGAGGGTCTGGGCGGGCACGGCCTCCATGCCCTCGGTCTCCATGCCGAGCTTGCCGGCGACGTCGACCACCTCGCGCATGCCGACGTCGACGCCCATCTGCGCGAAGACGGAGTTGACGGACTTGTTCATCGCCTCCTGGACGGTGACGTCGCCGTAGTCGACGTCGTCCTCGTTCTCCGGGGCGAAGCCGACCTCGCGGCCGTTCTCCACCACGGGGCGCTTGCTGGTGCCGTCGTAGAGGGTGCTGGCGGTGATGGGCACGGCGTCCTGGGTCTCGGCGTCCTCGTCGACGGCGGCGGCCAGGATGACCGGCTTGAAGGTGGAGGCGGGCTGGTAGTCGTCGCGGGTGGCGTTGTTGCGGAAGTGCTTGACGTAGTCCACGCCGCCGTACATCGCGACGACCGCGCCCGTCTTCGGGTCGACGGAGACGGCGCCGGCCTGCACGTTCGCGTCGACCTCGCGCTGCTCCGGGTCCAGCTTGGCGGTGAGCTGTTCCCTGACGGCCTTCTCCAGCGCGGTCTGCTTCTTCTTGTCGATGTTGAGCTTGACGGTCCAGCCGCCGGCCTCGACCATCGCCTCGGCCTGCTTGGTGTCCTCGGCGGTGCCCTGGGCGACGAGTTGCCGGGTGAGCGCGGTGTTGGCGGCCTCGACCAGGTAGCCGGTCTGGCCCTCCATGCCGGGGGCGGCCTTCGGTTCCTCGGGCACGGGGAAGGTCATCGACTGCCGGGCGGAGGCGTCGAGCCACTTCTGGCCGACCATGTTGTCCAGGACGTAGTTCCAGCGCTCCTGGACGAGCTTCTTGCCCGTGTCGCTGGCGTTCGCCCAGTCGTACTGGCTGGGCGCCTGGAGCAGCGCGGCGAGGTAGGCGCCCTGCTCGACCGTCAGGTCCTTGGCGTCGACGCGGTAGTACGCCTGCGCGGCGGCCTGGATGCCGTAGGCGCCGCGGCCGTAGTAGCTGGTGTTGATGTAGCCGGCGAGGATGTAGTCCTTGGACTTCTCGCGGTCCAGCTTGAGCGAGATGACCAGTTCCTTCAGCTTGCGCGAGACGGTCTGGTCCTGCGTCAGGTAGTAGTTCTTGACGTACTGCTGGGTGATGGTCGAGCCGCCCTGCGCGCCCTTGCCGGAGAAGGTGTTGAGCAGTCCGCGGGCGGTGCCCTTCAGGTCGACGCCGGCGTCCTGGTAGAAGCTCTTGTTCTCGGCGGCGACGAAGGTGTGCTGGACGTCCTTGGGGACCTTGGCCAGGTCGACGATCTCCCGGTTGTAGCCCTTGCGGGCCATGATCGAGCCGTCGCTGTACTGGTAGGTGTTGCCCTGGCGCTGGGCGTCCGCGTTCCCCTCGGGGATCGAGATGACCATGTAGAGGACGATGAAGGCGCCCATGCCGAGCAGGCAGAGGCCGAGGAAGCCGCCCACCATCTTCTTCCAGGTGAACAGCCGCCGTATCCGGCCGCGTCCGCCCGCCGCCGACGAGCGGTGCCCGGTCGCCGCGCGGCGACCGGCGCGCTGTCGCGCTCTTCTCTCTTCCGCTCGTCCCATGGTCCGATCCGCTCCGCTTCGGTCATGTGTGCACACGCGTCACACAGGTTCGGCGCTCAGGTCAGCTCAGAAAGCTAACACCGGGAGATGCGACAAAGCCCTGCCGATCCCCCCTTGTGCGGACGTGAGAATCAGCACCCCTCCCTGTGGAACCGACGTCCGAGAGGGGCGCGGGGTTGCCGTCGTCCGCTAAAGTGATATCACTTAGCCAATAACGAGCTAGGCGAACACCGACGTGCGCCCTGCCACCGGCACGCCGCACGAGAACGGGGGAACCCATGTCCACACCCGAGACCCCGCAGGCCACCGCGGACGTGCCCCAGATGCCCGCCCCGCGCGTGCGGGAGACGCAGGCGCAGAGCATCGGCGGCGGACTCGCCCTGCTGCTCGGCCTGGTCGGACTGCTGGTCGGCGCCGGCCTGATCGCGACCACCGCGGCGGTCGACGCCACCGGCGCCAAGGCCGCGCTGATCGTGGTGGGCATCCTGGTCGCGCTGGCCGCCTTCCTCGCCATGTGCGGGCTGAACATGGTCGCGCCGGGCGAGGCCCGGGTGGTCCAGCTCTTCGGCCGGTACCGGGGCACGATCCGCCAGGACGGCCTGCGCTGGGTCAACCCCTTCACCCAGCGCACCAAGATCTCGACCCGCGTGCGCAACCACGAGACGGCCGTCCTCAAGGTGAACGACGCCTACGGCAACCCGATCGAACTGGCCGCCGTGGTGGTCTGGCGGGTCGAGGACACCGCGCAGGCCACCTTCGAGGTCGACGACTACGTCGAGTTCGTCTCCACGCAGACCGAGGCGGCCGTGCGGCACATCGCCATCGAGTACCCCTACGACGCCCACGAGGAGGACGGCCTCTCGCTGCGCGGCAACGCCGAGGAGATCACCGAGAAGCTCGCGGTCGAACTGCACGCGCGCGTGGAGGCGGCCGGGGTGCAGATCATCGAGTCCCGCTTCACGCACCTCGCCTACGCCCCGGAGATCGCCTCGGCGATGCTCCAGCGCCAGCAGGCCGGCGCGGTGGTGGCGGCACGGCGCCAGATCGTCGACGGGGCGGTCGGCATGGTCGAGGCGGCGCTCGCCCGGATCACCGAGGAGGGCATCGTGGAGATGGACGCCGAACGCAAGGCGGCGATGGTCTCCAACCTGATGGTCGTGCTGTGCGGTGACCGCTCCGCCCAGCCGATCGTGAACACCGGGACGCTCTACCAGTGACGGCCCCCTCCGAGGAACCGTCCCCGCGGCGCCGGCCCCAGCAGCGCAAGCAGGTGCTGCTGCGGCTGGACCCGCAGGTGTACGAGGCACTGGCCCGCTGGGCCGGCGACGAACTGCGCTCGGCCAACGCACAGATCGAGTTCCTGCTGCGCCGGGCGCTCTCGGAGGCCGGCCGCCTGCCCGGCGACGCCGGTCCGCTGCCCCGCCGCGGCCGGCCCCCGGGGAACCCGGGACCGCCTCCGGCGCGGTAGACGCGGCGAGCGCGGCGAGGGGAAGGGCGGGCTCCCGTCCGGGGAGCCCGCCCTTCCGCGTGTCCGCGGCGCCGGGCGCGACGCCCTCCCCGCGCCGGGCGGGAGCGGACCCGCGGATCCCTGTGACAGGACTGTGACAACCACCCCCCACCAGGGGCGTCACCCGCCCGGGACCCCTGGCCGGCACGGTGCGCTCCGCCCTCCGCGCCCCACGTATACACTCGGCGTATACACCGTGTGTAGAGTGCGGTGCATGTCCATCGGTCACACCCTCCTCGGTCTCCTGGAGTCCGGGCCGCGCCACGGCTACGACCTCAAACGCGCCTTCGACGAGAAATTCGGCCAGGACCGGCCGCTCCACTACGGCCAGGTCTACTCGACCATGTCCCGCCTCCTGAAGAACGGCCTCGTCGTCGTCGACGGCATCGAGACCGGCGGCGGTCCCGAACGCAAGCGGTACGCGATCACCGACGCCGGCGTCACCGACGTGCAGCGCTGGCTCGCCACACCGGAGAAGCCCGAGCCGTACCTCCACTCGACCCTGTACACCAAGGTCGTCCTCGCGCTGCTCACCCACCGCGACGCCGCCGACGTCCTCGACACCCAGCGCTCCGAGCACCTGCGCAACATGCGCGTGCTCACCGACCGCAAGCGCAGGGGCGACCTCGCCGACCAGCTCATCTGCGACCACGCCCTGTTCCACCTCGAAGCCGACCTGCGCTGGCTGGAACTGACCGCCGCGCGCCTCGACAAACTCCGCGAAACGGTGGCCCCATGACCGCGCCCGAAGGTTCCCTGCTCTCCGCCGAGGGCCTGTGCAAGGCGTACGGCCCCACCATGGCCCTCGACGGCGCCTCGTTCTCCATCCACCCCGGCGAGGTCGTCGCCGTCATGGGCCCCTCCGGCTCCGGCAAGTCGACGCTGCTGCACTGCCTGGCCGGCATCGTGCCGCCCGACTCCGGCACGATCCTCTACCAGGGCCGGGAACTGTCCGCCATGAACGACGCCCAGCGCAGCGCCCTGCGCCGCAGCGAGTTCGGCTTCGTCTTCCAGTTCGGCCAGCTCGTGCCCGAGCTGACCTGCGTCGAGAACGTCGCCCTGCCGCTGCGCCTGACCGGCACCCCGCGCAAGGAGGCCGAGCGCGCCGCGCTCGCCTGGATGGAGCGGCTGGAGGTCGACGGCCTGGCCGGGAAGCGGCCGGGCGAGGTCTCCGGCGGCCAGGGACAGCGCGTCGCCGTGGCGCGGGCGCTGGTGACCGGACCCCGCGTCGTCTTCGCCGACGAGCCGACCGGCGCCCTGGACTCCCTCAACGGCGAGCGCGTCATGGAACTGCTCACGGACGCCGCCCGCACCACCAACGCCGCCGTCGTCCTCGTCACCCACGAGGCGCGCGTCGCCGCCTACTCCGACCGCGAGGTCGTCGTCCGCGACGGCAGGTCCCGGGACATGGAGCGCGCCGTATGAGCGTGCGCCGCTGGGCCCGCGACCTGACCATGGGCGTCCGCTTCGCCGTCACCGGGGGACGCGAGGGCTGGACCCGCGCCACGCTGACGGCGGTCGGCGTCGGCCTCGGCGTGGCCCTGCTGCTGCTGACGACGGCCCTGCCCAACGCCCTCTCCGTACGGCACGAGCGGGAGGCCGCCCGCGTCGACATCACCTTCGGCACCCAGGGGCTGGAGAAGGCCGCCGACACCCTGGTCATCGCCCGACTGGACAGCGACTTCCGCGACCGGCCGATCCGGGGCCGCGCCCTGGAGCCGGAGGGCCCCCGGGCGCCGCTCCCGCCGGGCGTGGACACGTTCCCCGCCCCGGGCGAGATGCTGGTCTCCCCCGCGCTGAAGCGGCTCCTGGAGTCGGACTCCGGCACGCTGCTGCGCGAACGCCTGCCCGACCGGATCACCGGCACCATCGGGGAGAGCGGGCTGATCGGCTCCGCCGAACTCGCCTACTACCGGGGCCTCGACGGGCTCTCCGACCAACTGGAGGACGGCCGGGACATGAACGGCCGCATCGGCCGGATCGACCGGTTCGGCGACAGTCAGCCGGGCGAGCAGTCGCCCGACCCGGTGCTGCTCCTGCTCATCCTGGTCGTCTTCGTGGTGCTGCTGCTGCCCGTCGCGGTGTTCATCGCCACGGCCGTCCGCTTCGGCGGCGAACGGCGCGACCGGCGGCTCGCGGCGCTGCGGCTGGTGGGCGCCGACGGCGGGATGACACGGCGCATCGCGGCCGGCGAGGCCCTGGCGGGGGCGGTCCTCGGCCTGGTCTTCGGCACCGGCTTCTTCCTGCTCGGGCGCCGGCTCGCGGGCAACGCCGTCGTGTTCGACGTGAGCGTCTTCCCCAGTTACCTCAACCCGTCGCCCCTGCTGGCCCTCCTGGTCGCGGTGGCGGTGCCGGCCGCGGCGGTGCTGGTGACCCTGTTCGCGCTGCGCGGGGTCGTCATCGAACCGCTCGGCGTGGTGCGCGCCGCCCGTCCGGCCCGGCGCCGGCTGTGGTGGCGGCTGCTGCTGCCGCTCGGCGGGCTGGCCCTGCTCGTCCCGATGACGGGGATGGGCCGGGACAACGGGGAGTTCAACCAGTACCTGGTGACCATCGGCGTCATGTCCCTGCTGATCGGGGTGACCGCGCTGCTGCCCTGGGTCGTCGAGGCGGTCGTCGCCCGGCTCGGCACCGGCGGCGTCTCCTGGCAGTTGGCGGTGCGCCGCCTCCAGCTCAGCAGCGGCACGGCGGCCCGCATGGTCAACGGCATCGCGGTGGCCGTCGCCGGGGCGATCGCGCTCCAGATGCTCTTCTCGGGCGTCGACGGCCAGTACACCCGCTCCACCGGGCAGGAGGTGTCACTCGCCCAGATGGAGGTGGGCGTCCCGCGGCACGTGCCGCTCGACCCCGCCGCCGAACGGCTCGCCGGCACCGAGGGCGTGACGGCCGCGTACGCGCTGTCCGAGGGCTGGATGGGCGACCGCGCCCGCGACCCGGAGTCCGGCACCACCCTCACCGTCGGCGACTGCGTCTCGCTGCGCATGGTCGCCACGCTCCCCTCCTGCGAGGACGGCGACACCTTCTACGTCCGCGGCGCGGACTACGACGTGGACGTCGACGTGGAGGAGCTGGCGGTGCCGGGGCGCACGATGTACCTCGACCCCGCGTACGAGGGCGACGAGGAGGAGCGCCAGACGGTCCCCTTCACGCTGCCGCGGGGCATGAAGGCCGCCGACCCCCGGCGCGGTCTGCTCGCCGGCATCGACCGGGGCGGCTTCCTGGTCACCAGGAAGGCGATGCCGGCCGCCGCCGCCCCCGCCCTGGACGGGAGCGTCTACCTGCGGCTGGACGAGTCGGTGGCGGACGTGCACGACCGGGTGCGCAACACCGCGGCGTCCCTCGACCCGATGACGTACCCGATGACCTGGTCGGCCACCGAGCGCAGCGACCGTTTCAGCGCCCTCCGCACCGGCCTCTTCGTGGGCGCCGCCTGTGTGCTGACGCTGATCGGGGCGAGCCTGCTGGTCTCGCAGCTGGAGCAGTTGCGGGAGCGGCGCAAGCTGCTGTCGTCCCTGGTCGCCTTCGGCACCCGGCGCCGCACGCTGGGCCTGTCGGTGCTGTGGCAGACGGCGATCCCCATCGCGCTCGGCCTGGTGCTGGCGACGGGGGTGGGCCTGACGCTCGGCGCGGTGCTGCTGAAGATGACGAGGACACCGGTCCGCGTCGACTGGAGCAGCGTGCTCGCCATGACCGGCATCGGCGGCGCGGTCGTCCTGGTGGTGACCCTGCTCAGCCTGCCGCCCCTGCTGCGGCTGATGCGCCCGGAGGGGCTGCGGACGGAGTAGCCGCGTACGCGCCGGCCTGCGGCCGGCGGGTACGGGCCGGTGCGCGCGGCGCGCGCCGGCCCGCACCCGCGTCCGGCTCCCGGCGGTGGGGCGTCAGTCCGTGACGATGCGGACCGGCAGGTCGCGCATCGCCTCCCTGAGGGCCGCCGCCAGTTGCTCGTACTCCGCGGAGCGGGCCGCGCCGGTGCGCATGGCGAGGGCGATCCGGCGGGTGGGGGCCGGCGGGGTGAACGAGCCGGTGAGCAGCCGGCTGGAGCGGGA
Organism: Streptomyces sp. SCSIO 75703; assembly: GCF_036607905.1. NCBI lineage: Bacteria > Bacillati > Actinomycetota > Actinomycetes > Kitasatosporales > Streptomycetaceae > Streptomyces > Streptomyces sediminicola. The sequence continues at coordinate 2,512,904 of NZ_CP144555.1, forward strand.
GGTCTCCACGCGGACCGCGGTGCGCGGCAGCAGTGTCACCCCGAGTCCGCCGGCGACGAGCTGGACCAGGGTCGACAGTCCGGCCGCCGTGGTGGTCGCCCGCGCGTCCGCCCGGCCGGCCTCCCGGCAGATGTCCAGGGCCTGGTCGCGCAGGCAGTGCCCCTCGTCCAGGAGGAGCAGCTTCAGCTCGCGCAGCGCCTCGCGCGGGATGCCCTCCCGACCGCCGAGCCAGTGGCCGAGCGGGGTGACGAGCACGAAGTCCTCGTCGAAGAGGGGCAGTTCGGTGACGCCGGCGACACCGAGCGGCACCGCGAGCAGCAGCAGGTCGAGCCGGCCCGAGGTCAGCCCCTCCAGCAGGCTCGCGGTCTGCTCCTCGTGGACCTGGAGGTCGAGGTCCGGGTAGCGGTCGTGGACGAGCCGCAGCACGGCGGGCAGCAGGTAGGGTGCCACGGTCGGGATCGCGCCGAGCCGCAGCGCCCCCGTGAAGGGGGCCCGCACCGCCTCGGCCTCCTCCAGCAGCGCCCGTACCTCCGCGAGGACCGCCTTGGCGCGCACCGCGAGCCGCTCCCCCTCGGGCGAGAGCAGCACCTTGCGGGTGGTCCGCTCCAGCAGGGTGACACCGAGTGTCTCCTCCAGGGCGGACACGGCGCCCGAGAGCGCCGGCTGGCTCATGCCGATGGCGGCCGCGGCGTCGCGGAAGTGCAGGTGTTCGGCGACCGCCGCGAACGCCCGCAACTGGGCGAGGCTGGGCTGCCTCTTCCGGCTCGTCACTGATAGCCACCTCCGATCAACACGACCGAGTGTAGCTATTTCACTAATCAATGCACTCTGTGCCAACATCAGGAGCGTCCAACCCATGGGAAACACTCGCATTTGGGGTGTTTCTTCGCTGCAAGGAGTGCGCGTGCTCACTGTCGGTGACAAGTTCCCCGAGTTCGAACTGACCGCCTGCGTCTCGCTGGAGAAGGGCAAGGAGTTCGAGACGATCGACCACAAGACCTACGAGGGCAAGTGGAAGGTCGTCTTCGCCTGGCCCAAGGACTTCACCTTCGTGTGCCCCACCGAGATCGCCGCCTTCGGCAAGCTGAACGACGAGTTCGCCGACCGCGACGCCCAGGTCCTCGGCTTCTCCGGCGACTCCGAGTTCGTCCACCACGCCTGGCGCAAGGACCACGACGACCTGCGTGACCTGCCGTTCCCGATGATGGCGGACTCGAAGCACGAGCTGATGCGGGACCTCGGCATCGAGGGCGAGGACGGCTTCGCCAAGCGCGCCGTCTTCATCGTCGACCAGAACAACGAGATCCAGTTCTCCATGGTGACCGCCGGTTCCGTCGGCCGTAACCCCAAGGAGGTCCTGCGGGTCCTGGACGCCCTGCAGACCGACGAGCTGTGCCCGTGCAACTGGAGCAAGGGCGACGAGACCCTCGACCCGGTCGCGCTGCTGGCCGGGGAGTGACCTGACATGTCGCTCGACTCCCTCAAGTCCGCGATACCGGACTACGCCAAGGACCTGAAGCTCAACCTGGGCTCGGTCATCGGCAACTCCCCCCTGCCCGAGCAGCAGCTCTGGGGCGCCGTGCTGGCGACCGCGATCGCCTCGCGCTCCCCGATCGTGCTGCGCGAGCTGGAGCCGGAGGCGAAGGCGAACCTCTCGCCGGAGGCGTACACGGCCGCCAAGGCCGCCGCCGCCGTCATGGCGATGAACAACGTCTTCTACCGCACCCGGCACCTGCTGTCGGACCACGAGTACGGCACCCTGCGCGCCGGCCTGCGGATGAACGTCATCGGCAACCCCGGCGTCGACAAGGTCGACTTCGAGCTGTGGTCCTTCGCGGTCTCCGCCATCAACGGCTGCGGCATGTGCCTCGACTCGCACGAGCAGGTGCTCCGCAAGGCCGGCGTCGACCGGGACACGATCCAGGAGGCGTTCAAGATCGCCGCCGTGGTCGAGGCCGTCGGCGCCACGCTGGACGCCGAGGCGGTCCTCGCCCAGTAGCGTCCGCGCCACGCCGTACGCGAGCCCCGTCCGCCCATCAGGCGGACGGGGCTCCGTCGTGTCCGGGGCCGGGGCGGGCGGGGCTCCGCCGCTCCGGAAGCCGGCGGCCGGTGCCGCTCCGGTTCACCGCTGCGGGGCCGGTTCCTCCCCGTCCTGCGGGCCGGGTACCGGGGCGGCGTCCCCGGCCGGGGCGTCCCGTGGCCGCGGGGTCTGCCGCAGCGCCGCCTCGCGGGAGTACGCGCCGAGGTACCCGACGACGCTGTTGGCCACCGCCACCAGCGGGACGGCGACCACGGCGCCGCCGATGCCGGCCACCATGCCGCCGGCGGCGACGGAGAGCACCACGGCGAGGGGGTGCACCCGCACCGCCCGGCCGAGGATGAACGGCTGGAGGACGTGGCCCTCGATCTGCTGCACCGCCAGCACCACGACGAGCACCATCACGGCCGTGAACACGCCCTGGGTGACCAGCGCCACCACCACGGCGAGCGCGCCCGAGACCACGGCGCCGACGAGCGGGATGAAGGCGAACAGGAAGATGAACACCGCGAGCGGGACGGCCATCGGCACGTCCAGGAAGTAGATGCCGAGCCCGATGAAGATGGCGTCGATCAGCGCCACGATCACCGTGCCCCGCACGTACGCGGTCAGCGTCCGCCAGGCGCGCGGGCCGGCGCCGGCCACGCCGGGGCGCGCGGCGGCCGGCACCAGCTTCAGCGTCCAGTGCCAGATCCGCCGGCCGTCGTAGAGCAGGAAGAGGACGGAGAAGGCGGCCAGCAGGATGCCGGTCAGCGCCTCCACGACGACGGTGACGCCCTCCAGTCCGGCCGAGGTGATCTGGTCGGTGTTGGCCCCGACCGCCTCGCGCAGGCTCTTGGCGACCTCGTTGATCTGCTTGTCGGTGACGTGGAAGGGGCTGTCGAGCAGCCACTTGCGCAGTTCGTCGATGCCGTTCTGGACCTGGTTGGAGAGGCTGCTGATGTTCTCCATCACCTGCCAGGTGACGAACCAGCCCATCAGGCCCATGATGACGAAGCCGAGGATCGCGGTGAGCGCCGTCGCCGGTCCGCGCGGCACGCCGTGGCGGCGCAGCCAGGCCACCGCCGGCTGGAGCAGCGCGGTGATCAGCAGGGCGGCGACGAAGGCCAGGACGACGAGTTGGACGGCGCTGATGATCCGCATCAGCACCCAGACGGTGCCGGCGAGGACGAGCAGCCGCCAGCCGGCCTCGGCGGCGACGCGCATCCCCCACGGGACGGCCTGCGCGGGATCGGGCCGCTGCGGCAAGGCGACCGGCGGGTGGGCCAGGGGGTCGGACTCGGGGGCCGTCCGGTCCGCGCCCGATGCCCCGGGGGCCGGGTCCGGGCCCGGCAGCGGCACCGCGCCGACGGGATCGGGGACGTCCGCCTCCGCCTCCACCTCGGCGCGGCGGGCGTCCAGTTGCCTGCTCACCCGTGTCAGGCCGGCGCCCAGCCGGCCGAGCCACCCTGGCACTTGTGACATGATCCGTCCTCTTCCCCCGTGTGTCCCCACCACTCCCCCCAGGAGCCGTCCGTTCCGACCGTACAGGGCGAAGCCCCCCACCTGAGGACGGCGGGGGGCTTCGGAAGGTTGAGCGAGGACCGGGCGGCGGCTCAGTACCAGTGGTTGGCCTGCCAGAAGGCCCAGGCGTCACACGGGCTGCCGTACCGGCTGTCCATGTAGTTGAGGCCCCACTTGATCTGGGTGGCGGGGTTGGTCTGCCAGTCGGCGCCCACCGAGGACATCTTGGAACCGGGCAGGGCCTGGAAGAGGCCGTAGGCGCCGGAGGACGGGTTGACCGCCTTGTAGTTCCAGCTCGACTCGTGGTTCACGATGTTGCTGAAGCACTGCCACTGACCGGCCGGCACCATCTGACGGGCCATGGCCTGGATCTGGCTGACGGTGTAGCTGCTCTGGACGGCGAAGGTGGTGGCCTCCTGGCGCGCGGCGTCGCGGCTGGCCGCGGCTGCCTTCTCCTCCTCGCGCTTCTTGGCCGCCTCCTCGGCCGCCTTCTTCGCCTTCTCCTGCTTGGCGACGGCGGTCTGGGCGGCTGCCTTGCGGGCGGCCTCCTCGGCGTCCTTCTTGGCGCTGGCGTCCGCGGCGATGGCCTGGGCGTCGGCCTGCTGCGTCAGGGAAGCGGTCTGCACCTGGGCCTGCTGGCCGACGGGGATGTCCGCGAGCAACGTCGTGCCACTGGCCGTCGCTTCGGCGTCGTTGTTCTGCGCGGTGCTGCCCGAGGCAACTCCGACGACGCTTCCGACAGCGGTGACCGCGGTGGCCGAGGCCACTGCGAATCCCCGGACCGAGATCCGGCTCACACGGTTTCCTTCCAGCATCGCCCGCTTGGTGACCCTCGCGGACGCGATCGTGCCCCTGGCGCTGGCCTCCCCAACTACGGGCCACGGGAGGCGCGGGCCCGGTGGACGACTCCCCGGCGGGGAGCGCCGCATGGTGCTCGGGCGGCATACGACGGTGCTATGGAGTTGACGTGGTGCTGCGGTGGTGCCTGTCCCCCGCTGCCGTGACAGCGCGGGGTGCCCCTGAGGGCGGTGTGTCGTATGCGGGGCCTGACAGGAGTGAGACTCTGCCGTACCCCGGCGGCGCGAGGCAATTCTCCGTTGCGTGTGAAAGCTCACATCCCGTTCGGCTCAGGGGAATCCGGGAATCTCCCGCGCGCGAAGGCGCCGCCCGGCTAGGCTCTTGGCCTTTCCGGACGGCGCCGACGGACGCGGGACGGGCGCGGGACGGGCGGGGGTGGACGGGGACGGACGGCCCGGGGGCCGCCCGCCGGGTCCGCTCAGATGTGGCCGTCCTCCAGCATCTCCGTGACCAGCGCGGCGATCTGGGACCGCTCGGAGCGGGTCAGGGTGACGTGCGCGAAGAGCGGATGCCCTTTCAGCTTCTCGACGACGGCGACGACCCCGTCGTACCGCCCGACGCGCAGGTTGTCCCGCTGGGCCACGTCGTGGGTCAGGACGACGCGGGAGTTGGCGCCGATCCGGGACAGCACGGTCAGCAGGACGTTCCGTTCGAGGGACTGCGCCTCGTCGACGATGACGAACGCGTCGTGCAGCGACCGACCCCGGATGTGGGTGAGCGGCAGCACCTCCAGCATGCCGCGGGCGGTGACCTCCTCGATGACCTCCCGGCTGGTGACCGCCGACAGGGTGTCGAAGACGGCCTGCGCCCAGGGGCTCATCTTCTCCGCCTCGGAGCCGGGCAGGTACCCCAGCTCCTGCCCGCCGACCGCGTACAGCGGACGGAAGACCATCACCTTCTGGTGCTGACGCCGCTCCAGCACGGCCTCCAGCCCCGCGCACAGGGCCAGCGCGGACTTGCCGGTGCCGGCCCGGCCGCCCATGGAGACGATGCCGACGTCCGGGTCGAGGAGCAGGTCGAGCGCGATCCGCTGCTCGGCGCTGCGGCCCTTGATGCCGAACGCCTCCCGGTCGCCGCGCACGAGGCGGACGCCGCCCTCGGGAGTGACGCGGCCGAGCGCCTTGCCCCGCTCCGACTGGATGGTCAGCCCGGTGTGCACGGGCAGGTCGTCGGCCTCGGGAACGTGCACGCGGCCTTCCTCGAAGAGGATGTCCACCTGTTCGCCCGGGAGGGTCAGCTCGGACATGCCGGTCCAGCCGGAGGCGTCCGTGATGGCCAGTTCCGCGCGGTACTCCTCGGCGAGCAGGCCGACGGAGGACGCCTTGATCCGCAGCGGGAGGTCCTTGGACACGACGGTGACGTCGAACCCCTCCGCCTGCAGGTTCCGGGCGACCGCGAGGATGCGGGAGTCGTTGTCCCCCAGGCGGTAGCCGGTGGGCAGCACACTGGGGTCCGAGTGGTTCAGCTCGACACGTACGGTGCCGCCGAGGTCCCCGATGGGGATGGGGGCGTCGAGGCGACCGTGCCGGACCCGGAGTTCGTCGAGCAGGCGCAGGGCCTGGCGGGCGAAGTAGCCGAGTTCGGGATGGTGCCGCTTGGCCTCCAACTCCGTGACCACGACGATCGGGAGCACGACCTCGTGCTCGTCGAAGCGGTGCACGGCGTTCGGGTCGGCCAGCAGGACGCTGGTGTCGAGTACATAGGTGCGCCGATCGGGCTTGTGGCGCTTTGTGCTGGTCACCACGGAAGGACGTACCCCCTCGGATGAGGTCGGGGAGCGACGGAGCGGATGCTGGGCCGGGAGGGCGGGAACGAGCCGGCCGGTCCGCGGCCGCCCTGCGCGGGCGCGGGCCGAGGACCGGCCCTCCGCGGCGTCTTCCGTGCCGTGACCGCACGATCGGGCTGGTGCAAAGGGCCTCCCGGGCGGGCGACTCCGCGCCGCCCGCTGAGATCCGACACCCGTGGGTCGGGTGTCGACCTGCTTGGCTTATGCCCGAGAACGACCTCCGCCATGCCAGACGCGGTCACGGCGCACCGGTGAACTCCTCGTGACGCGGGGGGTGACGGGGCGTGGGGGGCGACGGTGGGGTGGGGGTGAGCGGCCCCGGGGGATGTCTCTATGCCGTGCGTCAAGGCGCCCCTGGGGAGCGGCGCGAATGGGGCCGTGGGTGGGGCTGCGGGGGGGCTGCGGGGGGGCGGGCTCGCCGGGCCTTCGGGGCGGGGCGAGGGAGCACGGCGTGGGCCGGGCGGGCGCGGGGCACCGTCGTCGGCCGGATGGACGGCCGGGCGCCGGGCCGGGGCGGACGGGCCGACGGGGCATCGGCCCGGGGTCCGGGCGCGGGCCCCTGGGTCCGGGCGCGGGCCCCTGGGTCCGGGCGCGGGCAGAAAAACGGGCCGGTCCGTGGGGGGGATACGGACCGGCCCGAGGGGGGGGGTTCCACCATAACCCTTCGTAAGTGATGCCGCGCGCATCGACGCACCACAACTACGCTCCGGAGTCACGCGGCGACGGGGCGGCACCCGCGGAATCCCCCATTCCACTGGAAGGCGCGACCGGAACATGCCGGTTTCCGGCGAAATCTCCGGGGGCGCGGGAGCAACGGGGGCGCCCTGGAGGAATCGGCGCGCGCTGTGCGCCGCGCGAGTGATTGCCCCCGCATCCCTCGACCGGGTGACATCCGGGAGGAACGTGAAGTTGACCCGGCACCGCGCAGCCCCCTCCACCGCGCGGTGCCGCTCCGCGCAGCTTTGCTGACGCGAATTACCTGGTCCGAACCTACGCGACCGAGCGGCCCGGTTTCGACCCCGTAGACGCCCGTACGGGTAACGATGTGGAAACCTTGTGAGGATCGACGGGCGATTCCGCACGCTCCCTCCGGGCACGCGAATGTTTGCCGATCTTTGCGAAGGTGCGCCGGTTACGCCCGATTGGCGCGCGGTGTCCGGGGGTGGGCGGCGTGCGGGGTGCAGGATGCGGGGTACAGGGTGCGGGGGGGCGTCGGGTAGGGGGCAGGGGGGCGGTGCCGGGGGCAGGGGCGGGCGGGTGGCGGTCGGGGGCGGGGGCCCGGCGGCCGGAGGGGCGGTGCTCGGGGTGCGGGGATCTGGGACGCGGGTACGGATGGCGGCGACGGACGAGCGAGGGGAGGGCCGGGGTGGCTCGGCTACGGCGGCGGTGGCGGGACGGGCACGGGGTCCTGGTGGTGGGCGCGGGGGCGGCCGGGGGCGGGGAAGGCGGGCCCGGGGACGCCGGAGGTGGGGGCAGGAGTGACGCCGGGCACGCCACCGGGGAGGTGCGGGTGCCGCTGGAGGTGGCCGCCTCGTACCGGGCGCGGACACGGGGGCTGTTGGGGCGGGACACCGTCGAGGGGGCGATGCTGCTGACGCCCGCCGGAGGAGTGCACACGTTCCGGATGCGGATGCCGATCGACGTGGCGTACCTCGACCGCCGGTTCACCGTCCTCGCGGTGCGCACCATGGCGCCGGGCAGGCTGGGCCGGCCAAGGCTGCGCTCCCGGCACGTCCTGGAGGCGGCGGCCGGGGCGATGGCCGGGTGGGGGGTGCGGACCGGGGTGCGGGTGGCGGTGGAGAGGGAGACGTAGCAGGACGGGGGCGGGGGCGGGGGTGGGGATGGCGGGAGGGAGCGGCGAAGGAGCAAGGGCGGGTGGCGCGGCGCCGGGGCCGGGGCGGGTGGGGCCCCGCGGGGCCGGGGACGGGGCCGGTGGGTCGCTTCCCCGGACCGCTCAGCCGTCCGCGCGAGGGAAGGAGACCTCGACCCTGCGGTTCTTCTTGCGGCCGGCCTCCGTGGAGTTGTCGGCGATCGGGTAGTCCTCGCCGTAACCGCGGACCTCGTAGGTGACGCCGGAGTCGTTCAGTGACTGGGCGAGGAGTTCCTGCACGGCGTTGGCACGCTTCTTCGACAGCACGTCACCGTGGGCGGAGGAGCCGAGGTTGTCGGTGAACCCGAAGACGCGGATCTTGGTGGCGTTCTGCGCCTTGATCTCCTCCGCGATGCCGGCGATGCGGGACTGGGCCGCGGCGCCGAGCTCGGCGCTGTCCTTCCCGAAAAGCACCTCGGCCTGGAGGGCGAACGTCACGTTCGTGTTGGTGTCCTCGCGGCGTTCGTCGCCGCTCTGCTCCTCCACGACCGACTTGATGTCCAGGACCTTGGCCTGGGCGAGGGTGGCCCCCTCCGGGAGCTTCAGGTCCGGGTCGGCCGCGTCCACCTCGACCGGCGCGGCGGAGGACACCTCGGAGCCGGGGGGCCCGCCGGGATCGTCCTCGGCGCGGGCCGCGGTGGCGGCGTGCAGGTTCCCGGCGAGCAGCACGGAGGCAGCGGCGAGAACCAGCGCGAAGCGCGGTACGGCGGTCATGGGGGGCCTCACCCGGAGATCTGGAGGGTGCCGGTCGAGAACATGGGCAACTGGAACGTCACCTCGGACACCTCGTCCGGCGGTGCGGGAAACTGCATGAACACCGGCAGCGTCTCCCCCGCCTTCATCGCGGGGAAGTTGGTGGTGGTGAGGGGTCGGCCGTCCGTGTCCCGGAGAACGTAGTAACGCTTTTTCCCCTTCGAGTCGACCAAGGTCGCCCCGCCGAGCGACCGGCCGTTCCGGATGATCTCGGTCTCGTTGCCGCTGAGCTGGGCGGGGATGTTGACCGTTTCGCTGCTGTCGTTCTTCAGATCGCCGCTCACGGTGACGAAGCCTCCTGAGTCGCGCTCGGCGGAGGTGACCTTGAGCAACAGGCCGGCGGGCCCCTTCAGCTCGGCCACGGTCTCGGAAGAGCCCTCCTGAGGACGCGGTTTGGACCCGCCGGTCTGCGAGCCGGAGGCGGCGGAGGAATCCGGCTTGTCGTCCTGGCCGTCCCCACCGCAGCCGGTGGCGCCGAAAGCCAGGCCGGCCACGACGGTCAAGGCGACCAACTCCCTGCGGACCCTCACGGTGAACCGGGTACCCATGACTCCGTTCCCTTCTCCATGCTCGTTCGTTCGTTCACTGGTCGGCCAGGTGGACTTCGAAGAGGTCCGAAGGCTTGGGGAGATCGCCGGTCTCTTCCGGGTCCAAGTCCCAGTCCACGTCCTCGCAACGAAGCTGGGGCAGGGTGTCGTCGTCCTCGCCGGTTGCCCGGAAGGTGCACAGAGGCTCGACGACCGCAGTGGCTGACGCCCGGGACCTGGTGTTCTCGGTGCCGGGAACGATGGAGTCCCCCACCGGTTTCTCGGCTTCCACCTCCACGGTGAAGGCCAGGATCCGGTGCTGCACGCAGTTCAGGACGCGAGCCCCGTTCTGGCCTGCGAGCGCGTCCGCGCGCCCGCAGGAATCCGTGGTGGTCACGTTTCTGCCGTCGAAGATGTCCTGCCAGGTGGTCGGGTCGAGGAGCTGCTCCACCCATTGTCCCGCGAGTTGGTCCCGGGTGTCCTGGGCCGCCGCGAGTGCCGCCGCATCGGCGGCGGTCTGGGCGCCGTTCCGGTTCGCCGCGGCCTGGCCGACCGCGAAATATGCGAGCGCGAGAAAGAGCAGGCCACCCACCACCGTGAGATAGATGGGGAACGCCTGCCCGGCGTCGCTGCGCCCGTGGCGGGGCGTCAGCCGCCGCCCGTGACTTCGGTGATCTTGTCCGTGATGGCGTTGTAGATCGACTGGCCGATGTCCGTGCCCGTGATGGCCAGGACGATGGCGACGACCACGGCGATGATGCCCAGGTACTCCACCGCCGTCTGGCCCCGGTCGTCGTGGGCCGTGCGGGGGTGCAGGTGGGCGGCGATGGTGCGGAGCCAGTTGGTCATGGTGTTCCCCTCCCGGGTGGCCGGTGCCGCTGTCGGTGGCTGGACGGTACGGCGGGACACGCCGGGCGGTGGAGGGCCCGTGGGCCCAAATCCGGGCCCAAAACCCGGGCTCGGGCGTGTCGTTCGTCGTCCCCTCGGTCATCGCGGGTCACCGTCCGGTGCCGTGCCGAGCCACTTGGCGGTTGCCTCGGACCGGCGGGTGCTGTGGAGCTTGGCGAAGATGCGGTTGATGTGGTTCTTGACCGTCTTCTCACTGATGAAACAGGCGGCGGCGATCTGCTGGTTGGTCATTCCGGATGCGATGAGGTCCATGATCTCCACCTCCCTGCTGCTCAGTCGGTAGCCGGACCGGTCGGGAGCGGTCGACGTCGACTGTCTCACGGGGAGTTGCAAGTGCGAAAGCCGTTTGAGGGAATTTCCCCAATCTCGCTGTGGCGACAGGCTTGTTGGGGGTATAGGGGCGTGTGCAGTCGCACTGTCCAGGCCCAGGGTGTCCGGCGGGGGCGTGTCCGGGGGCGGGCTCTGCCGCACGTGGGCGAGGAGGGCTTGCGCCGCCGTCGGGGTGAAGTGGGCGCGGCCGTGCCGCACGTCCCGTACCGCCGTGACGAGGGCGTCGGCGGTGAACTCACCGTGGACCAGGCAGCCCCCCCGCTCCGCGTCTCAGCGCCTCCCGGACGCTCTCCGACTCCCCGCTGTACGTCAGCATCATCACCGGTGCGATGCCCACCAGGTACGGGAGCGCCGCGATGCCGTCGACGACGGGCATGCGGACGTCCAGCAGGGCCACGTCGGGACGGTGGTGGTAGGTCGCCTCGCACGCCTCACGGCCGTCGGCGGCCTCGGCGACGACCGTGATGTCCGTCCGCCCGGAGAGCAGGGCGGTCAGGCCGGCGCGCACGACGAGGTTGTCGTCGGCCACGACGACCCGCAGCGCCTCCGCCCCCGCGGCCGGCGAAAAGGCATGGGGGCGGGGGTGGGGTGGGACGCGGCCCGGGTGTGGCGCGTGGTGTCGTCCCGCATCGGCGGGCCTCCTCTCGTCAGACGATCGTGGTAGCGGGGGCTCCACCGGCCAGGGGCAGGTCCACCCGCACCTCCGTGCCGGTGACCTGGCCGCCGCGGCCGATGCGGATGCGGGCGCCGAGGGACGCGGCGCGTTCGACCATGCCGACCAGGCCGAAGTGGCCGGCCTGGCGCAGGCGCGTGAGCGTCGTACCGGGCGGCAGGCCGCGGCCGTCGTCGTGCACGCTGACGCGCAGGTGGTCGCCGTGCATCCCGGCCCGGACGGCTCACCGCCTTCTGCCGACACGGCACGCCCCCGCGACACGCCCGGCTTGCCGAGACGGGGCCGCCGTGCCGACACGCCCTTCTTCCGCCACCTGGCCGACACGCCCGACCCACCCGGTTTCCCGCACTCCTCCGACACCCCGTACGCCCCCGGCCCGGGCACAGGAACGGGTAGCGCCCCCCATCCGGTCACCAGGGCACGGCCCGTCACAGGGACACCCCCGGCCCCCGTCATCGCGCGCCCGGACCGCCTCCGCGCGTCGCCGCGCCTCGTCTCCCGGCGTGCGGCGCGCCCCGCCCCCGGAACCACCGTCGCCATCACGCTGCCCCCTACTCCCCCGTGAGCGTGCCGAAGTCCGTGCCGGAGCCCAGGATCAGGCCGGCGCCGAGCAGGATCATCGTGGCCGGAACCATGAAGGTGGTGATCATCATCGTGGCCTTGGGCACCGCGCGGGCGGCCTTGCGTCGGGCGTTCTGGGCGTCGGTGCGGCGCATGTCGCGGGCCAGGGCGACCAGGGTGTCGACGATGGGGGCGCCCAGTTCCTCGCCCTGCTGGAGGGCGGTCACGAACATGGCGACCTGCTCGGAGTCGTTACGGCGACGCAGTTCCGCGAAGGCCTGGCGGCGGCTCATGCCGAGGTCCATCTGCCGCAGGGTGATGCGCAGTTCGTCGGCCCAGGGGCCCTCGTAGTGCGTGGCGACGCGGTCCAGGGCCTGGCGGAAGCCGAGCCCGGCACCGACCACGACGGCGAGGACGTCGAGGAAGTCGGGCAGCGTGCGTTCGATGACGTCCCGCCGGACGCGGATCGCCGACCGGATGCCGACCTCGGTCCAGAAGGCGCCGAAGGCCAGCAGCAGGAGCGCGACGAGGAACTGCCCGCGCAGCAGGAAGACGAGGAAGCCGAGCCCGCCGAGGAAGCCGTAGACCGCGCGGCGCGCGGCGTAACGGTCGATGGTGAGGCCGCCGGGGTTGCCCGCGAGGTCGATGCGGCGGCGGTACTTGGCGACCTGGCGGGGGCCCATGAGGCGCAGCACCGCGGGGGCGTAGCGCATGCCCATGCGGTCGATCAGCGAGCCGACGGCGCCGGTGCGGGTGGAGCCGACCTCCAGGGCGAGGGCGAGGTCGTCGGGGAGCTTGGCGTCGGCCCGGTACATGCGGATGCCGGCGAAGGCGCCCCACACGCCGAGGCCCATCAGCAGGGCGAGCAGAAGTCCCATGCGCGTCTCCTCCCTCCTTCTCTGGCTGTCGTGCCTAGACGTCGATGCGGGACAGGCGGCGGATGAGGACGAAGCCGACGGCGTAGAGGCCGAAGGCGACGATCACGGCCGCCTGGCCGGCCGGTGAGCCGGTCATGCGTTCCAGGGCGCCGTCCTTGACGCCGTTCATCAGGAACAACGAGCCGACGCCCAGGAGGGGGACGGCGTAGGAGGTCATGTTCACCTGCGAGAGCTGGGTGCGGACCTCGCGGCGGGTCTCCTTGCGCTCCTCCAGCGTGTCGGTGAGGTTGCGCAGCGCGCCGACCACCTGGCCGCCGGCCCGGTTGGACAGGACGAGGGTGGTGACGAGGACGACGAGTTCGCGGGAGGGGAGGCGTTCGGCGAGCTCGCCGAGGGCGTCCTCCATGGAGGCGCCGAGGGCGAGTTGGTCGGCGACCTTGCCGAGTTCCTCGCCGGCGGGGGCCTCCAGTTCCTCGGCGGCCATGCCGATGGCGGTGCGCAGGGCGAGGCCGGCCTGGGTGGCGTTGGCGAGGATGCGGGCGAGTTCGGGGAGTTGGGCGATGAAGCGTTCGATGCGGCGGCGGCGCTGCCAGTCCAGGAACTGCAGTGCCGCCCAGAGGCCGAGCAGCCCGGCGAGGGGGCCGAAGAAGGGGGCCAGGGCCGCCTGCCCCACCAGCCAGAGGCCGGCCACGGTGGCCAGCAGGGCGACGGTGAACTCGCCCGGCGTGATGTCGAGTCCCGTCGCGGCGAGCCGGCGTTCCAGCCCGCGGCCGGGCCGCGTGCGCCGCAGCCGGCGGTCGAGGCCGGGGAAGTGGCGCCGCCGGCCCGGCGGCGGCGGATGCCCGGAGGCGGAGAGGCGTTCGACGAGTGCCTGCCGCTGGGCCCGTCCGGCGGCGTAGGAGTGCACGCCGACGACGGCCAGGACGCAGGTCAGCAGCGTGATGCCGGTGGTGAGCGTGACGAGCGTTTCCAGTTCCATCGGGTGTCCTACCTGGCTTCTCGGGTGGTGAGCTGGTCCGCGTGGTGCGCCACACCGAACGCCTGGGGGATGGGCTGGCTCGCCATGTAGAGCCGCTCGGCGGCGCGGCGCGGCAGGGGGTGGTAGGCGAACGTGCCGTGGACGCGGCCGTCGACTCCCATCGGCCGGGCGTCGAACCGGGCGACCGTGGCGAGGCGGTAGGGCTCCCCGCCGTGGCTGGCCAGCAGCGCGATCTCGGTGATGCGGCGGGCGCCGTCGGCGAAGCGGGTGAGCTGGACGAGGACGTCGACGGCGCTGTTGATCTGGTCGTGCAGCGCGACGAAGGGGATCTCCACGTCGGACATGGAGGCCAGGGTCTGGAGCCGGGTGAGGGCGTCCTCGGCGCTGTTGGCGTGGACGGTGGCGAGGGAGCCGTCGTGTCCGGTGGACATGGCCTGGAGCATGTCGAGGGACTCGCCGCCGCGGACCTCGCCGACGACGATGCGGTCGGGGCGCATGCGCAGGGAGTTGCGGACGAGGTCGCGGATGGTGACCCGGCCCTTGCCCTCGACGTTGGGCGGGCGCGCTTCCAGGCGGATGACGTGGGACTGCTGGAGCTGGAGTTCGGCCGAGTCCTCGATGGTGATGATGCGGTCGGTCTCGGGGATGAGACCGGACAGGGCGTTGAGCAGGGTGGTCTTCCCGGTGCCGGTGGCCCCGGAGACGATGATGTTGAAGCGGGCCCGGACCAGTCCGGCGAGCAGGTACAGCATGTTCTCGTCGAGCGAGCCGAGGCCGATCAGCTCCTGGAGGGTGAAGGAGCGGGGGAAGCGGCGGATGGTGAGGGTGGCGCCGCCCAGCGACAGCGGCGGGATGATGACGTTGACGCGTTCGCCGCTGGGCAGTCGGGCGTCGACCATGGGGTGGGACTCGTCGACGCGGCGGTTGACGGTGGAGACGATGCGCTCGATGGTCTGCATGAGCTGGTCGTGCGAGGCGAAGCGCAGCGGGAGTTGTTCGACCCGGCCGTCGCGCTCGACGAAGATGGCGTCGGGGCCGTTGACCATGATCTCGGTGATCGAGGGGTCTTCGAGGAGCGGTTCGAGGATGCCGAGTCCGAGTGCCTCGTCGACGACGCGGCGGATGAGCTGGGCGCGTTCGGCGGTGGAGAGGACCGGGCCCTCGCGGCTGATGAGGTGGCCGAGGACGCGTTCGAGCCGGGACCGGCGCTCGGCCGTGGTCAGCGAGCTCATCTCCGCGAGGTCGATCTCTTCCAGGAGCTTGGCCCGGTAGGAGGCGACGAGGTGTCCGTCCTGGCCCCGGCTGCCGTTCTCCTCCGGGGAGTGGATGCGTGCGCGCAGGCTCATGCGTCCGGTGCTCCTTGCTCCTCGTGCGCGGAGGTGGTGGGGGTGCTGGTGGGGGCGGTGGGGCTGGTGGGGGCGGTGGGGTTGACGCGGTTCACACCGCTCGCCCTGTTTCTGCGGCTTGCGCTGTTCACATGGTCCGTATGGTTCACACGACCTGCGCGGCTCACCCCGTTCACGCCGTTCGCGCCGTTCACGCCGTTCGCTTCGTTCACGCGATGCGCAGCGTGCAGGCGGTTCACGCCGTACGGTGGGTTCACTTCGGGCACCTGGTTCACACCGCGCGGACGGTTCACAGCGTGAACGCAACTCGCGCAATGCACATAGCGCGCGGCGTACGCCTCGCTTCGGCGGTCCGCGCGGTACACATGGCTCATACGGTTCACATGGTTCGGGGAGTTCACGGAGTTCACACCGTCCGCTGCGTACACGGGATTCACGTCGCACACCGGGTTCACACCGACCGCCCGGTTCACACCGACCGCCTGGTTCATGCGATTCACACTGTTCACGCAGCGTAGGAAGTTCACACCTTTCAGGCGGTTCACACGACTGAAGTGGCGTTCCTCGTTCACACCGCGCGGCTTCACATCCCGCAGCTTCACCACCCCCAGCTCGCTGCCGGCGCTCCCTGTGCTCACACCACCCACGTCCGTCACCCGCCCGTCGGGTGGTCGAGCGGCATCGTGGCCGTCCTCGTCGCGGTGCCGAAGTCCCAGCCGGGGACGACGGACGGTATGACGATGCTCGCCGTGACGGTCACCGCGTCCCCGTCGTACGAGGGCGGGCAGTTCGTTCCGTCGGCCAGCCAGGAGCTGACGGCCCGTGCGCAGGCGTCCTGTGCGCTCAACTCGAGCGAGGCGCCGCGAGCACCGGCGCGGGCGGCGGTGCCGGCCTGCTGGGCGGTGTAGGCGATCAGTCCGAGCTGGACGCCGGCGAGGGCGACCAGGAGCAGGATCGGCAGGAAGCCGAGGTACTCGATGGCCACCTGGCCCCGGTCCCGGCCCCGTTCCCGGTCCCGGTCCCGTTCCCGGCCCCGTTCCCTTTCTCGGTCCCGGTTCCGTTCCCGTTCTCGGTCCCGCTCCCGCTCCCGGTCTCGGTCACGGTCACTGTCACGGTCTCGGTGCGGGCGGGTGCGTGGCCGCTGGGCGTACGGCATCTCAGTCGTCCTCCTCCTCGACGGCGCCGGCGTGCCCCGTGACGTCGAAGGGGAAGCCGATCGTGCCCGGGAAGAGGATGGGGACCCTGAGCCGTACGTCGGCGGTGACGTAGCCGCCGCCGGTCGCGCACCGCACGTCGGCGCCCCCTTCCCACGCGCCCGGCAGTTTGTCCCGGCCGGCGTCCTGGCAGGCGCCCTGCCGTGCTCCGCGGCCGGCCGCAGTGGCCGCTCGTACCGCCTCGTCCGCAGCATTCCCCGCGAGGGTGAACGTGTACCCCACGAGGACGAGTTGCCACAGGACCACCAGCGTGGCGAGGATCGCCGGGAGCATGCCGAGGAACTCGACGGTGACCTGACCCCGGTCTCCGCCCCTGTCCACTCGGGGCCTGCTCCCCCGGCCCCGGCCCCAACCTCGGCGCCAGTCCCCGCCCGGACTCCGGCTCAATCCCCGGCTCAGTCCCCGGCCAAGCCGCTCACCCCGGCTCACGTACAGGCTCCCGTCCAGACACCGGCCCATGCACTGCTCGCCCCGGCTCGCGTCCCGGCCCCCGCCCACGGCCCGCACCAGGTCCCCGACCAGCCCCGTACCCCGGCCCTCGTACCGGTCCCGTGCCCGGCCCCGCTCGTCAACCGGGCTCTGCCCCGGTCCCCGTCCGGGCTCCTCTCCGGACCTCGGCCCAGCCCCTCGCCGCCCGCCTCCGTTCCGCTGCCCACCGCGGCCCCCGTGCCAGCCGTCGTCCCAGCCTCGCCCTCGCGAGGCGGCCCGGCGGTTCATCCGCCACCGTCCTCGCGCCGGCGGAATCCGGCCCCGCCCAGCTCGCGCCGGCCACCCCGGCCGCCGGGCCCACTCAGCTCACCCGTCCCACCTGGCTCACCACGCCCACCGCCACCGAGTCCACCCCCGTCACCGCGCCCACCCAGGGCACCACTGTCCCCCCGCCCTCCCCCGCCACTGCCGCCACTGCCGCCACTGCCGCCACTGCCGCCACCACTGTCACCCCGCCCCCGCATGCCCCGCACGCCGCTCAGGCCCCGCGTGCCCCGCGCCCCCCGGTCTCCGCGGAAGCGGCCGGGCTTGGGGGCGTTCTCCTGGGCCTGGACCAGGCCGAGTTCGGCGGCGAGCGTCCACAGGGCCTGCCGTACGGTGCTCTTGCCGTCGAGGTCGTGGACGCGGCCGGCGTCCACCGCGGCCTGGAGTTCCTTGAAGTGGGCGGGGACGGTGGTGCCGGCGACCTGTGTGCCGGTGATGCGCCGGATCAGCGGGGGCTGGATCTCCGTGCCCCGGGTGTGGCGGTTGACGACGACGGTGGTCTCCTCGGCCTTGCGGATCTGGAGGCGGTCCCACATGCGCACCGCCCGTTTGGCGCCGCGGACGGCGACCACGTCGGGGGTGGTGACCAGGAGCGCGTGGTCGGCGCTCTCGACGGCGGCGGCGCCGGCGCCGCCGAGCTGGGCGCCGCAGTCGACGACGACGACCTCGTAGCGCGAGCGCAGGGCGGCGATGACCTGGCGGGCGCCGTGGTCGGTGACGTCCTCGCCGCGTTCGCCCTCGCCGGGGGCGAGGAGCAGCGCGAGGCCGGTGTCGTGGCGGAAGACCGCGTCGGCGAGGACGCGCGGGGAGATGTCGGCGATGGCGGCCAGGTCGGCGACCGACCGGCGGAACTGCACGTCGAGGTAGGAGGCGACGTCGCCGGTCTGGAGGTCCATGTCGACGAGGGCGGTGGGCCGTCCGGACGCCTGCGCGGCGAGGGCGAGGTGGATGGCGGTGAGGGTGGTGCCGACGCCACCCTTGGCGCCGCTGACGGTGACGAGGGTGCCGCCGGGCCCGTCGAACACCTCGACGGCGCTGCCCAGGTGGCGGCGCATGCCCGCCGACCACTGGGCCACCGCGCGGACCCGGGCCGCGAGTTCCTCGTGTCCGAGGGGGAGGGCGAGCAGGCCGCGGGCGCCGTGGTCCATGGCGGCCTGGAAGAGGCCGGGTCCGGCGTCGGTGGTGACGAGGATGACGCCGACGGCGGGGAAGCGCAGGGCGATCTCGCGGATCAGTTCCAGGGCGGGGACGGGCCCGATCCGCTCGTGGACGACCACCACCTCGGGCAGGTCGTCGACGGACGCGGCGGCCATGCGGGCGAGGGTGTCGACGAGCTGGGTGGAGTCGGTCACCGGGGCGGCGGGTTCGGCGTCCGGGAGCCGGCCGAGCAGGGCGGTGAGGGACCGGAGGGCGTCCGCGTCGCCGGCCGCCGGGAGGATCCGCGTGGGCATGGGGGCTCTCACTTGTCCTTCGCGAGCTCGTACGTGCGGTCCTCGTCCGGGACCGTGGGGTCGCCGCCGGGTGCCACGAGCGCGAGCCGGACCCGCTGGGCGAACGACTCGGCGTAGGTGAGGCGCTGGGCGTCGAGGGTGGACAGGGCGAAGGTGATGGGCACGGCCTCGGTGGCGCGGCGGGCGCGGTTGCCGGCGTCGGGTTCCAGCGAGGTCAGTTCGCCGACGTCGATGACGCGGGCGTCGGTCACGATGATCTTGGACTGGGCCGGAGTGTTCTTCCGGTCGCCCTCGAAGGTGGCGTACACGTTCACGGTGGAGCCGGGCGTGATCTTGCCGGCGACGCCGGTCGCCGCGTCGATCATGATGGCGACCTCCTGTTCCCCCGGGCGCAGGGCGGGCTGGTCGACGACCATGTCGCTCTGGAGCAGGGAGCCCTTCTTGAGGGTGGTGACGGCGATCTTGCCGCGGATGCCGGAGAGGTCGGTGACGGCGTTGTCGGAGAGCCAGCGCTCGGGCATGCCGATCCGCTCGAACTGGTCGGCGCCGAGGGCGGTGTAGGGCGGCACGTCGGCCTTGACGCGGTAGGCGGTGACCTCGGGACCGACCTTGGACTTGACGTCGCCTATGACGGAGAGGACCCCGGCGAAGGCGGCGAGGGCGCAGAGGACCGACAGGATCAGCAGGATGACGCCGCGGCGCTGACGGGAGTTCATGAGCCGTGCAACCTCGTTGGGGTTCGGTCGGGCCGGTCGGGGGGCGGATGCGGGGCGGGCGCGCTCAGCCGGTGAGCATGCGGTGTCCCGGGGTGATCTGCCGCGGGGCGCGGTGCCGGCCGCGGGGGTCGTCCTCGTGGACCGGCGCGGTCGCGGAACAGAACACGCAGCGGTCGCCGATGACGTCGATGCCGCACCAGTGGCAGGTGGTCCGGCGTACCGAGGTGACCAGTTGGTAGAGGACCGAGAGGTCGGGGAGGTAGGCGCAGAACTCGGTGATCCGGCCGGTGCCCCACCAGGCGGGCGACTCGGCGGGCAGCGGGGTCTCGCGCAGGCCGAGGATCCTCCAGGAGGGGGCGAGGGTGCCGGTGACCCAGTCGCCCGGGAGCCGGCCGCGGGCGACCAGCAGCCAGGTGCCGAACTCGGGCCCGGAGAGGGCGGCTTCGGGGCCGATCCGGACGAGCTGTGGTTCGGGGTGGGCGACGACGCCGAACTGGCTGCCCGGCATCCAGGACTTGGCGTGGGCCTTGAGGCCGACGGGGACGTGGTCGAGCCGGGCGACGGAGCCGAGGACCGCGCCGGCGTGGAGGTAGTGGGTGAGCAGCCGGCCGGCGGAGGCGAGGACGCCGGGGCCGAGGTCGCAGGAGGCGAGTTGCCGTAACTGGCGGGCGAGGACGGCGAGGGCGAGCGGGGGCAGGGCGGGCCGGAAGAGGGCGATGCGGTCGCTCTCCAGGAGGGCGCGGATGGTGCGCAGCCGGCGCTCGGCGGCGGGGGCGGCCAGGGAGCTGACGACGATGAGGTGTCCGTGCTGGTCGAGCAGGGCCTGCACCTCGGCGAGCGCCTGTTCGAGGGGGCGCCGGTGCACGTCCTGGAGGACGATCGCGGGCAGCGTCCGTTCGTCCTGCGGCGGCAGCGCCATGTCGGCGCTGGTCACGGCAATGGCAGTTGGCACGCGCGGCTCCCCGTCTCCCCATGCCCGTCGGTGCGCCGGGGCAACTCCGGCGCACCCGGATGACTTCACTGCGTGACTACGTGAGCACTGTAACCACGGCCCGGGTGCCCGAGAACAGCGTTTCCGCACCTGCCGGACAACTTGTGACCGGCACGGTCCGGCAAACCGGGGCAGGGTGAGCATTTCCCGGGTGATCGCCCTCTCAACCCCTCCGCCCCTGGGGCCGGTCCGCTCCCCGCGCCCACCAAGTGCACGAGGGGAGGGTCGAGTTGGTCTGGACCTACCTCTTGACACCTCAATTGGTCTGGACCACCTTGTACTCGAGCGGTGGCCACCGCCCGCCCGCACCACAGCCCCGCCTCCCCCCACGTCGTCTCTCCCCTCACGCCACCCTGCCCTTCCCCCTCTCCCCCACCCCTTTCCCGTTCCCCTGTTCCCTGTTCCCTGTTCCCTCTCCCCTTCTCCCTCAGCCCTGTACCCGCCCCCTCTCCCCGCTTCTCCCCACTCTTCCCGGAGGTCCCTGTGGAGCCCGCACCCAGACGGCACGGACGTCGCATCCGCATCTGGTCCGGAGCGGTGACCGCCGCCCTGGCCCTCGGCGTGACCGCCGTCGGCCCGGCGTCCGCCGCGGACGTGAACAACGCCCGCAACGCCGGCTTCGAGTCCGGCCTGAGCGACTGGACCTGTTCCGCGAACAGCGGGACGACCGTCTCCTCCCCCGCCCGCACCGGCTCGGCCGCGCTGAAGGCCACCCCGGCCGCGCAGGACAACGCCCAGTGCTCCCAGACGGTCAAGGTGCGGCCCGACTCCACCTACGACCTGAGCGCCTGGGTGCAGGGCGGCTACGCCTACCTCGGCGTGACGGGCACCGGCACCACCGACGTGTCCACCTGGACCCCCGACTCGTCCTCCTGGAAGCAGCTCCGGACCAGCTTCCGGACCGGCCCCTCCACCACCTCCGTGACCGTCTACACGCACGGCTGGTACGGCCAGTCCGCGTACTACGTCGACGACGTCGCGGTCCAGGGCCCCGACGGCGGCGACGGCGGCGGCAACGGCCCCTCGGTCCCGGGCGCCCCCGCCGGACTGAACGTCTCCGGTACGACGTCCTCCTCGGTGACGCTGGCCTGGAACGCGGTCTCCGGCGCCACCGGCTACACCGTCTACCGCGACGGCGCCAAGGTCACCTCCGTGACCGGCACCTCCACCACCGTGAGCGGCCTCGCGGCCGACACCTCGTACTCCTTCCAGGTCGCCGCGACCAACGCGGCCGGCGAGTCGCCCAAGTCGGCGGCGGTCTCCGGCCGCACCGCGCCGAAGGACAACGGGGGCGGCAACAACGGCACCCTGCCCAAGCACGCCCTGACCGGCTACTGGCAGAACTTCGACAACGGGGCGACCGTCCAGCGGCTCTCCGACGTCCCGGCGGCGTACGACATCATCGCCGTCTCCTTCGCCGACGCCACCCCGACGCCGGGCGCCGTCACCTTCAACCTGGACACGGCGGGCCTGCGCGGCTACACCGTCGACCAGTTCAAGGCGGACATCCGCGCCAAGCAGGCCGCCGGCAAGAAGGTCATCATCTCGGTCGGCGGAGAGAAGGGCACCGTCTCGGTCAACACCGCCGCCTCCGCGACCAACTTCGCCAACTCGGTCCACGCCCTCATGCAGGAGTACGGCTTCGACGGCGTCGACATCGACCTGGAGAACGGCCTCAACCCCACCTACATGACGCAGGCCCTGCGCGCGCTGTCGGCGAAGGCCGGCCCGTCCATGGTCCTCACCATGGCGCCGCAGACCATCGACATGCAGTCCACGTCCGGCGGCTACTTCCAGACCGCGCTGAACGTGAAGGACATCCTCACCGTCGTCAACATGCAGTACTACAACAGCGGTTCGATGCTGGGCTGTGACGGCAAGGTCTACTCGCAGGGCACGGTCGACTTCCTCACCGCGCTGGCCTGCATCCAGCTCGAGGGCGGCCTGGACGCCTCGCAGGTCGGCCTCGGCCTGCCCGCCTCCACCCGCGCGGCGGGCGGCGGCTACGTCGCCCCGTCCGTGGTCAACAACGCCCTGGACTGCCTGACCAAGGGCACCAACTGCGGCTCCTTCAAGCCGTCGAAGACGTACCCGGACCTGCGGGGCGCGATGACCTGGTCCACCAACTGGGACGCCACCGCGGGCAACGCCTGGTCCAACGCGGTCGGCGCGCACGTCCACGCGCTGCCGTAACCGTCCGTCCCGACCGGGACACCGCAGCACCGAAGCCCCCGCTCACGCCGACGAGCGGGGGCTTCCCCCTTCATCCGGCGCCGTACGCCACCGCCCCCACCCGCGGTGGCGTGACCCACGCAACTGGTGCTGGAGGGCGACAGCCCGCCCGAGTACGTCGCCGTCGTGCACGAGGCCGCCGGCTGTACGTCCGCTGGGGGCGCGTCTCGCGGGTGGAGAACCCGGCCGCGTACGCGCAAGACCGTGCTCACCCGGGTGTTCCTCGCCCACCAGCGGCGGCGCAGCAGCGGGGAGCGGGCGACGGACGTGTTCCCCGATCTGCCCGGTGCCCCCGACGGGGACGCGCCGCTGCGGCTGACACTGCTGGACGCGCTCGCCCGGCTGCCCGCCAAGGACCGGGCCGTCATCGTGCTGCGGTACTGGGAGGAACGGTCCGTCGTGATCAGCGCTTTCAACACCGGCGCCCAGCACGAGGACGCCACCCGGGAGACCCCGGCGCTGACCATGGAGCAGCTTGAGGAGATGGCGCTCAGCCCGCAGTGGACGCGGGTGCGGTAGCGCCGCCCTGCGGCAGGGCTACGCGGTGCGGCCGGTGGGCGGGAGCCACCGGCCGCGTGCCTCGGTGCGGGGCTACTTCTTGGCGGGGGCGGTCTCGTCGGCGTCCTTGGGCGTGTCTGCGTCCTTGCGCCGGTCGGAGGCCTCGGGCGTGTCGGCATCCTCCGGCGCGTCTGCGTCCTTGCGCCCGTCGGATGCCTCGGGCGTGTCCGGCTCCGCCTCGTCGGCCGGCTCCGCCTCGTCGGCGTCCTCGCCGTCGTCGAAGTACGCGTCCAGTACCGCGTCGAGGTCGGACTCCCACTGGGCGAACCGGCCGCGGGAGTCGGCGTCGATCTCGATGGGGTACCAGCGGCGGTCCGGCGTGTGCACCGTGACGGTGAACCGCTTGCCGAAGCGCGGCGTCTCCGTCTCGACCGCCCCGATCTCGTCCCAGCGGAACTCGCACTCCTGGTCGTCGAGGGCGAGCCGGACGCCGCGGTGGTCGGCGGTGATCCGGGCGCGGCGGTCGGCGGCCTCGAAGACGGGCCCGTCGGCCGGTTCCGCCTCCGGTGTGCCGTCCTCCGCGTCGTCCCCCGCGGTCGCGTCCGCCGAGGCGTCCGCCGGTTCCGCGGTCGCGTCCGCCGGGGCGGCCGGCCCGGGGGCGGTGTCGGCGGCCTCCCCCGGCTTCGGCACCGCCTCGCGCGGCTCCGCTTCCTCCGTGGGCTTCGCGTCCTGCGGCGTTGCGGGGCCCGTGATGCCGGGGACGAACGCCGGGTCGGCCGCGGCGCCCGTTAGGGGCTGGATGCTGGGTCCTATGCGCTGTTCCACGCGGGAAGTATGGACGACGTTCCTGTGCCGGGAACAGTCAGCGCTCCCTTCACCCCCTTTGGTGCCACTCCGAGTTGTCCGGATGACGCCGGGGCGGCGCCGCGGGCCCCCTTGGCGCGCGGCGCCGCCCCGTGCGGTCGCCCGGTGCGGGCGGGGACTACACGAACAGGCTGAGCAGCGCGGCGACCAGGAAGCCGCCGAGGGAGAGCACGCTCTCCAGCACGGTCCAGGTCTTGAGGGTGTCCCGTTCGCTGATGCCGAAGTACTTGGCGACCATCCAGAAGCCGCCGTCGTTGACGTGCGAGGCGAAGATGGAACCGGCCGAGATGGCCATGATGACGAGCGCGACGAACGCCTGGGAGTGGTCGCCCCCGGCGAGCAGCGGGGCCACGATGCCCGCCGTCGTCACGATGGCCACCGTCGCCGAGCCCTGGGCGACCCGCAGCACCACGGAGATCAGGTAGGAGAGGACGATCACCGGCAGGCCGACGTCGTTGAAGGTGTCGGAGAGTGCCTGGGCGACGCCGCTGGCCTTGAGGACGGCGCCGAAGACGCCGCCGGCGCCGACGACGAGCAGGATGTTGCCGACCGGCTTGAGTGAGGACGTCGCGACGGTCTCCAGCGATTTCCTGGACCAGCCGCGCCGGATGCCGAGCAGGTAGGAGGCGAGGAAGAGGGCGAGGGTCAGGGCGACGAAGGGGTTGCCGAAGAACTCGACGACCGAGCGGAGGGTGGAGGGCTCAAGGGCGATGGAGGAGAAGGTCGCGGCGAGGATCAGCAGCAGCGGCGTGCCGATGATGCCGAGGACGGTGCCCAGCGGCACCGGCGTCTCGCGCGGGGCGACGCCGGCCCGGCGCTGCTCCTCGACGACGGCCCGGCGGGCCTCCTCGGCCGCCTCGACCATGTCCTGGGGGACGGCGACGAAGATGCGGCGGCCGACCCAGGCGGAGAACGCCCAGGCGGCGAGGACGGCGGGGACGCCGCAGACGACGCCCATGAGGATGACCCAGCCGAGGTCCACGCGCAGGAGTCCGGCGGCGGCCACCGGGCCGGGGTGCGGCGGCAGGAAGGCGTGGGTCATCGACAGTCCGGCCAGCAGCGGCAGGCAGTAGAGCAGCACGGACTTGCCGGAGCGTTTGGCGGCGGCGTAGACGAGGGGGGCGAGGACGAAGATGCCGACGTCGAAGAAGACCGGGATGCCGAAGATCAGGCCGGTCAGGCCCATGGCGAGCGGGGCCCGCTCCTCGCCGAAGAGGCCGAGCAGGCGGGAGGCCAGCACCTCGGCGCCGCCGCTGACTTCGAGGATGGCGCCGAGCATGGTGCCCAGGCCGATGATGATGGCGACGTGGCCGAGGATGCCGCCCATGCCGGACTCGATGGTGGAGACGGCGTCGGAGCGCTGGACGGTGCCGAAGAGTTCGGTGACGGAGAGCCCGGCGAGCAGGCCGACGGCTATGGAGACCGCCAGCAGCGCGACGAACGGCTGGAGCCGCACCTTCATGATGAGGAAGAGGAGCAGGGCGATGCCGATCGCGGCGACGGTCAGCAGGCCCGCCGTGCCGTCGATGAGCAGGAGCAGTCCGCCGGTGTGCGCCGGGGCGTCGGGGGCCGCGGCGAGCGGGAGGGTGGGGTGGGGCATGTGGGGGTCCTCTGCGGAGGGGGCGTACGGCTTTCGGGCAGGGGGGACCGCGGCGCGGCACCCCGGGGGGTCCGGGGCGCGGCGCCGGGGGGCGGCGTACGAGGGGTGCCGGGCGGGTGGCGGAGAGGCCGCGGCCCACGGGAGGACCGTGGCGCCGTGCGGGGACGGGTCGCGGCCCACGGAGCGTCGCGGTGCGGTCGTCGTACCGCGACGGCTCACGGGGCAGGGATCACGGAGCACGAGGCGCGTGCACGCTCACGGCTCACGGCTCACGGCTCACGGCTCACGGCTCACAAGGCACGCGCACGCTCACGGTGCACGGGGCACGCGCACGGCTCACGGGGAGTCGTCGTGCGTCGCGTACCGCGAGGTGCCGCGGCGTACGGCGGGCCGGGGACCGGAAGGGGCGGGCCGCCGGGGAGGCCGGAGCCGTCAGCCGAGGACGGCGAGGGCGTCGATCTCGATCAGGAGGCCCGCGGGCAGTCCGACGTAGACGGTGGTGCGGGCGGCGGGCGGCTGGGTGAGGGCCTGCTCCTCGAAGTAGGCGTTGTAGATCTCGTTCATCTCGGCGAAGTGGCCGACGTCGGTGAGGTAGACGCGGATCATCATCACGTCGTCCCAGCCGGCGCCGCCCTCCTCCAGGATCGCCTTGACGTTGGCCAGGGTCTGGAGGGTCTGCTCGCGCAGGCCGGGGCCGGCCGGGGTGGGGGCCTTGCCCTCCTCGTGCGGCAGGAAGCCGACCTGGCCGGCGACCTGGAGGATGTCGCCCTTGCGGACGCCGTGGGAGAACTTCGCCGGCGGGACGGTGTGGGTGGCGGGGGTCAGGGCGGTCTTGTCGCTCATGCGGGGTCCTTGTCGGAAGGGTGCGTGGGGGTCCTGCCGGAGTACTCGCCGCTGATCGCGTCGGCGGTGCGGCGCACCAGCGGGAGCAGGGTGAGGAGTTCCTCGGCGGTGACGACGACGTTCGGCGCGGAGACCGACATGGCGGCGACGACCCGGCCGTCGGCGCCCCGGACGGGCGCGGCGACACAGTTGATGGACTCCTCGTGGCCGCCGAGGTCGGTGGCCCAGCCCTGTTCGCGCACCTTGGCCAGCTCCTTGAGGAAGGCGTCGGCGTGGGGGGTCGAACGGGCCGTGTAGAGGGGGTAGTCGAGCTTGTCCGCGACGGCGCGGCGCTCGGCCTCGGGGAGGTCGGCGAGGAGCAGTTTGGCGACGGCGGCGACGGTGATGGCGACGGGTTTGCCGATCCGGGAGTACATGCGGACCGGGTAGCGGCTCTCGACCTTGTCGATGTAGAGGACCTCGCCCTCCTCGTGGACGGCGAGGTGGACGGTGTGGCCGCACTGCTCGTTGAGGCGGACGAGGTGGGGGTGGGCGATCTCGCGGACGTCGAGGTTCTCCATCGCCTCCTGGGCGAGGGCGATGAGCCGGGAGCCGAGGCGGTAGCGCTGGTCGGCCTGGCGGTAGACGAAGCCGTGGTCGTGGAGGGTGCGCAGCAGGCGCAGGGCGGTGGACTTGTGCACGCCGAGCCGTTCGGCGACCTTGCCGAGGTCGGCGGGGCCCTCGGCGAGCAGCGGCAGGATGCTGAGCGCGCGGTCGACGGTCTGGCTCATGGGGTGCGTACCTCCTCCTCGGCCCGGTCCGCGTGCGCGGGGTCGTCCTGGGTGGTCCAGCCGGGGCCGAGTCGCAGTCTCCCCCACGCGGTGTCGTCGAGGGCGGCGAGGCGGTCGGCGTGGTCGCGGGCGGGGGGCGTGGCGAGGTCGCCGGGGGCGGTGAGGGCGGCGGCGGCCATGAGGTGGCCGTGGCGCAGGCGGGCGCGCAGGGGCAGTCCGCGCAGGGTGGCGGAGAGGAACCCGGCGGCGAAGGCGTCGCCCGCGCCGACGGCGGCGACGACGTCGACGGCCAGGGCGGGGACGGTGACGGCGTGCGGCCCGTGGAAGGCGGTGGCGCCGGTGCCGCCCTGTTTGACGACGAGGACCTCGGGTTCGGGCAGGGCGGCGCGGACGGCCTCGGGGCCGTCCAGGTCCCACGCCTCGTCCTCGCCGACGAAGACCAGGTCGGCGCCGCGCGCCAGGTCGAGCAGGGCCCGGGGCCCGTCGGCGCCGCGCCACAGGGCGGGGCGGTGGTTGACGTCGAAGGAGACCAGGGGGCGGCCGGGGCGGCGGGTGGTCAGCTCGCGCATCAGTTCCAGGCAGCCGGCGGAGAGCGCGGCGGTGATGCCGGACAGGTGCAGGACGCGTCCGGCGCGGACGGCGTCGAGGTCGAGGGTGGCCGGCGACATGGCGGAGGCGGCCGATCCGGCGCGGTAGTAGGCGACTTCGTGGGCGTCGGTGGCGCGGTCCTGGGCGGTGCGGAAGTAGACGCCGGTGGGGCGGTCGGGGTCGCGGCGGACGGCGGAGGTGTCGACGCCGTAGGCGCCGATGGCCTCGACGAGGTGGTCGCCGAAGCCGTCCGCGCCGACCCGGCCGACCCAGCGGACGGAGTGTCCGGCCGCGGCCAGGGTGCAGGCCACGTTGGACTCGGCGCCGCCGATGCCCCGGTCGAAGGAGGGGACGTCGGCGAGGCGCCCGGGGCGGGAGGGCAGGAAGGTGACCATGGACTCGCCGAGCGCGACGACGTCCACGACGTCGGGGGCGGTGCTGCGGGGGCCGTCGGCGGTCACGATGGTCGTGGCTCCTCGTGGGTGGCGGGCCCCGGCTGCTCCGTTGACCGCGTGTTGGGCGAGATGTTAGACAGCACTGAGCGATATACGCAATAACTGTTGCAGAGAATGCAACTTCCCAGATCAGGGAGGCTCCATGGCCCTCGACACCGGCTCCGAAGCCCTGGCCCGTCTGGCCGGGGAGCGCGTCGACCACCGCTTCAAGGGCCTTCCGCCGGACGCCTGGGGGCTGACCGTCGGCGAACTCGCCGCCCAGCGCCGGAACCTGTTCACCGACGGCTTCACCACCCCGGTGCTGGCGCTCTCCGCCGAGCGGCTGGAGCACAACCTGCGGCTGATGGAGACCTACGCCGCCCGGCACGGCCTCGCCTTCGCGCCGCACGGCAAGACCTCCATGGCCCCGCAGCTCTTCCACCGCCAGCTCGACCACGGCGCCTGGGGCATCACCCTCGCCGTCCCCCACCAGGTGTGGGTCGCCCGCGCCTTCGGCGTCCGGCGGATCTTCCTGGCCAACGAACTGGTCGACGCGGCCTCCCTCGGCCGGCTCGCCGCCGAACTGGCGGCCGACCCGGAGTTCCGCTTCGTCTGCTACGTCGACTCGGTGCGGGGGGTGGAGCTGATGGACGCCGCGCTGGCCGGGACCGCCCGCCCGGTGGACGTCGTGGTCGAACTGGGCGCCGGGGAGGGCGCCCGCACCGGGGCGCGCACCGAGGCGGAGTGCGCCGCGGTCGCCGACGCGGTGGCCGCCGCGCCGGCCCTGCGGCTGGCCGGTGTCGCCGGGTACGAGGGCGAGGTGCCGGACGCCGGCCCGGAACGGGTGCGGGCGTGGCTGCGGCGGCTGGTGGCGCTGGCCGCCGCCTTCGACGCGGACGGCCGGTTCGCCGGGACGGGGCTGGACGAGATCGTGCTGAGCGCGGGCGGCAGCGCCTGGTTCGACGCGGTGGCCGACGTCTTCGCCGAGGTCCCGGCGCTCTCCCTGCCGGTGCTCAAGCTGCTGCGCTCGGGCGCCTACGTCTCCCACGACGAGGGCCACTACCACGAGGTCACCCCCTTCAACCGGGTCCCCGGGGAGGGTGCGCTGGAGCCGGCGTTCCGCCTGTGGACCCAGGTGGTCTCGCGGCCGGCGCCGGACCAGGCGTTCGCCAACGCGGGCAAGCGCGACGCCGCCTACGACCTGCACCTGCCGTCCGCCCGGGTGGTGCGCCGGGGCGGCGCCGAACGCCCGGCCGACGGCATCACGGTGACCGGCCTCTCCGACCAGCACGCCTGGCTGCGCACCGAGCCGGGGACGGAACTGGAGGTCGGCGACTGGCTCGGCCTCGGGCTGTCCCACCCGTGCACGTCCTTCGACAAGTGGCAGCTCGTCCCGGTCGCCGAGGCCGACGGCACGGTCGTGGACTACGTCCGCACGTTCTTCTGAGCGGGGGGCGGCGACGCGGCCCCACGGGCTCCCGGCCCCCGCCACGCGCCCGCCGCCCCCACCGCCCGGCCCCGGCCACCGGCACCCGCCCCCGTCCGCCCCGTTCCCGCCCCGCTCCGGCCGCCCGGCTCCGTTCCGCCCCACCCCCGTCCGCCCCGCTCCGGCCGCCCGGCTCCGCCCCGCCCCGCCTCCCGGCCGTCCCCGTCACCCCGCCCCGCCCCGCCCGACCCCGATCCGGACGCCCCCGCGATCCGTGTCCCCCAGTACAGGAGGTCCCCATGGAAGAACTCGTGATCCGGGACGCCGATGTCGTGGACGGCACCGGCGACCCCTCCTACCGCGCCGACGTGGTCGTCGACCGCGGCCGCATCGTGTCGATCGTCAAGGAGGCCGCGGCGGCGGGGTGCCAGCGCCCCCGGGCCCGCCGCGAACTGGACGCCGAGGGGCTGGTCCTCGCCCCCGGCTTCATCGACATGCACGCCCACAGCGACCTCGCCCTGCTGCGGGACCCCGACCACAGCGCCAAGGCGGCGCAGGGCGTCACCCTGGAGGTGATCGGGCAGGACGGCCTCTCCTACGCCCCCGTCGACGACCGCACCCTCGGCGAGGTCCGCCGCGCCATCGCCGGCTGGAACGGCCCCGGCGACGACGTGGACCTCGACTGGCGCTCGGTCGGCGAGTACCTGGACCGGCTCGACCGGGGCATCGCCGTCAACGCGGCGTACCTGGTCCCGCAGGGCACGGTGCGCGCCCTGGCCGTCGGCTGGGAGGACC
Source organism: Streptomyces sp. SCSIO 75703 (assembly GCF_036607905.1). Lineage (NCBI taxonomy): Bacteria > Bacillati > Actinomycetota > Actinomycetes > Kitasatosporales > Streptomycetaceae > Streptomyces > Streptomyces sediminicola. The sequence continues at coordinate 2,543,090 of NZ_CP144555.1, forward strand.
GCCCGGCCACCCCGGCGGAGCTGGAGCGGATGCGCCGCCTGGTCGCCGAGGGCCTGGAGCAGGGCGCCGTCGGCCTCTCCTCCGGACTGACCTACACGCCGGGCATGTACGCCGACGGGGCCGAGCTGACCGAGCTGTGCCGGGTGGTCGCCGCGTACGGCGGCTACTACTGCCCGCACCACCGCTCCTACGGCGCCGGCGCCCTGGAGGCGTACGCCGAGATGGTCGAGCTGGCCCGCGCCGCCGGGTGCCCGCTGCACCTGGCGCACGCCACCATGAACTTCGGCGTCAACCGGGGCCGGGCGCCCGAACTGCTGGCCCTGCTCGACGAGGCGCTGGACGCCGGCGCCGACATCACCCTGGACACCTACCCCTACACCCCCGGCTGCACCACGCTGGTGGCGCTGCTGCCGAGCTGGGCCGGGGAGGGCGGGCCGGAGGAGGTGCTGCGGCGGCTGGCGGACGACGAGAGCGCCGAGCGCGTCCGGCGGCACCTGGAGGAGACCGGCTCGGACGGCTGCCACGGCGTGCCCGTGGAGTGGGAGACGATCGAGATCTCCGGCGTGGGCGACCCGGCGCTGGCGGAGTACGTCGGCCGGACCGTGCTGGAGTCGGCGCGGCTGCGCGGCGAGAGCTGCTGGACCGTGGCCCGGCGGCTGCTGCTGGAGGACCGGCTCGCCCCGACGATCCTCCAGCACGTGGGCCACGAGGAGAACGTCCGGGCGATCATGCGCCACCGTGTCCACACCGGTGGTTCGGACGGCATCCTCCAGGGCGCCAAGCCGCACCCGCGCGCCCACGGCACCTTCCCGCACTACCTCGGCCACTACGTGCGCGAGCTGGGCGTGCTCTCACTGGAGGAGTGCGTGTCCCACCTCACGGCGCGTCCGGCGGCCCGGCTGCGGCTGCCCGACCGGGGCAGGATCCGCGAGGGCCACCGGGCCGACCTGGTCCTCTTCGACCCGGCGACGGTCGCCGCGGGCGCCACCTACGAGGAGCCGCGCACTCTGCCCACGGGCATCCCGTACGTGCTGGTCGACGGGCGGTTCACCATCGAGGACGGCCGGCGCACGGACGTCCTGGCGGGCCGGTCGGTGCGGCGCACGCCGCTGTGACGGGGGGCGCCCCGCCGGGGGCGCGGGCCGGGACACGAGCACCCGGTTCACCGGTCCCACGTGGCGGACGACACGCTGCCGGGCCCCGGACCGGGCCGTAAGCTCACGACATGCAGGTGATCCAGTCGACCAAGCTCGCCAACGTCTGTTACGAGATCCGGGGCCCGGTGCTCGAGGAGGCGATGCGGCTGGAAGCGGCCGGTCACCGCATCCTGAAGCTCAACACCGGCAACCCGGCCGCGTTCGGCTTCGACTGCCCGCCCGAGATCCTGGAGGACATCCTCCGCAACGTGTCGACGGCGCACGGCTACGGCGACGCCAAGGGCCTCCTCGCGGCCCGGCGCGCGGTCGTCATGCACAACCAGACCCTCGGCATCGAGACGGACGTCGAGCACGTCTTCATCGGCAACGGCGTCTCCGAGCTGATCGTGATGGCGATGCAGGGCCTGCTCGACGACGGCGACGAGGTCCTCGTGCCGGCGCCGGACTACCCGCTGTGGACGGCCGCCGTCTCGCTGGCCGGCGGCACGGCGGTGCACTACCGCTGCGACGAGCAGTCCGACTGGATGCCGGACCTCGCCGACGTGGAGCGCAAGGTCACCGACCGCACCAAGGCGATCGTGATCATCAACCCGAACAACCCGACCGGCGCGGTCTACGACGAGACGGTGCTGCGCGGGCTGACCGACGTCGCCCGCCGCCACAACCTGCTGGTCTGCTCCGACGAGATCTACGACAAGATCCTCTACGACGAGGCGGTGCACACCCCGACCGCCGCGATCGCCCCGGACCTGCTCACCCTCACCTTCAACGGCATGTCAAAGGCGTACCGGGTGGCCGGCTACCGGGTCGGCTGGATGTCGATCTCGGGCCCGCGCGCCCACGCCGAGTCCTACATCGAGGGCCTGACGGTCCTGGCGAACATGCGGCTGTGCGCCAACATGCCCGGCCAGCACGGCGTGGTCGCCGCCCTCAGCGGACGGCAGACGATCAACGACCTGGTGCTGCCGGGCGGACGGCTGCGCGAGCAGCGCGACGCCGCGCACGAGGCACTGACCGGCATCCCGGGCGTGACCTGCGTGAAGCCGAAGGGGGCGCTGTACCTCTTCCCCCGCCTCGACCCCAAGGTCTTCAAGATCAAGGACGACCGGCAGATGGTCCTGGACCTGCTCCGACAGGAGAAGATCATGGTGGTCCAGGGCACCGGCTTCAACTGGCCGGAGCCCGACCACTTCCGGGTCGTCACCCTGCCCACCGCCGGTGACCTGCGCGAGGCGGTGGACCGCATCGGCCGCTTCCTGGACGGTTACGGCCAGCCCTGACCGCCCCGGCCCCGGCCGCCCGGCGGTCCGGCCCGCCCTCCGGCCGGCCCCGTCACCCGCCCGCCATCGCCCCGGTCCCGGCCGTCCCGTTCCCCGCCCGCCGGCCGTCCGGACCCACGCCCGGTCACGACCCGTGTGAACACGATCCTTCTTTGTGAACGACTCAACTTTAGAATCAATCCAAGCTAGGATGGTGTCCTGTAAGCAGTCAGGAGGCCGTCCCATGTACGAACCGATCCGCGCCAAGTCGGTCCACAGCACGGTGGCCGGCGCCCCTTCCTACCCCCACCGCTCCCGCGAGGAAGAGCTGGACATCCAGCTCGCGGGCCATCTCTCGGCCCTGCTCGCCACCATGGACGACCTGCGCGCGCTGGACCCCTCGGACGAGCTGGACACCGCGGCGGAGCAGCTCGCCGCGCAGGTGGCCCGGCTGCGGTCGGGGCAGGCTCCGGTCCGGATGCCGGCCACCGGCGACCGGCCCGAACCGTGCCGGACCGCCCTGCACCGGCGGGCGCACGCCCTGGCGGGCCGCGCCCTGGTGGTGGCGGCCTCCCGGGCCGACACGGCGGTCGCCATCCTGGCCGCCGAGCGGATGGACGCCCACGCCGCCGCGCTCGGACCGCGCGAACTGGCGTCCCACTGAGCGGTACCGCCGAGCCCGCCCCGCCGGGCCCCTCCGGACGGCCCCGGTCCGCGCGCACCCGCAGCGACGCGCGGACCGGGCGCCACACACCCGCGGCCGGGCCGTCCCCACGGGGGGCGGCCCGGCCGGCGCGTCCACGACCCGGGTGTCCCCGGCGACCCTGGGGCCTCTCGTTTTGGATCACGCCGGGCTCGCGGCGCCCGGCACCGGACCCCGCTCCCTGATCCGGTCTGATCCGGCCCGATCCAGCCCGATCCGGCCTGATCCAAACGGAAGACGCTAGCCGAACATCACCGTGAAGATCACGAACAGCACGAGGATGCCGATCACGATGGCCCACACGGGCCAGTTGCCCCGCTGGTGCGGGTCCTCCGGTCCACCGCCGCGGGGACGGTCCTCCTCCAGGGACGGGTTCTCGGGCCGGTCACGCGAGTAGAAGTCACCGCCGTCTGCCATGGCGCACCTCTTCTCCTTGGCTGGCCCCCGGGTACCCACCCGCGGAAGCACGCATTCCCCCACGGCCGGACCCCCGGGCGGGGCCGGCCCGCGACCGGCCCCGGGAACGCGGAAGGGCCGGGTCCCCCGCACGTCTTTGGACGGGGGACCCGGCCCGAACGGGGTGGCTCCCCCGTGCTCCGGGTGGTTCGAGCTACTGGAGCGGAGGGGAGACCCCCTCGCGGCCGGCCTTCGTGACGACTTCGCGGGTCAGGGCTAGTCGGACCGGCCGCGGAGCGGGAGGGGCGGGACTCAGCCCAGGCGGCGTACCAGCTCGCGGTACTGGTCCCACAGCTCGGCGGGCGTGTGGTCGCCGAAGGTGTTGAGGTGCTCGGGAACCAGGGCGGCCTCCTCGCGCCAGACCTCCTTGTCGACGCTGAGCAGGAACTCCAGGTCGGCGTCGGCCAGGTCGAGGCCGTCGGTGTCGAGGGAGTCCTTGGACGGCAGGATGCCGATCGGGGTCTCGACGCCCTCCGCCCGGCCCTCCAGGCGCTCCACGATCCACTTCAGGACGCGGCCGTTCTCGCCGAAGCCGGGCCAGACGAACCGGCCGGAGTCGTCCTTGCGGAACCAGTTGACGTAGTAGATCTTGGGCAGCTTGGCCTGGTCCTTGCCCTTGGCCACGTCGATCCAGTGGCCCATGTAGTCGCCCATGTTGTAGCCGCAGAAGGGCAGCATGGCGAAGGGGTCGCGGCGCAGTTCGCCGACCTTGCCCTCGGCGGCGGCGGTCTTCTCGGAGGCCACGTTGGCGCCGAGGAAGACGCCGTGGTTCCAGTCGAAGGACTCGGTCACCAGCGGCACGGCGGTGGCGCGGCGCCCGCCGAAGAGGATCGCGGAGATCGGCACGCCCTTGGGGTCCTCCCACTCCGGCGCGATGATCGGGCACTGCGCGGCGGGCGTGGTGAAACGGGCGTTGGGGTGGGCGGCGGGCGTACCGGACTCGGGCGTCCAGGAGTTGCCCTTCCAGTCGGTGAGGTGGGCCGGGACCTCCTCGGTCATCCCCTCCCACCACACGTCGCCGTCGTCGGTGAGGGCGACGTTGGTGAAGACGGAGTTGCCCCACAGGGTCTTCATGGCGTTGGCGTTGGTGTCCTCGCCGGTGCCGGGGGCGACGCCGAAGAAGCCCGCCTCGGGGTTGATCGCGTAGAGGCGGCCGTCCTCGCCGAAGCGCATCCAGGCGATGTCGTCGCCGATGGTCTCCACCGTCCAGCCGGAGATCGTGGGCTCCAGCATGGCGAGGTTGGTCTTGCCGCAGGCCGACGGGAAGGCGGCGGCGACGTACTTGGCCTCGCCCTGCGGCGGGGTCAGCTTGAGGATGAGCATGTGCTCGGCGAGCCAGCCCTCGTCGCGGGCCATGACGGAGGCGATGCGCAGGGCGTAGCACTTCTTGCCGAGCAGGGCGTTGCCGCCGTAGCCGGAGCCGTAGGACCAGATCTCGCGGTCCTCGGGGAAGTGCGAGATGTACTTGGTCTGGTTGCAGGGCCACGGCACGTCCGCCTGGCCGGGCTCCAGCGGGGCGCCGAGCGTGTGGACGGCCTTGACGAAGAAGCCGTCGTCGCCGAGTTCGTCGAGGACGGGCTGTCCCATGCGGGTCATGGTGCGCATGGAGACGGCGACGTAGGCGGAGTCGGTGATCTCCACGCCGAGCGCGGAGAGCGGCGAGCCGAGCGGGCCCATGCAGAACGGGACGACGTACATGGTCCGGCCGCGCATCGCGCCGCGGAACAGGCCGCCCCGACCCTCGGTGCCCTGGAAGACCTCCCGCATCTCGGCGGGGTCCTTCCAGTGGTTGGTCGGGCCGGCGTCCTCCTCCTTCGCGGAGCAGATGAAGGTCCGGTCCTCGACGCGGGCGACGTCGGTCGGGTCGGAGGCCGCGTAGTACGAGTTCGGGCGCTTGACGGGGTCCAGTTTGCGGAAGGTGCCCTTCTCCACCAGCTCCTCGCACAGGCGCTCGTACTCGGCCTCCGAGCCGTCGCACCAGACCACGCGGTCGGGCTGGGTCAGTTCGGCGATCTCGTTGACCCACGAGATCAGGGCCTGGTGCCGGGTGGGGAGGGCGGGGGGAGCCGCGATGTCGCGCGCCACGATTGCTCCTAGTCGAGGGGTTTTTTGTTGGAGGCCCCGTGGGGGCTGCGACCCGGATGCGGCGTATGAGGGGCTGCGTCGCTCATCCGGTGCCGACCGCACTCATTTGATCATCCGCGTCTCGCGCCCATATGTCCAGAGGGCTTCACACCTGAGCGGGGTGAGGATCGCCACGTACCTCGGACGACGGCCGGAAATCTTTGCGTACGCGTGGATTCCGCCTGAAACTCCTTTTACCCGCGGCGGCGTGTCGCGCGCGGTGCCACGGAACGGGGCCGGAGCGGACCCGCCGGACGAGGGCGGCGGGAGTCACGGGGCGAAGGCCGGCGGAGGCACGCGGCGGGTCGAGCCGAGCCACGCGGCCGGGTGGACGGGCGGCCGGGTGGCGGCCGGGGAGAGGGGCGCCGAACCGGCGTGAGACGATGACCACTCCGCGTTCGTCATACCACCGTACTGACATGTAACTTACGGTTCCGTAGGTACGATGCGCCCATGACTGCGTCCGCCTTCGAGGCGCGAGGGGGCACGCCGGACGCCGGCCACGGCCCTGTCGCGCTCTCCCTGCCCCACCAGGTCAAACCCAAGCTGCGCGGCTGGCTGCACCTGGGCATGTTCCCGGCCGTCCTCGTCGCCGGTCTGGTGCTCACCGCCCTGGCCGACTCGACCCGCGGGCGGATCGCCTGCGGCGTCTACGTCCTGACTGCCTGTCTGCTGTTCGGGGTCAGCGCGCTCTACCACCGGGGCGACTGGGGCCCGCGCATGGGCGGCGTACTGCGCCGGCTCGACCACGCCAACATCTTCCTGATCATCGCGGGCACCTACACGCCGCTGACGATCCTGCTGCTGCCCGGCGCCAAAGGGCAGTGGCTGCTGTGGGGCATCTGGGCCGCCGCGGCGGCGGGCATCGTCTTCCGCGTCTTCTGGGTCGGCGCCCCGCGCTGGCTCTACACGCCCTGCTACATCGCGATGGGCTGGGCCGCGGTCTTCTTCCTCCCCGAGTTCCTGCGCGCCGGCGGCATCGCCGTCCTCGTCCTGGTCGTCGTCGGCGGTCTCCTCTACAGCGCGGGCGGCGTCGTCTACGGCATCAAGCGGCCCAACCCGTCACCGCGCTGGTTCGGCTTCCACGAGGTGTTCCACTCCTTCACCCTGGCCGCCTTCATCACCCACTACGTGGGCATCTCCCTGGTCGCCTACCAGCACGGCTGACCCCGCACCGCTCCTCGCCCGCCCCGGGCCACGGCCGCCCGCCGTGGCCCTTTCCCACGCGCCCGCCCGCCGCGCCGGCAGGCGGGCCCGCTGCCGGGAAGGACGGCGCACGGGGCGCGGCGGGGCGGCCGGGGCGTGCAAGGGGGGCGCCGTCGCGGCCGTGGCCACGCCCCCTCGGATGCCCGACAATGACCCGTATGACGGCCGCCCGCTCCCCCCACTCCCCCGCCGCGCGCCCCCGGCCCGGCCTGCGGGAACGCAAGAAGACCCGGACCCGCGAGGCGATCCGCGCCGCCACCTACGGACTGGTCGGCGAACAGGGCTACACCGCCACCACCGTCGAGCAGATAGCCGACCGCGCCGAGGTCTCGCCCTCCACCGTCTTCCGCTACTTCCCCACCAAGGAGGACATCGTCCTCACGGACGAGTACGACGCGGTCCTGCCGGACCTCTTCCGGGCCCGGCCCGCCGACGAGCCCTGGCTCGACTCGCTGCGCGCCGTCCTGCGCGAGGCGATCGGCACCGGTCTGCGCGAGGAGCCCGAGGTGACCCGGCTGCGCACCCGCCTCATGTCCGAGGTGCCCGCCGTACGGTCCCGCATGGTGGAGAGCATGTCGGCCACCGGCCGCCTGCTCGCCGGCGCCGTCGCCGAACGCACCGGGCTGCCGCCGGACGGCCTAGAGATCCGCTTCCTCACCGCGTCCCTGCTCGGCGGTCTGCTGGAGGTCTCCCGCTACTGGGCCGAGCACGGCCACCGCGACGACCCCGCCGCCCTGGTCGACCGGGCCCTGGACGTCGTCCGCGACGGCCTGCCGCCCGCCGGAGAAGCCTGAGGACGCGCCGCGCGCCCCGTGGCATCCTGACCGCATGAACGGTCCGGAGATCGACGTCGAGTTCGCCCCCGCGCTGCACGTGTTCGTCCCCCGCGCCCGCGCCACCGGCACGGTCCGCACCGCGACCGACGGCGTCTCCACCCTCGGCCACCTCGTCGAGTCCCTGGGCGTCCCGCTGACCGAGGTCGGCGCGCTCCTCGTGGACGGCCGCCCGGTGGAGCCCGGACACGTGCCCTCCGGCGGCGAGTCGGTCGGCGTGCGGCCCGTCGGGCACCCCCAGCACGTGCCGGGCGCCCCGCTGCGCTTCCTGCTCGACGTGCACCTGGGCACCCTCGCCCGCCGCCTGCGCCTGCTCGGCGTCGACACGGCCTACGAGTCCGCCGACCCCGGCGATCCGGCGCTCGCCGCGCGGTCCGCCGCGGAGCGCCGGGTCCTGCTCAGCCGCGACCGGGGCCTGCTGCGCCGCCGCGAGCTGTGGGCCGGCGCGTACGTCTACGGCCACCGCCCCGACGACCAGCTCGACGAGGTCCTGGAGCGCTTCCGTCCCGTGCTGCGCCCCTGGACCCGGTGCACCGCCTGCAACGGCGTGCTGCGCGAGGCCACCAAGGCGGAGGTCGCCGACCAGCTCGAAGGCGGCACCGAACGCACCTACGACGTGTTCGCGCGGTGCGCCGCCTGCGGACGCGCCTACTGGAAAGGCGCGCACCACGACCAGTTGGAGGCCATCGTGTCCCGCGCGACGGAGCGCGCGGGCCGGGACTGAGGCCCGGCCCCGCCACGACGGCACCGGCCGGATCCCCGGGTGACGGCGTTCGGCGCGGCTCGTGCCCACCACTCCGGCCGGTTCCGTGGCCACGCCCCGGGCCGGTTCCGTGGCCACGCCTCGGGCCCGGTTCGAGGCCGGTGCGCGGCCCGGTGCGCGGATGCCCCTCAGCCGCCGCGCATGGGCCCCCCAGGGCCGGGGCCCCGGTTGCCTACGCCTCCGGCGCCGTGAGCGTGTCCCGGAGCCGCTCCGGGTCGGTCGTCGGCGCGTCGCAGGTGAAGCCCCGGCAGACGTACGCCGCCGCCCGGCCGCCGACCAGCGGTCGCCCGGCGAGCAGCGGGAACTCCCCAGCGCCCTCGACCCCGGCGGCGACCACCGCGCCGGGCGCGGTGCCCAGCAGGGCCGTGCGGTGCAGCCCGCGGGCGGCGGCGTCGGCCGGGCCGGGCCCCACGACGGCCACCTCGCGCGGACCGTCGAGCAGCGCCTCGGCGACGGCGAGGCCCCAGCCGATGAAGCGGGGGACGCGCGGGCCGAGCGCGGTCACCACGCCGAGGGCCCGTTCGGCGGCGGTGCGGTGGGGCTCGGAGCCGGTGTGGGCGGCGTAGGAGAGCAGGGCGCCCGCGGCGGCGGTCCAGCCGGAGGGGGTGGCGTTGTCCGTCGGGTCCTGGGGGCGGCGGATCAGCCGCTCGGCGTCGGCGGCCGTGTCGTGGAGGGCCCCCGTCCCGTCGGTGAAACGGGTGAGGACGTGGTCGAGGAGGAGCCCCGCGAAGTCCAGCCAGACGCCCTCCCCGGTGACGGAGGCGAGCGCGAGGAAGCCCTCCGCGACGTCGGCGTAGTCCTCCAGGACCCCGGCGTTGGCGCCCGTCCGGCCGTCCCTGCTGGTACGGACGAGACGGCCGTGCTCGTCGAGGTGCACCCGGACGAGCAGGTCGGCGGCGGCCACGGCGGCGTCGACGAGGTCGGGGCGCTCGAAGTAGGCGCCCGTCTCGGCGAGGGCGGCGACGGCGAGGCCGTTCCAGGCGGCGACGACCTTGTCGTCCCGGCCGGGGCGGGGCCGCTCGGCCCGCGCGGCGAGCATCCGCTCCCGTACCGAGGCGATCCGCTCGGCGTCGAACACACCTTCCCGCTGCGGGAGTTGCAGCACGGACGCGCCGTTCTCGAAGGTGCCCTCCGCGGTCACGCCGAAGTGGGCGGCGGCCAGCCGGGCGTCCTCGTCGCCGAGCACCGCGCGCAATTGCTCCGGCGTCCACACGTAGTAGGCGCCCTCGACGTGCCGGCCGGTGCCGTCGTCACTGTCGGCGTCCAGGGCGGAGGCGAACCCGCCCTCGGCGGTGCGCAGTTCGCGGACCATGAAGTCGGCGGTGTCCAGCGCGACCCGGCGGGCGTGCGCGGAGCCGGTGGAACGCCACAGGTGCGCGTAGACCCGGCACAGCAGCGCGTTGTCGTACAGCATCTTCTCAAAGTGCGGCACGACCCAGTCGCGGTCCACGGAGTACCGGGCGAAACCGCCGCCGAGCTGGTCGTACAGCCCGCCGCGCGCCATCCGCTCACAGGTGTCCCGCGCCATCTGCAGGGCGCCCTCGGCACCGGTGCGGGCGTGGTGGCGCAGCAGGAACTCCACCACCATGGACGGCGGGAACTTCGGCGCCCCGCCGAATCCGCCGCGCGCCGCGTCGTACTCCCGGGTCAGCCCGAGCAGCGCCTGCCCCAGCTCGGCCGGTCCGGGCGCCCCCGTGCCGCCGTAGTCGATCTCCCGGCCCGCCAGGTCGCGCACGATCCTGGCGGCGACGTCGGTGACCTCGTCGCGCCGCTCCGCCCACGCCTGCCGGACCCCCTCCAGCACCTGCCGGAAGGAGGGCATGCCGTGCCGGGGCTCGGGCGGGAAGTACGTACCGAAGTAGAAGGGCTCGGCGTCCGGGGTGAGGAAGACGGTCATGGGCCAGCCGCCCTGCCCGGTCGCGGCCTGCACCGCCTCCATGTACACGGCGTCGACGTCGGGCCGCTCCTCACGGTCCACCTTGACGGCGACGAAGTGCGAGTTCAGCACCCGCGCGGTGACCTCGTCCTCGAACGACTCCCGCGCCATCACGTGGCACCAGTGACACGCCGAGTAGCCGACGGACAGCAGCACGGGCACGTCACGCCGCCGCGCCTCTTGCATCGCCTCCTCTCCCCATGGCCACCAGTCCACTGGATTGGAGGCGTGCTGGAGGAGATAGGGCGACTGGGAGTTGGCCAGTCGATTCATGCCGCCATCGTTGCACGATCCGGCCTGGGCAGTGGGCTTCCTACGCCCGCAGCAGCGGCGCTGGCCGGTACCGTTCCTGACTTCGTCCGGCCACGGTGACGGTCTGGAGCCTCCTGGCGGAGCTCGGGTGAGCCCGGCCGGCCGGGGTGAGTGTCGCCCGGCGCGGCGAGGCAATCGCCCGTGACGTTCAGTGTCGTCCTTGGCCAAGAGGACGTTTGCTCTCCGCCGTGACCTTGGAGAAGTTCGTGGTTCCCGAAGTGGAGAACGGGGGCCTCCCCGTCGATCAGGCAGCGGCGATGTCTCGGTGGCGTGCTCGATACCGGGTGCTCTGAGCATCTTCGGACCGGCCTCCGTAGCGCGCGTCCTCCGCGCGAGCCGGACAGGAACGCGTCGGTGCTGAGGCCGGGGACCGCAGGGGGTCCCCTCGCAAGTCGGCGGTCACTCCGCCGTCCATGAGTACGAAGCGCGCCATGTCACCTCCGGGAATGGCGTCCGCGTGAAGAGGGGCGGTCCTTCTTGTTGACCCACGGCTTCGCCGTCCTGCCGCTGGTCTTGTCCGGGCTGCATGACCGCGAGGTTTCCGGGTTGTGGTGGCGCCCTGCAAGGCCGGTCCGCTCGTGGGGACGTGAGTGTCACGTAGGAGGCCCGGGGCGTCGATACCCTCGCCGGCCCTGCGCAGGGATGCTCACGGTGGTCGCTGTGGGTTGTCAGGCGGCCAGGGAGAACCGTATGCGGCCGATGGGTTCTCGCCTTCCGCCGGACCTCGCTGTCAGAGGCTCGTGCTGGAGTAAGGGGGGTGAACGTCTGCGGCGGCGCGGGAGGCCGTGGTGGTTGATGATCGTTTGTGGGGCAAGGCCAAGGGTCTCGACCGGCCCTATCCGTTGATGGGGCATCTCGTGGATACGGCCGTGGTGGCCGGGGTGTTGTGGGACGAGGTGCTGCAGGCGGGGCAGCGCGAGCGGATCGCGGTGGCGCTGGGTTTAGGGGTGAGGGATGCCCGGCAGGTGGTGATGCTCTGGGCGGGGCTGCACGACATCGGAAAGATCATGCCGGTATTCCAGGACGCGGCCCGTGATGAGCATCCGGGCCACTGCGGCTTCCTGGAAGAGCCGCGCTACAGACACGACCGGAGCAGGGACAGTCGGATCGGTCGGGTCGGCCACGAGTACGCCACGGCCAGGGCGGTTCCGGGACTGCTCGGCGGGCTCGGCTATCCCGAGGACGGTATGGCCGAGTACCAGCTTCGTTGTCAGGTGGGGCAGATCCTCGGCGGGCACCACGGACGCTATCCCCTCGGTATCGAGGAGGACGAGTTGGAGGTGACCGACGGCGGCGTGGTGGAGCTGGGCATTGGCGCCTGGGCGCAGGAACGGTGCGAACACCTCGCGTTACTGAGGGATCTACTGGGGGAGCCGGTTGTCCCACAGGTCGAAGCGGTTCCCGTGGCGAGTGCGGTGGTGATCGCGGGGCTCGTGATCGTCGCCGACTGGCTGGCCAGTCAGGAGCATGTGGTGGAGGGGCGGCTGACCGAGTGGTTCAGACGTCCGGAGCCGGGTAGGCCCGAAGCCGTGCGGGCTCATGCCGCTGAGATGAGCGCGCTCGCGCCCGGCATCGTCGCGGACGCCGGGCTGGGCCGCGCCGTCTTCCACTCACGTGACTTCGCTGGGCAGTTCCCGGAGATCACCCATCCACACCCGTTGCAGCGCAGTGTCGAACAAGGTCTGCGGGACAAGGTCGTGGGGCCGGGGATCCTGCTGGTGACGGCGCCCACCGGGGAGGGGAAGACCGAGGTCGCACTGCATGCCGCGACGCTGATGGGAAATGCCGTCGGCGGTAGCGGTGTGTTCTTCGCCCTGCCGACCCAGGCGACGGCGAACCAGATGTACGAGCGCGTCCGAGGTTACGCGCTGCGGAATCTGACGGACAGCGCGCAGATCACGCTCACCCACCGGGACGCGGACCTCAACGAGCGGTATCAGCCGGCGGACGAGGACGGCGGGGCGCAAGAAGCGGACACCCCGGAGTCGCGTGTCCTGACGCATGACGCCGACCGCGGAGGCGGCACCGGAGGCGACGGCGTATCGGTGGAGGCGAGCCGATGGCTGCGGCAGCGTTGGCGTGGCCTGCTCGCACCGATCTCGGTCGGCACCATCGACCAGGCCCTTATGGGTGTACTGCCCTTGCGGTACAACGCGCTGCGGCACGTGGGTCTGGCCGGCAAGACGGTCGTGGTCGACGAGGCGCACTCCTACGACGCCTTCACTCACGCGTTGCTGCTACGCCTGCTGAACTGGCTCGGCGCGATGGGCGTACCGGTCGTCCTGTTGTCCGCCACGCTGACCGGTGGGACGGCGCGCGGCCTCGTCCGCGCGTATCTGACAGGCGCCGGCCACAGCCACTCGGCCGAGGTGCCGACACCGGGCTACCCGGGGTGGCTGTATGCGGACGGACGGACCGGCGCGTTCCTCACACCCTCGGCGCCGGTCGGCACGGTGCGGTCCCGTGAACTCGACATCGCGGTCCGGCGGATCACACACACCTACGATTCATCCGTTCCCGACGGCCGACTGGGCGTTCTGTACGAAGAGTTGGAGCAGGTCGCGCGATCAGGGGGATGCGCCGCCGTCATCTGCACGACGGTCGGCGAGGCCCAGGACACATACGCAGCCCTGCGTGAACACCTCACAGACATCCACGGCCCCGGGTACACCGGCTGGGACGATCGGGCGAGCGGCACGGGTGGAGCGCCGGGCAAGGGCACGCTGCTGCGCTTGCTGCACTCCCGCTTCCCGGCCTTCCGCCGTGCGGAGCTGACCGCCGAGGCGGAAACCTGGTTTGGCCGCGGAGACAAGAAGGGCACCCGTCGACCACCGCTCCCCCGCGGCGCGATCCTCGTCGCCACACAGGTCATCGAACAGTCGCTCGACCTCGACTTCGACCTCGTCCTCTCCGACTTGGCCCCCATGGCCCAACTGCTACAGCGCGCCGGCCGCGTGTGGCGGCACGCCGCGACTCCGCGACCCGGCTGGGCTGTCGGCCCCCGCCTCGTCGTGTTGGCATCCCCGGCCGACGGGACAACGGAAGCGCCGAGGAGCTGGGGGGATGTCTACTCGGATGCTCTCTTGCAGCGCACCGAGGAACTACTGACCGCACGGCTGGGGGCGACGGTCGCGATTCCCGGAGATGTCCAAACCCTCGTGGACGGTGTCTACGACGAGGAGTTCCGCTCGCGCAGCCCTGAAGAACTCCTGAGGCGTGACATCGACCGGATGGGCGACGACATGGCCCGCCAGGGGCTCGCGAACCTGGTCATGATCCCCCCGCCCTCTCTGGCCGACCTGCACGGCCTGACCATCAGCGAGGCGGACGCCGACCTCATCTCCACCCGCCTCGGTGCGGAGTCTGTCGAACTCCTGCCGGTCTACGAGGACGCGGACAATCGTCGCTGGCTGGACGAAGCCTGCGCGATTCCGCTGCCCCCACGCGGCAGCGGACGAGACGGCCGGTTCACCCGTGCCGAGGTCCGCACCATCCTCAGCCTCGCCGTGCCCTACCGCCACGGCACATGGCGTGCTGCGTGCACAGCCGAACACCGTCCCCCGAAGGCCTGGCGGAAGGAACCACGCCTGGCCCGCCTCGTACTCCTCCCCCACCACGTGACGGACCAGGGCACCCACGGCTCCGGCTTCGGTGACCTCAACCTCAGGGTGGACCACGCACTGGGTCTTCGCGCGGAGAAGGAGTGAGAGTTGGACCGTTTCGTGAACGCCACCCAGCGCCTTCCGCTACTGTCTTGATGGGTGGTCAGGAGATCCGGCTCCTGACCACCCGCCCGATGCTCGGGGCGCACTGCGACCGACCTACGTGCTTCCCCGGTATCGGGCCACCCCCGCTCGCGCGGGGAAGACGCCGGCCCCTTGGGCTGAACGCCACCGAGCGCCGGTCCACCTCCGCCTTCGCGGAGCCCCATCACCGTATGCCACACCGAGCGCGTCGCCTCTCCGCCGCCTCTTCCCGAGAAAGCCAGAACTCATTGTCCGATCCACCCGACCCCCGTTTCGACGTCTGCGCCCGCCCCTGGGTCCCGGTTCGCACCGATGACCGTGTCATCGCGGTGGGCCTGCGTGAACTTCTCGTACGGGCACACGAGTTCTCCGCGCTGGCCGTGCCCCTGCCTCCGGCAGCCGCCGGGCTGATGCGGATGTTGTACGCGCTGGCGGCCCGGATCGCCGGGCTCGACACCTGTGACGACCCGAAGACGTGGAACAAGAAGCGCCACGACCTGCTGTCCCGGCCAGTCGGATTCCCGGCCGAGGCGGTTGACCGCTACCTCGGCTCACACCGCTCACGCCTGTTTCTCTTCGATCCTCAACGCCCGTTTCTGCAAGATCCGCGCCTGGCGGAAGAGTCGCCGTCGCGCTCAGGCGTGAACAAGCTGGTCATGGCCCGGCCTTCCGGAAACAACCCTGTCTTCCTCGGCCACTTCACGGACGCCGCCCCGGTCCCACTGCCGCCGGAGGAAGCGCTGCTCCACCTGATCGCGCAGTTGTACTACGGGCCGTCCGGCCAGTGCACTCCCCGTACGGTCGAGGGTAAGCGGTACGGCAATGCCATGGGCGGGCCACTTCGGCGGACGATCTCGTTCCATCCACAGGGACGAACGCTGTACGAGTCGTTGTTGCTGGGCATTCCGAAGCCTGCGCACTGGCCCCAGGCCGAGGAGGGGGCGGGCTCGGACGGTTGCCCGTGGGAGCGAAGGGAACTCCTCGACCCGCTCGCCCCTCCGCGACCGGCGACCGGGCCCCTGTCCATGCTGACGGAGCGACACCAGCACGCGATCCTGCTGACCCCGGACGAGCAGGGCACGGCCGTCACGGATGCCGTGATCACCTGGGCACTGCGCGAGAAGCGCCCGGACAGCGGGAAGGAGCCGTACCTGATCTGGGACGAGGCCAAGGACGGCACCGTCCGCCCCCGGGACGCGAGCACGGAACGCGCCCTCTGGCGCGACCTCGACGCGCTCATCCTCCTGCACCGTACCGAGCCGCCCGGCCGCAGGCCGCCGGTGATCGACGGGCTCACAGGCGGCCTGCCGGCCGCGATCCGCAAGGCACTGCACATCACCGCCTACGGCTTCGACCAGGACGGGCAGACCCGCGACCGCAGTTACTTCTCCGCCACCACCCCTCCCGTCCTCCACAAGCTCCTCTCTCCCGCTCCCACGGAGGCTGTCGATGCGGCGAACCGGGTCCCCGGCCCGGTGAACGACGTCACTGTCCTGGCCAACGAGGTCAAGGACGCCCGCGTCGCAGCCGAGAGGGCCGCCTCCCGGCTGCGATACGCCCTGCGCGTGGCCTGGCGGGCCTACACCAGCCCCTTCACGACCGACCAGGCAAGTGGACGCGCGACCCCGGAGGGGAAGGGGGAGGGGCCCTGGCCCGGCGAGGCACTCGCCCGCTACTGGCCCGCAGCCGAGCGGCACTTCTGGGGCGCGCTGCACACCGGCTCCTTCCCGCACCCGCAGCAGGAGTTCGGCCGACTGGCTCTCGACGCGTACGACGAGGTGACGCGTACGGTCGCCGCCACCCCGCGAGGCGCCAGAGCCCGCGAAGAGGCCCGAGGGCTCGTGCGCAGCCTGCTCAAGCCGCTCACCGGCCCCCCTTCGGCCTGACCGATCCGTCCCGTCGACTCCTGAGGACGCAGTGCTCCCATGACCTCCCCTGATGACGCCCGTATCACCGACGAACCCTCGGCAGGGGCGCCGAAGCGCGCCGCATCCCTTCGGTCCCACGACCTCTTTGTGGCTCGTGTGATCGCGGCTTGCCGTGATGCCGGAGAACAACAGGCTCTCCGACGTGCCCTGGGCAAACCCGTGAACGACGTTCCCGCGCGCACGCATGCGGTCCTGCTCAAGCCGCGGCCGACCGAGGACGGCGGTCCCGACATGCCGCTTGTCCCGTACGACGCGGGCGACAAACGCCCGTTCTACGCGGTCGCCGCCCTGATCGCGGCCCGGCCGCGCGCCCAGAGAGTGGTAGCCGACACGTCGCCCGCGGACGAGGAGAAGGACCACTCCGCCCCGGCGGGAGACAAACGGCCCGGCGTAGACGGCTTCCGTCCGGGCGGCACCAACCTGGGCGAGAGCCTCGCCATGGCCGTCACCCGTCACGACGACGCCATCAAGGAAAAGGGCGCGGAAGCCAAGCTTCACCTGATGGCACGCCAGGACATCGAGGGCCTGCACCGCATGCTGCCGTCCGTCGTCCGTCTCGTGAGCGGCACGGGCGTACACGTCGACTACGCCTGCCTGCTCAGAGACCTGCGCGCCTGGCCCACGTACCGCGACGGCGTGGTCACCCGCTGGCTGGAGAGCTACTACCGCACTCTGGGCGCCGAGCGCGAGAGGGCGAAGGCCGCCGCGGACGGCTGAACCATCATCCCGCTCGGCCGACACGACCGCCCTGCCGGCACATCGGCCCCTCCATATCGCACGAAACCCACGAAGGAACTCCACTCATGAACACCCCGGTCACCAGTGCCCGCTTCCTGGACGTCCACATCCTTCAGACCCTGCCCTACAGCAACGTCAACCGGGACGACCTGGGGTCGCCGAAGACCGTCACCTACGGAGGGACGACGCGGACACGTGTCTCCAGCCAGGCGTGGAAGCGCCCGACCCGCAAGGCAGTCGAGGAGCTGATCGGCGAGAAGGCGCTGCGTACGCGCAGGCTGCCGATGCAGGTGTCCACGCTCTTGAACGAGGAACGTGGCTGGCCCGCGGACCTCGCGCAGTTCGCCGGGGCACAGGTGGTGATCTCCACCGACAGCAAGCTCGCGCTCGACAAGGAACGGGACAAGGCCGACCAGGCCACCGCTTCCCTCCTCTTCCTCCCGATGGGTGCCGCCGGACGGCTCGCCGACATCGCCGAGCAGCACCGCGCCGCACTGGAGAAGGCTCTCGGCACGAAGGCCGCCGGCAAGCCGGTCCTGCCCAAGGAGGCGGTGCACGAGGTGCTGCGCTCCCGCAACGGGTCGATCGCCCTGTTCGGCCGTATGCTCGCCGAGATCCCCGGCGCGGGGGTCGATGGCGCCGTGCAGGTTGCTCACGCCTTCACCACCCACAGCACCTCGGTCCAGGGGGACTTCTTCACCGCAGTCGACGATGTCGACCTGTGGGCCCAGGACGCCGGTAGCGCGCACATGAACACCGCCGAATTCAGCAGCGGCGTCTTCTACCGCTACGCCACCATCGACCTGCGCGACCTCGCCTCCAACGTCGCCGACCCGGACACCACACGCGAACTGGCGACGGCGTTCGTCTCCTCGTTCATCAACTCCATGCCGAACGCGAAGAAGACCTCGACCGCTCCCCACACCATTCCCGACCTGGTCCACGTGAGTGTGCGCGCCGACCGGCCCGTCTCCTACGCCGCCGCGTTCGAGAAGCCCATCGCCCCCGGTGACGGCGGCTGGGCCGGCCCTTCACGCGCCGCGCTCTCGGCGTACGCGCAGAAGGTCTGCGTGCTCCTGGGCGGCGACGCCCTCCTGCACCGCGCCTACGCCGGCATCGACCCCAGCGCCCTCGACGGGCTCGGAGACCGTTCGGACTCCTTCCCGGGCCTCGTGGCCGGCGCAGTCGACGCGGCGTGGAAGACCCAGGATATCGCCGCATGACCGGCCTCCTGTTCCAGCTCGGCGGGCCGATGCAGTCCTGGGGCGAGCACAGCGACTTCACCGACCGTGACACCACCGCACACCCCACCCGTTCCGGGCTCATCGGTCTCATCGCCTCCGCCTTGGGCATCACCCGTGACCAGGCCCGCGAGGGGGCGGGCCCTGGCGCCGCCGGGATCCCCTTCGCCGATCTCGCCCGGATCCGCTTCACTCTTCGCGTGGACCGGCCGGGCACCCGGCTGCGCGATTACCACACCGTCGGCGGCGGATACCCGCGCCACCGCACCATCCCCACCGCCTCGGGCACGCGTCGCAGGGTGGAGGCGGCCACCGTCGTGACCAATCGCCATTACCTGGCCGACGCCGTCTTCACCGTCGCCGTCACAGCCGAGGGCCCAGGCCACGAGGAACTGCTCGCCGGCTGTGGCTCGGCCCTGCGCCGCCCTCACTGGCCGCCCCACATGGGCAGACGCTCCTGCCCGCCCGGTGCCGTCCTCGTGCTGCGAACCGACGTCGACGATCCACTGACGGAGCTCTTCACCCGCGTGCCGCTGGCCCGCCCCGCATCGAGCGCGACCCCGAACGTGCACTACACCTCCGACTCTCCCTTTCCGCCCGGAGGGGCCGAGACCGCGGTCTCGCAGGCGGCAGTCACCACTCTCAACGACGACCCCGTAAGCCTCACCGCGCGCGACCGCCGCTACCGGCAGCGCCCCGTCTACGCCACCGTCCGTCCCTTCACAGGACCCTGCGGCGGATACGGCACCGACTACCTCACCGCCCTCGACACCTATCTCAACGGCCCGAGCACCGAAGGGACCCCATGACATCCGCTTCCCTTCCCGCGCCCCGAACGGAATGCGCTGAGCAGCCGGTACCACAGGCGTGGCTCACCCGGCTGGTCCTCAACCCCACCCACCGCCAGGTCCACAGGGATCTCGGCAACACCGCCGTCCTCCACCGGCGTGTGATGTCGCTGCTTCCGGACGGCCTCGGCGACAGTCCTCGCGCGACCGCCGGAGTCCTCTTTCGCCTCGACACCGACCACGTGGGGCCGCCGGTCCTGCTCGTCCAGACCCAGGTAGCCATGGACACCGGCCGGCTGCCGAACGGCTACGCCGAGGCACAGACCCGCGACATGACCCCCATGCTCACCGCACTGCGTCCGGGACTGCTCGTCCGCTACCGGTTCCTCGGCAACGCCGTCCGCCGATGCGGTCGCAACAGCACTGTCGGCTCCTGGAAACAGGCCATCCCCCTGCGCGGCGAGGACGCCGTCCGGTGGTGGGCCGACCGCGCGCCGTCCGCCGGCCTGGCCCTGCGCACCCTAGCGGCCGGCACTGGCGAGCCACTGACCGCCTACCACGCGACAACCCCTCGGCCGGGCGGGAAGCCGAACGGGACCTCAGGCAAGCAGGGCGTGGACAAACGGGTTCCCTACGCGGCCACCCTCTACGAAGGCGTGGCCGTCGTCCGTGACCCCGCCCGCCTGCGCGCCGCGCTGCTGGCCGGAATCGGCCGGGGGAAATCCTACGGCTGCGGACTGCTCAGTCTCGCCCCAGCACCCCACGACGGCTGAACCGGCCCCCGCGTATCGACACACCGCGGCAACCCCGCTTCCTACGCGGCCGGTTGCCGACACTCACAGGAGTGACAGCATCATGCCCGCCCCGCAGGACAGGAAGTCCGCCCGCCGCCGCATCGCCGCACCCACGCTCGCCATGCTGCCGCGGGTGGGTGACTCCCTCTCATTCCTCTACGCCGACGTCGTTCGCATCGTTCAGGACGACACCGGTGTCTGCGCCGAGACCACCACCGTCGACAACGAGACCACACGCGTCTACATCCCCACCTCCGCACTCTCCTGCGTCTTGCTCGGACCCGGCACCTCCGTCACACAGCCGGCCCTGGCCACGTTCGCCCGCCACGGCACCACCGTCGTATGCGTCGGGTCCGGTGGCGTGCGCTGCTATTCCTCCACGGTCCCGCCCGCCCTCACCACCCGCTGGCTCGAACGGCAGGTTCACCACTGGAGTGACCCCGTCCGCCGCCTCGACGTCGCCCATCGCATGTACACCATGCGCTTCAAGACGCCGGTCCCTTCAGCCATCACGCTCCGGCAACTCCGTGGACTGGAGGGGCAGCGGATGAAGGCCCTGTACAAACTTCTCGCCCAGCAACACCGCATCGGCCGCTTCCGCCGCAACTACAACCCGGACGCGTGGGACTCCCAGGACCCCGTCAACCTGGCGCTCTCCTCCGCCAATACCTGCCTCTACGGCATCGTCCACGCCGCCCTCACCGCCCTCGGCTGCTCCCCGGCACTCGGCTACGTCCACCAAGGCACGCAACTCGCCTTCGTCTACGACATCGCCGACCTGTACAAGGCCGAACTGACCGTCCCACTCGCCTTCTCCCTGCACGACCGTCACGATCCCGAGGCCGCCGCGCGTCGGAGCTTCCGTGAACAACTGCGCCTGTACAGACTCCTGCCCCGCATCGTCGCCGACATCCAGAGCCTCCTCGCCCCCGACGAGGCCCAGCCGCTTCCCGACGGCCACAGCGTGCGCATGGTCAACCTCTGGGATCCACAGGCGGGTTCCGTTGCCGCCGGTGTCAACTACGCACGTGACGCCGCCGAAGCGGTGGCGGCGGACGACACGCTCTTACCGGAACTCCCCGGCCTTGTGGTGCCTCCCGGTGAATCGGATCTCGATCCCTCCTGACCTCCCAGCAACGAACCCCGGCCCCATCCTCGTCAGGGAGAGACCTTGCCGATCATGACCGTCCTCGCCACCACTGCCGTTCCCGATCACGTCCGCGGTGCACTCACGCGCTGGATGATCGAACCGACTCCCGGCCTCTACGTCGGGACCCTCTCCGCCCGTGTTCGCGAGGAGCTCTGGTCCGTTGTCACCGCATCCATCGGCACCGGCGCCGCCGTCCTCCTTCACCCCGCCCCGACCGAACAGGGCTTCACCCTTCACGCCGCAGGCGAACGCCGCCGGGTTCCCCACGATTTCGACGGCCTCACGCTCGTCGCCTTCCGCCCTGACGACGGCGACGCGGCGGAGTCCCTCTGAGCCCGGCGTGTCGGCGGACGCCAACCGCCTGGTGTCGAGCGGGATTCCTGTCGCTACCGGTGTTGTGCCACGCCCTTCCGGGCCACCGCGACGGGATGGCCGGACTCGACGACCGTTGCGGCACACCAAGCTGACCGGCCACTCCCACCCGCTGAAAGATGGCGCCGTCTACTGTGCGTCCCATGCGCACTACCCACACTGCTGCCGGGCACCAGTTCCTGGCAAAGAAGCGGCAAAGCCCTACTGTCGCTGCAGGTCAGGAAGTGTGCTCTCCGCGCGAGCGGAGGTGTGCCGTCCCACCGCTTCGGCTTGTCCGTCATGGTTTCGTGCTCTCCGCGCGAGCGGAGGTGTGCCGCCGGGCCGGGCACCGCGGCGTAGGACGTCAGCGTGCTCTCCGCGCGAGCGGAGGTGTGCCGTCGGCCACGTCAGATCACCCCATCCACGGGCAGTGCTCTCCGCGCGAGCGGAGGTGTGCCGCGGTCGCGGGACCGGTTCGAGGAGATCGGGGGGTGCTCTCCGCGCGAGCGGAGGTGTGCCGCCGCAGCAGCACTACGAGCGGCAGACGGCACCGTGCTCTCCGCGCGAGCGGAGGTGTGCCGCTCCGCGACCGTGGCTTCGACGTGGCCTCCCGGTGCTCTCCGCGCGAGCGGAGGTGTGCCGTCGCTGCTGCCTTCCACAGCCAGGAGCGGGCCGTGCTCTCCGCGCGAGCGGAGGTGTGCCGGGCGAACAGCAGGTCATCGCGGTCCGCCCGTTGTGCTCTCCGCGCGAGCGGAGGTGTGCCGGAGCCCCTGGAACAGGTTCCGCACCCGGGGGAGTGCTCTCCGCGCGAGCGGAGGTGTGCCGGCGCTGGAGCGGATCAGCGTCAATGGCGGGTCGTGCTCTCCGCGCGAGCGGAGGTGTGCCGTACCGGCGGCCGGTTCTGTCCGGGCCGGTGGAGTGCTCTCCGCGCGAGCGGAGGTGTGCCGTCCCGGCTGCCCACGCTGTGGTCGTCGGCGTTGTGCTCTCCGCGCGAGCGGAGGTGTGCCGTGGCCCGGAAACATCTGGTGCTTCACACACGAGTGCTCTCCGCGCGAGCGGAGGTGTGCCGTCGCGCGCGGCGCCGCCCCGCACTTCGCGTTTGTGCTCTCCGCGCGAGCGGAGGTGTGCCGTACGCCGCTCGCTGGACGGAGGGCACACCGGTGTGCTCTCCGCGCGAGCGGAGGTGTGCCGCTGCTCAAACTCGTCTTGGTGGGCTTCGATCAGTGCTCTCCGCGCGAGCGGAGGTGTGCCGGCCGGTCCGTCGCCGGACGGCAACCGGGACCAGTGCTCTCCGCGCGAGCGGAGGTGTGCCGGACACCGCCATGGGATCCGCCGACCGCTGGCCGTGCTCTCCGCGCGAGCGGAGGTGTGCCGACCGAGGAGCCCTGATGGCCGACCGCCAGACCGTGCTCTCCGCGCGAGCGGAGGTGTGCCGGACATCATCCGCGTCGAGTGGGCCGAGGACGCGTGCTCTCCGCGCGAGCGGAGGTGTGCCGCCGATCGGCGACGGCCACATGCGCTGGACCGGGTGCTATCCGCGCGAGCGGAGGTGTGCCGACGAGGTCATGAGGGCCCTGGCCCACTCGATCGTGCTCTCCGCGCGAGCGGAGGTGTGCCGTCGTGTTCGTCCTGGTGCTGCTGCTGGGGGTCGTGCTCTCCGCGCGAGCGGAGGTGTGCCGGCGGGCCCGGCGTTCCCGGGGCGGACGGCGGCGTGCTCTCCGCGCGAGCGGAGGTGTGCCGTTCCGGATCCGGTGTAGCTGCCTCGACGGCACGTGCTCTCCGCGCGAGCGGAGGTGTGCCGCCCTCATGCGACAGCAGCGCCGGTGGCCCGACGTGCTCTCCGCGCGAGCGGAGGTGTGCCGACGCACCGGCCCGACTGGACCCACGCCGTCCAGTGCTCTCCGCGCGAGCGGAGGTGTGCCGGAGGAACTGGAAACGCTCGCCCGGTGGCTGGTGTGCTCTCCGCGCGAGCGGAGGTGTGCCGGCCCGCATATGCGTACTCACACCCGAGCAGCCGTGCTCTCCGCGCGAGCGGAGGTGTGCCGATGATCCGCGTCTCGTTGGACACCCACGCCCGGTGCTCTCCGCGCGAGCGGAGGTGTGCCGTTGTCGCCCTCGGGGTTCGAGGCCGAGTACGAGTGCTCTCCGCGCGAGCGGAGGTGTGCCGTTCCGTCGCCGCTGGTTTTGGGCCGGGTTCCAGTGCTCTCCGCGCGAGCGGAGGTGTGCCGACGCCCGCCTCGGCGCGGGCCTCGCTGAGGGTGTGCTCTCCGCGCGAGCGGAGGTGTGCCGTGTGACACCCCCGTCACGGTTTTCTGAGGAGCGTGCTCTCCGCGCGAGCGGAGGTGTGCCGCCTTTGCGCAGCAGGCCCGGGAGGCTGAGGCAGTGCTCTCCGCGCGAGCGGAGGCGTGTTGCTCCGGCTGCTCGCGGGCCCCCGTGGCAGCGCCCGGTGCTCGGGTGGTGCCGGGGTGTCGTCGAGGTGGGCCTGGCCACGTCGTTCCGTCGGTCCGGGTGACGGGCCGCCCCGCGGCGGAGGGGTTGCCGTCCGGCGCGGGGCGGGGGCGTGGGCGGCCGGGCACACACGGGCAGGGGGCCGGGGGCTGGGTCGTGGAGTGCGGGTCAGACGGGCAGGGCGGCCGGGGCGGTGCCGGTCTGTTCGGTCGGGTCCCACTGCTGGGTCTCGCCCAGTTCCCGGTAGTGGGCGCTGTCCCTGCTCGGCACGTCGAGCAGCAGGTTCTCCCGGCTGGTGCCCTCCAGGAGGGTGAAGGACTGGTCGACGTAGCCGAGCCGGGAGCGCAGTTCCGGCAGCAGCCAGCGGGTGACGTCCCGGCTGAGGACGCTGAGGGTGCCCCGGTCGCACTCCACGAAGCGTTCGACGAGGTGGAAGGGGGTGGACTTGCCCGCCCCCGAGAAGCCGACCACGCGGTCAGTCCCCGGCGCGGGGCGCGGAAGCTGACGTTCGGAGGACCGGCTGCCCGTCGTAGGCGAAGGAGACCCCGTCGAAACGACCGCGGGCGCGGTGTCCGCGCTTGTCCGCGGTGTCCGCGGCGCCCGTCTCCCGGGGGCCGGCGTCCCGCGCCTCGTCCTCGGCGGGTTCGGTCGGGGCGGCGAGCAGTTCCTCGAAGCGGCCCTTGCCGGCGAGGCCGGTCTGGAGCCGGCCGAAGCCCATCACGACGATCGTGACGGGGCTGACCATCTGGAGCGGGTAAAGGATGAAGGCGATGAAGTCCGGCAGGCTCAGCGAGCCGCTGGTGATACGGGCGCTGCCGGCCATCACGAGGGCGGCGAGGGCCACCTCCTGCCCGAGGGACATCAGAGGCAGGGCCACGGACTGGAGGCGGGAGGCGCGCAGCCTCTTCGAGGTGCTGACGCCCGCTTCCCGGGTGAGGGAGTCGGCGGTGCGGCGTTCGGCGCGGTAAGCCTGGACGGTCAGCAGGGAGGCCAGGGACGTGGTGAAGCGCTGGGCGAGGCCGCCGGCGGCGATCTGGATGGACTCGTAGCTCTTGCGGACCCGGCGCAGGACGAACCAGATCGCGCAGCCGGCCAGGGCGAACGCCGCGAAGGCGAGGGAGACGAGCACAGGGTCGAGCAGGCCCATCAGGACGATGGTGCCGAGCGCGGTGACGACGGCGACCGGCACCTGGACGACGCCGACGTCGACGACGGAGCGCAGCAGCATGGCGTCGGAGGTGATGCGGGCGACGAGGTTGCCGGGTCCGGCGGCGCGCACGGTGCGCAGCGGCACGCGCGGGGAGTGTTCCATGACGCGGGAACGCAGCCGGAGGATGAACCGTTCACCGGTGCGTGCCAGCAGGTAGCCGGAGAGCGAGGAGGCGACCGCGCCGCCGAGGGCGAGCGGCACCATCCAGAGCAGGACCCCGGTGACGGAGCCGTGCCGGGCGAGGACTTCGATCAGTTCTCCGACCAGGAGCGGGATGGCGAGGGTGGCGGCGGTCGCGGCAAGGCTGAGGACCGGCGCGAGAACGATCAGGGTGGCGCTGTCGCTGCGCAGGTCGCGAAGACGTGGACGCACTGCGGGGCGGGAGGTGTGGGCTGGGGGCCGGTCGTCATGACGGGTCCCTTCCGGGGTGGGCGGGGAAAACGCGTCCGGCGGCCCCCGGCTCGGGGGAGCGGGCGGCCGGCCGGGCGTCGGTCAGAAGCCGGACGAGAAGGTGTAGCCGGCGCTGAAGCTGGCCGAGGCGCCGATGGAGGCCAGCACGCTTTCGACGGAGACGATCGTGATCGTGGTGGTGGGGCTGATCGCCGGCGCCTCGGCGGTCGCGTCGGCGGCGCTCTCGGCGGTGTCGGTGTAGGTGCACGAGGCGCCTCGGGGCGGCGCCGCGGGCGTGCTCAGCCCCGACGCCGAGCCTCTGGTGCTTCAGAACGCGATCCGCGCGGTCACCTCCGGTAACCACGTCCTGACCTCGACCGCCATGCTCTCCCTGATGGGAGCGCTGGACCGCACGACCCTCCCGCGCGAGGTGCAGGAACGCGCCAGCGCGCTCACCCCGCGCGAGACGGAGGTGTGCACGATGCTCGCGTCGGGTCTGTCCAACGCCGAGATCGGCCGCTCGCTGCTGCTCAGTCCGGCGACGGTCAAGGACTACGTCAGCGCCATCTACGCCAAGCTCGGCACGGCCAACAGGGTCGAGACGGCGGTGCTCGCCGGCCGGCTCGGGATGGTCGAGATGGCCGAGGACATTCTCTGACGGCGCTCCCGCCGTTTCCCACCGGGCCGTCAAGCCGCCTGCCCCACAGGTGACTTGACGGCCCGGTGAGTGGGCAGGGACCCGGTGACGGGCCGGGAGGGACCCGGACGCGTCCCCGGACGATCCCGGGGCGCCGACGCCGCCGGAGGGGGACGCGACACATGCGGGACAGTCATCGGGCGGAGGCCGAACGGCTGCTGGTGCGGGCCGTGGAGGAGGAGGTACGGCGCTCGGGCGGGCGCGTGGACGGCAGGGTGCTGCTGTCCCGGGCACGCGGGGCGCTGGACTCCATCGCGTCCGCCGCCGCCGAGGAGTACGAGGCGTACACGCGTGCCCTGGACGAGTCCGCCGCCGGTCACCTCACCTTCCGCCGGCGCTACGCCCGGGACGGCGCCGGCACCCCGTTGCTGGTGGCGGCCGTGGCGGCGGTCGCCGCGGTCGCGGCCGACCTGGCCCTGGGCACCGGTTCCGGTACGGCGGTCGGCGCGGGCGTGGCCGTCGGGGCGGCCGGCGCCGCGACGACCGTGGTGAGGGTGGCGGGCGCGCACCTGCCCGCCGCCCACCACCGCGCCGGCGCGGCCGGACAGCCGGGCGGGCCCGAGCAGTTGCGGCTGCAGTGGCTGACCGCGCTGGAGGTGCGGGGCATCCGGCCCTTCCTCGACCAGCAGCGCGTCCTCGCCGCCTCGGCCGGGTCCCCCCGTACGGGCCCGAGGCTGCGCGGTGCCGACAAGAGCGCCGCGGCGCGGGGGCGCAGCGTGCTGGAGAAGTCGTTCGCGCAGCTCCCCGAGCCCTCGGACGCCTTCGCCGGGCGGCGTACGGAGCGGGACCAGGTGCGCCGGTGGGTGCAGGCGGCGCGCGCCGGCACCGAGACGCGGCCGACCGTCGTCGTCCTGCACGGCGAGCCGGGCAGCGGCCGGACCACGCTCGCCGTGCGCGCCGCCCACGAGTTGCGCGACTACTTCCGCGGGGCCTGCGTGGTCGACCTGCGCGGCGGCAGCCCGGACGCGCCGCCGCTGAGCACCCGCGACGCGTTGCTGCACCTGCTGAACCGGCTCGGCGCGCCCCGCGAGCAACTGCTCTTCCGAGAGCGTTCCTCGGCGGACCAGCAGGTCAGACGGTTGAGCGAGTTGTATCAGCAGCATCTGACCGGGGTGCCGGTCACCCTCGTCCTGGACGACGCCTCGGACGCCGAGCAGGTACGGGCGCTGCTGCCCGAGCGGTCCGACAGCCTGGTCCTGGTCACCGCCCGCTCCCCGCTGGAACTCCCCGCCGACCTGCCGGCCCGGGTGCACCACCTGCCGGTGGAGCCCCTGGACGCGGCCGGCGCCGAGGAACTGCTCGCCACCGCCGCCGAGGACGCCTCGGCCCCCTACGACGCCGAGGCCGCCGACCACATCCGCCGGCTCTGCGGGGGCCTGCCGCTCGCCCTGCGCGTCGCCGGTTCGTCCCTGGGCCCGCGCTCGCCGCGCGCCCTCGCCACCGACCTCGGCGCCTACGGACCGGTGGCGCCGGTCGAGCGCGCCCTGTGGCTGCGCTACACCGACCAGCCCGAACCGGCCCGTCGGCTGCTGCGGCGCCTCGCGCTGGCCGGCCGCACCTCCCTGGGCACCGCTGCCGCCGCCGCGCTGCTGGCCACGGACGAGACGGAGGCGGCCCGGCACCTGACCGCGCTGTCCCGCGCCGGGCTCATCGACCACGTGCGCGGCAGCCGCTACCGGCTCCACGACGTGGTCCGTGCCTTCGCCCGCGACCGCCTCGCCGACGAGGAGGAACCGGCCGGGCGGACCGCGGCGCAGGAACGGCTGATCGCCAACTACGCCGAGCTGGCCGACTCCGTCCTGCGGCTGGTGGACGGCAACATGTCGACCCGCTCGGACCGCTTCGGCCCGCACGGCTTCACCTCCCTGGACGAGGCGCTGCGCTGGCTGGACGACGAGTCGAGCTTCATCACCGCCGCGCTGCGGCACGCCGAGGGCGTCGACCCCGCCACGGTGCTCAACCTGCTGGGCGCCCTGTGCGACTACTGCCTGCTGCGCGGCGACCTCTACCGGCTCGGCGAGATCAACGAGCTGGCCCAGGCCGTCGACGAGGGGCTCCTCGTGCGCTCGGTGCAGTGGCGCACCGGCATCGCTGCCCGGCAGCTCGGCGAGCTGGACACGGCCCGTACGACGCTCACCTCGGTCGTCGACCTGTACCGGGAGGCCCACCACGACGCCGGCGCGGCGCGCGCCCTGTGCTCGCTCGGCATCACCCTGCACCACCAGGGCAATCTGACCGAGGCGGCGGCGCGGCTGCGCGAGGCCCTCGACCTGCAGGCCGCCCCCGGCCTCGCCACCGACCGGGCCTGGACCCTGCACGCCCTGGCCGCCGTGGAACGCGACCGGGCCCGCCTCGCCGAAGCCCTCGGCCTGCTCACCGAGTCCCTGGTCCTGCACCGTGCCGGCGAGTCCGTGCACGGCCAGGCGTGGGCCCACTACCAGCTCGGCCAGCTCCGGCTGCGGATGGGCGACGTCCCGCGCGCGGAGGCCGAGCTGAACGCCGCCCTCGGCCTGTACGCCCGTACCCAGGACGCCCGCGGCGAGGCGTGGGCGCTCACCCAGCTCGCGCGGGCGCGGCTGCTGGACGGCGACGCGGGCCCGGCGGTGGAGGCGCTGCGCGGGGCGGCGGCCCGGCACCGGGAGAACGAGGACGCGCGCGGCGAGGCGTGGAGCCTGTACTACCTCGGCCAGGCCCTGGAGGAGACGGGCGACCTGGACCGCTCGGTGCGCGAACTGGAACGCGCGCGCACCATGTTCTCCCGGATGCG
Source organism: Streptomyces sp. SCSIO 75703 (assembly GCF_036607905.1). Classification (NCBI taxonomy): domain Bacteria; kingdom Bacillati; phylum Actinomycetota; class Actinomycetes; order Kitasatosporales; family Streptomycetaceae; genus Streptomyces; species Streptomyces sediminicola. The sequence goes on from NZ_CP144555.1 coordinate 2,572,087, forward strand.
GGACGTGTACGGGCTGGCCTGCGCCCGGCACCATTCGGCGCGGGTGACGCGGGACCAGCGGGCCGCCCAGACCGGTTCGCTGCGCAACTCCGGTTTCGCCCGGCAGCTCCTGGTGGACGCGCGCGCCGACTTCCGGCGCATCGGCGTGGGTCACGGCGAGGCGTGGACCTGCCTGGAGCTGGCGGTGGTCGACGCGGGCAACGCCCGTACGCCGCAGGCCCTGGCCCTGTGCGACGAGGCGGCGGCGCTGTTCGCGTCCTACGGCGACCGGCGGGGCGAGGACTGGGCCCGCTTCCTGCGCTGCACGGTGCTGCCGTACGCGGCGCCCGGCGGGGTGGAGGTCGGCTCCGCGGTGGCGCTGGAGGAGCTGGCCCAGTTGGCGCGGGCCGGGCATCCGGCGCGGGACGGGAAGCTGGACGACTACGTGGGGGCGTACCGGCTGCTGCTGGAGCGCGGGGTGCACCTGGAGGCGGGCTGGCAGGCGTGGGGCCTCGGCATGGTCCCGGACCGCCGCGCCCGCGAGGTGATGGGCGTACCGGTGCCGGAACCGCGATCGGACGGCAGCGGCGGGGAGCCGGCGGCGACCGGTGCCGGCGAGCCGTGACGGACGCCGTCACCGCCGGGCCCGAGCGGAGCCGCGGCCCCGGCCGGGCCGGCGCCGGGCGGCGTGGTGGGGACCGGGGGCGACCGGTGCGCTGCCGGGCCCGGCAGGGGCCGAGGCGACGCCCCTCGTCGGCACGGTCAGGCGGCCGTGGCAGACGGCCGAAGACCGATGGACGCGGTATGTGGGCCCAGGGCCGAGGTATGTGGGCCCAGGGATGTGGGCCCCGAGGCCGCGAGGTATGGGCCCAGGGCCGACGTACGTGGGCCGACGGGTGTGGGCCCAGGACCGAGGGGTGCGGGCCCGCCTGGCAGGAAGCCGGGGCCCGGCCGCGTCGGCACCGCGTGACGGACGCCGTCGCCGCCGGGCCCGGGCGGCGGCGTGGCCGTGACAGGCGCCGGCAGGGCCGGGCCTCCGTGTGAGAGGGCCCGGCCGTGCGGGTGGCGTCGTCGCCGGACCGGTGGCCGCGGTCGGCGTGCTCGACGGCGGCCCGGGAGCCGCGGTGGCCGGTGCGGGCCGGGCGGTGGCCCGAAAGCCCCGTCGGCCCGGGGGCCGGGCACGCCCGGCGTACCGGCGTCGCCCCGCCCGCGCGGCCCGGAGGGGGCGGGCAGGGGCGGCCGGTGTGGCCGGTCTCACTCACCCGAGGCCGGCCGACCGGGGCGAGCACGGACGGGGCCGGACTGGGCGGCCGGTTCAGTTCCGGGGTTCGGCCTCGCCGGCCCCGTCGGAGCCGGTGCCGGACGCGTTCGGGGCCTCCTTGAAGTCGACCCGGTTCATGTGCCGGTTCATCGACTTCATCAGGCCCCACACGGCCAGCGCCATGACGGCGAAGACGATGAACCCGAGGACACCGGGGGTGACCTTGTTCTCGTCGAGTTCCGCGAGGGTGACGAGATGCGACGTTGCCAGGCTTGCGCTCATATCAGGCATTGTCGCGGATGCCCGCGAAGAGGTCGTCCTCGGGGAGGGATGTGTCCACGAGGGACTTCGCCAGCTCGTACTCCTCGGTCGGCCAGACCTCCTTCTGGAGGTCCATCGGCACCCGGAACCAGCCTCCGTCCGGGTCGATCTGGGTGGCGTGCGCGATCAGCGCCTTGTCCCGGATCTCGAAGAAGTCGGCGCAGGGCACGTGCGTGGTGAGCGTGCGCTCCTTGCGCTCGAAGGTGGCCCACCGCTTGAGCCAGTCCCCGTACGGCGAGTCCAGGCCGCGGGCCAGCATCGCCTCGTGCAGCGCCTCGGTGCGCTGCCGGTTGAAGCCCTGGTTGTAGTACACCTTCAGCGGCTGGTGCGCCGGGCCGTACTCGGCCTCCGGGTACTTCTCGGTGTCGGCCGCGCCCTCGAAGGCCACCATCGTGATCTTGTGGGTCATGATGTGGTCGGGGTGCGGGTACCCGCCGTTCTCGTCATAGGTGGTGATCACCTGGGGACGGAAGGAGCGGATCTTGCGCACCAGTTCGCCGGCCGCCTTGTCGACGTCCTCCAAGGCGAAGCAGCCCTCCGGCAGCGGCGGCAGCGGGTCGCCCTCGGGCAGGCCGGAGTCGACGAAGCCGAGCCACTCCTGCTGGACCCCCAGGATCTCCCGGGCCTCGTCCATCTCCTTCTTGCGGACCTCGTGGATGTGCTCCTCGATGTACGGGTCGCCCTGCAGCTTGGGGTTGAGAATGGAGCCGCGCTCGCCGCCCGTGCAGGTCACGACCAGCACGTCCACCCCTTCGGACACGTACTTCGCCATGGTGGCCGCGCCCTTGCTCGACTCGTCGTCGGGGTGGGCGTGCACGGCCATCAGTCGCAGCTGGTCAGTCAAGACTCATTCCTCGGTCAGTCGGCGCCCGGTGTGCGTCGGCGCGATCCAATGGGTGCCGCCCCGCGGGGGCGTCGTCAGGGGCGGCGGTCGGGTGGCGGGTGGAGACTCCTATAGTGACCGAATCGGGGGGCGAATAATTCCGGAGTCCCGCTCCGGGGCCCCCTTTCGGGACATCCGTTCCGTTCTGCCGGGAGGACGATCATGAGCATGGCGAGCACACGCCCGCCCGAGGGCCGCTACGGCCGTTCCTCGGACGAACGGGCCGACCGCACGCTCAAGATCGTCGGTGGCGTCCTGGGAACCGTCCTCGTGGTGGTGATCGGCTGGTTCGGCTACCACTACGTCGGCCAGAACGAGATCAGCGCCGAGGTGATCCGGTTCGAGCTGACCGACGAGGCGGCCAAGGTGCACCTGGAGGTCCGCAAGGACGCCGGGGTCACCGGGTACTGCACGCTGCGCTCCCAGGCGCGGGACGGCGAGGAGGTCGGCCGGGCCGACTTCCGCTTCGGCGGGGACGCGACCCGCATCGACGAGATCGTGACGCTCCGCACCAAGTCGCGGGGCACCTCCGCCGAGCTGCTCGGCTGCCACGCGGAGTGACCTTGGCCCCATCCTGACGGGCCTGACCTGCGGAAACGGGAATCCGACAGTGTATGTCCTCCCCCTTTCGCCGCTGAATTGTTAGGCTCGTGGTTTCGCCCTTCCATGGAGGAACATCCTCCTGGGTAGGGCGTTGATTTATATCCCCAGCACCGACGAGGAGCACCTGTGACCCAGACCAGCGAGAACGCCACCTGGCTGACCCAGGAGGCGTACAACAAGCTCAAGGAGGAGCTTGCCTACCTTACTGGTCCTGCGCGCACCGAGATCTCTGCCAAGATCGCCGCGGCGCGTGAGGAGGGGGACCTGCGCGAGAACGGCGGGTACCACGCGGCGAAGGAGGAGCAGGGCAAGCAGGAGCTCCGTGTGCGCCAGCTGACCCAGCTGCTCGAGACCGCCAAGGTGGGTGCGCCTCCGGCCGACGACGGGACGGTGTCCCCCGGCATGGTCGTGACCATCGCGTTCGACGGCGACGATGACGACACCCTGTCGTTCCTGCTCGCCTCCCGCGAGTACGCGAGCGCGGACATCGAGACCTACTCGCCCCAGTCCCCGTTGGGCTCGGGCGTCATCGGCCACAAGGTGGGCGAGGACGTCGAGTACGAGCTTCCCAACGGGAAGATGGCCTCCGTGCGGATCCTCAAGGCCGTGCCTTACGACGGCTGACCCGGCCGGACGCGCGTCCGGCCCCCGATGTTGCCGAGCCCCCGGCGTCGCACCGACGCCGGGGGTCTCGTCATGCGGCGGCCGAACGGTACTTGCGCACGGCCAGTGTCCGGAAGATGAGGATGATGACGACGGAGTAGATCAGCGAGGCCCACACCGGGTGCTGCATGGGCCAGGCGTCGGAGGGCGAACCGCCCGGGTTGCCGAAGAGCTGCCGGCACGCCTGGACGGTCGCGCTGAACGGGTTCCAGTCGGCGACGTGGCCCAGCCAGGGCGTCATCTTCCCGGAGTCCACGAACGCCGTGGAGACGAAGGTCACCGGGAAGAGCCAGATCAGCCCGCCGGAGGTGGCCGCCTCGGGCGTCCGCACCGAGAGGCCGATGAGCGCGCCGACCCAGGTGAAGGCGTACCCGAAGAGCAGCAGCAGGCCGAAGGCGCCGAGGACCTCCCCGAGGCTGGTGTGGGTGCGCCAGCCGACCAGCAGCGCGACCATGGCCAGGACGAACAGGGTGAGCGCGGTCTGCACCAGGTCGGCCAGGGTGCGCCCGGTGAGGACCGCGCCGCGGGCCATGGGCAGGGAGCGGAAGCGGTCGATCAGCCCCTTGTGCATGTCGTCGGCGATGCCCGCCCCGGCCCCGGCGGTGGCGAAGGTGACGGTCTGGGCGAAGATGCCGGCCATCAGGAACTCGCGGTAGACGGACGGGTCGGTGGTGCCGCCGACCTGGAGGGAACCGCCGAAGACATAGCTGAACAGCACCACGAACATGATCGGCTGGATCAGGCCGAAGATGACCATCTCCGGGATCCTGGTCATGCGGATCAGATTCCGCTGGGCCACCACCAGGGAGTCCCGGACGGACTGGCCGAGGCGGGCGGCCGGTGTCGCGGCCGGCGCGGTGTCGGTGACGGCACTCACTCGCTTACCTCCTTCGCGTCCGGGCGGCCGGCGCCGGCCCCCGGGCTCCGGTCGCCGCCGCGGTCCCCGTTTCCGGCCGCCTCCCCGTTTCCGTTCTCCTCGGATTCGGCGCGGTGGCCGGTGAGGGAGAGGAAGACGTCGTCGAGGGTGGGGCGGCGCAGTCCGATGTCGTCGATCTCGATGCCGCGGGCGTCCAGTTCCCGGATGACCTCGGCGAGCAGCTTGGCGCCGCCGGTGACGGGGATGGTGAGCCGGCGGGTGTGTTCCTGGACGGTGGTCGTGCCCTTGCCGAACCCGGCGAGTACCTCCGCGGCCGTCGCCATGCGCTCCCGGTCGTGCACCACGACCTCGACCCGCTCGCCGCCGGTGCGGGCCTTGAGCTGGTCGGAGGTGCCGCGGGCGATGACCTGGCCGCGGTCGACGACCGCGATGTCGTGGGCGAGGTGGTCGGCCTCCTCCAGGTACTGCGTGGTGAGCAGCAGGGTGGTGCCGCCGGACACGAGTTGCTTGATGACCTCCCACAACTGCTGCCGGTTGCGCGGGTCGAGGCCGGTGGTCGGCTCGTCCATGAACATGACCGGCGGGTGGACGACGAGGGCCGCCGCCAGGTCGAGCCGGCGGCGCATCCCCCCGGAGTAGGTCTTGGTGGGGCGGTCGGCGGCGTCCGTGAGGTGGAACTGGTCGAGCAGCTCCGCCGCGCGGGCCTTCGCCGCCTTGCCCCTCATCTGGTAGAGGCGGCCGACCATGTGCAGGTTCTCCCGGCCGGTGAGGTATTCGTCGACCGCGGCGAACTGGCCGGACAGGCCGATGGAGCGCCGGACCTCGTTGGGCCGGCGGACCACGTCGAGGCCGGCCACGACGGCCTTGCCGCTGTCGGGCCGCAGCAGCGTCGTGAGGCACCGGACGGTGGTCGTCTTCCCCGCGCCGTTCGGCCCGAGCAGGCCGAGGACCGTGCCCTCCGGTACGTCGAGGTCCACGCCGTCCAGTGCTCGTACGTCGCCGAAGGTCTTCACCAGCCCTTCGGCATAGATGGCGCCTGGCATATGAGTCTCCACGTCGTCGGGGATGCTTCGGAAAGCCTAAGTTTGCGCGGGTTCGTCCGCTTGCCACGGCCGGACGGCGGGGCGGGCACCACCGGCCGGGCGGCACACGAGAAACAATAACGCGATGTATCGCGTCTCACAATGGACTTACCTGCTCGAGTGACGTGGAGTGATGCGGGTTGACGCCGGGCGGCACCGCGCGGGACGGATGCCCACGGATGACGGGAGCCGGTCCGTGCTGGTGGGAGCCGGGTCACGAGCGGTACGGGCGGGCCGGGCGGGCCGGGCGGTACGGGCGGGCCGGGCGGGCGCCGTCCCCGCGGCGGGGCCGCGCGCCGTGGGGACGCGGGCTCAGGCGATGACCGGGTATCCCGCGTCCCGCAGCGCCCGTTCCACCTCGGCGCAGTGCTCGGGGCCCTTCGTCTCCAGGTGCAGTTCGACCTCCGCCTCCGTGAGCCCGAGCCGGGGGTCGGTCCGGACGTGGCTCACGTCCAGGACGTTGGCGTCCACCACCGACAGCACGCCGAGCAGCGTGGCGAGGGCGCCCGGCCGGTCGGTCAGCCGCAGCCGTACGGCCAGGTAGCGGCCCTGGGCGGCCATCCCGTGCCGCAGCACTCCCTGCATCAGCAGCGGGTCGACGTTGCCGCCGGACAGCACCGCCACCACCGGCCCCTCGAAGGCACCGGGGTCGCTCAGGAGCGCGGCCACCGGGCTCGCCCCCGCCGGTTCCACGACCAGCTTGGCCCGTTCCAGGCAGAGGAGCAGGGCGGTCGACAACGCGTCCTCGGAGACGGTGCGCACCTCGTCCACCAGGTCGGCGACGATCGCGAACGGCACCTCGCCGGGCCTGCCGACCTTGATCCCGTCGGCCATCGTGACCGGGTGTCCGACGGTCAGCGGGCGTCCCTCGGCCAGCGACGGCGGGTAGGCCGCGGCCCCCTCGGCCTGCACGCCCACCACCCGTACGTCGGGCCGGACCGCCTTGACCGCGACCGCGATCCCCGCGACGAGCCCGCCCCCGCCGACACCGACCACCACGGTCCTGACCTCGGGGCACTGTTCCAGGATCTCCAGGCCCACCGTGCCCTGTCCGGCGATCACGTCGGGGTGGTCGAAGGGGTGGATGAACACCGCGCCCGTGCGCTGCGCGTACTCCTGCGCGGCGGCCAGCGTCTCGTCGACCACCTGTCCGTGCAGGCGCACCTGCGCCCCGTACTCCCGGGTCGCGCTGACCTTGGGCAGCGGGGCGCCCTTCGGCATGAAGACGGTCGCCTCGACGCCGAGCAGCGAGGAGGCGAGGGCCACGCCCTGCGCGTGGTTGCCGGCGCTGGCGGCGACGACCCCGGCGGCGCGTTCCTCGGGGAGCAGGCCGGCGATGCGCACGTAGGCACCGCGCAGCTTGAAGGAGCCGGTCCGCTGGAGGTTCTCGCATTTGAGGTGCACCGGGGCGCCGACGAGCTGGGTCAGGTGCCTGCTGCCCTCCATCGCCGTGACGCGTGCCACGCCCGCGAGCATCTTCTGGGCTCCCCGCACGTCGTCGAGGGTGACGGACCGGAGTGAGGCGGCCGTGCTGTAGCTCATGGCTCCAGCATCGCAGCCCCGGGGCCTCGGTGACCGCCGTGACCACGCTCCGAGACCGGCTTCCCGCAGCGCCGGTACGCCGTGCGGCCCGGCCGCGTACCCTGTCCCCCAACCCAGCAGCCCTCCACGAAGTGAGCCCCGGCCATGCCCACTACACCTGGAATGTCGATGGACATGACGACCGCCGGTGACACCGGTCTTCTCGACTCGCTCCAGCACGAGGTGGCGCTGTTCGCCCGACGTGCCGAACAGACCCGGCTCGGCGGGGTCGGGCAGGTCCGCAACTCGATGGACCGCGCCGCCTACCTGCTCCTCAACCGTCTCGACAAAGAGGGGCCGATGGGCGTCAAGGCGCTCGCCGCGAGCATGGGCATCGACTCCTCGACGGTCACCCGGCAGGTGGCTCCGCTGGTGGACACCGGCCTCGTCAAGCGGACCTCGCACCCCGAGGACGGGCGGGCGGTGGTGCTCCAGCTCTCCCCGCGGGGCGTGACGCGGCTGGACGAGGTGCGTTCCTCCCGCCGCCGGCTCATGGCCGAGCTGACCCACGACTGGTCGCCGCAGGAGCGCGAGGTGTTCTGCACGCTGCTCACCCGTTTCAACCGCGCCCTCTCCGCGCGTACGGCACCGCAGGCCGGCCCCGGCACGGCGCGGGAGTCGTCCCAGGCGTCCTGACCCGCGGGACCCCGGGCCGGCCCTCGGCGACCTGCCCGGACCCTGCCCGGACCCTGGCGGACACGCGCCGGACTCCGGGCAGACGCGACGTGGGTCCCGGCCGCGCCAGGCGGGCCCCGGCCGGGTCGGGGGGCCGGGCCGGCTCGCGTCGGCAGCGCGCCGCGAGAGCCCCGCGACGCCTCCGTGAGCCGGACCGGGGCGCCCGTCGCCGGAAGGCGGACCGTGCCGGAGTCTTGACCGGGTGGGCCACCCCGGGTCCGATAGTGAGACCGGGCCCGGCCGGCGCACGGGAACGGCTTCCCGCGCGCGTACGCGTACGGCGGGCCCGCCGGTGGCGGCGTGCCACGTGCCCGCCCCGCCGAATCCGAGGTCCGGGGGCGCGGCGTCGCCCGCCAGGCAGGGGAGGCGCGGGTGCGGGAGCGGCGGGCGTCCCTCCGGGCGCTGCGGGACCGGGAGTTCGAGGCGTTCGTCGCGGGCGCGTCCGGACGGCTGCTGCACACGGCCACGCTGCTCACCGCGGAACCGCCGGACGACAACCCGCGCGCGTACCGCCTGCTGTCGTCGGCCCTCGCCCACACCTACGCGCACTGGGGCCGCGTGCGCGGCGAGGACCCGTACGTCCGGGCCCGCTCCCGTCTGGCGACCCGGTTCGCCCGCGAGACCTGGCCCCGCCACGGGGGTGGCCGGCGCCGCTTGCGCGGACCGGCCGCCGGGGTCCTGGCCGGTCTGCCCGCACAGCAGCGCCTGGTCCTGGTGCTGCGGCTGTTCGAGGGGGTCGCCGAGGAGCAGACGGCGGCGCTGCTGGGGCTGCCGAGGGAACGCGTCGGGGCGCTGTGCGACCGGGCCGTGGCGACCCTGCTGCATCCGCCCCGGGACCGCTCCCGGCCGGTGGCCGAGCCGAAGGCGGCGGCGCCGTGAGGGACACGCGGGCGGGACGCGCCGCGGCACCCGGCACGCCCGCACGGGGTGTCGCCCGCCGGACCGTGGACACGCCGGGGCTGCGCCGCAGGGAGCGGGACACGCCCGTCCGGCGCGGCGCCGCATCCGACGCGTGCCCGGCACGGCGGGCGTGTCGGCCACCGTGCGCGCGACGCGCCCGCGGGTGGCGGCCGTGAGCCCGGCACGGCAGGAAGCCGCCGCCCGTCAGATCATGGAGGCGTCACCGCCGCGCGTGCCGCCGGGCCTGTACGCGGACGCGCTGCGCCGGGGCGTCCGCGCGCGGCGCCGCCGTACCGTCGCCCGCCGCCTGGGGTGGGGCCTGTTGTGCGCCGTGGTGGCGGCGTCGGCGGTGTGGGCGCTGACCGTCCGGCCCTGGGCGGAGCCGCCGTCGGAGACGACCCCACCCGTGCCGGGCTGGACGGGCTGGTAGGCCGGGGCCGGTCAGCCGAGCGCCCGCTGGAGGTCCTCCAGCAGGTCGTCGGCGTTCTCGATGCCGACGGAGAGGCGCACCAGGTCGCCGGGGACCTCCAGGGCGGAACCGGCCACCGAGGCGTGCGTCATGCGGCCGGGGTGCTCGATCAGCGACTCGACGCCGCCGAGGGACTCGCCGAGCGTGAAGACCTTCGTGCGGTCGCAGAGCGCGACGGCCGCCTCCTCGCCGCCCTCGACGCGGAACGACACCATGCCGCCGAACGCCTTCATCTGCTTGGCGGCGATCTCGTGCCCGGGGTGGTCGGGCAGCCCCGGGTACAGGACGCTCGTCACGCGCGGGTGCCGGGTCAGCATCTCGGCGACCTTGGTGGCGTTCTCGCTGTGCCGGTCCATGCGGACGGCGAGCGTCTTCGCGCCGCGCAGCACCAGCCAGGAGTCGAACGGCCCGGCCACCGCGCCCATGGCGTTCTGGTGGAAGGCGAGCTGCTCGCCCAGCTCCTGGTCCTCGACGACCAGGGCGCCGCCGACGACGTCGGAGTGGCCGCCCATGTACTTGGTCAGGGAGTGCACGACGACGTCGGCGCCGAGCGCCAGCGGCTGCTGGAGGTACGGCGTGGCGAAGGTGTTGTCGACCACCAGGCGGGCCCCGCCGTCCCGGGCGACCTGGGCGAGGGCGGCGATGTCGGTGATGCCGAGCAGCGGGTTGGAGGGGGTCTCGACCCACACAGCCTTGGTCTTGGGGGTGAGGGCCGCGCGCACGGCGGCGGGGTCGGAGGTGTCGGCCACGGACCACTCCACGCCCCAGGCGGTGGCGACCTTGGCGAAGAGCCGGAAGGTGCCGCCGTAGGCGTCGTCGGGGATGACCACGTGGTCGCCGGGGCGCAGCAGGGCGCGCAACAGGCAGTCCTCGGCCGCCAGTCCGGACGCGAAGGCGAGCCCGCGGCGCCCGCCCTCCAGCGCGGCGAGGTTCTCCTCGAGCGCGGTGCGGGTCGGGTTGGCGCTGCGGCTGTACTCGTAGCCGCCGCGCAGGCCGCCCACGCCGTCCTGCTTGTAGGTCGACACCTGGTAGATCGGCGGGACGACCGCTCCGGTCAGGGGGTCGGGGGTGTTGCCCGCGTGAATCGCGAGCGTCTCGAAGTGCTGACTGATGTGCCTGTCGCTCATGAGCCCTGAGGGTAGTGCCGGCGGCGGCTTCCCGCGTTGTCCACAGGACGGGGGACCCGTTGGCCAATTTCCGGCGGCGTCTGGTTCGCTTGGTGGCATGGAGATTCTCTGGGTCCTGATGGCGGCGGTCCTGTTCGGGTTCGTGCTGCTCCCGCTCCTGCGGCGCCGGCGCGGGGCGGTCGGGCTGGTCGCGCCGGGCCACCCGGACGCCGCGGACCCCGCGACGTACGGCTTCGCCCGTGAGGAGGAGCTGGACATCCGCATGCCGGGGCCGGACCAGGACCTCCTGGACGTCCTGGACCTGGTGCAGCGCACCCAGGACCACCGGGCGGCGCAGCAGCTCCTCGCGGGCACGGAGCGGGAGGGCGAGCGGCGCTGGCAGCGCGTCCAGGCGTTCGCGGGGGCGGCCTCGCTGGAGCTGCGGCAGCGGCCGGGCGGGGCGGGCGAGACGCCGGGCGGGCAGTGGCTGCGGGTGTGGCGGGCCGAGCAGCCGAAGGACGCCGGCGGCGCGGCGGTGCACGCCGAGTTCCTGGTGCAGCAGGCGTGGCGGACGGCGACGCCGGGCACGGACGAGTTCCGGATCATCATGGAGGAGGCGAGGTCCGCCTGCGGGACGGCCGCGCTGCTGGCTCCGGGCGACCCGATCCCGTACATCGTGGAGCTGTCGGTGGCCCGGGGGCTCGGGTATCCGCGGGCGGAGTTCGAGCAGCTCTGGCTGAAGATCCTGGACCGCGCCCCGGAGCACATGGGCGCGCACCTGGCCGCCCTGCACTACTGGTGCGAGAAGTGGCACGGCTCGCGCGAGCTGGCGTACTCGTTCGCGGAGGCCGCGGCGGCGCGGGCGCCGCGGGGTTCGCTGCTGGCGGCGCTGCCGCTCTTCGCGGTCTTCGAGCACCTGCCGGACCTCACGCTGGTCCGCGGTTTCTACCAGAGCGAGGTCGTCTCCCGGGCGATGCACGGCGCGCTGCACGCGGTGCACTCGGCGCGGCCGGACGACCCGATGCAGGCGCACGTGCGCCATCTGCTGATCTTCTTCCTCGTGCGCGCGGAGCGGTGGGCGGAGGCCATGCACCAGATAGTGGCCGTCGACGGCCACGTCGGTGCCCTGCCGTGGACCCTGTCGCCGGACCCGGCGTCGGAGTTCGCGCTGCACCGCGCCATGGCGGTGGCGGGGTACGAGGCGAACGGCGGCAGCCCCGCGACCCTGGCGGGCTGAGCCCGGGGGCCGCCTGCCGCCGTACCGCCTCGGCCTGGCGGACGGGGGCCCGGCCGGACGGCCCGTCAGGTGGCGGCGTTCTCCCGTACGGTGATGCGGCCCTCGCGGAGGGTCGCCAGGCGGGGGGCCTGCCGGGCGAGGGCGGAGTCGTGGGTGACCATGACGAAGGTCAGGCCCAGTTCCTTCCACAGCCGGTCGAGCACGTCCATGATCTCGTCGCGGGTGGACTCGTCGAGGTTGCCGGTGGGTTCGTCGGCGAGCAGCACCTTGGGCCGCTTGACCAGGGCGCGGGCGATGGCGACACGCTGCTGCTGGCCGCCGGACATCTCGGCGGGCAGGTGGCCGTGCCGTTCGGCGAGGCCGACGGAGGCCAGTGCCTCGGCGGCGCGTTCGCGGCGCTGCCCGGCCTTCACGCCGAGCGGGACGAGGGCGGTCTCGACGTTCTCCCGCGCGGTGAGGGTGGGGATGAGGTTGAAGGACTGGAAGACAAAGCCGATGTTCTCGCCGCGCACCCGGGTCAGCCGGGCCTCGGGCAGGGCGGCCAGGTCGGTGCCGTCGAGGACGACGCGCCCGGAGGTGGGGCGGTCCAGGGCTCCCAGCATCTGCAGCAGCGTGGACTTGCCGCCGCCGGTGGGGCCCTGGATGACCAGCCGGTCGCCGTCGGCGATGGTGAGGTCGACCTCGTCGAGGGCGCGCACGGTGTCCTTGCCGCGGGTGTGGTGCTTGGAGACGCCGGTGAGTTCGTACATGGTGCAACTCCTGGGAGAGGTGGGGGTGGTGCGGGCCGGCGCGCGTGGGGCCGGCCGGTGCGGGTGCGGCCGTGCGGGCGCGCGGCCCGCGGGGGCGGCTACGTGACGCGCCGCAGGGCGTCCGCGGGGCGCAGCCGGGAGGCCCGCCAGCCGCCGAAGGCGCCCGCGACGAGTCCGCCGGCGACCGCGAGGCCGACCGCGAGGCCGATGGTGGTCACGCTGACGGGGGCGGTGAGCGCGACGTCCAGGGTCTGGTCGGCGGCCCGCGGGCCGGCCCCGGCGAATCCGCCACCGCCGCCGAAGGAGCCGGGCCCACCCCGGTCGCCGCCCGAGCCGGCGCCGAGCCGCGCCTGGAGGGTGGGGCTGACGGCGGTGACGGCGTAGGCGCCCGCCAGGCCGAGCGCGATGCCGAGGGCGCCGCCGGTCAGTCCGCTGACGACGGCCTCGCCGACCACCTGGCCGGTGACCCGGCGCGAGCGCCAGCCGAGCGCCTTGAGCGTGCCGAACTCGCGCACCCTGCGGGAGACGGCCGAGGAGGTGAGGAGTCCGGCGACGAGGAAGGCGGTGGCGAGGACCAGGCCGGACAGCCACCGGCCGACACCCCCGGCGAGCGAGGACGCGGTGGACAGGGAGCCGGAGACGGTCTCGGCGAGGTCGGCGGAGGTGGTGACGGTGGTGCCGGGGACGTTCTTCCGGATGGCGGCCTTGACGCCGTCGATGTGCTGGGAGTCGGTGGCCTTGACGTAGATCGTGGTGATCTTGTCCTTGGCGTCGGCGAGGGTCTGCGCCCGGCTCAGCGGGATGTAGAGGTCGGCCGCCGCGTCGCCGCTGTCGGCGGTGACGATGCCGACGAGGGTGAACTCGGTGCCCTTGACGGTGACCTTGTCGCCGGTCTCCAGTCCCTTCCTCTGTGCGTACGCCGCGTCGGCCACGGCGACGGCCGCATCGGTCTCCGACGCCGTGAAGGTGCGCCCGTCGGTGAGTGCGGAGGAGGTGAGCGGGCCCAGTCCGGGGTGGGTGACGTCGGTGCCGTAGACGGTGTGGCTGTCGACGTCGAAGTCGGCGCCGCCGCCCTCGACGCGCGTCCCGGGTCCGCCCGGCCGGCCGCCGGAGTCGCCCTGTTCCGTCCCGCCGGGGCCGCCCTGCTGGAACCGGCCGCGGGTGAACTCGCCGCTGAACCTTGACGACTTGGAGGCTCAGCCCGCCCACCGCGTCCGCGACGCCGCTCTGTGCGGCGACCTTGTCGACGGTGGTGGCGGCGAGCGTCTGGAAGCCCTGGACCATGACCTGGTCGGTGCTCTGCTCGGCGTCGTCGCCGTCCTCCTGCGCGTCGAAGCGGAACCGCGGCCGGTCGGAGGGGGTGGGCGCGGACGCGGCCTTGGTGACGGTCATGTCGGTGCCGAGTCCGTAGAGCGACCGGAGGACCCGGTCCTGCGCCTTGTTCATGCCCGCGGAGACCGCGTCGACGACGATGACCAGCGCGATGCCCAGGGCGAGGCCGGAGGCGACGACGAGGGCCGCCTTCCGGCGGCGGCGCAGCTCGCGCCTCAGGTACGTGAAGAACATGGCCGCACGGTAGGGACGCCGTGTGATGGTGCCGTAAGGCCGTCATAAGAGAACGATGAGAAGCCGGTCGCGACCGGACGGCGGACGCCCGCCGCCCCTCGGATCGAGGGGGGCGGGCGTCACAGCGCGGTTTGTCAACGGCCCCCGCGCCAGGGGCCGTCGGGTGTCAGAGGGCCGAACCGGCCTTCCACTGGGCCCAGTCCATGTTCCAGCCGTTGAGGCCGTTGTCCGGGGCGATGGTCTTGTCGCCGGTGTTCTGCACGACGACGACGTCGCCGACCATGGAGTTGTCGTAGAACCAGGCGCCCGGTGTGTTCGGGTCGTTGGCGCCCTTGGTGTCGGAGAGGCCCACGCAGCCGTGGCTGGTGTTGGCGCCGCCGAAGATGGACTTGGCGCCCCAGTAGTTGCCGTGGATGAAGGTGCCGGAGGTGCTCAGGCGCATGGCGTGGGGCACGTCCTTGATGTCGTACTCGCCCTGGCCGTCGTCGTCGGTGAAGCCGACGGTGGCGCCGTTCATCCGGGTCTCCTTGAACTTCTCGGAGATCACCATCTGCCCCTCGTAGGTCTTGTTCTCGGGGGATCCGGCGGAGATCGGGATGGTCTTGACGGTCTTGCCGTCCCGCGTGACCCTCATCTGCTTGGTCTTCGCGTCCACGTACGAGACCTGGTTGCGTCCGATGGTGAAGGTGACCGTCTTCTGCTGGACGCCGTAGACGCCCGGGGCGCCCTCGACGCCGTCCAGCGCCAGCTTGAGGGTGACGGTCGAACCGCCCTGCCAGTAGTCCTCGGGGCGGCAGTCCATCCGGTTGGCGTTGAACCAGTGGCAGGCGACCTCCTGGCCGCTGCTGGTGCTGACCGTGATGCCCCTCTGCACGGCGGCCTTGTCGCTGATCGCCTTGTCGAAGTTGATCGACACCGGCATGCCCACGCCGACCGTGGTGCCGTCGTCCGGGGTGAAGGTGCCGATGAAGCTGTTCTTCGGGGAGACCGTGGTGAAGGAGGCGTTCTCGTGGGCGGCGCGGCCCTCGGAGTCCTGTGCGGTCGCCGTCAGCTTGTAGGTGGTGGCGCGCTCCAGTTGGCCGGTGGGCTTCCAGCTCGTCTTGTCGGCGGATATCTCACCGCTCACCTCCTTGCCCTCGGAGGTGGTCATCTTCACGTCGGTGAGGGTGCCCTTGCTCACGGTGACGGCGGCGGAGTTGTTGATCGACGCGTTGCTCGAACCGTCCCCCGGCGTGATCTTTATCTGGGCCTCGGAGGTCTTCTTCGCCGCCGCCTCGTCGACCTGTGCCTGAGAAGACTTCCCGTCCCCGCCCCCGGAGGTGCCGGCGTCGCCGCTGGAACATGCCGAGAGCACCAGCACACCGCCGAGCAGAGCGGACGCGGCCGCCAGGCCCTTGCGCCGCTTACCGTCCGTCATCACACGCTTCTCCATCGTCGCCGCTTCCCGAACACCGAGAGCCCCCGTCAAGACTTCCAACGCTACGACCGGTTCGTCCCGTTCCACAGGGCCGCCCGATGTGGCCCACGACACGTTCACCGCCGGTCGGGCCACGCGGAACGCCGTGGTGGAGGAAGCAGCCGCAGCGCCCCTTGAGACGGTGAAAACCACGGTGGCGGTTGCCGCCCCGAGGTCACCTTTTTCCCACGCGGCGTCAGGAGACGGCCGCCACCGGGCTTTCCGGTCCGTATGCTTCGCCATCATGCTCGGCGTGGCGCGACCCGGTCGGGGCGGGGCCCCGAGTCGGCCCGAGCGAAACGGGGCATACCCTCACACACCCGGACCAGTCCCCCCAGGGGGGTACCTGGCTCGGCCTTCCGTGACTATCCTGTGATCCGCGCGGTTCATTACCATCAGCCTCACGGCCAATTCGCCAGCGCCACAAGGGGATCGATATTCCGTGTCATCCGCTCGCCGTCCGTTGCTGACCGCCGCCGCCGCGGGCGGTCTGCTGTGCGCCCTGTGGTTCGTGCCGTCCGCCAACGCGACACCCGAGACGGTTGCCGACGAGGCCGTCTCCGCGAGCCCGTCCCCGCAGGTCACCGAGCAGGCCAGGATCGCGTCCACCGGCACGGACGCCGCCTCGGTCCGCCTCGCCGACACCGGCAGCTTCGACAGCACGCCCTATGTCGTCGGCGGCGTGCTCTGTCTGGGTCTCGGCGCCGGTTTCGTCACGTACTCGGTGCGACGGGAACGCCTCGACTACTGAGCGGTCGCGGCGCCTTGACGAACACTTGACGTTCTTTTGCCTTTCTTGACCGTCCCGGGTGGGGGGTCCGGGACGCCCCCGCCCCGGTGGGCCGTACCGGCCGACGGAGGCGGTTGCCGTGGCGCCTGGGCTCCGTACGGCGGCCGGGCGGGCCCCGCCTCGCGGGACGGGGCCCGGCGGACCCGGCGCACGTCAGCGCAGCGGACCGGTGACCGTCTCCACGGCCTCGACCACCCGGCCCTCCCGGACGAACGCCTCCGCCGCCGCGAGATCCGGCGCCAGGAACCGGTCCGGCCCCGGTCCCTCGATGCCGGCCGCCCGTACGGCGTCGACGACCGCCCGCCCGGCCGGCCCCGGCGTCAGCCCCTCGCGCAGCGCGATCGCCCGCGTCGCCGCGTACAGCTCGACGGCGATCACCCGGGTCAGGTTGTCGACGGCCGTCCGCAGCTTGCGCGCCGCCGACCAGCCCATCGAGACGTGGTCCTCCTGCATCGCGGAGGACGGGATCGAGTCCACCGACGCGGGCACCGCGAGCCGCTTCAGCTCGCTCACCAGCGCCGCCTGCGTGTACTGGGCGATCATCAGCCCGGAGTCGACCCCGGCGTCGTCGGCGAGGAACGGCGGCAGCCCGTGGCTCCGGTTCCTGTCCAGCAGCCGGTCGGTACGCCGCTCGGCGATGGAGGCCAGGTCCGCGACCGCGATGGCGAGGAAGTCCAGCGCGTAGGCGACCGGAGCGCCGTGGAAGTTGCCGTTGGACTCCACCCGGCCGCCCCCGGCGCCGAGGGCGGTCCCGTCGCCGTCGGGCAGGACGAGGGGGTTGTCGACGGCCGCCGCCAGTTCGCGTTCGGCGACCAGGCGCGCGTGGGCGAGGGTGTCCCGGCCGGCGCCCGCGACCTGCGGGGCGCAGCGCACCGAGTAGGCGTCCTGCACGCGGGGCGCGTCGTCCTGGTGGTGGCCGGTCAGTCCCGAGCCCTTGAGCACCGCGAGCATGTTGGCGGCGCTGTCGGCCTGCCCGGGGTGCGGCCGGATGGCGTGCAGTTCGGGGGCGAGGACACGGTCGGTGCCGAGCAGCGCCTCCAGCGAGAGCGCGGCGGTGACGTCGGCGGACTTGTACAGCGTGTCCAGGTCGGCGAGGGCCATGACCAGCATGCCCAGCATGCCGTCGGTGCCGTTGAGGAGGGCGAGCCCCTCCTTCTCCCGCAGCTCGACGGGCCGGATGCCGTGGTCGGCGAGGAGTTCGCCGGCCGGGCGCACGGTGCCGTCCGGGCCCTCGGCGTCCCCCTCCCCCATGAGGGTCAGCGCGCAGTGCGACAGCGGCGCGAGGTCTCCGGAGCAGCCGAGGGAACCGTACTCGTGCACCAGCGGCGTGATCCCGGCGTTGAGCACGTCCGCCATGGTCCGCGCGACCTCGGGGCGAACGCCGGTGTGCCCGGAACAGACCGTCTTCAGCCGCAGGAACATCAGGGCGCGGACGACCTCCCGCTCGACCCGCGGACCCATCCCGGCCGCGTGCGAACGGACGATGTTGCGCTGGAGCCGGCCTCGCAGCTCCGGGCCGATGTGCCGGGTCGCCAGGGCGCCGAAACCGGTGCTCACGCCGTACACGGGGTCCGGCTTGGCGGCCAGCGCGTCCACGATCTCGCGGGCCGCGGTCAGGGCGGCGACCGCCTCCTCGGAAAGCTCGACCCGGGCGCCGTGCCGCGCCACGGCGAGGACATCGGCCCCGGTGACGCCGGAGGTCCCCACCACCACAGTGTGCATATCCATATTCAGGAGCGTACGCAGTGAATTCCCTGATGTCACCACTGGATGTGGGGGGCGGCTTCCCCGGGGGCGGGGTGGGTGATGCGGGTGCGCGAGTGGCGAGGTGCGGGGTGGCGGGCGTGCGGCGGGGCGGGGGCGGTGTGATGTGGCGAAGTGGGGTGTGGGGTGCGAGGGGGTCGGGTGGGGGGCGGCGCGGTGGGGCTACATGCCCTGGGTGGGGGTGGGTGCGTTGGGGTGGGGGCACGCCGGGTCGGCGGGTTGGGTGCACGCTGGTGGGGAGGGACACGCCGGATGGGCGCGGCGTGAGCCCCAGTGCGTGGGACACGCCGGCTCAGCGAGTCGAGCGCACGTCGGCGGGAGAGGGACACACCGGACCGGCACGGCACGGGCCCCAGAGCGTGCGACACGCCCACTCGGCGAGTCGAGCCCACGCCGGTGGAAAGGGACACGCCCGACCGGCACGGCACGAGCCCCAGTACGCGCGACACACCCACTCGGCGAGTCGAGCGCACCGCCGCACGGGACTCGCCCGGTGTGGCGTGTCGGACGACGCATCAGGGGGCGGCACGCCCGGAGCGGCATGGCGTACGCACCAGAGCGGAAGACACGCCGACCGGGCGCGGCGCGCGCACCGAGACATACGACACGCCCGCACGGCGCGGCGAACGCACTACGGCAAGGGACACACCCACACGGCGAGTCACACGCACCACGGGCCGAGGACACGCCGACACGGCGAGTCGGACGCACCAAGGGTGCACAACACGCCGACCGCGCACGTCATACGCCCCACGGCACCCGGCACCCCGCCCCGCGCGTCAGACGCACCCCCGCACCCGACACACCCACCCGGGCACGCCGAACGCCGCACCGCACGAGACACGCCCACCCCCGCGCGCCGCACACACCACGCCAACCGACACGCCACGCCGACAGTGCGCCCCTCACGTACCCCCGACCCGCCCAAGCCCCGCCGCCCCTCACCCGCCCGCCACACACTCCCCCACCTCACCCCACCCGCCCAAGCCCCCGCCCACACTCCCCCACCCACACCCCTACGGCGCATGCCTCCCCCGGAACCGGCGGCGCTCCCCGTCGTCCCCCCGGGCCGGCTCGTCCGCGAGCCGTACGACGGGGTCGGCGGGCCCCTCGCGGCCGGCGACGACCGGGCGGGTGGCCCGCTCGGCCTTGGCCCGGTACTGGGCGGCGTCGGCGAGCCGGAAGAGCCGGCGGCCGGAGCGGATCTGTCCGACGGCGTCCTCGGTGGAGGCGACCCCGCAGGCCACCCCGTCGCCGAGGTCGAGTTCGGAGGCGCGGCGGCACAGTTCCCCGGCCGCCTTGACCACGTCGTCGGCGGGCGGGCCGACCGCGAGGAGGCAGAACTCGTCGCCGCCGAGCCGCGCGGCGAGCGCGCCCGGCAGCATCGCGCCGCACAGGGAGAGCACCGAACCGAAACGTTCCAGCAGCCGGTCGCCGACGGCATGCCCGTGGGTGTCGTTGACCCGCTTGAGCCCGTTGAGGTCACAGACGACGAGGCTGACGACGACACCCTCCCGGCGGTGCCGTTCGATGGCCTCGTCGAGCCGGGTGTCGACGGCACGCCGGTTGGCGAGCCCGGTGAGGGAGTCGGTGAAGGCGAGCCGCCGGGCCTCCTCCAGGCGCTCGGTCTGGGCGATCCCGGCGGCCACCACCGACGCCAGGACGGTGGCGAAGTCGGCGTCGGCACGGCCGAAGAGCGGGTCGCCCACCGGCCGGGCCACGTACAGCTCGCCCCAGGCACGGCCGTGCAGGACGATCGGGGCGACGACGCAGCAGGCGCGTCCCCTGCGGCGC
Organism: Streptomyces sp. SCSIO 75703; assembly: GCF_036607905.1. Lineage (NCBI taxonomy): Bacteria > Bacillati > Actinomycetota > Actinomycetes > Kitasatosporales > Streptomycetaceae > Streptomyces > Streptomyces sediminicola. The sequence continues at coordinate 2,591,843 of NZ_CP144555.1, forward strand.
AGGGCGGCGACGCGCTGGTGGACGTAGCCGGGGCGGCCGGCGGCCGGGCCCTCGGCCGTCTCGACCCAGGCGCCGGGTTCGACGCCGCCGGCCCAGCGTTCGTGCAGGAACTCGGTGATCTCCGCGAACTGGTGGACGGGATAGGACTCGGCCTCGGGGAACTCCTCCTCGTCCTCGGCACGGTCGCCGACGTTCACGAGGACGCGGAGCCTGCCGAGTTCGCGTTCCCACACGGACAGCGCCGCGAAGCCGCCGCCGAGCGCGCGGCACGCGCCGATGGCCGCCGCCCGCCACGCCTCGTGCAGGCTGTGTGCGGCGGCCATGCCCTGTGCCAACGCCACGACGGCCGCGAGCCGCCTGTCCTCACCCATCCCTCCAGGCTAGGGACAATCGGCACGAACAAGGACATTGACGTGGGTGAAACCGGGAGCCCTCGACGGCACCCGCCGAGCTCACCGTCCCCGGCCCCTCTCACCGGGCCGGCGGCGGCCCGCACACCCGGCGTCCCGGCACCGCGCCGGCGCCCCGCCCGTCACTCCCCCGGCCACCGGGGCGCGCGCTTCTCGTTGAACGCGGCGACGCCCTCCGCCCGGTCCCCCGAGAACGCCACCGTCCGCCATGCCGCGTCCTCGACCTCCAGCCCGGCCCGCAGGTCGAGCCCGTGCCCCAGGCGCAGGGCGCGCTTGGCGGCGCGGAGGCCGACGGGCGAGTTGGCGGCGATGCGGGAGGCCAGGGCCAGGGCCTCGTCCCGGTCGCGCCCGGTGTCGGCGAGGATGTCCACCAGCCCCAGTTCGCGGGCCTCGGCGGCCTCCACGCGCCGCGCCGTGAAGACCAGCTCGGCGGCGCGCGCGGCGCCCACCCGGCGCGGCAGGAGCTGCGTACCGCCGCCTCCCGGGATCACGCCGACGGAGACCTCCGGCAGCCCGACGACCGCCGTGGGGTCGGCGACGATCACATCGCAGGAGAGCGCCAGTTCGAAGCCGCCGCCCAGGGCGAAGCCGTGCACCGCCGCCACGGTGGGCACCGGGAGGTCCAGTACGGCGGTGTAGGCGCCGCGCGTGACGGGCCGCTGGCGCAGCAGGTCGGCGTCGGTGAAGGAGTTGCGCTCCTTGAGGTCGGCGCCGACGCAGAAGGCCCGCTCGTGCGTCGAGGTCAGCACGACCACCCGGACGTCCGGGTCGGCCCCCAGGGTCGCGCACGCCTCGCTGAGGGAGCGGGCCATGGCGGTGGAGACGGCGTTCATGGCACGGGGCCGGTCGAGGGCGAGTTCCGCGACATGGCCCTCCCCGTCCCTCCGCACCAGGACGAACTCCCCGAAGCGCTCCTCGCTCATGACACCCTCCCGGTTAACGCGGGTTAACAGATGGACCGGTCCCGATCATCGCAGGCCGGACCGCCGGGGAAAAGGCCGGACGCCCCCGCCCCACCCGCCCCGCACTCCGCTCACACGTCTCGTCTCTCGTCCCACACTCCGCTCACTCGTCTCGTCTCTCGTCCCACACTCCGCTCACTCGTCTCATCTCTCGCCCCACACTCCGCTCACTCGTCTCATCTCTCGCCCCGCACTCCGCTCACTCGTCTCATCTCTCGTCCCGTGCTCCGCTCACCCCGCACCCTTCACCCCGCTTACCCGTTCGAGTGACATCCGGTCGACTGCCGCGTGCCGCCCCGGTCGAGCGCGTAGCGTCCGCCCCGCCACGGCGCAAAGGGGGGCGCGTGCGCACCGGGGAGGGAACATGACGAAGACGGACACACCCACGACACCACCGCCGCGGGGCCCGTGGCTCCGCAGGGGGCGCCACCGCAGGCCGCGTCCGCGCAAGGCGGTGCTGCTGGCGGGATGCCTGGTCCTGGTGGCCGGCGCCCTGAGCTTCGGGCGGCTGGTACCGGATCCGGGTACCGGCGGGGCCGACGCGTACGGCACCGAGGCGGGGCCGCGGGTGGAGAACGGCGAGACGGCGGGGACGGCGCCGGAGCGGTCCACGCCCGCAGCCGCGAGCACCGCCGCGCCACCCGGGGCGAGCCCGTCGGCGACATCGGCCCCGAGCGGGCTGAGCACGTCCCCGGAGCCGGGCCTGATACCCGGGCCGTCCGGAGCGGAGGCGGCCGGTCCATCCGCCGGCGCACCAGCACCCCGTACGAGCGCCCCGGGCGCGACGACGGTCCCGCGGGCCCCGCGGGCCACGGCGGGCGCACCCGCCACGCCCGGCCCGGACACGGCACCCCATGTGCCCCACACGCCCCGGCCGGAGAGTCCGGCGGTGCCGCGCCCGACCCCGGACCCTCCGGCCCCGAGCCGTACTCCGCCGCCCTCCCCGGCGCCGACCCAGGCGCCTCCCGGGCTGTGCGTGCCGCTGATCGGGGTCTGCGTGGACCTGCTGGGGCTGCTGGGCGGCGGGAGATGACCGTGCGGGCCTACGCGGGCGGCGGCGACCGCCGGGTCAGGAGCCAGGGCTCGACCACGCCGAGGCCACGGACCGGACGCTGCCACATGGGCTGGAGCCCGAAGCGGTACGCCGGGGCCTCCTCGCCCTCCTTCTCCGCCGTCGCGGCCTCCTCGACCGCCTGCGCCTCGGAGGCGGGGGCGTCGCCGGTGCGGATGATCTCCTCCGCGAAGGCGCTGTCGACGAGGAGTGCGTCGCGCGGGGCTATGGAGGTGAGGCGGGAGGCGAGGTTGACGGTGGTGCCGAAGACGTCGCCCATGCGGGTGGTGACGGTGCCGAAGGCGATGCCGACCCGCAGTTCGGGCATGGTCTCGTCGTTGGCCATCGTCTCGATGAGGCGCAGCGCGATCTCGGCGGCGGTGCCGGCGTCGTCGGCGACGTACAGCACCTCGTCGCCCAGGGTCTTGATCAGCCGGCCGCCGCGGGCGGCGACCAGGTCGGCGGCGGTGGTCTCGAATGCCTCGACGAGTTCGCCGAGTTCCTCCTCCTCCATCCGGCGGGTGAGGCGCGTGAAGCCGACCAGGTCCGCGAAGCCGACCGCGAGCCGCCGGTCGACCATCTCCTCGTCGTCGCCGGCCTGGACGACGCGCCCGGTCGACGCGGCGAGCTGGCGCCGCCAGACGTAGACCAGGAACTCCTGGAGTTCCGGCAGCAGCAGCTCCACCAGCGGGTACGTGACCTCGGTGCGCGTCATCCCGGGCTCGGGGGGCTCGGTCAGCCCCTCCAGGAAGGAATCGATCTGCCACTCGGCCAACCGGGCGGTCGTCTGCCCGGTGGACCGGGCCACCTGGACGGCCATGGCCTCGCTGAGCAGCCCGGCCTCCACCAGACCGGCCAGCCGCCGCAGGGCGAGGACGTCGGCCTCGGTCAGCGCCTTGGCCTGGCCTATGTCGGCGAAGCCCATGGCCCGCCAGAAGCGGGAGGCCAGTTCCATGGAGACGCCCGCGCTGCGGGCGGCCTGGAAGGGGGTGTAGCGGCGCTCGGCGCCGAGGATGAGCTGTTCGAGTCGGAGCGCTAGCGGGTCATCGCCGGGTTCGGCGGGCTCGGAATCCACCCGGCCGTCCCCGTCCGTGCCGGAGCCCGTGTCGTCGACGGTCACGCCTGCTGCCCTTCCGATCTGCCGCGGTCAGGTATCGACCGGCCCCAACTTTACGTCAGGTGTGCCGCAGCTCACTCCCGAGAGTCGGTGCCCGGTACCCGCCGGCCGTGGCACCGGGGCGCTCGTCCGCGCAGGCCCGTGCCACCCGGGCGCCCCCGGAGCCGGACACCGCGCCGGGGGAACGCCCCCGGTGACCGGAGTACCGCGGCGGGGGCGTGTGATGCCGGTGCTCGCGCCGGGGGCGCGTCACCCCGCCCCTCCCCGGACCACGAACCACCCCACCGGCCGCCACCCGCCCGCGTACGCGCCCCGCGCGAGCCCACCGGACGCCGCGGCCCGGCCGGTCCCACCCGCCCCGAGGCACCACCGGCAACCAGCCCCGGCCAGCCGCCCACCGACAGGTCAGTCCCCACCCGTAAGTCAGACCCCACCGGCAGGACGGCCCCCGGGCCGTAAGCCAGACCCACCGGTAGGCCGGGCCCGCGGGCAGCCAGCCACCGGACCGAGCCCCGCGGTGCCGGGCATCCGGACGCACCGACGCCCGGCCGCCGCCGGCCACGCGGTCACACGGCCACGCACCGCCCCGGCGGCACACCGGCCCGTCACACGGGCCGCAGGTGGACGATGTCCCCGGCGCCCACCGGCTCCTGCACCCCCTGCTCCGTGGCGAGAACCAGGCGTCCGTCCCCGTCCACGGCGACCGCCTCGCCGACCAGGGACCGGTCGCCGGGGAGTTCGGCCCGGACCGTGCGGCCGAGGGTCGCGCACCCGGCGGCGTACGTCTCCTGGAGGCCGCTGGCCGCAGGATCGCCGCCGGCCGAGCGCCAGCGGACGTACCAGTCCTCCAGGGACCGCAGTACCGCCCGCAGCAACGGGTCGCGGTCGGTGCCGCCGGCCCCGGCGAGGCGCAGGGAGCCTGCGCCCGGGACGGGCAGTTCCGACGCGCGGAGGCTGACGTTGACGCCGACACCGACGACCACACCGTCGTCGCCTGCCCGCTCGGCGAGGATGCCGCCGGCCTTGCGCTCCTCGCCGCCGACGGTGACGAGGAGGTCGTTGGGCCACTTCAGGGCCGTGTCGACACCCGCGGCGCGGGACAGCCCGGTCGCCACCGCGACCCCGGTGAGCAGTGGCAGCCAGCCCCAGCGGGCCACCGGGACCTCGGCGGGCCGGAGCACGACCGAGAAGAAGAGGCCCGAACGGGGCGGTGCGCTCCACCGCCGGTCGAGACGGCCCCGGGCGGCGGTCTGCTCCTCGGCGATCAGGACGGAGCCCTCCTCCGCCTCGCCCCGTGCGGCACGGGCGGCGAGGTCCGTGTTGGTGGAGCCGGTGCTCTGCACGACGTCGACGTGCCGCCACAGTCCGCCCTCGCGCACCAGGGCACGGCGCAGGGCGGTGGCGTTGAGGGGCGGCCGGTCCAGGTCGGACCACCGGCTGTGGGAGGGCTCGGAGTCATCGCGGGGCGTCATGCAAGCCACCCTAGGTGTGGGAAAGACCGCACTGCCGATCGCGGGGCCCAGCACTACTCTACGGATGAGTAACCGTCCCCCCTTTTGAGCAGGCAGGGAGCCGCATCCCGATGTCCGAGCCGGAAGCGCAGCAGCCCGACATCCGTACGACCGCGGGCAAGCTCGCGGATTTGAGGCGTCGTATCGAGGAGGCGACGCATGCGGGGTCCGCTCGTGCGGTGGAGAAGCAGCACGCGAAGGGGAAGCTGACGGCGCGTGAGCGGATCGCGTTGCTGCTGGACGAGGGCTCGTTCGTGGAGCTGGACGAGTTCGCCCGGCACCGTTCGACGAGTTTCGGCCTGGAGGAGAACCGGCCCTACGGGGACGGTGTCGTGACCGGGTACGGCACGGTGGACGGACGGCCGGTGGCGGTGTTCTCGCAGGACTTCACCGTCTTCGGCGGGGCGCTGGGCGAGGTGTACGGGCAGAAGATCGTCAAGGTGATGGACTTCGCGCTGAAGACGGGCTGCCCCATCGTGGGCATCAACGACTCCGGCGGCGCCCGGATCCAGGAGGGTGTGGCCTCACTGGGCGCCTACGGGGAGATCTTCCGCCGCAACACACACGCCTCCGGGGTGATCCCGCAGATCAGCCTGGTGCTGGGCCCGTGCGCGGGCGGCGCGGTGTACTCGCCGGCGATCACGGACTTCACGGTGATGGCCGACGGGACCTCGCACATGTTCATCACCGGCCCGGACGTCATCAAGACCGTCACCGGCGAGGACGTCGGCTTCGAGGAACTGGGCGGTGCCCGCACCCACAACACCGCCTCCGGGGTCGCCCACCACCTGGCCGCCGACGAGAAGGACGCCATCGAGTACGTCACACAGCTCCTGTCGTTCCTGCCGTCGAACAACCTGTCCGAACCCCCCGCCTTCCCCGAGGAAGCCGACCTCGCCGTCAGCGACGAGGACCGCGAACTGGACGCCATCGTCCCGGACAGCGCGAACCAGCCCTACGACATGCACACCGTGATCGAACACGTCCTGGACGACGGCGAGTTCCTGGAGACCCAGGCCCTGTTCGCACCGAACATCCTCACCGGCTTCGGCCGCGTCGAGGGACGCCCGGTGGGAGTGGTCGCCAACCAGCCGATGCAGTTCGCCGGCTGCCTGGACATCACCGCCTCCGAGAAGGCCGCACGCTTCGTACGGACCTGCGACGCCTTCAACGTGCCCGTCCTCACCTTCGTCGACGTCCCCGGCTTCCTGCCCGGCGTCGACCAGGAACACGACGGCATCATCCGCCGCGGCGCGAAACTCATCTTCGCCTACGCCGAGGCCACCGTCCCCCTCATCACCGTCATCACCCGCAAGGCCTTCGGCGGCGCCTACGACGTGATGGGCTCCAAACACCTCGGCGCCGACCTCAACCTCGCCTGGCCCACCGCCCAGATCGCCGTCATGGGCGCCCAGGGCGCCGTCAACATCCTCCACCGCCGCACCCTCGCCCACGCCGAGACCACCGACGACGCCGAAGCCACCCGCGCACGCCTCATGCGTGACTACGAGGACGCCCTCCTCAACCCCTACACCGCCGCCGAACGCGGCTACGTCGACGCCGTCATCATGCCCCACGACACCCGCCGCCACATCGTCCAGGGACTACGCCAACTCCGCACCAAACGCGAAACCCTCCCCCCGAAGAAACACGGCAACATCCCCCTCTGACCACACCCTCCCCCCACACCCCCACCACCACCAGAACACCCCCACCAGGACCACCCCCACCGGGACCACCCCAGGAGCCACCGTGATCAAGGTCGTCCGCGGCAACCCCACCCCCGAAGAACTCGCCGCCGCCCTGGCCGTGGTCCGGGCGCGCGCCGTGGCGGCACAGGCACTGCCGGCCGGCACGCCGGCTCCCCGGGACTCCTGGTCCGACCCGGCCCGCATCGCCGGCCACCGGCTGCCCCAGCCGGGCCCGGCCTCCTGGAGCCGCACCTACTGGCCGGGGGCGTGAGCCGCCACAGCGCGCCCTGGGCACACGCCGGAGCCTGACCCGGGACCCGGGCCCCCGCACTCACGTACGTACGCCGGAGCCTGAACCAGGACCCGGGCCACCCGCACGTACGCCAGGGCCCCGCGCACCCGCACGCCGGGCCCGTACGCGGGTCCGGCGCCGCGTCCGCGCCCCCGCGCTCGCCCGCCCCCGCTCCACGCCGTGGGCAAGTTGAGTACGCGTACTCAGGCGGGGTGCCGGTCCGGGCCGGACGATGGCGGCATGCTGTGGTCCGACCCCGAGAACGAGCCGCCCGAGGAACTGCGGGACACGCAGGCCATGCTGCGGCGGCTGAGCGTTCTGCTGGCGCTGGCCATGGTGCTCACCATGATCGTGATCGGGGTGCGGTAGGCCGCGGGGACGGCGCGGCCGGCGGCGGGCTCGCCATTAGGCTGGCGGCATGACAGATCAGCCGCGCCGCCGACTCGTCCTCGCCTCCCAGTCGCCCGCCCGGCTCGGGCTGCTGCGCCAGGCCGGTCTGGCCCCCGAGGTGATGGTGAGCGGCGTCGACGAGGACGCCGTGAGCGCGCCCACCCCCGCCGAACTGGCCCTCGCCCTCGCCGAGGCCAAGGCGTCCGTCGTGGCCGCGAGGCCCGAGGCGCAGGGCGCCCTGGTGGTCGGCTGTGACTCGGTGCTCGACCTGGACGGGCGGGCGCTCGGCAAGCCCGCCGACGCCGAGGAGGCCATCGCCCGCTGGAAGGCGATGCGCGGCCGGGCGGGCACGCTCCAGACCGGGCACTGCGTCCACGACACGCTCTCGGGGCGTTACGCCTCGGCCACCGCCTCCACCGTCGTCCGCTTCGGCGAGCCGACCGACGAGGAGATCGCCGCCTACGTGGCCTCCGGCGAGCCGTTGCACGTCGCGGGGGCCTTCACGCTGGACGGCCGTTCGGCCCCGTTCCTCGACGGCATCGACGGCGACCACGGGAACGTGATCGGCATCAGCCTGCCCCTGCTGCGCCGCCTGCTCGCCGAACTCGGAGTGGCCCTCACGGACTTGTGGGCCCCGGCGGCGGACTGACCGCGATCGCGCCCTCGCCCGGGCCCGCCACGGGCTCCTGGGCCCGCCGCGGCGGCTCCGGGGACTCGTGGGGCCCCTGCGTCCCGTCCGGCCCCCGGTCCCCCGGCGGCTCCCGTGTCCCCCGAGGCCCCTGCCCGTCATGGGTCATCAGCAGCAGCACGAGGAGCGCGAGAATCAGGATCATGACGGCGAAGGCGCCGGGGCCCACCAGCCCCCAGGCGACGGCGCCGAGCAGTCCGTGCACCACGGCCGCCCCGATCAGCAGGGCGCGGCCGAGTCCGGCGGGCCGGCGCCCGCGCACCGCCACCAGCAGGGCCACGAGCGCGGCCAGGGCGAGGAAGGCCCCGAAGGCGACGCCGGCGGCCTTCGAGGACACGGACATCACGTCGGGATCCAGGCCCGCGAGGGACATCTCCTGGCGGTCGACGACGACCCCCAGGAACCAGTTGAGCGCCACGGCGCCGAACGCCTCGGCGAAGAGCACGACCGCCACGATGCACGCCACCGGTCTGCGCACCACCGGCCCCCACCCACTTTCGAGCACGACTGTGGTTACCCCGAGTATCCTCGGGTCGACGCGAACGCTACTCACCGGTAAACGTGGCGACAAGGGGTCTGCCGAGGGCAAAGAATCGTTGGGCCATTCGTAGGGACTCCACAAAGAATCACGGCGGGCCGCAGCGCGCTCTCACAGAGACCTTGGCCACATCGGAGGGCTAGGGTTTTCCGAAGGGGCCCTGTGTACCAAGGTGCGACATGGGCTTTCGCGGGTCGAGCGGGCCGCGCGTCACGCTCCGTGTGGGCAAGCTCACCATCGGGGACGGGTCGATGTGCCGTGTCGGCAGTCCCTAAACTCGGCTTGTTTCAAGGAGGGAGCCTCAATCGTGCGCAAGGTGCTCATCGCCAACCGTGGCGAAATCGCTGTCCGCGTGGCCCGGGCGTGCCGGGATGCGGGGATCGCGAGTGTGGCGGTGTACGCGGACCCGGACCGGGACGCTCTGCATGTCCGTGCCGCTGATGAGGCGTTCGCTTTGGGTGGTGACACGCCCGGGACGAGTTATCTGGATGTCGGGAAGGTGTTGCGGGCGGCGGCGGAGTCGGGGGCGGACGCGGTCCATCCCGGTTACGGTTTCCTCTCCGAGAACGCCGATTTCGCCCAGGCGGTGCTGGACGCGGGGCTGATCTGGATCGGTCCGCCGCCGCAGGCGATCCGGGACCTCGGTGACAAGGTCGCCGCCCGGCACATCGCCCAGCGTGCCGGCGCGCCGCTGGTGGCCGGCACCCCCGACCCCGTCTCCGGCGCCGACGAGGTCGTCGCCTTCGCGCAGGAACACGGCCTGCCGATCGCGATCAAGGCCGCCTTCGGCGGCGGCGGACGCGGCCTGAAGGTCGCCCGCACCCTCGACGAGGTACCCGAACTGTACGAGTCGGCGGTCCGCGAGGCGGTGGCCGCCTTCGGCCGCGGCGAATGCTTCGTCGAGCGCTACCTCGACAAGCCCCGCCACGTGGAGACCCAGTGCCTGGCCGACACCCACGGCAACGTGGTCGTCGTCTCCACCCGCGACTGCTCCCTGCAGCGCCGCCACCAAAAACTCGTCGAGGAAGCCCCCGCCCCCTTCCTCTCCGACACCCAGAACCAGCAGCTCTACACCGCCTCCAAGGCCATCCTGAAGGAAGCCGGCTACGTCGGCGCCGGCACCGTCGAGTTCCTCGTCGGCCTCGACGGCACCATCTCCTTCCTCGAGGTCAACACCCGCCTCCAGGTCGAACACCCCGTCACCGAGGAAGTCGCCGGCATCGACCTCGTCCGCGAGATGTTCCGCATCGCCGACGGCGAAGCCCTCGGCTACGACGACCCGCCCCTGCGCGGCCACTCCTTCGAGTTCCGCATCAACGGCGAGGACCCCGGCCGCGGCTTCCTGCCCGCCCCCGGCACCGTCACCCGCTTCACCCCGCCCACCGGCCCCGGCGTCCGCCTCGACACCGGCGTCGAGACCGGCTCCGTCATCGGACCCGCCTGGGACTCCCTCCTCGCCAAACTCATCGTCACCGGCCGCACCCGCCAGGAAGCCCTCCAGCGCGCCGCCCGCGCCCTCGACGAATTCCACATCGAGGGCATGGCCACCGCCATCCCCTTCCACCGCGCCGTCGTCCGCGACCCCGCCTTCGCCCCCGAACTCACCGGCACCCACGACCCGTTCACGGTCCACACCCGCTGGATCGAAACCGAGTTCACCAACACGATCCCGCCCTTCACCACCCCCGCCGACACCGACACCGACACCGACGACAGCAGCCGCGAGACCGTCGTCGTCGAGGTCGGCGGCAAACGCCTGGAAGTGTCCCTGCCCGTCTCCCTGGGCATGTCCCTGGCCCGCACCGGCCTCGCCGCCGGCGCCAAACCCAAACGCCGCGCCACCAAGAAGTCCGGCCCCGCCGCCTCCGGCGACACCCTCGCCTCCCCCATGCAGGGCACCATCGTCAAAATCGCCGTCGAAGACGGACAAGAGGTCAAGGAAGGCGACCTCATCGTCGTCCTCGAAGCCATGAAGATGGAACAGCCCCTCAACGCCCACAAGTCCGGCACCATCAAGGGCCTCAGCGCCCAAGTCGGCGCCTCCCTCACCTCCGGCGCCCCCATCTGCGAGATCAAGGACTGACGGAACCCGTACGAGGGACACCCCGTCGGGTGACCCCCGGGGCGAGCGGGAGGGACGCGGAGCCGGTCAGCGCCGGCGCAGATCCGCGACCCGGGCCCGCTCGGCCCCGGGGTTCTGTTCGTTCAGGGCGGTCGTGCGCACGCCGGCGCCCGCGCCGGGGGCCTGGCGGCGGGGTCCGGGCAGCGGCACGTCCCGGCGCTGCCGGCCCCCGGCGGCCGGATCGGCCGCGGCAGGGCCGCCTCCGGGGCCCTTCGGGCCGGAGCCGCCGCCGGACGCGCCGGCCACGGCGATCTGTACGCCCTGGTCGGCGAGGGCCTGCAACTCGGTGCCGGCGCGGTCGTCGTGGGCGAGGGGTTCGTCGGTGACCAGGCGGGTGATGAGGTCGGTGGGCACGGTCTGGAACATGGTGTCCGTGCCCAGCTTGGTGTGGTCGGCGAGGACCACCACCTCGGCGGCGGCCTGTACCAGGGCACGGTCGACGGAGGCGGAGAGCATGTTGGACGTGGACAGACCCCGCTCGGCGGTCAGTCCGCTCCCGGACAGGAACGCCTTGGAGACCCGCAGCCCCTGGAGGGACTGCTCGGCGCCCGATCCGACCAGGGCGTAGTTGGAACCGCGGAGGGTACCGCCGGTCATCACCACCTCCACCCGGTTGGCGTGGGCCAGGGCCTGCGCGACCAGGAGGGAGTTGGTGACCACGGTCAGGCCGGGGACCCGCGCGAGCCGGCGGGCCAGCTCCTGCGTGGTCGTACCGGCGCCGACGACGATGGCCTCGCCTTCGGACACGAATCCCGCGGCGAGGTCGGCGATGGCCGTCTTCTCCGCGGTCGCGAGATGGGACTTCTGCGGAAAGCCGGACTCCCGCGTGAATCCGCCCGGCAGTACCGCACCGCCGTGCCGGCGGTCGAGGAGTCCTTCTGCCTCCAGCGCGCGCACGTCCCGCCGTACGGTCACTTCGGAGGTCTGGACGACGCGGGCGAGCTCACGGAGCGACACGGCCCCGTTCGCTCGCACCATTTCGAGGATCAATTGGCGACGTTCTGCAGCGAACACGAAACTGACAGTAACCCCAACGACCGTCTGCTTTCAGCAGTATGCGCCGAATTACAGAAGTTGTTCGCACGGCCGTCGCGGAGGTGGTATGGGAGCCTACGCCCCGCGCCTATGCCACGCGCACGTCCCCTGACCGCCCGTGACCACGGCACACCGGTTCCGGCCGCGGGACCACCCGTCCGGGGGGTGGGCGGTCACCTTGCGTACGGTTCCGGCCGCCGGGCGCGCCGCCGGTCCTCTTGATCACACCGGCACGCAAAGGGTCCGGATCGTGCCCGCATCGGCACCTCGGATGCCCGGCGACGACCGTCCGGGGCCGTTACGACTCGCCGCCGTTCTTGCGGGTGTGGAGCTGGCGGGCCACCTCGGCGATGGAGCCGGAGAGCGACGGGTAGACGGTGAAGGCGTTGGCGATCTGCTCCACCGTCAGGTTGTTGTCGACGGCGATCGAGATGGGGTGGATGAGTTCCGAGGCGCGCGGCGCGACGACGACGCCGCCGACCACGATCTCGGTGCCCGGCCGGCAGAAGATCTTGACGAAGCCGTCCCGGATGCCCTGCATCTTGGCGCGCGGGTTGCGCAGCAGCGGCAGTTTGACGACCCGGGCGTCGATCCTGCCGGAGTCGACGTCGGCCTGGCTGTAGCCGACGGTGGCGATCTCGGGGTCGGTGAAGACGTTCGCCGAGACGGTCTTGAGGTCGAGCGGGGCCACCGCGTCGCCGAGGAAGTGGTACATGGCGATGCGCCCCTGCATGGCGGCCACCGAGGCGAGGGCGAAGACGCCGGTCACGTCGCCGGCCGCGTAGACGCCCGGGGCGGTGGTGCGCGAGACGCGGTCGGTGAGGATGTGCCCGGAGTCGCGCAGCCGCACCCCGGCCTCCTCCAGGCCCATGCCCGCGCTGTTGGGGACGGCGCCGACGGCCATCAGGCAGTGCGAGCCGGTGATGACCCGCCCGTCGGCGAGGGCGACCTCCACCCGGTCCCCGACCCGCTTGGCGGACTGGGCGCGGGAGCGGGCCATGACGTTCATGCCGCGGCGCCGGAAGACGTCCTCCAGGACGGCGGCGGCGTCGGGGTCCTCGCCGGGCAGCACCCGGTCACGGGAGGAGACGAGGGTGACCTTGGAACCGAGCGCCTGGTAGGCGCCGGCGAACTCGGCGCCGGTCACGCCGGAGCCGACCACGATGAGCTCCTCGGGCAGCTCGTCGAGGTCGTAGACCTGGGTCCAGTTGAGGATGCGCTCGCCGTCGGGGCGGGCGTCGGCCAGCTCGCGCGGGTGCCCGCCGGTGGCGACGAGCACGGCGTCCGCGGTGAGGGTCTCCTCGCTGCCGTCGGCGGCCCGCACGACCACCTTGCGGGAGCCGTCGAGGGCCTGCATGCCCTCCAGCCGGCCGCGTCCGCGCATCACGCGCGCGCCCGCGCGGGTGACGGAGGCGGTGATGTCGTGGGACTGCGCCAGCGCGAGCCGTTTGACCCGGCGGTTGACCTTGCCCAGGTCCACGCCGACCACGCGGGCGGCCCGCTCCAGGGGCGGCGTGTCGTCGGCGACGATGATGCCCAGCTCCTCGTAGGAGGAGTCGAAGGTGGTCATCACCTCCGCCGTGGCGATCAGGGTCTTGGACGGCACGCAGTCGGTCAGCACCGACGCCCCGCCCAGACCGTCGCAGTCGACGACGGTCACCTCCGCGCCGAGCTGCGCGGCCACCAGCGCCGCTTCGTATCCGCCGGGTCCGCCACCGATGATCACGATCCGAGTCACGTACTCCATTGTCCCGCACCCCGCCGCGCCGAGCCGCCCGGGGGCACGTCCGTGACGGAAGTGGCCCCCGGGGCGCCCTGCCGTACGCTCGTGGCATGTCGCTCTACGCCGCGTACGCCGGCAACCTCGACGCGCGGCTGATGACCCGCCGCGCCCCGCATTCGCCGCTGCGCGCCACCGGCTGGCTGAACGGGTGGCGGCTGACGTTCGGGGGCGAGCACATGGGCTGGGAGGGCGCGCTGGCGACCCTCGTCGAGGACCCCCTCTCCCAGGTCTTCGTCGCCCTCTACGACATCGCCCCGATGGACGAGGAGTCGCTGGACCGCTGGGAGGGCGTGGGCCTGGACATCTACCGGCGCACGCGCGTGCGCGTGCACACCCTGGACGGCGAGGACGGCGCCTGGACCTACGTCCTCAATGGCTACGAGGGCGGCCTGCCCTCGGCGCGCTACCTGGGCGAGGTGGCCGACGCGGCCGAGTCGGCGGGGGCGCCGCACGACTACGTGATGGAGCTGCGCAAGCGTCCCTGCTGAGGGGGCCCGCCGGAAACGACAAGACAACGATCGGTCACCGGCCCGCCCACACATCTACGCGCGTAGGCAAAGACCGGCTACCCTCGTCCGCGTGAACGCATCTCTTCTTCCGGACGACATCCAGGGCGACCCCTACGCCGCCGCCGACGCCGCCGCGGCCCGCCTGCGCGAACTCACCGGCGCCGAGACCCACGACGTCGCCCTCGTGATGGGCTCCGGCTGGGCACCGGCCGTGGACGCCCTGGGCGCCCCCGAGGCCGATCTCCAGGTCACCGAGCTGCCCGGCTTCCCGCCGCCGGCGGTCGAGGGGCACGGCGGCAGGATCCGCTCGTACGCCATCGGTGACAAGCGCGCGCTGGTCTTCCTCGGCCGCACCCACTACTACGAGGGGCACGGGGTGGCGGCGGTCGCCCACGGCGTCCGCACGGCGGCGGCCGCGGGCGTCAAGTCGGTCGTCCTCACCAACGGCTGCGGCGGCCTGCGCGAGGGCATGCGCCCCGGCCAGCCGGTCCTGATCAGCGACCACATCAACCTCACGGCGGCCTCCCCCATCGTCGGCGCCAACTTCGTCGACCTCACCGACCTGTACTCCCCGCGCCTGCGCGCGCTGTGCAAGGAGGTCGACCCCACGCTGGAGGAGGGCGTCTACGCGCAGTTCCCCGGCCCGCACTACGAGACCCCGGCGGAGATCCGCATGGCCCGGGTGATCGGCGCGGACCTGGTGGGCATGTCGACGGTCCTGGAGGCCATCGCGGCGCGCGAGGCGGGCGCCGAGGTCCTGGGCATCTCCCTGGTGACCAACCTGGCGGCCGGCATGACGGGTGAACCCCTCAACCACGAGGAGGTCCTCCAGGCGGGCCGCGACTCCGCCACCCGCATGGGCGAACTCCTCGCCCGGCTCCTGGGCCGCCTGTAACCGGCGGCCCGCACCCGCGTACGGCGGCGAGGGCGTGCCGGGGTGGCGTCCGCCCGCGACGTGCGGCGCGCCGGCTCCGGCACCTCGGTGAACGGCGGATTCCGCGCCGCTCCGAGGACGGACGCCCCCGGCCCGGGCCCTCACGCCGCGCGCACCCCCCGTCTCGCGTGACCGCGCGGACGCGACCGGCGGCGACCCGCCGTCCCACGAGAGGGGCGGGACGGACCACCGCGGCCGGAGCCCCGACCACCCACCCGGTTCGCCCCCCGCACCCAACCCGTCGCAGGCGACGACGCGTACCCGCACCACCGCGGCACGCCGCCGCCCGCACCCCCGTACACGCGCCGCAGGCACCCCGCACGGAAGAGGCACCCGCATGCAAGACGACCTCCTCGCACGCGCCCAGGCTTGGCTGGCCGAGGACCCCGACGCGGACACGCGCGCGGAACTCGCCCGGCTCCTCGACGCCGAGGACCACGCCGAACTCGCCGCCCGTTTCGCCGGCACGCTCCAGTTCGGGACCGCGGGCCTGCGCGGCGAGCTGGGCGCGGGCCCCCTGCGCATGAACCGCTCGGTGGTCATCCGCGCGGCGGCCGGTCTCGCCGCGTACCTGAGGAAGCGGGGACACGCCGGCGGCCTGGTCGTCATCGGCTACGACGCCCGCCACAAGTCCGCCGACTTCGCCCGGGACACCGCCGCGGTGATGACCGGTGCCGGCCTGCGCGCGGCGGTGCTGCCCCGCCCGCTGCCCACGCCTGTCCTGGCCTTCGCCATCCGGCACCTGGGTGCCGTGGCCGGCGTGGAGGTCACCGCCAGCCACAACCCGCCGAGGGACAACGGGTACAAGGTCTACCTGGGCGACGGTTCGCAGATCGTCCCGCCCGCCGACGCCGAGATCGCCGCCGAGATCGCCGCCGTCCGCGCGCTGGCGGACGTGCCCCGGCCGGACTCCGGCTGGGAGACGCTGGACGACGCGGTGACGGACGCCTACCTGGCCCGTACGGACGCCGTCCTCGCCGAGGGCTCTCCCCGCACCGCGCGGACGGTCTACACGGCGATGCACGGCGTCGGCAAGGACACCCTGCTCGCGGCCTTCGCCCGCGCCGGTTTCCCGGCACCGGAGCTGGTGGCGGAGCAGGCCGAGCCGGACCCGGACTTCCCGACGGTCGCCTTCCCGAACCCGGAGGAGCCGGGCGCGATGGACCTCGCCTTCGCGCGGGCCCGCGCCACGGGGCCCGACCTGATCATCGCCAACGACCCGGACGCGGACCGCTGCGCGGTGGCCGTGCCGGACGGCGGCGACTGGCGCATGCTGCGGGGCGACGAGGTCGGCGCGCTGCTCGCCGCGCACCTGGTGGCGCGCGGCGCGCGCGGCACGTTCGCGGAGTCGATCGTGTCGTCCTCGCTGCTCGGCCGGATCGCGGGCGCGGCGGGTCTGCCGCACGCCGAGACGCTGACCGGCTTCAAGTGGATCGCCCGTGTCGAGGGCCTGCGCTACGGCTACGAGGAGGCGCTCGGCTACTGCGTGGACCCGGAGGGGGTCCGCGACAAGGACGGCATCACCGCGGCGCTCCTGATCACGGAGCTGGCCTCGGTCCTCAAGGAGGCCGGGCGGACGCTGACGGACCTGCTGGACGACCTGGCGGTGGAGCACGGGCTGCACGCCACCGACCAGCTCGCGGTGCGGGTGGAGGACCTCTCGGTGATCGCCGAGGCGATGCGGCGCCTGCGGGAGCAGCCGCCCGCGAGGCTGGCCGGCCTGGAGGTGACGCGGGCGGAGGACCTGACGCGAGGCACCGGGACCCTGCCGCCGACGGACGGCCTGCGGTACACGCTGGAGGGGGCCCGGGTGATCGTCCGGCCGAGCGGTACGGAGCCGAAGCTGAAGTGCTACCTGGAGGCGGTCGTGCCGGTCGCGGACCACGCCGCCCTCCCGGACGCGCGCGTGCGGGCGGCGGAGCTGCTGGCGGCGCTCAAGCGGGACCTGTCGGCGGCGGCGGGCATCTGAGACGGCTCACCCGAACGCCACGGTGGGGGTACCTCACACGGGGGTACCCCCACCGGGTGATTCCGGAGGGACGCCGGGCCCACCGGCCGGCTCGGCCCGCCCCGGCGGGAACCCGTACGGACCGCTCACCGCGGGCCGGGCCACCACGCGGCACGACCGCCCCCGCGGAACCGGGCCGTCTCGCCCCGCCCCGGAACGGCACACGCTCACCGCGCCCGGCACAGCGCGCCGTACGGGCCGCTCCCGCCGGACGGGGGCACCACGGAAGCCGGACGCCCCACCACGGAACCGGGCCCTCACCCCCGCCCCGCCACGGGCCGCACCCGGCGGACCGGCGCCCGGAACGGCACGCTCACCGCGCCCGGCCCGACGAGCGGGGCGGGTCACCCCAGCGCGAGCAGCGCCGCCAGGAGCACGGCGCCCGCCGCGGCCGGCGCGATGACCTCGTAGGCCCAGCGCACGGTGACCCCGCCGGAGGTTTCGGGGGCGCCCTCGTGCGCCGCCATGAGCTGCCGCAGTTCGTCGACGGCCCTGTCGCTCTCGGCCCGCTGCGGCCCGTCCGCGGTGGCGACGCCCGTGCCGCGGACGCCGCGTCCGCCGTACGCGCCCCGGCCGCTGGTGGTGCCCCCGCGGTTCTCCCCGGCGGTGCGCCGGGCCTCCTGGCGGGCGGCCTTGTTGCGGGCACGCAGGGAGACGGGGAGCGCCCAGAGCTGGTACTTGGTGCCGTCCTCGTCGACGACCTCGTTGGTGTAGCCGGAGCGCAGCGAGGCGACACGGCCCCAGGGCAGCACGATCACGCGGAACGGGTTGCGCACCCGCATCCGCTCGTCGTCGGCGAAGACGGCGGGCCGCACCGTGTAGGCGACGATGAGCGGCGTGAGGAAGAGCATCACGGCGACGGCCGTCCAGGGGGTGCGTCCCTCGCCGACGACGAGGGCGTCGATGCCGAGCCAGGCGACGAGGGCCAGCAGCAGGACGCCGCCGACGACGCCCGCGGGCGAGCGGTAGATCCGGTCCCGGGAGCCGGGTGCCGACGGCGGTGAGGGGTGCTGCGGGGTCGTCATGGTGCCGATTGTGCACGACGCCCCCGGGGGCGTCGGAAGGCGGACCGGGGACTGTACAGCCGCTACGCGCGTAGATATGCTCGCCTGGTGACCATGCCCACCACTGCACCCGCTGCACCCGCACCCGATGCCTCCGCCGCGTCCGCCCCCGGACTCGCGGACGTCACCGCGTCCGACAGCACGCTGCGCCGCTTCCTCCACGGGCTGCCCGGCGTCGACGCGGTCGGCCTGGAGGCGCGTGCCGCCTCGCTCGGCACCCGTTCCATCAAGACCACCGCGAAGGCGTACGCCCTCGACCTGGCCATCTCGATGGTCGACCTGACGACGCTGGAAGGCGCGGACACCCCGGGCAAGGTCCGGGCGCTGGGCGCCAAGGCGGTCCGCCCCGACCCGACCGACCGCGCGACCCCCTCGACGGCTGCGGTCTGCGTGTATCCCGACATGGTGCCCTTCGCCAGGGAGGCGGTGGCCGGCTCCGGCGTCAAGGTCGCCTCGGTCGCCACGGCGTTCCCGGCGGGCCGCGCCTCGATGGCCGTGAAGCTGGCCGACGTGCGCGAGGCCGTGGCGGCGGGCGCCGACGAGGTCGACATGGTCATCGACCGGGGCGCGTTCCTCGCGGGGGACTACCTCAAGGTCCACGACGAGATCACCGCCGTGAAGGAGGCGTGCGGCGCCTCCGCCCGGCTCAAGGTGATCTTCGAGACGGGCGAGCTGTCGACGTACGACAACATCCGCCGGGCGAGTTGGCTCGGGATGCTGGCGGGGGCGGACTTCATCAAGACCTCCACCGGCAAGGTGGCGGTGAACGCGACCCCGGCCAACACGCTGCTCATGCTGGAGGCGGTCCGCGACTTCCGCGCGCAGACGGGCGTGCAGGTCGGTGTGAAGCCGGCCGGCGGCATCCGCACCGCGAAGGACGCGATCAAGTTCCTCGTCCTGGTCAACGAGACGGCGGGCGAGGACTGGCTGGACAACCACTGGTTCCGCTTCGGCGCGTCCTCCCTGCTGAACGATCTGCTGATGCAGCGCCAGAAGCTGGCCACGGGCCGCTACTCCGGCCCCGACTACGTGACGGTGGACTGACCCCCATGACCATGGAAAAGCGGACATCCGCATTCGAGTACGCACCGGCCCCGGAGTCCCGCGCGGTCGTCGACATCGCCCCGTCCTACGGCCTGTTCATCGACGGGGAGTTCGCCGAGGCGGCCGACGGCAAGGTCTTCAAGACGGTCTCCCCCGCCACCGAGGAGGTCCTCTCCGAGGTCGCGGAGGCCGGCGAGGCGGACGTGGACCGGGCGGTCCGGGCCGCGCGCAAGGCGTTCGAGACGTGGCCGGCGCTGCCGGGCGCGGAGCGCGCCAAGTACCTGTTCCGGATCGCGCGGATCATCCAGGAGCGCGGCCGTGAGCTGGCGGTCCTGGAGACGCTGGACAACGGCAAGCCGATCCGGGAGACCCGCGACGCGGACCTGCCGCTGGTCGCGGCGCACTTCTTCTACCACGCGGGCTGGGCCGACAAGCTCTCGCACGCCGGGTACGGTCCCGACCCGCGGCCGCTGGGCGTGGCGGGCCAGGTCATCCCGTGGAACTTCCCGTTGCTGATGCTGGCGTGGAAGGTCGCCCCGGCGCTGGCCACCGGCAACACGGTGGTGCTGAAGCCGGCCGAGACGACGCCGCTGTCGGCGCTCTTCTTCGCGGACGTCTGCCGTCAGGCGGGCCTGCCCAAGGGCGTCGTCAACATCGTGACCGGCGACGGCCGGGCCGGGGCGGCGCTGGTGGCGCACCCCGGTGTGGACAAGGTGGCGTTCACCGGGTCGACGGCGGTCGGCAAGCAGATCGCGCGCACGGTCGCCGGCACCCGCAAGAAGCTCACGCTGGAGCTGGGCGGGAAGGGCGCCAACATCGTCTTCGACGACGCCCCGCTCGACCAGGCCGTCGAGGGCATCGTCAACGGCATCTTCTTCAACCAGGGCCAGGTCTGCTGCGCGGGTTCCCGCCTGCTGGTGCAGGAGTCGGTGCACGACGAGGTTCTGGACGCGCTCAAGCGCCGCGTCTCCACGCTGCGCCTGGGCGATCCGCTGGACAAGAACACGGACATCGGCGCCATCAACTCGGCGCAGCAGCTCGCCCGCATCACCGAACTCGCGGACCGCGGCGAGGCGGAGGGCGCCGAGCGCTGGTCTCCGGCGTGCGAACTGCCGGAACAGGGCTACTGGTTCGCGCCGACGCTGTTCACCAACGTGACGCAGGCGCACACGGTCGCCCGGGACGAGATCTTCGGCCCGGTCCTGTCCGTGCTCACCTTCCGCACGCCGGACGAGGCCGTCGCCAAGGCCAACAACACGCCGTACGGCCTGTCGGCGGGCATCTGGACGGAGAAGGGCTCGCGCATCCTCGCGGTGGCGAACAGGCTCCGGGCGGGTGTCGTCTGGTCCAACACGTTCAACAAGTTCGACCCGACCTCGCCGTTCGGCGGCTACAAGGAGTCGGGCTTCGGCCGCGAGGGCGGCCGTCACGGTCTGGAGGCGTACCTCGATGTCTGACGCGCGACTGAGTGTCCTCAAGACCTACAAGCTGTACATCGGCGGGAAGTTCCCGCGTTCGGAGAGCGGCCGGGTGTACGAGGTGACGGACTCGAAGGGCACGTGGCTGGCGAACGCGCCGCTGTCCTCCCGCAAGGACGCCCGGGACGCGGTGGTCGCCGCACGCAAGGCGTTCGGCGGCTGGTCGGGCGCGACGGCGTACAACCGGGGCCAGATCCTGTACCGGATCGCCGAGATGCTGGAGGGCCGCCGGGACCAGTACGTCCGCGAGGTGGCCGGGGCGGAGGGGCTGTCGAAGGCCAGGGCCGCCCAGCAGGTGGACGCGGCGATCGACCGCTGGGTCTGGTACGCGGGCTGGACCGACAAGATCGCCCAGGTGGTCGGCGGCGGCAACCCGGTCGCGGGCCCGTACTTCAACCTGTCCTCCCCGGAACCGACCGGTGTGGTCGCCGTCCTGGCGCCCCAGGAGTCGTCCTTCCTGGGGCTGGTCTCGGTGCTCGCCCCGGTGATCGCCACCGGCAACACGGCGGTCGTCGTCGCGGGCGAGCGGGTCCCGCTCCCGGCGCTCTCGCTGGGCGAGGTGCTGGCCACCTCCGACCTGCCCGGCGGGGTGGTCAACATCCTCTCCGGCCGTACCGCGGAGATCGCCGCCCCGCTCGCCGCGCACCAGGACGTCAACGCGATCGACCTGGCGGGCGCCGGCGAGGAACTGGCGAAGGCACTGGAGATCGCGGCGGCGGACAACCTCAAGCGCGTCCTTCGTCCACAGCCTGTGGACGACTGGTCGGCGACGCCCGGCACCGAGCGCATGACGGCCTTCCTGGAGACGAAGACGGTCTGGCACCCCACGGGCGCGCTGGGGGCGTCGGGTTCGTCGTACTGAGGCCACGCCTCCGAGGTCATCGAGTGGCCCCGCGAGCGGACCGCGCCGCCCTCTCCTCCGGGGGGCGGCGCGGTTCTCGTTACGGGGCGCCTCGCGGGCGGCGGGTCAGCCGCGCAACAGGCCGACCGCCTGGCCGAGGACCGGGACCGCGCCCAGCGACTCGGCCTGGGCCACCGGGCCGGTCAGGGCCGTCGAGGTGAGCGGCTGGAAGTCGGCGAGCTGGGTGCCGACGCCGTTGTCGAGCGGGTCGACGCCCGTGCCCGCCAGCGGGTTGGGCTTGAGGTCGGCGACCGGTCCGGTGACGTGACCGACGGTGCCCGTGACGGCTTCGAGGCCGGCCTGCGGGTCGATGTTGCCGAGCGAGGTGGGCCGGGTGTGGGCGACCCCGGCGAGGGTGGTGTCGCCGGAGTCCGCCGCCGAGGCGCCGGCCGCGCCGGCCGCCAGGGCCGCCCCGGCGGCGGCGAGGGCGAGCAGGGCGCGCTGGGCGTGCGGGGTGCGGGGGGAGGCGTGTCGGGCCATCGCTGTGCCACCTCGTGCTGGGGGACGTCGGATCACCGCGAAGGGTAATCGGTTCGACGCGTAGCGTAGTTGAGATGTGACGCGTGCTTCAAAGCCGACCCGCGGGGTCGTACGACGGCCGTTCGATGCCTCAGACTGGTGTCCCGTGAGCTCCCATCCGCCCATACCCACGCGAGTCGTGCTGCTCTGCGGCCCCTCCGGCTCCGGCAAGTCCCTCCTCGCCGCCCGCTCCGGTCTGCCCGTGCTGCGGCTCGACGACTTCTACAAGGAGGGCTCCGACCCGACGCTGCCGCTGGTGGCGGGCAGTTCGGACATCGACTGGGATCACCCCGGCTCCTGGGACGCCGAGGCCGCCGTCGCGGCGATCACCGAGCTGTGCCGGTCGGGCCGTACGCGCGTACCGGTCTACGACATCTCGCTGAGCGCCCGCACCGGCGAGGACGGGGTCGACATCGGGCGGACGCCGCTCTTCCTCGCGGAGGGCATCTTCGCCGCGGAGATCGTCACGCGCTGCCGCGAACTGGGTCTCCTGGCGGACGCGTTGTGCCTCAGCAGGGGTCCGCTGACCACGTTCCGGCGGCGGTTCCTGCGGGATCTGCGCGAGGGTCGCAAGTCGGTGCCGTTCCTGTTGCGGCGCGGCTGGCGGCTGATGCGGCAGGAGCGGTCGATCATCGCGCGGCAGACGGCGCTGGGCGCTCACGCCTGCGGCCGGGACGAGGCGATGGGCCGGCTGGCGGCCGCCGCGGCGGGCCGGTGCGCGACGGCGCGTACGGTCGCGTAGCGCGCCGCCCGCGCCCGGAGCACCTCCCCCGCGCACACGGCGGAGCGGGGCTGGACGGACCCCCCGGCCCTCCAGCCCCGCTCCCGTGGTGCTCCCCCGTGTTTCCCCCGTATCCCCCCCTCGGCCCCGTTGTTCCCCCGTGGGACTTTCGCTCCCCCGTTCCCCCGTGGGACTTTCCCCCGTTTTCCTTCCCCCCGTCGGGGGTCCCCCGTGTTCCCCCGTGAGGGCCCCCCGTCCCCCGCTCGCCCGTCGTGCTCCCCCGTGGGCGCTTCCCCGTGAGTAAGAGCCCGGGTTCTCCCCCCTGATACACCCCAGGCCGTACTTTTTTCGCGGGTTCTTCCGGGGCCCTGCTGCCTCAGGCGACCAGTTCGCCGAAGGCGTCCTCCCGGTCACGGCCGAGGCTCAGGACCTCGTCCTGTCGCAGCCGGCGCAGCGAGCGCCAGATGCTGGACTTCACCGTGCCGACGCTGATGTCGAGGATGTCCGCGATCTCCGGGTCCGTACGGCCCTCGTAGTAGCGCAGGACCAGCATGGTGCGCTGGAGTTCGGGCAGCCGGGCGAGCGCCTGCCACAGGACGGTGCGCAGTTCGGTGCCGCGCATGGCGTCCGTGTCGCCGGGCGTCTCCGGCAGTTCCTCGGTCGGGTACTCGTTGAGCTTGCGGCGCCGCCAGGCACTGATGTGCAGGTTGGTCATGGTGCGGCGCAGGTAGCCGCCGACGGCCGCCTTGTCGCTGATCCGCTCCCACGCGCGGTAGGTCGAGAAGAGCGCGCTCTGGAGCAGGTCCTCGGCCTCGTGGCGGTCGCCGGTCAGGTGGTAGGCGGTGGCGTACAGGGAGGCCCGCCGCTCCTGCACGTAGGCGGTGAACTCCGCCTCCGACGACGAACGGCGCTCCCCCCGGGCCGTCCCGTACACCACTCCCCCGCGCGTGTCGCCCCGGTCCCCCCGGTCCTGGGCGTCCTCCCGGTCCACGGCCGGCGTGTCGACCACCGTCATGCGGGGCTGCGGGAGCCACGACTGCGCGTGTCCGGTGTGCTGTCGTCCGGTGCCGCGAGCGCACCCCCGCCCGCTCACGGCACCGGACTTCTCTGAACACCGGTTGACGTTCACGTCGTGCAGACGCGTGATCACTGCGCTGGTGCTGAAGCCGTGCAGCGTGTTCATCTCGCGCCCCCCGTCGTGGACTTCCGGTGTCGGTCTGCTGTGGCGCGGCGTTCCGGCCGTGCGAGGCGCCGTACCGCCGTTCCGTCGTGCTGTCTGTGTTGCCCGTGCCGTGCCGTGCTCTGGTGCCGTGCTGTCGTACTGTCGCGGCCTGCCGGTACCGAAAATCCTGCCCGGGTGACTTCATCACCGTGTCTGTCGACTGTCACAGACCTGTCACAGGGCCCGGTCACCGCACCGCCACACATCCTTCACAGGCTCCGACGGCGAGGCAGGTCGCATCCGGGCCCACGGGTCGAACCACATGCCCTCCATGGGCCAGAATGAGCGCGTGCCTTCCCTGTTGCTGATCGAGGACGACGACGCCATCCGGACGGCCCTGGAGCTCTCGCTGACGCGCCAGGGTCACCGCGTGGCGACCGCTGCCAGCGGTGAGGACGGTCTGAAGCTCCTGCGCGAGCAGCGACCGGATCTGATCGTGCTGGATGTGATGCTGCCCGGTATCGACGGTTTCGAGGTGTGCCGGCGCATCCGCCGCACGGACCAGTTGCCGATCATCCTGCTCACCGCGCGCAACGACGACATCGACGTGGTCGTCGGCCTGGAGTCCGGCGCCGACGACTACGTCGTCAAGCCCGTGCAGGGCCGGGTGCTCGACGCCCGTATCCGCGCGGTGCTGCGACGCGGCGAACGGGAGTCCAGCGACTCGGCCACCTTCGGCAGCCTCGTCATCGACCGCTCGGCCATGACCGTCACCAAGAACGGCGAGGACCTCCAGCTCACGCCGACCGAGCTGCGGCTGCTGCTGGAGCTGAGCCGGCGCCCCGGACAGGCGCTGTCCCGGCAGCAGTTGCTGCGCCTCGTGTGGGAACACGACTACCTCGGCGACTCCCGCCTCGTGGACGCCTGCGTGCAGCGGCTGCGCGCCAAGGTCGAGGACGTGCCCTCGTCCCCGACCCTCATTCGTACCGTGCGCGGTGTCGGCTACCGGCTGGACCCGCCTCAGTGACACCGGATCACCAGGGGGGATCTCGCGGCTGGGCCGCGACGCGCAAGGGAATCTGGTCGCGGCTGCGCCTCACCAGCCTGCGGCTGCGGCTGGCCGTCGTCTTCGGGCTGGTCGCGCTCACCGCGGCCGTCTCCGCGTCCGGCATCGCCTACTGGCTCAACCGGGAGGCGGTGCTCAACCGCACCCAGGACGCCGTCCTGCGCGACTTCGAACTGGAGATGCAGAACCGGGCCGGCGCCCTGCCCGAACACCCCACCCAGGACGAACTTCAGCACACCGCCGGACAGATGGCCAACAGCAGCCAGCGCTTCGGCGTGCTGCTGCTCGCCGACACCGCCGACGGGAAGACGGTCACCGGCAGCTCCGGCGGCGTCGGCGGCTTCTCGCTCTCCGACGTGCCCGCCCCGCTGCGCGCCGCGGTGAACAAGGAGCAGAAGCTCACCTCGGCCAACAAACACGCGTACCACCTGTACTGGCAGCGTGTCGTCGTCGACGACACGCCGTACCTGGTGGCCGGCACGAAGGTGATCGGCGGCGGCCCCACCGGGTACCTGCTCAAATCGCTGGAACCGGAGGCCAAGGACCTCAACTCGCTGGCCTGGTCGCTGGGCATCGCCACCGGGCTCGCGCTGATCGGCTCCGCGCTCCTCGCCCAGGCCGCCGCCACCACCGTCCTCAAGCCGGTGCACCGGCTCGGCGTCGCGGCGCGCCGGCTCGGCGAGGGCCGGCTCGACACCCGGCTCCGGGTCTCCGGCACCGACGAACTGGCCGACCTCTCCCGCACGTTCAACGCCGCCGCCGAGGCCCTGGAGAAACGGGTCGCGGACATGGCGGCCCGCGAGCAGGCGTCCCGGCGGTTCGTGGCCGACATGAGCCACGAACTGCGCACTCCGCTGACGGCCATCACCGCGGTCACGGAGGTGCTGGAGGACGAGCTGGAGTTCGAGGGCGGCGGCATCGACCCCATGATCGAACCCGCCGTGCGGCTGGTCGTGAGCGAGACACGGCGGCTGAACGACCTGGTGGAGAACCTGATGGAGGTGACCCGCTTCGACGCGGGCACCGCCCGGCTCGTCCTGGACGACGTCGACGTCGCCGACCAGATCACCGCCTGCATCGACGCCCGCGCCTGGCTCGACGCCGTCGACCTCGACGCCGAACGCGGCATCCACGCCCGCCTCGACCCGCGCCGCCTGGACGTCATCCTGGCCAACCTCATCGGCAACGCCCTCAAGCACGGCGGCTCGCCGGTGCGGGTGTCGGTGGTCCGCGCGGACGACGAGGTCGTCATCCGGGTACGGGACCACGGCCCCGGCATCCCCGAGGACGTCCTCCCGCACGTCTTCGACCGCTTCTACAAGGCCAGCGCCGCCCGCCCGCGCTCCGAGGGCAGCGGACTGGGGCTGTCCATCGCCCTGGAGAACGCCCACATCCACGGCGGCGAGATCACCGCGGAGAACCTGCCCGAGGGCGGCGCGGTCTTCGTCCTGCGCCTGCCCCAGGACGCCTCGGAACCGCCGGAGGGGGACGAGGACGGGAACGGGGGCGGGGACGCCGGCCGGGGTGGTGGGGGCGCCGGGAGTGCCGGGGGCACTGGGGCTGCGGGGAGCACTGAGGGCGCGGGCTTGGGCGGGGCTGGTGAGACTGGCGGGGCTGTGGGGACCGGTGGGTCTGCCGGGTCTGCCGGGTCTACCGGGTCTACCGGGTCTACCGGGTCTACCGGGTCTACCGGACCCAACGAGGCTGTGGGGTCCGGCGGGGCTGTGGGGTCCGGCGGGGCTGTGGGGTCCGGCGGGGCTGTGGGGTCCGGCGGGGCTGAAGAGGCCGGAGAGCCTGGTGGGGCCAGCGGCTCCGGGGGGTCTCGTGCGGACGGTGGTTCCGGGGAGCGGGCCGCCCCCGGGGACGGCGACGGTGGAGACGGCGGGGAGCCGGACGGGGGTGCCGCCGACGGCCGGGAGGACGACGCCGGTGACGGCAAGCATGCGAAGGGACAGGGCTGATGACCGTACGCCGCCGCCTCCTGGCGCTCCCCCTGCTCGCGGTGCTGCTCGCCGGGTGCGGCATCCGCGCCACGGAGGTGCCCACGGACTACGGCCCCGCCCCCTCACGGGTGCGCTGCGTGGCCCCCGAGGCGGACGCGTCGACCCGGTCGGCGCCCGGCACGCCGGTGCGGATCTTCCTGCTCTGCGGATCGTCCCTGGTGGCCGCCGACCGGACGGTACGCGTCCCGGACGGCACGGCGGGCGCCGAGCGGCGGGTGCTGATGGCGCAGGGGCTGCTCACACTCCTCGCGGTACCGCCCTCGACCGCGGAGCGGAGCGCCGGGTACACCACCGACGTGCGCGGCGGCGCCGAGGTGAAGGGGCCCCGCCCCGACGACCCCGAGGGCACGCTACGGCTCGGCACCGCGCCGGGCGACCTCACGTCGTACGCCCTCGCCCAGGTCGTCTGCACCCTCTCCGTCTCCGCGGTGGCCGAGGGCGACGGCTCGGTCGTCCTGGCCGGCCCCGGGGACGTCCCTCCCCGCCGGTACATCTGCACCGACGAGGTCCGCGCCCGCCCGGGCACCACGGAACCACCGTCGACTCCGGTGCACGGGGAGTGAGCGGAGCGCCGGGTGGCACGCATGTGGGGGGAGACACGCGTGGGGTGGGCTTGCGCGGGGCGGGGGCGGGCCGTCTCGGGTGGGTCGGGGAACACGCGCGGCCGGGGTTCCCGGTGTCGGCGGGTCGCTGACATGCCGCGCCGGGCGAGCCGCCTCCGTGGTGCGGGGTTGGAGTGTCGAGGGGTGTTGGGTAAACGCTTGCGCATGCCGGTGACACACCGAACCGAGCGAGTCGTCTCCATGGTGCGGGTCGAGGGCATCCCCGGTGTGTCGGTTAAACGCTGGCGGTTAAGCGCTTACGTACGCCGGTGACACGCCGACCGACACGTCTCCTCCACGATGCGCAGCGAGGACGTCTTGGGCATGTCGGTTCACACGCTTACGTGTACCGGTGACACGCCAGTGAAATGTGCTGCCCCCATCGTGCGGATCGAAGGTGTCACGGCGGTGTTGGGTTAAGCGCTTACGCGCTCCCGCGACACGTCGGCCGGTCGCCGCCTCCCTCCGTCGTGCGGGCTCGGGCACCCCCCGGGCGTGGCGCGACGTGCCCGAGCGGCGAACACCGCGCAGAACGGCCAGTGACACGCCGAACCGGGCGGGTCGCGCTCCGCCGCGCGGAGACGAGGCGGCCCGGGCGTGGCGCGACGCGCCCGGCCGCGGGACGCGACGCCCACCGTGCCGGCCCGGAGCATCCCGGGCGAGTCGGAGGACACGCCCGACCGGGCGGCAACCACGCACGACGGTCACCGACACACCCGGCTGGGCAAGCCGCCTCCGCCGCGCCGAGTCGGACCGTCCCTGGCGGGCCCGGCACACACCCGACCGGCGGCCGACACGCGGTACGGCCCCGACACGCCCAGCCGGGCGAGTCCCCCCACGCCACTCCCCGGCCACGCGCCCGCCGCTCCCCCGGCGCGGCACCGCGCCGCACGCCCGCGGACGCTCCGGCGTGTGGCGTAAGACTCACCCTTCGGTGGGAGCGGTCGGAACCGTGGGCGGCGAAGGCCGCGTCTAGGGGTGCGTGCAGCGTGAAGGCTCTATCGGCGGCCGTGCCGCGATCCGCATCCGTGCCACGGGAAGCGTGCTCCTGGTCGCGCATCTCGTGCTGGTGGCCTGGTTCACGCTGCGGCCTCTGGACGTGCCCTGGGTGGCGCCGCCGAATCTGCGTCCGCTGGCCGGTGTCCGGGCCGATCTGGCGCTGGGCTGGCCGGCGGCGGTGCGTTCGCTGGGAGGATCGCTTCTTCTCTTGGCACCACTCGGCGTCCTGCTGCCCGTGGTGAACGGCCGGCTGGCCGTTTCGCCGCTCGCGTCCCTGTTGCGGACGACGGCGGCCGCCGCTCTGCTCTCCCTCGGCATCGAGTTGCTCCAGACCGGCGTGCCCGGCCAGGTCGTCGACGTCGACTCGCTGTGGCTCAACACCCTCGGCGTGGCGCTCGCGCACCTCGCGGTGGTCCCGGCGGGCCGGGCCCGGCTGCGCCGCAGGGTGGAGCGGGAGCGGCCGGCGGACCTTCCGCGGGACGAGCCTCTTCAGGGGCGGACCCCGACGATTCCCAGGGTCGGGATCGCACCGTAGGGCGAGGCCGCGCACCGGGTCGTCTCCGTACCGTGGAAGGACGATGAGGGCGGCCGGGCCGGCCGTCCCGCCCCGCGCCGACGAAGGAGCCGCGATGTCCAGCCTCGCCCGTCCCACCCACGGCCGCATGATCGGCGGAGTGTGTGCCGCGCTGGCACGGCGCTTCGGCACCTCGGCCGGCACCATGCGGGTGCTCTTCCTGCTGTCGTGTCTGCTGCCCGGACCGCAGTTCGTCCTCTACCTCGCGCTGTGGGTGCTGCTCCCGTCCGAGGAGGCGGCCGCGCGCCGGGCCTGGTGACCGGTGCGTGCCACGGGTCGCACCGTGTCCCGGCACGCCGAAGGGGCGCACCCGTGCGTACGGGTGCGCCCCTTCGGCGTGTCGTGGGGGGTGTCGGGCTCAGCCGAGCGGGATGCCGTTGACCGGCAGACCCTGGGTGGGCAGACCCTGGGTGGGCAGACCGCCGAGCAGGCCGGCCACCGGCTTGGTCGGGCCCTGGGAGATCTGCTCGTCGAGGAGCTGTTCGGCGACCGGCTGCGCCGCGGACAGGCCGCGCCCGGCGATGCCCGTGCCCTGGGTCAGCGCGTTGCCCGCGCCCGGCAGCGCCTCGGAGACCGACTCGGCGGGCAGCGTGCGGGCGACGCCGTCCAGCGTCTGGGCGGCGTCCGGCAGCGCCGGGGCGGCGTTGGCCGCGCCCGCGCCGGCGGCGGCGAAGGCGGCACCGAGGGCGGCGATGCCGAGGGTCTTGGCGGCAGACTGCTTCATGGAATGCGTCCTCGAAACGGTATATGGGGAGGTGAGCGGTTTCCCGACCGTAAACACGCCACGCCGCCCGCGGCAAACATCGAAATGCGGACACCTGGTGAACGCCCGTCCACATTCCGGATCGCCGCCCGATGTGCTCTCTCTGCACGTGACAGGAAAGCCGCAGGTGGGGCCCGGTTACTGGAACAGCCATTCGGACTTCAGTTCTGCATATCCGGGCTTGATCACGTCATTGATCATGGCCAGCCGTTCATCGAAAGGGATGAATGCTGACTTCATCGCATTGACGGAGAACCACTGCAGATCGTCGAGCGTGTAAGCGAATGCGCCGACCAGGTGCTCGAATTCCTGGGACAGGCTGGTGTGGGACATCAGCCTGTTGTCCGTGTTGACCGTCACGCGGAAGTACAGCCGGCGCAGCAGCCCGATCGGGTGCTCGGCGTAGGAGTCCGCCGCGCCGGTCTGGAGGTTGGAGCTGGGGCACATCTCCAGGGGGATGCGTTTGTCGCGCACATAGGAGGCGAGCCGGCCGAGGCGCACGGTGCCGTCCTCGGCGACCTCGATGTCGTCGATGATGCGCACGCCGTGCCCGAGCCGGTCGGCGCCGCACCACTGGAGCGCCTGCCAGATGGACGGCAGCCCGAACGCCTCGCCGGCGTGGATGGTGAAGTGGTTGTTCTCGCGCTTCAGGTACTCGAAGGCGTCCAGGTGCCGGGTGGGCGGGTAGCCGGCCTCGGCGCCCGCGATGTCGAAGCCGACAACGCCCTCGTCGCGGTAGCGGTTGGCCAGCTCGGCGATCTCCAGGGCGCGTGCGGCGTGCCGCATGGCGGTGAGCAGGGCGCCGACGCGGATCCGGCGGCCGTTCTCCCGGGCCCGCCGTTCTCCCTCCCGGAACCCCTCGTTGACGGCCTCGACGACCTCTTCCAGGCCGAGGCCGCCCTCCAGGTGCTGTTCGGGGGCGTAGCGCACCTCGGCGTAGACAATGCCGTCCTCGGCGAGGTCCTCGGCGCACTCGGCGGCGACGCGCACCAGGGCGTCGCGGGTCTGCATGACGCCGACGGTGTGGGAGAACGTCTCCAGGTACCGCTCCAGCGAACCGGAGTCGGCGGCCTCGCGGAACCACGCGCCGAGCAGGTCGGGTTCGGTCTCGGGCAGCCCCCGGTAGCCGGTGGCGTGGGCGAGGTCGGCGACGGTGCCGGGGCGCAGCCCGCCGTCGAGGTGGTCGTGGAGGAGGACCTTGGGCGCGCGGCGGATCTGGTCGGGGGTCGGAGTCTTCGCGGAGGGCTTCTCGGTGCGGTGGCTCGTCATTTCCGCACTGTAGCTCCTACGCGCGTAGAGCGGCAGGGTCCCCGCAACGCGCCACCCCGGCGGACCGGGGACGCCTCGCATCCGACCGGGGACCCCTCGCATCCGATCGGAGACACGCGCGAGACGAGCGGGGAGACGCCGCTACGGGCGGGGACACGCCCGGAAACCGCCGGGCAACGCACTCCCCCGGACGGGAACACGCCGTCGATACGCAAAGGTGACCGCGAGGACGGGTGGCGGGCGTGGCGTCTTCTGAGAATGTTCTGTCATGGCAGAGCAAACGACGCCGGACCGGCGGGCCCGGCTGGGGCGGACGCTCGGCCCGGAGGGGGCCGTGGTGGGCGGGGTGGTGCTGCTGCTCCCCGGGGGCGACGAGGTGTCCGGGCGCAGACCGTCGCCGCTGCTGGGTACCGCGTCGGTGCGCGCGCTCGGGCGGCGGCTGGCCCGCGCGGGCCGGGCGGGCGCCCCCGAGGGGGTCCTGGCCGCGCACGTGGTGCACTACCGTCGCCGCGGCTGGAACGGCGCCGAGGCCGATCTCGCGCGCGACGCCGCCTGGGCCGCCGACGAGGCGGTACGGCTCCACGGCGACGTCCCCGTCTGTCTGGCCGGGCTCGGCATGGGCGGCCGGGCGGCGCTGCGGGCCGGCGGTCACGAGGCGGTCGCCTCCGTCCTCGCGGTCGCGCCGTGGCTGCCCGACGAGGCGCCGGGCGGGCCGGCGGAACCGGTGAAGCAGCTCGCCGGGCGCCGGGTGCTGATCGTGCACGGCACCAAGGACACGCGTAGTGACCCGGAGTTGTCGTTCCGGCTGGCGGCGCGGGCGAAGAAGGCCAACCGGGACGTGTGCCGTTTCGAAGTGCACGCCGACGGCCACGGGTTACGCGCCTACCGGGACGAAGTCGCCGCGCTGGCCGCGGACTTCGTGCTCGGCACCCTCCTCGGGCGGCCCTTCTCGCGACCGGTGCGGGACGCGTTCGCCGCACCGCCCCCGCTCGGGCTGCGGATGCCGCTCGCCTCCGGTTTCGGCCGGTCACCGCGCCGCTGACCCCCGACGACCCACGGCCCGGGACCCAGGGCCCGGAACCCACGGCCCGGGACCCAGGGCCCGGAACCCACGGCCGGCGGCCGGCCCCGTCCGCCGGCCTCCGGTTCCGTCGTGGTGACCTCCGGAGGAGCACGCACCACCGGAACTCGCCGCCCTCACCTCCCTCACCCCTCCCCCACCCCTCACCCCGGTACCAGCGTCCCCCGGCGGGAGAGCAGGAACTTCTTGAAGGCGGCCACCGGGGGCGTGTCCGTGCGCCCCGCCAGCCAGGCGACGCCGATCTCGCGGGCGGCGCGCGGCGCGGTGACGGTCAGTTCGACGACGCCGGGGCGGGGGACGGCGGGCGGCGGCAGCAGGGCGACGCCGAGCCCGGCCGCGACCAGCCCGCGCAGCGTCTCCGCCTCCTCCCCCTCGAAGGCCACCCGGGGCCGGAAACCGGCCTCCTTGCACAGGGCGTCGGTGATGCGGCGCAGTCCGTAGCCGGGCTCCAGGGTCACGAAGGTCTCGTCGGCCGCCTCGGCGAGGCGGATGCGCCGCCGCCCGGCCAGCCGGTGGTCGGCCGGGACCACGAGGCGCAGCTTCTGCTCGTCCAGCCGCCGGGCGACGAGGTCGGGGGCGTCGGGCACGGGGGAGGTGAGGCACAGGTCCAGTTCGCCGGCGCGCAGCCGCTCCAGCATGGCCTCGCCGTAGTTCTGGACCAGGCTGAAGCGGACGCGGGGGTGGTCGGCGCGGAAGTCGTGCAGCAGGCCGGGCACGGTCTCGGCGCCCATGGTGTGCAGGAAGCCGAAGGCGACCTTGCCGGCCGCCGGGTCGGCGTCGGCGCGGACCTCCTCGGCGGCCCGTTCGACCTCGGCCAGGGCGCGTTCGACGGAGCCGAGGAAGGTACGCCCGGCCGGGGTGAGGGCGAGGGTGCGTCCGCGGCGCACGAACAGGTCGACGCCGAGGTCGGCTTCGAGCCGTACGAGGGCCCGGGAGAGGGTCGACTGGGGGACGTTCATCTCCTGGGCGGCGCGGGTGACGTGCTCGGTGCGCGCGACGCCGGCGAAGTGCGCGAGGCGTGGCGCCAGGAGCGTCACGATGTCTTCCGTGTTACCGGACGGTGACAGGCGGGTCGCTGAGCTGGGCTGATGCACCATGGGAACGATTATGGCGGATCCATGCATTGGACGGATCAGTCGCGGGCTCCGTACCGTCGCAGCATGAATCCCGCCGATACCGGGGCGTCCACGACCGTGGACGCCGGCTCCTCCGTCCCACTCGTCTCACCCGCCTCGGACCGTGACTCCCGGATGACCCCGGGCGGCCCCGGCTACCGCCGGATGAGCCTCGCCCTCTTCCTCGCGGGCGTGGCGACCTTCGCCCTCCTCTACTCCACCCAGGCGCTGCTGCCGCTGATCTCCGGCGACCTCGGGGTGACGGCCGGCGACGCGAGCTGGACGGTGGCCGCCGCGACCGGCGGGCTGGCCCTCTTCGTCCTGCCGATGAGCGCCCTGTCGGAGCGTTTCGGACGGCGCACCCTGATGACCGCGTCGCTGACCGTCGCCGTCGCGGTCGGCCTGCTGGTCCCCTTCGCCCCCTCGCTGGGCGCGCTGGTCGCGCTGCGGGCGGTGCAGGGAGCGGCGCTGGCCGGGCTGCCCGCGTCGGCGACCGCCTACCTCGCGGAGGAGGTGCGTCCGCGGGCGCTGGTCGGCGCGATCGGCCTCTTCGTGGCGGGCAACAGCGTCGGCGGGATGAGCGGCCGGGTCATCACCGGCTGGGTCGCGCAGGAGTGGGGCTGGCGGGTCGCCGTCGGAGTGGTCGGCCTGGTGGCGGTGGTGTGCGCGGTCGCGTTCCGGCTGCTGCTGCCGGCGCCGCGGCACTTCACGCGGGGGTCGCTGCGCCCGCGCGTCCTGGTGCGCGCGGTCCGCGACCACCTGGCGAACCCGCTGCTGCGCCGCCTGTACGCGATCGGCGCGCTCTTCATGACGGTCTTCGGCGGTGTCTACACGGTCATCGGGTACCGGCTGGCCGACGAGCCGTTCGCGCTGCCGCAGGGGCTGATCGGCTCGATCTTCCTGGTCTACCTGGTGGGCACGGTCTCGGCGTCGGCGTCGGGCCGTCTGGTGGACCGGCTGGGGCGGCGTGGGGCGCTGTACCTGGGTGGCGGGACGACGGCGGTGGGCCTGGTGCTCTCCCTGGCGGACTCCCTGCCGCTGGTGCTGGCGGGGCTGGTGCTGATCACGGCGGGCTTCTTCGCGGGGCACGCGGTGGCCTCCTCGGCGGTCGGCCGGACCGCGCAGCACGGCCGCGCCCAGGCGTCGGCGCTGTACCAGTCCGCCTACTACATCGGCTCCAGCGCGGGCAGCA
This sequence comes from Streptomyces sp. SCSIO 75703, assembly GCF_036607905.1. Classification (NCBI taxonomy): domain Bacteria; kingdom Bacillati; phylum Actinomycetota; class Actinomycetes; order Kitasatosporales; family Streptomycetaceae; genus Streptomyces; species Streptomyces sediminicola. Next base: position 2,626,437 of record NZ_CP144555.1, read on the forward strand.
CGGCCGGCGCGGTCGCCTTCCACGCGGCGGGCTGGTCCGGCACGGTCGGGGTGGGGCTGCTGGCGGTGCTGGGCGTCGCGGCCATCACCCTGGCCGGGTCGCTGGCGGCCCGGCGCGAGGACGCCCGCACCCCGGTGCGGGCCCTGGGCCTCACGCGCTGACCTGGGCCTTCGCCGGCTCCCCAGGCCGTTGTCGGAGCCCTGCGGTAATTTCCGGAGTGCGCGGGCGACCGTGCGCGCGACGGGACGGCCACAGGGGTGGGTGGACGATGACCAAGGGGACCGCGACACCGGAGCTGGAGTCGGCGCTGGAGAAGCACCGGGTCGAGCTGACGGGGTACTGCTACCGGATGCTGGGCTCCTCCTTCGAGGCCGAGGACGCCGTCCAGGACACCCTGGTCCGCGCCTGGCGGGGGTACGGCTCCTTCGAGGGCCGCTCCAGCCTGCGTTCCTGGCTGTACCGGATCGCCACCAACGTCTGCCTGGACATGCTGGCCGCGGGTAAGAGGCGGGCCCGGCCGGTGGACCTGACCGACGCGACACCGCTGGCCCGTGCCGCGCTCACGCCCCGCCCGGATCACACCTGGCTGGAACCGGTGCCGGACGGGCGGGTGCTGCCGACGACCGAGGACCCGGCGGAGGCCGCCGTCGCCAAGGAGTCGGTGCGGCTCGCCTTCCTGGCCGCCCTCCAGCGGCTGCCGCCCAGGCAGCGGGCGGTGCTGATCCTGCGGGAGGTGCTGGCCTGGCGGGCGAGCGAGGTCGCCGAACTGCTCGGCACCTCGGTCCCCTCGGTCAACAGCGCCCTCCAGCGCGCCCGCGCGACGCTGGCCGCGCGGGACGAGCGGGCCGCCGAGGCGGAGGTGTCCGATCCGCTCGACGAGCGGCAGCGCCGGCTCCTGGAGCGCTACGTGGCCGCCTTCGAGGGGTACGACATGGCGGCCCTGACGGCGCTGCTGCACGAGGACGCGGTGATGACGATGCCGCCGTTCGACCTGTGGCTGGCGGGCCCCTCGGACATCACCGGGTTCATGACGACGCTGGGCGCCTCCTGCGCGGGCTCGCGGCTGCTGCCGGTCCGGGCCAACGGGCTGCCCGGGTTCGCGCAGTACAAGCCGGACCCGGAGGCGGGCGGCTTCACGCCGTGGGCGGTCCAGGTGCTGGAGGTGTCACGGGGCCGGATCACCGGGTTCCACTGCTTCCTCGACACCGCGCGGTGGTTCCCGCTGTTCGGGCTGCCGCTCCGTCTCGAAGCGGAGGCCGGCCAGGTCGAGTAGGGCGAGCAGGGCGGGGTCCGGGTCGCGCAGCCGGACGCGGCCGCCGGCCCGGCGGGCGGTGAGTTCCAGCCGGGCCAGCAGGTCGACGGTGCCGAGTCCGGCCCGTCCGAGCCCGCCGAGGTCCACCACCACGACCCCGGCCCCGGTGGCACGCAGGCGTGCGCGCACCCCGGCACAGAGCCGGGGCACCTCGCCCCGGGGGACGGGCCCGGACAGCACGAGTACGGCGGGTGTCACGGCCTCCACGTGCGGTAGACCGGCACGCCGTCCGGAACTCATCGGCGTGCGGACCGGCGGAGATCACATTGACCCGGGCTCGGCCCGCGCCGGAGGGTGGGCCCCATGCCCCGCAGCCCCCGTCCGTCACCCCGTCCCCGCACGCCACGCCGACCCCGTCGCCCCCATGGTCCCCGACAGCCCCGCAGCGGCTCCCGTACACCGCACAGTCCCCGCACGACGGGCTCCCGCCCCCGGCGCCGCCCCTCCCCCGGCACCCGCCCCCGCACAGCCAGTACGACCCGCACGACTCCCCTGTCCCACCCGGAACCCGGTCGCCACGCGGCGACCCACGCTCCGTCCGGCGCCCTCCCCCCTCCCGGCGCCTTCCCTCCCCCCGGGACGGTCCGTCCTCCCGGAGCAGTCCGTCTCCCCGGGACGGTCCGTCCCCCCGGAGCCGTCCGTCCCCCCGGAGCCGTCCGTCCGTCGGGGACGGTCGTCCGTCACGCCGGGGCCGTCCTCCGGCCCGGGGCCGCCGGAGGGCTCTCCTCCGGGGAGGGGGCGCCGTGCAGGGGGTGCTGACCGGCTTCGGGGTGATCGCCGTCGTCATCGGCGTCGGGTACGTGCTCGGGCTGCGCGGGCACCTCGGGGAGCAGGGCCGCGAGGTGCTGACCCGGCTCGCCTTCCACGTGGCCTCGCCCGCGCTGCTCTTCACGACGCTGGCGGGCGCGGACCTGTCGGTGGTCTTCTCGGACCGGCTGCTGGTCACCGCGCTGAGCACCCTCGCCGTGGTCGGCGCCTTCGTCGCGGTCGGCGTCGCGCGGCGCTGGGGACTGGGGCGCACCACCATCGGCGCCCTGTCCTCCGGTTACGTCAACGCGGGCAACCTCGGCATCCCGATCGCCGTGTACGTGCTGGGCGACGCCTCGCTGGTGGCTCCGGTGCTGCTGTTCCAGCTCCTGTTCGTGACGCCGGTGGCGCTGACCGTGCTGGACCTCTCGCGCGGCGGGGTGCGGGGGCCGTTGTGGCGGCGGCTGCTCACCCCGGTGCGGAACCCGATCGCGCTGGGCTCGCTGGCCGGGGTGGCGGTCGCGGCGAGCGGGCTGCGGGTGCCGGGGCCGGTGCTGGAGCCGCTGACACTGATCGGCAACATGTCGGTGCCGGCGGTGCTGCTGGCCTTCGGCATCTCCCTCAGCGGGAGCACGATGCCGATGCGGGGCGCGGACCGGGGGCCGGTGCTGCTGGCGGTCGTCCTGAAGTCGGTGGGCCAGCCCGCGGTGGCCTGGGCGCTGGCGTCGGGGGTGTTCGGCCTGCGGGGCGCGGCGCTGCTGGACGTGGTGGTGACGTCGGCGCTGCCGGCGGCGCAGAACCTGTACACGTACGCGTCGGCGTACGGGGTGGGCGAGCGGCTCGCCCGGGACGCGGTGCTGGTGTCGACGGTGGTGTCGGTACCGGTGCTCGTGGTGGTGGCCACCCTGCTGGGCTGACCGGACGCCGGACCCGGCGGCCGACCGGCACCAGGACCCGGCACCCGCACCCGCCCACGCACCGGCACCCCGATCCACACCGCGCCCGCCCACGCACCGGCACCGGCACCGGCGCCCCGGTCCACCCCCGCATCCGCCACGCGCCGGGCCCGGCGCGATGCCCCGCGCCGGGCCCCTTCTGTTCCGTGCCGTTCCGCCCGTTCCGCCCGTGGCGGGCGTGGGTCAGGCGATGCGGTCCAGCACCACCGGCGACGGGGTGAAGGCGGTGCCCTCCGGGGCGATGTCCCAGGAGCCCTCGACCGCGCTCAGGGCGTAGGCGAAGCGGTCCGGGGTGTCGGTGTGCAGGGTCATCAGGGGCCGGCCCGCGGTGACCCGGTCGCCGGGCTTGGCGTGCAGTTCGACCCCGGCGGCGGCCTGCACCGGGTCCTCCTTGCGGGCCCGGCCGGCGCCCAGGCGCCAGGCGGCGACGCCGACGTCGTAGGCGTCCAGGCGGGTCAGTACGCCGGAGGCGGGCGCGGTCACCACGTGCTGTTCGCGCGAGGTGGGCAGGGGCGCGTCCGGGTCGCCGCCCTGGGCGGAGATCATGCGGCGCCAGACGTCCATGGCGGAGCCGTCGGCGAGCGCCTTGGCCGGGTCGGCGTCCGTCAGTCCGGCCGCGTCGAGCATCTCGCGGGCGAGGGCGAGGGTCAGTTCGACCACGTCCCGCGGGCCGCCGCCGGCGAGGACCTCGACGGACTCGCGGACCTCCAGGGCGTTGCCGGCGGTCAGTCCGAGCGGGGTCGCCATGTCGGTGAGCAGCGCGACGGTGCGCACGCCGTGGTCGGTGCCGAGGCCGACCATGGTGGAGGCCAGTTCGCGGGCGTCCTCCAGGGTCTTCATGAAGGCGCCGGAGCCGCACTTGACGTCGAGGACGAGCGAGCCGGTGCCCTCGGCGATCTTCTTCGACATGATCGAGGAGGCGATCAGGGGGATGGCCTCGACGGTGCCGGTGACGTCCCGCAGGGCGTAGAGCTTCTTGTCGGCGGGGGCGAGTCCGTCGCCGGCGGCGCAGATCACGGCGCCGACGCCGTCGAGGACGGAGAGCATCTCCTCGTTGGAGAGCAGGGCCCGCCAGCCGGGGATGGCCTCCAGCTTGTCGAGGGTGCCGCCGGTGTGGCCGAGGCCGCGGCCGGAGAGCTGCGGGACGATCGCGCCGCAGGCGGCGACGAGCGGGGCCAGCGGCAGGGTGATCTTGTCGCCGACGCCGCCGGTGGAGTGCTTGTCGGCGGTCGGGCGGGAGAGCGAGGAGAAGTCCATGCGCTCGCCCGAGGCGATCATCGCGGCGGTCCAGCGGGCGATCTCGCGCCGGTTCATGCCGTTGAGCAGGATGGCCATCGCGAGGGCGGACATCTGCTCGTCGGCCACCTCCCCGCGGGTGTACGCGTCGACGACCCAGTCGATCTGCTCGTCGCCGAGTTCGCCGCGGTCCCGCTTGGTGCGGATGACGGAGATGACGTCCATGGCCATGGCTGGCTTCCTTCCGGTGGAGCGAAGGGTGATGCGGAGGGGTGGGGGGTGGAACGGGGTGCCGATGGGGTGGGGGCGTGGAGAACCGCGGCCCCCGCGGCCGGGTCCGGCGCGCGGGGGCCGCGGGCTCAGGGGGCGAGGTGTCCGGGGCCGAACGCCTGCGGGAGCATCTCCGACAGCGGTAGGACGCCCGCCGGGGTCTCCAGCAGGAGCCCGTCGCCGCCGAACTCGTACAGGAGCTGGCGGCAGCGTCCGCAGGGCACCAGGACCTCGCCGTGGCCGTCGACGCACACGAAGTGCGTCAGCCGTCCGCCGCCGGTGAGCTGGAGCTGCGAGACGAGCCCGCACTCGGCGCACAGGCCGACGCCGTAGCTGGCGTTCTCCACGTTGCAGCCGGTGACCGTGCGGCCGTCGTCGACGAGGGCGGCGGCGCCGACCGGGTAGCCGGAGTACGGGGCGTACGCGTGGGCCATGGCCCGGCGTGCCGCCTCGCGCAGCGCGGCCCAGTCCGGGGCGGTCACTTGCCCTGTCCCTTGCGGTACTGCATGCCGTTGGCCTTCGGCATCCGCAGGCGTTGCGCGGAGAGCGCGAGGACGACGAGCGTGACGACGTACGGCGTGGCCGAGACGACCTGGTTGGGGACCTCGTTCGTGCCGGCGTACCAGGCGAAGAAGAGGACGCCGACGGCCAGGGTGATCGCGGCCTTGACGTAGGCGCGGCGCACGACGAGCCAGATGGCGCCGGCCAGCAGCAGGAGCGCGCCGAGGAGGAGCAGGGCGTGCACGTTGGCCGAGCCGCCGCGCAGGTTGAGGCTGTCGGTGTAGCCGAAGAGGCCGGCGCCGATGGCGAGGCCGCCGGGCATCCAGTTGCCGAAGATCATCGCTGCGAGGCCGATGTAGCCGCGGCCGCTGGTCTGGCCCTCCAGGTAGAACGGGTTGGCCACGATGGCGAGGAAGACGCCGCCGAGGCCGGCCAGTCCGCCGGAGATGATCACGGCGAGGTACTTGTACTTGTAGACGTTGACGCCGAGGGACTCGGCGGCGATCGGGTTCTCGCCGCAGGAGCGCAGCCGCAGGCCGAACGGCGTGCGCCACAGCACCCACCAGCTCCCGGGGACCAGGGCGACGGCGAGCAGGGTCAGCCAGGAGACGTTGGTGACCAGGCCGCCGAGGAGGCCGGCGACGTCCGAGACGAGGAACCAGCCCTTGGCGTTGAGGTCGGTCAGGGCGCCGGAGAGTCCGGGCACGGTGAAGTGGCCGAGGGACTCGACCGCGGGGGACTGCTTGGCGGAGCCGCCCTGGTGGCCCTCGAAGGCGAGCGGGGCGAGGTAGCGGGTGGCGCCGAGGGCGAGGATGTTGATGGCCACGCCGGAGACGATGTGGTTGACCTTGAAGGTGACGGTCACGATGGCGTGCAGCAGCCCGCCGAGCCCGCCGCCGACGATGCCGACCACGACACCGGTCCACGGGCCCCACTGGAATCCGGCCCAGGCGCCGAACCAGGTGCCGAGGATCATCATGCCTTCGAGGCCGATGTTGACGACGCCCGCGCGCTCGGCCCACAGGCCGCCGAGACCGGCGAGGCCGATCGGCACGGCGAGCTGGAGCGCGGTGGACATCTGGCTGACGTTGGTGATGCCGTCGGCGCCGGTGACGAGCCGGACGAGGGAGGTCAGCGAGAGGGTGCCGGCGATGACCAGCAGCAGGACGGGCAGCGACATGCGGCGGCCGGTCGGCGCCGCGGGCTGCAGCGTGGGCTGGTTGACGTCGATCGCCGTGGTCGAAGTGGTCATCGGGCCGCCACCTCCTTCTGGGTGTTGTCGGGGTTGCCGCCGTCGGCGTCGCCGTCGCCGGCGGCTCCGAGGGCGAGGCCGGCGGCGAGTTCGGCGCCGACGCGGCGCTGCTGGCGGCGCAGGCCCCATTCGCGGACGGCCTCGTAGGCGACGACGACGGAGAGGACGATCAGGCCCTGCATGATCACCGCGATCTCCTTGTCGAAGCCGTGGAAGTCCAGCTCCGGGGAGGCCTTGTCGAGCCAGGCCCACAGCAGGGCGGCGAAGGCGATGCCGACCGGGCTGTTGCGGCCGAGCAGGGCGATGCCGATGCCGAGGAAGCCCACGCCCTTGGGGAAGTTGAGGCTGTAGGTGTGGGTGTCGCCGAGCAGCATGGGCAGTCCGGCGAGGCCGGCGACCGCGCCGGAGAGCAGCATGGCGCTGAGCACCATCCGCTTGGGGTCGACGCCGCTGGCCGCGGCGGCGGACTCGGAGGCGCCGGAGGCGCGCAGGTCGAAGCCGAAGCGGGTGCGGTTGAGGACGATCCAGTAGCCGATGCCGAGCAGCGCGGCGAGGATCAGCAGGCCGTGGATCTCGCCGGCGGCGCCCATGTCGATGCCGGGGATCCAGCCGGACTCGTGCATCTCGCCGGTGGTGCTGTTGTTGCCGATCTTGACGCCGAAGACGTCGGGCCGCCACATGTAGACGATGAGCGAGGTGGCGATGGCGTTGAGCATGATCGTCGCCACCACCTCGCTGACCCCGCGGGTGACCTTGAGGACACCGGCGATGCCGGCCCAGAAGGCGCCGGTGAACACGGCGGTCAGGAGCAGCAGCGGGATCTGGAGGACGGCCGGCAGGTCGGCGTGGGCGCCGACGATGGCGGCGACCATGGCGGCGAGCTGGTACTGGCCGTCGACGCCGATGTTGAACAGGTTCATCCGGAAGCCGATGGCGACCGCGAGGGCGGCGATGTAGTACATCGACGCCTGGTTGACGATGCGGACCTGGACGTCCGAGAACCCGGCCTGCTCGAACATCAGGACGAACGGTTCGATCGGGTTCTTGCCCGAGGCGATCAGGACGATCGCGCTGAGCACGAACGCCACGGCGAGCGCGATGACCGGGCCGGCCACCGCGAGGAGCACGCGCTCCCTGTCGAACTTCTTCATCAGCGGGCCTCGTCTTCCGGAGACTCGGGGGCTTCGGCCGACGTCTCGGGGGTCTTCCTCGCCGGGTTCTCGGGGGTGCCGGAGGTCTCGTCGGCGACGAGGTGGCCGGTGGCGGCGCCGGTCATGGCCGAGCCCAGCTCCTCCGGGGTGATGGTCGCGGGGTCGGCGTCCGCGACCAGCCGGCCGTCGTAGATCACCCGCAGCGTGTCGGACAGGCCGATCAGCTCGTCCAGGTCGGCGGAGATCAGCAGGACGGCCAGGCCCTCGCGGCGGGCCTCGCGGATGTGGTCCCAGATGGCGGCCTGGGCGCCGACGTCCACGCCGCGGGTGGGGTGGGCGGCGATCAGGAAGCGCGGCCCGTGGCTCATCTCCCGGCCGACGATCAGCTTCTGCTGGTTGCCGCCGGACAGGGAGGCCGCGGTGACGTCGATGCCGGGCGTGCGGACGTCGTACGCCTCGACGATGCGGCGGGTGTCCTCCTGGGACGCCTTCGGGTCCAGCCAGAAGCCGCGGCTGTTGGGCTTCTCGGTGACGTGCCCCAGGATGCGGTTCTCCCACAGGGGCGCCTCCAGGAGCAGCCCGTGCCGGTGGCGGTCCTCGGGGATGTGGCCGATGCCCCGTTCGCGGCGCTTGCGGGTGGGCAGGGAGGTGATGTCCTCGTCCAGGAAGCGGATGCTGCCGGAGTCGGCGGACCGCAGGCCGATCAGGGCGTCGACCAGTTCGGTCTGGCCGTTGCCCTCGACCCCGGCGATGCCGAGCACCTCGCCGGCGTGGATGGTGAAGGTGATGTCGTCGAGCAGGGCCTTGCCGCCGGGCGCGGCCAGGCGCAGCGCGTCGACGGTGACGACCGGGCGGTCGGTGACCGTGGACTCGGCGGTCTCGGGGGTGGGCAGTTCGCTGCCGACCATCAGCTCGGCGAGCTGGCGCGGGGTGGTCTCGGCGGGCACGGCGGTGCCGACGGTGGTGCCGCGCCGGATGACGGTGATGTCGTCGGCGACCGAGAGGACCTCGCCCAGCTTGTGGGAGATGAAGATGACGGACAGGCCCTCGGCCTTGAGTCCGCGCAGGTTCTCGAAGAGGGCGTCGACCTCCTGCGGCACCAGGACGGCCGTGGGCTCGTCGAGGATGAGCGTGCGGGCGCCGCGGTAGAGGACCTTGAGGATCTCCACGCGCTGGCGGGCGGCGACGCCGAGTTCCTCGACGAGGGCGTCGGGGCGCACGCCGAGGCCGTAGCGGTCGGAGATCTCCTTGATGCGCCGCCGGGCGCGGGCACCGATGCCGTACAGCTTCTCGCTGCCCAGCGCGACGTTCTCCAGGACCGTGAGGTTGTCGGCGAGCATGAAGTGCTGGTGGACCATGCCGATGCCGCGGGCGATGGCGTCGGCCGGCGAGCCGAAGGCCACCTGCTCGCCGTCGATCTCGATGGTGCCCTCGTCCGGCTTCTGCATGCCGTAGAGGATCTTCATGAGGGTCGACTTGCCGGCGCCGTTCTCGCCGACGAGGGCGTGGACGGTGCCCTTGCGGACGGTGAGGTGGATGTCGTGGTTGGCCACGACGCCCGGGAAACGCTTGGTGATCCCGGCGAGTCGGACGGCGGTCACCTGACCGTTGACCGCCGCTCCGGCCGGAGGGCTGCTGGACGCGTTGATGGCGCACTCTCCTGGGGACGGGGGCCGTCTACGCGCGTAGTGCCCCTACGGCATCGAAAGGCGGTGGCACACCGCTCGGCGGGACGCGGGGAAGGCGGACCCGGCCGCCCTCCCCGCGTCCCGCCGAGCGGACGCGACCCCGCGCTGACACGCTGTTCGAGGTCCGGGCCGGGTCCCGGGAACGCGGCCGGCGCCACCGGCACCGGCGCCCGGCCGGAGCCGGTCAGTTCCACGGGATCCGCCCTCGCTGCTCAACTAGCTGCTCTTGACCTTGATCTCGCCGTTGACGATCTTCTCCTTGGCGGCGTTCACGGCCTCCTGGAGCGCGGCGTCGTCCGCGAACTTGGGGTTGGAGACCGACAGGCCGACCTCGCCGGACTTCAGGTCGCCCTTGACGATACCGGTCTCGGGCTTGCCGTTCTCCACCGACTTCGCCAGGTTGTGGACGGCCTTGGCGACGTCCTTGGTGGCCGACGTCAGGATGAAGTCCTTGTACTTGGCGAGGGCTTCCTGCTTGTACTGGTCGGAGTCGACGCCGATCGCCCAGACCTTGTGCTTGGCGGCGGCCTCGATGACGCCCTGGCCGGAGAGGCCGGCCGCGGCGTAGACGACGTCGGCCTTCTTCTCGATCTGGCCCTCGGCGGCGGTCTTGCCCTTGTCGGGGCTGGAGAAGCCGCCCTCCTCCGCGGTCTGGGTGAGGTACTGCGAGATCACCTTGACCGAGGGGTCGGTGTCCTTGACGCCCTGCTCGTAGCCGGCCTGGAACTTGTGGATCAGCGGCACGTCCACGCCGCCCACGAAGCCGACCGTCTTCGTCTTGGTGCTCTTCGCGGCGGCGACACCGGCGAGGTAGGACGCCTCCTCCTCGTTGAAGACGAGGTCGGCGACGTTCTTCGCCTCGATCGTGGCGTCGTCCACGATGCCGAAGGTGGTGTCCGGGTACTTCTCGGCCGCGGCCTTCATGGCGGTCGCGTACGCGTAGCCGACGCCGATGACCGGGTTGTAGCCCTGCTTGGCCAGCGAGGAGAGGCGCTGCTCCTTGTCGGCGTCCGTCTCGCCCTCGGTGGGCTCGATGTCCGCCGTCTCGTAGCCGAACTCCTTCTTCGCCTGCTCCAGGCCCGTGAAGGCGGCGTCGTTGAAGGACTGGTCGCCCCGGCCGCCGACGTCGTAGGCGATGGCGAGGCCCTTGTCGCCCCGGGAATCAGACGACCCGGAGGAGGTCGAGGTGCCGCCGCAGGCGGAGAGGGCGAGGGCCAGGGAGGCGGTCGCCGCGCCTGCGACCGTGATCCGGGAAATCCGGCGCATGTGTGGTGCTCCTGTCGTACAAGCGCCGGACGGTTCGGCTTCGGCGCTGGCTTCGCCGCAGATTAACGCGCGTAGACCTGCCTGAAAACCCCTTCTGTCCACCTTGTTATCCGCCCGTGAGCAAGAGGCCGCACAGGCGAGCGGTCCGGGGCCGCGGCATCGGCCCGCCGGGGCCCGGCCGGGGGCTCGCCGGGTGCGAACGCGGGGTGGCGGAGGGTGACCCGGCAGGGGTTTCCGGGCCGCTTTCGTGACGGGGAGTCGCCTGCCGGGGACACCACGGTACGGACCCGGCCCCGGGCCGCCGGACACGGCGCGGCGGACGGCCTCCCGGTGGCCGTCCGCCGCGGCGCGCTGCCCGTCGCCGGTGTGTCGAGGATTACTCGCTGCGGACCGTGATGGAGCCGGCGACGATGCCCTCCTTGGCCTTGGCCACGGCCTCCTGGACGCCCGCGATGCCGGCGTACTTCGGGTTGGCGTCGGACAGGCCCACGCCGTCGGACTTCAGGTCGAAGGTCCGCACCCCGGTCAGCGGCTTGCCGTCCTGCACCGACTCGGCGAGCGCGTAGACGGCGCCGTCGATGTCCTTGGTGGCGGAGGTGAGGATGTGGTCCTTGTACGCGGCGAGGGCTTCCTGCTGGTACTGGTCGGAGTCGACGCCGATCGCCCAGACCCCGGCCTTCGCGGCGGCCTCGATCACGCCCTGGCCGGAGAGCCCGGCGGCCTGGTAGACGACGTCGGCCTTCTTCTCGATCTGGCCCTCGGCGGCGGCGCGGCCCTTGTCGGGGCTGGAGAAGCCGCCCTCCTCCGCGGTCTGGGTCAGGTACTGCGAGATCACCTTGATCTTCGGGTCGGTGTCCTTCACGCCCTGCTCGAAACCGGCCTGGAACTTGTGGATCAGCGGCACGTCCACGCCGCCGACGAAACCGACCGTCTTCGTCTTGGTGGCCTTGGCCGCGGCGACACCGGCGAGGTAGGACGCCTCGTGCTCGGCGAAGACGAGGGAGGCGACGTTCTTGCCCTCGACGACGGAGTCGACGATGCCGAAGGTGGTGTCCGGGTACTTCGCGGCGACGGCCTCCATCGCGGGCCCGTAGGCGAAGCCGACGCCGATGACCGGGTTGTAGCCCTGCTTGGCCAGCGAGGCGAGCCGCTGCTCCTTGTCGGCGTCCGTCTCGCCCTCGGTGGGCTCGATGTCGGCGCCCTTGTAGCCGTACTTCTTCTCGGCCCTCTGCAGGCCGGCGTAGGCGGCGTCGTTGAAGGACTGGTCGCCCTTGCCGCCGATGTCGTACGCGATGGCGAGGCCCTTGGCCTCCTTGCCGCCGTCACCCCCGCTGTCGCTGCCGGTGCTGGTGCCGCCGCAGGCGGTGGCGGCGAGTGCGAGCGAGGCGACCCCCACCGCGACCCGGGCCAGTCTGGATATCCGACGCATCTGAAGCTCCCCATTCTCCAAAGCCCCGCAGCGGGCGCTCGGTTCGGCGCACATTAACGCGCGTAGAAACTCCTGGGAACGGGATCGAGGGGCGCCGTTATCCATTCGTGCCGCTGCCCCGTCCCGCCGTCGGCCGGCGGCGGGACGGGGCGGACGTGGCGGACGGGGCCCGGGGTCCGCGGACCCCGGGCCGGGCGGGGCGCGGGTCAGCAGCTCGGGTCGAGGAAGGCCGCCGCCGTGAACATCTCCACGCCGACGTCGATGGCGTGCTCGTCGGCGTCGAAGTCGCCCTGGTGGAGGTCCCGTACGGTCCGCTCGCCGGGCGGGCGGACGCCGAGCCGGGCCATGGCGCCGGGCACGTGCTCCAGGTACCAGGAGAAGTCCTCGCCGCCGAGGGACTGCTCGGTGTTCTCCACGGAGTCGGGTCCGCGCCGGGCGGCCATGGCGGTGCGCAGCAGTTCGGTGCTGACCGGCTCGTTGACGACCGGCGGCACGCCTCGTACGTAGGTGATCTGGGACTTGGCCCGGTAGAGGTTGGCGATCTCGTCGATGGCCGCGACCACGACATCGGGCGCCTGCCGCCAGGTGTCGAGGTCGAGGCACCGCACGGTCCCGGCCAGTTCGGCGTGTTGCGGGATGACGTTCGGGGCGTGTCCGGACTCGATGCGGCCCCAGGTCAGGGCGAGTCCGCCGCGGCTGTCGACCCGCCGGGAGACCAGCGCGGGCGCGTCGGTGGCGACGCGGGCGGCGGCGGTGACCAGGTCGGTGGTCAGGTGGGGGCGGGCGGTGTGGCCGCCGGGGCCGTCGAGGGTGATCTCCAGCCGGTCGCAGGCGGAGGTGATGGGGCCCTGGCGCAGTCCGATGAGGCCGGCGTCGACCCGGGGGTCGCAGTGCACGGCGAGGATGCGGTGCACGCCGTCGAGGACGTCGTCGGCGAGGGTGTCGGCGGCCCCGCCGGGCAGCACCTCCTCGGCCGGCTGGAAGATCAGCCGGACCGGCCGGGGCAGCACGCCGCGCCGGTGCAGGTCGGCGAGGATGATCCCGGCGCCCAGCACGACGGTGGTGTGCACGTCGTGGCCGCAGGCGTGCGCGCGGTCGGGCACGGTCGAGCGGTACGGGCAGTCGTGCTTGGTGTCCGGGATGGGCAGGGCGTCGATGTCCGCCCGCAGGGCGAGGATGCCGGCGCCGTCGAACCCGGGGTCGCCGACGCCGATGTCGCAGACGAGTCCGGTGCCCACGCTCAGGACGCGCGGTCGCAGCCCGGCCTGCCGCAGCCGCTCCTTGATCGCCGCGGTGGTGCGGAACTCCTGGTTGCCCAGCTCGGGGTGGCGGTGCAGGTCACGGCGGAAGGCCACGAGTTCGGCGCGCAGCGCCTCGGGGAGCGTGCCGGGGAGCACGGCGTCGGGGGGTGCGGCCTCGCGTTCGGCCTCGGACTCTGGGGACATGAGCTGCTTCACCCTCTGAAGGGTAGGACGCCCAAGCCCCGGTTCGACCCACGATCAACAAAAATTCAGCCCGTCAGGGGAAGAAATCTGGCCGCCCTACGCATACCTGTCGTCTCTGCTGGGTAAACTCGCCGCCCTTTTCGGCCGTGCGGGTCAGGAGGATCCACCGGGAACGCCTCGGCGGCGTCCCGGCACCCGTCTTCCTCTCACGGATACCACGCCTCACCGGGCCCACGCGCGCCGAGGACGCCGGGGCCGCCGGGGCGGGGCCGGCCCCGCCCCGGCCGCGGGGCCGGTGTCCCGAGCCGGGGCGGGCGGGGTCAGGCGGGCAGGCGGTGGGCGCCGCGGGCCGAGCCGGTGACGCCGGACAGGAAGCCCCGGGCGCGCGGGGAGGCGTTCCGGGTGAGCCAGGCGGGGTCGATGTCGCAGACGCCGACCCGGACCTCGGTGCCGGCCAGGGCGAGCGGCAGGGTGTGCAGGACCGTGGAGGGAAAACTGAGGACGGTACGGCCGATCGGGCCGCGCCGGGCGATCAGTTCGAGGGGGAGCTCGGGGCGGACGATCTCCAGGCCGGTCTCCACCGCGAGCCGGTGCAGCTTCTCGGCGCTCTCGCGGCGGTGGGCGAAGTAGCGGCCCGCCCCGTGGGCGCGGGCCAGGCTCCGGACGGCGTCCACGTAGCGGTCGCCGTCGACGACGCCGGTCTCCACCAGGGAGGTGCCCACCAGGTCGGCGCCCTTGCCGACGCGGGGCGGGCCGAAGCGGGCCCGGGTCCAGGCGAAGTCGTTGGCGACGACCTCGACGCCCTCGGGGGTGTCCTCGAAGGGCATCGCGGAGAAGACCTCGGCCCGGCGCCGCGCGCCCGGGGTGAGCCGGCGCCGGGCGATGCCGGAGACGGGGGCGAAGAGCAGGTCGCGGGGGCCGGGCCGGCTGCCCCGGCGGTGCCAGCGCACCAGGCGTTCGCCGCGGGCGAGCTGGGTGACGAACTCCATGGTGGCGGTGCCGTCGTCGACGACGACCAGGTCGCGGGCGCGGCTGAGGGTGAGCAGGAGCTGTACGTAGCGGGAGAAGGGGTCGCCGAGGACGACCCGGTCGGCGCGGCGCAGGGCGCCGGTGAGGCCGCCGACGGTGCGGAAGGGGGCGGTGGCGCCGCCGCGGGCCTCCTCCCAGCGGACCTCGTGGCCCTCCTGCCGGGCCAGTTCGGCCATGCGGCGCAACTGGCCGCGGGTCATCGGGTCCACGGGGGACAGGACGACGAGGGTGAGCCCCGCGCCGGGCGCGCGGGTGTGGGCCCACTCCAGCACGTTGAGTAGCTGTACCGGACTCTCGACGAAGGCGAGGGTCGGGGGGCCGGGGTTCCCGGCGCGGGGGCTCATCGGCGTAGGACCGTCCCTGGTGGGTGGGGTGGGGTGTCAGACGGTGACCGGCTCGCCCGCCGCCGCGGCGATCTCCGCCTCGGTGACGACGCCGGGGACGCGGCGCAGCTTCTTCATGGGGGCGAGTTCGGAGTCGTAGACCTTCTTGACGCCGTCGCCGAGGGACGCCTCGATGGTGCGGATGTCGCGGACCAGGCGGGTCAGGCCCTGCGGTTCGACGGAGGCGGCCTGGTCCGAACCCCACATGGCGCGGTCGAGGGTGATGTGGCGCTCGACGAAGGCGGCGCCGAGGGCGACGGCCGCGAGGGTGGTCTGCAGGCCGGTCTCGTGGCCGGAGTAGCCGATGGGGACGTTCGGGTACTCCTGGCGCAGGGTGTCGATGACGCGCAGGTTCAGCTCCTCGGCCTTGGCCGGGTAGGTCGAGGTGGCGTGGCAGAGCAGGATGTTGTCCGAGCCGAGGACCTCGACGGCGTGGCGGATCTGCCGGGGGGTCGACATGCCGGTGGACAGGATGACGGTGCGGCCGGTCGCGCGCAGCGTCCGCAGCAGTTCGTCGTCGGTGAGGGAGGCGGAGGCGACCTTGTGGGCGGGGACGTCGAACTTCTCCAGGAAGGCGACGGCCTCGGTGTCCCACGGGGAGGCGAACCAGTCGATCCCCTTCTCCCGGCAGTAGGCGTCGATGCGGCGGTACTCGTCCTCGCCGAACTCGACCCGGTGGCGGTAGTCGATGTACGTCATGCGGCCCCAGGGCGTGTCGCGCTCGATGTCCCACTGGTCGCGCGGGGTGCAGATCTCCGGGGTGCGCTTCTGGAACTTGACGGCGTCGCAGCCCGCCTCGGCGGCGGCGTCGATCAGCTTGAAGGCGTTCTCGATGTCGCCGTTGTGGTTGATGCCGATCTCGCCGGTGACGTACACGGGGCGGCCGGGGCCGGCCTCGCGGGAGCCGAGGGTGCGGATGCGGGGGTCGGTGCTCATGGCTGTCCTTCGTGGTGCGGGGCTCACGGGGTGAGCGGGGTGGCGGAACCGGCGCCGGCGCGGCCGGCGAGGTCGGGGGTGTGCGTGGGGTGCGGGTCGGGGGCGGGCGGGTGCGGGGGGCCGGTGGGGCCGGGCGTGCCGGACGAGTGCGGCACCGTTGCCGGGCCGGGCGTGTCGCAGGCGGCGGGCGTGTCGGCCGTCCGCGGCGTCGTGGCGCGGACGGGCGTGTCGAGGGTGGGGCCGAGGAGCCAGCCGGCGATCTCGCGGATGGCGCCGGAGCCGCCGGGGACGGTGGTGACGGCACGGGCGGCGCCGCGCACCGCCTCGTGGGCGCCGGCCACGGCGACCGGCCAGCCGGCCAGGGAGAAGCAGGGCAGGTCGTTGACGTCGTTTCCGGCGTAGAGCACGCGCTCGGGGGCGATGCCCCGCTCCTCGCACCACCGCTTGAGGGCGAGGTCCTTGCGCTCGATGCCGTGCAGCACGGGGATGCGGAGCTTGCGGGCGCGGGCTGCGACGACCGGGTTCACCTCGCTGGAGAGGATGAGCAGCGCGAACCCCGCCCGGCGCAGGGCCGCGATGCCGAGCCCGTCGCCGCGGTGGACGCGGACCGTCTCCCGGCCGTCGGCGTCGATCAGCACCCGGTCGTCGGTCTGGGTGCCGTCGAAGTCGAGGACGACGGCGTCCACGTCGGCGGCGGTCGGCAGCGTGCCGGTGACCGCCGCGTCCAGCAGCGGGGCCAGGGCGCGGGCGCGGGCCAGCTCGTGCGGGTCGTCGACCTCCAGGACGCGGGCCGGGTCGGTGCGGACCAGGTCGGTGCGGCCGAAGAAGCGGTGGCCGTGGGCGCGGAAGCCGGGGACGGCCATGGCGTAGGCGGCGCCGGTCTCCAGCAGGTCCTGGGGGCGGTCCTGGCGGCGGGGCCGGCGGGCCTTGTCGTGGTTGACGCCGTGGCCGCCGCGCGGCTCGCCGGCCACGTGCAGGGGCGCGTCCCCGTCCCGCCAGACGAAGCCGTGGAAGGGGGCCACGGTCACCGCCGTGTCCGCGCCGTCCCGGACGACCGCGCCGGCCACGCCGTCGAGGTCGGCGCGGGAGAGGAAGGGGCTGGTGCACTGCACGAGCAGCACCACGTCGACGGGGGTGCCGTGCCGGGCCTCGTGGGCGTCCAGGGCGTGCAGCACGGCGGCCTCGGAGGTCGCCGTGTCCCCGGAGAGCGCGGCGGGCCGGCGGACCACCTCGGCGCCCGCCTCGCGGGCCACGGCGGCGATCGCGTCGTCGTCGGTGGAGACCACGACGTCCGTGACCAGGCCCGCGTCCCGGCACGCGCGCACCGCGCGGACCACGAGGGGCACGCCGCCGACCGGGGCGAGGTTCTTCGCGGGCACGCCCTTGGAGCCGCCCCGGGCGGGGATCACGGCGAGGACGCGGCGCACCGCGTGCGGGTGGGTCATGGGATCTGCTCCTGGCGTGGGGGTCGGGGCGGTCACAGCTCGCCCATCCGCCGGATGACGGGGGCGACCCGCTGGACGCCGTGCCGGTAGGCGCCCCGGGCGGCGCTGCGCACGGCCCGCCGGACCGGTCCCGGGCCGGGTCCCGCGGCGGGGGCGCCGGGCAGCGGGCTGCCGTCGGGGGCGAGGTGGTGGCGGGCGAGGACACCGGGCAGGTAGCCGGGTGCGGTGACGGGCGTGTAGTACGGGCTGAGCGGGGGCCGTCCGCCGGGCCGGGCCAGCAGTTCGGTGATGCGGGCGCGGGCGGTGTCGTGGCTGCGCGCGTAGCCCCCGTCGGCGGCGATGCCCTGCCGGGCGCTCCACCCGGGGTCCGGCACGGGGAGGTGGCCGTCGTCGAGCTGGTCCCAGGAGGCGAGGCAGCCGGAGCCGACGAAGTGGTGGTTGCCGAGTGCCTCGCGCACGCCGAGGTCGGTGAGGAGCGCGGTGGGGATGCGCCGGTGCAGGGACTCCAGGGCGGCCGTGGAGCTGACGGTGACCAGCAGGTCGGTGCGGTCCAGGACCTCGCCCATGTGCCCGTAGACGAGGCGGAGGTTGGCGGGCGGGCCGGCCCGGCGCACCAGCTTCTGGTACGGCACCTCCTCGATGTGCGTGGTGTGCTCGCCGGGCCGGGAGCGGAGCTTCAGCAGCACCTCGCGGCCGGGGTGGAGGCGGGCGTGGCGGACGAGCCGGTCCAGCAGGTAGGCGCGGTCGGCGCGGGTCTCCGGGACGGAGGGCTGGGCGGCGAAGACGACCGTGCGCGGGCCGGTGCCGTCCGGGAGGCCGGGGTGGGGCTCGCCGCCGAGGAAGGGCAGCGCGACCTCGGTGACCGAGGAGGCGTCGGCGCCGACCCCCTCGTAGACGGCGCGGAAACGTTCGGCGTCCTGGCGGGAGTTGGCGAGGACGAGGTCGGCGCCGTGGCGCAGCAGGAGGCCGTCGGCGAGCTTCTCGTAGACGACGCCGACGTAGCCGGTGACGACGACGGGCCGGTCGGCGCGGCCGGCCCAGGCGTGGGCCAGTCCGTGCAGCATCGCCTGGACACCGCCGCCGACCAGGGCGAGGACGAGGACGTCGCAGGGTTCCCCGGTCATCGCGCGCAGGAACTCGGCGGCGGTCACCTCGCGCAGCGAGTCCGCCTCGACGCCGACTTCGCGCAGTTGGCGGGCGGTGGGGGTGGCGCGGCCCCGCAGGAGGTAGCCGTCCAGGTGGAAGCCGACGTCCTCGGGGGAGAGCCGGGACGCCGTGAGGGCCCCCCATTTCCACCGGGTGTCGGAATCCGCGATAACGGCCACTCGCCGGGTCTTCGTTGCACTTTCTGGCACGGGGAAGACGCTAGGAAGCCATTCCTAGTAATCGCCCAACCGGAATGCAACAAAGGGTGAACAGCGCCCCGCCGGGTGGCGAACCGGCCCCGGATCGCGCCGGGAGAAACGCCCGTTCACGGACTCACCACGCGCCGTTCACCGCGGGTCCAGGCGGAGGTCGGAAGGCGTGCCGGGCCGGCTCCTAGCGTGGGGCGCGTGGTCAAGCTCTCGGTCATCGTGCCGTTCTACAACGTGCGGCACTACGCGACGGACACTTTGGGAAGCCTGCGGGCGAACGCCGGTGAGGAGGTCGAATTCCTCCTCGTGGACGACTGTTCCGAGGACGGTACGGCGGACATCCTGCGGCGCGCGGCGGAAACACTGCCGGGCGCCGTGCTGATCCGGCACGCGCGCAACGGCGGGCTGGCGACCGCGCGCAACACCGGCATCGACCGGGCGCGCGGCACGTACCTGACGTTCCTGGACGGCGACGACTGGATCGCACCCGGTCATCTGGCGCGGCTGCTCGCGGCGGCCGAGCGGCTGGGCTGCGACTTCGTGCGCACGGACCACGTGCAGTGCACCGGCCGGGCGCGCGGCGTCCACCGGGTGCCGCTGGGCCGCCGGGACGTGGTCCTGGACCCGCGCGGGGCGATCCTCCCGGCGGACCGCACGACGTGCGTGGACTACCCGTACGCGTGGGCCGGCGTCTACCACCGGCGGCTGCTCGACCGGGGCCTGCTGCGTTTCACCGACGGCCTGCGCACGGCGGAGGACCGGCCGTGGATCTGGCGGCTGCACCGGGAGGCGGAGTCGTTCGCCGTGGTGGGTCTGCTGGGCGTGTACTACCGCCGTGGCGTGGCCTCCTCCCTGACGCAGATCGGGGACGTGCGCCAACTGGACTTCCTGCGCGCCTTCGACCAGGTCGTCGAGGAGACGGCCCGGGACCGGGACGCGGACCGGCTGCTGCCCAAGGCGGTCCGCACCTACTGCGCGGTGATGGCCCATCACCTGGGCGCGGCCGACCGGTTCGAGCCGGACGTCGCCCGCGCGCTGCGCTCGGGCGTCGCCGCCGCGCTGCGGCGCCTGCCGCAGCCGGTGCTGTCCGGGGTGCTGGAGTCGATGGACGCCCGGCGGGCGAACCGGCTGCGGCGGCTGCGACGCCGGTCCCTCCCGGCCCGGACGGCGGCCGTCTGATGCCCGCGACGATCCGGATCTTCTGCGTCTCCTCCCTCGCGGGCGCGGCGGCGCTCGCCGCCGCGCTGGACGCCGGCCTGTTCGCTCCGGACGGGCGACGTCTGCTGCTGGTCGCGCACGGCGCCGAGGTGCCGGAGACCACGCCCGCGCCCGACGCGCTGCCGGGGTTCGCGCGGCTGCGGGAGCGCTTCGACGAGGTGCTGTCCTGGAACGCGGCCGTCGCGCCCTTCCACCCGGCCGCCTGGGCGCCCCGCGCCGACGACGTGCCGCTGTGGGAGCGGTACCTGCGGCGGCTGTGGCGGCTCGGCGACGGCACGGTGCGGCTCGTGGTCGAGTCGGTCCGGGAGAACCCGTCGCTCGCCCTGTGCCAGGTGTTCACCGGCGCCCCCGTCGACGTCCTCGTGGACGGCCTCGCGGTGTACGGACCCACCGGGGAGAAGGTCGACCCCCTGGTCGGCACGCGCGTCGACCGGCTGCTGCACACCGGCGCGGTGCCGGGGCTCGCCCCGCTGCTGCTCGCCGAGTACGGGGTCCCGGCGGTGCCGGTGCCGCCCGGGGCGCTGACGAGGGTGGCGGGCGAACTGGCCGGGGACCAGGCCCGGTCGCCCGAGGTCCACGAGGCTCACCGGACGCACCGGGCGCACCGGGACGGGGACGCGGGCGCGGGCCCGAAGGTGCTCCCGGCGGCGGACACGGGCGTGGCCGCGGACGGGCGCCCGGAGGGGGGTCCGCCCGAGGGGGCCGACACGCCCGGCCCCTGCGACACCCGCCGGAGGGCCGGCACGCCGGGCGGCCGGCACACCGGCGCCGCTTGCGACACGCCCGGCCCCCGGCACACCGGCCCGACCGCCGACACGCAGGCCCCCGGCGGGGGGCCTGACCGGGACGCCCGCGTGCTCGTGCTCGGCGAGGCCCTGGCGGCGCGCGGCCTCGTCTCCCCCGCCGAGGAGACGGAACTGCTCCGGCGGACGGTGCGCGAGGTGGTCGCGCTGGGCCACCGGCACCTCGTGCTGCGGCCCCCGCCCGGCGCCCCGGCGCGCTGGTCGCGTCCCCTGGAGGAGGAGGCGGCGCGGCACGGCGCCCGCTGCGCGGTGGCGCCGCCGGGGCTGCCCGCCGAGGCCGCCCTCGTGCTCGCGCGGCCCGCGCTGGTCGTCGGCTGCCTCTCCGCGGTGCTGCTCACCGCGCCGGAGCGCCACGGCGTACCGGCCGCCCGGACGGGGGCCGGTCCCCTGGCGGTCCGGCGCACGACCCCCGCGCATCCGGACCGGCCCGCGCTGGCCCTGGTCGACGCGCTGGTGCCGGAACTCGGTGCCCCGCCCGCCGCGGCCCCGTCCCCCGGCGAGGTGGCCGCGCTGCTGGACGCGGTGGCGTTCACCATGTGCCCGGCGGTCCGCCCGGACCTGCGTCCGGCCGCCGAGGCGTACCTGTCCCGGCACCTGGACGGGCGGGCCCGGCGCCACTTCTCCCGCCGCCGCCTGGCCGCCCTCGGCCTGCCCGGCGCGGTCCCGGCACGGCTGGAGTTCCTGCCGCGCAGTCCGGCCGTACGCCGGCTCGCCCGCCGCGCCCGGAGCCTGACGCGGCACTGACGGGCGTACGGCTCGCACGCCGCGCCGCCGAGACGCGGTGGCCCGCGAGCCGGACCGCCCACGAGACCGAGCGCGCACGAGACCGCGCACGGACCCCACCCACCGCCCACGACCCCGAGCACGCACGAGACCCGGACACCCCGGGAGACCGGGCACCCCAGAAGAGCGAGGAAGGCTTCGGATGACAGCGGCCGAACCGGCGGTGGCCCGCGAGGGCGACGCGCCGGCCCCCACCCCTCCCCTCCCGGCCGTCGGGCCCGCCCCGCGCCGTGGCCGCGCGGACCGGCTGCGCGCCCTGGACGGACTGCGGCTGCTCGCCGCGCTGATGGTCTGCCTGTACCACTTCGCCGGCAAGAACGGGGCGATCGCCGCCTCGTGGGGGCAGTCCCCCGGGCGGCTGTTCCCGTCGCTGTCCCAGGTGGCCGTCTACGGCTGCCTGGGAGTGCAGTTCTTCTTCGTCATCAGCGGTTTCGTCATCTGCATGAGCGGCTGGGGCCGGAGCCTGGGCGACTTCTTCCGCTCCCGGGTGGCCCGCCTGTACCCGGCGTACTGGGCGGCCCTGCTGATCGTGGGCGGCGCCTCCCTGGTGCTGCCGGTGGTGTCCGCGCCGCTGCGCGCCGACGAGTTCCTGCTCAACTTCACGATGCTCCAGCAGCCCATGGGCTCCCCGCGGGTGCTCGGCGTGTGCTGGACGCTCTGGGTCGAGCTGAGGTTCTACGCGCTCTTCGCGCTGTTCGTCATCTGGAAGGGCGTCACCTACCGCCGGGTGGTGCTCTTCTGCGTGCTGTGGACGCTGGCGGGTGTCCTCGCCCGGGTCGCCGACACGCCGCTGACCGACGAACTGGTGATGCGGGACCACGCGCCGTACTTCATCGGCGGGCTGGCGCTGTACCTGATCCACCGCTTCGGGAGCGATCTGCTGCTCTGGGGGATCGTCGGCGTGTCGTTCCTGCTGGGGCAGCGGTACTCGGTGACGGCCCTGTGGCACCCGGGGATGTCCGGCGACTTCCAGCGCAACCCGTACGTGATCCAGGCGATCGTCCTCGCCTCCTTCGCGGCCGTCGCGGTGGTGGCGCTGGGCTGGGCCCGGTGGGCGAACTGGCGGTGGCTCACCGTGGCGGGTGCCCTGACCTACCCCTTCTACCTGGTCCACGAGCACCTGGGCTGGTTCGTCGTGCGGGTGCTGCACCGGGGACTGGGGATCGGGCCGTACGCGACGCTGCTGTCGGCGGTGGCCGGTCTGCTGACGGTGGCCTGGCTGCTGCACCGGTACGTGGAGCGGCCCTTCGGGCCCGCGTTGAAGCGGACGATGACCGGACAGGCGGCCCGGGTACGGGCCCGGGGCCGCGCGGCCGGCTGATCACGCCCCGCCGCCCGCCGGGACCGCCCCGCACGGCACACCGGGCCCGCGCCCGGTGCGGGGCGCGGGCCCGGTGGCCGTCGGGGCCGGTGGCCGTCGGGGCCGGGTCAGGACGGGGACTGGGCGGCGCGGATGCCGCGCACCACCCGCCGCACCGTCGGGCTGCGGCGCAGCGCCTCCGCCCGGACGGGGCTGCCGCCGGGCAGCCGCAGGCTCGTCAGCCGCCGCTTCTTGAAGTACTGCGGGTGCTCCGCCAGGTGCTCGGTGAGCCAGGCGGCCGTCTCCTCGCGCAGGTCTCGCAGTTTGCGGGACTGCATGCAGTAGCCCACCGCCCGCAGCAGCGGCGCGAGCCGGCCGGCGAGGGCGTCCAGTTCCAGCGGCTCGCCCACCGTGCCCGTCTCGGCGTCGGGCAGGGCCGCGTCGATGACGGTCAGGGGGACGCGGTTGCTGTTCTCGTAGGGGGTGATGCGGTCCAGGAGCGTCGCGGTGCCGACCCGGGCCACCGGGATGCCGTAGAAGGCGGCGGCGGTCATCAGGGCCGTGGAGAAGCAGCCGACGACCAGGGTGGGCCGCAGGCGGGCGAACACGGTCTCCGCGAGGACCGGTTCGCCGAGCACGGTCAGCCGGACGCCCAGTCCGGCGGCGGCCGACTCCAGGGACCGGCTGTGCGCGGCGGGGGCGCTGGGGTGGGCCTTGAAGAGCACCGAGCGGTGCCCGGCCCGGACCGCGGCGCGCAGCATCCGCAGGTGCAGGTCCTCCTCCTCGTCCCGGGTGACGAGGTCGATGGCCGAGAGGTACTGGCCGAGCAGGACCGCCGTGGGCGGCTCGTCGGCGGGGACCCGCTCGGCGAGGACGCCGGCGCCCTCGCGGCCGAGCCGGTCCAGGACGCCGACGATCGCCTCGTGCGGGATCGGCTCGGAGGCGACGCCGTACTCGGAGAGCAGCAGGGGCCGCAGTCCGGGGACCAGGTCGAGATGGAGCACGCGCGCGATGCGGCTGCTCAGGGTGCGCGGGAGGCGGTTGCGGGTGGGGCCGTAGCTCATCAGGCCGTCGGCGTAGACGTGGACGGGGCTCTCGGCGAAGATCTCGGCGACCGCCCGGGACGGGTTGGCCTGGATGGACTCGCAGGCGATCTCGACCGGTTCGTCGCCGAGGTCCCAGGCGAGGCGCACGGCCTTCTCCCACAGGTGCGCGTCCTGGGCGCGCGGCGACCAGCCGGCCGGGTGGTGGGGGCTGATGAACGCGTTCCAGGAGTGCACCTGGTCGAACTCGGGGCGCAGTTCCTCGAAGCCGGGCATCCGGTCCAGCGGCGTGCCCACCTCGGGCACGGCGGCGGTGTTGCTGACGACGAGGATGCGGCGGTGGGCCGCGCGGGGCCCGAAGAGGCCGGCGCGCAGGGCGGCGGTGACGGTGGCCGCGGCGTACTGCGTGGCCGAGAAGAAGATCTGGATCATGCCGCCACTCCCTTGAGTCCGCCGCGGACGCGGCGCAGCGCCGTCAGGCGCTCCTCCCCCATGCCGGCCAGGGCCCCGCCCAGTTCCTCCTCGGTCATCCGGCCCAGCACCTCGGCGGCGGTCTGCCGCAGCCGGGCGTGGACGCCGCGTTCGAAGCGGTGCCGGTCGAGGAGCTGGTGGGCGATGACGACGCAGTAGGTGCGCAGGGCCTTCGGGCGCAGCCGGGCCGCGTCCGGGTCGTCGGCGAGGGCGTCCAGGACCAGGTCGAAGGCGCGGAAGAAGTCCAGTTGGCGCACGTCGCCGATCTGGGTGAGCGAGGTGGCGAGGCCGCGCCGGTAGAAGACGCCGGGGAGCGCGGCGACGGCGTAGGAGTCGGCCCGGCGGTGCAGCTCCCAGATCCAGGGCCGGTCCTCGGCGGTACGCAGTCCGTCGTGGAAGCGCAGCAGCCCCCGGTCGAGCAGGCGGCGGTGGTAGACGCCCGCCCAGGCGTAGGGGTAGTCGACCATGGTGGTGTCGTCGACCGGGAGGATCGAGTCACGGGGGTCCAGGGCCACGTTCCGGCGGCCCTCGGGGGCGCGGTGCAGGGTGCGTTCGCGGCCGGTGACCTGGACGTGGTCGGTGCGCACGAAGTCGACGTCGAGGCGTTCGGCGGCCTCGACGAGGGCGGTCAGGTGGCCGGGGGCCAGCCAGTCGTCGCCGTCGAGGAAGGTGAGGTAGCGGCCCTCGGCGGCGTCGATGCCGGTGTTGCGGGCGGTGGCCAGTCCGCCGTTGTGCTCGCGCCGGATCACCCGGGCGCGGGCGAGGGGCCGGGTCAGTTCCAGGAGCGCCTCATGGGTCTCGTCCTCGGTCGAGTGGTCGTCGACGAAGAGGAACTCGAAGTCGTCCCGGTCGTTGGCCGCGAGGCCGGCCACCGTGTCGTGGACCAGGGCCTCGACGTGGTAGCAGGGGACGATCACGGACAGGGTCGGGGGGCGTCGGGTCACACGTGCACCTGGGTTCTCTCAGAGGCCGATCCCGGCGACCGTAGGAGGCGCCCGTCGTCGGGGGCCGAACACGCCGGGGCCGTGAGGTGAACACGGGATGACGTCCCGCCGCCGGGCCGCGCGGCGGGCCGTGGGGCGGTTCGCGGGCACCGGGCGGACACGGGCGGGCCGCGGGGCGGTTCGTGCCGTTCGTGTCGCGCATGTCGCCCCCGGATATCAATACGTGCGGGTAAGCAGATTTTCAGCCGTTCAGGCGGCATCCTCCCTCCATGGCCACTGCGCAAGAGTCACCCGTGCACCCTCGTGAGCTGGACGACGTCCCCGGCTGGTTCTGGCCCCTCGACCAGGTGCTGTTCTCCTGGTTCCTGGAGTGGCAGGAGGGCCGGGGCGTCCACGGGGACCTGCTGGAACTGGGCACCTACCTGGGCAAGAGCGCGATCCTGCTCGGACACCGGCTGCGGGAGGGCGAGCGGCTGGTGGTCTGCGACCTGTTCGGCGAGGAGCCGCCGGACGAGGCGAACCGGGCCGAGGCGCGGCGGTCGTACGCCTCGCTGACCCGGCGGGCCTTCGAGCGGAACTACCTCTCCTTCCACGCGTCGCCGCCGGTCGTCGTCCAGGCGCCCAGTTCGGCGATCACCGGCGAGGTCGCGGCGGGGAGCTGCCGCTTCGTCCACATCGACGCCTCGCACCTGTACGAGCACGTCCGGGGGGACATCGGCGCGGCCCGGGAGCTGCTGCTGCCCGACGGCATCGTGGTCCTGGACGACTTCCGCTCCGAGCACACGCCGGGCGTCGCGCTGGCCGCCTGGGAGGCGGTGCTCAGCCGCGGGCTGCGCCCGGTCTGCCTCAGCGGCCAGAAGCTCTACGGCACCTGGGGCGACCCGGAGCCGGCGCGGGAGGCGCTGCTGGCCATGCTGGCGGCGCGCGACGACTGCGCGGTGAGCGAGGAGCCGGCCGCGGGGCACCGGCTGATCCGCGTGCGGGCCAAGGGCAAGCGGCTGCGCATGCCGCCCCTGCCCACGTCACGGCACCGGGACCCCGCTCCGGCGCCCGCGCCGGCTCCGGCGGCCCCGGCCGCGGCTCCCCCGGCGCCGACGGCACCGGCGGGGAGTGCCCCGTCCGGCGCGCCGGGGGCCGCCGTCTCCGGCGCGGCGCACGCGCCCCGGCGGAGCGGCCGGACCCGGCTGAAGCGGCTCGCCGTGGACCTGTTGCCCCCGGTGGCCACCCGCGCGATCCGCCGCCGCCGGGCCCGCCGGACCCGGTAGCGTCCCGGCCCGCCGCGGGGCCGGGCCCCACTCCCCCGGGCCGTCCCGGCCAGACGGCGCCTCCGGGCGGGTCCTGCGCGCCCGGTACGCGGTCGCCGCCGACGGCGGACGCTCGGCCGTGCGCCGCTCGCTCGGCGTCGCGATGGCCGGCGAAGCCCTCGACCCGGGCCCGACCCTCGTGGCCGACGTGCGTGTACGCGGCCTGGACCGGGAGCACTGGCACATCTTCCCGGGCGACGGCGGGGAGGACGACGTGCTCGCGCTCTGCCCGCTGGCCGGCACCGAGGACTTCCAGCTCGTCGTCCGCCTCCCGGAGGGCACGTCGGCGGACCTCTCCCCGGACGGGGTGCGCCGGGCGGTCGCGGAGCGCACCCACCTCTCCGCCGGGGACGTCACCGAGGTGCGCTGGGCCTCCGGTTTCCGGCCGCGCGCGGCGCTGGCCGACCGGTTCCGGGCGGGCCGGGTCCTCCTCGCCGGGGACGCGGCGCACGTGCACTCCCCGGCGGGCGGACAGGGGCTGAACACGAGCGTCCAGGACGCCTACAACCTGGGCTGGAAACTGGGCGCCGTGCTCCTCGACGGCGCCCCGGACACGCTCCTGGACAGCTACGAGGAGGAACGGCGCGCCGTCGCCGCCGCGATGCTCGGCCTGTCCACCGGCGTCCACCGCGGCGAGGTGCGGCGCGGCGGGGCCACCCGGCAGCTCGGGCTCGGCTACCGGGACTCGTCCCTCACCGCCGAGACCCGGCCGGCCCCGGACGGCGCGCTGCGGGCGGGCGACCGCGCGCCCGACGGCACGGTGGCGGGCACCCGGCTCTTCGACGCCTTCCGCGGACCGCACTGGACACTGCTCGCGCTGGGCGTGCCCGCCCCGGAGGCGGTGCCGGCCGCGGTGCGTGTGGTGCGCGGTCCGGCGCACGGGGCGTACGGCACGGGACTGTTCCTCGTACGGCCCGACGGCTACGTCGGCTGGGCCGGACCGGGCCCGGACGGCCCCGGCGCCCACCTGGCCCGGTTCGGGGTGCGCTGAGCGGGCCGCCGGGCGCGGGGCCGAGGACGGGCAGGGGCCGGGACGACCGGGAGCCGGCGGGGTCCGGGAGGGCGGTCAGGCGCTCACGCGCCGGCCAGGGACAGCTTCACCGCGAAGCCGAGGAAGAGCGCGCCGGCCGCCGAGGTCGCCCCGGCCGACAGGCCCCGGCGGCGGCGGAAGGCGGCGGCCAGCCTGGTGCCGCTGAATATCAGGGCGCTCAGGTAGAGGAAGCTGGCGAGCTGCGCGAAGAGCCCGAGGACCACGAAGGACAGGGCGGGGTGCGCGTAGGCCGGGTCGACGAACTGCACGAAGAAGGCGACGAAGAAGAGGATCGCCTTCGGGTTGACCAGGCTGACCACCAGTGCCCGCCGGAAGGGCCGTTCGTCGGCGGCCACCGGCGCGTCGGCCGCCTCCCCGACACGCTCGCGCCGCGTCTTCCACATGCTCCAGGCGGCCCGCAGCATGCCGACCGCGAGCCAGGTGAGGTAGCCGGCGCCGAGGTACTTCACGATGCCGAACAGCACCTCGTTGGTCTGGAGCAGCGAGGCCACCCCGGCGGCCGACAGCGTCATCAGGACCGTGTCGCCGCACCAGACGCCGGCCGCGGCGGTATACCCGGAGCGCACGCCGCGCCGGGCGGCGACGGAGAGGACGTACAGGGAGTTGGGCCCCGGGAGCAGGACGATGAGGGCGAGCCCTGCCAGGTAGGTGGGGAGGTCGATGACGCCGAACATGGAGGGAGTGTCGCACGCGGGTGCGACACTCCCTCCCGGCAGGTCGGTCAGAAGGCGTCGGAGGGCACGTAGGTCCCCCAGACGTCGCGCAGCGCGTTGCACACCTCGCCGACGGTCGCCCGCGCGCGGAGCGCGTCCTTCATCGGGTAGAGGACGTTGTCCTCGCCCTCGGCGGCCTTCTTCAGCGCCGCCAGCGCGCTCTCCACGGCCGCCGTATCGCGCTCCGCGCGCAGCCGGGCCAGCCGTTCGGCCTGCTGGGCCTCGATCGCCGGGTCGACGCGGAGCGGCTCGTAGGGCTCCTCCTCGTCGAGTTGGTAGCGGTTGACGCCGACGACGACGCGCTCACCGGAATCGGTCTCCTGGGCGATGCGGTAGGCGCTGCGCTCGATCTCGCTCTTCTGGAAGCCGTGTTCGATGGCGTTGACGGCGCCGCCGAGGTCCTCGACCTTCCGCATCAGTTCCAGCGCCGCCGCCTCGACGTCGTCGGTCATCTTCTCTATGACGTAGGAGCCGGCGAAGGGGTCGACGGTCGCGGTGACGTCCGTCTCGTAGGCGAGGACCTGCTGGGTGCGCAGGGCCAGGCGCGCCGATTTGTCGGTCGGCAGCGCGATGGCCTCGTCGAAGGAGTTGGTGTGCAGCGACTGGGTGCCGCCGAGGACCGCGGCGAGGCCCTGCACGGCGACCCGGACCAGGTTGACCTCGGGCTGCTGCGCGGTGAGCTGCACGCCCGCGGTCTGGGTGTGGAAGCGCAGCATGAGCGACTTGGGGTTCTTCGCGCCGAACTCCTCCTTCATCACCCGGGCCCAGATCCGGCGGGCCGCCCGGAACTTGGCGACCTCCTCCAGGATCGTGGTCCGGGCGACGAAGAAGAACGACAGCCGGGGCGCGAAATCGTCCACGTCCATGCCGGCCGCGACCGCCGTGCGCACGTACTCGATGCCGTCGGCGAGGGTGAAGGCGATCTCCTGCGCGGGAGAGGCGCCCGCCTCGGCCATGTGGTAGCCGGAGATCGAGATGGTGTTCCACTTCGGGATCTCGGCCTTGCAGTACTTGAAGATGTCCGCGATCAGCCGCAGCGACGGCTTGGGCGGGAAGATGTACGTCCCGCGCGCGATGTACTCCTTCAGCACGTCGTTCTGGATCGTGCCGGTGAGCCGGTCGGCGGACACGCCCTGTTCCTCGGCGACCAGTTGGTAGAGGAGCAGCAGCAGGGCCGCCGGGGCGTTGATCGTCATCGACGTGGAGACCCGGTCCAGCGGGATGCCGCCGAAGAGCACCCGCATGTCGTCGATCGAGTCGATCGCCACGCCGACCTTGCCGACCTCGCCCGAGGCGATCGGCGCGTCGGAGTCGTGGCCCATCTGGGTGGGCAGGTCGAAGGCGACCGACAGGCCCATGGTGCCGTTGGCGATGAGTTGCTGGTAGCGGGCGTTCGACTCGGTGGCGGTGCCGAAACCGGCGTACTGGCGCATCGTCCAGGGACGGCCCGTGTACATCGTCGGGTACACGCCCCGGGTGAAGGGGTACTTCCCCGGCTCGCCCAGCTTCTCGGCCGGGTCCCAGTCCGCCTGGGCGTCGGGCCCGTAGACCGGTTCGATGGGCAGGCCGGACTCCGACTCGCGCGCCATGGTGTGATGCCTCCCGCTGAGCGTTCGCTCGGACCACTCTGTCAGTTACTCGTCGGTAGAGAACGAGCCACGGACGGACTGTATCGGCGCGTGCGCGCCCCCTGGCAGGGCCGCACGCTGGGACCTTGCTCACAACCACCCTGCGGTCCCGGTCACAACGATGCCGTGCCGTTCGCCGGGCGTCATCCGCGGGAACGAATCGGGAGGACGTCCGAGGGGAACATCCCGGAGGACGTCCGTACGACACTCCTATACGGCGGGGGGCCGTGATGCGTACGAGAACGCTGCCTGCGAGAGGTGAGGCGAGGGGTATGGGGAGGGGCACGGAAGGAGCCGGGAACGGGGCCGCGGCGACGGCGGGCCGCCGCTGGCGGATGGCCGCGGTGGCCCTGGCGGCGACCGCGGCGACGGTGGTGGCCGGCTGCCGGGTGGAGGGCACGGACGCCGGCGGGGCGGGTCTCGGCGGGCCGGTGCGCGTCGAGGGCGCGGGCGGGGCGTCGTCGCCGGGGGCCGCGCCGGACGACGGGGCGGGGAGCCGGCCGGGCGTGCCGGATACCCCGGTGGCACCCGTGGCACCGTCCCGGACGCCACCGGCGGCCCCCGTGACGCCGGCGCCCGTGCCGCCGTCCCCGCGGGCGCCGGTGACCCCCGCGGCGCCCGCCGTGCCGCCCGCCCGGCCCGAGCCGCGGGTGCTGTGGGCGCGCGGCGACACCGGACCGCAGGTGCGCGAACTCCAGGCCCGGCTGCGCCAGATCGGCTGGCTCGACTCGCTGCCGACCGGCACCTACGGGCCCCTCACGGAGAGCGGCGTGCGCGGCTTCCAGGCCAGGCGCGGCCTGCCGGAGACCGGCCGCACCGACGAGGACACCTGGCAGCGGCTGCGCGCCATGACCCGCACACCGGGCCAGTGGGACCTGTACCCGATGGGCGGTCAGCCCGCCGCCCCGCCGGACCCGCGCTGCCGGACCGGCCGGGTGCTGTGCATCAGCAAGACGAGCCGCACCCTGCGCTGGATGGTCGACGGCAAGACGCTGACGACGCTGCCGGTCCGCTTCGGCTCCGACCGCACACCGACCCGGGAGGGCGTCTTCGAGGTCTACTGGAAGTCCCGCGACCA
Organism: Streptomyces sp. SCSIO 75703; assembly: GCF_036607905.1. NCBI lineage: Bacteria > Bacillati > Actinomycetota > Actinomycetes > Kitasatosporales > Streptomycetaceae > Streptomyces > Streptomyces sediminicola. The sequence goes on from NZ_CP144555.1 coordinate 2,657,174, forward strand.
CTGGTCGACCCTGTACGACACGCCGATGCCGTACGCGATGTTCTTCAGCGGCGGCCAGGCGGTGCACTACTCCCGGGACTTCGCGGCGCGCGGCTACGCGGGCGCCTCGCACGGCTGCGTCAACGTCCGGGACGAGGCGGCCATCGCCCGCCTCTACGACGAGGTCCGTACGGGTGACAAGGTCGTCGTCCACCAGTGAACCGCCCCTGCCGGGGCGCTTCGGGCGACGGGGTCCGCGCCGGCCGGAGTCACCTCGGCGGGAACGGCTCTCTCGAAGGGGCGCGGGCGGGACCGGGGGAACGTGTCCCGCCCGCGCCGAGGCGCACGAGCCACGGGTACGGGGGGAACCCCGGCTCGGTGCGGAAGCCGATGACCAGTCGGCTCACTCCCTACTGCGCCGCACCCGCGGAAAGTGTCACACCCCCGCCGGGAGCGACCTCCACGCGCGCGGTGATCCCGCTCCCGGAGGTGTTCCGGGCGCCCGGTGCCGCCGGGTGGGTGGGCGCCTCGGGCAGGGGGCGCGGCGGGGCGAGGGCGGGCGGGGCCGGAGGGGGAGGGAGGCGGGAGGCGAGGGGCCGGCCGCCGCCGGTGTCCCCTTCCTCGTCCGTCTCCTGCTGCTCCTCGCCCTGGCCGTCCGAGTCGTCGCCGCCGCGGTTGCCCGCGCCGTTGCGCTCGCCGGTCTCCTGCCGGTCGTCGTCACGGTCGTCGTCCCGGCCGGGCGAGCGCTGGCCCCAGCCGGAGCCGGCGCCCCGGCCGTCGCCGCGGTCCCGGGTGTTGTTGCCGTTGGCGGGGCCGGCGAGGGCGTTCGCGCAGTACTTGCCCACGTGGGAGGCGCCGCCGGCCGCTTGCTCCAGGGCGCGCTCCCGGGCCTCGTCGAGTCCCTTGCCGGCGCGGATCTCCCGGCAGGCCCGGAGGAGGTCGGCCTGATGGCCGGGATCACCGGTCGCGCCATCGCCGGTGCGGGTGCCGGGTTCGCCGGTGGCGTCGCCGTCCTCGCCGGTGGCGGTGGTGTCCGGGCCGGGCGTGGCGCCGCCGGTCGGGGCCGATCCGTCGCGGGCCGCGCCGGAGGGGGACGGTGACACGAGGGGGCGTTCGGCGGTCGCGCCGGCCGAGACGGTCGCCGCGGGGTCGGGCGAGGGCCCGTCGAACGGGGTGGGCAGCAGCCCGGTGCCCGCGGCGACGCCGCCCACCATGCCCGCGCTCAGCGCGGCGGCCAGCCCGAACCGCACCGACCGGCCCCACCGCGAGCCCCGGGGCCGCCCGGCCCGGGTGCCCAGCCGCACCAGCCCGGCGTCGCCGCTCGCGGCGCCCGGCTCGCCGGACGTGGGCGGGACGTCGGGCGTGCTCGGGGCGTCGGAACACTCGGCGGCCCCGGTGCCGACACGCCCGGCGGGTGCCGTCGCCTCCCGGGGGACGCCGGAGGGCGCCCGGGGCGTGTCGGCCACGACGTCGACACGCGGACGGCCGCCGGACCCGGCGCCGGCGGCCTCGGCGCGCCGGCCGTGTGCCGAATCGTGGCGCGCGGCGCGGGTCGTGTCGGCGGTCGTGCCGGTGCGGTGGCCGCTCGGCGTGTCGCCGCACGTCGGGCCCGGCGTGTCGCGCCCGCCGACGACCGGCACGGAGCCGGGGGCGCAGGCCGTGTCGGCACCGCGGACGGCGGATGCGCCGCCGGGCGCGTCGGTACGCGGACCGCTCGGCGTGTCGCCCCCGTGAACCGCCGGTACGCCACCGGCCACGGCGGCCGTGTCGGCACCGCGGAGGGGAGATGCGCCGCCGGGCGTGTCGGCCGGCGCGTCCGCACGGCGCATCGCCGGCACGGCGGCGTCGCCGTCGGTGCCGACGCCCACCCCGGCTCCGGCCCCCGCGCCCGGCGTGTCGGCGCTCCGCGTCAGCGATGTCCCCGGGGCGGCGCGGGCGGCGCGGAAGGCGGCCAGGGCGGCGGTTTCGCCGGGGAGTTCGGGGTCCGTCGTGGTGAGGGCGTTCAGGGTGTCGAGGAGGCGCCGGGCGCGGGCTTCCGCCTCCGGGCCGGCCTTCTCCAGCGGCTCTCCGCGCAGCACGACCTCCGCGGTTTCGCGGTCCAGCCACTTGTCCTGCTCGTCGGCCATCACATGTCCTTCTGCGTCCGCGCCCGTGGATGCGTCACAGTCGCGGACGTCACAGTGGCCCCGTTCGGTTCTCGCGGGGGCGGGAGCGCGTCGAGCCCGGTGGCCGACTCCGGGTCGTCGGCGAGCAGTTCGGCGAGGCGTTTGAGTCCCCGGTGGGCGGCGGTGCGGACGGCGCCGGGGCGTTTGCCCAGTGTCTCGGCGGCGCTCTTGGCGTCGAGTCCCACGACGACCCGCAGCACCACCGCCTCGGCCTGGTCCTGCGGCAGCCGGGCGATGAGGGCGAGGGCGCGGCCGGTGGACAGGGCCTCCAACGCCTCGCCCGCGGTGTCGGACTCGGCGGCCCGGTCCGCCAGCTCCGTCTCGTCGCCGCCCGTCGCCGGCCGGCGTCCGCGCATGCGGAGGTGGTCCAGGGCACGGTTGCGGGCGATGCGGGCGGCCCAGCCGCGGAACCGGTCGGCGTCGCCGTGGAACCGGTCGAGGTCGCGGGCTATCTGGAGCCACGCCTCCGAGGTCACGTCCTCGGCGTCAAGGTCGCCGACCAGGGTCCTGGTGTACCCGAGCAGTCGTGGGTGCACCGTGCGGTACACGGTCCGGAACGCGGTCTCGTCCCCGTCCTGTGCCGCACGCACCGCGGCGGTCAACTCCGCGTCGTCCCCCTGCACCGCGCGCGCCTCTCCTTGCACCCGGACCGGCGCCGCCCTCGCGGACCCGGCCCTCGTCGTGGTTTCTCGATGAATGGTTGCGGTGGTCCACCGCAGGTGTGCGCGGGGGCGTGCCCCCGCTCTTCGGCGCGAATGGCACGTTACGTCTTGAAACCGTCGCACGTCCACGCCCCCTTGCGATTGCCATACAAGCTGCAACTAACCCGTGACGCAGTGGTGTGACAGAAAACGGCGGGGTGGCGCTGTAGGAAGTACGGGCCGCCGCGCGGCCCGTGCCGCGCGACGGCCGGGGCCTCTCCTGTGGGGGGTGGCGGCCTCGGCCGTTGCCTTGGCGGCACCGGTGACCTGGTGCTCTCCGCGTCTCCGGAGGCGTTCCCGCCTCCCGCGGCGCCCTCCTCGACCAAAACCCGCGCTCTGCTCACCGGACGCCGGCCACGTGGAGGAACGGGCCGCGGCAGCCGGGAGCCGGCCCCGTCCCGGGAAACACGCCCCGGGAAACACGCCCCGGGCAGCCCTCGGCCGAACCGGGGAAGACCCGCGGCAGACCCCGGGAAGGAACCGGGGACGAACCCGGGAAGGAAAAGGTGCCGGTCGGTCAGGTTCTGCCGCGTGCTCGGCGGGAGACGACGGCCCGGAGGACACGGCGGCCCTCGGTGGAGACGTCCAGGGCGCCGCGGAGGCCGGCCGGGCCGTGGCCGGCGAGGAGTTCCAGGACGGCGGTCTGGCGGCGCAGTTCGGCGGCGACCAGCGGAGGCACGTCCGCGACGGCACCCGTCCGCTCCACCCCGGTGACCGGGGCGTCGCCGGCGACCGGGTCGAGCAGCCGGTGGATGCGCAGCGAGGCGACGGAGCAGGCGTCGGCCCACGCCCGCGCCTCGGCGGCGGAGCAGTCGGCCGGGGCGGCGTCGAGCATCCGGCGGGCGAGCAGGACGGCCTCGTCCTCGTCGGCCGCGTCGGGACCGGCGAGCTTGCCCCGGACCTGTTCCAGGCCCTCGGCCCAGTCCGGGCCGGGTGTGCCGCCGCCCCCGGCGGCGAGGGCGGCCCACAGCGGGCGCAGCACCTCGTCGTCGCCGTCGAGCAGGGGGAAGCAGCGATCCAAACAAGCCAGCCCGCTCACGGCGAGGCCGCGTGTGTCGGCCTGCGCGATCAGTTCCACCAGGCTCATCGAACGCCTCCCGTTCGTCCCGCACCGCCGGTGCGCGGGCTCGGGACCCGCACTTCCCCTTACTGCGTGCGGCGGGCCGGGAACGTCACAGGGGGGGACGACGCCGAGAAGTTCGAGGAGGCGGAAGAAGGGTTTTCGGCCACCGGACCGGCGTCGGTCCCCACCTCGGAGCCCGCCCCGGCCCCGGCTCCCACTCCGGCCCCGCCTCCGCCTCCGAGTCCGCCTCGTCTCCGGCCCCCGCCCGGCGTCCAGCCTCTCCCCCGGTCTCGCTCCCGGCCCCGGCCCCGCCGAGTACGGCACACCCCCGGCGACACCCCCGGCGGGTGCGCCGCACCGCCCCTCACCCGCCTGCCGCCCCCTCTCACGAAGGGCGGGCCCGCCTCACGCCACCCGTCCGGCCAGCTTCTCGAAGTCCGGCCAGGACAGTTCCGGCTTACCGGGGTCCCAGAGCTTCTGGACGGTCGCCGCGAGCGGCATGCGGATGCCGTCGGCGACCTGCGCCTCGGTCTGCGCGCTGGAGATGTCGCACCAGACGGCGAAGCTGCCGCCGAGGATCTGGTCGTCGTAGCGGGCCGGGACGGCCTCCGTGCCGCGCAGGACGCGCGGGGTCCACTGCTCGTAGATGCGCTCGCCGGTCGGGTAGACGAAGGTCTGCGGCTCGCCGAGCACGTAGTAGAGGAACTCGTCGTTGTAGTTGAGGACCTTGCGGCCCGCCGCGAGGTAGTCCTCCGGCTGGCGGGCGCCGATCTCCTTGCCGGTCCAGTAGGCGACCTGGATCTCGGGGGCCGGTTTGACCGACGTGACGCGGAAGAAGCCGTCGTTCCAGGCGCGCGGGGTCCGGTCGTGGGCCATGACCACGGCGGCGCGGCCGTTGAGCCAGGCGGTGGTCAGGTCGGCGACGATGCCGTCGGGGCCGTACGCCTTGCGGGCGGCGGCGGCGAGCTGCGGGTAGGACGCCTGGGGGTCGCGGACGGTGAGCGCCTGGTACTCGTCGGCGCCCAGGTGCCACTGGGAGCCGGGGAAGAGGTCGGCGTACTCGTCCAGCAGGTCGTCGACGATCTCGGCGGCCTTCGGGTTGGAGATGTCGATGGCGCCCTTGGTGGCGACGCCCTGCGCGTTGCGGAGCTGGAGGTCGGGGTGGGCGGCGATGACGGCGCCGAGGTGTCCGGGCGAGTCGATCTCGGGGACGACGGTGATGTGGCGGGAGGCGGCGAGATCGACGATCTGCTTCATCTCGGCCTTGGTCAGGTGGTCCTTGGAGACGAGCTCGGGGTGCGAGGAGGACTCGATGCGGAACGCCTGGTCGTCGGAGAAGTGCAGGCCCAGTTCGTTGAACTTGAGATCGCCCAGCTCGCGGACGCGGTCCTTGATCCAGTCGGCGGAGAAGTGCTTGCGGGCGATGTCGAGCATGAAGCCGCGGCGCGGCTTGGCCGGCTCGTCCTTCACCACGCCCTCCGGCGCGGTGGCCCCGTCGGCGACCGTCTGCTTGAGCGTGCGGGTGCCGTAGAAGACGCCGGCCTCGGCGGGGCCGGTGACGGTGACCCGGCCGTCGCGCACGGTCATGGTGTACGACTCGGGGCCGGCGCCCTCGGCCTTCTCGACCTCCAGCCGCACGTCGCCGGCGCGGGAGTCGCCCTTCTCGCCCGCGTACGTGAGGCCCAGTTCGCCGGCCAGGAGACGGCCCTCGTCGGCGAGGTCCGGGGAGGCCACGGTGACCCGGTGGCCGCTCTCGGGGCGCCAGCCGGGGCCGCGCGCGGGGGTGTGCTCCCGTACCGCGGGTATGGTCTCCGGCGCCCGGGAGAGCGGGAAGGAGCCCGTGGGACTCGGCCGGCCGGCGGAGACGCCGGAGGTCGCGGAACCTCCCGCTCCGCCGTCGGCGGCGGCCCACAGGCCGGCGCCCACGCCGAGCGCGGCGACCGCCGCGGCGGCTATGACCACCCGCTGCCTGACCTTGTTCGCCGGTTTCCGGCGTCGTCCTTGTCGACTCACAGCGCCAACCTACGGCCGCCGCACGGGACTTGCGTCCACGAGAGGTTCCGAAACTCTACCGTTCGGGTGAAATTCGGGCAGGTGTCGGGTGCCCGTGGGCCTCCCTCGGTAACGTGGCGCCACACCTCTCACAGAATCCCCCGCCGACACACACGTGACGCCCACGAGGACCACGCTGCCTGTGCACCGTCTCCCAGATGTCCCCGGCCGAGTCGCCCTCCCGGCACCGGCACCCACCCCCGCCGCGCCGAAGGCGCCGAGGACCCCTCCGCCGCTGGAGCACTTCAACACCGCCCCCGCCGACGAGGCCGTTCGCACCCTGCTGGACTGCCTGAACAGCGACCGCTGGGCCCGCCGCCTGGCCGCCCACCGCCCCTACCCCGACCCGCCGTCCCTGCTGGCGGCGGCGGACGAGGCCGCGTACGACCTGACACCGGCCGACCTGGCCGAGGCGCTGTCCGGGGAGTCGCCGCCGCGGCTGCCCGCCGGGACCCACGGCGCCGCGCACACCGCCCTCGGGGCGGCGGTCGCCGCGTACGAGAGAAAATTCGGACACACGTTCGCCATCTGCCTGGACGGGCTCAGCCCCACCGAGGCACCGGACCGCATACTCGAAGGAATCCGGTCACGATTGGCCAACGATCCGGAGGAAGAACGCCTGGTGACGGCGGACGAACTACGCCGTCTGGCCCGCGGCCGACTGGCCGGTGTACTGGCCGGGGCCACCGCCCCCGAGCAGCGCACATCGGGCACATAGCCCAATCCGCCCGGCCGGTCACCCGTCCGTGCTCCTTTGAGTGCAACTTTGATCACAGAGACAGGCCCCCCGTGAGCACGGCGGACATCCGTGGCTACGATGCTGGGGGCCGGTGGACCGTACCCGGCCGGGCCCGACCGACAAGGAAAGCCGGCGCGGCCCCAATCACCGCTCCCGGAGGAAATTTCCGTGCCGGCTGGAACGCTGTACCGCGGCCGGGAAGGAATGTGGTCGTGGGTGGCTCACCGAGTCACCGGTGTCCTCATTTTCTTCTTCCTGTTCGTCCACGTGCTGGACACCGCGCTCGTCCGAGTGTCACCCGAGGCCTACGACACCGTCGTGGCCACGTACAAGTCGCCGATCGTCGCGCTGCTGGAGTACGGCCTCGTCGCCGCCATCCTCTTCCACGCGCTCAACGGCCTGCGCGTCATCGCCGTCGACTTCTGGGCCAAGGGCGCCCGCTATCAGAAGCAGATGCTCTGGTCCGTCGTCGCCCTCTGGGTCGTGCTGATGATCGGGGCGATCTACCCCGTCCTCGGCCACGCCGCTCGTGAACTGTTCGGGAGCTGACGCGCATGTCCACCACCGAATCGACCCCGTCCGGGATCGGCCCCGTCGAGGGCGCGTCCGTCTACACCGTCGACAACCCGGCCCCGCTGATCGAGCCCCCTCGCAAGCGGACCCAGAAGACCCCCAAGGCCACCCGCGGCAACTTCGAGCTGTACGGCTGGCTCTTCATGCGCCTGTCCGGCGTGGTGCTGGTCGTCCTGGTCATCGGGCACCTGCTGATCCAGCTCGTCCTGGACGGCGGCGTCTCCAAGATCGGCTTCGCCTTCGTGGCGGGCCGCTGGGCCTCGCCGTTCTGGCAGGTCTGGGACCTGCTGATGCTCTGGCTCGCGATGCTGCACGGCTGCAACGGCCTGCGCACGGTCGTCAACGACTACGCGGAGCGCGCGAACACCCGGCTGTGGCTCAAGGGCCTGCTCTACACCGCCACGGTGTTCACCATCCTGCTGGGCTCGCTGGTGATCTTCACCTTCGACCCGAACATCCGCTAGGCACGGGGCTGCGAGAATCATGAAGATCCACAAGTACGACACCGTCATCGTCGGCGCCGGTGGCGCCGGTATGCGGGCCGCCATCGAGGCGACCAAGCTCAGCCGCACGGCCGTCCTGACGAAGCTCTACCCCACCCGCTCCCACACGGGCGCCGCGCAGGGCGGCATGGCCGCCGCGCTGGCCAACGTGGAAGAGGACAACTGGGAGTGGCACACCTTCGACACGATCAAGGGCGGCGACTACCTGGTCGACCAGGACGCCGCCGAGATCCTGGCGAAGGAGGCCATCGACTCCGTCCTCGACCTGGAGAAGATGGGCCTGCCGTTCAACCGGACGCCCGACGGGACGATCGACCAGCGCCGCTTCGGCGGTCACTCCCGCAACCACGGTGAGGCCCCGGTCCGCCGCTCCTGCTACGCGGCCGACCGCACCGGCCACATGATCCTCCAGACGCTGTACCAGAACTGCGTCAAGGAGGGCGTGGAGTTCTTCAACGAGTTCTACGTCCTGGACCAGCTCATCACCGAGGTCGACGGCGTCAGGAAGTCGGCCGGCGTGGTCGCCTACGAACTGGCGACCGGCGAGATCCACGTCTTCCAGGCGAAGTCCGTGATCTACGCCTCGGGCGGCTGCGGCAAGTTCTTCAAGGTGACGTCGAACGCGCACACCCTCACCGGCGACGGCCAGGCGGCCGTGTACCGGCGCGGGCTGCCGCTGGAGGACATGGAGTTCTTCCAGTTCCACCCGACGGGCATCTGGCGCATGGGCATCCTGCTCACGGAGGGCGCCCGCGGCGAGGGCGGCATCCTGCGCAACAAGGACGGCGAGCGCTTCATGGAGAAGTACGCGCCCGTCATGAAGGACCTCGCCTCCCGCGACGTCGTCTCCCGCTCCATCTACACGGAGATCCGCGAGGGCCGCGGCTGCGGTCCCGAGGGCGACCACGTCTACCTCGACCTCACCCACCTGCCGCCGGAGCAGCTCGACGCCAAGCTGCCCGACATCACGGAGTTCGCGCGGACGTACCTGGGCATCGAGCCGTACACCGACCCGATCCCGATCCAGCCGACCGCGCACTACGCCATGGGCGGCATCCCGACCAACGTCGAGGGCGAGGTGCTGGCCGACAACACCACCGTCGTGCCCGGCCTGTACGCCGCCGGCGAGGTCGCCTGTGTGTCGGTGCACGGCGCCAACCGTCTGGGCACCAACTCGCTGCTGGACATCAACGTGTTCGGCCGCCGGGCCGGCATCGCCGCGGCCGAGTACGCCCACACGGCCGACTTCGTGCCGCTGCCGGAGGACCCGGAGTCGATGGTCGTCGAGCAGATCGAGCGGCTGCGCGAGTCCACGGGCACCGAGCGCGTGGCCGCGCTGCGCCAGGAGCTCCAGGAGACCATGGACGCCAACGTCATGGTGTTCCGCACCGAGCAGACGATCAAGACGGCCGTCGAGAAGATCGCCGAACTGCGCGTCCGGTACAAGAACGTGGCCATCCAGGACAAGGGCCGGCGTTTCAACACCGACCTGCTGGAGGCCGTCGAGCTGGGCAACCTGCTGGACCTGGCCGAGGTCATGGCGGTCTCCGCCCTGGCCCGCAAGGAGTCGCGCGGCGGTCACTACCGCGAGGACTACCCGAACCGCGACGACGTCAACTTCATGCGCCACACCATGGCGTACCGCGAGGTGGGCGACGACGGCACCGAGTCCGTGCGTCTCGACTACAAGCCGGTCGTCCAGACCCGCTACCAGCCGATGGAGCGTAAGTACTGATGGCTACCCCCGTTCTGGACAAGGCGGGCCCGGACCCCGAGCCCGGCTTCGCCGACTCCCCCTACATCACCGTGACCTTCCGGCTCCGGCGTTTCAACCCGGAGGTCTCGGACCAGGCGACCTGGGAAGACTTCCGGATCGAGATCGACCCGAAGGAGCGCGTCCTCGACGCCCTCCACAAGATCAAGTGGGATCTCGACGGCACGCTGACCTTCCGGCGTTCCTGCGCGCACGGCATCTGCGGCTCCGACGCCATGCGGATCAACGGCAAGAACCGGCTGGCCTGCAAGACGCTGATCAAGGACATCAGCCCGGAGAAGCCCATCACGGTCGAGCCCATCAAGGGCATGACGGTCCTCAAGGACCTCGTCGTGGACATGGAGCCGTTCTTCCAGGCATACCGCGACGTGATGCCCTTCCTGGTCACGAACGAGACCAACGAGCCGACCCGTGAGCGGCTCCAGTCGGCCGAGGACCGCGAGCGCTTCGACGACACGACGAAGTGCATCCTGTGCGCGGCCTGCACCTCCTCGTGCCCGGTCTTCTGGAACGACGGGCAGTACTTCGGCCCGGCGGCCATCGTCAACGCCCACCGCTTCATCTTCGACTCGCGCGACGACGCCGGCGAGCAGCGGCTGGAGATCCTCAACGACCGTGACGGCGTGTGGCGTTGCCGCACGACCTTCAACTGCACGGACGCCTGCCCGCGCGGCATCGAGGTCACCAAGGCGATCGCGGAGGTGAAGCGGGCGCTCATCACGCGCCGCTTCTGACGCTCCGGCGTCCCGCAGCACGGCCGAGGGCCCCGATCACGTGATCGGGGCCCTCGGCCGTTCGCGCGTCCGCGCCCGCCGGGCCGGCCGCGCCCCGCTCCGCCGTGCCGCGCGGGGGCCGCGCTCCGGCTCAACGGGTGGGGGCGGTGGCCGCGGTGGGTGGGACCCTCGGTGGCCGGGCGCCCGTAGCCTGCCGGCATGTCGGATCAGGAACCGTACGAAGTGCTCGGTTTCGACAACGTGCTGCTGCCCGTCGGCGACCTCGGCGCGGCCGTCGGCTTCTCCAGGCGGGCGGGCTTCCCGGTGGCCTTCCGGCTCGACGAGGCCGGGATCGCGCTGTCGCGGGCCGGCGCCGGGACGCCGGGGCTGCTGCTGCGCGCCGAGGAGGGCTTCGGGCACCGTCCGCCGCCCTGGCCCACCGTCCGGGTGTGGCTGGAGGTGCCGGACGCCCGTGCGGCGGCCGGGGCGCTGCGCGCGGCGGGGGTGGCGCCGCTCGACGAGCCGTTCCCCGGGGCCACCGGCTGGACGGTGGAGTTCGCCCACTCCTGGGGCAACGTGGTCGGCCTCACCGACTAGGTGGGCCGTCCGGAGCTGGGGCGTGCCGTCCCCGGGTGACCGCCTAGGCTCGGTGGCGTGCCTGCGACGAACGACCTTCCCGGCGGCGGACCGTCCCTCAGCAAGTCCGAGCAGACCCGCGCGCTGATCCTGGAGACGGCCATGCGGCTCTTCCGGGAGCGCGGCTACGACCGGACGACGATGCGGGCCATCGCCCAGGAGGCCGGCGTCTCCGTCGGCAACGCGTACTACTACTTCGCCGGCAAGGAGCACCTGATCCAGGGCTTCTACGACCGCATCGCCGCCGAGCACCGGGTGGCGATCCGGGACGTGCTGGAGCGGGAGACGGAGCTGGGCGCGCGGCTCGCGGGCGTGCTGACGGTCTGGCTGGACATCGCCACGCCGTACCACGAGTTCGCGGTGCAGTTCTTCAAGAACGCGGCCGACCCGGAGAGCCCGCTCAGCCCCTTCTCCCCCGAGTCCGAGCCCGCGCGGCTGGAGGCCATCGGCGTCCAGCGGTCGGTGCTGGCCGGGACGCGGACCAAGGTCCCGGCGGAACTGCGGGACGTGCTCCCGGAGCTGATGTGGCTCGCCCAGATGGGGCTGGTGCTGTACTGGGTCTTCGACCGGAGCGAGGGGCGCGAGCGCAGCTACCGGCTGGCCGAGCGCGGCGCCCGGCTCGCGGCCCGGGGGGTCTCGCTGGCCCGGTTCCGGGCGCTGCGTCCGCTGGTGCGGGAGGTGCACGAGCTGTTCACGGACTTCCTGCCCGGGCTGACCCGCGCGCTGCCGGACCCGGCCCGGCGGACCCCGGCCCCACCCGACGCGGAGGCCCCCGCCGCGGCGGACGCGAACGCCCCGGCTCCGCCGGACCCGCGGGCCCCGGCGGAGCCGACCGGACCGGCGGGCGCGGCGGGGCCGGCTGCCACCGCGGGGCCGACGACCGCGCCGGACGCCCCCTGAGCGGCCCGGCCGCGCGGCTCAGGTCCGGCGGGAGGCCAGCTCGATCACCGTGATGTCGGACGGGGCGCCCACGCGGGTGGGCGGTCCCCAGGCGCCGGCGCCGCGGCTGACGTAGAGCTGGGTGTCGCCGTAGCGCTCCAGGCCGGCGAGGGTCGGGTTCGCGGCCCCGGCGAGGAGGTTGCCGGGCCAGAGCTGGCCGCCGTGGGTGTGGCCGGAGAGCTGGAGGTCGACGCCGTGGTCGACGGCCTCGTGGATCTGCACCGGCTGGTGGGCGAGGAGCACGCAGGCGCGGTCCCGGTCGCGGTCGCCGAGGGCGCGGGCGTAGTCGGGGCCCCGGCCCTCGTTCCCGCCGGCCAGGTCGTTGACGCCCGCGAGGTCGAAGTGGGGCAGTTCGGTGCGGGCGTTCTCCAGCGGGAGCAGGCCCAGGCGGCGCACCTCCTCGACCCACTGTTCGGCGCCGGAGAAGTACTCGTGGTTGCCGGTGACGAAGTACGCGCCGTGCCGGGCCCGGAGGCCGGCCAGCGGGGCCGCCGCCGGGCCGAGGTCCTTCACGCTGCCGTCGACGAGGTCGCCGACCACGGCGATGAGGTCGGGCTGCGTGGAGTTGATGGTGTCGACGACCGTCTGCGCGAAGTTACGGCCGAGGATCGGGCCGAGGTGGATGTCGCTGACCACGGCGATGCGGTAGCCGTGCGCGGCGCGCGGCAGCCTGGCCAGCGGCACGGTGACCCGCTTGACCCGGGGCCCGCGCAGCACCCCGTAGGTGCCCTGGCCCACGGTGCCGACGGCGGCGGCGACCGCTGTGCCCGCGAGCACCCGGGAGACGAAGAGCCGCCGGGAGGGCTGGGTGAGGTTTCCGGCCACCTCACCGCCGGGCTCCTGGGCCCCGGCGGGGCCCTGCGGGGCGGCGGAGCCCGGTGCTGCCCCGGCGGGCGCCTGCGGGGCGGGGTCGCCGTCCGGAGCCGCGGGCGGCGCGGCGGCGGTGTCCGGGCCCGTCTGCGGCGTCGCGGTGGCCCCGCCGGCCGCCGCGGGGACCGGCGCCGGCCGCTTCGCCGCGGCCCGGCGCTCCAGGTGACGGCGGAGGAAGGGGCGTACCGCCTCCGTGGCGACGAGGGCGAGGACCAGGTAGAGGCAGAGCGCGAGCCACAGGTAGCCGGGCCAGGCCATGACCTGCTGGACCCGGAAGGGGACGCCGGTGCGGCTGGAGACCAGCGCGCCGACGGCGAGCGCCCAGCCGCCCACGATCAGCGCGCCCCCGGCCCGGCGCACCCGGCCCGGTCCCCGGGTGGTGTCGCGGAACAGGCGCCGCCACAGGTACCAGTTGGCCGTCACGAGCACGGTCAGGACCGCCAAGGCGACCAGCACGAAGACGAGCACCATGCCGTCGAGAACCCCTCCGTCAGGACAAGCAGGACATGCGGAACGCGCGCGGCGCGCGGCGCGCTATGACGTTCGGCGCAGTGCCCGGATCCCGCGCAACCCGATGGCCCCGACGACCGTCCCCAATACGAAGGAGACGACCGCGAGCAGCAGGTGCACCCAGAAGTACGCCGTGGGTTCGCCGTCGTCGAACGCGAGCCCGCTGCCGTCCTTGACCAGGTTTTTGACGAAAGTGATCCAGATGATCCAGCTCCACACCCCGAAGGCGAGCAGGAACCAGGAGACGGGGCGGCTGAGCTTCATGCGTCCAGTATCGCCGCCCCGCGCCCGGTCCCGTGCCCGGGGTGGGGAGGCGCCCGGGACGGCCCCGCGGGCGGCGAGTACCTTCTCGGTCGTGCCCGCACCCCACAAGACCGCCGGACGCGCCCTGTCGGCCGCCTCCGTGCTCCTCGTCGCCCTCTGCCCGCTCGCCCTGGCCGTCCCGGCCGCGTACGCGGCCCCGAGCCCCACCGCGAGCCCCGCCACGAGTCCGTCGGCGAGTCCGTCGGTCACCCCGCCGGCGGCGATGTCCACCGTGGGCGGGGCCCGGCTGGGCGAGCCCGGGACCCAGGCCGACCTGGCGGGCGGGGCACCGGTGCTGCCGAAGGACCTCTCCGCCCGGTCCTGGATCGTCGCGGACGCGGAGTCCGGCGAGGTGCTGGCGGCGCACAACGCGCACTGGCGGCTGGCCCCGGCGAGCACCCTGAAGATGCTGTTCGCGGACACGCTGCTGCCCCGCTGGCCGAAGACGGAGAAGCACACGGTCACCCCCTCCGACCTGGCCGGGGTCGGCGCGGGCTCCAGCCTGGTCGGGATCAAGGAGGACGAGTCGTACACCGTCCACGACCTGTGGCTCGGGGTCTTCCTGCGCTCGGGGAACGACGCGGTGCACGTGCTGTCGGCGATGAACGGCGGCGTCGGGAACACGGTGCGGGAGATGAACGCGCACGCCGGGGAGCTCCAGGCCCTCGACACCGTCGTGGTCACCCCGGACGGCTACGACGCGCCCGAGCAGGTGTCCTCCGCCTACGACCTGACGCTGATCGCCCGCTCGGGGCTGCAGAAGAAGGACTTCCGCGAGTACGCCTCCACGGTGCGCGCCGACTTCCCGGGCGAGACGAGGAAGGACGAGAAGGGCAAGGCCGAGCGGGGCTCCTTCGAGATCCAGAACACCAACCGGCTGCTCGCCGGCGACCGGGACGTGCGGGTCTACCCGGGCATCGCGGGTGTGAAGAACGGCAACACCACCAACGCGGGCGCGACCTTCACCGGCGTCGCCGAGCGGGACGGCCGAGTGCTCCTGGTCACGGTCATGCACCCGGAGAAGGACGAGCACAACGCGGTCTACAAGGAGAGCGCGCGGCTCCTGGACTGGGGTTTCGCGGCGCTGGACAAGGTGCGGCCGGTCGGTGAGCTGGTCCCGCCGCGCAGCGTCACGGCGAACGCGGGCCCGTCCGCGGGCGCGTCCTCCCCGGCGGGCGAGGGCGCGGTGGGCGCGCGGGCGGCCGCCGGGGCACCGGCGCCCGGCGGCGGGGGCGGCGCCGGCACCGCGGCGGCCGTGGCGGCCGGGTCCCTGGTGGTGCTGGCGGGCGGGGCCTTCCTGGTCAACCGGCGGTGGCCGCTGCCGGACCTGGTGCGTCGCCGGTCCCGTCCGTGACCTGCCCGGCCCGGCGCGGGGTGGCGGTCCAGGCGGCGCAGAAGAGCACCAGCTTCGAGGTGAAGTTGATCCACAGCAGCAGGGCAACGGGGACGCCGAACGCGCCGTACATGCTCTTCGCGGCGACGCCCTGCATGTAGCCGCTGAGCAGCAGCTTGAGCAGTTCGAAGCCGACCGCGCCGATCAGCGCCGCCACGACCAGGCGGCGCCGCTCGGGGTGGACCCCGGGCAGCAGGGTCAGGGCGTAGAGCAGGACCAGGAAGTCGGCGAGGACCGCGGCGGCGAAGGCGGCCACGTAGAGCAGGACGCTGCCGAGGCCGCCCCGGGCGAGGCCCACCTCGTGGATGATCCATCCGACCAGGGCGGAGGCGACGGTCGAGATGCCGATGGTGATCAGCAGGGCGCCGCCGAGGCCGATGAGGATGCCGGCGTCCTTGGCCCGCCGCACCACCGCGTTCTGTTCCTCGTCGGGCAGCTCCCACACGGCGCGCAGGCAGCCCCGGGTGGCGTCGACCCAGCCGATGCCGGTGAAGAGCAGCAGGGCGGCGGCGATCAGCCCGACGGTGCCGGCGTTGTCGACCAGTCCGTGGATGTCGAGCTGGTCGGAGATGCCCGGCACCTGATCGGCGATCTTGTTCTGGAGCTGGTCCTGCTGCCGGGTGCTGAGCGTGGCCGCGGCGATGGCGGCGGCCAGGCTGAGCAGGGGGAAGAGCGCGACGAAGCTGGTGAAGGTCATCGCGGCGGCGAGCCGCGACCACTTCACCCGGTCCAGTCGCTCGTAGGAGCGCCACCCGTGGGAGACCATCAGGCGGGCCGCCCACGGCCCCACCACGGGGAGCTTCTTCAGCCAGTCCATGATCCCCGCCTGCCCCCGTTCCCCCCGGTCCATGGCTCCGCTCCCCCGTCCGCGCGGAACACCAGCGTGCGGGTGCCCCAGAAGCGCAGGACGGTGGCCAGGGCCATGCCGACGCCGGCGCCGGAGACGGTGTCGGCGCGCTGGGAGGTGAGGCCGAGGCCGTAGTGGCTGACGGCGAGGCAGAGGAGCTGGACGGCGGCGCCGGCCAGGTTGACGGCGCAGAAGGCGGCGTAGGTCCGCAGGCCGCGGGGGCGGGTGTGGCGGTAGGTGCCCAGGGCGTTGCCCGCGTAGGCCACGGTGCAGCCGGCGGCGAAGGAGAGCGTCTTGGCGGTGAGCGGGCCGAGGCCGGCCGGTCCGCGCAGCAGGGTGAAGAGGCCGAGGTCGACCGCGTAGGCGAGGAGTCCGGCGGAGGCGAAGCCGAGGAGTTCGCGGCGGCGCGCGGTCGCCGGGGTGCCGAGCCTGGCGGTCACCAATTGGCCACCGCCAGGCCGTACATGGTCACCCAGACGGCGCCGATCAGGGCGAGGGCCCGGTCGTGCAGGACGACCTCCTCGGGTTCGCCCGCGGTGCCGCGGTCGGCGAAGACGGCGTAGCGCAGCACGGCGAGGATGAAGGCGACCATGGAGAGCTGGCGCCAGGGCAGCAGGCCGGTGTGCGGGACGCCGCCGGCCTCCATCGCCCACATGCAGTAGCCGAGGACGGCGACGCCGGCCGCGAGCTGCCAGACGAAGCGGAGGTAGCCGGTGGTGTACTCGGTGAGCAGGGCGCGGGTGGCGCCCTGCGCCCCGGCCATCTGGACGGCCTCGGAGTAGCGCTTGGCGGCGACCATGAAGAGGGCGCCGAAGCCGGTGGTGATGAGGAACCAGCGCGAGAGCGGGATGCCCAGCGCCGGCCCGCCGATCATGGCGCGCATCAGGAAGCCGGTGGTGACGACGACGAGGTCGACCACGAGGACGTGCTTGAGGCTGACGCAGTACGCGAGTTGCAGGGCGAGGTAGGCGATCAGCAGGAGGGGGACGGGGCGGGGGCAGAGCCAGGCCGCGGCGGCGGGCGCGAGGAGGCCGAGGGCGGCGCCGGCGGCGTAGGCGACGGGGACGGGGACCTGGCCGGCGGCGACGGGCCGGTGCCGTTTGACGGGGTGGGCGCGGTCGGCCTCGGCGTCGCGGGCGTCGTTGATCAGATAGACGGCGGCCGAGCAGGCGGTGAAGAGGGCGAAGACCAGCGCGGTCTGGGTGAGCACGGGCAGGGAGAAGAGCTGTCCGGCGGCGGCCGGGGCCGCGACGACGAGGACGTTCTTCACCCACTGGCGGGGCCGGGCGGTGCGCAGCAGCCCGCGGGCGAGGCCGGCGGGCGGCGCCGGTGCGGGCGGGCCGGGCCGCTCGGGGGCGCGTTGCAGGACGGCGGTGTCAGCCATCGGTGGTTCCTCTCATCCAGCGGGCGCCGAGCCCGGCCGTGAGCGCGCCGAGGGCGGCGCCCGCCGCCACGTCCGAGGGGTAGTGGACGCCGGCGACCAGCCGGGAGACGCACACGGCGGCGGCGAGCGGCCAGGCGGCGCGGGCGCCGAGCGCGCCGAAGGCGACGGCCGCCGCGGCGGCGGAGGTCGCGTGGGAACTGGGGAAGGAGTGCCGGCCGGCGGTGCGCACCAGGGGGTCCACGTGCGCGGGGCGCGGGCGGCGCACCACCCTCTTCACGCCCATGCTGGCGAGGTGGGCGCCGGCGGTGAGCGCGGTGCCGCGCAGCCACGCCCGGCGGCGCGGCGCGTCCACGGCGGCTCCGGCGAGTCCGGCCGCGAGCCAGAGGGCGCCGTGCTCGCCGGCCCAGGACAGGGCGCGCGCGGCACCGGCGATCCGCGGGTCGGCGGCGCGGGCCCTGAGGGCCGTGACGATCCGGTGGTCCAAGTCGTCGACGTCGTCCATGGCCACTCACTGTTCACGGCGAGGGCGCGGGAAGTCCCGGCCCGGTCGAGCGACATACCATTAATCACCCGTTTCGGGGATGGCCGGAATGTTTCATAACTAACCGCTCATCTTCGGGCGATACGGTCACCGCCATGTCTGCCGACACCGTTTCCGTCACCGGCTGGGGCCGTACGGCACCCACGGCCGCCCGCCTGGTCCGCCCGCGGACGTACGAGGAGGCCGCCGCCGCCGTCCGGGCGTGCGGGGCGCGCGGCGGCATCCCGCGGGGGCTGGGACGGGCCTACGGTGACGCGGCGCAGAACGCGGGCGGGGCCGTGCTGGACATGACGGGCCTGGACCGCGTCCACGCGGTGGACGCCGCCGGCGGGACGGTGCTGTGCGACGCGGGGGTCTCCCTGCACCGGCTGATGGAGGTCCTGCTGCCGCTCGGCTGGTTCGTGCCGGTGACCCCCGGCACCCGGTACGTGACGGTCGGCGGGGCGATCGGCGCGGACATCCACGGCAAGAACCACCACGTCTCCGGCTCCTTCGCCCGGCACGTGCTCGCGCTGGAGCTGCTCACGGCGGACGGCGAGGTGCGCACCGTGCTCCCCGGCACGCCGCTGTTCGACGCGACGGCGGGCGGCATGGGACTGACCGGGGTGATCCTCACCGCGACGGTGCGGCTCCAGCCGGTGGAGACCTCGCTGATGTCGGTGGACACCGAGCGCGCCCGCGACCTGGACGACCTGCTGGCGCGGCTGACCGCCACCGACCACCGCTACCGCTACTCGGTGGCCTGGATCGACCTGCTGGCGCGCGGCGCGGCGACCGGCCGGGCGGTGCTCACCCGGGGTGACCACGCGCCGCTGGACGCGCTCCCCGCGCGGCGGCGCGCCCGCCCGCTGGACTTCCGCACCGCGCGCCTGCCGGCCGCCCCCGCGCGGTTCCCGGAGGGCCTGCTGACCCGCACCACGGTGGGCCTCTTCAACACCGTCTGGTACCACAAGGCGCCTCGCGCGCAGACCGGGCGGCTGCGGCCGATCCCCGCCTTCTTCCACCCGCTGGACGGCGTGCCGCACTGGAACCGGGTCTACGGCCGCGGCGGCTTCGTGCAGTACCAGTTCGTGGTCGGGCACGGGCGGGAGGAGGCGCTGCGCCGCATCGTGCGCCGGATCGCGGAGCACCGTTGCCCGTCCTTCCTCGCCGTCCTCAAGCGGTTCGGGGAGGGCGACGCGGGCTGGCTGTCCTTCCCGGTGCCGGGCTGGACCCTCGCCCTGGACATCCCGGCGAACCTGCCGGGCCTCGGCCCGCTCCTCGACGGGCTGGACGAGGAGGTGGCGGCGGCCGGCGGCCGGGTCTACCTGGCCAAGGACTCCCGGCTGCGGCCCGAGTTGCTGGCCGCCATGTACCCGCGTCTGGACGAGTTCCGCGCGCTGCGCGCGGAGCTGGACCCGCGCGGGGTGTTCGTGTCCGACCTGTCCCGGCGCCTCGCCCTCTAGGAACCCCAGGAGCTGTCGTGAAGGACGCCTTCGGCCTCCCCCAGTCCCTTCTCGTCCTCGGCGGTACGTCCGAGATCGCGCTCGCCACCGCGCGCCGCCTGATCGCCCGCCGCACCCGCACCGTCTGGCTGGCCGGGCGCCCCTCCCCCGCCCTGGACGGGGCCGCGGAGGAACTGCGCGCGCTCGGCGCCGAGGTGCGCACCGTCGCCTTCGACGCCCTCGACCCCGCCTCCCACGAGGCGGTGCTCGGCAAGGTGTTCGCGGAGGGCGACATCGATCTGGTGCTGCTCGCCTTCGGCATCCTCGGCGACCAGGCGCACGACGAACGCGAGCCGCTGAACGCGGTGCGGGTGGCGCAGACCAACTACACCGGCGCGGTCTCCTCGGGGCTGGTGGCGGCCCGCGCCCTCCAGGACCAGGGGCACGGTTCGCTGGTGGTGCTCTCCTCGGTGGCCGGGGAGCGGGCCCGCCGGGCCAACTTCATCTACGGCTCCAGCAAGGCCGGGCTGGACGCCTTCGCCCAGGGCCTGGGCGACGCGCTGCTGGGCACCGGTGTGCACGTGATGGTGGTGCGGCCCGGTTTCGTCCGCTCGCGGATGACGGCCGGGAGGCAGGAGGCGCCGCTGGCGACGACGCCGGGCGCGGTGGCCGCCGCCATCGAACTGGGCCTGCGCCGCCGTTCGGAGACGGTGTGGGTGCCGGGGACGCTGCGCGTGGTGATGTCGGCGGTGCGGCACCTGCCGCGTGGGGTCTTCCGCCGCCTGCCCCTGTGACCGGGCCGCGGCCGGACGGGCGGGGCGCCTCGCCGCCCGGCCGGTGGCGGCGCCCGGGGCGGTCAGTGCGCCTGGCGGGTCGGCAGGGTGCCGTGTTCCACGCGCCCGGCCTGGGGCGGGACGACGGCGCTGCCGAAGGGGAACTCGCGGAGCTTGCGCCAGACGGCGTCGGGGCCCTGTTCGTAGAGCGCGAAGCCGGTGCAGGGCCACTGGGCCTCGTAGTCGGACAGTTCCTCGAAGGCGCGGTCCATGGCCGCCTCGTCGATGCCGTGGGCCACCGTGACGTGCGGGTGGTACGGGAACTGCAGCTCGCGCGGGACGGGGCCGGCGGAGGAGCGGACCCGCTTCTGGAGCCAGGCGCAGGCGGCGCCGCCCTCCACCACCTGCACGAAGACCACCGGGGAGAGCGGGCGGAAGGTCCCGGTGCCGGACAGCCGCATCGGGAAGGGGCGGCCGGCCGCGGCGACCTCGGCGAGGTGCGCCTCGACGGCGGGCAGCACCACCGCGTCGACCTCCGTCGGCGGCAGCAGGGTGACGTGGGTGGGGATGCCGTGAGCAGCGGCGTCGCCGAAGCCCGCGCGCAGCTCCTGGAGCTGGCTGCCGTGAGGCTCCGGGACCGCGATCGACACGCCGATCGTTACGGTCCCCACATCGTCTCCTGTCGTTCTGTCGGTGCCGCCCGTCCCGGGACGCGCGGCGGTGGCCGCCGCGCGGCCACCCCGGTTATCGACTGTACGTCCACGGCCCGGCCCCGGGCAGGCGCAACGGGAGTGATGTGCAGCGCTACGGCGCGGCGGCGGGGCGTACGGGCCCGGTGCCCTGGGGCTTTGCCGGATCAGTGCTTGGCGGGGAGGAAACCCATCCGGTCGTACGCCCGGGACAGCGTCTCCGCGGCGACCGCGCGGGCCTTCTCGGCGCCCTTGGCGAGGATCGAGTCGAGCGTCTCGGGGTCGTCGAGGTACTGGCGGGTGCGGTCCCGGAAGGGGGTGACGAAGTCGACGACGATGTCGGCGAGGTCGGTCTTGAGCGCGCCGTACCCCTTGCCCTCGTACTTCTGCTCCAGGGCGGCGACGCTCTCGCCGGTCAGGGTGGAGTGGATGGTGAGCAGGTTGCTCACGCCGGGCTTGTGCTCGCGGTCGAAGCGGATCACCGTGTCGGTGTCGGTGACGGCGCTGCGGATCTTCTTGGCGGTGGCCTTCGGCTCGTCCAGGAGGTTGATCAGGCCCTTGGGGGTGGCCGCCGACTTGCTCATCTTGGCGGTCGGGTCCTGGAGGTCGAAGATCTTCGCCGTCTCCTTGAGGATGTAGGCGCTCGGCACGGTGAAGGTGTCGCCGTAGGTCTGGTTGAAGCGCTCGGCGAGGTCGCGGGTCAGCTCCAGGTGCTGGCGCTGGTCCTCGCCGACCGGGACCTGGTCGCCCTGGTAGAGCAGGATGTCGGCGACCATCAGCATCGGGTAGGTGAAGAGGCCGACGGTGGTGCGGTCGTTGCCCTGCTTGGCGGACTTGTCCTTGAACTGGGTCATCCGGGACGCCTCGCCGAAGCCGGTGATGCAGTTCATCAGCCAGCCGAGCTGGGCGTGCTCGGGGACGTGGCTCTGCACGAAGAGGGTGCAGCGGTCCGGGTCGAGGCCGGCCGCGAGGAGCTGGGCGGCGGCGACGCGGGTGTTCTCCCGCAGCTCCTTCGGGTCCTGCGGGACCGTGATCGCGTGCAGGTCGACGACCATGTAGAACGCGTCGTGGGTGTGCTGCATGTCGACCCACTGGCGGACGGCGCCGAGGTAGTTGCCGAGGTGGAACGAGCCGGACGTCGGCTGGATGCCGGAGAGCACGCGGGGTTGTTCAGTCGCCATGGCGCCCATTGTCTCAGGCTCCGGGGCCCGCTCGGGCACGGGTGCGCGGGAAACGGGCGCGGTGCGGCGGCGGGGTGCCGCGCGGCGGCCCGGCGGGGGCCGGGCCGCCGTGCGGGCGGGTCAGCCGAGGTCGATCTCGGGGTAGAGCGGGAAGCCCGCCACGAGGTCGGAGGCGCGCCGCGAGATCTCGTCCGCGACCTTGGCGTCCAGCACGTGCTGGGCCTTGGACGGGGCGCCCTTGGCGGTGGTGCCGGGCTCGGTGGCGGTCAGGACGCGGTCGATGAGGCCGGCCACCTCGTCCATCTCGGCGGTGCCGAGGCCCCGGGTGGTCAGCGCGGGGGTGCCGACGCGGATGCCGGAGGTGTACCAGGCGCCGTTGGGGTCGGCGGGGATGGAGTTGCGGTTGGTGACGATGCCGGCGTCGAGGAGGGCGGCCTCGGCCTGGCGGCCGGTGAGGCCGTGGGAGGTGGCGACGTCGATGAGGTTGAGGTGGTTGTCGCTGCCGCCGGTGACGAGGGTGGCGCCGCGCCGCATCAGGCCCTCGGCGAGGGCGCGGGAGTTGTCGACGACGCGCCGGGCGTAGTCGCGGAAGGCGGGCTGCCGGGCCTCGGCGAGGGCGACGGCCTTGGCGGCCATGACGTGCGGGAGGGGGCCGCCGAGGACCATCGGGCAGCCGCGGTCGACCTGGTCCTTGAGGGAGTCGTCGCAGAGCACCATGCCGCCGCGCGGGCCGCGCAGCGACTTGTGGGTGGTGGTGGTGACGATCGGGGCGTGCGGGACGGGGTCGAAGTCGCCGGTGAGGACCTTGCCGGCGACGAGGCCCGCGAAGTGCGCCATGTCGACCATGAGCGTGGCGCCGACCTCGTCGGCGATCTCGCGCATGATCCGGAAGTTGACCAGGCGCGGGTAGGCGGAGTACCCGGCGACGAGGATCAGCGGCTTGAACTCGCGGGCGGCGGTGCGCAGCGCCGCGTAGTCGATCAGGCCGGTGGCGGGGTCGGTGCCGTAGGAGCGCTGGTCGAACATCTTGCCGGAGATGTTCGGGCGGAAGCCGTGGGTGAGGTGGCCGCCGGCGTCCAGGGACATGCCGAGCATGCGCTGGTTGCCGAAGGCGGCGCGCAGTTCGGCCCAGTCGGCGTCGGTGAGGTCGTTGATCTGGCGGGCGCCGGCCTTCTCCAGGAAGGGGGCCTCGACCCGGTCGGCGAGGACGGCCCAGAAGGCGACCAGGTTGGCGTCGATGCCGGAGTGCGGCTGGACGTAGGCGTGCCGGGCGCCGAAGAGTTCGCGGGCGTGCTCGGCGGCGAGGGACTCGACGGTGTCGACGTTGCGGCAGCCGGCGTAGAAGCGGCGGCCGACGGTGCCCTCGGCGTACTTGTCGCTGAGCCAGTTGCCCATGGCGAGCAGGGTGGCCGGGGAGGCGTAGTTCTCGGATGCGATCAGCTTGAGCATCTCGCGCTGGTCGGCGACCTCCTGGCCGATGGCGTCGGCGACGCGCGGTTCGACCGAGCGGATGACGTCGAGGGCGGCGCGGTAGGCGGTGGAAGCGGTGGACAGGGGCTCCGCTGACATGGGGACCTCCGGACGGTGGGTCGGCATTGTCGGTACGGCCCAGGCGCACGGCACTCGTGCCGGGCCCGCGGGTCCCGGGGGCCGCTTCCCGATGGTCGGTCCCATCCCAGCACGCCAGTCACGGCCCACGGCCACCCTACCGGGGCCCCGGTTCGCCCGGCCCTTGGCGTCCACCATGCGGGCCGGGCCACGGGGGTTCCGGGCGGGGACACGGGGGGCCGGGCGGGCCGGGTCAGGGGAGCCAGGGCCGCCAGGTGCCGGGGTGGGCGTCGACCCAGGCGCGCGCGGCGTCCTCGGGGCGCATCCTCCGTTCGGCGATCATGAGGGAGACCTCGTTCTGGTCCTCGGTGGTCCACCGGAACCGCTTGAGGAACTCGGCGGCGTCGCCGCCGCCGCGGGCGAAGTCGGCGTTGAGGTACTTCTGCAGGGCGGTGACCGGGTAGCCGCAGGCGACCTTCGCGGGGTCGGCGTCGCAGCCCTCCTCGTACGGCGGGAGTTCCACCTCGGTCATGGGGACCTTCTCGAAGAGCCACTGGGGTGTGTACCAGTAGGTGAGGAAGGGTTTCTTCTCCTTGGCGAACTGCTCGATCTGGGTGATCTGGGCGGCCTCGGAGCCGGCGAAGACGACCTCGTAGTCGAGGTCCAGGTTCTTCACGAGGGCCTTGTCGTTGGTGACGTAGGACGGGGAGCCGTCCATGAGCTGGCCCTTGCCGCCGCTCTCGGCGGTGCGCAGCGCCCCGGCGTACTTGTCGAGGTTCTTCCAGTGGGTGACGTCGGGGTGTTCCTCGGCGAAGTACGTGGGGACGTACCAGCCGATGTGTCCGGTGACGCCGAGGTCGCCGCCGCGGGTGATGGTCTTCTTCTCGTCGACGTACCGGCGTTCCTGTTCGGGGTGGCCCCAGTCCTCCAGGATGACGTCGACCCGGCCCTGGCTGAGCGCGTCCCAGGCGGGGACCTCGTCGGCCTGGACGGTGTCGACGCGGTAGCCGAGTTCGTGCTCCAGCAGGTGCCGGGCGACGGCCACGTTGGCCTGGGCGCCGACCCAGGACTGCACGGAGAGGGTTACGGTGCGGGTGCCGCCGGCGTGGGCGAACGGGGACGCCTGGCGGGTCATGTCGGCGGCGCCGCAGCCGGTGAGCAGCAGCAGCGCGAGGCCGGCGGCCGGCGCGGTGGTGACGCGGGGGCGGCGCATGTCAGGCTCCGTTCCTCGGGCGGCGGGCGGTCGGCTGGGTGACCCGGTCGAGCATCAGGCCGAGGCAGACGATGGCCGCGCCGGCCACCAGCCCGGTCGCCAGGTCGCCCTGGGCGAGGCCGAAGACGACCTGGTAGCCGAGGGCGCCGCCGCCGACGAGGCCGCCGATGATGACGACGGCGAGCACCAGGACGACGCCCTGGTTGACGGCGAGCAGCAGGGCGGGGCGGGCCAGCGGGAGCTGGACCTGGCGCAGTTGCTGGCCGGTGGTGGCGCCGAGCGAGCGGGCCGCCTCCAGCGCGGCCGGGTCGACGCGGCGCAGCCCCTGGGCGGTGATGCGGACGACGGCGGGCAGGGCGTAGACGACCGCGGCGGCGACGGCGGGGGCGCGGCCGACGCCGAAGAGGGCGACGACCGGGATGAGGTAGACGAACTGCGGCAGCGTCTGGAAGACGTCCAGGACGGGCCGCAGCAGCCGTGCGAAGCGGTCGCCGCGGGCGGCGGCGATCCCGGTGGCGACGCCGAGGACGAGGGTGACGGCGACGGCGGCGAGCACCTGGGAGAGCGTGTCCAGGGACGGTTTCCACACGCCGAGCACCCCGATGGCGGCGAGGGCGAGGACGGCGGTGAGCGCGGTGCGCCAGGTGCCGATCAGCCAGGCCGGGGCGGCGACGAGCAGCAGCACGGCCCACCAGGGCAGCCAGAGCAGTCCGTCGCGGACCGGGTCGAGGACCCAGGTGGTGAAGCGGGCCGCCCAGTCGGCGGTGCCGCCGACGAGGGGGACGCCGGAGTACAGGTGGGCGGTCATCCAGTCGACGGCGCGGTTGACGGGCTCGGCGAGCGGGACCTCCCAGGCGGCGGGCCACTGGGCGTGGCCGGCGAGGCGGGCGGCGAGCGCCGCGGCGACGACGCCGGCGGCGGCCGTGGCGAGGCGCCACCGGGCCGGGGGCCGGGGGGCGGCGCCGAGGCGGTCCCCGGCGGCGCCGGTGACGCGGTCCAGGACGACGGCGAGCAGCACGATCGGGATGCCAGCGGCGAGGGCCGCGCCGACGTCGACCGAGGCGAGGGCCTGGTAGACGCGGTCGCCGAGGCCGCCGGCGCCGATCACGGAGGCGATGACTGCCATGGAGAGCGCCATCATGATGGTCTGGTTGAGGCCGAGGAGCAGTTCGCGGCGGGCCAGCGGCAGCCGGGCGGTGAAGAGCCGCTGCCGGGCGGTGGTGCCGAGGGACTCGACGGCCTCCAGGACCTCCGGGTCGGCGCCGCGCAGGCCGAGGGCGGTGAGCCGGGCCATGGGCGGGGCGGCGTAGACGACGGTGGCGAGGACGGCGGCGGGCACGCCGATGCCGAAGACCAGGACGACGGGGAGCAGGTAGGCGAAGGCGGGCAGCACCTGCATGGTGTCGAGGACGGGGCGCAGCACCCGCTCCGCGCGGTCGGAGAGGCCGGCGGCCAGGCCGAGCAGGGCGCCGACGGCGGCGGAGGCGAGGACGGCGACCGCCATCAGGGCGAGGGTCTGCATGGTCGGCAGCCACATGCCGAGCAGTCCGCAGGCGAGGAAGGCCGCCGCCGTGCCGAGGGCGAGCCGGACGCCGCCCGCGCGCCAGGCGACGAGGGCGCCGGCCGCGGTGACGCCGGCCCAGCCGGCGGCGAGCAGCGCGAGGTAGACGGCGCGCACGGAGAGCACGACGGCGTTGCTGACGTGGCCGAGGACGTGGAGGAACAGGGGGTGGCTGTCGCGGTTGTCGATGATCCAGTCGCTGGCGCCGCCGAGCGGTCCGGAGACGTCGACGGTGAGCGCGCCGGGCCAGGCGCCGCCGCCCCAGCGGGCCTGGGCGAGGGGGACGAGGACGGCCGCGAGGGCGGCGAGGGCCAGCAGTTTGGCCGCGGGCCGGCCGCGCAGGGCGCGTACGGCGCGCAGGGGGGCGGGGCCGGGGGCGGCGGCGGTGAGGGTCGTCATCCGACGGTCTCCTCGCGCCGGTCCGCCTCCGCGGGGAGGTCCGCCCCCGTGCCGGGCCGGTCCCGCGCGGCGGCGGCCGGGCCGCCGTCGCCGGGGCGTGCGGTGCCGGCGACGACGGCGAGCAGGGCGGTGGCGTCGACGACGCCGAGGCAGCGGGGGCCGTCCATGACGCGGGCCGGGGTGCCGGCGCGGGCGACGGCCTCGATGGCCTCGGAGACGGTGGCCTCGGGCCGCAGGGCGGGCCCGCGGGCGGCCTCGGCGGCGTCGGCGGGGGCGCGCAGGGCGGTGCGGACGGTGAGGACCTGTTCGCGGGGGACGTCGCGGACGAAGGCGCGGACGTAGTCGTCGGCGGGCGAGCCGACGATCTCCTCGGGGGTGCCGAGCTGGACGACGCGGCCGTCGCGCATGAGGGCGATGCGGTCGCCCAGTTTGAGGGCTTCCTGGAGGTCGTGGGTGATGAAGACCATCGTGCGGCCCTCCTCGCGGTGGAGCCGGACGACCTCCTCCTGCATATCGCGCCGGATCAGCGGGTCGAGCGCGCTGAACGGCTCGTCGAACAGCAGCACCTCGGGGTCGGCGGCGAGGGCGCGGGCGAGGCCGACGCGCTGGCGCTGGCCGCCGGAGAGCTGTCCGGGGCGGCGGTGCTCCAGGCCGGCGAGGCCGACCTTGGCGACGAGGGCGGCGGCGCGTTCGCGGCGCTCGGCGCGGCCGACGCCCTGGATCTCCAGGCCGTGGGCGGCGTTGTCGAGGACGGTGCGGTGCGGGAGCAGGCCGAAGTGCTGGAAGACCATGGCGGCGCGGTGCCGGCGCAGGGCGCGCAGCCGGGCGCGGTCCATGGCGCGCACGTCCTCGCCGTCGATGGCGATGGCGCCCGCGGTCGGCTCGATCAGCCGGGTCAGGCAGCGCACCAGGGTGGACTTGCCGGAGCCGGAGAGGCCCATCACGACGAAGACCTCGCCCTTGCGCACCTCGAAGGAGACGTCGCGGACGGCCGCGGTGCAGCCGGTGCGGGCGCGGAGTTCGGCGGCGGGCAGGGCGGCGAGGGCGGGGTCCTCGGGGACGCGGTGGGCCTTGGGCCCGAAGACCTTCCAGAGCCCGTCGACCGTGAACACCGCCCGGGGGGGGCGGGGTCGTCGGCGCCGGGGGCGGGGGCGGGGACGGGAGCGGCAGGCACGGAGGCGGGGGCGGCGGGGGCGGCGTCCGTCATCGGGCCCGGGGCAGCCGCCGTGCCGGAGCCGTCGGCCGGGTCACCGTCGGTACCCGCGCCACCGGTGGTGTCGCTCGTCGTCACCGGGCGTCACCCGCGATCAGCTCGACGGCGCGCTCGCCGACCATGAGCACGCCGATCATGGGGTTGACGGCGGGCATGGTCGGGAAGACGGAGGCGTCGGCGATCCGCAGGCGCTCCAGTCCGCGCACGCGCAGTTCGGGGTCGACCACGGCCTCCGGGTCGGCGGCGGCGCCCATCCGGCAGGTGCCGGCCGGGTGGTAGACGGTGTGGGCGGCCTTGCGGGCGTACGCGCTCAGTTCCTCGTCGCCGGTGATCTCCGGGCCGGGGCAGACCTCGCGCTTGAGCCAGCCCGCCAGCGGCTCGGTCCGGGCGATGTCGCGGGCGATGCGGATGCCGTCGACGAGGGTGCGGCCGTCGTGGTCGTCCTCGTCGGTGAAGTAGCGGAAGTCCAGGGCGGGCTTGACCGCGGGGTCGGCGCTGGTCAGGTAGAGCCGGCCGCGGCTCTTCGGCTTGGGGACGTTCGGGGTCATCGACACGCCGAACTCCGGCCGCCGGTAGCCCAGTCGCTCCGGGTTGTCGGTGAACGGGACCTGGTAGAAGTGGAACATCAGGTCGGGGCCGGGCTGCGCGGGGTCGCGGCGTACGAAGAGGCCGGCGTCGGAGTCCATGGCGGAGTTGTCCGGGAGGGGGCCGTGGGTCTCCCACACGATCACGGACTCGGGGTGGTCGAGCAGGTTCTCGCCGACGCCGGGCAGGTCGTGGACCACGGGTATGCCGAGCTTCTCCAGGTCGGCGCGGGGGCCGATGCCGGAGTGCAGCAGCAGGCGGGGCGTGTCAACGGCGCCGGCGCAGAGCACGACCTCGTTGCGGGCGCGGACGTAGACCTCCTCGCCGTCCTTAGTGCGGACGTGGACGCCGTCGGCGCGGGTGCCGTCCAGTTCCAGCCGGTGGGCCCAGGTCTCCAGCCAGATCTCCAGGTTGGCCCGCCCGTCCATCACCGGGTGCAGGTACGCCACCGACGCGGAGGAGCGCTTGTTGTCCTCGGGGTGGTAGGCGAGGTCGAAGAAGCCGACGCCCTCCCGGAACGGCTTGCGGTTGAAGCCCTCCACGCGCGGGACGCCCGCGGCGGCCTGGGCGGCGTCGACGAAGTCGCGGGCGATGGCGTTGCGGTCCTTCTCGTCGACCGGGACGATGTTGTTCTTCAGCCGGGCGTAGTACGCCTCCATCTGGACGGCGCCCCATCCCTTGGCGCCGGCTGCCTCCCACTCGTCCCAGTCGGAGGGCAGCGGCTTGAAGGCGATGAGGGTGTTGTGGGAGGAGCAGCCGCCCAGCACCCGGGCGCGGCTGTGCCGGATGTGCGAGTTGCCGCGCGGCTGTTCGGTGGTGGGGTAGTCGTAGTCGAGGTCGCCGCCGAGCAGACCCGTCCAGCGGCGCAGGGTCAGGACGTCGTCGCGGCCGACGTCGGTGGGGCCGCCCTCGATGACGGCGACGGTGACGTCGGGGTTCTCGGTGAGACGGGCGGCGATGACGGAGCCCGCGGTGCCGCCGCCGACCACGACGTAGTCGTAGACGCGGGTGTTCTCGGTGTGGGGGGACATGGGGTGCTGCTCCTGGGACTCGCGGGCGGGCGGAGGGGGCGGGGGGTGAGGGTGCGGCGGGTCAGCCGGCGAACCAGCGCACCGGGCGGGGCGCGAGGTTCTGGTAGACGTGCTTGGTCTCGCGGTACTCGGCCAGTCCGGCGGGGCCGAGTTCGCGGCCGGTGCCGCTGCGGCCGTAGCCGCCCCACTCCGCCTGCGGCAGGTAGGGGTGGAAGTCGTTGATCCAGACGGTGCCGTGGCGCAGCCGGCCGGCGACCCGGCGGGCGCGGCCCGCGTCGGTGGTCCACACGGCGCCGGCGAGGCCGTACTCGGTGTCGTTGGCGAGGGCGACGGCCTCGTCCTCGGTGCGGAAGGTCTCGACGGTCAGGACCGGGCCGAAGACCTCCTCGCGGACGACGCGCATGCCGCGGTGGCAGTGGTCGAGGACGGTGGGCTCGTAGAACCAGCCGGTCGCCGGGCGGTCCGGGGACGCCTCGGGGCGCTTGCCGCCGCAGCGCAGGGCGGCACCCTCGGCGAGGGCGGAGGCGACGTACTCCTCGGTCCGCTCGCGCTGCCGCTCGGAGACGAGGGGCCCGCACTCCACGCCGTCGGCGGTGCCGCGGCCGAGGCGGATCAGCCGGGCGCGGCGGGCGAGTTCGGTGACGAAGCGCTCGCGCACCGGCTCCTCGACGATGAGGCGGGAGCCGGCCGAGCAGACCTGGCCGCTGTGGATGAAGGCGGCGTTGAGGGCCTGGTCGACGGCGGTGTCGAAGCCCTCCTCGGTGGCGCAGGCGTCGGCGAAGACCACGTTGGGGTTCTTGCCGCCGAGTTCGAGGGCGACCTTCTTGACGGTGTCGGCGGCGGCGTGGGCCACCTTGGTGCCGCTGGCGAGGCCGCCGGTGAAGGAGACGAGGTCGACGTCGGGGTGGGCGGCGAGGCGGGCGCCGACGGTGTCGCCGGGCCCGGTGACGAGGTTGGCGGTCCCGGCGGGGAGCCCGGCCTCGACGAGCAGGCCGATCAGGGCGATGGTGGTCAGCGGGGTGATCTCGCTGGGCTTGAGCACGAAGGTGTTGCCGGCGGCGAGCGCCGGGGCGATCTTCCAACTGGCCTGGAGCAGCGGGTAGTTCCAGGGCGTGATGAGGGCGCAGACGCCGACCGGCTCGTGGACGACGACGCTGTGCACGTCGGGCGATCCGGCGTCGACGACGCGGCCGGGCGCCTCGGCGGCGACGAGGTCGGCGAAGTAGCGGAAGGCGTCGGCGACGCAGTCGACGTCGACCCGGCCCTCCTGCGCGGTCTTGCCGGCGTCCCGGCTCTCCAGCAGGCCCAGTTCCTCCCGGTCGCGGACGAGGAGGCCGGCCACGCGGCGCAGCAGGGCGGCGCGTTCGGCGACCGGGGTGCGCGGCCAGTCGCCGGTGTCGAAGGCGCGGCGGGCGGCGGCGACGGCGAGGTCGGCGTCGTGCGCGTCGCCCTCGGCGACGACGGCGAACGGCCGTGCGTCGGCGGGGTCCAGGATCTCGCGGGTGGCGCCGGAGGCGGCGGGCCGCCACTCGCCTCCCACGTGGAGGGTGCGGTCCGCCCGCTCGGCCCGGGTGTCCGTGGTGTTCGCCATGTGGGGGTGTCGCCTTCCGTTCCTGTTCCGCGCCCCGGTGTCACACGTGTGCCGGCGCCGGGGACCGGGAGCGCCTGCCCCGGCCCGCCGTTCGCATGCCTCGGGGAGGGCCGAAGTGCCCCGTGTCACGGGCAATATGGGCGCAACGGGGGGCGAAGCAGGCCCCGCGAGGGGGGCGTACGGCGACGGGCCCCGCTCCGGCGGTGAACCGGAGCGGGGCCCGTGGGCGTGCCGTGCGGGACGGCGGAAGGCCGCGCGCGGGGGCGCGGTGGATCAGAGGAGGCCGAGAGCGCGGACCGCCTCGCGCTCCTCCGACAGTTCCTGGACGGAGGCGTCGATGCGGGCGCGGGAGAACTCGTTGATCTCCAGGCCCTGGACGATCTCGTACCGCCCGTCCTGGCAGGTGACCGGGAAGGAGGAGATGAGGCCCTCGGGGACGCCGTAGGAGCCGTCGGAGGGGATGCCCATGGAGGTCCAGTCGCCCTCGGCGGTGCCGTTGACCCAGGTGTGGACGTGGTCGATGGCCGCGTTGGCGGCGGAGGCGGCGGAGGAGGCGCCGCGGGCCTCGATGATGGCCGCGCCGCGCTTGGCGACGGTCGGGATGAACTCGTCGGCCAGCCACTTCTCGTCGTTGACGGTCTCGGCGGCGTTCTTGCCGGCGACCGTGGCGTGGAAGATGTCCGGGTACTGGGTGGCCGAGTGGTTGCCCCAGATGGTCAGGCGCTGGATGTCGGCGACCGTGGAGCCGGTCTTCTTCGCGAGCTGGGTCAGCGCGCGGTTGTGGTCCAGGCGGGTCATCGCGGTGAAGCGCTCGGCCGGTACGTCCGGGGCGGCGGCCTGGGCGATGAGGGCGTTGGTGTTGGCCGGGTTGCCGACGACGAGGACCTTGATGTCGTCCGCGGCGTGGTCGTTGATGGCCTTGCCCTGCGGCTTGAAGATGCCGCCGTTGGCCTCCAGCAGGTCGCCGCGCTCCATGCCCTTGGTGCGGGGGCGGGCGCCGACGAGGAGGGCGACGTTGGCGCCGTCGAAGGCCACGTTCGGGTCGTCGGTGATGTCGATGCCCTGGAGCAGCGGGAACGCGCAGTCGTCCAGCTCCATGGCGGTGCCCTCGGCGGCGTTGAGCGCGGGGGTGATCTCCAGGAGACGGAGCCGGACCGGCACGTCCGCGCCGAGGAGCTGGCCGGAGGCGATGCGGAAGAGCAGGGCGTAACCGATCTGGCCGGCCGCGCCGGTGACGGTGACGTTCACGGGAGTGCGGGTCATGGCGTTCTCCGTATCACAGCAGGCGGTGGGGCGTCCCTGCCCCGGGGTGCGGGGATTCTCCCCTGCCGGCCGTGACCGGCGCCCGCCTCGATGATCGATCACCGCTGGGTACGGATCGATCACCGACGGATGATCGATCTCTTGGCGTCAAGAGAGATCCAGCGGTCAGGCTATCGCGCCCGCCGTGTCCCGGACGTCCGGGTCGGTGTGGCCCGTCCCACAACGTTCACCGGTGTACGAAGCGGCTGACCGGGGATGTCGGGGCGGATACGGGTGGTGCCGGTGGGGTCGGCGGGGCGCGTGTGGGTGTACGGGGTGATGCCCGTGGGGTGGAACGGTGAGGGCGCGGAAAAGGCGTCCGCCGCCAGGCATGGTCCGCGGGGGCGGGGGCACGCGGAAGGTACCCCCACGGGAATCCGGCAACGGTGTCCCCCGAACGGCGGCCGCCTCCGTCCCCCCTCTCCCGGACAGGCGGCCGCCTTTCCCGTCCCGGGGCCCGCGGGAACCCGCCCGGCGCCGCGCGGCACCCCGCCCGAGGCACGCGTCCCGGGGCGCCTGGGGCAGACGCGTACCGGGCCGGCCGTCCCGGTGCCGCCGGCGCCCGGCCGCCCCGCCCCCGTGGCCTACTGCGTGCAGCCCTTCTCGCCCGTGGCGAGGGTGGCGCAGGCGATGGCGTCCTCCGGTGCCCGGACGGCCACCATCGGCGTGTACGCGACCGTGTCGCCGGGCACGTTGACCGCGCCGGTCTGCGAGTCCTCGCCACCGGCGCTGACCCGTACCTCGTCGCCCTGGGCGGCCTGCGTCACGCGCCCCCACGCGGTCTCGCAGACCTCGCTGTAGCGGACCTCGACGACGGCGGTGCCGACGGTCGTGGTCGTCGCCGTCGTCACGAGGTCGCCGCCGCAGCCCATGGCCTCCGCGTCCTGTCCCGTGCACGCGGAGCCGCTGCACTTGACGCCGGGCGGCAGTTCCTTCTCGGTGACGCTGGGCGACGGGGAGGGCTGCGCCACCGCGTCCTCGCCGTCACCGCCGTTCAGCAGGAAGAACGCGCCGACCGTCACCACGAGCGCGCCCACCGCGCCCGCGACGAACGTGGCCGTCCGCTTCCCGCCCCCGGAACTGCGGCGTCCCCCGCCGCCCGGACCGGCCGTGCCCGGCATGCCGTGGCCCGCCGGGCCCGCGCCGCCCGGCCCCGCCGCCGCGCCCGCGCCCGCGCCCCGGGGCCCGCGCGCGGCGCGGTGACCGGAGGGCGCGGGTCCCCGGTAGCCGGCCATGTTCCACGAGTTGCCGTCGGCCGCCCCGCTCCCCACCGCGCCGAACGCGGTGTCCGCGCTGTCGGCGGCCGTCGGCTGCGCCGGCACCGTCGGCGCGCCGCCCCGGGCCGCCGGGCCGCCCGCGTGCCGTCCGGCCCGGTGCACGCGCCGCCCGCCGGGACCGGCCGGCGCGTCCGACTCGCCGAGCGCGGCGCGCGCCTGGGAGATCCGGATGGCCTCCATGGTCATGTCGTGGCGCATCTCCGAACGGCTCCAGGCGCGTTCGGCCAGTTCCCACATGGTGGTCAGGTGGACGGGGTTGGTCCCCGTCACCTCGGCCAGGGCCACGATCGCGCCCTTGGGCGCGAGCAGCCGGCCGTTGAGATAACGCTCCCAGGACGTCTTGCTGTAGCCCGTGGCGTCGGCCACCGACGCGATGCTCAGGTCGCTGCGGTCCACGAGCCTGCGCAACTGGCTGGCGAACTCTTTGATCTGCGGATCGAGTTCGTCCGGCAGCGCCTTCCAGCGAGGCATTGCTTCCCCCTCTTCCCCCCGGTGTCGTGCGAGTGGTCTCCCCGTCCGGTCCCCGCCGAGCCCCCCCCGTGCGGCGTCCGCGCCGGGGCCCCGCTCCGGCTACCCACAGGGATGCGCCCGCGCGGGACCCCAGTTCCCGGGGTGGAGGCGCACAGGAGCACGGAAGGCCGCGGGCATGCACCGTCGCACGCCCGCCGGACCGGGGTCCAGTGTCCCACCGGAGCCGGTGACTCCGGACCGGAACCCCCACCCCGCGGTGCGCGGACCACGTAGCGGAACGGTCACTTCCGTGCCACAGCGGTCTGACAGCCGTTGAACAGGGCGTTCGCCGTGCACGAGGGTGGTTCACGGCGGCGGCCCGCCCTCTCACGGGGGTGAGGACGGGCGCCGCCACCCGCCGGGGCCGCTCACGCCGTGAGCGGCCCCACCCGGCCGGACCGCCCCCGGGCCGGCGCCCGACGGCCTCCGTCTCCCGGCCGACCGTCTACTGACTGTCCGCCTCCCGGCCGACCGTCTACTGACTGACCGCCTCCTGGCCGGCCGTCTACTGGCTGACCGTGAAGTGCAGCGTGTCCGACAGGAACGGGATCTCCAGCCACGGATCGGGCTGCGCCATCAGCGCCAGCAGCGAGATCGCGCCGCCGAGCACGCCGTAGGTGGCGATGTCGGTGAAGCGCGAGCGCACCGCGAGCATCCCGACGTCCGGCAGCGTCCACCGCAGCGCGGCCCCCGCCAGCAGCGCGATGCCGACGAACAGCGTGCCGAGGCGGAAGACGTCCAGCGCGGTGAGGAACAGGCCGAGTCCGACGACGATCAGCACCGAGAGGATCGGCCACTGCCGGGCCGGCGCCGGGGCGCCCCCGGGCGCGGCACGTCCGCCGCCCTCGGGGCGGGCCGTGTCCCGGGTGAAGAGGGGGAAGCGCCGGGTGCCGCGCCGCGGGCGGCCGTCGGTGCCGGGTGCGGCGACCGGGTCCTTGACCGTGACGTCCTCGGGGCGTTCGGCGTTCTCGTCAGCCGGCACTGCGCTCCGCCGCCTCGACCACGTTGACGAGAAGCTGGGCGCGGGTCATCGGGCCGACGCCGCCCGGGTTCGGGGAGATCCAGGCGGCGACCTCGGCCACGTCCGGGTGGACGTCGCCGAGGATCTTGCCCTCGGCGTTGCGCGAGACGCCGACGTCGAGCACGGCCGCGCCCGGCTTGACGTCCTCGGCGCGGATCAGGTGCGGGGAGCCGGCCGCGGCGACCACGATGTCGGCCCGCTTGAGGTGGGCGGAGAGGTCGCGGGTGCCGGTGTGGCACTGGGTGACGGTGGCGTTCTCGCTGCGCCGGGTCAGCAGCAGCGGCATCGGCCGGCCGATGGTGACGCCGCGGCCGACGACGACGACCTCGGCGCCCTTGATCTCCACGCCGTGGCGGCGCAGCAGGGTGATGATGCCGTGAGGGGTGCAGGGCAGCGGCGCCGGCTCGTTGAGCACCAGGCGGCCCAGGTTCATCGGGTGCAGGCCGTCCGCGTCCTTGTCCGGGTCCATCAGCTCCAGGACGCGGTTCTCGTCGATGCCCTTGGGCAGCGGGAGCTGGACGATGTAGCCGGTGCACTCCGGGTCCTCGTTCAGCTCGCGGACCACGGCCTCGATCTCCTCCTGCGTCGCCGTGGCCGGCAGTTCCCGCTGGATGGAGGCGATGCCCACCTGGGCGCAGTCGCGGTGCTTGCCCGCGACGTACTTCTGGCTGCCGGGATCGTCGCCGACGAGGATCGTGCCGAGGCCGGGCGTGACGCCCCTCTCCTTCAGCGCCGCCACGCGGGCGGTCAGTTCGGACTTGATCGCGGCTGCCGTGGCCTTGCCATCGAGAATCTGGGCGGTCATGCGCTCCATTCTCGCGGATGACGGCCTCCCGGTTCCAATCCGGCCACCGTGCGGACGGCTCCTCGCCACCGAGCCGGGCAGACGGGAAGTGTCACACCTTGATCAAGGATGTTGCACTTGCACAACACCTTCGGATCACCGCTGGACAAGCAATGCACTGGTCAAGAACGATGGAGCGGCAGTGCCGCGGGGCCGTGCCGGGGGGACGAACCGCTTCGTAGAGATCTCCTCCGAGTCGTGCCACGCGTCGTCCCCGCACGCGATGAACACAACGGAGGAGACCCGCCATGAGTTTCGGCGACCCGAACAACCCCTACGGCCCCCCGCAGGGCCAGGGCCAGCAGCCCGGCTACGGGCAGCCGCAGCAGCCCCAGGGCCAGCCCGGTTACGGCTACCCGGCCGCCCCGCCGGTCTCGTCCTACCCCGGCGGAGGCTTCCCCGGCGGCGCCCCCGCGGTCATGCCGGGCACGGTCAAGGCCGCGCGCGTCATGCTCTTCGTGCTCGGCGGCTTCCAGGTCCTCGGCGGCCTGTTGATGATGCTCGCCAGCGCCTGGTTCAGCGAGATGCTCGACGAGGCCGTCGCCAGCGACGACAGCATCAGCGCGGAGGACGCGGACGCGTTCGCCAGCATCGGCACCGGCCTGATGATCGTCCTCGGCATCATCGTGCTGGCCTTCGCCTTCTGGGCGATCTTCACCGGCGCGAAGTTCTCGACCGGCCGCGGTGGCGTGCGGGTCTCGGCGATCGTCTACGCCTCGGTGGTGCTGCTGTTCAGCCTCATCAGCCTGCTCAGCGCCAACGTCTTCGCCCTCATCAGCGTGGTGCTCGGCATCCTGATCATCGTCTTCTGCGCCAACAAGAACGGCGGCTACTGGTTCAACCGCCCGAAGTACTGATCCGGCACCGGACGCCGGGCCGCCCCGCGAGGGGTGGCGGCTTCACACCACAGGGCCGTGTCTCACCCGAACGAGGGGAGACACGGCCCTGGTGCGTGAACAAGCGCCGCTGCGGACAGGCAGTGGGCGATTCAGCGCAGTGCGCTCATCAACCTGCGGCCCAGCTTCAGCGACGTGAGGTTGTCCACTCCCAGCCACTCCACGTCCGTGACCTCCTCGGTTTGGAGCGCGCCGATATCGGCGGTCTCGGTGCGGAAGAGGAAGCGGAAGTCGACGTGCTGGTGGTCGGGCTCTCCCTTGGCCTCGTTCGCCGGGATGGGATGTACGTCGATGTCGATGGGGTCGGGGCTCGCCGGAGCTACCGATGCCGGGGAGATCCCGGTCTCCTCGCACAACTCGCGGAGGGCGGCCGCCTGGAGGGTGTCGTCCTGCGGTTCCAGATGGCCGCCGGGGAGAAGCCACTTGTCGAGCGCCAGGTGGTGGATGTGGAGGACCCGGTTGTCATGATTGACGAGGACCGCGCCGGCGGTGACATGGGCGCGGAACTCCTTGCGGGAGGCGAGGTCCACGTCCGTCTCCAGAAGGGCGAGCACCGGGGCCAAGCCGGGCCTGTCCTCGGGGTGGACGTCGAGGTAGCCGTTCAGGCTCGTGCGGATGTGGTCTGTGCTGATGGGCATGTCGTCACCTGTTGAAGTAGGAGAGCCAAGTCGCCGCGATCACGGCACGGTCGGATGCGGGGATCTCGTGGAATCCAGGAGCGAGGTGCTGGTCGGTGAGCATCCTGACTGCGGCGAGGATCTCCGCCTGAACGAGGAAGATGAATGGTCCAACGCTGGCGCCGTGCAGGAAGTTGACCGCGTTCCCGCCGTTCGCCAGATAGAAGTAATGGCCGGTGGTCTGGTAGCGGGTGACGTGGTCGCCGACGGCTGTCCGGGTATAGACCTCCGGCAGGGAATCGAGTTCCAGTTCGTCCTCGCTGCTCGTCACGGTGGCCACGTACGCCCCGTTGCGCAGGTGCCCGAAGTCCTCCCCACGCAGCGAGACCGCGCCGGTCGCGCACAGGACGAGGCCCGCTCCTGTCAGGGCGGCCTCGCGGTCCCGCGCCACGGCGAAGCCCTGAGAGAGTGCCTGCGTGCGTCGTACGGGATCGATGTCGAAGACGGTGACGTGCACGCCCTTCGCCTGGAGCAGCCGCGCGATAGAACTGCCCAGCTTGCCGAACCCGATGACCAGTGAGGGTCGGCCATGGAGGATGTCACCCCGGCCGCGCATCACCGCTTCCGTGGAGAAGACGACCGACTGACCGACAAGGTAGTCCTCGGGGTCCTTCAGTGGTGAGCGGGCGACAGAGACGACCGGGCAGGGGAGTTTCTCCAGTGCGGCGTACCGTCGGTGTCCGTTCTCGGTGTCCTCGACAACACCGGCGATCTCTCCGGAGAACCGCTCGTGGAGATGCGCGAGAACGGGTGCGAAGTAGCCGCCGACATCCAGCAGCACCGTGCGCTCACCTCCGGCACGGGATTCGATGTAGTCGAGCGCGGTGTCGGGGTCGTTGAAGAGTCCGCGTGAGAGGGCGTCGACGCTGACGGACCGCTCGACGTCACGCCGCGCTGCCGCGTTGATCGACTTGGGTTTGGGCAGCACGGCGCGCACCTCGCTGAGGGAAGCCACCGCGCGGACGAAGCTGGGACGTTCGGCCAGGAGGTGAGTGATCAGGAAAGAGGCGGGGCGTTCCTGGGGCAGGAAACGGGCGGCGATCTTCGTGAAGTAGGCGTCCAGCCTGGCGCGTTCGAAGGACTCCATGGCAGTTCACCTTTCTTGTTCTCAGGCGATGACGAGGATCAGGCACGCTGCGGAGTCGGCACTGCCTTGAACCGGGACCAGACGACTTTTCCGTCTCGTGAGCGGTAGCTGGTCCGTCGAGCTTGTCGCGAGCAACGGGCCGCCCCAATGGCCGCTTGTCGCACTTC
The DNA here is from genome assembly GCF_036607905.1 of Streptomyces sp. SCSIO 75703. Lineage (NCBI taxonomy): Bacteria > Bacillati > Actinomycetota > Actinomycetes > Kitasatosporales > Streptomycetaceae > Streptomyces > Streptomyces sediminicola. The sequence continues at coordinate 2,695,848 of NZ_CP144555.1, forward strand.
CGTGGCACTTTCGCTCCCTGCCCCCGGTCGGCGTGCTTGCATGAGGGCAGGGAAAGGAGGGACCCGTGGCGACCGTGCACCATTGGACCGGCCTGGAAGCCAGAGCACTACGGCTTGCCCTCCGCATGAGTGTCCGGACCTTCGCGGCTCATCTCGGCGTAGGCGCCCGGACGATCTCGAAGTGGGAGAAGCTCCTGTCTTCCACCGAGCCGAGGCAGGACACCCAGGCCATCCTCGACACCGCACTGGCCCGCGCGGAAGCTGCCGTCCACCTTCGATTCGAGACCAACCTCTCCGAGGCCGGAAGAGCTGGTACCGACTCCGTCCGGCGGGTCACTGCCAGCGGCCCCCGTGCATGGGAATACGAGACGTGGGCTGACGACCTCGACCGATCCGTCGTCGCCCTGTCCCGGCAGAACTTCATCTTCGCGGAGGATCTTCTACGCCGCTGGCTGGCTCGCTTCCCGCCGACAGAACTGGACGACAAGGGCCTTTACCTCTACGCCCGCGCGACCGCCTTGCTGGGTGACGTGCAAAGGGATCAGGGTGCGGTATTGGGCCCCCTGTCCGCGCGCCGTTCCTACCACGACGCCCGGACCATCTTCACCCAGCTCGACGTCCCCCGACGCGTGGCTCAGCTAGACCTCTCTCTGGCCGTGGTGACGGAGATGTCCGACCAACTGGACTCGGCTGCCCACCAGTACGAGTGCCTCGCCGCTGACGACCGGCTCTCCCGGCGGGATCGCGCCCGAGCCCGGCTATGGGTAGGGACGGCGCTGAGCAAGGAGGGCAGCCACGACTACGCCGCACGCGTCATGCTGGCGGCCGTGCGCGAGTTCGAGGACCTCTCCGAGCCGGAGGACTGGTCCGTGGCCCATCAGAAGCTCGCTCTCGCCCACCGTGGTGCGGGTGACCTGACCGCCGCGCTGTACTACATCGACATCGCTCGCGCGACCGGCACCGCGGACTCACCCATGCAACGCGTCCGCCTGGACACCGCTCATGGCCACATCCTGCTGTCCGACCCGGGCACCCTGGATGATGGCCTTGACGTTCTCGACAAGGCAGCGAAGGTGGCCGCCGAGTACGGACTCAGCCACCAGCGGCGCAGCATCGAGAGCATCAGGTACAGGCATGCCACAAGCGGTGGGGCGAAGAGCCCCGGGCACCACTGATCAGGGAGAGACGCCAGTGACGGGACAGACGGACAGCCGGCAGGCCGTGACCGACGAGCAGTGGGCGAACGCCCGGCTGATCTGGGACTACCACCAGATGCGCCACGCACTTCGTCCAGCGGACGTGGCGATCGGCCTCGGCAGTCACGACCTCGGCGTGGCCACCACGAGCGCCGGACTGTACCGGGCCGGGCTCTTCCCCGTCCTTGTCTTCACGGGCGGCAACAGCCCCACCACCGCGGCACGCTTCCCGCGTGGCGAGGCCGTTCACTACCGGGAGCACGCCCTCACCCTCGGCGTGCCCGATGAGGCGATCCTGCTGGAGCCCCGCGCCGGCAACACCGGGCACAACATCACGTACTCCCGTCAGGTTCTCGCCGACGCCGGGATCTCCCCGGCCTCGGTGCTGCTGGTCTCCAAGCCGTACATGGAGCGTCGTTCCTACGCCACCGCCCGCAAGCTCTGGCCCGAGGTCGACGTGCGCTGTGCCTCGGAGCCCTTGGAACTCGACGACTACGTCAAGAGCATCAGTGACGAGCAGCTCGTCCTGGACATGCTCGTCGGTGATCTCCAGCGGGTGATCGAGTACCCCAAGCTCGGATTCGCCATCGAGCAGGAAGTCCCGGAGGACGTGCGTGCCGCCTACGAAAACCTCCTCGCCTCAGGCTTCACCAGCCGCCTTATCACACCCTGACCGGTCAACGACAGGCAGGCTCTGCACCGTCCACCAGCCCAACCTCTTCCCCCGGCTCTCCACGCTGGCCAAGCTGTACGCGGCAGACTGCTGGGTCGTGCTCGACAACGTGCAGTTCACCCGGCGGGACTTCCAGCACCGGACCCGTCTCGCGACACTGGGGGAACCAGGACAGCGGCAGTGGCTCACTCTCGCGACACACCTGCCGCGCGGACGGCAGAGTCGTATCAGTGAAACACTGATCGTGGACCCGGGGCTCAGCCGCAAGAGAGTGGACCTGTTGCTGCGGCAGTAAGGTCGAGGCCGGGGAGACGGTCCTGGACGCCCTCCACCGGGAGACCGCCGAGGAGACCGGCCTCACCGTCGACCAGGTCACCGCCTACCTCGGCCACTTCGACTACCGGAACAGCGGGGGCGGCACCACCCGCCAGTTCACCTTCGCCGTCACCGTGGAGAAGACCGGCCCCGTCGTCCTCACCGAACACGACACCCACCAGTGGGCCCTGCCCGGCGAACTGCCCGAGGTGAGCGACGCCGTCCGTGCCCTCCTGACCCGCTGACACCCACCGACACCGGCGGTCTCGGCGACCGAGCAGGACAAGCCCCCTCCGGGACCGGGCCGCCCCGCGAGGGGTGGCGGCTTCACACCACAGGGCCGTGTCTCACCCGAACGAGGGGAGACACGGCCCTGGTGCGTGGTCCTACTCTGGCTGGTGACGCCGTCAGGCCAGGGGGAGACGCGCCTTGTACAGCATCATCGTGGTACCTCCGCCGACCACGGAGGACCGATCCGACCACGTCCGCCGCCAGTTCCGGCTCGCGCCCGGTGAACGGCTCGCCTTCGGGCGGGCGGTGCCCGGGGGCGGGCTGCCGATCCGGCACGAGGGGGTGTCCCGCCGGGCCGGGGAGATCACGGCCCACGGCACCTTCTGGACCCTGAGCAACCTGTCCGCCCACCAGACCTACGTGGTGGAGAACCCGGAGGGCGCGGGCGAGCACGTCAAGGTGGCACCGGGGCGGCTGGACGCGCCGGTGCCGTTCGAGTTCTCGCGGATCGTGCTGCCCGCCGGGGGCGACCTGCTCCCGGTCGAGGTGTGGGCGCCGCGCCACGACTACCTGCGCGGCGAGGACGGCGCCGACGGCGAGCCGACCGCCCCCGCGTTCTCCCTGGACCGCACCAAACGGTACTTCGCCGTGCTGGCCGCCCTGTGCGAACCGCGGCTGCGCGGGGCGCCGCACGCCCCGCTGCCCACCGTGGCCGAGGTCGTCGACCGGCTCGGCCCGGCCTGGCCCGCCGCCTCCCGCACCTCGGTCCAGTGGAACATCGACTACCTCGCGGTCAAGCTCCGTCTCAAGCCCGGCCCCGACTGCGCCGAGGCGGGCCCCCGCCTCAACGGCAAGAAGGAGTCGCTGGTCTCCCTCGCCCTCCGCTTCGACCTCGTCCGCGAGGACGACCTCGTGGTGCTGGCCGCCCCGCCCCACGCCGGGGCGGCGGCGCCCCGCCGGGCGGACCGGTGACCGAGCCGTACGCGGTGCCGGTGCCCCGGGGGTACCGGGTGGGGGTCTGGGAGGTGCGGCGCCCCCTCGCCACCGGCGCCTTCGGCAGCGTCTACGAGGCCCGGCGCACCGGCCCTGACCCGCGCGGCCTGCCCGGCACGGCCGCCCTGAAGTTCCTGCCCACCGGCACCGGCACCCCGCGCCGCCTCACCCACCTGCGCGAACTCGTCGAGCGCGAGGTGCGGTTGCACCGCCGGCTGCGCCGCCCCCGTCTGATCCGCATGTACGAGACGCTCACCGTCGACGACCCGGACCGCCCCGGCCTCGACGGCGCGACCGTCCTCGTCCTGGAGAAGGCGGAGGGCTCCCTCGCCGCCCTGCTCGCCGCGGGCCCGCCGCCCGCCACCGGGCCCGCGCTGCTCGCCCAGGTCTGCGAGGGGCTGGCCCAGTTGCACCGCGCCGGCTGGGTCCACGGGGATCTGAAACCGGCCAATGTGCTGCTGATGCGGGACGGTTCGGCGCGGCTGGCCGATTTCAACATGGCCGCCGAACTGGAGGGCACCCACGCCTACTCCCCCGCCTTCTCCACCCCGGACTACACCCCGCCCGAACTGCTCTGGTCCGAGATCGGCGAACGCGGGCGCCGCACCCGCCCCTCCGCCGACGTGTGGGCCTTCGGCGTCCTCGCCCACCTCACCCTCACCGGCACCTTCCCGCTGCCCGGCGCCACCCCGTCGGCCCGCCGCGACGCCGGCGCCGCCTACGCCCGCGGCACCGACGAACTCCGCCTCTCCCCCGCCCTCCCCGGGGAATGGGGAGAGATCGTCCGCGCCTGCCTGGCCCGCACCCACGCGGACCGGATCGGTACGGAGGAGTTGCTGCGCCGGGTCACCGCGGCGGCCGGCGCCGAGCCTTCGCCCCATGCCCTCCTGTGGCGGCTCCGCGCCCGGTTACGTCCCCGGCGCGCCCGCCTCCTGATCGGCGGCGCCCTCACCACCGCCGTCGCGGCGGCCGTCGGCTACGGTCTCCTCCCCGCCGGGTCTCCCCCGCCGGGCGCCGCCGGTCCGGCCGGGTACGGTGCCGCCGAACTCCGCACCGACCAGGGCATCCCGCCCTCGTACCGGCCGCTCATCGTCGACGCCGCGCACGACTGCTCCCACCCCGACGTCACGCCCCCGCTGGTCGCCGCCCTGCTCAAGGCCGAGAGCGACTTCGATCCCTCGCTCTTCGACCCGGGGAAGGACGAGTACGGCATCGCCCGCTGGACCCCGAGCGTGCTGCGGTACTGGATCCGGCCCGACGGCCAGCCCGCCGCGACCGTCCCGAAGCCGCCCTTCTCCGCCGCCGCGTCCATCCCGGCGGTCGGCCGCTACCTCTGCTTCATCGCGCCGAACCTGGAGGTCGCGCTCCCCGGCGACCGGCGGGTCCTGATCGCGGCGGCGTACCGGACCTCGTACCGGAAGGTGAACGACGCGGGCGGAGTCCCCCCGAAGTACCGCGACTACTGCGCCCGCGTCGCGCACTACCTCAAGAAGTACACGCCTCCGGGCCGGACGTGACCCTGGGACTTCCGAGGTACCGGTGAGGGACCGCGGGCCGCACTGTGGAGCCATGCCGCTCCGGCGGCACGACCCACTCTTCGTCACATGGGGGAACCAGTGAACGTGAAGAAGCCTGCCGCACTGTTCGTCGTGGCCGTCGCCCTGCTCGCGGGCACCTCGGTCACCGCGTCCGCCGCGGACCCGGCCGGGACGCGGGTGACCGGCCTCCAGGAGGCCGCCGAGCAGGTCGTCGGCAACGACCGGAAGCCGCTGGAGGTGACGGCCGACGCCGTCCGCTACGACGGCCTCACCGTCACCACGGCGCCCGAGGGCAACTCCGTCAAGGCACTGGCCTGCGACTACGGGCACCTGTGCATGCTCGTGAACGGCCAGAAGTTCGACTTCTACAAGTGCCAGACGTGGAAGCTGACCAACTGGACGGGCAACGGCCCGTTCACCAACAACCAGACGCCGGGCACGGTGGCGAAGTTCTACAACCAGGACGGCAGCGTGCGGTGGACGTCGACGGCGTACCAGGCCGGTACGGCGACGTGGGACCCGATCTGGTCCCTCCGCCCCTGCTGATCCGGCACGGTTGACGGTGGCCTCCGGCTGACGCCGGGGGCCACCGCCCTGCGTTCAGACCGACTTGAGCCCGGAGAGGAACGGCGCCCAGGCGCGGGCGCCTATGAGGAGAACGGGGCCTTCGGGGTTCTTGGAGTCGCGGACAGGGATCAATGAGCGCGGGCCAGTGGCGACTTCGACGCATTCACCGCCGTTACCGCTGCTGTAGCTGCTCGTGCGCCACTGAACGGAGTTCAGGTCGATGCTGCTGTTGGGATGCATGCCGGCTGTCCTCTGCTGCTGCCTCAATCATGGCCAAGGAGGCCGCCAGTGGCAGTGCGGCGGCCCTCAGCAGATCGTACGACTCGCGGTAGTCCATCACGAGGGCGGGAAAGTCGATGACTTGCCCGCTGTGCAGCCCCTCCGTGTACACCAGAGGTGGCGCATCGTGGAAGGTCATGATCCGCGTCAGCCCCATCATGAACGGATGCACGGTGGTTTCCGGAACGACCTGCACAATCGTGCCGGTCGTCCTCACGACCTCGACGATGTGGTCCAGCAGTTCGGCCATTCCCGCGGGCGCCAGCACGGGACGCCGGATGATCGACTCGTCGAGGATCGCCCAGAGCCGCGGCGGCGCCTCCTCGTCGAAGAGCGACGCTCGCGCCATTCGAGCGTCCACGACCTGCTTCACCTCGATGTCGGAGGCACGTGGCATGGCCGACCTGGCGATCGCCTCGGCGTAGGCCCGTGTCTGAAGCAATCCGGGCACCAGTAGGGGAGCCCAGTCCTCAATGGTCCGCGCCGACTTCTCCAGGTCGGCGACATCGGCAAAGTGCGGGGCGATGCCCACCCGCCGTGCCTTCGCCACGTCGTCGCAGCGGCGTTGGAAGAAGCCGTCCGTGCCCAGGCGTTCGTCGACGTGGCGGGCGAGGTCAACCGGCATGCGCCGCTCACCCCGTTCGATCTGACTGAGGAACGAGATGCCCCGGAAGCTGCCCTCCGCGAGCTGTTCCAGCGTCAGGCCCGCCGACTCCCGCTTGAAGCGCAACTCCGCGCCGTAGAAGCAGGGAACGCTGATCGACGCGTCCGGGTCCTTGCGAGCCGGCACCCTCATCACCCCGTTTTGCCCAGTCACCGTGCGCAACCCAAATCCCTTTCACGGTACGCCGCGCCACGTCACTGTGTGAGAACTTCGTCACACAACGCACACGAAAGGGCGGACGACCGTGCACCACCCCCACGTCCAGGAGGCCGAGGCCCGCCTGGAGGACCTGCGCGACGCGCTGGCCGCACACGGCATCACGCTTCCCTCCCTCGGGCTCGAACTCCCCTCGGTCGCGGCGACGTACGCCACGCCGCTGATCGCTCTGGGTAACTGCAACCTGGAGACGGCGCAGGCGCTGGCGGCGGCGCTCCGGAAGGGGGCGGCGGGGTGAGGTCGCCGCTCTGCCTGGACCTGCCGGCGCTGCCCAAGGCCGTGGCGGACGTACGGCGGGCGGTGCGGGAGCACCTCGGCGGGCCCTGCGGGGACGTACAGCTCTGCGTCGGCGAACTGCTCGCCAACGTGATCAGACACGTCGGCGAGGGCACCCCGGTCTCCGTGCGGGTCGGGAGCCTGGGATGCGGGCGGGTCCGGATCGAGGTGACCGACCGGGAACCGCACGCCTGGCTGGTGGTCCGCCACGCCGGGGCGGACGAGGAGTCGGGCCGGGGCCTGCTGCTGCTCGACTCGGTGGCGCTGCGCTGGGGGGTGGTGCCCCGGGAGGGCGGCAAGACCGTCTGGTGCGAGGTGGCCCTCGGCCGGTGAACCGGGCCGAGGGCCATCAGGGGAGCCGGGCGGCCGGGGTGGCCGCCGGCTCAGTGGAAGAAGTGCCGCGTGCCGGTGAAGTACATCGTCACGCCGGCCTTCGTGGCGGCCTCGACGACCTGCTCGTCACGGATGGAACCGCCGGGCTGGACGATGGCCTTGACCCCGGCCGCGATGAGGATCCCGGGGCCGTCGGGGAAGGGGAAGAAGGCGTCGGAGGCGGCGTAGGAGCCCCGTGCCCGCTCCTCGCCGGCCCGCTCGACGGCGAGGCGGCAGGAGTCGACGCGGTTGACCTGGCCCATGCCGACGCCGACCGAGGCGCCGTCCTTGGCGAGCAGGATCGCGTTGGACTTGACGGCGCGGCAGGCCCGCCAGGCGAAGGCCAGCTCGGCCAGCTCGTCCGCGGGGAGGGCCTCGCCGCTGGCCAGGGTCCAGGTGGCCGGGTCGTCGCCGGCGGCCTGGAGGCGGTCGGCGACCTGGAGGAGGGCGCCGCCGTCGATGGGCTTGACCTCGACCGGGGCGGCCGGGGCCTCGGGGGCGCGCAGGACACGGATGTTCTTCTTCCGCGTCAGCACCTCCAGCGCGCCGTCCTCGTAGCCGGGGGCGACGACGACCTCGGTGAAGATGTCCGCGACCTGCTCGGCCATCTCCTTGCTGACCGGGCGGTTCACGGCGATCACGCCGCCGTAGGCGGAGACGGGGTCGCAGGCGTGCGCCTTGCGGTGCGCCTCGGCGACGTCCCCGCCGACCGCGATCCCGCACGGGTTGGCGTGCTTGATGATCGCCACGCAGGGCTCGTCGTGGTCGTACGCGGCACGGCGGGCGGCGTCCGTGTCCGTGTAGTTGTTGTACGACATCTCCTTGCCGTGGAGCTGCTCGGCCTCCGCGAGGCCGCCGGCGGCGCTGGTGTAGAGCGCGGCGGGCTGGTGCGGGTTCTCGCCGTAGCGCAGGGTGCGGGCGCGGTCCCAGGTGACGCCGAGGAAGCCGGGGAAGCCCGAGTCGTCCACGGGGGCGTACTCGTCGGCGAACCAGGAGGCGACGGCCACGTCGTAGGCGGCGGTGTGCCGGAACGCCTCGGCGGCCAGCCGCTTGCGGGCGGCGAGGTCGAAGCCGCCGTCACGGACCGCGGAGAGGACGTCGCCGTAGCGGGCGGGGTCGGTGACGACGGCCACGGACGGGTGATTCTTGGCGGCGGCGCGGACCATGGAGGGGCCGCCGATGTCGATCTGCTCCACGCACTCGTCCGGGGTGGCGCCGGAGGCGACCGTCTCGCGGAACGGGTACAGGTTCACGACGACCAGGTCGAACGGCTCCACGCCCAGCCCGGCGAGCTGCTCGCGGTGGCTGTCCAGGCGCAGGTCGGCGAGGATGCCGGCGTGCACCTTGGGGTGCAGCGTCTTGACCCGGCCGTCCAGGCACTCGGGGAAGCCGGTCAGCTCCTCCACCTTGGTGACGGGGACCCCGGCCGCGGAGATGCGGGAGGCGGTGGAGCCGGTGGAGACGAGTTCGACGCCCGCCTCGTGCAGGCCGCGGGCGAGTTCTTCGAGCCCGGCCTTGTCGTAGACGCTGACCAGCGCGCGACGGATGGCCCGCTTGTTGCTCTCGGCGGTCACTGGATAACTACCTTTCGTCCCTCGATGCGATAGCCGTTGCGGGCGAGCCGCCCCACGACATCGACGAGCAGTCTTCGCTCGACTTCCTTGATGCGCTCGTGCAGAGCGCTCTCGTCGTCCTCGTCCCGCACCTCGACCACGCCCTGCGCGATGATCGGCCCGGTGTCGACGCCGTCGTCGACGAAGTGGACGGTGCACCCGGTGACCCGGGCGCCGTACGCCAGCGCGTCCCGCACCCCGTGCGCCCCGGGGAAACTGGGCAGGAGCGCGGGGTGGGTGTTGACGAACCGGCCGCCGAACAGCGCGAGGAACTCCTTCCCCACGATCCGCATGAACCCGGCCGAGACCACGAGGTCCGGCTCGTGGGCGGCGACGGCCTCGGCGAGGGCCGCGTCCCACTCCTGGCGGGTGGCGTAGTCACGGACCCGGCGCACGAAGGTGGGCACTCCGGCGCGCTCGGCGCGCGCGAGCCCCTCGATGCCGTCGCGGTCCGCGCCGACGGCGACGACCTCGGCCCCGTACGCCTCCGCGCCGGCGGCGGCGATCTCGTCGAGGAGCGCCTGCAGATTGCTGCCGGTTCCGGAGACCAGCACGACGAGGCGCTTGGCCACGGGCTTGGCGGCCACGGTGGGGCCCTTTCTCGGGGAGGCGGTCTGTGCAGTCGGTTTGTACAGTCGTACGAATGCTTCGCGCCCCGGGATACGGGGAAGTCTACGAAGCGGCCGACCGTCGGCAACGATACCGGCACACCGGACGGCCCCCTCGGGACGGGGGCCTAGCCGGAAGGTAGCGTCTGCGGGGAGCCGGACCGGGAACGCGACCCGCGGGCCGCGCGTTCACGGGGTGTGCTGCCCGGTGGGCGCGGGACCGGGGCGCACGGCGCGCGCCGTCTTGCGGCAGCGCGCCCGCGCGTACCCGCCCGGGTCCGCCGCTCGCCACCACCGTCCGTGTCACGACAAGGGGAAGACGCTCACTTGATGCCCGACCGCAGCCTGCGACTGCTCACGCTCCCCCAGCAGTCGGCGCAGCCAGGGGAGCGCAGCACCCTCGTGCTGCGGGAACGTCCCTCCTCGCCCCCCGACGCGTCCTCCGGCGGGCCGGGCGGCTCCGGCCAGGACGACAACCCGTTCGCCGCACCGCCCGAGGGCAGCCCGGACCGCCCCTGGCAGCCCCGCCGCCCCTCAAACGACGACTCCGGCGACTCGGGTGACTCCGGGGAGCCGGGCGGCGGGCGGGGACGTTCCCCGTGGGGCCGTCAGTGGAGCGACCGCCAGCCCGGCCGCTCCTCCGGCGGCTTCGGCGAACGGCCCGGCGCCTCCGGCCCCGAGGGCCAGGGCGGCGGCCGGGGCCCCCGCTGGGACCCGAACGACCCGGCCCAGCGCCGCGCCCGGTACGCGCTGCTGAGCGGCATGTGGGCGCTGTTCTTCGCCCTGTTCACCTGGCAGTACGTGGCGCTGCTGCTCGGCGCCCTCTCCCTGTACTGGGGCATCAGCTCGCTGCGGGCCAAGCCGCGCGCGTCCGACCCGGACAAGCCGGCCCGCGCCGAGGAGCCGCCGGGGCGCCCGCAGCGGACCGCCGCGATCAGCGGCCTGGTGACGGCCTCGCTGGCCATCGTCCTGGTCGCCGGGTCCTTCGCCGCCCAGATGGTCTACCGCGACTACTACACGTGCCGCAGCGACGCGCTGACCAACGTGGCGAAGGAGTCGTGCGGCAAGCTCCTGCCGAAGGAACTGCGCGGGGTGCTGGACACGGAGGACTGACGCCGCGTCCGGACGCCCGCGGAGCGCGTCCGGCCGGTTCCGGGGCCGTCGCCCCGCCGCCGGGCCCCTCAGGGGGTCCGGGGCGGGTGCGGCGGCCTCGGCGGTTCCACGGGGGGCGGCGGGGCGGGGGCGGCCTGCGGGGGCCCCGGGGTGTGCGGCGGCACCGGGGTGCGGGGCGGCTCGGGGGGAGGGGCCGGGTTCGGGGCGGGGGCGGCGGGCGGGCCGAGGGGGAGCAGGTCGTACAGGCCGTCGGCGCCCGTGCCGTCGTCGTCATCGTCGTAGAGGCCGTACGGGAGCAGGTCGTCGCCGTCGCGGGGGCGCGGCGCGGCCCCGGCGAGGGCGGGTGCCGGGGTCTCGGCCGGTGCCTTCGCGGTGCGGCGGGGCCACGGGCGGAGCGCGGCGAGCGCGGGCAGCGGCAGCGCGGGCATCCGGAAACGGCGAGGGCCGGGGGCGGTTTCGGCGGGGACCGTCTCGGGGGCGGGGGCCGTCCCGGGGGCGGTGGGCGCGCCGGGGGGCGTCCCGGAGCGCCGCGCGGGCTCGGCTTCCGGGGGCGCGGCGGGGGCCAGGCCCCGGCACCGCCAGCCGCGTACGCCGAGCGCCACCGGCGTCGCCACCACCGCGATCCACACCAGCGTCGCCGCCCCGGTCTGCCACCACACCGGGCCGAACCGGGCGAGCGCGTCCGTACCCAGCGGGCCGCCCGCGAACACCGTCAGCACGGCGACGCACCCGGCGCAGAGCAGCGCGGCCAGCCCGGCCGCCCCGGCGGTCCGCCGCCAGGTCCAGGGCCCCGGTGCCCCGGCGCCCGCACCGGCACCGGCCGCCCCGCGGTGCGCGTCCGCCGTGGCCGCCCGTGCCGTGCACCAGCCCACGGCCACCCCGGCGACCAGCGGCACCGTCCCGGCCGCCCAGTGCAGCGGCGTCCCCGGCCCGGCCTCCGGCACCGCCGCCAGCAGCGGGAACGGCGGCAGCACCGGCGCGGGCGCCGAGGACAACGGGCCCACGAGGTTTCCGGTGCCGAGCGAGAAACCGGGGCCGAGGGCGTAGGCCGCCGCCCAGACCGCCGCGTTCGGCACCAGCGTCAGGCAGAGCACCAGCACCGTGAACCGGCCCGTCCAACTCCCGGTCAGCACGAGCACGTCGTCCCGGGCGGCCCCGGCGTGCCAGACCAGGGACACCATCAGCAGCAGCACCCCGCCCCCGGCCAGTACCGCCGCTCCGGCGCACGCGGCGCGCACCACGGTGCCGGGGCGCGCGTCGGGCCCCACGAGCAGGTCGCGCACGCCCGCCGGGAACACGCCCAGCACCCGGCCCGCCGGTCCCCCGGGACGCCCGTGCGCCGTCCACACCCCGGCCCCGGCCGCGCCCATGACGACCAGGGGCAGGCAGGAGAGCGCCCACGGCCAGGAGGGCGGCAGGGCCCCGCCGGCCGCGTACAGCACGACGGGAGCCGCGACGCCGAGGTAGCCGAGGACGACGCCGGTCCAGGCGGTGCGCGCGGGCACGGGCGGCGGCGCGGCCTCCGGCCGGGCGGGCCCGGGAGCGGCGCCGGGTACGCCAGGGCCGGGGCCGGGGCCGGGGCCGGGGCCGGGGGCGGGGGCGGGTTTTCGGGCCGGGCCCGTGGCGCCGTCGGGATCGTGCCCGGCGTCCGTGGCGTCCCGCGCCGCCCGGTGCACCAGCCACACCGGCAGCACCAGCAGGAGCAGCGGGGTGACGCCGAGCGGCGCGGGCAGGCCGGAGAGCGTGTCGGTGCGGACCAGTTCGGCGCCGTGCGCGAGCACCCACAGCGACGCGGCGACGTGCAGGGCGCCGCCGGGGCCGCTGTCCGGGTACGGCGAACTGATCCACAGCACCGTGACGAGGGCGGCGAAGAAGGCCAGGCCCAGCCCGGCCGCGAAGACGCCCCCCAGCAGACCGGCGGACAGACCCGGCGGCCGGTCGCGCCACCGGGCGCGCAGCCGGGAGAACGGGGCTCGGCGAGCGGTCGTCAGGATCACCCCGCCATGCTCCCAACGACACGCGCTTTCCCGGCGTAACAGGCGAAGCCCCGCTGTGTCGCTCAATATGTGCTTATGTGCTTTTTCGTACGAAGGGGTGCCCTGTGACCCGGCCCCCCACACCCCCGGTACCGCCCCCGACGGCCCGTCGACGCCTGCGCGAGACCGCCGCGTTGACGCAGGCTCAGCTCGCGGCGCGGGTGGGCGTCACCCGTGACACGGTCCGCGCCTGGGAGAGCGGGCGCACCACCCCGCGCGGCCGGCGGGCGGAGGCGTACGCCCGGCTCCTCCGCACCCTCGCGGAGGAGCCGGAGCGGGAGGAGAGGCGGCCGACGCGGGAGCGGCGGGAGGAGGGACGGAAGCAGCGGAAGCAGCCGGACCCCGACGGCACGAAGGCCGCGCGGAGCACGGAGCACCCCGAGAACAGCGATCACACCGAACACACCGGGCACACCGAGCACACCGGGAACGCCGGGAACGCCGGGAAGGGGGCGGGCGCGGAGAAGGGGGAGGCTGGTGCCGAGGCCGCGCCGGTGCCCGGCGGCGGAACCGGGGCCGCGTCGGAGGGTGCGGCCACGGGGCCGGAACCCGCCGCGGCGCGGACGGGCGCGCCGGTCTCCGTCCCGGTCGTCCTCGCCGTCGGCGCCGTGGCGGCGGGCGGGGGGCGCGGCAGCGCGTCGGGCGGGGCGAGCGGGCGGGCGGCCGGGGCGGGCGGTGCGGCCGGGGCCGGCTCCCGTCCGGCCGGGGCGGGTCTCGTACCGGTCGCCGTACCTCGTCCCGCGCCGGAGGCCGCACCGGAGGCCGAGGAGACGCCCGGTATGACGCCCGCTCAGGCGTTCGACCTGTTGTACGGTTTCGCCGCCCCCGCCCTCGTCCGCCAGACCTACCTGCTCACCGGCCGCCGCGAGCTGGCCCGGGAGTCGGTCGAGCGGGCCTTCCAACTCGCCTGGGAGCGCTGGCCCGAGGTCGCCCGCGACCGTGACCCGGCCGGCTGGGTCCGGGCGGCGGCGTACGAGTACGCCCTCTCCCCCTGGAACCTGTGGCGCCGCCGCCACCGCAGCCCGGAACCCCCGCCCCCGGACACCGCCGACCGCGCCCTGCTGGACACCCTGTTGCGGCTGCCGCCCTCGTACCGCCGCACGCTCCTCCTCCACGACGGCGTCGGCGTCGGGCTGCCCGAGACGGCGGCGGAGACCGAGGCCAGCACGCCCGCCACCGCCCACCGGCTGCTGAACGCCCGCGAGGCCGTCGCCGACCGGCTCCCCGACCTCGCGGAACCCGGCACGCTCCACCGCCGGCTGGCCGAACTGGCCTCCACCGCCCGGCTGCGGGCCGCCGAACCCCCGGCCGTGCGCCGCGGCAGCGAACGCCGGGCCCGCTTCATGGCGCGGGCGGCCATCGCCTTCACCGCCGCCCTCATCGGCACCACCGCCCTGGCGCTGCGCACCGCCCCGACGCACTACGAACCGCCCGTCTCTCCCGGCGAGACGGTGCGCGGGGTGCCGCCGAAGGTGGCGCCGGGCCCCCTGTCGGACGAGGAACTGGCGCTGCGCCAGAAACTGCGCGACGAGGCCGCGGCCGGTCCGGAACGCCTCGTCCCCCGTCCCGGCTGACGGCCGGCGGACAGGCCCCGGGCCTGGCGGCTTCCCCCTGGGCGGCTCCCGCCGCCGGGTGACTCGCCTGCCGGTGGCTCGCCCGCGGGGCCGGCTCCCGCCGGCCGCTCGTTTCCCCGGCGGTCCGCCCGCGTGCCGGGTCACTCGTGTGCCCGGTCCCGCTTCCCGAGGGGCCGGACATGCCGGTGGGCCCGCCCCCACGAGGGGAGCGGGCCCACCGGACGTGGTGCGTGCGGACTCAGCCGGCGAGGACCTCGCGGGCGAGCTTCGCGGTCTCGGTCGGGGTCTTGCCGACCTTGACTCCGGCGGCCTCCAGGGCCTCCTTCTTCGCCTGGGCGGTACCGGACGAACCGGAGACGATCGCGCCGGCGTGGCCCATCGTCTTGCCCTCGGGCGCGGTGAAACCGGCGACGTAACCGACGACCGGCTTGGTCACGTTGGCCTTGATGAAGTCGGCCGCGCGCTCCTCGGCGTCACCACCGATCTCACCGATCATCACGATCAGGTCGGTGTCCGGGTCGGCCTCGAACGCGGCGAGCGCGTCGATGTGCGTGGTACCGATGATCGGGTCGCCACCGATACCGACCGCCGTCGAGAAGCCGATGTCGCGCAGCTCGTACATCATCTGGTACGTCAGCGTGCCCGACTTCGACACCAGACCGATACGGCCCGGCTTGGTGATGTCACCCGGGATGATGCCCACGTTCGACTGACCCGGCGTGATGATGCCCGGGCAGTTCGGACCGATGATGCGGGTCTTGTTGCCCTTCTTGCCCGCATACGCCCAGAACGCCGCCGAGTCGTGCACGGCGATACCCTCGGTGATCACGACCGCGAGCGGAATCTCCGCGTCGATCGCCTCGACGACCGCGTCCTTCGTGAACTTCTCCGGCACGAAGATGACCGAGACGTTCGCACCCGTCTTCTCGACCGCCTCCTTCACCGTGCCGAAAACCGGCACCTCGGTGCCCTCGAAATCGACGGTCTGACCCGCCTTGCGGGGGTTCACGCCGCCCACGACGCTGGTGCCGTCCCCGAGCATGAGCCTGGTGTGCTTCATACCGGTGGCGCCCGTCATGCCCTGGACGATGACCTTGCTGTCCTTGTTGAGCCAGATAGCCATGGTGTGTTGGTGTCCTCGTCCTGAGTGCTTACTTGGCGGCGTGGGCCAGCTCGGCGGCCTTGTCGGCCGCCCCGTCCATCGTGTCGACACGCTGGACCAGCGGGTGGTCCGCATCCGTGAGGATCTTCCGGCCCAGCTCCGCGTTGTTGCCGTCCAGACGGACCACCAGCGGCTTCTCGACCTTCTCGCCCCGGTCCTCCAGCAGCTTCAGCGCCTGCACGATGCCGTTGGCGACCTCGTCACACGCCGTGATACCACCGAAGACGTTCACGAACACCGAGCGCACATCCGGGTCACCCAGGATGATCTCCAGACCGTCCGCCATCACCTGCGCGGACGCACCGCCACCGATGTCCAGGAAGTTCGCCGGCTTCACACTCCCGTGCTTCTCACCGGCGTACGCGACCACGTCCAGGGTCGACATGACCAGACCCGCGCCATTGCCGATGATCCCGACCTCACCGTCGAGCTTGACGTAGTTGAGGTTCTTCTCCTTGGCCGCCGCCTCCAGCGGATCCGCCGCCGCCTTGTCGTGCAGCGCCTCGAAGTCCGGGTGACGGAACTCCGCGTTGTCGTCCAGCGACACCTTCCCGTCCAGGGCGATGACCTCCCCGGAAGCGACCTTGGCCAGCGGGTTGACCTCGACCAGGAGAGCATCCTCCTTGATGAAGGTGTCCCACAGCCTGACCAGGACGTCGGCGACCTTGTCCGCGACCTCGGCCGGGAACTTCGCGGCCTCGACGATCTCACGGGCCTTCGCCGGCGTCACACCGTCGATCGCGTCGACCGGCGTCTTGGCGACGGCCTCCGGACGGGTGGCGGCCACCTCCTCGATGTCCATCCCGCCCTCGACGGAGGCGATGGACAGGAAAGTCCGGTTGGCACGGTCGAGGAGGAAGGAGACGTAGTACTCCTCGACGATCTCCGGAGCGGTCTCGGCGATCATCACCTTGTGGACCGTGTGGCCCTTGATGTCCATGCCGAGGATGTCCGTCGCCCGCGCGACGGCCTCGTCCGGGGTGGCCGCCAGCTTGACGCCACCGGCCTTCCCGCGGCCACCGACCTTCACCTGAGCCTTGACGACGGACTTGCCGCCCAGACGCTCGGTGATCTCGCGCGCCGCCTCAGGCGTGTCGATGACTTCACCGGCCAGCACCGGTACATCGTGCTTGGCGAAGAGGTCCCTCGCCTGGTACTCGAACAGGTCCACGCGCTTCCGTCCCTATCAGTGATCTCGCGGTTCCTTGGATGCGTGGGCGTGCCGCGACGGGCAACCGTGACGTCCGCAATGTGTCACTAGGGGAGCGCACACGGTGGCCGAGCGCGCGGCATGTCCATCTCGCAGGCTATCGCCGGTTGCGTGGGGTCTCTAAATCGCGGGTCACACCTGAGCGGTGATACCTGTCACATGATGCCGCCCGATCTGGCACGCCGTGCCGGGGCGCGGCCGGTGCGACGGCCGGTGCGGGCCCGGCGCGAAGGGTGCGCAGGTGAGGCGGTACGCACGGCCCCCCACCGGGGTTACCTACGGGTAGGCCGGGCGTCACCCGCCCCGCGGGTCGGGCACCGGCAGCGGGCGCTTCTCCAGGGCCGCCGCCATCACCTCCGGGAACCGGTCCGGCGTGCACGCGAAGACCGGTACGCCGAGCGCGGAGAGCGCCGCCGCGTGCTCCCGGTCGTAGGCGGGCGTCCCCTCGTCGGAGAGGGCCGGCAGGACCACGACACCGACGCCGGACGCCTTCATCGCCGCCACCCGCCGCAGCATCTCGTCGCGTATCCCTCCCTCGTACAGGTCGCTGACCAGGACGACGACCGTCTCGGCGGGCCGCGTGATCCGCGACTGGCAGTAGGCGAGGGCCCGGTTGATGTCGGTGCCGCCGCCCAGCCGGGTGCCGAAGAGCACGTCGACCGGGTCGTCCAGGTGCTCGGTGAGGTCCACGACCTCCGTGTCGAAGACGACGAGCCGGGTCTCGAGCGCCCGCAGCGACGCCAGGACCGCGCCGAACACCGACGCGTACACCACGGACGCCGCCATCGACCCGGACTGGTCGACGCAGAGCACGACCTCCTTGCGCAGCGACCGCGCCGCCCGCGCGTACCCGACCAGGCGCTCGGGGACGACGGTGCGGTGCTCGGGCAGGTAGTGCCGCAGGTTGGCGGCGACGGTGCGGTTCCAGTCGATGGCGTGGTGGCGGGGCCGGCCGGTGCGGGCGCCGCGGTCGAGCGCGCCGGTGAGCGCGGCGCGGGTACGGGGGGCGAGGCGCCGCTCCAGCTCCTCGACGACCTTGCGCACCACCGCCCGCGCGGTGCGCCGGGTGGTCTCGGGCATCGCCTTGTTCAGCGAGAGCAGGGTGCCGACCAGGTGCACGTCGGCCTCGACGGCCTCCAGCATCTCCGGTTCCCGCAGCAGCGCGGCGAGGTCGAGCCGGTCGATGGCGTCCCGCTGCATCACCTGGACGACGGGGGCGGGGAAGTACCCGCGGATGTCGCCGAGCCACCGCGCCACCGACGGGGCCGACGCCCCGAGCCCCGCCGCTCGGCCCCGGCCCGCCCTGGTGCCGTCCCCGTCCTTCGCGTCCGCCCCGTAGAGCGCGGTGAGCGCGCCGTCCATCGCGGCGTCCCGTCCCCCGAGCACCAGCCCGGTGCCGTCGCCGGCCCCTCCCCCGAGCACCAGCCGCCACCGCCGCATCCGCTCGGTGGCGGAGGGGGTGGCGGCGGGCGCGGTGGGGGTGGAGGGGGTGGCGGCGGGCGCGGTGGGGTGCGCGGCCGTGGCCGGGGTCGGCTCGGTCATGTGGTCGCCTCCACGAGTACGTCGTCGTCGGCCGGGGGGTCCGGGGCGGGTGCGGGCTCGCCGCCGGTGGTCGCCGTGTCCAGGCCCAGCAGCAGGCGGACCACGGGGAGCACGGCGTCCGCCCGGCGCGGGTCGGGGTCGGGGGCGAAGCCGGGTGCGGGGGCACCGGGCGCGCTGCCGCGCCCGGGTCCGCGGCCGGCCAGCTCCCCGAGTGTGCGGCGCACGCCCGGCTCGTACGCCGAGAAGGTGCGCCGCAGCAACGGCAGCACGTCCGTGAACGCCTGCTCCGGCACGCCGGTCAGCCACGCGTCGACCAGCCCGAGCAGCCGCTCGTCGTGGACGAGGAGCAGTCCGCCGTCCGCTCCCCCGCCGACGAAGCCCTCGACCCAGGCCGCCGCCTCCGCCGGGGGCGTCCCCGGGGAGAGGGCGAGGCCCATGAGCCGCGCCGCCTCGTCCGGCGCCAGTTCCCCGCCGTCCAGCAACAGCCGCACCGCCCGTCCCCGGATCCCCCCGCCCACCGCCTCCCGCGCGGCCAGCCCCTGCAGTACCGCCCACCAACGCCCCCGCAGGCCGAGAGGACCGTCGGGGATCGCGGGGGCGGCAGGGACGGCAGGCATGCCAGGAGTGCCAGAGGTGACCGGGGTGACGGGGGTGACGGGGGCAGGGTGGCCGGTCGGGGGGCCCGTCGGGGGGCCGGTGGGGTGGCCCATGGGGTCGCCGTCCGGCGTGATGGCGCCGACCGGTGCGGGTGTGCCCTCGGCGGGGGGTGGGTCGGTGAGGAGGGAGACCGCCGCGTGGACCGCGTCGATGTGGTCGCGCATGCGGGCGGTCGCCTCGGCGTTCAGGCCCGCGCAGGCCGGCGGGAGGCCGACGAAGACCCGCTCGGCGAGCCCCGCGGCCACCTCCGTGAGCGCGGCGGTGCCGGTGCCGCGCACGTCGCCGTAGCGCAGGGAACGGACCAGCGCGGGCAGGGCCCACGCGAGGTGGCCGACGTCGGTGTCGAGCGCCGCGCGGTCGGCGAGCACCCGCATCACCTCCGCCAGCGCGTCGTCCAGCCCGGCGAGCAGGCACACCTCCGCCAGCGCGGTGACCTCCGCCAGCGTGGTCGCGGCGCCGGCGTCCGCCTCGGCCCGGGCCGTCGCGGCGGCCCGCACGGTGGTGCCCCAGATGCCCGCCTCCGCGATGCGCACCGACAGCTCGGGCTCCCACCGCAGCCGCCAGCCCTCGCGGAAGGTGCCCGTGGCGCCCCGGGCCTCGGCCGGTTCGCCCCAGCCGACCCCGAGCAGCCGCAGCCGGTGCAGCAGCCGGCTCCGCCCGGCGTCGGTCTCCTTGCGCAGGTCGAGGTCCAGCTCCCGGTCCCGCGCCTCCGGGGCCAGCCGCAACCGGCGCTGCGACCGGGCCAGGTCCCGCTGCAGGGGCACCGCGGGCGCGCCCTCCGGGACCCGCCCCAGCACGTCGCCCACCACGAGCCGGTCCCGTATGAGGGCGAGCGGCACGTCGGAGCCCTCGCACATCACGGCCCGGACGGCGTCCGTCGTCTCGCCCAGTCCGGGCAGCGGCCGGCCGCGCAGCGCGGCCAGGGCCCCGGCGAGCCGCACGGCCTCGATGACGTGCCCCGGCGAGACCGGCCGGTCCTCCGCGCGCAGCAGTCCGGCGACCCGGGTCAGCCAGCGTTCCACCGGGCGGTCCGGGGCGCTGAACAGGTGTCCGTACCAGCCCGGCGCGTCGATGCCCGCCCCGTAACCGCCGGCCCGGGACAGCCGGCGGTGGGTCCACGGGACCCAGGTCACCTCGACCTTGGTGCGGGGCAGCCCCCTGAGCAGGGCCCGGTCGGCGGCGACGGTGACCCTTCGGCGCAGCGCGGGGACGTGCCAGGCGCCGCACACGACGGCCACCGCGTCGCCGGACTCGCGCCGCGCGGCCCGTATGCGGAGCCGCATGTACGCCTCACGCACGAGGTCCCCGTCCCCCGGCCCGGGGCCCCCGGCCGCCCGGTCACCGCCCTGCCTTCCCTCTCTTCCCTCTCTTCCCTTTCTTCCGTCTCCCTCGTCTCCCTCGTCTCCCTCGTCTCCGTCGTCTCCCCGCGTCTCTCCCCCGTCCCCCCTCGTCGTCCCGGCTCTCCGCTCCGTGTCCGTCTCCGTCTCGCGCACGGCCGTCATCGCCTCCTCCAGCGCCGTGAAGGAGGCCAGGGCGTCCCCTCCCTCCACCTCACCGCGGTGTTCGACCGTGTCCTCCCACCAGCCCTCGGCGTCCTCGTACCCGGCGGCCCGGGCGAGCGCGGCGAGCGGATCGGTCCGGGCGGGCGGGGAGTCCGGGCCGGTCCGGGCCAGCGTGTGCGCGGCCGGGAGGTCGATGAACCGGGCGGGCACGCCGTGCTCCAGCGCCCAGCGCAGCGCGACCCACTCCGGAGAGAACGCGGCCAGCGGCCAGAAAGCCGAGCGCCCCGGCGCGTCCACGGCGTGCGCGAGGAGGGCGACGGGCGGGCGCATCTCCGGGTCGGCGGCGAACGGGACGACCGCGTCGGCCTCGGGCGGCCCCTCGATCAGCACCACCCCCGGCCGGGCGGCCTCCAGCGCCGCCCGGACCGCCCGCGCCGACCCCGGCCCGTGGTGCCGTACCCCCAGGAGCACGAGCCCCTCCTCCACTCCGTCACCCCCTCCGAGCCGTGCCGTGGCCCCGGACCGCCGCCCGGTGCCGGGCCCATGACGAGTCGTCGCCCCCGGCACCACCCTGGTGTCCGCCTGCGGCGCGCGCCGCCGTCCGCCCCCGCGTCCCCGCCCCCGTCATCCCGTCACCTCGCGGCAGGCGCGGTAGAAGTCCTGCCAGTCGTCGCGCTCGCGGACCACCGTCTCCAGGTACTCCCGGAAGACGACACCGTCGGCGGCCGGGTCGCGGACGACGGCGCCGAGCAGGCCCGCGGCGATGTCCCCGGCCCGCAGCACCCCGTCGCCGAAGTGGGCGGCCAGCGCGAGGCCGCCGGTCACGACGGAGATCGCCTCGGCCGTGGAGAGCGTGCCGCTGGGCGACTTCAGCCGCGTCCGGCCGTCGGAGGTCGCCCCGTCGCGCAGTTCGCGGAAGACGGTGACGACCCGGCGGATCTCCGCGAGCCCGTCGGTCGCGGCCGGCAGGTCGAGCGCGCGCCCGATCTGGTCGACCCGGCGGGCGACGATGGCGACCTCCGCCTCGGCGCTCTCCGGCAACGGCAGCACCACCGTGTTGAAGCGGCGGCGCAGGGCGCTGGAGAGGTCGTTGACCCCGCGGTCGCGGTCGTTGGCCGTGGCGATGAGGGTGAACCCCCGGACCGCCTGCACCTCCTCGCCCAGCTCCGGTATGGGCAGCGTCTTCTCCGACAGGACGGTGATCAGGGCGTCCTGCACGTCCGCCGGGATGCGGGTCAGCTCCTCCACCCGGGCGATCCGCCCCTCCGCCATGGCCCGCAGGACCGGGCTCGGCACGAGCGCGTCCCGGCTCGGGCCGTGGGCGAGCAGCCGGGCGTAGTCCCAGCCGTAGCGGATGGCCTCCTCCGGGGTGCCGGCGGTGCCCTGCACGAGCAGGGTCGAGTCCCCGCTGACCGCGGCGGCCAGGTGCTCGGAGACCCAGGTCTTCGCCGTGCCGGGCACGCCGAGCAGGAGCAGGGCGCGGTCGGTGGCGAGCGTGGTGACGGCGACCTCGACGATGCGGCGCGGGCCCACGTACTTCGGGCTGATCACCGTGCCGTCGGACAGGGTGCCGCCGAGCAGGTACGTCGCCACCGCCCAGGGCGACAGCTTCCAGCGCGGCGGGCGCGGACGGTCGTCCCGCGCCGCCAGTGCGGCGAGTTCGCCGGCGAAGGCGTCCTCGGCGTGTGGCCGCAGCACCTCGGCGCCGGGTGCGGCGCCCTCGTGGATCGTGTCGGCGGGCATCGGTTTCACGGACACGGACATGGCCAGTCCCCCTCCAGCTCGGCCGGTTCGGTCGTGTGGCACCTACCGTGCACCACCCCACTGACAATCGCTCTGACCTGCGCGAACGCCCGCTCGGGGTGGATTGTCGGTGGGTGGCCGTACCTTCGGGGACATGACTGTGCTGGGGGTGCGCTGGACGGCCGGCCAGGTGCTGGCACTGGCACCCGACACGGCGTCACGCGCGGCGGGGAGCAGGCTCGGTGTGGCCGGTCCGTGGTCGGGGACGGGGTGGAGCGACGAGGGGGTGGTGTGGGGGCGGTGCGAGGGACCGGACGGCACGGCGTACCGCACGGCGGTGGATCTGACGGGGGCCGCCGGACCGGCGTACCTGTGCGCGTGCCCGAGTCCGGAGCCGCCGTGCGGGCACGCCCTCGGCCTGCTGCTCCTCTGGGCCGGGGCCGGCGGCGCGGTGCCGAGAGGGGAGGCGCCGCGGTGGGCGGAGCGGTGGCGGGCGGAGCGGCGGGGGATCGCGCGGGGGGAGCGGGCGGGGGGAGCCGCCGGTTCCGGGCCCCGGGTGGCCGCTCCGGCGGCGGCGCGGCGGCGGGCGGAGCGCCGGGCCGCACGGATCGACGGCGGCGCGGCGGAGCTGGAGCGGCGGCTGGCGGACCTGCTGCGGGGCGGCCTCGCGGGCGCCCGCCGGTCCGGGTACGGGCTGTGGGAGGAGACGGCGGCCCGCATGGTCGACGCCCAGGCCCCCGGGCTGGCCGCGCGGGTGCGGGAGCTGGGCGCGATACCGGGTTCGGGCCCGGACTGGCCCGGGCGGCTGCTGGAGGAGTGCGCGCTGCTGCACCTGCTCGGCCGGGGCTGGCTCGGCCGCGAGCGGCTGCCCGGGGAGCTGTCGGCGGTGGTCCGCACCCGCGTCGGGCTGACCGCGTCGCCGGACGGACCGCCGCTCAGGGACCGCTGGCTGGTCCTCGCCCGGTACGACACGGCCGACGCCCGTCTGACAACCCGCCGCACCTGGCTGTACGGCACCGCGTCACGGCGCACCGCGCTGCTCCTCTCCTACGGCGCCGCCGGACGCGCCCCGGAGCCCGAGCTGCCGGTGGGGCTGGCACTGGACGCGGAGGTGTCGGCGTACTCCGGTGCGGGCGGGCCGCGCGTCGCGCTGGGCGAGCGGTTCGCGCCGCCCGTCCCGGACCCGACGCGTCCGCCGGGGGTGACGGTCACCCGGGCCGCCGCCCGGTACGGGGAGGCGCTGCGGGCCGATCCGTGGCGGGAGTCGGTCCCGGTGACACTGGCGGCGGTCGTTCCACAGCCCGACGGTGAAACGTGGCAGGTGGCGGACGCGGTCGAGGACACGGCGCTGCCGCTGACCGCGCGGGCCCGCGACCGGCCGGGGCTGTGGCGGCTGGCGGCCTTGTCGGGCGGGCGGCCGGTCCGGGTCTTCGGGGAGTGCGGGCACCGGGGCTTCACCCCGCTCGCCGTCTGGCCGGACGGGCCGGGCCCGGTGGTGCCCCTGTGCTGACGCGCCCCGCCCGCGTCCCCTTCCCGGCCGTACTCCCCCCTCCCTGCCGCACCCCCACCCCGTCCGTACTCTCCCCCATCCCTGCCATTGCACAGCCGGACTGTGAAAGGAGCGGCATGAGCGCGACCACCACCGCCGGGGAGGCGGGCGGGCCGGACGGCTGGCCCGCCGGGGAGGCGGGCGGGCCGGACGGCTGGGACGACCTCGTCGCCGCGGCCCTGCTCGGCACCGACCGGCGTACGCCACCGGGTCACGCGGCCGGCCGGGCGGCGGGCCGCGACGCGCCGGCCGCGCTGCTCGACGCGGCGGCCGTGGCGACCGTCCGCCGTCGGGCCGGGCTGGCCCCGGCCCGTGCCGCCCGCCGTCCGGCACCGGCGCCGGAGGACCCCCGCCCGCCGCTGCCGGAGGCCGCCGCCCGCCGGCTGACGACACTGCTCGCCGACCGGCCCGGCCTGGCCGCCGGCGGGCGCCGGGGCGCCGCGCCCGACCTGATGGAACTGCTGCCGCAGTGGCTGGCCACGGCCAACGCCCACGGGTACGCCGCGCCGGCCGCCGTGCTGCCCGCCCTGCTGGACGCGGCCCGTGCCCGTACCGACCTGCGGGCGGCGGTGCTGGCCTTCGCCGGGCCACGCGCCCTGTGGCTGGCCCGGCTGAACCCGGACTGGCGGTTCGCCCTGCGCGCGGCGCCGGGCGCGGGCGGCGGCCCCGCGCGCGGCGGCCCCGAGGCGGTGGCACGGCTGTGGCGGGAGGGGCTGTTCGCGGAGCGCGTGGCGCTGCTGGGTTCGCTGCGCGCCGCCGACCCGGACGCCGCCCGGGACCTGCTCGCCTCGACCTGGGCGACGGAGCGCGCCGAGGACCGCCTGATGTTCCTCGACTCGCTGCGCACGGGGCTGGGCACGGCCGACGAGCCCTTCCTCGAAGCGGCGCTGTCCGACCGGGGACGTGCGGTGCGAGCGGCGGCGGCGGAGCTGCTGTCGACGCTGCCCGGGTCGGCGCTGGCCGCGCGGATGGGGCGGCGGGCCCTGGCCTGCGTCTCGCTGGACCTCGTCCGGGACCCGGCGACGATCACCGTGGAGGCGCCGCACGTCTGCGACGCCGGGATGGCACGCGACGGCGTCGTCGCCCGCGCGCCCGCCGGGCGTGGCGCACGGTCCTGGTGGCTGGGCCAGGTGGTGGAGGCGGCGCCGCTCGCGCTCTGGTCCGCGCGGCTCGGGGGCCGCACCCCGGCGGAGATCGTCGCCCTGCCGGTGACGGACGACTGGCGCGACGACCTGCACGCCGCCTGGTGCCGGGCGGCGGTGCGTCAGCGGGACGCCGCGTGGGCGGCGGCGCTGCTGGGTGCGCCCACCGCGCCGGGGGCGGGCGGCCCGGGGGCGGTGTCGCTGGCCGAGCGGTCGCGGCTGCTCGGCACGATGGGGGCGCCGGAGCGCGCCGCGTGGGTCGCCGGGTTCATCGCGGCGCACGGGCTGTCGGAGGCGTTCCAGTTGCTCGCCGTGTCCGCGGTGCCGTGGGCCCCGGTGCTGGGCCGGTCGGTGGTCGACGCGCTGGACATCGCGCGGGACGCCGGGAGCTATCCGTGGAGTTTCAGCGGCGTGATGGGCCTGGCCGAACGGTGCCTCGACCCCGAGGAGGCGGTCCGGCTCGACGCCCTGCTGGCCCTGCCCGACGAACGGGAGGACGCCTCGCCGGGGGCGGCGGGGTACTGGGCGGAGGCGTTCCGGCGCCTGGTCACGACCCTGCGCCTACGGGCCGCGATGACCACGGAACTGGACGACACCGCCCCGCCGCCACCTGCGGCCTGACGCCGGACGCGGGGGCGGAGGAGCGGCGGGGAGTTGCCGCGGCGGGCGGTACGCAGGGGGACGAACGCCGACGGCGGTACGGCGAAGCACGGTACGGAAAAGGACGGTACGGCGGAGGGGATACGGCGGCCGGACGCGGGCCCCGCACCGCCCGGCTGAGACGCCGGCCCGCACCGGGACCGGGACCGGGACTGCGAGACCGGGACTGCGGGCCCCGCACCGGCACCGCACGGCGGGCGCGGGTCGAGCCTGCCGCCACGGCAAGCGCGACGGCCCCGAACGACACGGCAGGCGCAGGTCGAGCCGGTCACCACGGCAGGCGCGAACGGCCCGGACGACACGGCAGGCGCGGGCAGCCCCAGTCGGCACGGTGAGCGCGGGCGCACGGCCGGCCGTGCGACGGCGGCGGGTCCGGGCCGCGCCCGGTCCGGGCCGGCCGACCCGCGCCGGCCCACGCCCGGTTCGCCTCGCCGGGCCACCTCGCCCGGCGGGCGCCCCGCAGGCCGGGCCTCACCCCGCCGGTGCCCACGGCGGCCCCGCCGCAGCCAGCCGGCCCCGCCGCGAGCGGCCCGGTGGGGTCAGGCCCGCTGGGCCGGTTCGCGGACCGCCGCGCGGACCCAGTCCACGATGGAGGCCGTCGTCGCGCCCGGGGTGAAGATCTCCGCGACGCCCTTCTCCTTCAGCGGGGCGATGTCCGCCTCCGGGATGATCCCGCCGCCGAAGACGAGGATGTCGGCCGCGTCGCGCTCCCGCAGCAGGTCGATCACGGCGGCGAAGAGCGTGTTGTGAGCGCCGGAGAGGATGGAGAGCCCGATCGCGTCGGCGTCCTCCTGGATCGCGGTGTCCACGATCTGCTCGGGCGTCTGGTGGAGCCCGGTGTAGATGACCTCCATACCGGCGTCGCGCAGCGCCCGCGCGATCACCTTGGCCCCGCGGTCGTGACCGTCGAGCCCCGGCTTGGCCACCACCACGCGGATCGGACCGGCTGCCACACCCATCACTGCCTCCATGAAGCGATTACATCCATCCGTACCGACAAGTACCGCACATCTCGCCCGCGCCCGTGCACGGGAGCACCGCCCCGGGGCGGCACGCCGCCCGCAACGCGCGGACCCCCGCACCACGCGGTACCACCCGCCCGGGGGAAGTGAACGAACGTTATCCCCAGGATCCCGCAAGCGGCCGTTTCGCGGTCCCCACAGAGGGGGAAATCACACGGTGGGACAAGGTGACCACGCCCCGCTCACACCGGGCACGACGGGACCCGCCCGCACCCCCACGGCTCCCCACCGGCGGCGACCCGCCCACCCCTCGGAGCACACTTCGTACACCGCACCTCACCGCACCTCACCGCACCTCACTTCCAGCTCACCCCATACGGCTCACCTCGCCCGGCTCACCCACACAGCTCACCCCCTCATCGGTCACTGGTGTCACCGCTCTCCACACGGGCACACGGGAAACCGAGGCGTCTTCGCGCACGCCGACAGGAGGTCGTCCATGAAGGTCACGACGGCGGCACAGCCCCTCCTGCCGCTCTACCGGCGTCTCCCCGAGCCCTTTCCGGCCCTGCTCACGGACCTCACGGCCCTGCCGGGACGACTGACGGGCATCTCCCTGACCCTCCTGAAGGCCACCGCCCTGGAGGTCGCGGTGCTCGCCGGGCACGTCCTCCTGTACCCCTCCGGCATCGTCCAGGAGCGCCGGCCCGCCCCGCCGGTCCCGACGGCGAACCCGCCGGACGCCCTCCTCGCCCCGCCCGCGCCCCGGCTGCCGGTCTCACCGGGCCCGCCGGTCGTGCTGCTGCACGGCTTCTTCGACAACCGCTCCGTCTTCCTGCTGCTGCGCCGCGCCCTGGCCCAGCAGGGCCGGCACCGGGTCGAGTCGGTGAACTTCTCCCCGCTGACCTGCGACGTCCGGGTCGCCGCCGCGCTGCTCGACCGGCACGTCGAGGAGATCTGCCGGCGGACCGGCAGCGAACGGGTCGACATCGTCGGCCACAGCCTCGGCGGGCTGATCGCCCGCTACTACGCACAGCGCCTCGGCGGTGACCGGCGCGTGCGGGTCCTCGTCACCCTCGGCACCCCGCACGCGGGGACCCGGGTCGTCCCGCTGGCCGACGCGCACCCGATCGTGCGGCAGATGCGCCCCGGCTCGGACCTCCTGGAGGAACTGGCCCAGCCGGCGCCCGGCTGCCGGACCCGGTTCGTCAGCTTCTGGAGCGACCTGGACCACGTGATCGACCCGATGGAGGCGGCCTGCCTCGACCATCCGGACCTGGCGGCGCATAACGTGCGGGTCAGCGGCATCGGCCATCTCGCCCTGCCGGTCCACCCGGCGGTCGCCACCCGGATACGCCAGGTCCTCGACACGCCCGGACCGCTCACGGGCCCGGCGTCCGGCGGCACCGCGGACGGCCTGACCGTCGCCTGAGCACCGGTCGCGCGGCCCGTCCGCCGCCTGCCCGCCCCGGCGCCGGCCGCCCACCGCCCGCCCCGCGCCCCGCGCCCCGCGGAAACCACCCCGCGGACACCCGCCCGGCAGACCGCCTCGCGCCCCGCGCCGGAAACACCCGTAGCCCCGGAGCCCCGCACCGGAAACCACCCGAGGTCCCGGCCCCGGGCCGGAAACCGCCCCCCGGGGCCGCGCCGGAGTCCGCGCGGATTCCGCTTCGGAGCCGAACACCACCCGGCGAAAGTCGAACGCGCATCGAACACAATGCCAAAGTCGCGCCCGCCGTCCCCCAAATCACGGCCGATTGCCCGTTTCCTTCAGGCGTGAAACCTGCAGAAGATTGTCCCGCCGCCATACCGCCGGGTACAGTCGCCGCACTGCTCTGGCAGCCCTGTTGTCGAGGCGAAAGAGAAGTTGGTGAACGACCGTCACCCGTCGGGGACCATGACCACCCCGGCCCCGGCTTCCGACGCCGATCCGGCGCAGTACGCGTCCTACGGCACCGGGGAAGCCCAGTACGGCGACCTCACCACGTACGGCGACTACGACGCCACCGGTTATGCGACCGGGGCCCCCACGGGGACGTACGCCGCGGACCCCCTCTTCGGCAGCATGCCCGACGCGGGGACCGGCGGTTACGCGACCTCGGGGAACTACGACGCCACCCCCTGGACGTCCGGCGCCCCGCAGTCCTACGACCCGTACGCCGCCCAGCAACAGGCGGTCTACGACAGCGGTTCCTACGACGCGACCGCCTGGACCGCCGGTTACCGGCAGCCCGCCCACCAGGAGGGCGCCGACGCGAGCGGCCAGTGGGACACGGGCGCCTGGCAGCAGCCCGACCCGTCGGGCGAACCGGCCGACCGGACCCAGCAGTGGGACTGGAACGCCCAGACCTTCGACACGGGCACCTTCGAGACGCGGCACCCGGCGACGCAGACCTTCGACGGACAACACCTCGACACCCAGTCCCTCGACACCCAGTCCTTCGAGGCGCAGTCCTTCGGCGACCGCCAGACCGGCGGGCAGCCCTTCGGCGCGCAGGACTTCGGCGCGCAGGACTTCGAGGCACCGGGCTTCGGGACGGGCGCGTTCGCGGCCGGAGCGTACGACTCCGGTGCCTACGACGCCACGCAGTGGAACACGGGCGGCCCGGCGGAACCCGCCGACGGCCCCGCGCCCGCCGCCGCGCCCCACGCCGAGGACGACGTCCACCCGCACGACGCGGACCGCCCGCACGAGGACGACCTGGCCGCCACCGGCGAACTCCCCGCCGTGGACCCCCTCCTGGACGGCCAGGAGGACATCACCCCGAGCGTCCCCGCCGCCCGCGGCGGCGCCCCGCGCTCCCGCCGCCGCCAGCCCGCCCGGCGTTCGGCGCTGCTGACCATCGCCGTGCCCTCGGCCTGCGTGATGAGCGTGGCCGGTATCGCCGCGGCCTCCGTCGGCGGGCTCTCCGGCGAGGACAAGGACACCTCGGCACAGGCGGCCGACACCAAGGCGGCCCCCGTGGCCCCGTCCACCGCCAACAACAAGCTCAACACCCAGCTCGCCAACGTCGCCGCGGGCGCCACGGACTTCGCCGACCGGGCCAGCCGCACCCAGGAACGCATCGACCTCAAGGCCGAGCAGGCCGCCGAGAAGAAGCGGGCGGCGGAGGAGGCGGCGCGCAAGGAACGGCTGCGCCCCAAGTTCGCGCTCCCGGTGGCGCAGCACGGCCTCAGCGCCTTCTACGGCCAGGCGGGCGTCAACTGGATGTCCCGGCACACCGGCATCGACTTCCCCGTCACCTACGGCACGACGGTGATGGCGGCGACCGACGGCACGGTCCGCACCCAGTACAACAGCGCGTACGGGAACATGGCGATCGTCACCGCGAAGGACGGTACGGAGACGTGGTACTGCCACCTCTCCAGCTATCAGGTCCCCTCGGGCACCGTCGTCAAGGCCGGTGAGCCGATCGCCTTCTCCGGCAGCTCCGGCAACTCGACCGGCCCCCACCTGCACTTCGAGGTGCGGCCCGGCGGCGGCTCGGCGATCGACCCGCTGACCTGGCTGCGCAGCCACGGCCTCAACCCCTCCTGAGCCGGGCCCCTTCACCACGCGGCGTCGGCATGCCCCAGGTGGGCGGTAACGCGTGGGCCGGCCCGCCGGTCCGGGTCCCGTTCCACCGCGGGACCCGGCCACTCCCCTCCGCCCCGTGCTCAGCCGGCGCGCGGCCTCACAGCTTCTCCACCGGCGCGTACCGCAGCAGCAGCCGCTTCGGCTTGGTGTCGCCGAAGTCGACCGTCGCCTCCGCGTTCGCCCCGGTGCCCTTGACCCCGACCACCGTGCCCAGCCCGAACTGGTCGTGGGTGACGCGGTCGCCGACCGCGAGCGAGACCGTCGGCTTCTCGGCCGTGCGCCGGGTGGCGAACCCGGACGCGCCCGACGCCGAGGACCGGGAGCGCGAGGAGGACAGCGAGGCGGCCACCGCCGAGACCGGACCCGCGGCCTGCCCGGCGCCACCGGTCCGCTTCCACTCCAGGTGCGGGGCCGGGATCTCCTCCAGGAACCGCGAGGGCGGGTTGTACGAGGGCTGGCCCCAGGCGCTGCGCAGCGTCGACCGGGTGAGGTACAGCCGCTCGCGGGCGCGGGTGATGCCCACGTAGGCCAGGCGGCGCTCCTCCTCCAGTTCCTTGGTCTGGCCGAGGGCGCGCATGTGCGGGAAGACGCCGTCCTCCATGCCGGTGAGGAAGACGACCGGGAACTCCAGGCCCTTGGCCGTGTGCAGGGTCATGAGGGTGACGACGCCGTCGCCCTCCTCCTCGTCCGGGATCTGGTCGGAGTCGGCGACCAGGGCGACCTGTTCGAGGAAGTCGGCCAGGGTGCCGCCGTCCTCGCTCTCGGCCCGCTCCTGCTCGAACTCCAGGGCGACGGCGGCGAGTTCCTGGAGGTTCTCGATGCGGGTCTCGTCCTGCGGGTCGCTGGACGCCTGTAGCTCGGCCAGGTACCCGGTGCGTTCGAGTATGGCCTCCAGCACCGTCGCCGGTCCGGCACCGGACTCGACGATGGTGCGCAGGTCCTCCATGAGGGTGTTGAACCGCTTGACGGCGTTGGCCGAGCGGGCGGCCATGCCGTACGCCTCGTCGACCCGGCGCAGCGCCTGCGGGAAGCTGATCCGCTCCCGCTGGGCGAGCGCGTCGATCATGGCTTCGGCGCGGTCGCCGATGCCGCGCTTGGGGACGTTGAGGATGCGGCGCAGCGGCACCGAGTCCTCGGGGTTGGCGAGCACCCGCAGGTAGGCCAGGACGTCGCGGACCTCCTTGCGCTCGTAGAAGCGGACACCGCCGACGACCTTGTAGGGCAGGCCGACGCGGATGAAGACCTCTTCGAAGACGCGGGACTGGGCGTTGGTGCGGTAGAAGACGGCGACGTCGCCTGCCTTCGCCTCGCCCGCGTCGGTGAGCCGGTCGATCTCGTCGGCGACGAACTGGGCCTCGTCGTGCTCGGTGTCGGCGACGTACCCGGTGATCTGCGAGCCGGCGCCCTGGTTGGTCCACAGGTTCTTCGGGCGGCGGGACTCGTTGCGTTCGATGACCGCGTTGGCGGCGCTGAGGATGGTCTGCGTGGAGCGGTAGTTCTGCTCCAGCAGGATGGTCGTCGCGTCCGGGTAGTCCTCCTCGAACTGGAGGATGTTGCGGATGTTGGCGCCGCGGAAGGCGTAGATCGACTGGTCGGCGTCGCCCACCACGCACAGCTCGGCCGGCGGGACCTCGGCCTCCGGCGGCACGTCGACCGGGTGCTCCGACGCGCTGCCGACCAGCTCGCGGACGAGGGCGTACTGGGCGTGGTTGGTGTCCTGGTACTCGTCGACGAGGACGTGCCGGAAGCGGCGGCGGTAGTGCTCGGAGACGTCCGGGAAGGCGCGCAGCAGGTGGACCGTCGTCATGATCAGGTCGTCGAAGTCGAGGGCGTTGGCCTCGCGCAGCCGCGACTGGTACAGCGCGTACGCCTGGGCGAGCGTCTTCTCGAAACCGTCGGCCGCCTGGGCGGCGAAGTCCTCCTCGTCGATCAGCTCGTTCTTGAGGTTGCTGACCTTGGCGCTGAAGGACTTGGGCGGGAAGCGCTTGGGGTCCAGGTCGAGGTCGCGGCAGACCAGGGCCATCAGGCGCTTGGAGTCGGCCGCGTCGTAGATCGAGAAGGACGAGGTGAAGCCGAGCCGCTTGGACTCCCGGCGCAGGATGCGCACGCAGGCGCTGTGGAAGGTCATCACCCACATCGCGTGGGCGCGCGGGCCGACGAGTTGCTCCACGCGCTCCTTCATCTCGCCCGCGGCCTTGTTGGTGAAGGTGATCGCGAGGATCTGGCCGGGGTGGACGCCGCGCGCGGAGAGCAGGTGGGCGACGCGGTGGGTGAGCACCCGGGTCTTGCCGGAGCCGGCTCCGGCCACGATGAGCAGGGGGGAGCCGGAGTGGACGACGGCGGCGCGCTGGTTCTCGTTGAGCCCGTCGAGGAGCGCGGCGGGGTCCAGGGCGGGGCGCGGCGCCCCGTCCCGGTAGTGCGTGTCGCGGTCCGGCGGCGCGTCGAACTGCCCGCCGAACAGATCGTGCGGCACCGGCTCCGGCGCGTGCTCGTCCTCGGGCGGCGGCGGTGGCTCCTCCTCGTGACCGCGGGAGGTCTGGAGGCTCGCCAGGAAGTGTTCGTCAAAGAGGCTGCTCATCGCTCTACGAGTCTAGGGCGCCCCACCGACAAGCGGTCCCCGCCCCGGGAATCGTCCCGGGCCCGGCGACGCGCACGCCCCGCGACCAGCCCGAACACGAGGAGTGACGGGCACGGGAAGGTCACGAAAACGTATCGGGCATATCACCCGCCAACCTTCACACGGGCCACACGCGTTGGCTACGGTGCGGGCAGGCCGCACGACCCCCTCCGGCGAACGTCGCCGGTCCGCGCGGCCTCCGCCGAGTCCGGCGTGCCCCCGCGGCGCCCGGCGCCGGGGACCCGGCCGGGACCGGACCGGCCGCCCGCACCCGGGCAGCGCACCGGCCACCGGCCGCCCGCACCCGGGCACCGGGCCGTGGCCGGCCCTCCCGCACCGACCGCGGCCCCTCCCCCGGAGCCCGGCCGCCCCGGGAGCGCCCCCCCGCCCCCGGGCAGGCGGACACGGGAAGGAGTCGTCTCCCTTGGCGTCGCACCGCACGTCGCGTGCCCCCGGCCCCCGCGCGGCGGGTCTGCGGACCCCCGCCCTCGCCACCGCCGCCCTCACCTCGGTCGCCCTGCTCTCCCAGACGGCCGGCGCCTCCCCCTCGCCGGACGGCAGGCCGAGCCTGGAGGAGGTCGAGCGGAAGGTCGGCGACCTGTACCGCCAGGCCGGTTCGGCGACCGAGAAGTACAACGCGGCCCAGGAGAAGACGGCCAAGCAGCGCAAGCGGGTCGACGCCCTCCTGGACGACGTGGCGCGAAGCACCCAGCGGCTCAACGACGCCCGTGAGGAGCTGGGCGCCTACGCCTCCGCCCAGTACCGCACCGGTGCCGCGGCCCCGGACATCGCCACCTTCCTGCTGGCCGACTCCCCCGAGCAGTACCTCGACCGCGCCCAGGTGATGGAACGGCTCACCAGCCGCCAGAAGGGCGCGGTCGACGACTTCGTCACCCGGCAGGCGGAGACGATGGAGAAGCGCCGGGAGGCCGCGGAGCACCTGGAGGCGCTCACCGCATCCCAGCGGGACCTGAGGACCGCCAAGGCCACCGTGCAGAAGAAGCTGGCCACCGCCCGCGAACTGCTCTCCACGCTCACCGCCGAGGAGAAGGCCCGGCTCGCCGAGATCGAGCGGCAAAAGCAGGAGCGGGCGGCCCGCGAGGCCGCCGAACTGGCCCGGCGGCAGGCCGCCGAACGGGCACGGCAGACCCCCGGGCCCGCCCCCGCGCCCACCCCGGCGGCCCCGGCGCCGGACACCGGCACCGGGCAGGCCCCCGCCCCGGACACCTCGTACGACGCCAAGGCCGCCAAGGCGCTCGCCTACGCCCGCGCGCAGATGGGCAAGCCCTACGTCTGGGGCGCCACCGGCCCCGGTTCCTACGACTGCTCCGGGCTGACGCAGGCCGCCTGGAAGGCCGCCGGCGTCTCGCTGCCGCGCACCACCTACGACCAGGTCGGCGCCGGCACCACGGTCCCCCTCTCCGAGGCCCGCCCCGGCGACCTGGTCTTCTTCTACGAGGACCTCGGCCACGTCGGCCTCTACATCGGCAACGGCATGATGATCCACGCCCCGAAGCCGGGCACGTACGTCCGCGAGGAGTCGGTCTTCTACGACGGCGAGTCGTCGATCCACAGCGTGGTGCGACCGGCCTGACCCGCGGTCTCCCTAGGCTCGGCCCATGGCATCGCGCACCCCCGCACTGCGCGCCTGGTGGGCGCGGCGGCCGCCGGCGGCCGGAGCCGCCGTGATGGCGACCGGCATCGTCTCGGTCGGCCTGCACCTCGTCGGCCACGAGAGCCTGTCCCTGGCCGCGCTGGCGCTGGCGTGCGCCGCGTGGCTCGCGCTCGCCGCCGACTTCGTCGTCCTGCTGGCGCGCGACCGGGCGAAGTGGGTGACGCGGGCGGGGACGCCGGGCGCGCTCACCGCCGTCGCCGCGACGACCGTGGTCGGCACCCGGTTCGCGCTGCTGGGCGCCACGCCCGTGGCGGCGGCGCTGCTGGCGCCGGCCGCGCTGCTGTGGCCGGTACTGCTGGTGCTGGTCGTCCGGCGCTGGGGGCGGCGGATGCCGGGGGCGGTCTTCCTGGGGTGCGTGGCCACCGAGGGGCTCGCCGTGCTCGGCGCCACCCTGTCCGCGACCACGTCGACGGCCTGGCCGGCGCACGCGGCGCTGGTGCCGTTCTGGCTGGGGCTCGCGCTCTACGCGGTCGCCCTCTTCCGCTTCGACCCGCGCGAGGTGGCCCGGGGTGCCGGGGACCAGTGGGTGGCGGGCGGCGCGCTCGCCATCTCGGCGCTGGCCGGGGCGAAGCTGCTCACGGCGGCCCGGTCGGGGCC
Source organism: Streptomyces sp. SCSIO 75703 (assembly GCF_036607905.1). Lineage (NCBI taxonomy): Bacteria > Bacillati > Actinomycetota > Actinomycetes > Kitasatosporales > Streptomycetaceae > Streptomyces > Streptomyces sediminicola. The sequence goes on from NZ_CP144555.1 coordinate 2,730,707, forward strand.
GTACCTGTGGAACGACGACGCGGACACGATGCTGCGGCACACGACGGTCGCCGTGCTCGTCCTCGACCTCGCCTGGTACGCGGTGCTCCTGGTCTCCGAGGTGGTGTGGCCCCGGCTGCGCTACGACGTGCGCCGCTGGTCGACGGTGTTCCCGCTCGGCATGACGGCGGCGGCGACGCTGTCGGTGGCCGCCGCCGTCTCCGTGCCCTGGCTGACGCACCCGGGCCGGGTCCTGGTGTGGGTGGCGGTGGCCGGCTGGCTGGCGGTCGCCACGGGGGCGGTCGCCACGGCCCGGACCGACCTGCGGTCCCTCTCCGCCGGGACGGGGCTCAGGTCCACAGCACCGCGATGAAGACGTTCACCACGGTCAGCAGGCCGACCAGGCCGAACAGCGGCTTGTCCACCTTCTCGTCGTCGCGCTTCACGTAGACCAGGCCGAGGATCACGATCAGCACGGCGAGCTTGACGCCGATCTTGACGTTGTCGACGAGGCGGTCGTCGGCCTGGTTGAGGCCGACCAGGACCGCTCCGGTGACCAGCATCGTCAGGGCGCCGTGCAGCATGGCCGGGGTGAAGCGGGCGGTGCCGGCGCCCATGGCCTTCATCTGGGTCAGGAAGCCGCCGAGCAGCGCAGCGATGCCGATGATGTGCAGACCGACGAAAATGTGGATGAGTACGTCCATGGGCCGGAGCCTAGCCACGGCCCCGTGACGCTCCGACACCGGCCTTCCGGCGGCGGCCTCCCCCGTCCGGCCCGCGCGTCCCATAGCACCCCGTGCCCCCCGTACGTCCCCGGTCCGGCGGATTGATCATCACCCTGCGTGAAGGTGACGAGCCCGGACCGGCGAAACGGTCACATACGGTCGCCCGTCGCCTGGGTGCCGACAGTTCCGCGCAAAGGGGGACCTGATCGGGACGGTGCCGCCTAGCGTCCTCCCCCAGGTGCGGCCCGGTGCGACCGGCAGGCGGGACCACCTGGACGCACAGGACGTCGTGGAAGGACGTGGATCACTGGTGGCAGCGCATCGCAGGCGGCCGCGACAGCGCGCGGCGGGCGGCGGCCCGGCCCGCGCCGCCGCCACCCTCACCCTCGCGGGAGCGGCCGGCGCGACCTGCCTGAGCGGTACCGGGAACGCCGCGCCGGAACCCACCCCGGCCCAGGTCGAGGCCAAGGTCGACCGGCTCTACCGGGAGGCGGAGGAGGCCACCGAGAAGTACAACGGCGCGAAGGAGAAGGCGGACGCCGCCCGCGAGCGGCTGGACGACCTGCGCGACGAGGTGGCCCGCACCGAGGACCGGCTGAACACCGCCCGCGCATCACTCGGTTCGGTCGCCGCCGCCCAGTACCGCAGCGGCGGGCTCGACCCCGCGCTCCAGCTCGCCCTCTCCTCCGACCCCGACCGCTACCTCGACGGCGCCGCCCTCATGGAGCGGGCGGGCAGCCGGCAGCAGGCCGCCCTCGGCGAGGTCCGCAGGGAACTGCGGCAGGTCGAGCGGCTGCGCGGCGCCGCCCGCGTCGAACTGTCCACGCTGACCTCGCGCCGGTCCGAGCTGGAACGCCACCGCGCCACCGTCACCGGCAAGCTGGAGGAGGCCCGCCGCCTCCTGTCCCGGCTGACGGCCGGGGAACGCGCCCGGCACGCCGCCGGCCCCGGCTCCCAACACGCCGCCCGCGCCGCGTCGGACGGCCGGGAGGCCCTGGCCCCGGCCACACCGGCACCCGGCCCCCGCAGCGCGGCGGCCGTCGCCTACGCCTACCAGAAGCTCGGCAGCCCCTACGTGTGGGGCGCGACCGGCCCGCACTCCTTCGACTGCTCGGGGCTCATCCAGGCCGCCTACCGCTCCGCCGGGGTCTCCCTGCCCCGCACCACCTACGCCCAGATCGGCGCCGGCCGGCCCGTCTCCCGCGCCGAACTGCGCCCGGGCGACCTGGTCTTCTTCTACTCGGGCATCAGCCACGTCGGCATCTACGTCGGCGACGGCCGCATGATCCACGCCCCGAACCCCTCGTCCCAGGTGCGCCTCGACCCCGTCGACGCGATGCCCTTCGCCGGGGCGACCCGGGTGGCCTGAGCCCGGCCCCGTCAGACCAGCCGGCGCGCCGTCGCCCAGCGGGTCAGTTCGTGGCGGTTGGAGAGCTGCAGCTTGCGCAGCACCGCCGAGACGTGCGACTCGACCGTCTTGACCGAGATGTAGAGCTGCTTGGCGATCTCCTTGTACGCGTACCCGCGGGCGATCAGCCGCAGCACCTCCCGCTCGCGCTGGGTGAGGCGGTCGAGGTCCTCGTCGACCGGCGGGGCGTCGGTGGAGGCGAACGCGTCGAGCACGAAACCGGCCAGCCGCGGGGAGAAGACGGCGTCGCCCTCCTGGACCCGGAAGACCGAGTCGACCAGGTCCGCGCCGGTGATCGTCTTGGTGACGTACCCGCGGGCGCCGCCCCGGATCACGCCGATCACGTCCTCCGCCGCGTCCGAGACGGACAGCGCGAGGAAGCGGACCGGCCGCTCCGCGTCCCCCATCAGCGGCGCGCAGCGGCGCAGCACCTCGACCCCGCCGCCGCCCGGCAGGTGGACGTCGAGGAGCACCACCTCCGGCCGGGTGGCGGTGATGACGGAGACCGCCTGGTCGACGTCGGCCGCCTCCCCGACGACCTCCACGCCGGTCTGCTCGGTCTGGCCGATCTCGGCCTGCACCCCGGTGCGGAACATCCGGTGGTCGTCGACGAGGACGACGCGCACCCGGCGCCCGCCCGCGCCGCCGGCCCCGGCCGCCGTGTTCGTCTCGGTCGGCTCGCTCATGACGTCGTCTCCGCCCTCTCCATCTCCAGTTCGACCTCCGTGCCGCCGCCCGGCACCGCGCGCAGCCGCGCCGTGCCGCCGTTGCGCTCCATGCGGCCGATGATCGATTCTCTGACACCCATGCGGTCGGCGGGTATCGCGTCGAGGTCGAAGCCGGGCCCGCGGTCCCGTACGGACACGAAGACCGTGCGCCCCTCCACCTCGGCGTACACCTGCACCGCGCCGCCCTCGCCACCGTACTTGGCGGCGTTCACCATGGCTTCGCGCGCGGCCTGCATCTGCGCCGCGATCCCCTCGTCGAGCGGGCAGTCCCCGACGACCACGACCTCCAGGGGGACGCCGTGCTTGTCCTCGACCTCGGCGGCGTTCTTCTTCACGGCCTCGGCGAGGGTGGCCGGCTCCTCGTCCTCGTCCTTGCCGTTGCCCTCGGGCTTGTACAGCCAGTTGCGCAGGTCGCGTTCCTGGGCGCGGGCCAGGCGGCGCACCTCGCCCGCGTTCTCCGCGTTGCGCTGGATCAGGGTCAGGGTGTGCAGCACCGAGTCGTGCACGTGGGCGGCGACCTCGGCGCGCTCCTGGGCGCGGATGCGCATCAGCCGTTCCTCGGAGAGGTCCTGCGTCATGCGCACCAGATAGGGGCCGGCGAGCAGGGTGACGCCGACGAGGACGGCCAGCGCCGCCTGGAGGACGGAGCCGAGGTGGGCGGCGGAGCCCTGGAGGACGAAGATGCCGGAGGTGCCGGCCGTCACCAGCAGCACCCCGGCCACCGTACGCAGCAGGGTGACGGTGCGCCGGTCCCGGCCCACCTCGGCCCAGCGGGCCCGGCGGGCGTTGTCCGCCTGGCGCCAGACCAGGGCGACGCCCGCGCCGACGAGCACGGTCGGCCACAGGTACGCCTTGGCGCCGGCGCCCCCCAGGTTGACGTTGCCGACGAAGACCAGGGCGACCACGACCATGAGGAGCAGGGCGACGATCTGCCCCGTGTCGGGCCTGCGGGCGACGATCCGGCGCCGTCCGTCCGGCGAGGTCTCCGCGGTGACCAGGGAGGGCGGCCGCTGCGTCTCGACGCCGCCGACGCCGAGCGGCACGAAGAACCAGAAGGCCGCGTAGAGCAGGGCGCCCAGGCCGTCGGCCATGAAGAGCCCGACGAAGACGAGCCGCACCCACACGACGGGCAGCCCGAGGTGCCCGGCGAGCCCCCGCGCCACGCCACCGAGCCAGCGTCCGTCACTGCTGCGGTAGAGCTTGCGCGGCGGCCGCGGTTCGGTGAGGGGTGCTGCGGCGGCTTCCGGCATGACACCGATGGTCACACGGCCGCGGGAGCGCGGGCATCAGGGGCGGCCCCGGAGACTTCCCTGATCTTCGCGTGGTCCCCGGGGCGCACACCCCCCGGGCACCGGCTCAGGGCCGAAATCAGGGTCCGGCCAGGGTCGTCCCCGCTGCCGCCGCGCCGCCGCGCCCGTCACCATGGACCCATGACAGATCACGAGCACGCCGCGACGGGACCGGGGGCGCGGTCCGGGAGCGCCCCGCGCCCCGCGCCGGGCGCCGGTCCGGGGACCGCGGGCGCCGCGGACCCGGCGGACGGCACCGGGGCGGACGCGCCCGGGCCGCCGCACCGGTTCCGGCGCGACCGCCGGCACAAGACCCTCGCCGGGGTGTGCTCCGGGCTCGGCCGGCAGTGCGACATGGACCCGGTGATCTTCCGCATCACCCTCGCGGTGCTCGCCGCCGCGGGCGGCGTCGGCCTCATCTTCTACGGCTTCGCCTGGCTCTTCGTCCCCTACGAGGACGAGGAGGAGAACGAGGTGCGCAAGCTGCTGACCGGCCGGGTCGACGGCCAGTCGCTGGCGGCCGTGATGTTCGCCCTGGTCGGCTGCGGCGTCTTCCTGACCATGCTGAACAACGGCGGCGTGCTCACCTTCGCGGTCGTCCTCTCCCTCCTCCTCGCGGGCGCCGGGTACTGGTCGCGGCAGCGCGGTGCCCCCAGCCCCGACCCGCTCACCGCGCAGGCGGTCGCCGACGCCCCGCCGGAGGCGCAGGCACCGCCGGTCGGCGTCACCCACCCGTCCTGGTGGCGCGACCCCCTCGTCAAGGACGGCGGCCACGTCGGCGGGACCGGGTACCTGTGGGGGCCGCGCGGCTCCGGGGAACGGGACGTCGACGCGGCCGCCGCCGGCGGGTACGCCGGGGTGCACGGCTCGCCCGGCCGCGATCCGTACGCGCCGCCGAGGCGGGACCCCCGGCTCGGGGAGCCACGCGGGATCGGCGGCTGGATCTTCCTGTTCGCCCTGGTCGCCGCCGGGCTCGGCACCGGGCTGACCTGGGACCACCAGTCGCTCGCCGTCAGCCTCCAGACCGGGCTGGCCTGCGCGCTGGCCGTCTTCGGCCTGGGCATCGCGGTCAGCGCCTTCCTGGGCCGTACGGGCGGGGGCTCCGTCTTCCTCGCGGTGATCACGGCGGGCCTGCTGGCCGGGTCGGTGGCGCTGCCCGAGGACGCCGGCACCCGCTGGACCGCGTCGACCTGGACACCGGCCGCGGTCGCCGACGTCCGCGAGCGCTACCACGTGGGCACCGGCAGCGGCACCCTGGACCTGTCCCGGCTGGAACTGGCCGACGGGCAGACGGTGAGCACCCGGGCGGGCGCCGGGGTGGGCCGCGTCCGGGTGATCGTGCCGCCGGACGTGACCGTGCGGCTCACCGTCGACGTGGGCGTCGGCGACATCACGTTGCCCGGCGACGACCCGAAGGACGTGGACGTGAAGCCGGACCGGCACCGGGAGACGATCCTGAAACCGGCCTCGGGCGGCACGTCCGCCGGCACTCTCGACCTCGACCTGCGGGTCGGCATCGGACAGGCGGAGGTGAGCCGTGCTGCGTCATGAGTTCCAGCCCGGACGGCTGGTCGCCGGGGCCTGCCTGCTCACGGCGGGCGTCCTCTTCGCCGGGGACGCGGCCGGGCTGTGGCGCGTCCCCTGCCTCGCGCTGGTCCCGCTCGTCGTGGGCGGGCTGTTCCTGGCGGGCGCGGTCGGCATGGTGGCGTCTTCGGTACGCCGGCGCCGCCGCGCCACCCACCGGGACGTCCCCCCGGCCGGCCTCCGCCCCTGACGGCGGCCCGGCCCGGACGCCCGTGGCGGGGCCTACGGCAGGTCCCCGCCACGGCGGCGACGGGCGCGCAGCACCGCGTCCAGGGAGAGGAACGGGGCGCCGGCGAGCACCAGGGGCAGCCAGGCCACGAGGTACACGAGGTCGTTGCCGTAGTAGTAGGGGTCGGTGGCCCAGCTCACGGTCAGCCAGAGGCTGAGCGAGATCAGCGCGCCGCCGAGCGCCGCCAGGCGGGCCAGCAGGCCGAGGAGGGTGCCGATGCCGACGGCCACCTCGCCCAGGGCGATGGCGTGGCCGAAGCCGGGCGGGTTGCGCAGGGCCAGGTCGACGAGCGCGGGCAGGGCGGAGGAGTCGCGGACGGCCCGCATCATGTCGCCGACGGAACCCGCGCCCGCGTCCTTCGCGAAGGCGCTGTCGGTGAGCTTGTCGAGGCCCGCGTAGAGGAAGGTGACGCCGAGGAAGATCCGCAGCGGGATCAGGGCGTACCGGGAGGCGGGCGCCCGTGGCCCCGCCCCGGCGGGCGGCGAGAGAGCGGTGTCCCCGTCCGTACGCGTGCCGTGAGCCCTCACTGCCGCCGCCTCCCACCAACACCGTCCCGGGACCTCAGGAGACCATACGCACGCCGGCCCGCACAGTGCTCAATCGCGCCGCGGGGGGATCCCCCGGGTACGGACACCGGCCCGGCAGCGGGACCGGGGGGACGGCCGGCCCGCGGACGCGCCGCGGGGCCCGCGGGCGACGGCGGCACGGGGCGGCGCCGGGCCCCGGCGGGCCGGAACCCCACAGACCGAAGCGCCACCGGGCCGGGGCACACCGGACCGCACCGCCGCCGCCCCGAGCCGTCGCCAGGCCGAGCCGCCACCGGGCCGGGGCGCGGGGCCAGGCCGGGGCGCGGGGCCTGGGGTCAGTCCGTCACGTCGATGGCGTAGCGGTTCGTCTCGACGCCGGCGCTGGTGACGACCTGGACCTCCACCCGGCCCGGTTCCACGTCCGCGGGTACCGGCACGGTCAGCCGGTCGTCCGCCGGGTTGCTGAAGCCGCCGGTGACCGGGACCAGCGGGACGTGGACGTGGACGGTGCCGACGCGGACCACCATGCGGGCCAGCCGGTCGGCGCGCTGGGCGCCCGGCGGCACGAAGCCCGCGCCCCGGATCTCGATGTCGTCGCCGGTGCGGATCGGCGCGTCCAGGTCGCCCGCCTCCCGCGCCCGGACCACCGAGAGGATGACCGGACGCCCGCCCTCCGCGTACTTGCCGGCGAGGTAGGTCGCGGCGGAGACCAGCACCACCACGGCGAGCCCCCAGGGCAGGTCGGGCAGTTGCTCGGGGCGGCGGGCCAGCCGGACCGCCGCGAAGACCAGGGCGACCGCGCCGATCACGACGTACTGGATGTCGGTGAAGGTGCCGCGGCCCGCGTCGTCGGTGAGCAGGTCGGCGGCGCGCGGCCGGTCCGCCCGCACCTTCTGGAGCCGCTGGCCGAGCACGCGCGTGCCGACCACCCGCCGCACCAGTACGGCGATCCCGCAGACCACGGCGAGCACCGTCACCGCCCCGGCGCCGCGGGCCAGTTCGAGCCCGGCGATCAGGTCGTCCCGCCGCGCGTGTCCGGAGGCGGCGATCAGTTGCCCGGCGAGGACCAGCACGGCGTACGCGACGAACAGGACCCAGGCCGCCGCGACCGCGCGGGAGGTGGAGAGCCGGTTGTCCTCGCCGAGGACCGGGGCCAGCGCCCCGCCCCGCGCCCGGTGGAACCAGGACGCGGCCGTCAGCGCCAGGGCCACCACCACGGCGGCGGCGAGCCCGGCGGTGCGGGCCGCCGTCCAGCCGGTGCCGATCGCGGTGAGCGCCTGCACCAGCAGCGTCAGCACCACCCCGGCCCACACGGTGAGGGCGGTGCGGCGCCACAGGCCGGCGAGCCACGCCTCGCCCTCGGCCCGGCCGCGTTCGGCGACGAGTTCGGCGGACTGGGCGAGTTCCTCGGAGATCCACTGACGTGACGCCGGGGCCGAGTGGGCCACCGCGGCCGGCAGTCCCTGCCCGGCCGCGAACTCGTCCCGGCGCAGCAGGAACGCGGCGACCGCCCGGCGGTGCCCCTCCCGGGCGCCGTGCGGGCAGTCACCGCAGGTGCAGCCACCGCCGTGGGCCGTCTCGTACCCACCGCCGGGGCCTTGGCCGCCCCTCGCCTCCTGTACCGCCACGCCCGACGCCCGCCTTTCCGCACTCCCGCGCCGCACTCCCGCGCCCCATCCGGCGACAACACCGCGACAACACCCGCAAATCCCTTGTGATGACAGCGAATTGTGCCGTACCCGACCGGGCCCGCGCCCGTCGCCCCCGGCCCGGCCTCTCCCGAACGGGTGATGCGACGATCACCGTGTTGACACGGGGGCGCGCGGTCCGGAAGAACCCGTCCGCCGGGCTCAGTCGAACAGGTCGGGTTCACCCCGGCTGACCTGCTGCCACAACGGCTGGTAATTGATCCACGCGACCAGGTCCCCGCCGAGCTGTTCCCGGGTGGCGACCGCCTGCCGGTGGTCGATCGGCACCGGCCGGCCCGCCGCCCTCGCCGCGAGCTGCACCTGGCAGGAGCGCTCCATGGAGAGGAACCACCAGGCCGCCGCGTCCACCGAGCCGCCCACCGTGAGCAGCCCGTGGTTGCGCAGCACGAGCGCCTTGCCGGAGCCGAGCGCCTCCGCGATCCGCCGCCCCTCCCCGGCGTCGACGGCGACCCCGGAGTAGCGGTCGTACAGGGCGTGGTCCTCGTAGAAGGCGCAGCTCTCCTGCGTGAGGGGGTCGAGCAGGTCGGCGAGGGAGGCCAGCGCGCGCCCGTGCACGGAGTGGCAGTGGACCACCGCGACGACGTCGGGGCGGGCGGCGTGCACCTGGGAGTGGACGGTGAAGGCGGCCTGGTTCACGTGGTGGGCGCCCTCCACCACCTGGCCGTCGGCGTTGACCAGCACCAGATCGCTCACCCGGACGTGACCGAAGGGCATCCCGAACGGGTTCACCCAGAAGCAGTCGCCGAACTCCGGGTCGCGGGCGGTGATGTGGCCGGAGACCCCGTCCTCGAACCCGTGGCGGCCGAAGAGCCGCAGGGCCCCGGCGAGCCGTTCCTTGCGGTACCGGCGTTCGTCCTCGACCGAGTCGTGCCGGGGCGGCATGGCGAACCGCAGCCGGTCGGCCGGCACCGGCGCCGGGGCGGCCGGGGGCGCCTCGCGCGTGCCGCGCGGGTGGTCTGTGGCACGGGATTGCTCCATGGGCGGAAGTTACCGTCCGTGAAGCCAAGAGGACAGTTCTCTTCGGTAAAGACCGGCGTCTTCCGGCAGACCCGATCGATGCCGGACAGAAGATGTCGAGTTTCGGGCGCAGACTCGGGAGCATGACACCGAGCACCGCGCCCTGGTCCCGCTTCACCACCGACGCACCCGAGTCGGCCGCCGCCGTCGAGGCACGGTTCGCCGCCCGGCCCCACCACACGCTGGCGACGCTGCGCAGGGACGGCGCGCCGCGCACGTCGGGGCTGGAGGTGCGCTTCCTCGGCGGAGAGCTGTGGCTCGGGATGATGCCCGGCTCGCTCAAGGCGCTCGACCTGCGCCGCGACCCGCGCTTCGCGCTCCAGGCCAACCCCGGCGACGGCACCGGCATGGGCGGCGGGGACGTCCGGATCGCGGGGCGGGCGGTCGAGGTGGCGGGCGACGGGCCCGAGGAGGAGGCGCTGCGGGCCGCGTACGTCGAAGAGGTGGAACCGCCGCAGCCGTTCCACCTCTTCCGGGCCGAGGTGTCGGAGGTCGTCCGGACCACCGTCGAGGACGACCTGCTGGTCGTCCGTCTCTGGCGGCCCGGCGAACCCCTGCGCACCCTCAGGCGCGCGTAGGCGGGCGCGCGGGCGTGCGGTCCGGGACGGCACGCCCCGGGCCCGCTACTCCCACTCGATGGTCCCCGGCGGCTTCGACGTGATGTCGAGGACGACCCGGTTGACCTCCGCGACCTCGTTGGTGATCCGGGTGGAGATCCGGGAGAGCACGTCGTACGGCAGCCGGGACCAGTCGGCCGTCATGGCGTCCTCGCTGGAGACCGGGCGCAGCACGATCGGGTGACCGTAGGTGCGGCCGTCGCCCTGGACGCCGACCGAGCGGACGTCGGCGAGCAGCACCACGGGGCACTGCCAGATCTGGCGGTCGAGTCCGGCCGCGGTCAGCTCCTCGCGGGCGATGGCGTCGGCCTCGCGCAGCAGGTCCAGCCGGTCCTTGGTCACCTCGCCGACGATGCGGATGCCGAGGCCCGGCCCGGGGAACGGCTGGCGCTGGACGATCTCGTCCGGCAGGCCCAGCTCCTGGCCGACCATCCGGACCTCGTCCTTGAAGAGCTGGCGCAGCGGCTCGACGAGCTGGAACTCCAGGTCCTCGGGGAGGCCGCCCACGTTGTGGTGGGACTTGATGTTGGCGGTGCCGGTGCCGCCGCCGGACTCGACGACGTCCGGGTAGAGGGTGCCCTGCACCAGGAACTCCACGGCCGGGCCCGCGTCGGCGACGATCTCGGCCTGGGCCTGCTCGAAGACCCGGATGAACTCGCGGCCGATGATCTTCCGCTTCTCCTCGGGGTCCGAGACCCCCTTGAGCGCGTTCAGGAACCGCTCGCCGGCGTCGACGACCTTGAGCTGGACGCCGGTCGCGGCGACGAAGTCCTTCTCGACCTGTTCGGTCTCGCCCTTGCGCATCAGGCCGTGGTCGACGTAGACGCAGGTGAGCTGGTGGCCGATGGCCCGCTGGACGAGGGCGGCGGCGACGGCGGAGTCCACGCCTCCGGAGAGGCCGCAGATGGCGCGCTTGTCGCCGACCCGCTCGCGGATCGCGGCGACCTGCTCCTCGATCACGCTGCCGGTGGTCCAGGACGGGGTGAGGCCGGCGCCGCGGTACAGGAAGTGCTCCAGCACCTGCTGACCGTGCGTGGAGTGCATCACCTCGGGGTGGTACTGGACGCCGTAGAGCCGCTTCTCGTCGTTCTCGAAGGCGGCGACGGGGACGACCTCGGTGGAGGCGGTGACGGTGAAGCCCTCGGGGGCGGCGGAGCAGGCGTCGCCGTGGGACATCCACACGGACTGCTCGGCCGGGGTGCCCTCGAAGAGGGTGGAGGACGGCCGGGAGACCGTCATGCGGGTGCCGCCGTACTCGCGGGCGCCGGAGTTGTCCACGGTGCCGCCGAGGGCCTGCGCCATGAGCTGGAAGCCGTAGCACATGCCGAACACCGGTACGCCGGCCTCGAACAGGGCGCGGTCGACGGTGGGGGCGCCGGGCTCGTACACCGAGGAGGGGCCGCCGGAGAGGATGATGGCCGCGGGCTTGCGGGCGAGCATCTCCGCGACCGGCGTGCTGCTCGGCACGATCTCGCTGTAGACCCGCGCCTCGCGGACGCGACGGGCGATGAGCTGGGCGTACTGCGCGCCGAAGTCGACGACCAGGACGGTGTCGGGGGCGGCGGCAGCGGAAGTCGCTGATGACACGGGGTGCCTTCCGGCGGTCGGGCGGGGTCTGGTGCCCCCGAGTCTACCGAGGCTCCGGGGTGCCACCGCCCCGGCCGCCCGCCCGGCACCCGCTCCCCCGCGCCCCCGGGCCGCGCCCGCGCCGCCTCCCGCACCGTGTCTCACGATGCGAACCGGCTTGGACACGGTGCGTCCGCCCGGCATACTGGGCCCATGCTCACGCACCCGGCCTTCCTCTTTACCTATGGCAACCGGCCCACCGGCTGCCATGGTCGTGCTGCTTGAGCCACTGACAAGCGACTTCCCAGGCGCCCCGGGCCACTCGGTCCGGGGTGTCTGCCGTGTCCGGGCCGTGTGGGACCGGGGCCACCGCACCGGCCCCCGAAGGAGCCCCGCCATGACCGCCACCGCCACCACCCCCGCCGCCGCTTCCGCCGCCACCGCGCCCGCGCCCGCCGCCCGGCCCGGGACACCGGGTGCCGACCGCACGGGCGCCCGCAGTCCCGAGGCCGCCGACGTGATCGCCGGGGCCCGGGACCGCATCGACGCGCTCGACGACCGGATCATCGGCCTCATCCAGGAACGGATGGCCGTCTCCGCGGTCGTCCAGGACGCCCGCGTCTCCTCCGGCGGCCGGCGCGTGCACCTCTCCCGCGAGATGGAGATCCTCGGCCGCTACCGGGACGCCCTGGGCCGTCCGGGCACCGCGCTCGCGATGACCATGCTGGAGCTGTGCCGGGGTCGCATCTGAGTTCGGGCCCGCTCTCACCCGTACGGCGCGTGACCGGCGGGCCGGTCGCTTCGTTGGTCCCGGTGTCCGTGCCAGCCAGGGGCGGGCCCGAGAGAACCACGCGTGGCTCACCGGGGCGATGAGACGTACGGATCGTGTCGTACGTCGTGGGACCTCGCCCCGGCCAGTGACCGGACGGCAGGGGACAGCAGCCCGGTCACCCAGATAACGGCCGGTCCCGGGGACGCCCGGGACCGGCCGGACGGACTTCGACACACCGGGCCGTACGGCCGCGGTGGCCCCGCCCCGGCACGATGCGGCGCGCGGGCCACCGTCCTCCCGCGACGCGCGGCCCGGCCCCGTACCACCCCCACCCCGAGCGGTGCGACCCCCCGGCACCGCTCCCGGGCCCGCCGCCGCGACGGCGCCGGCGCCCGGCCGGAAGGGCCTCGCGGCCTACGCCGCGAGGCCCTTCCGGCGTTTCCGTGGCCGCCGCGTCACACGGCACCCCGCCCCCGGGAGCCGTGTGACGCAGGACACATAAATTCTGTGTGAGGTCGAGGACAACCATTCACACCCGTCGGTGATCAAACATGCGACTGGACCGAACGGATCGAACAGTTCCCGACGGTTCAACGGATCGAACTCGATCGCATCGAACCAACGGGCCGTACCCGCGCCCCCACCGCGGAGGCTTCCCCCTGACTCACGCGTGCCGTCCCACGGCACGCCGGACTACCTGAGGTCTTCATGAAGCTTCGTCGTGCCATGGCAACAGCGGCTGCCGCGGCGGTCATCGCCCCGGCGGCACTGCTCGCCGCCCCCGCCGCGTACGCCACCGGCGACACGACGCCCGCGCCGGCCGCCACCTCCGACAGCACCGAACCCACGGAGCAGGACCCGGCCGGGAACACGGAGACGGAGACCCCCGCCCCGGGCGCCTCCGACACCACCGAGCCCGCCCCCGAGGACACCGCGAGCACCGGCCCCGGGGAGAACGAAGAGGGCACCGAGGAGGAGACGCCCGCCCCGGGCGCCACCGAGACGACCCCCACCGCCCCGGCGCCGAGCACCTCCGCGCCCGAGGAGGAGGAGCCCGAGTACCCCGAGACGGGCATCTGCGAGGACAGCAAGGTCGACATGGACATCAGCGGCCTGCCCGGCAAGATCGTGGCCGGCAGCGGCTGGCACAAGTTCTCGCTGAACGTGGCCAACAACTCGGACTCCACCCTGGAGGAACTGGTCTACCTGGCGGGCGCCTCCAGCGACGCCGACGGCGACGACCTCTTCCGCAGCAGGCAGGTCCGCCTCCAGGCCTGGAACCCGGACGCCAAGGTCTGGGAGGACCTGGACGAGGACGGCTACGCCGTCGGCTTCGTCGGCCAGACCCCGACCCTGGAGCCCGGCTACGAGGTCAGCATCCCGATGCGCGTCGACGTGCGTCCGGGCGCCCCGGTCGGCGCCGGCTTCACGCTCGGCGCGACCATCTACGGCGACGCCGAGGGCGACTGCCTCGGCTTCGGCGACGTGTCCTACAAGTTCCGCATCGTCGCCCCGGGCACCGACACCACCGGCTCCAAGCCGCAGCTCGGCGGCAAGGCCCCGGTCTCGCAGCAGAAGCCGGCGGCCACCACCCCGGTGGTGACCGGCACCCTCGCCGAGACCGGCTCCAGCTCCGCGCTGCCCACGATCGCGCTGGCCGGCGGCCTCGCGGTCGCCGTCGGCGGCGGCGCGATGTTCGTGGTCCGGCGCCGCAAGGCGGGCGTCGCGGCCTGACGCCGACGGCCGTCGGCGCGTGGGGCCACGGCCCGGCGGGCCGGCGGCCGGCCCGGCACCACCCGGAGGACCTGCGCTCGGAGGGGGGCGCAGGTCCTCCTCCCGTCTTCCGGGGCCGGCCGCCGCACGCCGCCCGGCGTCAGCCCTCCGCCGCCGGCTTGCGCGCCGGCACGCCGGGCATCCCCAGGAACGGCAGCCGCAGCGCGCCGAAGGCCCCCTCCGGGACCGCCGGGTCCACCGGCCGCACCGGGTCGAGCCGCGCGTACGGAGCGCCCTGCGCGGGCCTCGGGTCCTCCTCGCCCTTGTTCGGCCAGTACGACATCGCCCGCTCGGCCTGTGCCGTGATGGTCAGGGACGGGTTCACGCCGAGGTTCGCCGAGACGGCGGCGCCGTCGACCACCGAGATGCCGGGGTGCCCGTAGAGCCGGTGGTACGGGTCGATGACGCCCGTCTCCCGGGAGGCGCCGATGGGGCAGCCGCCGAGGAAGTGCGCGGTGAGCGGGGTGCCCATCAACTCGCCCACGTTGGACCCGGCGAAGCCGTTGATCTCCGCGGCGAGCGCCGAGGCGCCCTCCGTCGCCGCCCTGATCTGCCGGGGGTTGGGAGCGCCGTGTCCCTGACGGGCGGTGAGCAGGCCCTTGCCGACGCCCGACGGCTTGAGATGGGTCGTCAGGGAGTTGTCCAGCGACTGCATGACGAGGCCGATGATGGTCCGTTCCGACCAGCGGCGGTAGGTCAGCGAGCGCAGCAGCAGCATCGGGTGCCGGGCCGCGTGGCCCAGGAAGCCCCGTATGCGGGCGGCGCCCGAGGCGTCCTCGCCCGCGTAGGGGACCTGGAGGATCGACAGCCCGCCCATCGCGTTGGAGCCCTTGCCGTAGCGCACCGGCTCGATGTGCGTGTCGGCGTCCGGGTGGACGGAGGAGGTGATGGCGACGCCGCGGGTGAAGTCGGCGCGCGGCCGGCCGGTGGCCCGGCGGTAGCGCCGGTCGTCGGTCTGGGCGCCCACCAGCGCCTCGGAGTTGGTCCGGGTCAGCTCGCCCAGCCGGTCGGAGAGGTACGGCAGCCGGCCGGACGCCTTCATGCGGTGCAGCAGGGTCTGGGTGCCGTAGGTGCCGGCGGCGAGGACGACCCGGCGGGCGGTGAAGGTGCGCCCGGCGCCCTTGCGCCGCCGATGGGTGGGGAGCGTGGCGATCGCGTAGCCGCCGCGGGAGTCGTCCGTGACGGAGACGGCGGTGGTCATGGGGTGCACCACGGCGCCCGCCTTCTCGGCGAGGTGGAGGTAGTTCTCGTTGAGGGTGTTCTTCGCGCCGTGCCGGCACCCCGTCATGCACTCGCCGCACTCCCGGCACGCCCGCCGGTCCGGGCCCGCCCCGCCGAAGTAGGGGTCCGCCACCCGCTCGCCGGGTCGCGCCCGCGCGGTGCCGTCGGCGTCCTCGCCGTCGCCGAAGAAGACGCCGACCGGCGCCATGTGGAAGGTGTCGCCCGCGCCCATCCGCTCGGCGGCGGCCTTCAGGTGCTCGTCGGACGGGGTCAGCGTCGGGTTGAGGCGGACGCCGAGCATGCGCCGGGCCTGCTCGTAGTACGGGGCCAGCTCGCCGTGCCAGTCGGTGATGTCCCGCCACTGGGGGTCCTCGAAGAACGGTTTCGGCGGCACGTAGAGCGTGTTGGCGTAGTTGAGGGAGCCGCCGCCGACGCCGGCGCCCGCGAGCACCATCACGTTGCCGAGCAGGTGGATGCGCTGGATGCCGTAGAAACCGAGCGCGGGGGCCCACAGGTAGTTGCGGAGGTCCCAGGAGTTGCGGGGCAGCGACTCGCGGGTGAAGCGGCGGCCCGCCTCCAGGACGCCGACCCGGTACCCCTTCTCGGTGAGCCGGAGCGCGGAGACCGAGCCCCCGAACCCCGACCCGACGATCAGGACGTCGTAGTCGTACCCGTCCCCGGCGGGCCCGCCGGGCCCGTTCGCGGACCGCTTCTGGACAGTGTTCTCCTGCGACACGTGCTCTCCTCGTCGAGAACGGGTGCGGTGGATGGGGGCGCCGGGGGCCGTGAGGGCGGCCCCCGGCCGGAGCGGGCGGCCGCTAGCGGAAGCGGAACGCCTTCATCAGGCGCAGGCTGCGGGTCATGAACTCCGCGTACGCCCGGTCGTCCATGCCGAGCGAGGGCGCCATCGGCAGCAGCCGTTGCCAGGCGACGGTCTGTGCCTCGGTGTACTTGAGGATGCCCTCGGAGCCGTGCCGGCGGCCCAGCCCGGAGTCCTTCATGCCGCCCATCGGCGACTGCACGCTGCCGTAGGCGGGCGCGTACCCCTCGTTGATGTTGACGGTGCCGGTGCGCAGCCGGGCGGCGACGGCCCGGCCGCGCCGGGCGTCGCGGGTCCACACCGAGGAGTTCAGGCCGTACGGGGTCGCCTCGGCCCGCGCGATCGCCTCGTCCTCGCTGGTGAACCGGTGCACGGCGACGACCGGGCCGAAGGTCTCCTCGTCGCACACGGCCATGCCGTCCGTGACGCCCTCCAGGATGGTCGGCTCGTAGAAGTACGGGCCGGCGTCCGGTCGGGCGACCCCGCCGGCGAGCAGCCTGGCGCCGCGTTCGACGGCGTCGTCGACGTGCCGCCGGACGGTCTCCAGTTGCCGGGGGCCCACCAGTGAGCCCATCTCGGCGCCGTAGGCGAGGGCGGTGCCCAGGCGCAGGGCGCGGGTGCGGGCGGCGAAGCGCTCCAGGAACGCGTCGGCGACCGCTTCGTGGACGTAGATCCGCTCGATGGAGATGCAGAGCTGGCCGGCGGAGGAGAAGCAGGCGCGGACGGCGCCGGCCGCCGCCTTCTCCACGTCGGCGTCCTTGAGCACCAGCATGGCGTTCTTGCCGCCGAGTTCGAGGGAGACGCCGACCAGGCGGCCGGCGGCGCCCCGGGCGACCTCGCGGCCGGTGCGGGTGGAGCCGGTGAAGGAGACGTAGTCGGCGTGGCGGACGACCTCCGGTCCGACGACCGGGCCGTCGCCGATGACGACCTGGAAGACCTCGGCGGGCAGACCGGCCTCGATCAGCAGGTCCCGCGCCCACAGGGCGGTCAGGGCGGTCTCGGTGTCCGGTTTCATCACGACCGCGTTGCCCGCGACGAAGGCGGGGAGCGCGTCGCCGACCGAGAGTTCCAGGGGGTAGTTCCAGGGGGCGATCTGGCCGAC
The DNA here is from genome assembly GCF_036607905.1 of Streptomyces sp. SCSIO 75703. Lineage (NCBI taxonomy): Bacteria > Bacillati > Actinomycetota > Actinomycetes > Kitasatosporales > Streptomycetaceae > Streptomyces > Streptomyces sediminicola. The sequence continues at coordinate 2,747,773 of NZ_CP144555.1, forward strand.
GACGCCGCGCGGGTGGCGCAGTTCGGTGACCTTCGTCAGCGCGGGCACCGCACCGGCGTGGCGCCTGGGCCGCAGGTAGGCGGGGGCGCGGCGGCCGTAGTGCCGGGCGGCGACGGCGACGGCGAGGATCTCCTCGTGGGCGTGCAGGCGGGCCTTGCCGGTCTCCAGTTGGATCAGGTCGAGGGCCTCGGCCTGCCGCTGGAGCACCAGGTCGTGGAAGCGCAGCAGCACGGCGGCGCGCCGGCGCACCGGCACGGCGGCCCACGCGGTCTGCGCGGCACGGGCCCGCTCGAAGGCGCGGGCCACGTCCTCGGGGGTGGACTCGGGCAGTTCGGCCAGCCTCTCGCCGGTGAACGGCGTGTGGTTGGCGGTGCGGCCGGAGCCGGCCACGCCCTTGGTGAGCGCGGCGACCAGTTCGGGCGTCACCACGTCGGCGGCGGTGCGGGCGCCCTCCGGTGCGGGGGCGAGGGGATTGGTGCCGGTGCGTTCCGGTGCCTGCGCTTCCGTCATGAGCCGCAGGGTATGCCGCGCCGCGAGCTTTGTGTACCCGTCGGTAATCGGATTCACCGACCGCTCACACCCCGCCAGTGATCGCTGGCAACGAATGCCCTGATCAGCGCGTTGTACGCGGCGGGAGGCCGGTGCCCGCGCCGGGGAAGCCCACCGCCGCCCGGCCGCCCGTGACGGCGGGCGGGCACCCCGTGGGGGGTCCGCCCGCGCCGGCACCGGTGCTCAGAGGTGGTCGACCTGCCAGTTGTCGATCACGGTCCGGGCGATCTCGCGGCCGGTGTCCGCGAAGTACCCGGTGCGCGGGTAGTCGACCCACAGCCGGTACATGTCGCCGCTGTCGGCGCGGTAGTAGACGAGGTGCATCTCGCGCTCGCGCGGGTTCTGCGTGTCGTCCGTGGTGTACGCGATGACGTTCTCGGCGGCCTTGCGGTCCTGGTGCCGGGTCTCCCTCGGCTCGCCCTTCGGGGCGGGCTCGGCCGCGACGTCCCAGGAGTACTCGCCGTCCTTGAGCTTGTCCCAGTCGGCCCAGGCCCCGGCCGCGGCGGTGTCCGGGACGGTGTCGCGGGTCGAGGTCTTCTTGTCCCCGTCCTTCTTGACGTCCCGGTCCACCGAGACGACGACCAGTCCGCTCGGGTCCGCGAACCGCTCGTTGGTGCCGTCCCAGTCGTCCTCGTGCTCCTGCCGGACGAAGGCGGACGGCACCGCGAGGCTCATCCCGGCCCGCTTGCCCAGCTCGTGCTTCTCCCAGCCCTTGGGCAGCGGCCCGGCGAACGGGTCGGCGACCACCAGGTAGCCCGCGACCACCGCCGCGACGACGAGGCCGCCGAGCACCGCCAGCGCCTTGCGGCCGAGCCGGACGCCGCCCGCGGCCGGGGACGGGCCCGCGGTGACGACGCGGGTCGGCTCGGGCGGCGGCGGGTTGGCGGCGGCCTCCAGCAGGGCGCGCACCCGGGCGGCGTCCGGGCGGCGGGCCGGGTCCTTGTCCAGCAGGCCGGTGATCACCTCGGCCAGCGGGCCCCGCGCGGAGGCGGGCGCGGCCGGCACGGCGTTGAGCACGGACTGGAGCGTGGCGGGGGTGTTGCTGCGCCGGAACGGCGAGACGCCCTCGGTCGCCGCGTACAGCACCACGCCGAGGGACCACAGGTCGCTCGCGGGGCCGGGGCGCTGGCCGAGCACCCGCTCGGGGGCGATGTACTCGGGCGAGCCGACGAAGCCGCCGGTGTCGGTCAGATTGGTCTCGCCCTCGATCTGGGCGATGCCGAAGTCGGTGAGGACGACCCGGTCGTACCGGCCGAGCAGCACGTTGTCCGGTTTCACGTCCCGGTGCAGGATGCCGGCGGCGTGCGCGGCCTCCAGCGCGCCGAGCACCTCCAGGCCGATCCGCGCGGCCTCGCGCACGCCGAGGGTGCCCTCCTGGAGGACGTCGCCGAGGGAGCGGCCCCGCACCAGCTCCATCACGATCCAGGGCCGGTCGTCGACCACCGCGACGTCGTGCACGTCGACGACGGCCGGGTGGTCGAGGCGGGCGGCGGCGCGGGCCTCGCGGCGCATCCGCTCGTAGGCGTTGGCCCGTTCCCGCTCGGGCAGGTGGTCGGGGACGCGGGGCTCCTTGACGGCGACCTCGCGGTCCACCGTCTCGTCCTGGGCCCGCCACACGGTGCCCATGCCGCCGTGGCCGAGTTTGGCGAGCAGCCGGTAGCGGCCGGCGATGAGCCGCCCCGTGCCGGGGTCCGGGGCCGCCGGGGGGCCCGCCGGCGCGGCCGGGCGCGGCGGCACGACGCGGGTCGGCGCCGTGCCCGGCGTCGCGTACGGATTGCCGGGATGCGGGACGGCGGCCTGCGGGTTCGGCGGTTGCAGGGCGAAGCTCGTCGGATCGTCCGACCCGTCGCGGGGTCCCCCGTTGCTGCTCATGGGTCCATCCATATCGTGCCGGGCCCGCCGCCCTCCACAGGGGGGCGGAACCGGTCACACACCCGTGACGCGCGGTGTCGCGTATCTCCCTTTTCTTCGCCTTTCCCGTCGTCTTCCGGCGCGTGTGGCGGGCGCGGCGACTGCGGTGGCTCCCCGCGGGCGCCGGACGCGCGTGTTCAGGAGGAGTGGTTTCCGGCCGCCCCGGGCCCTCCGGACACCCCGGCCGCCCCGGACACCCCGGCCGCCCCGGAGACCCCGGCCGCCCCGGAGACCCCGGGCCCGGCGGGCGTACCGGCCCCGGCGGAGGTGCCGAGGGCGCCGGTGGCGCCGGGGCCGGCGGGGGTGCCGGGCGGGTCGGCCGCGTCCGCCGGGGCCCGCTGGGGCGAGGCGTCCCCCTCCGGCGTGCCGGGGGCGGGGCGGGTGACGGTCACCGTCGCGGTGGGCGCGGAGGCGGAGGGCGCGCTCGTCCCGGACGGGGCGCCGGGCGTCGCGGGCACGGAGCTGGCCGGGGTGCCGCCGCCCTCCCCCGCGTCGTCCGAGAGCAGCGCCACCGCGCAGACCCCGGCGCCCACCGCCGCCAGCACCAGGGCCACGGCCACCAGCACGCCCCGTCCGGCGGGCCGTTCGCCGGGCGGACGCGGCAGCGGGGGCGTGCGGCCGGTGGCGAGGAAGGCACGCAGCATCCGCTCGGCCTCGCCGGCGCGCAGCCGCCGCTCCGGATCGCGCTCCAGCAGCCCGCGGACGACGGGCAGCAGCGGCGCCGTCTGGACCGGCGGCCGGATCTCGTCGGTGAGCACGGCGTCCAGGACCGCGCCCAGCGAGTCCCGGTGGAAGGGCGAGCCGCCGCTGAGCATCACGCAGAGCAGGACGCCCAGCGACCACAGGTCGGACGCGGGACCGGCGCCCGCGCCGGACATCCGTTCGGGCGCGGTGAACTCGGGCGAGCCGACGAAGGTCCCGCTCCGGGTGAGCGTGCTGGTCCCGGCGACCTGGGCCACGCCGAAGTCGGTGAGGACGATCCGGCCGTCCCCGGCGACCAGCACGTTGGACGGTTTCACGTCCCGGTGCAGGATGCCGGCGGCGTGCGCCGTGTCCAGCGCGCCGAGCAGGGCGATGCCGATCCGGGCGGCCTCGGCGGCGTCGACGGGGCCGCGCTCCCGCACCCGGTCGGCGAGCGAACCGCCGTCGACCAGTTCCATGACCATGTACGGGCTGTCCTCGTCCTCGACGACGTCGTGGACGACGATGACGTGCGGGTGCCGCAGCCGGGCCACGGCACGGGCCTCGCGCAGGGTGTGCTCCCGCAGCCCGCGCGCCTCGGCGTCGGAGAGCGTCTCGTCCACCGGGATGGCCTTGACCGCGACCTGACGCCCCAGCAGGTGGTCGGTGGCCCGCCACACGACGCCCATCCCACCGCTGCCGAGCCGCTCCTGAAGCCGGTACCGGCCCGCGATGACACGCCCGCCCGCCCCCTCGGTCACCATGTGGGCCATCATGCCCCACCCACCACGCCGACTCCGGGCCCCGCGGCCCCGGTTGGCCGACAAACGACCCGGTCAGGGGGCGCACGGAGCACGGCAGGAGTCGAGCCGGGGGCGCACGGGCGCCGGAGGCGGTCCCGCCGGGACCAGGGCCCCTCGTTCGCATCACGCCGGGCTCGCAGGGCCCGGCCTGATCCGGACGAAAGACCCTGGCTAGGCCGTCTTCTCCTGCCAGCTCTGGAGCACGGTGGTGAACTGGCGGCGGGTGGTCTCCCAGTCCGCGGCGGGCCCGGACATGTACAGCGCGTACTCCACGCCGTCCCGGCCCATGTACGTCTCCTCGACCGCGCGGCGCGGGCCGGGGAAGGCGGTGTCCTTGGCCAGCGCGGTCCAGGTGTACTCCCAGCGGGCGCTGTCGCGGTCCCGGTAGGTGGTCCGGCGCAGGGTGATCCGCTCGTAGTCGACGAGCCGCTGCAACTGCTCCTCCAGGTCGAGCTGGTGGGCGTAGGGGTCGTCGAAGTCGGGCTCGGTGTCGACGGCGACGCGCAGGAAGTGCTCGCCGTCGTCGGGGGTGTAGTCGATCATGACGAGTTCGCCGTCGTCGCCGAAGACCCGCCGTTCCCAGCCCTCGGGCAGCGAGAGGCTGAAACCCACCGGGTCCTCGCGGCGCTCCCAGCCGTCCGGGAGGGTGCGGGCCGGGTCGGTGGCGGACGGGGTGACGGACGGCGACGGCTCCGGCGGGGCGCCCAGTCCGGCTCCGGAGTCCCCGGCGGCCTGCTTCTGGAGGACCACGGCGGTGCCGCCGCCGACGAGGGCGGCGACGGCGACGACCAGGACGAGGGTGCGCAGCCGGCGCCGCAGCGACCGGGCGGGGACCGCCGGGGCGGGCGTGGCCGGGCCGACGACCGTCGGGGCGGTGGCGGGCACGCCCCCGGGCCCCTGCCGCGGTGCCGGGTGCGCCGCGTGGGTCCCCTGCGCCGGCGCTCCGTGCGCCGGGTGCGCCGCGTGGGGCCCCGGACCGTACGGCAGGGTCGGTGCCGCCGGGCCGAAGGGCGGGACCGCCTCGGGGGTGCGGCCCTCCGCCGCCTGGGCGAGCAGCCGTTCGGCCTCGGTGACGTCCGGGCGGGCGGCCGGGTCCTTGCGCAGCAGGGCGGCGATGACGGGCGCGAGCGGCCCGGCGTCGCGGGGCTCGGCGGCCTCCTCCTCGACGACGGCCCGCATGGTGGTCAGCGGCGAGGTGCGGCGGAAGGGGGAGCGGCCCTCGACCGCGGTGTAGAGGGTGGCGCCGAGCGCCCACAGGTCGGAGGCGGGGCCGGGGTCGTGGCCGCGCACCCGCTCGGGGGCGAGGAAGTCGACCGAGCCGACCACCTCCCCGGTACGGGTGATGGTGCTGTCGCCCTCGATCTGCGCGATGCCGAAGTCGGTGAGGAGCACCCGGCCGTCCTCGGCGAGCAGCACGTTGCCCGGCTTCACGTCCCGGTGCAGGACGCCCGCGGTGTGGGCGGCGCGCAGGGCGCGCAGCACCCACAGCCCGATCCGGGCGGCCTCGCGCGGTGCGACGCGCTCCTCGTCGCGGACCGCGTCGGCGAGGGAGCGGCCCTCGACCAGTTCCATCACGATCCACGGCCGGCCGTCGTGTTCGAGGACGTCGTGCACGGTGACGACGGCGGAGTGGTTGATCCGCGCCGCCGCCCGCGCCTCGCCCCGGGTGCGGGCCAGCAGGATCGCCTGGTCGCTCTCGGAGACGTAGTGCGCGGCGGTCAGTTCCTTGATGGCGACGGACCGGTGGAGGACCTCGTCGTGCGCGCGCCACACCCGGCCCATGCCGCCGCTGCCGATGGCCTCGCCGAGCCGGTAACGGCCCGCCACGAGCCGGCCCTGCATCTGATTCACGTTCCCCCGCAATGCTCTTGTCAGGCTCAGACTAGGGACCGGCCCCCGGCGGGGGAACGTCCGGGGTGGCATGGAGACCGCTCTGTGACGGTTGCCCCCTCCGGTGCCGGGTGCGGGGCCGCTCAGCGGGTGAACCGGTAGCCGGCCGACGCCTGTTCGTAGACCCGGGTCACCTCGTCGCGCTCCGCCTCCGGACCGCGCACCTGGACGACGTGGTAACGGCCGTCGAGGAGCAGGGCGGCGTTGCGGACGTAGAGTTCGCCGCCGCCGGAGCCGGTCCAGGTGAACTGGCCCTCCGCCATGGTGCGTCCGCCGACCTCGATGGTCTTCAGCCCGCCGGAGGTGGCCCAGCTCGAGGCGCGGTAGGGCTCCAGTTCCCGTTCCACGTCGCGCTGGTAGACCATCGGGTCGTCGCCGTACCGGTCGGCGCGGTCCCTGCCCGGCACGATGATCAGCTCGAAGTCGCCCTTGGCGTAGACGACCTGGCCGCTGCCGTTGCGGGGGGTGCGGGTCCAGCCCTCGGGCACGGGGACGGTGAAGCCCTCGGGGTCCTCGCGCAGCGCGAAGCCCTCGGGGGCCCGGGGGGCGGTGGTCTGGGTCTCGGCGGTGCCGGAGGAGGCGGAGGAGCCGGCGCCGGGCGGGGAGCCGTCCGGGTCCGGTGCGGTGCCGGGGTCGGCGGGGGCCGGGCTCACCTCGCCGACGGTCCCGGTCCGGCCGGTGGTGTCCGGCGCGGACTTCGGCATGAAGTACACGGCGTAGGCGACCGCGCCGGCCATCGCCAGCAGGATCAGCACGAGCAGCGTCCGGCCGAGGCTGCGCGGGGAACGGCCCTGGCGCGGGTCGCGCTTGTGCCGTCCCTGGCGGACGGGGAGCCCGGCCCGGCGCCGGCGCACCAGTTCGCCGCGGCGGCGCACGATGGGCAGGCGGCCGGCGTCGGCGGGCGGCGCGGAGACGACGTGCAGCCCGGCCTCCGGTTCGGGCGCGGAGCGCACCAGGGAGCGCAGCCAGCCGCTCAGTTCCTCGAAGTCGATGCGCTCGGTGGGGTCCTGGCGCAGCAGCGACTCCACGACCGGGCGCAGCGGGCCGCACTCCTCGGCGAAGGCCGGGGGTTCGGAGCAGACGATCTGCACCAGTTCGGCGGTGGCGTCCTCCGGGTAGGGCGCGTGGCCCTGGACGGCGCGGAAGAGCAGGGCGCCGAGCGCCCACAGGTCGGTGGCGGGGCCGATGGGCGCGGCCAGTTGCCAGTTCTCGTGGACCGGGCCGGCCTGCTCGGGGGCCCAGCGTTCGGTGACCGGGCCGACGACGGCCATCCGGGCCTGCCGGGCCCGCTCGGCGGCGAGCGCGGTGGCGGGGCCGCGGCGGGCGGGGGCGTGCGCGGCGGGCTCGTCCCACTGTCCGGCGGGCGGGGCGGACGAGGCGGGCGGGGCGGACGAGGCGGGCGGCACGGGCCCGGCCGCCGGGCCGGGCGGCGCCGGCAGGGCGCGGTCCCCCGCGGGGGACGGGGCCGCCGGGTCGCCGAAGGCGCGGGGCGCGGCGCCGTGCCAGGAGGCCGTACGGACGCCGTAGGGGTCGGCGATCCGGCCCGGCGGGGCGTCGGGCGCGTCCGGGGCGGCCTCGGGGGCGGGGCGGGAGCCGGGCAGGGCGGCGTGGCCGTCGCGTGCCTCCTGGACGCGGGCGGCGGCGCGGGCCCCGGCCCGGTAGGCGGCGATGGCCCCGGCCCGCGCGGCCCGGATGTCACCGCTGGTGCCGGAGGGCGGGGCGGAGCCGGCGGGGAGGCCGGGGGGCCCGTCGGGCGAGGGCAGCCCCTGGACGTCGCGGGCCTCGATGGCGGCCCGCCGGGCGGCCTCCGGTCCAGGCTCGCCCGCCCCGAGGGCGGCGGGTCCGGCGGGGGCGGCGGGGAGCGCGCCGGGCCCGGTGTCCGGGGCGCCGGGGCCGGTGTCGTCGGGGGCGGGGACGGGGTCGTAGCCGCACAGCGTCTCCTCGGCCGCGCCGACGGCGAGGCCGGTGAGCATCACCCGCCCGTCGTCGCAGACCAGCACCGTGCGGGCGGTGATGTTGCGGTGGACCCAGCCGTGGGCGTGCAGCACCCGCAGCGCCATGAGGACGTCGGCGGCGACCTCGGCCGCCCGGTACGGCGTCAGGGGCTCCTGGGCGAGGAGCGCGGCGAGCGGCCGGGCGGCGACGAGTTCGCTGACGATCCAGAGCGAACCGCCCTCGGCGAACACGTCGAAGACCTGGTCGAGCCGCGGGTGGTCGGGGACCGCGGCGGCGGCCTGCGCGGCCTCGACGGCGCGGCGCACCACGGGGTCGGCGGGCCGGCGGGGGTCCGCGCCGGCGGCCGGCGGCCGCTGGGCGGGACGCCGTGCGCCGCGGGCGGTGAACCCGTCGGGCAGCCCGTCCGCGTCGAGCACCTCCGCCTCGACGACCTCCGGCAACGGCACCTGACGGACCAGGACCTCCTGCCCGCTGTAGGTGTCGAAGGCGCGGCTCTCGGCGAGTTCGTACTCGTCCGAGGGCGGCAGGGGCAGGCGGTAGCGGCCGGCGAGTACCCGTCCCGCATAGTCGTCCACGTTGCCTCCCCCGGCAGATCGGCGGTCGATTCCGTTCGCCTCGCGGCCCGTTCCCGCTGCGCACGGTCCGCGGCCCTTCACGATACGTGCCGGAGGCAACCCGCAGAGCGGTGATGCGGTATTCCGGTCCGGCCCCCGGCGCCGGCCGGCCGGGTCAGTCCTTGGGCCGGAAGGTCTCGGTGAGGATCTTCCAGGTGTTCACGCGCTGGTCACCGTCCCAGTCGGCGGCCCGGGCGGTGTACATGAGCGCGTACCCGGCCCGGTCGCCGACGACGAAGCCCCGGTCGATGGTGCGGTAGCCGGTACCGCCCTCGGTGTAGGTGAACTCCCAGTCGGCGGCCTTCCAGCCCCGGTAGTCGACCTTCTCTATCCGGACCTTGCGGTACTGGGAGCGGACCATGTACCGCTCCTGGTTCTTCCAGTCCGCGACCGGGTCGCCCTTGGGCGTGGTGGTCCAGGCGACGAGCAGCTTCTGCCCGTCGGGGCCGGTGAAACGGTCCCCCGCCGAGCCGGTGGAGGCGTACGACCAGCCCTCGGGCAGACCGATGGAGTAGCCCTGGCCGCCCCGGTGGGTGGCGGCGGCGCCCGCGCCCTCGTCCGCGTCGTCCCCGCCCGCGTCGCCCGCGTCGCCGGCGGCCTCGGAGCCGCCCTGGGCGGCGTCGGTGTTCCCGTCGCCGTCCCGGGTGCCGCCGGCCGGGGCCGCGGAGCCACCGGTGCGGCCGCCGTCGCCGTCGTCCCGCTTGGTGTCGCCGCCGGCGGTGGCGGAGGCCGTGGGGCGGCCGTCGGCCCCCTTGCCGCCGCCCTCGTCGTCGCCGCCGAGGGTCAGGGCGAGGACGGTGCCGAGCACGGCGAGCGCCACGACGACCGCGATGACGATCAGCGTGCGCCGGGACACCACGTCGGTGAGCGGCGCCCGGCGCACGGGAGGGGCGGGCAGGTCGGGCGGGGGCACGACGGGCCAGCCCGAACTGCGCCCGCCCGGCGCGGTGGTGCGGGCGCCCGGGAGCGACGGGGAGGCGGCCGGCGCCCCTGCGGAGGGCGCGGCGGGCGGCGCGCTCGCGGAGGCGGTCGCCGTACGGCCGCCGGTCCGGGCGGCGCCGGAGGCCCCGGCGCCGACGGCGGCGGCCTTGCGCACCGAGCGCAGCGCGCCGCGCAGCCGGTCCCCGGCCTCCTCGCCGCGCCGTCCGGGCTGGGCGGGCAGCGGCACGACCTTGGTGGCGTCGTCCGGTTCCCGCCCGCCGTCGTCGGGGGCGTGGACGACCTTGGTGAGCAGGGCACGGGCGCCCTCGTCGTCGAGGCGCAGCGCGGGGTCCTTGGTGAGCAGACCGTAGATGACGTCGCGCAGCGGACCGGCGTTCCTGGGCTCCTCCAGCGTCTCCGTCATCACCGCGGTGAGCGTGGCGATCGCCGAGCCCTTGTCGTACGGGGGGACGCCCTCGACCGAGGCGTAGAGCAGACCGCCGAGCGACCACAGGTCGGCGGCGGGGCCGGGCTTGTGGCCGCGCGCCCGCTCCGGGGAGATGTAGGAGGGGGCGCCGACGAGCATGCCGGTGGAGGTGATGGAGGGGTCGCCCTCGACCTGCGCGATGCCGAAGTCGGTGAGGACGACCCGGCCGTCGTCGGCGATGAGCACGTTGGACGGCTTCACGTCACGGTGCAGGATGCCCTCGCGGTGCGCGGAGCGCAGCACGTCCAGGATGGCGAGGCCGACTTCGGCCGCGCGGCGGGGCTCCAGCAGGCCGTCCTCGCGGATGACCTCGGCGAGGGACTTGCCCTCGACGAGTTCCATCACGATCCAGGGGCGGTCGTCCTCCTCGACCACGTCGAAGACGGTCACGGCGCTGTTGTTGCGGATGCGCGCGATCGCCTTGGCCTCGCGCAGCGTCCGCGTGATCAGGCGCCGCTTCTCCTCCTCGTCGATGTTGCCCGGGAACCGCAGCTCTTTGACGGCGACGGTGCGCCCCAGGGTCTCGTCCTCGGCCCGCCACACCGTCCCCATGCCGCCGCGGCCGAGCACGCCCCCCAGCCGGTACCGCCCGGCGAGGAGACGTGCGCTCTCGTCCTGACGGGATGTGCCCGCCCGCTCCGCCTCCGACATGCGTCCCCTCAAGCAACCCGCCCTGACAGAGCCTTCATTGTCCCTCACCCGACAAGTGCCCGACGCCCAGGGTGCCCCTCGGGCGGCACTGTGGCGGAGGGTGCCCGGGCGGGTTCCCGAGCGTCACGAGGCGGGGTGGCACAGGGGATTGACCGCACGTCAAGCGGGCCGGACGAGGACGGACGGGACGGACCGGGCGAGCGGACCGGGCGGGCGGGTCGGGCGGGTACGGGCGGCCGGGGCCGCCCCTCCGGCACCCGGCCCGCGGGCCTCGCCGGCACCCCCGCCGCCCCCGGTCCGCGGGCTCAGTGCGGCACGATGTCCGGTGCCCCCAGCCGGGCCGCGTCCGCCGTGAGGTCGTCGGGCTGGAGCTGGGACTCCCGCTCGGCCTCGACGCGCTTCTCGTAGTGGTGGACCTCCCGCTCCAGCCGCTCCGTGTCCCAGCCCAGCACGGGTGCCATCAGCTCGGCGGCCTCGCGGGCGCTGCGGGTGCCGCGGTCGAAGGTCTCGATGGAGATGCGGGTGCGCCGGGTGAGCACGTCGTCCAGGTGCCGGGCGCCCTCGTGGGAGGCGGCGTAGACGATCTCGGCGCGCAGGTAGTCGTCGGCGGCGGCCAGCGGTTCGCCGAGCGAGGGGTCGTCGGCGACGAGGTCGAGCACCTCCTCGGCGAGGGCGCCGTACCGGTGGAGCAGGTGCTCGACGCGCGCCACGTGCAGCCCGGTGCGGGCGGCGATCCGGGCCCGCGCGTTCCACAGGGCCCGGTACCCCTCGGCGCCGAGCAGCGGGACGTCCTCGGTGACGCAGTCGGCGACCCGCAGGTCGAGCCCGTGCACGGCGGCGTCCACCGCGTCCTTGGCCATCACCCGGTACGTCGTGTACTTGCCGCCGGCCACGACGACCAGGCCCGGCACCGGGTGGGCGACGGTGTGCTCGCGCGAGAGCTTGCTGGTGGCGTCCGACTCGCCCGCCAGCAGGGGGCGCAGCCCCGCGTAGACGCCCTGGACGTCGTCGCGGGTCAGCGGGACCGACAGCACCTCGTTGACGTGGTCGAGGAGGTAGTCGATGTCGGCGCTGGAGGCGGCGGGGTGAGCCTTGTCCAGGTCCCAGTCGGTGTCGGTGGTGCCGACGATCCAGTGCCGGCCCCAGGGGATGACGAAGAGCACGGACGTCTCGGTGCGCAGGATCAGCCCGGTGGCTGAGTGGATGCGGTCCTTGGGCACGACCAGGTGGATGCCCTTGGAGGCGCGCACGTGGAACCGGCCGCGCTCGCCGACCATGGACTGGGTGTCGTCGGTCCACACCCCGGTCGCGTTGACCACCTGCCGGGCGCGGATCTCGTACTCGCCGCCGGTCTCGACGTCCCGGACGCGGGCGCCGACCACCCGTTCGCCCTCGCGGAGGAAGCCGGTGACCTTGGCCCCGTTGGCGACGCGGGCGCCGTAGGAGGCGGCGGTGCGCACCAGCGTGGCGGTGAAGCGGGCGTCGTCCACCTGGGCGTCGTAGTACTGGAGGGCGCCGACCAGCGCGTCCTTGCGCAGCGCGGGGGCCACCCGCAGGGCGTGCCGGCGGGTGAGGTGGCGGTGCACGGGCAGGCCCCGGCCGTGCCCGCGGGCCATGGACATGACGTCGTAGAGGGCGACGCCGGAACCGGCGTACAGCCGCTCCCAGCCCTTGTGCCGCAAGGGGTACAGGAACGGCACCGGCCGCACCAGGTGCGGGGCGATCCGCCCCAGGAGGAGCCCGCGCTCCTTCAGCGCCTCGCGGACCAGGGCGAAGTCGAGCATCTCCAGGTACCGCAGCCCGCCGTGGATGAGCTTGCTGGACCTGCTGGAGGTGCCGGAGGCCCAGTCGCGGGCCTCGACCAGTCCGGTGGAGAGGCCGCGCGTCGCGGCGTCGAGCGCGGTGCCCGATCCGACCACGCCCGCGCCGACCACCAGGACGTCCAGTTCGCGCTCGGCCATGGCCGCGAGCGACGCGGCCCGCTCGGCCGGCCCCAGTGTCGCTGTCCTCACCGCTGCCTCCCGCTGTCAGTCGCCTCGGCCGCGCCCGTCGGAAACGGCCCGCGTCCCGGTACCCCCGTGGCCAGATTCTTACCGGGATGTCCGTGATCGGCCACCACGCGGGGCCCGCCTGTGGACAACCCTCCCCGGTGAGACGCGTCGACACTCGCCGAGACTCGGCCGACCAATCCCACATATCGGTCATATTTACTCCTAGTCTGACGTTGTGCTCGCCCATCCTGTCCACAGGGCTTGCGCACCTGTCCCCCTTCGGCTACTGGGAAGGACGGCCCACGTCATGCCCGCAGATCTCGCCGTCATCGGACTCGGCCCGTACGGACTGCCCCTGGCCCAGGCCGCCGTCGCCGCCGGCATCTCCACCGTCGGCCTCACGACCGGCCCGGAGCCCGGCCCCCTCACCCCCGCCGAGGTGCGCCGCATGATGGCGGGGGGCTTCCGTACCGCGGTCCGCCCGGCCGAGCTGGGCCGGGTGCGCACCGCGGTCATCTGCGCGCCGGCCGCGCCCGGACCGGCCGGCGCCCCGGACCTCGCCCAGGTGGAGGCCGCCGCGCGCACCCTCGCCGCGCACCTGCGCCCCCACACCACCGTGGTCCTGGAGTCGCCGGTGGAGCCGGGCACGACGGAGGAGTTCCTGCGCCCGATCCTGGAGAAGGGCTCCCGGCTGCGGGCCGGCCGCGACTTCCACCTCGCCTACTCCCCCAGCCGCGCCGACCCCGGCAACCGCGAGTTCACCCCGGCCAACACGCCGAAGGTCATCGGCGGCCTCACCCCGGCCTGCACCGAGTCGGCCGCCGCCTTCTACGGCCGGCTCACCGACCGGGTGGTCCGCGCCCGCGGCACGCGCGAGGCGGAGACGGTGCAGCTCCTGGAGAGCAACTTCCGCCACGTGAACATCGCCCTGGTCAACGAGATGGCCGTGCTCTGCCACGACCTGGGCGTCGACCTGTGGGACGTCATCCGCTGCGCGGAGACCAAGCCGTTCGGCTTCCAGGCGTTCCGCCCCGGCCCCGGCGTCGGCGGCCACTCCGCCCCCCAGGACCTGACCGGCCGCACCTCACGCGGGCTGCGCCTGGTGGAGCTGGCCCAGCGGGTCAACGACCAGATGCCCCGCTACGTCGTCCAGCGCGCCGCCGCCCTCCTCAACGAGCACGGCAAGTCCGCGCGCGGCGCCCGCGTCCTGCTCCTCGGCGTCACCTACAAGGCCGACCTGCCCGACCAGCAGGCCACCCCGGCCCAGGAGATCGCCACCCGGCTGCGCGAACTGGGCGCCGCCGTCAGCTACCACGACCCGCACATCCCGTCCTGGAGCCTGCCGGGCCACCCGGTCCCGCGCGCCGACTCGCTCTACGAGGCCGCCGCCGACGCCGACCTCACGATCCTGCTCCAGCAGCACCGCACGTACGACCTCCAGGGCCTGTCGGTGAAGGCCCAGCTCCTGCTGGACACCCGCGGCGCCACCCCCACGGGGGCCGCGCACCGCCTCTGAACGGCACGACGGGCCCGGAGCGTGGCGCTCCGGGCCCGGTGGCGTACCGCGGGGACGGGTCAGCGGCGGTGGCGGGACTCCGCGACCGTCACCTCGACCCGCTGGAACTCCTTCAGCTCGCTGTAGCCCGTGGTGGCCATGGCGCGGCGCAGGGCGCCGAAGAAGTTCATCGAACCGTCGGGGGTGTGGGACGGGCCGGTGAGGATCTCCTCGATGGTGCCGACCGTGCCGAGGTCGACCTTCTGGCCGCGCGGCAGCTCCTCGTTGACGGCCTCCATGCCCCAGTGGTTGCCCCTGCCCGGCGCGTCGCTGGCACGCGCGAGGGGCGAGCCCATCATCACCGAGTCGGCGCCGCAGGCGATGGCCTTGGGCAGGTCGCCGGACCAGCCCACGCCGCCGTCCGCGATGACGTGCACGTACCGGCCGCCGGACTCGTCCATGTAGTCGCGGCGCGCGGCGGCCACGTCGGCGACGGCCGTCGCCATCGGGACCTGGATGCCGAGCACGTTGCGGGTGGTGTGCGCGGCGCCGCCGCCGAAGCCGACGAGGACACCGGCCGCGCCGGTGCGCATCAGGTGCAGGGCGGCCGTGTAGGTGGCGCAGCCGCCGACGATCACCGGGACGTCCAGTTCGTAGATGAACTGCTTCAGGTTGAGCGGCTCGTGCGAGCCGGAGACGTGCTCGGCGGAGACGGTGGTGCCGCGGATGACGAAGATGTCCACGCCCGCGTCCACCACGGCCTTGGAGAACTGGGCGGTGCGCTGCGGGGAGAGCGCGGCGGCGGTGACGACGCCGGAGTCGCGCACCTCCTTGAGGCGCCGGCCGATCAGCTCCTCCTGGATCGGTGCGGCGTAGATCTCCTGGAGACGCCGGGTGGCGGTCGCGGCGTCCAGCTCGGCGATCTCGTCGAGCAACGGCTGCGGGTCCTCGTACCGGGTCCAGAGACCTTCGAGGTTGAGCACGCCGAGGCCGCCCAGCTCGCCGATGCGGATGGCGGTGGCCGGGGAGACGACCGAGTCCATCGGGGCGGCCAGGAAGGGCAGCTCGAAGCGGTAGGCGTCGATCTGCCAGGCGATCGAGACCTCCTTCGGGTCCCGGGTACGGCGGCTGGGGACGACGGCGATGTCGTCGAACGCGTATGCCCGGCGGCCGCGCTTGCCGCGCCCGATCTCGATCTCAGTCACGTCTGTGGCCTTTCCCTGTTGCGTGCAGCGTCTTCCAGTATCGCCGACGGGCACGGCGAAGGCGGCCCCGGCTGCCCCCGGGGCCGCCTCCGGCCGGGCTACTGGCGGCTGTAGTTCGGCGCCTCGACGGTCATCTGGATGTCGTGCGGGTGGCTCTCCTTCAGTCCGGCGGAGGTGATCCGCACGAAGCGGCCGTTCTCCTGGAGCTGCGGCACGGTGCGCCCGCCGACGTAGAACATCGACTGGCGCAGGCCGCCGACGAGCTGGTGGACGACCGAGGAGAGCGGGCCCCGGTAGGGCACCTGGCCCTCGATGCCCTCCGGCACGAGCTGCTCGTCGGAGGCGACGCCCTCCTGGAAGTACCGGTCCTTGGAGAAGGACTTGCGGTCGCCCCGGGTCTGCATGGCGCCCAGCGAACCCATGCCGCGGTACGACTTGAACTGCTTGCCGTTGATGAAGAGCAGCTCGCCCGGCGACTCCTCGCAGCCGGCCAGCAGCGAGCCCAGCATCACCGTGTCGGCGCCGGCGACCAGGGCCTTGGCGATGTCGCCCGAGTACTGCAGGCCACCGTCGCCGATGACCGGGACGCCGGCCTCCTTCGCGGCCAGGGACGCCTCGTAGATCGCCGTCACCTGCGGGACGCCGATGCCGGCGACGACGCGGGTGGTGCAGATGGAGCCGGGGCCGACGCCGACCTTGATGCCGTCCACGCCGGAGTCGATGAGCGCCCGGGCGCCGTCGCGCGTGGCGATGTTGCCGCCGATGACGTCGATGCCCGAGGAGTTCGACTTGATCTTGGCGACCATGTCGCCGACCAGGCGGGAGTGGCCGTGCGCGGTGTCGACGACGATGAAGTCGACGCCCGCCTCGATCAGCGCCTGGGCCCGGTCGAAGGCGTCGCCGGCCACGCCGACCGCGGCGCCGACCAGCAGCCGCCCCCGGGCGTCCTTGGCGGCGTTCGGGTACTGCTCGGCCTTGACGAAGTCCTTGACGGTGATCAGGCCCTTGAGCACGCCCTGGTCGTCGACGAGCGGCAGCTTCTCGATCTTGTGGCGGCGCAGCAGCTCCATGGCGTCCACGCCGGAGATGCCGACCTTGCCGGTGACCAGCGGCATCGGCGTCATGACCTCGCTCACCCGGCGGGAGCGGTCGGTCTCGAAGGCCATGTCGCGGTTGGTGACGATGCCGAGCAGCCGGCCCGACCCGTCGGTGACGGGCACGCCGCTGATGCGGAACTTGGCGCACAGCGCGTCCGCGTCGCCGAGCGTGGCGTCGGGGTGGATGGTGATCGGGTCGGCGACCATGCCCGACTCGGACCGCTTCACCAGGTCGACCTGGTTGGCCTGGTCCTCGATGGACAGGTTGCGGTGCAGGACGCCGACGCCGCCCTGGCGGGCCATCGCGATCGCCATGCGCGATTCGGTGACCTTGTCCATGGCGGCGGAGAGCAGCGGGATGTTCACCCGCACGTTCTTGGAGACGTACGAGGCGGTGTCGATCTCGTCGGGTGCCATGTCCGACGGGCCCGGCAGCAGCAGCACGTCGTCGTAGGTCAGCCCGAGCGTCGCGAATTTCTCGGGCACTCCGTCGACGTTGGCAGTCATGACACCTTCCCCAAATGGCCTTGATCGGTGCGGATGTCCATGCTAACGGGAATGCGAGGTGTCTCATTCCACGGTGCCGGACCGGACCGCACTTCGTACGTTCACACCGTCGTACGGTCGCATGGGGCGGGATGGTGAGGGGAACGGGGTCCCGTCCCGGGACACGACGGTGCGGCGCGGACACAACGGCGGCGGGTGCGGACCGCGACGGCGGGGTGCGGACCGCGACGACGCGGCACGGACACGCGACAGCGCGGCGCGGGGCCCCCGCCGCCGCGACCGGCGCCGGGCGTGCCCCTGCCGTCTACTGCTCCGCCAGCGCCCGCAGCCGGCTCAGCGCCCGGTGCTGGGCGACCCGCACGGCACCGGGTGACATTCCCAACATCTGCCCCGTCTCCTCGGCGGTGAGGCCGACCGCGATGCGCAGCAGGAGCAGTTCCCGCTGGTTCTCGGGGAGGTTGGCGAGGAGCTTCTTCGCCCAGGCCGCGTCGCTGTTGAGCAGGGCCCGCTCCTCCGGGCCCAGCGAGTCGTCGGGCCGCTCGGGCATCTCGTCGGAGGGGATGGCCGTCGAACCGGGGTGCCGCATCGCGGCCCGCTGGAGGTCGGCGACCTTGTGGGCGGCGATGGCGAAGACGAACGCCTCGAAGGGGCGCCCGGTGTCCTTGTACCGGGGCAGCGCGAGGAGCACCGCCACGCAGACCTCCTGGGCGAGGTCCTCGACGAAGTGCCGGGCGTCGCCGGGCAGCCGCGACAGCCGCGTACGGCAGTAGCGCAGGGCCAGCGGATGCACGTGGGCGAGCAGGTCGTGCGTGGCCTGTTCGTCCCCGTCGACCGCGCGGTGCACGAGCCCGCCGACCGTCCCCCGGTCGGCGGCAACCTCGTCGTCACGCATCGGTCCATGGTGCCTTGCGGCCTTCCGATCCGTGGCTCCGTGCCCGCTGTTGTGCACCGAAGCGTTATGAGCAGGTGCGCCGGCACTCATCATCCCCTGCGCCCTCCCCTTCCGCTCGACCGACTCGTCCCCGAGGAACTCCACACCTCAAGGATGCGCCATCCGCCGCGAAACGAGCAGCGGGCGTCCGGCGGGCCGCCTTGTCACCCCCGCTCACCTGACGGTAAGCGGGGTGCGCCACGACACCGTCCGGTCTCCACCGCACGGGGGACCTAGCGGACCAGGCCCCACCGGAAACCGAGCGCCACCGCGTGAGCCCGGTCCGAGGCGCCGAGCTTCTTGAACAGCCGCCGGGCGTGCGTCTTGACCGTGTCCTCGGAGAGGAACAGCTCCCGGCCGATCTCCGCGTTGGAGCGGCCGTGGCTCATGCCCTCCAGCACCTGGATCTCGCGCGCCGTGAGCGTCGGCGCGGCGCCCATCTCGGCGGAGCGCAGGCGGCGCGGGGCGAGCCGCCAGGTCGGGTCGGCGAGGGCCTGCGTGACGGTGGCCCGCAGTTCGGCGCGCGAGGCGTCCTTGTGCAGGTAACCGCGGGCACCGGCGGCGACGGCCAGGGCCACGCCGTCCAGGTCCTCGGCGACGGTGAGCATGATGATGCGGGCACCGGGGTCGGCCGACAGCAGCCGGCGGACGGTCTCGACGCCGCCCAGTCCGGGCATGCGGACGTCCATGAGAATCAGGTCCGAGCGGTCGGCTCCCCAGCGGCGGAGGACTTCCTCGCCGTTGGCGGCCGTCGTCACGCGTTCGACGCCGGGCACGGTAGCGACCGCACGGCGAAGCGCCTCTCGGGCAAGCGGGGAGTCGTCGCAGACGAGGACGGAAGTCATGGCCGTCCTCCGCTGATGCGCGTCACGTTGAGCCTCCAGGCTGGTACGAATCGTCACCTGTGCGGTCGACCGTCTCGGACGCCCGCCCGAGTCCTGTTCCTTCAACCGCCTCCGCACTCTCAACGATGGTCACCCGAAAGAGTTACGGGGCCGTGTGTCGTCTTCGGCACTCTACGTGAGTGCGCGGACACGGTGCAGACATGCGCGGCGGACTCACGCCGTTTCATCACAAGCAGTGCCCCATTTAGCCGATTTTCTTCCACTTCGGCGGTGTCTGCGGCTAGATTCGCAATGAGTCATATTTTCATCTCCTTAGATCGTAGTTGTACGGTCGTGCACACCGTATCCACCCAGATCGGCTACAAGGGGTTACGCCATGGCAGATTTCTCCCGCCTTCCCGGACCGAACGCGGACTTGTGGGACTGGCAGCTCCTCGCCGCGTGCCGCGGGGTGGACAGCTCCCTCTTCTTCCACCCGGAGGGCGAACGCGGAGCGGCCCGGAGCGCCCGCGAGAACTCGGCCAAGGAGGTCTGCATGAGGTGCCCGGTACGCGCGGAGTGCGCGGCGCACGCACTCGCGGTGCGCGAGCCGTACGGCGTGTGGGGCGGACTGACCGAGGACGAGCGCGAGGAACTGATGGGACGGGCACGCCACCGGCTGGTGGCCGCGTCGGCGCCGGCCGGCACGAACGCGTCCGGACACGATTGACCCCTCGCGGCAACACCGCTGAAGGAACGTTTTTCCAGCAAGCACCGTCCGACCCGGGCACATGCGGTGTGCCCGGGTCCTTTTCCTGCGCGCCCTCGGGCCCGGCGTCATCACGGGCCCGGCGTCATCCGGAGCACGGCGTCATCAGGAGCACGGCGCCGCCGCGGTCCGGATCAGCCCCCCGCGCCCAGGCGGGCCGCCGCGCGGGCCAGTTCGTCCAGGGTCGCCGCGACCGCCGGCACCTGGGCGAGGTCGGTCAGGGTGAGCGCGACGATCTCGCGCCGCACCGCCGGTTCCAGCGCCACCGCGCACACGCCCCGGGGCCGTACGGACTCCACGGCCAGTTCGGGCAGGACCGCCACGCCGAGACCGGCCCCGACCAGGCCGGCCACCGCCGGGTAGTCGTCGGTGGCGAAGTCGATGCGGGGGGTGAAGCCCGCCCCCTCGCAGACCTCCACGAGCTGACCCCGGCAGCGCGGGCACCCCGCGATCCACGGCTCGCCGGCGAGTTCGCCGATGGCCAGGGAGCCCTCCGCCGCGCGCGCGAGCCGGTGCCGCTCGGGCACGAGGGCCACCAGCCGGTCGCTCAGCAGCGGGCGGACGACCAGGTCGTCCCACTCCTCGGCACCGGCCGCCCCCTCGTAGCGGAAGGCGAGCGCGATGTCGCAGTCGCCCTCGCGCAGCAGCTCGACGGAGCGCGGCGGCTCGGCCTCCTCCAGGTAGACGCGGGTCCCGGGGTGCGCGGCGCGCAGCGCGGCCAGGGCGGCGGGGACCAGGGTGGAGCTGCCGCTCGGGAAGGAGACCAGGCGGACCCGCCCGGCGCGCAGCCCGGCGATGGCGGCGACCTCCTCCTCGGCCGCGGTCAGCCCGGCGAGGATGCCGGCGGCGTGCCGCACCAGGGCCTCGCCGGCCTGGGTCAGCCGCATCTCGCGTCCGCTGCGCACCAGCAGGGGGGTGCCGACGGAGGTCTCCAGGGCCTTCATCTGCTGGCTGACGGCGGGCTGGGTGCAGCCCAGCTCGCGGCCGGCGGCGGAGAAGGAGCCGGTGGCGGCCACGGCGCGCAGGACACGGAGGTGTCGGGCCTCGATCATTCTCCCGAGGATAAGACATTCTTTGAGCGGATGCGGAAAAATCCATCGACGCTTTGATCAAGCATGATTTACGGTCTGCTCATGAGGCTTCTCTCCATCAACCTGGGGCGCGCGACGGTCGTGCCGTACACCGACCACCCCGACGGGGTCAGCGGTATCGACAAGCGGCCGGCCGACGGCCCGGTGCGGGTGGCGGCGCCGGGCCCGAAGGGCGTCGGCGCGAGCGGCGTGGCCGGGGACGCGGTGTGCGACACGCGGCACCACGGCGGCGACGACCAGGCCGTCTACGCCGTGGCCCGCGAGGACCTCGACGCCTGGGAGGCCGAGTTGGGCCGCACCCTGGCGCACGGCTCCTTCGGCGAGAACCTCACCACCTGCGGCCTCGACGTCTCCGGCGCGCTGATCGGCGAACGCTGGCGGATCGGGCCGGACCTGGTCCTGGAGGTCACCAGCGGCCGCATACCGTGCCGGACCTTCCAGTGGCACCTGGGCGAGCCGCGCTGGGTGAAGCGGTTCATGCGGCGCGGCGCCCCGGGCGCGTACCTGCGGGTGGTGGAGCCCGGGGAGGTCCGGGCGGGCGATCCGGTGGAGATCGTGCACCGCCCGGCGCACGACGTGACGGTCGCCCTCCAGTTCCGGGCCGTGACCACGGAGCGCGACCTGCTGCCCCGGCTGCTGGCGGCGGGCGAGGCACTGCACCCGGAGTCCCTGGCGAAGGCGCGCGCGTACGTGCGTTCGCGCACGGGCTGACCCGCCCTCACCGCGGGAGCGCTCCCCGGCCCCTGACGGCCCGTGGGGCCGGTGAGCGAAGCGGACGCGTCGCGTCCGGGTCACTACGCTGGCCGCATGACAACGGCATTGATTACGGGTGCGACGGCGGGTATCGGTGCCGCGTTCGCGCGGCGGCTGGCGGCCGACGGGCACGACCTCGTCCTGGTGGCCCGGGACGACGAACGGCTGCGGGTGCAGGCCACCGAACTGCACGACCGGCACGGTATCGAGGCGGAGGTGCTGGTGGCCGACCTGGCCACGGACGACGGCATCGAGGCGGTCGCCGCCCGGCTGCGCGAGCGCAAGCACCCGGTCGACCTGCTGGTCAACAACGCCGGTTTCGGCAACAAGGGCCGTTTCCTGGACGTCTCCATGGCCGACGAGCTGAGGATGCTCACCGTGCACTGCGAGGCGGTGCTGCGGCTGACCTCGGCGGCGGCGGAGACGATGCGCGAGCGCGGGCGCGGCGGCGTGGTCAACGTGGCCTCGGTCGCGGCCTTCGTCCCGCGCGGCACGTACGGCGCCTCGAAGGCGTGGGTCGTGCAGTTCACCCAGGGCGTGGCGCGGGACCTGGCCGGCAGCGGCGTCCGCCTGATGGCGCTCTGCCCCGGCTTCGTGCGCACGGAGTTCCACCAGCGCGCGGGGATGGGCACGGACAACATCCCGAACTGGATGTGGCTGGACGCCGACAAGGTCGTCGCGGAGGCCCTGAACGACCTGGCCCGCGGCAAGTCCCTCTCCATCCCGGACCCCCGCTACAAGGCCCTGCTCGGCGCGACGAAGCTCGTCCCCCGGAGCCTGCTGGGCGGCCTCTCCTCCCGCACGGGCCGCAAGTACGGGCCGCGGTAGGGGACTCGGCGCGGCCGTCCGGCGTACCGGCGGC
Source organism: Streptomyces sp. SCSIO 75703 (assembly GCF_036607905.1). NCBI lineage: Bacteria > Bacillati > Actinomycetota > Actinomycetes > Kitasatosporales > Streptomycetaceae > Streptomyces > Streptomyces sediminicola. The sequence goes on from NZ_CP144555.1 coordinate 2,769,761, forward strand.
GTGGGTGACGATCACGCCCGGGACCGTCACCACGCCCGCTCGACGCTCGGGGCCGCGCCGGGGCCGGACGTCGGCAGGACGACATGGGCGGATGTGGCGTCCGGGGTCGGTGCTGTCGGCCCGGCCGGGCGAACACCTCCGGCGACAAGGCTCTCGGTACCCACAGGTTTCGGACCCCGCCCGGACCTTCGCTGGTCGCGGCCGTTGTCGCACGGCATCCGGAATACGTGATGAGGGAGACGCCCCGATGAGGCGAATGAGTGCGGCGGTTCCGATGCTGGCGCTGCTTCTCACTGGATGCGGCATGGCGGGCTCTCCGCCCTCAGGCAAGGAAGGGGGATCGAAAATGAATCTGCAAGAGGCCGCGGACAGGGCGGACGGGATCCTGGACGAGGCGTTTGCGGCGATCACGCCTCCGGTCCAGTGGACCCATCGGTACTCGATGCCGGGTGACTGCTACGTGGACCGCGACCGCGCCGTGATGACCATCATTTCCGCCGAACGGCGCGGCAGCTTTCTCGGTGTGCTGGAACGTCACTGGAAGGGCAAGGGATACCGTCTTGTCGCGACGAGCCCGAACGGGCTGGCCGCCCATTTCACGACAGAGGACGGCTTTCAGCTGGAAGTCCTGGTCGCGCCAAACGGTCAGGCGCACCTGAGTGTCACCACGCCGTGCGTGGAGAAGTCCGAGGTCGCTCAGCCGACCAGCAGCCCCAGCGGCCCCGACTACGCGGAGCGGGAGTTGCCGGCGCCGAACGTGAAGTCGACGTTCTGGTCGAGCGATGCGGCTCTTTCGAGTTGACACGCGGGGTGCGCCGGCCGCGGTCCTGAGCCGCTACGAGAAGCTCCCCGAGACCGCCAGGTGAACGACGAACGGTGCCCAGCACCCCCGCGGGGGCACTGGGCACCGTTCGATCGACTCGGCTCGGCGCTCAGTGGGCGTGGCCGTGGCCTGCGGCGGCCGGCTCTTCCTCTTCCTTCTTCTCGACGACCAGGGTCTCGGTCGTCAGGAGGAGGGAGGCGATGGAGGCCGCGTTCTCCAGGGCGGAGCGCGTGACCTTCACCGGGTCGATGACGCCGGCCTTGACCAGGTCGCCGTACTCGCCGGTGGCGGCGTTGTAGCCGCTGCCCTTCTCCAGCTCCGCCACCTTGGAGACGATGACGTAGCCCTCCAGGCCGGCGTTCTCGGCGATCCAGCGCAGCGGCTCGACGGCGGCGCGGCGGACGACCGACACACCGGTGGCCTCGTCGCCGGACTTGCCGAGGTTGCCCTCCAGCACCTTGACGGCGTGGACCAGGGCGGAGCCACCACCGGAGACGATGCCCTCCTCGACCGCGGCGCGGGTCGCGGAGATGGCGTCCTCCAGACGGTGCTTGCGCTCCTTCAGCTCCACCTCGGTGGCGGCGCCGACCTTGATGACGCACACGCCGCCGGCCAGCTTCGCGAGGCGCTCCTGGAGCTTCTCGCGGTCCCAGTCGGAGTCCGTGGCCTCGATCTCGGCCTTGATCTGGGCGATGCGGCCCTCGACGTCGGCCTTCTGGCCGGCGCCGTCGACGATCGTGGTGTCGTCCTTGGTGACCGTGATGCGGCGGGCGGTGCCGAGCACGTCCAGGCCGACCTGGTCGAGCTTGAGGCCGACCTCCTCGGAGATGACGGTGGCGCCCGTGAGGACGGCCATGTCCTGGAGCATCGCCTTGCGGCGGTCGCCGAAGCCGGGGGCCTTCACCGCGACGGCGTTGAAGGTGCCGCGGATCTTGTTCACGACGAGGGTGGAGAGGGCCTCGCCCTCGACGTCCTCGGCGATGATCAGCAGCGGCTTCGAGGCGTTGGCCTGGATGACCTTCTCCAGCAGCGGCAGCAGGTCCGCGATGGAGGCGATCTTGCCCTGGTGGATGAGGATGTAGGGGTCGTCCAGGACCGCTTCCATCCGCTCCTGGTCCGTCACGAAGTACGGCGACAGGTAGCCCTTGTCGAAGGCCATGCCCTCGGTGAAGTCCAGCTCCAGGCCGAAGGTGTTGGACTCCTCGACGGTGATGACGCCGTCCTTGCCGACCTTGTCCATCGCCTCGGCGATCAGCTCGCCGACCTGCTGGTCCTGGGCGGACAGCGCGGCGACGGCGGCGATGTCGGACTTCTCCTCGATCGGACGCGCGGTGGCGAGGAGGTCCTCGGCCACGGCGGCGACGGCCGCGTCGATGCCCTTCTTCAGCAGCGCCGGGGAGGCACCCGCGGCGACGTTCTTCAGACCCTCGCGGACGAGCGCCTGGGCCAGGACGGTCGCGGTGGTCGTACCGTCACCCGCGATGTCGTTGGTCTTGGTCGCCACCTCCTTCACCAGCTGGGCGCCGAGGTTCTCGTACGGGTCCTCGATCTCGACCTCGCGGGCGATGGTGACGCCGTCGTTGGTGATGGTCGGGGCGCCGAACTTCTTGTCGATGACGACGTTGCGGCCCTTGGGGCCGATCGTCACCTTCACGGTGTCGGCGAGCTTGTTGACGCCGCGCTCGAGGGCGCGACGGGCGTCCTCGTCGAACTTCAGGATCTTCGCCATGGGAGCGTGAGCCCTCTCGGAAATCTAGAAAACTGACTGCGCCCCGGGCGCCCGGCTTCTTGTCGTCCGCGGGGGCCAGGGGCGCAGCTGCTGAGCAGGAGTCGAGGTGAGTCGACTTACTTCTCGACGATCGCGAGCACGTCGCGGGCCGAGAGGACGAGGTACTCCTCGCCGTTGTACTTCACCTCGGTGCCGCCGTACTTGCTGTAGAGCACGACGTCGCCGACGGAGACGTCGAGCGGAAGACGGTTACCGTCCTCGAAGCGGCCCGGGCCCACGGCCAGGACGACGCCCTCCTGGGGCTTCTCCTTGGCGGTGTCCGGAATGACCAGGCCCGAAGCCGTGGTCTGCTCGGCGTCGAGCGGCTGGACCACGATGCGGTCCTCGAGCGGCTTGATGGCAACCTTGGAGCTGGCGGTCGTCACGATCCGACCTCCCCCTTCGGAGATCTCACGGGGTTAACTGTCTGAGGTGGCGACCAGGTCGATCCGTCGTCGCGGGTGCCGGACCTGCCCGTCGCTTTGTTGGCACTCTCCTGGGGGGAGTGCCAGACCTGAGACTATGACCGCGATTAGCACTCGGTCAAGCGGAGTGCCAATTCCCCGCGTCGCGTCGCCGGGCCGGGGGTCAGAGGTAGTCCTCCAGCCGCCCCACCGCCAGCCCCTGTTCCCCGATGGTCCGCAGCAGCCGCAGCGTGGTCTCGCCGGGCGGTGGACCGGCCGGCTCGTCCGGGTCGACGGCGATGATGTCGCCGGGCCGCAGCCGCTGCTCGCCGCCGGTGAAGACGAGGTCGCCGCCCGCGCCGGCGGTCGCGCGCCACAGGACGAGCGCGGTGACGCCGCAGTCGGCGGCGGCCCGCAGGGTCGTGGTGTCGTACGTGCCGTGGGGCGGGCGGAGCAGGTGGGGGCGGATGCCGAAGCGGGAGTCGAGCTTGCGCCGCTGGCCGCAGATCTCGGCGCGCTGCCCGGCGTAGGGCAGTCCGCGCAGGGAGCGGTGTTCCAGGGTGTGGTTCTGCAGGCTCGCGCCGACCGAGCGCAGCCGGGCGAACCGGCCGTAGGCCGGGCCGGCGACGTTCTCGGTGAGGAACAGGGTGACGGGCAGCCGGTGTGCGCGGATCACGTCGGCGAAGCCGGGGTCGCGCTCGGCCCCGTCGTCGTAGGTGAGAAAGACCACCCGGTCGGTGGTGGGGACGCGGTCCACGACCGGCGGCAGCGCCGCGTCCGGCACCTCGGCGCGCGCGGCGGGCTTGCCGGCGGCGGCGTCGGGGGCGGGGCCCGGGGAGGGGGCGCAGCCGGCGAGGAGCAGGGCCACGAGGGCGGCCGTCGGGGCGGCGCCGGCGGTCCGGAACCGCCCCCGCCTCACAGGTAGTCCTCCAGCCGGGCGACGGCGTAGCCCTCGGCGGTGACCTTGTCGAGGAAGCGCCGGGCGAGGTCGGTCATCGAGCCGTCCCAGTCGGCGTGGCCGCGGAAGTGGCTCAGGACGATGTCGCCGGGGTGCAGGCTCCGGTCCCACTCGCGGTACTCCCAGTGGTCGACGTAGACCTCCTCGTCCCAGATGGGCGCGTAGCGGATGCCGCAGGACTTGGCGGCGGCGAGCGTGTCGCGGTTGTAGTTGCCGTACGGCGGGCGGAAGAGGACCGGGCGCGTGCCGTACTGCTTCTCCATCACGTCCTGCATCCCGCAGATCTCCCGCCGCTGCTGCTCGTAGGAGAGCGCGGGGAGGTACGGGTGGGTCAGGGTGTGGTTGTTGAGGGTGACGCCGAGGTCGCGCATCTTCCGGAAGTAGCCGTAGTCGTCCTTGATCTCCTCGTCGGTGAGGAAGACGGTGTACGGGACCTTCAGCTCGTGCATCATGCGCAGGAACTCCGGGTCCTTCTCGGCGCCGTCGTCGATGGTGAGGAAGACGACCTTGTCCTCGGTGGGGATGGTGGTGAAGACCGGCGGCAGGTCCTCCTGTCCGTCCACCTCGAAGCCCGCGCGCGCGGTGATCACCGGCTTCTCGGCGGGGGGCGGGGGTGCCACGAGGGGGGCCCGGCCGAGGTTCCAGCGCTTGGCCGCGGCGACGACGGCCGCGCGTTCGGCCCGCGCCTTGGCCTCGGGGCCCTCCTGGGCGCCCGCGGGGGGCGCCTGGAGGGGCTGCCGGGCCGGGGTGTCCCGCTCGGGGGACGCGTCCTGCGCACAGCCGGAGGCGAGGGCCGCGACGAGGAGCGCGGCGAGACCGCCGCACATCCGGGCCCCCGGCGTGGACGCCCGGAGGAAGCGTCTCGCCCGGCTTTTGTCATTTTGTACGACTACTCGCATGGTCTCGGATCCTGACAGCGCCCGGCCCCGTGTCCGGCCCGACACCCGCGCCGTGCGCGCGGCTTCCACCGACTGGCCCACAATGACCCGGTGAAAGACCCAGAAGCCCTCCACGCGCTCCTCACGCCCGAAGGCCGTGCGCTCCTCGACGAGGTCCGCGGCACCGATCCCGCCCGAGAACTCGCGGTCGCCACCCGCCTGCGCCGCACCCACCCGCCGGACCTGGTCTCGGCCGCGCTCGGCCAGGCCCGCCTGCGGCAGCGGGCGGTGGCCAAGTTCGGGACGGAGGACGCCGGGAGGATGTTCTTCACCCCCCACGGCGTCGAGCAGTCGACCCGCGCGAGCGTCGCCGCCCACCGCGCCGGACGGCTGGCCGCCCTCGGGGTGCGGTCGGTGGCCGACCTGTGCTGCGGGATCGGCGGCGACGCCATCGCGCTGGCCCGCGCGGGCATCCGGGTGCTGGCCGTGGACCGCGATCCGGTGACGGTGGCGGCGGCCCGCGCCAACGCCCGGGAACTGGGCCTCGACGCGCTGATCGAGGTGCGCGAGGCGGACGTCACCGACGTCGGCACGGGCGGCTGCGACGCGGTCTTCGTCGACCCGGCCCGGCGCGGCACACGGCCCGGCGGCGGCCGGATCTTCGACCCCGAGGCGTACTCGCCGCCGCTCTCCTGGGCCGTCGGCGCGGCCCGCACCGCACCGCGCGCCGCGGCGCTGAAGCTCGCCCCCGGCATCCCGCACGAGGTGGTGCCCGAGGGCGCCGAGGCCGAGTGGATCTCCGACGGCGGCGAGGTCAAGGAAGCCGTGCTGTGGTTCGGCACCGAGCCCGGCACCGTACGGGCCACGCTGCTGCCGGGGCCGCGCACGCTGCTCTCCCGGCGCCTGCCGGACCCGCCGGTGCGCCCGCCCGGCCGCTACCTCTACGAGCCGGACGGCGCCGTCGTCCGCGCCCACCTCGTCGCCGAGGCCGCCGAACAGGTCGGCGGCGGGCTGCTCGACCCGACCATCGCCTACGTGACCTCCGACACCCTGGTGGCGACGCCGTACGCGACGGCGTACGAGATCACCGACCGGATGCCGTTCAACGTCAAGAAGCTCAAGGCGCTGCTGCGGGAGCGCGGCATCGGCACGCTGACCGTGAAGAAGCGCGGCTCGGCGGTCGAACCGGAGGAACTGCGCCGCAAGGTCCGCCCCCAGGGCCCGCACGCGGCCACGGTCTTCCTGACCCGGGTCGCGGGCGCCCCCACGGTCCTCCTGGGCCACCCGGCGGGCGCCTGACGGAGCCCGCCCGCCCCGGCGGACGGCGGCACCGCACCGGACCGCCGAAAGTTTCGACCGGCAGGCCGACCGGCTTCGTCAGTCCGCCGGAGGCGGAGCCGTACTGCTGCGGACCTCCAGGCTGGTGGCCAGTTCCACCCGGGTGGCCGCCGGCGGGCCGTCGTCGCGGCCCAGGTCGAGGACGAGCCGGGCGGCGGCCTCCGCCATCTCCGTGAGCGGCTGCCGCACGGTCGTCAGCGGCGGCCCCACCCAGCGGGCCACCGGCAGGTCGTCGAAGCCGACCACGCTCAGGTCCCGCGGGATGCGCAGCCCCAGTTCGCGCGCGGCCTCGTAGAGCCCGAGCGCCTGGAGGTCGTTGCCGGCGAAGACCGCGGTCGGCCGGTCGGGGCGGCGCAGCAGTTCCAGGCCCTGCCGGTAGCCGGCCTCGTGGTGGAAGTCGCCGGTGGCGATCAGCGCGGGGTCCACCGGCAGCCCGGCCGTCTCCAGCGCCGCCCGGTAGCCGTCCACGCGGGCGCGGCTGCACATCATGCGGGTCGGCCCGCTGATCGCGCCGATCCGGGTGTGCCCCAGGTCGATCAGGTGCCGGGTGGCGGCGAGGCCGCCCTGCCAGTTGGTGGCGCCGATGGACGGCACGTCGGCGCCCGGGTCGCCGGCCGGGTCCATCACCACGAACGGGATGGAGCGGCTGGTCAGCAGCGCCCGCTGCGACTCGTCCAGCCCGGACAGGACGAGGATCACCCCGTGCGGGCGGCGGGCGGCGACCTGGTCGGCCCAGGTGCGCCCGGGGGTCAGGCGCCCCGCGCTCTCGGAGAGGACGACGCTGAGCCCCGCGTCCCGCGCCGCGTTCTCCACACCCCGGATCACCTCCATCGCCCAGGCGCTCTCCAGCTCGTGGAAGACCAGGTCGATGAGCGGGGAGCGGGTCGCCTCGGCCCGCCGGCGCCGGTAGCCGTGCGCGCGCAGCAGGCCCTCCACGCGGGCGCGGGTGCTGGGGGCCACGTCCGCACGGCCGTTGAGGACCTTCGAAACAGTCGGTGCCGACACGCCGGCCTCGCGGGCGATCTCGGCGAGCGTCGCGGTCTGGGCGGACCGCCTTTGCGTCCGGGTTTCAGCGGGCTGCGGGGATGTCATGGCGGCGATCGTATCCCTGACGGCCCCCTTGACGAAGACTCCCGTGCGCCATAGGTTTCCGGAACATTCGATTGATACATCGAAACATTCGTGACCCCGTTCGCGAGAGGGCCGTCCGTCCACCCCGACAGGAGTTCCATGACCACCGCGCCCTGGCGTGACCCCGCCCTGACCGCCGCCGCCCGCGTCGACGACCTCCTGTCCCGGATGACCCTGGAGGAGAAGACCGCCCAGTTGTACGGCGTGTGGGTGGGCGCCGCCACGGACGGCGACGGCGTCGCCCCGCTCCAGAACCAGATGTCCGCCGACCACGACTGGGACGAGCTGATCACCCACGGCCTCGGCCAGCTCACCCGCCCCTTCGGCACCGCCCCCGTCGAACCGGCCCTCGGCGCCCGCGCCCTCGCCCGCGCCCAGCGGCGCATCACCGAGGCCGGCCGCTTCGGCATCCCCGCCCTCGCCCACGAGGAGTGCCTGGCCGGCTTCACCGCCTGGCGGGCCACCGCGTACCCGGTGCCGCTTGCCTGGGGCGCCGCCTTCGACCCCGAGCTGGTCGAGGAGATGGCCCGGCGGATCGGCCACGACCTGCGCGCGGTCGGCGTCCACCAGGGCCTCGCCCCCGTCCTGGACGTCGTCCGCGACGCCCGCTGGGGCCGGGTGGAGGAGACGATCGGCGAGGACCCGTACCTGGTCGGCACCATCGGCAGCGCCTACGTGCGCGGGCTGGAGTCGGCCGGGGTCGTCGCCACCCTCAAGCACTTCGCCGGGTACGCCTCCTCGGCCGGCGCCCGGAACCTGGCCCCGGTGCGGGCGGGCGCGCGGGAGTTCGCGGACGTCACGCTGATGCCGTTCGAGATGGCGCTGCGCGAGGGCGGCGCCCGGTCGGTGATGGCCGCGTACACGGAGACGGACGGCGTCCCCGCCTCCGCCGACCCGGAGCTGCTGACCGGCCTGCTCCGCGAGGAGTGGGGCTTCACCGGCACGGTGGTCGCCGACTACTTCGGCGTCGGCTTCCTGGAGTCCCTGCACCGCGTCGCCGGCACCCCCGCCGAGGCCGCGCACCTGGCCCTCGACGCCGGCGTCGACGTCGAACTGCCGACCCTGAAGTGCTACGGCACCCCGCTGCTGGAGGCGGTCCGGGCGGGCACGGTCCCCGCGGAACTGGTCGAACGGGCGGCCCGCCGGGTGCTGCTCCAGAAGTGCGCCCTGGGCCTGCTGGACCCGGACTGGGCGCCGGAGGCACCGCCGGCGGAGGGGCCCGACGGGCCGCGGGAGACCGCCGTCGACCTCGACTCCCCCGCCAACCGCGCGCTCGCCCGCCGCCTGGCCGAGGAGTCCGTGGTGCTACTGGACAACCCGGACGGCGTGCTGCCGCTCGCCCCCGGCGCCCGCGTCGCGGTGGTCGGCCCCCGGGCCGCCGACGCCCTGGCCATGCTGGGCTGCTACTCCTTCCCCTCCCATGTGCTGCCCCACCACCCCGGGGTGCCCACGGGCATCGACATCCCGACCGCGCTGGACGCCCTGCGCGCCGAACTGCCCGACGCCAAGGTGACGTTCGCGCAAGGCTGCGACACCTCCGGACCGGATGTCTCCGGTTTCGAGGAGGCGGTCGCGCGGGCCACCGAGGCCGATGTGTGCGTCGCGGTGCTGGGCGACCGGGCGGGCCTCTTCGGCCGGGGCACCTCGGGCGAGGGGTGCGACGCGAGCGACCTGCGGCTGCCCGGCGTGCAGGGCGCGCTGCTGGACGCGCTGGTGGCGACCGGCGTGCCGGTGGTGCTGGTGCTGCTCACCGGCCGCCCGTACGCGCTGGGCCGCTGGGCGGGCCGGCTCGGCGCCGTCGTCCAGGCGTTCTTCCCGGGCGAGGAGGGCGGACCGGCCCTCGCGGGCGTGCTGTCGGGCCGCGTCACCCCCTCGGGCCGGCTCCCGGTGAGCGTGCCGCGGCTGCCCGGCGGACAGCCGTGGACCTACCTCCAGCCCCCGCTGGGCCTGGCCGGCGAGGTCAGCAACCTCGACCCGACCCCGCTCTACCCCTTCGGGCACGGCCGCTCGTACACGACGTTCGCCTGGGAGGACTTCACCGGCGGCGCCGAGGCGGCCGCGCTCGGCACGGACGAGGCGTACGACCTCGCGCTGACCGTCCGCAACACCGGCGAGCGGCCCGGCGCCGAGGTGGTCCAGCTCTACCTGCACGATCCGGTGGCCTCGGTGACCCGGCCGGACGTCCGGCTGATCGGCTACCGGCGGGTGGAACTGGCGCCCGGCGAGGCCCGCCGGGTGACGTTCCGCTTCCATCCGGACCTCGCGGCGTTCACCGGCCGCGCGGGCCGCCGCGTGGTGGAGCCGGGCGCCCTGGAGCTACGGCTCGCCGCCTCCAGCGCCGAGGTGCGGCACACGGCCCGGCTGACGCTGACCGGACCGGCCCGCGACCCGGGTCCCGGCCGGCGGCTGCGCTGCCCGGTGCGGGTGGCCCCGGTGCCGTAGCCCCCGCGCGCCCGGGGCCCGGCCGGGGCCCGCGTCAGCCGGCGGCGACCGACTCGAAGCGCCAGCGGTGGACCGGGCGGCCGACCAACGCCGGGTCGGGGTCCGGCAGTTCGGGCAACTCGGCGTCGTACGGGGCGTCCCACCAGGTGATGACGAGGACGCGGTCCTGCGGGGCGCGGAGGGTCTCCCGGCGCAGCGGCGCCGGGGACAGTTCCCGCTCCCGCGCCCAGGCCAGCAGTTCCCCGCCCCGGCCGGGCAGCGCCCGCGCCTCCCACATCAGCGCGACGGTCACGGGTACAGGTTCCCCTCGCCGGTGTGGTGGGCGTGGTCGTGCGCCTCGCCCGGGACGTGCGGTTCGGTGACCGGCAGCGAGGAGTCGGCCGCCAGGTCCCAGTCGGAGGCGGCCCGGTTCCGGGCGACCATCTCGGCGCCGAGCGCGGCCACCATGGCGCCGTTGTCCGTGCACAGCTTGGGCCGGGGCACGCGCAGCCGGATGCCGGCCGCCTCGCAGCGGTCCCGGGCCAGCGCCCGCAGCCGCGAGTTGGCGGCCACCCCGCCGCCGATCATCAGGTGGTCGACGCCCTCGTCCTTGCAGGCCCGGACGGCCTTGCGGGTGAGCACGTCGACGACCGCCTCCTGGAAGGAGGCCGCCACGTCGCGCACCGGCACCTCCTCCCCCGCCGCCCGCTTCGCCTCGATCCAGCGGGCCACGGCGGTCTTGAGGCCGGAGAAGGAGAAGTCGTAGGCGGGATCGCGCGGGCCGGTCAGCCCGCGCGGGAACGCGATGGCGGTGGGGTCGCCCTCGCGTGCGTACCGGTCGATGACCGGGCCGCCGGGGAAGCCCAGGTTCAGCACGCGGGCGATCTTGTCGAACGCCTCGCCGGCCGCGTCGTCGATGGTCGCGCCCAGCGGGCGGACGTCGGAGGTGATGTCGGCCGACAGCAGCAGCGAGGAGTGCCCGCCGGAGACCAGCAGCGCCATCGTCGGCTCCGGCAGCGGCCCGTGCTCCAACTGGTCCACGCAGATGTGCGAGGCGAGGTGGTTGACGCCGTACAGCGGCTTGCCGAGCGCGTACGCGTACGCCTTCGCCGCGGAGACGCCGACCAGCAGCGCGCCGGCGAGTCCGGGGCCGGCGGTGACGGCGATGCCGTCGAGGTCGCGCGCGCTCACCCCGGCCTCCTTCAGCGCCCGGTCGATGGTGGGGACCATCGCCTCCAAGTGGGCGCGGCTCGCCACCTCCGGCACGACCCCGCCGAAACGGGCGTGCTCGTCGACGCTGGAGGCGACGGCGTCGGCCAGCAGGGTGGTGCCGCGGACGACGCCGACACCGGTCTCGTCGCAGGAGGTCTCGATCCCCAGTACGAGAGGCTCGTCGCGGGAGTCAGCCATGGTTGTCGGTTCCTTGTACGGGGTCGGCGCCCGCGGCGGGGCCGCCGCCGGGCGCGGTGGTCAGTCGCATCACCAGGGCGTCCACGTTGCCCGGCTGGTAGTAGCCGCGCCGGACGCCGATGGCCTCGAAGCCGAAGCGCTCGTACAGCTTCCGGGCGCGGGTGTTGTCCACCCGGCACTCCAGCAGCACCTCGGCGCAGTCGAAGGCGGTCGCCGCCCGCAGCAGCTCGGTCAGCAGCCGGGCGCCGAGACCGGTGCCCCAGTGCGCGCGGGCGACGGCGATGGTCTGCACGTCGGCCTGATCGCCGGAGGCGGTGAGCCCCGCGTAGCCGACGATCGCCTCGCCCTCGCCCTCGGCGGCGGGCGCCACGGCGACCACGTACCGCCGGGTCGCCCCGGGGCCGCGGGCGTGGGCCAGCTCGGACCAGAACATCCCCCGCGACCAGGCGTCCTCCGGGAACAGCTCGCGCTCCAGCCGGAGCACGGGGTCGATGTCCCACCAGCGCATCTCGCGCAGCTCGGCAGTCACGGGCCCGGTCACCTCGGGGTGACCACCTTGTAGTTCCTGGGCACCTGCGCGTCCGGCCGGCGCAGGTACAGCGGCCGGGGCGCGGGCAGTTCCTCGCCGGCCGCGAGTCTCCGGACGGCGAGCCGGGCCAGCGCGGCGGCCGACACGTGCTCCGGCTCGTGCGCGCGGGGGAAGACGTCCGGGTAGAGCAGCGCGCCCGCGCCGACGGACGGCAGGCCCGCGACCTCGTCGGCGAGGGCGGCGGGGCGGTCGACGGCCGGGTCGGTCAGCCGGGTGCGGGAGTCGGCGTACCGCGCCCAGTAGACCTCCTTGCGGCGCGCGTCGGTCGCCACCACGAAGGGCTCCTCCAGGTCCGCGGCGTACGCCAGCGCGTCCAGCGTGCACACGCCGTGCACCGGGACGCCGAGCGCGAGTCCGAAGGTGTCCGCGGTCATCAGGCCGACGCGCAGGCCCGTGTACGGGCCGGGGCCGATCCCGACGGCGATGGCGGTGACGTCGGCGAGGCGCGGCCCGGCCTCGGAGAGCACCCGGTCGACGGCGGGCAGCAGCAGTTCCCCGTGCCGGCGCGCGTCCACCTGGCTCGACGAGGCGATGACGTCCGTCCCGTCGTGCAGCGCGACGGTGACGGCGGGTGTGGCGGTATCCAGAGCGAGCAAGAGCACGCGAACAGCCTACGGCGAACGACGGCTCGTGTCGGACGCCCCGGCGAGACCGCCCCCGGCTGCTACCGTCGCCGGAAGCACGACACATGACCGATACGCCCCTTATGACGCCCCTGACGTACCCGCGTGGACGTCCGACGCGTACGACTGCCGAGGTGGTCCCCCGTGGCAAGCAGCAGCGCCGGCGTCGTGGCCGGACTCACCGCCGCGGCGCTCGCGGCGGTGGGCGCCCTCGCCTACCAGGCCGCGGCCCGCGTCCCCGAGGAGATGAGCCGCGCCCACGCGCACGCCGCCCCCAGCCCCGGCGCCTCCAAGGCGCCCCGGGACCGGAACCACCCGGAGGCGCTGCCCGCCGGGTCCGGCAAGGGCGAACGCGTCGTGTACTCCCTGGACGACGACCGGGTCTGGCTGGTCGAGGCGAACGGCAGGGTCAAGCGGACCTTCACCGTCGAGCCCGGCGGCGTCGACCCCGAGCCCGGCTCCTACGCGGTCACGTCCCGCTCGAACGCGATCACCGGGTCGGACGGCGTGCCGGTCGAGCACGTGGTGCGCTTCGCCAGCAACCGGGACGTGGTCATCGGGTTCAGCGCGGCCGTGGACGAGTCGGCCCGCTCCACCTCGTCCGCGGCGACCGGCGGGATCCGGGAGAAGCGCGCGGACGGCGACGCGATGTGGCAGTTCGCCACGATCGGCCAGCAGGTCGTCGTCGTCCCGTAGCGTCCTCGTCGCGGGTTCAGGCGGCCTCGCGGTGCTCGGGGGCGGTGCGGCGGGAAGCCGGTTCGGGTGCGCGCGGCGGTGTCGACACGGCCAGGGCCGCGGCGCCCGCGGCGAGCAGATCCCGTACGGAGACCGAGGGGGCGGTGGGCGGCCTCGACTGGTTCGCGGACTCGGGCATGGACGCCTCCTGACGGGCGGGGGCGGACGTGGTTAGGCATGCCTAACCACGCACTGGATACCATGTCATCACGGCCCGGGTCCGAAACGCAACATCTTGCCGACAACGTGTCGGAACACCCCGAGTGGCCCGCCGCCCCGCGTCCCCACCGGAATCCGGGGTGACGGGGCTCAGGCGGCGAGGGCGTTCAGGTCGGCCGTGCTCCAGCGGGCGCCGAGGCCGGTCAGGGTCACCCGGCGCACGTCGTCGCCGGTGTCGCCGGTGTCGCCGGTGCTTGCGCCGCCGCCGTTCCCGCCGCTGCCGGTTGCGCCGGTGGTCCGCTCGATCCGCAGGTGCAGCCGGTCCTCGGTCAGCTCCTCCACCTTGCCCTCGCCCCACTCCACCACGATCACCGATGCGGGCAGGGAGACGTCCAGGTCGAGGTCCTCCATCTCGTCCAGTCCGCCGCCGAGCCGGTAGGCGTCGACGTGGACCAGCGGCGGACCGTCGCCGAGGGAGGGGTGCACGCGGGCGATCACGAAGGTGGGCGAGGTGACGGCGCCCCGCACGCCCAGCCCCTCGCCGAGCCCGCGGGTCAGCGTCGTCTTGCCCGCGCCCAGCTCCCCGCTCAGCATCACGAGGTCACCGGCGCGCAGCATCTTGGCCAGCCGGCGGCCCAGGTCCCGCATCCCCTCGGCGGAGGTGACGGTGAGCGCGACGGTGGGCGCGCCCTCAGCGGGGTCCTGCGGTGCCGGGTCCTGCGGTGCCGGGTCCTGCGGTGCTGCGTCCATAGCCCCCAACGGTAGCCCCTGACGGCACGGCGCCCGCGCGGGCGAGCAGGTCGGCGAGGCGGTCGGTGACCAGCTCCGGGTGCTCCAGCATGACCAGGTGCCCGGCGTCCGGCACCAGCACCGATTCGGCCTCCGGGAGCAGGTCGGCGATGGCCTCGCTGTGCTCGCTGGGCGTGATCAGGTCCCGCACGCCGGCCAGCACCAGCACCGGCAGCCCGTCGAAGTGGGCCAGGGCCTCGGTCTTGTCGTGGTCGGTGAAGGCCGGGTAGAACTCGGCGACCACGTCGATCGGCGTCGACTCGATCATCCGCTCGGCGAACCGGGCCACCGCCGGGTCGACGTCCCGGGACGCGAACGAGTACCGCTTGATCACCCCGGCGAACAGGTCCGCCGTCGCCCGCCGCCCCCGCTCCACCAGCTCGGCCCGCTGCCCCAGCGCCTTCAGCACGCCCGGCAGCACCCGGCGCACCGCGTTGACCCCGGCCACCGGGAGGCCGAAGCTCACCTCGCCGAGCCGGCCGGAGGACGTGCCGACCAGGGCGACGCCCACCACCCGCTCGCGGACCAGTTCGGGGAAGGCGTCCGCGAGGGCCATCACGGTCATGCCGCCCATCGAGTGGCCGACCAGCACGACCGGGCCCTCGGGCACGGCCGCGTCGATCACCGCCTTCAGGTCCCGGCCGAGCTGCTCGATGGTGAGCGGCGCGCCGTCGCGGGCCTGCGCCACGCCCCGCCCGGAACGCCCGTGGCTGCGCTGGTCCCAGTGCACGGTGCGCACGACGCCGCGCAGGGCGGCGCGCTGGTAGTGCCAGGAGTCCTGGTTGAGGCAGTAGCCGTGACAGAAGACGACGGTCACGGGGGCGGGCTCCCGGCGGCCGAAGAGCCGGCGGCGGCGGGGGGCGGCGGGCTCGGCCTCCGGGGCGACCTCGTCGACCTCGTAGTACAGCTCGGTGCCGTCGTCGGCGTACGCCCGGCCGGGGGTGCCCCGCACCCCGCCGTAGGGTCCCGCCGCGTCGAGGGCGAGCCGCGCCTTCTGGCGCATCCCGCGGCCCACGGTGAGCCGTTCGATCGCCACACCGGCGGCGGCGCCCGCGGCGACCACGCCCAGGGCGACCCCGGCGATGCCGGTGGTCCGGCGCCAGCCGTCCGCGGCGGAGGCGGCGGTCGCCGCGGCGCCCACGGCACCGTCCGCTCTGCTCTCGCTCACGTACGCTCCTCTTCACCGGGCCGCCCGGCGGCTCCCTCTCGTCGCTTTCTCACCCGTACGTGTGAGGCGCACGGGCGGTGACCGGCCGTGCGCCGTACGCGGCGGGCGGGGGCTCCGGGACCGCCCGGGGCCGGCGACCCGACGGGGCCGTCCGCTCCGGTGGGCCGGTGGGCCGGTGGCCCGCCGCCCGGTGGCCGCCCGGTCCGGCAGACCGGTCTAGGCCCGCTCACCGTCAACGTAGACGCGGGGCACCCGTGTTCCGACGCGGGTGACGATCTCGTACCCGATGGTGCCGGCGGCCTGCGCCCAGTCCCCGGCGGTGGGCTCGCCGCCGTCGCCGGGGCCGAACAGCACCGCCTCCGTGCCCGCGGCGGGCCGGTCGCCGCCGAGGTCGACGGTGAACTGGTCCATCGCGATCCGCCCCGCCACCGTGCGCCACTTGCCGTCGACCAGCACCGGGCCGGTGTGCGAGGCGTGGCGCGGGACGCCGTCCGCGTAGCCGAGCGGGACGAGGCCGAGGGTGGTCGGGCCGGGGGTCGTGTAGTGGTGCCCGTAGCCGACGCCGTGGCCGCCGGGGACGTCCTTGACCAGCGCGAGCGACGCGGACAGCCGCATCACCGGGCGCAGGCCGAGGTCGGCGGGGGAACCCAGCTCGGGGCTGGGCGAGACGCCGTAGAGGGCGATGCCGGCCCGGACCAGGTCGAAGTGGCTCTCCGGGAGGGTCAGCGTGGCCGCCGAGTTGGCGATGTGCCGCACCTCGAAGCGGGCGCCCCGCTCCTCGGCCCGCTCGGTCATCTCGCAAAAGCGCGCGAGCTGGGCGGCGGTGGCGGGGTGTCCGGGCTCGTCGGCGCAGGCCAGGTGGGACCAGACGCCGGTGATCCGGATCAGCCCCTCGCGCTCGGCGCGCAGCGCCTCGCCGACCAGCTCGTCCCAGTCCCCGGGCTGGCAGCCGCCGCGTCCGAGGCCGGTGTCGGCCTTCAGGTGCACGCGGGCGGGGTGCCCCGCCCGCCGGGCGGCCTCGCCGACCTCGTCCAGCGCCCACAGCGCGCCGACGGAGACGTCCAGGCGGGCCTCGACGGCCTCGCGCCAGGGCCCGCCGGGCGTCCAGAGCCAGCACATGATCCGCACGTCCTCGGGGAGGTCCGCCCCGGCGCGCAGCGCGAGGGCCTCCTGCGGGGTGGCGGTGCCGAGCCAGTTCGCTCCGGCGGCCACGGCGGCGCGGGCGCAGGGGATCGCGCCGTGGCCGTAGGCGTCGGCCTTGACGACGGCCATGAAGGACGCTCCGGGGGCCCGTTCGCGCAGGGTGCGCACGTTGGCCCGCAGGGCGGCCAGGTCGATCTCCGCGCGGGCCCGCAGGGGCGCGGTCCGGCGGCCAGCATTCTCAGTCATCGTCCACCAGTCTCTCAGGAGCACCCCGCCCCCCTGCCTCCGGCCACGTGCCGGGAACGGTACGGGGAAGGGGCGAGCCACCCCGCGGACGGGACGCCGGGCCGGCGGGTGGCTCATGACCGGCGACGACGCCGGGCGAGGCACGCCAAGCACCGGCGCCGAAGCATAAACCCCGGCCCCCGCGAACGAGCCGCCCCGGGCTCGGATGTGTCCGCACGGAGACCGGTCGCCCACCACCCGGCCCGCCCGAGCCGCGCCGCCCCGCCGACGGGACCGGGGGCGGTGGCCGGGGGCCGTCACCGCCGCGACCGCCCGCCGGGCCGACGGCGCCCCGCCCCGGGCGGCGACCGGCCACGCGGCCCCCGTCCGGCAGCGTCCCCGCGCCGGGGCCGGACCGGCACCGCCGCGCCGGCCCACGCAGCGGCCTCGGCCGCACCTTCGAACCGACGGGCACGGCGGCCCCCGGGGCTGGTGACGGCCACCCGCGCCACGCCCCCGACCGACGGCGCCCGCCCCCGGACAACGCCCCCCGACCGACCGCGACGCCCTGCCCCCGGACAACGCCCCCCACCCGACCGACCGCCCGCCCGCGCCGGACGGCGCCCGCGTGCCGCCGGTCCGGGGGCGGGCGCGGGCCCTCAGTCGTCCTCCGCCGCCTCCCGGACGTTCCGCCACGCCCGGGGGATCGCGTCGGCGACGTCGTGCGCCCCGGCGGGCGCGTGCCGGGCCGCGAGCCGGCCGGCGAGTCCGTGCACGTACGCGCCCGCGCTCGCCGCGTCCAGCGCCGGGAGCCCCGCCGCGAGCAGGGAGCCGGCGAGCCCCGACAGGACGTCCCCGCTGCCGGCGGTGGCGAGCCAGGGCGTGCCGGTCGCGTTGGCCCGCACGGGCCCGCCGTCGGGCGCGGCGACCACCGTGGTCGAGCCCTTGAGCAGCACGGTCGCCCGGTACCGCCCGGCCAGCTCCCGTACGGCGTCCAGCCGCGCCCCCTCGACCTCGTCCCGGCCCACGCCGAGCAGGGCGGCGGCCTCACCGGCGTGCGGGGTCATCAGCGTGGGTGCCGTGCGCCGGCGCACGTCGCGGGCCGGTGCCAGCCGCAGTCCGTCGGCGTCGACGAGGACGGGCACGTCCTGGGCCAGCACCTGTGTGACGGCGCGGGCGTCGTCGCCGGCGCCGGGTCCCACGACCCACGCCTGCACGCGCCCCGCCCTCTTCGGCCCCTGGTCGGAGACGAGGGTCTCGGGGTAGCGGGCGATCACGGCGTCGGCGGCGGGCCCGACGTAGCGCACCGCGCCCGCGCCGCCGCGCAGGGCGCCGGAGACGGCGAGGACGGCGGCGCCGGGGTAGCGGGCGGAGCCGGCGGCGATGCCGACGACGCCGCGCCGGTACTTGTCGCTCTCCGCGGCGGGCACCGGCAGCAGCCGGGCCACGTCGGCGTGCTGGAGGGCCTCCAGGAGGGGGTCGTCGGGGAGTTCCAGGCCGATGTCGACGAGCCTCACCGACCCGGCGTGTTCCCGGGCGGGGTCGACGAGCAGGGCGGGTTTGTGGGTGCCGAAGGTGACGGTCAGATCGGCGCGGACGGCGGCGCCGCGCACCTGCCCGGTGTCGGCGTCGACGCCGCTCGGCAGGTCGACGGCGACGACGGCGGCCCGGGAGCGGTGGGCGGCCTCGGCGAGCGGCACGGCCTCGGCGCGCAGCCCGCCGGTGCCG
This sequence comes from Streptomyces sp. SCSIO 75703, assembly GCF_036607905.1. NCBI lineage: Bacteria > Bacillati > Actinomycetota > Actinomycetes > Kitasatosporales > Streptomycetaceae > Streptomyces > Streptomyces sediminicola. The sequence continues at coordinate 2,788,051 of NZ_CP144555.1, forward strand.
CCGATGCCGACGATGCCGTCGAGGACGAGGTCGGCCCGCTCGACGGGGGGTACGCCGTCGGCGGCGGGGACGGTGATACCGCCGGCCCGGCGCAGCGCGGCGAGCCCGCCGGGGTGCGCGCGGCCGGGGGCGAGCAGGACGGCGGTGACGCCGGCACCGCGCCGGGCGAGGCGGGCCCCGGCCCAGAGGGCGTCGCCGCCGTTGTCGCCGCTGCCGACGAGCAGGACGACACGGCTGCCGTAGACGCGGCCGAGGAGCTCGGCGCAGGCGGCGGCGAGACCGGCCGCGGCCCGTTGCATCAGGGCGCCGTCCGGCAGCCGTGCCATCAGGGCCCGTTCGGCGGCCCGGACCGTCTCCACGTGGTACGCAGTACGCATGCCGTGCAGTCTTCCCCGTGTGGCGGGAGCGTCACGGACCGCACCGCCGAACGCGTCAGCCCTCCGCGATGACGACGGCCGAGGCCACGCCCGCGTCGTGACTCAGGGACACGTGCCAGGACGACACGCCGAGTTCGGCGGCGCGGGCCGCGACGGTCCCGGTGACGCGCAGGCGGGGCCGGCCGCTGTCCTCGACGTACACCTCGGCGTCGGTCCAGAGCAGGCCGGCGGGGGCGCCGAGCGCCTTGGCCAGCGCCTCCTTGGCCGCGAAGCGCGCGGCGAGCGAGGCGACGCCCCGGCGCTCGCCGCCGGGCAGCAGCAGTTCGCTCTCCAGGAAGAGCCGCCGCGCGAGCGCGGGCGTCCGCTCCAGCGCCGCCCCGAACCGCTCGACCTCGGCCACGTCGATCCCGACCCCGACAATCCCCATGCCGAGCACCTTACGACGCCGCGCCCGCGGTTCCGGTTCCCTGCGTGCGCACCGGCGTCGGGGACGCGCCCCTTCGGGCCCCGCGGCGGGCGGGCGTCATTCCACCGTCACCGACTTGGCGAGGTTGCGGGGTTGGTCGACCTCGTTGCCGCGGGCGGTGGCGAGTTCGCAGGCGAAGACCTGGAGGGGGACCGTGGCCACCAGGGGCTGGAGGAGGGTGGGGGTTGCCGGGACCCGGATCAGGTGGTCGGCGTAGGGCACGACCGCCTCGTCGCCCTCCTCGGCGATGACGATGGTCCGCGCGCCCCGGGCCCGGATCTCCTGGATGTTGGACACGATCTTGTCGTGGAGCACGGAGCGCCCCCGCGGGGACGGCACGACCACGACGACCGGCAGGTCCTCCTCGATCAGCGCGATGGGACCGTGCTTCAGCTCGCCCGCCGCGAAGCCCTCGGCGTGCATGTAGGCCAGTTCCTTGAGCTTCAGGGCGCCTTCGAGGGCGACCGGGTGGCCCACGTGCCGGCCGAGGAAGAGCACCGTGTCGTGGTGGGCGAGGGAGCGCGCCAGTTCCCGTACCGGCTCCATGGTCTCCAGCACGCGTTCCACCGATCCGGTGATCCGGGACAGGTCGCGGATGACGTCGCGGATCTCGTCCCCGTACTTGGTGCCGCGCACCTGCCCGAGATAGAGGGCGACGAGGTAGCAGGCGACGAGCTGGGTGAGGAACGCCTTGGTCGAGGCGACGGCGACCTCGGGCCCGGCGTAGGTGTAGAGCACCGCGTCGGACTCGCGCGGGATGGTGGAGCCGTTGGTGTTGCAGATGGCCAGCACCCGGGAGCCCTGCTCGCGGGCGTGCCGCAGCGCCATGAGGGTGTCCATGGTCTCCCCGGACTGGGAGATGGCGACCACGAGGGTGCGCTGGTCGAGGATGGGGTCGCGGTAGCGGAACTCGCTGGCCAGCTCCACCTCGCAGGGGATGCGCGTCCAGTGCTCGATGGCGTACTTGGCGATCAGCCCGGCGTGGAAGGCGGTGCCGCAGGCGACGATGACGACCTTGTCCAGCTCGCGCAGCAGTTCCGGGGGGATGCGCACCTCGTCGAGGGTGAGCGAGCCGGAGCCGTCGACGCGGCCGAGCAGGGTGTCGGCGACCGCCTTGGGCTGCTCGGCGATCTCCTTGAGCATGAAGGAGGCGTACCCGCCCTTCTCGGCGGCCGAGGCGTCCCAGTCGACGTGGTACGAGCGGACGTCGGCCGGACGGCCGTCGAACCCGGTGACCGAGACCCCGTCCCGGCGCAGCTCGACGACCTGGTCCTGGCCCAGTTCGACGGCGTCCCGGGTGTGCGCGATGAACGCGGAGACGTCGGAGGCGAGGAAGGACTCCCCGTCGCCGACCCCGACCACCAGCGGTGAGTTGCGGCGGGCGCCGACCACCACGCCGGGCGCGTCCGCGTGCACCGCGACCAGCGTGAACGCGCCCTCCAGCCGCCGGCACACCTGCCGCATCGCCTCGGCGAGGTCGGCGCGGCCGGAGTACTCCTCGGCGAGCAGGTGGGCGACGACCTCGGTGTCGGTCTCGGAGGCCAGCGTGTGACCGCGGCCCTCCAGCTCGGCGCGGAGGTGTGCGAAGTTCTCGATGATGCCGTTGTGGACGACGGCGACCCGGCCCGCGTTGTCGAGGTGCGGGTGGGCGTTGGCGTCGGTGGGGGCGCCGTGGGTGGCCCAGCGGGTGTGGCCGATGCCGGTGGTGGCGGCGGGCAGCGGGCGCTCGGCGAGTTCCTTCTCCAGGTTGACGAGCTTCCCGGCGCGTTTGGCGGGAGCGAGGACGCCGTCCGCGAGCACGGTGACGCCCGCCGAGTCGTAGCCCCGGTACTCCAGCCGTTTGAGCCCGGCCATCACGATGTCGAGCGCCGAGCGAGACCCCACATAACCCACAATTCCGCACATGACCGAAAGACTACGGTCAGCTTCGATCGCCAACCTGTCGTCACGTGCCCGAAATCGGAAATTCCCACCGGGGCACGAACGCCCCGGTGGGAAAAAACGCAGCCGTTCCGCGGGCCCGGCCGACCGGTCCGGGCCCCGGCGAGAACCGTCAGCCGAGCTTCGGGAGCTGCGCGTCCACCAGCTCCGCCGGGAACGCGAAGTCCTCACCCGTGGCCGCGGAGGCGAAGTTGACGGCCGTGAACGAGGCGAGCGTGGCGCCCTTGCGGACCACGACGACCTTCTGCGGCATCTTGACGTCCTCCTCGGCGGCCACCGTCAGGGTGAAGGCGAGGCCCTCGTCCCCGCCCTCGGGCGCCTCGGTCACCGCGACCTTCTCGACCTTCAGCTCCTCGCCGAGCACGGTCGTGGTGAACCCGCCGGAGCACTTCCCGGCCGCCTCGGCCAGGTCCTTCAGCGGCTGCTCGGCACCGCCCTCGTAGGAGGAGAGCGTCACGAACGCCTGGTCCACGGCCATGGAGGCGAGCAGCATCTCCTCCGGGGACAGGTCGCCCGAGGGCTTCTCGGGCTCACGGGTCCAGGACCGCTTCACGGTGGCCGCGGGGTCGCCCTGGGCCACGCCGCTCTGCGCGTGGGCGAGCGGCAGGCAGGCGGCGTCGTCGGACGTCACCTTGTCCTTGGTGGCGTCCTCGTCCGCCGCGATCTTGTCGGTGACCTTGCCGCTCTTGAGGTCCGCCTGGGTCAGCGCGGCCTTCTCCAGCTCGTCGGCGGTGAGCGGCTTGGCCGCCGGGGCGGCCGACGCGGTCGGGTCGGCCTTGGCGTTGCCGTCGTCCTTCTTGCCGTCGTCCGAGGAACCGCCGCAGGCGGTGACCAGGAGGACCAGGGCGGCGGCGGAGGCCGCGAGGGCGGTACGGCGGACGGCGTGGGTTGTCACGTCGGGCAGCTCTTTCTTCCGGACCCATGGAGGAGCCCACAGGCTTCGCGCGCACCTTACGCACAGGACGCACACAGTTGATCTTCGTGTCTCGACCCGGTACCCGACCGTGACAGGGACGTGATCCACCGTGCCCCCCGGCTGCGGCCGGCCGCGCCCCGAGCCCTCGCCGCCCACCGCCGCTCACGCCTCCCACCAGCGTCTTCCGCCCCCTCCGCGCCCAAGACCACGCGCCCGCCGGCCCCCGGCCCGCCGCCCCGCCCGCCCGTCCGTCGCGCCGCCCACCGGCACGCCCCTCGCCCCGCCGGCGTCCGTGCCACCCGGGCGTGACGGAGCCCACCTGCCGCCCCGTTCGAACTCCGTTAACAATGGAATGTGATCTCTCCGGTCTCCTCGCTGTCCCAGAGCGCCCACCGGCCCCGGCCGGAGGCGACTCCCTACGTCGACCTCACCCGCGCCGAGTGGAGCGCGCTGCGCGACAAGACACCGCTGCCCCTGACCGCGGAAGAGGTCGAGCAACTGCGCGGCCTCGGCGACGTCATCGACCTCGACGAGGTGCGGGACATCTACCTCCCGCTCTCCCGCCTGCTCAACCTCTACGTCGGCGCCACCGACGGCCTGCGCGGCGCGCTCAACACCTTCCTCGGCGAGAAGGGCTCCCAGTCCGGCACCCCCTTCGTCATAGGGGTCGCCGGCTCGGTCGCGGTCGGCAAGTCCACCGTGGCCCGGCTGCTGCGCGCCCTGCTCTCCCGCTGGCCCGAACACCCGCGCGTGGAGCGGGTCACCACCGACGGCTTCCTGCTGCCGACCCGGGAGCTGGAGGCCCGCGGACTGATGTCGCGGAAAGGCTTCCCCGAGTCGTACGACCGCCGCGCGCTGACCCGCTTCGTCGCCGACGTCAAGGCCGGCAAGGACGAGGTCACCGCCCCCGTCTACTCCCACCTCATCTACGACATCGTCCCCGACGAGAAGCTGGTCGTCCGCCGCCCGGACATCCTCATCGTCGAGGGCCTCAACGTGCTCCAGCCCGCCCTGCCCGGCAAGGACGGCCGCACCCGGGTCGGCCTCGCCGACTACTTCGACTTCAGCGTGTACGTGGACGCCCGCACCGAGGACGTCGAGCGCTGGTACCTCAACCGCTTCCGTCGGCTGCGCGAGACCGCCTTCCAGGACCCCTCCTCGTACTTCCGCAAGTACACGCAGGTCTCGGAGGAGGAGGCCCTCGACTACGCCCGCACCACCTGGCGCACCATCAACAAGCCCAACCTGGTGGAGAACGTGGCCCCCACCCGCGGCCGGGCCACGCTGGTCGTGCGCAAGGGACCCGACCACAAGGTCCAGCGGCTGCGGCTGCGCAAGCTGTGACACCGGGCCTGTTACAAAGGGCCGCATGCTGCACCTGCGCCTGATCGTCCCGGCAGACCGGACCGCCGAAGCCGTCGACCTGATCGACCGGACGGTCGGCACCGCCCACCTCGTGGTGCTGCCGGGCGCGGCCCGCGACCCCGCCGGTGACGTCGTGCTGTGCGACGTCGCCCGCGAAACCGGCGACGAGCTGATCAGCGGCCTCCAGGACCTGGGCGTCGACCGCGGCGGGGCCATCACCGCCGAGAGCCTCGACCTCTCCCTGTCGCGGCAGGCGGAGCGGGCCGAACGGGAGGCTCCCGGCGAGGCGGCCGACGCGGTGCTGTGGGAGCAGTTGGAGGAGGCGACGCAGGAGGAGTCGACCCTGTCGATCACCTACGTCGCCTTCATCACGCTCGCCACGATGATCGCGGCCTGCGGCGTGGTGCTGGACAACGCGGTGCTGATCGTGGGCGCGATGGCGGTCGGCCCGGAGTTCGGCCCGCTGGCCGGCATCTGCACGGCGATCGTGCAGCGGGCGCCGCGGCTCGCCCTGCGCTCCGCCCTCGCGCTGGTGCTGGGCTTCGCCGCGGCGATGGCGGTGACGGCGGGCTTCACCCTCTTCATGGACGCGGTGGGGCTGTTCGGCAGGGACCGGCTGGAGGGGGCGCGGCCCAACACCGGCTTCGTCGCGGCCCCGGACTGGTTCTCGTTCGTGGTCGCGGTGCTCGCCGGCATCGCCGGGACGCTCTCACTGACCTCCGCCAAGTCGGGGGCCCTGGTCGGCGTGGCGATCTCCGTGACGACGGTGCCCGCCGCGGCGAACGCGGCCGTCGCCCTCGTCTACGGCGACACCCACCAGAGCTGGCACTCGGCACAGCAACTGGTGCTCAACCTGTTCGGGATCGTCCTGGCCGGGACGCTGACGCTGCTCACCCAGAAGGCGCTGTGGGCCTGGCGCCGTCCGCGGACCACGCGCCCGGCCCGCCCGCGCGGCCGGCGGGGGTCACGGCCCGCCTGACGCCTCCCCGCCGGCCCGGGCCCGTGGTGCCGGCCCGGCCTCCTGCCCGCGGCCCGACGCGCGGCGACCGCCTCAGCCCAGGGCCGACTTGACGGCGTCGGCGAGCCGCCCCGCGACCGAGCGGGCCTGCTCGATGTCGGACGCCTCGACCATCACGCGGACCAGCGGCTCGGTGCCGGAGGGGCGCAGCAGGACCCGTCCGGTGGTGCCCAGTTCGTGCTCGGCCTCGGTGACCGCGGTGGCCAGTTCGGCGGAGGTCCGCACCCGCGTCTTGTCCACGTCGGGCACGTTGACCAGGACCTGCGGCAGCCGCTCCATGACGGAGGCGAGGTCCCGGAGGGTACGCCCGGTCTCGGCGACCCGCGCGGCCAGCATCAGGCCGGTCAGGGTGCCGTCGCCGGTGGTGGCGTGGTCGAGGATGATGACGTGCCCGGACTGCTCGCCGCCGAGCGCGAAGCCCTCGGCCTTCATCTTCTCCAGGACGTACCGGTCGCCGACCGCGGTCTGCACGAGCCGGATGCCCTCGCGCTCCATGGCCAGCTTGAAGCCCAGGTTGGACATGACGGTGCCGACGACGGTGTCGCGGCGCAGCGCGGAGCGCTCCCGCATCGACACCGCGAGCACGGCGAGGATCTGGTCCCCGTCGACCTCGGCGCCGGTGTGGTCCACGGCCAGGCAGCGGTCGGCGTCGCCGTCGTGGGCGATACCGAGGTCGGCGCCGTGCTCGACGACGGCCGCTTTGAGCAGGTCGAGGTGGGTGGAACCGCAGCCGTCGTTGATGTTGAGGCCGTCCGGCACCGCGCCGATGGTGACGACATCGGCCCCGGCCCGCGCGAACGCCTCGGGCGAGACCCGGGACGCCGCGCCGTGCGCCTCGTCGAGGACGATCTTCAGCCCGTCCAGCCGGTTGGGCAGGACGCCGACGAGGTGGGCGACGTACTGGTCCAGGCCCTCGTCGTAGTCGCGCACCCGGCCGACGCCGACGCCGGTGGGCCGCTCCCAGGGGGCGCCGGTGCGGTGCTCGGCGTAGACGGACTCGATGCGGTCCTCCAGCTCGTCGGCGAGCTTGTGGCCGCCGCGGGCGAAGAACTTGATGCCGTTGTCGGGCATGGCGTTGTGGCTGGCGGAGAGCATCACGCCGAGGTCGGCGCCGAGCGCGCCGGTGAGGTGGGCCACCGCGGGCGTCGGCAGCACGCCGACCCGCAGCACGTCCACGCCGGCGCTGGCCAGCCCCGCCACCACGGCCGCCTCCAGGAACTCGCCGGAGGCCCGCGGGTCCCGCCCGACCACGGCGGTGGGCCGGTGCCCGGCGAAGGTGCCCGCCTCGGCCAGTACGTGCGCCGCGGCGACCGAGAGGCCGAGCGCCAGCTCGGCGGTCAGGTCCGCGTTGGCGACGCCCCGCACGCCGTCCGTGCCGAAGAGTCGTCCCACTTGTCCTCCTGAGGAAACGTCAAGTTCCAGAGCGCTGAGGTGCGGCCCGCGCAGACGGCTCCCGGTTCCGGGGCACATGATGACCCTGGCACTGATCCAGCCATCCGGTCACACAAGCCTTTGAACGTCTTGTGTCGTTATACGCCTAGTGGCGGTGAGAAACGAACGCCCCGGCAGCACTGTGGCGTGCCGCCGGGGCGTTCGGAGTACGTGGAGCGAGCCGGACCGGCTCGCGGTACGCACGAGCAGGCAGCGAGCTTAGCGCTTGCTGTACTGCGGAGCCTTGCGGGCCTTCTTCAGACCGGCCTTCTTCCGCTCGACCGCGCGGTCGTCGCGGCGCAGGAAGCCGGCCTTCTTCAGGGGGCCGCGGTTGTTGTCGACGTCGGCCTCGTTCAGCGCGCGGGCGACGCCCAGGCGCAGGGCACCGGCCTGACCGGAGACACCGCCGCCGGCGATACGGGCGACGACGTCGTAACGGTCGTCCAGCTCGAGCACCTTGAAGGGCTCGTTGACCTCCTGCTGGTGCACCTTGTTCGGGAAGTAGTCCTCGAGGGTGCGGCCGTTGATCTTCCACTTGCCGGTGCCCGGGATGATCCGGACACGGGCGATGGCGTTCTTGCGGCGGCCCAGGCCGGCGGCCGGCTGCGGCTCGCCGAAGCGGGAGGCCAGCGACTCCGAGGTGTACTCGCCCTCGACGGGGACCTCGGACTCGGTGGTGTAGCTGTCGATGTCGATCTCTTCGAGCGGCTGCTCGGCAGTGGTCTCGGCCACGATGCTCCTCAGATTCTCTTCAGTCTTAGGGGGTGGCCGTACTTACTGCGCGACCTGGGTGATCTCGAACGGCACCGGCTGCTGGGCGCCGTGCGGGTGCTGGTCACCCTTGTAGACCTTCAGCTTCGAGAGCATCTGACGGCCCAGGGAGTTCTTCGGGAGCATGCCCTTGACGGCCTTCTCGACGGCCTTCTCCGGGTTCTTGTCCAGCAGCTCGTCGTAGCGCACCGAGCGCAGACCGCCGGGGTAGCCGGAGTGGCGGTAGGCCAGCTTCTGGCTCCGCTTGTTGCCGGAGAGGTGCACCTTGTCGGCGTTGATGATGACGACGAAGTCACCGGTGTCGACGTGGGGCGCGTAGATCGGCTTGTGCTTGCCACGCAGGAGGGAGGCGGCGGTGGAGGCCAGACGACCCAGGACGACGTCCTGGGCGTCGATGACGTGCCACTGGCGCGTCACATCGCCGGGCTTGGGGCTGTACGTACGCACGGTTCGTAGCCTTCGCTTCTTCAGTGATTGGTCCTGACAAGGTCACCGAAGACGATCAGACAGCCCTGACCGCACTGCGGTGACGCAAACCGCGTGCAGGTCGCTGGTCATCGGTCTCGGTCGACCGGTGTAAGGGCCCCTCACGTGAGAATGAGCAAGCCAATACACATAACGACTGTGCAGAATACCCGGGCCGCGCCAGCGGGGTCAAAACGGGGTCGCCGGCGCACGTACCGCCTCACGCGCGCCCCCTGCGCGCCCCTCCCCGCCGGGCGGCCCGGAGCCGGCGCGGGCCCGCCCGGCCACCGTCACGGCGAGGACACAGAGCGTGAACGCGTCCTTGAAGGCACGCCGCCGCTCCGCCTCCAGCCACGGCCACGGCACCCCGGGAACCTGCGGCACCAGGGCGATCCAGAACCCGGGGCGCCGCGCCGCCGACCCCGCCGCCGGCAGCCCGGCGAGCAGCACCGGCAGCACCACCAGGAGGTAGTGGTCGTACGAGGGCCGGGACACGAGGAACGCCGAGAGCATCAGCCCCGCCCCGGTCTCCGCCAGCCGCCCGGGACCCGGGTCCGCCCGCCGCCAGCGCAGGTACGCGCAGAGCACCCCGGCCCCGGCCGCCAGCAGCGCGGCGCCCTCCGCGAACACGGCCGGCACCCCGAGCCGGGGCAGCACGGCCGCCGGGGACGCCTCGTAGAACCGGACGAAGCCGTCGTCGCCGTGGAGCAGGAAGGGCAGGGTGCGGGTGACGAAGCCGGCCGGGTCGGGCATCAGCAGCGCCGCCGCGGCGGAGGCCAGCACGGGCGGCAGTACGGCGGCGGCCAGCGCCCTCGGCCGGCGGGCGAACACGAACAGCAGGGCCACCGGCGCGAGCAGCGGCTTGAGCGCGACGGCCGCCCCGACCACCGCGCCCGCCGCCGTCCACCGCCCCCGGCTCGCCAGCAGCAGACACAGCGGCAGGGCCACCACCGCCACCACCGTCCAGTTGCCGAGCCGCACCAGGTGGCCGAAGGGCGCGAAGCCCGCCGCGAGGGCGAGCGGTCCGAGCGCCGCGAGGCGGCTGCGAAGCGGCACCCCGTGCAGCCGCAGCGCACAGCCCCAGGCCAGCACCAGCAGGGCCGTCACCGCGCACGGCACCAGCACGCGGAGCACCGCCCCGGGCAGCAGCGCCTCGGGCACGGCGGCCGGCACCGCGCTCGGCAGGTACAGGAAGTGCGGGTCGTCGTAGGGGGAGCCGCCGGCGAGCCAGGTGCGGGCCGCCCGGACCACGATCGCGTTGTCCATCCCGCCGTCCGGCGCCGACCGCGCGGCACTCGCCGCGATCGCCGCCGGCACCGCCGCGGACACCGCCCACAGGTACCGCTCGGCCGGTCGCACCAACCACCCGGAGATGTCGTCTTTGCCCGTCCGCATGGCAGGAACGCTAGGCGCTGCACGGCCCTCGGAGGCGGACCAGCACGCCTCCAGGCCCGTCTAAGATGCCGCCCATGAGCTTTGGGCAGGGGGGACCTCAGTCACCGTGGGATCCCTGGAAACCGCACTCTCAGCAAGAAGGACCCTGGACCGGCGACGGTGACCGGACACCCGACTGGGCCGCCCTCGCGGAGGCGTCGGAGGCGCGTGCCCGACGGCGCCGGATGCTGTTCGTCGGCGGCGGCGCGCTGGCCACCGTGGCGATAGCCGGCGCCGTCGCCGTGGCGGTCGTCTCGGCGAACGGCTCCGACAAGACGCCGGCCTCCTCGCAGGGGCCCACGACGGACCTGCCGAGCCAGTCCGGCGGGCCGTCCTTCGCCCCGACCAGCGCGCCGCCGCCGCTGGACCCGAAGGAGTTCATCTCCAGCGCGGCCAAGGACAAGGCGCCCCTCGGCCCGGACCTGCTCTTCCCCGGCACCCAGCTCACCCAGGGCGACGCGGTCTACAAGAAGGGCCCGACCGCCGACACCCGCACCTGTTCCTCGGCCGTCCAGGGCACCCTGCCCCAGGTCCTGGACGCCAACGGCTGCACCCGCCTGATCCGCGTCACCTACACCCGCGACGACATCGCCGTCACCGTCGGCGTGGCCGTCTTCGACACCGAGGCGCAGGCCGCGAAGGCCAAGGGCGAAGCCGACAGGAAGAGCCTCGTGCGCTCGCTGTCCGGCGGCGGGGTCGAGTCCTTCTGCACGGGCGCCGTCTGCCGCTCCACCACCAACGCCTACGGCCGCTACGCCTACTTCACGGTCGGCGGCTTCACCGACGGCGAGAACGTGACGGAGCAGGCCACCGACGTCTTCCGGGCCGGCGACGACCTGGCCGAGTTCGCCTTCCGCCAGATCCACCGCCGCGGCGAGGCCCAGGCGTCCGCCGCGGCCACCGCGAGCTGACCCGGGGCCGCACGCCCGGTCAGCAGCAGCCCCCCGCCCCCGGAAGGGTGCGGCGGTTGCGGGACTCGCGGTTGCGGGCGGCGAGCAGGTGGTCCGGCGGGTAGCCGACCTCCTCCAGCGTCAGCCCGTGCGGGCGCACCACGTGGACGGCCGAGTCGCGGACGCCCGCCGCCAGCACCTTGGCGGGCCAGTCGGGCGCGCGGTGGCCGTCGCCGACGAACAGCAGCGCCCCGATCAGGGAACGCACCATGTTGTGGCAGAAGGCGTCCGCCCGGACCGTGGCGGTGACGATGCCGTCGTCGCCGCGGCGCAGGCTCAGCTCCTGGAGGGTGCGGATGGTCGTCGCGCCCTCCCGGCGCTTGCAGTAGGCCGCGAAGTCGTGTTCCCCGAGCAGACCCCGGGCGGCCTCGTTCATCGCGTCCACGTCCAGCGGCCAGTCGTGCCACAGCACGTGGCCACGCAGCAGCGGGTCGGCGCCGCCGGGGGCGTCGGTGACCCGGTAGGCGTAGCGCCGCCAGACCGCCGAGAAACGGGCGTCGAACCCGGCCGGAGCCTCGGTGAGGGACCACACCCGCACGTCCTTGGGGAGCCGCCCGGCGAGCCGCTTCAGCAGTTTCTCCCGGTGCTCCGCCCACAGTTCCCCGGGCAGGTCCACGTGGGCCACCTGGCCCCGCGCGTGCACCCCGGCGTCGGTCCGCCCGGCCACCGTCAGCTCGTACGTCGTCTCCCTGGACCGCGTGACCGTGCGCAGCGCGTCCTCGATCTCCCCCTGCACGGTCCGCCGGCCGCCCGCCTGCCGGGCCCAGCCGGAGAACTCCGTGCCGTCGTAGGAGAGGTCCAGGCGCACGCGTACGTGTCCGGGCCGTACTTCGTCACTCACCTCTAGATCCTCTCAGGTGCCGGGGCACCCCCGGTACGCGAAAGCGGGCCCGCCCCGCAGGGGGCGGACCCGCTCACCGCGAGACGGTGTCTCAGGCGTCCTTGTCGTCCTTGGCGTCCTCGGCCGGAGCCTCGGCAGCCTCGACGGCCTCGGCCGGCTGGGCCTCGGCGGCCTCGTCCTTCCTGAGGGCGTCCTCCTTGACCGCGCGCTTCGTCGCGGCCTCGGCCTCACCGGTGGCCTCCTGCGCCACGGTCAGCGCCTCGACCAGCTCGATGACGGCCATGGGCGCGTTGTCACCGCGGCGGTTGCCCACCTTGGTGATCCGGGTGTAGCCACCCGGGCGGTTCTCGTACCGCGGGCCGATCTCGGTGAAGAGCGTGTGGACGATGCCCTTGTCCGTGATGACCTGGAGCACCTGGCGGCGGTTGTGAAGGTCGCCCTTCTTCGCCTTGGTGATCAGACGCTCGGCGTAGGGCCGCAGGCGGCGGGCCTTCGACTCGGTCGTCTTGATGCGGCCGTGCTCGAAGAGCGACTTCGCGAGGTTCGCGAGGAGCAGCTTCTCGTGCGCGGCGCTGCCGCCCAGACGGGCACCCTTGGCGGGCTTCGGCATGGTGATTCTCCTAGGTGTCTGCCCCGGCCGTACCAGGTACCGGGGTCAGTATCCGAGCAGGCGGTCGCCTGTCGGAGATCCGGGGGCCCGCGCGGGGCCCCCGGAGGCGGGACCGGTCAGCGCCGATCGAGCCGGACGGGCCGGGTCAATCAGTACTGCTCGGTCTCCACGAATCCGGCGTCCGCGTCGTCGTCGGCGCCGAAGGCGTCCGCCGCTGCGGTCGGGTCGAATCCAGGCGGGCTGTCTTTGAGGGCGAGTCCCATCCCCGCGAGCTTCGCCTTGACCTCGTCGATCGACTTGGCGCCGAAGTTGCGGATGTCGAGCAGGTCCGCCTCGGAGCGCGCGACCAGCTCGCCCACCGAGTGGATGCCCTCGCGCTTGAGGCAGTTGTACGACCGGACCGTGAGCTCCAGCTCCTCGATCGGCAGCGCCAGGTCGGCGGCGAGCGCGGCGTCCGTCGGGGACGGGCCCATGTCGATGCCCTCGGCGTCGATGTTCAGCTCGCGGGCGAGGCCGAACAGCTCGACGAGGGTCTTGCCGGCCGACGCCATGGCGTCACGGGGACGCATGGCCTGCTTGGTCTCGACGTCGACGATCAGCTTGTCGAAGTCGGTGCGCTGCTCGACACGGGTGGCCTCGACCTTGTAGGTGACCTTCAGCACGGGGCTGTAGATCGAGTCGACCGGGATACGGCCGATCTCCTGGCCGACCTGCTTGTTCTGCACGGCGGAGACGTAGCCGCGACCGCGCTCGACGGTCAGCTCCATCTCCAGCTTGCCCTTGCCGTTGAGCGTGGCGAGGACGAGGTCGGGGTTGTGCACCTCGACACCGGCCGGGGGCGCGATGTCGGCGGCGGTGACCAGACCCGGGCCCTGCTTGCGCAGGTACATCACGACCGGCTCGTCGTGCTCCGAGGAGACCACGAGCTGCTTGATGTTGAGGATCAGGTCGGTGACGTCCTCCTTGACGCCCGGCACGGTGGTGAACTCGTGCAGGACACCGTCGATGCGGATGGACGTGACCGCCGCACCCGGGATCGAGGAGAGGAGCGTACGGCGCAGCGAGTTGCCGAGGGTGTAGCCGAAGCCCGGCTCCAGCGGCTCGATCACGAACCGGGAGCGGAACTCGTCGACGACCTCTTCGGTCAGAGAGGGACGCTGAGCGATCAGCATGTGTGCATCCTTCAGTCAGGGGCGCCCGCTATATGACGCCCGACCATGTACTGCAAGGGTACGGGCGGCACGACCGGAAAGAGCCGTACCGCCCGCGAGACCCGGTGAAGCGAGCGTCAGACGCGACGGCGCTTCGGCGGACGGCAGCCGTTGTGCGGCGTCGGGGTGACGTCCTGGATGGAGCCGACCTCGAGGCCGGTCGCCTGGAGCGAGCGGATCGCGGTCTCACGACCGGAACCCGGGCCCTTGACGAACACGTCGACCTTGCGCATGCCGTGCTCCTGCGCGCGGCGGGCGGCCGACTCTGCGGCCATCTGCGCGGCGAACGGCGTCGACTTCCGCGAGCCCTTGAAGCCGACGTGGCCGGCGGAGGCCCAGGAGATCACGTTGCCCGTGGGGTCGGTGATCGAGACGATCGTGTTGTTGAACGTGCTCTTGATGTGCGCGTGGCCGTGAGCGACGTTCTTCTTTTCCTTGCGGCGCACCTTCTTGGCAGCGCCCTGACGACCCTTGGGGGGCATCTACTAACTCCTACGGGAGGTGGTCGGTCCTACAGCGAAGACCGTGGACAGGGGTCCGCTGCGGACTACTTCTTGCCGGGCTTCTTCTTGCCGGCGATGGCGCGACGCGGGCCCTTGCGGGTACGCGCGTTGGTGCTGGTGCGCTGACCGCGGACGGGCAGACCACGACGGTGACGCAGACCCTGGTAGGTGCCGATCTCGACCTTGCGGCGGATGTCGGCCTGGATCTCGCGACGGAGGTCACCCTCGGTCTTGATGTTGTTGTCGACGTACTCGCGGATCGCGACGAGCTGCTCCTCGGAGAGGTCGCGGACGCGGGTGTTCGGGTCGACGCCGGTGGCGGCCAGCGTCTGCTGCGAAAGGGTCCGGCCGATGCCGAACACGTAGGTGAGGGCGATCTCCACGCGCTTTTCGCGCGGGATGTCAACACCGGATACGCGTGCCATTCAATGGCTCCAGTTGATTGTCGGAGGTCTTCCACAGAACCGGCTCCCGGACCGCCGTACCAGGTACGGACCGGGTCCCCGGCCTCCGAACCGGGGGTGTCGGGCACCGAGGTGCCCGGGTTCTGCGTATGTACGTTCAGCTCGCGTCGCGCGAAGTCCTGCGAATCGCGGAGGGACGGTCGAGCGTCAGCCCTGGCGCTGCTTGTGGCGCGGGTTGTCGCAGATGACCATGACCCGGCCGTGACGGCGGATCACCCTGCACTTGTCGCAGATCTTCTTGACGCTCGGCTTGACCTTCATGGGGTGAGGTTCTCCGGGTCAGTTGCCGGCGACCCCGCGCGGACGCGGGGTGTGGGCAAGATCTACTTGTACCGGTAGACGATCCGGCCACGGGTCAGGTCGTACGGAGAGAGCTCCACCACGACCCGGTCGTCAGGGAGGATGCGGATGTAGTGCATGCGCATCTTGCCGCTGATGTGTGCCAGGACCTGGTGGCCGTTCTGGAGCTCGACCTTGAACATGGCGTTCGGAAGAGACTCGACGACAGTGCCCTCGATCTCGATGGCACCTTGCTTCTTGGCCACGCTTCGCCCTTCGAATCGACTACCTTGATCGACTCCCGCGCACCGATGGTGTGCATGCGGACATGCGGGTGCACCAGAGCCGACGAGTCAGTCTACGTCAGCAGCCTCGGAAAGGCGAAACGAGGAAGTCTGCCCCATCCGGGCGATCGTTATGCGCGGGGCCCCCGTCCGGGCGTGGCGCCCGGCCCGGTCCGGTGACCGGTGCGGCCCGCGGGGTCGGAGTGCCCCCGCGGGGCCCTCGCCACCGGCGGGGCGGGTGTGACCGCTGCCCGCGGAGCGTCACGGCCGGGGGCTGACATGACGGGCGGGGCCACAGTCACAGGCCGGACTGATGCGACCCTTCGGGGCCGCCGTGGCAGCCGTGGCAGATGGGGACGGGGTGACCGGCGGGGCGGCAGCCACAGGCGTGCCGCGGGCGCCCGCGCGGCCCCGGGCGGTCAGGCCAGCGGGTCCGGCGCCGCGGTGATCCCCAGCTCGGCCAGCTTCGCCTTGCCGCCGTCCGGGGCGGTCAGCACCAGCGGGCCCCGCTCGGTGAGGGCGACGGAGTGCTCCCAGTGCGAGGACCAGGTGCCGTCCGTGGTGACGACGGTCCACTCGTCCTCCAGCACCTCGGTGCGCGGGGTGCCGAGCGAGACCATCGGCTCGATCGCCAGGCAGAAGCCCGGCACCAGCCGCGGGCCCTTGCCGCGCCGGCGGTCGACGTAGTTCAGCAGGTGCGGGTCCATGTGCATCTCGGTGCCGATGCCGTGGCCCCCGTAGTCCTCGATGATCCCGTACTTGCCGCCGCCCGGCTTGGGCTGGCGGCGGATGTACGTCTCGATCGCGCGGGAGACGTCCACGAGCCGGTTGCCCTGCTTCATGGCCGCGATCCCGGCCCACATCGACTCCTCCGTCACCCGCGACAGCTCGACCAGCTCCGGGGCGTGGCCCGAGCCGACGAAGGCGGTGAAGGCGGCGTCGCCGTGCCAGCCGTCGATGATCGCCCCGCAGTCGATCGAGATGACGTCCCCGTCCTTGAGGACGACGTCGTCGGAGGGGATGCCGTGGACGACGACCTCGTTGACCGAGGTGCAGATGGTGGCCGGGAAACCGCCGTATCCGAGGAAGTTCGGCTTGGCGTCGTGCTCCGCGAGCACCTTGCGGGCGACCTGGTCCAGGTCCCGGGTCGTGGCGCCGGGCACGGCGGCCTCGCGCGTGGCCGCGTGGATGGCGGCGACGACCAGCCCCGCCTCGCGCATCTTGGCGATCTGCTCGGGGTTCTTGATCTGCACCATGGGGACTGCGGCCTTTCTGGACCGGGACGAGAGACGTTCCAACGATACGGGGCCGCCGCACACCCCCGGCACCGCCCGGCCGCGGCCGGAGCCGCCCCGGACACGGCTCAGCCGCGGTCCCCGGCACGGGAACCGCGGCTGTCGCCACCGAGCGGCCTAGCGGCCGCCCCGGAGCGCCTCCAGCGCGCGCTCGGTGACCGCTTCCACGGCGCCCATCGCGGAGATGGTGACGACCAGCCCCTGCGCCTTGTAGTGGTCGATGATCGGCTCGGTCTGCGTGTGGTAGACCTCGAGCCGCTTGCGGACGGTCTCCTCGGAGTCGTCGTCGCGCTGGTACAGCTCGCCGCCGCAGACGTCGCAGACGCCTTCTTTGGCGGAGGGCTTGTACGTCACGTGGAAGACGTGCGCCGAGTCGTTGCGGCACACCCGCCGGCCGGCGATGCGCTTGACGACCTCGTCCTCGGGAGCCTCCAGGTCGAGCACCGCGTCCAGCTTGATGCCCTCCCGGTCCAGCGTCTCGTCCAGCGCCTTGGCCTGGGAGACGTTGCGCGGGAAGCCGTCCAGCAGGAAACCGCCCTCGGCGTCGGGCTGCTCCATGCGGTCCTTGGCCATGGCGATGGTGACCTCGTCCGGGACCAGGTTCCCGGCGTCCATGTAGGACTTGGCGAGCTTGCCCAGCTCCGTCTGCCGGCTGATGTTCGCGCGGAACAGGTCGCCCGTGGAGATGTGCGGGATGTGCAACGTCTCTGCGAGGCGGGTGGCCTGTGTTCCCTTTCCGGCACCCGGTGGCCCGACGAGGACGATTCGCATCAGCGGAGGAACCCTTCGTAATTGCGCTGCTGGAGCTGGCTCTCGATCTGCTTCACCGTCTCGAGACCGACACCCACGATGATCAGGATGCTCGTCCCGCCGAACGGGAAGTTCTGGTTTGCCCCGAAACCGGCCAACGCCATTGTCGGCACGAGAGCGATCAGGCCCAGGTACAGCGAACCCGGCCAGGTGATCCGGTTGAGTACGTAGCTCAGGTACTCAGCGGTCGGTCGGCCAGCCCGGATGCCCGGGATGAAGCCACCATACTTCTTCATGTTGTCCGCGACTTCCTCGGGGTTGAACGAGATGGCCACGTAGAAGAAGGCGAAGAAAACGATCAAGAGGAAGTACATGATGATGTGCGGCGTCGCGGCCGTGTCGGCGAGATTCTTCGTGATCCAGGTCGCCCAGCCCGCCTGCGAGTTGGAGAACTGGACGATCAGCGCCGGGATGTAGAGCAGCGACGAGGCGAAGATGACGGGGATGACGCCCGCCTGGTTCACCTTGAGCGGGATGTAGGTGGACGTACCACCGTAGGAACGGCGGCCGATCATGCGCTTCGCGTACTGGACGGGAATGCGGCGCTGGGCCTGCTCGACGAAGACCACGAGGCCGACCATGACCAGGCCGACCGCGATGACGGTGCCGAACTCGATCCAGCCGCCCGCCAGGTCGCCCTGCTTCTTGATGGCCCACAGGGCGGAGGGGAAGGTCGCGGAGATCGAGATGAACATCAGGATCGACATGCCGTTGCCGATGCCGCGGTCGGTGATCAGCTCACCGAGCCACATCACGAGGGCCGTGCCGGCGGTCATGCAGATCACCATCACGACGGTGGTGAAGATGGCGCGGTCCGGGACGATCTGGCCCGCGACGGTGCAGCCGGAGAAGAGGGCGCCGCTGCGGGCGGTGGCCACCAGGCCGGTGCCCTGCAGGATGGCGAGCGCGATGGTCAGGTAGCGGGTGTACTGCGTGATCTTCGCCGTACCCGCCTGGCCTTCCTTCTTCAGGGCCTCCAGGCGCGGGATCACGACGGTCAGCAGCTGCAGAATGATGCTGGCCGTGATGTACGGCATGATGCCGAGCGCGAAGACCGTGATCTGCAGCAGGGCGCCACCGCTGAACATGTTGACCAGACCGAAGAGGCCCTGGTTGCCGGACGCCTGGTCCACACACTCCTGGACGCTTCTGTAGTCGACTCCGGGAATCGGAACGTGGGTACCGAGCCGGTACACCACGATGATGCCGAGCGTGAAGAGCAGCTTCTTGCGCAGGTCGGGCGTCTTGAACGCCCGGGCGAACGCGGTGAGCACGGTGCCTCCTGCGACCCCCGCGCTTCTGCGTCAAGGGTGACGGTCTTGAGGTTCGACTGACGACGTATTGCGTAACGGACAACTGCCGCTCAGGGTGCCCCAGGTGCGGCACCCCACGGAAGTGGGCAGTGCAGGCCACTTTACCGGCGTGGGCACCGCCCTTGGAACGACCAACCGGGGATACCCCTTTTGTGGGGTATCCCCGGTCGGGATGGCTCACGTCATCGAGGCGCCTGGGTTCAGACGAGCTCGGTGACGGTGCCGCCGGCGGCGGTGATCTTCTCCTTGGCGGGACCGGAGACGGAGTCGACCGTCACCTGGAGCGCCACGGAGATCTCGCCCTGGCCGAGGACCTTGACGAGGCTGTTCTTGCGCACCGCACCCTTGGCCACGAGACCCTCGACGGTGACTTCGCCACCGTCGGGGTAGAGCGCGGCCAGCCGGTCCAGGTTCACGACCTGGTACTCGGTCTTGAACGGGTTCTTGAAGCCCTTCAGCTTCGGGAGGCGCATGTGGAGGGGCATCTGCCCACCCTCGAAGCGCTCCGGAACCTGGTAACGAGCCTTGGTGCCCTTGGTACCACGACCGGCCGTCTTACCCTTCGACGCCTCACCACGACCGACGCGGGTCTTGGCGGTCTTGGCGCCCGGGGCGGGACGGAGGTTGTGGATCTTGAGCGGGTTCTGCTCCGCCATGATCAGTCGACCTCCTCGACCGTCACGAGGTGGCGGACGGTGTGCACCATGCCGCGGAACTCGGGACGGTCCTCCTTGACGACCTGCGTGTTGATCCCCTTGAGACCAAGGGAGCGCAGGGTGTCACGGTGGTTCTGCTTGCTGCCGATGTAGGACTTGACCTGCGTAATCTTGAGCTGTGCCATGATTACGCACCCGCCCCGGCACGTGCCCGCAGGAGGGCCGCGGGAGCGACGTCCTCGAGCGGCAGACCGCGGCGGGCCGCGATCTCCTCGGGACGCTGCAGGCCCTTGAGGGCCTCCACGGTCGCGTGCACGATGTTGATCTGGTTGTCGGAGCCGAGCGACTTCGACAGCACGTCGTGGATACCGGCGCACTCCAGCACGGCACGCACCGGGCCACCGGCGATCACACCGGTACCGGGCGACGCGGGCTTGAGCAGCACGACGCCGGCGGCCTTCTCACCCTGGATGGGGTGCGGGATGGTGCCCTGGATGCGGGGGACCTTGAAGAAGTGCTTCTTGGCCTCCTCAACGCCCTTGGCGATGGCGGCCGGCACCTCCTTGGCCTTGCCGTATCCGACACCGACGGTGCCGTCACCGTCGCCCACCACGACCAGCGCGGTGAAGCTGAAGCGACGACCACCCTTCACAACCTTGGCGACGCGGTTGATCGCGACGACGCGCTCAACGTAAGCGGTCTTCTCGGCGGCAGCTGCGCCGCCGTCACGGCCCTTCCGGTCCCGCCGCTCGCCGCCACCGGCACCGCTGCCGCGGCGCTGGGGTCCAGCCATTGGAATTACCTCTCTCTGTTTCCGCTAGCTACGGAACCGGTCAGAACTTCAAACCGGCTTCGCGGGCGGCGTCCGCCAGGGCGGCGATGCGCCCGGCGTACTGGTTGCCACCTCGGTCGAACACGACGGCCTCGACACCGGCGGCCTTGGCACGCTCGGCCACCAGGGCCCCGACCTGCTTGGCCTGCGAGGACTTGTCGCCCTCGCCGCCGCGGATCGAGGTGTCCAGGGTGGACGCCGACGCCACGGTGTGGCCCTTGAGGTCGTCGATCACCTGCGCCACGATGTGGCGGTTGGAGCGGGTCACGACGAGACGGGGGCGCTCCGCCGTACCCGCGACCTTCTTGCGGATCCGGATGTGACGGCGCTTGATCGCGGCGCGCTTGTAGGCGTCGCCCTTGAGGATCTTCTGCCCGTATGCCATGGCTTACTTACCCGCCTTTCCGACCTTGCGGCGGATGACTTCGCCCTCGTACTTGACGCCCTTGGCCTTGTACGGGTCGGGCTTGCGGAGCTTGCGGATGTTGGCCGCGACCTCGCCGACCTTCTGCTTGTCGATGCCCTCGACCGAGAAACGGGTGGCCGACTCGACCTTGAAGGTGATGCCCTCGGGGGCCTCGACCAGGATCGGGTGGCTGTAGCCGAGGGAGAACTCCAGGTTCGAACCCTTGGCGAGCACGCGGTAACCGACACCGCTGATCTCGAGCTTCTTCACGTAACCCTGGGTCACGCCGGTGATCATGTTCGCCACCAGCGTGCGGGACAGGCCGTGAAGGGCCTTGCTCTGACGCTCGTCGTTGGGGCGGATGACGTTGAGCACGCCGTCCTCGCCCTTGGCGATGTCGATCGGCGCCACGACGGTGTGGGTCAGCGAGCCCTTGGGGCCCTTGACCGAGACCGTCCGGCCGTCGATGGTGACGTCCACGCCGGCGGGAACCGCGATGGGGAGCTTGCCGATGCGCGACATAGCTGTTTCCTCCGTTCCCTTCCGTTACCAGACGTAGGCGAGGACTTCCCCACCCACGCCCTTCTTGCCGGCCTGCTTGTCGGTGAGGAGCCCGTGCGACGTGGAGATGATCGCCACGCCGAGGCCGCCCAGCACCTTGGGCAGGTTGGTGGACTTCGCGTAAACCCGGAGACCGGGCTTGGAGATCCGCTTGATGCCCGCGATGGAGCGCTCGCGGTTCGGGCCGAACTTGAGGTCCAGGACGAGGTTCTTGCCGACCTCGGCGTCCTCGACCTTCCAGCCCGTGATGAAGCCCTCCTGCTGGAGGATCTCCGCGATGTGAGACTTGATCTTGGACGCCGGCATCGTCACGGAGTCGTGGTACGCCGAGTTCGCGTTCCGCAGACGCGTCAGCATGTCTGCGATCGGATCAGTCATGGTCATGAATTGGCCTTCGGCCTCTCTCGCCGGGGTTTCCTGGTGCGCCATCCCTCTCCCCGATCCGAGACGGGACGGGTGCGGCGCGGTGGACCTACGGCGTAGTAAGTCGTACGGGCGGCAGACGCCCAACCCCACAAGCCTAAGGCATGCGGAGGCGGGCCCCTGCCGACCCAGATGCTTACCGAGAGCCTGAATAACCCGGAATTACCGGATTACCAGGAGCTCTTGGTCACGCCCGGCAGCTCGCCACGGTGAGCCATCTCACGAAGGCACACGCGGCACAGGCCGAACTTGCGGTACACGGAGTGCGGACGACCACAGCGCTGGCAGCGGGTGTAGCCGCGCACTCCGAACTTGGGCTTGCGAGCAGCCTTCGCGATGAGAGCCTTCTTCGCCATCTCGCTCACGCCTCCTTGAACGGGAAGCCGAGGTGACGCAGAAGGGCACGGCCCTCTTCGTCGTTGGTCGCCGTGGTCACCACGGTGATGTCCATACCCCGGACGCGGTCGATCTTGTCCTGGTCGATCTCGTGGAACATGACCTGCTCCGTGAGACCGAAGGTGTAGTTGCCACGGCCGTCGAACTGCTTGGGGGACAGGCCGCGGAAGTCGCGGATGCGCGGCAGCGCGAGCGACAGGGTGCGGTCCAGGAACTCCCACATGCGGTCGCCACGGAGCGTGACGTGGGCACCGATCGGCTGGCCCTCGCGCAGCTTGAACTGCGCGATGGAACGCCGGGCCTTGGTGACGGCCGGCTTCTGACCGGTGATCGTGGTGAGGTCGCGGATGGCGCCCTCGATCAGCTTGGAGTCGCGGGCGGCGTCGCCCACACCCATGTTGACCACGATCTTCACGAGGCCGGGAACCTGCATGACGTTCTCGTAGGAGAACTCCTCACGCAGCTTGCCCGCGATCTCCTCGCGGTACTTCGTCTTGAGACGCGGAGTGGTGGTGGTAGCCATCAGATGTCCTCACCCGTCCGCTTGGCAACGCGGATCTTGTTGCCCTCGTCGTCGAAGCGGTAACCGACGCGCGTGACGACCTTGGCGCCGTCCTTCTCCACGACCAGCTGGACGTTGGAGACGTGGATCGGGGCCTCGGTGGTCACGATGCCGCCGGCCTGCGAACCGCGAGCGGTCGGACCGGCCTTCGTGTGCTTCTTGACCCGGTTGACACCCTCGACCAGGACGCGCTCGTCGCGCGGGTAAGCGGCAATGACCTTGCCCTGCTTGCCCTTGTCCTTGCCGGTGATGACCTGGACCAGGTCGCCCTTCTTGATCTTCATGCTCACAGCACCTCCGGCGCGAGGGAGATGATCTTCATGAACTTCTTCTCGCGCAGCTCACGGCCGACCGGGCCGAAGATACGGGTGCCACGAGGGTCGCCGTCGTTCTTGAGGATGACGGCGGCGTTCTCGTCGAAGCGGATGTACGAGCCGTCGGGACGGCGGCGCTCCTTGACGGTGCGAACGATGACGGCCTTGACGACGTCACCCTTCTTCACGTTGCCACCGGGGATCGCGTCCTTGACGGTGGCGACGATGACGTCACCGATACCCGCGTAGCGGCGACCGGAGCCACCGAGCACACGGATGCAGAGGATTTCCTTCGCACCCGTGTTGTCGGCGACGCGCAGTCGCGACTCCTGCTGGATCACGTCTATCTCCTGATTGTCTGCCGGTTCCCTCCGGGGGGTGAACCGGAGAGCCTGGCGGAACCGTCCTGCGGGCTTGCTTCCGCAGGAATTACTTGTGTCTTCGAGACCGGCGCCCGTGCCGGGGGCGGCTCACCCGCGGGTGGCCCGCCCCCGGCCGGGGGCGGAGGGGGCGCTCGGCCCCCTCCGGACTACTTCGCCTTCTCGAGGATCTCGACGACGCGCCAGCGCTTCGTCGCGGACATCGGCCGGGTCTCCATGAGGAGGACGCGGTCGCCGACTCCCGCGGCGTTCTGCTCGTCGTGCGCCTTGAGCTTCTCCGTACGGCGGATGACCTTGCCGTACAGCGCGTGCTTGACGCGGTCCTCGACGGCGACGACGACGGTCTTGTCCATCTTGTCGCTGACGACCAGACCCTCGCGGGTCTTGCGGAATCCGCGCACGGTCTTCTCTTCAGTCACGTTGCTCTCGCTCATCAGGCGTTCTCCACCGTCTCGATGCCCAGCTCACGCTCGCGCATCAGGGTGTAGATCCGCGCGATGTCCTTGCGGACCGCCTTGAGACGGCCGTGGTTCTCGAGCTGGCCCGTCGCCGCCTGGAAACGGAGGTTGAACAGCTCTTCCTTGGCCTCGCGGAGCTTCGCCAGAAGCTCCTCGTTGCCCAGTTCGCGCAGCTCGGACGCCTTGGTACCGGCCGACATCACGCTTCACCTGCCTCGCGCTTGACGATCCGGCACTTCATCGGCAGCTTGTGGGCCGCGCGGATCAGCGCCTCACGGGCGATCTTCTCGTTGGGGTACGACAGCTCGAACATCACGCGTCCGGGCTTGACGTTGGCGACCCACCACTCCGGGGAACCCTTACCGGAACCCATGCGGGTCTCGGCCGGCTTCTTCGTCAGCGGGCGGTCCGGGTAGATGTTGATCCAGACCTTGCCGCCACGCTTGATGTGACGGGTCATCGCGATACGAGCCGCCTCGATCTGGCGGTTCGTCACGTACGCGGGGGTCAGCGCCTGGATGCCGTACTCGCCGAACGCAACCTGCGTGCCACCCTTGGACATGCCGTTGCGCCGGGGGTGGTGCTGCTTGCGGTGCTTGACCCTACGGGGGATCAGCATGGTGGTCAGGCCTCCGTTCCGGTGCTCTCAGCCGGAGCGGCAGCCGCCGGGGCCTCGGCCTTGGGAGCCTCGGCGGCCGGAGCCTGCTGCTGCGGCTTGCGCCCGCGACGCTCGCCACCGCGGCCACGGGCCGGGCGGTCGCTGCCACCACGGGCCGGGCGGTTGCCGGCACGGGCGGCGGCGTTCTCGGCGCGGACCTCGGCGATGTTCTTGACGTCGCCCTTGTAGATCCAGACCTTCACGCCGATGCGGCCGAAGGTCGTCTTGGCCTCGAAGAAGCCGTAGTCCACGTTCGCGCGGAGCGTGTGCAGGGGCACACGGCCCTCGCGGTAGAACTCCGAGCGGGACATCTCGGCGCCGCCGAGACGGCCACCGCACTGGATCTTGATGCCCTTGGCGCCGGCCTTCATGGCGGACTGCATGCTCTTGCGCATGGCCCGGCGGAAGGACACGCGGGAGGAGAGCTGCTCGGCGACGGCCTGGGCCACGAGCTGGGCATCGGTCTCGGGGTTCTTGACCTCGAGGATGTTCAGCTGGACCTGCTTGCCCGTGAGCTTCTCGAGGTCGCCGCGGATGCGGTCGGCCTCGGCGCCACGGCGGCCGATGACGATGCCCGGACGCGCGGTGTGGATGTCCACGCGGACCCGGTCACGGGTGCGCTCGATCTCCACCTTGGAGATGCCGGCGCGCTCCATGCCGGACGTCATCATCCGACGGATGGCGACGTCTTCCTTGACGTAGTCCTTGTACAGCTTGTCGGCGTACCAACGCGACTTGAAGTCGGTCGTGACACCGAGCCGGAACCCGTGCGGGTTTACCTTCTGGCCCATTACCGGGTTCCTTCCTTGCTGCTGACGACCACGGTGATGTGGCTGGTCCGCTTGCGGATCCGGTAGGCACGGCCCTGGGCACGCGGACGGAACCGCTTCAGGGTCGGGCCCTCGTCGACGTAGGCCTCGGAAATGAAGAGGCTGTCGACATCGGTGTGGTCGTAGTTGTGCGCGGCGTTGGCGATGGCGCTGTCCAGCACCTTGCCGACCGGCACGCTCGCGGCCTGCGGGGCGAAACGCAGGACCGCCTGAGCCTCCGCGGCATCCATGCCACGGATGAGGTCCACCACGCGGCGGGCCTTCATGGGCGTGACGCGGATGTACCGCGCCTGGGCCCTGGCTTCCATGGTTGTCCCTTCAGTGTCTGTCATGATCTTTCACACCCCGCTGGTTAGCGGCGCTTCGACTTCCGGTCGTCCTTCACGTGACCCCGGAAGGTGCGCGTCGGCGAGAACTCGCCGAGCTTGTGGCCGACCATGGACTCGGTGACAAACACCGGGATGTGGGTCTTGCCGTTGTGCACCGCGATCGTGTGGCCGAGCATGGCCGGGACGATCATCGAGCGACGGGACCAGGTCTTGATGACGTTCTTGGTGCCGGCTTCGTTCTGCGTGTCCACCTTCTTGATCAGGTGGTCGTCGACGAAGGGCCCCTTCTTCAAGCTACGAGGCATCTCAACCCGTCCTTAGCGCTTCTTGTTCGTCTTGCGGCGGCGGACGATGTACTTGTTCGACGCCTTCTTGGGCGAACGAGTACGGCCTTCCTTCTTGCCCCACGGGGACACGGGGTGGCGGCCACCGGAGGTCCGGCCCTCACCACCACCGTGCGGGTGGTCCACCGGGTTCATGACCACACCACGCACGGACGGGCGGACGCCCAGCCAGCGCTTGCGGCCTGCCTTGCCCCAGCTGATGTTGCTCTGCTCGGCGTTGCCGACCTCGCCGATCGTGGCGCGGCAGCGCACGTCGACCAGGCGGATCTCACCGGACGGCATGCGGAGGTGGGCGTAGGCGCCCTCCTTCGCGAGGAGCTGCACCGAGGCGCCGGCGGAGCGGGCCAGCTTGGCGCCGCCGCCCGGCCGCATCTCGATGGCGTGCAGCGTGGTACCGACCGGGATGTTGCGCAGCGCGAGGTTGTTGCCCGCCTTGATGTCGGCGGCGGGGCCGTTCTCGACACGGTCGCCCTGGCCGAGGCCGCGCGGCGCGAGGATGTAGCGCTTCTCGCCGTCCGCGTAGTGGAGCAGCGCGATGCGCGCGGTGCGGTTGGGGTCGTACTCGATGTGCGCGACCTTCGCCGGCACGCCGTCCTTGTCGTGACGACGGAAGTCGATCACGCGGTAGGCGCGCTTGTGTCCGCCACCCTGGTGGCGAACGGTCACACGGCCGGTGTTGTTACGGCCGCCCTTGTTGTGGAGGGGGCGGACCAGCGACTTCTCCGGCGTGGACCGCGTGACCTCGACGAAGTCGGCGACGCTGGAGCCACGACGGCCCGGAGTCGTCGGCTTGTACTTGCGGATACCCATTGTCTCTCAGTCCTCGGAAGTTCTTCCGAAATCTGGACGCTCAGACCCCCGTCAGGAGGTCGGACCGCCGAAGATGTCGATACGGTCGCCCTCGGCGAGGGTCACGATCGCGCGCTTGCTGTCCGCACGCTTGCCGAAGCCGGTGCGGGTCCGCTTGCGCTTGCCCTGACGGTTGATCGTGTTGACCCCGGTGACCTTGACCGAGAAGACCGCCTGGACGGCCTCCTTGATCTGGGTCTTGTTGGAGTTCGGCGCGACGACGAACGTGTACTTGTTCTCGTCCAGCAGCGCGTAGCTCTTCTCCGACACGACCGGCTTCAGCAGCACGTCGCGGGGGTCCGTGAACGCCTTGCTGACCGGGGTGACGACGGTGTTCTTGCCCTCGGCGGCGTGGCGGCGCGCCTTGGCGACGCGCGCGGCCTTGGCGGCCTTGGCCGCCTTCGAGGCGATGGACGGGTGACGCGTAGCCATCAGACCTCGCTCCCTTCGGTGTCGTTGGCCGTCTGCGGGCCGGCGACGAAGGACTCGAAAGCGGTCTTGGTGAAGACCACGTCGTCCGAGACGAGAACGTCGTACGTGTTCAGCTGGCCCGGCTCCAGGATGTGGACCTGGGGCAGGTTGCGGGCGGACAGCCACGCGGCCTCGTCGGCGCGGTCGACGACCAGGAGCAGGTTCTTGCGCTCGCTGATCTTGCCGAACAGGCTCTTGGCGGCCTTCGTGGACGGCGTCTCGCCCTCGATCACGCCGGAGACGACGTGGATGCGGTTGTGGCGGGCCCGGTCGGTGAGGGCGTGGCGCAGGGCCGCGGCCTTCATCTTCTTCGGGGTCCGCTGCGAGTAGTCGCGCGGCTGCGGGCCGTGGACGACGCCACCGCCGGCGAACTGCGGAGCGCGGGTCGAGCCCTGACGGGCACGGCCGGTGCCCTTCTGGCGGTACGGCTTCTTGCCACCGCCGCGGACCTCGCCGCGCGTCTTGGTCTTGTGGGTGCCCTGGCGGGCGGCTGCCAGCTGCGCGACGACGACCTGGTGGATCAGCGGGATGCTGACCTTCTCCACGCCGAAGATCTCCGCGGGGAGCTCGACGGTACCGGCCTTGTCGCCCGCCGGCGAAAGGATGTCAACAGTGCTCATCGGTTACCTCAGGCCCCCTTGGCCGCGGTGCGGACCAGGACGAGGCCGCCGTTCGGACCGGGAACCGCGCCCTTGATGAGCAGCAGACCCTTCTCCGCGTCAACGGCGTGGACGGTCAGGTTCTGGGTGGTGACCCGCTCGTTGCCCATGCGGCCCGCCATGCGCTGGCCCTTGAACACACGACCAGGGGTGGCGCAGCCACCGATGGAGCCGGGGGCGCGGTGCACACGCTTGGCACCGTGACCGGCGCCGAGGCCACCGAAGTTGTGGCGCTTCATGACGCCGCTGAAGCCCTTGCCCTTGCTCTTGCCGGTCACGTCGACCTTGACACCGGCCTCGAACACCTCGGCGGTGATCTCCTGGCCGAGGGTGTACTCGGCGGCGTCCGCGGTGCGGATCTCGACGAGGTGGCGGCGCGGGGTGACGTCGGCCTTGGCGAAGTGGCCCTTGAGGGGCTTGTTCACCTTGCGCGGGTCGATCTCGCCGAAGGCGATCTGGACCGACTCGTAGCCGTCGGCGTCGTTCGTACGGACCTGGGTGACGACGTTGGGTCCGGCCTTGACGACGGTGACCGGGACGACACGGTTGTTCTCGTCCCACACCTGCGTCATGCCGAGCTTCTCGCCCAGGATGCCCTTGATCTGCTTGGTCATCTTCAGATCACCGGCCTCAGAGCTTGATCTCGATGTCGACACCGGCCGGGAGGTCGAGTCGCATCAGAGAGTCAACGGTCTTGGGGGTCGGGTCGAGGATGTCGATCAGGCGCTTGTGCGTGCGCATCTCGAAGTGCTCGCGCGAGTCCTTGTACTTGTGCGGCGACTTGATGACGCAGTACACGTTCTTCTCAGTGGGCAGCGGCACCGGGCCCGCGACCGACGCACCAGTGCGGGTCACCGTCTCGACGATCTTCTTCGCCGAGGAGTCGATGACCTCGTGGTCGTAGGCCTTGAGCCGGATGCGGATCTTCTGTCCCGCCATGGCTACTTCGTAGTCCTGTCTCTCGTGAACGCTCCGGAACCCGGCGGAACAACGCCCCTCCCCTCCGACCCACGCGGTCGGGCGTGTCGCGCTCCCGCTGACATGGATGTCCCTGGGCGGAACTTCCCTGCGAGGGGGAGTGCGGGTCCCTTCCGGGTCCGCGGGCGGGGGCGAGAGGCCCACCGGGTGCCTGGTCTGCACCCCGCTGACGCTTCCCGGAAGATTCCCGTACGTCCGCCCCTGATCAGGGGCGACGAGTACTGTGGGACTCGCTTCCGGTCCCCCCGGCGGGAGGCGCGCAGCATCGGCACTCGACCGAGCAACCCCGCTAGTCTGTCACACCAGACGCGGCGCTGGCCAATCGAGCCGTAGAGATTACCCCGAGAGTGACCCACGTCAAACCGGCGCCCCGGAACACCCCCTCCCGTACCACCCCCTCGGCCACGTCCGGGCGGGCGCGGGGCCCGGGGAAGCGGGCGCCCCGGCACCGCCGGCCGCGGTGCGGCGCCGCGCCCGGCCGGGTGCCGACGGGGTGGGGCCGCGGGGACGCGAAGAGCGGCGGCACGGCCGGGGAGACCGTCCCGCCGCTCGTGGCGGCACCGGGGGCACGACCGGGATCAGATGACGCCCTGGGCCAGCATCGAGTCGGCCACACGCTCGAAGGCGGCGATGTTGGCGCCGGTGACGTAGTCGCCGGGGGCGCCGTAGCGCTCGGCGGTCTCGTGGCAGGTGGTGTGGATGTCGTTCATGATGTGGCTCAGCTCGTCCTGGACGCGCTGGGCCGTCCACGACGTACGGGCGTGGTTCTGGGCCATCTCCAGGGCGCTGACCGCGACCCCGCCCGCGTTGGCGGCCTTGCCGGGGCCGAAGGCGACGCCGGCGCGCTGGAGCAGGTGCACGGCCTCCAGGGTGACCGGCATGTTGGCGCCCTCGGAGACGGCCTTGACGCCGTTGCGGACCAGGGTGGCGGCGTCGTTCTCGTCCAGTTCGTTCTGCGTGGCCGAGGGCAGCGCGATGTCGGCCGGGACCTCCCAGACCCGCCCGCCCGGCACGAACCGCGCGGAGGCGCCGCGGCGCTCGGCGTAGCTGCCGATCCGGCCGCGCTCGACCTCCTTGACCTGCTTCAGCAGGGCGACGTCGATGCCCTTCTCGTCGATCACGTAGCCGCTGGAGTCCGAGCAGGTCAGCGGGTTGGCACCGAGTTCGGTGAGCTTCTCGATGGTGTAGATCGCGACGTTGCCGGAGCCCGAGACGACCGCGGTCTGGCCCTCCAGGTCCTCGCCGCGCTCGCGCAGCATGGCCCCGGCGAACAGCACGTTGCCGTACCCGGTCGCCTCCGGGCGGATCAGCGAGCCGCCCCAGCCCTGGCCCTTGCCGGTGAGGACGCCGGCCTCCCAGCGGTTGGTGATCCGGCGGTACTGGCCGAACATGTAGCCGATCTCGCGGCCGCCGACGCCGATGTCACCGGCCGGTACGTCCGTGTGCTCGCCGATGTGCCGGTACAGCTCGGTCATGAACGACTGGCAGAACCGCATGACCTCCGCGTCGCTGCGGCCGTGCGGGTCGAAGTCGCTGCCGCCCTTGCCGCCGCCGATGCCGAGGCCGGTGAGGGCGTTCTTGAAGACCTGCTCGAAGCCGAGGAACTTGATGATGCCCAGGTTCACCGAGGGGTGGAAGCGCAGGCCGCCCTTGTAGGGGCCGAGGGCGCTGTTGAACTCCACCCGGAAGCCGCGGTTGACGTGCACCCGCCCGTGGTCGTCCTGCCACGGCACCCGGAAGATGACCTGCCGCTCCGGCTCGCACAACCGCTCGATGAGGCCCGGCTCCGCGTACTCGGGGCGCTCCGCGACGACCGGGGCCAGGGTCTCCAGCACCTCGTGGATGGCCTGGTGGAACTCGGGCTGGGCCGGGTTGCGGTGCTCGATCTCGATCCGCAGGAGGTCGAGCGTGGTGTTGATGTCGGGTCGCGTCGTCACGGGAGCCCTTTCTGCTGGCACGGCTGGCACCGGAGCCGGCCCGGCACACGAAATGGGTGCGGTCCGGTGAGGGGCGCTCGGCGCCGTTGCCGCGCGCAGGACACTTCAGTGTGACGCCCACATAAACGCCGTGGCCAGCGCCCGGCGCATCACCTGCTCACTATGTGAGACGATCACACCACATATCGATACTGCTGACCGTTTTATCCTAGTTTCCAATTTCCCCGCGCGGGCCCTGGTTGTGTCGCTCCTCACCTTTGAACGCGATACGGAACCACCCCGCAACCCGGCCACCGCTCCCGGCCGACAACGCGCGGGCGCCCCCGGCCCTTCCCTTCCTCCGGGTGGCGCAGGGCATGGGCATTCCGGATACCCGCCGCAGCACCACATACCCAGGTACCGGCGTTCGACGCGCGCCGGAGGTCCCCTTCCCCGCCGCGCCCGGGACGCGGACGCGGCTCTGTCATCGGCCTCCGGTATAAGGGGGCCGATGACACATCCAGGGGGAGACACGGACGTACCGGCACGGCGCTCCCGCCTCGCCGAGTACGCGGAGACGACGACACCGCCGCCCACGCGCGCCGGACCGGCCGAACCCGCGCCGGCATCGGCAACGACGGGGACACCACCAGACACTGAGATCGCCTCCGCCTCCGAAGTGGCGGCCCGACGTGCAGAGTTCGCGGTCCTGCTGGCGACCTTCCGGGACACAGCCGTCCTCGTGCCGCTCCGCGGAGGCGGCTGGCTCACCGCCGACTTCGGAGGCGTGCGCTGGATTCTGGCCTTTTCCGACGAGTCGGCGCTGTCCCGGTATGCGCTCGCCCGCGACGAGGGCCACCTGGAATGGACCTACCAAGCGGTTCTCGGGGCCAAGCTGCTGGACCTGGCGGTGCCCGAGGCCGGTGTGCCGTGCGGCGTGGCATTGGACGTCGCCGATGGCCCCGAGCACGCGCTGCTGCTCCCACCAGTCTCGGGAGTGGTGCCCGACGCCTTCGCAGTGGACCGAGCAGATCAAGGGGGAAGGCCTCGATGACCGAGGACGACGGCAAGGACCTGACGGCAATCGGCCTGGACCAGATCGCCAAGGGACTGACGCTCGCACTGGACGAGTTGAGAGAGCTCGGGTGATCGGCGAGGCGAGTACGGGTCGGGGCTTCGGCGACATCGCCCTGTCCGGGCTCGACCTCGGCACGGAGGGCCTCACCCGCGTGTTCGTCTCCTTCTGCGAGCGCTGGGAGTGGGGCGTGCGCTCGCTGATCAACGAGGGCAACGGCTTCGCGCTCAAAACCGGCCTGGCGGCGGGCACTTACCACGAGACCGACCAGTACGTGGAAGGCGCCCTGAAGATCACGACCAACTCCCTGATGGGCAACCCCCATGCGAGGGAGGACGAGATCGCCGGTCTGGGCTGGCAGGAGGTCGTGTCGAACAACGTGGTCACCCAGGTCCGCGACGCCGACTACAGCAAGGAGTCCTTCGAAGAGGCGTGGGACACCAGCACCCAGGCCTGGCGTGACACCGGCCGGGACGTCATGACCTCCGAGAACCTCGGCCTTCCAGGATGGGGACCGGAGGCCGTGCGCAAGTCCGTCGGACTCCCGGACGCACAGTACGAGCGGATGCTCGACGAGAGCTTTGGCCCCTCCCCGGAACAACGCGCCGGGGCCCCGGGTGACGGTGAGGGCGACGGCTGATGGGCGTCCTCGACGATCTCGACGAAGGCCTCGGCAAGCTGAAGGACGGCGTCAACCGCGGCTTGACCATGGTGGAACACGGGGTCGACGTCGGCAAGAAGGTGCTCGGCGAAGGCGTCGACTGGGGCACCGACCAGATAGGCGCGGGACTCGAACGGGTCGGCCTGGAGGGTGTCGCCGACACGGTGGAGGACTGGGGCGACGAGATCGCCTCCGGCCTCGGCGCAACCCCTCGTGAGCAGCAACTCGGCCAGACCGAGGAAGCCGAGGAACTCGTC
The DNA here is from genome assembly GCF_036607905.1 of Streptomyces sp. SCSIO 75703. Taxonomy (NCBI): domain Bacteria; kingdom Bacillati; phylum Actinomycetota; class Actinomycetes; order Kitasatosporales; family Streptomycetaceae; genus Streptomyces; species Streptomyces sediminicola. Next base: position 2,820,810 of record NZ_CP144555.1, read on the forward strand.
CACGGCAAACCGGACCGTATCCGGACCAGTGCCTCGCACCTGCGGGATTTCTCGACCGCATTCGACAGCGTGGGGTCGGGTCTCAAGACGGTGGACTCCTCCGGATGGCGCGGCGAGGGAGGCGACGCCTTCCGCGAGAAGTTCGGTGTGCATCCCAACCGATGGCTGCGAGCCGCCGACGCCTGTGAAACGGCCGCGGCAGCGCTGGAGTCGTACGCCGACACCGTCGAGTGGGCGCAGCGGCAGGCGGCGGATGCCATCGCACTGTACCGGCAGGGAAAGCGGGCCTCGGAGGAGGCCATCGAAGCGTACGACCGGCGTATCGAGGCTTACAACGCCAAGGTGAGGGCGGACCAGGACCCGGGACCCACGCCCGCACCGTTCCACGATCCCGGCAAGGAGAACATCCGGCAGGCACGCGAGAAGCTCGCCGACGCCCGCGCCCAGCGCGACGCCGCCTCGTTCGACGCGGAAGGGAGCATACGCAAGGCTCTGACGCACGCCCCGGCCAAGCCACCGCCGCTGGAGCGCATCGGCAACGATCTGGTCGACGGCATCATGGCGAACAACCTCGAACTCACCCATGCTGTCGGCGGCGTACTCAAGGGCACTGCGGGTCTCGTCAACTTCGCCCGTGGCCTGAACCCGGTGGACCCCTACAACCTGACCCACCCGGCCGAGTACCTGCAGAACGTCTCGTTGACGCTCGCCGGCCTGGTTTCTACCGTGGCCCAGCCTGAGCGGGCGCTGAACACCGCGGTGGACAGCTTCCGGCAGGACCCCTCCGAGTTCATCGGCCGTCTCGTTCCCGAGGTCATCGGCAGCAAGGGCGCAGGTGTCGCCCGCGGGGGTCTCCGCCTTGCGGCCAAGGAGGCCGCGGAGGCCGGTGCCCGAAAGACGGTGCCCAAGGGCGCGAAGCATGTGGACGGCATACCGAAGGACTGGAGCGACCTCGCAAGGTCGACGGACCATGTGAAGGAACGCGCCATTCACTATGATTCCGTGGATCCCAAGAAGGCTCAGGAATTCCTTGACAGCGAATACCCGTGGCTCAAGGACATCAACAACACAGGAATGCCGGGATACACGGACAACTGTAGCCACAACGTCGTTACGCTGGACCGCAGAATGGACGGCATCGAAGTGGGTGCGGCGCCGAAGGATGCCGGTGGCCACATCCCGCCGGAGCACCTCGGCCTCAAGGACCGGGCGCCTGGCCAGTACGACTGGGTGAGCAGCTACGATGACGTCATTCGAGATCTTCAGGCCCGGGGCGACGGTGCGAGAAGCGTCGTCTACATCGCCCGCCCCAATGGATCCGCACACGTCTTCAACGCTGTGAATACCCGGCACGGCGTCGTCTTCCTCGACGGACAGAGTGGCACTCTGGGCTTGCTGGAAAGAGATGTCACGCACATCGGACACATTCCCTATCGTGATGGAGCCTCATAAATGGTAAGCAAGGAAGATGCGGTAATCGCTGCCGAGTATTTCGTGAAGACCGGCCCTTACAAGGAGCAGGCCGACTCGGTCGTCATGCTTCCGGAGACGGCTGTCGAGTTCACCTACGGCTGGACCGTGTGCTTCGACCTGAAGGAGCACATCGAGACGGGTGACTTCACCAAGAAGCCGTTCAGCCCGGTCGTCGTCGTGCCGCACGACGGCACGCCCGCCCATATGGCGCCGACCTTCCCCGCGACCGAGAAGTACATGGCGATGCGTGCGTCGGGCGACTGGCCTCCGAAGAAGGGGCGCTGATGCGGAACCCCGGTGAGAGGGCGGCCGACTGGCTGCGGGCCACGTACGGGGGCCTCGTGGAGTTGAGCGTGCCGCACCCGGTGCACGAGACGCCCGCCGCCTGGCTGATGGCCTGCCGCCCGCTGCCGCAGCCCGGTTACCCGGAGACCCCCATGCTCGCCGCCTCCGTCGTGGTGCCGAAGGCGGGAGGCAGCCCCTTCCACCCCTCGCCGAGCGCCCCGCTCGCCGACCTCGAACCGGCCGCGCCCCAGGAGATGGCCGGCCGGGTGGAGGGTCAGCCCCGGCGGATCAACACCCGGGGCTGCCTCGTCTCCGTCCACTCCGCGATCGGCCGGGCCCCCTCCGTGGCGCTGCCCTGGAAGCCCTCCGACGAGGCGCCCGGCTGGTGGGAGCGGTTGACCCGCCGGTACTTCCCGGAGTTCACGCAAGTTCCGGTCCGCGCCTGGGACGACGTGGTCCGCGCCGTCGCCGAGCCGGGTCCGGACACCCGGGGCGTGGTGTGGGTACGGCGCGCGGTCGCCGGGCACGAGGCGACGGGCAACCTCCTCTACGCCCACAACAACAAGGGCCAGGTCGTCCTGCTGGACCCGACGGCCTCCGCCCTCGCCCGGCTCGACGACCCGCTCGTCCGCGATGTCGTCCTGCTGCGCGCGACGCCCGAGGCGGCGGCGCTGCGCAGTGCCCCCTGGGAGATCCCGGCCCCCGACTTCCCGTCCGCCGCCGAGAAGGCGCAGCGCTGGCTCCGGGGCACGTATCACGGTCAGGCCGAACTGCACGCCCCGACCGCACGGGACGAGACCGCGCGCGGCTGGGTCTTCTCCTGCAACACCACCGCCTTCCTGCGCGGAGGCCGTTGGCAGGACGCCATGCTCGACGCGACCGTGGTCGTCCCGAAGGACGGGTCGGCACCGTTCGGCCTGCCCCATACCGATCCATGGGCCTGGCTGGCCCGTTGGGACGCGGGCGCCACCCCCGGCACGGGGGACCTGCCGGTGCCGCCCGCCCCGGGGCCCGCCGCGTGGTTCGAGCCGACGCTCGCCCAACTGGGACCGGCGCTGTCGGTGTCCGAGCACCAGGACTGGGACGGGGCGCTGGAGGCCGCCCGTGCGCTGCCCGTCGCGGCACGCGCCCTGGTCTGGGCCCGTCGCACGGACGGCCGGGGGCGTGAGGCCGTCGGCCGGCTCATGACCGCGCTCCGGCTGGATGCCGGGGTGATGGTGCTCGACGGTTCCTCGGAGGAACCGGTGACGTTCGACCCCGCGGGCGTCCACCGCTTGCATGTCATCCGGTACCGCTGAGGCCCACACGGGGGGAAAGGGGATGGTTTCGGGTGGCCCGTCCGGTTCGTCCGGACTCCTTATGCCAAAGGTCCGGACCAACCTCTTGCCCCCGCCCCTCCCCCGTCGCAAGCTCCCCCTATGGAGCTGGAGTTGCGTCACCTCAAGACGGTCCGGGCCATCGCCGACGCCGGCAGCCTCACCAGGGCGGCGACGGCGCTCGGCCTCGCACAGCCCGCGCTGAGCGCACAGCTCAAGCGCATCGAACGAGCCCTGGGCGGCGCCCTGTTCGAACGTGGGCGGCACGGCGTACGGGCCACCGCCCTGGGCGAACTGGTACTGGAGCGGAGCCGGATCGTGCTGCCCGCGGTCAGCGAACTGCAACGCGAGGCGGCCCGGTTCGCACGGGCACCGCGCACCACCGACCGGCTCCGGCTCGGCGGCACCCACGGCCCCCTGCTCGGCGCCCTCGTGGACCGGCTCGCGGACGTGTCCCCGCATGCGCGCATGACGACCTGCACCTCCTGGTCAGAACGCGAGCTGGCCCACCAACTCGGCGAGGGGCGCCTGGACTTCGCCCTGACCGGCACATGCGGTTCGGCCGCGCCGCCCGCCGCCGAGGACCTGGTCTGGCAGGAGGTCGCCGTCGACCCGGTGTTCGTCATGCTCTCCGAGGCCCATCCCCTCGCCGGGCGGGGCGAGTTGGCCCTGCCGGAGCTGGCGGAGGAGGAGTGGGCCTGCGTACCGGGCGACGGCTGCTTCGGCGACTGCTTCACCGCCGCGTGCGCCCGCGCCGGGTTCACCCCGCGCCGCCTGTACGAGACCGACACCGCCTCGCTGGTCCACCTGGTGCAGGTGGGCCGGGCGATCGGCCTGTGCCGGGCCACCTTCCCCACCACCCCCGGCATCGTCACCCGGCCGCTCACGGACACGCCGCTCGCCTGGCGGCACCTGCTCGGCCGGCACGCCGCCACCCAGCCGGAGGACACCGCCGCCACCGTGCTCACGCAGGCCCGCCTCGCCCACGCCGACGTGGCGGCGGGCAGCGACAGCTACACCGAGTGGCTCGCGGCACGGGACGCGGAGGCCCGGGACGAGCGGCTGCGGGACGACCGCGTACGGGCGGAGCAGGCCCGGTTACGGCACGACGAGCCCCGGCGGCCGAAGGTCCACGGCGGCCGGGGCGACGACCCGGACGGCCCCGGGCCGGGTCCCGGCGAGCGGGGGCGCCCCGACGGCGGTCCCCCACACCGGGGGAACGCCGAAGACACCGGACACAGCCCCGGCACCGAGGCCGCCGTCCCCGCCGTCGGCGGCGAGGCGGACCACACCGCCCGTACCCGCCGCGTCGACGACCCCGCCGAGGCGGCCCGCGCCCGGAAGCCCCGCAACGGGGTGACGGCCCACGGCGCCCCACCGCACGGCCACGAGCCCCGCGGCGCCGGCGCCCCCGCCCGGCGCCCCGCCCCCGAGCCGGTCCCGCCCCTCCCCTGACCTCGCACGACGTCACCCGGCCCGCCATCCCCCGCGATCCATAACGCCGGACAGAGGGCAGGACGACGGCTTACGACCGCCCCAGGGGCCTCCCTACGGTTTCGGCACCTCCCAACGAGACCGAGGAGATGCCCCATGTCCCCCCTGTTCCAGCGTCACCCCCGAGCGAGAGCCAGAGGCGCGGGCGCGGCCCTCGCCGCGGCGGCAGCCCTGGTCGTGGCCGGGCTGGCCGGTTCGGCCAGTGCCCAGGCGCCGGCCGACACCGCGCCCTCGGCCGCCCAGACCCTCCGTACCGACGCCGCCCCGCCCGCCCTGCTGAAGGCGATGCAGCGCGACCTCGGCCTCGACGCCGCACAGGCCCGCCAGCGCCTGGTCAACGAGGCCGAGGCCGGGGCCGCCGCCGGCAAGCTCCAGGCGGCCCTGGGCTCCGACTACGCCGGGGCGTGGGTGCGCGGCGCCGAGTCCGGCAGCCTCACCGTGGCCACGACCGACGCCCGCGACGTCGCCGCCATCACCGCCCAGGGCGCCGAGGCGAAGGTCGTACGCCACTCGCTGGCCGAACTGGACGCCGCCAAGGCCCGCGTGGACCGCGCGGCGGACGGCCGGGACACCACCGACGCCCCGGTCTGGTACGTGGACGTCCGGAGCAACACGCTGGTCGTGGAGGCGGTACGGACCGCCGCGGCCCAGGACCTGGTGGCGGCGGCCGGGGTGGACGCCTCCCTGGTCCGGGTCGAGCAGCGCACCGAGCGGCCCCGCACCTTCTACGACCTGCGCGGCGGCGAGGCGTACTACATCAACAACAGCGGCCGTTGCTCGATCGGCTTCCCGGTCACCAAGGGCACGCAGCAGGGCTTCGCCACCGCCGGTCACTGCGGGCGGGCGGGGGCCTCCACCAGCGGCTCCAACCAGGTCGCGCAGGGCACCTTCCAGGGCTCGACCTTCCCCGGCCGCGACATGGCCTGGGTGGCGACCAACTCCAGTTGGACCGCGACCCCGTACGTCAAGGGCGCCGGCGGGCAGAACGTCCAGGTGGCCGGCTCCACGCAGGCGCCGGTCGGCTCCTCGGTGTGCCGTTCCGGTTCGACCACGGGCTGGCACTGCGGCGTCGTCCAGCAGCTCAACACCAGCGTCTCCTACCAGGAGGGCACGGTCACCGGCGTCACCCGCACCACGGTGTGCGCCGAGCCCGGCGACTCCGGCGGCTCGTACATCTCCGGCAGCCAGGCCCAGGGCGTCACCTCGGGCGGCTCCGGCAACTGCAGCAGCGGCGGCGAGACCTTCTTCCAGCCGATCAACCCGCTGCTCCAGACCTACGGCCTGACCCTCAAGACCTCCGGCAACGGTGGCGGCGGCGAGGAGCCCCCGCCCGCCGGCGGCACCTGGGCGGCCGGCACGGTCTACCAGCCGGGCGACACCGTGACGTACGGCGGCGCCTCGTACCGGTGCCTCCAGGGTCACCAGGCCCAGGCGGGCTGGGAGCCCTCGAACGTCCCGGCCCTGTGGCAGCGGGTCTGACCCGCACCTGACCATTCCGCGGGGGAATGGAAGCGGCCCCGGGCCCGCCGTCACGGCGCGCCCGGGGCCGCGTCTCGCTGTACGCGCCGCCGAGAGGTCACCCCTCGGCGGCATACGCGACGAAGCGCACCCACGCCCCGGGCGCCAGCGCGAGGCGTGGCCCGTCGACACTCTTGGAATCACGGACGTGCACGGTGCCGGGGGTCACGGCAAGCTCCACGCAGGAGTTGCCGTCGTTTCCGCCGCTGTAGCTGCTCTTGAACCAGAGCAAGTCAGAAGCGTCGTCCCCGGCAAGGGGCTTGCGAATCATGTTTCTCCCAGCAGTTGCTCGATGAAGGCCAGCGACTCCCCCGGCGAGAGCGCCTGAGCCCGGATGGTTCCATACCGCAGCTCAAGGACGCGCAAATGTTTAAGCTCGACGGTCGGCCGGCCGTTGAACGCACCGTCGGAGCGACCCACCGCTGTACCGTCCGGGAACTTCAGCAACTCGATCCGACCATCCAAGCCAGAGTGGGTGTCACTGTTCGTCGGCATCACCTGAAGCACGACGTTGTGCAACCGCCCCATCTCCAGCAAGCGTTCGAGCTGCTGACGCCAAACCATTGTGCCTCCGATGGGACGGCGCAGGACCCCCTCTTCCAGGACGAAGCTGAGCGCGGGCGCAGGGGATCGTTCGAACACCGACTGCCGGGCCAGCCGGGCGGCCACCATGCGCTCCACGTCGTCCGGCGAGTACGGCGGCTGAGCCGCTCCGATCACCGCGCGTGCGTGCTCCCGCGTCTGCAACAGCCCAGGAACGATGTTGCACTCGTACAGGCCGATCTCAACCGCCTTGCTCTCCAGCTTCCCCAGCTCCCGTACCTTCTTCGGATACCGGACCTTCTTCACGTCCTCCCAGGTCGCTGCGATGAGGCCGCCCGCGCCCAGGACCTCGTCGGCCCTGTCCAGGTACTCCTGCCGGGGGATGCGCTTGCCGCCCTCGACCTTGTAGACGAGGTCCTCCCCGTACCCGACCGCGGCACCGAACTCGGCGGCGCGCAGGCCCACCGCCTCGCGCCGGAGCTTCAACTGCCGCCCCACCGTGGCGATGACGGCGACGCCCCACTCGTCGTCCGGGTCCACCTCCCACCCCGGCTCGCCCGCCTCGCCCGCCGCCTCCGTGGGCCGTACCGCCTCGCCGTCCACCGCCATGCCGCACCCCTCTGCCGTCCGCGCCGTACCGCGACGCCCTACCCGTACCAACCGCTCCGACGGACCGGACAGCACCGGACAACCTCCGGACAGTGACCGTGCGCACTCAAGGAGTCACTTCTCACCGTACGCACACGCCGCCACGCTGAGTGACGTGAACGAGAAACCCACCGAACTCATGAGCCCCGTCCGCCACTTCAGCGTGCGGCTCTCCCCCACGCCACGCGGTGCCCGGCTGGCCCGGCTGCTGGCGACCGAGCGGTTCCGGCCCTGGGGCCTGCCGCCGGACCCGGCGCGGCTGCTCGTCGCCGAGTTGGCCAACAACGCCGCCGCGCACGGGCGTGTGCCCGGCCGGGACTTCCGGCTCGTCCTGCACGTCGTCGGCGACACGCTGCGCATCGAGGTGACCGACACGCGGGGCGAGGCGCTTCCCGAGCCCCGGACGCCCGCGCCCGGCGCCGAGTCCGGCCGTGGCCTGCTGCTGGTGGAGGCGTTGGCGGACCGGTGGGGGGTGACCGAGGGCCGCTTCCCGCGCAAGACCGTGTGGGCCGAACTGCGCGTCGCCGCACCGGGACCCACGTTCTGAGGTTCCGGTGCCCTCGGCGCTCTGACCAGGAAAGAACCGGTGAGGAAAGAACCCCTCCCAGCCCCACCCCTCCCGCCCGTGGCCCGCCCGAGGCGCGCTCTCACTCGGGCGGGTGAACATCACCGGCTCGGCTGGCTTTCCGTACCCCCGGCTCCCCTACGCTCGGCGCACACCACCGCGAAAAGACTTCGGCCCTCGCCGGGACGGCAATCCCAGTGCGAGGGCCTGACCACCAAGGAAGAACGGACCTTCCCCGATGGATACCGAAAACCCTAGCGTGCCCCCGCGCGCCTGGTCAGCCGACGACGGCAATCCGACCCGATCGCGTCACCACCGCGGCGGCGTCATCCACGAGAACACCCGTCACACCGCCCGCTTCGTGGTGATCGGCAACCACCTGGTCCAGCACCCGGCGCTGTCGCTGCTGGCGATCGGTCTCGGCTGCCACATCCAGTCGCTGCCCACCGGCGCCGGTGCCGACATCAAGTCGCTCACCGCCCGCTTCCCGGAGGGCCCGACCCGGATCGCCGCCGCGCTGCGCGAACTGGAGGCCCACGGGTACCTGCGCCGCGAGCGCGTCCGTACGCCGAGCGGCCGCATCATCACCCGCACCGTCTCCTGCAACCAGCCGGGCCCCCGCCGCGCGCCCGCCGGAGCCGGCCGCGCGGACCGACCGCCCCGCCCGTCCGCCGCACCCCGGCAGCCCCGCCCGTCCGCGCCCCCGGGACCGTCCCGGCCGCCCCGCCCGACGACCCGCCACCCGGAACCCCCGGCATCACCCCGCCCCTGCCCGGGCAGCGGTCCCCACACCAGCGGCACACACGCAGACACCGGCAAGGGCACCGGCACCGGCACCGGCACCGGCACCGGCACCGGCCAGGCCACCGCCGTCGCGCCCGCCCCCACGCCCCGCAAGCCCCTCCCCGCCGTGCCGCAGCCCGCGGTGCCCGCCGCCGGCCTCCTCCAGCAGGCCGCCGGCCTCCTCACCGGCCTGCGCCGCCACGACCCGCGCCTGCTCCTCTCCGCCACCGACACCGCCCACCTGGCCCCCGGCGTCGCCGCCTGGCTGGAACGGGACGTCACCCCCGGCGCCGTACGCCACGCGCTCACCACCGCCCTGCCGGACGAGCCCTTACGCCGCCCCGCCGCCCTCCTCGCCCACCGCCTCACCGCCCAGTTGCCACCCCCGCCCCCGTTCCGGGCCCCCGCCACACCCCCACCACCCCGCCACGGCCTGCGCTCCTGCGACCGCTGCGACCGCGCCTTCCGCGCCCCCGAGTCCGAACCCCACTGCCGCGACTGCCGGTCGGCCACCAGCGGCGAACCCACCGGCACGCCATCTGGCCACTCCCCCGCACGCACCCGCTGACCAGCAGAAACACACCGTATGTTCGCGCTCCCCTGCCCCACTCCGCCCGGACGACTACTCTGGCCAATGCACTGCCGGGAGGACTCCATGAGCACGCAGGCCGACCACGGGCACGAGCTGGTTCCCCGTCCGGAGCAGACGCCGGACGCTCTGCGTGCCGCCCTCGCCGTCGTCGATCCCGGTCGCCTGCCGGAGATGCAGCGGACCAAGGACGAGGCGTTCGCCCAGGCCGTGGAGTGGCAATCGCTCAGCCCCGTGCGGAGCTGGGTCCTGACCTGGTCGCGCGACATCGAGATCGCCCGCCGGCCCGACCTCGCCGCCCGCCACGCCCGCGCCACGAGCGACTTGGAGCACGAGGACGCGGACATCGCCCGTGAGGCCCTGCGCGAGCTCAGCGCCGTCCTGGACGAGGCGATGAAGGCCGTACACGTGTGAGCTGGGCCTGGGAGTACGCCTTCGGCGCGGAGGAAACCGCCCGCACCGCCCCGGCCGCCTTCCTCACCGCGGTGGAACGCAAGGCCGCCGAACTGCTCAGAGCGGCCGAAGCTCGGTACCTGCACGGCCGCGCACACCGCGAGGGCGACCCGAAGGGCGGAGACATCACGGTTCCCGGCGGGATGTTCAGGTACCAGATCGTCGTACGGGCTGAGCGCGTCTACATCGTCCAGATCACCTACCTCGACTTCTGAGTCGACAGGGACGGTGGAGGAATCCGGCCTCCCCACCCCCTGCGCGCAAGGCCCACACGCGAAGCCCCACAAAAACGAAAGAACCCGCACGACCAAAGTCGTGCGGGTTCCTCGTGCCTGTCAGGTCAGGCGATCCTCAGGTGAGCGAGACTCACTTGTTGATCTTGGTGACCTGGCCGGCGCCCACCGTGCGGCCACCCTCGCGGATGGCGAACTTCAGGCCCTCTTCCATGGCGACGGGCTGGATGAGCTCCACCTTCATCTCGGTGTTGTCACCCGGCATGACCATCTCGGTGCCCTCGGGGAGGGTCACGACGCCGGTCACGTCCGTCGTGCGGAAGTAGAACTGCGGGCGGTAGTTGTTGAAGAACGGGGTGTGACGGCCACCCTCGTCCTTCGACAGGATGTACGCCTGCGCCTCGAACTCGGTGTGCGGGGTGACCGAGCCCGGCTTGATGATGACCTGGCCGCGCTCGACGTCCTCGCGCTTGATGCCGCGGAGCAGCAGACCGACGTTCTCACCGGCCTGGCCCTCGTCGAGCAGCTTGCGGAACATCTCGATGCCGGTGACCGTGGTGGTGGTCTTGTCCGTCTTGATGCCGATGATGTCGACGGTCTCGTTGACCTTGAGGACACCACGCTCGATGCGGCCGGTGACGACCGTACCGCGACCGGTGATGGTGAAGACGTCCTCGATCGGCATCAGGAACGGCTTGTCGACGTCACGCTCGGGAGCGGGGATCGAGTCGTCCACGGCCTTCATCAGCTCGAGGACGGTGTTGCCCCACTCCTTGTCGCCCTCGAGGGCCTTCAGAGCGGAGACCTTGACGACCGGAACCTCGTCGCCGGGGAACTCGTACTCGGAGAGCAGCTCGCGGACCTCGAGCTCGACGAGCTCCAGGATCTCCTCGTCGTCCACCATGTCGGCCTTGTTCAGGGCGACGACGATGTACGGAACGCCGACCTGGCGGGCCAGGAGCACGTGCTCCTTGGTCTGCGGCATCGGGCCGTCGGTGGCGGCGACCACGAGGATGGCGCCGTCCATCTGCGCGGCACCGGTGATCATGTTCTTGATGTAGTCCGCGTGACCGGGGCAGTCGACGTGGGCGTAGTGACGCGACTCGGTCTGGTACTCGACGTGCGAGATCGAGATGGTGATACCGCGCTGGCGCTCTTCCGGCGCCTTGTCGATCATGTCGAAGGCCGAGGCCTCGTTCAGCTCCGGGTACGCGTCGTGCAGCACCTTGGTAATGGCGGCCGTGAGGGTCGTCTTACCGTGGTCGATGTGACCGATGGTGCCGATGTTGACGTGCGGCTTAGTCCGCTCGAACTTCGCCTTCGCCACTGGGGTCCTCCTGTGGAGTGGTTCTGTACGCCTTACTCATCGGCGCCAGGTGATCTTTGCTGGAAATCCCGGGCCGCGGGGCATTCCACCGGGTTCGCGGTGGAATGCCCCATCAGGCTCCGGAGTCAAGCCTAAAGCGTGTGAACGGAGTCCGTTACTCGCCCTTGGCCTTCGCGATGATCTCCTCGGCGACGTTCCGGGGAACCTCGGCGTAGGAGTCGAACTGCATCGAGTAGCTTGCGCGACCCGACGTCTTGCTGCGGAGGTCGCCGACGTAGCCGAACATCTCCGAGAGGGGCACGAGGCCCTTCACGACGCGGGCACCGGCCCGCTCCTCCATGGCCTGGATCTGGCCACGGCGGGAGTTGATGTCACCGATGACCTCGCCCATGTAGTCCTCGGGCGTGGTGACCTCAACGGCCATCATCGGCTCGAGCAGCACGGGGCCGGCCTTGCGCGCGGCCTCCTTGAACGCCTGCGAACCGGCGATCTTGAAGGCGAGCTCGGAGGAGTCGACCTCGTGGTAGGCGCCGTCGAGCAGGGTGACGCGGACGCCGGTCATCTCGTAGCCGGCGAGGATGCCGAACTGCATGGCCTCCTGCGCACCGGCGTCGACCGAAGGGATGTACTCCTTCGGCACGCGGCCACCGGTCACCTTGTTGACGAACTCGTACGAGGCGTCGCCGCCTTCGAGGGGCTCGATCGCGATGATCACGCGAGCGAACTGGCCGGTGCCACCCGTCTGCTTCTTGTGGGTGAACTCGACCTTCTCGACCGTCTTGCGGATGGTCTCGCGGTACGCGACCTGCGGCTTGCCGACGTTGGCCTCGACCTTGAACTCACGGCGCATGCGGTCGACCAGCACCTCGAGGTGCAGTTCGCCCATGCCGCCGATGATGGTCTGGCCGGTCTCCTCGTCCGAGTGGACCTGGAAGGAGGGGTCCTCCTCGGCCAGGCGCTGGATCGCGACGCCCAGCTTCTCCTGGTCGCCCTTGGACTTCGGCTCGATGGCGACCTCGATGACGGGCGCCGGGAAGTCCATGGACTCGAGGACGACGGGGGCCTTGTCGTCGGAGAGCGTCTCACCGGTGGTGGTCTGCTTCAGGCCCATGACGGCGACGATGTCGCCGGCGCCCACCGCCTCGATCTCCTCACGCTTGTTGGCGTGCATGCGGTAGATCTTGCCGATGCGCTCCTTCTTGCCCTTGACGGAGTTCAGCACCTGGGTGCCGGACACCAGGCGTCCGGAGTACACGCGGACGAAGGTGAGCTTGCCGAGGTGCGGGTCGCTCATGATCTTGAACGCCAGCGCGGCCAGCGGCTCGTCCTCGGACGGCTTGCGCGTGACGACCGTGTCCGGGTTCTTCACGTCATGGGCCTCGATGGCCTCGACGTCCAGCGGCGAGGGCAGGAAGCGCACGACCGCGTCGAGCAGGGGCTGCACGCCCTTGTTCTTGAACGCGGTGCCGCAGAACACCGGGGTGATGGTGGTGTTCTCGGCCTTGCCGGAGGCGATGGTGATGCGACGGACGGCCGCGTAGAGCTGCTCCACGGAGGGCTCGGTGCCCTCCAGGTACAGCTCCATCAGCTCCTCGTCGTTCTCCGCGACGGACTCCAGCAGCTTGGCGCGGTACTCGTCCGCCAGCTCCACCAGGTCCGCGGGGATCTCGACGGTGTCGTACATCTCGCCCTTGGTCGCCTCGACGGACCAGACGTACGCCTGCATCGTCACGAGGTCGACGACGCCGCGGAAGTCGGCCTCGGCACCGATGGGGAGCTGCATGACCAGCGGCTGGGCGCCGAGCCGGTCGGAGATCATGCCGACGCTGCGGAGGAAGTCCGCACCGGTGCGGTCAAGCTTGTTCACGAAGCAAATACGCGGAACGCCGTAGCGGTCCGCCTGACGCCACACCGTCTCGGACTGCGGCTCGACACCGGCGACACCGTCGAACACCGTGACGGCACCGTCGAGGACGCGCAGCGAACGCTCCACCTCGACCGTGAAGTCGACGTGGCCCGGGGTGTCGATGATGTTGATGGTGTGGTCGATGTCCTCGAGCGGCCAGTGACAGGTGGTCGCAGCGGAGGTGATGGTGATACCACGCTCCTGCTCCTGCTCCATCCAGTCCATGGTCGCCGAGCCCTCGTGCGTCTCGCCCAGCTTGTACGAAACGCCCGTGTAGAACAGAATCCGCTCGGTGGTGGTCGTCTTGCCCGCGTCGATGTGGGCCATGATCCCGATGTTGCGGACCTTGGCCAGGTCAAGCGAAGTGGTAGCCATAAGGCTTCAGTCTTCTCTCGGTTTCGAAGGGGTTTCCGACTACCAGCGGTAGTGCGCGAAGGCCTTGTTGGACTCGGCCATCTTGTGCGTGTCCTCGCGCTTCTTCACAGCGGCACCGAGGCCGTTGGAGGCGTCGAGGAGCTCGTTGAGCAGACGCTCGGTCATCGTCTTCTCGCGGCGGGCGCGGGAGTAACCGACGAGCCAGCGCAGCGCCAGGGTGTTGGCACGACCGGGCTTGACCTCGATCGGCACCTGGTACGTGGCGCCACCGACGCGGCGGGACTTGACCTCGAGCGTCGGCTTGATGTTCTCGAGAGCGCGCTTCAGCGTGATGACCGGGTCGTTGCCGGTCTTCTCGCGCAGGCCCTCCATGGCGCCGTAGACGATGCGCTCGGCGGTGGAGCGCTTGCCGTTCAGCAGCACCTTGTTGATCAGGGAGGTCACCAGAGGAGAACCGTAGACCGGGTCGATGATGACCGGGCGCTTCGGGGCGGGGCCCTTACGAGGCATTCTTACTTCTCCTTCTTGGCGCCGTAACGGCTGCGGGCCTGCTTGCGGTTCTTGACACCCTGGGTGTCGAGGGAGCCACGGATGATCTTGTAACGAACACCCGGCAGGTCCTTCACACGGCCGCCGCGCACGAGCACGATCGAGTGCTCCTGCAGGTTGTGTCCCTCACCCGGAATGTAAGCGGTGACCTCGATACCGCTGGTCAGACGCACACGCGCGACCTTACGCAGGGCCGAGTTCGGCTTCTTCGGGGTGGTCGTGAAGACACGCGTGCAGACGCCGCGACGCTGGGGCGAACCCTCGAGCGCGGGCGTCTTGTTCTTGTCGACCTTGTCCTGCCGGCCCTTCCGGACCAGCTGCTGGATCGTAGGCACTACTTCTCCGGTTTCTGTGTGCCGATGGGTACAGCTAACCTGGAACGTCACCGACCCACGCGGTCGGGTGTGTCGAATCACGCGGACTCCCGCCGCACGGCGAAAAGAATGCGCAGATCACGGTGGCCGGTCACAGCTCTCGGTGCGGTTGAAAGGCACACACCTGAGCCAGGGCACACCCCAGGCACAAGGTCTGAGCGTACCTATAGCATTCGCTGCGGTCAAAACAAATGGGCCGCACCCGGAGCGCCGACCGCCTCCTCCCGGCTCCTCCCGGTTCCCCCCGTTCCGTCCTGGCACGACGCGGCCCTTCTCAGGTCCGGGGAGCGGGCAGGCGGGGCCTGTCCGCCGGTGTCCCCGCCTCCGGCGCCGCTGTGTCGTCGCGCACGAAGTAGGTCGGCCGGTTCTGGACGGCCGTGTAGATCCGGCCGACGTACTCGCCGAGCAGCCCGACGCAGACCAACTGGACCGCCCCGATGAACACCAGCCCGGTGAAGAGCGAGGTCCACCCCGGCACCGTCCGGCCCAGCGCGAACGCGGTGAGCGTGTAGACCAGCAGCCCCAGGCAGACCAGGAAGGCGCCGGCGCCGAGCCAGGTGGCCAGCCGCAGCGGGGCCGCGGAGAAGCCGGTGACGCTGTCCACCGCGAGCCGGATCATGCGGCCCAGCGGGTACTTCGTGCGGCCGGCCGTACGCGGGGCGCGCTCGTAGGTGACCCGCCCGCTGGGGAAGCCGAGCCAGGGCACCAGCAGCCGGTAGACCCGCTGCTGGTCGGGCAGGGCCTTGAGGGCGTCCACCGCGGCCCGGCTGAGCAGCCGGAAGTCGCCGGCCTGCGCGGGGACGGAGGGCCCGGCCAGCCGGCGCATGAGCCGGTAGTAGACCCCCGCCGTCCAGCGCTTGAAGCCGGTGTCGCTGCTGCGGTCGGCACGCACGCCGTAGACGATGTCCAGGTTCTCGGCGCGGGCCAGCGCCAGCATCTCCGGGATCTTCTCCGGCGGGTCCTGGAGGTCGGCGTCGAGGCTGACCACGTGGGCGCCCACCGAGCGGTCCAGCCCCGCGGTGAGGGCGGCCTGGTGGCCGGAATTGCGCCGCAGGGAGATGATCCGCAGCTCGGGCCAGCCCAGCCGGAAGGCGGCGAGCAACTCGCCCGTGCGGTCGCCGCTGCCGTCGTCGACCGCGATGACCTCGTGGGCGACGCCGAGGCCGTCGAGGACCGGCCGCACCCGGCTGACCAGCGCGGGCAGGGCCTCCTCCTCGTTGTACATGGGGATCACGACCGACAGCGCGATCGGCTCGTCCCGTTCCTCGGGCACCGCCCCTCCCCTCCCCCGACGCGGCGCACAGGTGTGCGACTCTTGTGCGATCTTATGGCAGCAAGGGAGGCCCGTGGACGGGCCAGGGGGGACGACGGCATGGAATCGGCTGCCGACGACACGGTGACCGGCGCGCCGGGAGGCGCGCACGACGAGGACACCGGCGCGCACGCCGGACCCGCCACGAACCGGCGCACGCCGTGGCCCGCGCGGCTCACCGCCCGGCTCCGGCAGCTCCCCCTGCCGCCGGCCGCCCGCCCCCTCCTCGCGCCGCTCGCCCTCTACGGCGTCCTCAAACTGACCGGCCTCGCGGTCTTCGCCGCCCTGCTGGAGTACGCCGGGGACTACCACGGCAAGAACCCGCGCTTCGGCGGCGGCGCCCACTGGTGGGACGTCCTGGCCACCTGGGACGGCTGGTGGTACCTCCAGGTCGCCGAGCACGGCTACCAGCCCGCGCTGGTACGGCTGGAGACGGAGGGCCTGTTCACCGTCCGGCAGAACTCGGTCGCCTTCTTCCCGCTCTACCCGTCGCTGATCCGCACGGTCTCCGAGGCGACCGGCCTGGGCCTCTACGGCTCCGGCATCCTCGTCTCCGTCCTGTGCTCCTTCGTCGCCGCCGCCGGCATCTACAGCGTGGTCAGGCTGGTCGCCGGCGTCCGCGCGGGCACCCTCGCCGCGGGGCTGTGGGCGGTGGCGCCCGGCGCCGGCGTCGAGTGGGCCGTCTACTCCGAGTCCCTCTTCGTCGCCATCGCGGCCTGGGCCTGCTACGCCGTGATGACCCGCCGCTGGGTGACGGCCGGGCTGCTCGCCTTCCTCGCCGGGCTCAACCGGCCCACCTCCGCCGTCCTCATCGGCGCCGTGGGCCTGGCCGCCCTGGTCACCCTCGCCCGCCCGGCGAGCAGACGCGAACACGGGGTGCGCGGGCCGGTCTACGCCATGCTCGTCGCCCCCCTGGGGCTCCTCTCCTACGTCGCCTGGGTCGGCTGGTCCACCGGTGAGGCGACGGCGTACTTCACGCTCCAGCGCGAGGGCTGGGCCCACTTCTTCGACTACGGCGCCTACACCCTGGACGTCCTGCGGAACCTGGCCGTCGGCCGGCACGACTACGTCTTCGCCTTCTCCGTACCCGACCTGCTCTCCCTGCAACTGGTGCTGGCGCTGCCCTTCCTCGTCGCCCTGATGCTGCGCAAGCGGCCCCCGCTGGTGCTGGTCGCCTACACCCTGGCCACCCTCGTCACCGTGCTCGGCACCCAGCAGATGTTCGGCAACACCATGCGCTACCTGCTGCCGGCCTTCCCCCTGCTCATCGCCCCCGCCGCGGCCCTCGCCCGGCTCCGGCCGCTCGTCCTCACGGTCTTCTTCACCACCGCGGCCCTCGCCTCCGGCTGGTACGCCCACTACGTCCTCTTCGAACTGGGCGTGCCCTGACGGACCCCGCGCACGCCGGAGGGCGGCCACCCCCACGGGGTGACCGCCCTCCGGTCATGCTGCTCGCTTACTGGTTGTACGGACCGTAGTCGTAGTCCTCCAGCGGGACGGCCTGGCCGGAACCGGTGCCGAACGGCGAGTAGTCGATGTCGTCGTAGCCGACGGCCGAGTACATCGCGGCCTTGGCCTCCTCGGTCGGCTCGACCCGGATGTTGCGGTAGCGGGACAGGCCCGTACCGGCCGGGATGAGCTTACCGATGATGACGTTCTCCTTGAGGCCGATCAGGGAGTCGGACTTGGCGTTGATCGCCGCGTCCGTCAGGACCCTGGTCGTCTCCTGGAAGGAGGCCGCCGACAGCCACGACTCGGTGGCCAGCGACGCCTTGGTGATACCCATGAGCTGCGGACGGCCGGAGGCCGGGTGACCGCCCTCCTGGACCACGCGCCGGTTCTCGGTCTCGAACTTCGACCGCTCGACCAGCTCGCCGGGCAGCAGCTCGGCGTCGCCCGACTCGATGATCGTCACCCGGCGCAGCATCTGCCGGATGATGATCTCGATGTGCTTGTCGTGGATCGACACGCCCTGCGAGTTGTAGACCTTCTGGACCTCGCCGACCAGGTGGACCTGGACGGCACGCTGACCCAGGATGCGCAGCACGTCGTGCGGGTTGGTGGCACCCACGGTGAGCTTCTGGCCCACCTCGACGTGATCGCCCTCGCCGACCAGCAGACGGGCGCGCTTCGAGATCGGGAACGCCGTCTCGTCGCTGCCGTCGTCCGGGGTGACGACGATCTTCTTGGTCTTCTCGGTCTCCTCGATCCGCACGCGGCCGGCGGCCTCGGAGATCGGGGCGACACCCTTCGGGGTACGGGCCTCGAAGAGCTCGACGACACGGGGCAGACCCTGGGTGATGTCGTCACCGGCCACACCACCGGTGTGGAAGGTACGCATCGTGAGCTGGGTACCGGGCTCACCGATGGACTGGGCGGCGATGATGCCGACCGCCTCACCGATGTCGACCAGCTTGCCCGTGGCCAGCGAACGGCCGTAGCACATGGCGCAGGTGCCGACGGCGGACTCGCAGGTCAGGATCGAGCGGGTCTTGACCTCCTGGACACCGTGGTGCACGAGCTGGTCGATGAGCACGTCACCCAGGTCGACGTTGGCCGGCGCGATCACCTTGCCGTCGATGACGACGTCCTCGGCGAGCATCCGGGCGTAGACGCTGGTCTCGACGTCCTCGGCCTTGCGCAGCGTGCCGTCCGCGTCCCGCTCGGCGATCCGCAGCTTCAGACCGCGCTCGGTGCCGCAGTCCTCCTCGCGGATGATGACGTCCTGGGAGACGTCGACCAGACGACGGGTGAGGTAACCCGAGTCGGCGGTCCGCAGCGCGGTGTCCGCCAGACCCTTGCGGGCGCCGTGCGTGGCGATGAAGTACTCCAGCACGGACAGGCCCTCGCGGAAGGACGCCTTGATCGGCCGCGGGATCGTCTCGTTCTTCGCGTTCGACACCAGACCACGCATACCGGCGATCTGACGCATCTGCATCATGTTGCCGCGCGCACCCGAGTTCACCATCATGAAGATCGGGTTGGTCTTCGGGAAGTTGTCGTTCATCGCCTCGGCGACCTCGTTGGTCGCCTTGGTCCAGATCGCGATGAGCTCCTGCGTGCGCTCGTCCTTGGTGATCAGACCGCGCTCGTACTGCTTCTGGACCTTCTCGTCCTGGGCCTCGTAGCTCTGGACGATCGACCGCTTGGCCTCCGGGACGATGACGTCCGAGATGGCGACGGTCACGCCGGAACGGGTGGCCCAGTAGAAGCCGGCCGCCTTCAGGTTGTCGAGCGTCGCCGCCACGATGACCTTGGGGTAGCGCTCGGCGAGGTCGTTGACGATCTCCGAGAGCTGGCGCTTGCCGACCTCGTAGTCGACGAACGGGTAGTCCTCGGGAAGCAGCTCGTTGAAGAGCGCGCGGCCCAGCGTGGTCTCCAGGGTGAAGGTGTCACCCTGCTGCCACTCGGGCTCGCCCTCCTCGCGGGCCGGGGGCTCCCAGCCGCGCGGCGGGATGGTGCCCACCGGGAAGCGGACCACGATCTTCGACTGGAGCGACAGCTCGCCCGCGTCGAAGGCCATGATCGCCTCGGCGACGGAGGCGAAGGACCGGCCCTCGCCCTTGACGTCGCGGCCCTCGCCGTCGGTGGTGAGGAAGAACAGGCCCAGCACCATGTCCTGGGTCGGCATCGTCACCGGACGGCCGTCGGCCGGCTTGAGGATGTTGTTCGAGGACAGCATCAGGATGCGGGCCTCGGCCTGCGCCTCCGCGGACAGCGGCAGGTGCACGGCCATCTGGTCGCCGTCGAAGTCCGCGTTGAACGCGGTGCAGACGAGCGGGTGGATCTGGATGGCCTTGCCCTCGACGAGCTGCGGCTCGAAGGCCTGGATGCCGAGGCGGTGCAGGGTGGGCGCCCGGTTCAGCAGGACCGGGTGCTCCGCGATGACCTCTTCCAGCACGTCGTACACGACCGTGCGGCCGCGCTCGACCATGCGCTTGGCGCTCTTGATGTTCTGCGCGTGGTTCAGGTCGACCAGGCGCTTCATCACGAACGGCTTGAAGAGCTCCAGCGCCATCGCCTTGGGCAGACCGCACTGGTGCAGCTTGAGCTGCGGACCGACGACGATCACGGAACGCGCGGAGTAGTCCACGCGCTTGCCGAGCAGGTTCTGGCGGAAGCGGCCCTGCTTGCCCTTGAGCATGTCGGACAGCGACTTCAGCGGACGGTTGCCGGGGCCCGTGACCGGGCGACCGCGGCGGCCGTTGTCGAAGAGCGCGTCGACGGCCTCCTGGAGCATGCGCTTCTCGTTGTTCACGATGATCTCGGGGGCACCGAGGTCGAGAAGCCGCTTCAGGCGGTTGTTGCGGTTGATGACACGGCGGTACAGGTCGTTCAGGTCGGAGGTCGCGAAGCGGCCACCGTCGAGCTGCACCATCGGACGCAGGTCCGGCGGGATGACCGGGACGCAGTCCAGGACCATGCCCTTGGGGCTGTTGGAGGTCTGCAGGAACGCCGAGACCACCTTGAGCCGCTTCAGGGCACGGGTCTTCTTCTGGCCCTTGCCGGTGCGGATGATCTCGCGGAGGCGCTCGGCCTCCTCGTCCAGGTCGAAGGACTCCAGGCGCTTCTGCAGCGCGGCGGCGCCCATCGAGCCGTCGAAGTAGGTGCCGAAGCGGTCGCGCAGCTCGCGGTAGAGCAGCTCGTCGCCCTCCAGGTCCTGGACCTTGAGGTTCTTGAACCGGTTCCACACCTCGTCGAGGCGGTCGATCTCGCGCTGGGCGCGGTCGCGGAGCTGCTTCATCTCGCGCTCGGCGCCCTCGCGCACCTTGCGGCGCACGTCCGCCTTGGCGCCCTCGGCCTCCAGCTCGGCCAGGTCGGTCTCGAGCTTCTTGGCGCGGGCCTCCAGGTCGGCGTCGCGGCGCTGCTCGATCTGCTGGCGCTCGACGGAGACGTGGGCCTCCAGCGAGGGCAGGTCGCGGGTGCGGCGCTCCTCGTCGACGTACGTGATCATGTACGCCGCGAAGTAGATGACCTTCTCCAGGTCCTTCGGGGCGAGGTCGAGCAGGTAGCCGAGGCGCGACGGGACGCCCTTGAAGTACCAGATGTGGGTGACGGGGGCGGCCAGCTCGATGTGGCCCATCCGCTCACGGCGCACCTTGGCGCGCGTGACCTCGACGCCACAGCGCTCGCAGATGATGCCCTTGAAGCGGACGCGCTTGTACTTGCCGCAGTAGCACTCCCAGTCGCGGGTCGGACCGAAGATCTTCTCGCAGAAGAGTCCGTCCTTCTCCGGCTTGAGGGTGCGGTAGTTGATGGTCTCGGGCTTCTTGACCTCGCCGTGGCTCCACTGACGGATGTCGTCAGCGGTGGCCAGACCGATCCGGAGCTCGTCGAAGAAGTTGACGTCGAGCACTATGCGTCAATCCCTCTCAGGGTTGTGAGTCATGGGGTCTGAAACGGGGGTCCTGGGGCCGGCGGCCTTCGGCGCGAAGGCCGCCGGAACTCCCGTCAGACCTCTTCGACGCTGCTCGGCTCGCGCCGCGACAGGTCGATGCCGAGCTCCTCCGCCGCGCGGAAGACGTCCTCGTCGGTGTCACGCATCTCGATGGACATACCGTCGCTGGACAGCACCTCCACGTTGAGGCACAGGGACTGCATCTCCTTGATGAGCACCTTGAAGGACTCGGGGATGCCGGGCTCGGGGATGTTCTCGCCCTTGACGATCGCCTCGTAGACCTTCACGCGGCCGGTGACGTCGTCGGACTTGATGGTCAGCAGCTCCTGGAGCGCGTAGGCGGCGCCGTAGGCCTCGAGGGCCCACACCTCCATCTCACCGAAGCGCTGGCCACCGAACTGAGCCTTACCACCCAGCGGCTGCTGGGTGATCATGGAGTACGGACCGGTCGAACGGGCGTGGAGCTTGTCGTCGACCAGGTGGTGCAGCTTGAGGATGTACATGTAGCCGACCGAGATCGGCTCGGGGAACGGCTCACCGCTGCGGCCGTCGAAGAGCTGCGCCTTGCCGGAGGGGAGCACCAGCCGCTCGCCGTCCCGGTTCGGGATGGTGTGCTGGAGCAGACCGGCGATCTCGTCCTCCCGGGCGCCGTCGAAGACGGGCGTGGCGACGTTGGTGCCGGGCTCGACGCGGTCGGCGCTGATGACCCTGAGGCGCTCGGCCCACTCGTCGGCGAGGCCGGAGACGTCCCAGCCGCGGCTGGCGAGCCAGCCGAGGTGGATCTCCATGACCTGGCCGGGGTTCATCCGGGAGGGGACGCCCAGCGGGTTCAGGATGATGTCGACCGGGGTGCCGTCCTCCAGGAACGGCATGTCCTCGATCGGCAGGATCTTGGAGATGACGCCCTTGTTGCCGTGGCGGCCGGCGAGCTTGTCACCGTCGGTGATCTTGCGCTTCTGGGCGACGTAGACGCGGACGAGCTGGTTGACGCCCGGGGGCAGCTCGTCGCCCTCCTCGCGGTCGAAGACGCGGACGCCGATGACCTTGCCGGTCTCGCCGTGCGGCACCTTCAGCGAGGTGTCGCGGACCTCGCGGGCCTTCTCGCCGAAGATCGCGCGCAGCAGCCGCTCCTCGGGGGTCAGCTCGGTCTCGCCCTTGGGCGTGACCTTGCCGACGAGGATGTCGCCGGCGATGACCTCGGCGCCGATGCGGATGATGCCGCGCTCGTCGAGGTCGGCGAGGACCTCCTCGGAGACGTTCGGGATGTCCCGGGTGATCTCCTCGGGGCCCAGCTTGGTGTCGCGGGCGTCGACCTCGTGCTCCTCGATGTGGATCGAGGAGAGGACGTCGTCCTGCACGAGGCGCTGCGACAGGATGATCGCGTCCTCGTAGTTGTGGCCCTCCCACGGCATGAAGGCGACCAGCAGGTTCTTGCCGAGCGCCATCTCGCCGTTCTCGGTGGCCGGACCGTCGGCGAGGACCTGGCCCTCGATGATCCGGTCGCCCTCGTTGACGAGGACCTTCTGGTTGACCGAGGTGCCCTGGTTGGAGCGGGCGAACTTGGCGAGGCGGTACGTGATGTACGTGCCGTCGTCGTTGCCGGTGGTGATGTAGTCCGCGGAGACCTCCTGGACCACACCCGACTTCTCGGCCTTGACCACGTCGCCGGCGTCGACCGCGGAGCGGTACTCCATGCCGGTGCCGACGAGCGGGGCCTCGGAGCGGATCAGCGGGACGGCCTGCCGCATCATGTTCGCGCCCATGAGCGCGCGGTTGGCGTCGTCGTGCTCCAGGAACGGGATCATGGCGGTCGCCACGGACACCATCTGGCGCGGCGAGACGTCCATGTAGTCGACCTCTTCGGGGCCGACGTAGTCGACCTCGCCGCCGCGGCGGCGGACGAGCACGCGGGCCTCGGCGAAGCGCAGGTCGTCGTTGAGCTCGGCGTTGGCCTGCGCGATGACGAAGCGGTCTTCCTCGTCGGCGGTCAGGTAGTCGACGTCGTCGGTGACCTGGCCGTCGTTCACCTTGCGGTACGGGGTCTCGACGAAGCCGAAGGCGTTGACCCGGCCGTAGGAGGCGAGCGAGCCGATCAGGCCGATGTTCGGGCCTTCGGGGGTCTCGATCGGGCACATGCGGCCGTAGTGCGAGGGGTGCACGTCACGGACCTCGAAGCCGGCCCGCTCGCGGGAGAGACCACCCGGACCCAGCGCCGACAGGCGGCGCTTGTGGGTGAGACCCGACAGCGGGTTGTTCTGGTCCATGAACTGCGAGAGCTGGCTGGTGCCGAAGAACTCCTTGATGGAGGCGACGACCGGCCGGATGTTGATCAGGGTCTGCGGCGTGATCGCCTCGACGTCCTGGGTCGTCATGCGCTCGCGCACGACGCGCTCCATGCGGGCGAGACCCGTGCGGACCTGGTTCTGGATCAGCTCGCCGACGCTGCGCAGACGGCGGTTGCCGAAGTGGTCGATGTCGTCGGTCTCGACGACGATCGTCTGGCCGTTGTCGGCGGCCGTCTCGATCTCGCCGGCGTGCAGCTTCACCAGGTACTTGATCGTCGAGATGACGTCCTCGACGGTCAGGACACCGGCGTCCAGCGGCACGTCCGCGCCGAGCTTCTTGTTGACCTTGTAGCGGCCGACCTTGGCCAGGTCGTAGCGCTTGGGGTTGAAGTAGAGGTTCTCCAGCAGCGTCTGCGCGGCCTCGCGCGTGGGGGGCTCGCCCGGACGCAGCTTGCGGTAGATGTCGAGCAGCGCGTCGTCCTGGCCCTGGGTGTGGTCCTTCTCCAGGGTGGCGCGCATGGACTCGTACTCGCCGAACTCCTCCAGGATCTGCTCGGTGGTCCAGCCGAGCGCCTTGAGGAGGACGGTCACGGACTGCTTGCGCTTGCGGTCGATGCGGACACCGACCATGTCGCGCTTGTCGATCTCCATCTCCAGCCAGGCACCCCGGGACGGGATGATCTTGGCGGAGAAGATGTCCTTGTCGGACGTCTTGTCGATGGAGGAGTCGAAGTAGACGCCGGGCGAGCGGACGAGCTGCGACACCACGACACGCTCGGTGCCGTTGATGACGAAGGTGCCCTTGTTCGTCATGAGCGGGAAGTCGCCCATGAAGACGGTCTGGGACTTGATCTCGCCGGTCTCGTTGTTCGTGAACTCGGCGGTGACGAAGAGCGGCGCGGCGTACGTGAAGTCGCGGTCCTTGCACTCGTCGATGCTGTTCTTCGGGGGCTCGAAGCGGTGGTCGCGGAACGTCAGCGACATCGACCCGGAGAAGTCCTCGATCGGGGAGATCTCCTCGAAGATCTCCTCGAGACCGGACTTGGTGGGGACGTCCTGACCGGATTCCAGAGCCGACTCGACGCGAGCCTTCCACGCGTCGTTGCCGAGCAGCCAGTCGAAGCTCTCGGTCTGCAGCGCGAGAAGGTTCGGAACCTCGAGGGGCTCCTTGATCTTTGCAAAGGAGATGCGCAGCGGGGCGGTGCTGGCAGCGTTGTTCGTATTCGCGGTCGAGGCATTGCGCGAGGCGGCCAAGAGGGGGTCCTTCCGAGGGCTCGGACTCACTACGCGCGTACCGGCCCCTCTTCCGTGCACGGAGACAGGGGGTGTCTGATGTGGCGGAAAGGCCAGGTCAGACATGCTCTGATCGTCAGTGCTCGGGCGAGGGCGGACCCCTGGTGACGGGCAGGGGGCAGCTAACAGGCAGCGCAAAGGGTCAGTGTAGCCACTTGGCTCACTGATGTCCAGTGCTGGTTTCCCGGACCGTCTTGGCTCCTCGTTGTTCTCACCACCTGCGGGAGGTCAATCCCTCAACGCACCGTGATACTGCCCTCTTCGTCGTCGATCCATGCCTCGGATCCGGACCTTGTGACGACGCGTCCTGAGAATCGCGCGCCGCGTGCGGTTCGTCAAGGCCCCCCTTGCCGAAACCCGGTGCCGCCGGGGGTGCCTCGTGGCCCCCGGAGACGGCACGACGAAGATCACCATACTCCCCGTCGCCGCCCACGCAAGGCAGCCGCCGCCGGGCCCCGTACACACCGAAGAGCGACCACCCGATTGGATGATCGCTCTTCGGTGCTGAGGCGTTACAGGTCCACGAGGACCCGTGAGGTCTTACTTGACCTCGACCGAGGCGCCGGCGCCCTTGAGGGCCTCGGCGGCCTTGTCGGCCTGCTCCTTGTTGACCTTCTCGAGGACCGGCTTCGGGGTGCCGTCGACGAGGTCCTTGGCCTCCTTCAGACCCAGGGAGGTCAGCTCGCGCACGACCTTGATGACCTGGATCTTCTTCTCGCCGGCGCCGGTGAGGACGACGTCGAACTCGTCCTTCTCCTCGGCCTGCTCGACCGGGGCGGCCGGACCGGCGGGGCCGGCCACGGCGACCGCGGCGGCGGCGGTGACGTCGAACTTCTCCTCGAACGCCTTCACGAACTCGGAGAGCTCGATGAGGGTCATCTCCTCGAACTGCGCGAGCAGGTCTTCCTGGCTGAGCTTCGCCATGGTGGCGGTCCTTCCACTAAAACGGCAGATGCCGGATGTACGGGGTGAGGCGGGCGTGTGCCTTACGGCATTGCTGCGTAGACGTCGGGCCCGCTATGGCCCTTGCCTCAGGCGGCGAGGGCCGGAAAGCGAGCCGAGTTACTCGGCACCGCCCTGCTCGTCCTGCTTGGCACGGAGCGCGTCCACGGTGCGGACGAGCTTCGAGGGAAGCGCCTGGAAGAGCTGCGCAGTCTGGGACTGCTTGCCCTTGAAGGCACCCGCCAGCTTGGAGAGCAGAACCTCACGGGACTCGAGGTCCGCGAGCTTCTTGATCTCGTCGGCCGAGAGCGGCTTGCCCTCCAGGACACCGCCCTTGATGACGAGATTCGGGTTGTCCTTGGCGAAGTCGCGCAGACCCTTCGCCGACTCCACCGGGTCACCGGTGATGAAGGCGACCGCCGTCGGACCAGTGAACTGGTCGTCCAGCGTCGTGATCCCGGCCTCGTTGGCCGCAATCTTGGTCAGCGTGTTCTTCACCACGGCGTACTGGGCGTTCTCACCGAGCGACCGGCGCAGCGTCTTGAGCTGCGCCACGGTGAGACCGCGGTACTCGGTCAGCACGGCGGCGTTGGAGCTGCGGAACTTGTCCGTCAGCTCGGCAACCGCGGCAGCCTTGTCGGGCCTCGCCATAGAGCCTCGGCCTCCTTCCGGGTGATTCGGACCGCGCGGACCCCGAAGGAGGACTGGAGAAAACGAAACGCCCCGGGCGCAGGCGCACGGGGCGTGGCTCGACCGGGACGTACGACGGTACGGCCGGGAGCTCATCCTCTGTCACCTACGCGGGTCGTCCGCAGTTCAGCGGTTCCTTCGGCCACCGTGTCCTCTTGCGAACACACGGCGACGACCAGCGGTCTTTGGCTTCTCAGGGAGCGTACGGGAACGGGCCGGTCCCAGGCAAATCCGTTCCCGTGGCCGCCCGGCCGGGGGCTCAGCCCTCGCCCATCTCCTCCATCATCTCGGCCAGGTCCATGGTCTCGCCGGCCGGCGGAGCCGCGATCTCCACGGGCTCGTTGTACGAGAGGAAGGTGATGGTCATGTCCAGCTCGCCCTTGGTGGCGTCGCCGCGCATGCGGAACTGCTTGGTGCGGTCCTTCTCGTCGATCCACATGTCCATGGTGAGCTTGTCGATGCCGAGGTCCTTGTACTCCTCCAGGCTCTTGCGGCGCTCCTCCTCGCCCGCCCCCTCGTCCTTGAGGGACTTCTCCAGCTCGGCGAGGGTGACCGTGCCCTCGTAGTGGGTGGTCTTCACGCCGTCGACGGTCTCGGTGCCGACCTCGCGCACGTCCTTGGCGCCGGTGAGGAAGGTGGACTCGGCGGCCGGGTTCTTGTCGGCCTGCGAGGAGCCGCCCAGCTCGTTCAGTTCGCCGTCGGCGCCCAGCGCCTCCAGGTCGAACTTGATCCAGCTCTTGCCGTCCAGCTCCTTGGCGGCCTCGGCGCCGCCGATGTACATGGCCCCGTCCAGCAGGCGGATCTCGACGGTCGCGTCGGGGTCCTCGTCGGGCGCCTTCACCTTCATGTCCATCGCGGGCTCGGGCTTGAGCCGCATCCTGGCCTCGCCCTCCAGGCGGCCCTCCTCGGGCGTGCGGCCGGTCATGCGGTAGTGCAGCGAGGTGATGTCCTCGGAGTTCTTGGCCGCCTTGGCGACCGCGGCGGCCGGCGACATGGCCGGCGTCTCCTCCGCCTTCTTCTCCTGGCCGCAGCCCACCGCACCCCCGGCGAGCAACAGCGCGGCGAGACCGGTGGCGACGGGCACACGCATCCGCACGGACGTCTTCATGCATTCCCCCCAAGGGACACCTGGCGCCCATGGAGGGCACAGAGAATCGACTGCTCGTTCACAGTGAGGACGCGAGACTATCGCAAGACGGTTCGAACGTTCCGGAAGTTTTCCCGGGTCAGGAGCCGGTCTGCGCCGCCAGCAGTTCCTTGAAGTCCGCGGTGTCCGCGGCCGGCGGGCGCTCGGCGACGACGGTCACGCCGTAATCGGTGTACCAGGCGGTCTGCGTCAGCTCCCCGGTCGCCGTCCGGCCCCGCTCCACCTTCTTCACGAGGAGGTCCCGGTCGTCGACCCAGACGTCCACGGTCTGGGCGGTGGCGCCGTCCACGGTGCCCGACCAGTGTGTGGTGCGCCGGCCGCGCGTCGTCTCCTCGCCGACCCGCCGGACGTCCGCGGAGGCCAGGAGCTGCTTGAGCGCCTGGTGGGGGGTGGTGCTGCGCATCTGGTCGGCGAAGTCGGCGCCGAGGTCGCCCAGTTCCTCCAGGTCGTCGTAGACGTACCTGATCCAGTGCCGGCCGCCGGCCCGCTCGGCGAAGGCGTCGCCCATCTTCGCGTAGTACGCGTCGGCCAGGTACCGGGCCTCCATGGCGGTGGTGCCGAGTCCGCGCATCGTCTCGGCGGTGGTGCCGCCGGTGTAGGTGATGGTCAGGGTGCCGGTGAGGCCGTCGCTCCAGCCGAGGGCGCCGGTGGCCTCCAGGGACAGTTCGCTGCCCATGACGGTGGCCGATTCGACCCGGGCGGAGCCGGCCCGGCCGACGGCCCGTTCCGCGGCGCGCAGGGCGGAGGGCACGGGGGCGGTCGGCGTGGCCGTGGGGCGGCCCTCGTCCCGGTCGCCGCCGGTGGCGCCGGTGCCGGCGCAGGAGGGCGTGCACAGCAGCAGCACGGCCGTCACCGCGGTCGAGAAGGCCGTGCGGCGTAGCGTCGTGCTCGTCATGTCGTCCCACCCCTGTGCGCGTCACCTGCCCGCACGCTAGCCGAGGCGCGCGGTACCCGTCCCGCAAAGCCTGGCCCGCCTCTCCCCCGGGGGGAAAGGCCCGGCGGTGGGTGGACGCGGGGAAACGGCGGACGGGAGCCGCCGCGCCGGGCGCAGGGGGGCCGGATAGACCGGCAGCCCGGAGGACCGGAAGTCGGGAGGACCGGCAGCCCGGGAAACCCGAAAAAGGGGACGGGCCCCGCACCGTGGGTGCGGGGCCCGTGACCGTCGAGCGAGCCGTCGGCTCAGACCGCGGCCGGGTCCTCCTCGACGAGGAGGTTGCGGGTGCGGTTCGGGTCGACCGGGATGCCGGGGCCCATGGTGGTGCTCACGGCGGCCTTCTTGATGTACCGGCCCTTCGCGGCGGACGGCTTCAGACGCAGGATCTCGTCCAGGGCCGCGCCGTAGTTCTCCACCAGCTTGGTCTCGTCGAACGACGTCTTGCCGATGATGAAGTGCAGGTTCGAGTGCTTGTCGACGCGGAACTCGATCTTGCCGCCCTTGATGTCGTTGACAGCCTTGGCGACGTCCGGGGTCACGGTGCCGGTCTTGGGGTTCGGCATCAGACCACGGGGACCGAGCACGCGGCCGAGGCGGCCGACCTTGCCCATGAGGTCCGGGGTGGCGACGACGGCGTCGAAGTCCAGACGGCCCTTCGACACCTCGTCGATGAGTTCGTCGGCGCCGACGATGTCGGCGCCCGCGGCACGCGCGGCCTCGGCACGGTCACCGGTCGCGAAGACCAGGACCCGGGCGGTCTTGCCGGTGCCGTGTGGGAGGTTCACGGTGCCACGGACCATCTGGTCGGCCTTGCGCGGGTCGACACCCAGGCGGAAGGCGACCTCGACGGTGCCGTCGAACTTGGTCGTGGAGGTCTCCTTGGCGAGGCGGACGGCCTCGAGCGGGGCGTACAGGCGCTCCCGGTCGATCTTGGCGTCCGCAGCGCGGAGAGACTTGCTGCGCTTGCTCACTACTGCTCCTGGGGTTGCTTAGGAGTCGTGGTCCGGGCCGAGCAGGCCCCGCCACTTCTGCGGGAAGGTGGGGATCAGCCCTCGACCGTGACGCCCATGGAACGGGCGGTGCCGGCGATGATCTTCTCGGCGGCGTCCAGGTCGTTGGCGTTGAGGTCGGGCAGCTTGGTGGTGGCGATCTCGCGGACCTGGTCGCGGGTGATCTTGGCGACCTTGGTCTTGTGCGGCTCGCCGGAGCCCTTCTCCACGCCCGCGGCCTTGAGGATCATCTTGGCGGCCGGCGGCGTCTTGGTGATGAAGGTGAAGGAGCGGTCCTCGTAGACCGTGATCTCCACCGGGATGACCCAACCGCGCTGCGACTCGGTCGCGGCGTTGTAGGCCTTGCAGAACTCCATGATGTTGACGCCGTGCTGACCCAGCGCGGGGCCGACCGGCGGAGCCGGGTTGGCGGCACCGGCCTGGATCTGGAGCTTGATGAGCCCCGTGACCTTCTTCTTCTTGGGAGGCATGGCTCTCCGGGTCCTTTCATTCGGGTCCTGCCCGCGTACCGGGAACAACCCGGACGCAGGCATACCGCACAACGATAGCGGGTATGGATGCGCGGCCAAAAACCGGGCAGGTCAGGCGATCGCGTACGCGACGGCCTGACCTGCCCGGACGCTGGTGGTCCAGGGAGAACCGGGTGACCTAGTTCTTCTGGATCTGGTCGAAGGAGAGCTCGACCGGGGTCTCGCGGCCGAAGATCTCGACGAGGCCCTTGACCTTCTTCGAGTCGGCGTTGATCTCGTTGATGGTGGCCTGGAGGGTGGCGAAGGGGCCGTCGGTGACGGTGACCGAGTCGCCGACCTCGAAGTCCAGGACCTGGACCTCGACCTTGCGCTGCGGCGCCGGCTTGCCCTCGGCCTCGGCCGCCTCGCGGGCGGCCTTCTCCTCGGCCTCCGGGGCGAGCATCTTGACGATCTCGTCGAGGGAGAGCGGGTAGGGGTCGTAGGCGTTGCCGACGAAGCCCGTGACGCCGGGGGTGTTGCGGACGACGCCCCAGGACTCGTTCGTCAGGTCCATGCGGACGAGCACGTAACCGGGCAGCTTGTTCTGCCGGACGGTCTTGCGCTCGCCGTTCTTGATCTGGACGATCTCTTCCTCGGGGACCTCGGCCTGGTAGATGAACTCCTCGACGTTCAGCGAGACGGCGCGCTGCTCCAGGTTGGCCTTCACGCGCTTCTCGTAGCCCGCGTAGGTGTGGATCACGTACCACTCGCCGGGCAGGACGCGCAGTTCCTGGCGGAGCTGCTCGACGGGGTCGAGCTGCGGCTCGGCCTCTTCCTCGGTCTCCGCGTCCGCGGCGCCGTCCCCGGCCGCCTCGTCCGTCTCCTCGGCGACGACGGCCTCGGCGCCCTCGACCTCGGCCGAGGTCTCGGTGGCCTCGCTGTCCGAGCCCTCGACGGTGCCGGGCTTGTCCTCGACGGACTCGGCAGCCTCCCCGCGAGGCTCAGCGGCGTCGTTCACGTTCGGGTCAGACACGGTGGCTGCTTCTTCCTGGATACATAGGGGTGGAACACGCGAAAGGGGCGCCGGGTACCTCGGCGCCCTTCGCTTGCGGCTCAGCCGAAGACGTACTTGGCGGCGTGGCTGAAGCCATAGTCAATCAGAGTCACCAGCCCGATCATGATGACCACGAAAATAATCACCACGGTGGTGTACGTCGTGAGCTGGTTGCGGCTGGGCCAGACGACCTTCCGCAGCTCGGCGACGATCTGGCGGTAGAAGAGCGCGAGACGCTTCAGAGGGCCCTTCTTGGCGCGCTTGCCGCCCTTGCGGGACTTCTTGGAGTTCGGCGCTTCGTCCTGGGCATCAGGCATGTCGATGGAGCCCACGGCGTCCGTCACTCGTCCTCACCTGATTCCGGGTCGTGGCCGTGCCGCGCCCGGTCTGAGCCGCACGGCGGTGCATTGCTGTACGTACACGCGCACACATCCTGGCGGAGGAGTGTGTAGCAGGGCCGGAGGGACTCGAACCCCCAACCGCTGGTTTTGGAGACCAGTGCTCTACCAATTGAGCTACGACCCTTTGTGCGTCCCCCAACGTACCGCATCCGCCCGGTTGCCTGGTGTGCACCGAGTGGCGGCGGACCGCTGAGGGCCAACGAGGTGAGAGTGTACGTGTTCCGGGGCCGGGCGTCGAACAGAAAGCGCCCGTGAGGGGCGTCCCCGGCCCCTCCTGGCCGAAGATCGCCCAGGCCGCGGGCGGGTTCCGGACTCTTGTCCGGGGTTCGCCCCGGGGCCGTTCGGTCTGTGAAACCCGCGTGCCCCGGGCGTTTCGGGTCTGGAACGATGGGGTGCATGAGCGCTGCAACCCCTCCCACCGAGCGCCGGGTCTCCGCCCGAGTCGGCGCGATCTCCGAGTCCGCCACCCTCGCCGTGGACGCCAAGGCCAAGGCTCTCAAGGCCGCCGGGCGTCCGGTGATCGGCTTCGGTGCCGGCGAGCCCGACTTCCCGACCCCGGACTACATCGTCGAGGCCGCCGTCGAGGCGTGCAAGGACCCGAAGTACCACCGCTACACGCCGGCCGGCGGCCTGCCCGAGCTGAAGGCCGCCATCGCCGCGAAGACGCTGCGCGACTCCGGCTACGAGATCGACCCGTCGCAGATCCTCGTCACCAACGGCGGCAAGCAGGCCATCTACGAGGCGTTCGCCGCGATCCTCGACCCCGGCGACGAGGTCATCGTCCCGGCCCCGTACTGGACGACGTACCCCGAGTCGATCCGGCTGGCCGGCGGTGTGCCGGTGGAGGTGGTCGCCGACGAGACGACCGGCTACCGGGTGAGCGTCGAGCAGCTCGAGGCGGCCCGCACGGAGAAGACCAAGGTCGTCCTCTTCGTCTCGCCCTCCAACCCGACCGGCGCCGTCTACCGCGCCGAGGAGGCCGAGGCCATCGGCCGCTGGGCCGTCGAGCACGGCCTGTGGGTGCTGACCGACGAGATCTACGAGCACCTGGTCTACGGCGACGCCACCTTCACCTCGCTGCCGGCGATCCTTCCCGAGCTGCGCGACAAGTGCATCGTGGTCAACGGTGTCGCCAAGACGTACGCCATGACCGGCTGGCGCGTCGGGTGGCTCGTCGGCCCCAAGGACGTGGTGAAGGCCGCGACCAACCTCCAGTCCCACGCCACCTCGAACGTGTCCAACGTCGCCCAGGCGGCCGCCCTGGCCGCGGTCTCCGGCGACCTGGACGCCGTGGCCGCGATGCGGGAGGCGTTCGACCGGCGCCGCCGGACCATCGTGCGGATGCTCAACGAGATCGACGGCGTGGTGTGCCCGGAGCCGGAGGGCGCCTTCTACGCGTACCCGTCGGTGAAGGCGCTGCTCGGCAAGGAGATCCGGGGCCGCCGCCCGCAGGACTCCGTGGAGCTGGCCGCGCTGATCCTGGAGGAGGCCGAGGTCGCGGTGGTGCCGGGTGAGGCGTTCGGCACACCGGGCTACCTGCGGTTGTCGTACGCGCTCGGCGACGAGGACCTCGTCGAGGGTGTGAGCCGGGTGCAGAAGCTGCTGGCGGAGGCCCGGGACTGACGGTCCCCCACCCCTTCCGCGCGGTACTCACGGAGCACTCCCCGGTCACCGGGGGGTGCTCTGTTCCTTTGTACGAGCAAGCCCCCGTATGGGGAAACGGCTTCCGGGCCGGGCCCGGCGTACGGCAGGATCACGGAATGGAGCGTGTACGTGATCTCTCTGAGCTGCCGAAGGCCCATCTCCACCTGCACTTCACCGGGTCGATGCGGCCCGCCACCCTGCTGGAACTCGCCGACAAGCACGGCGTGCGCCTGCCCGACACGCTGACGGAGTCGCTCTCCCGGGGCGAGTCGCCGA
Source organism: Streptomyces sp. SCSIO 75703 (assembly GCF_036607905.1). NCBI lineage: Bacteria > Bacillati > Actinomycetota > Actinomycetes > Kitasatosporales > Streptomycetaceae > Streptomyces > Streptomyces sediminicola. The sequence goes on from NZ_CP144555.1 coordinate 2,854,076, forward strand.
AGCTGCGGGCGACCGACGAGCGGGGCTGGTTCCGCTTCCAGCGGCTGTACGACGCGGCCCGGTCCTGCCTCCAGGAGCCCGAGGACATCCAGCGGCTGGTCCGCGAGGCGGCGCTGGAGGACCTGCGGGACGGCTCGGAGTGGCTGGAGATCCAGGTCGACCCCACCTCGTACGCGCCGCGCCTGGGCGGGCTGATCCCGGCGCTGGAGATCATCCTGGACGCGGTGGAGACGACGGTGCGCGACACCGGGATCGGCATGCGGGTGTTGGTCGCCGCGAACCGGATGAAGCACCCTCTGGACGCGCGCACCCTGGCCCGGCTGGCGGTGCGCTACGCGGACCGGGGCGTGGTCGGCTTCGGCCTGTCCAACGACGAGCGCCGGGGCATGGCCCGCGACTTCGACCGCGCCTTCGCGATCGCCCGGGACGGCGGGCTGCTGTCCGCGCCGCACGGGGGCGAGCTGACCGGCCCGGCCTCGGTGCGGGACTGCCTGGACGACCTGGAGGCGGACCGGATCGGGCACGGGGTGCGGGCGGCGGAGGACCCGCGGCTGCTGAAGCGGCTCGCGGACCGGCAGGTGACCTGCGAGGTGTGCCCCGCGTCCAACGTCGCCCTCGGCGTCTACGAGAAGCCGGAGGACGTGCCGCTGCGGAAACTGTTCGACGCCGGGGTGCCGATGGCGCTGGGCGCGGACGACCCGCTGCTGTTCGGCTCCCGGCTGGCGGCGCAGTACGAGATCGCGCGGCGGTACCACGGCTTCACGGACGCGGAACTGGCCGAGCTGGCCCGCCAGTCGGTCCGCGGCTCCGCCGCCCCGCCCGAGGTCAGGGCGAAGCTCCTGGCGGGCGTGGACGACTGGCTGAACAAGCCGGCAGGGTGAGCGGCGAGGCGGGGACGCCTGAGGCGGGCCCGGCGGGGGACGGGGTGAGACGCGGCGGGGCGCGTGGCGGGGCGCCGGTCCTGTGGCCGGGGTGCTGCGGGGCGGGGGGAGGGCGCCGGGTGCCGGGGTGAGCGCCGGGCGCCGGGGGCTTCTACGGGTGGAGGCTGACGCCGACCGTCACCGGCTCGTTGACCAGGGTGACGCCGAACGCCTCGTGCACCCCGGCCACGACCTCGCGGGCGAGCGCCAGGAGGTCCTCCGTGGTCGCCCCGCCCCGGTTGGTGAGGGCGAGGGTGTGCTTGCCGGAGATGCGGGCGGGTCCGGTGCCGTAGCCCTTGGTGAAACCGGCCTTGTCGATCAGCCAGGCCGCGGAGGTCTTGGTGCGCCCCTCCCCCGCCGGGTAGGCGGGCGGCTCGACGGCGGCGCCGAGGCGGCCTGCCACGCGGGCGCGGAAGGCGGCGAACTCCTCGTCGCCGAGGATCGGGTTGGTGAAGAACGACCCCGCCGACCAGGTGTCGTGGTCCTCCGGGTCGAGGACCATGCCCTTTCCGGCGCGCAGCTTCAGCACGGTGTCGCGGGCGGCGGCCAGCGGCACCCGGTCGCCGGGGGCGACGCCGAGGGCGCGGGCCGTCTCCGCGTACCGGATCGGCCCGGAGAGGCCGTCGGCGTCCTCCAGGGCGAAGCGGACACGCAGGACGACGTAGCGGTCGTTCTCGGCCTTGAAGCGGCTGTCGCGGTAGGAGAAGGCGCAGTCGGCGTTGGCGAGGGTGACCGTCTCGCGGGCCTCGCGGTCGTACGCGACCACCTCGGTGATCGTGTTGGCGACCTCCTGGCCGTAGGCGCCGACGTTCTGGACGGGAGTCGCGCCCGCCGAGCCGGGGATGCCGGCCAGGCACTCGATGCCGGCGAGTCCGGCCTCGACCGTGCGGGCGACGGCGTCGGTCCACACCTCGCCCGCCGCGAGTTCCAGCGTGGTGCCGTCGAGGGTGAGGCCCCGGGTGGCCAGGTGCAGGGCGGTGCCGTCGAAGCCCTTGTCGCCGATGACCAGGTTGGAACCGCCGCCGATGAGCAGCAGGGGCGTGCCGCTGTCGTCGGCCTCGCGGACGGCCTCGACGATCTCGCCGTCGGTCGTTGCCGTGAGCAAGCGGGTGGCGGGGCCGCCCAGCCGGAGGGTGGTCAGGGGGGCGAGGGGGGCGTCGTGGAGTTCCTGCACGGGCCCAAGACTACGAGACCGCCCCGGCCGGCCCACCCCCGCGGGCGGCCTCGTCCGCGTCGGCCCGGCCGCCGCCGGACCTCCGCCCAGGAGACGGGCAGTTCACCGGCGGGCGCCGTCCAGGAGGCGAACGCGTCGTCCCGCATCGGCACGGGCAGCCCGCGGGACGTGGGGGCGTGGGCGCCCGAGCGCCCGAAGTCCCGCAGGGCCCCGGGCGCCTCCTGGGCGGAGAGCGTCCACGACGTCCGCCGCGGAGGTTGCGCCTTCAGGGTGGCCCCGTACGCGCCGGGGCGGCGCCGATGTGCCGCCCCACCCGGGCGGCCGGGCCCACGAACCTCAGCGCGCCCCACGGGCGCGTCGGGGTGTGCCGTGGGGTGCCGGGGAGCTTCGGGTCCTGCCGGAGGGCTGTGGGTCGGTGGGTGCCGGTCGGGGCTGTCGCTCGGGGACTGCCGGGGACTGCCGGGGACTGCCGGGGACTGCCGGGGACTGCCGGGGACTGCCGGGGACTGCCGGGGAGTGGTTCGGCGGGGCCCGGCGGTGGGGCGCCGGGCGCGGAGTGCTGGGCGGCGTGGGGCGGCCGGGGCCCGGCCCCCCGGGGGGGGGATCAGCGGGTGGCGGGTCCGGGCTCGGGGGTGAGGGCGGCGGCAGGAGCGGGGTCCACCGGGCCGGGTACCCCGCCGGGTACGGGCGTGTCGGGCGCCGCCTGCGTGCCGGACCTCGGCGTGTCGCGTCCCGGCGTGTCGGCAGCCGTGCGCCGCGTCGGCGTGTCACCTGCCGGCGTGTCGGTGCCCGTGCGCCGCGTCGGCGTGCCGTGTCCCGGCGAGTCGGCAACCGTGCGTCCCGTCGGCGTGTCACCTGCCGGCGTGTCGGCAGCCGTGCGCTCCGCCGCTGTCCCGGGCGTGGCCTCCGCCCCGCTCCGGCGGCCGGAGGGGACCACCAGGGCCGCGATCCCGGCCAGCCCCACCACCCCGGCGCCCACGGCGACCGCGGGCCGCAGCCCGTCGACGAAGGTCTGCGCGGACTCGTAGCCGCCCCGCGCCGCGAAGATGGACCCCATCACGGCGATGCCGAGCGCCCCGCCGACCTCGCGCAGCGCGTTGTTGGCGCCGGAGGCGATGCCCTGCTCCCGCGGCCGGACGCTGGACATGACCAGGGCGGAGGCCGGGGCGAAGAACAGGGCCATGCCGACGCCGCCGAGGATCAGTCCGGGCAGTTGGGCGGCGTAGGTGGCGTCGGCCGTGACCACGGAGGCGAGGTGGGCGAGGCCGGCCGCCTGGAGGAAGAGCCCGGCGGCGACGACGGGGCGCCCGCCGATCCGGTCGGAGAGGAGCCCGGCGAGGGGCGCCACGAGCATCGGCATGCCGGTCCAGGGCAGCATGCGCAGCCCGGCCTCGGTGGGCGAGTAGCCGAGCACGCCCTGCATGTACTGGCTGAGCAGGAAGATCGAGCCGAACATGCCGAGGAACATCAGCAGGCTCGCCGCGTTGATCCCGGCGAAGGCCCGGGAGCGGAACAGCCGCATCGGCAGCATCGGGTGGGCGGCGCGGGTGCCGTGCACGACGAAGCCGGCGAGCAGCGCGGCCCCGGCGAACAGGGCGGTCAGCACCACGGCGTCGGTCCAGCCGTCGGCGGGCCCGCGGACCAGCCCGTAGACGATCCCGAAGAGTCCGCCGCTGGCGAGCAGCGTGCCGCGGATGTCGAGCGGGGCGCCGGTGCCGTGGGACTCGGCGAGTCGGAGGCGGGCGAGGGGCAGCAGGGCGAGGCCCAGCGGAACGTTCAGCCAGAAGATCCACTGCCAGGAGATGTGCTCGGTGAGGCTGCCGCCGACCAGGGGGCCGGAGGCCACGGCGAGCCCGTTGACGGCGCCCCAGATCCCGTACGCCATCCCGCGCCGCTCGGCGGGGACGGCCGCGGTCAGCAGGGTGAGCGTCAGCGGCATCATGACGGCCGCGCCGACGCCCTGGACCGCGCGGGCCGCGATGAGGGCGTCGATGCCGGGGGCCAGCGCGGCGGCGGCGGAGGCGCCGGTGAAGACGGTGAGCCCGGCGAGGAAGAGGCGGCGCCGGCCGAAGCGGTCGCCGAGGGCCGCGCCGAACATCAACAGGACGGCGAAGGTGAGCGTGTAGGCGCTCACGGTCCATTCGAGGTCGTGCAGCGCGCCGCCGAGGTCCTCGCGGATGGAGGGCAGTGCGGTGGTGACGACGAGGTTGTCGAGGGCCGCCATGAAACCGGCGACGCTGGTGATGACGAGGGCCCACCCGGCTCCCCCGCGTGGTGCGCCGTGCTGTGACATCTCTCCCCCAGAGGGTGTCCGCCGCTCTGCGCGAGCGGAGATTAGTTATTGATCACTACTTTCCGCGGGCACGCGAGACCGCCCGTGAAGCGCACGGCCCGGATGGCCGTGGATGCGTACCGGACACGCGCGCCATCCGGCGCCGCGCCCCGGCTAGGTGCCCTCCGCCTCCCGCTGGACGCGGGCGGAGAGGTCGAGCCCCTCCCAGACCCGGTGGCCGGGCGGGAAGCCCATGCCTGCCAGGGTGTTGATGAGCATGCCGAACGCCATGAACGAGGTCGTCTCCGCGGTGTCCCCGCCGAGCGGGAGGTGGACGGCGTCCCACAGCTCCATCCAGCGGGTGCGGACCATCTCGCCGAACTCGTGGTCGCCGGCGGCCTCGGCGGCGGCGACGGTGACGTAGACCTGCAACTGCATCTGGAGCTGCTCGGGCCGCTCCGTGATCAGCCGTGTGTACGCCGCCGCCATCGCCTGCAGGGCCTCTTCGCCGCGCAGTCCGTCGGAGGCTTCCTCGAAGACCCGGCGGGTGTCCTCCAGGCAGCGTTCGGCCGCCGCGAGGAAGATCGCCTTCTTGCCCGGGAAGAGCCGGAAGAGGTACGGCTGGGAGACCCCCACCCGCTTGGCGATGGCCTCCGTGGACGTGCCGTGGTAGCCGCCCCGGGCGAACTCGCTCGTCGCCGCGCGGATGACGCTCTCGCGCCGCTCCTCGGCGCTCATCCTGACCATGCGAGAAAGTTAGTGGGCAATCACTAACTACGTCAAGGGCCGGGAGGGCCGCTCCTCCGGCCCGTGCGCCCCGGAGGGTTCACGGGCCCGGAGGGCGGCCCTCGCCGGGCTGGCGTCGTCGCCGGTCAGGCGAGCCGGACGAGCGCGCGGGACATGCCGAGGACCTTCTGCCCGGCGCTGGTCGCGGTGAGGTCGACGCGGACGGTGTGGTCGTCCAGTTTGGCGGCGACCTTGCCGCTGACCTCGATCACGGCGCCCTCGCCGTCGTCGGGCACGACCACGGGGCGGGTGAAGCGGACGCCGTACTCGACGACCGCGCCGGGGTCGCCGGTCCAGTCGGTGACGACCCGGATGGCCTCGGCCATGGTGAACATGCCGTGCGCGATGACGTCCGGGAGACCGACCTCCCTGGCGAACCGCTCGTTCCAGTGGATCGGGTTGAAGTCGCCGGAGGCACCCGCGTAGCGCACCAGGGTGGCGCGGTCCACGGGGAAGGAACGGGCGGGCAGTTCGGTGCCGACCTCGACGTCGCTGTACGCGATCTTCGCCGTCATGGGGTGCTCACGCCTCCTCGGCCGCGCGGGCCACGAGCTTGGTCCAGGCGGTCACGACGTGCTCGCCGGCCTCGTCGTGGACCTCACCGCGGATGTCCAGGATGTCGTTGCCGGCCATCGACTTGACCGCCTCGATGGTGGAGGTGACGGTGAGCCGGTCGCCGGCGCGGACGGGGCGCGCGTAGGCGAACCTCTGGTCGCCGTGCACGACCCGGCTGTAGTCCAGCCCGAGCTGCGGGTCCTGGATGACCTCGCCGGCCGCCTTGAAGGTGATGGCGAACACGAAGGTCGGCGGGGCGATCACGTCCGGGTGGCCGAGCGCCTTGGCGGCCTCGGTGTCGGTGTAGGCGGGGTTGGGGTCGCCCACCGCCTCCGCGAACTCACGGATCTTCTCCCGGCCCACCTCGTAGGGCGCGGTCGGCGGATAGGTCCGCCCCACGAACGACTGGTCGAGCGCCATGGGCTCGCAACCTCCTGGTCTCTGCGACTGCTGCTGTCTGCGACCGCCGCCGCCCGTGACCGTCCGTGACGCGCGCCGCGCGGCGCGGGGACGGGTGGCCGGGGCCGGGCGGGGAGCCCGGGGGCGGGACGGGGGGCCGGGGCCGGGGCCCGCCGGTCGGGACTACGGGCTGCCGGAGCCCGCCGGTTCCCTGGGTTCCGCCGGTTCCCGCGGGCCCGATGGTTCCGGGGCCGGAACGACGCGAGGCCGCCCCCTGACTTCGGGGACGGCCTCGCGTACGAGCCTGATTTATCGCGTCTCGCGGTGCGCGGTGTGCGCATTGCAACGCGGGCAGTGCTTCTTCATCTCCAGGCGATCCGGGTTGTTACGCCGGTTCTTCTTGGTGATGTAGTTCCGCTCCTTGCACTCCACGCAGGCCAGCGTGATCTTCGGGCGGACGTCGGTGGCAGCCACGTGAGTGCTCCTTGACGAACGGATTGACGATGTTCAACGCAGAAAGAGTAGCCGATCGAAGGACCGACCCCGCAATCGGCTACTTAACGTAGCGGTGACCGGACTTGAACCGGTGACACAGCGATTATGAGCCGCTTGCTCTACCGACTGAGCTACACCGCTGAGATGCGATCGGGCCCCGCCTGGCGGCGGGAACCTCTCACACCAGAGCCCCAAAACGGAATCGAACCGTTGACCTTCTCCTTACCATGGAGACGCTCTGCCGACTGAGCTATTGGGGCGAGCGAGGAAGACATTACACGCTCGCCCGCCCATCGCCCAAATCCATTTCCCGGTCCCCTCCGACCTCGTTCCCGCGCCCCGGGACCACCCCTGGTGATGCCGTGGGGACCACGGAGGCGGACGTTCCCGGCGGTGCCGGGGCGACCACGGGCGGACACTCCGCAAGGTGCCGAGCACGCCGGGCCGGACGCTCCCGCGAGGCACCCGGCCCACCGGGACGAAGGCCGGGAACGCCGGGGCGGGGCCGCAGCGGCGACGAGGCCGGGGACCGGGCCGGTACGGTGGCCGGCCCCGGCGGCCGCGGCCCGGCGCGGGATCGGAGGCCGAACCACCGGGCCCCGGAGACTCCCCGGCGCCGCCGGACCCCCGAACGCCGCGCCCGCCCTCCCCACCGGACCGTGACCCATCCCACCCCACCCCACACGCCCCGTCAACGCGGACAGGCCCCCTCCGTGCCCTCCCCTCCCCCACGGGCGTTCTCCACACCGGGATCAAGCCCGGCTCGACGGGGACCCCTGCGGTACGACTATTGCGCTCCTCCGCGCCCCCGACTGATCACCGTCCTAGGCTCGACCCACTCTGCGTGATCTTGTACGTGATCCTGCGTCCCCACTGCGCAGCCCCGAGCCCGGAGGAGCGCGATGCCCGCCAGCCAGCCGCAGCCGCACCACTCGTCCTCCCGCTCGGGCCCGGCCGACGGCGGCTCCCTGCTGCTGTCCGGCGCCCGGCTCGCCGACGGCCGCACCGTGGACGTACGGCTGCACGGCGACCGCATCGAGGCGGTCGGCACCGCCGGCAGCCTGACCGGCGGCCTTCCGCCCGGCGCGGGAGCCCGCGTCGACCTCTCCGGCTACCTGCTCCTGCCCGCCCCCGCCGAGCCCCACGTCCACGCCGACACGGCACTGACGGCCGACACGCCCGGCCCCGTCCTCGACGACCCCCGGGAGGTCCAGCGGCGTGCCACGGAGGCCGCCCTGCTCCAGCTCGGGCACGGCGCCACCGCGCTCCGCGCGCACGTACGCGTGGGCGACGTCCCGGGACTGGGCACGCTGACAGGGGTCCTGCGGGCGCGGCGCGCGCTGCGCGGGCTGACGGAGCTGACCACGGTGGCGGTGCCGAGGGTGCTGACGGGCGTGGCGGGGGCCGAGGGGCTGGCGATACTGCGGGACGCGCTGAAGATGGGCGCCGACGTGGCGGGCGGCTGCCCCGACCTGGACCCCGACCCGACGGGGTACGTGGAGGCGGTCCTGGAGATCGCCGCCGAACACGGCGTCCCCGTCGACCTGCACACGGACGCCGCCGACCCGGCGCGGCTGGCCCGCATCACGGCGATGGCGGGCGGACTGCGCCCCGGGGTGACGCTCGGGCCGTGCGAGGGGCTCGCCCTGCTGCCGGACGAGGTGGCCTCCCGGATGGCGGACCTGCTCGCGGCGGCCGGGGTGACCGTGGTGTGCCTGCCGCAGGGCGGCTGCGCCGGGGGCGGGGACGGCGGCGCCGACCATCGCGACGCCCCGGCGCCGGTACGGCTGCTGCGCGCCGCCGGGGTGCGCGTCGCCGCCGGGAGCGGAGCGCTGCGGGACCTCTCCAACCCGGTGGGGCGCGGCGACCCCCTGGAGGCGGCCTTCCTGCTGGCCTCGCGGCACGGGCTGCGCCCCACGGAGGCGTACGAGGCGGTGAGTTCCACGGCGCGGTCGGTGCTGGGGCTGCCCGGGGTGCGCGTGGAGGCGGGTTTCCCGGCCGAACTCCTCGCGGTGCGCGCGGACGGGCTGGCGGGGGCGCTCTCCCTGGCGTACAGCCGGATCGTGGTGCACCGGGGGCGCGTGGTGTCGCGGACCAGCGCGGTACGGGAGTTCGGCGACCCGCCGACCGGGCTGGAGCCGGGGCTGCCCCGTCAGGGACGCGGCGACCGGGACGGCCGTCAGGGGCGCGGGGAGTGGCCGTGAGGCCGGGCTCGTGACCGCGCGCCTCGCCGCGGCGGCGCGCTCCCGTTGCCTGCGCCTGCCCGTTCCGTGGGCCGGGCCGAGACCGTACGGCGGGGACGGCCGTCGCGGCGTACGGTCGAAGGCATGCGCATTGTCATCGCTGGGGGTCATGGTCGGATCGCGCTGCGGCTGGAGCGGTTGCTCGCCGCACGCGGTGACGAGGTGGCGGGCATCGTCCGCCGGGCCGAGCAGGCCGACGATCTGCGGGAGGCCGGTGCCGAGCCGGTGGTCCTCGACCTGGAGTCGGCCTCCGTCGACGAGGTCGCGGCACGGCTGCGGGGCGCCGACGCGGCGGTCTTCGCGGCGGGCGCGGGTCCCGGGAGCGGCGCGGCCCGCAAGGAGACGGTGGACAAGGCGGCGGCGGTCCTGTTCGCGGACGCGGCGGTGCGGGCGGGGGTACGGCGGTTCGTGGTGGTGTCGGCGATGAACGCCGATCCGCGGCACGCGGGCGACGAGGTGTTCGACGTCTACCTGCGCGCGAAGGGCGAGGCCGACGCGTACGTGCGCTCCCAGGAGGCGCTGGACTGGACGATCCTGCGCCCGGGTCTGCTGACCGACGACGCCGGTACGGGGCTGGTACGGCTGGAGGCGCACACCGGGCGCGGCCCGGTGCCGCGGGACGACGTGGCCGCGGTCCTGGCCGAACTGGTGGACACGCCGGCGACGGCGGGGCTGACGCTGGAGCTGATCAGCGGTTCGGCGCCGGTGTCGGTCGCGGTGAAGGCGGTGGCCGGCAACTGAGAACGCCGGCGGCGCGGGCCCGCGCCGCTCAGAACAGGGGCAGTTGGCCGGGCACCTCGGGGACGACGTAGCCGTCCAGGGAGGGCTGCGCCGCCCCGAGCGGGGCCGGGCGGCGCGATCCCGGGCAGGAGACGAGGTCGGCGCTGACTCTGGTACCGGGCGGATCGTGCCGGGCGTAGCGTCCGGCGACGACGGCGATCTCGCGGCGGCACTCGGGGCAGCGCCGGCGGCGGGCGGAACCGGAAGGTCCGGCGGACCGGGAGGACGGCGGCATGCCCCCAGTCTGCCCGCGACACGCCGCCGAGCGCCCGCGGGCCGCGCCGAACACCGCCGGGCGCGGCGCAAGGCGCGGCGCGGCGCGGCGGGCCGCGTGATCAGGCGACCGGCGTGTCGCCGCCCCGCCGCTCGCGCCCGGGAAACTGGCTCAGCGCCAACAGGGCCAGCCCGGCGAAGAGCAGGGCGACACCGCCGAGGGCCGCCCACTCCCACAGGGGGCCGCCCTGGGTGGCGAGGCGGTTCAGCGTGAGCGCGCAGACGGCGTTCCAGGCGAGGCCGAGCGCGATCACCAACTGCCCCCAGCCGTGGGTCCGTACGCGTCGCACGGATCGCCGGTTCACCGGCAGCAGCCACCCTCGCGTGAGCGCCGCCGCGCCGGATGCACCGATGAGCAACGCCACGAGCGCGCCCGCGCCGGCCACGTACACCGTCATGTCCGGCCTTTCCCCCGCTCCGGCTCCGCACCGGAAACCGGCACATCATGGCATCGCCCCCTCCCGCCGTCGTCCGGCCGCCGGAGAGGGGCGCCGGTCAGGGGCGTTCCGCCTGGTCCGGCTGCTCGCCCCTCCCGCCGCTGCGGCGGCGGCTGAGCAGGGCGCTTCCCACGATCACCAGGCCGATGGCGGCGATCCGGGCGGCCTGGTGGTAGCCGGCCGCCGCCTGAGGAGCTCCGGGCAGCCGGAGGAAGACCCACGCGGCCACGAGCCCGCCGACACCGACCAGGGCGACGGCTCCCCACGTCCCGAGGTCGGCCCACCAGGGCCCCGAGCCGTCATCCCGTCCAACACCCTTGTCGGTCACGGCCATTCCCCCTGTACGCGCGGTGACGGTCACCAGGAAGGACGCGCCCCCGCCACAGTCGGTTCACCAGCCGGCACCCGACAACGACGAAAGGGTCTGTGACCAGCATTGCTGCTGGTCACAGACCCTTTCGGTCGTGTGGCGGCGCCAGGATTCGAACCTGGGAAGGCTGAGCCGGCAGATTTACAGTCTGCTCCCTTTGGCCGCTCGGGCACACCGCCGGGTTTCGCTGCTCGTCGCGCCGCTTTCGGGCGGTGCTCCGTGGCAACGACGTAAACAATACCCGATGCGGAGGGGTGCTCCGCCACCCGATTGATCGCCGTCCGGGGCGCCGCGGGTGGCTAGGCTGGCCGGGTGCGGCCGAGGCCCCCCGGAGGGGCCCGGTGGCCGCCGTCGTATGCCGGTACGGGTCCCGCAGGTGACCCGACACGCACCAGATACAAGGAGCCACAGGACATGGCCGACTCCAGTTTCGACATCGTCTCGAAGGTCGAGCGGCAGGAGGTCGACAACGCCCTCAACCAGGCCGCCAAGGAGATTTCGCAGCGCTACGACTTCAAGGGTGTGGGCGCCTCGATCGGGTGGTCCGGGGAGAAGATCCTCCTGGAGGCGAACTCCGAGGACCGGGTGAAGGCCGTGCTCGACGTCTTCCAGTCCAAGCTGATCAAGCGGGGCATCTCGCTGAAGGCCCTGGACGCCGGTGAGCCGCAGCTCTCCGGCAAGGAGTACAAGATCTTCGCGTCGATCCAGGAGGGCATCTCCCAGGACAACGCGAAGAAGGTGGCGAAGATCATCCGCGATGAGGGCCCCAAGGGCGTGAAGGCCCAGGTGCAGGGCGAGGAGCTGCGGGTCACCTCGAAGAGCCGGGACGACCTCCAGGCCGTGATCTCGCTGCTGAAGGGCAAGGACTTCGACTTCGCGTTGCAGTTCGTGAACTACCGGTAGTCCGGTTCACGGGCGTCCGGTCCCCGGGGCCGGGGTCCGGACGGGAGAAAGGGTGGGCGCCCGTGGGTGCCCACCCTTCGTCGTCCGCCCGGTTGCCGTCGGCCCGGTCATCGTCGGCCCGGTCGCCGTCCGCCCGGCCATCCTCGGCCCAGTCATCGTCGGCCCGGTTGCCGTCCGCCCCGTCCGGCACGGGGCGGGGTCAGCTCCGGGAGTTGCCGAACAGCAGGCGGTAGCCGATCAGGAGGACCAGGGAGCCGCCGATGGCCGCCGCCCAGGTGGCGCCGTCGTAGAAGCCCTTGGTGATGGGGTGGTCCAGCCAGCGGGCCGAGATCCAGCCGCCGATGAACGCGCCCGCGACACCGATCAGCGTGGTGCCGATGATGCCGCCCGGGTCGCGCCCCGGCAGCAGGAACTTGGCGATGGCCCCGGCCAACAGTCCCAGGATGATCCAGCCGATGACGGTCATGCCGCTACCCTGCCCCTTCTCGTTCCACGCCGTGCCGCCGCTGTGGGCCGATCCTCCGCGCGTGCTGTCGTGTCCTGTCGGTGGAGAGGACGTCCCGATCATGCCCGGTGGTTGCGCCGGCACTCCTGACGGACCGTCGGCTACCAGCCGTTGCGCTGTCCGGCGGCGGCCGTGAACGGCTGGTCGGTGCGGACGATCTCGCGGCCCAGCGGGAGCAGCGAGACGGGGATCAGCTTGAAGTTGGCGATGCCGAGCGGGATGCCGATGATCGTGACGCAGAGCGCGATGCCGGTGAAGACGTGGCCGAGCGCCAGCCACCAGCCGGCCAGGACCAGCCAGAGCACGTTGCCGATGCAGGAGGGCGCTCCCGCGTCCCGGCGTTCGACCGTGGTGTAGCCGAAGGGCCAGAGCGCGTAGACGCCGATGCGGAATGCGGCGATCCCGAAGGGGATGCCGATGATGGTGATGCACAGCAGCACGCCCGCGACCAGGTAGCCGAGGAACAGCCAGAAGCCGCTGAGGACGAGCCAGATGATGTTCAGGATGGTCTTCACTGGTGGCGACCTGCCATCTTTTCGAGTCGGGCGATCCGCTCCGCCATCGGAGGGTGGGTGGAGAACATCTTGGACAGTCCTTCCCCCGGCCGGAAAGGGTTCGCGATCATCATGTGGCTGGCGGTCTCGATGCGCGGCTCGGGCGGCAGCGGGAGCTGCCGGGTGCCGGCCTCCAGCTTGCGCAGCGCGCCGGCGAGCGCGAGCGGGTCGCCGGTGAGCTGGGCCCCGGAGGCGTCGGCCTCGTACTCCCGGGAGCGGCTGATGGCGAGTTGGATCAGGGTGGCGGCGAGTGGGCCCAGGATCATGATCAGCAGCATGCCGAGCAGGCCGGGGCCGTCGTCGTCGTCGGACCGCCCGATGGGGATCAGCCAGGCGAAGTTCACCAGGAACATGATCACGGAGGCGAGGGCTCCGGCGACCGAGGAGATCAGGATGTCGCGGTTGTAGACGTGGCTCAGTTCGTGGCCGATGACGCCGCGCAGCTCGCGTTCGTCGAGCAGGCGCAGGATGCCGTCGGTGCAGCAAACGGCGGCGTTGCGCGGGTTGCGGCCGGTGGCGAAGGCGTTGGGCGCCTCCGTCGGGGAGATGTACAGGCGGGGCATGGGCTGGCGGGCCTGGGTGGAGAGCTCGCGGACCATGCGGTAGAGGGCGGGTGCCTCGAACTCGCTGACCGGGCGGGCGCGCATCGCGCGCAGGGCGAGCTTGTCGCTGTTCCAGTACGCGTACGCGTTGGTGCCGAGGGCGACGAGGACGGCGACGACGAGCCCGGCTCGGCCGAAGAAGCCGCCGATGACGATGATGAGCGCGGACAGTCCCCCGAGGAGAACTGCGGTCCTGAGCCCGTTGTGCCGGCGGTGCACGGTACGCCCTCCAAATCGTGCAGCAGGGGAACCCTCTGGTTGCTGGTCTCGCTCGCTGTGCGTGGTCGCTGTCCGGGATGCCCCTGGTCGTGGTGTCTCGTCCCGTCCAGTGGACCCTTCCGTACTGGTCAACGCCAGGCGAATGCCGCCGGTTCCCCGACGCGTACGGTGGCGCGCGGTCCGTCCGGGTGGCGGGGGCCCGCCCCGGGTGCGCTGCTCGCGCTCGGGGGCGTGTGGAGTTAGCCCACGCGCCCTTCGGGTGCCGCCCCGGTGTGGACGGCGGTTCCGGGTGGTGCCGGGCAGGGGCCGTACCGGGGCGTACCCGGGCGCTACAAGGCGCTGCCAGGCTCAGAAGAGGGCGGTGCCGGCGAAGCGCAGGACGAGCTGGGGGGCTCCGGAGAGGGCGAGGCCGAGGGCGCCGGTGGCGGCGAGGGCGGCGGTGAGCGGGGCCGGGAGGCGGTGGGCGGCGGTCTCGCCCTCGGGGGCGCGGAAGAGCAGGGCCGTCCACCGGAGGTAGTAGAAGAGGGCGATCACGACGTTGACGGCCATGACCACGGCGAGCCAGCCGAGGCCCGCGTCGACGGCGGCGGCGAAGACGGTGACCTTGGCGAAGAGGCCGATGATCCCGGGCGGCAGCCCGGCGAGGCACAGCAGGAAGAACGCGAGGAGCAGCGCGGTCAGCGGGTTGGCGGCGTACAGGCCCCGGTAGTCGTCGACCCGGTTGAGGGTCCTGGTCCGGCCGACGAGGGCGGCCACCGCGAAGGCGCCGAGGTTCACGGCGGCGTACACGAGGGCGTAGGCGACGGTGGAGCCGATCGGCCGTCCGGGGTCGTCGGCGTACGCGGCGGCGGCGATCGGCACCAGGAGGTAGCCGGCCTGGCCGACGGACGACCAGGCGAGGAGCCGTACCGCGCCGTACGCGCGCGTGGCGCTCTGCCGCAGGGCGCCGAGGTTGCCGACGGTCATGGTGAGCGCGGCCAGTACGGCGAGGGCGGGCCCCCACACGTCGGCGTACGAGGGGAGGGCGACGACGGTGACGAGGACGAGGCCGCTGAAGCCGACCGCCTTGCCGACGACCGAGAGGTACGCGGCGACCGGCAGGGGGGCGCCGACGTAGGTGTCGGGGACCCAGAAGTGGAAGGGCACGGCGGCCGTCTTGAAGGCGAAGCCGACGAGGAGGACGACGACGCCGGTCCGTACGAGGGTGGTGAACTGGCCGTCGACGTGCTGGACGCGCTCGGCCACCCGGGTCAGGTGGAGGGTGCCGGTGGCGGCGTAGACGAAGCTGACGCCCAGGAGGCTGACGGCGGTCGCGGTGACCGAGGAGAGGAAGAACTTCAGGGCGGCCTCGGAGGAGCGCCGGTCGCCGTGGCGCAGGCCCACCAGGGCGAAGGCGGGCAGGGAGGCCACCTCCAGGGCGACGACGAGGGTGGCGAGGTCGCGGGAGGCGGGCAGCAGCGCGGCGCCGGCCGCCGAGGAGAGCAGCAGGAACCAGAACTCGCCGTCGGGCAGGCGCGGGCCGGAGTCCCGCAGCGCGGTGACGGACAGCAGGGCGGCCACCAGGGCGCCGCCGAGGACGAGGAACTGGATGGCGAGGGTGAACGTGTCCGCGCTGTAGCTGCACACGGCCGGGTCGCCGGTGAGGCAGAACGTCGCGCGGCCGGCGCCCACCAGCGGCAGCAGCAGGAGCAGGCCGGCGGCGAGCGCGCCGACGGCGCCGAGGCCGAGCAGCGGTTTGCGGGACTCGGGCACGAACAGGTCGGCGACCAGCACGGCGAGCGCGGCCAGGGCCACGACGGTGGGCGGGGCGATGGCGAGCCAGTCGACGGACTGGACGAGGCTCTGGGCCACCGGGCTCATCGGGTGCCTCCTGCGAGGAGTTGCTGCACGGCGGGGTCGGTCAGCCCGAGGAGGGTCCTCGGCCACAGCCCGGCGACGACGGTGAGGGCGGCCAGCGGCACCCAGGCGGCGAACTCGTGGCCGCGGACGTCGGCCAGCCGGGGCGCCTCGCGCGGGACGGCGCCCATGCAGACGCGGCGGACCACGATCAGCAGGTACGCGGCGGTCAGCAGGGTGCCGAGGGCGCCGACGGCCGTGAAGACGAGGAACGCGGGGCGGCTCAGGCCCTGGTGCGGGTCGAAGGCGCCGAAGAGGGCCAGCATCTCGCCCCAGAACCCGGCGAGTCCCGGCAGTCCGAGCGAGGCGACCGCGGCGAAGGCGAGCAGTCCGCCGAGGCGGGGCGCCCTGCCGTAGAGGGCGCCGCCGGTCCCCTCGGCGAGGGTGTCGAGGTCGGTCGTGCCGGTGCGGTCCTTGACCCCGCCGACCAGGAAGAAGAGCAGGCCGGTGACGAGGCCGTGGGCGATGTTGGCGAACAGGGCGCCGTTCACGCCGGTGGGGGTCATCGAGGCGATGCCGAGCAGGACGAAGCCCATGTGGCCGACGGAGGAGTACGCGATGAGCCGTTTCAGGTCGCCCTTGGCGCCCCGCCGGGCGAGGGCGAGGCAGGCGAGGGAGCCGTAGACGATGCCGACGACGGCGAGTGCGCCGAGGTAGGGCGCGAAGACGCGGAAGCCGTCGGGGGCGGCGGGCAGCAGGATGCGGACGAAGCCGTACGTGCCCATCTTCAGCAGGACGCCGGCGAGCAGGACCGAGCCGACGGTCGGCGCGGCGGTGTGGGCGTCGGGCAGCCAGCTGTGCAGCGGCCACACCGGGGTCTTCACGGCGAGCCCGAGTCCGATCGCCAGAACGGCGGTGACCTGCACGGATGCGGTCAGTGACCGTCCGTTGTCAGTGGCGAGTGCCACCATGTCGAACGTGCCCGCCTTGATTCCGATGAGGAGCAGGCCGAGCAGCATGATCACGGAGCCGAGCAGCGTGTAGAGGATGAAGGTCCAGGCGGACCTCACCCGGTTCTCGCCGCCCCAGCGGGCGATGAGGAAGTACATCGGGATCAGGACCGTCTCGAAGGCGAGGAAGAAGAGGACCAGGTCGAGGACGGCGAAGGTGGCGAGGGTGCCGGACTCCAGGACGAGCAGCAGGGCGACGAACGCCTTCGGGGAGGGGCCCGCGGGCGGCGCGAAGTAGGAGTACAGCGCGCACAGGAAGGTGAGCAGCGCGCTCAGCACGAGGAGGGGGAGCGAGATGCCGTCGACGCCGAGGTGGACGCGCACGTCGAGTGCGGGGATCCAGGCGATGTCCGTGGTGGCCTGCATCCTCGCGGGCTGGTCGTGGTCGAAGCCGGCGACGAGGACGAGGGCGGCGAGCAGGACGGCGCCGGTGACGGTGACGCCGTGGCGCCGGACGGCCTGCCCGGGTGAGGTGCCCCTCAGTCCGGGCGGGGCGGGCAGGAGGGCCGCCACGGCGCCCAGGAGCGGTCCGACGACCACGAACGCGAGGAGGAACCGCATCACGGACTCGTTGATATCGATCACGCCTGCTCACGCTCCCGTGGCGACGAGGACGACGGCGACCGTGAGGACGACGGTGCCGGCGAGCAGCGCGCTCACATAGGTCTGCACATTGCCGGTCTGGGCCCGGCGTACGGCGGCGCCGAGCAGGCGGGGCAGGAGGCCGGCCCCGCGGACGTAGGTGTCGACGACCTCGCGGTCGAGGAAGCGGACGAGGCTCGCTCCGGCCAGCACCGGGCGGACGAACAGCGTTGTCTGGACGGCGTCCAGGTGGAAGCCGGCGGCGGCGTGCCGGTGCAGCGGGCCGAGCAGCAGGCGTCCGGGGTCGGAGGGGTCGGCGGCGGAGGCGATGTCGCCGTAGGCGGGGGCGTGGCTGGCGATGGCCTCGGCCTCCACCAGGGCGGCGTCGCCCTCGGGGTGGGCGGCGACGGCGCCCAGCGGTACGCGGGAGGCGAGGGCGGTGGTGTGCCGCCAGGCTGCGTAGGTGACGATCCCGCCGACCAGGGCGAGGCCGGTGCCGAGGACGGAGGTGGTGAGGGCCGGGGTGAGGTCGCGGCCGTCGAACCAGTCGGGCAGGACGCGGAAGGCGAGTCCGCCGAGGGCGAGGGAGGGGACGGCGAGGACCCACAGGACGGCGTTCATGACGACCGGCTGCCGGCCGTGGCCGGGGGCTTCGGTGCCCCGTCCGCGGAAGGCGAGCAGCCACAGGCGCATCGCGTAGCCGGCGGTGAGCACGGCGGTGAGCAGGCCGGCGACGAGGACGGTCCAGCCCGCGGCGCCGGGTGCGTGCGCGGTGTGGCCGGTGGCCGCGCGTTCGGCGGCGACGAGGACGGACTCCTTGGAGAAGAAGCCGCTGAAGGGCGGGATCGCGGCGAGTGCGAGGAGCGCCACGGTCGTCGTCCAGTAGGCGTCCGGGACGCGTTCGCGCAGGTTCCGCATGCGGGACATGGCGGCCAGGGAGTTGGTGCCGGCGGCGTGGATGATCACGCCGGCGGCGAGGAAGAGCAGCGCCTTGAAGGCGCCGTGGGTGAGGAGGTGGAAGACGGCGGCTCCGCGGTCGCCGGTGGCGAGGGCGCCGGTCATGTAGCCGAGCTGGCCGATGGTCGAGTAGGCGAGGACGCGTTTGATGTCGTCCTGGGCGAGGGCGGCGAGGGCCGATCCGGCCATCGTGACGGCGGCCATGACCGCGAGGACGAGCATCGCGGCCGGGGACGCCTCGAAGAGCGGGAGGAGGCGGGCGACGAAGTAGACGCCGGCGGCGACCATCGTCGCGGCGTGGATCAGCGCGGAGACGGGGGTGGGGCCGGCCATCGCGTCGGGCAGCCAGGTGTGCAGCGGGAACTGCGCCGACTTGCCCGCCACGCCGGCCAGGAGCAGCAGCGCGATGAGGGTGGGGTGGTCGATCGAGCCGTGCGCGACGGCGCCGAGGATCGTGGTGATCCGGAACGAGCCCGCTTCGGTGGCCAGCGCGAACAGGCCGATGAGGAAGGGGACGTCGCCGAGCTTGGTGACGAGGAACGCCTTGAGGGAGGCGGCGCGGGCCTCGGGGGTCTCCCAGTAGTGGCCGACCAGGAAGTAGGAGCAGATGCCCATGACCTCCCAGCCGACGAGCAGCACCATCAGGTCGCCGGTGTAGACGACGAGGAGCATCGCGGAGGTGAAGAGGGAGACGAGGGCCGCGTAGGAGGGGTAGCGGGGGTCGTCGCGGAGGTAACCGGTCGAGTAGACCTGCACGCAGGTGGCCACGCAGGCGACCAGTACGGCGACGAGGGCGGCGAAGCCGTCGACGTGCAGGGCGAGGGCGATCGGGACGGACCCGGTGGGGGTCAGTTCGGTGGCGGCGTCGACGGCGGGGCCGCCGCCCTGGCGGGCGGCGACGAGGGCGGCGAGGACCAGGGAGGCGAGGGTCGGCAGGACGGCGAGCGGCCGGACGAACCCGGGCGCGGTGCGGCCGATCAGCAGGCCCGCGGCGGCCCCGAGGAAGGGCAGCAGCGGGACGAGGACGGCGAGGGTGGTCGTGGTCACGCGGTGGCCTCAGCCTTCTCGTCGGCCGTCCCGGCCGTGGGGGCGTCGGGGTCGGTGGGGTCCGGGCCCTCGGCGGTGTCGCGGAGGCGGTCGATGTCCGCGGTGCCGCGGTTGCGGTGGACGGCGAGGACGATGGCCAGGCCGATGCCGACCTCGGCGGCGGCGATGGCGATGGTGAACAGGGCGAGGGCCTGTCCGGAGTGCAGGGTGTCCTCGGCCGCCTTGGCGAGCCAGACGTCGAAGGCGACGAGGTTGAGGTTGACGGCGTTGAGCATCAGCTCGACCGACATGAGGACGAGGATCGCGTTGCGCCGGGCGAGGACGCCGTAGAGGCCGGTGCAGAAGAGGAGGGCGGAGAGGACGGCGGGATAGGCGAGGTGCATCAGCGGGCACCGCCCTTGCCGGTGTCACGGGGGGCGGGGCCGCCGGGGGCGGGATGGCGAGGAGCGGTATCCCCGGCGGCCGGACCACCGGCAGCGGGATCGCGAGGAGCGGTATCGCGAGGAGCGGTATCGCCGGCGGCCGGGTCGCCGGGGGCGGGGTCACCCGCAGCGCGGCCGACGGCGGCCGGGTCGCCGGGGGCCTGGGCGGGGGGTGCGGCGGGGCCGGTTCCCGAGGGGCCGGGGGCCGTCGGCGACGGGGGCCCGGTCCGGGTTCCCGCCGCGGCGGTGCGGCGGGAGAGGACGATGGCGCCGACGAGGGCGGCGAGGAGGAGGACGGAGAGGGCCTCGAAGGGGAGCACCCAGTGCTGGAAGAGGCTCGCCCCGGTGACCCGGGTGGAGCCGGCGGCCGGTCCGTCCAGGTCTATCCAGACCGTGCGGAAGGCGTCCACGACCACCCAGACCAGGGCCGCCGCGGCGGCGAGGGCCACGGCGAGGGCGACCGGGCGGTTGCCGGAGTCGGCGTCGGGCGAGTGCCCGACGGGCGCCTTGGTGAGCATCAGGCCGAACAGGAGGAGGACGACGACGGAACCGACGTAGATGAGGACCTGCACCCAGGCGATGAACTCGGCGGTGAGCAGCAGGTACTCGACCGCGAGACCACCGAGGGCCACGACCAGCCACAGGGCCGCGTGGACGAGTTGCCGGGTGGTGACGGTGACGACGGCTGCCCCGAAGGTGACGAGCCCGACCAGGAGGAAGGTGATCTCGACGCCGGTCGGGGAGAGGAAGCCGGGGGCTTCGGCGGCCGTGGCCGCGGTGTCCGCCGTGAGGCGCGCGACGGTCGCTGCGGTGGTCATTCCCGGCCCTCCTGCCGGTCGGTCTCCGGCCGGTCGGTTCCCGGCCGGTCGGTTCCCGGCCGGTCGGTTCCCGGCCGGTCGGTTCCCGGCCGGTCGGTTCCCGGCCGGTCGGTTCCCGGCCGGTCGGTTCCCGGCCTTCCGGTCTCCGGCCGGCCGGTGCTCGGCGCTTCGGTCTCCGGCCCGGTGGGCTCCCGCCCCTCGGCCTCCCGCCCCTCGGCCTCCTGCCGTGCGGTCTCCTGCCGTTCGGTCTCCTGCCGGGCGGCGAGCTTGTCGGCCGTCTTGCGGGCGGCGGCGAGTTCCTTCGGCTCCTCCGCGCCGGGGTCGAGGGCGGGCGGCGCCGGGACGGTCCACATCCACTCGCGGAGCGTGTCCCGCTCGTGGGTGAGGTCGCGGATGTCCGTCTCGGCGTACTCGAACTCCGGGGACCAGAACAGCGCGTCGAACGGGCAGACCTCGATGCAGATACCGCAGTACATGCAGAGGGAGAAGTCGATGGCGAAGCGGTCGAGGACGTTGCGGCTGCGCTCGCGTCCGCCCGGCGTGGCCGCGGGGACGGTCTCCTTGTGGGAGTCGATGTAGATGCACCAGTCGGGGCACTCGCGGGCGCAGAGCATGCAGACCGTGCAGTTCTCCTCGAACAGGCCGATCACGCCGCGGGTGCGCGGCGGCAGGCCGGGCTGGACGTCCGGGTACTGCTCGGTGACCGTCTTGCGGGTCATCGTGCGCAGGGTGACGGCCAGGCCCTTGGCCAGGCCTGAGCCGGGGATCGGGGCCATCAGAGGAACACCACCTTGACGACGCCGGTGAGAGCGATCTGGGCGAGGGCGAGGGGGACGAGGACGGTCCAGGAGAGCTTCTGGAGCTGGTCCTCGCGCAGCCGCGGGTAGGTGACGCGCAGCCAGATGACGACGAAGGCGAGGAGGGCCGCCTTCAGCAGGGTCCACACCCAGCCGAGGCCGTCGGCGCCCCAGGGGCCGTGCCAGCCGCCCAGGAAGAGGACGGTGGTCAGGCCGCACAGGACGACGATCCCGGCGTACTCGGCCAGCAGGAAGAGGGCGAAGCGCAGCCCGGTGTACTCGGTGTACGCGCCGAAGATGATCTCGGAGTCGGCGACCGGCATGTCGAACGGCGGGCGCTGGAGTTCGGCCAGTCCGGCGACGAAGAAGACGATCGCGCCGACGAGCTGCCAGGGCAGCCACCACCAGGTGAAGGCGTCCAGGATGCCCGGGAGCGAGACGGTGCCGGCCGCCATGGCCACGGAGGCGGCGGCGAGCAGCATCGGGAGTTCGTAGGCGAGGAGCTGGGCGGCGGTGCGCAGGGCGCCGAGCAGGGAGAACTTGTTGGCGGAGGCCCAACCGGCCATGAGCGAGCCGAGGACGCCGACGCCCATGACCGCGAGGACGAAGAAGACGCCCGCGTCGACCACCTGGCCGACGGCGCCTTCGCCGGGGCCGACGGGGATGACGAGGAGGACGAGGAGGTAGGGCAGCAGCGCGACGGCGGGGGCGAGCTGGAAGACGCGCCGGTCCGCCTCGGCGGGGACGACGTCCTCCTTCTGCGCGAACTTCACGCCGTCCGCGACGAGCTGGGCCCAGCCGTGGAAGCCTCCCGCGTACATCGGGCCGAGGCGGCCCTGCATGTGGGCCATCACCTTGTGCTCGGTCTGGCCGACGAGCAGGGGGAAGGTGAGGAAGACCACGAAGACGGCCAGGAGGCGCAGGGTGACGTCCAGTACGTCGTTCACCGCGGGCCTCCAGGGGGGTTCGGCCGGTTCTCGTCGGGGGGCGGGGTGGTGCCGGTGTCGTCGGCCGCGTCGGGCTCCCCGGCCGCAGCGTCGGTGCGCTCGGGCGGCGCCTCGGGCGCGGGGTCGGGACCGGGTACGGGGTCGGGGTCGGGACCGGCCTCGGGCTTGTCGTCGGAAGGAGTCCCGGGACCGACCTCGGGCCCGTCGTCCGACGCGGTCCCGGGTCCGGCCTCGGGCTTGTCGTCCGAGGGGGTCCCGGGTCCGGTCTCCGGTTCGTCGAAGGCGGGGCGGGCGTGGTGCCAGGGGGCGTCCGCGCTGCGGGGGACGGCGGGGGTGGTGCGGGGGGCGGGGCCTCCCGTGCCGGTACCGGCCGCCGCCTGCGTGCCGGCCTCCGCCGTCGCCTCCGTCCCCTCCGGTTTCGCCGTTCCCTCCGGTTTCGCCGTCTTCGTGGCCCGCTGGCTCGCCGAGCCCTCCGACGCGCTCCGCGCCCGCCGCGGGCCGCCGGCACCGGTGCCGGCGGCACCGGCCGCGCCACCGTCCCCGGCCCCCGCACCGGCCGCCCGCTGGCTCGCCGAGCCCTCGCCTGCGCTGCGGGAGCGGCGGGGCGTCTGGCTCGCCGAGCCCTCGGAGGCGCTGCGGGAGCGGCGGGGGGCAGTCGCCGCCGGGGGCGTCTGGCCGGTGGAGCCCTCCGCCGCCGAGCGGGTACGCCGGGCGGGGCGCTCCCCTGCCGTACGCCCGGCGCCGCGGGCCGGGGCGGCGGGGAGCCGGCCCTTGAGCGGGCCCCATTCGTTGGGGTCGGGCACGCCCGGGGGGAGCATCTGGCGGCGCCGTGGGCCACCGTGCTCGGACTCGCCGGGTTCCTTCGCGCCGGGCCACGCCTTGGCGACGCGGGCGGCGAGGACGAAGTCCTTGCGCAGCGGGTGTCCCTCGAAGCTCTCGGGGAGGAGCAGGTGGTCCAGCCCGGGGTGGCCTTCGAAGACGACGCCGAACATCTCGTGGGTCTCGCGCTCGTGCCAGCCGGCGCCCGCGTACACGCCGACGGCGGTGGGCAGGACGGGCGCCTCGTGCGGCACGGTGGTGCGCAGCAGCAGCCGGCGCACCGGGGCGAGGGCGGCGACGTGCGCGGCGACGCGCAGGCCCGTGCCCGGTTCGTCTACCGCGCTCAGCCAGTCGAAGTAGGTGCAGCCCAGCCGGTCGCGGGCGGTCTCCAGGGCGGTGATCCAGTCCGCCGCGGGGACGTCCACGCACAGCACGTCGTACGACTCCTCGGCCACGGCCTCCGGGCCGAAGAGGGCCGTGACGGCCTCGGGCAGCCAGCCGGCCGCGCTCATCGCGCCTCCCCCGAGCCGGAACCCGGACCACCCGAACCCGGACCACCCGAACCCGGACCACCCGAACCCGGACCGTCCGAAGCCGAACCGCCCGGACCCTGATCACCCGGGCCCGTCCCGCCGGGTCCCGTCGCGGGGCCCGGCCCGCCCGGCCCCGCACCCGGAGGCGTGACCAGTCCGCTCTGGAGGGCCGCTGCCGACGGGCCGGGCGACGAGGTGCCGTAGCGCTCCCCCAGCGACTCCCGAGCGATCTTCTCCTGGAGTTTCAGGATGCCCTGGAGCAGCGCCTCGGGCCGGGGCGGGCAGCCGGGGACGTAGACGTCGACGGGGAGGATCTGGTCGACGCCCTTGGTGACGGAGTACGAGTCCCAGTACGGGCCGCCGCAGTTGGAGCAGGCGCCGAAGGAGATGACGTACTTCGGCTCGGGCATCTGCTCGTAGAGCCGTTTGATCGCGGGGGCCATCTTGTCGGTGACCGTGCCGGAGACGACCATCAGGTCGGCCTGCCGGGGACCCGGCGCGAAGGGGATGACGCCGAGGCGGATGAAGTCGTGCCGGGCCATCGACGCGGCGATGAACTCGATGGCGCAGCAGGCGAGGCCGAAGTTGAAGACCCAGAGCGAGTAGCGGCGGCCCCAGTTGAGGACGACCTTCATCGGCTCGGGGGCCAGGCGGGAGAGCACGCCGAGCCGCTTGGGCTCCGGCAGCGGCACAGGACCGGCGGGATCGGGCCGCGCGGCCCCGGGGTTCACGTCCACGACAGGACGCCCTTCTTGTATGCGTACAGCAGGCCCACGGTCAGGAAACCGAGGAAGACGAACATCTCCACGAGCGTCGTCGCCCCGTACCCGGGATCGGCGAAGACCGTGGCCCAGGGGAAGAGGAAGATCGAGTCGACGGCGAAGACGACGTAGAGGAAGGCGTAGACGTAGTAGCGGACCTGGGTGTGGGCCCAGCCCTCGCCGACCGGGTCGACGCCGCACTCGTAGGTGAGGAGCTTCTCCGGGGTGGGGACCACGGGCCGCAGCAGGCGGCCGGCCCCGAAGGCGACGGCGACGAAGAGCACGCCGAGGACGGCGAGCAGTCCGACGACCGAGTAGGACGGGAAGTAGTCCGCCGCGAGCACGGTGCTCGCGGCGCCGGCGGGCCCGTCGCCGGCGGTCGGTTGCGGCACGTCCGTCCCTCCCTGTCCCGGAGGCGTGTCGCCCGGCCGTGTGGCGGGGGCGAACGCCGCCGTGTCGACGATCTGTCCGACACGGGAGTCTAGAGCCTGTTAAAGGGCCGGTAAGCAGCCCGTCGCAACCCTTCGGGGCCGGGGTGGGGTTTTCCTCAGGGAAGCCCGGCGGACCACCTCATGGCGCGGTGGAGCCCGGCACGGCACGCTGGCACGTATGACCGAACGCCACTCGACCCCTCCCTACGCCGAGTCCGCCGGTGACGCGGACGGTGGCGCGCTGCCGCCGGCCCGGTTCGCCTACGACGCGCACACCTGGAGGGAGATCGCGCATCTGCTGGTGAACCTCCCGATGGCGCTGATCGGTTTCGTCTACACCGTCACCGTGGTGCTGGTGGGCTTCGGGATGACGTTCACGGTGATCGGTCTGCCGCTGCTGGCGGCGGGGCTGCTGGGGTCGCGGCAACTGGGCAAGCTGGAGCGGGCGCGGGCCCGGTCGATGCTCGGGGTGCGGGTGGAGGAGCCGAGTCCGGTGCCGTTGCGGCGGGCGGGCGGCTTCCTGCCCCGGCTGTGGCTGGCGCTGAAGGACCCGGTGGGGTGGCGCACGGTGCTGTACGACCTGGCGCGGCTGCCGTGGGGCATCCTCACCTTCACGGTGACGCTGACCTCGCTGTTCGTGCTCTGGCCGGTGCTGCCGTTCCTGGCGCGGGGCATGGCCAACGTGGACCGGGCGATGGTGCGGGCGCTGCTGTCGCCGTCGGACGAGCTGGAGCGACGGATCGCCGAGCTGGAGTCGGACCGGGGGGTGGTGGTCGACACGGCCGCCGCCGACCTGCGCCGCATCGAACGCGACCTGCACGACGGCGCGCAGGCCCGCCTGGTGAACCTGGCGATGGGGCTGGGCCTGGCGAAGGAGAAGCTGCTGGAGGACCCGGACGCCGCGGCCCGCATGGTGGACGAGGCGCACGGCGAGGTGAAGCTGGCCCTCCAGGAGTTGCGGGACCTGGCCCGGGGCATCCACCCCGCCGTCCTCACCGACCGCGGCCTCGACGCGGCCCTCTCCTCGGTCGCCTCCCGCTGCACCGTCCCCGTCACGGTCACCGTCGACCTCACCGAACGCCCCGCCGCGGCCATCGAGGGCATCGCCTACTTCACCGTCTCCGAACTCCTCCAGAACGTCAGCAAGCACAGCGGGGCGATGTCGGCCACGGTGGAGGTGTGGCGCGCGGAGGACCGGCTGCTGCTCCAGGTGGGCGACGACGGGCGCGGGGGCGCGCGGCTGGAGGACGGTACGGGGATGAAGGGGCTCGCGGACCGGCTGGGCGCGGTCGACGGGATGTTCGTCGTCAGCTCGCCGGAGGGCGGTCCGACGGTGGTGACGGCCGAGCTGCCCTGGCGCGACCGCGTGGAGGCCGAGGCGCCCGCCGGACGCTGACCACCGGTCACCGCGCCCCGCCGGGGGCGCTCCGACCCGAGCCCCGTGAGACCCCGGCCCCGCAACCCCGGGGCCGGCCCCGCGCACCCCCGCCCAGCCCGAGCCCCGGCCCACCCGGCACCGGCGCCGGTCCGGGCCCCGGTCCGTACCCACCCCACCCACCCACCCGTGAGACCCCCGTCCCGCCCGGGACCGGGGTCTCACGCGCGCGTGCCCGCCGCCCCGCCCGGCACCGCGGCAGGCACCCCGGACGGTGCCCGGCGCGCGAGGTGGGGAAAACCCCCCTCCGCAGACGCCGACGGGCTCCATGGCCCGCGGGCCGCCGGGAGAGGAGGGTGGAGACCACGGCAGTACCGCCGGAACGACGACGAGGACCGAGGACAGGGAAGAGGGACGGCGCCGATGGCCACGGAGTACGGACAGGGTTACGGGCTCGGGAGCGGGTCCGGCCGCGCCGGGGGCCCCGGCGCGGGCCGGCACCTGCTCCCCGCCTGGCTGCGGGCGCCGTTCGAGGGGCGGAGCTGGCGGGAGTACGGGTACGTGCTGCTGAGCCTGCCGCTCGGCGTCTTCTTCTTCACGTACGCCGTCACGATGGTGTCCCTCGGGGCGGGACTGCTGGTGACCTTCCTGGGCGTGCCGGTGCTGGCGGCGGGGCTGGCCGGCTGCCGGATGCTCGGGGCGGTGGAGCGGGCGCGGGCGCGGGCACTGCTGGGGCTGCGGGTGGACGAGCCGGAGCCGCTGCGGGTGCGCAAGCCGGGCCTGATGGCCTGGATGGGGGCGGTCCTCAAGAGCGGCGCGTCCTGGCGGAGCCTGCTGTACGCGGTGGTGCAGTTCCCGTGGGCGGTGTTCTCGTTCTGCGTCGCGGTGACCTTCTGGTCGGTGGGGTGGACGATGTTCACCTATCCGCTGTGGTTCTGGGTCTTCCCCGCCTACGTCGGCCAGGGCGGCATCCAGCTCTTCGGCGACGGGACGCACCAGGTGTACCTGGACAACCCGTTCGAGATCACCGTCACCGCGGCGGCCGGCCTGCTGATCACGCTGGCGACGCCCTGGATCGTGCGGGCCCTGACAGCGGTGGACGGGCTGCTGGTGTACGGGCTGCTCGGCCCCTCGCCGCTGGCCACCCGCGTGGTGGAGCTGGAGTCGGACCGGGGCGTGGTGGTCGACACCGCCGCCGCCGACCTGCGCCGCATCGAACGCGACCTGCACGACGGCGCGCAGGCCCGCCTGGTCGGGCTCGCGATGGACCTCGGCCTGGCCAAGGAGAAGCTGCGGGAGGACCCGGGTGCCGCCGCCCGCATGGTCGACGAGGCGCACGGCGAGGTGAAGACCGCCCTCCAGGAGTTGCGGGACCTGGCCCGGGGCATCCACCCCGCCGTCCTCACCGACCGCGGCCTCGACGCGGCCCTCTCCTCGGTCGCCTCCCGCTGCACCGTCCCCGTCACGGTCACCGTCGACCTCACCGAACGCCCCGCCGCGGCCATCGAGGGCATCGCCTACTTCACCGTCTCCGAACTCCTCCAGAACATCAGCAAGCACGCGCGGGCCGCGTCGGCCGCCGTGGACGTGTGGCGCGCGGAGGACCGGCTGCTGCTCCAGGTCGTGGACAACGGCGTCGGCGGGGCGCGCGTCTCCCCGGGATCGGGGCTCGCGGGGCTGGCCGAGCGGCTCGGGGCGGTGGACGGCGTCCTCGTGGTGGACTCTCCGGCCGGCGGGCCGACCCGGGTCACGGCGGAGCTGCCCTGGCGGACCGAGCCGCTGCCGCGCTGACGCCGTTTGACCGGTCGGACCGGTCGGACCGGTCGGACCGGTCGGACCGCGCGGACGGCGGGCGACGGACGACGCCTGCGGATGCCACGCGGCGGGGCCCGACGGACGCCGGACGGCGAACGGCAGACGGCAGACGCCGGGCGGCGGACGCCGGGCGACGGACGGCAGATGCCGGGGGCGGAAACCGGCCGCCGGACACCGGGCAGGGGACGCAAGCCACCGGACCCGCGTCCCCTCCGCGCCCGCGCCCGCCCCCGCCCGTTGTCCTCGCGGCGCCCGACCGGCGATGCTGGAATGCTGGACCCCGTGGCCCCGGCGGTGGGTGGACGCGGCGCGGGCCGCGTCGGCCGCCGGGCGGAGGGGACCGGGCTGTGGGGGACGTGATCGTGGAGGACAGGGTGCGGGTGGTCATCGCCGAGGACTCGGTGCTGCTCAGGGAGGGGCTGACCCGGTTGCTGACCGACCGGGGGCACGAGGTGGTGGCCGGGGTCGGGGACGGCGAGGCGCTGGTCAAGACGATCACGGAGCTGGACGCCGACGGCAAGCTGCCCGACGTGGTGGTGGCGGACGTGCGGATGCCGCCGACCCACACCGACGAGGGCGTACGGGCCTCGGTGCAGCTCCGCAAGGCCCACCCGGAGCTGGGCGTACTGGTGCTGTCCCAGTACGTGGAGGAGCGTTACGCCACCGAACTGCTCGCCGGGTCCAGCCGCGGGGTCGGCTACCTGCTCAAGGACCGGGTGGCCGAGGTGCGCGAGTTCGTGGACGCGGTGGTGCGGGTGGCGCGGGGCGGCACGGCGCTCGACCCGGAGGTGGTGGCGCAGCTCCTGGGCCGCAGCCGCAAGCAGGACGTGCTGGCCGGTCTGACCCCCCGGGAGCGGGAGGTGCTGGGGCTGATGGCGGAGGGCCGGACCAACTCGGCGGTGGCCCGGCAGCTCGTGGTGAGCGACGGCGCCGTGGAGAAGCACGTCAGCAACATCTTCCTGAAGCTGGGCCTGTCCCCGAGCGACGGCGACCACCGGCGGGTGCTGGCCGTCCTCACCTACCTCAGGTCCTGACCCGTCCTCCGGGTCCCCGCCGCCGCCCCGGCTCTGCGGGCCCGCGCGGGGCGGCGGGGTCCCGGGGCGGCGTCCGTGAGCGTGACGGGCCCCGCCCCGCCGGGGCCGGGGCGGGGCGGCGGGGCCGGGGGCCCGCGCGCCGCGTCCATTCCCGCGAATGTCCACCGGAAGCCGGGCCCCTCGGACGTAGGGTTGATCCGGGCCGGTCGTGGAGGCCGGTCCGGGACAGCCGCCTCTAGGGAGGTCCACTTCAGTGACCAGCCAGGTCAGCAGCCCAGCGGAGCAGGCCGACGGAACCGTCGTGGGAGAGCAGCGCAAACCGGTGGGGACGAAGGACGTCCGCCGGCTGGACCGGGTGATCATCAGGTTCGCGGGCGACTCGGGCGACGGCATGCAGCTCACCGGCGACCGCTTCACCTCGGACACGGCGTCCTTCGGGAACGACCTGTCGACGCTGCCGAACTTCCCGGCCGAGATCCGGGCCCCGGCCGGCACCCTGCCGGGGGTCTCGTCCTTCCAGCTCCACTTCGCCGACCACGACATCCTCACCCCGGGCGACGCGCCGAACGTGCTGGTCGCCATGAACCCGGCCGCGCTCAAGGCGAACATCGGCGACATGCCGAGCGGCGCGGAGATCATCGTCAACACGGACGAGTTCACCAAGCGGGCACTTCAGAAGGTGGGCTACGCGGCCTCCCCGCTGGAGGACGGTTCGCTGGAGGGGTACCGGCTGCACCCGGTGCCGCTGACCACCCTGACGGTGGAGGCGCTCAAGGAGTTCGACCTCAGCCGCAAGGAGGCCGAGCGCAGCAAGAACATGTTCGCGCTGGGCCTGCTGAGCTGGATGTACCACCGGCCGACCGAGGGGACCGAGCGGTTCCTGCGGACGAAGTTCGCCAAGAAGCCGGACATCGCCGCCGCGAACATCGCCGCCTACCGGGCCGGCTGGAACTTCGGGGAGACCACGGAGGACTTCGCCGTCTCCTACGAGGTGGCGCCGGCGTCGACGGCCTTCCCGCCCGGCGTGTACCGCAACATCTCCGGCAACCTGGCGCTGGCCTACGGCCTGATCGCCGCGTCCCACCAGGCCGGACTGCCGCTGTTCCTCGGCTCGTACCCGATCACCCCGGCCTCGGACATCCTGCACGAGCTGTCCCGGCACAAGAACTTCGGCGTGCGCACCTTCCAGGCCGAGGACGAGATCGCGGGCATCGGCGCGGCGCTGGGGGCGGCGTTCGGGGGGTCGCTGGCGGTGACGACCACGTCCGGTCCGGGGGTCGCGCTCAAGAGCGAGACGATCGGGCTCGCCGTCTCGCTGGAGCTGCCGCTGCTGGTCGTGGACATCCAGCGCGGCGGCCCCTCCACCGGCCTGCCCACCAAGACCGAGCAGGCCGACCTGCTCCAGGCGATGTACGGGCGCAACGGCGAGGCGCCGGTCCCCGTCGTCGCGCCGCGCACCCCGGCCGACTGCTTCGACGCGGCGCTGGAGGCGGCCCGGATCGCCCTGACGTACCGGACCCCGGTCTTCCTGCTCTCCGACGGCTACCTGGCCAACGGCTCCGAGCCGTGGCGCGTGCCCGAGCCGGACGAACTGCCGGACCTCTCGGTGCGGTTCGCGCGGACGCCGAACCACACCCTGGAGGACGGCACCGAGGTCTTCTGGCCGTACAAGCGCGACCCCGAGACGCTGGCCCGTCCCTGGGCGGTGCCCGGCACGGCGGGCCTGGAGCACCGCATCGGCGGCATCGAGAAGCAGGACGGCACGGGGAACATCTCCTACGACCCGGCCAACCACGACTTCATGGTCCGCACCCGGCAGGCCAAGGTGGACGGCGTCGCCGTCCCCGACATCGAGGTCGACGACCCGGACGGCGCCCGTACCCTCGTGCTGGGCTGGGGCTCGACCTACGGCCCGGTCACCGCCGCCGTGCGCCGGCTGCGCGCCGCCGGCGAGCCGATCGCCCAGGCCCACCTGCGCCACCTCAACCCCTTCCCGCGCAACCTCGGCGAGGTCCTGCGCCGGTACGACAAGGTGGTGGTCCCGGAGATGAACCTCGGCCAGCTCACCGCCCTCGTCCGGGCGAAGTACCTGGTCGACGCGCGCGCGTACCACCAGGTGAACGGGATGCCGTTCAAGGCGGAGCAGCTCGCCACGGTCCTGAAGGAGGCCATCGATGGCTGAGACGTCCACCACCGCCCCGGTCGCGGCCGAGGCGCTCTCCCTCGTGCCGAAGGCCGAGGGACGGCAGTCCATGAAGGAGTTCAAGTCGGACCAGGAGGTGCGCTGGTGCCCCGGCTGCGGGGACTACGCGGTCCTCGCCGCCGTCCAGGGCTTCCTGCCCAGCCTCGGCCTGGCCCGGGAGAACATCGTCTTCGTCTCGGGCATCGGCTGCTCCTCCCGCTTCCCGTACTACATGAACACCTACGGGATGCACTCGATCCACGGCCGGGCCCCCGCCATCGCGACCGGGCTCGCCACCTCGCGCCGGGACCTGTCGGTGTGGGTGGTCACCGGGGACGGCGACGCGCTCTCCATCGGCGGCAACCACCTCATCCACGCCCTGCGCCGCAACGTGAACCTGAAGATCCTGCTGTTCAACAACCGGATCTACGGGCTGACCAAGGGCCAGTACTCCCCCACCTCGGAGACCGGCAAGATCACCAAGTCGACGCCGATGGGCTCCCTGGACGCGCCCTTCAACCCGGTGTCGCTGGCGCTGGGAGCGGAGGCGTCCTTCGTCGCCCGCACCGTGGACTCCGACCGCAAGCACCTCACCGAGGTGCTGCGCCAGGCCGCCGAGCACCCCGGCACGGCCCTGGTGGAGATCTACCAGAACTGCAACATCTTCAACGACGGCGCCTTCGAGGTGCTCAAGGACCGCGAGCGGGCCGAGGAGGCGGTGATCCGGCTGGAGCACGGGCAGCCGGTCCGCTTCGGCGCCGACGGTGCCAAGGGCGTCGTCCGCGACCGGGACACCGGTGACCTGCGGGTGGTCGCCGTCACCCCGGAGAACGAGGCGGACGTGCTGGTCCACGACGTCGGCGCGGCCACGCCGACCACGGCCTTCGCCCTCTCCCGGCTCGCCGACCCGGACACGCTGCACCACACGCCGATCGGCGTGTTCCGCTCCGTCGCACGGCCGGTCTACGACACGCTCATGGCCGACCAGCTCGACGCGGCCGTGGAGCGGCACGGCAAGGGCGACCTGTCGGCGCTGCTCTCCGGCAACGACACCTGGACGGTCGTCGGCTGAGCGCGGCGGCGGTGCACGAGGCCCGGGGCGTCACGTCCCGGGCCTCGTCGTAGGCCCGGCGGGCCCGGTCCACGTCGGCCATCCGCCGCTCGGTCCTCCAGCGCCTCGCCCCGGTCCTGGAGCACGGCACCTCGGTGCACGCGGCCGGCGAGGGCCGGGTCTCCTCCGCCTCCCGCGCGGGTGGCCGTCGCCGCGCTCACCGGCGAGGGCCACGAGAACCGCGCCTGCGCGCCGGGCGGCGACACCGCGGGGGCTTCGCCGAGTGCGCCGCCGGACTGAGCCGGCTGACCGGCCGCGAGATCGCCGCCACCCCCGTCTCCGTCGGGGCGTACACCGGCATCCTGGCGGGCGCCGGGCTGTCCGGGCCGCCAGGATGCCGTCCCTCGCGGGCGTCGGGGCGTCCATCGAGCAGGGCGAGCCGGTCGTCGCCACCGGCGGCCTCTCCCGGCCGGCGGGCCGCCGCCCCACCACCCCGCTCGCGCAGACGGTCCGGGAGGCCCCCGCCCGCCCGCTGAGCGCCCCCGCGTGCGTCCGGGGCGCCCCCGCGCGCTCCCACCGCCCCCTGTCATGACCGTAGGGCACCACGGGTATGACAGGGGGCCGGGAACGGCGCTACCTTCGTTCGTGGCATGCGTCCGTACCGTGTGCCGGTGGTGAGAGGGAGGTGCCCGTGGCCGGGTCGTCGAGGAGTGAACAGCGGATCGGTCTGCTGAACGGCGTCGCGGCGTACGGGATGTGGGGGCTCGTCCCCCTCTTCTGGCCCCTGCTCAAGCCCTCCGGCGCCGGGGAGATCCTGGCCCACCGGATGGTGTGGTCCCTCGGTTTCGTGGCCGTCGCCCTGCTCGTCGTCCGGCGCTGGGCCTGGCTCGGCGAGCTGCTGCGGCAGCCGCGGAAGCTGGGCCTGGTCACCGTCGCCGCCGCCGTCATCACCGTCAACTGGGGCGTCTACATCTGGGCGGTGAACAGCGGCCACGTCGTCGAGGCGTCGCTCGGCTACTTCATCAACCCGCTGGTGACGATAGCCATAGGCGTGCTGCTGCTGAAGGAGCGGCTGCGCCCCGTGCAGTGGGCGGCGGTCGGGACCGGCTTCGCGGCCGTGGTCGTCCTCACGGTCGGCGTCGGCCGCCCGCCCTGGGTCTCGCTCTGCCTCGCCTTCTCCTTCGCCACCTACGGGCTGGCCAAGAAGAAGGTCAACCTCGGCGGGATCGAGTCGCTGGCCGCCGAGGCCGCGATCCAGTTCCTCCCCGCGCTCGGCTACCTGCTCTGGCTGGGCGCGCACGGCGGGTCCACCTTCGGCGCCGCGGGCGCGGGGCACGCGACGCTGCTCGTCGCCACCGGCGTGGTCACCGCCCTGCCGCTGGCCTGCTTCGGCGCGGCGGCGATCCGGGTGCCGCTGTCCACGCTGGGCCTGCTCCAGTACCTGGCGCCCGTCTTCCAGTTCCTGCTCGGCGTCCTCTACTTCCGCGAGGCGATGCCCACCGAGCGCTGGGCCGGGTTCGCGCTGGTCTGGGTGGCGCTGACGATGCTGACCTGGGACGCGCTGCGCACCGCCCGCCGTTCGGCGCGGGCGCTGGCCAAGCGGCTGGAGGACCTGGCGGAGACCGGCGGGGCGGTGCTGCCGACGGGGCCGGCCGGCGCGGCCCGCGAGGCGGGGATCGTGGCGTCGGGGACGGCGACGGCCGCTCCCGGAACGAGGGCGGCGCCGGGGACGGCCACGGGCGAGCCCGCGCCGGACGGCTGCCCCGGACCCGACCCGCTCGACGCCCCGGCCGTGAAGCCGTAGGACCCGGCCGGGGGCCGTCGGACCCGGCCGTGAGCCGTCGGACCCGGCCTGGGTGACGGTGGTGTGGAAGCCGTGGCGCCGTAGAAGCCGTGGCGCCGTGAAAGCTGTGGCTGTGGAAGCCGCGGCGGCTCCGGCGCGAGAGGGGGCGGGCGGGCGGATCGCCGTGTTCCCCTTGCCCGCCCCCGGGGCGGACCAGTTGAGTGGCGCCCATGACATCCACGCCTCCGTCCGCGCCCGCCCCCGTGCACTTCAAGGTCGTCGTCGACGCCGCGGACCCGCACGCCCAGGCCGCCTTCTGGGCCGCCGCCCTGCACTACGAGGCCGAGGACAACAGCGCCCTCATCGCCGGGCTGCTGGAGTCCGGCGCCGTGCCGCGGGAGGCGACCGTCGAGTCGGACGGCCGGCTCGCCTGGCGCGACCTGATCGCCGTACGCCACCCCGAGGACCCCTTCGACCAGGCGAGCGGCACCGGACTGGGGCGGCGGCTGCTCTTCCAGCGGGTGCCCGAGCCCAAGACGGGCAAGAACCGGATCCACCTCGACCTGCACCCCGGCGCGGACCGCCGCGCCGAGGAGACCGCCCGCCTGGAGGAACTGGGCGCGACGATCGTGCGGCACGTGCGGGAGCCGGGCGGCCAGTGGGTGGTGATGGCCGACCCGGAGGGGAACGAGTTCTGCGTCCACTGAAACCCGTCCGGGCACGACCTGGGGGTTCTCCGGCGGTCTCCGATATCCGGGACACGATGGCCGGTCCGCGGTCTTGACGGGACGTCAGCCGTGGCCACACCATCCTCGCGTCCCTTCCACGCGAGTCCCGTCCGGGACTCCCCAGGAATCCGGAGCCCCCCACATGAAGCTCTCCCTCTCCGGCCGCGCGCTGACGGCCGGTGCCGTCGCCGCCGCCACACTGCTGGCCGGCACCACCGCGGCCGACGCGGCCACGGCCCCCGAGCCCGCCGCACCGGCCGCCGCCGCGCCCGACATATCCGTGACCGCCGTCAAGGCGCACCTGACCCGGTTCCAGTCCATCGCGACGGCCAACGGCGGCAACCGCGCCCACGGCCGCACCGGCTACCGGGCCTCGCTCGACTACGTGAAGGCCCAGCTCGACGCGGCCGGCTTCACCACCACCGTCCAGCAGTTCACGTCGTCCGGGCGCACCGGCTACAACCTCGTCGCGGACTGGCCCGGCGGCGACACCAACAAGGTTGTCATGCTCGGGTCACACCTGGACAGCGTCGCCGCCGGACCCGGCATCAACGACAACGGCTCCGGGTCGGCCGCCATCCTGGAGACCGCCCTCACCGTGGCCCGCACCGGCCACCACCCCGCCAAACACCTGCGCTTCGCCTGGTGGGACGCCGAGGAACTGGGCATGGTCGGCTCCCGCCACTACGTCTCCACGCTCTCCGCCACCGAGCGCGCGAAGATCGCCGGCTACCTGAACTTCGACATGATCGGCTCGCCCAACCCCGGGTACTTCGTCTACGACGACGACCCCGTGATCGAGAAGACCTTCAAGGACTACTACGCCGGCCTCGGCGTCCCCACCGAGATCGAGACCGAGGGGGACGGCCGCTCCGACCACGCCCCCTTCAAGAACGCGGGCGTCCCCGTCGGCGGCCTCTTCAGCGGTGCCGACTACCGCAAGACGGCCGCCCAGGCCGCCAAGTGGGGCGGTACGGCCGGCCGGGCCTTCGACCCCTGCTACCACTCCTCCTGCGACACCGTCGCCAACATCGACGACACCGCCCTGGACCGCAACAGCGACGCCATCGCCCACGCGGTCTGGAAGCTCACCGCGTAGCCGCACCGGCGGCGGGGAAGCGCGGGTCAGCCCCGCCGGTCGCGCAGCCGGGCGGTGAGGCGGGCCTGGCGGGCGTGGGCCGACTCGCGCTCCTCGGCGTCCTCGGCGGCCGGACCGCCCTCGGCCGCCAGCTCGTCCCACAGGCCGAGCACCGCGCGCCCCAGCTCCAGCCCCCGTTCCGGGTCCCGTACGCCCCGCCAGGCGGTGACCGCACTGCGCACGTTGCCGTAGGCGGCCTCCGCGTCACCCGCCCGGCGGTGCACGCCGGCCAGGTCCAGGGAGAGGCGGAACGCCCGCTCCACGTCGCCGGAGAGGTAGGCGATGTACGCGGTCAGCTCCCGCAGCCGCAGCACCTCGGGGTGGTCCGGGCCGAGGCTCGCGGAGGCGGTCTCGACGGTCCGTTCCGCGAGCCGGGCCGCCTCCTCGGTCCGCCCCTCCCGGACCGCCTCGCCGACCCGCGCCGTCGGCTCCGCGAGGACGGCGGGCCCGGTGCCCGGCGGGTCGGGCGGACCGTCCCCGAGCACCGCCTCGGCCACGGCGTCGAAGCCCCGGGCGGGGGTGTGCCGCACGACCTCCTCCCCGGGCGGCGGAACGGCCCGGGGGCCGCGCGGGGACGTCGCCGCTACCGGGGTGGGACGCGGCGCGCCGTGCCCGTGGGCCCCGGTCGCCGGGGCGGGGCGCGGGGCGCCGGTGAGCGGGGAGTACGGGGAGAGGGGGGTGACGGCGGGCCCGGGGGCCGCCTCCATCCTCGGGGGCGGGCCGAAACTGCCCGTCGGCGGCACGACGGTGCCGGGCGGCGCGACGGCCAGGGAGCCGGGCAGCGGGGTGCCGGGGGCTGCCGAGCGCGGGGCGTACGGGGGGCGGGCCGGGGCACCGGGGTGCGCGGCGGCCTGCGCGGCGGAACGCGGGGCCACCTGGGCGGGGGCCGCGGCACCGGGGTGCGGGGCGGCCTGGGCGGGTGCCTGCGTGGCGGGCGGGGGGACGCCGGGAGCCTGCGCCGTGCGCGACGCCGCGGCCTCCCGTACCGGCTCCACCAGGCGCAGCACCTGCGTGGCCCGGTCCCACGCGGTGGCGTCCGGGTCCGTACTCCCCCGCTCGGGCGCCGGCGCCGCGGCGTCGCCGCCGGTGTCGCCGGTGTCCGGGACCCCGGAGGCGTCCGGGGTCAGGGGCGTGGGGTCCGCGGCGAGGTGGCTGGAACCGTCCGGGTCGACGCGGAGCGGTACGGCGCAGCCCACCCGCTCGTCGCGCACGGTGGCGAGGACGGGCCGGTCGGCGGCGAGCGCCAGCCGGTGCAGCCGTTCCAGGACGGCGTGCTGTATCTCCTGGCCGGGGGCCGCGACGATCAGGGCGCCGTCCACCGACGCGCCCCGGACTCCGGCCGCGCCGGCCGGTACGCGGACGTCGATCGGCAGTGCCCCGGCGGTCTGCGCGCGCCCGGCGGCCCGCGGGCCGGGCCGCTCGTCGCGGTCGGGTCGAGTCATGGTTCCCCCCTGCTTCCCCGGCGGTCCCGGCCGCGTCCCCGGCGCGGCCCGGTCGTGCCGGTCGTCCTTCTTGCCCCGAGTCTCCCCGGTCCCTCCCGGTCCTTGGGTCACCGCCCTGTCACAGCCTCGTTCCAGCGGGCACCGCGCCTGCCGGGGCGGTGCCGCGAGGCCGGGGGAGCCGGGGCGGGACGTTCCGCGCGGGTGCCGTTCCGCGCCCTACGCGGTGATGTCCTTCCCCGCGAACCGCGCCCAGGCCGCCGAGCCGAACACGGCCGCGTACAGGGCCTGGAGGCCGAGGTTGCGCACCAGCGCGTCCCAGTGGACCGGCTCGCGCATCAGGTCCGCGAAGGACAGCCAGTGGTGCGAGAAGAGGTACGGGTGGAGGGCGTGGAGCTGCGGGATCTGGTCGAGGATCTGCACCGTGATCAGCAGGCCGACGGTGGCCGCCATCGCCGCGATGCCGCTGCCGGTCAGCGTGGAGACGAACAGGCCGAGCGCCGCGAGGCCGGTCAGCGAGGCGGCGACGACGAGCGCGATCAGCAGCGCCCGCAGAAGGCCCTCGCCGTAGCCGATACGGGTGCCGGAGATCGTGGTCAGATCGCCGAGCGGGAACAGCAGCGCCCCCACCGCGAGCGCGGAGCCGGCGACCACGAAGGTGGCCGCCAGGCAGAAGACGACCACGGTCGCGTACTTGGTGAGCAGCAGCCGGGTGCGGCCGGCCGGGGCGACCAGGAGGTAGCGGAGCGTCCCGGCCGCCGACTCGCCGGCGAGGGCGTCGCCCGCGACGACGCCGACGGCCATCGGCAGGAAGAACGGCAGGGTCACCGCCAGCGCCGTGAAGACCAGGAACAGCCCGTTGTTGCTCACCTGCGCGAGGAACGCCGGTCCGCCGGGGCCCCCGCCGGGGCCGCGCGAGGGACCGCCGCCCGTCTCGATGCGCACGGCGATGCCGACCAGCACCGGCACGGCGGCCAGCACGCCCAGCAGTACGAGGGTGCGGCCCCGCCGGAACGTGATCAGCAGTTCGCTCCGGAACAGCCCGAGGGAGGCAGGGAACCACCGCCCCGCCGGCGCGCCGGTCCCGGCCGGGACCGGTGTGGTCTCCCACTCCCCGCCCCGCTCGGCGGCGTCCGCCGTGTCAGCCCGCGACATCGAAACCCTCCCCGGTCAGTGCCACGAACGCGTCCTCCAGCGAGGCCCGTTCCACCGCGAAGCCGCGGACCCGGACGCCGCCCGCGACCAGCGCCGCGTTCAGGTCGGCGAGGTCGCCGTCCGGCGGCTGGGCGGTGACCCGGTCCCCGTCCACCGCCACGTCCCCGGCGCCGCGCTCCTTGAGCACCCGGGCGGCGTCCCCCGGGTCCGGCGTGGTCACCACCAGCCGCCCGCGCATCCCGGCCGCCAGATCGGCCACCGCGCCCTGCGCGAGGAGCCGGCCGCGGGCCATCACGGCGGCGTGGGTGCACACGTGCTCGATCTCGTCGAGCAGGTGGGAGGAGAGGAAGACGGTGGTGCCGTCGGCGGCCAGTTCGCGCACCAGCGCACGGATCTCGCGCATGCCCTGCGGGTCGAGCCCGTTGGTCGGCTCGTCCAGCACGAGCAGGCTGCGCGGGCGCAGCAGGGCCGCGGCGAGCCCGAGCCGCTGCTTCATGCCGAGCGAGTACGCCCCCGCCCGTTTGCCGGCCGCGGCGGCGAGGCCGACCCGGTCGAGCGCCGCCGCGACCCGCTGGCGCCGGGTGCGGGGATCGGCGGTCGGGTCGGCGGCGTCGTACCGGAGCAGGTTGTCCCGGCCGGACAGGAAGCCGTAGGCGGCCGGGCCCTCGATGAGCGCGCCGACCCGCGGCAGGACGCTGCGGGCGGCGCGCGGCATGGGGCGGCCCAGGACGTGGGCGGTGCCCGAGGTCGGTGCGATCAGCCCCATCAGCATGCGGATGGTGGTGGTCTTGCCGGAGCCGTTCGGGCCGAGGAAGCCGAAGACACTGCCCGCCGGGACGGTCAGGTCCAGGCCGTCGACGGCCGGTTGCCCGCCGCGGTAGCGCTTGGTGAGGGCGCGGGTGGTGATGACGGCGCCGTCCTCCGGGGCGGAGGCTGCCGGGCCGGGGGCCGGGCCAGGGGTCGGGCCGGGGGCCGGTTCTGGCGGACTCTCCGCTTCGGTGCCGGACGGTTCGCCCATCGGCTCTCTCCTCGTCGCGCGCTGCCCTCGTGGGGCCGGGACGTCCGGCCCACTCCCTGTCGCCCCCCTGCCCTGCTGTGCCCCGCCGGCCTGCCGCCCCGCGGTGCCGCCGCCCTGTGCCGAGTGCCCTGTGCCGTGTGCGGCGGCCGGGGGCTGTCCGGCCGCCGCGGGTCCGTCGGGGGTCCGTCGCGGGTCCGCCTCGGCCCGTTGCCGGGCCGCCGCGGTCCCGTTGCCGGTCCCGTCGTCGGTCCGTCCTAGCGGGCCGACTCGGCCGCCTTGACCAGCGCGTCCTTGGTGACCGCGCCGACGTAGACGGTGCCGTCCTCGGTGACCAGGGCGTTGATCAGGCGGGTCGAGAAGACCGTGCCCTTGCCGAAGCCGCCCTTGACCTGGTCGCCGAAGGAGCCCAGGAAGCCGTCGAGGTCACCGCCGCCGGTCGGCGCGGGCAGACCCTCACCGCCGGTGCCGAAGGTGGCGATCGTGTTCCAGCCCTCGCCGATCACGGTCATGCCGTCGAGTTCACCGGCCGGTCCGTCCGCCCCGTGGCCCGCGCGCCCGTCCTCGGCCGGCGTGCCGTCCTTGCCGGGCTTGCCCTTCCCGGCGGCTTCGGCGGCCTGGTCGGCCTCGGTGACCTTGGCGCCCTTGGGCGGCGTGAAGTCGAACGTGGACGCGTCCGGCTTGGCGAAACCGACCTGGGTGAAGCCGACGTCCACGACGGCCGCGCCGCCGCTCGCCGGGGTCAGCGTGAACTTCAGCGGCAACCCGGTCTTCGCGTCCACGGCCACGCTGATCGCGCCGACCGTCGAACCGGACTGGCGCGGCTTGACCACCAGCCGGTAGGCGTCCCGGCCGGCCACCCGGGCGGTGCCGTCCACCGTCACGGAGGTGGTGTCGTCGACCGCCTTCAGGGCCTCCTCGGCGAAGTCCTTCGGCGTGGCGGGCACGTCCTTCCCGGGGCGCTCGGCACCCTCGTCGACGGTCGCGTGGTAGACCTCGTTCGACCGGCTGTCGTAGCCCCACACGTCCTGGCCGTCGTGGACGAGGCTGTACTCGGCGGCGTCCTCCAGCAGCGACACCTTCTGCCGGTCGGGGCCGTCGGCGGCGACCCGCAGGGTGTGCGTGCCGGTGGCCAGTTCGGTGAGCTTGGCCGAGGGGTCGGCCGAGGAGCCGCCGCCCGCCCCGCCCACGGCACCGGAGAGCAGGCCGCTCTCCAGCCCGCCGAGGTCCGGGAGCCCCAGGTCGGTGGTGATCTTGACCGTGCCGGAGAGCTGTTCCACGTCCGACTCGGCGATCTTCTGCACGAGTTGCGCGGCCGTCAGCTTCGGCAGGTCCGGGTCGCCGGAGTCGGCGAGCGCCGGGACGAGGCCGATGGCCGCCGCCGCCACGCCCATCACGGTGACCGGGACGCCGTACCGCGCGAACCTGCGCCGCGGCTCCCGCACGTCCCCGGCCGCCGCGGCGGCCGTCGTGCTGTCCTCGGAATCGAACGGTGCCATGTGTGCCCTACCTCCGTCGTCGGCGGCGGCCTGCTCGACGCGCACGTGTCCACCCGTCAGCCGCCATTCTCCCCCCGAAGCGGCGAGGAGAGGTGTTTTCCGTTGTCTCCATCCGACCAAATCAGCCGGGCGGAAGCGTCAGACCCCGGGTCCAACTCCGCGTACTCCTGCGGGATGACACGCCGGGGCCATGCCCTCCGCACCCCGTAGGGGACGCGTACCTCCGTCGGTGTGCCGGGGAGGCGCCGGGGAGGCGGGGGCGCGTCGGCACGGGTGCGTGCGACACGCGGAGGTGGCGTGTCAGGGACCGCGGGGCGTGCGACACGCGGGGTGGGCGTGTCGCGGGCCCCAAGCGTGCGTGCGACACGCGGAAGCGGCGTGTCGGAAACCGTGCGGCGTACGACACACCGGGCCCGGCACGGCCCGGACCCTCAGCGTGCGCGCGACACGCGGAGGTGCGAATGTCGGGTGCCGCAGGGCGTACGACACGCGGACCCGGGCGCGGCGCGGCCCCCAAGGGTGCGCGCGACACGCGGACCCGGGCGCGGCGCGCTCAGCGGGGCGTGCGACACGCCGGGGCGGGCGTGTCGTCGGCGTCTCCGCAGGCCGTGCCGTGTCCGCCCCGGTGCGCGCGACACGCCGACCGGGCGTGGCGCGGACCGTGGGGCGTACGACACGCCGACCGGGCGTGGCGGGGGTCGTTCAGCCGGCGCGGTGGACGACGGCGTCGCACAGTTCCACGAGCGCTGCCTTCGCCTCGCACTCCTGGAGCGGGGCGAGCGCGGCGCGGGCGTCCTTGGCGTAGCGGACGGTGTCGCGCCGGGCCTGTTCGAGGGCCGGGTGGGCGCGGAGCAGGCGCAGCGCCTCGGCGAGGCGGGCGTCGTCGGCCAGGTCGGAGTCGAGCAGGTCGCACAGGGCGCGGTCCTCGGCGAGTCCGAGGCGTTCGGCGCGCTCGCGCAGCCGCAGCACCGGGAGGGTGGGGATGCCCTCGCGCAGGTCGGTGCCGGGCGTCTTGCCGGACTCGTGGGAGTCGGAGGCGATGTCCAGGACGTCGTCGGCGAGCTGGAAGGCGACGCCGAGCCGTTCCCCGTACTGGGTGAGCACGTCGACGACCCGCTCGTCGGCGCCGGACATCATCGCGCCGAAGCGGCAGGAGACCGCGACCAGCGATCCGGTCTTGCCGCCGAGCACGTCGAGGTAGTGGTCGACGGGGTCTCGTCCGTCCTGCGGCCCCGCGGTCTCCAGGATCTGGCCGGTGACCAGCCGCTCGAAGGCGAGGGCCTGCACGCGGACCGCCTCGGGTCCGAGGTCGGCGAGGATCTGCGAGGCGCGGGCGAACAGGAAGTCGCCGGTGAGGACGGCGACCGAGTTGCCCCAGCGGGTGTTGGCGCTGGGCACCCCGCGCCGCACGGCGGCCTCGTCCATCACGTCGTCGTGGTAGAGCGTGGCGAGGTGGGTCAGCTCGACGACCACGGCCGAGGGCACGATGCCGGGGGCGTAGGGGTCACCGAACTGGGCGGCGAGCATCACCAGCAGCGGCCGGAACCGCTTGCCGCCGGCCCGCACCAGGTGCTGGGCGGCCTCGGTGATGAAGGGCACCTCACTCTTGGTTGCCTCGAGCAACCCTTCCTCGACAGCCGTCATCCCGGCCTGGACATCGGCTTCGAGAGCCTGGTCCCGCACGCTCAGCCCGAATGGCCCGACGACGGTCACGAGGGGTCTCCTGTCTGCTGGTGTCTACTGGCGATTACCTGGTCTGTCGATAGGTCGCTGCCACCACTCAAGTCAGCGTATCCGGTCATGTTTCGATCACCGCTCGCGCCCACCGTTACAGGCCGGTCGATATCCGATCACGAACGGTATGTTTTTGATCAGGTGATATGAACAGATATTGAGCGATTTGACGGGGAGGGTGGAAGCCGGGGGGCGACGGGCCGCGACACGCCGGGAAGCCGTCACCGAGGACCGGGAAGCCGTCACCGAAGATCCCACCACTCCTCCCCACCGGGCGCACCCGGAGGACCTCACCCATTCGGTACGCGCCCCCTCCCGGCTCCGGGCCCGCACCGCGGGTACGGCGCGGACGCCCGCCCGGCGCGGCGACAACCCCGAAGCCCGCCGGAGCGAGCCACCGGCACCGGAGCCCCGAAACCCCTGACCGGAGCGCTCCGCTCCGCCGGGCCGCCCGGCCGGTCCGGCCACCCCGGCCACCCCGGCGCCCCCGCAGACCCCCGCGCGACACCGCCGCCCACCCCTTCCCGCAGGTACCCCCACGCCCCGCGCGGGACGCCCGGAAGCAGCCGCCGCCCACCCGGGCCCCCGCCGAACCCCCCGACACCGCGACGCGCCCCATCCCGGCCCTCCCCCACCACCACCCCAACGAAGGCCGATTGACGCCCCCTTGGCATGAATGCCCGTTTTGCCGCACTTATTGAGGGCCGTGATTTGACTCACCCCGCTCAACCTTCCGGCGCGCCCCCGGGAGGGGTGCGGGACCGTTGCGCCGCAGGCGAGTTGGCCGTTGCACCCGTAAAGGATCAAGCACCCCAAATACCCCGTATCAAGGTCAACAAGCACGTCGGGTGATTCCTGCACTTGTTTCGGACATGTGCTCTCGCATAGCTTCCCGGCCTGTCGGGCGGACGCCGAATCCTGCCACCGCCCCGGCGCACACCCATTCACTCGACACTCGCCGGCAGGAGCGGGGGACCCAGGTAAGTCGCCGCACCGGGCACCACCCGGTGCGGCTCGGGGTGAAGCCGTCACCCGTGAGGGCACGGCCGGGCACCTCCCCGCCCGAACCCGACAGCTCACCTCGCAGGCGTAGGAGAGGGACTCACCATGCCTGCCAACGGTCTGAACCGTCGCACCAGAACCGCCCGCGTCGCCCGCAAGCTCGCCGTCGCCGGCACCGGCGCCGCCGTCCTGGCCCTGCCGCTCATCGGCGCCGGCAGCGCCTCCGCGGCCACCCCCGCCGCCGCGACGACCGTCACCACGGCGGTCACGGCGACCACTGCCTACCCGAACAACCTCGACGGCTGGATCCGCGAGTCGCTCGACATCATGGCGCGGCACGGGATCCCCGGCAGCTACGACGCCATCCACCGCAACATCATGCGCGAGTCGTCCGGCAACCCGCTGGCGATCAACAACTGGGACTCCAACGCCGCCATGGGCATCCCGTCCAAGGGCCTGCTCCAGGTGATCGACCCGACCTTCCGCGCCTACCACGTGCCGGGCACCGCCATGGACCCGTACGACCCGGTCGCCAACATCACCGCCGCCTGCAACTACGCGGCCGACCGGTACGGCTCGATCGACAACGTCTTCGGCCCGTACTGATCCGGTTCCCACCGGCGCGGCCGGCCGGCATCAGTCCCGGCCGAAATGACGTTCGAGGACGACGGCGACGCCGTCGTCCTCGTTCGTGAGCGTGACCTCGTCGGCGACCGCCCGGAGTTCGGGGTGGGCGTTCGCCATCGCCACGCCGTGGGCGGCCCAGTGGAACATGGGGACGTCGTTCGGCATGTCGCCGAAGGCGATGGTCCGCCCCCGGCTCACCCCGAGGTGCTCGGCGGCCAGCGCCAGCCCGGTCGCCTTCGTGATGCCGCACGGCTGGAGCTCGACCGTGCCGGGCCCCGACATCGTGACCGTCGCCAGCGAGCCGACCACCGCGCGCGCCGTCGCCGCCAGCTCGTCGTCGGAGAGCCGCGGGTGGCGCAGCAGGACCTTGGTGATCGGCCGGTGCCACAGGTCGTCGCGCCGGCCGACCCGCACCGCGGGCAGCGTCGGGTGCGGCATCCGGTAGCCCGGCTCGATCAGGGTCATCCCCTCGACGCCGTCCTGGTCGACGGCCGCGTACACGTCCCCCACCTCGGCCTCTATCTTGCCGAGCGCGGTCTCCGCCAGCTCCCGGTCCAGGGTGACCGACCACAGCAGCCGGTGCTCCCCGGCGTCGTAGACCTGCGCGCCCTGCCCGCACACCGCGAGGCCGGTGCAGCC
Source organism: Streptomyces sp. SCSIO 75703 (assembly GCF_036607905.1). Lineage (NCBI taxonomy): Bacteria > Bacillati > Actinomycetota > Actinomycetes > Kitasatosporales > Streptomycetaceae > Streptomyces > Streptomyces sediminicola. Next base: position 2,898,739 of record NZ_CP144555.1, read on the forward strand.
GAGGACGTCGAGCAGGGAGCGGATCCGCGGCGCGGGCCGCCCCGTCACCACCAGGTGCCGCACACCCGCCCGCGCCGCCCGCGCGAGCACGGCCAGCGACCGGGGGGAGACGGTGTCGTCGCGGCGCAACAGCGTTCCGTCGAGGTCGGTGGCGACGAGTCCGTATGCGGTGCGGTTCATGATCAGAGAATACGGACACGACGCCCGTACGACTCAGCCGCGATCACATGCGTACGAGGACGTTCGTAGGTGTCCGAAAGCTGACGCATCATCGGCTAAAGGCAGTTAAAGCCCTGTGCACCGGTTGGCAACAACATGCTCTGCGGCCTACCGGGCGCCGGTCCGCGGGCGGTACCTTCCCTTTGTCCAGGGGGGACTTGATCGGGGGGTCGGGTTGAACGGCGGACGTCTGCGTGTGCTCCTGCCGCGGGAGCTGGGCGAGGGGGAGAAGGACCGCTGGCGCGCGCTGCGGTCCGCGTCGACGGCGCCTCGCAGCCCCTTCATGGAACCGGAGTTCACCGAGGCCGTGGGACGCGTGCGGCCCGGCGCCCGGGTCGCGGTGCTCTACGAGGACGGCGAGGCGGCCGGCTTCCTCCCCTACGAGAGGGGAGCGCTGGGACTCGGCCGGGCGATCGGGCTCGGCGTCTCGGACAGCCAGGGGGCGGTGCTCCGCCCCGGCCTGGTCCCCGACACCCGGCGGCTGCTGCGCGCCTGCGGCCTGTCGGGCTACGCCTTCGACAACCTCGCGGCCGACCAGGACCTGTTCGTGCCGCACGCCGCCGAGGAGCACACCAGCTACGTCATCGACGTGGAGAAGGGGTACGAGGCGTACGAGAACGTGCTGCGCGCCCAGTCCCCCAAGTTCCTGAAGACCACCCTCGCCAAGGAACGGCGGCTCGGCCGCCAGGCCGGGCAGACGCGCTTCGTCTTCGACGAGCGCGATCCGGCCGCGCTGCGCACCCTCATGGAGTGGAAGTCGGCGCAGTACCGCAGGACGGGGCGCCGGGACCGGTTCGCCCAGGAGTGGATCAGCCTCCTGGTGGCCCGGCTCGCCGAGACCCGCGCGCCGGAGTGCACCGGCACGCTGTCCGTGCTCTACGCGGGCGGCCGGCCGGTGGCCGCCCACTTCGGACTGCGGTCGTCGACGGTCCTGGCGTGCTGGTTCCCCGCCTACGACCCGGCCTACGCGAAGTTCTCGCCGGGGCTGGTGCTGCACCTGCGGATGGCGGAGGCCGCCGCGGCACACGGGGTGGGCCTGCTCGACCTGGGGCGGGGCGCGGCCGAGTACAAGGACTCGCTGAAGACCGGCGAACTGCCGGTGTACGAGGGGGCGGTGACCCGTCCGGGGCCGGGGGCCGCGCTGCACTGGCTGCGTCGCGAACCGGCCCGCCGCGCCCAGGGGTTCGTCCGCGCCCGGCCCCGGCTGGCGTCGCTGGCGGCCCGCACGCTGCGGGGGGCGGCCCGCCTGCGCCGGACGTGACGGCATGGCAGCCGTGTCACCGGTGTGGCAGGCGTGATCCGCGTGGCTGGTGTGGTTCGCGCGACCGGCATGGCCGGCCCGGCGGGCGTGACCGGCGTGACCGAGAGGGGCCCGCGCGGGCGCGGGCCCGGTGGGGCGACGAGTGGAGGGGGCGGGCGCATGTCCCGTACGGCACGCGCGCGGCGGGAGACCCGCCGGGAGATCGCGGAGTTCCAGGGCATCGGGCCGGTGCAGGTCGCCGAGGTGGACCTGCGGGCCGCGGGGCCGGTCCTCGGACCCGGTCCGGGCGGTCCCCCGGTGGGCCCGGGGCCGGTGTTCGTCCTGGTCCGGCGGGAAGGGCGGCCCGCCGGAACGTTCCTCGGCCGGGTGCCGGACGGAGCGGACCCGGCGAAGGCCCTGGCCGCGCAGGCCCGGCACACGCCCGTACCCGCCCCGGAACCGGCGGTGGCGTGGCCTGCCGCACCGGAACCGGCGGCGGGCCTGTCCCCCGTGCCCCGGCCGCCGTCCGTCACCGTCGTCGTCGCCACCCGGGAACGCGCCGACCAGCTCGCCCGCGCGCTGGACTCGCTGCTCGCCCAGGACCACCCGGCCGCCGACCTCGTCGTGGTCGACAACGCGCCCCGGACCGCGGCCACCCGGAAACTCGTCGAGGGCGGGTACGGCGACCGGGTGCGGTACGTGCGCGAACCCGTGCCGGGGCTGGCCGTCGCGCACAACACCGGCCTGGCCGCCGCCCGCGGCGAGGTGGTCGCCTTCACCGACGACGACGTGCTGGCCGACCCGCGCTGGCTCACCGAACTCACCGCTCCCTTCGCCGCCGACCCGGGCCTCGGCTGCGCCACGGGCCTGATCCTCCCGGCCCGGCTGCGCACCCCGGCACAGGTGCTGCTGGAGAGCCACGGCGGTTTCGCCAAGGGCTTCGCCCCGCGCACCTACGACCCCGCGCGCCCACCGGCCGACGACCCGCTGTTCCCGTTCACCGCGGGGCGGTTCGGCTCGGGGGCGAACATGGCCTTCCGTACGGCGGTCCTGCGCTCCGTCGGCGGTTTCGACCCGGCGACCGGGGCCGGCACGCCCGCGCGGGGCGGCGACGACCTCTACGGCTTCGTCCGCGTCCTCGCCCAGGGCCACCGGCTGCGCTACACCCCGGCCGCGCTGGTCTGGCACCACCACCGGGAGAGCTGGCGGGACCTGGAGACACAAGCGTACGGCTACGGGGCGGGGCTCACGGCCTACCTCACCGCGATCCTGGTGAACCGTCCCGCCCTGTTGCCCGCCCTCCTCGCCCGGCTGCCCCGGGGACTCGCCCACGCCCGCTCCCTGACCGCCGTGCGGAGCGCGGACGGCGTGTCGGCCGACGGGTACGAGAACGCCCCCGACGGCGTGCCGGACCGCGTGCGCGGACGTGCCCGGGACGGCGTGCCGGACCGCGTGCGCGGGGGTGTCCCGGACGGCGTGCCGGCCGGTGCCCCCGGGGGGCACGGTGACCGGACGCACCCCTGGCCCCGGCGGCTGTCGCGGTTGCAGCGCCGCGGCATGCTGTACGGCCCCGTCGGCTACCTGCGCGCCCGCCACGTCCTGCGCACGGCCCGGCGGGAGGCGGGCCGGTGAGCGGGTACCCGGGAGCGGGAGGCGGCGCCGCCGCTCGCGTACCCGTCCTGCTGTACCACGCCGTGATGGACGAACCGCCGTCCTGGATCGCGGAGTTCACCGTCACGCCACGGCAGTTCGCGGCGCACCTGGACGCGATCGCCGGGAGCGGCTGGACGCCCGTCACCATCGGCGCCCTCGCCGACCACCTGGCCGGGCTGGCGCCGCTGCCGCCCCGGCCGGTGCTGATCACCTTCGACGACGGGTTCGCGGACCTGCCCGGCCCCACGGCCGAGGCCCTGGCCAGGCGCTCCCTGCCGGCCACCGCCTACCTCACCACCGGCGCGCTCACCCCGGACGGGCCCAGCCTGCTGCCGCCCGCCCCGATGATGACCCTGGGGCAGGCGCCCGCGCTGGAACGGGCCGGCCTGGAGATCGGCAGCCACACGGTCACCCACGCCCAGCTGGACACCCTCTCCGCCAGGGACCTCGCCTGGGAGCTGCGCACCAGCAAGGCCGTCCTGGAGGACGTCCTCGGCCACCCGGTGCACCACCTGGCCTACCCGCACGGCTACAACAGCCCCCGGGTGCGCGCGGCCTCGGCCCGCGCCGGGTACGTGACCGCGACCGCCGTGCGGCACGCCCTCAGCTCCGGACGCGACGAGCGGTACCGCATCGCCCGGCTCATCGTGCGGCGCGGCCACACCCTCGCGGACGTCGAGGCGTGGCTCGCCGGGCGCGGTGCCCGGACCGCGCCGTACCGCGACGGGCCGAAGACCGTGGCCTGGCGCTGGTACCGGCGGGGCCGCGCCCTGCTGCGGGGACCCGAGTTCGCGGGCTGAGGCCGGCTACGGGCGGGGCTGGTGGAGGTAGGGGTCGGCGACCGCGCCGCGCAGGCCCGCCCAGGCGCGCTCGCCGGCCACGGACAGGTCGCAGTGCGGTCCCGGGTCCCGGTGGTTCCACTGGAGGGCGGCCTTCACCCCGTCCAGTTCCCTGAGCACGCCCGGTACGCGCGCGTACCAGTCGGCCTGCCGGCCGGGCCGTTCCGGATCGTCGGCGGTGCCGAACTCCGACAGCATCAGCGGCTTGTCGCGGGAGAGGTGGCCGCGGACCCAGTCGTGGGTGGCGCGCTGCGTCTGGGCGAAGCTCAGCCACGGCGCGCTGTGGCAGCGGTAGTAGTTGTACTGGTTGTAGCCGATCCAGTCGACGTAGCCGTCGCCGGGATACATCCGCCGGAACAGGTCGGCGTGGTCCAGGTAGCCGGTGATGACCCACGTCCACACCACGTTGTCGACGCCGAGGGCGCGGAAGCGGTCGTGGATGTGCCGGTAGGCGCGCACGTACTCCTCCGGCGTGCCGTTCTGCGGCGTGCGGGTGTCCATCTCCAGGTCGAAGGAGAGGAACACCTTGCGGCCGGTGCGCTCCCCGTACTCCCGCACGCGCCGCGCCTGGGCGTCGATCACGGAGGCGTCCAGGTCGCCGTCGGCGATCTGCCGCCAGGTGGGCTGCTGGTCCCGGGTGCCGCCCCACCACTTGCTCTCCCAGGAGAGCAGCAGCATCCGGTCCTTGCCGACACGCTGTTCCTGCTCGGTGAGGAGCTGTCCCTCCAGCCGGCGGCCGGTCACCGCGGACATGTCGTGGTACGTGTACACGATGTCGAGCGTGCGCCCGGCGCGTTTCTCGTAGGCGTGGACCTTCTCCTCCAGGTTCGCCTTGTCGTGCGGCACGAAGGCGCCGAACCAGGCGCCGCAGGGCGGTTCGAGCAGGGCGGTGGGGCGGCACCGCTCCGCGTCCCCGGACGGGCCGGAGGCGTCGCGCAGGGCCAGGACGGCGACGAGCACGGCGCACGTCGCCGCCGCCGTGAGCAGCATCCGGCGCCGCCCCGCCCGGGGAGGCCCGCCCCGGCGGGCCTCCCCGGGCGTGTTTGGCGGGGTGCGGCGGGCGGCGGGCCGGAGGCGGCGAAGCGGTGCGCGCCACAGCGGTGCGCGGCGCCGGGGACGGGCGAACCTCACGGGGCGGAACCCTTCCGTGTCGTCGGCGGCGAGGCCGTCGGCGGGGTCCTGCGCGCGGGCGCGGCGCGCAGGCGCGGACAGAGCGCGAGGACGGTGGTGAGCAGGGTCAGCGCGAGCAGCACCCGGTAGCCGCTGAAGACGCCCGCGGCGATCAGTACGGTCCCGGCGAGCAGGACGGCGGCGATGCTCAGCAGGACGGCCAGCATGAGCCGTTCCAGCCGGTCCGAGCCGCGCGCGAAACCGGCGTCCGGGTCCGCCGCGGGCCCTTCGGCGGGGCGGGCCGCCAGCGCCGGGCCGCACAGCCCGGTCAGCGCGGCGCCCGGACCGGCGGCGAGGAACACGCAGACGGCCGCGCCGCGCAGCGGGGAACCGCCCGGCAGGGCGAGCGCCGCGAGCGCCAGCCAGCCGGCGAAGGGCGGCAGCATCCGGACCACGAGTGCCTGCGGTGTCGTCACCGGTCCCCCTCACGGCTCGCGGGCTTCAGGACGTAGAGGACCCCGGCGTCGTTCTCGGCGACGGGTGCGAAGCGGGGGGAGGCGGCTACGGCGTCGCGGACGCGCCGCAGGGCCGGCTCGTCCAGGGGGCCGTTCATCGCCGAGTGGGCCATCTGCCCCCGGGTGAGCAGGAAGTACGCGCGCGCGGGCGGCCGAACGGCGGCCATGTCGCGGGCGAGGACCGTGGCCGGGTCGCGCAGGATCTCGTCGACGTGGCGCCGGTCGTCGTCCAGGAACCAGTAGTGGTCCGTCCGCCAGTACGCCTCCAGCGCCAGCGGATAGTTCCGGTTGGCGGCCACGACCAGCGAACCGTCCGGTGCCTGGTCGAAGAGCTGCCGTACGAGGGCGACTTCGCGGGGCGGGAAGTAGCTGACGCGGTCCTTGCCGGAGTAGCTCGGCACGAAGGCGAGCGTCCCGGCGAGCAGGGCGGTGAGGGGGACCCAGAGGGCGGGGCGCGCGCCGCGCGGGGGCGTCGCCCGCGGGGCGGTGGTGCCGGCGGCGGCCGGGGCGGGCACCGGGGGCAGCAGCGCGGCGGCGGCGAAGAACGCCGCACCGGGCAGCATGAACATCAGCACCCGGAAGATCATTTCGCTGCCGTAGCTGCCCGCCGCGAACATCGGCAGCGGGGCCGCGGCGAGCAGCAGCAGGGGCCGCGCCCGGTGCCGCAGTGCCTTCCGGCGCACCGCGCCGGCCAGCGCGAGCAGCAGTACCGACGCCGTCAGCAGCCGGGCCGTCCAGGAACTCACCAGCGCCCCGGTGCCGGTGGGGGTGGTGCCGTAACCGGCCTCGACGTTGCCGCCGATGTCGCCGACGGCACGGATCAGTTCCGGCATCGCGGCGGACAGGAAGGGCAGCGCCGCGGTGAGGCACCAGGCCAGGAAGACGACGACCGCGGTGGCCGACGGGGTCCAGTCGCGGTGGCGGCGGGTGACGGCCAGGGCGATCAGGGAGACGACCAGCATCGCCGGGGTGAGCTGGTGCGAGACGACGATCGCCGCGACCAGCACCGTGATCAGCACCGTCCACAGCGCCTGCCCCCGGCGCGCGGGGTGGCCCCCCGTGCGGGCGTAGCGGCGCAGGACGACGGCGAGGACGCCCAGGTGCAGGGCGAAGGCCACGGACTGCGGCGAGAAGTAGTCCTGGCCCACCCAGTTGGCGACGCAGAACACCCACACGGCGGTCCAGATCAGCCGCCGGTCCTCGGTGAACGTGCGGTAGACCAGCAGCAGCGGGAGCAGCAGCAGGACGCTGGAGGCCAGCGGCCACCAGGCCATGTACATCGCCGAGTCCTGCACGCCCAGCAGCCGCACCAGCGCGGCCTGGGCGGCGAAGAAGCCGGGCCACTGGTCGTAGACGGCCATGTCGCCGAGCCGGTCGGCGCCCTGGAGCCGGCCCGCCGTCAACAGGTGGCCGACGACCGCGTCGTGCTTCCACGCCCAGGCGTAGAGCGGGGTCGGGTACAGCACGGCCTGCGTGGCCCGCTCCATCACGAGCAGCCCGAGGACGTACGCCGCCGGCCACAGGTCCCCCCGGCGACCGCCCCGGACGGTGCACCAGAAGCCCACGGTGAGGACGGCGAGCCCCGCCCAGAACGCCGGGTGCAGGGCCGTGACGAGGCCGAGGTCGTCGAGCCGGGAGACGTCCGTGTGCCGCACCGCGTACGCCCACAGCGCGAGCGCGGCCGACAGGGCGAGCGCCGGGCGCACGGCGGCGATCCGCGCCGCCCAGGAGACGGGCGGCAGATCGGACAGGTCCGTCACGGGCGGTTCGGCGGCGGCCCGGCGGGGCGTGTCGGCCCGCTCGTACGGGAGGACGGGGCCGGGCGTGTCACGGCGGGCGGGGCCGGTACCGGGTTCGGCGGCACGCCGGGGTTCGGCGGCACGCCGGCGGGCGGGGGCGGCCCCGGGCGTGTCCCAGGGGGACGTGTCGGCGTGGCGGTACGCCGGAGCGGCCTCGGGCGTGTCGCCGTGCGGCGTGTCGGCGCCACGGCGCCCCGGGGCTGCCCTGGGCGTGTCCCCGCGCGCCGTGTCGGCACGGGGGTACGCCGCGTCGTCCCCGGGCGTGTCGCCCCGGGACGTGTCCGCGCCGCGGCGCGGCACCTCGCCCCCTTCGCGCGTGTCGCCGCGTGCCTCGCCGCACGTGTCCGGCGTCGGCGGCGCCGCCGGGGTGTCCGGCTCGGGCACCGGCTCCGGTGCGGATCTCTCCCGGGGTGTTGCTGGCGGACGCACGGCGGGTTCCCCCTGACGGTCGGCTCTGCGTTGGGTCAGTCGCTGGACGTGCTGCCGTTCGGTCTGGCGCGGTGCGGTGGCCCGGTCGCGGCCGGGCGGAGCCGGGTGAGGGCCAGGGCGGCGAGGCCGAGCGGCACAAGCAGGACCGCAGTGAACGGGGCGAGCGCCGCCTGCCAGACCCAGCCGGCCACCGCGGCGAGGTACAGGACGCCCCAGCGCCCCGCCCACGGCAGCCGGTCGCCGGCCCGCGCGAGCGGCGGCCACAGGGCGGCGAGGCAGAGCAGGTGCAGCACGGGCGGCCCCCAGCGCAGCAGCGCCCCCGGCCCGTCGAGCCCGACGGCGTCCGCGAGGAGACCGGCCGCCCGCGCGTACCCGGGTCCGTCCACCGGGGCCGGTGCGCGGCCGAGGGCGAGGGGCACCGCGTACAGCGCGAGGACGGCGGCGGCGAACGCGGCCCCGGCAAGGCGGGGTTCGGGGCGGGCGCACAGGGTCACGGCGGCCACGAACACCACGAGCAGCAGGGCCCCGGCGAGCAGGGCGGGCCAGGGCAGTCCCCGGAGCAGGTCCCGGCCGTCCGGGCCGCCGCCCCCGCCCGCGCCTCCCCCGGCGCCGCCGGCCCAGGGCAGGTCCCGCAGGGCCGCCCAGAAGACCACGGTGCCCGCGCCGAGCAGCGCCCACAGCGCGCCCCTCAGCCGCCGCTCGCCGGCATCACCCGCCCCGGCGACGGCCTCCCCCGCGTCCCGCCCCGTCCCGGTACCGGCCGGACCACCCGCGACCGCACCAGCACCGGCACCAGCACCAGCACCACCAGCACCAGCACCAGCACCAGCACCAGCACCAGCACCAGCCGGACCGTCCCCGCCGGTGCCGGCGCCCGTCCCCGCACCCGCCCCGTCCCCCCGCGGCCGGACGATCACGGTGTGGGTATCGGCCTCCGGGGCCCCGCGCTCGTACCCGGGCCGCCCGGTGGCGAGGGCGCCCGGCGAGCCGGCGGCCCGCTCCCTTTCCCGGGCGGCCCGCCGGGCCCAGGAGGTGCCGTATCCGGCGGTGGGGTTCGGCCGGGCCCCACGGGTGCCGTGCCCCGCGGCGCCCGCATCGCCGGCCTCGGCCGGCTGCCCGGCACCGGCGGCCACGGCCGCACCCGCGCCATCCGCCACGGCCTCGCCCGCACCCGCACCCGCACCCGCACCCGCACCCGCACCACCCGACTCCCCCGCACCACCAGCACCACCAGCACCAGCACCCGCACCCCCACCCCCACCACCGCCGTCCCCGCCCCGCAACGCCCCGCGCAGGCCCGGCGCGCACCCCACCGCCACCGCCGACATGCTGAGCAGGACCGCCCAGCCCGCGCCCGCGATCCCCGCCGGGGTGAACAGGGCCAGCGCGCTGCCCAGGACGAGGGCGCACATCGTGCCCTGCACCGCCGCGAGCGCGCCCGTGCGCCCCTGGACGCGCAGGACGCCGATGTACAGCTCGACCACGATCCGCGGCAGCGCGCCGAGGGCGAGCAGCCGGAGGACGGCCGCCCCGTGCGCGGCGTAGTCCGCGTCGAAGGGTGTGAGGATCTGCGGGGCGAAGACCACGAGGAAGGCGACGACCGGCACCAGCAGCAGCGTCATCCGGCGCAGCGCCCCGCGGACCCCGTCGGCGAGGCGGCGCGGATCGTGCGAGGCGTGGGCGGTGAGCGAGGAGGCCATGTTGATGGCCATGAACTCCATCGTGCCGCCGACGGTGTAGGCCACGTAGAAGTAGCCGTTCTCGGCGGCGCTGAAGCGGACCGCGACCATCACCGGCAGCAGGTTGATCATGGCGAGGCTGAACAGGGCGCCCAGCGAGTCCCCGGCCAGGAAGCGGCCCATCTCGCCCAGCCGGGGCGGTACGACGTCGCCGTCGGCGGCGGCCTGGCGCGGGATCAGCCGGCGGAAGACCAGCCAGCCCAGCGGCAGCGTGGAGAACGCGATGGCCACGGCCCACGAGACGAAGATGCCGAGCACCGGCAGCGCGGAGGCGAAGACGGCGAGCAGGACCAGCTTGCCGACGGAGAAGACCGCGTTCCCGACGGGCACCCATTCGGCCCGGCGCAGTCCGGTCAGCACCCCGTCCTGGAGGGTGAGCAGCGCCCAGGCGACGCAGGCCGCGACGAACAGGGCGCCGGCGGCGGGCGTGCCGAGGGGCGCGTAGGAGTCGCCCCACAGGTCGAGGGTGAGGAGGAAGACGAGGGCGGCGAGGACGACCACGGCCGAACTGGCCGCGTACGCGCGCAGGACCAGCGCGCCGGTCGCGCGGCCGGCGCGCGGCACGAAGCGGACCACGGCGCCGATCATCGTGGTCGCCGTGATGCCGGCGAGCAGCCGCATCGCGGCGATGGCGGCGGAGCCCTGGCCGACGGCCTCCTCCGCGTAGTAGCGGGCGGCGACGAGCCAGAAGCCGAGGCCGAGGACGGCCGAGACCCCGGTGCTGAGCATGAGGAAGTAGGCGTTCTTGAACAGCGAGTCGGCGCCGCGCCCGCCCTCGGGCGGGGTGGTGCCACCGTCCGGGGCCGGCGCGGCGGTCTCCTGCACCCGCGTCTCAGCCACCGGACGGACCCGGCCCTTCCGGGGCGCGGGCGGGCCGTGCCCCGCACTCCTCCAGCACGCGCAGCACGCGCCGGGCGCGCAGCGGGTCCACGGGGAGCGCGTGCCGGGCGAACCAGCGCGCCGCCCCGGGCGCGGGCGAGGGGTCGGTGAAGCCGGGGCCCGCGTAGTCGTCGAGCGGCGGGTCGTAGAGGTAGCCGACGGGCAGGCCGCGCCGGTCCAGGGCGCGGCGGGCGGCGTCCCGGTCCTCGACCAGCAGTGGCACCCGGAACAGCGGCTGCACTCCGCCGCCGGCCGGCCGGCGCCCGGGGTCCGGGGGCGGCGCCCAGGGGGTGGCGAGCAGCAGTTCGGTGCCTTCGCGGCAGCGTTCCAGCACCTCGTCGAGCCGGTCCAGGTGACGCGCGACCCGGCCGAGGCGGAGCCGGCCGCTGCGCAGCCGGTAGTCGTGCAGGTCGACGCGGACCCAGGAGTCGTACGCCGTCAGGTCCGGGGCGGCGTCCGCGGCCCGCGCCAGCTCGGCGGGGCGCAGCGGCATCCGGATGCCCTCGCGTTCGGTGAGCCCGAGCAGGCGCAGCGTGGCCCAGGCGGCCCGGCGCAGCCCCAGGGCGCGCACGGCGGCCTCGGCGTGGGGGCGTAACGCGTAGGCGAGTTCGGCGCGGGTGCTGGGCGGGGCGAGCAGGTCCTCGCAGGCCCGCTCCAGGGCGGCGCGCCGGGCCGGGTCGGCGACGGCGAGGAAGCCGCCGGCCTTGGCGCCGACGTGCTTGGAGAGGCTGAAGACGGCGGCGTCGCCCCAGGCGCCGACGGGCCGCCCGCCCACCTCGCTGCCGAGGGCGTGGGCCGCGTCCTCCAGGAGCGGGATGCCCGCGGCGTCGCAGCGGGCCCGCAGGGCGGGTGCCGGGTCCGGGTTCCCGTAGAGGTTGGTCGTGAGGACGGCCGAGAGCGTGCCCCAGGTCTCCTCGGGCACGGCGTCGACGTCGATCGAGCCGTCGCGGGCGCGTAACGGCGCCTGGACGGGACGCAGCCCGGCCGCGAGGACGACGAAGAGGATGACGTCGTCGTTGACCGGCGACATGAGCACCCGGCCGCCCGGCGCGCACCAGTGCCGCAGCGCCGCGTACAGGCCGAAACGGCACGACGGTACGTACACGCATTCCTGGCCGAGACGGGCGCGCAGCGTCTCCTCCAGCCGTCTGCCCGGCCGGGACTCCCCGCGCGCCGCACCCGGACCGGCCTCCCCTGTGGCCATCCGCCCCCCTGTGTGCCGTCGGACCGCCCCCTCCCCGAGGCCGTCCGGCACCCGCTCAGAGTCGCCCCGTTCGCACCGCTCCGTCAAGAATGCGTCCCGGCCTGGGGACAACTTCCGGCGCCCGCCCGGCAGCGGAGCGCCACACCCCGGGGCACACGCGGGCGTACGCCTCCGCCACCCTCGGGAAGGGCTCCGCCCACACCGCCGGGACGGTCTTCCCGGTCAACGCCCCGACGGTCGCCCCTCCCCAGAGCGCGCCGCCCCCCGTAACGTGTGGCGCGGCCACGGATCACGTGGCGCACGGCGCGCACGAAAGCGAGGCAGCATCCGATGCCCCCGTTCGACGTCCCCGAGGGCGATCCCTTCGGTACGCACAACCTTCCGTACGGCGTGTTCTCGATCCCCGGCACCCAAGGGCGGACGGTCGGCGTCCGGTTCGGCGACCACGTCCTGGACGCCGGCGCCGCGGCGCACGCGCTCGGCTCCCCGTACGCCTCCCTGCTCGCGCGGCCCAGCCTCGACCCGCTGCTGGCGGCGGGCCGCACCACCTGGTCGGACGTGCGGCGCGCGCTGACCGCCTGGCTGACGGTGCCCTCCCACCGCGAGACGCTCCGGCCGCTGCTGCACCCCCTGTCGGCGGTGACCCTGCACCTGCCCTTCGAGGTCGCCGACTACGTCGACTTCTACGCCTCGGAGAACCACGCCCGCAACGTCGGGAAGATGTTCCGGCCCGACGCCGCCGACTCGCTCACGCCCAACTGGAAGCACCTGCCGATCGGTTACCACGGCCGGGCGGGCACGGTCGTCGTCTCCGGCACGGACGTGGTGCGCCCGTCGGGGCAGCGCAAGTCCCCCGCCGACCCGGCGCCGGTCTTCGGCCCGTCGGTCCGCCTGGACATCGAGGCGGAGGTCGGCTTCGTGGTGGGCACGCCCTCCACGCGGGGGCGGCCGGTGCCGCTCGGCGACTTCCGCGAGCACGTCTTCGGGCTCTGCCTGCTCAACGACTGGTCGGCGCGGGACATCCAGTCCTGGGAGTACGTGCCGCTCGGCCCCTTCCTCGGAAAGTCCTTCGCCACCTCGGTGTCGGCGTGGATCACTCCGCTGGAGGCCCTGGACACGGCGCGGACGGTGCCCCCGGAGCGGACCCACCCGCTGCTGCCCTACCTGGACGACACCGACGCCGAGCGCGTCGAGCCGGGCGGCTACGACCTGCGCCTTACGGTCGCCGTCAACGGCCACGTCGTCTCCGAGCCGCCCTTCTCCACCATGTACTGGACGGCCGCCCAGCAACTGGCCCACCTGACCGTCAACGGCGCGTCGCTGCGCACCGGCGACCTCTTCGCCTCCGGCACCGTCAGCGGCCCCGCCGAGCGGGAGCGCGGTTCGCTGCTGGAGCTGACCTGGAACGGCCGGGACGCGCTCGAACTGCCCGGCGGGAAGCGGACGTTCCTGGAGGACGGGGACGTCGTGACGCTGACCGGGTGGGCTCCGGGACCGGACGGCACCCGGGTCGGGCTCGGCGAGGTCACCGGCCGCGTGGTCGCCGGCTAGGCGGCGCGCCGGGGCCCCGCCCGGCCGGTCCCGCCGCGCCGGCCGACCCGCCCGGGGCGAAGGCCCGGCCACCGCGCCCGAACCGGCGCCCACGCCCGCGCCCGCGCGCCCCGGCCGCGGGGCGTACGGTCCCCCGTCCGCCGCACATCCGTCGCGCGCGGCCCCTGCCTCGCACCGCCCGTCACCGTCATACTGGCGGCGGGCGGTGCGCGGCACGTCCGCCCGGCCCCCGGGTCCCTCCCGCGGCGCCGCGCGGCACCCCGCCCCGCCCGAAGCCGCCCTCCCCGAGGAACCGGAGTCCGTGGCATGACCGTCTGCCTGGTCCTGCTGTCCGTCGTCGCCGTGACGGCGGCCGTCCCGGTGCCGCGTCTGCTGACGCGGTCCGTGTGGCCCGAGCGGGAGCCGGTGGTCGGCCTGTGGGTGTGGCAGTGCCTGGTCGCCACCGTGCTGCTGTGCTGTCTGACCGCGCTCGCCCTCGGGGCCGCCGCCGTCTTCGGCACCGTCCGTGCCCAGCTCTTCGCCCCGGCGCCGCCCGCCGTGGCCGCCGCCTACAACCTCTCCGCCGGTCCCCTCTGGGCGGCCGTCCTCACCGTCTTCCTGGCCTGCGGGGCCGCCTGGACGGCGGCCGTGCTGCTCCGGGAACTCGTCGAGGCCCGCAGGCGCCGTGCCGTCTCCCGCGCCCACCTGCGCGAACGCGCCCCCGATCTGCCCGCCGGGCTGCCCACGGCGCGCGGTCCGCTGCTGGTGCTGGAGGACGAGTACCCGGACGCCTGGTGGATGCCGGGCAGTCCGCCGCAGCTCATCGTCACCACCGGCGCGCTCCAGCGGCTCACCGACCACCAGCTCGACGCCGTCCTCACCCACGAGCGGGGCCACGCCCGCGCCCGGCACGACTGGCTGCTGCACCTGTCCACGGCGCTGGCCACCGGCTTCCCCCGCGTGCCGCTCTTCGCGCACTTCTGCGACCAGACGCACCGCCTGGTCGAACTGGCCGCCGACGACGCCGCTTCCCGGCGCTGCGGCCACCTCACCACCGCGCTCGCGCTGATCCAGCTCAACCAGCACCGGGGCGTGCTCTCCTGCGCCTCCAGCAGCCGTCTGCTGGGCGAGCGGGTCGACCGGCTGCTGGAGCCGCCGCCCCGGCTGGACCGCCGGCACCGGGCGCTCACCACGGCGACCGCCGCGCTGGTCCCCCTCCTGCCACTGCTGATCACCTTCGCCCCGGGGCTGACGGCCCTGACCTGACCGCCGCCGCCCCGGGTCCGGCCCGTGCCTACGCCCAGTCGTCGTGCTCCGGGCCGGGCTCGACGTCCGGCCAGTCGAAGGGGTCCGGTCCCCCGGCCGGCACCGCCACCGCGGCGGACGCCGGCCCGCCGCCCGCGCCGGCCCCCGGCCCCGCGCCCTCCCGGGAGGCCGGAGCCGCGCCCGGCCCGCCGAGCCCGGCCAGCACCTCCAGCACACCCTCCCCATACGTGGCGAGCTTCTTCTCACCCACCCCGCCGATCCCGCCGAGCTGCCCGAGCGACGTGGGCCAGGCGGTGGCGATCTCGCGGAGCGTGGCGTCGTGGAAGATGACGTACGCGGGCACGCCCTGCTCGCGGGCCTGCTCCGCGCGCCAGGCGCGCAACGCCTCGAAGGCGGGCACCAGTTCCTCGGGCAGGTCGGCCGCGGCGGGCTTGGCCTTGCGGGCGGAGCGCCCGCCCGCCGCGCGGGCGGCGGCGGGCCGCTCGGGCTCCTTGCGCAGCGGCACCTCCCGCTCGCGCCGCAGCACCGCGCCGCTGTCGTCGGTCAGCACCAGCGTGCCGTACTCGCCCTCGACGGCCAGCAGTCCCTGGGCGAGCAACTGCCGTACGACACCGCGCCACTCGGCCTCCGTCAGCTCCTGGCCGATGCCGAAGACGGAGAGCTGGTCGTGGTCGAACTGGATCACCTTGGCGGTGCGCTTGCCCAGCAGGATGTCGACGATCTGCCCGGCGCCGAACTTCTGGCCGCGCTCCCGCTTGAGCCGGACCACCGTCGACAGCGCCTTCTGCGCGGCCACCGTGCCGTCCCAGGTCTCGGGCGGGGTGAGGCAGGTGTCGCAGTTGCCGCAGCCGGCCGGGTCCGGGTCCTGGCCGAAGTAGGCGAGGAGCCGGCCGCGCCGGCAGTGGACCGTCTCGCACAGCGCCAGCATCGCGTCCAGATGGGACTGGGCGCGGCGGCGGAACGCCTCGTCGCCCTCGCCGGACTGGATCAGCTTGCGCTGCTGGACGACGTCGTTGAGCCCGTAGGCCATCCAGGCGGTCGAGGGCAGTCCGTCGCGGCCGGCGCGGCCGGTCTCCTGGTAGTAGCCCTCGACCGACTTGGGCAGGTCGAGGTGGGCGACGAACCGCACGTCGGGCTTGTCGATGCCCATGCCGAAGGCGATCGTCGCCACCACGACGAGACCCTCCTCCCGCAGGAACCGGGACTGGTGGGCGGCGCGGGTGCCCGCGTCCAGACCCGCGTGGTACGGGATGGCCTCGACCCCGTTGCGGGTGAGGAACTCGGCGGTCTTGTCGACCGAGTTGCGCGAGAGGCAGTAGACGATGCCCGCGTCCCCGGGGTGCTCCTCGCGCAGGAAGGAGAGGAGCTGCTTGCGCGGGTCCGACTTGGGCACGATCCGGTACTGGATGTTCGGCCGGTCGAAGCTGGCCACGAAGTGCCGGGCGTCCGGCATGCCCAGCCGCTGGGTGATCTCCTGGTGCGTGGCGTGGGTGGCCGTCGCGGTGAGCGCCAGGCGGGGCACGTCGGGCCAGCGCTCGCCGAGCAGCGACAGGGCCAGGTAGTCGGGGCGGAAGTCGTGGCCCCACTGGGAGACGCAGTGCGCCTCGTCGATGGCGAAGAGGGAGACCTTGCCGCGGGAGAGCAGGTCGAGGGTGGCCTCCAGGCGCAGCCGCTCGGGGGCCAGGTACAGCAGGTCCAGCTCGCCCGCGGCGAACTCGGCCTCCACCAGGCGCCGCTCGTCGAAGTCCTGCGTGGAGTTGACGAACCCGGCGCGCACGCCGAGCGCCCGCAGCGCGTCCACCTGGTCCTGCATGAGGGCGATCAGCGGGGAGACGACGACGCCGGTGCCGGGCCGGACCAGGGCCGGGACCTGGTAGCACAGCGACTTGCCGCCGCCGGTCGGCATGAGCACGACCGCGTCGCCACCGGCGATCACGTGGTCGACGACGGCTTCCTGCTCGCCGCGGAACGCCTCGTACCCGAAGACCCGCCGCAGTGTCGCCAGCGCCTCGCCGTCCACACCGCTCGTCCCTGTCGTCTCGCCGGTCACAACCGTCCCGCCCATCGCTCGTCCCCCGCCCGTCCTGCCGCGTCCGCCCCGGGCCGTCCTGTCCCGGCCACGACTCCACGATAGGGGTCCGCGCGGACACCCCCCGACTTGTCCACAGCCCGCCGGTCCCGGGCGACGCCGGGCACACGCCCACTCGCCCACGCGTTCGCGCGGGACTGCCCCGGTCCCGGCGGACCGCCTGTCGCGCACCCGCGAGACCCCCTCCCGTGGGAGCGCCGGCGAGCGGCGCACCCGGGGCGTCCACGCCCGCCCGGCCGCCCCCTTCCGGAGGGCGGCCGGGCCGCGGACGCGGGAAGGCGGGCGTGCGCCTCCCGGTGGACCCGGGCCCGACCGCCGCCGGGCGCGGGGCGACGGCACGCGGGCAGCACCCTCCCGGGGACGGCGCCGGCCCCCGGGAACGCCGTCGGCCCGGCGCCTCCGGGGAGGGGCCGGGCCGGCGGCGGACCGGAGGCGGTGTCAGCGGACGAAGACGCCCGCCTGTCCCGCCAGGTCCAGGAAGTACTGCGGGGCCACGCCCAGGACCACCGTGACCACCACGCCGACCGCGATGGCCGTCATGGTCAGCGGCGACGGCACGGCGACGGTCGGGCCCTCCGGCCGCGGCTCGCTGAAGAACATCAGGACGATCACGCGGATGTAGAAGAAGGCCGCGATCGCCGACGAGAGCACACCGATGACCACCAGCGGCACCGCGCCGCCCTGCGCCGCCGCCTTGAACACGGCGAACTTCCCCGCGAAGCCGGAGGTCAGCGGAATGCCGGCGAACGCCAGCAGGAAGACCGCGAAGACCCCCGCCACCAGCGGCGAGCGGCGGCCGAGCCCCGCCCACTTGGACAGGTGCGTGGCCTCGCCGCCCGCGTCGCGCACCAGGGTCACCACGGCGAAGGCGCCGATGGTGACGAAGGAGTACGTGGCCAGGTAGAAGAGGACCGACGAGACGCCCTCCGGGTTGGCCGCGATGACGCCCGCGAGGATGAAGCCCGCGTGCGCGATCGAGGAGTACGCCAGCAGCCGCTTGATGTCGGTCTGCGTGATCGCCACGATCGCGCCGGCCAGCATGGTGACGATGGCCACGCCCCACATCACCGGCCGCCAGTCCCAGCGCAGGCCCGGCAGGACGACGTAGAGCAGGCGCAGCAGCGCGCCGAAGGCCGCGACCTTGGTGGCCGCCGCCATGAAGCCGGTGACCGGCGTCGGGGCACCCTGGTACACGTCGGGGGTCCACATGTGGAACGGCACCGCGCCCACCTTGAAGAGCAGGCCCATGACGATCAGGGCGCCGCCGACGAGCAGCAGCGCGTCGTTGGCCGTGGTGCCCGCGAGCGCCGGGGTGACGCTCGGCGCGGAGCCGTCGACGACCCGGGCGATGACGCCGTACGACATGGAGCCCGCGTAGCCGTAGACCAGGGCGATGCCGAACAGGGTGAACGCCGAGGCGAAGGCGCCGAGCAGGAAGTACTTGACGGCGGCCTCCTGCGAGAGCAGCCGCTTGCGGCGGGCCAGCGCGCAGAGCAGGTACAGCGGGAGGGAGAGGACCTCCAGCGCCACGAAGAGCGTCAGCAGGTCGTTGGCGGCCGGGAAGACCAGCATGCCGACGACCGCGAACATCAGCAGCGGGAAGACCTCGGTGGTGGTGAACCCGGCCTTGACCGCCTTCTGCTCGTTCTCCGAGCCGGGTACGGCCGCGGCCTGCGCGGCGAAGGAGTCGACGCGGTTGCCGTGCGCCTCGGGGTCGAGGCGGCGTTCGGCGAAGGTGAACAGGCCGACCAGGGCCGCCAGCAGGATCGTGCCCTGGAGGAACAGGGCCGGTCCGTCGACGGCGAGGGCGCCCATCGCGGCGATGCCCGAGCGGGTCGTGGCGTAGCCGCTCGCCGCCAGGGCGACGATCGCGGCGAAGCCGGAGACCAGGGCGACCACGGCCGTGAAGAGCTGGGCGTGGTAGCGGTGCCGGCGCGGGACGAACGCCTCGATCAGCACCCCGAGCACGGCCGCGCCGATGACGATCAGGATGGGCGAGAGCTGCCCGAATTCGATCTTCGGCGCTTCGATCTTCGCGATCGGATCGACCGCCGTTGTCCACAGGCTGTGGACGGCTGATGCGCTCACTTGGCCGCCTCCACCTCGGGCCGGGGGTCCTGCTTGTGTACGTCGGACATGGTCTGCCGCACCGCCGGGTTGACGATGTCGGCCACCGGTTTGGGATAGACGCCGAGGAAGACCAGCAGCACCACCAGCGGGGCGACCACCGCCAGCTCACGCACCCGCAGGTCGGGCATGGCCGACACCTCGGGCCGCACCGGTCCCGTCATCGTCCGCTGGTACAGGACGAGGGTGTACAGGGCGGCGAGCACGATGCCGAGGGTGGCGATGACGCCGATCACCGGATAGCGCGTGAACGTGCCGACCAGCACCAGGAACTCGCTGACGAACGGCGCGAGCCCCGGCAGGGACAGCGTCGCCAGCGAACCGATCAGGAAGGTGCCGGCCAGCACCGGGGCGACCTTCTGCACCCCGCCGTAGTCGGCGATGAGCCGGGAGCCGCGCCGGGAGATGAGGAAGCCCGCCACCAGCAGCAGCGCGGCGGTCGAGATGCCGTGGTTGACCATGTACAGCGTCGCCCCGGACTGACCCTGGCTCGTCATGGCGAAGATGCCCATGATGATGAAGCCGAAGTGCGAGATCGACGCGTACGCGATCAGCCGCTTGATGTCGCGCTGGCCGACGGCGAGCAGCGCGCCGTAGATCACGCTGATCACCGCGAGGACCAGGACGACCGGCGTCGCCCACTTGCTCGCCTCGGGGAAGAGCTGGAGGCAGAAGCGGAGCATGGCGAAGGTGCCGACCTTGTCGACGACCGCCGTGATCATCACCGCGACCGGCGCGGTCGACTCCCCCATGGCGTTGGGCAGCCAGGTGTGCAGCGGCCACAGCGGCGCCTTCACCGCGAAGGCGAAGAAGAAGCCGAGGAAGAGCCAGCGCTCGGTGGAGGCCGCCATCGTGAGCGAGCCGTCGGCCCGCGCGGCGGCGATCTCGGTGAGCGAGAAGTTGCCGGCGACCACGTAGAGGCCGATCACCGCGGCCAGCATGATCAGCCCGCCGGCCAGGTTGTAGAGGAGGAACTTCACCGCGGCGTAGGACCGCTGGGTCCGGGCCGTCTCCTCGCCGTGCTCGTGCGCCCGGTCCCCGAAGCCGCCGATCAGGAAGTACAGCGGGATCAGCATGGCTTCGAAGAAGATGTAGAAGAGGAAGACGTCGGTGGCCTCGAAGGAGAGGATCACCATCGCCTCGACGGCCAGGATCAGGGCGAAGTAGCCCTGGGTCGGCCGCCACCGGCGGCTGCCGGTCTCCTCGGGGTCGGCGTCGTGCCAGCCCGCCAGCATGATGAACGGGATCAGCAGCGCGGTCAGCGCGATCAGCGCCACCGCGATGCCGTCCACGCCCAGGTCGTAGCGGACGCCGAAGTCGGCGATCCAGGAGTGGGACTCGGTGAGCTGGTACCGGTCGCCGCCCGGGTCGAAGCGGACCAGGATCGCGACCGCCAGCCCGAACGTGGCGAGCGAGAACAGCAGCGCCAGCCACTTGGCGGCGGTGCGTTTCGCGGCCGGTACGGCGGCGGTGGCGATCGCCCCGACGGCCGGGAGGGCCGCCGTCGCTGTCAGCAGGGGAAAGGACATCGGTATCAGACCGCCCTCATCAGCAGGGTCGCGGCGACCAGGACCGCCGCACCGCCGAACATCGAGACCGCGTACGAGCGCGCGAAGCCGTTCTGCAGCTTGCGCATCCGCCCGGACAGGCCGCCGAACGAGGCCGCCGTGCCGTTGACGACCCCGTCGACCAGCGTGTGGTCGACGTAGACCAGCGAGCGGGTCAGGTGCTCACCGCCGCGCACCAGCACGACGTGGTTGAAATCGTCCTGGTACAGGTCGCGCCGGGCGGCCCGGGTGAGCAGCGAGCCGCGCGGGGCGACGGCCGGGACCGGACGGCGCCCGTACTGGGCCCAGGCGACCGCGACACCGGCGATCATCACGGCCACCGTGGCCGCCGTGACCGTCAGGGCGCTGAGCGGCGCGTTGCCGTGGGAGTGCCCGGTGACGGGCTCCAGCCAGTGCAGGAAGCGGTCGCCGATGCTGAAGAAGGCACCGCCCGCCACCGATCCGACGGCCAGCACGATCATCGGGATCGTCATGATCCGCGGCGACTCGTGCGGCTGCGGCTCGGCGCCGGTCCGCGCGGCCGGCTCCACGTCCGGCGAGTCCGGGGACGGCGCCGGCGCGTTGCGCCAGCGTTCCTCGCCGAAGAAGGTCATCAGCATCACGCGCGTCATGTAGTACGCGGTCAGGGCCGCGCCGAGCAGGGCGCAGGCGCCGAGGATCCAGCCCTCGGTGCCGCCCTTGGCGAACGCCGCCTCGATGATCTTGTCCTTGGAGAAGAAGCCGGACAGGCCCGGGAAGCCGATGATGGCGAGGTAGCCGAGGCCGAAGGTGACGAAGGTGACCGGCATGTACTTCCTGAGGCCGCCGTAGCGGCGCATGTCGACCTCGTCGTTCATGCCGTGCATGACGGAGCCGGCGCCGAGGAAGAGCCCGGCCTTGAAGAAGCCGTGCGTCACCAGGTGCATGATGGCGAAGACGTAGCCGATGGGGCCGAGGCCCGCGGCGAGCACCATGTAGCCGATCTGCGACATGGTCGAGCCGGCCAGCGCCTTCTTGATGTCGTCCTTCGCGCAACCGACGATCGCACCGAAGAGCAGCGTGACCGCGCCGACGACGGTGACGACGACCTGGGCGTCCGGGGCGCCGTTGAAGATCGCGCCGGAGCGGACGATCAGGTAGACGCCCGCGGTGACCATCGTCGCGGCGTGGATCAGGGCCGAGACCGGGGTCGGGCCCTCCATCGCGTCCCCGAGCCAGGACTGGAGCGGCACCTGCGCCGACTTGCCGCAGGCGGCGAGGAGCAGCATCAGCGCGATCGCGGTGAGCTTGCCCTCCCCGGCGCCGCCGGCCAGGCCGGCCTGGCCGCCCTCGCCGAGCACCGGCCCGAAGGCGAACGTGCCGAACCACAGGAACATCAGCATGATCGCGATCGCCAGGCCGACGTCGCCGACCCGGTTGACCAGGAACGCCTTCTTCGCCGCGGTGGCCGCGCTGGGCTTGTGCTGCCAGAAGCCGATCAGCAGGTAGGAGGCGAGGCCGACGCCCTCCCAGCCCAGGTACAGCAGCAGGTAGTTGTCGGCGAGGACCAGGATCAGCATCGCCGCCAGGAAGAGGTTCAGGTAGCCGAAGAAGCGGCGGCGCCGCTCGTCGTGCTCCATGTACCCCACCGAGTACAGGTGGATGAGCGAGCCGACGCCGGTGATCAGCAGCACGAACGTCATCGACAACTGGTCGAGCCGGAAGGCCACGTCGGCCTGGAACCCCTCCACCGGGACCCAGGTGAACAGGTGCTGCGTCAGGGTGCGGTCGGCGGCGGCGCTGCCGAGCAGGTCGGAGAAGAGGACCAGCCCGATCAGGAAGGACAGTCCGGCCAGCGCCGTGCCGACCCAGTGGCCGACGGCGTCCAGCCGGCGGCCCCCGCACAGCAGGACCACCGCTCCGAGCAAGGGCGCCGCCACCAGCAGCGCGATCAGATTCTCTGCGTTACTCACGGTTCTACCGACCCCTCACAGCTTCATCAGGCTGGCGTCGTCGACCGAGGCCGAGTGGCGGGAACGGAACAGGGACACGATGATCGCGAGCCCCACCACGACCTCCGCGGCGGCGACCACCATCGTGAAGAAGGCGATGATCTGGCCGTCGAGGTTGCCGTGCAGCCGGGAGAAGGCGACGAAGGCGAGGTTGCAGGCGTTGAGCATCAGCTCCACGCACATGAAGACCACGATCGCGTTGCGCCGGACCAGGACGCCGGTGGCGCCGATCGTGAACAACAGCGCCGCCAGGTAGAGGTAGTTGACCGGGTTCACTTCGACGCCTCCTCGGACCCCTTGAAGGTGGCCGGACCGATCTCCCTGCGCTCCAGCCGCTCCTCGGAGCGCTGTTCCAGGGCCTTGAGGTCGTTGAGCGCCTCCATGGACACGTCCCGGATCTGGCCGCGCTCGCGCAGCGTCTTGCTCACCGTCAGCTCGGACGGGGTGCCGTCGGGCAGCAGGCCCGCGATGTCGACCGCGTTGTGCCGGGCGTAGACGCCGGGGGCGGGCAGCGGCGGCAGGTACCTGCCCTCGCGCAGCCGCTGCTCGGACAGTTCGCGCTGGGTCCGGGCCCGCTCCGTGCGCTCCCGGTGGGTGAGCACCATGGCACCGACGGCCGCCGTGATGAGCAGCGCGCCGGTCAGCTCGAAGGCGAAGACGTAGCGGGTGAAGACGAGGGCGGCGATGCCCTCCACGTTGCCGTGGGCGTTGGCCACGGCGAGCCCGTCGAACTGCGTGATCGAGGCGTTGCCGATGCCGCCGACGAGCAGGACGCCGAAGCCCGCCCCGCAGAGCAGGGCCAGCCAGCGCTGGCCCCGGATGGTCTCCTTCAGGGAGTCCGCCGCGGTGACGCCGACCAGCATCACCACGAACAGGAAGAGCATCATGACAGCGCCGGTGTAGACGACGATCTGCACGATGCCCAGGAAGTAGGCGCCGTTGGCGAGGTAGAACACCGCCAGGATGATCATGGTCGCGGCGAGGCACAGCGCGCTGTGCACCGCCCGCCGCATGAAGACGGTGCACAGGGCGCCGATCACCGCGACGGTGCCCAGGATCCAGAACTGCACGGCCTCCCCGGTGGAGGTCGTGTAGGCGGCGAGCGCGGTCATGGGCGGATCACCTTCTCCGAGGCCGGTTCCTCTTCGCCGAAGGTGGACTCGCCCTCCTGCGGCACCTCGCCCCGGGAGTGGGCGACCTGCTGCTCGGTGCCGGGCGCCGCCTCCGTCACCAGACCCCGGTAGTAGTCCTGCTCGTCGGTGCCCGGGTAGATGGCGTGCGGCGTGTCCACCATGCCCTCCTCCAGCCCGGCGAGCAGTTGCTCCTTGGTGTAGATGAGGTCGGCGCGGCTGGAGTCGGCCAGTTCGAACTCGTTGGTCATCGTCAGCGCCCGGGTCGGGCACGCCTCGATGCACAGCCCGCACAGGATGCAGCGGGCGTAGTTGATCTGGTAGACGCGGCCGTAGCGCTCGCCCGGCGAGTAGCGTTCCTCGTCGGTGTTGTCGGCGCCCTCCACGTAGATCGCGTCGGCCGGGCAGGCCCACGCGCACAGTTCGCAGCCGACGCACTTCTCCAGGCCGTCCGGATGGCGGTTGAGCTGGTGCCGCCCGTGGAAGCGCGGAGCGGTGGTCTTGCGCTGCTCCGGGTACTGCTCGGTGAGCCGCTTCTTGAACATGGCCTTGAAGGTCACGCCGAAGCCGGCCACGGGGTTCAGGAAACCGGGTGCGGTCTCCTTGGGTTCCTCAGCCATCGGACGCCTCCTTTCCCTCCGTGGGTCCGCCCAGAGGTCCATCACCCTGGGTGTCGGGTCCGCCGCTGGCGATCAGCTCCCGCTCCCGGCCCGGCCGGCGCCGCGGCACGGGCGGCAACTGCTGGCCGGGCAGCGGCGGTACGGGGAAGCCGCCGGCCATCGGGTCGAAGGCGGGCGGTTCCTCGGCGGGCGGGGCGGAGCGTCCCGCCCGGTCGCGGTACAGGTCGACGACGAAGGAGACGAGCAGCAGGACCAGGACGCCGCCGGCGATGTAGAGGGCGATGTCCGCGAAGCCGTAGTTCTCGTTCTTCAGGGCGCGCACGGTGGCCACGAGCATCAGCCACACCAGCGCGACCGGGATGAGGACCTTCCAGCCGAGCTTCATGAGCTGGTCGTAGCGGACCCGGGGCAGGGTGCCGCGCAGCCAGATGAAGAAGAACAGCAGCAACTGCACCTTGAGGACGAACCAGAGCATCGGCCACCAGCCGTGGTTCGCGCCCTCCCAGAAGGTGCTGACCGGCCAGGGCGCCCGCCAGCCGCCCAGGAAGAGCGTGACCGCGACCGCCGAGACCGTCACCATGTTCACGTACTCGGCGAGCATGAACATCGCGAACTTGATCGACGAGTACTCGGTGTTGAAGCCGCCCACGAGGTCGCCCTCGGACTCCGGCATGTCGAAGGGGGCCCGGTTGGTCTCGCCGACCATCGTGATGATGTACAGCACGAAGGAGACCGGCAGCAGCAGCACGTACCAGCGGTCGGTCTGCTGAGCGACGATCTCCGAGGTCGACATCGACCCGGAGTAGAGGAACACCGAGGCGAACGCGGCACCCATCGCGATCTCGTACGAGATCATCTGCGCGCAGGAGCGCAACCCGCCGAGCAGCGGGTACGTGGAGCCGGAGCTCCAGCCGGCGAGCACGATGCCGTAGATGCCGATGGAGGCGACCGCCAGGATGTAGAGCATGGCGATCGGCAGGTCGGTGAGCTGCATCGCGGTGCGCTGACCGAAGATGGACACCTCGTTGCCGGGCGGCCCGAAGGGGATCACCGCGATCGCCATGAAGGCCGGCACGGCCGCGACGATCGGCGCGAGGATGTACACCACCTTGTCGGCGCGCTTGACGACGACGTCTTCCTTGAGCATCAGCTTCACGCCGTCGGCCAGCGACTGGAGCATGCCCCAGGGGCCGTTCCGGTTCGGGCCGATGCGGAGCTGCATCCAGGCGACGACCTTGCGCTCCCACACGATGGAGAAGAGCACGGTCACCATCAGGAAGGCGAAGCAGAAGACCGCCTTGACGGCCACCAGCCACCACGGGTCGGTGCCGAACATGGAGAGGTCTTCAGCGGCGAGGTACGGGCTCATCCCTCCACCTCCTTGGGGGCCTCACCGGCGAGCGTGGCCGGGCCGATGCGGACGAGGGAGCCGGGCAGCGCCCCGGCGTCGGAGGCGACGCCGGCGCCGGCCGAGTTCAGCGGGAGCCACACCACCCGGTCGGGCATGTCGGTGACGCTGAGCGGGAGTGCGACGGTCCCGGCGGGACCGGTGACGGCCAGCCGGTCGCCGTCCTTGACGCCGGCCTCGGCGGCCGTGGCGGACGACACCCGGGCGAGGGCGGCGTGCCGGGTGCCGGCCAGCGCCTCGTCGCCCTGCTGGAGCAGGCCCAGGTCGAGCAGGAGCCGGTGCCCGGCGAGCACCGCCTCCCCGGCGGCCGGGCGCGGCAGCGCGCCCGCCGTGTGCCGGGCCCCCTCGGGGCGCGCGCCGTCCCAGGGGCCGAGCCGGTCGATCTCCGCGCGGGTGGTGGCGAGGTCGGGCAGGCCGAGGTGGACGTCCATGGCGTCGGCCAGCATCTGGAGCACCCGGCCGTCGGTCGGGGCCAGGCGCCGGGTCATCTGCTCGGGCTTGAGCGCGGCCTCGAAGGAGCGGACCCGGCCCTCCCAGTTGAGGAAGGTGCCCGCCTTCTCGGCGACCGCGGCGACCGGCAGGACCACGTCGGCCCGGTCGGTGACCTCGCCGGGCCGCAGCTCCAGCGAGACCAGGAAGCCGACCTCGTCGAGCGCCTCGCGGGCGCGCGCCGGATCGGGCAGGTCCGCGACCTCCACGCCCGCCACCAGCAGCGCCTGCAACTCGCCCGCGGCGGCGGCCTCGACGATCTGGCCGGTGTCGCGGCCGTGGCGGTGCGGCAGTTCGGCCAGGCCCCAGGCGGCGGCGACCTCCTGCCTCGCCCGCGGGTCGGTGGCCGGGCGGCCGCCCGGCAGCAGCCCCGGCAGCGCGCCCGTCTCGACGGCGCCGCGCTCGCCGGCCCGGCGCGGGATCCACACCAGCCGGGCGCCGGTCGCCGTCGCGGTGCGCACGGCGGCGGTGAGCCCGCCGGCCACGCCGGCCAGCCGCTCGCCGACGACGATCACCGCGCCCTCGGCGCGCAGGGCCTCGGCGGCCCGGCCGCCGTCCTCCTCCAGGCCGACCCCGCCGGCCAGCGCGTCCAGCCACTCGGTCTCGGTGCCGGGCGCGGCGGGGAGCAGGGTGCCGCCGGCCTTGGTGAGGCCGCGGGTGGCGTGGGTGGCCAGGGCGTACACCTGCTGGCCGTGCCGGCGCCACGCCTTGCGCAGCCGCAGGAAGACGCCGGGCGCCTCCTCCTCCGCCTCGAAACCGACCAGGAGCACGGCCGGCGCCTGCTCCAGGGCGGTGTGGGTGACGCCGCCGCCGTCCAGGTCCCGGCCGTGTCCGGCGACGTGGGCGGCGAGGAAGTCGGCCTCCTCGGCGCTGTGCGGGCGGGCCCGGAAGTCGACGTCGTTGGTGTCGAGCGCCACCCGCGCGAACTTGCTGTAGGCGTAGGCGTCCTCGACGGTGAGCCGGCCGCCGGCCAGGACGCCGGTGCGTCCCCGGGAGGCCAGCAGGCCCTGCGCGGCGATCCGCAGCGCGTCCGGCCAGGAGGCGGCCTCCAGTTCGCCCTCGGCGTTGCGCACCAGCGGTGTGGTGAGCCGGTCGCGCTGCTGCGCGTACCGGAAGCCGAAGCGGCCCTTGTCGCAGAGCCACTCCTCGTTGACCTCGGGATCGTCGGCGGCGAGCCGCCGCATGACCCGGCCGCGCCGGTGGTCGGTGCGGGTGGCGCAGCCGCCCGAGCAGTGCTCGCACACGGACGGCGAGGAGATGAGGTCGAAGGGGCGGGAGCGGAACCGGTAGGCGGCGGAGGTGAGCGCGCCGACCGGGCAGATCTGGATGGTGTTGCCGGAGAAGTACGACTCGAACGGGTCGCCCTCGCCGGTGCCGACCTGCTGGAGCGCGCCGCGTTCCAGCAGCTCGATCATCGGGTCGCCGGCGACCTGGTTGGAGAACCGGGTGCAGCGGGCGCACAGCACGCACCGCTCGCGGTCCAGCAGCACCTGCGTGGAGATCGGCACGGGCTTGGCGAAGGTCCGCTTGCGGCCGTCGAAGCGCGAGTCGGCCTGGCCGTGCGACATGGCCTGGTTCTGCAGCGGGCACTCGCCGCCCTTGTCGCAGACAGGGCAGTCCAGCGGGTGGTTGATGAGCAGCAGCTCCATCACACCCTTCTGGGCCTTCTCCGCGACCTGCGAGGTGAGCTGCGTCTTCACCACCATCCCGTCGGTGCAGGTGATGGTGCAGGAGGCCATCGGCTTGCGCTGGCCCTCCACCTCGACGATGCACTGGCGGCAGGCGCCGACCGGGTCGAGGAGGGGGTGGTCGCAAAAGCGCGGGATCTCGATGCCGAGCTGCTCGGCGGCCCGGATCACGAGGGTGCCCTTGGGCACGCTGATCTCGATGCCGTCGATGGTCAGCGTGACCAGGTCCTCGGGCGGGAGGGCCGCCTGCCCCCCACCGGAGGCGGCGTTGGTGGTCACGGTCATGCGTGCACCTCCGTACGGTCGGCCCAGGCCGTCGACCTGGCGGGGTCGAAGGGGCAGCCCCGGCCGGTGATGTGCTGCTCGTACTCCTCGCGGAAGTACTTCAGCGAGGAGAAGATCGGCGCGGCGGCGCCGTCGCCGAGGGCGCAGAACGCCTTGCCGTTGATGTTGTCGGCGATGTCGTACAGCTTGTCGAGGTCGCTCATGCGGCCCTTGCCGGCCTCCAGGTCCCGCATGAGCTGGACCAGCCAGTACGTGCCCTCGCGGCAGGGCGTGCACTTGCCGCAGGACTCGTGGGCGTAGAACTCGGTCCAGCGGGTGACGGCCCGCACCACGCAGGTCGTCTCGTCGAAGCACTGGAGCGCCTTGGTGCCGAGCATGGAGCCGGCGGCGCCGACGCCCTCGTAGTCGAGGGGGACGTCGAGGTGTTCGTCGGTGAGCATCGGCGTGGAGGAGCCGCCCGGCGTCCAGAACTTCAGCCGGTGGCCGGGGCGCATCCCGCCGCTCATGTCGAGGAGCTGGCGCAGGGTGATGCCGAGGGGTGCCTCGTACTGGCCGGGGCGGGCGACGTGGCCGCTGAGCGAGTAGAGCGTGAAGCCCGGGGACTTCTCGCTGCCCATCGAACGGAACCAGTCCTTGCCCCGGTTGAGGATCGAGGGAACCGACGCGATGGACTCGACGTTGTTCACCACGGTGGGGCAGGCGTACAGACCGGCGACGGCGGGGAAGGGGGGACGCAGCCGGGGCTGGCCACGGCGCCCTTCGAGGGAGTCGAGCAGCGCCGTCTCCTCCCCGCAGATGTACGCGCCCGCGCCCGCGTGCACCGTGAGGTCGAGGTCGAGTCCGCTGCCGAGGACGTTCTCGCCGAGGTAGCCGGCCGCGTACGCCTCGCGGACCGCCTCCTGGAGCCGGCGCAGCACGGGGACGACCTCGCCGCGCAGGTAGACGAAGGCGTGCGAGGAGCGGATGGCGTGGCAGGCGATGACGATGCCCTCGATGAGGGCGTGCGGGTTGGCGAACAGGAGCGGGATGTCCTTGCAGGTCCCGGGCTCCGACTCGTCCGCGTTGACCACGAGGTAGTGGGGCTTGCCGTCGCCCTGCGGGATGAACTGCCACTTCATCCCGGTGGGGAAGCCGGCGCCGCCGCGTCCGCGCAGACCGGAGTCCTTGACGTACGCGATCAGGTCGTCGGGGTCCATCGCGAGGGCCTTGCGCAGCCCCTCGTACCCCTCGTGCCGGCGGTAGACGTCGAGCGTCCACGACTCGTCCTGGTCCCAGAAGGCCGACAGCACCGGTGCGAGCAGCTTCTCCGGGCTGGTGTCCTTGATCTCCGCTGCCAAGGTCATCACTCCCCCTCCTCGGCGGTGGGCCCGGCCGGGTGGGCCGGGTCGGATGCCGATGTCTCCTGCGGCGCGTCGTGCGAGCTGAGGTGTTCCGTCGGCGACGGGTCGTGCACGGGGCCCTTCGGGGTGTCGGCGGGGCCGCCGTCGCGGGGGTGCACCACGCGCGCGGCGGGCGCCTCGCCCTTGGCCAGCTTCAGTCCGGCGAGGGAGGCGGGGCCCCCGCTGCCCCCGCCCGCGACGGCGCCCTCCCGCTCGTCGGGGAAGCCGGCCAGGATGCGGGAGGTCTCCTTGAAGGTGCACAGGGGCGCGCCCCGGGTCGGCGTGACCTCGCGGCCGGCCCGCAGGTCGTCGACGACGCGCCGGATGCTCTCCGGCGTCTGGTTGTCGAAGAACTCCCAGTTGATCATCACGACCGGCGCGTAGTCGCAGGCCGCGTTGCACTCGATGTGCTCCAGCGTGATCGTGCCGTCCTCGGTGGTCTCGCCGTCGCCGACGCCCAGGTGCTCCTGGAGCGACTCGAAGAGGGCGTCGCCGCCCATGACCGCGCACAGGGTGTTGGTGCAGACGCCGACCTGGTAGTCGCCGCCGGCCCGGCGCCGGTACATGGAGTAGAAGGTGGCGACGGCGGTGACCTCCGCCGTGGTCAGGCCGAGCACGTCCGCGCAGAACCGCATGCCGGTGCGGGTGACGTGGCCCTCCTCGGACTGCACGAGGTGCAGCAGCGGCAGGAGGGCGGACCGGGAGTCGGGGTAGCGGGCGACGACCTCGCGCGCGTCGGCCTCCAGCCGGGCGCGGACGTCGTCCGGGTAGTCGGGCGCGGGGAGTTCGGGCATGCCCAGGCTGACGCCCCGCTCCGAGGGTGAGGTGGTCACCGGTCGACGCCTCCCATCACGGGGTCGAGGGACGCCACGGCGACGATGACGTCGGCGACCTGGCCGCCCTCGCACAGTGCCGCCATGGCCTGAAGGTTGGTGAAGGACGGGTCGCGGAAGTGGACCCGGAAGGGGCGGGTGCCGCCGTCGGAGACGACGTGCACGCCGAGTTCGCCCTTGGGCGACTCGACGGCCGCGTACGCCTGTCCGGGCGGGACGCGGAAGCCCTCGGTGACCAGTTTGAAGTGGTGGATCAGGGCCTCCATGGAAGTGCCCATGATCTTCTTGATGTGGTCGAGGGAGTTGCCCAGTCCGTCCGGTCCCAGGGCGAGCTGGGCGGGCCAGGCGATCTTCTTGTCGGCGACCATGACCGGCCCCGGCTCCAGCCGGTCCAGGCACTGCTCGACGATGCGCAGCGACTGGCGCATCTCCTCCAGCCGGATCAGGAAGCGGCCGTAGGAGTCGCAGGTGTCGGCGGTCGGCACGTCGAAGTCGTAGGTCTCGTAACCGCAGTACGGCTGTGCCTTGCGCAGGTCGTGCGGCAGGCCGGTGGAGCGCAGGACCGGGCCGGTGGCGCCGAGGGCCATGCAGCCGGCCAGGTCGAGGTAGCCGACGTCCTGCATGCGGGCCTTGAAGATGGGGTTCCCGGTGGCGAGCTTG
The DNA here is from genome assembly GCF_036607905.1 of Streptomyces sp. SCSIO 75703. Lineage (NCBI taxonomy): Bacteria > Bacillati > Actinomycetota > Actinomycetes > Kitasatosporales > Streptomycetaceae > Streptomyces > Streptomyces sediminicola. Next base: position 2,929,407 of record NZ_CP144555.1, read on the forward strand.
TCGTACTCGGGGAGGTTCTTGTTCATCTTCTTCACGAAGGCGCGGATCTGGTCCACGGCGCCGGGCGGCAGGTCCTGGGCGAGCCCGCCGGGGCGGACGTACGCGTGGTTCATCCGCAGGCCGGTGATCAGCTCGAAGATGTCGAGGACCAGTTCGCGGTCACGGAAGCCGTAGATCATGATCGTGGTGGCGCCCAGCTCCATGCCGCCGGTGGCGATGCACACCAGGTGGGAGGAGAGCCGGTTCAGCTCCATGAGGAGGACCCGGATGATCGAGGCGCGGTCCGGGATGTCGTCCTGGATGCCGAGCAGCCGCTCGACGCCCAGGCAGTACGCCGTCTCGTTGAAGAACGGCGTCAGGTAGTCCATACGCGTCACGAACGTGGTGCCCTGGGTCCAGGTCCGGTACTCGAGGTTCTTCTCGATGCCGGTGTGGAGGTAGCCGATGCCGCAGCGGGCCTCGGTGACGGTCTCGCCGTCGATCTCCAGGATCAGGCGGAGCACCCCGTGGGTGGAGGGGTGCTGGGGGCCCATGTTGACGACGATGCGCTCGTCGTCGGTACGGGCCGCGGTCTGCACGACCTCGTCCCAGTCACCTCCGGTGACGGTGTAGACGGGGCCTTCGGTGGTCTCGCGTGCCGACGCGGACGGGGTGGTGCTCACGAGTACGACCTCCGCTGGTCCGGAGCCGGGATCTGGGCGCCCTTGTACTCGACGGGGATGCCGCCGAGCGGGTAGTCCTTGCGCTGCGGGTGGCCCTGCCAGTCGTCCGGCATCATGATCCGGGTCAGGGCCGGGTGACCGTCGAAGAGGATGCCGAAGAAGTCGTAGGTCTCCCGCTCGTGCCAGTCGTTGGTCGGGTACACCGCGAACAGCGACGGGATGCGGGGGTCGGCGTCGGGGGCGCTGACCTCCAGCCGGATCATCCGGTTGTGGGTGATCGAGCGCAGGTGGTAGACGGCGTGCAGCTCGCGGCCAGTGTCGTTCGGGTAGTGGACGCCGCTGACGCCGGTGCACAGTTCGAAGCGGAGCGCCGGGTCGTCGCGCAGGGTGCGGGCGACGCGGACCAGGTGCTCGCGCTCGATGTGGAAGGTCAGTTCGTCGCGGTCGACGACCGTCTTCTCGATCGCGTTGTCCGGCAGCAGGCCCTGTTCCTCCAGGGCGCCCTCCAGCTCGTCGGCGACCTCGTCGAACCAGCCCCCGTAGGGCCTGCTCGCCGGGCCGGGCAGGCGGACCGAGCGGACCAGCCCGCCGTACCCGGAGGTGTCGCCGCCGTTGTCGGCGCCGAACATGCCGCGCTGGACGCGGATCTCCTCGCCGCCCTCGCCTCGCCGGCCCGGGAGGTTCTCGGCGGAGAGGTCCTTCTCGGGGTTGACCCCGTTGCCGTTCGCCTCGCTCATCGCAGCAGCCCCTTCATCTCGATCGTGGGCAGGGCCTTGAGCGCCGCCTCCTCCGCCTCGCGGGCCGCCTCCTCGGCGTTGACGCCGAGCTTGGTGCCCTGGATCTTCTGGTGGAGCTTGAGGATGGCGTCGATCAGCATCTCGGGGCGGGGCGGGCAGCCGGGGAGGTAGATGTCGACGGGGACGATGTGGTCGACGCCCTGGACGATCGCGTAGTTGTTGAACATGCCGCCCGAGGAGGCGCAGACCCCCATGGAGATCACCCACTTCGGGTTCGGCATCTGGTCGTAGACCTGCCGCAGCACCGGCGCCATCTTCTGGCTGACCCGGCCGGCCACGATCATCAGGTCGGCCTGGCGCGGCGAGCCGCGGAAGACCTCCATGCCGAAGCGCGCCAGGTCGTAGCGGCCGGCGCCGGTGGTCATCATCTCGATGGCGCAGCAGGCGAGGCCGAAGGTGGCGGGGAAGACGGACGACTTGCGCACCCAGCCCGCGGCCTGCTCGACGGTGGTCAGGAGGAATCCGCTCGGAAGCTTTTCTTCGAGTCCCATGACTAGCCCCTCAGTCCCATTCCAGGCCGCCGCGCCGCCATACGTACGCGTACGCGACGAAGACGGTGAGCACGAAGAGCAGCATCTCCACGAGCCCGAAGATCCCCAGGGCGTCGAAGGTGACGGCCCAGGGGTAGAGGAAGACGATCTCGATGTCGAAGACGATGAAGAGCATCGCCGTCAGGTAGTACTTGATGGGGAAGCGCCCACCGCCGGCCGGCGTGGGGGTCGGCTCGATGCCGCACTCGTAGGCCTCTAGCCGGGCCCGGTTGTACCGCTTCGGACCGATCAGCGTGGCCATGACCACGGAGAAGATCGCAAAGCCTGCCCCGAGGGCTCCCAGTACGAGGATGGGCGCATACGCGTTCACCGCTCCTCGCTCCTCTCAGTCGGCACTGACTGCTGGCGGTCCCCCCGGGCCGCGGAGCCGCCCCGGGGGAGGTTTGCCTGGACTCACGGCCGCCTCACCGGCCCCACGAACTCCGCCTGTTGCGACGAAGATCGAGAACATGTGAAGCAGGTCACAAGCCCAACTGCCTCGCATCCTATGCCCGCCGCTCTGTGATCTGCGACACGGGGTATCGCTCCAGCTTTGTGATCTTTGCCACCTGACGAAGGATCATGAAGCCGGATGAGCGGTGATCTTCGCACAGGAAGCGTCCAGCCGATCACCATAGGTGACATATTCGATCGACATCGCTGGTCAGAGGCGTGCCGGAAGGTGCGTCTCCCTATCAAGAGGCTTCCTGTGCATGCAAATTCGCCTTGGACCGGATCGCTTGATAGAGGCGCGTTCACACCCGTGGGGGAGATGCGGGGCGCGATGTGAACGCGTGCGCGCGTTCACGAGCGGGGCGCACCGGCGGGCGGGGACGGCCGGCGGCGACCGGAGGGCGGACGAGCGCCCCGGGGAGGGAGTGACGGGAGGGGCCGGGGAAGGAGTGACGGGAGGAGGGCGAGGGGGACATGCGCACGGGGCGGACAGACGGGGCGAACGCGGCAGTTGGGGCGGACGGGACGTTCGCGCGGCGGACGCGACCGGCGGGGTGACCGTTCCGTGACCTCCGCCACACCCTGACGGGGTGTCCGGAAAGCGGGCTTGGCCAATCGCCTCACGCGGTGGTAAGCGCGGGGCAATCCGGGCGAAACGATCAAACGCCGTGATCACAGGCCGGTTACGGACCGCCCGCAATGTCCGTTACGGCGTCAATAAAGGGCGACACGCCCGGGATTTGGGGGCTGCGTTGAACAACTGTGGCGCAGCACACGTTCCTTGTAGGTATGGAGGAGCTCCTGATACCGGTTGTACCCATGTCCCACACCGCTCACATACGCAGCCACCGGAAGCCCCGGCGTACCGCGCCGACGACCCTCGCGATGCGGGCCGGAGTTGCCGGTGGCGTCCTCAGCACCCTGGCAGTGGCCGGTGCGTCCGGTTCGGCGAACGCCGCCGAGCCCGTGGCGCAGACGCTCGAACTGCCCACCCTGACGGCCGGCCTGGCCGCTCAGGTCGCCCAGTCGGCCGACGCCACGCAGCAGGCCGCCGCCCACTACGAACTGCGCGCCGAACGCGACGCCGCCGCCACCAAGGCGGCCAAGACCGCCAAGGCCGACCTCGCCACCGCCAAGAAGAAGGCGGCCGAGGCCAAGAAGAAGGCCGAGGAGGCCGCCCGCAAGGCCGCCGCCGAGCGCGCCTCGCGCACCGCCGAACGCGCCACCCTGACCGCCCCGTCGGGCAGCGGCGCCGGCACCGCCGTCAGCGCGAGCAGCAGCGGCAGCGTCAGCACCTCCACGGCCACCGGCTCCGCCGCCGCGGTCGTCTCCTTCGTCAAGGCCCAGGTCGGCGACGCCTACGTCTCCGGCGGCACCGGCCCCAACTCCTGGGACTGCTCCGGCCTCGTGCAGGCCGCCTTCAAGCAGGTCGGCGTCGACCTGCCGCGCGTCTCCCAGGCCCAGTCCACCGCCGGCACCCAGGTCTCCCTCGGCAGCCTGCAGCCCGGCGACATCCTCTACTGGGGCGGCGCGGGCAGCGCCTACCACGTGGGCGTCTACGTCGGCGACGGCATGTTCGTCGGCGCGCAGAACCCGTCCACCGGCGTCGTCCTCAGGTCGCTCTCCTACGACCCGCCGAGCGGCGCGGTGCGCGTGCTCTGAGGCACCGAACGCCCGGGTGCGCAGCACCGCTTGCCCGGGAACGACCGGTACGTCCGGGACGCCGCGTACGGGGCGTCCGGGACGTCTCCCCACCGAAAAGGGCCGCAGCCGCTCGGGGGCTGCGGCCCTTCGGTGTGCGTACACCCGGGGCACGGGCCGGTCAGGCGCTGGGCGCCACCTTGCTCAGGCCGTTGATGATGCGGTCCATCGCGTCGCCGCCGGTCGGGTCGGTGAGGTTGGCGAGCATCTTCAGCGTGAACTTCATCAGCAGCGGGTGGGTGAGCCCGCGCTGCGTGGCGAGTTGCATGACCTTCGGGTTGCCGATGAGCTTCACGAAGGCGCGGCCCAGCGTGTAGTAGCCGCCGTAGGTGTCCTTCAGCACGCGCGGGTAGCGCTGGAGCGCCATCTCCCGTTGCGCGGGGGTCGCCCGCACCTGCGCCTGGGCGATGATCTCGGCGGCGAGCTGACCGGACTCCATGGCGTAGGCGATGCCCTCGCCGTTGAACGGGTTCACCAGTCCGCCCGCGTCACCGACGAGCAACAGCCCGCGGGTGTAGTGCGGCTGCCGGTTGAAGGCCATGGGCAGGGCGGCACCGCGGATCGGCCCGGTCATGTTCTCCGGGGTGTAGCCCCACTCGGCGGGCGTGGAGGCGCACCACGCCTTCAGGATCTCGCGCCAGTCCAGTTCCTTGAAGGACGCGGACGTGTTCAGCACGCCCAGGCCGACGTTGCTCGTCCCGTCGCCCATGCCGAAGATCCAGCCGTAGCCCGGCAGCAGGCGGTCCTGGGGGCCGCGCCGGTCCCACAGCTCCAGCCAGGACTCCAGGTAGTCGTCGTCGTGGCGCGGGCTGGTGAAGTACGTGCGCACGGCGACGCCCATCGGCCGGTCGTCGCGGCGGTGCAGGCCCATCGCCAGGGACAGCCGTGTGGAGTTGCCGTCGGCGGCCACGACCAGCGGCGCGTGGAAGGTGACCTCCCGCTTGTCCTCGCCCAGCTTGGCGCGGACACCGGTGATGCGGCCGGTGCGGTCGTCGAGGAGCGGGGCGCCGACGTTGCAGCGCTCGTACAGGCGGGCGCCGGCCTTCTGGGCCTGCCGGGCGAGCTGTTCGTCGAAGTCGTCGCGCCTGCGGACCAGTCCGTAGTCCGGGTAGGAGGCCAGATCCGGCCAGTCGAGCTGGAGCCGGGTGCCGCCGCCGATGATGCGCAGGCCCTTGTTGCGCAGCCAGCCGGCCTCCTCGGAGATGTCGATGCCCATGGCGACGAGCTGCTTGACCGCGCGGGGCGTCAGACCGTCGCCGCAGACCTTCTCCCGGGGGAAGGCGGTCTTCTCCAGCAGCAGGACGTCGAGCCCGGCCCTGGCCAGGTGGTACGCGGTGGCGGAGCCGGCTGGCCCCGCGCCCACGACGATCACATCGGCGGTGTTGTCGGAGAGGGGCTCGGTCACGGCGGGATCTCCCCAGGGTTCGGATTCTGCGTGCCGACGGGCACTGGACAGGGGCAGTCTATTCAGCGTCACCGATCACCAGGCTGAAGGGCTGCCCCGTGAACCGACCCGTTCCCGCAGTACGGCTCCGCGTCCCCACCGACGAGGACGCCGTCGCCTGGCACCGTGTCTTCGCCGACCCGGACGTCATGGAGTTCCACGGCGGGCGTCCCGCGGAACTCTCCGTGTACGAGGAACTGACCGCCCGCCAGCGCCGCCACGACGCCGAACGCGGCTTCTGCCTCTGGTCGATGGTGGACGGCGCCGGCCGGGTCATCGGCTTCACCGGCGCCCAGCCGTGGCCGCACGCCTGGGGTCCGCGCGGCGAGATCGAGATCGGCTGGCGGCTGGGCCGCGCCCACTGGGGCCGGGGGTACGTGACCGCCGCCGCCCGGCAGACCCTGGAGCGGCTGCGGACGGCGGGGGTGCCCGCGGTGGTGGCGATGGTCGACGCGGACAACGCCCGCTCCATCGCCGTCACCGAACGGCTCGGCATGCGCCTGACGGAGGTCTTCACGACCCCCACGTCCCGCCGCCGGGGGAACTGCTACCGGCTGGAGCTGTGAGGGGAGCGCCACGCCCACCGGGCCCGCCCCGCTCCCCCGGAGCCGCCCCGGCACCCGCCGGGGCGGCTCAGCGCTCCTTGAAGCCCCGGTGCAGGGCGACGATGCCGCCGCTCAGGTTCCGCCAGGCCACCTTCGACCAGCCGGCCTTCACCAGCCGCCCGGCCAGCGCCGGCTGGTCGGGCCAGTCCCGGATGGACTCCGCGAGGTAGACGTACGCCTCCGGGTTGGAGGAGACCGCGCGGGCCACCGGCGGCAGCGCGCGCATCAGGTACTCGGTGTACACCGTCCGGAACGGCGCCCAGGTCGGGTGCGAGAACTCGCAGATGACGACCCGGCCGCCGGGCCGCGTCACCCGGTACAGCTCGCGCAGCGCCGCGTCGGTGTCCTGCACGTTGCGCAGACCGAAGGAGATGGTGACCGCGTCGAAGGCGTCGTCCCGGAAGGGCAGCCGGGTGGCGTCGCCGGCGGTCAGCGGCAGCCAGGGGTGGCGCCGCTTGCCGACCTGGAGCATGCCGAGCGAGAAGTCGCACGGGACCACGTAGGCGCCGGTGCGGGCGAAGGGCAGGGAGGAGGTGGCCGTGCCGGCGGCGAGGTCGAGGACCTTCTGCGCGGGCCGCGCGTCGACGGCTCTGGCGACCTCCTTGCGCCACACCCGGTCCTGGCCGAGCGAGAGCACGTCGTTGGTCAGGTCGTACCGTTCCGCGACGTGGTCGAACATCGAGGCGACTTCGTGCGGCTGCTTGTTCAGGGAAGCGCGGGTCACCCCCCCATTGTGGCAGGCCGCTCCGCCCTCACGGCGGGCGGCGGGGGGTGTCGGCGGGGCCGGCGGAGCGGGGGCGCCGGGACGGGACCGCCGGGGCCGGTTCGTCGCGGCGCGGGTCAGCGGGCGCGGTGGAGGAGGCGTCCGGCGAGCACCGTGGCGACGCACGAGCCGGCGCCGCGGACGGTGAGCGCGGCCTCGTCGGGCACGTCGAACACGGCGAACGTGGCGTCCGCGCCGGTCCCGGGCGCCGGGAGCGGCCGGTGGACCGCCTCGGCGGGGTCCCGCCCGGCCAGCACGTCGAAGCCGGTGAAGGGCTCGGGGGCGTCGGGCCGGTCCGGCCGGTCGGCGAGGGCGAGTCCGGCGCGCTGCACCGCGTCCAGGACGGCGGGGCGGCGCGGCCGTCCGGCCACCGCCACGACCCCGTGCGCCAGCAGCAGCCGCACCCCGCGCCGGGCACCGGCGCCCCAGCGGGCACCGGTCATCGGCAGCGCGGCGAGCCGGTCGCCGGTCAGCGGCTCGGTGCCCAGTTCGTCCGCCTCGCGCGGGTCAGGGTGGTAGGCGCCCTCCAGCACCTCCGGCCCGTACGGGTGGAGCAGCCCCGGCATGAGCACGCCGGGCCAGCGCCGGGTGCGCGCGGCCGGGTGGGCGGCGGCCAGTTCCTCGTACGGACCCGCGGCGGCGAGCGTACGGCCGTCGACGAGCACGGCGCCGCCGGGCAGCGAGGGGCGCCGGTCCCCGGTGAGGAGGAGGTCGGCGGCGTGGATCGTCAGCACGGGCCGGTCAGTTGGAGGTGAGCAGCTTCAGCTCGGGGTGGGCGGTGCCGCCCTCGATCGCGGTGGACGAGATGTGGGACACGACGCGCTCGTCGACCGGGTCGTCCGCCGGGTCGTCGTGCACGACGAGGTGTTCGTACGTCGTGGAGCGCTGCGCCGGGACCCGGCCCGCCTTGCGGATCAGGTCGATGATCTCCAGCCGGTTGGAGCGGTGCTTGGCGCCGGCCGAGGAGACGACGTTCTCCTCCAGCATGATCGAGCCGAGGTCGTCGGCGCCGTAGTGCAGGGAGAGCTGGCCGACCTCCTTGCCCGTGGTCAGCCAGGAGCCCTGGATGTGGGCCACGTTGTCGAGGAAGACCCGGGCGATCGCGATCATCCGCAGGTACTCGAAGAGGGTGGCCTGCGTACGGCCCTTCAGGTGGTTGTTCTCGGGCTGGTAGGTGTACGGGATGAAGGCGCGGAAGCCGCCCGTGCGGTCCTGCACGTCCCGGATCATCCGCAGGTGTTCGATCCGCTCGGCGTTGGTCTCGCCGGTGCCCATCAGCATGGTGGAGGTGGACTCGACGCCGAGGCCGTGGGCGATCTCCATGATCTCCAGCCAGCGTTCGCCCGACTCCTTCAGCGGCGCGATCGCCTTGCGGGGACGCTCGGGCAGCAACTCCGCCCCGGCGCCCGCGAAGGAGTCCAGCCCGGCCGCGTGGATGCGGGTGACGGCCTCCTCGACCGACACCTTGGAGATGCGGGCCATGTGCTCGACCTCGCTCGCCCCCAGGCTGTGGATGACCAGCTCGGGGAACTCCTTCTTGATCGCCGAGAAGTGCTTCTCGTAGTACTCGACGCCGTAGTCCGGGTGGTGGCCGCCCTGGAACATGATCTGCGTGCCGCCCAGTTCCACGGTCTCCGCGCAGCGGCGCAGGATGTCGTCGAGGTCGCGGGTCCAGCCCTTGGCCGTGTCCTTGGGCGCCGCGTAGAAGGCGCAGAACCGGCAGGCCGTGACGCAGACGTTGGTGTAGTTGATGTTCCGCTCGATGATGTACGTGGCGATGTGCTCGGTGCCCGCGTACCGGCGGCGGCGCACGGCGTCGGCGGCGGCGCCCAGCGCGTGCAGCGGCGCGTCGCGGTAGAGGACGAGCGCCTCGTCGGGGGTGATCCGACCACCGGCGGCGGCACGGTCGAGGATGGGCTGAAGGTCGGCCTTCTCGGTCACCGGTGTCCCTTTCGCAGGGTTCGTGGAGCTGGTCGCCGCCCGGCCCGCGACGGCCGGCCCGGCGGGCGGTCGGACCCGCCCAGCCTACGCCAGCCCCCTCCCCCGCCCCGGGCGGGCCCACACCGCCCGGGGACCGGGCCCGCCCGAACGGGGCCGGGCGCGCCCACCGCCCGGACACCGGGGCTACGCGCTCCGGGCGGCGGCCAGGAGGCCGAGGAGGGCGCCCGTGATCAGGAAGGGCCCGAAGGCGATCGCGGTCGTGCGGTCCGCCCGGCGGGTGAGGACGAGGACGCCGCCGTACACCGCGCCGAGCAGGAACCCGGCGAGGGTGCCCAGCAGCACCGCCGGCCAGCCGTACCAGCCGAGGACGCCGCCCGCGCCGAGGGCGAGCTTCACGTCGCCGAAGCCCATGCCGGCCGGGTTGAGGCGGTACAGGGCGTAGTAGCCGGCGCTCAGCCCGAGGGCGCCCAGCAGGGCGGTGCTCCACTGTCCGGCGTGGCCGGGCACGAGGGCGGCGAGGCCGAGCAGCGCGAGCGCGGCGGCGGCCGAGGGCAGGGTCAGCGGGTCGGGCAGCCGCCGCACCCGCAGATCGACGACGGCCAGCAGCACCCAGGCCGGCGCCAGCACGAGCCACACCACCGCCTCGGGCCGGAGCCCGGTCGCTCCGGCGAGCACGGCGCAGACGCCCGCTGTGAGCAGGGCGAGGGGAAGGGGGCCCGGTCCGGGGCGGGCGCGGGGCGCCGGGGCGGGCCGGCGGGCGCACGGGGCGCAGGGAGCCGGCCCCACCCATCCCCGTACCGGGTGCCCCGCCGGGCAGTACCGGCGCCAGGGCTCGTCCGGCGGTACGGAGAAGCGATAGGCCGCCCGGGGCGACAACGCCCCCGCCGTGGCACCCCAGAGCCCGGCCACGACGGGGACCAGGGCGTCGGCGAGGCCGGCACTCACCCCGCCGCCCCGGCCCCGTCGCCCTGCCTCCGCACCCGGGCGGGCCCGCGCCTCACCCCTCGTCGTCTTCGCCGAGGAACAGGTCCTCGGCCCGCACGGCGTGCACGGCCCGCTGCGCCCAGGTTTCCAGCCGCTCCAGACTGTCGCAGGCCAGCACCCGCTCCCGGACGGACTCGGGCACGGGGATGCGGCGCCACTCCAGGATGCGCAGCGTCATCTCGCCACGATCCTCGACCCGGCCCTCCTCACGGCCCTCTTCCCGGACCTTCTCGGCCACCGGATGCCGGAAGAAGTAGTGCGTCTCCGCCATCAGATCCCTCCAGATCTCCCTGGCCTCGGCATCGGCCAGACACGAGTCGACGAACTGTCCGAAGACCGCCGCGCTCTCCGCGTCGATCGTTCGCAGAGCGGTGGCCAGCGGCTCCAGTATGGCGGTGGCCCCTCGCCCCCGGCCATGGGTCATGGCCGACAGCACGGCCAGCGGGACGTCCCGCTCCGCCTCCCGCTCACCCGCGATGACCGGCACGTTGTCCGGGCCGATCACCAGGGGCCGTACCGTCAAGGCATGCCACCCCGGCAGCCCCAGCCGGATGGGCCGGGCGGCCCAGCGCGCGGTGGCGCTGTTCTGGGTGATCACCACGAGCACCGGCTCGCAGCGGTACTTCGCGTACAGGTATGAGAGGTAGTACGGCCAACTGCCGCGCTTGTCCTCGTCCTTCTTGCCCTGCGCCTCGATGACGAGGAGGTACGCCCCCTCATCCGTCTCCACCCGCATCAGCGTGTCCACCCGCCGCTCGACGGGCTCGACCTCCGTCAGGTCCGCGTTCAGCACCGCGAAGTCGCGGGGCTCCGGGAAGGCGACGTGGAGCACCTTCTGAAACGCCCGCGTCAGCAGCGCGGGGTCCTTCTGGAACACCCGGTGCAGCGCTTCGTGCGACGAGCCGACCATCAGCTCTCCCTCCTGTACGAAGGGATCAACGAGGGCTCTCGTCGCGGGTTGCCGCCGAGGAGGGCGGATCAGCGGAACGGGGGAGGGGCGGGCCGGTGGCTGACGGGCGGGTCAGCCGGCGCCGCGGGGCCGGGCTCCGGGCCCGGCGATACCGCCCCGCCCCGGCCCCCCCACACCGCGGGCCGCCGCCGGGCGTCAGGGCCCGAGCAGGTCCACCCGGACGTCCGCCGGGAAGCCGGTGGTGGGGCCGACGCGGCGGGCGAACTCCGAGACCGCCTCCAGCTGGGGGGCGCCGAAGCGGAAGTCGAGGGTGGTGAAGTACTGCTCCAGCGTCGCCTCGTCGAAGTCCTCCCAGCGGGCGGCCTGTTCGGCGACCTTGCCGACCTCTTCCAGGGAGAGGTTGCGGGAGGCGAGGAACGCCTCGTGCACCTTGCGGGTGATGACCGGCTCGCGCTCCAGGTAGTCGCGCCGGGCGGCCCACACCGCGAAGACGAACGGCAGCCCCGTCCACTCCTTCCACAGCGTGCCCAGGTCGTGCACGTCGAGGCCGAAGCGGGGGCCGTCGACCATGTTGGCGCGCAGCGCCGCGTCGCCGATGAGCACGGCCGCCTCGGCCTCCTGCATCATCAGGCTCAGGTCCGGCGGGCACGTGTAGTAGTCGGGCCGCACGCCGATGCGCTCGGCGAGCAGCAACTGGGCGAGCCGGACCGACGTCCGCGAGGTCGAGCCGAGGGCCACCCGGGCGCCGTCCAGCCGGTCCAGCGGAACCTGCGAGACGATCACACACGACATCACCGGACCGTCGCAGCCCACGGCGATGTCGGGAAAGGCCACGAGCTCGTCGGAGTGCTTGAGGAATTCGACCAGGGTGATCGGCCCGATGTCGAGGTCTCCGCGCACGAGCTGCTCGCTGAGCCGCTCCGGGGTGTCCTTCGTCAGCTCGAAGTCGAGGAGAGTGCCCGTTCTCGCGAGCCCCCAGTACAGGGGCAGGCAGTTCAGGAACTGGATGTGGCCGACGCGCGGCCGGGTGCGAGAATTGTCCACGCGGCGAGGCTAGCCCTCCCCGCAGGTCGGCCGGGTCCCGACCCCCGCTGTCAGCCGGATGGCGACGGCCTTCAAACATTCGGGTGAAGTGATCTTGACCTCTGTTGCGCTCGGGTCGCTGCGTGCTACGCTCACAGCAAGTTGCAGTTTGGTTTCCCTTGCAGTACAGAGCCTGCGGAGCATGTGACCGCGGGCTCTCGTCATTCTCGGACATATGCGTGCTGTGGAATTGCTCTTCACACGTGCTGGTTCTGGAGCAGGGCAACCCTTTTGAGCCCAAGGAGGGCTTATGGCTACCGGAACCGTGAAGTGGTTCAACGCCGAAAAGGGCTTCGGTTTCATCGCCCAGGAAGGCGGCGGCCCCGACGTCTTCGTTCACTACTCCGCGATCAACGCGACCGGCTTCCGGTCCCTCGAGGAGAACCAGCAGGTGTCCTTCGACGTGACGCAGGGCCCGAAGGGCCCGCAGGCGGAGAACGTCACCCCTGCCTGACCGAGAGCAGTACCCAAGGAGCCCCGCGCCGTCCGGCGACGGGGCTCCTGCCCTGTCCGGGGCCGCCCCGCCCGCCGCTGTCTGTGCCCGGCGCTACGGTCCCCCGCATGACCGACGACATGACCGACGACACAGCGCCCTTCCTGACCGCCACCCGCGTCTTCTACGACGCCATCGCCGAGGACTACGCCGACCGCTTCCGTGACGTGCATGTCGCCCAGCCCGTGGACCGGGCGATGCTGGCGGCCTTCGCGGAGACGGTGGGGCCCGGCGGGCGGGTCGCGGACCTGGGCTGCGGGCCCGGCCGGATCACCGCGCACCTCGCCTCCCTCGGCCTGTCGGTCTCCGGCCTCGACCTGTCCGCCGCGATGCTCGCCGTCGCCCGCCGCGAGAACCCCGGCCTCCGCTTCGAGCAGGGCTCCATGCTGGAGCTGGACCTGCCGGACGCCGCGCTCGACGGGGTGGTGTCCTGGTACTCCTCGATCCACACGCCCTGGGAGCGGCTGCCGGACCTCTTCGGCGAGTTCCGGCGGGTGCTGGCGCCGGGCGGGCACCTGCTCCTCGCCTTCCAGAGCGGCGACGAGCCCCGCCGCCACGAGCGGCCCTTCGGCCACCCCGTCACCCTCGACTTCGAGCGGCGCCGCCCCGGGCCGATGGCGGACCTGCTCGCCGGAGCCGGCTTCTCGGTGCGGGTCCGGACCCTGCGGGAGCCGGACGAGGCGCTGGCCGAACCGGTGGCGCAGGCGTACCTGATCGCCCGGCGCGACTGAGCGCGGCGGGCGCGGGGCCCACCGGGCCCGCCGCACGGGCCGGCCGCCCGCCGGCCGCGTCACCAACCTGTCCGGACAGCACACCCAGGGTCTTTCGCTGGGATCACGCCGGGCTCGCGGGTCCGGCCTGATCCCAACGAAAAACCCTAGTCCGCGTAGAGGCGCTCCACCACCTCCGCGAAGTCCCGCAGGATGACCTCGCGGCGCAGCTTCATCGAGGGGGTCACGTGGCCCTCCCACTCGGTGAAGTCCCGGGGCAGGATCGCGAAGCGCCGGATGGACTCGGGGCGGGAGACCATGCGGTTGGCCTCGTCGACCGCGCGCTGGAGCACGGCGCGGGTCTCCTCGTCGCCGACGAGCTGCTCGGGCGGCACCGGATGGCGGCCGTTCATGCGGCGCCAGTGGTCGATGCCCGCCATGTCGAGCGTGAACAGGGCGGTGATGTAGGGGCGGCGGTCGCCGAGGACCAGGCACTGGGAGACGAGGGGGTGGGCGCGCAGCCAGTTCTCCAGCGGGGCCGGGGCCACGCTCTTGCCGCCCGCGGTGATCAGGAGTTCCTTCTTGCGGCCGGTGATCGTCAGGTACCCCTCGTCGTCCAGGGCGCCGAGGTCGCCGGTGGCCAGGAAGCCGTCGGGGGCGGCCGGGACGACGCCGCCGGCCTGGCGGTCCCAGTAGCCGTGCAGCACCTGGCCGCCGGCGACCAGGATCTCGCCGTCGGCGGCGATCCGGACGCGGGTGCCCGGCAGCGGCCAGCCGACGGTGCCGAGGCGGGGCCGCTGCGGCGGGGTGACGGTCACCGCGGCGGTCGTCTCGGTGAGTCCGTAGCCCTCGAAGACGTCGATGCCGGCACCGGCGTAGAAGGCGGCCAGGTGGTGGCCGAGCGGGGAGCCGCCGCAGATGGCGTACCGGACCCGGCCGCCGAGCGCGTTGCGGATCTTGCGGTAGACGAACGGGTCGTGGAAGGCGCGGGAGGCCCGCAGGCCGCGTCCCGGGCCGCGGCCGGTGCCTGCCTGCCGGGCCTCCACGGCCTCGGCGTGGCGGACGGCCACGGAGACCGCGCGGTCGAAGACCGCCGCCCGGCCGCCCGCCTCCGCCTTGGCGCGGGCGGCGTGGAAGATCTTCTCCAGCATGTACGGGATGGCGAGCAGGCAGGTCGGCCGGAAGGAGGCGAGGTCGGGTATCAGGTCGTCGGGTTGGAGGCTCGGGGCGTGGCCGAGGCGGACCCGGGCCCGGACGCAGGCGATGGCGACCATGCGGCCGAAGACGTGGGACATGGGCAGGAAGAGCAGGATGGAGGGCTCGACGCCGGTCGTGGCGCGGAAGACCGGGTAGAGCAGCTCGATGGCGTTGTCCACCTCGGCGAAGAAGTTGCCGTGGGTCAGCGCGCAGCCCTTGGGCCGGCCGGTGGTGCCGGAGGTGTAGACGAGGGTGGCGAGGCTGTCGGGGCCGAGCATGCCCCGCCGGACGGAGACCTCCGCGTCCGGGATCCCCGCGCCCAGCTCGGTCAGCGACCCGATGTGGCCCTTCTCGACGACCCACAGGTGGGCCAGGTCGGGGAGGTGGTCCAGTTCGGGTCCGATCATGGCCGCCTGGGCGGTGGTCTCCGTGGCCAGGGCGACCGCGCCGGAGTCCTGGAGGAGGAGGCGGGTCTGGAAGACGGACGAGGTCGGGTAGACGGGCACGGTGACCAGCCCGGCGGCCCAAGCGGCGAAGTCGAGCAGCGTCCACTCGTACGTCGTGCGCGCCATGATGGCCAGCCGGTCGCCCGGCACCAGCCCCTCGGCGATCATGCCCCTGGCCAGCGCGAGCACCTCGTCGGCGAACTGCGCGGCGGTCACGTCGGCCCACTCCCCGTCCGGGGTGCGGCGGCCGAGGACGACGGCGTCGGGGGCCGCGACCGCGTTGTCGAAGGGCAGGTCGGCGAGGGAGCCCCGGCGCGCGGGCGGCGCGAGGGGCGGGACGTACGCCTCCCGTACGGTGCCGTCCAGCCGCCGGGTCTCCGGCTCGGTCACGGGGGGCGGCGGGACGTCGGCGAACGAGGCGGAGGCGGCGAAGGAGGGGAGCGGGGTGGACACGGGCGACTCCTGGGACGTGCAGCGGCGATCACGCTTCACTGCGGGACATACGTACCTCGCACGCCGAGGTGTTCATCGCGGGCCCCGCGCGGCGGGACTGCCGGGGGCCGGGAACCGGATCGTACGGGGCGGCCGTGGCGGGATCGTGCCGGTTCCGGGAGGGACCGGCGCCGGGTCTGTGCAACCTGCCGGGGCGCCCGGGCGGGTCGGGTCGCCGTCGGGGGACGCGGGGCGGGGCGGTTCGCGGGGGCGCATCTCGACGTGCCTCTCTGCCGTGACGTAGGCTTACCGCCGGTAACCCTACTCCAGGGTAAGTAAACGGGTCCGGATGCCCGTGACCGACAGGGGGGTCCGAGTGACCGTCGTACGCACCCTCGTCCTCTCCGCGCCGCCCGCCGTGCCGCCGCTGCTCGCCCGGGGCGCCCTGTCGGCCCCCTTCCGGCGCCCCCGCCCGGACGCCGGCGTCCCCGGGGTCCGGCTGCTCCTGCCCGGGGCGCGCGCCGACGCCGCGCGGCTGGCGGCGTACGAGCGGGTGTGCGGCCTCCCGGCCGGGGCGGACACGCTGCCGCCGGCCTATCCGCACGTCCTGGCCTTCCCGCTGGCCCTGCGGCTGATGAGCGGGCGGGGCTTCCCGCTGCCGCTGCCGGGACTCGTGCACACCTCGATCACCCTGACCCGGCGGACCGGGCTGCCCGCCGGCGGCGCCTACGACCTCGCCGTGTGGGCCGAGGGCCCGACGCCGCACCGGCGCGGCACGGAGGTCACGGTCGTCACCGAGATGCGGCGCCCGGGCGCGGACGGCGCGGACCCGGTCTGGGAGTCACGGAGCACGTACCTGGCCCGGCACCGGGTGGCGGACCGGCCCCCCGGGCCCCGGCCGGCGGAGGAACCCGCGCTGCCGGTGCGCGCCGAGTGGCGGCTCCCGGCGGACCTCGGCAGGCGCTACGGCGCCGCGTCGGGCGACCGCAACCCGATCCACCTCTCGCGCCTCACCGCCCGCCCCTTCGGCTTCCCGCACGCCGTCGCCCACGGCATGTGGACCGTGGCGCGGTGCCTGGCCGAGCACGGCGCTCCGGAGGCGGCGACGGTCCACGCCCGCTTCCGGGCCCCGGTCCCCCTCCCGGGCACCGTCGTCTACACGGCGGACGGGGGCCGCATCGCCCTCCGCGCCGGCTCCGGCGCGCACGCCACCCACCTGACCGCCACCGTCACCCCGGCCTGAGGGTCACCTGCTCCGCCGGGAGACGTCCCGCGGGCCGCGGCCCGTACGACGGCACGGCACGACACGCCCGGGGGGACGCGCCCCGCGCACACCGCCGACACGCCGTCCGCCGACGCGCCCGGCCGCCGGCAGGCGCCGCACACCGCCGACACGCCGCCCCGGACACGCGGGAGGCCCCGCCGGACCGCGTTGAGGGCGGTGCGGCGGGGCCTCCCGGGCGCCGGCGGTGTAGCGCCGGGGCGCTACGCGGCCACGGGACGGCTCACGCGGGGACGGCCACGGCCGCCTGCGGCTCGGGCTCGTCGAGGGGCGCGGAGGCCACGCTGTTGTACTTGTCCCGGTCGAGGATGTTCTCCCGCGCCGCCACGATCACCGGGGCGACGACCTGGCCCGCGACGTTCGTCGCCGTGCGCATCATGTCGAGGATGGGGTCGATGGCGAGGAGGAGGCCGACGCCCTCCATGGGCAGGCCCAGGGTGGACAGCGTCAGGGTCAGCATCACGGTGGCGCCGGTGAGGCCGGCCGTCGCGGCGGAGCCGACCACCGAGACGAAGGCGATCAGCAGGTAGTCGCCGACGCCGAGCTGGATGCCGAAGATCTGCGCGACGAAGATCGCGGCGATGGCCGGGTAGATCGCGGCGCAGCCGTCCATCTTGGTGGTCGCGCCGAACGGCACGGCGAAGGACGCGTACTCCTTCGGCACGCCCAGCCGCTCGGTGACCTTCTGCGTCAGCGGCATGGTGCCGACCGAGGAGCGGGAGACGAAGCCGAGCTGGATCGCCGGCCAGGCACCCTTGAAGAAGTGCAGCGGGTTGGCCTTGGCGACGGTGGCGAGCAGCACCGGGTACACGACGAAGAGCACGATCGCGCAGCCGACGTAGATGTCGGCGGTGAAGGTCGCGTACTGGCCGAGCAGGTCCCAGCCGTAGGTGGCGATGGCGCGGCCGATGAGGCCGACGGTGCCGAGCGGGGCCAGCCGGATGACCCACCACAGGGCCTTCTGGAGGAGTGCGAGGACGGACTCGCTGACGTCGAGGACCGGCTTGGCGCGCTCGCCGAGCTGGAGGGCGGCGATACCGGCCACGGCGGCCATGAAGACGATCTGGAGGACGTTCAGCTCGGTGAAGGGCGTGATCACGTCCGTCGGCACGATGCCGGTGAGGAAGTCGATCCAGGAGCCGGTGTTCTCCGGCTTGGCGCCGTCCTTGGCCGAGAGGCCGGTACCGGCCCCGGGGTTGGTGACCAGGCCGATGACGATGCCGATGGCGACCGCGATCAGCGACGTGATCATGAACCAGAGGAGGGTGCGCGACGCGAGGCGGGCCGCGTTGTTCACCTTCCGCAGGTTGGTGACGGACACCAGGATGGCGAAGAAGACGAGGGGGGCGACGGCCAGCTTCAGCAGGCCGACGAAGGTGCCGCCGACCTTCTCCAGGGTGGTCACGAGCCAGGCGAGGTCCTGGCTGCGGGCGAGCCAGCCGAGGAGGACACCGAGCACGAGACCGGCGAGTATCTGGGCCCAGAACGGCACCCTGGGGAGCCGGGGCCGGGCGGAGGGGGCGGACGCCGGCGAGGGCGTCGCGGACTGCGTGTTCGCGGACACGGACATATCTCCGTAAGGGACGGGACGCGGGGGGCAGGACGCGCGGTACTGACGTGGCGGACGGTGGGGTGGGGGACGTCAGGGGCGACAGGTCGCGGACGCGCACCGGCAGAGGTCCACGTGCAGACGCGCCACGAGCACGAGGCTCGGGGTGGCGAGGGTCGCGACTGCGGGCATCATGGGCACGACCTTAACACCCGCCCTTTGAGCCCCTCAAAGCCTGACTTTGAGAGGGCGAAGGGCGATTTGACCCGGAGAAACACAGAACGCCCCGGTTTCCACAGGGGCGTGGAGACCGGGGCGGGGGCAGGCTGTGAGGAACCTTACGCGGTTCTTACGCGCCGGGCGGCGCGGCGGCGGGCCGCGGGCCGGGCGGGGCTACGAGGTCTGGCCCTGGGCGCGGGCGCGGGCGGCGTCGTCGGCGCCGTCCTCCTGGCCGCGGTTGGCGTCCAGGCCGGCCTTCATGCGCTCCATCTTCTCGACGACCCGCACCGAGGCGCGGTCGCGCTCCTTGCGCAGCGCCACGAAGCTGATCGGGGCGGACAGCAGCAGGGCGAGCAGGATGATCCACACGCCGTTGGAGTCGCCGAGGCCGCGCGGGAACACGCCGGCGTAGACGAGGCCCCAGACGGCGAGGAGGCAGCCCACGAAGACTCCGAGGCGCATCAGCGTGTAGCGGAGCATCTCAATCCACTCTTCCGTCGGGTGAGGGGCCAGAACACCCCCAAAGGGGCACCGTCCAGTGAAGCACGCCGCGGCCCCGCCCCGGCAGCCGGGGTCCGCGACCCGGACGGCACCGGGACCGCCGGTCAGTCCAGCGTCAGCAGCATGACGACGTCGTCGCGGTCGTCGCCGGGGGCGACCCGGATCGCGCCGGGCACCCGGCCGACCTCCTTGTACCCGCAGGAGGCGTAGAAGCGCTCCAGGCCGAGGCCGCCCCGGCAGGTCAGCCGGATCGCCTCGACGCCCTCGCAGGCGCGGGCGGCGTCCGCGGCGGCGGCCATCAGGTCGCGGCCGTACCCGAGGCCCTGGTGGCGCGGGTGCACCATCACCGTGTAGAGCCACAGCCAGTGGGTCATCAGCCGGTGGCCGTTGAGCGTGAGGAAGGCGGTGGCGGCCACCCGCCCGTCGGCGTCGTGGCCGACCAGCAGGCGGGTGCGCCCCTCGGCCATGGCCACCAGGTGCCTGACCAGCTCGGGACGGATCTCCTCGCGGGTGACCGGCGGGACGAAGCCGACCGAGCCGCCGGCGTTGGAGACGTCGGCCCACAGGTCGAGGACACCGTCGCGCAGCGCGGGGGTGAGAGGGGGGTCCAGAGTGAACGTAAGCGGCACCGCCCCATGTTAACCATTACCTCACACCGTCGGTCCAGGGACCGCGGCGGTCACCCCGGCGCGGCGCGCCGCCGCCCCGGGCGTCACACCCGCATCGGCTGCGGGGACTCGCGGCGCGCGGGGTCCGGGCCGTCGTACTCGCGGATGACCTCGTAGCGCGTGTTGCGCTCCACCGGGCGGAAGCCGGCGTCGCGGATCAGGTCGAGCAGGTCCTCGCGGGTGAGCTTGTCCGGGGTGCCGTAGTTGTCGGCGTCGTGCGTGATCTTGTACTCGACGACCGAGCCGTCCATGTCGTCCGCGCCGTGCTGGAGGGCGAGCTGCGCGGTCCGGACGCCGTGCATGACCCAGAAGACCTTGACGTGCGGGACGTTGTCGAAGAGCAGCCGGGAGACGGCGAAGGTCTTCAGGGCCTCGGCGCCGGTGGCCATCTGGGTGCGGGCCTGGAGCCGGTTGCGGACCTTGCCGTCCCGCATGTCGACGAAGTCGTGCTGGTAGCGCAGGGGGATGAAGACCTGGAACCCGCCGGTCTCGTCCTGGAGTTCGCGCAGCCGCAGCACGTGGTCCACGCGGTGGCGGGGCTCCTCGATGTGGCCGTAGAGCATGGTGCACGGGGTCTTGAGGCCCTTCTCGTGCGCCAGCCGGTGGATGCGCGACCAGTCCTCCCAGTGGGTGCGGTGGTCGACGATGTGCTGCCGCACCTCCCAGTCGAAGATCTCCGCGCCGCCGCCGGTGAGGGACTCCAGCCCGGCGTCGATCAGTTCGTCGAGGATCTCGGAGGCGCCGAGGCCGGAGATCGTCTCGAAGTGGTGGATCTCGGTGGCCGTGAACGCCTTCAGCGACACGTCCGGCAGCGCGGCCTTCAGTTCCCGCAGCGAGCGCGGGTAGTAGCGCCAGGGCAGGTTGGGGTGGAGGCCGTTGACGATGTGCAGCTCGGTGAGGTTCTCCGCCTCCATCGCGCGGGCGAGCTTCACGGCCTCCTCGATGCGCATCGTGTACGCGTCCTTCTCGCCCGGCTTGCGCTGGAAGGAGCAGTAGGCGCAGGACGCGGTGCACACGTTCGTCATGTTGAGGTGGCGGTTGACGTTGAAGTGCACGACGTCGCCGTTCTTGCGGGTGCGCACCTCGTGCGCGAGACCGCCCAGCCAGGCCAGGTCGTCCGACTCGTAGAGCGCGATGCCGTCCTCACGGGTCAGGCGGACACCCTCCCCGACCTTCTCCTCCAGCTCGCGCTTGAGCCCGACGTCCATGCCGACACCTCTTTCTCAGACAGACCCCGTAAACCGTACTCCCCCGCCTCCGGGCGGGCGGTGCCCGGCGGTCAGACCTCGTCCGGGAGTTCGCCCACGCGGTTCTCCCACTTGGTGGAGAGCACGATGGTGGTACGGGTCCGGGAGACCCCCTTGGTGCCGGAGAGCCGGCGGATGATGCGCTCCAGCCCGTCCACGTCGGTCGCGCGGATCTTGAGCATGAAGGAGTCCTCGCCGGCGATGAACCAGCAGTCCTCGATCTCCCGTTGGGCCTTCAGCCGCTGGGCGACGTCCTCGTGGTCGGCGGCGTCGGAGAGGGAGATGCCGATCAGGGCGGTCACGCCGAGCCCGAGCGAGGCGGCGTCGACGGTGGCCCGGTAGCCGGTGATGACGCCGGCCGCCTCCAGCCGGTTGATGCGGTCGGTGACGCTGGGTCCCGACAGGCCCACGAGGCGGCCCAGCTCCGCGTAGGAGGCCCGGCCGTTCTCCCGGAGGGCCTGGATGAGCTGCCTGTCCACCGCGTCCATGCGATCGAAGCCTTCCACTGAAGAGGTTCTGAAGATCCGGCGGAGTGCCGAAGGGTGGGGGAAAGGGTGGTGCTCGGTGGTGCTCGGTGGTGCTCGGTGATGCTCGGTACTGCCCGGTCCTGGTCCTGCCGGTCCGCCGGTGCCGCCGGTCCGGCACGGTGCCCGGACGGCGCTCAGGCGCCGCGGGAGCCGCCGCCCAGCTCGCCGCGCCAGCGGCGGTACAGGCCGTGTCCGACGCCGGCCGCGTCCAGGGCCCGCCCGGCGACGAAGTCGACGAGGTCCTGGATGTGCGTCGCCCCGGCGTAGAAGGCGGGCGAGGCGGGCAGGACGGTGGCGCCCGCGTCGTCCAGGGCCACCAGGTGCCGCAGGGTGCGGCCGTCCAGCGGGGTCTCCCGTACGGCGACGACCAGGGTGCGCCCCTCCTTCAGGGTGACGCTCGCCGCCCGTTGGAGCAGGTCCTTCGAGAGCCCCAGCGCGACACCCGCCACACAGGCCGTGGAGGCGGGCACGATGAGCATGCCCTTGGCGGGGTACGAGCCGGACGAGGGCCCGGCCGCGAGGTCGCCCGCGCTCCAGTACCGCACGTCGGCGAGGGCGTCGGGCCCGGCGTCGAAGGTGCCCGGCTTGCCGTCCGCGCCCCGCGCGAGCCAGGCGCCGAGGTCCTCGCGCCAGTGGGCGTCCCGGAAGGAGATGCCCGTCTCGTCGAGCAGGGTGAGCCGCGAGGCCCGGCTGACCACCAGGTCGACGCTCTCCCCGGCAGCGAGCAGCGCCCGCAGGACCGCCGCCGCGTACGGCGTTCCGGATGCCCCCGACACCCCCACGATCCAAGGCACGCGCTGCGTTTCTCCTGGCTTCATGAAGGCGAGCCTATCCGGCCGCCCGGCATCGGGGCCGCACGGCCGGGTCGCTGGGCTCCGGTGCGCCGGGCGGATCGGGGCGCGGGCCCGCTCAGAGCGTGAGCCCGCGCACCAGGAGGTCGATCAGGGCGCAGACGAAGAGGCTGATGCCGATGAACCCGTTGGTGGAGAAGAAGGCCCGGTCGAGCCGGCTGAGGTCGTGTGGCCGCACGATGGTGTGCTCGTAGACGAAGGCGCCGGCGACGATCACCAGGCCGAGCCAGAAGAAGGCGCCGGCACCGGTGGCCACCGCGTACCAGACGAACAGGGCCGTGGTCACGGCGTGGCAGACCCGGGCGCCCCGGATGGCGGCCGGGATGCCGAAGCGGGCCGGCACCGACTTCACGCCGACCTCGCGGTCGGTCTCGACGTCCTGGCAGGCGTAGATGAGGTCGAAGCCGCCGATCCAGACGCCCACGGCGAGGCCGAGGATCACCGCGTCCCAGGACCAGGTGCCGCTGATCGCCAGCCATCCGCCGACCGGGCCCATCGCCTGGGCGAGCCCGAGGATGGCCTGCGGGAAGTTGGTGAACCGCTTCCCGTAGGGATAGACCACCATCGGGATCACCGCGACGGGGGCGAGGGCGAGGCAGAGCGGGTTGAGCAGGGCCGCCGCCCCGAGGAAGACGACGAGCGCGATCAGGGCGCCGGTCCAGGCGTGGCGGACCGACATGGCGCCGGTGACCAGTTCGCGGTGGGCGGTGCGCGGGTTCCGGGCGTCGATCTCGCGGTCGATGATCCGGTTGACGGCCATGGCGAAGGTGCGCAGGCCGACCATGGCCACGGTGACCAGCAGGAGCCGGCCCCAGTGGATGGTGCGGTCCCCCTCGTACATCGCGGTCAGGGCGGCGATGTAGGCGAAGGGGAGCGCGAAGACCGAGTGCTCGATCATCACCAGGCGCAGGAAGGCGCGGGCGCGTCCCGGCTGGGGGACCGCGGCGGCGGAGGCGCTCACCGGGCGGCCTCCGTCCGGCGGTGCCCGGCCGGCCCCGCGTGCCCGCCGCGGCGGGCGCGTCCCGCCGCCGCGCCGCCGTCGGCTCGCATGTCCGTCACAGCCCGTATTCCTTCCAGCGGCGGGTGACCCGTTCGGCCGTCTCGGGATCGGAGAGGACCATCTCCGGCCAGCCGCCGTCGCGCGTGTACCCCTCCCCGGGCAGCTTGCGGGTCGCGTCGATGCCCGCCTTGCCGCCCCAGAACTGCTGGTAGGAGGCGTGGTCGAGGTGGTCGACGGGTCCCTCGACGACGGTCAGGTCGCGGGCGTAGTCGGTGTTGCCGAGGGCGCGCCAGGCGACCTCGTGCAGGTCGTGCACGTCGCAGTCGGAGTCGACGACGACGATCAGCTTGGTCAGGGACATCATGTGCGCGCCCCACACGGCGTGCATGACCTTCTGCGCGTGCTTGGGGTACTTCTTGTCGATCGAGACGATCGCGCAGTTGTGGAAGCCGCCCGCCTCGGGCAGGTGGTAGTCGACGATGTCCGGGACGATGATCTTCAGGAGCGGCAGGAAGAACCGCTCGGTGGCACGGCCGAGGGGGCCGTCCTCGGTCGGGGGGCGGCCGACGACGATCGACTGGAGCAGCGGCCGCCGGCGCATGGTGACGCAGTCGATGGTGAGCGCCGGGAAGGGCTCCTGGGGCGTGTAGAAGCCGGTGTGGTCGCCGAAGGGGCCCTCGGGGAGCATCTCGCCGGGCTCCAGCCAGCCCTCCAGCACCACCTCGGCCTGGGCCGGGACCTGGAGGGGCACGGTCTTGCAGTCGACCATCTCGATCCGCTTGCCCTGCACGAAGCCGGCGAAGAGGTACTCGTCGATGTCGCCGGGCAGCGGGGCGGTGGAGGCGTAGGTGACGGCGGGCGGGCAGCCGAAGGCGATGGCGACCGGGAGGCGTTCGCCGCGCCGGGCGGCGACCTGGTAGTGGTTGCGGCTGTCCTTGTGGATCTGCCAGTGCATGCCGATGGTGCGCTTGTCGTGGCGCTGGAGCCGGTAGAGGCCGAGGTTGCGGATGCCCGTCTCCGGGTCCTTGG
This sequence comes from Streptomyces sp. SCSIO 75703, assembly GCF_036607905.1. Classification (NCBI taxonomy): domain Bacteria; kingdom Bacillati; phylum Actinomycetota; class Actinomycetes; order Kitasatosporales; family Streptomycetaceae; genus Streptomyces; species Streptomyces sediminicola. The sequence continues at coordinate 2,953,431 of NZ_CP144555.1, forward strand.
TGTGGGTGAGCCCCAGGTTGAAGAAGGAGCCGCCGTCGTCCGGCCAGGTGAACAGGGCCGGCAGCCGGTCGAGGTCGACCTCGTCGCCGTGCAGGACGACCTCCTGCACGGGCGCGTTGTCGGACTTGACCTTCCTCGGCGGGACGTGGGTCATCGCGCCGAGCTTGCCGAACGCCTCGCGCATCCCGACGAAGCCCTGCGGCAGCTCGGGGCGGAGCAGCCCGCCGATCTTCTCGGAGATCTCCTCGTACGACTTCAGGCCAAGCGCCTTCAGCAGTCGCCGGTCGGTGCCGAAGACGTTCATCGCCAGCGGCATCGCCGAGCCCTTGACGTTCTCGAAGAGGAGGGCGGGGCCGCCGGACTTGTTCACCCGGTCGACGATCTCCCCGACCTCCAGGTACGGATCCACCTCGGCCTTGATGCGCTTGAGGTCTCCCTCGCGCTCCAGCGCCCTGAGCAGGGAGCGAAGATCGTCGTAAGCCATGGGGCCCAGTATCCCCGAGCGGCTACCCTGGGCCTGTACCTGGGGGCGTCCACCGCGTCCCCGGGCTCCACCGCCCCCCTCTTTCGCTGGAGAGGCCACATGCTCCGGGTGCTGATGTTCCTCGTGCCACTGGCGTTGAGCGTCTACGCGTTCATCGACTGCATCAGCACGCCGGACGAGGACATCCGGCACATGCCCAAGCCCTTGTGGGCGATCCTCGTGCTGCTCTTCCCGCTGGTCGGCTCGCTCTCGTGGATCCTCGCCGGCAAGAAGCGGCACCCGGCCGGCGCGGGCGCCCCGTGGGGCGGCGGCGCGCGCGGCGGGGGACGGAGCTGGGTGGCGCCGGACGACAACCCGGAGTTCCTGAAGTCCCTCGACGACGACAAGGACCAGGGGCCCCGCAAGGACGGGGACGGCTGACCCGGGCGGCCGGGAGCGCCGGGCGGACGGGAACGGCAGAGCCCCCCGCGGCCCGCCCGTTCCCCTCCTGCGCCGGGCGGACACGCGGTCCGGCCGAGCACAGTCTGCGGCAGTCCGCCCCAGGATTGGAAGAACTTTCTAGAAAAAGGTTCTAGAAGCGACCGCCGCGCGGACCCGTCCGCCACGCCGCGCGACGATCCGCCCACGGACGAGCACCACGGCGCCTCGTCCGGCCGCCCGTACGACGCCCCTCGTACGGCACCCGCGTACGACGCCCGCGCGCAAGACGACCGAGGACGGCCCGCCGATGGCTCGCAAGCAGCACCGCGGAGAGGTCACCGCCGACCTCCTGCTCGACGCCGCGCTGCGCCTTTACGCGGAGTCGGGCGAACAGGGCGTCACCGTCGGCGCCGTCACCCGGGCCAGCGGGGTCAGCCTCGGCAGCCTCTACCACCACTTCGGCAGCCTGGACGGGCTGCTCGACGCCCTCGCCCGGCGCTGGCTGCGACGGCTGCTGGACGCGCTGGCGACGGCGGTGGCCGGCCGCCCGACCGCCCGCGAGGGCATCGAGGCGATGGTGGGGGCGTACCTGGGCTTCGTCGGGGAGCACCGGGAGGCGGCCCGGCTGCTGCACTCCCCCCGGGCCGACCGGCAGGCGATGGCCGCGGGACCGGAACTGCGCGCGGCGCAGGAGGCCCGGCTGGAGCCGCTGGGCCGGTGGCTGGCGGCGCACCTGGCGTCCGGCGAGATCGCCCCGCTGCCCCCGGCGGTGCTGGAGGCGCTGGTGCTGGGCCCGGTGGTCGCGGTGGCCCGGCGGCGGCTGGCCGGCTTCGACGACGTGGACCTCGACGAGGCCGCCCGCGTCCTGCCCGACCGCATCTGGCGCTCCGTCGCGGGCGACGCGCACCGCCCGGCGCCGTGACGGAGGCCCCGGGACCCGGCGCGGGGTCCGCGGCCGGCCCCGGCCCCCGGTTGCGCACCGTCGACCTGGCGCGGCTCGCCGGGATCTCCGCGCAGCAAGTGCGCAACCACGAGGCCGCCGGGGTGCTGCCGCCGGCTAGGCGGACGGACGCCGGGTACCGGGTCTTCGGGGAGGCGCACCGGCACGCCCTGCTCGCCTACCGGGCGCTGCGCGAGGGGTGCGGGGCGGGGCCGGCGGCGCGGATCGTCCGGGCCGCGCACACGGGGGAGGTACCGCGGGCACTGGCGCTGGTGGACGCCGCGCACGCCGCCCTGCACGAGGAACGCCTCGCGCTGGCGGCGACCCGGCGGACGCTGGCGGAGCTGTCCGGCGAAGCCTGCGGGGCGGGGGCGGCGCCCTCCCGCCCGGGTCTGCGCATCGGCGAGGTCGCCGCGCTCCTCGGCGTACGGGCCTCCGCGCTGCGGGTGTGGGAGGCGGCCGGGCTGCTCGCGCCCGGCCGGGACCCGGCCACCGGGTACCGCCGCTACGGCCCCGCCGACGTCCGCGACGCGCGCGTCACGCACACCCTGCGCCGGGGCCGCCACCCCGTCGACCGCATCCGGCCGGTGCTGGAGGAGGTGCGCCGCGAGGGCGGTGGCACGGCCCTGCGGGAGGCGCTGGCGGCCCGCGAGGCGGCCCTGCTCGCCCGCGGCCGGGCCCTGCTGGCGGGCGCGGGCGCGCTCGACGCGCTGCTCGGCCCCGGCGACCCCGTGACGTGAACGGGCCGGGCTCGCAGAGCAGTTCGAGGCACCATCCGTTTCATTGAAATCGGCCGACACGCCAGGTATGCGCTCGCCAGGACGGCATTCCCTTGGTCGGGTCTGACCCAACTGCGAACGGAGACGCCCCGTGCGAATGACCGACATCCAGCGGTGCGACATCAGGCCCGGACGGCTGGTCGAATGGACGCTCAGTGCGGCGACCGTCGCCACCGCGGCGGGGCTGCCGGACGACGCCAGGCCGCCGGCGTACATCCAGGAGTCGCACATCAGGACCGCACGGTCGGTGCGCGAGGACGGGCTGTTCGTGCCCACCTGGCTCGGCGCCGCCTTCGACCTGCCGGGCCGGATCGACGTGGACGCGCTCCAGGAGGCGCTGCGCGCCTGGACGCTGCGGCACGAGACGCTGCGCAGCGGTTTCCGCTGGTCCGGGCCCGGCGGGGAGATGCGCCGCTTCACGCTGGACGCGGACGAGGTGTCGCTGCACCGGGAGGACGCCGGCGAGTTCACCGACGCGAACGCGCTGGTGCGCCACCTCCAGCAGCGGTTCGACACGGTGGCGGACGCGCTGCGCTGGCCGAACCTCATCTACACGGCGGTCCTGCGCGAGGACGGCGCCGGCGTCTACATGGCCTTCGACCACAGCAACGTGGACGCGTACTCCCTCTACCGCATCCCCGCCGAGATCCACGAGTTGTACGCGGCGGCGGTCGAGGGCCGGTGCGTCGAGCACCCGCCGGTCGGCAGCTACGTCGACTTCTGCGAGGCCGAGCGCGCCGACGCGGACCGGATCGACGGCGGGCACGAGATCGTGGGCCGGTGGCGGGAGTTCATCCAGCGCTGCGACGGGCGGCTGCCGTCCTTCCCGGTCGACCTCGGCCTGGAGCCCGGGGGCGCGCTGCCCGAGCAGCGGCTGCTGCGGGAGCCGCTGGTGGACGCGGCCGACGCCGCCGCCTTCGAGGCGTACTGCCGGCCCTACGGCGGCAGTCTGGCCGGGGTCCTGGCCGCCACCGCCCTCGTGGTCCACGAGATCGGCGGCGAGCCGGTGTACCGCACGGTCGTGCCCTTCCACACCCGCACCCGCTCGCGCTGGTCGCGGTCGGTGGGCTGGTACGTGGGCGGGGCGCCGGTGGAGGTGCCGGTGGAGCGGGCCCGCGACTTCCCGAGCGCGCTGGCCGCCGTACGGGAGGCGCTGCACGCCAACCGGCGGATGGCCCGGATGCCCCTCGACCGGGTGCTGCGGCTGCTGGGCGCCGACTTCCGCCCCACCTCGCCCGACCTGTACTCGATCGTCTCCTACGTGGACGCCCGCGCCGTCCCCGGCGCCGACCGCTGGACCGAGCTGAACGCGTACGGGCTGCTGCGGGTCTCCTACGGCGACCAGGTGTGCGCCTGGGTCACCCGGCTCCCGGAGGGCCTGTGGTTCGCGAGCCGCCACCCGGACACCGACGTCGCCCAGAAGAACCTGCGCCTGTACGTGGAGCGGCTGCGGGACGTCGTCACCGGCGTCGCCCGGCAGGGCGCGGTGGCGCGGGGCGCCTGAGGCGGGTCCCGGCACGGCGAAGGCCGGTCCCCCACACCCGTGGCGGGGACCGGCCTTCGGTGGCGCCGGGTCAGAAGCCGACGGCGGCGAGGGCGCCGAGGCCCACGTCGGCGTAGGAGTGCTTGCCGGAGACGAAGATGTTGACCCCGTAGTAGTTGAAGAGCCAGCAGGCGAAGGCGGCCAGGGCCAGGTAGGCGGCCTTGCGGCCCTTCCAGCCGGCGGTGGCGCGGGCGTGCAGGTAGCCGGCGTAGGCGACCCAGGTGATGAAGGACCAGGTCTCCTTGGGGTCCCAGCCCCAGTAGCGGCCCCAGGCGTCGCCCGCCCAGATCGCGCCGGCGATGATCGTGAAGGTCCACAGCGGGAAGACGGCGGCGTTGACCCGGTAGGCGAACTTGTCCAGGGAGGCGGCCGAGGGCAGCCGGTCCAGGACCGAGCCGGCGAACCGGCCGGGGGTGCCGCCGCCGGCGAGCTTGTTCTCGAAGGAGTCCTTGAACAGGTACAGGATCGTGGAGACCGCGCCGACGTAGAAGACCGCGCCGCAGAAGATCGCCGTGGAGACGTGGATGTAGAGCCAGTACGAGTGCAGGGCCGGCACGAGCTGGTCGCTCGCCGTGTACAGGACGGTGACGGCGAGGCCGAGGTCGAGCAGGACGGTGGTGATCAGCGGGAGGCCGAGCCAGCGGACCTTCTTGCCGAAGGCGAGCAGGCCCAGGTAGACGCCGACGCCGACCGTGGTGAAGGTGATGTTGAACTCGTACATGTTGCCCCACGGCGCCCGCTGCACCGACAGGGCCCGCGCGAGCACGCCGCCGAACTCCAGGACGAAGGCGAGCACGGTGAGCGAGATGGCGACGCGCCCGTAGAGGTCGCCCTTCTCGGTGCCGCCGTGCGCGCCCGGACCGTCGGGCACGTCCCGGGAGCCGGTGGCGGCCCGCACGACGACCTTCGGCCGCTCCAGCACGGCGGTGCCGCCGCCCTTGCGCACGGTGACGGCCGGGGCGCCCTTCGCCGCCTCGCCGCCCCCGGCGGTGAGCGCGGCGGCCGTGCGGCCGACCTTGCTGCGGCTGCCGAAGAGCCACTCGGCGATGTAGGCGAAGAAGGCCAGGGTGTAGACCGCCATCGCGGAGTAGATCAGCGTGTTGCTGATGTTCGCGAGGTTCTCGTTGGTCGCGGCGGCCAGTGTTGCGGCGGCGAGGGTCACTGCTGCTCAGCCCCTTCGGCAGAGACGGCGTGGGAGTCGGGGTCGGGGGATGCGGGGGTGTCGTCGTCGGGGGCGGCCGGCGCCCGCTCGTAGAGGACCGCGGCGAGGTCGCCCAGTTCCTCGGGGACCTTCGCGGACTCGCTGCGGCCCAGGCCCGCCATCTCGACGACGGTGATCCCGTCCGCGCCCCGGACCGCGCGCACCCACACGCGGCGGCGCTGGACGAAGAGGGAGCCGGCGAGGCCCAGGATGGCGGCGACCGAACCGGCCAGCGCCCAGCCGCTGCCGGGCTGCTGGGCCATCTGGAAGCCGGCCCACTCCTTGACGCCCTCGAAGGTGACGGAGCCGGCGCCGTCGGGGAGCGTCATGGTCTCGCCGGGCATGAGCTGCCGCTTGAACAGCTCGCCGTCGGAGTCCTTGAACTCCTTCAGCTTGGTCTTGTCGAGCTGGTAGATGTTCTGCAGGAGGCCCGCGTCGACGCCGAGGTCCCCGTGGTAGGCGTTGAGCGCCAGCATCGGGTTGATCAGTGCCGGGAAGGTGGAGAGCATCGTGCTCCCCTTGCCGCCGTAGGTCGGCAGGAAGAACGCCTGGAAGCCGAGCTGTTCGCGCTCGCCCTTGGCGTTGCGGTAGCCGTCCATGACCTTGATGGCGCCGGAGGAGGTGACGTTGCCGTCCAGCGGGAGCAGGGCGACGGCCTCGCGGTCCTTGACGATGTTGCCCTTGCCGTCCCGGACGGTGACGACGGGGGCGTAGCCGTGGCTGACCAGGTAGACCTTGGTGCCGTCGATCTCCAGCGGCTTGTTCACCTTGATGGTGGCCGGCTTCTCCTCGCCGTACGCGCCGACGCTGTAGGTGACGTGGGCCTCGTAGGTGCGGGGGGTGCCGCGGTTGGGGCCGGTCGGCTCGTAGGTGCCGCGGAAGTCCTTCAGGTGGAAGCTGAACGCGTCCAGCTCGTCCTGGTCGAAGAGGTTCCCGGACTTGAAGTCGTCGTACTGGGTGATGGTGTTGGCGAAGCCGTCGCCCTCCAGGATCAGCTTGTTGCCCTCGTACCGGAAGAGCTGGCCCCAGGCGAAGGCGATCAGCATCACGATCAGCGCGATGTGGAAGACGAGGTTGCCGGCCTCGCGCAGGTAGCCCTTCTCGGCGGCGACGGAGCCGCCGGTGGCGTGCACGCGGAAGCGGCGCTTGCGCAGCGCGGCGAGCGCGTGCTGGTGGACCAGCTCGGGGGCGGTCTCGGTGCGCCAGGTGGTGTACGCGGGCAGCCGGGTCAGCCGGCGCGGGGCGCCGGGCGGCCGGCCGCGGAGCTGGCCGACGAACTGCCAGGTGCGCGGGACGATGCAGCCGATCAGGGAGACGAAGAGCAGGATGTAGATCGCGGAGAACCACACCGAGCTGTAGACGTTGAAGAGGCCGAGCGCGTCGTAGACCCGCGAGAGCGTCTCGTGGCGTTCGCGGAAGTCGTCGACCTGCAGGGCGTCGATGCCGGTCTGCGGGATCAGCGAGCCGGGGATCGCGGCCAGCGACAGCAGCAGGAGCAGCAGCAGCGCCACCCGCATCGAGGTGAGCTGGCGCCAGAACCAGCGGGCCCAGCCGACCACACCGAAGGACGGCGTCGTGGGGGCGTCCTCGCCGGGGGCGGTGGAGAGCCGGGAGCCGGCCGCGTCCAGGTCCCGGTCGCCGGGCTTCTGGGTCTCGTCCGGTGCCGCCTTCGGGGTCTCGTCCGGTGCCGTTCTCGAAGTGCTCATCGGATCAGATCCCCACAGTGAAGCCGTTGGACCAGGTCTGCATGTCCTGGACGAGGGTGTCCCACACACCGGTCAGCAGCAGCAGCCCGGTCAGGATCATCATGGTGCCGCCGACGCGGAGCACCCAGACGTAGTGGCGCTTGATCCACCCGAAGGCGCCGAGCGCGCGGCGGAAGGCGACCGCGGCGAGCACGAAGGGCAGCCCGAGGCCGAGGCAGTAGGCGACGGTGAGGAGCGCGCCGCGGCCGGCGGTGCCCTGTTCGGAAGAGAGGATCAGCACGGAGGAGAGCGTCGGCCCGATGCAGGGCGTCCAGCCGACGCCGAACAGCGCGCCCAGCACGGGGGCGCCGGCCAGTCCGCCGACCGGACGCCGGTGGAGGCGGAACTCGCGCTGGGTGAGCCAGGGCATCAGGCCCATGAAGAAGACACCCATGACGATCATGAATCCGCCGAGGATCTTCGTCAGGACGCCCCGGTTGTCCTGGAGCGTCTCGCCGAAGAAGCCGAAGAGCGCGCCGCTGGAGACGAAGACGGCGGTGAAGCCGAGGACGAAGAGGGAGGCGCCCGCGACCATCCGGCCGCGCCGGGCCTCGGCGAGGTCGGTGCCGGTGACCCCGGTCACGTAGGAGAGGTAGCCGGGGACGAGCGGCAGGACGCAGGGCGAGAAGAAGGAGACGAGGCCGCCGAGCAGCGCGATGGGCAGGGCCAGCAGGAGGGCGCCGTCGAGCACCGTGCGGTTGAGGCCCTCCACGGCGAGCGTGGACAGTGCGCTCACGTCACTTCTCCGCCATCACGGGGTCGAGCATCTCGCGCAGCTTCTCCTCGCTGAGCGCCTGGAGGGTGCGCGCGGCGACCTTGCCCTCGCGGTCGATGACGAGGGTGGAGGGGATGGCCTGCGGGTTGAGCGTGCCCTTCTCGAAGCGGAGCATCAGCCGGCCGGCCGGATCGTACAGGCTCGGGTAGGCGACGCCGAACTCCTTCTCGAAGGCACGGGCCGGGCCGACCGAGGTGTCGCGGGTGTTGATGCCGAGGAACGCGACGCCGTCGTCCTTGACGTCCTCGTAGACCTTCTGGAAGTTCTTGGCCTCGGCGCGGCACGGCGGGCACCAGGAGCCCCACACGTTGACGACGACGACCTTGCCCTTGTGGTCGGCGAGGGCGGCACGCCCGCCGTCGACGGTCTCGCCGGAGAGGTCGGGCGCGGCGGCGCGCTCCCCCCTGGCGACGGTGGCGATGCCGTCCGGCCCGGTGACGAAGCCCGCTTGTCCACCGCCGCCGGAGGTGCCTCCGGAGCCGCACGCGGTGGCGAGCAGCGCCGTCACGGCGACGCCCGCGGCCAGGGTGGCACGGCGACGGGCGGTGGTGCGGTTCGAGCGCGGGGTGGCGCGACTGGCAGCACTCATGTGAAAAGTTTCGCATGTCCGTTCCGGGGATCTTGCGCACCCCCCTCACCGGCACGGACCCGCGCCTCAAACGGCGTCTGCGACGCTCCCCACAGGGCCTGTTGAGGCTTTTGGGGCGATATGTCCCCTCAGTTGGCCCCGTCGCTCCCGGAGCCGCCGGAGCCGCCGCCCGTGCCGCCCCCGGCGTCCTCGAAGAGGGCCTTCCAGCCGCCCGCCGGACGCTGCCCCACGTCGAGGGTGCGGTAGCGGGCGAGCACCTCGGGCCGCTGCGCGTCCAGCCAGTCGGTGAACTGCCGGAAGGAGACCAGCCGTATGTCCCCGCCCTTGTCCCGCTCCCGCGCGATGTGCTTCAGCGCCTCCTCGACGGCGTCCATGTAGATGCCGCCGTTCCACTCCTCGAAGTGGTTGCCGACGAAGAAGGGCGCCCGGTTCGTCTCGTAGGCCCGCCGGAAGCCGGCGATGTACGCCTCGGTGGACTGCTTGCGCCAGCCCGGGTGGTTGTGGGCGGGCGCCCGGGTGGTGTGGAGCGACTGGTTGGCCAGCATGTTGTAGTCCATCGACAGCACCTCGAAGGACCGGCCCGGGAACGGTATCTGCTGGAGCGGGAGGTCCCACAGCCCCTGCCTCCTCACCGGCCAGGTCTGCCGGCCGCCGGGCGAGGAGGCGTCGTAGCGCCAGCCCAGCTCGCGGGCGGTGGGCAGCAGGTTCTCCTGGCCGAGCAGGCAGGGGGTGCGCCCGCCGACGAGTTCCTTGTCGTAGTCGAACGGGAGCGGGGGCAGGTCCGTCCAGCCGGTGTGCGTCCGCCAGCGCTGGACGAAGGACTTCGCCTGGTCGATCTCGCTGCGCCACTGCCGGGGCGTCCAGTTGCCGACGCTGCCCGAGCCGCCGCAGAAGTGGCCGTTGAAGTGCGTGCCGATCTCGTGGCCCTCCAGCCAGGCCCGGCGCACACCGGCGAGGGTGTCCTTGATGTGGTCGTCGGTGAGGTAGCCGATGTCGGAGGCGCCGCGCGGGTTGCCCGGCGGGTCGTAGAGCCGCTTCTGGGACTCCGGCAGCAGGTACAGCCCGGAGAGGAAGAAGGTCATGGCCGCGCCGTGGTCGCGGGCGAGGTCCAGGAAGCGGGGGAAGAGGCCGTTGCCGACCTCCCCCGCGCCGTCCCAGGAGAAGACCACGAACTGCGGCGGCTCCTCCCCCGGCTCCAGCGGCACGGGTGCGTCGGGCTGTCCGGGCTGCTCGCCGGTGTACGCGGTGGAGCCGTCGCCGATCGGGCGTTCGGCGGCCTTCTCGCCCTTCGACGGCGAGGGCCGCGCGCCGGTCCCGGCGGAACCGTCCGGGGCGGGCCCGTCGTCGGGTCCGGAGCGGCCGGCACAGCCGGTGAGCCCGGCGGCGGCCACCGCGCCGACGGCGCCCGCGCCGAGCCCGAGCATCCGCCTGCGGGTGACCTGGCGTGAGGTGGTGCGCATCGGAACCTCGTTCGTCGCGTCCTGTGGGGGTCACTCCCTCAGAGGATGCGGCGAACGATCGGGTTCCGAAAGCGTGTACGGGTTCGGTAACGGTCACGCGGTCGGTCAGCGGCGCCCCGGGGGACCGCCGCTGACCGACCGGGGTGTGCGGGCGCCCCGGGCCGGCTCAGGCGCCGAACGCCTTGCCCTGCCCCTTGACCGGCTTCGCCCCGGCGAGCAGGTGGCGCGGGACCAGGTCCCGGGCGGGCTCCGTGTAGCCGACGGACACGATCCGGTCGCCCCGGAAGGTGAACGTCGTCAGGGACGCCAGGGTGCACTGCCGCTTGCGCGGGTCGTGCCACAGCCGCCGCCGCTCGACGTAGGACCGCAGGATCCAGATCGGCAACTGGTGGCTGACGAGGACCGCCTCGTGCCCGCGGGCCCGGTCCCGGGCCGTGGTCAGCGCGCCCATCATCCGCACCACCTGGTCGATGTACGGCTCGCCCCAGGACGGCTTGAACGGGTTGACCACGTGCTTCCAGTTGGCGGGCCGGCGCAGGGCGCCGTCGCCGATGCCGAAGGTCTTGCCCTGGAAGACGTTCTCGGCCTCGATCAGCCGGGCGTCGGTGTCCAGGTCCAGCCCGTGCGCCTTGGCGACCGGCGTCGCCGTCTCCTGCGCCCGCTCCAGCGGGGAGGCCACGACGTACGTCACGTCCCGGGGGGCGAGGTGCTCGGCGACCCGGTCGGCCATCCGCCGGCCCAGTTCGGAGAGGTGGTAGCCGGGCAGGCGGCCGTAGAGGACGCCGGTCGGGTTCTCCACCTCGCCGTGCCGCATCACGTGGACGACGGTCAGTTCCCCGTCGCGCGTCTCACTCATGCCGTCGCCTCCGCCGCCGCGCGGGCCGCCGCCGGGAGGGCGTCCGCGACGCGCTGGAGGGCCTCGTCGTCGTGGGCGGCGGAGACGAACCAGGACTCGAAGGAGGACGGCGGCAGGTAGACGCCGTTCGCCAGCAGGGAGTGGAAGAACGCGGTGTAGCGGAAGGACTCCTGCGCCTTCGCGTCCTCGTAGTCCCGCACCGGGCGGTCGGTGAAGAACACGGAGAACATGTTGGCGGCCGTCTGGAGCCGGTGGGCGACGCCCTCCTTGGTCAGCGCCTCGGTGACCAGGCCCCGGACGCGCTCCGACACCGCGTCGACCCGGGCGTACGCCGCGTCGTCGAGCAGCCGGAGCTGGGCGAGGCCGGCGGCGGTGGCGACCGGGTTCCCGGAGAGGGTGCCGGCCTGGTAGACGGGGCCGGCCGGCGCGAGGTGCGCCATGACGTCGGCCCGGCCGCCGAAGGCCGCGGCGGGGAAGCCGCCGCCCATGACCTTGCCGAAGGTCATCAGGTCGGGCACGACGCCCTCGACCCCGTACCACCCGGCCCGGCTGGTGCGGAAGCCGGTCATCACCTCGTCGGAGACGAACAGGGCGCCGTCGGCCGCGCAGGCGTCCTTCAGCCCCTGGTTGAAGCCGGGCAGCGGCGGCACGACGCCCATGTTGCCCGGGGACGCCTCGGTGATCACGCAGGCGATCTCGCCCGGGTGCGCGGCGAAGGCGGCGTGCACGGCCTCCAGGTCGTTGTACGGCAGCACGATCGTGTCGCTCGCCTGGGCGCCGGTGACACCGGGGGTGTCGGGCAGCGCGAAGGTGGCGACGCCGGAGCCGGCCGCGGCGAGCAGCGAGTCGACGTGGCCGTGGTAGCAGCCGGCGAACTTGATCACCTTCGTCCGCCGCGTGAAGCCGCGGGCCAGCCGGATCGCGGACATGGTGGCCTCGGTGCCGCTGGAGACCAGGCGCACCCGCTCCAGGGGCGCGACCCGGGCGGTCATCTCCTCCGCGAGCGCGACCTCGCCCTCGGCGGGCGTGCCGAAGGAGGTGCCGCGGGCCACGGCCTCCTGCACGGCGGCGATGACCTCGGGGTGCGCGTGCCCGAGGATCATCGGGCCCCAGGAGCAGACCAGGTCGACGTATTCACGACCGTCCGCGTCCGTGAGGTAGGGCCCACGGCCCGACACCATGAACCGGGGCGTGCCGCCCACGGCGCGGAAGGCCCGCACCGGGGAGTTCACGCCTCCGGGCGTGACGGCCGCCGCACGATCGAACAGGGCCTGTGAGGCCGGTGCTTCGTATGGGTATGCCAGTTCGCTCATGACCTGCGACGTCTCCGACCTTCTCGACCTTCTCCGACTTCCCGGACGATGGTTGCCCCGGGGGTCCGCGGTACGGACCGGGCCGAACCCCGCGAGCCCGGCATGATCCACACGACCGGCCCCAAGTGACCTCATCAGGGTAGACAACCCTCCCGAACGGCGTGCCGTCTGCCAGACTGGGGGCCATCCACGCAGCTCACACGGGCGGGGTGGAGACGGACCACCGGCATCCTGCGGACATCCGTCCCACCGTACGTTTCGGCGGGCGGCCGTGGGGGAGGTCACTGACACGATGATCGGGTTGCGCGGCGGGCGTCACGCGTCCTGGAAAAGCAGTCGGGTGGAGATATGCATCGCGGTGGCGGACTGGGCGAGGGGACCGACGGTCTGGGTCCTCGACGTGCCCGGCGGGGAAGGCACCGGCGCGACGCGGAGGAAGCGGCGGACGCACACAGGGCGCACGGCGCCCCGGACGAGCCGGACCGCTTGGACCGACGGGTCGAGCGGCTGGGGGCGGGGAGCGGGAAGGGTGGTCGGGTGGGGGTGACCTACAAGTACTTCGGCGCGCCGGACGGCGCGACCGCGGCCCGCGTACCGATCTCGATGCGGCCCGAGGAACTCGGCGGCGACGAGCTGGGCATGAACGGCATGTTCACCAAGATCAAGCCGGAGACGATGGCCGCGATGGTCCTCACCGGCATCGAGGGGGTGCCCCTGCACAAGGTGCCGCCCCTCGAACTGGTCGTCCTGCACCCGGACTACGCGGTCGTGAAACTGCCGACCACCGTCGTCGACCCGCTGCGCGGCATCGGCGAGGAGGCCGTCGGCGCGGCGGCCTTCATCTGGTCCACCGTCCCCGACCGCGGCGGCCCGCGCGACGCCTTCAACGTCTACCAACTCCTCCACGAGTGGCAGGACTTCAGCCACCGGCTGCACGAGGCGGGGCACCAGCCGTACTGCCTGGTCTGGCCCTGACCCAGCCCACACGGCGCCGGGCGGAGCCTGCGGGCTCCGCCCCCGCCGTGTGCCGGGACCGGCGCCGCTCTCAGGAGGGCTGGGGCGCGTCGAGGCAGTCCTGCACCGGGCCGAACGGTCCGTACGGCACGTGCCCCGGGATCTCGCCATGGGCGACCCCCTGGTCGAGAACTCCGATTCCGCGTGGAGTCGCTCGCTGGTCCGCCTCGACGTGGCCACCGCGGTGCCTCAACAACGAGCACCCGACGTGGAGCACGCCATGGCCCTCGGGCAACAGGCAATTCACTCTGGCCGGCCCGCTGCCGATCAGCTCGGTGTGCCAACGCTCCGGAGACCTGTACGAGCGCGCAGCCCCTCGGCGGTCCCGGCCGGCGGTGCGCGAGTACGGCGAACAGCTCCCCGCCCGGGGCCGTCAGCTCCCGCCTGCCGAGGCGGTGTGATCGCCAAGGAGCAGTGGTTGCCGGTGCCGCGAGGAGTCCGGAGTGCCGACCGTAGCGGGTGGCGCCCCACCGGCCGGTGACGGCGGTGGTCTGAAGCAGAGTCAGATTGCCTCGGGCCATGCCGGCCGCGACGGACACGGCGACAAGCAAGGCATAGGGGCCGAGACGGCGGCGAAAGCGACGGTGGTGAGGCCGCCGAGAGCGGCCAGGGTCGTTGTGCGGGCCGTCACGGTGCACGGCGTCGACCTGGGTGCCGTGTGGGACGGGCAGGTCGTACCGCTTCTGGTAGTCGGTGAGGTAGTCGACCACGTGCCCGGCGTCCGGGTGGGTCTCACCGGGCTGGTCGGGCATGAGGCGGCCAGGCAAGGAGGAGTGATCCGCCGGCGAGGAGAGGCGCAGCGAGTCCCACATGTGCTGCCAGGACCCGCCCGGTGCCGCGTCGGCCTCCAGGATGACGTGGTCGAGCCCCCTGGCGGCGCAGGTGGCAGCCGGCGGCGAGCCCAGCCTGGCCGCCACCGACCACCACCACGTCCGTGTGCTGCGTCACGGTGCCGTCGTCACCGCGCCGGCGGCGAACTTCTTACGCCAGGCCAGTGCGACGTAGACCAGGCCGACCAGCACCGGGACTTCAATGAGCGGGCCCACCACGCCGGACAGGGCCTGGCCGGAGGTGACACCGAAGGTGGCGATGGCGACCGCGATGGCCAGCTCGAAGTTGTTGCCCGCCGCGGTGAACGCCAGCGTGGTGGTGCGGTCGTAGGCGAACCCCAGGCCCTTGCCGAGGAGGAAGGTGCCGAAGAACATGACCGCGAAGTACACCAGCAGCGGCAGCGCGATGCGGGCGACGTCCAGGGGCTGCGAAGTGATGGTCTTGCCCTGCAGGGCGAAGAGGATGACGATCGTGAACAGCAGTCCGTACAGCGCCCACGGCCCGGTCTTCGGCAGGAAGCGCTGTTCGTAGCCCTCACGGCCCATCTTCCGCTCACCGATCCGGCGCGTCAGGAAGCCGGCGAGCAGCGGCGCTCCGAGGAAGATGACCACGTTCAGGGCGATCTTCCACATCGAGATGTCCAAGTGCTCTCCGTCGCCGAGACCGAGCCAGCCGGGCAGCAGGTCGAGGTAGAACCAGCCCAGCAGACCGAACGCCAGGACCTGGAAGACCGAGTTCAGCGCGACGAGCACGGCCGCGGCCTCGCGGTCGCCGCAAGCGAGGTCGTTCCAGATGATCACCATGGCAATGCAGCGGGCCAGGCCCACGATGATCAGCCCGGTGCGGTACTCGGGGAGGTCCGGCAGGAAGGTCCACGCCAGGGCGAACATCACCGCGGGTCCGAGGATCCAGTTGATGACCAGGGAGGAGATCATCAGCTTCCGGTCGCCGGTGACGGCGTCCAGCCGGTCGTAACGGACCTTGGCAAGGACCGGGTACATCATCACGAGCAGGCCGAGCGCGATCGGCAGGGAGACACCGCCGACCTCCACCTTCGCCAGCACGTCGTTCAGCCCTGGAACGGCCCGTCCGAGCCCGAGGCCGACGGCCATGGCGAGCAGGATCCAGACCGCGAGGTAGCGGTCGAGGGTGGCGAGCCTCTTGACGATCGAGTCGTCGCCGCCCCCAGTCCGCGCGGAGGTGGTGGGCTCGGTGGAGGTCACGGGCAGGCCCTCTTGTTCTCGGCGGCAGTGCGGGCGGAGGCGGCGAGTTCGGCGAACTGCTCGGACAGGCCGGCCAGGACCTCGGGCTTGAGCTTGTAGTAGGTGTAGCGGCCGCAGGGCTCGGTATCCACGATCCCGGCCTCGCGCAGCACCTTCATGTGGTTGGAGAGGTTGGTCTGCTTGGCTCCGGTCTCCTCGACCAGGTGCGTCGTGCAGAGCGTCTCGCGCGCCAGCAGCGTCACGATCCGAAGGCGGAGCGGATCACCCAGCACCCGGATCACATCAGGATCGACTGAAGTCAGCATACGCTGATACTTTCACATCATCGCTCGCTGATACCAGCGGGGACTGAAGTCATTGGCGGCCGGGTTCCGCCATGCGACGGGAGAGAACGATCGCCATGGCCGACAAGCCGTCCGTCCTGTTCGTCTGCGTCCACAACGCCGGCCGCTCCCAGATGGCCGCCGCGTGGCTGACCCACCTGGCCGGCGACCGCGTCGAGGTCCGCTCCGCCGGCTCCGCCCCCGGCGACCGGGTCAACCCGGCCGCCGTCGAGGCCATGGCCGAGGTCGGCATCGACATCTCCGCCGAGGTACCGAAGATCCTCACCGTCGACGCGGTGAAGGAGTCGGACGTCTGCATCACCATGGGCTGCGGTGACACCTGCCCCGTCCTCCCTGGCAAGCGTTACCTCGACTGGAAGCTCGACGACCCGGCCGGCCAGGGCGTCGAGGCCGTCCGCCCCATCCGTGACGAGATCAAGACCCGCGTCGAGTCCCTCATCGCCGAGATCGCCATGACGCGGGAGACGTGACGGCGCGGACAGCGTGTTAGGCGTGAAGCGCTGCCGGGCTCCCTGCCGGGCGCCCTCGCTTGATCACCCGCCCGTACCCGTGATCCACCGCCCCCACGGCACGCACCCGTGCCGTGGGGGCCCGCGCGTCCCCGCCGCCGCACCCACCGGGGTCATGGAGGTCCGGCCGGGCGAGGACCCGGCCCGGTCCCCTCAGCCGAGGCCGATGCGGGCCGGGCCGCCCGTCGGGGAGAGGCCGTCGAGAAGGGTGGCGGGGATGCGGAAGACGCGGCCCGGGGCGGCGGGCCAGGACAGGGTGCGGCGGGCCACCATCCGCCCGTCCTGACGGACCGTCACCTTCGGGAAGCGGGTGAACTCGTCGGTCCACAGCAGGAGTCGGCCGCGTGCGGGCGCCGGGTCCGAGGGGCGCAGGATCTGCGGGGCGACCCACCGGAAGGGCGCGTCGGCGATCAGCCGGACCCCCGGGCCGGGCCGGTCGGCGCCGTCGAGGTGGGCGAGGACCCGGTCGGCGACGTGCCGGCCGTCGAGGGCGGCGACGTCGGCGGTGTCGACCGGGTGCAGCAGGTTGCCGGCGGCGAAGACGCCGGGTCGGCTGGTGCGCAGCGCGGTGTCGGTCAGCGGGCCGAGCGTGCCCTCGTCCAGGGTGAGGCCGGCCGAGCGGGCGAGTTCGTGGTCGGGTATCCAGTCGCCGGTGAAGACGACCGTGTCGCAGGCGACGGTGCGGCGCCGGCCGGTGTCGAGGTGCTCGATCTCGACGGCCTGGCAGCGGCCCTTGCCGATGACCCGGGTGACCCGGGTGCGGGTGGCGACGGGCACCCCGAGGACGGTGCGCCCGGCCAGGGTGAAGGCGCCGTAGGACTCCGCCTTCGGGTACTGGCTGACCATGAGGGCGGGGGTGCAGCCGGCCTCGCGCAGGGTGACCGCCGCCGACCAGCTCACCAGTTCGCCGCCGACGATGACGGCCCGCTTGCCGACGGGCTGGTGGTGCAGGTGGACGAGGTTCTGCAACTGGCCGGTGGTGTACACGCCGTGGGGGCGGTCGCCGGGGATGCGGCGGGCGGTGCGGGGGCGTTCGCGGGCGCCGGTGGCGAGCACGGTGGCGCGGGCGCGGACCTGGTAGCGGCCCTCGGGGCTGGTGACCTCGGCGGTGTGCTCGTCGGCCCAGCCGGTGACCATGGTGCGGGTGCGGATGTCGGCCCCGGCCTCGGTGGCCCGCCGTACGAGCCGGCGGGCGTAGGCCGGGCCGGTCATGACGCGTCGCAGGTCGCGCAGGCCGTAGCCGGTGTGGTCGCTGTGGCGGGGGATGCCGCCGGCGTCCTGCTCCCGGTCGGCGACGAGGACGTGGCCGGCGCCGCGCTCGGCCAGTTCGGCGGCGGCGGTCAGGCCGGCGGGGCCGCCGCCGATGATGAGGACGTCGGGCGTGATCAGGGGCGGCTGGGTCATCGGTTGTCCTTGTGCTGGGCGGGGCGTCCGCAGGGGGCGGGCCGGCTGCCGCAGCCGTCGTCGGGCTGGTGCTGTGCGCTGAGGGCGGCGACGGCGGCGCCGCAGAAGAAGCCCTGGCAGCGGCCGTTCATCGCGCGGGTGCGGCGGCGCAGCCCTTCCGGGGTGCGGGCGGGCAGCGGGGCGTGGCAGGCGTCGCGGATCTCGCCCTCGGTGACGCGCTCGCAGAAGCAGACCACGGTGCCGTAGGCGGGGTCGCGGGCGATCAGTTCGGCGTCCTGGTAGGGGCGCGGGGCGGCCTCGCCGATGTTGGGCATGCGCGGCGGCTCGGGGACGTCGCCGCGCGGGGGCAGCTCCAGTCCGGCCTCCTCCAGCAGGGTGCGGACGTGTTCGGCGATGGCGATGCCCGCGGTCAGGCCGGTGGAGCGGATGCCGCCGACCAGGAGGTAGCGCTGTGCCGGGTCGGCCTCGATGAGGTAGTCGGGGTGGTCGATGGCGGCGCGCAGTCCGGCGTAGCTGGCGGTGACCTCCTCGGCGAGCAGGCGCGGCATGAGGCGCTCGCCCTTGGTGAGGAGGAAGTCGAAGCCGTCCTCGGAGGTGCCGGTGTCGGTGCGGTCGGTGAGGTCCTCGGCGGTGGGGCCGAGCATCACGTTGCCGTAGATGGTCGGGGAGATGAGGACGCCCTTGCCGCGGGAGGTGGGCACCGGCAGGACGATCTTGTCGACGAGGGGGCGGGTGAGCTTGTCGAAGACGAACAGCTCGCCGCGGCGCGGGGTGACGGTGAAGCGGTCGTGGCCGAAGAGCCGGTCGAGGCGGTCGGCGCCGAGTCCGGCGGCGTTGACGACCCAGCGGGCGCGGACGTCGCCGGCGGAGGTGCGCAGGGTGGTCACCCCGCCGTCCCCGGCTCCCGTGCCGCCCTCGTCGCCCGGGTCGACGCCCGTGACCGCGTGCCGGAGCAGGATCGTGGTGCCGCGCCGCTGCGCGTCGGTGGCGAGGGCGAGGTTGGTGGTCCAGGTGCAGATGATGGACTCGTCCGGCACGGTCAGTCCGCCGAGCGCGCCCTCGCCGAGGTGGGGCAGGACGTCGTAGACCTCGTCGGCGCCGACGACGCGGCAGTGGGCGTAGCCGTTGGCCTCGGCCTTCTCCTTGAGGGCGGGCAGCGCGGCCAGTTCCTCGTCGTTCCAGGCGACCAGGACGGCGCCGGTGTGCTCGACGGGGATGCCGGTCTCTTTGGCGTAGGCGCTCAGCAGGTGGTATCCGCGGGCGACCAGGCGGGATTCGAGGGTGCCGGGCTTGGCGTCGAAACCGGTGTGCAGGATCGCGGTGTTGGCCTTGCTGGTGCCGTCGCCGACGTCGTCGCGGGCCTCCAGGAGGGCCACGGTGACGTCGTGTCCGGACAGTTCGCGCGCGATGGCCGCGCCGACGATGCCTCCTCCGATCACCGCGACGTCGAAGACGCCGTCGTGGGGGCGGTGGGGGGTGGCGGTCATGAGTGTTCTCCCTCGGTGGCGCGGGCCGCTGCGGCCCGTGCCCAGGTGGTGCGGTACTCCTCGGCCCGGTCGGCGGACCAGCGGGGTTCGTAGACGGTGGCCGGCCGCCAGTCGCCGACGGCCTCCCGCAGGTCGAGCGCGGGGTCGAGGGCGCAGCGGGCCAGCGCGGCGGCGCCGAGCGGGGTGGCGTGGGCGTGGGGGTAGATGTCGATGGGGATCTGGGCGATGTCGGCCTGCGCCTGCATGAGCGCGGCGGAGTTGGTCAGCCCGCCGTCGGCGCGCAGCCGGCTCAGCGGCCGGCCGAGGTCGGCGGCGACCAGGGAGGTCAGCTCGGCGACCTGGGCGGCGATGCCCTGGAGCACGGCGAGGACGAGGTGTTCGCGCCGGGTGGCCAGGGTCATGCCGGTGAACGAGGCGGTGGCCTCCGGCGCCCACCAGGGCGCGGCGAGCCCGGCGAACGCGGGCACGCACAGCACGCCCTCGGCGTCGGCGGCGGCGAGCCGGTCGAGGTCGGTCGCGGCGGTGAGCAGGCCGAGGTCCTGGAGCCAGCGCACCGCGGAGGCGACGGTGTAGACCTGCCCGTCCACGCAGTACGGGGTCCGCCCCGCCGCCCGCCAGGCCACCGAGGTGGTCAGGCCGGCGGAGGAGCGGACCGGGTCGGTGCCGGTGTTGGCGAGCAGGAAGGCGCCGGTGCCGTAGGTGCACTTGGCGGTGCCGGGGTCGAGGCAGCCCTCGGCGATGAGGGCTGCCTGCTGGTCGACGATGAGGCCGGCCACCGGGATCTCGCCGCCGAAGGCCCGGGTGGTGCCGACGATCTCGTCCCCGGCGACGATGCGCGGCAGCCTCTCGTCGCCGAGGCCGAAGAGGCCGGCGAGGTCCGGGTCCCAGTCGGCGGTGTCCAGGTCGAGCAGGAGCGAGCGGCTGGCGGTGGCGGCGTCGGTGACGAACTCGCCGGTCAGATGGTGGACGAGCCAGGTGTCGGTGGTGGTGACGACGCCCTCGCGGGTGAGGTTGCGGCGCAGCCAGGCCATCTTGGGCGCGGAGAAGTACGGGTCGAGGACCAGGCCGGTGCGCCGGGCGATGTCCTCGGCGTGGCCGGCCAGGCCGGCGCAGACGCTCTCCGCGCGCCGGTCCTGCCAGACGATCGCCGGGGTCAGGGGGGTGCCGGTGGCGGGGTCCCAGGCGAGGACCGTCTCGCCCTGGTTGGCCAGGGCGACGCAGTCGATCGGCCGGCCGGCCTCGGCGACGGCGCGGCGGCCGGCGTCGAGGACGGAGGCGAGGAGTTCGCGCGGGTCCTGCTCGACGGCACCCCCGGGGAGGTAGGCGGGGCGGATGGACTCCTCGGCGATGGCGACGGTGCCCCCGGCGTCGTCCACGACGATGGCCTTCGTACCCGAAGTGCCCTGGTCGATGGCGAGGATCGTGGTCATCGCTGCGGTCCTCCCGGTGCGGTGTCGGCGGTGCCGGCGGTGGCGGGGGCGGCCGGCGCGCCCGTGGCCTCGGTGTCCGCGTCGTCCAGCGCCCGGTCGACGTCGGCCAGGTCCGGCATGGTCAGCCCGGCGCGTCCGCGGCGGACGAGCAGCCCGGTGAAGTAGACCGCGCCGATGCCGAAGAGCACCAGGACGTAGATCCAGGGGGCGCGGAAGGACGCGTCGCGGAAGATCAGCAGCTCGTAGACGAGCCAGATGCCGGCGACGACGAGGACCGGGACCTCCCAGCGGCCCAGCGAGAAGCCCTGGGACGGGGGCAGCGAGCGCCGCTTGACCGCGTACATGGCGACGGTGCCGGCGTAGATCAGCGCGGGCAGCAGGGTGCCGGCCGAGAACAGCTCGAAGAGGGCGTCGGTGGAGCGGGAGAAGACCATGAGGATGATCTGCGCGATCAGCATCATGAAGACGGAGGCGTTGAGCGGGGTCGCGGTGCGCCGGTGGACGCGGCGCAGCAGGCGCCAGCCGGGGAAGCGCTCGTCGCGGGACATCGCGTACACCAGGCGGGTGCCGCTCAGGGTGATCACGAGGCCGCAGGAGAAGATCGAGACGACCACGAGGACGAGCAGGATCTTGCCGACGACGGAGCCCAGCACGGCGGTGATCACGGTGGCCACGGGGGTCGCGGAGGAGGCGACGCCGTCGATGCGGCCGGCCGCCGCGGTGACCGCGACGAGGAAGAGGAAGCCGAGGACGCCGAGGGAGATGACGGCCTGGACCATGGCCTTGGGGATGACCCGGGCCGGGTTCTTGGTCTCCTCGGCGAGGTTGGCCGCCGACTCGAAGCCGACGATGGTGAAGGCGCCCAGCAGGAAGGCCATGGCGAAGGGGCCGGCCTCGGTGGCGCCGCCCAGCGCGTAGTAGCCGCTCTCGGGGATCGTGGCGGTGTCGAAGAGGTGGGCGAAGTCCAGCTTGCCGGTGAAGGCGCCGACCGCGAACAGCAGCACGGTCAGGGTGATCATGCCGATGAGCTGCACGGTCACGGCGACCTTGTTGACCCGGTGGGTGGTGCGGGTGGAGGCGGCGACCAGGATCGCCTGGAGCAGGACGACCGCGGCCGTGATCACCCAGGCGTTCTGGGTGGTGCCGACGTAGCGGAACAGTTCGGGCAGGATCGTGGAGGCGATCGTGTAGTCCACGGCGACGAGGACCACGCCGAGGAAGGCGAACGAGATCCAGCCCATGATCCAGCCCCAGACGGGGCCGAGGATCCGCGACACCCACTGGTACGAGTAGCCGCTGATGGGGATGCGGGCCGCGAGGGCGCCGAAGACGAGGGCGATGGAGAGCTGCCCGATCACGGTGATCGGCCAGGCCCAGATGCCCCGGGGTCCGGAGGTGGCGAGCACCGAGCCGTACGCGGTGAAGATGCCGGTGGCGATGGAGACGAAGCCGAACGCCACCGAGAAGGAGGCGTACCAGCCCAGTTCGCGGGCCATTCCCTGCCGGGGCCCGGCGTCGTGGCCGTCGGCTCTCGCGCCCCGGGGACCTGTGTCTGCGTGTGCCATGACTTTCCCTGCTTCGAGTGTCCCCCCGTCAGCGGGGGCCGGTGGATGGGAGGAACGGGACGGGCCGGCGCGCAGGCACGCACCGTACGGGGTCTGCCGGGGCCTGTCTGCCGGTGGCGGCGGGCGGGGCGGGGGTCCGCCGTCCGCGGTCTCCCGGGACCGGGCGCCTCGCCGCCTGACCGTTGCTGTGGATTATTGACCGTGCTTTCCTGGAAGTGTGGACCCTTGCCCGTATGTCGTCAAGAGTTCGCACGCGGGTCTCCTCTCGGTCACGGCGGGGCGAACCGGACGTGCGGGGCATCGCCAGAGGTCGGGGACGCCCGAAGGCGGTCTCGGCACGCGGCGGACGGGCCGGTCCCGCCCACCCACGGGAGCGGACGGCGGCCGGCCATCGCCCCCGGCGCCGTAGAATGCAGTCACCGATCCACAGAAACGGTCACAGCGAAGGGGGTGGGCGCGTGCTCGCCGCCGAGCGTCACCGCAGGATCGTCGCCGAGATCGCCCGGTCGAAGTTCGTCACCACGGACGACCTCACCACGCTGCTGGGCGTCTCCCACGAAACGGTACGCCGCGACCTCGCCCTGCTGGAGCGCAGCGGCGAGCTGACCCGCGTGCACGGCGGCGCCACCAGCACGCAGGCGCCGGTCGGCGAGGAGGCGTCCTTCACCGAGCGCAGCGGCACCCTCGCGGCGGAGAAGCAGGCCATCGGCCGGGCGGCGGCGGCCCTCGTCGAGCCGGGGCAGACCCTCGTGATCGACGTCGGCACCACCGCGCTGGAGGTGGCCCGCGCGCTCCCCGCCGACCACACCGGCGTCATCGCCACGCCCTCGCTGCTGGTGGCCGCGGAGGTCAGCACCCGCCCGCGCGTGGAGGTGCTGGTCAGCGGCGGCCGGCTCCGGGCCGGCGACCTGGCCTGCTCCAACGCCCAGACCGTGGAGTTCTTCCGGAACCTGCGCGCGGACGCGGTCTTCCTCGGCTCGGGCGGCATCGCCCCCTACGGGCTGACCGACTTCCACGTCGACGAGGTCGCCACCAAACGCGCCATGCTGGCCAACGCCTCCCGCCGGTGCGTCCTCGCCGACTCCAGCAAGTTCGGCCGTACCGCCGCGCACCGGGTGTGCGAGCTGGACGGCTTCGACACCCTCGTCACCGACACCGCCTGCCCGCCGGAGCTGGCCGAGGCGCTCGGCCGGGCCGGCGTGGACGTCGTCCTGGGCTGACCCGCGCGGACCCGCGCCCGGGGCCGGCCCGCGCCCTCCCCCGCCCCGCGGACGCCTGCTCACGCCACCCGCCCGCGCCGGTGCCCCGCCGTCTCACCGGGGCGCCCGGCACCCGCCTGCCCGGCGCTCGCCGGAAGCCGATCGGAAGCGCATCGGAAGCGCATCGGAAGCGCATCGGAAGTCCGGAAATCTGGTTTCGGAAGCGCTCTCCCTGGTCGTACCGGGCGACGCACATGGCACACACGGCCCGCTCGGGCCGGCCGGCCTCCCGGCCACCGCCGGGCCCGGCCACCGCCGGACCCGCACCGGGGGCCCGGACGGTCCGGGCCCGAACGGCCCGCGCCCCTTCGGGCCGACGGGGGCCGCCATGGCGCCGAACGGCGCACACCGCACCGCGCGGACGGACGCCCGATCTACTCCATGGAGGCGAAATTCCCTGGAGTCCCCTGTGCGCATCCGCCGATGATCTTCCTTTGCACTACGTTTCGGTGAAGATCGCCAAATTCGCGGTCCATACCGATACGAGGAGGCCCGGTGGCGGCACGCGTTGTTCGTCGACGAGGTATTCGACGAGATCATCTCGGCGGCGAAATGATCGCCGAGTTCCTCGGGACGTTCGTCCTGATTCTCTTCGGCGTCGGATCGGTGGCCGTCGCGGTCGCCGGTCTGCCCGGTTCGGGCCGCCAGGTCGGGGAGTTCGGACCGGCCAACTGGCTGATCATCGCCTGGGGCTGGGGCCTGGCGGTGGTCTTCGGCGTCTACGTCGCCGGCGGCATCAGCGGCGCCCATCTCAACCCCGCGGTGACCCTCGCCTTCGCCGTACGGCGGCAATTCCCGCTGCGGAAGATCCTGCCGTACTGGTTCGCCCAGCTCGTGGGCGCCTTCACCGCCGCCGCCGTGGTCTATTCGAGTTACCGGTGGGCCATCGACGCGGCCATCGCCAAATCCGGCGCACCACGCGACCAGTCACTGGCGACATACTCGATCTTCGCCACGTTCCCGGCCGAGTATTTCGGCAATTCCTGGTGGGGACCACTGCTCGACCAGATCATCGGCACCGGACTCCTGCTGCTGCTGATCTGCGCGCTCACCGACACCCGCAACACGGCCCCGATGTCCAACCTCGGCCCGTTCCTCATCGGTCTGGTGGTCGTCGCGATCGGCCTGGCCTTCGGCACCAACGCCGGGTACGCGATCAACCCCGCCCGCGACTTCGGCCCGCGCCTGTTCACCTTCATGGAGGGCTGGGGCGACATCGCGCTGCCAGGCACCTTCCAGTGGTTCAGCGGCTACTGGTGGATCCCCATCGTCGGCCCGCTCATCGGCGGCGTCATCGGCGCCCTCGTCTACGACGCGCTCATCACGCCGATGGTCCGGATGCTGCACGGGGAGCGGGAAGAGGGTCCCGCCACCGAAGAACCCTCGTAGGCCCGGCGGCGGGGCCCGCGGGCCCCGCGCCGCCCCGCGAGCGCAACGACACCAGGAACCCGAGAAGAGGCGGCAACGATGCCCGAGTTCGTCGGCGCGGTGGACCAGGGAACCACCAGTACGCGCTTCATGATCTTCGATCACGCCGGCAACGAGGTGGCCCGGCACCAGCTCGAACACGACCAGATCCTGCCGCGGTCCGGCTGGGTCGAGCACGACCCGGTGGAGATCTGGGAGCGCACCAACACGGTGATCCAGAACGCCCTGCGCAGCGGCGGGCTGACCGCCTCCGACCTCCGGGCGATCGGCATCACCAACCAGCGCGAGACCACCGTGGTCTGGGACCCGCGCACCGGGCGCCCGTACTACAACGCCGTCGTCTGGCAGGACACCCGCACCGACAGCATCGCCGCCGCGCTGGAGCGCGAGGGCCACGGCGACACCATCCGCCACAAGGCGGGGCTGCCGCCGGCCACGTACTTCTCCGGCGGCAAGATCAAGTGGCTGCTGGAGAACGTGGACGGGCTGCGCGAGGCCGCCGAGGCGGGCCACGCCCTGTTCGGCAACACCGACGCCTGGGTGCTGTGGAACCTCACCGGCGGCCCCAACGGCGGCGTCCACGCCACCGACGTCACCAACGCCAGCCGCACCATGCTGATGAACCTGGAGACCCTGGACTGGGACGACGAGCTGCTGGAGATCTTCCGCATCCCGCGGGCGATGCTCCCCTCGATCCACCCCTCGTCCCACCCGGAGGCATTCGGGCAGGCCCGCACCTCCCGGCCGCTGAACGCCGCCGTGCCGATCACCGGGGTCCTCGGCGACCAGCACGCCGCCACCGTCGGTCAGGTCTGCTTCTCCCCCGGCGAGGCCAAGAACACCTACGGCACCGGCAACTTCCTGGTCCTCAACACCGGTACGGAGCTGGTGCGTTCGCAGCACGGGCTGCTCACGACGCTGGCGTACCAGTTCGAGGGCAGCCCCCCGGTGTACGCGCTGGAGGGGTCGATCGCGGTCACCGGGGCGGCCGTGCAGTGGCTGCGCGACCAGCTCAAGATCATCCGTACCGCCGCCGAGAGCGAGCAGCTCGCCCGCTCGGTGGAGGACAACGGCGGCATGTACTTCGTCCCGGCCTTCTCCGGCCTCTTCGCCCCCTACTGGCGCTCCGACGCCCGCGGCGCGATGGTCGGCCTGGCCCGCTACAACACGCAGGGACACGTGGCACGGGCCACCCTGGAGTCCATCTGCTACCAGAGCCGGGACGTGGTCGACGCCATGGAGCAGGACTCCGGGGTGCACCTGGACGTGCTCAAGGTCGACGGCGGGGTCACCGCGAACGACCTGTGCATGCAGATCCAGGCGGACGTGCTGGGCGTCCCGGTCAGCCGGCCGGTGGTGGCCGAGACCACCGCGCTCGGCGCCGCCTACGCGGCCGGCCTCGCCACCGGCTTCTGGCGCGACACCGACGAGTTGCGCTCCCACTGGCAGGAGTCGAAGCGCTGGAGCCCGCAGTGGAGCGAGGACCAGCGGCAGAACGGCTACGCGGGCTGGAAGCGGGCCGTCGAGCGCACCCTGGACTGGGTGCAGGTCGACTGAGGGCCGGGGGCCGGGGCCACGGGCTCAGCGGTCCGCGATGTCCTCGCGGAGCCCGTCGGAGAACTCCCACCAGGACAGCGGGAGCCAGTCGCCGCCGACGAAGGCGTCGACGGTCGCGCCCCGGCCCCGGACGGTCACGGTCGTCCCCGGCGGGTAGGTGGTGCCGGACAGTCCCGGCACGGGGACCAGCAGCGTCCCCAGTCGTTGTGCGGACATCCTTCTCCCTCGCTCACCTTCTCCTGGCGCCCCGGCGCCTTCCCGGTCCTTGCCCGGTGTCCTTCCGGCGCCTTCCCGGCACCTCCCGGCGCTCCCCCGGCGTCGTCCGGCAGATTCCCGGGATCCGGGGTCCGGTACGCCGGGTCCGGCGTCCCGGGCGGCTGCGGACGGGCGGCCTTCTCCGGGCATCCCCTCGGGCAGGCCGCCCGATTTCGTGATGTTCGTGAATTTTCACGCCACGTACCAGGGTATTCACCGGACAATACCGACTTGCCCGATCCCGTGGGCCGGAGAACCATGAGAGATGGGTCACGCGGGGGACGGGCAGGGCGGCGTGGCCGGCACGTGTGTCGTCGAACGGAAGGGCCAGCCATGAAGGCCGTCGTCTACAAGGGGCCGTTCACCGTCGCGGTCGAAGACGTGGACAAGCCCGCCATCCAGCATCCCAACGACGTGATCGTGAAGGTCACCTCGACCGCGATATGCGGTTCCGACCTGCACATGTACGAGGGCCGCACGGCGGCCGAGCCCGGCATCGTCTTCGGCCACGAGAACATGGGCGTCATCGAGGACGTCGGCTCCGGCGTCACCTCCCTCAAGCAGGGCGACCGCGTGGTCATGCCCTTCAACGTGGCGTGCGGTTTCTGCCGGAACTGCTCCGAGGGGTTCACCGGATACTGCACGACCGTGAACCCGGGCTTCGCCGGCGGGGCCTACGGCTACGTCGCCATGGGGCCCTGGCAGGGCGGCCAGGCCGAGTACCTGCGCGTCCCCTACGCCGACTTCAACTGCCTGAAACTCCCCGAGGGAACCGAGCACGAGACGGACTTCATCCTCCTCGCGGACATCTTCCCCACCGGGTACCACGGCTGCGAACTCGCCCAGGTCCGCCCCGGCGAGAGCGTCGCGGTGTACGGGGCCGGGCCCGTGGGCCTCATGGCCGCCTACTCGGCGCTCCTGCGCGGCGCGAAGAAGGTGTTCGTCGTCGACCGCGTCCCCGAGCGGCTGGAGAAGGCGCGGGAGATCGGCGCGGTGCCCGTCGACTTCTCCGCGGGCGACCCGATCGAGCAGATCAAGGACCAGACCGGCGGCGTCGGCACCGACAAGGGCGTGGACGCCGTGGGCTACCAGGCGACCGGCCGCAGCGGCGGCGAGGAGGAGCCCGCCACCGTCCTCAACTCCCTCGTCGGCACGGTGCGGCCCACCGGCGCGCTCGGCGTGCCGGGGCTCTACGTGCCGGCCGACCCGGGTGGTCCGGACGAGCAGGCCAAACAGGGCAAGCTCCTCGTGGCGATCGGCAAGCTCTTCGAGAAGGGCCTGCGGGTCGGCACCGGCCAGTGCAACGTCAAGCGCTACAACCGCCAGCTCAGGGACATGATCATCGAGGGGCGGGCGACGCCGAGCTTCGTCGTCTCCCACGAACTGCCCCTCGCGCAGGCGTCGTCGGCGTACGACAAGTTCGACAAGCGGATCGAGGGCTACACCAAGGTGATCCTGCACCCCTGAGGGCCCCCGAGGCGCGGGCCGCGGGGCGCGCGCACGACGGTGCCGGTCCCGGGTCCCACCCCCGGGGCCGGCACCGTCCGCCGTCCGTCCCGCGGCGTCCGCCCCCGCCGTCGGGCGTCGGCCCGCTGTCCGCGCGGGCCCGGCGGCCGGGACCGGCCGCCGGGCTCAGGCCGTACCGGCCCGGCCCACGTCGACGGCGTGCCGGTCCGGTTGCCCCCCCCTGACGAAACGGCTGCTGGTCCGCCTGGTGGCCGCCGAGGGTGAGCCGGTGCCGGTGCAGGTGCTGCGACGGGACGTCTGGGCGGTCGGCGACGAGCGCCACAGCCAGGCCCACCGCCGCCGCAACGAGGTGCAAAAGCGCGTCCTCGAACTGCGCCGCGCCCTCGACCCCGGCCAGAGCGGCGCCGGCTCCCGGGTGCTGCGCACCGAGCAGGTGATGGCGGCACCCGTGCCGGAGACCGCGTACCGGCTGGTGCTGGGGCCGGGCGAGCTGGACTGCGCGGACTTCACCGAACTGGTCGACTCGGCGCTGCTCGCCGCCCCCGCCTCCGCCGCCGACCGGCTGGCCGCAGCGCTGGCCCTGGTCCGCGGGCGCCCCCTGGCCGAGGCGAGCGACGACGCCTTCGCCCGCGCGGCACGTCGGCGGGGCGGCGGACGGTCGCTGGTGAGGTCATTCCCCGAGGACACCGGCGGGGCCGCTTCCGCCGCCAGCGGCGGACCGCTTCCGGTCCGCTTCCGGCCGGGGCCGGTCCGGGGGACGGCGGGCGGCTCCGGGCCCCTGGCGGGGCCGCCCGGCCGGCGGCCCGCCCGGGGTCAGCCGGAGGGCCGCAGGGCGGCGAGCCGGTCCGCGAAGGGCACGACCGCGAAGTCGTCGGCCGGGGCGGGCCGGGTGGCCGCCCGCCCGCGGGTCAGCGCGGCCAGCTCCCCCGCCGCCCGCCCGATCCGGGCGTCCAGTCCCTCGGCGCCCCAGTCCTCCGAGGCCGCGTAGACGCCGGTGGGGACGACGACGGCCTTGAGGTAGGCGAAGAGCGGGCGCAGGGCGTGGTCCAGGACCAGCGAGTGCCGTGCCGTGCCGCCGGTGGCGGCGACCAGCACCGGCGTACCGGCCAGCGCGTCGGGGTCGCTGCCGCCGAGGGCGTCGAAGAAGGACTTGAACAGCCCGCTGTACGAGGCCGAGAAGACCGGCGTGACCACGATGAGCCCGTCCGCCTCCCGTACCGCGTCGAAGGCGGCGGAGAGCGCGGTGCCGGGGAAACCGCTGGTGAAGTGGTGGGCGATCTCCACGGCGAGGTCGCGCAGCTCCACGACCTCGACGTCCGCCGGGGCCCCCGCGCCGTCGGTGCCGGCCGAGGCGGCCTCGGCGGTGGCGGCGGCCAGGCGGTCGCCGAGCAGCCGGGTGGAGGACGGGACGCTCAGTCCCGCCGAGACGACGACGAGCTTCATCGGGCGGTGACCTCCGTGGTCTGGCGGGCCGCGGCCAGCAGCGACGCGTGGGTGGGGGCGTCCGGCACGCCGGCCGGACGGTTCTTGGCGAACTCCTCGCGGAGCACCGGGACGACCTCCTCGCCGAGCAGGTCGAGCTGTTCCAGGACGGTCTTCAGCGGCAGCCCGGCGTGGTCCATCAGGAAGAGCTGGCGCTGGTAGTCGCCGGCGTAGTCGCGGAAGGCGAGGGTCTTCTCGATCACCTGCTGGGGCGAGCCCACGGTGAGCGGGGTCTGCGCGGTGAACTCCTCCAGCGAGGGGCCGTGCCCGTAGACCGGGGCCACGTCGAAGTAGGGGCGGAACTCGCGCACCGCGTCCTGGGAGTTCTTCCGCATGAACACCTGGCCGCCGAGGCCGACGATCGCCTGTTCGGGGGTGCCGTGCCCGTAGTGGGCGTAGCGCGCGCGGTACAGCTCGATCATGCGCTTGGTGTGGTCGGCGGGCCAGAAGATGTTGTTGTGGAAGAAGCCGTCGCCGTAGTACGCGGCCTGCTCGGCGATCTCCGGGGAGCGGATCGAGCCGTGCCAGACGAAGGGGGCGACGCCGTCCAGCGGGCGGGGCGTCGAGGTGAAGCCCTGGAGGGGGGTGCGGAACTTGCCTTCCCAGTTCACCACGTCCTCGCGCCACAGCCGGTGCAGCAGGGCGTAGTTCTCGATGGCGAGGTTGATGCCCTGGCGGATGTCCTGGCCGAACCAGGGGTAGACCGGGCCGGTGTTGCCGCGTCCCATCATGACGTCGGTGCGGCCGTCGGCCAGGTGCTGGAGCATCGCGAAGTCCTCGGCGATCTTGACCGGGTCGTTCGTGGTGATCAGCGTGGTGGACGTGGAGAGGATCAGCCGCTCGGTGCGGGCGGCGATGTAGCCGAGCATGGTCGTCGGGGACGAGGGCACGAACGGCGGGTTGTGGTGCTCCCCGGTGGCGAAGACGTCGAGCCCGACCTCCTCGGCCTTCAGCGCGATGGCGACCATGGCCTTGATCCGCTCGCGCTCGGTCGGGGTACGGCCCGTGGTGGGGTCCGGCGTGACGTCGCCGACGCTGAAGATCCCGAACTGCATGGTCGCTCACCCTCCAAGTTGTTGACGCTTCAACTATACCCCGGCAACCACGCGCCTCCCCGATCTATTCCGCAGATCCCGCCGGCCCCGCCGGCCCGGCAGAGAGCCGGGGAGCGCGGG
Source organism: Streptomyces sp. SCSIO 75703 (assembly GCF_036607905.1). NCBI lineage: Bacteria > Bacillati > Actinomycetota > Actinomycetes > Kitasatosporales > Streptomycetaceae > Streptomyces > Streptomyces sediminicola. The sequence goes on from NZ_CP144555.1 coordinate 2,983,966, forward strand.
GCGCGGCCCGGGGGCTGACTTACGCTGGACGGCGACCGGACGTCCGACCCTGGAGCAGCCCATGGCCCCCGCAGCACCGCCCGCCGCCTCCCGTATCGCCGTCGTCACCGGGGCGAGCAGCGGCATCGGTGCCGCGACGGCCCGCCGGCTCGCCGCCGCCGGATACCGCGTCGTGCTGACCGCCCGCCGCAAGGACCGGATCGAGGCGCTCGCCGAGGAGATCACGGCGGCCGGCCACTCGGCGACCGCGTACCCGCTGGACGTCACCGACCGGGCGGCCGTCGACGAGTTCGCCACCGCCTTCCGGACCGTCGGCGTGCTGGTGAACAACGCGGGCGGCGCGCTGGGCGCCGACCCGGTGGCCGTGGGCGACCCGGACGACTGGCGCCGCATGTTCGAGACCAACGTCATCGGCACCCTTCACCTCACCCAGGCGCTCCTGCCCAAGCTGGAGGCGAGCGGCGACGGCACCGTGGTCGTGGTCACCTCGACCGCGGGTCACGCCACCTACGAGGGCGGCGCCGGATACGTCGCCGCCAAGCACGCCGAGCACGTCCTCGCCGAGACGCTCCGGCTGGAGATCGTCGGCCGCCCGGTCCGGGTGATCGAGATCGCCCCCGGCCTGGTGAAGACCGACGAGTTCGCCCTCACCCGCTTCCGGGGCGACGCCGAGAGGGCCGCCCGGGTCTACGAGGGCGTGGCCGAGCCGCTGTCCGCGGACGACGTCGCCGACACCGTCGCCTGGGCGGTCACCCGGCCCCCGCACGTCAACATCGACCTGCTGGTCGTCCGCCCCCGGGCGCAGGCGTCCCACACGAAACTGCACCGGGAGGCGTGATGCCCGACCAGACGGGCCGCGACGAGCGCCGCCGGACACGCGAGAAGAAGGAACAGCGGCTGATGTGGTGGTGGCTGGGGTACTTCCTCTTCGGCATCCACTTCGTCGCCTTCGTGATGATCTACGCGGTGAAGCACGCCAAGTAGGCCCCGGCGGCGACCGCCGGGGCCCGGCCCGCGGGCTCAGCCCTTGACGCAGACGACCTGCCGGAGCTGGGCCACCACCCGCACCAGGTCCCGCTGCTGGTCGATGACCTGCTCGATCGGCTTGTAGGCCGCCGGGATCTCGTCCACCACCCCGGAGTCCTTGCGGCACTCCACGCCCCGCGTCTGCTCCTCCAGGTCCCTCGCCGTGAAGCGGCGCTTGGCCGCGCTGCGGCTCATGCGCCGGCCGGCCCCGTGAGAGGCCGAGTTGAACGACGCCTCGTTGCCCAGCCCCTCGACGATGTACGAACCGGTGCCCATGGAGCCCGGGATGATCCCGTGGTCGCCGCGCCCGGCGCGGATCGCCCCCTTGCGGGTCACGAGCAGGTCCACGCCCCGGTACCGCTCCTGCGCCACGTAGTTGTGGTGGCAGGAGATCTCCGGCTCGAAGGACGGCCTCGCCTTCCGGAACTCCTTGCGGACGACGTCCTTGAGCAGCGCCATCATGATCGAGCGGTTGCGGGAGGCGTACTCCTGCGCCCAGAACAGGTCGTTGCGGTAGGCGGCCATCTGCGGGGTGTCCGCGACGAAGACGGCGAGGTCGCGGTCGACCAGCCCCTGGTTGTGCGGGAGATCCCGGGCCGCCCCGATGTGGTGCTCGGCCAGCTCCTTGCCGATGTTGCGGGAGCCCGAGTGCAGCATCAGCCAGACGGCGTCCTCGGTGTCGACGCACACCTCGACGAAGTGGTTGCCGCTGCCGAGCGTCCCCATCTGCCTGCCCGCCCGCTCCTGCCGGAACCGGACCGCCTCGGCGACGCCGTCGAAGCGCGACCAGAAGTCGTCCCAGCCCGCGGTGGCGAACCCGTGCAGCCGGCCCGGGTCGACCGGCTCGTCGTGCATCCCGCGCCCCACCGGGATCGCCTGCTCGATCCGCGAACGCAGCCGGGACAGATCGCCCGGCAGGTCGTTCGCGGTCAGGGAGGTGCGCACCGCGGACATACCGCAGCCGATGTCGACCCCGACCGCCGCCGGGCACACCGCGCCCCGCATCGCGATCACCGAGCCGACCGTCGCGCCCTTGCCGTAGTGCACGTCCGGCATGACCGCGAGGCCCTCGATCCACGGCAGGGTCGCCGTGTTCCGGAGCTGCCGCAACGCCCCGTCCTCGACCGTCGCCGGGTCGGTCCACATGCGGATCGGCACCCGGGCACCCGGCAGCTCCACGTACGACATAACGCCCCTCTTCCCCCAGAACCCCGTAAAAGTCGAAAAGCGCAAAAACCGGAGCCAGGGCCGACCAACAGGACATCGGACCGGCGTTCACGGCGGCGCGTGCGATACACATTGTCTCCAGCGGGCGACCCCGCCCGGCAAGCGAATATCCGGCGGGAACGCCCCCGCGACCCGACCGGAACGGCCCCACGGCCGTCGTCGAGAGGAGCCCACCCGTGCAGCGGAAGGTCTACGCACCCGGCATCGCCGCCCTCCTCGCGGCGCTGCTGGCCGGCTGCACCGGAGGGTCGGGCGACGGCGCCACGACGGACGACTCCCATCCCGGCCGTCCCGGCGAGGCGACCGAGGCCGCCCAGCCCGGCAAGTACCGCACCCTGCCGCAGCCCTGCCTCGCGGTCGGCCACAAGACGCTCGACGAACTGCTGCCCGGCATCCCGGAGATGACCGACGAGGAGCAGCGCGCGAAGGCCTACGCCGGGGAGGCGACCCTCGCCTACGACACCGACCGCAAGGTCGGCTGCCGCTGGAAGGTCGAGTCCGCCGACGCCACCGACCACCTCTTCGTCGACTTCGAACGCGTCGTCTCCTACGACAACCGGGTCAGCGACGACAGCCAGGCCGAGCTGCTCTTCGCCCGGCAGGTGGAGGCCGCCGACCTGCCCGAGCCGACCGCCTCCGGGACGCCCTCCGGCACCGCCTCCGAGACCGCCTCGGGCACCCCTTCCGCCACCGCCTCCGCCGGCACCCCCTCCCCCGGTGCCTCCGGTGCCGCGGGCGGCGCCCCCTCCGGACCGGCCGACGCCACGACGGGCCCGTCCGACGGGGCCACCCCGGCCGACCTCCAGCCGCGCCTGCTCGACGGACTCGGCGACGAGGCGTTCCTCGACGACCGCCTCAGCAGCTCCGGGTCGACCGCCAAACGACGCACCGTGACTGTGGCGTTCCGCACGTCGAACGTGATGGTGACCGTCGAGTACGCGGAGCAGTCGGCGATGGCCCAGATCATCCCGGACAGCAAGGAAATGCAGGACAGGGCCCAGAAAATCGCGGCCGAACTGGCGCGTTCGCTGAGCCGCTGAGCCGGTCGCCCGCCGCTCGCACCCCCTCCACGAAGGCCGCGAACCGGGACCCGCCGCCGTAAGCACCGCGTACCGTGGCCCCTCGGACCCGTTCCGAAACGCAGGAACCACGAGTGCCATGAGTGAAGGAACCATGCAGCGACGAGCAGAGCGAGATCCGGGGGTGCCTCCCACACCGTCGAGGCGCTGGGGAGGTGACCGGCGGGCGAGGCGCCTGGCCCGTCTGCTGGCCGGCGCGGCCGTCCTGCCCCTGACGCTGGCGGCGGCGGGCTGTTCCTCGGGCTCCGGCGACGGCAAGGGCGAGAGCGCGGCCTCCGCGTCGGCCACGCGGTCCCCGAGCCCGACCCCGACGGTCCGCGAGGCGGCGTACGCGCAACTGCCCGAGCCCTGCTCGGTGCTGTCGAAGAAGACCCTGGGCGATCTGGTGCCCAAGGCCGGCTCCGGCAAGGAGAGCACGTCGGGCGAGAACGCGACGCGCGCCACCTGCTCCTGGGACAGCCTCTCCGACAACGGGGTGAAGGGCTCCCAGTTCCGCTGGCTGAGCGTCTCCATGCTGCGCTTCGACTCGGACGCGACCCGCGGCGAGGGCGACAAGCTCGCCGGCGACTACTACCGCAAGCAGGTCACCGACGCCCAGGCCGCGGACGGCGCCAAGGACCTGAAGGCCGAGGAGGCCGGGGACACCGGTGACGAGGCCACGGTGGTGCGCTACGAGCTGAAGAAGAAGGAAGGAACCTTCAAGCAGCAGACGGTCGTGGCGCGCACCGAGAACGTCGTCATCACCCTCGACTACAACGGCGCGGGCCTGGCCGGCGACAAGACGCCGTCCGCCGACGACCTCGCCAAGGCCGCGCTCAAGGCCGCCCAGGAGGCCGTGGCCTCGGTGCAGAAGGCCAACGGCGCCGAGGACGGCGGCAAGAGCGGCGGCGAGGGCTCCGGAAAGGGCTCCGGGGACGGCTCCGGCGAGGGTGACAAGGACGGCGCTGACGGCGGTTCGGCCTCGCCCGCGCAGTCCGGTGCCGCGAGCCCCTCGGCCTCGGCGACGGCCCGCGAGAGCTGACGCTCCCCCTACCGGCCACCCGTCCTCCGCACACATGTGCCACTCTGTTGCGCGCAACAACAGGCACTGGGAGGGGAGTACGGGTGGCCGCGCCACTAGAGCTGACCCGGACGCATCGCGTTCTCATCGGCATGGTCGTCTTCGGTGCCGTCATCATCGCGGGCATCGGCTTCGCGGGCTCGTACGCCGCCGTGCGCGAACTGGCCCTCAAGAAGGGCTTCGGGCACTTCAGTTACGTCTTCCCCATCGGCATCGACGCGGGCATCTGCGTACTGCTCTCCCTCGACCTGCTGCTGACCTGGATCCGCATCCCCTTCCCGCTGCTGCGCCAGACGGCGTGGCTGCTGACGATGGCGACGATCGCCTTCAACGGCGCGGCGGCCTGGCCCGACCCGCTCGGCGTGGGCATGCACGCGGTGATCCCGGTGCTGTTCGTGGTCTCCGTCGAGGCGGCCCGGCACGCCATCGGCCGGATCGCCGACATCACCGCCGACAAGCACATGGAGGGCGTCCGGCTCACCCGCTGGCTGCTCTCGCCGGTCCCGACCTTCCTGCTCTGGCGCCGGATGAAGCTGTGGGAGCTGCGCTCCTACGACCAGGTGATCAAGCTGGAGCAGGAACGGCTGGTCTACCAGGCCCGGCTCCGCTCGCGCTTCGGCCGCGCCTGGCGCCGCAAGGCCCCGGTGGAGTCCCTGATGCCGCTGCGGCTGGCGCGCTACGGGGTGCCGCTGGCGGACACGGCGCCGGCGGGGCTGGCGGCGGCGGGCATCGAGCCGGCGCTGCTGCCGCCCGCGCCGGAGGGGACGACGGCCGCCGCGGTGGCGGCGCCGGGCGCGGGGCAGCGGCTGGAGTTGGAGGGCCAGCGGCAGGCGGCGGGCGCCGCGCAGGGGGCCGCCGCGCAGGGGGCCGCCGCGCAGGGGGCCGCCGCGCAGGCGGGCGCTGTGAACTCGGCGAATGCCGTGAACGGTGTGAACCGCGCGGATGCCGTGAACGGAGCGGACGGGGCGGCAGGCGTGAACCGCCCGAACTCTGTGAACAGCACGAACGGGGTGAACAGCGCGACCCCTGTGAACCGGACGCGCCCGGACGCCGCTGTGAACCCCGAGGACCCTGTGAACTCCGCCACCCCCGGCACCGCTGTGAACCCGGCCGACCCCCGCACCGCTGTGAACCCCGACGGCTCTGTGAACCTCGCCCCCCTCGGCGCCCCCGGCACCCACGGCACCCCCGGCGCCCCCGGCGGCCCGGAGCAGAGCCCCTGGTTCAACACCCGCCGCATCGAGTACCAGGGCGGCTACGACCCCGCGTACGACCCGGCCGAGCAGTACGCCCAGTGGTACGAGCAGCAGCGCCACGCCGACGAGTACCGCGACCAGTACGAGGAGGAGCCCCCGCTGCACGAGCCCTCCCCCGAGGAGACCGGCAGCTTCCCGATCCCCGTCGTGCCGGGCCGCACCCGCGAACTCGGCGAGGGCGGCGGCACCCCGGAGCCGGACGAGGACGCCTACTACCAGGTCTTCAAGCGGTCGATCGACGACAGCTTCCCGACCCCGCGCGAGTTCGGCGAGAACATCCAGGCGACCTTCGGCGCCCCGCTGCCCGACACCGAGGCCAAGCGGCTGGTCACCGAGTTCTCCACCCGCTTCAGCAAGGAGCTGGAGGAGGACCACATCGCCTGACCCGGCGGTGCCGTGACGGCCGAGGGGGCGCCCGGCGAGTGCCGGGCGCCCCCTGTCGGGTGTCCGGGCGGGATCAGTCGCCGAGCAGGGCGCGCACCCGCTCCTGGCCCACCGCGAGCAGCAGGGTGGGCAGCCGGGGGCCGGTGTCCCGGCCGACCAGCAGGTGGTAGAGGAGCGCGAAGAAGGACCGCTGGGCGGTCTTGATCTCGGCGGGCAGCTCCTTCGGCGTGGCGTCGGCGGAGAAGCCGGCCTGCACCTTCGGCACCCCGTAGACGAGGTGGGTGAGCCCGTCCAGCGACCAGTGGCCGGCCAGCCCGTCCAGCAGCAGCCGCAGGGACTTGCGGGACGCCTCGTCGAGGGACTTCAGCAGGTCGGCGTCCGGCTCGCCGCGCACGATGGTGCGCTGGTCGGCGGGGACGTGGGTGGTGACCCACGCCTCGGCCTTGGCGTACCGGGGCCGGGCCTCGTCGAGGGAGCCGAGCGGGTGCTCCGGGTCCAGCTCGCTCAGGATGCGCAGCGCCTGGTCCTCGTGCCCGCCGGTGATGTCGGCCACCGAGGCGAGCGTGCGGTACGGCAACGGGCGCGGGGTGCGCGGCAGCTCGCCCGCGGCGGTGCGCACCGCGCGGGAGTGGGCGGCGACGTCGGCGGGCAGCGCCTCGCCGGCGGCGACCTTGGCGTCGAGCCGGTCCCACTCGTCGTAGAGCCGCTGGATCTCCTGGTCGAAGGCGATCTTGAAGGACTGGTTGGGCTTGCGGCGGGCGTAGAGCCAGCGCAGGAGCTGCGGCTCCATGATCTTCAGGGCGTCGGCCGGGGTGGGCACGCCGCCCCGGGACGAGGACATCTTGGCCATGCCGCTGATGCCGACGAAGGCGTACATCGGGCCGATCGGCTGCTTGCCGCCGAAGATGCCGACGATCTGCCCGCCGACCTGGAAGGACGAGCCGGGCGAGGAGTGGTCGACGCCGCTCGGCTCGAAGACCACGCCCTCGTACGCCCAGCGCATCGGCCAGTCGACCTTCCAGACCAGCTTGCCGCGGTTGAACTCGGAGAGCCGCACGGTCTCGGAGAAGCCGCAGGCGGTGCAGGCGTAGGTCAGCTCGGTCGATTCGTCGTCGTAGGCGGTGACCGTGGTGAGGTCCTTGTCGCAGTTCCCGCAGTACGGCTTGTACGGGAAGTAGCCGGCGGAGCCGGAGCTGCCGTCGTCCTCGGCGGCGGCGCCGGAGCCTTCGGCGGCCTCCAGTTCGGCCTCGTCGACCGGCTTCTGCTGCTTCTTCCCGGCGGTCTTCGGCTTGGTGCGGTACTGGGCGAGGACGGCGTCGATGTCGCCGCGGTGCCGCATGGCGTGCAGGATCTGCTCGCGGTAGACGCCGGAGGTGTACTGCTCGGTCTGGCTGATCCCGTCGAACTCCACGCCGAGGTCGGCCAGCGCGGTGACCATGGCGGCCTTGAAGTGCTCGGCCCAGTTCGGGTACGCGGACCCCTCGGGGGCGGGGACCGAGGTCAGCGGCTTGCCGATGTGCTCGGCCCACGCCTCGGGGTCGACGCCCGCGATGCCCTGGGGCACCTTGCGGTAGCGGTCGTAGTCGTCCCAGGAGATCAGGTGGCGCACCGGGACGCCCCGGCGGCGGATCTCGTCGGCGACCAGGTGCGGGGTCATGACCTCGCGCAGGTTGCCCAGGTGGACGGGGCCCGAGGGGGACAGCCCGGACGCGACGACGACCGGTTTGCCCGGGGCACGTCGCTCCGACTCGGCGATGACCTCGTCCGCGAAACGGGAGACCCAGTCGGTGGTCTCTGTGCTCTGAGCCACGATCGGCACGTCCTTCTTTCTGCTCTAGCAGCCGGTACGGTCGCACGGCTGACCGCACCATTCTCCCAGCCGCGCCCCCATCCGCGAAAATGGCTTCACCCGGCGTGGGATACTCGGATGCCGTAGTCACCGCACTACAGGCAGCCCCAGGAACCCGAGCAGAACGGCGATCCCTCCATGGCCTCGGTCACGTCCCTCACCGACTCCGTCGAGCAGCACCTCGCGTCCGCCCTGACGGCCACCCGGCCGGAGGCGGCCGGCGCGGACCCGCTGCTGCGACGCAGCGACCGGGCGGACTACCAGGCCAACGGCATCCTCGCGCTCGCCAAGAAGGCCAAGGCGAACCCGCGGGAGCTGGCCGCCGAGGTGGTCGCGCACGTCACCACCGGCGACCTGCTCGCCGACGTCGAGGTCTCCGGCCCCGGCTTCCTCAACCTGACCATCGCCGACCGGGCGATCACCACGAACCTGGCCGCCCGGTACGCGGACGAGACCGGCCGGCTCGGCGTGCCGCGCGCCGGGTCCCCCGGCACCACGGTGATCGACTACGCCCAGCCGAACGTGGCCAAGGAGATGCACGTCGGCCACCTGCGGTCCGCGGTGATCGGCGACGCGGTCGTGCGGCTGCTGGAGTTCACCGGCGAGACGGTCGTGCGGCGCCACCACATCGGCGACTGGGGCACCCAGTTCGGCATGCTCATCCAGTACCTGGAGGAGCACCCGCACGAGCTGGACCACAAGGCCGGCCAGGTCAGCGGCGAGGAGGCGATGTCCAACCTCGACCGCCTCTACAAGGCCGCGCGCAAGCTGTTCGACGCCGACGAGGAGTTCAAGACGCGCTCGCGGCGCCGGGTGGTCGACCTCCAGGCGGGCGACCCGCACACGCTGGCCGTCTGGCAGAAGTTCGTCGACGAGTCGAAGATCTACTTCTTCTCCGTCTTCGAGAAGCTGGACATGGAGGTCCGCGACCCGGACATCGTCGGCGAGTCCGGCTACAACGACATGCTCGCGGAGACCTGCCGCCTGCTGGAGGAGTCGGGCGTCGCGGTCCGCTCCGAGGGCGCGCTCTGCGTCTTCTTCGAGGACGTCAAGGGCCCGGACGGCAAGCCGGTCCCGCTGATCGTGCAGAAGTCGGACGGCGGCTACGGCTACGCGGCCACCGACCTGTCCGCCATCCGCGACCGCGTCTTCGCCCTGAAGGCCGACACCCTGCTCTACGTGGTCGACGCCCGCCAGTCGCTGCACTTCAAGATGGTCTTCGAGACCGCCCGCCGGGCCGGCTGGCTCGACGGCGTCACCGCCACCCAACTCGCCTTCGGCACGGTCCTCGGCAAGGACGGCAAGCCGTTCAAGACCCGCGAGGGCAAGACGGTCAAGCTGGAGGACCTGCTCGACGAGGCGGTCCAGCGGGCCACCTCCGTGGTGCGGGAGAAGGCCGGGAAGGTGGGCCTGTCCGAGGCGGAGATCGAGGAGAACGGCCGGTACGTGGGCATCGGCGCGGTCAAGTACGCCGACCTGTCGACGTCCGCGGTGCGCGACTACAAGTTCGACCTGGACCAGATGGTGTCGCTCAACGGCGACACGTCGGTGTACCTCCAGTACGCCTACGCCCGCATCCAGTCCATCCTGCGCAAGGCCGGCGACGCCCGCCCGGTGCCGCACCCGGAGCTGGAGCTGGCGGCGGCCGAGCGCGCCCTCGGCCTGCACCTGGACCAGTTCGGCGAGACGGTGCTGGAGGTGGCGGCGGCCTGCGAGCCGCACAAGCTCGCCGCCTACCTGTACCAGCTCGCCTCGCTGCTGACCACGTTCTACGACCAGTGCCCGGTGCTGAAGGCCGACACCGCCGAGCAGACGCAGAACCGCCTCTTCCTGGTGGACCTGACCGCCCGCACCCTGCACCAGGGCATGGCGCTGCTCGGCATCCGGACGCCCGAGCGCCTCTGAACACCCGGCCGGGGCCCCGGGGGCGGCGGACGAACCGCCCCCGGGGCCCTCGTCATGCCAGCAGCCGTACGCCGTCCGGGGCCGTGATGCCGAAGGCGTCCGCGAGCAGGCGGCGGGCGTCCGCCTCGTCGGCGGGCGTGCGCGTGGCCGTGGTGCCGTCGGGGGCGGTCTCGGTCAGGGCCCCGTCGTGGAAGAGGAGGTCGCGCTCCGGGGTGACGCTGCGGACGTAGGGCCGCCGTGAGAAGGGGGAGCGCGGGTTGGTCGCCATGTGCCAGTTGACGATCTCGAAGTCGCCCGGGGTGAACGGCTCCCGCGTGAAGGCGTACTGCGGTTCCCACGCCGCCCCCGCCCCGGGCGTCCGCGTCTGGAGCAGCCACAGCTCCAGCGGGCCGGTGTGCGGGACGTGGACCAGCCGGTGCGCGCGCCCGGCGCGGTGGAAGGCGGTGTCCGCGGTGAGCGGCACCGGCTCCAGCAGCGAACCGGCCGCGCCGAAGCCGACGTCGGCCAGGTGCGGCACCGGCTCCCCGGGCACCTCGACGAGGAGGGCCATGTGGGTGCGGGGCCGGTCCTCGACGCGCTCGGCGCCGACGGCGACCCGGGCCGCGAGCCGGGTCACGGTGAAGCCGAGCGCCTCCAGGACGGCGGCGAACAGCGTGTTGTGCTCGTAGCAGTAGCCGCCCCGGTCGCGGCCGTGGACCAGCTTGGCCGTCAGGTCGCCGAGGTCGAGCGAGGGCGCGGAACCGGCCAGGGCGTCGAGGTTCTCGAACGGGACGGCCCGCAGGTGGGCGAGGTGCAGGGCGCGGAGCGTGGCCGCGTCGGGCCGCCACCGCCCCGGCCGGCCGATCCGCGCGAGGTAGGCGTCCGGGTCGAGGGGCGTGGTCGGTGTGCTGTGGTGCATGGCCTCACCGTACGGAAGCGCCGGGCCGTCCGGTCGCGGTCCCGGCCGGCGGTCCCGGGGCGCTCAGCCCTTGGCGGCGAGGCCGCCGTAGACGTTGATGTCGGCGTCCGTGACGTCGTTGATGTCCTGGTAGCGGGCCTTCTCGATGTCGTCGAGCTGTGCGAGGTAGGACTCCTCGGGCCGCTCGGGGACGGGCGCCGCGTGGTCGGGCCGCCAGTGGTGGACGGGGACCACGCCGGGCTCGGCGAGGGTCAGCCCGCTGTCGGTGAAGAACCGCTCGACGTCGGCGCGGGTGCGCAGCACGAAGGTGAAGCCGCGTTCGGTGTAGGTCCGCCGGACCGCGCGCACCTTCTCCGGGTTGAGGTCGTCGGTGAGGTGGCTGAGGACGAGCCGGCTGCCGGCGGGCAGCGCGTCGACCAGTTCGCGGACGATGGGGTAGGCCGCCGCGTCCTCGACGAAGTGCAGGATGGCGACGAGGCACAGGGCGACGGGCCGGTCGAAGTCGAGGGTGCGGGCGGCCTGTTCGAGGATGGCGGCCGGGTCCAGCAGGTCGGCGTCGATGTAGTCGGTACGGCCCTCGGGGCCGCTGGTGAGCAGGGCGCGGGCGTGGGCGAGGACGACGGGGTCGTTGTCGACGTAGACCACCCGGGAGTCCGGGACGAGGCGCTGCGCGATCTGGTGCACGTTCTCCGCCGTCGGCAGCCCGGTGCCGATGTCGAGGAACTGGCGGACTCCCTCGTCACGGGCCAGGGTGGTCACGGCGCGGCGCAGGAAGTCCCGGTTGTGCCGGACGTCGAGGTAGCCGCGCGGGTTGGCGGCGAGGCCGGCCGCCGCCGCGTCGAGGTCGGCGGGGTAGTGGTCCTTGCCGCCGAGGAAGACGTCGTAGACGCGGGCGGGGTGCGCCCGGCCGCTGTCGATCCTCCTCCGCAGTTCCGCGGGGTCCTGGCTGAGCGCGTCACCGGGCATGGGGGCTCCCTGGTCTGTCGGTCGTGTACGAACCGTTCTGGTCGTCGACAACCTAACTCCCAGGGGGAGTTGGGAGTACCCGGGCGCCCCCGGCCACCCGGGCCGGGGGCGTGGGAGGTGTCCGGTTCAGCCCCGGCCGAGGGTGCGGGCCACCTCGGTGGCCCAGTAGGTGAGGATGATGCCGGCGCCGGCCCGCTTGATGCCGGTGAGCGACTCCAGGACGGCCTGGTCCCGGTCGATCCAGCCCTTCTCGGCGGCGGCCTCGATCATCGCGTACTCGCCGGAGATCTGGTACGCGGCCACCGGCACGTCCACGGCGTCGGCGACGCGGGCCACGATGTCGAGGTAGGGGCCGGCGGGCTTGACCATGACGATGTCGGCGCCCTCCGCCAGGTCGAGCGCCACCTCCCGCAGGGACTCGCGGGAGTTGGCCGCGTCCTGCTGGTAGGTCTTGCGGTCGCCGGTGAGCGAGGAGCCGACGGCCTCGCGGAAGGGGCCGTAGAAGGCGGAGGCGTACTTGGCGGTGTAGGCGAGGACGGCGACGTCCTCGCGCCCGATCCCGTCGAGGGCCTCGCGGACGACGCCGATCTGCCCGTCCATCATGCCGCTGGGGCCGACGACGTGCGCCCCGGCCTCGGCCTGGGCGCGCGCCATCTCGGCGTACCGCCCGAGGGTCGCGTCGTTGTCGACCCGGCCCCCGGAGTCCAGCACGCCGCAGTGGCCGTGGTCGGTGAACTCGTCCAGGCACAGGTCGGACATGACGAGCAGGTCGTCGCCCACCTCGGCCCGCACGTCGCGCAGGGCGACCTGGAGGATGCCGTCCGGGTCGGTGCCGGCGCTGCCGGTGGCGTCCTTCTTCGCCTCCTCCGGCACACCGAAGAGCATGATCCCGGAGACCCCTGCCCCGGCCGCCTCGACGGCGGCCTTGCGCAGCGAGTCCCGGGTGTGCTGCACCACGCCGGGCATCGCCGAGATCGGCACCGGCTCGCTCACGCCCTCGCGCACGAAGGCGGGCAGCACCAGGTCGGCCGGGTGCAGCCGGGTCTCCGCGACCATCCGACGCATGGCGGGGGTGCTCCGGAGCCGCCGGGGCCGGGTGCGGGGGAAGTGTCCGTACGTCGTCATGCCCCCTACGCTACGCCCGCCCCGCCGGTGCCTTTGCCGACGCCCGGTCGGGCGCCGTCGGGCGGGGCGGGCGCGCGGGGTCAGCGGGCGGGGGCGGGCGCGGTGGCCGGGGCGGCGGTCCGGGCGGGTCCGTCGCTCTCCTCCGGTCCCGGCGGCTCGGTCACGAAGATCGTCTTGTACTGGAGGTACGCGTCGATCCCCTCGCGGCCCAGTTCGGAGCCGAGCCCGCTGTCCCGTCGCCCGCCGAAGGGGGCGCCGATGTCGAAGTTGGCGTGGTTGACGCTGAAGGTGCCGGTGTCCACCGCGCGGGCCACCCGCCGTCCCAGCGCCTCGTCCTCGGTCCAGACGCTGCCGGCCAGTCCGTAGGCGGAGTCCTCGGCGAGCGCCACGGCGCCCTCGACGGTGCCGTCGTAGGGGGTGACGGTGACGACGGGGCCGAAGATCTCCTCGCGGGCGATCGCCATCGACGGCTCCACGTCGGCGAAGACGGTGGGCGCGACGTAGTAGCCCCGGTCGAGTCCGGCGGGGCGTCCGCCGCCGGTGGTGACGCGGGCGCCCTCGCGGCGGCCCCGGTCGAGGTGACCCTCGATGCGCTCGCGGGCGGCGGCGCCGGCGACCGGGCCGATCACGGTGGCCGGGTCGAGCGGGTCGCCGACCGGCCAGGCGGCGACGGTGTCGGTGACGGCGTCCACGATCTCGGTGTAGCGGGAGCGGGGCACCAGCAGGCGGGTGTTGTTGGTGCAGGTCTGGCCGTTGTTGTTGAAGGACAGGTCGAGCAGGTGGTCGAGGAGGAGCGGCAGCGGGGCGTCCTCCAGCAGGATCGCGGCGGACTTCCCGCCCAGTTCCAGGGTGACCGGGCGCAGCAGGGCGCCGCACAGGCCGCCGATGCGGCGTCCGGCGGCGGTGGAGCCGGTGAAGGCGACCTTGTCGACGCCGGGGTGGGTGACGAGGTACTCCCCCACCTCCCGTTCGGCGGGCAGGAAGTTGATCACGCCGGGCGGGAAGCCGGCCTCGTGGACGGCGTCGGCGACCAGGAAGGAGTCCAGTCCGGTGGTGGGGGACGGTTTGACCACGGCGGTGCAGCCCATGGCGAGGGCGGGGGCCAGTTTGAAGAAGAGGGTGCTCAGCGGGTAGTTCCAGGGCACGATCATGGCGACGACGCCGACCGGTTCCCGGCGGACCAGGCTGTGCCCGTATCCGGCGGGCCGCAGGTCCTCGCTGTGCATCACGCCGGTGAGCGGGGCGTAGAAGCGGAGCAGTCCGGCGGCGGCGCCGACGTTGGCCTCGACGGCGCGGGCCCTCGGGGTGCCGACCTCCTGGGCGATGAGGGTGCCGAGGGCGTCGGTGCGGGCCTCCAGGGCGAGGGCGAGGCGTTCCATGGCGGCGGCGCGGTCGGCGGCGGTGCCCCAGCCGCGGGTGCCGCCGGCCGCGCGGCGGGCGGCGGCGACGGCAGCGTCGACGTCGGCGCGGGACGCCTCGGGGAAGTGGCCGAGCGGTTCCTCGGTGGCGGCGCCGACCGCGGTGAAGGTGCGGTCGCCGGCGGGGGCGTGCCAGCCGCCGTCGAGGTAGAGGGCGTCGCGGTCGGTCCCGTGGGACATGGCGGGGTGCTCCTTCGGTTCCTGCGGTGCGTGCGGTGGGCGCGGTGCGGGGGTCACGGGGCGCCGCGGTGGGCGACGACGCCGCGCAGGTTGCGGCCGGAACGCAGGTCGGCGAAGCCCTGGTTGATCTCGTCGAGGGGGTAGGTGCGGCTGACCAGTTCGTCGAGCTTGATCAGGCCCTGGCGGTAGAGGGAGAGCACGCGGGGCACGTCCCGGATGGGGCTGCACGAGCCGAAGATGGTGCCCTGGAGGCGTTTCTCGGCGAAGACCATCTGGGTGCCGGGGAGCTGGACGTTGATGTCGTGGACGTCCTCGGACATGCCGGCGAGGACGATGGTGCCGCCCTTGCCGGTGGCCTCGAAGGCGGCGCGGACGATGGGGGCGGTGGTCTCGCCGGTGCAGACGAGGGTGGTGTCGGCGCCGCCCGCGCCGGGGTTGAGCCGGGCGGCGAGGGCGCCGGCCTCGGCCAGGTCGCGGCAGACGTGGGTGGCGCCGAGGTCGCGGGCGAGGGCGTGCTTGGCCTCGTTGGGCTCGACCAGGACGACGTCGCCGGCGCCGGCGAGGCGGGCGCCCTGGACGGCGTTGATGCCGACGCCGCCGGCGCCGACGACGATGACCGTGTCGCCGGGCCGGGGTTCGGCGGCGTGCACGGCCGCGCCCCAGCCGGTGAGGACGCCGCAGCTCACCAGGGCGACGACGGAGAGCGGCACGTCGGGGTCGACGCGGACCAGGGAGTCCTGGGAGACGACGGAGTGTTCGGCGAAGGTGCCCAGCGCGCAGTTGGCGCCGAGGGGGCCGTCCGGGCCGGTGAACCGGTAGGTGCCGTCGGGCAGTTTGCCCTCGGGGCCGTAGGCGGCGGCGTCGCACAGGTTGGCGCGGCCGTCGGCGCACCAGCGGCAGTGTCCGCAGGAGGGTTTGAAGGAGGCGGCGACGTGGTCGCCGGGGGCGAGGCGGGAGACGCCCTCGCCGACCGCCTCGACGATCCCGGAGCCCTCGTGGCCGCCGATGACGGGCAGCGGGGCCATGTTGCCGGTGCGGACGTGTTCGTCGGAGTAGCAGAGCCCGGCGTGGGTGAAGCGGACCAGGACCTCGCCGGCGCGGGGCGGCGCCAGGTCCAGTTCCATGATCTCCCAGTCCTTGCCGGGGGCGGTCATGACGGCGGCGCGGGTCTTCATCGGATGGCCTCCAGGGAGGTCGGGGACGAGGGGCGGCTCGGGGGTGCGGTGGCGCCGGGGCGCCGGGCGGCGGCGCTCAGACCGCGGCCTTGCGGGGGGCCTCGGAGACGGGGAGCGGAGCACGCGGCGGAACGATCCTGCTGAACAGGGTGTGCAGGACGATCCCGCCGAGGAAGGCGACGGCCCAGTTGTAGTCGAACAGCGGCTTGAGGAAGGGGACGTAGCCGTCGGCGGGGAAGGGACCCGCGCCGTCCTCGGAGTAGGCGCCGGCCAGGGAGAGGAAGAGGACGACGGCGAGGGCGAGCAGCGGGCGCCAGTTGAAGCCGCGGGCGTACTCGTAGGGGCCGCCGCGGGTGTAGAGGCCGGCGAGGTCGAGGACCCGCCTGCGCAGCAGCCAGTACTCGGCGGCGAGGATGCCGGCGACGCCGCCGAGGAAGGCGCCGGTCACGCCGAGCCAGGTGAAGATGTACAGCTCCGGCGAGGAGAGCAGCCGCCAGGGCTGCATCAGGATGCCGATGACCCCGGCGATGACGCCGCCGGTGCGGAAGCTGATCAGGCGCGGGAAGGCGTTGGAGAAGTCGTAGGCCGGGCCGACGGTGTTGGCGGCGACGTTGACGGCGATGGTGGCCACGATGACGCAGAGCAGGGCGAAGAGGATGACGACCGGGTGGGAGAAGCGGCTGACCAGGTCGATGGGGTCCCAGATGGCGTGCCCGTAGACGGCGATGGTGGCCGAGGTGGTCAGGGCGCCGATCATGGAGAAGACGGTCATGGTGGTGGGCAGGCCGAGGCACTGCCCCCGCATCTGCTCGCGCTGGCCCTTGGCGAAGCGCGTGAAGTCGGCGATGTTCACGGACATGGTGGCGAAGTAGGCGACCATGCCCATCAGGGAGGGTGCGAAGAGCGCCCAGAAGTCGGTGCCCCAGCCCAGTTTGGAGCCCTCGGTGGCGAGCGGGCCGAAGCCGTCGGCCTGGACGACCATCCAGACCAGCAGGAAGGCGGCGACGACCAGGATGAGCGGCGCGGACCAGTTCTCGAAGCGGCGGATGGACTCGACACCGCGCACGATGAGCGCGATCTGCAGCAGCCAGAACACGGCGAAGGACAGCCACAGCGTCCTGGGGTGTCCCCACAGTTCGCCCGCGTGCAGCCAGCCGTCCCCGGCGAAGGCGCCGGTGATGGTGTAGATGGCCTGGCCGCCGATCCAGGTCTGGATGCCGAACCAGCCGCACGCGGACAGGGCGCGCAGCAGCGCGGGCACGTTGGCGCCGAGGGTGCCGAAGGCGGCGCGGGCGAAGACGGGGTAGGGGATGCCGTACTTGGTGCCGGCGTGGCTGTTGAGGAGGATCGGCACCAGGACGATGAGGTTGCCGAGGGCGATCGTCATGACCGCCTGGTACCAGCTCATGCCGAGGTCGATGAGCCCGCTGGCGAGGTAGTAGGTGGGGATGCCGTGGGCGATGCCCATCCACAGGGCCGCGTAGTTGTACGTGGTCCAGGTCCGGCCGGAGAGCGGTACGGGGGCGAGGTCCGCGTTGTAGAGCGGACTGCTCTCGATACTGCTCGGGTCGGTGAGCTCCACCTGTGTGCCGCTGCGCTCGTTCGCTCGCATAACCGTTCACCTTTTGGTCCATAGAGTGAACCAGGGGTTCAGAGGGTGGAAAGAAGTCTGTGGGAGGCCCCCCGGCCTGTCAATAGACGCCGGTGTGTCCCTTGTTCGGGAGAAAACGGGGGATGGCGGGGATGGCGGGGATGGCGGGGGGAAGCCGCGGGGAAAGCGGCAGAAGGCCGGAAGGAGCGGGGAGCCCCGGGGCCGGGGACCGCGGCGGGCGGCGGTCCCCGGGGCGGACGGAGCCGCCGGAGGGGTGCGGGTCAGGCGGGGTCGCCGGCCGGCCGCGCGGGCTCCGGGGTGAAGTCGCCGCTGCGGTAGACGTCGGTACGACGGTCGCCGAGCGGCTGGTTGAAGGGGTTGCCGTGCCGTGCCTCGCGGGAGCCGATCAGGTCCACCTCGGCGAGCAGGACGGCCTCGCCCTCGCCCGCGGCCGGTCCGGCCAGCGGCCAGCCGTCGGGGCCCACGAGGAGCGACCGGCCGATGAAGGGCTGGTCGCGTTCGGCGCCGGTGCGGCTGATCCCCGCGACGTAGAACTGGTTGCTGTGGGCGGCGGTCATGCACATCAGGTTGGCCATCGCCGGGGCGTCCTCGGGCTGCCCCGGTACGGGCACCCAGTTGGACGGCAGGGCGAGCAGGTCGGCGCCGCCGAGCGCGGCGCTGCGGAAGGTCTCCGGGAACCACGCGTCATAGCAGATGCCGACGCCGATGTTGCCGAGCGGCGTGCGGAAGACGGGGAAGCCGTCCTCCTGGCGGTCGTAGAGCCGCTTCTCGAAGTTCCACAGGTGCGCCTTGCGGAAGGTGCCCACATGCCCGTCGGGGCCGAAGAGCGCCGCCGCGTTGTAGACCTTCTCCCGGCCCTCCTCCACGGCCAGTTCGGTGATGCCGCCGACGATCCACAGGTCCAGTTCGGCCGCGAGCGCGGCCCAGGCGTCCCCGACCGGGCCGCCGGGGACGGGCTCGGCGTTGCGGCGGGCGTCGTCGCGGTCGGTGAACATGTACCCGGCCGAGGCGGCCTCGGGCAGGACCACCAGGCGGGCCCCGGCCGCCGCGGCCTCGCGGACGAGCCGGGAGGACGTGGCGATGTTGGCCGCCGGATCGCGCAGGACGGGCTCGTACTGGAGGCCCGCGAGGACGAAGCCGGTCATCGGTCCGCCCTGATCGCCAGGTACTTCAGGCTCAGGTACTCGTCGATGCCCACCGCGCCGCCCTCGCGGCCCAGGCCCGACTGCTTGACGCCGCCGAAGGGCGCGGCCGGGTTGGAGATGACGCCCTGGTTGAGCCCGACCATGCCGCACTCCAGCCGCTCGGAGACCCGCAGCCCGCGGTCGAGGCTCTCGGTGTAGAGGTACCCGGCGAGCCCGTACTCGGAGTCGTTGGCGAGGGCCACCGCGCTCTCCTCGTCGTCGAAGGCGACGATCGGGGCGACGGGGCCGAAGATCTCCTCGCGCAGGGCACGCGCCCCGAGGGGGACCCCGTCCAGCACCGCCGGGGCGAGGAAGTGGCCGTCGGCGGGGACGTCCGCCTCCGGGGTGAGCAGGGTGGCGCCGGCCTCGGTGGCGTCGGTGACCAGGGCGGTGACGTTCTTGACCGCCGCCGCGTCGATCAGCGGGCCGACCAGCGACTCCGGGTCGAGCCCGTGGCGGACCGGGAGGGCGCCGAGCCGGTCCGCGAGGCGCCGGCCGAACTCGGCGGCGAGCGAGGTGTGGACGTAGAAGCGGTTGGCGGCGGTGCACGCCTCGCCGGTGTTGCGCATCTTCGCCTGGAAGGCGCCCTCGACGGCCGCGTCCAGGTCGGCGTCGGCGAAGACCAGGAAGGGGGCGTTGCCGCCCAGTTCCATGGAGGTGCGCAGCACGGTGCGGGAGGCGCCGGCGAGCAGGGCGCGGCCGACCCCGGTGGAGCCGGTGAAGGACAGCTTGCGCAGCCGGGTGTCGTGCAGCAGGTGGTCGGTGACCTCGCCGGAGCGGCTGGTGGTGAAGACGTTCACCACCCCGGGGGGCGCCCCGGCCTCCCGCAGGATGTCCACCAGGGCCAGCATGGACAGCGGGGTCTGCCGGGCGGGCTTGACGACGACGGTGCAGCCGGCCGCCAGCGCCGGGCCGATCTTGCGGGTGCCCATCGCCATGGGGAAGTTCCACGGGGTGATCAGCAGGCAGGGGCCGACCGGCTGGCGCAGGGTCACCACCCGGGAGCCGCCGCCGGGGGCGGTCATGTACCCGCCGTCGATGCGCACGGCCTCCTCGGAGAACCAGCGCAGGAACTCGGCGGCGTAGGCCACCTCGGCGCGGGACTCGGCCAGCGGCTTGCCCATCTCCAGCGTCATCACGAGCGCCAGTTCGTCGGTGCGGGCGGTGATCGCCTCGTAGGCCCGGCGCAGGACCTCGCCGCGTTCGCGGGGCGGGGTCGCCGCCCAGGACGCCTGGGCCCGCACGGCGGCGTCGAGGGCGTCGACGGCGTCCGCCGGGGCGGCGTCGGCGACCTCGGCGATCGTCTGGGTGGTGCCGGGGTCCTCGACGGCGAGGGTCGCCCCGCTGCGGGACGGGCGCCATTCGCCGTCGACGAACAGGCCCTGGGGTGTGCGTTGCACGACCTCCCGGGCGGCGCGCAGCCGCTCCTGAAGTGCCGCCATTGGCTTCCTCCTCGTTCGCTCCGCGGCCCCGCCGGATGGTGGTGGCCGTGGGGTGTGCCCCGTCCGGGGCCGAGGCGCCGCCGCCGCTCGGGGCTAGCGCTCGGTGAATCCGGTGGGCAGTTCGATGCCGGTGACGCTGAGCAGTTCGCCGAGCTGCCGGGCCGCCTTCCGGACGGCCTCGGCGACCTCGTCGATGCGCGGGCGGGTCAGCCGGTAGGTGGGTCCGCCGATCCAGACGGCGTAGGTGGTGGCGTCGCCGACCCGGACGGGGGCCGCGACGGAGGCCGCGCCGACCTCCAGTTCGTCGTAGGCGACGGCGTACCCGCGGGTGCGCACCTCGCCCATGGACTCGATGAACGCGTCGAGCCCGCCGAGCTGTTCGGGCGCGTGGGCCTCGAACTCCTCGCCGAACTCGGCCCGGATGCGGTCCGGTTCGAGGGCGCTGAGCAGGACCTTGCCGGTGGAGGTGGCCCACACCGGCTGGGTCCGGGGTACGGGTTTGAGGGTCTGGCCGATCAGGGAGGGGCCGGGGACCTGGGCGACGACCATGACGTTCGGGGCGAGCAGCACGTCGAAGCCGGCGGTCTCCTTAGTCTCCTTGGCCAGGTCGCGCAGCACGTCGCGCATGTGGCCGTAGGCGCCGCCGCCGTCCAGCAGCCCGCCGACGATGGAGAGCAGGCCCAGCGAGACGCGGTAGCGGCGGGTGACCGGGTCCAGGTTCAGCCAGCTCTCCCGCTCCAGGACGGTGAGCACCCGGTAGCAGGTGGCCTTGGGGATGCCGGACTCCCGGGCGATCTCGCTGAGCCCGACCCCCTCGGGGTGGGCCGCGACCGTGCGCAGGAGCCAGATCGTCCTGCGGACGAGACCTGCTTCACTGGGTGCCATTGTTCCTCCGTCTGTCACGTCGGGTTCGCTGCCGGGCGGTGCGTCCATCCTGGCAGGCAGGGACGGCCCGGCCGCCGCGTGCCGCCTGGACCCGGCGCACGCCGGGCCCGCCGGGTCACTTGCCGCCCGGGGTGACCTCGACGGTCTCGGGCCGGTAGGACGAGCCGGTCACGTCGAACCCCTCCGCCGTGAGTTCCTTGAGCGCCTTCTCGGTCAGGTCGGTGCGGTACGCGCCCTCGGTGGGCGGCGCCTTGAGCAGCCCGGCCTTCACCGCGAGGTCGATGGTCTGGTCCCAGGCCCCCTCGTCCACCGTGCCGACGCCCTTCTCGGCGGGCCAGATCAGCTTGTTGACCTCGTTGAGCATCCAGGTCTGGTGGCCCTTGCCGAGGGCGCTGCCGTTCTCGAGGACGATGTCGACGCAGCCCTCCAGGTCGTCGCGGCAGAAGCCCCAGCCCTGGTAGGTGGCCTTGAGGAACTTGACCGCCGTCTCCTGGTTCTCCTTCTTGGCCAGCCACTCCTCCTTGGCGTAGATGCCGTCCTCCAGGGTCTGGTAGCCGGCGTCCTGGAGGTTGATGGCGACGAAGTCGGAGGGCTGGTAGAGCTTGCCGGTCTTCGGGTTCGTGGTCTCCAGGAGCTGCGCGTACTCGTTGAAGGTCTTGGCCTGTGCCGCGTCGACCTCCCGCTTGAGCAGCAGCGACATGTCGAAGGGCTGCTGGATGATCTCCGCGTCCTTGGCCGGGTCGACGCCCGAGCCGCGCATCGCGGCGAACAGGGTCAGCTCGTTTCCGTAGCCCCAGCTCCCGACGCGCTTGCCCTTGAGGTCGGCGAGGTCCTTGATGCCGGAGTCGGCCCAGGCGACCTGGAGGTAGGCGCCGCGCTGGAACTCCTGGCCGATGTTGACGAGGTCGGCGCCCTGCTCCCGGGTGACCATGGTCTTGGTGACGTGGGAGACGGCGAACTCGGCGTTGCCGGCCGACAGGACCTGCTGGGGCACGATGTTCACCCCGCCCTCCTGGATCGTCACGTCGAGGCACGCCTTGTCGTAGAAGCCCTTCTCCTTGGCCGCGTAGTACCCGGCGAACTGGGCCTGGGCGACCCACTGGAGGACGACGCGGACCTTCGTGCGGGAGGCGCAGTCCTTGCCCGCCTCGGCGGCGGCCCGGCTCCCGGACTCGGACATGCCGCCGCAGGCGGCGAGCAGCAGCGCGCCGGCGGACAGGACCGCGGCCGACCGGAGCCCTCGACGGGCGGATCTGGGCAGTGGTGCTCGGTTTCTGGACACGTTACCTCCGCGCGGGAAGGAAGAGGGGTGGACGGGAACGGCCGGGGGGAGGGGGCGGCCGTCGGTCAGGACGCCTGGTCGTGCAGGGACGCGTGCCACGGCATCAGCAGCCGCTCCAGCAGCGTCACCGCCCCGAACAGGGCGAGTCCGAGCGCGCCGGAGACGAGGATTCCGGCCCAGGCGTAGTCGAAGCGGGGAAGGGCCGCCTGATAGGCGATGTAGACGCCGAGCGCCTCGGTGCTGCCGCCGAAGTACTCGCTGACGATGACGCCGATGACGGCGAGGGTGGTGCCGAGCTTGAGCGCGTTGAAGACGAACGGGAGGGCGTTGGGCAGCCGCAGCATGAGGGCCACCTGGCGCGGGCGGGCGGCGAGGGACTCCATGATCTCCAGGTGCAGGGGCGCGACCTGGAGGAGTCCCCGGGTGGTGTTGACGAAGACCGGGAAGAAGACCATCACGGCGGCGACGCCGGCCTTGGACAGCAGGCTCGTCACGCCGAACCAGTTGTTGAAGATCGGGGCGAGGGCGACGACCGGGGCACAGTTGATCAGCACGGCCGCGTTCAGCACCGGTCCGGACATCCGGGGGAAGCGGCTGACCACCAGGGCCGTGACGACACCCCCGGCGGAGCCGAGGGCCAGCCCGAGCAGGACCGCCTGGACGGTGGCCCGGGAGGCCGACATGATCGCGCCCGCGTCGTCCTGGAACGCCTGCGCGATCATGACCGGCGTCGGCATGATGAACACGGGTACGTCGAAGAGGGCGATCACGGCCTGCCAGAGGCCGAGCACGACCACCGCGGTCACCGCGACCGGCGTGAGCCTGCCGATCCGGGTCCGCAGCGCGGAGCCGCCGCCGGGGCGGGAGAGCCGGAGGGTGCTCATGCCGCCGCCCGCTCGTCCGGGGCCCCGTGAAGGGCCTTGCGGACCTCGGTGACCTTCTCGAAGAACTCCGGCGTGGTGCGCGTCTCGGCGGTCCTCGGGTAGGGCAGGTCCACGTCGATGGAGGCGGCGATCCGGCCGGGCCGCGCGGACATCACCACCACGCGCGAGGAGAGGAACACCGCCTCCGAGATGCTGTGGGTGACGAAGACGACGGTCGTGCGGGTGTCGCCCCAGATGCGCAGCAGCTCGCCCTGGAGCCGTTCCCGGTTCATCTCGTCGAGGGCGCCGAGCGGTTCGTCCATGAAGAGGATCTCCGGGTCGGCGGAGAGGGCGCGGGCGATGGCCACGCGCTGCTGCATGCCGCCGGAGAGCTGCCAGGGGTAGTGCCCGGCGAACTCGCTCAGGCGGACCAGCTCCAGCATCTCCAGCGCCTTGGCCCGGTGCACGTCCTTCCTGGCACCGGCCACCTGGAGCGGGAGTTCGACGTTGCGCAGGACGTTGCGCCACTCGAAGAGGCCGGCCTGCTGGAAGACCATGCCGTAGTCGCGGGCGGCGCGGGCCGCGGACGGTGTCTTGCCGTTGACGGTGACGGTGCCGCCGGTGGGCGCGGTGAGGTCGGCCATCACCCGCAGCAGGGTCGACTTGCCGCAGCCGCTGGGCCCGAGCAGGGAGATGAACTCGCCCCGCCCGATGGTCAGGTCGATGTCCTGCAGAGCGGTGACCGCGCGGTCGGAGCCGCCGTTGAAGACTTTGTCCACTCCGTGGACGGAGATGATTGCGGGCTCGGCCATCAGGAGCTCCAGGGGGTGAGGGTTCTCGGCTAACGGGCGTGCCGGTGGCGGAGGGCGAACCGCTCCAGCAGGGCGAGGACCTGGACGAAGAGGATCCCGGCGATCGCGGCGACGAGGACGGCCGCGTACAGCTTCTCCGGGCCGTTGGAGTAGTAGTAGGCGGAGGTGAGGATGGCGCGGCCGATGCCGCGGCCGGTGCCGGCGGACAGTTCGCCGACGATGGCGCCGACCACGCTCGCCGTGGCGGCGAGCCGCAGCCCGGCGAAGACGTACGGGAGGGCGGCGGGGAACCGCAGCGACCACAGCACCCGCAGCCGTCCCGCGCCGACGCTGCGCATGAAGTCGAGCTGGACGGTGGGCGGGGACTTCAGTCCGCGCAGGGAGTTGACGGTGACGGGGAAGAAGGCGAGGTAGGCGGCGATGCCGGTGACGCCGGCCCACGGGGGCAGTCCGGCCTTGCCGCCCCAGATGACGATCATCGGGGCGATGGCCACGAGCGGCACGGTCTGGGAGGCGACCAGCCAGGGCATCAGGCCCCGGCTGAGCGGGGCCACGTGGAGGAAGAGCACGGCGAGCACGAGGCCGAGCAGCGATCCCGCGCCCAGTCCGTACAGCGCCTCGCGGAGGGTCACGGTGGTCTCGCCGACGAGGTAGGCGGCGAGCGAGGTGGGGTCCCCGGCGCGGGCCGGCGCGGCGAGCGAGCCGAGGATGGTCCACAGGTGCGGCATCGAGAGGTCGTCGGTGGCGACCGGCAGGCCGAGACCGAGGAACCGGTCGTCGACGGCACGGCCGAACGCCTTGTACCCCTCCCACAGCGCGGCGAGGGCGACCACGACGAGCAGCGCGCCGAGCGGGTCGGTGATCCGGCGCAGCAGGGTGCCACCCCGTCCGGGCTCCCGGGGGGCCGCGGGCCTTGGGTCCTTGCGGGCCGCGGGGGGTCTGGGCGATGCAGAGATGTTGGTCGCAGTCATGCTCGGGCACTCTCCGAATCCTTCGGATGTGTCGTCCTGTGTCGTCCAGGGAGGGGGTCTGGGCCGCCCTGCCAACCTGTGCGTCACCCAGCACTGGATCACTGAGTGAACTGGTGGTTCACGCTAGAGCCCGGTCCGGCCCGCGTCAACGGTTTGACCGAAACGCGTGGCCGATTTCCGCGCCCCTTCGGAATTACCTCTTCCGGAGGTGTTCCGGGGGCGGCCCGGAGCCCTTCCGAAGGCGTCCCCGGTGTTTCCCGGACACCACGCGGAACGCCCCGGAAAAGGGCAGGCCGAGGGGGTGGCCGGCCCCTCCGGGGCGCTGACGGGGCGGCTCCCGGCCCCCGGGCGGGCGGATTCCGGGCCCCGGAAGGGGCGGCTTCCGGGGGAGAACGGAAAGGCGATTCCGGGAAAGCGGTATTCCCCCGGAATAGGGAGCCGGAAGGGGGGACGGAAGAGAGGGGTGAAGGGAAGCGGGCGGTGAATTCCGGCACCGGCCGCCCGGTCCCCCTCCCCCGCCCCTACACCAGCGGCAGCACCGCCCGCCGGGGCCGCCACACCCCGTCGTGGGCGCGCGCCACCGCCTCCCGCTCCGCGTCCACGACGCCGTACGCCGTGGTCCGCATCCGGGCCGGGCGGCCGGCGTCCCGGGCCAGGGCCTCCAGGTCGGTGACGCTCTTGTGGCTGCCCTGCGAGGAGCCCGCCATCCGGCTGATCGTCTCCTCCATCAGCGTCCCGCCGAGGTCGTTGACCCCGCCGCGCAGCACGTCGAGGACGCTCTGCCGGGCCAGCTTCACCCAACTCGTCTGGATGTTGCCGATCCTGCCGTGCAGCAGGACGCGCGCCAGGGCGTGCACCGCCCGGTTCTCCAGGACGGTCGGCCCGGAGCGGGCGATCCCGGCCAGGTAGACCGGGGAGTTGGTGTGGACGAAGGGCAGCAGCACGAACTCCGTGAAACCGCCCGTCTCCTCCTGGAGCCGGCCGATCAGCTTCAGGTGGTCCACCCAGTGGCGCGGGGTGTCCACGTGGCCGTACATCATCGTCGCCGTGGTCGGCATGCCGAGGGAGTGCGCGGTGGTGACCACCTCGATCCACTGGGCCGCGGGCAGCTTGCCCTTGGTGAGCACCCAGCGGACCTGGTCGTCGAGGATCTCGGCGGCCGTGCCGGGCAGCGAGTCGACCCCCGCCTCCCGGGCCCCCTGAAGCCACTCGCGCACCGAGAGGTCCATCCGGGCAGCGCCGTTGACCACCTCCATCGGGGAGAAGGCGTGCACGTGCAGCCCCGGGGTGCGGCGCTTGATCTCGGCGGCGATGTCGAAGTACGCGCTGCCCGGCAGGTCGGGGTGGATGCCGCCCTGGAGGCAGACCTCGCTCGCCCCCACCGACCACGCCTGTTCGGCCCGCTCGCCGATCTGCTCCAGGGAGAGGGTGTAGGCGTCGGCGTCCGTGCGCCGCTGGGCGAAGGCGCAGAAACGGCAGCCGGTGTAACAGACGTTGGTGAAGTTGATGTTGCGGGTGACGACGTAGGTGACCTCGTCGCCGACGGCGTCCGCGCGCAGGGCGTCGGCGAGCGCGGCCAGCGCCTCGATCTCCGCGCCCGCGCCGGCGCCGAGCAGGGTGAGCGCCGGGTCCGCGGGCAGTCCCGCCGGATCGGTCTCCGCCGCGCGCAGCGCCGCCGCGAACTCGGGGCGCAGCCGCTGCGGCCGGGCCGCGGACGCCGGTGCGCGCCCCCCGGCGCCGGCCGGCCCCGCCCTGCGGGCCTTTGGGGGCACGGCGCCGGCCACCGCCGCCCAGTCGCCGTACACCGAGTCGAAGTCCGCCCGCCGGTCGGTGGCGCGGCCCTCGGTGTCGACGGCGGCGAACAGGTCGGTGCGCCCGGTGGCGACGAGCGGGGTCTGCGGCTCCTGCCAGGGCAGGCCGGCCGGGCGGGCGCCCTCGGCGGCGAGGCCGGTCACCGGGTCGGCGAGGGCCGCCACGTGCGGGGCGATCCGCGGGTCCAGCCAGGGTTCGCCGCGCCGCAGGTACTCGGGGTGGACCGTCAGCCGCTCGCGCAGGGTGAAGCCGGCGTCGGCGGTGCGCGCGGCCAGTTCGTCGATCAGCGGCCACGGCCGCTCGGGGTTGACGTGGTCGCCGGTCACCGGGGAGACCCCGCCCCAGTCGTCGATGCCGGCCCGCAGCAGCAGCGCGTACTCCTCGCCCACCAGGTTCGGCGGGGCCTGGACGCGGGCGCCGGGGCCGAGCAGCAGCCGGGCGACGGCGACGGTGGCGGCCAGTTCGGCGGGTCCGGTGTCGGGGGCGGCGCGCATCGCGGTGTCCGGCTTGGCGCGGAAGTTCTGCACGATCACCTCCTGGATGCCCCCGTAGGCCCGGGAGATCCGGCGGATCTCGCGCAGGGCGTCGATCCGTTCGGCGGGGGTCTCGCCGATGCCGACGAGGATGCCGGTGGTGAACGGCACGTTGCTGCGGCCCGCGTCCTCGAGGACCCGCAGCCGCACCGCGGGGTCCTTGTCGGGCGAGCCGTGGTGGGGGCCGCCGCGCTCGGTGAACAGACGGGTCGCCGTGGTCTCCAGCATCATCCCCATGCTGGGCGCGACCGGTTTGAGCCGCTGGAGGTCCGTCCAGGTCAGCACGCCCGGGTTGAGGTGCGGCAGCAGGCCGGTCTCCTCCAGCACCCGGATCGCCATCGCCCGCACGTAGCTGAGCGTGTCGTCGTAGCCGTGGGCGTCCAGCCAGTCGCGGGCGGCGGGCCAGCGGTCCTCGGGCCGGTCGCCCAGGGTGAACAGCGCCTCCTTGCAGCCGGCCGCGGCCCCGGCGCGGGCGGTCTCCAGCACCTCGTCCGGTGTGAGGTAGGGCGCGGGGAGCCGGCCGGGGACGGTGGCGAAGGTGCAGTAGTGGCAGCGGTCCCGGCACAGCCGGGTCAGCGGCACGAACACCTTGCGCGAGTACGTGATCACGCCGGGCCGCCCGGCGGCGTCGAGCCCGGCGTCGCGGACCCGGCCGGCGGCCTCGCAGAGCCGGTCGAGGTCGGCGCCGCGCGCGTGCAGCAGCACCTCCGCCTCGGCGGCGTCGAGCGTCACGGCGTCGCGGGCCCGGCGCAGGGCCCGGTTCATCGCCGAGCGGGTGGGACGGGGAAGGCCGTTCACGGTGTTCCGACCCTTCGTTCGTACGGGGCCGCCGCTCCCGGCCGGGCCCCGTCCGGCCGGACGGCGGCGAGCCAGCGCCGGGTCGCGGGGCCGAGGGTGTGCGCGGGCAGCGACAGCAGGTGGTCGACGGTGTCCACGTCCCGGCGCAGCGGGGAGGCGGGGCCCACGTCGAGGGGGCGGTGTCCGGCGGCCCGGAAGCGGGCGAGCGAGCCCGGTCCGAGGAAGGGCCGGAAGTCCGCCGCGGAGCGCAGGGTGAGCAGGGTCGTGCCGGTGCCGTCGGCGTCGGCGACGACCGCGCGCCGGTGGCGGCCGGCCAGGGCGAGGGCCGCGGCGTAGTCGGCGGTGCCCGCCCCCGCCAGGTCGCCCATGATCAGGGCGAGTGCGGCGGCGGGGTCGGCACCGCCGACCGTCCGGAGGGCGTCCCCGGCCTCCTCGTTGAGGCCGGGGAGGCGTCCCCCGCAGACGGCGGCCCCCGAGGCGAGGGCCGTCGCCGACGCCTCGGGGTCCGTCGTCACCACGACGACCGCGCGGACGGCGGGCACCCCTGCGAGCCGCCGCACCACGTCGGTCAGCATGGCCCGCGCCAGGGACCGTCTGGCGTCCGGAGTGAGCCCGGTGCACCGGGACTTGGCCCGGTCGAGGGACTTCGCCGGCACCAGCGCGACCCACGGCGTGGTCATGGCGCGGTCCGCCGCCCGCTCACGGCGCGGCCGGTCCCATGCCGGTGAGCCGGTCGTACAGCTCGGGCCGGCGGTCGCGCAGGAAGGGGCGGCTGCGCCGGGTGGCGGCCACCCGGTCCAGGTCGACCTCGGCGACGGCGATGTCGTCGCGGTCGTCGGCGGCCTGGGCGAGGACGTCGCCGTCGGGGCCGTAGACCGCGCTGAGCCCGAAGTACTCCTTGACGCCCTCGGTGCCGACGCGGTTGGAGCAGATGACGAACATGCCGTTGAAGACGGCGTGGGCGCGCAGTTCGAGCTGGAAGACCTCGCGCATCGGCGCGCTCGCCGAGGCCACCGGGACGCAGAGCACCGAGCCGCCGCGCAGGGCGACGATCCGGCTCAGCTCGGGGAAGTGGCGCTCGTAGCAGATGATCGTGCCGACGCCGGTCTCGCCGGTGTCCACCACCTCGGGCTCGGTGCCGCCGGGCCGGAAGTAGAACTTCTCCGGGAAGCCGTTGGAGAAGGGCAGGTGGGACTTGCGGTAGACCGACTTCAGCTCGCCGCGCACGTAGGTGCAGGCGGTGTTGAAGTAGACGCCGGGCACCTCGCCCTCCTCGAAGATGGAGGAGACGACGGTGATGCCGGCCCGGCGGGAGCGTTCGGCCGCCATCGTGTTGGAGGGCCCGTCCAGGCTCTCCGCGAGCCGGAAGTACTCGGGGTCCGGGTCGGGCTGGACGAACGGGACGGCGAACAGTTCGGGCAGCAGGACGATCCCGGCGCCCTGGTCGGCGGCGGCGTCCAGCAGGTCGCCGGCGCGTTCGACGGTCTCGGCCCGGTCCTCGGTGGCCCGGAGCTGGACGGCGGCGAGCTTCACGCCACTTCCTCCTTCTCGGCGGTGGACGGCAGACCGGTCAGGGCGATGCCCGACCTGGTCCGGTAGCGCTTGTTGACGGAGATCAGCACCGCGGTGAGCGGTTCGAGCTGGGCGGCGAGCCGGAGCCGGCCCGCGTCTACCGACCGGCCGCCGGTGACGGCGGCGGCGAGGGCCAGCACCCGTGCCTTGGCGTCGGCGTCGTCCCCGCACACGAGGACGTCCTCGTGGCGCAGGTCGGCCTCCGGGTCGAGCAGCAACGGGGCGGCCAGGTGGTGGAAGGCGCCGGTGACCACGGCGGAGGGCACCAGCGCGGCGGCTTCCTCGGCGGCGCTGCCGGCGGGGACGGGCACGCCGTAGGGGCCGCCCTTGTCGAAGCCCAGCGGGTTGACGCAGGAGACGAGGACCTTGCCGGCCAGGCCCTCGGCGAGCGAGGCGACCAGGTCGGCGTGGCCCTGGTACGGAACCGCCAGCAGGATCGTTTCCGCCCGGCGGACGGCGTCCTCGTTGGCGGCGCCCTCGACCGGCGCGGCCACACCGGGCAGTCCGCGCAGGGCCGCGGCGGCCTCGGCGGCCCGGCCGGCGTCCCGCGAGCCGAGGACCACGGGGTGACCGGCGCGGGCGAGCCGGTAGGCCAGGCCCCGGCCCTGCGGACCGGTGCCGCCGACCACGGCCACGGGGGCGGGGGCGGGGGCAGGGGCGGGCGTGACGTCGCTCATCGCCCTCAGTCCTTCGCGGCCTGGGCGAGGCGGGTCAGCGTCTGCTCCTTGTCGCCGAGCGTGGAGATGATCGGGCAGCGGACGCCGGCCTCGTGGTACTCCATCAGCTTGTCGAAGACCTGGGCGGTGGTGCCGCAGGCGGTGACGTTCTGCACCAGCTCGTTGGGGACCAGCGGCATCGCCTTCTTGATCGCCTCCGGGGTGGCGGGCCAGCCCGCCCGCTCCTGGATGCGGTCAACCAGCTCGCGCTCCACGCCGCAGTGCTCGGCGATGTGCGGCTGCTGGGCGAGGTAGAGGGTGAGGAACGCCTTGCAGGCGTCGATGGCCTCCTGCGGATCGTCGTCGTCGACGCTGCACGCCACGATCTGGGTGAGGTCGATGGCGTCCTTGCCGTCGGTGCGCTTGGCGATGCCCTTGGCGATCGCCTCCTTGGCACCGGTCAGGTACGAGGGCGGCAGCAGGAAGTCCATGTGGACGCCGTCGCTGATCTCACCGGCCAGCTCCAGCATGCGCGGGCCGACGGCGCCGATGTAGATGGGGATGTCGACCGGCTTGTTCTCGCGGTACATGCTGTCGAAGCGCACGTCCCGCATCTGCACGAACTCGCCGTCGAAGGAGACGACCTCGTTGCGGAAGAAGGTCTGGAGCACGGTGATGTACTCGCGCATCGAGGCGACCGGCTTGCGCAGCGGCTGGCCGACCTTGGTGGCCAGCGGCTCCCACCAGGCGCCGATGCCGAGGAT
Source organism: Streptomyces sp. SCSIO 75703 (assembly GCF_036607905.1). NCBI lineage: Bacteria > Bacillati > Actinomycetota > Actinomycetes > Kitasatosporales > Streptomycetaceae > Streptomyces > Streptomyces sediminicola. The sequence goes on from NZ_CP144555.1 coordinate 3,014,700, forward strand.
GGCGCGGCCGGGGGCGAGCTCGTCCAGGGTCTTGAAGGTGACGGCCATCAGGGCCGCGTTGCGGCTCTTGTTGTTGACCACACCGGTGCCGATCTTGACGTGGTCGGTGCGGCTGGCGATCACGGCGGCGGGGACGATGCCGTCGCGGGCCAGCCGTCCTTCCGCGACCCAGACGGACTCGAAGCCGTTGCGGTCGGCCAGCTCGGCCTGCCAGTAGGTCTGCTCCAGGCTCAGCCGTTCGCCGACGTGGATGCCCAGGGGGAGTTTCATCGAGCCACCGTTTCCGTTCGTGGTGCGTGGCGCGCGTCCCGGGAAAGGAACCGGACGATCATGTTCCGTACGAGGGACGCCGCGGTGGGCGTACCCGTCGGAGGAGAGGGGGCCTCCGTACGGGGTGGGTCTCGGTGTGGGGGGATCTCGGTGCGGGGGTCGCGGCACCGGGGTGCCGGTGCGGGGGCGGCGGCGCGCGGGCCGCGGCGCGGGCGCTCGTACGGGTTCTCCGTACGGGCTCTCGGTACGGGCTCTCAGTACGGGGTGCCGGTGCGGGCCGACGCGCCGCGGGTGAGGAAGCGTCCTCGCCCGGCGGCTCCCTCGAAGGAACCGTCGGGGCCCACGAGTTGCTCGCCCCGGGAGAAGACGCGGACCGGGCGGCCGGTCACCCGCATCCCCTCGTAGAGGTTGTAGTCGGTGCGCATGTGGCTGCCGGCCGCGGTGATCACGTGGTCGGCCGCCGGGTCCCACACGAGCAGGTCCGCGTCGGCGCCCACGGCGACGGCGCCCTTGTGCGGGAACATCCCGAACAGCTTGGCCGGCCGGGTGGCGACCAGGTCCACGAACCGGCACGCGTCGAAGCGGCCGGCGGCGACCCCGGTCTCCCAGAGCACCATCAGGCGGTCCTCGATCCCGGGGACCCCGTTGGGCACCTTCGGGAAGTACCCGGGGCTGCGCAGCTTCTGCGGCGGCAGGTCCTCCGGCTGGTGCAGGCAGAAACCGGCGTGGTCGGTGGCGACCGTCGACAGCGCGCCGGTGACCAGGGCGCGCCACAGTCCGGCCTGGTTGCCCCGCTCCCGGATCGGGGGCGAGCAGAGGTAGGCGGCGGCCTTCTCGCCCAGTTCGGCGTAGTCCTCGTAGGCGACGGCCAGGTACTGGGGGCAGGTCTCGCCCCACACCCGGGCACCGGCCGCCCTGGCCCGGCCGATCTCGTCGGCCGCGGCGGCGCTGGAGACGTGCACGACGTAGAGCGGGGTGCCGACGGACTCGGCGAGCACCACCGCGCGGTGCACGGCCTCCGCCTCCGACTCGTGGCCGTGGGCGGTGGCGTGGAAGACCTCGGCGCTGCGGCCGTCGGCCAGCAGCCGCCGTGTCTCCCGGTCGATCATGTGGCCGTTCTCGGCGTGCACCATCGGCAGCACGCCGAGGCCGCGGGCGAGGTCGAAGCCCTCCAGCAGTTCCCCGTCGTCGACCATCTGCGTGCCGGGGTAGGCCATGAAGAACTTCCAGCTCGTGGCGCCCTCGTCGGCCAGTTGGCGCAGGTCGTCGAGGACGTCGGGCTGCTGGGCGCGGGGCGGGACGATCGCGTGCAGGCCGAAGTCGACCACCGCCTTGGCCGCCGCGGTGTCGCGCCGGGCCCGGTAGGTGTCGCGCAGGCCGCGGTCCGGCTCCTTCTTCACGAAGTCGAGGACGGTGGTGGTCCCGCCGTGGGCGGCGGCCACCGTGCCGCTGTGGAAGTCGTCGGCGGTCCGGGTGGTGAAGCCGTCGATCGGATATTCGAGGTGGGTGTGGGCGTCGATGCCGCCGGGCATCACGAGCATGCCCTCCGCGTCGACCACCCGGTCGGCGGCCCAGTCCTCGGCGCCCGTGCCGAGCGCGGCGACGACCCCGTCGCGGATCAGTACGTCGGCCCGGACGGCGGCGTCGGCGTTGACCACCGTGCCGCCCCTGATCAGCGTGGAACCCATGGTGCCCTCCCTTTCCCGGAGTGTGTCCGGCCGCACCCCACCGCTGCGCCTCACCCTACGTAGTGCTCGTCGGCCAGGCCCAGGACCTCGTCGAGCACATCGAGGGCGAGATCGATCTCGGAGTCGGTGATGACGAGCGGCGGGGTGAGCCGCAGGACGTTGAAGTTGGCGGTGAGGTAGAGGCCGCGGGCCAGGGCGGCCTTGACCAGCCGGCCGACCGGGGCGGCGGCCGGACCCTTGGCGTTGAAGGGGACCAGGGGTTCGCGGGTGGCGCGGTCCTTCACCAGCTCGACGCCGTGGAAGAGGCCCCGGCCGCGGATCTCGCCGATGCTCGGGTGCTTCTCGGCGAGCCGGGCGAGTCCGGCACCGAGGCGCTCACCGCGGGCGCGGGCGTTCTCCACGATGTTCTCCTCCCGCATGATCCGCAGGGAGGCGACGCCGGAGGCGCAGGCGAGAGGGTGCCCGGCGTAGGTGAGCCCGCCCCAGAACATGTGGTCCCGGAGCCAGTCGGCGATGCGGGAGGAGACGGTCATCGCGCCGAGCGGGACGTACCCCGAGTTGAGGCCCTTGGCGGTGGTCAGGATGTCGGGGGTGACGTCCCAGTGGTTGCAGGCGAACCACTCGCCGGTGCGGCCGAACCCGGCCATCACCTCGTCGAAGATCAGCATGATCCCGTACCGGTCGCAGACCTCGCGCAGCGAGCGCAGGTAGCCCTCGGGCGGGTAGATCAGGCCGTTGGTGCCGGTGACCGGCTCGATGATCACCGCCGCGACGGTCTCCGGGTTCTCGTACTGGAGGATCTCCTCCAGGTGCGGGCCGCCGGAGCAGACGGGGCACGGGTCGGGGTGCCCGGCCGGGCACCGGTAGGTGTACGGGTCGAGCATCCGCACCACGCCGGGCATGCCGCCGGGCTCGGACGACCAGCGGCGCGGGTCGCCGGTCAGGGACATCGCCCCGTTGGTGGCGCCGTGGTAGGAGCGGTAGCGGGCGATCACCTTGTGGCGGCCGGTCACGTGCCGGGCGAGGCGGATCGCGTTCTCGTTGGCGGCGGCCCCTCCGGTGGTGAAGAAGCTCATCTTCAGGTCGCCGGGGGTGAGGTCGGCCAGCGTCTCGGCCAGTTCGGCGCGGGAGCGTTCGGCGAAGCCGGGGCCGATGTAGCAGAGCCGGCCCGCCTGCTCGCGGATCGCCTCGACCAGCTTGGGGTGCTGGTGGCCCAGGTTGAGGTTGACGAGCTGGGACTGGAAGTCGAGGTAGCGGTTGCCCTCGTAGTCCCAGAACCAGGACCCGGAGCCGCCGGCCACCGGGATCGGATCGAGTGTCCCCTGGACGGACCAGGAGTGGATGACGTACTCGGTGTCGGCTTGCTTGACGCGCTGCCCGGTCCACGCGTCGGTCTCGGTGATGGTCAACGGACGGCCCTCCTCGTCGTTGTCGGCTGCTGCGTACGGGGGTGGGTGCTCGTCCGCCGTTACGGGGTGCGGGTCTCGGCGCCGAAGGAGGCGAGCCGGGCCAGCGGGCGGCCGGCGTTCGCGGCGGCGCAGACGACGAGGATCTCGCGGGGCCGGGGGACGTCGGCGATCTGGAGCGTGACCGTCTGGTGGTGGGACCGGGTCTTCGCGTCCTTCTTGTGCTTGAGCGGGATGTCGATCGGGCTGCCGGGCAGGCCGACCTTCTCGGCGGCGGGCAGCAGTTCGGTGCCGTCGGCGGCGCCGCGGAAGACGTTGCCGAAGCGCAGGTTGTGGATGAGGGCGGAGCCGTGCTCGACCTCGCCCTCGATCCCGACCAGCGCGGCCTTGCCGAACGCCTCGACCTCGCCGCCGAGCAGGTCCACGCAGGCGGGGCCGACCAGTTCGCCGATCTCCTCGCCCAGTTCGTCGGCGAGGGTGACGAGGTCCTGGACGTACTCGCGGGGGTACGGGTTCTCGATGACGGCCCCGACGAAGGCGACCCGGTGCACCGGCTCCACCGCCCGGCCGTTCTCCAGCCTCGTCTCATCGAGCTGCTTGATGATCTTGCGGACCCGAATGCGCACGGCTCTCCTCCAGGGATCAGGCTCGCTGGTTCATTTAGCGAACCGTTGGTTCATATAGTCCTGAAGGGGCTCCTGAGGTGTCAAGGGGTCTGCGGGGAGAGGTCCGTTTCGCCCGTCGGACGCCGGCCTCTCGCACCGGCGTCCGACGGGCACGCGCGGACCACCGGGGCCCCGTGAGCCGGCCGGCGGAGCCCCGCCCACGACAGTGGCGGCCACCCCGGTCCCGGGGTGGCCGCCACTTCGACGAGTCGTCCGGCCTTCCGACGCGAAGGCCCGGCGCACGGCCGGGCGCACGGCCGGGCGCGGGGCCGGGCGCGGGGCCGGGCGCGGGGCCGGGCGCGGGGCCGGGCGCGGGGCCGGGCGCGGGGAGGGCGAGACGGACGCGGGGCCGGGCAGGGCGAGACGGGCGCGGGGCCGGGCAGGGCGAGACGGACGCCGCGGGCGGACGTCCGCGGCACCGCCGCCCAGGCACCACGAGCCGGCATCCGCCGGCACCGCCGCGAGGCACGACAGGCCGACGTCCGCCGGCACCGCCGCCCAGGCGCCGTCGGCGGACGCCCGCGGCACCGCCGCCCGGGCCGGCCAGGCCGTCGGCCCGGCCCCGCGACCGCCCCCTCAGTCCACCGCAGGCGTCTCCAACGCCCCCGGCTCCAGGCCGAGTTCGGCCTCCGCGAAGGTGCGGACCATGTCACCCGTCGCCGCCGCGCGATGGTCGGCGCTGGTGTTGATGTACGCGGTGGTCCCGTCGATCGCCACCAGCATCCGGACCGCCGCCACCCACGGGTCGGCGCAGCGGAAGTCCCCCGCCGCGACCCCGGCGGCGACCACCCGCTCGATGCGGCGGCACCACAGCAGTTCCTGCTCCACCACGTGCTCGCGCAGCACCGGACGGTAGCGGGACAGGTGCCGCGCGTTCAGCCAGAGCCGGCTGACGTTGTCGAACTCGGCACTGGAGATGAGCCGGAAGAAGCTCCGCAGCGTGCCCGGCGGGACGTCCTCGTCCGCCTCCGGCAGCAGCGCGTCCAGTTCCGTCATCGTGGCGTTGGTGAACGCCTCGGCCACGAGCTTGTCCGCCGCCGGGAAGTAGTGGCCGACCAGCCCCGCCTGCACTCCCAGCTCGTCGGCGACCCGGCGCAGGGTCACGCACTCCAGCCCCTCCGTGAGGCCCACCCGCGCGGCCGTGGTGACGATCTCGTTGCGGCGCTCGGCCGGCGCCTTGCGCACTCGTTTGCCAGGACCCCTTGACGTCATGGGACGGATGTTATTGAGTATGCGACCAATTAAGCAATTGGTCACCCGGCCAATAGCGCCCTCCGGCACGCGCCATGGTCAGGAGACGCATGAACGACATCCGCACCGACGCCGGTGACCTCGCCGAATACGGCTACCAGCAGGAGCTCAGACGCACCCTGTCCGCCTGGGCCGTCTTCGCCATCGGCTTCGCCACCATCTCCCCCGTCGTCGGCATCTACGCCGTCGTCCAGCTCGGCTTCGTCTTCGCTGGCCCCGCCTGGATCTGGGCGGTCGTGGTCGCCTTCCTCGGCCAGCTCCTCGTGGCCACCGTCTACGCCGAGCTGTCCTCCCAGTTCCCGATGACCGGCGGCGTCTACCAGTGGGTACGCCGGCTGGGCGGCCCCCGGCTGGGCTGGCTGACGGGCTGGCTCTACCTCGCCTCGGCCGTCGCCTCCCTGACGACCGTCGCCTACCTCGGCGCGAGCTGGCTGTACATGCTCGTCGCCGACGGCACCCCGTCCCCGCTCACCCACGTCCTGCTCGGCGTCGTCTTCGTCGCCGTCGCGCTCGGCATCAACCTGCTCGGCGTCAACCCGGTCAAGCACTTCCTCAACGCCGGCATCATCGCCGAGGGCGTGGCCTCCATCGCGGTCAGCCTGATCCTGCTGCTGTTCGCCCGGCACAACGGCTTCGGCATCCTCTTCGACACCCTCGGGGCCGAGGGCGCCTCCCAGGGGTCGGTACTGGCCGGCTTCCTGACCTGCCTCGCCGTCGCCGGCTGGGCCTTCCTCGGCTTCGACGCCACCACCCAGGTCGCCGAGGAGACCGAACAGCCCCGGCGCAGCGTCCCGCGCGCCCTGCTGCGCGCCTACCTGTTCGTCGCCTTCACCGTGCTGCTCACCGGCCTGGCCGTGACGATGGCGCTGGCCAAGCCCCGGGACGCCGTGGCCGGCGCCCTCGCCGACCCGGTCTTCACCGCGGTCACCGACGGACTCGGCGACTGGAGCGAGAAGCCGTTCATCCTCGTCGTGCTGATCGCGTTCTTCGCCTGCGCCATCTCGATCCAGACGTACATCGGGCGGGCCGTCTTCGCCTTCGCCCGCGACCGTCAGCTCCCCTTCTCCACCACCCTGGCCACCATCGGCCCGCGGCAGATCCCCTACGTCTCGCTCATCGCCACGGCCGTCCTCGCCACGCTCGGACTGCTGCTCGGCCTGAACGGCAACGCCGCCGCCACCCTGATCGCCTTCGGCTCCGGCGGCTTCTACTTCATCTTCCTCACCGTCGCCGTGGTCGCGCTCGCCGCCCGGCTCAGCGGCCGGTGGAACCCCGCCGCCGGACGGCTGCGGCTCGGCCGCGCCGGCCTGGTCGTCAACGTGGCCGCCGTGGTGTGGCTGCTGTTCGAGGCGGTCAACATCGCCTGGCCGCGCGCCGCGCTCGCCCCGGTCGGCGGGAGCTGGGTGCAGACCTGGGCCGTGATCCTGGTCTTCTCCGTGCTCCTCGTCCTCGGCGCCGCCTACGTCGCCTTCGCCAAACCCCACACCCGGCTCCCGCGGACCGCGGGACCGCACCCAAGCGCAGAAGAGGTGGAGGCACCCTGATGCCGACGCAACTCTCCCCCGCCGTCGTCTTCGACCCCGCAGGCGGGCTCGGCATCCGCGAGGTGGCGGCACGGGCCCCCGGGCCGGGCGAGGTCGAGATCGACGTACGAGCCGCCGGCGTCTGCCACTCCGACCTGCACATCGTCGCCGGAGACTGGCCCACCGACCGCCCCCTCGTCCTCGGCCACGAGGCGGCCGGCGTGGTCACCGCCACCGGGGCCGGCGTCGCCTCCGTACGCCCCGGCGACCACGTCGTCCTCTCCTGGTTCGCGCCCTGCCGGCGCTGCCGCAAGTGCGTGGCCGGCCAGGCGTGGCTGTGCACCGGCACCCAGGCCGTCGCCAACACCCTGCCCGACGGCACCACCCCCTTCACCGGTACCGACGGCGAGCCGGTCTGGCCCTACCTGGGCCTGGGAGCCTTCACCCGCCGGCTGGTCGTCCCCGAGAGCGCGGCGGTCAAGGTGCCGGCCGAGCTGCCGTTCGCCATCGGCGCGCTGCTCGGCTGCTCCATCACCACCGGCGTCGGCGCGGTCGTGAACACGGCCCAGGTCCGCCCCGGCGAGTCCGCGGTCGTCATCGGCACCGGCGGGGTCGGGCTCAGCGTGGTCATGGGGCTGCGCCTGGCCGGCGCCGATCCCGTCGTCGCCGTCGACCTCTCCCCCGAACGCCTCGCCGTGGCACGCCGGTTCGGCGCCACCCACACCCTCGACGGCGCCGGCACGGACGTGGCGGCCTGGTGCCAGGAGCACCTGGGCGGCGTCGACTACGCCTTCGAGGCGATCGGCAGCGCCCGGGTCGTCGAGACGCTGCCCGCCATGCTGACCTCCGGCGGCGCCGCCGTGCTGGTGGGCATGGCCCCCACCGAGGCGACCGGCTCCTTCAACCTGTTCGACCTCGCCGACCAGGGCAAACGCATCCTCGGCTGCAACTACGGCTCCAGCATCGGCGAGCGGGACATCCCCCGCCTCGCCCGCCTCCACCTCGCCGGACGGCTCCCGCTGGACGACCTGGTCGGCCGGACCCGGCCCCTCGCCGAGGCCGCGGCGGCCTTCGACGACCTCCGCACGCACACCGGAGTCCGTACCATCCTGGAGCCCTGAGCCGGTCCACGCCCCGGCCACCGACCCTCAACCCCGGAGAGCGCATGTACGCCGTCACCGACCCCGCCACCGGCGAAACAGCCGAGACCTACCCGACCGCCACCGACGCCGAGGTCACCGCCGCCGTCGCCGCCGCCCACGCGGCCACCGCGTGGGGCCGCACCAGCACCGTCGCCGAACGCGCAGCCCTGCTGCGCCGCCTCGGCGACCTGCACGCCGAGCACCGCGGCGAACTGGCCGCCGGCATCGTCCGCGAGATGGGCAAGCCCCTGGCGGAGGCGGAGGGCGAGGTCGACTTCTGCACCGACATCTACCACTACTACGCCGACCACGCCGAGGAGTTCCTCGCCGACGAGCCGCTCGACGTGACCTCCGGTCCCGGCGGCGCGGTCATCCGGCGCGGCCCCGTCGGCACGCTGCTCGGGATCATGCCGTGGAACTTCCCGGCCTACCAGGTCGCCCGCTTCGCCGCCCCGAACCTGGCGCTGGGCAACACGATCGTCCTCAAGCACGCCCCGCAGTGCCCGGCCACCGCCGCCCTGCTGGAGCGGCTGTTCGCCGAGGCGGGCTTCCCCGAGGGCGCCTACGTCAACGTGTACGCCACCAACGAGCAGGTCGCGCAGGTCATCGCCGACCCGCGGGTGCGGGGCGTCTCGCTCACCGGCTCGGAGCGGGCCGGTGCCGCCGTCGCCGAGATCGCCGGCCGGCACCTGAAGAAGGTCGTCCTCGAACTGGGCGGCTCCGACCCCTTCCTCGTCCTCGCCACGGACGACCTGGACGCGGTCGTCGACTCCGCGGTCGCCGCCCGCCTCGACAACACCGGGCAGGCGTGCAACGCGGCGAAGCGGTTCGTGGTCGTCCAGGAGCTGTACGACGCGTTCGTCGAGCGGTTCACGGCCCGGCTGCTGGCGAGCGCCACCGACGCCCCGCTGTCCTCGGTGGCCGCCGCCGAGCGGCTCGCCCACCAGGTGGACGAGGCCGTGTCCCAGGGCGCCACCCTGCACAGCACGGGCGAGCGGCGCGGGGCGTACTTCCCGGCCGGGGTCCTCACGGGCCTGGCGCCGGACCACCCCGCCGCCCGCGAGGAGCTGTTCGGCCCCGTCGCCCTGGTCTTCCCGGCCGCCGACGAGGACGAGGCCGTCCGCATCGCCAACGACACCCCGTACGGCCTCGGTTCCTACGTCTTCACCACCGACCCCGAGCAGGCCGCGCGGGTCGCCGACCGCATCGAGGCCGGCATGGTCTTCGTCAACGGCGTCGGCGCGGAGGGCGCGGAACTGCCCTTCGGCGGGATCAAGCGGTCCGGCTTCGGCCGCGAGCTGGGCCGGCCCGGCATCGAGGAGTTCGTCAACAAGAAGCTGATCCGCACGGTGGCCTGACCGCACCCGTCACGCGGGCCCGCCGGCGGCCGGTACCCCCGGCCACCGGCGGGCCCGTCGGCGTTCACCCGGCCAGTTCCCGGTCCTTGATGTCGGCGAGCGGGGCGAGGATGTCGGGGTGCGGCTCGCTCGCGATCTCCCGGCCCTCCCGCACCCGGTGGGGCCAGTCCCGCTGGGCGAGCGCGCCCTTGCCGAGCGCGACGACGTCGGCGTCGCCGGACTCCAGCGCGGTCCGGGCGTCCCGCGGGTCCTCCAGCCCGCCGTTGGCGATCACCGGCAGCCCGCCGAACTTCCTGGCGAGCCGGGCCAGCGTCTCGGTACCGGCGGGGAAGGCGGGGTCGAGCGCCCGGTACTCGGTGGTGTGCAGGAAGTGCGCGCCGGTGCGGGCCAGGGTGGTGAAGACGGCCTCGGCGTCCTCGGTGCCGCCCGCCCAGCGGTGGTGGAAGTCGCTGACCTTGGACTGGGAGACGCGGATACCGACCGCGATCTCGGAGCCCACGGCCTGGAGCACCTCGTCCAGGACCTCGGCCGCCAGGCGCACGCGGTTCTCGACGCCGCCGCCGTACGCGTCCTCGCGCCGGTTGAGGTAGTCGGTGAGGAACTGGTCGAGCAGGTAGCCGTTGGCCCCGTGCACCTCCACACCGTCGAAGCCCGCGTCGGCCGCCCGGCGGGCCGCGTCCGCGAAGCCCCGGCGCACCCGCGCGATCTCCCCGGCGTCCAGCGCCCTGGGCGTGCGGTAGGGGCCGCCGCCCCGGTAGAAGGCAAGCTGCTCGCCGCGCGGCGCGACGGCGGAGGGGCCGACGCTCTCCTCGCGGAAGCGGTTGCCCTGGGCCTGCGCCCCCGCGTGCATGAGCTGCGCGAATATCGCTCCGCCCGCCGCGTGCACGGCCTCGACCACCGGCCGCCACGCCTCGCCCTGGGCGTCCGTCGCGAGCCCCGGCTGGTACAGGTAGCCCTGGCTGTGCTCCGTGTCGGTGTAGACGCCCTCGGTGACGACCAGGGCGAACCCGCCGCGGGCGAATCCTTCGTAGTAGCGCGCGTTGCGCTCGGTGACCAGTCCGTCCTCGGTGGCACTGACCCTCGTCATGGGGGCCAGCGCCGTGCGGTTGCCCAGCCGGACGCCGCCGAGGTCGAAGGGCGAGAACAGCGGGTCGTCGGTCGCGTCGTGCTGCGGGGTGGGGTCGCTCAAGGGGTCTCTCCGTTGCGCCGTGGCCGTCTGCGATCTGCGATCTGCGACAGAACCATTGTCGGAATTTCCTCGTACTACGAGATTCAACGTACCATTGCCACCGTCCGACGTAGACTTCTCCTGTGTCCACCCGTGCCAGACGTGCCCCCGCCAAGAAGGCCCTGCCCCACCCCGACCTGCGCGAGGTCCCGGTGAGCCTGGTCCTGCGGGCCCTCGGCGAACCGCTGCGGCTGGGCATCGTGCGCTCCCTCGCTCGGGCCGAACACCCCATGAACTGCAGCTCGTTCGGGCTTTCTGTCTCCAAGTCGACCTCGACGTACCACTTCAAGGTGTTGCGGGAGAGCGGCGTCATCTCGCAGTACGAGGAAGGCACCTCGCGCTACAGCGAGTTGCGGGACACGGAACTGGAGCAGCGCTTCCCGGGCCTGCTGACCGCGATCCTCACCGCCACGGAACCCCCGCCACGGTGACCGGCGCGGCCCGTCCGCGCCCCGCCCGATTCCGTCCGGGCCGTCCGGGGTGACCCGCCCCGGCCACCGGCGTTGATCCGGGGACGGGCGTGCGGCGGAGGGACGACGGGCATGAGCGGGTGGGAGACGGGACCGGACGACGAGGAGACCGGCGCCGTGATGCGCACGGTCGTACGCCAACTGAAGCTGTGGCGCGAGGCGGCCGGCCTCACCCAGGCGGAGTTCGGCGCGGCGATCGGCTACGGCGAGGAGCTGGTCTCCTCGGTGGAAAGGGGCCGGAGAATCCCCCGCCCCGAGTACCTGGACGCGGCGGACGAGGCCCTGCAAGCGGGCGGCAAGATCGCCGCCCTCAAACACGACGTGGCAGAGGTCCGGTACCCGAAGAAGGTACGGGACGTGAAGCGTCTGGAGGCGGAGGCCGTCGAGATCTGCTCCTACAACAACTCCGTCGTCGACGGGCTGTTGCAGACCGAGGCGTACGCGCGGGCGGTCTTCAGCTCCCGCCGCCCGCCTTTCACGGAGGAGGAGTTGGAGCGACAGGTCGCCGCGAGGCTGGCCCGGCAAGCCATCCTCGGCGGTGCGAGCGCCCGCCCCATGTTCAGCTTCGTGCTGTGCGAGGCGACGTTACGCCGCCTGATCGGGGGCAAGATGGTGATGCGTGAGCAACGCGAACGCCTGTTGCAGGTGGCCCGGTTGCGCAATGTCGACCTCCAGATCCTGCCCCTCGACCGGGAGGAGAACTCAGGGATCGACGGGCCGTTCCGGCTGATCAAGCTCAAGGACGGGGCGACCGTGGGACTCAGCGAGGCACCGCTGACAAGCCGGGTGGTCTGCAACCCCAAGGAGACCACCGTCCTCGACATGCGGTACGGAATCATCCGGGCCCAGGCGCTCGCGCCAAGAGACTCGCTGTCCCTCATCGAGAAAATCTGGGGAGAAACATGACCCGCAAGCCCTCCGAGGCAGCCACCCGCGAGACGGGGTGGATAAAGAGCAGCCACAGCACGGCGGACGGCCCCTCCTGCGTCGAGATGGCCACCACCCCCGACCGCGTCCTCGTCCGCGACTCCAAAAACCCCGACGGCCCCCGCCTCACCCTCACCCCCACCACCTGGACAGCCTTCCTGCCGTACGCGTCCAGGGCCTGAAGAAACGAGGAGGCGGAGCGTGCCCCCCACAGAACGCTCCGCCTCCTCGCCTTCATGCCTGCCCGGATGCGGTCCCCCGGACAGGGACTCCCCACACCCAGCGAGCGGTACAGCTCTCCGATCAATCGCGGATGTGGAGATCAGGCCATCTGCCCGGCGGCGGGGTGTCCCGGGTCGGGTGGGCGGGTGAGGCTTTCGTGAATCACCCTGTCGCTACCGCCCGCAGTCGGCCCGGCCCGCGCGGATCTGGAGGCGGGCGAGGTTGACGACCGGTTCCAGGCCCCGGATCACGCACATGGCGGGCAGGGGGCAGCGGTGCAGGTAGGCGGCTGCGTGCTGGTGACACATCTCGCGTGCGAGGCCGGGTAGGCCGAGGTCGGAGGCGAGGAGACCGGCTTGGTTGTAGACGGACGAGGCGAGTCCCTGATCGGCCGTGGTCACGGCGGTGTCGGCGAGTTCGACGAGGGCGCGTACGCGCTGGCGCAACGGCAAGCAGGCGGGACGGAATCGGGCGATGAGCGGGAAGCGCTGGGCGGTGAGCCCGTTTGGGTCCATGGTTCTCCCCCGGATGTCGACAGGAAACACGAGGTAGGGGTGCCCGCCGGGCGTGGGCCGACGGGCACCGCCCGCCATCAGGTGGTTTGGTGCCAGTCGACGACGATCCGGTTCAGCGGGGCGTCGAGCGTGAAGCGACCGGGGAGCCGGTCTTCGTGGGCCTGGGTGTCCGGGAGCTGAAGTTGGAACGTGGCCTCGTGGTCGCGGTGTTCGCGGTCCCAGGTACGGATGGCTTCGGCGACCCGGGCGCCCAGCTCTCCGCTGCCGGGGCCGTGCCCGATCACGCCGAACTCCCAGAGCCTGGCGCCCTCGGGCGTCGTCTCCTGCGACACGCGCCGGGCGAGATAGGCGACGGCACCCTTCTCGACGGCGGCGTTCGAGGAGGGGTAGGGGTCCTCGGTGAGCAGGGTGCCCTTGGCGTCCGGCGGGAACAGCATGCGGATCAGGCCGGACGGGAGGGAGCAGGAGACGAACAGCTCCATCCATTCCGACGACTCCATGGCCCGTACCGTCACACCGGTCCACTGCTCGGTGCGCGGATGGTCCAGGACTCCGGCGAGGGCGGCGGCGTCGATGTCCTGGCCGGCCGGGGCCTGGAGCCTGACGGTGCCGTCCGTGCTGAGCGGGACGACCCGGCGTTCGTCGTCGGCGATGCCCCGCCTGAGGGGCATGAAGGTGTTCATCTCACTGCTCAGCGACACCCATCGGTTCTCATGCCGCTCGTAGGCGATGGAACGGGACACCGTGCCCTTGAGACGCTGGGGGACGAGCAGCCGTCCGCCCGGGGCGAGTTGCCGCAGCCAGGCGTGGGGCACCCCGTGCGCGCCGACGGTGGCGATGATCCGGTCGTAAGGTGCCCCCTCGGCGTGTCCGATGGCCCCGTCGCGGGTGATGGCCTCGACGTTGGTGATCCCGGCGGCGGCGAGGTGGGCTCGGGCACCCGCCACGAGGTCGTCGTCGACGTCGAGGGTGGTCACCCAGCCGCTCTCGCCGACGAGATGGGCGAGCAGGGCGGCGTTGTAGCCGGTACCGGCGCCGAGTTCGAGGACACGCTGACCGGGTCGTACGTCGAGTTGGTCCAGCATGAGGGCGACGACGCCGGGCTGGGAGGCGCAGGACAGGGAGGTGCCGTCGGTGTCGTACTTGATGTGCACGGGTGCGTTGGCGTAGGCGTTGTCCAGCGAGGCCTCAGGCACGAACACATGGCGAGGCACGGTTCGCAGCGCGTTCTCGACGGCGCGCGTTCGGGCGTGGCCGTCCGCGCGGAGCCGGTCGACCAGCGCGTGGCGAAGACGCTCGGCGTCCGCCGTGGGGGTGATGGCCGGGTCGGGGTTCACCGCGCCGACGCCAATGGCGGACGCCGACGCGCCGACGGACGACCCGGGGATGTCACTCGTTCCCATGATGACCTCTCGTGCGATGTGGGACAGAGCGCTCTGGTCGTCCAGAAGGAGACCGGCGCGGTTGGCGTGGAAGATCACGTGATGCGCGATGACGGCCCGTAGTCCGCGGGTAAGGCCCCCGCGGACGGCGAGCTCGGCGAGCGTGGCACCCGCCTCTTCGAAGGCGGTCACCCAGGTGTCGTGCGGATGGAGCGGGCCGTCCGGACGGCAGAGGTCTTGGGCATCGGCGGTCATGAGTCGCCGCATGGCCGGGGCCAGTTCAGCCACTCGTCCGGTTGACGAAGAAGCGGCGGGCGGCCGGAGGGCGGCAACCTTCGCCCAGACGTCGCCCTGCTCGAACCAGTCGAGTCGGGCACCACGCATCATGGCGCTCGCTCGCCAGCAGGATCGTCGTCTCCCGGCGCCCCAGGTGCCCCGGGCCCGGCACGTAGGCGAGCAGGTGGCTGGAGTCCCGGTGGAACAGTTCGTGAGCCGCTTCCATGGCCTGCGCACCGCCGAATGCCTCGGTCTCGGGCTCGTACACACAGGGCAGCCAGGAGACGACCACACCGTCGCCGACGAGTTCACTCAGCAGTGTCTCCACTGCCGGAGAGGGTTTCTCGGCGAGGTAACGGAGCATCCAGGGCTGCTTGTTCATAAACCACCAGTGGGTGAGTTGACCGGCAGTCTGCGCACCGGCCAGTACGGGACCGAGCCGTTGGACCGCAGACTGCCGGGCGCTGTCGCGGTCGGCGAAGATGATGCTGTGCTGTTGCCAGCGATCAGGGGGCATAGAAGTCCTTCGGTCGGTGATTCAGACGATGAGCAGGCAGGTGTCCCAGCCCGAACGAGGGGGCGTGCCCATGCCGTGGGCGAGGAGCGCCAGAGCGGTGCCGGCCGCGCCGTCGAGAAGGCCGGGGCCCGCCCCTGCGTCGCCCAAAAGCCTCTTGGCAGTGAGCGCCGGGTCGGTGCCCGGCGGATACAGCGTGGCCACGAGTGCCGGGATCGCAGCGCGGAGCCGGGCCGCCGCCTCCGGGTGGGCGTCGTCGGCGGTACGGGCGGCGACGTGGGCAAGACCCGCGACGCCGTGACACAGGCCGTGGTCCGTCATGGTCCGTAGCTGACCGGTGTCGGTGAGGGCGGTCGACAACGCGTTCTCCGCTTCAGTGCGAAGGCGGGTGTCGCCGAGGGCGAGTGCGGCCAGTTGCCGGGCGCGTGCGAGTCCGGCGGTGCCGTAACACCAGGACGGGCGCGAGGGCACGTACGGGGTGGGGCGGCTGCTTCGTAGCTCGTCCCGGCAGATCCAGTAGGGCCAGGCGGCTCCGCTGCCTGTCTCCTGCCGCCAGCGGTCCAGCCAAGCGAGGATGGTGCGCAGCGCGGCGTGGTGCCCGTCGGTGATGGTGCCGTACCGGACGGCTAGGGACAGTAGTGCGAGCACGCCACCGATGCCGTGCGCAAGCCCGTTGTTGGCGTGCCCGCCGGGGAACCGGCCGCCGTCTGGGCGGCCCGATGGTCCGGTCTTCGCCCACCAGCCCGGCAGGGTATCGCCGTGGTGGGTGATTGGTTCGGTGAGGCGTATGCAGTAGTCGAGGACGGCGCGTGTCGTCGAACCGTCGGGGTCGCGGCGCAGGAGATAGGCACCGTATCCGGTGATGCCCCGGATGGTGTCGAACTCGGCGAGCTTCGGGAGGAGTCCGGCGTCGATGCGGCGGTGTGCGGCATCAAGACGGCGGCCGGTGTCGCGGATGACCTGTCGGTCGAGTGCGTCGAGGGCACGCTGGTACGAGCCGGGGAGGGAGCCGGCGGCACAAGCCACCGCGTGGGCGAGGGCGGGTGTCCCGTAGAAGGGGTGGCTGTCCGCGCCGCTGGTCATCGGCCGGCGGGACGCGGCGGTGAGCCAGTCATGGGCGTACTGCCACGGGCCGAGGTCGTTCGCTGCCCGTTCGATGTGCAGGAGGGCGATACCAGACGGACCGTGGGCGAGGTGCTGACGGTGTTCTCGACAACCGAGCGACACGGTGCCGGGGTCGGCCAACCGAGTGGCGATGGCGGCGGCGACGTCGAGCGCGGGGCGGACGGTCACGAGGGCCGTCCGGTGATTCGCGCGGTCCACGCCAGGGCGGCGGCGCGCGCCAGGTGAAGGCACGCCTCTTCCTCGGGGAAGTTCACGGCGACGTTGCGTACGAAGTGGACGTGCAGAAGGGAGGTGAGTACGTCGTCGACGGCGATGCCCCGAGTCTCCGGGCCCGGCAAATACGACCGGTATGCGGCAAGTGCGGTGGCCCGGTCCGCCCATCCCGACACGATGGCGTCGCCGCCCGGGGCGTCTCGCAGAGCCGCCCAGTCGTCGCGCGGATCAGCGAGCCGTACGGCCTCGACGTACTCCGGGCGCGGAACGGGAGTGGGGGCGGAAGGCGGGACGCGGTCGGTCAGCCATCGCATCGCCGCCTCGGTGCCGCCGAGGAACGCGGTGGCGATGGCGACGGTGTGGGCTGCCACCAGCGGACGGTGCCCCGGACGCCGGGGTTGGGCGAGTTGGGTCAGGACGGCCAGCGAGTCCGCCTGGAAGACGGCCTCGGCCGCGTTCCAGGCGGCGCCGGATCCCCAGCGGCCCATCTCCCTGAAGGATGTGGGGTAACGCAGGTCGGTCAGCAGTCCGACAGACCGCAGCGTGTCGGCCCACGCGCTCACCGTGCGTGCGGTCCGGGCGAACGCTCCCGGGTGGGGGAGAGCGATGCGTACACGAAGGTGCGGGTCGGGATCGCGGAAGCGGATGAACCACCAGGGCGGAGCACCGAGTTGTTCGAGGAGGTCGGGGAGGTACCGGGAGAGCAAGTCGTCCTGGCGGCGGGGATCTCCGTACAGGGCGGCGAGCAGGACCGAGGAGACAGCGGGTGTCTGCGTCTGGGCGGGTGAGAAGGTGCGGGCCGGGGTGGGGGTAGGCAAGGGTGGCCACGCCGGGGTCCGGGTCGCTTTGAGGGGCACCACGACTTCGTGGGCCCGTCCACCGCACCAGCCGTAGGCCTCCCATTCCGGGGCCTCGACGATTACGGCCGCACGGAACCGGTCGAGGTGCCGGCGCAGAAGTGCCCGGTGCACGGCCTCGTCGAGGTCGAGGAAGAGGCGCCGGTCGTCCTCGACGAGGTGGACGCGGGCCGGCATCCGCCGACGGGTCTGCCACTCGGTGAGAGCGGAGTCCCACTCGGCGCGGGGGCGAGCCCGACCGGGCAACTCGGTCGCCTCCAACCGCCAGCGAGCCGGGGCCAGTACGGTGCGTCCGTACCGCAGGCGGGGAAGAAAGGGCATCGTCGCGGCGGCGCCCCAGTCGAAGACAGTGACCTGGGCGCACTGCGCGCGCGACAACTCTGAGAGGAAGCGGGCCAGGGGCGGGGTGTGCGTGTGCGGGTTGAGCGCGTTCGCCGCCACGGCCTCGACGCGGTGCCCCCGAGCCGGAGCGGCCAGGTACATGCGGCGTCCGTCGCAGCCCACTGCCAGATCCTCCGGGGTGAGAACGTTCTCGTCGCGGGTGCGGTGCTCCTGGAGGCTGATCACGGTGGGCAGTACCTGCGGAGCGCGGGCGACGTGAGCACTCTCCGGGACAAGCGCGGGAAAGGAGAGCTGCACGGGTACGGTGGCGCCGTCGGCGGCCGGAAGGTCGGCCAGTTCCGTGGCCAACGCCGCGCGATCGCTGGGGGACAGCACGTCGAGAAAGCGTCCCGTGGAGACACCGGCGCCCCGTGACACACTCACGACCTCCAGCCGGAACCGTCCCCGTCGCAGGTCCGCCAGGCTGACTGCGTACACGCGTACCCCGACCTCCAGATGCGGCGGCAACCGAGGTGCTTCGGGTCCCATGCCAAGGTCCGCGATCAGCTCGTCGGTGAGGGCCAGCTCGTCACGGCCGTCGAGGGCGGCGGCCTGCGCCAGTCGTACGAGGGCGTCGTCCCGTTCGGAGACGCGAGGTCGTCGCGGGGTGCCAGGGGTGCCCGGGTAGCCGTCGGGGTATCCCGCGCCGCTGTCCGCCACGACTTCGTGGAGCGGCACCAGCGTGCCGATGCCGTACCGCTCGTAAAACCGCTGGTGGTAAGCGTTCCAGGCCGCCGTCCCGTACGGCCGTGTGCTCAGCCGGGTGAGGGCCAGGGCTGCGCGCTCGACCTCCCGGGCGACGGCTCCCGGCAGAACGATCCGCGCGTCCAGGCGAAGGTCGAGCGCGACGGGGTGGCGGCGCAGGCCGGGAACGAGAGCACGCATCCGGGATGCGATGCGTTCCCGCCCATGGCGTGTGGTGCACCCCGTCAGACCCGAGTGGATCGCTCGCAGTTCGCGCACCGTTTCTGCGACCGTGGCTAGGCGATCGGTGCCGAGCAAGTTCAGCCGGCCCAGGAGGTGCCCGAGGGCATCGGTCTCGGTGCCCGGAGCGTGCAGGCAGGTCAGCAGCACCCGTCGGCGGATCAACTCCTCTGCCAGCCGATGTGCTTTCCCCGGTCCGGCCTCGGGAAACTCCGACCGGAGCCCGTCCACGAGCGTGCCGAATGGGATCGGCGTCCGCGCCGCAGCGAGGACCGCGCGCAGCGGCCCGGTCAGGGCGAGGGATACCTCGATTGCCCGCGTTCCGTCGTCCCGGGTGTCGGGCTGGAACGGGACGATGAGCCTGTCGCCCCGTCGCGACACGGTGTTGTTGACGACGACCGGCAGGCGTTCGAGGAGGTCGGGGCACGACTCCAGCCGCTCGATCACGGCCGCCACCCACTCCGCCCCCGCCCGGCCGACGGCCACGTGTTCGTCACCCCAGCCCGCCCGCACCCCTGGGCCGAACTGCGCGGCGGCCACGCCGGCGAACAGGCCGAACGGCGTTGCACGATGCCGGGCACGCAGCAGATAGCGGGACACAGACAGCGCCGCCCGGCGTACGTCACGCGCGGAGGGATTCTCGGCCGCGCACAGGACCCGAACCCGTTCGGTCAGTGCGGGGCTGGAGTGCCACAGTGCCTCGGCGAAGTCCCCGTCCGCGAGGGCGGCGCCCAGCCACGCCCGGCAGGCAGCAGAGCCACGGGGCGAGAAGTCGTCGAGGTCGGGACAGGGCGGCACGGTCGACCGGGCCAGGGTCACAGCGCGGACGAGAGCGGCGGAGCCGGTGTGGAACGCTGCGGGCGGGGCGGGCACCAGGTACCTCCGTAGGCGGGACGACCGGCCCGGTGCCGCCGCGCCGAGCGGGACGGCACCGGTTCGGGATGAACAGGAACGAGGTCAGGCGACGTTGGTGACGCAGGCGCCGCAGGTAGATCCGCAGTTGTCGTCGGTCAGGTTGACCAGACCCGCCGGGTCGGCGATCTCAACGAGCAAAACGTCCAGGTCGAAACCGTCCGACGCACCGGGGTTCTGCGGACGCGCTTCGGTACGGAGGGGAACCATGGTGTTGCGTGTCATGTCAGACTCCTCACCTTCGTTGTTGATGTGTTTGCCGGGCCGGGAGGCCCACCAGAACGCCGTCACAGCAGCGGTGCCGGGAGGTCCGGCTTCAATGGACGGCGCCTGGCCACCCGGCGCGGGAGAACGTGGCCCACGCAGGTTCCTCGTGGACCCCGGCCGCCTCACACCGGGAAGTCGTGTGCCGCTGGGCTGGTCAGGCGGGGGCCGACCGCCAGGTCATGAAATGGGCGAGCGCCTGGGCCTTGAGCCGAGCGAGGCACGGTTCGCACGCGTAGAAGGGGGCGTGCTGTCCGTCCCACTGCACCGGGCCGAGCCAGATCACCGGGACTCCGGTGCGTTCGCAGCCGAGCCAGCAGTCACCGGTGGTCCATAGCCACGCCATCACTCGTCGCCCTCGGCACGGAGTTCGGCCCAGACTTCTTTTCCCCAGGGCCGGGTGGCCGAGCCTTGCAGATCGCAGCCCCAGCGTTCGGCGAGCGCACCGATGATCAGCAGACCTCGGCCCGATTCGTCCTCCGCACCGGCCCGCTCGAGAGCTGGCAGGCGCGAGGGGTCGCGGTCCACGACGCCGACATGCACCTGTATCGGGCTCGGCCGCCCGACGACCAAGCGGATCCGCGAACTCCGTGTGTGCTTGCAGGCGTTCGCGATCAGTTCCGTGACGATCAGCTCGGCTTGATCCGCGAGATCGTCGAGGCGCCATACGCCGAGGACGTCCCGTACGAGTTTCCGGCCGACCTCCGCGGTGGACGGAGCGCACGGCAAGGTCTGGCTGTACTTGGGGTGGCCGACGGGGGCGGCCTCGATCGGCTTCTTCAGACTCGTCATGGGCGTGGAGCCTTCGTTGGGGTCCCAGGTGCCCGGTTCACTCCTCAGGGCACTTCAGGGGTGAGCCGGGCCGTCGATGACCGCCCGCGCCCCAGCGGCACCGAGCGGCCGGTATCCAGACAACCCCTGGCCCAGAAAGGCTGGTTAGGGCATTCACGACGGCATCAACCAGCCCGGCATAGGGCGATTTGACCACCCGTTTACCTGGCGGGTGACGAGGGGTGAGGGCTACGGTGCCGCAATGGACACCACCCGCAACACTGTTCTTGAGGCGTGGATGACCGAACACGGCTACAGCTCCAACAGCCTGGCCGAAGCCGTGAACCAGGCCATTGAACGGTTGACCGGACGTACCGGCGGGCTCGACGGCTCATCGGTGCGCGCGTGGAAGGCGGGCCGGGTCACGTGGCCCAAATCAGCGGCTCGCAAGGCACTTGAGGACGTCTCCGGACTACCCGCCGTCGCCTTGGGGTTCGTCCCCCGAGGCCGGCCTTCGTCCGTCCCCGCCTCACCGCAGCAGGAGGACCCCTACATGAAGCGCCGCACCCTCGTCGGCGGCATCGCGGCGGCTGCCGCCGCGGCAGCCGCCCCCGCCGCGGCCTCACCACGCCGTATCGGCATGAGCGACGTCCACCGCCTGAACAAGCGCTTCGCCGAGGTCATCGCCGGCGACCAGCGCCACGGCGGACAACTCGGCATCGAGCAGCGTGCCGCCGCGCTCGCGGACGAGGCGCTGAACCTCCAGAACGCGGGGAACGCCACCCAGCGCGTACGCAACAGCCTCTACGCGTCCGCCGCGGCCTTCCGTTCCTCGGCGATGTGGGCCGCGATCGACGGCTGCCGCTACGACATCGCCAAGGCGCACATGCGCGAGGCCCAGGCACTCGCCGAGATGTCCGGCGACCAGGCGATCAAGTTCCGTATCTGGAGCCACGCGGGCACCATGTACCGGCACATGGGCCGCCCCGCCGACGCGATCGCCGCGAACGACGTCGCCCGCAACCTGCACCTCACCCGCCGCGATCCGTTGTTCGCCTCACTGGGGCACGCCCGCCAGGCCGCCACCCTCGGCCTCACCGGCGACTCGGCAGCCGTACGGAAAACTCTGGGCTGTGCTCAGGACTCGCTCGAACGCGCCGATCCGGATCTCGACCGCCCGGTGTGGATGACCGCGGCTCTCAACGGGGCAGAACTCGAAACGCTCTCCCTGTCCGCGCACCTGCGCCTCGGTGACTTCGAACGAGCCGAAGCCCATGCCCACAGAAGTCTCACCCTGCTCCACCCCCAGATGCGGCGCGACCGCGCCCTCAACACCGCTCGGCTCGCTCACGCGCAGCTCAGGCAGGGTGACGCCGAAGCGGCCACGGCCACTGCGATGCGGGTCCCCACCGACGTCGCCACCCGCCACGCCCGGGTGACGCGCATCCTCCAGGAATTCGGGGACGCCCTACGGAACACCGCGCGCGGCAGCAACACCGTGCGGACATGGACCGAGCACACCACCGCCTGGGGAGCGCCTGCATGACCGCGACACCCGCGGTGGGACTGGGCACCTTCACCGGCCTCGGCCCCGTGCGCGGCGATCTGCTCGATGTACGCCGAGGTGCGCGCACCACTCCTGCACCTGCCGAACTACCTGGTCACCACTTTCGGCGAACGGCTGGAGCGGCACGGCGCCGAACCGGGATTCACCACTGTCCTGGCCTATACCGACGAAGAGCCGGTCGGCTTCGCGTACGGCAACACCATCGAGCACGGCGACCGGTACTGGCAGCGCATCAGCCCGACGCCGATCAATAGGTACACCGCCAGCCCAGCCATGGCACTGAAGGAGGGCGGCGTTGTGCCGGCCTGGCGCAAGACCGGCACTGCCCGCCGCATGCACGACGCGCTCCTCGCCGTCCGCGATGAACCGTTCGTCACCCTCATGGTCAACCCGGCCGCTGGAGACGGAAAGGTCCACGCCCTCTACAGGTCCTGGGGCTACGAAGACATCGGGCAGAGCCAGCCGTCACCGGCCTCCCCGGTCCTGACAGTGATGATCCGCACCATCCGCTGAGGCATCTCCGACGCCTTCTGCGATCCTGCCTGTCATGTCCGCACGAAATCGCAAACTGCCCCGGCACCGCGCCTGGCCACTGACCACCACCGACATCACCGGGTGCCTCGGCCCTTACATGAGCCGCGTCACGGACCTGCGGTTCCTCACGGGACCTGACAGCGGGACCATCGTCCTGGGAGCAGAATGGGTCGCTCCGATCCACCGCAACTACGGCCGCAGTATGCACCTGGACGTGGTCGGCTCGGCATTGACGTCCACCCGGTCGATGTTACTGAACGTGCCGCCACCCGCGCTGTTCTACGGGCGCAGGCCCTCCTGCAGCTCCACGAATGGATCACGCAGGCGATCGCCGCTTGCGAGACCTGGCAATTGACATCCCACCAGCACTACTGGCGGCTCACCGACGGCCGGCTCACGCACCACGACGAATCGTGAACCGAGCCCGGACGGGCGCGCACCCCCTACATCGGCCAGGCCGCACAGGCGGGTTCACGACGAGTACCACGCCTGGGCCGAACTGCCCGATGGCGGGCCGGTCGGCGAGTACAGCACTGGCGGCCGATACCACCACGCCGCCCTCACGATCTTGACCCCGGTCCGCGTCACCCGGGCATCGTGTCCTTCACCCGCCCAGAGCAGTTGACCGAATACGCGTGCCTGTTCCCCTCGAAGGAGTGAAGCCGTTGAACGCCGTCGCCCTGGCCGCCGAGTCCGTCCCCGAGCACCACTACACCCACCACGAGGGCCGTGGGCCGACGCCGCACCGCTCCAACCCGGTCGTCATCCACCGCGAGCTGACCACCCTGGACGTCCGCCCCGGCCACAAGGTCGCCGAGTACGGCACCGGGTCGGGCCTGTCCGGCGCCCTGCTCGCCGAACTGGTCGGCCCGACCGGCTCGGTGACCAGTCTGGACATCGACGACTTCCTGGTCCGCTGGGCCAACCTCATCCACCACGACCGCGGCGTGCACAACGTCCGCTGCCATACCGCGGACGGTACGGCCGGCTTCGCCGAGCGGGCCCCGTACGACCGGATGGTGGCGTGGTGCACTCCGTCTCTGCTGCCCGAGGTGTGGGTGGACCAGGTCGTCGACGGCGGGCTGATCGTCGCCCCGCTGCCGATCGCCGCGGTGCCCAACATGACGGTCGTCGCGAAAATCCGCGTGAGCGGCGGTCAGCCGGTCGTGGAGGCGGTGTTCACCGGCGGATACATCGAGGCGACGGCATCGCCGAAGACGGACCTGGACCTACCCGGCCGCTGGGTGGACTGGGAGAGGCGCGTCCCGGCCCCCTCCTGGATCTCCATCGCCTGGCGGGAGCAGGACGACCCGTTGCACACCGGCGCTCGCACCTCCCTGGGCCACCTGCTGGAAGACGCGCACACCGAACCGTACGACGGGCCCGAGGTCGGCTGGCCGTCCTGGCGGACCTTCGCCGCCGCCCTGGGCGACCCCGGGCTGACGATGGCGGGGCTGTGCCCGGAGCTGTGGGCGATCGGTCACACCACGGCGACCACGGCCGCGGTCATCCAGCAGGACGGCACGATCCTCGCCGACCGGCCCGATTCCCCGTCGCTGGCCATCCTGCGCGGCTGGCTACGGCGGTGGGAGGCGGCGGGGCGGCCCGCGCCGGAGAGCTACACCCCGGCCCTGGTCCGCGTGGCCGGCGGCGAGGGCCCTGCGGGCTGGGACCTGCGACTGTCCCGGTAGGCCACTACCTCCGGACCCGTGGCGGCCCTGAAAAACAAGGAGGCGGAGCGTTCCTGCAGAACGCTCCGCCTCCTTGCCGGGCCGCGGTGGCCGGCTCCGCTCAGGTCGTCGAGCGACGGCGCCGCGCGCCGGGACGGCGTTCGCTGGGCCGGGTGACCGGGTCGCCCGCCTCGATCGCGGCGGTGCGGCGCCGGAGGCCGAAGTCGGCCAGGGCCTGCGCCAGCTTGTGCACGGACGGCTCGGGAGCCATCACGTCGACCCGCAGGCCGTGTTCCTCGGCCGTCTTGGCGGTCGCCGGACCGATGCAGGCGATCACCGTGACGTTGTGCGGCTTGCCGGCGATGCCGACCAGGTTCCGCACGGTGGACGACGAGGTGAACATGACCGCGTCGAAGCCGCCGCCCTTGATCGCCTCCCGGGTGGTGGCCGGCGGCGGCGAGGCGCGCACCGTGCGGTAGGCGGTGACGTCGTCGACCTCCCAGCCCAGCTCGATCAGCCCGGCGACCAGGGTCTCCGTGGCGATGTCGGCGCGGGGCAGGAAGACGCGGTCGATCGGGTCGAAGACCGGGTCGTAGGGCGGCCAGTCCTCGACCAGGCCGCGGGCCGACTGCTCGCCGCTCGGCACCAGGTCGGGCCGGACGCCGAAGTCGATCAGGGCCTGGGCGGTCTGGTCGCCGACCGCGGCGACCTTGATCCCGGCGAAGGCACGGGCGTCGAGCCCGTATTCCTCGAACTTCTCCCGGACCGCCTTGACCGCGTTGACCGACGTGAAGGCGATCCACTCGTAGCGGCCGGTCACCAGGCCCTTGACCGCGCGCTCCATCTGCTGGGGCGTGCGCGGCGGCTCGACCGCGATGGTCGGCACCTCGTGCGGTACGGCTCCGTAGGACCGGAGCTGGTCGGAGAGCGACGCCGCCTGCTCCTTGGTGCGCGGCACGAGGACGTTCCAGCCGAAGAGCGGCTTGGACTCGAACCACGAGAGCTGCTCGCGCTGGGCGGTGGCGGAACGCTCGCCGACCACGGCTATCACCGGACGCCCACCGTCCGGCGAGGGCAGCACCTTGGCCTGCTTGAGCGTCTGGGCGATCGTGCCGAGCGTCGCCGTCCAGGTGCGCTGGCGCGTGGTCGTGCCCGCGACGGTCACCGTGAGGGGGGTGTCCGGCTTGCGGCCGGCGGCGACCAGTTCCCCGGCGGCGGCGGCCACCGAGTCGAGCGTCGTCGACACCACGGCCGTGCCGTCGGAGGCGCCCACCTCGGTCCAGCAGCGGTCCGAGGCGGTACGGGCGTCCACGAACCTCACGTCGGTCCCCTCCGCGTCCCTCAGCGGCACCCCCGCGTACGCGGGCACGCCCACGGCGGTGGCGATGCCCGGGACGACCTCGAAGGGCACCCCGGCCGCGGCGCAGGCCAGCATCTCCTCGGCGGCGTACGTGTCGAGCCCCGGATCGCCGGTGACCGCACGGACGACCCGCCTGCCGCCCCGCGCGGCCTCCATGACAAGATGTGCGGCATCCCGCACGGCGGGGGTGCCGGTGGTGGTCGACGAACCGTCAACTACCGCCAGCCTGGGCACGCCTGCGCCCGGACCGGGCTGCGCCGGGGCATCCGCGGACGCGTCCGCGTCCGTGTGCACCTCGGTCACGCCCTGACGCGCGTGCGTGCGGACCACGTCGAGCACCTCGTGCTCGGCGACGAGGACGTCCGCGTGGGCCAGCGCCTCGACGGCGCGCAGAGTCAGCAGTCCCGGATCTCCGGGTCCGGCACCCAGGAAGGTGACGTGCCCGTGTTCGGGACAGGCGGGAAAGGCGGTGGGGCTCAATGTGCTCGCTCCCCCATCAGACCGGCCGCGCCCTGGGCGAGCATCTCGGTGGCGAGGTCGCGACCGAGCGCCATCGCCTGCTCGTGCGTCTCGGGCACGGGACCGGTGGTGGACAGCTGCACCATCGTGGCACCGTCGGTGCTACCGACGACTCCGCGCAGGCGCATTTCCTTGGCAACCTGCCCTTCGGCCAGCAGGTCGGCCAGCGCGCCCACGGGTGCGCTGCATCCGGCCTCCAGGGCGGCGAGCAGTGACCGCTCGGCCGTCACGGCGATCCGCGTGAACGGGTCGTCGAGTTCGGCGAGCGCGGCGACGAGGTCCGGGTCGTTCGCGGGAGCCTCGACCGCGAGGGCACCCTGGCCGGGCGCGGGCAGCATCACGTCGGGCGACAGGAAGTCGGTCGCCTCGTCGATGCGGCCGACGCGGTTCAGCCCGGCGGCGGCGAGTACGACGGCGTCGAGTTCCCCGCGCTCCACGAAGGCGATACGGGTGTCGACGTTACCCCGGATCGGGACGGTCTCGATGTCCAGTCCGCGGGCCCGGGCGTACGCGTTGAGCTGCGCCATGCGGCGCGGCGCGCCGGTGCCGATGCGCGCCCCGTTCGGCAGGTCGGTCAGCTTCGTCGCCTCGCGGGCGACGATCACGTCCCGGAAGTCCTCGCGCACGGGGACGGCGGCCAGGACCAGCCCCGGGTGCTGTGCGGTGGGGATGTCCTTGAGCGAATGAACCGCGAAGTCCACCTCTCCCCGCAACAGCGCCTCGCGCAGCGCGGCCACGAACACGCCCGTGCCGCCGATCTGTGCCAGGTGCTCGCGCGACGTGTCGCCGTACGTGGTGATCTCGACGAGCTCCACAGGCCGTCCGGTCACCTGGCTCACGGCGTCCGCCACCTGCCCGGACTGGGCCATCGCGAGCTTGCTGCGCCTGGTCCCAAGCCTCAGTGCCTTCTCAGTCATGCCGGCCCTCGGTTCTTCTCAGTGCTGTTCTCGGCCCGCGAGACGGAGGCCACCGTCTCCTGGTCGAGGTCGAACAGGGTGCGCAGCGCGTCCGCGTACCCGGCGCCGCCGGGCTCGGCGGCAAGCTGCTTGACCCGTACCGTCGGCGCGTGCAGGAGCTTGTCCACCACGCGCTTGACGGTCTGGGTGATCTCGGAGCGGTGTTTGGCGTCGAGGCCCGGCAGCCGCCCTTCCAGCCGGGCGATCTCGCCGGCCACGACCTCGGCGGCCATGCTGCGCAGCGCGACGACCGTGGGCGTGATGCGCGCGGCCCGCTGTGCCGCGCCGAACGCCGTGACCTCGTCACCGACGATACGGCGGACCTGGTCGACGTCGGCGGCCATCGGGGCGTCGGCGGACGCGTCGGCGAGCGACTCGATGTCCACCAGGCGGACCCCGGCCAGCCGGTGCACGGCGACGTCGACGTCCCGCGGCATGGCGAGGTCGAGCAGGTACAGGGAGGGCCGCGGGCGCGGCACCTCGGCGACCGGCTCGGGCCGGCGCCGCTCGGGGACGCGTCCGGCGGAGGTCGCCGTGGCGGCGAGCGCCGTGATCAGCTCGGCGTCCGCGCCGGGACCGCGCCGCGCCGACTCGCGCCGCTCGGTGGCGCTGCCACCGGCGGCCCAGGCCGCGTGCTGCTCCAGCGTGGCCGCGTCCATGCCGGCCACGGCGGCCTCGCCCATGACGGAGAAGCCGGAGGGCACGGAGGCGAGGTCGAGCGGGCTGTTCTCCTCGGCGACGGGGGCCGGCGTCGCGCCGTCCCGCGCCGCGGGCATGGTCTCGGCGGTGCCCGTGTCCGGGGCGGCGCCGACCGGCTCGACGGGGGCGCCGGTGCGGGCGGCGACGGTCTCGGCGACGGCCTCGGCGGTCAGGACGAGCCCGGTCGCGCCGGTGCAGGAGACGGCCAGGTCGGCACGTGTCAGTTCGTGCGGCACGGCGTCCATCGGCACCGCGCGGGCCCGTACGCCGGTGCCGCCCTCGTCGAGGATCGCGGCGAGGCGTTCGGCGCGCTCGGCGGTGCGGTTGGCGACGGTGATCTCGGCGACCCCGGCCCGCGCCAGCGTGGCGGCGGCCAGGGAGGACATCGAACCGGCGCCGATGACCAGGGCCTTCTTGCCCCGGGCCCAGGTGTCGACGTCGCCCCCCTCGGCGAGCTGTTCCAGTCCGAAGGTGACCAGGGACTGTCCGGCCCGGTCGATACCCGTCTCGGAGTGGGCACGCTTGCCGACCCGCAGTGCCTGCTGGAACAGGTCGTTCAGCAGCCGTCCGGCGGAGTGCTGGTCCTGGGCGCGGGCGAGCGAGTCCTTGATCTGGCCGAGGATCTGGCCCTCGCCGACCACCATGGAGTCCAGCCCGCAGGCCACCGAGAACAGGTGGTGCACGGCCCGGTCCTCGTAGTGCACGTACAGGTGCGGGGTGAGTTCGTCGAGGCCGACCCCGCTGTGCTGGGCGAGCAGCGTGGACAGCTCGGCGACACCGGCGTGGAACTTGTCCACGTCGGCGTACAGCTCGATGCGGTTGCAGGTGGCGAGCAGGGCCGCCTCGGTGGCCGGTTCGGCGGCGACCGTGTCCTGGACCAGCTTGAACTGCGCGTCCGCGCTCAGCGAGGCACGCTCCAGCACGCTCACGGGCGCGCTGCGGTGGCTCAGCCCGACGACGAGAAGACTCATGCCGGCATCACGGCGGGGACCTCCCCGTCCGGTCCGTCGTCGGCCGGCCGTGCCCGGACGGCGGGCGGCGGCGGCGCCACGCCGTCGGGCGTCGCCTCCTCGCCGGCCTTGCGCTGCTCGTGGAAGGCGAGGATCTGCAGCTCGATGGAGAGGTCGACCTTCCGCACGTCGACGCCCTCGGGGACGCTCAGCACGGTCGGCGCGAAGTTCAGGATGGAGGTGACACCGGCGGCCACGAGGCGGTCGCAGACCTGCTGGGCGGCGCCGGCGGGGGTCGCGATCACGCCGATCGAGACACCGTCGTCCCGGATGATCGACTCCAGCTCGTCGGTGTGCTGCACGGGGATGCCCGCCACGGGCTTTCCGGCCATCCCGGGATCGGCGTCTATGAGCGCGGCAACCCGGAAACCACGGGAGGCGAAGCCGCCGTAGTTGGCGAGCGCGGCGCCGAGATTACCGATTCCTACGATGACAACCGGCCAGTCCTGGGTCAGCCCGAGTTCGCGCGAGATCTGGTACACGAGATACTCGACGTCGTAGCCCACCCCGCGGGTCCCGTAGGAGCCGAGGTAGGAGAAGTCCTTGCGCAGCTTCGCGGAGTTGACGCCCGCCGCCGCGGCCAGCTCCTCGGAGGAGACCGTGGGGACCGAACGCTCCGACAACGCGGTCAGCGCTCGGAGGTACAGCGGAAGCCTGGCGACGGTGGCCTCGGGAATCCCTCGGCTACGGGTCGCCGGTCGGTGTGCTCGGCCAGTTGCCACGGTGCTCCTGCGGGTAGAGCGGGGCTGTAGGCGGTCATACGTCCCTACATGACCGCCCCGTCGAATGCAGGCTATGTCTTTGTGAACGCGTGCACAAAGATGGTGTCCGATTTGCCCGGCCAACGTG
This sequence comes from Streptomyces sp. SCSIO 75703, assembly GCF_036607905.1. Lineage (NCBI taxonomy): Bacteria > Bacillati > Actinomycetota > Actinomycetes > Kitasatosporales > Streptomycetaceae > Streptomyces > Streptomyces sediminicola. Next base: position 3,044,148 of record NZ_CP144555.1, read on the forward strand.
ACCGGGGTCACGCAACCCCGGCGCACTGATACGGAACCGGCGCATACGCGCCCTCGTTCCTCACTCATCGAGGGCAAAGCCGTGCACACTCCTCACGATCAACGCCCCCGAGACCACGTCACCATCGATCCTAAGCGACCATCCGGACTACTTGAACTAGTCGGTCAGTGCCTTGCGCAGCCGTTCCTCGTTCACACGCCAGAAGGTGTGCTGCCTGCCGTCGATCAGCACGACCGGGATCTGCTCCCAGTACGCGTCGTGCAGCCGGCGGTCCTCGGTGATGTCCTTCGCCTCCCAGGCGACGCCGAGGCCGGCGCAGACCTTCTCGACGACGGCCTGGGCGTCGTCGCACAGGTGGCAGCCGGGCTTGCGGATGAGGGTGACGACATGGGACTCGGTACGCGGGGAGGACGGCCGCGCCTGCGCGGGCCGCGGGGACTGCGGGGACTGCTCGGTCGCCCGGTCCCTCCGGCGGAAGAGGGGACTCATGCCGGCCATTCTCGCGCGCTCCGGCCCGCCGGGGCCCCCTCCGCCGGCCTCCGCCTCGTCCCGCCGTGCGCCGGTCCCGGCAGCGCCGCCGTCGCCCCGGGTTCACGCGCCCACCGCCTCTCGGACCCGGCGCACCCGAACAGACTGGCTATGCTCACGGACATGGCCGCTCTCCGATGGCTCTCCCCCCGCAGACGTTCCGCCACGGCCCGCAGCGTGCTGGCCGGCGAGGCATCGGCGGAGGCCGCCCGTGAGTCCACCCTCCGCGAGGCCGCGCCCGCCGAGCGGGCCGCCGAGGAGGGCGAGGCACCGTTCCCGGTGCACGGCGACGACCGCGCCGCGGCCTTCTTCGACCTCGACAACACCGTGATGCAGGGCGCCGCGCTGTTCCACTTCGGCCGCGGCCTGCACAAGCGGAAGTTCTTCGAGACCCGCGACCTGATGCGCTTCGCCTGGCAGCAGGCGTGGTTCCGGATGGCCGGCACCGAGGACCCCGAGCACATGCGGGACGCCCGCGACTCGGCCCTGTCCATCGTCAAGGGCCACCGCGTCAGCGAACTGCGCTCCATCGGCGAGGAGATCTACGACGAGTACATGGCCGGGCGGATCTGGCCCGGCACCCGGGCCCTGGCCCAGGCCCACCTGGACGCGGGCCAGCGGGTCTGGCTGGTCACGGCGGCCCCGGTGGAGATCGCCCAGGTGATCGCCCGCCGCCTCGGCCTGACCGGCGCCCTCGGCACGGTCGCCGAGTCCGTCGCCGGCGTCTACACCGGCCGGCTGGTCGGCGAACCGCTGCACGGACCGGCCAAGGCGGAGGCGGTGCGCGCCCTCGCCGCGGCGGAGAACCTGGACCTCTCGCGCTGCGCCGCCTACAGCGACTCGCACAACGACATCCCGATGCTGTCGCTGGTCGGCCACCCCTACGCGATCAACCCGGACGCCAAGCTGCGCAAGCACGCCCGCGCACGGGAGTGGCGCCTGCGCGACTACCGCACGGGCCGCAAGGCGGCGAAGGTCGGCATCCCCGCGGCGGCCGGCGTCGGCGCCGTGGCCGGCGGCACGGCCGCCGCGATCGCCCTGCACCGCCGCCGCCGCTGAACGAGCCGATCCGGTCGCTCTACCCCGGAGGGAACCCCTCCAGTCCACCCGCGCGCACATTGGCCACAACCCGCACGGTCACCCATCGGAACTCGAACCTTTTCGATCAAGAACTGATCAACAATCCGTACTCACTCAGTCACCAACTGGCTAAGAAAGCGACGTAACCGGTGATTTGAGCAACTGGGTGTAGCAGTCCCTGTACGAAGCGTTATTCTCCTCAGACGCAATTCGGTACCCGTCCGTCGCTACGACGGGTGAACGGTTCCGCACTGCACGTGATGGAAGCTCTGCCTCTGGGAGTCCCGTGTACCCACACGTCGGGGTTGACGCCTCGGGCCTGGCTACGCTGCGCGCAACGGTCAAAACAGCCCAGGACCTGCTGCGCGTTCTCGTCCCCACCGCGTACGCCGTCCCCGCACTCGCCGCGGCGGTCACCGCCCCCGCCGGCCCGTGCTACGCACTCGCCGACGGCAGCGCCGCCGTCGGCAGACGCGCCCGCCCGTCCTCCTCCGGTGCCACCACCACCCACCGCCGGCCCGCCGCGGACAGTGACAGTGCCCGGATGATGGACCTCGTCGAGCGGGCCCAGGCCGGCGAGGCCGACGCCTTCGGCCGGCTCTACGACCAGTACAGCGACACCGTGTACCGCTACATCTACTACCGGGTCGGCGGCAAGGCGACCGCCGAGGACCTGACCAGCGAGACCTTCCTGCGCGCCCTGCGGCGCATCGGCACCTTCACCTGGCAGGGGCGCGACTTCGGCGCCTGGCTCGTGACCATCGCCCGCAACCTGGTCGCCGACCACTTCAAGTCCAGCCGCTTCCGGCTGGAGATCACCACCGGCGAGATGCTCGACGCCAACGAGGTCGAGCGCTCCCCCGAGGACTCCGTCCTCGAATCGCTCTCCAACGCCGCCCTGCTCGACGCCGTACGCCGGCTCAACCCACAGCAACAGGAGTGCGTCACCCTCCGCTTCCTCCAGGGCCTCTCGGTCGCCGAGACCGCGCGGGTCATGGGGAAGAACGAGGGAGCCATCAAAACGCTCCAGTACCGGGCAGTCCGCACCCTCGCCCGGCTGCTGCCGGACGACGCCCGCTGAGCCCCGGGCGCCCCGCCCGGGGCGCCACTACCCTCCGCATTCCCCAAATCACCATCGGTGAGAGTCAGTTGAGACCGAGGTCCGATCACCCACCGTCCGTAACCCAAGTGCCGCGCCGCTCGTTGTGCGGGATGCAGGCTCCCTGTGGTCAACACCCCCTGGCCGACTCCGGCCGCACTCGCGTGTGGTCGGGGCCGGGGTGTGCGACCCTCAGGACCCCCTGGGGAGTCGACCGTCATGACGAGAGGAGGTGCCGCCAGTGATCGCGAACGTATCGGCACACCGGCGGGCGAACGCCTTCGCCCAGGCTCTGGAGGAGCAGTCCGATCCGGGGGCGGCGACCGAGCAGCCCGAAGGATCGCCGCCCACCGGGGCCACCGCGGACCAGGCCGAGCGGGGGCGCCTGCTGGCCCTCACCGCCGACCTGGACTCGCTGCCCAAGCCGGAGCTGGACCCCGAGGTCAAAGTCGTCCAGCGCGCACAGCTGGTGGCGGCGTTCGAGGCCATGCTCCAGGAGGGCACCGCGGGGGGCGAAACGAATCCTTCGGTACCCGAACAACGCCACGCCCGCGGCGCCCACCGCGCGGCCCCGCTGAAGAAGTTCCGTCCACGCTCCCGGCTGGCCAAGGGGCTCACCGCCGGCGGCCTCAGTGTGAGCGTCGCCGCCGGGGCCTTCGGCGGAGTCGCCGCCGCCAGCTCCGACGCCCTGCCCGGCGACTCCCTCTACGGCCTCAAACGCGGCATAGAGGACTTCCGGCTCGGTCTCACCGCCGGGGACGACGAGCGCGGGCAGGCCTACCTGGACCAGGCGTCCACCCGGCTCAGCGAGGCCCGCCGGCTGATGGAACGCGGTCGCGCCGGCGACCTCGACCACGAGTCCCTCGGCCAGGTCCGCCGCGCCCTGTCCGGCATGCGGCACGACGCCTCCGAGGGCCACCGGCTGCTCAGCGCCGTCTACGCCCGCGACCCCGACTCGCTCGCCCCCATGCAGGCGCTGTCCGCCTTCTCCCGCTCGCACCGGGACACCTGGGGCGCACTGCGCGACCGGCTGCCCGTGCAGCTCGGCGACGTGAGCGAGCAGGTCTCCTCCGTCTTCGACGCCATAGAGGACGACGTGGCGCCGCTGCGCTCGATGCTGCCGCCGACCTCCCCCCAGGAGGACGAGGGCGGCACCGGCAGGCACCGCGGCCGGCCCGACCCGGAGGTCACCGGCACGCCCGGCGCCCACGAGTCCCCGGCGCCCGGCGACGGCACCGGTTCCTCGCCGGGCGGGCACACGGGAAGCGGCCCCAGCGAGTCGGCCGGCTCCGACAACCCCGTCGAGGGCCTCCTCGGCGGCGGCACCGGCGGCCTGCTCGACCCGCCGAAGGACACCGGGGGCGGCAGCGCCTCCCAGTCCCCGGAGGGCCCCTCCTCACCCGTCCGCCCGGACGTCACCCTCCCGCCGCTCCTGCCGGGCCTGCTGCCCGGCCTGGGCATCCACGGGGAGGACGCCGACTGACCGGCTGACGGCACGGCCAGGCGCCGGGGGCACCCAGACGACGGGGGTGCACCCGGCGCCTTCTCCTGCGCCGTGCGTACGGCGCCCGTGCCCGTACGGCGAGGCCCGGCGGACCGGGGGCGTCGGCCGAGGACCCGGAGGCCGGCGGCGCGGGGCACGGAGACCCGGCGCTCCCGGGAGAACGGGCTCAGAAGAAGACCGAGCGGCGCTGCACCAGCAGCTTGTACAGCGTGTGCTGGATCTGCTCCCGCACCTGGTCGGTCAGGTTGAACATCAGCATCGGGTCGTCCGCCGCCTCCGGCGGATACTCGTCTGTCGGGATCGGCTCGCCGAACTGGATCGTCCACTTCGTCGGCAGCGGCACCGCGCCCAGCGGACCGAGCCAGGGGAAGGTCGGCGTCAGCGGGAAGTACGGGAAACCCAGCAGCCGCGCCAGCGTCCTCGCGTTGCCGACCATCGGGTAGATCTCCTCCGCCCCGACGATCGAGCAGGGCACGATCGGCACGCCCTTGCGCAGCGCCGTGGAGACGAAACCGCCGCGCCCGAACCGCTGGAGCTTGTAGCGCTCCCCGAAGGGCTTGCCGATGCCCTTGAAGCCCTCCGGCATCACCCCGACCAGTTCGCCCTGGCCCAGCAGCCGTTCGGCGTCCTCCGTGCAGGCGAGGGTGTGACCGAGCTTGCGGGCCAGCTCGTTGACGACCGGCATGACGAAGACCAGGTCCGCCGCCAGCAGCCGGAGGTGCCGGTCGGCCGGATGGTGGTCGTGCACGGCGACCTGCATCATCAGCGCGTCCAGGGGCAGCGTCCCGGAGTGGTTGGCGACGATCAGCGCACCGCCCTCGGACGGGATGTTGCCGATGCCCTTCACCTCGACCCGGAAGTACCGCTCGTACAGCGGGCGCAGCAGGGACATCAGCACCTGGTCGGTGAGTTCGGCGTCGTAGCCGAAGTCGTCGACCTCGTACTCGCCGGTGAGGCGGCGGCGCAGGAAGGCCAGCCCGCTCGCCACGCGCCGCTCCAGGGCGCCGTCGCCGGACGGCGGCGCCTGGCCGCCCGGGTGCTCCTCGGGCTCGGGCACCGGCTGGATCCCGCGCACCGGCGCGTTTTCGCCGGAGCCGCGCCGGGTCCCGCCGCCCCGGCGCCGCGTCGGGCGCTGCGCGGCGCCGCCCCGCGACCGGTCGTCGTCGAACGGAATGACCTTGGCGTCCGCCATCGTTGATGCGCTCCTCAGTTGGCGCTCTGGGTCGGGAGGTGGCCGCCGCCCCGCGGGGACAGCGCCGCGATCCGGTCGACGGCCCCCGCGAGGGCCGCGGGCGGCAGCAGTCCGGGGCCCTGGGCGGCGGCGAACGCCGCGAAGGTCCCGGCCGTGGTGTGGGCCGGGACGAAGCCGAGCGTCTCGCGCATCTGCGTGGTGTCCACGACCCGTCCGTGGGTGAGCAGCCGGATCTGCTCCGGGGAGAAGTCCGTCATCCCCAGCGTACGCACGAGGGTGCCCGCCCAGGTGACCGCGGGCAGCAGGACCGGCACGGTGGGGCGGCCGAGGCGGCGCGCGCACTGGGAGAGCAGCAGCACGCCGTCCCCGGCGATGTTGAAGGTGCCGCTGTTGAGGGTCCCGCGCCGCGGCGCGTGGGCGGCGATCCGCAACACCTCGACCACGTCGTCCTCGTGCACGAACTGCAGCCGCGGGTCGTAGCCGAAGACGGTCGGCAGCAGCGGCAGCCCGAAGTAGGAGGCGAGCGGGGTGTCCGCGCCGGGGCCGAGGATGTTGGCGAACCGCAGCACGCACACGGCGACGTCCGGCCGGCGCCGGGAGAAGCCTCGCACGTACCCCTCGACCTCGACCGCGTCCTTCGCGAAGCCGCCACTGGGCAGGGACTTGGGCGTGGTGGACTCGGTGCAGACCGCGGGGTCGCGGGGGGCGGATCCGTAGACGTTCGTACTGGACTTGACGACGAGCCGCCGTACGGCCGGGGACTTCTGGCAGGCACCGAGGAGCTGCATGGTGCCGATGACGTTGGTCTCCTTGACCGACGTCCGGCTGCCGCCGCCCAGCGGTGTGCCGGTGACGTCCATGTGCACGACCGTGTCGGCACCGGTCTCGGCGAGCACCCGCCCGATGCCGGGCCGGCGGATGTCGGCCCGGACGAAGTCGGCGCCGCCCAGGTCGTGCTCGGGCGGTACGGCGTCGACGCCGACGACCCGTTCCACGTCGGGGTCGCGCTGGACGCGCCGCACGAAGCAGCCTCCCAGCCGGCGGGCCACGCCGGTCACGAGCACGGTCTTCCCCACGGCCAGCGCCTTCCTTCCGCCCTGTTCCGCGACCGGGTCCGGTCCGCCGGTCCCGGTCGCCGGCCCCGTCCGGCCGGGTCGCCGTACGGCCGGTGCGGTGCCCGGCGCCGGGCCGTCCCGTGCCGCGTTCCCGTCACGCGGCACAACTTAGCCGGTCGAGGGGGCGCCGCGGCGACCGCCGGGGCGGCGGGTGACGCGTTTTCGCGGGCGCGGGGACGACTGTGGCCCCCCACCGGACGCGGTGGGGGGCCACAGGACACACGGACGGCGCAGCGTCGCCTACTTCTTGTTGCGACGCTGAACGCGCGTGCGCTTGAGCAGCTTGCGGTGCTTCTTCTTCGCCATCCGCTTGCGCCGCTTCTTGATAACAGAGCCCACGACTTACCCTCGCTCACTTCTCATGACTCGGTTGTTGGGCGCCATGGGCCCACACGACCTACGAGGGGCCAGCCTACCCGCCCTGGGACCGAGGTCGTAAATCGAGGTGAATCGAACCCGGACCGAGTGGTGGCGAGGCGTCGTGAACGACCGGGGGAGGCCCGCGAAGAGCCCCCGTACGAGCCTGCCCCGGGCCGTCTCAGGCCGTTTCCACCCCCACGTAGCTCTCGCGGAGGTACTCGTGCACCGCTTGCTCCGGGACGCGGAACGACCGTCCGACCCGGATCGCGGGCAGATGACCGCTGTGCACCAGGCGGTACACGGTCATCTTGGACACGCGCATCACCGAGGCGACTTCCGCCACGGTAAGGAACTGAACCTCGTTCAGAGGCCTTTCGCCGACTTGAGCCATGACACACCTGAACCTTCCGCACGCGACGGCCGCCGGCTTCCCCTTCCGGTGACTCTTCGTCGCTGCGTGCTCACTCCCCAGACTAGGGGCGGGTGATGCGAATGGGGAAGAGGTGCACCCATCGCATGCCTACCGTGACAGACACGCTCGATTGAGTACGTAGCGGATGAGCGGCCGGTAGTACTCGGAGCGCACGGCGTCGTCGAGCGGGACCGCGACGGCGACCACGCCCTCCGCCTCCCCGACGAAGAGCGCCGGATCGTCCGTGTCGGCCGGCCCGATGGCCTCGAACCCCAGTTGACCTGCCCCGCAGACCCAGCCGTGGTCCCCGATCACCAGTTCCGGCAGGGGTCCGCCGGCCTCCGCGGCGGCGTCCAGCACCGCTCTGACCGGCAGCGGCGAGTGCGTGTGCGCGCCGGGCTCACCACCGGCGCGTCGGGTGCCGGGTTCCCGTACCAGGGCGACGCGGCGCACGTAGTCGAGGCGGTGTGTGCGTAGACCGAACCGGGTCAATATGTCGACACGGCGACCCTGCGCGGGGGTGAGGACGTCACATCCCGCCGTCGACAGGGCGTCTGCGAGCGCGGCGTAGAAACCCAGCAGCCGGTGCGGGTGGCCGGTGCCGAGGAGCACCGGTCCGCCACGCTGCGCGACGGCACCGATCCGGTCGGCGAAGGCGTCCAGCGCGGTCAGCGTCCGCTCGGGGTCGATCACGTCCCGGCCGGACGTGTGCCGGGGGTCGGGCGAGACCCCGCACCGGTCGGCCATGAGCGCGATCAGGTCCCGATGCTCCCACGTTCCGCGCGGATCGAGCCCGATCAGGACACGCGGGTCGCGGGCGGCGAACAGCCGGTAACTGCGCAGGCTCGCCTCGCGGGAGGTGGCCACGTCCCCGGCGAGGCGGGTGTCCAGGAGATGTGCCCTGAGGGCGTCACGGCTCGGCATTCGCAGGATGCTGCCGGACGCCCGCCGCCGCGGTCCCCGGAACGGGCGAACACCCCACGGCCGGGGGACCCCGGCGGGCGTCCGTGGTCCTCGCCGGGGTACCGCGGTCGCGGCGGGGGCCGCACGGGTGGCGGGGCCGGGGCGGGGGCCGGACGGGCGGGGCCGCCGGGGCCTGGGGCGAGGCCGGCCGGACCGGGTCGGGTCCGGCGCGGCCGGGTCAGGGAGAGGCCGCCGGGTGGGGGCGGCGCCGCAGGGTCAGGCCAGCAGGCCGCGCAGGGGGAACACCGCGCGGCGGGCCGCCAGGACCGCCTGGTCCAACCGGTCCGCGGGGTCGTACCCGGCCTCCCAGTCGGACCACGCCACCGGCCACCGCCCGTCGGTCATCCGCATCGGCCCGAGCTGCCGGGTCCGCGCGTACACCTCCTGCCGCCAGCCCTCCGGGATCACCGTCTCCGGCTCCACCGGCCGCCCGGCCGCGATCCCCACGAGGTGCGTCCACGACCGGGGCACCACCTCGACGACCGCGTACCCGCCGCCGCCCAGCGCCACCCACCGCCCGTCGGCGTGCGCGTGCGCCAGGTCGTGGCAGGCACTCTGCACGGCCCGCTGGGCGTCCAGCGACACCGCGAGGTGCGCGAGGGGGTCCTCGAAGTGGGTGTCGGCGCCGTGCTGCGTCACCAGCACCTGCGGCCGGAAGTCGGCGATCAGCTCGGGCACCACCGCGTGGAAGGCCCGCAGCCAGCCCGCGTCACCGGTCCCGGCGGGCAGCGCGACGTTGACCGCCGAGCCCTCCGCGCCGGGCGCGCCCGTCTCCTCGGGCCACCCGGTCTGCGGGAACAGGGTCCGCGGGTGCTCGTGCAGCGAGATCGTCAGGACCCGCGGGTCCTCCCAGAACGCCGCCTGCACACCGTCCCCGTGGTGCACGTCCACGTCCACGTAGGCGACCCGTTCCGCGCCCAGCTCCAGCAGCCGGGCGATGGCCAGCGCCGCGTCGTTGTAGACGCAGAAGCCGGAGGCCGCGCCGGGCATCGCGTGGTGCAGGCCGCCGGCGAAGTTCACCGCGTGCAGCGCGTCGCCCCGCCACACCGCCTCGGCGGCGCCCACCGACTGCCCGGCGATCAGCGCGGACGCCTCGTGCATCCCGGCGAAGGCCGGATCGTCGAGGGTGCCGAGCCCGTACGAGACGTCGGCCGCGTCCGGATCGGCGGAGGCGGTGCGCACCGCGTCGATGTAGTCCTCGCGGTGGACCAGCCGCAGCGTCGACTCGCCGGCCGGTTTGGCCGAGACGACGTCGACCTCCCGGTCGAGGCCGAGGGCGTCGACCAGCCGCCGGGTCAGCGCGAGCCGGACCGGGTCCATCGGGTGCTGGGGACCGAAGTCATAGCCCGTCACTGCCTCGTCCCACATCAACTGTGCGCGACCGCTCATGCCGGACACCGTATCGGTCCGGCCCTGGCGCGAACGAGCGGGCGTACCCGAGGGTCACCAGCACCAACACCATCGGCACCAGCATGGCGCCCCGGTAGCTCCAGGCGCCGCCGAGCGCGCCGACGAGCGGCGAACCGACGAGGAAGCCCACGTAGTTGAAGATGTTGAGCCGCGCCACGGCCGCGTCGGACGCCGCCGCGCCCCCCTGGTCGAAGGCGCGCCGCCCGGCCGCCGCGAAGGTCTGGGGCACCAGGACGCACAGCCCGAGGCCGAGCAGCGTGAAGCCGAGCATCCCGGTCCACGCCCCGGGCGCCGCCGCGACCACGGCGAACCCGCCCGCCGCGAGCACCGCGCCCGCCCGGACGACGGCCACGGCACCGAAGCGCCGCACCCCGGCGTCCCCGACGGTCCGCCCGGCCAGCGTGGTCACCATGTAGACGTTGTACGGCACGGTGGCGAGCTGCTCGGAACTGCCCAGCACGTCCTGGAGGTACTTGGCGCTCCAGTTGGAGACGGTCGAGTCGCCGATGTACGCGAAGGTCATCACGAGGCAGAGCGGCAGCAGCACCCGGAAACCGATGCCGGACGCGCGGGAGCCGTCGTCCGCCGGCCGCGTGACGTGACCGCCCGCGCGGTCGGGCCCCTCGCCGGTCCGCTCCACGGTTCCCTCTCCGGTCCCCTGGCCGGTCCTTTCGCCGTCGACGTACCAGCGGCTGCCCGTCAGCGCGGCCGGGAACAGCAGGGCCACGACCGGCAGGTACGACACCCACAGCGCCAGGTGCCAGTGGGCCCCGGCCCAGGCCAGCGAGGCACCGAGGATGCCGCCGAGGCTGTACGCCGCGTGGAACCCGATCACGATGCTGCGCCCGTAGGCCCGTTGGAGGCTGACCCCGAGCATGTTCATCGAGGCGTCCAGGGCGCCGACGGCGAGCCCGAAGGCGGCCAGGGCGACGGCCAGGAGGATCATCCGGTCGCCCGCGCCGACGCCGAGCAGCGCGAGGAGGACGACCGGCTGGGACCAGCGCAGGACCCGGCTGGGCCGCACCCTGCGGACCAGCCGCTCGGTGGCCACGCTGCCGGCTCCGGCGAGTACGGGCACGGCGGCGAGGAAGGCGGGCAGCAGCGCGTCGGAGACGCCGTAGCGGCTCTGGACCGCCGGGATGCGCGTGACGAGCAGGGCGAAGGCGACGCCCTGGGTGAAGAAGGAGAAGGCCAGCGAGGCCCTGCCGCGCCGCAGCTCATCCGTCATGGCGGCGAGCGTAGGGCCCGGACCTACCGGTGGGGAGATCTCGCCGAAGGCGAATTTCTTTCAGCTCTGGTTCCGGGCCGGGCCGACGGGTCCGGTGCGGGGTCCGGATCAGGCGAGCAGGCCGGGCAACTCGGCCATGTCCGCGAAGAGTCCGGTGGCCCCGGCGAGCCGGGCGGGGGGCGTCATCGCGGTGAACCCGTAGACGTCCATGCCGGCGGCGACCGCGGCCTGGACGCCGAGCGGGCTGTCCTCGACGACGACGCACCGCTCGGGCGGGACGCCCATCCGCCGGGCCGCGTGGAGGAAGAGGTCCGGCGCGGGCTTGCCGCGTCCGACGTCCTCGGAACTGAAGATCCGCCCGTCGTCGAACCACCGGTCGAGCCCGGTCCTGGCGTGCCCGACCCTGATCCGCTGGTGGCTCCCGGAGGAGGCCACGCAGTACGGCACCTGGTCCGCGGCGAGCTTTTCGAGGACGTCGTCAACGCCGGGGACGGGCTCCAGCTCCCGTGCGAAGGCGGCGAAGACGCGCCGGTGGAAGACGTCGTCGAAGTCCTCGGGCAGCCGCCGCCCGGTCCGCTCCCGCACGAGGTCGTGGACGCGGTGCAGCGCGGCCCCCATGTAGTCGCGCAGAGAGTCCTCGTACGACGTCGGGTGCCCCAGTTCGGTGAGGTAGCCGGCGAGGAGCCGGTTGGAGATCGGCTCGCTGTCGACGAGGACACCGTCGTTGTCGAAGAGGACCAGTTCGTAACGCATGAAAGGACCATAAACGCAGAAGACCCCGCACCAAAGGTGCGGGGTCTTCCCAATATTTGTTCGGCGGCGTCCTACTCTCCCACAGGGTCCCCCCTGCAGTACCATCGGCGCAGTAGAGCTTAGCTTCCGGGTTCGGAATGTAACCGGGCGTTTCCCCTACGCTATAACCACCGAAACACTATAAAACCCAGCCAACAAAGACTGTTCGTGGTTTCAGAACCAACACAGTGGACGCGAGCAACTGAGGACAAGCCCTCGGCCTATTAGTACCAGTCAACTCCACACTTTACAGTGCTTCCATATCTGGCCTATCAACCCAGTCGTCTACTGGGAGCCTTACCCCATCAAGTGGGTGGGAGCCCTCATCTCGAAGCAGGCTTCCCGCTTAGATGCTTTCAGCGGTTATCCCTCCCGAACGTAGCCAACCAGCCATGCCCTTGGCAGAACAACTGGCACACCAGAGGTTCGTCCGTCCCGGTCCTCTCGTACTAGGGACAGCCCTTCTCAAGACTCCTACGCGCACAGCGGATAGGGACCGAACTGTCTCACGACGTTCTAAACCCAGCTCGCGTACCGCTTTAATGGGCGAACAGCCCAACCCTTGGGACCGACTCCAGCCCCAGGATGCGACGAGCCGACATCGAGGTGCCAAACCATCCCGTCGATATGGACTCTTGGGGAAGATCAGCCTGTTATCCCCGGGGTACCTTTTATCCGTTGAGCGACGGCGCTTCCACAAGCCACCGCCGGATCACTAGTCCCGACTTTCGTCCCTGCTCGACCCGTCGGTCTCACAGTCAAGCTCCCTTGTGCACTTACACTCAACACCTGATTACCAACCAGGCTGAGGGAACCTTTGGGCGCCTCCGTTACCCTTTAGGAGGCAACCGCCCCAGTTAAACTACCCATCAGACACTGTCCCTGATCCGGATCACGGACCCAGGTTAGACATCCAGCACGACCAGACTGGTATTTCAACGACGACTCCACACACACTGGCGTGCATGCATCAAAGTCTCCCAGCTATCCTACACAAGCCGAACCGAACACCAATATCAAACTGTAGTAAAGGTCCCGGGGTCTTTCCGTCCTGCTGCGCGAAACGAGCATCTTTACTCGTAGTGCAATTTCACCGGGCCTATGGTTGAGACAGCCGAGAAGTCGTTACGCCATTCGTGCAGGTCGGAACTTACCCGACAAGGAATTTCGCTACCTTAGGATGGTTATAGTTACCACCGCCGTTTACTGGCGCTTAAGTTCTCAGCTTCGCCTGGACGAATCCAAGCTAACCGGTCCCCTTAACGTTCCAGCACCGGGCAGGCGTCAGTCCGTATACATCGCCTTACGGCTTCGCACGGACCTGTGTTTTTAGTAAACAGTCGCTTCTCGCTGGTCTCTGCGGCCACCCCCAGCTCAGACCGAAAAGATCATCACCAGGAATGGCCCCCCTTCTCCCGAAGTTACGGGGGCATTTTGCCGAGTTCCTTAACCATAGTTCACCCGAACGCCTCGGTATTCTCTACCTGACTACCTGAGTCGGTTTAGGGTACGGGCCGCCATGAAACTCGCTAGAGGCTTTTCTCGACAGCATAGGATCATCCACTTCACCACAATCGGCTCGGCATCAGGTCTCAGCCTATTGCGAGGCGGATTTACCTACCTCACGGCCTACACCCTTACCCCGGGACAACCACCGCCCGGGATGGACTACCTTCCTGCGTCACCCCATCACTCACCTACTAACCGCTTGGTTCAGCGGCTCCACCACTCCCCTTCACCCGAAGGATCCAGGACGGCTTCACGGCCTTAGCATCACGATGCTCGATGTTTGACGCTCCACAGCGGGTACCGGAATATCAACCGGTTATCCATCGACTACGCCTGTCGGCCTCGCCTTAGGTCCCGACTTACCCTGGGCAGATCAACTTGACCCAGGAACCCTTAGTCAATCGGCGCAAACGTTTCTCACGTTTGTATCGCTACTCATGCCTGCATTCTCACTCGTCAACCGTCCACAACTACCTTCCGGTGCTGCTTCACCCGGCAGACGACGCTCCCCTACCCATCACGATCCCCGTTAGAGGTACATATCGCAATGACACGACTTCGGCGGTACGCTTGAGCCCCGCTACATTGTCGGCGCAGAATCACTAGACCAGTGAGCTATTACGCACTCTTTCAAGGATGGCTGCTTCTAAGCCAACCTCCTGGTTGTCTCTGCGACTCCACATCCTTTCCCACTTAGCGTACGCTTAGGGGCCTTAGTCGATGCTCTGGGCTGTTTCCCTCTCGACCATGGAGCTTATCCCCCACAGTCTCACTGCCGCGCTCTCACTTACCGGCATTCGGAGTTTGGCTAAGGTCAGTAACCCGGTAGGGCCCATCGCCTATCCAGTGCTCTACCTCCGGTAAGAAACACACGACGCTGCACCTAAATGCATTTCGGGGAGAACCAGCTATCACGGAGTTTGATTGGCCTTTCACCCCTAACCACAGGTCATCCCCCAGGTTTTCAACCCTGGTGGGTTCGGTCCTCCACGAAGTCTTACCTCCGCTTCAACCTGCCCATGGCTAGATCACTCCGCTTCGGGTCTTGAGCGTGCTACTCCACCGCCCTATTAGGACTCGCTTTCGCTACGGCTTCCCCACTCGGGTTAACCTCGCAACACACCGCAAACTCGCAGGCTCATTCTTCAAAAGGCACGCAGTCACGAGAGCAAGGCAAGCCTTGCTCCGACGCTCCCACGGCTTGTAGGCACACGGTTTCAGGTACTATTTCACTCCGCTCCCGCGGTACTTTTCACCATTCCCTCACGGTACTATCCGCTATCGGTCACCAGGGAATATTTAGGCTTAGCGGGTGGTCCCGCCAGATTCACACGGGATTTCTCGGGCCCCGTGCTACTTGGGTGTCTCTCAAACGAGCCGCTGACGTTTCGACTACGGGGGTCTTACCCTCTACGCCGGACCTTTCGCATGTCCTTCGCCTACATCAACGGTTTCTGACTCGCCTCACAGCCGGCAGACTGTGAACAAGAGATCCCACAACCCCGTATGCGCAACCCCTGCCGGGTCTCACACGCATACGGTTTGGCCTCATCCGGTTTCGCTCGCCACTACTCCCGGAATCACGGTTGTTTTCTCTTCCTGCGGGTACTGAGATGTTTCACTTCCCCGCGTTCCCTCCACACTGCCTATGTGTTCAGCAGCGGGTGACAGCCCATGACGACTGCCGGGTTTCCCCATTCGGACACCCCCGGATCAAAGCCTGGTTGACGACTCCCCGGGGCCTATCGTGGCCTCCCACGTCCTTCATCGGTTCCTGGTGCCAAGGCATCCACCGTGCGCCCTTAAAAACTTGGCCACAGATGCTCGCGTCCACTGTGCAGTTCTCAAACAACGACCAGCCACCCGTCACAACCCGCCGAAGCAGATCTATACCGGGGCCAGCAACCGAAGACACAGCCATCACGACCGCACCCTCAGACACCCAACAGCGTGCCCGACACGATCAGCCGCCCAGATCAGCGTTCCACACCCCGCAAAGGGGCAGTACTAGCGCCTGGTCCATCCTGAACCATGCCGAGTAGTCAACGTTCCACCCATGAGCAACCAGCACCGGACATTCGCCGATGTACTGGCCTCTGGACTGCCGAAGCAGCCTAGAAGCGCTCCTTAGAAAGGAGGTGATCCAGCCGCACCTTCCGGTACGGCTACCTTGTTACGACTTCGTCCCAATCGCCAGTCCCACCTTCGACAGCTCCCTCCCCGAGGGGTTGGGCCACCGGCTTCGGGTGTTACCGACTTTCGTGACGTGACGGGCGGTGTGTACAAGGCCCGGGAACGTATTCACCGCAGCAATGCTGATCTGCGATTACTAGCGACTCCGACTTCATGGGGTCGAGTTGCAGACCCCAATCCGAACTGAGACCGGCTTTTTGAGATTCGCTCCACCTCACGGTATCGCAGCTCATTGTACCGGCCATTGTAGCACGTGTGCAGCCCAAGACATAAGGGGCATGATGACTTGACGTCGTCCCCACCTTCCTCCGAGTTGACCCCGGCGGTCTCCCGTGAGTCCCCAGCACCACAAGGGCCTGCTGGCAACACGGGACAAGGGTTGCGCTCGTTGCGGGACTTAACCCAACATCTCACGACACGAGCTGACGACAGCCATGCACCACCTGTACACCGGCCACAAGGGGGGCACTATCTCTAATGCTTTCCGGTGTATGTCAAGCCTTGGTAAGGTTCTTCGCGTTGCGTCGAATTAAGCCACATGCTCCGCCGCTTGTGCGGGCCCCCGTCAATTCCTTTGAGTTTTAGCCTTGCGGCCGTACTCCCCAGGCGGGGCACTTAATGCGTTAGCTGCGGCACGGACAACGTGGAATGTTGCCCACACCTAGTGCCCACCGTTTACGGCGTGGACTACCAGGGTATCTAATCCTGTTCGCTCCCCACGCTTTCGCTCCTCAGCGTCAGTATCGGCCCAGAGATCCGCCTTCGCCACCGGTGTTCCTCCTGATATCTGCGCATTTCACCGCTACACCAGGAATTCCGATCTCCCCTACCGAACTCTAGCCTGCCCGTATCGACTGCAGACCCGGGGTTAAGCCCCGGGCTTTCACAACCGACGCGACAAGCCGCCTACGAGCTCTTTACGCCCAATAATTCCGGACAACGCTTGCGCCCTACGTATTACCGCGGCTGCTGGCACGTAGTTAGCCGGCGCTTCTTCTGCAGGTACCGTCACTCTCGCTTCTTCCCTGCTGAAAGAGGTTTACAACCCGAAGGCCGTCATCCCTCACGCGGCGTCGCTGCATCAGGCTTGCGCCCATTGTGCAATATTCCCCACTGCTGCCTCCCGTAGGAGTCTGGGCCGTGTCTCAGTCCCAGTGTGGCCGGTCGCCCTCTCAGGCCGGCTACCCGTCGTCGCCTTGGTGAGCCATTACCTCACCAACAAGCTGATAGGCCGCGGGCTCATCCTGCACCGCCGGAGCTTTCGAACCCTCTGGATGCCCAGAAGGATCAGTATCCGGTATTAGACCCCGTTTCCAGGGCTTGTCCCAGAGTGCAGGGCAGATTGCCCACGTGTTACTCACCCGTTCGCCACTAATCCCCACCGAAGTGGTTCATCGTTCGACTTGCATGTGTTAAGCACGCCGCCAGCGTTCGTCCTGAGCCAGGATCAAACTCTCCGTGAATGCTTTTCACGGGAGCGGAACAGTCGGAGGAATAGTCCGACCGTTCACAGCGTCCTCGCTGTGTATTTCAAAGGAACCACAACATCAGGAACAGAGTCCCGACGTCGGGGTATCAACATATCTGGCGTTGACTTTTGGCACGCTGTTGAGTTCTCAAGGAACGGACGCTTCCTTTGTACTCACCCGAGACACTGTCTCCGGCTTTCCTCCGGGCGCTTTCCCTTCGGTCTTGCGTTTCCGACTCTATCAGACCGTTTCCGATCCGATTTCCTCGATGCTTTCCAGGTTCCCGCTTTCGCGTTTCCCTTTCCGGCGGTTCCGACTCTATCAGACCCTTTCGGTGCTGATCCCCCGTCAGAAGGGGTTGCCATCCCGGCCGTTGGGCCGTTCCGACGAGGTGAGACTGTAGCGGATTCCCAGACCCCGAGCTAATCGGGGTCCGCGTTCTTCCGAACGTGGATTCCTCATTCCGTGAATACGCACGCCATTGCCACGACGAAGCCGACAACGCGGTGTCCGCCGAAGTGTGGGTGGTGCTCGTGGAATCGCTGTCCGGGGACCGACTCGGTCGGCGCTCACGTCGGACAACTCGGAGAACAGTACGGGTGGGCCCGTGGCGTGTCAACTCCGGGACGTGGAGCCCTCGGCGGCGTAGGCTGACGGACGTGACCACGCGTACGCACGACCAGTTCTGGTGGGCCGCCTGACGGCGGCCCGCGCTCACGTACGCACTGCGACGGCCGCCGCTCCCGGCGGCCGTTTCCCGTATCTCCCCTCGCACGGGGCCGGGGCAGCCGGCGGACGGCGGCCCCGGCCGAGAGGCGGAGAGATGACGAGGATCTTCAGCGGGATCAAGCCGACCGGGCACCTGACGCTCGGCAACTACCTGGGCGCGATGCGGCGCTGGGCCACGGAGGACCAGTACCGCGCGGACGCGCTGTTCTCCGTGGTCGACCTGCACGCGCTGACCGTCGACCACGATCCGGCACGGGTGCGCCGGCTGAGCCGGCAGGCCGCGTCCCTGCTGCTCGCCACGGGGCTGGACCCCGACGTGTGCACGGTGTTCGTGCAGAGCCACGTCGACGAGCACGCCCGGCTCTCGTACGTACTGGAGTGCGTGGCGACCGACGGGGAGATGCGGCGCATGATCCAGTACCGGGAGAAGGCCGCCCGGGAACGGGAGCGGGGCGGGAGCGTGCGGCTGTCGCTGCTGACGTACCCCGTGCTGATGGCGGCCGACATCCTGGCGTACGCGGCCGACGAGGTGCCGGTCGGTGACGACCAGGCGCAGCACGTGGAGCTGACCCGGGACCTGGCCGTGCGGTTCAACCAACGGTACGGGCACACCTTCACCGTGCCCCGGGCCACGCATCCGGCGGTCGCGGCGCGGGTGATGAACCTCCAGGACCCGGCGTCGAAGATGGGCAAGAGCGACGACGTGGGGCCGGGCATCGTCTACCTGCTCGACGAGCCGGACGTGGTGCGGCGCAAGGTGATGCGGGCGGTGACCGACAGCGGACGCGACGTCGTCCACGACCCGCAGGCGCGGCCGGGGCCGACGAACCTGCTGGAGATCCTGGCCGCCTGCACCGGCGGCGACCCCGTGGCCCTCGGTGAGGCGTACACCTCGTACGGCGCGTTGAAGAAGGACACGGCGGAGGCCGTGATCGAGGCGCTGCGGCCGGTGCGGGAACGGCACCGGGAGCTGTGCGCGGACCCGGGGCGGGTGGACGAGGTGCTGCGCCGGGGCGCGGAGCGGGCGCGAGCGATGGCCCGGCCCACGGTGGACGCCGCGTACCGGGCGATCGGACTGCTGCCGCCCCTCTCGGACGACGAGGACGGCGACGGCGGCGGCGAGGCCCGGACGATCGCCGGCCCCGCCGTGGTCCGGGCCGGCTGAGAGGGGCGGGCCCCGGCCGGGGTCAGTCCTTCGTGCCGGAGGCCAGCTCGCGGCTGCGGTCGCGGGCGGCCTCCAGTGCGGCGATGAGGGCGGCGCGGACGCCGTGGTTCTCCAGTTCGCGGATGGCGTTGATGGTGGTGCCGGCCGGGGACGTCACGTTCTCGCGGAGCCGGACCGGGTGCTCGCCGCTGTCGCGGAGCATCTTGGCGGCGCCGATCGCCGACTGGACGATCAGGTCGTGGGCCTTGTCGCGGGGCAGCCCGAGCAGGATGCCGGCGTCGGTCATGGCCTCGACCAGGTAGAAGAAGTACGCCGGGCCGGAGCCGGAGAGCGCGGTGCAGGCGTCCTGCTGGGACTCGGGGACGCGCAGGGTCTTGCCGACCGCGCCGAAGATCTCCTCGGTGTGGGCGAGGTGGCCGGCGGTGGCGTGGGTGCCGGCGGAGATGACGGACATGGCCTCGTCGACGAGTGCCGGGGTGTTCGTCATGACGCGGACCACGGGGGTGCCGGGGGCGAGGCGTTCCTCGAAGAAGGCGGTGGGGATGCCGGCCGCGCCGCTGATGACCAGCCGTTCGGCGGGGATGTGCGGGGCGAGTTCGTCGAGGAGCGTGCCCATGTCCTGCGGTTTGACCGTGAGGATGAGGGTGTCGGCGTGCTTGGCCGCCTCGGCGTTGGTGACGGGGGTGACGCCGTGGCGGGCGCGGAGTTCCTCGGCCCGTTCCGGGCGGCGGGCGGTGACGAGGAGGTCGTCCGGGGACCAGCCGGAACCGATCATCCCGCTGAGCAGGGCTTCGCCGATCTTGCCGGTGCCGAGGACTGCGACTTTCTGGGTCATGGCTGGGGTGCCCCTCCGAGGGTTGCGTCGTCCGCGTTCATCCTCGCACCGGGCGGCCGGGCCGGGTGCCCGCGTCCGGTGGGCGGGACGCGGGTGCGGCCCGGACGGCGCAGGTGGCGGGGCGGGTGGGGACCGGTGGGGTGGGGCGAGGCCCCGGCGGGGCGGATGCGGGCCGGCGGGGCGGATGCGGGCCGGCGGGGCGGATGCGGGCCGGCGGGGCGGGCGCCGGTCAGGCGGTGCGGCGGCGCAGGGTCACGGCGCCGAGGGCGAGGACCAGGAGGGCGCAGCCGGCCACGATCAGGACGTCCCGGACGAAGACGCCGGTCAGGTCGGGGTGGCGCAGGACCTCGTTCATGCCGTCGACGGCGTACGACATGGGCAGGACGTCGGAGACGGCCTCCAGGGCGGGGTGCATGCGGTCGCGCGGAGTGAAGAGGCCGCAGAGCAGGAGCTGGGGGAAGATCACCGCCGGCATGAACTGGACCGCCTGGAACTCCGAGGCCGCGAAGGCCGAGACGAAGAGGCCGAGCGCGGTGCCGAGGAGGGCGTCGAGCAGGGCCACGAGGAGCAGCAGCCACGGGCTGCCGGTGACGTCCAGGTCGAGGACCCAGAGGGCGAGTCCGGTGGCCAGGGCGGACTGGACGACGGCGAGCGCGCCGAAGGCGAGGGCGTAGCCGGCGATGAGGTCGCCCTTGCCGAGCGGCATGGCGAGGAGGCGTTCCAGGGTGCCGGAGGTGCGCTCGCGCAGCGTGGCGATGGAGGTGACCAGGAACATCGTGATCAGCGGGAAGATGCCGAGGAGCGAGGCGCCGATGGTGTCGAAGGTGCGCGGGCTGCCGTCGAAGACGTAGCGCAGCAGGAAGAGCATCACGCACGGGACGAGGAGCATCAGCGCGATGGTGCGCGGGTCGTGGGCGAGCTGGCGCAGCACGCGGCCGGCGGTGGCGGTGGTGCGGGAGAGGTTCAGGGGACGTACGGGGGCGGGGGCGGGCCTGGGCTCCGCCGGGGCCGGGGAGGTCATCGCGTGCTCTCCTTCGTGCGGTCGGCCTCGTCGACGAGGCGCAGGAAGGCGTCCTCGACGGTGTCGGTGCCGGTGCGGGCGCGCAGGGCGTCGGGGGTGTCGTCGGCGAGCAGCCGGCCCTCGCGCATCAGCAGGAGCCGGTGGCAGCGCTCGGCCTCGTCCATGACGTGGGAGGAGACGAGGAGGGTGGCGCCGCGTTCGGCGGCGAGGGCGTGGAAGAGGTTCCACAGGTCGCGGCGGAGGACGGGGTCGAGGCCGACCGTCGGTTCGTCGAGGACCAGCAGGTCCGGGGCGCCGAGCAGGGCGACGGCGAGGGAGACGCGGCTGCGCTGGCCGCCGGAGAGCCGGCCGGCCAGGGCGTCGGCGTGGTCGGTGAGGTCGACGTCGGCGATGGCCCGGCCGACGTGCTCGTGGCGGCGTGCGGCGGCGGCGCGGCCGGGGTCGAGGATCGCGGCGAAGTAGTCGAGGTTCTGGCGCACGCTGAGGTCGTCGAAGACGGAGGGGGCCTGGGTGACGTAGCCGACGCGGGTGCGCAGGGCCGGGTGGCCGGCGGGCCGGCCGAGGACCTCCAGGGTGCCGGTGACCTTGGCCTGGGTGCCGGCGACGGCGCGCATGAGGGTGGACTTCCCGCAGCCCGAGGGGCCGAGGAGGCCGGTGACCTGTCCGCGCGGGACGGTGAAGCCGAGGGCGCGCAGGACGGTCCGGCCGCCCCGGACGACGGTGAGGTCTTCGGCGCGGAGGGCCGGTGCTCCGGCCGGGCCGGCGGGCCCGGCCGGGTCCGCGGGCCTTCCGGGAGGCCCGGAAGAATAATTCATCATGTGATGAATACTCCTCCTGCGACCGGCCGGCGTCAAGCGTCCCGGGGGGTGGTCGCCACGAGCAGGACGACGTCGTACGTCTCCTCCACGACCCCGTCCGGGAAGACGTCCGACAGGCACCGCCGCTCCTCGGCGAGGAAGGCCCTCCCCTGCTCGGCGTCCCGGGTGAGGAAGAGGGAGCGGCTGGCGAGGTTGGCCAGGTGGGTGCCGAGGGGGACGCGCCGGCTCCAGCGGACGGTGCGGCGGGCGCCGCCGACACGGCGGGCCGTCTCCGCGAGGCGTGCCTCGACCCCGCGCAGGCCGGGCTCCTCGACGCCGAAGCGGGCCTCGACGCGCCGTTCCTGCTCGGCGATCCACGGCACGTCGCGGGGGCCGGTGTTCCACCACAGCGCGAGCGCGCCGCCGGGGCGCAGCACCCGCAGCGCCTCCGGGACCGAACGGTCCGGGTCGGTCCAGTGCCAGGACTGGGCGTAGGTGAGCAGGTCGGCGGAGCCGGTGGCGAGGGGGAGCGCGTCGCCGACGCCGCGTACGAGGGGCACGTCGGGCAGGTCCCGGCGGAACCGGGCGGCCATGCCGTCGCCGGGCTCGACCCCGGTCACCCGGGCGCCGCGCGCGTGCAGCAGGGCGGTGGCGATCCCGGTGCCGGCGCCGACGTCCACGACCCGGGCACCGGCGAGGGGTCGGCCGGCCAGTTCCTCGACGGCGTCGAGCAGCGCGGGCGGGTAGGAGGGCCGGGCGGCGGCGTACCGGTCCGCGGCGGCGTCGAAGGAGCGGGCGCGGACGGCGCGGGAGGCGCGAGTCGGCCGGGTCGCGGGGGTGGCGGGCTCGGGCGAGGTCGTCATCCGGCCATGGTGACGGCCGTGGGGGCCGGTGGGCACGGCCCGGGACGGGCCTCCGGGGCGACCGGGGGCCTCCGGGGGCCTCCGGGGGCGGGCCGGGGGCGGGCTTCGAGGTACGGCCTGGGGGGACCTCCGGGCACGGACCAGGGACGGACCTCCGGGCACGGACCAGGGACGGACCTCCGGGCACGGGCCGGAAGCGGACCCCCGGCAACGCCCCGAAGACGGACCCCCAGGCACGGACCGGAGGGCGGACCCCCGGCGACGCACCAGGGACAGACCTCCGCGTCGCCCCGAGGACGGACCCCCGGGTGCGTGTGCCGCGCGCCGCGTCCCTCCCGCCGGATGCCGGCCCGGCGGGGCGGGGGGTCAGGCGCGGCCCCGGCGCTTCTTCCTCGCGGGGTTGCCGGAGCGGCGGGTGGTGCGGCGCGCGTACAGGTCGCGGGCGCGTTCGTACTCGGCGCGGAGCAGGCCCTCGCCGGGGGCCTCGGTGAAGCAGCGCAGGAAGTAGGCGAGGAGCGAGCCGACGAAGCCGATGCTCAGCAGACCGCGCAGGGACGCCTGGCGGTCGGGGTCGGGGCGGCGGGAGAAGCCGGTCCAGGTGTGCCGGAAGGCCACGGCGCTGCAGAGGGCGAACATGACGCCCATCAGCACCGTGACGAAACCGCTGACGGCGGCGATCCGCAGGCCCTCGTAGGCGATGAACAGGACCAGGCAGGCCACGGCCGCGGTGAGCAGCGCGCCGACGGCGACGCCGGCGCGGCGGACGGCGTAGCCCCGGCCGTGGTCCACCCAGCTCGTGCCGAAGAAGCGCAGCGGCTCGGGGCGGGGGCCGGCCGGGGTGGCGGAGCCCTCGGCGGCGCTCCGGGTGCCGTTCGTACCGTTCTCGTCGCTCACGGGTCGATTATGGCCGGGGCGGCGCCGCGGGCTCCGGGCGGGCCCGGGGCCGGAGGCGGCCCGGCCCGTCCGGGCGGGCCCGGGAGCGGGCCCGCCCGGAGCGCCCGGCTCAGGAGCAGGGCGGGGCGACGTACCCGTCGCTGCCGGTGTAGACGTACGTGTCGGAGACGTACTGCCCGCTGCCGATGCGGTCCCAGATCGACGACGTGCCGTACGGACCGGTCACCGTGGTGCCGTTCGTCTGGCAGGTGATCGGGACCTGGGCGCCGAGCGGCAGGACCCGGACGACGGCGTAGCCGGTGCCGGGTCCGCTGCGGACGTTGAGCCGGTACCCCGGCGCGACCGGGTACGTGCGCGCGGCGGCCGCGGCGGCGACGGCCTCCCTCTCCTCGTCGCCCCCGACGGGCGCGGACTGGTCCACGGACATGACGAAACCTCCCCCGTTGCACCCCATGACGACCATGGGGCCCCCTTGATTCCCGCCCTGCGGACCGTGAAACACATGTTCGTTTTCCGTACGGGCGTGCCGGGCGGGCCGTCTCGGCGGCGTCGGCCCCATCGACTAGGCTCCGAACGTCGCGCGCGCTGAGGAACGGCACGGGGGTGGTCCCATGGCGCCAGAGCGGAACGCCGGACCCGATGCGGAAGCGGAGCGTCCGGAGTACGCCGGCCACTACCGGCTCGACGCCCGGCTGGGCTCCGGTGGCATGGGGGTCGTGCACCTGGCCCGCAGTACGTCCGGGATGCGGCTCGCGGTGAAGGTCGTCCACGCCCAGTACGCGCGGGACCCCGAGTTCCGGGGCAGGTTCCGGCAGGAGGTCGCGGCGGCGCGACGGGTGAGCGGGGCGTTCACGGCGCCGGTCGTGGACGCCGACCCCGATGCGGTGCGCCCCTGGATGGCCACCCTGTACATCCCCGGCCCCACCCTCGCCGACGAGGTGAAGCGGAACGGCCCCCTGGAGCACGGGCGGCTGCGCCGGCTGATGGCGGGGCTCGCCGAGGCGCTGCGCGACATCCACCGGGTCGGGGTCGTCCACCGGGACCTGAAGCCGAGCAACGTGCTGCTCGCCGAGGACGGCCCGAAGGTCATCGACTTCGGCATCTCCCGGCCCAAGGACAGCGAACTGCGCACCGAGACGGGCAAGCTGATCGGCACGCCGCCGTTCATGGCACCGGAGCAGTTCCGCCGGCCCCGGGAGGTGGGACCGGCCGCGGACGTCTTCGCGCTCGGTTCGCTGCTGGTGCACGCGGCGACCGGCCGGGGCCCCTTCGACTCGGACAGCCCGTACGTCGTGGCGTACCAGGTCGTGCACGACGAGCCCGACCTGACGGGGCTGCCGGGGAGCCTGGCCCCGCTGGTGCGGAGCTGTCTGGCGAAGGAGCCGGAGGACCGGCCCACGCCGGACGAGCTGATGCGGCGGCTGCGGACGGTGGCGGCCTCGTACGACACCCAGACGTTCACACCGGCCCCACGGGACCCGTCACAGGACACGCCCGGGGCGCTCCGGGACAGCGTGCCGGAAGGGGACACGCCCGGGGACCACGGGACGGCGGCCGGCACGCCGGGCCCCGCGCCGGGCGACACGCCGGAGGACGGCCCCGCGGCGCGGGACACGCCCGGCCTCCCGCACGCCGGCCCGCCGGACGGCGGCCTCCCGGCGTCCGGCCCGTCCGCCACCCGGCCCCCTCCCCCGCGCCGCCGCGCCCGTCGGTTCGCGCTCGGGGCCGGTGTGGCCGGCGTCGTCGCGGCCGGGGCGCTCGTCCTGGTCCTGCCCTCGCAGGGCACGGACCCGAGGACGCCGGTGCCGCAGGCCGCGGCGTCCCCCTTCGGTACCTGGCGGACGGCGCCCGACGAGGAGCCGGGCGTCTCGCACTGCTCGTACGGCGGCGGACGGCTGCTGTGCGCGCGGCCCGGACTCGTCTTCGCGCTCGATCCCTCCGACGGGAGGGTGCTGTGGCGCCACCCCGTCGAGCGGACGGTCGTCGGCGAACCGCCCTCGGTCGCGGACGGCGGCCTCGTCCAGCCCGCCGTCCAGCAGGGCCGCACCCTGACCGCGCTCGACCCCGCCACCGGCGCGGCGGCCCGGAAGGCGGAGCTGCCCGCCTACCAGGGCCTGCGGCGGGCCGGCGGCATGCTGCTGCTCACCGGCGCCGACGGCCGGGTCACCGGCGTGGACGCCGCGACCGGCGAGAGCCGGTGGACGCGCCCGGTCCCGGGCCACCGGATGCCGTACTTCGCGGCGTTCCCCGGCGACCGGCTCGCGTACGCGACGAGCACCAGCGACGACGGGCGGCGCACCCGCGTCACCGCGGTCGACCCGGCCACCGGGACGGTGCGCTGGGACACCGAGATGGACGGTGTGGTGCGTCCGGCCGGCGTGTCCGGCGGGTCCCTGTGCCTGCTGGCCGTCGACCCGGTCTACGGCGACGCCCGCGCCGTGCTGCGCTACACCCCCGGCACCGGCGACCTGCTCCGCGTCGCGCTGCCCGTCCCCCTCGGACAGGCCGAGGCCGCCGTGCGCGGGGACCGGGTGTACCTCATGGGGGACGGCGGCTCGCTGCGGGCGGTCGATCTCGCCGGCCGCGTCCAGCGGTGGAGCCTGGAGACCGGCATGAGCCGCGGTTCGGCGCCCGTCGCCGACGACCGGCACGTGTACGTCGCCGCGCCCGACGGGCGGCTGCTCGGCGTGGACGCCGGCTCGGGCCGCCTGCTCGGCCAGACCCCGCCCCGGCTCGGCACGGCCTCCGACCGGGTCCCCGCCGATCTGGCCCCGCCGGTGCTCGCGGGCGGCCACGTCTTCTCCGGGGCGCCCGACGGCAGCGTCCTCGCCGTGGACGCCCGGGACCCGGCCGCCTGGTAGCGCCGGGCGCGGGCAGCGGCACGAGGGCGGACAACATCACACGCGGGCGGACACGACGACACGCCGAAGGGCCGCCCCCGCGCGGTGGGGGGACGGCCCTTCGGCGTGTCGGACGGACGCGGCCCCCGGTGCCGGGGACCGCCACGGTTCCGGGACGGCCCCGTGGCGCGGCCCCGTACCGGGCGCGGGCTCAGCCCAGCCTGCTCACGTCGCGCACGGCGCCCTTGTCGGCGCTGGTCGCCATGGCGGCGTAGGCGCGCAGGGCGGCGGAGACCTTGCGGTCGCGGTCGCGCGGGACGTACGCGCCGTTCAGGGCGTCGGAGCGGCGGGCCAGCTCGGCGTCGTCCACGAGCAGTTCGACGGAGCGGTTCGGGATGTCGATGCGGATGCGGTCGCCGTCCCGGACCAGGGCGATGGTGCCCCCGGAGGCCGCCTCGGGCGAGGCGTGGCCGATGGACAGGCCCGAGGTGCCGCCCGAGAAACGGCCGTCGGTGATCAGCGCGCACGCCTTCCCGAGGCCGCGGCTCTTGAGGTACGAGGTCGGGTAGAGCATCTCCTGCATGCCGGGGCCGCCCTTGGGGCCCTCGTAGCGGATGACGACGACGTCGCCCTCGGTGACCTGCTTGGTGAGGATCTTCTGGACGGCCTCGTCCTGCGACTCGCACACGACCGCGGGCCCCTCGAAGGTCCAGATCGACTCGTCGACGCCGGCCGTCTTCACCACGCAGCCGTCGACGGCGAGGTTGCCGCGCAGCACCGCGAGGCCGCCGTCCGCGGAGTAGGCGTGCTCGGCGGAGCGGATGCAGCCGCCCTCGGCGTCCTCGTCGAGGGAGTCCCACCGCTCGGACTGGGAGAACGCCTCGGCGGAGCGGACGCAGCCGGGGGCCGCGTGCCACAGTTCGACGGCCTCCGGGGACGGGGAGCCGCCGCGGATGTCCCAGGTCTTCAGCCAGTCGGCGAGGGAGGGGCTGTGCACGGCGTGCACGTCCTCGTTGAGCAGTCCGGCGCGGTGCAGTTCGCCGAGCAGGGCGGGGATGCCGCCGGCCCGGTGCACGTCCTCCATGTAGTACGTGCGGTTCTTGCCCACGTTCGGCGCGACCTTGGCGAGGCAGGGCACGCGGCGGGAGAGGGCGTCGATCTCGGCGAGGCCGAAGGGCACCTCGGCCTCCTGCGCGGCGGCCAGCAGGTGCAGGATCGTGTTGGTCGAGCCGCCCATGGCGATGTCGAGCGCCATGGCGTTCTCGAACGCCTGGAAGGAGGCGACGGCGCGGGGCAGGACCGACTCGTCGTCCTGCTCGTAGTAGCGGCGCGTGATGTCCATGACCGTGCGCGCCGCGTCCTCGTAGAGGGCCTTGCGGGCGGTGTGGGTGGCGAGGACCGAGCCGTTGCCGGGCAGGGAGAGGCCGATGGCCTCGGTGAGGCAGTTCATCGAGTTGGCGGTGAACATGCCGGAACAACTGCCGCAGGTCGGGCAGGCGTTCTCCTCGATGCGCAGCACGTCGGCGTCGGAGACCTTGTCGTCGGCCGCGTCCACCATGGCGTCGATCAGGTCCAGGGTGCGGACCGTGCCGTCGACCAGGGTGGTGCGGCCGGCCTCCATCGGGCCGCCGGAGACGAAGACCGTGGGGATGTTCAGCCGCAGCGCGGCGTTGAGCATGCCCGGGGTGATCTTGTCGCAGTTGGAGATGCAGATCAGGGCGTCGGCGCGGTGCGCCTCGACCATGTACTCCACGCTGTCCGCGATCAGGTCGCGGGAGGGCAGGCTGTAGAGCATGCCGCCGTGGCCCATGGCGATGCCGTCGTCGACGGCGATGGTGTTGAACTCGCGGGGGATGCCGCCCGCGGCGGTCACCGCCTCGCTGACGATCCGGCCGACCGGCGCCAGGTGGGTGTGGCCGGGCACGAACTCGGTGAAGCTGTTGGCGACCGCGATGACGGGCTTGCGCCCGATGTCCGCGCCCGGTACACCGGAGGCGCGCATCAGGGCGCGTGCGCCCGCCATGTTGCGGCCGTGGGTGACTGTGCGGGACCTCAGCTCGGGCATCGTCGCTCGCTCCTTCGGAGAGTTGTGACTGCCGTCGAGCGTACGCCGGACTTCCAGGGGTCGGGACACGGTGTCCGCGATTCGGGACGCACGTCTCGTACGGGAGATGTCGGACGGCCCGGCTCACGGCCCGCCCCGCGCACCCCGGACGACCGGTCCCATCCGGTCTGTCCGCCCTGTCCGGCCCGTCTTGCCTACCCGGTCTATCCGGACCATCCGGCTCCATCCGGCTCCATCCGGCTCCATCCGGTTCTGGATGGTTCCGGCCGGTGCGGACTCGATCAGGGCGTGGTGAGGTGGCCCTGCACGACGGGTGCCAGGCGGGCGACGAGCGTCTCCAGGTCCGCCGAGGCCAGCGGCTCGACCTTGATCACGTACCGGAGGAGGGCGCAGCCCACGAGCTGGGCGGCGGCCAGTTCGGCGCGGAGTTCCGCGTCCGGCAGGTTCAGGTGGGCGGCGACGCGGCCCAGCAGCTGGGCGGCGACCAGGCGGCGGAAGACGGCGGCGGCGGTCTCGTGGTCCAGGGCGGAGCGCAGGATGGCGAGCAGCGGGGCGCGGGTGGCCGGGTTCTCCCAGATGCCGAGGAAGAAGCGGGTCAGCCGCTCGCCGGTCTGGTCGAGGGGCCCCTCGGCGATCTCGCGGGGGGCGCCCAGGGCGGGGGCGAAGGCGACCTCGACGGCCGCCGCGAAGACCTGCTCCTTGGTGCCGAAGTAGTGGTGCACGAGGGCCGGGTCGACACCGGCGGCCTTGGCGACGGCGCGGACGGAGGTCCGTTCGTAGCCGCGCGCGGAGAACTCCTCGCGGGCCGCGGCGAGGATGCGGTCCCGGGTGCCGGCGGACTCGGCGCGCGGGGGCCGGCCGCGGCGCCGGGCGGGCGTGCCGCCGGGGGCGGCGGTCACCGGCGGCCGGCCTTCGCCGCCGCGGCCAGGTGCAGCCGGGTGAAGGCAAGGGCCTCCGCCAGGTCGGACTCGCGTTCGGCGCCGGACATGGCCCTGCGGGTGTTGACCTCGACGACCACGTGGCCGCCGAAGCCGGTGCGGGCCAGGTGCTCCAGCACCTCGGCGCAGGGCTGGGTGCCGCGGCCGGGGACCAGGTGCTCGTCCTTGGCCGAGCCCCGGCCGTCGGCGAGGTGGACGTGGCCGAGCCGGTCGCCCATGCGCGCGATCATGTCGAGGGCGTCGGCGCGGGCGGTGGCCGCGTGACTGAGGTCGATCGTGAAGTGGCGGTAGTCCTCCTTCGTCACGTCCCAGTCGGGCGCGTAGGCGAGCATCTCGCGGTCGCGGTAGCGCCAGGGGTACATGTTCTCGACGGCGAAGCGGACGTCGGTCTCCCCGGCCATGCGCCAGATGCCGTCGACGAAGTCGCGGGCGTACTGGCGCTGCCAGCGGAAGGGGGGGTGCACGACGACAGTGCTCGCGCCGAGCTTCTCGGCGGCGGCGCGGGCGCGCTGGAGCTTGACCCAGGGGTCGGTGGACCAGACGCGCTGGGTGATCAGCAGGCAGGGGGCGTGCACGGCCAGGATCGGCATCCGGTGGTAGTCGCTGAGCCGGCGCAGCGCGTCGACGTCCTGGCTGACGGGGTCGGTCCACACCATGACCTCGACCCCGTCGTAGCCGAGGCGTGCGGCGATCTCGAAGGCCGTCGCCGTCGACTCCGGGTAGACGGAAGCCGTCGACAGGGCGACCTTCGCGTCCGGGATGCGGACGACGTCCCTTGGTTCTGCCACGAGGGCCAGGTTACGGGTCGCCCCGGGCGGGTGCGGGGTGGTCGCGGGCCGTTGTGGCCATCGCCATAGCGGGGGCCCGGCGCGCGGCCGTGGGGGGTACGGGGCCCGGCCGCCGCCGGGGAGCGCCGCCCCGCGGCCCGGGGTCGTCCCCGGGCCCCGGGTCATCCGCCGCCCGGGGGCCGGCCGCGCCCCATGTGGTCGAGGCGGCGCAGGATCACGCCCTCGCGCAAGGCCCACGGGCAGATCTCCAGGGTCTCCACCCGGAACAGGTCCATCGCGGCCTCGGCGACCAGCGCCCCGGCGAGGAGCTGGCCGGCCCGGCCCTCGGAGACGCCGGGCAGTTCGGCGCGCTCGGCGGCGGTCATCGCGGCCAGCCGGGGCACCCAGCCCTCCAGGGAGACCCGCTTCAGCTCGCGCTGGACGTAGAGGCCCTCCGCCGAGCGGGCGGCGCCGGCCAGGCGGGCCAGTTGCCGGAAGGTCTTGGAGGTGGCGACCACGTGGTCGGGGGCGCGCAGCCGGCTGAAGTCGCCGACCGTGCGGGCGATCTCCGTCCGGACGTGGCGGCGCAGCGCGCGGACGTCCTCCGGCCGGGGCGGGTCGCCGGGCAGGTGGGCGGCGGTCAGCCGGCCGGCGCCGAGCGGCAGCGAGACGGCGGCGTCGGGTTCCTCGTCGATGCCGTGGGCGATCTCCAGGGAGCCGCCGCCGATGTCGAGGACGAGGAGCGTGCCCGCGGACCAGCCGAACCAGCGGCGGACCGCGAGGAAGGTGAGGCGGGCCTCGTCGGCGCCGCTGAGGACGGCCGGTTCGACGCCGGTCTCCTCGCGCAGCCGGGCGAGGACGTCGTCGGCGTTGGCCGCGTCGCGCACGGCGGAGGTGGCGAACGGGAGCAGGTCCTCGACGCCCTGGTCCTCGGCGGCGCGCAGCGCCTCGCGCACCACGGCGATCAGCCGGTCGACGCCGTCGGGGCCGATCGCGCCGTCGTCGTCGAGGAGTTGGGCCAGCCGCAGGTCCGCCTTGTGCGAGTGCGCGGGCAGCGGGCGCGCTCCGGGGTGCGCGTCCACCACCAGCAGGTGCACCGTGTTCGAACCCACGTCGAGGACACCGAGTCTCATGGGGGAAACGCTACTGCCGCCGGGGCCCGCCGGGTACGCCGCACCCGGCGGGCGGGGGCGGACCGGGAGGCGGTGCCTGCCACGGGACCGGGCGTCTTACCCTGGAGCCGTGCCAAAGACGAAAAAGGCGAAGGACGAAAAGTCGGCCAAGAAGGACAAGAAGAGCAAGAAGGACGGACGGTACGGGATGTCCCTGGGTTCTTCGGCGGCGGAGGCCGCCGCTCCGGTCGACGACGAGCAGGGCCTCGACTTCGCGCGCGCGTGGGTGGAGTTCCCGGACCCGGCCGACGACGAGCAGGTCTTCCGCTGTGATCTGACCTGGCTGACCTCGCGCTGGTCCTGCGTCTTCGCCTCCGGCTGCCAGGGCATCCAGGCGGGCCGCGCGGACGACGGGTGCTGCTCGCTGGGGGCCCACTTCTCCGACGAGGAGGACGAGAAGCGGGTCGCGGAGCACGTGGCGCGGCTGACGCCGGACATCTGGCAGCACCACGCCGAGGGCACCCGCGGCGGCTGGGTCTCCGAGGACGACGAGGGCTCCCGGCAGACCCGCCCGTACCAGGGCTCGTGCATCTTCCAGAACCGGCCCGGTTTCGCCGGGGGCGTGGGCTGCTCGCTGCACATCCTGGCGCTGCGGGAGGGCCGGGAGCCGCTGGAGACCAAGCCGGACGTGTGCTGGCAGCTCCCGGTGCGGCGCACCTACGAGTGGATCGACCGGCCCGACGACACGCGGGTGCTCCAGGTGTCGATCGGCGAGTACGACCGGCGCGGCTGGGGCCCGGGCGGGCACGACCTGCACTGGTGGTGCACCTCGGCGACCTCGGCGCACGGCGCGGGCGAGCCGGTGTACGTCTCCTACCGGGCGGAGCTGGTCGAGCTGATGGGCAAGGCGGGCTACGACCGGCTGGCCGAGCTGTGCGAGGAGCGCCTCGCCTCGCGGCTGCCGCTGCTGGCCCCGCACCCGGCGGACCCGGCGCGCTGACGGGCCGCCGCCCGCCGTCGGCGCGGCGGCGGCCCGGCCCCGACGAGCCCGCGCGCCCTACGAGCCGGAGGGGCTCGGGTCGCCGCTCTCGTCGGGCGGCGGCTGCGAGGTGCCGGTCGGGGACGGCTCGGTGGGCGTGGGCTCCGGAGCGGGGGGCGTGGTCCCCGGGTCGTCGGTCGGCGTCGGGTCCGGCGCGGGGGAGCGCGTCGGGGACGGGTCCGGGCGGGAGGTGCCCGAAGGCGGCGGGGTGCCGGGCGTGCTGGGCCGCGGGGCCGGGCGGGTCGGGGCGGGGGCCGGGCCGTGACCGGAGATGGTGACGACCGCGCCGGCCGGGGCGACGGCCACCCGGGCCTTCCAGGGGCCGGACGGCTCGCGCAGGTGGTCGACGAAGACCTTGACGGTGAGGGTCTCGCCGGGGGCGAGGGTGCCGGAGGCCCGGCTCACGTAGAGCCAGGGGGCGGTGGTGGAGACGGACCAGTCCACCGGGGCGTCCCCGGCCGCGGTGAGGGTGATCAGCGTGGTGTCCCCGTCGGTGCCGGCGGCGACCGTGAGCCGGCCGGTGCCGGTCTGGCCGGCGCCGGTGACGCTGACGACCTCCACGGTGACGTCGGCCCCGCCGGCCTCGTCGAAACCGGGCCCGGGGGTGGTGCTGGCGTTGCCGGCGTTCTCGTAGCCGGTGCCGTCCGGGGGGCCGTCGGGGACGTCGGGGCCGTGGGCCTCCCCGGCGGTGGCCGGGCGGCCGTCGGCCTCGCCCTCCGGCCCGCCCCGGTGCGCGGCCCACAGGGCGAGCATGGGCGCGGCGACCACGGTGGCGACGACGGTGGTCGTCACGGCCCGCGCGCGCAGCCGGTCGCGCCGGGCGGCGTGGTCCTTGGGGTCCATCGGGAAACCGCGCCGGTCGAAGCGGGGGACGGCGCCGCGGGCGCGCGGCAGATGGGCCATCACCAGGTGCAGGGCGGCGCGCGGGGCCTCCAGCACGGGCAGCTCGGCGGGGGTGACGGCGGTGCCGGGCCAGCGTCCGGGGATGGCGCGCTCGGCGGTGCGGCGGCAGCGGGGGCAGTCGTCGACGTGCCGGACCAGTTCGCGGCGGAGCGCGGCGCTGAGCACGAGGCGGTTCTCGCCGGTGAGCCGGGCGACGCCGGGGCAGGCCCCGGTCTCGACGACGGCGAGGGCCGCGCGGGTGCGTTCGACCTCGCAGGCGGCGGAGGCCAGCAGTTCGCGGGCCGGGGCGAGGTCCATGCCGAGCACGGCGGCGACCTCGTGGGCGGCGAGGCGGTGACGCACGGCCAGTTCGAGGGCCTCGCGCTGCTCCGGGGTGGTGCCGGCCGCCTCCGGCCAGGCCAGCCGGGCCAGTTCGCGGCGGCGCCGGCGGTCCTCCTCGTTCCCCTCGTCGGCGGGGTCCGGGCCGGCCGCGGGGGCGTGGGCGCCGGGCGCGGGGCGGGAGCCGCACCGCCGGCCGCCGCGGGAGCGGCCCGCGGCGTGACCGCCCTGGCGGTGCCGACGGGCCTCGGCCAGGCGGCGCAGGCAGGCCCAGCGGGCCAGCGCGTACAGCCAGGCGCGGCGGTCCCCGGCGGCGTCGGGGCAGCGGTGGGCGCGGCGCTCGGCCAGCGCGAGGACGTCGGCGAGGGCCGCGGTGGCTCCGTCGTGGTCGCAGAGGACGGAGAGGCAGTAGGTGAACAGGCCGTCCAGGTACGCGTCGTGACGCGCGGGCGGCCGCTGCGCCGGGGTGCGCACCACGGCGCGGTCGCGCGCCTCCCGGTGCGCCCGGTGTGCGCCGGTCGTGCGGGTCGTGGTCTCCGGACTGCTCCTCATCACCCGGCGACCGTAGGGCGCTGTGGGGGGCCCGTTCTGACACGTTGCACACATTTAATCCGTACGGGTGAAACGATCCCTCATAAGGGGACAGGAAGCTGAGATTCCGTGGCCGGTTCTCAGGGTGAGGTGGCGAAATCCGGACCTCCGAGCCCCGCACACCCCCCGCGAACACCACGCGGACGCCCCCCGAACACCCCGCGAACGCCCCGCCGGACACCCCGCCGGACGCACCACCCGACATCCCGTCGACGGCCCGTCGTCAGGCCGTCGTCGACCCGCCGCCGCCCCGCCGCCCCTTCCGTCACCGCCGTCACCGCCGTCACCGCCGTCACAGGGGGCGCACCGGCGCACGCGCCCGCCCGCACGCCGTCCGGCGTCCGCGCGCACCGGAGCACGCCGCCGGGCCCCGGCCGGTACCGGGAGCGCCCGGCCGCACGGTTCGGATTGTCGGCGGCGACGGTTACGGTTCGTGCATGGCTGCCCGTACGAAGACCACCAAGGACCGGCCGTCCTACCGCTGCACCGAGTGCGGCTGGCAGACGGCCAAGTGGCTCGGCCGCTGCCCCGAGTGCCAGGCGTGGGGCACGGTCGAGGAGTACGGCACGCCCGCCGTCCGCACCACCGCCCCAGGGCGCGTGACCACCTCCGCCCTCCCCATCGGCCAGGTCGACGGCCGGCAGGCCACCGCCCGCTCCACCGGCGTGCCCGAGCTGGACCGGGTGCTCGGCGGCGGACTGGTGCCCGGCGCCGTGGTCCTCGTCGCCGGCGAGCCCGGTGTGGGCAAGTCCACGCTGCTGCTGGACGTCGCCGCCAAGTCGGCCAGCGACGAGCACCGCACGCTGTACGTCACCGGCGAGGAGTCCGCGAGCCAGGTCCGGCTGCGCGCCGACCGCATCCACGCCATCGACGACCACCTCTATCTGGCCGCCGAGACCGACCTCGCCGCCGTCCTCGGCCACCTGGACGCGGTCAAGCCCTCCCTGCTGATCCTCGACTCGGTGCAGACGGTCGCCTCCCCCGAGATCGACGGCGCCCCCGGCGGCATGGCCCAGGTCCGGGAGGTGGCCGGCGCCCTGATCCGCGCCTCCAAGGAGCGCGGCATGTCCACGCTGCTCGTGGGACACGTCACCAAGGACGGCGCGATCGCCGGGCCCCGCCTGCTGGAGCACCTGGTCGACGTCGTCCTGCACTTCGAGGGCGACCGGCACGCCCGCCTCCGCCTGGTCCGCGGTGTGAAGAACCGCTACGGCACCACCGACGAGGTCGGCTGCTTCGAACTGCACGACGAGGGCATCACCGGCCTCGCCGACCCCAGCGGCCTCTTCCTCACCCGCCGTGCCGAGCCGGTGCCCGGCACCTGTCTCACCGTCACCCTGGAGGGCCGCCGCCCGCTGGTGGCCGAGGTGCAGGCGCTCACCGTCGACTCCCAGATCCCCTCCCCGCGCCGGACCACGTCCGGTCTGGAGACCTCCCGTGTCTCGATGATGCTGGCCGTCCTGGAGCAGCGCGGACGCATCAGCGCCCTCGGCAAGCGGGACATCTACTCCGCCACGGTCGGCGGGGTGAGGCTCTCCGAGCCGGCCGCCGACCTCGCCGTGGCGCTCGCCCTCGCCAGTGCCGCGAGCGACGTCCCGCTCCCGAAGAACCTGGTCGCCATCGGCGAGGTCGGGCTCGCCGGGGAGGTGCGGCGCGTCACCGGCGTCCAGCGCCGGCTGGCCGAGGCGCACCGGCTGGGCTTCACACATGCCCTCGTACCGGGCGATCCGGTCCGGGTCCCCGAGGGCATGAAGGTTCTGGAAGTGGCGGACATAGGGGACGCGCTGCGGGTCCTGCCGCGGTCCCGTCGCCGGGAGGCCCCACGGGAGACGGAGGACCGCCGGTAGACTTTGCCCTGGTCTCGCCCGTCCGTACGAACCGAGTGTGCGATGCGGGAGCGCCTGAAGTACCTGCGACCGGAGGAGTGCAGTGGCAGCCAACGACCGGGCAGCGGCTCCCGGAAAGTCCGGCCAGAGCGCCGGCGCGGAGGGCCTGATGCGCGCCTCGCTGAGCGCCGTCGCACCCGGAACGGCCCTGCGTGACGGCCTGGAGCGGGTCCTGCGCGGCAACACGGGCGGTCTGATCGTGCTCGGCTCGGACAAGACCGTCGAGGTCATGTGCACGGGCGGTTTCGTGCTGGACGTGGAGTTCACCGCGACACGGCTGCGCGAGCTGTGCAAGCTCGACGGCGGCATCGTGCTCTCCTCGGACCTGTCGAAGATCCTGCGCGCGGGCGTCCAGCTCGTCCCGGACCCGACGATCCCCACCGAGGAGACGGGCACCCGGCACCGCACGGCGGACCGGGTCAGCAAACAGGTCGGCTTCCCCGTCGTCTCCGTCTCCCAGTCCATGCGGCTCATCGCCCTCTACGTGGACGGGCAGCGCCGCGTCCTGGAGGACTCCGCGGCGATCCTGTCCCGGGCGAACCAGGCCCTGGCGACCCTGGAGCGGTACAAGCTGCGCCTCGACGAGGTCGCGGGCACGCTCTCCGCGCTGGAGATCGAGGACCTGGTCACCGTCCGGGACGTCTCGGCGGTCTCCCAGCGCCTGGAGATGGTCCGCCGCATCGCCACGGAGATCGCCGAGTACGTGGTGGAGCTGGGCACCGACGGCCGCCTGCTCGCCCTCCAGCTCGACGAACTGATCGCCGGCGTCGAACCGGAACGCGAGCTGGTGGTGCGGGACTACGTGCCCGAGCCGACCGCCAAGCGCTCGCGCACCGTGGAGGAGGCGCTGACCGAGCTGGACAAGCTCAGCCACGCCGAGTTGCTCGAACTGTCCACGGTGGCCCGCGCCCTGGGGTACACCGGCTCGCCCGAGACGCTCGACTCGGCGGTCTCGCCGCGCGGTTTCCGGCTGCTGGCGAAGGTCCCCCGGCTGCCCGGCGCGATCATCGACCGGCTGGTGGAGCACTTCGGCGGACTGCAGAAGCTCCTCGCCGCCAGCGTGGACGACCTCCAGACGGTGGACGGCGTCGGCGAGGCCCGCGCCCGCAGCGTCCGCGAGGGACTCTCCCGCCTGGCCGAGTCCTCCATCCTGGAACGCTACGTCTGACCCACCTCACGGGGGCCGCGCCGCGGCCCCCGTCGTCCGTCAGTCGGCCTCCAGCACGAAGGACGTGCGCACCTTCTCCCGGCCCGGGGCCTTCGCCTCGACCAGGTACGTGCCCGGCTTCGCCGATCCGGCCGGGGGCGTGCCGCACCCGGCGGCGCTGGGCTTGCGGTCCCAGGTCAGCGTGTAGGTGATGGCGCCGTGGGCGGCCACCTTGTAGCGCAGGCTGCCGCCGTCCCTGGGGCAGTCGTCGGAGGCCCAGTACACGTCGTCGCCGCTGGCCGGGGTGATCGTCAGCACCGTGTGCTTCGGGCCGAGGTCGATCTTGCAGTCGGCGCCGGAGGAGTTCCGGGCGGTCAGCTCGAACGTGGGCTTCTGGTCGGGCGCGTAGGTGTTGCGGACGCTGCGCAGACTCAGCCGGACCGCGCCGGGACCGCAGTCGGGCAGGTCCGAGCCGCCCGGCAGGGCGTCGCCCGCGCCGACCCCGACCGCCTTGCCGCCGCCCGCGCCGGAGTCGCCGGAACCCGGGCCGGAATCGCCGTCGCCGGAGCCCGAGCCGTCGCCGGAGCCGTCACCCTCACCGTCCTTCGCGCCCGAACCGCCGCCGGAGCCGGAGCCGTTGCCGTCCCCGCCGCCCGACTCGTCGCGCCCGCCCGGCGCCTGACTGATCGCCGGCCCGGAGTCGGAGGGGCCGGGAGTGATCGAGGACACCGGGTTCTTGCCGTTGGCGGTGGCGTCGCCGCCCTTGCCGCCGTCCCCGCCGCCGGCGACCACGGCCCACGTGATCAGCAGCGCCAACAGCACGAGCACGGACAGCAGTACGGCCCTCCGTCGCCAGTAGATGGAGGAGGGAAGCGGCCCGACCGGATTGCGCAGAGATCCCACGGCGCAAACCATACGAGAGATCGACGCGTTACCCCGTCCCACCCGCCGTTCGGGCGCCAACTTTTCCGGATCATCATCCCGGAGACCGGTTTCGCCGCCCTCGCCCGGCGCCCGTGCCCGCGGCGGACGGTCGCGGCTGTGACCCTGTCGCCGGACCGCATACGCTCTGCCTCCATGACCTTCGAGGACAACGATCTCTACCGCGACATCACCGGTTTCGCCCACGACACCCCGGTATGGGTGCAGCGCACGGCAGAGGCGTGGACGGAAGCCGGACTCCTGGTGTTCGGCGTACTGTTCGTCATCTTCTGGTGGCGGGCCCGGCACGCCGACTCGCGCGCGTTCGCGATCGCGGCCCTTGCACCCGTGGCCACGGCTGTGGCGTACGTCTGCAGTGAACTGCTCAAGTCGGTGATAACCGAGGAACGGCCCTGCCGCGCGGTCCCCGACGCGCTCCCCTCCCTCATCACCTGCCCGCCGACCGGCGACTGGTCCTTCCCGAGCAACCACTCCACGATCGCGGGCGGCGCCGCCGTCACCCTGGTCCTGGTCCGGCGCGCGCTGGTCTGGCTGACCGCGCCGATGGCCCTGCTGATGGCCTTCTCCCGGGTCTTCGTCGGCGTGCACTACCCGCACGACGTCGCCGCCGGCCTGCTCTTCGGCGTGCTCCTCGCCTTCCTCGCGGTCCGCGTGGGCACGCGCCCGGTGGCCCGGCTGACGGAGACGATGCGCGCCTCGTCGTCCTCGGCCGCCCGCTGGCTGACCGGCCCCGGCCCGACGGCCGCGGCACGCCCCCGCCAGCACGCGGCCCACGCCCGCCGCTGACCCCGCCGGACGCCACCCCCGGCGCCCGGGCGCCGTCCCCCGCCGAGGTCCGGGCACCATGAGCCACGGACCACGGCGGGCGCCGCGAGCCGCGGGGCCGCCGGAGCGCCACGGACCCCGGGGGCGTGGCGCCCACGGACGCGCCCCCGGGCCGGGCCGGCCGCCCCACCCCGGCCCGACAGGGCCCGTTCCCCCGCCCGGCAGGGCCCCGTACCGCCGGCTGTGGGACGGGATGGGGCCGACCGCGCGGGGGCGTGCCCTCCATCGGGTGGTGGTCCGTCATCGCGTCCCGGGGGCCGTGGCAGGATCTCAGGGTCATGACTGCGCCCACGAAGCCCTCGCATCACGGCCCCGCCGACCCCGGCCTCCGGGTGTCCGCCGCCGTGTCCGACTCCGCACCGGCGGCCGCGCGCACCGTGTCCGGCGAGCCGCTGCACTCCCCCGTCATCGAATGGTTCGACGAGCACGCCCGCGATCTGCCGTGGCGGCGTCCGGAGGCCGGTGCCTGGGGGGTGATGGTCAGTGAGTTCATGCTCCAGCAGACGCCGGTGAACCGTGTCCTGCCCGTCTACGAACAGTGGCTGGCCCGCTGGCCCCGCCCCGCCGACCTCGCCGCCGAGGCCCCCGGCGAAGCCGTCCGCGCCTGGGGCCGGCTCGGCTACCCGCGCCGCGCCCTGCGGCTGCACGGCGCCGCCGTCGCCATAACGGAACGGCACGGCGGCGACGTCCCCTCCGACCACGCCCAACTGCTCGCGCTGCCCGGCATCGGCGAGTACACGGCCGCCGCGGTCGCGTCCTTCGCCTACGGCCAGCGCCACGCGGTGCTGGACACCAACGTCCGCCGGGTCTTCGCCCGCGCGGTCGGCGGCGTGCAGTACCCGCCGAACGCCACCACCGCCGCCGAACGCCGGCTCGCCCGCGCGCTGCTCCCGGAGGACGAGGCGACCGCCGCCCGCTGGGCCGCCGCCTCGATGGAGCTGGGCGCGCTGGTGTGCACCGCCCGCAACGAGTCCTGCCACCGCTGCCCGATCACGGCCCAGTGCGCCTGGAACCTGGCCGGCAAGCCCGCCCACGAGGGCCCGCCGCGCCGCGCCCAGACCTACGCGGGCACCGACCGGCAGGTGCGCGGCAGGCTCCTCGCGGTGCTGCGGGAGTCCCGGGGCCCGGTGCCGCGCTCGGCGCTGGAACGGGTCTGGCACGAGCCGGTGCAGCGCGCCCGCGCGCTGGACGGGCTGGTCGCCGACGGACTGGTCGAACCGCTCGCGGACGGCCTGTACCGGCTCCCGCTGACCTGACCCACCCTGACCGGCCCCGCATACCACCCCATACCGGGACGGGACGGCCCACGGCCTTACCCGTCCCTTACTTCCGTTACACAACCGCCGGACAGCCGAGCGGTAGCCGCGGGGTGCTGCGCACAGCCCCGTGACAACGCTTCCCTAGCGTCGTCTGCGAGCCCGCCGGCCGCTTCGGCCCGCGGGCCCGTACGCCGCCGGCCGAGGGCCGGGGCAGGGGATGTCCGGCGGGTGACCAGACCGCCGGACGGGGACCGGAAGGCGGTTGACCATGGAGCAGGGCGAGGTGCTCGCATTCGAGGAGTACGTCCGCACCCGGCAGGAGGCGCTGCTGCGCAGCGCGCGCCGACTCGTCCCGGACCCGGTCGACGCCCAGGACCTGCTCCAGACCGCGCTGGCCCGCACGTACGGCCGCTGGGACGGCATCGCCGACAAGCGGCTGGCCGACGCCTATCTGCGCCGGGTGATGATCAACACCCGGACCGAGTGGTGGCGGGCGCGGAAGCTGGAGGAGGTGCCGACCGAGCAGCTTCCCGAGCGGTGCGTGGACGACTCGGCCGAGCAGTGCGCGGACCGCGCGCTGCTGATGGACGTCCTCAAGGTGCTCGCCCCCAAGCAGCGCAGCGTCGTGGTGCTGCGACACTGGGAGCAGATGACGACGGAGGAGACGGCCGAGGCCCTCGGCATGTCCGCCGGAACGGTGAAGAGCACGCTGCACCGGGCGCTCGCCCGGCTCCGCGAGGAGCTGGTCTCCCGCGAGCGGGACGCACGCGCGCTGGAGCGTGAGGAGCGGGAGCGGTGCGCGGCCTGAGTGCCGGTCGGACCCTCGGGGGGACCGGGAGTACGGCAGGGGCGGCGAGTGCGACGGTGGTCGTGTTCGTCGCCCTCGGCGTGTTCCTGTCCGGGTGCGGGGCGGGCGGCGCCCGCGACGAGGGGCCGGCGCACGCGGAGGCGGTCGGCGGGGTGGCCAGCGCCTCACCCGTGGCCACGCCCTCCGGGGTCCCGGACCGGGTCGACGCGGTCCGCCTGGTCAAGTCCGACCCCCGGGTCTCGGCGGCGGTCAAGCGGGGGCTGAAGCCCTGCGTCGCCGACGAGTACCCGGTCGACGTCTCCTACGGCGACCTCACCGACGGAGAGGCCCAGGACGTCGTCGTCAACGTGCTGACCTGCGGGGACGCGGTGGGGGTGGGCAGTTACGTGTACCGCGAGCAGGATGGCGGGTACCGGAACGTCTTCCGCTCCGAGGAGCCCCCGGTCTACGCGGAGATCGACCGCGGCGACCTCGTGGTCACCCAGCAGGTCTACGAGCGGGGCGACCCGGTGTCGGACCCGTCCGGCGAGAACGTGATCACGTACCGCTGGTCGGCGGACCACTTCACGGAGGAGCACCGTACGCACAACGACTACAGCAACTCCGTCGGGGTCGCGCCGAGCCCGGTCCCGGCCCCCTGACCGGGTCGCGTACGACCGCGGCGCCGGCGCGTGAACCGGACGGGGGTCACGAACCGATGAGGTGATGGGCCCGCACCCGCGTCCGGCCCGGCGCCCGCGCACGCCACCGCGCCCCCGCACCGACCCGCACCGCCCCGCACACCGACCGCACCTGACCACATCGACCACGAGGACTGAGAGCACCGGGATGGCAGACCAGACCCACGTCCTGTTCGTCGAGGACGACGACGTCATCCGCGAGGCGACCCAGCTCGCCCTGGAGCGGGTCGGCTTCGCGGTCACCGCGATGCCCGACGGGCTGTCGGGGCTGGAGGCGTTCCGGGCCGACCGGCCGGACATCGCCCTGCTGGACGTGATGGTGCCGGGGATGGACGGGGTCAGCCTGTGCCGCCGCATCCGGGACGAGTCCACCGTGCCGGTGATCATGGTGTCGGCGCGGGCGGACTCCATCGACGTGGTCCTCGGCCTGGAGGCGGGCGCCGACGACTACGTCACCAAGCCCTTCGACGGCGCGGTCCTGGTCGCCCGCATCCGCGCGGTGCTGCGCCGCTTCGGCCACGCCGGCGGCGGCGACCGGGCCGACGCGGACGACCCCCCGGTCGGCGGGGTGCTGACCTTCGGCGAGCTGGAAATCGACACCGACGGGATGGAGGTGCGGCGCGCCGGGCAACCGGTGGCGCTCACCCCGACGGAGATGCGGCTGCTGCTGGAGTTCTCCACCGCCCCGGGCACCGTGCTCTCCCGCGACCGGCTGCTGGAACGCGTCTGGGACTACGGCTGGGGCGGCGACACCCGGGTCGTCGACGTCCACGTGCAGCGGCTGCGGGGCAAGATCGG
Organism: Streptomyces sp. SCSIO 75703; assembly: GCF_036607905.1. Lineage (NCBI taxonomy): Bacteria > Bacillati > Actinomycetota > Actinomycetes > Kitasatosporales > Streptomycetaceae > Streptomyces > Streptomyces sediminicola. The sequence goes on from NZ_CP144555.1 coordinate 3,086,224, forward strand.
CCAGGACCGCATCGAGACGGTCCGCGGCTTCGGCTACAAGCTGAGGGCCTGAGCGGGGCCATGCGGAAGTTCTTCCGCCTCCGGCTCCGGGCCGCCGCCACGGCCGGGAGCGCGGGCATCCGTACGGGGCTGCGCTGGAAGCTCAGCGCGGCGATCGCGCTGGTCGGCGCGCTGGTGGCGGTCGCGCTGAGCCTGGTCGTGCACAACGCGGCCCGGGTGTCGATGCTGGACAACGCGCGCGACCTCGCGGACGAACGGGTCCTGGTCGCGCAGCGCAACTACGAGCTGTCCGGGCGGCTGAACTTCCCCAACACCCGGATCGACGACCCCGACCTCCCCGAGGAGCTGCGCCGCAAGGTGGAGGCGGGCCGGCGCGCGACCTACGTCGCCGACCGGCCGGGCGGTGCCACGGAGATCTGGGCGGCGGTGCCGCTCACCGACGGGCACGTGTTGTCGCTGCACACCGGCTTCACCGACCGCAGCTCGGACATCCTCTCCGACCTCGACCAGGCCCTGGTGATCGGGTCCATCGCGGTCGTCCTCGGCGGCAGCGCGCTCGGCGTGCTGATCGGCGGGCACCTGTCCCGGCGGCTGCGCAAGGCCGCCGCCGCGGCGCACCGGGTCGCCGGGGGCGAGCCGGACGTACGCGTGCGGGACGCGATCGGCGGGGTGGTGCGGGACGAGACGGACGACCTGGCCAGCGCCGTGGACGCGATGGCGGACGCGTTGCAGCAGCGGCTGGAGGCCGAGCGCCGGGTCACCGCGGACATCGCGCACGAACTGCGCACGCCGGTGACCGGGCTGCTCACGGCGGCCGAGCTGCTGCCGCCGGGCAGGCCGTCCGAGCTGGTGCAGGACCGGGCAAAGGCGCTGCGCACCCTCGTGGAGGACGTGCTGGAGGTGGCCCGGCTCGACGGCGCCTCGGAACGGGCCGAGCTGCAGGACATCGTGCTGGGCGACTTCGTCACCCGGCGGGTGGCGGCACGGGACCCGCGGGCGAGGGTGCGAGTGGTGCACGAGTCGGAGGTCACCACCGACCCGCGCCGGCTGGAGCGGGTGCTGTCCAACCTGCTCGCCAACGCCGCCCGGCACGGCCGTCCGCCGGTCGAGGTCAGTGTCGAGGGCCGGGTGATCCGGGTCCGCGACCACGGGCCCGGCTTCCCGGAGGAGCTGCTCGCGGACGGCCCGAGCCGCTTCCGCACCGGCAGCCGGGACCGGGCGGGGCGCGGACACGGCCTGGGGCTGACCATCGCGGCCGGTCAGGCCCGGGTGCTGGGCGCCCGGCTCACCTTCCGCAACGTGCGCCCGCCGGGGGCGTCCGAGGAGGAGCCCGCCGAGGGCGCGGCGGCGGTCCTGTGGCTCCCCGAGCACGCCCCCACCAACACCGGCAGCCATCCGCTGCCCCGCCTGCCGTAGGGACGCACGGCCCCGAGCCGCACGCCGCGCGGCGCGTGCGTGGCGCCCGGCGAAGGCCCCTGGAACCCGAGGAGGGGTCCCGGGGCCTCGTGCGCGCCCTCGTGGCTCAGGCCGGCGTGGCTCAGGCCGGACCGGCCGCCGCGGCCCGCGCCGTCGGGGCGTCGGCCTGCCGCGGGCCCGCGCCCTTCAGCGGGACCTCCTTGACGAAGACCGCCGCGACCAGCGCCGCCACCGCCACGGCCGAGCCCAGCAGGAACGCCCCGTGGGTGCCGGAGGAGACCGCGTACTGGTACGCCTCGCGGACCGGGACCGGCAGCTTGGCGAGGCTGGTGGCGTCGAGCTGCGCCGACCGCTCGGTCACCCGGGAGCCCAGCGCACCGGCCTTCTCGGTCATGACGTCCTGGACGCGGTGGTTGAACAGGGCACCCATGATCGCCACGCCGAAGGAGGAGCCGACCGTGCGGAAGAGGGTCGTGGACGAGGAGGCGACGCCCATGTCCTTCATCTCCACGCTGTTCTGCGCCACGAGCATGGTGATCTGCATCAGGCAGCCCATGCCGAGACCGACGACGGCCATGTACACGCCGGAGGTGAACCGGCTGGTCCCCGTGTCCATCAGCGACAGCAGGTACAGCCCGACGGCCATGAGCGCGCCGCCCGCCACCGGGAACACCTTGTAGCGGCCGGTGCTCGTGGTCACCCGCCCGGCGACGAGCGAGGTGACCAGCATCGCGCCGAGCATGGGCAGCAGGAGCAGCCCGGAGTTGGTGGCGGACGCGCCCTGCACGGCCTGCTGGTACAGCGGCAGGAAGAGCGTGGCGCCGAACATCACGAAGCCGGTGATGAAGCCGATGACGGACATCAGCGTGAAGTTGCGGCTGCGGAAGATGTGCAGCGGCACGATCGGCTCGGCCGCCCGGGTCTGCCAGAAGCCGAAGCCCACCAGCGCGGCGACGCCGATGCCGGTCAGCTCCATGATCCGCGCGGAGGTCCAGGCGTACTCCGTGCCGCCCCAGGTGGTGACGAGCACGATGGCGGTGATGCCGACGGTCAGCAGCACGGCGCCGGGGTAGTCGATCCGGGCGGTGGCGCGCTTCCTCGGCAGGTGCAGCACGGCGCTGATGGCGACCAGCGCGAGCGCGCCGAGCGGCAGGTTGATGTAGAAGGCCCAGCGCCAGCCCCAGTGGTCGGTGATGGTGCCGCCGACCAGCGGTCCGCCGATCATGGCGAGCGCCATGACGCCGGCCATCATGCCCTGGTACTTGCCGCGCTCGCGGGGCGGGATCAGATCGCCGATGATCGCCATCACGCCGACCATCAGCCCGCCGGCACCGAGGCCCTGGACCGCGCGGAAGGCGATGAGCTGGCCCATGTCCTGCGCCATGCCGCTCAGCGCGGAGCCGGCCAGGAAGATCACGATCGAGGTCAGGAACGAGCCCTTGCGCCCGTACATGTCGCCGAGCTTGCCCCACAGCGGGGTGGAGGCCGCGGTGGCCAGGGTGTAGGCGGTGACGACCCAGGAGAGGTGCTCCAGCCCGCCCAGTTCACCGACGATCGTCGGCATCGCGGTGCCGATGATCATGTTGTCGAGCATGGCGAGCATCATCGCGATCATGAGCGCGAGCAGGACCACCCGCACGCTCCGCGGCTGCCCGCCGCCGGTCTCTTCCCCGGCGACGGCGGCCTCGGCCACCCCTGTCTCCGCCATGAGTCCCTCTCCCCCGGGTCCACACCCGTACTTACTTGCCGCCCGGCAAGTTGACTAGACTCGGGGACGCTAAACCCGTAACTAGCCGGTCGTCAAGTAAGTTTTCCGGACGGTGCGCGGGGCAGGAGGTGGCGTGGGAGGATGAGCGGCACGATGGACGGCACCGGGCAGCGGCGGCGCAGGCGCGGGGACACCCGCCAGCGCATCCAGGACGTGGCGCTGGAACTCTTCGCCGAGCAGGGGTACGAGAAGACCTCGCTGCGGGAGATCGCCGAGCGTCTGGACGTCACCAAGGCGGCCCTGTACTACCACTTCAAGACCAAGGAAGAGATCCTCGTCGGCATCTTCGAGGACCTCACCCGGCCCATCGGGGGCCTGATCGCGTGGGGGCGCGAGCAGCCGCACTCCCTGGAGACGAAGCAGGAGATCGTCCGCCGCTACGCCGAGGTGCTGGCCGACGCGGCCCCGCTCTTCCGCTTCATGCAGGAGAACCAGGCCACCATCCGGGAACTGCGCATCGGCGAGATGTTCAAGCACCGGATGCTGGGCCTGCGGGACATCCTCATCGACCCCGAAGCGGACCTGGTCGACCAGGTCCGCTGTGTGAGTGCTCTCTTCACGCTGCACGCCGGGATGTTCGTCCTCCAGGACCTGGAGGACGATCCGGCCAGGAGGCGTGCGGCGGTTCTGGAGGTCGCCACCGATCTGGTGGCGCAGGCGCACCGGGGAGCGGTCCCGGGCGCCTGACCGGGGGGCGTGCGTCAGACGGTGACGCCCTTGCCGCGCAGGAACGCGACCGGGTCCACGGCCGAGCCGTAGTTCGGGGTGGTACGGATCTCGAAGTGCAGGTGCGGACCGCTGGAGTTGCCCGTGTTGCCGGACTTCGCGATGTGCTGGCCGGTCTTGACGACCTGGCCGACCTTCACGTCGACCCGGGACAGGTGGGCGTACTGGGAGTACGTGCCGCTGCCGTGCTTGATGACGACGGCGTTGCCGTAGGCGGGGCCGTCACCGGCGCCGTTGCCGCCGGCCTTGACCACGGTGCCGCCGTGGACGGCGACGACGTCGGTGCCCACCGGCACGGCGAAGTCCTGGCCGCTGTGCTTGGACGCCCACATGCCGCCGTTCTGCGCGAAGCTCGCGGTGAGCGAGTACTTCGCGACCGGGTCCACCCAGGAGGCGGCCTTCTTCGCGGCGGCCGGGGCCTTCGCGGCCTGGGCCGACTTGCCGGCCTTGGCGGTCTGCGCGGCCTTGGCCTGAGCCTGGGCCTGCGCCTGGACGGAGCTTGCGACGGTGGAAGTGCTGGGAGCCGCCGAGGTGCCGGCGGCAGCCGCGACCCCGGAGCCCAGGGCGACCGAGGCGCCGATTCCGGCGGCCATCAGGGCCGCGCGGCTGCGCAGGGTGGTCGGACGGGGCAGACGGGACGTGACGCGCGGGAACATGCGAACCTCATGGGGACGGGATCAGGGATGCGCCCTCCGGTGAACGCTCGGGGCGGTCTCCCGGCGGGCTCCACCTTGGTAACCCGATGGGGCGAACCGGCACAAAGGTGTGACCTACGACCGTTTCTCGTAGTTCAGCGTGAAACCACCCGAGTGGCGACAGACCCGTCTTTTCGGACAGCAGCAGCTCAGAGCCCCGCAAGCCCGGCCCCCCTTCGGTGCGGTATGTCCGTTTCCCGGGGTGCCGTGGCGTCGACTATTCCCCGTAGTACCCCCCGGATCGCCTGTGCGGCATGTCACCGGGAGCCATGGTCGAAAGGGCCCCGAATGTGACGGGGGCTACTCCCCCGCAGGGGTGAACCACCGCCCCGCGACGGCCGTTCGGCACCCCGGAACATGACCGGCGCCACACCCACCGCCCACCCCGGGCGCCCCGGTAGGCTCCCCTCGTCACAGGCGACGGGGGAGGAGCCGGCGGATGGAACCAGTCGTACTCGGCGGGAAGTTGGCCTCCCCACTCATCGCTTCCCTGGTCAGGAAGCTGTTCGTGGCGGACGGCCCCGGCGCGGGCCTGGTCGGGCGGCCCGTCCGCCTCACCCACCTGGTCTCCTTCCGCGGCGAGCGGCGCGTCCTCGGCGAGAAGGAGGTGCGCCGGCTCGCCGCGCACCTGGTCCGGGCGGCCCTGGACTCCCGGGGCGAGGCGCCCTTCCCCCGTGACGAGGAGACCGCCGTCGCCGACGCCCTCGGCGCCCGGCTGCTCTCCCTCGGCGACCTGGACATGGACGACGTCCAGGCGGTCCGTCTGGGACACCGCGAACTGGCCGCCCGGCTCGGCCGGCACGGGGCCGCCGACGGCCTCTCCGCCGACGCGGGCCACTTCCTCGACTCCGCGACCGAATGGGCCTGCCTGCACATCCTGGAGTTCTTCACCCGACGCTCCGCCTTCGTCGCCCGCACCCTCGTCGAACAGACCCGGCAGCAGGCCGAACTGATCGCCAAGGTCGACGAGTTGATCCTCCGCACCCCGCGCCCCGACGCCGGCGACACGGCCTTCGAGCGCCGCTACCTGTCCTACGTCGCCGAACGTCACGACCACCTCACCATCTACGGCATCGACCTGCGCGACTCCCCCGACCGCTGGCCGCTGGAGGTGGCCTACCTCGCCCTGGAGGCCACCGCCGACCACGAGGAACCCGGCGACGAGGACCCCGCCGACCCCGGCGAGGGCCCCTCCCCCCGCCCCCGGCGGCTGCCCGCCGACCGCACCCTGGACCGCGAGCACCGCGTGCTGCTCCGGGGCGACGCGGGCTCCGGCAAGACGACCCTCGCCCAGTGGCTGGCGGTGACCGCCGCCCGGGAGGGCACGCACATCCCCTACGTCCTCCCGCTGCGCACCCTGGTCCGCACCGGCCCGCCGCCCGCCCCCGCCGCCTTCCTGAGCGCCGTGGGCTGCCCGCTGACCCCGCCGGACGGCTGGGCCGAACGCGTCCTGTCCGCCGGCCGCGCCCTGGTCCTCGTCGACGGCCTGGACGAGATCCCGGCGGCCGACCGCCACGCCACCCGGGACTGGCTGCGCGGTCTCCTGCACGCCTACCCCGGCAACCGCTGGCTGCTGACCACCCGCCCCACCGCCGTCCGCGCCGACTGGCTGGCCCCGGAGGGCTTCCGGGAACTCTCCCTGGCGCCCATGGGCCGCGCGGAGGTCGCCACCTTCGTCCACCGCTGGCACGAGGCCGCCCGCGCCCCCCAGTACGCGCAACGGCTGCTCGACTCCCTGCGCACCAAACGGGACCTGGCCCGCCTCGCCACCAACCCCCTGATGTGCGGCCTGGTCTGCGCCCTGCACCACGAGAGGCGCGGCTATCTCCCCACCGGCCGCAAGGAGTTGTACGACGCCGCCCTCACCATGCTCCTCACCCGCCGGGACCGCGAACGCGGCCTCGCCACGGCCGACGGCCCGGACCTCGGCGAGGAGGCCCAGCTCGAACTCCTCCAACGCCTCGCCTACGCACTGGTGTTGAGCGGCCGCGGCGAAATGGGCCTGGCGACGGCCGAACGGATCGTGGAGCGGGCCCTGCCCAGCCTGGCACCGGCCGCCGGGGCGGGCGACGCCCCGACGGTGCTGCGCTCCCTGCTGCTGCGCAGCGGCGTGCTCCGCCATCCCGCCGAGGACTGCCTCGACTTCGTCCACCGCACCTTCCAGGACTACCTGGCCGCCCGCCACGCCGTGGCGGAGGGCCACCTCGACGTCCTCGCCGGCCGGGCCGGCGACACCCAGTGGGAGGACGTCATCCGCATGGCCGTCGCACACGCCCGGCCCCGCGAACGCGTCGCCCTGCTGCGGGGGCTGACCGCCGAGGGCTCGCCCCGGCTCACCCTGCTCGCCCTGGCCTGCCTGGAGCACGCCACCGCCCTGGACCCGGCGGTGCGCGCGGAGGTGGAGCGGCGGGCGGCCGGGCTGATCCCGCCGCGCACCACCGCGGCGGCCCGCGAACTGGCGGCGGCCGGCCCGCTGGTGCTGGAGCTGCTGCCGGGGCCCGAGGGGCTGACTGACGAGGAGGCGCGGGGCGTCACCGTCACCGCCTCGCTCCTGGGCCGGGAGGAGCCCGACGGCGCCCTCGCCGTACTGCGCCGCTTCCGGGGCCACCCGGACCTCGACGTGCGGCGGCAGCTCGCGGGCACCTGGTACCGCTTCGACACCGCGCGGTACGCGGCCGAGGTCCTGGACCACCTCGACCGTACGGACCTCTTCCTCGACTGTGGGACGCCCGCCCAGCTCGCCGCGCTCGCCGGGATGCGCCCCTGGCCCGCGCTGCGGATCTCGGGCCCGCACCAGGCCGGGGACATCGTCACCGCCTTGCCCGAGCCGGAGGCGGTGACCACGCTGTTCATCGGGCGCAACCCGCTGCTGACGGACCTGGCACCGCTGCGGCGCCTCACCTCGCTGACCCGGCTGGAACACGCCGAGAGCCCGCACGCGACCGGCCTGGACGCGCTGGCGGAGCTGCCCCTCGCGGAACTCGTCCTCGACCCGGTCGCCGACCTCTCGGGGCTGCGGTCCCTGTCGTCGCCGGGCATGCTCTCCCTGGTCCAGCGCCTGCCGGGCACCGACCTCACCGAGTCACTGCCGGTCGACGCCCCGCTGGGCTTCCTCTTCCTGGGCCGCGACAGCACGCGGGGCACGGGGCTGCGCGGACTGCGTCACTGGACCACGCTGCACACGCTCAGCCTCGGGCCGCTGGCCGCGGGGCTGACCGAGGCCGACTGGCGGGAGATCGCCGCCCTGCCCCGCCTCGTCCGCCTCTACCTCAACGCGGTGATCCTCCGCGAGCGGCCGGCCTGCCTCGCCCCCGGGCCGGAGCTGGCCGGCGTGGCGGAGCTGCGGGTGCCCGCGATGGACGGCACCGAGGACCTCTCGGCGCTGGCCGGCCTGGTGCCCGGGGTGCGGTCCGTGGTCCTCGGGACCCGGCGGGGGCACACCTTCCCCCTCGACGCCTTCCGGCCGCTCTTCCCCGGCGCCGAGCTGAGCCTGGACCGGCGCTGACCCGGCGCGGCGGGCGGGGCGGAGAAGCACGGCGAGCGGAGAAAGCAGAAGAAGGGGCTGTCCCGGGACCGGAGTCCCGGGACAGCCCCTTCTCGGCGGCTCACCCCGGAGGGATCACGCCTCCTTGCTCAGGTTCGGACCGGCTCCGCCGGCCGCCTGCTCGATCGGCGGGACGTCGGGCAGCGCCGACTGCTCCTCACCCCGGAAGGTGAAGGTCTTGGCCTCGCCCTCGCCCTCGGTGTCCACGACCACGATGTGACCGGGGCGCAGCTCGCCGAAGAGGATCTTCTCCGAGAGCGTGTCCTCGATCTCGCGCTGGATGGTGCGGCGCAGCGGCCGGGCACCCAGCACGGGGTCGTAGCCCTTCTGGGACAGCAGCTCCTTGGCGGTCTGGGAGAGCTCGATGCCCATGTCCCGGTCCTTGAGGCGCTCGTCCACCTTGGTGATCATCAGGTCGACGATCGCGAGGATGTCGGCCTGCGTGAGCTGCGGGAAGACGACCACGTCGTCGACACGGTTGAGGAACTCGGGGCGGAAGTGCTGCTTCAGCTCGTCCGACACCTTGTTCTTCATGCGCTCGTAGTTGGTCTTCGTGTCGCCGGCGGCGGCGAAGCCCAGGTTGAAGCCCTTGGAGATGTCCCGGGTGCCGAGGTTGGTCGTCATGATGATGACCGTGTTCTTGAAGTCCACGACCCGGCCCTGGGAGTCGGTCAGGCGACCGTCCTCCAGGATCTGCAGCAGCGAGTTGAAGATGTCCGGGTGGGCCTTCTCGACCTCGTCGAAGAGGACGACCGAGAACGGCTTGCGGCGGACCTTCTCCGTGAGCTGGCCGCCCTCCTCGTACCCCACGTAACCGGGGGGCGAGCCGAAGAGGCGCGAGACCGTGTGCTTCTCGCTGAACTCCGACATGTCGAGGGAGATCAGCGCGTCCTCGTCGCCGAAGAGGAACTCCGCGAGCGCCTTGGACAGCTCGGTCTTACCGACACCCGAGGGGCCGGCGAAGATGAACGAGCCACCGGGGCGCTTCGGGTCCTTCAGACCGGCGCGCGTGCGGCGGATCGCCCGGGACAGCGCCTTGACGGCGTCGATCTGGCCGATGACCCGCTTGTGGAGCTCGTCCTCCATGCGCAGCAGGCGGGACGACTCCTCCTCGGTGAGCTTGAAGACCGGGATGCCGGTGGCCGTGGCCAGGACCTCGGCGATCAGCTCGCCGTCGACCTCGGCGACGACGTCCATGTCGCCGGCCTTCCACTCCTTCTCCCGCTTGGCCTTGGCGGCGAGGAGCTGCTTCTCCTTGTCGCGCAGGGAGGCGGCCTTCTCGAAGTCCTGCGAGTCGATCGCGGACTCCTTGTCCCGGCGGACGCCGGCGATCTTCTCGTCGAACTCGCGCAGGTCCGGCGGCGCGGTCATCCGGCGGATGCGCATCCGGGAGCCGGCCTCGTCGATCAGGTCGATCGCCTTGTCCGGCAGGAAGCGGTCCGAGATGTACCGGTCGGCCAGCGTGGCGGCCTGGACCAGCGCCTCGTCGGTGATGGAGACCCGGTGGTGGGCCTCGTACCGGTCGCGCAGGCCCTTGAGGATCTCGATCGTGTGCGGCAGGGACGGCTCCGCGACCTGGATCGGCTGGAAGCGGCGCTCGAGGGCCGCGTCCTTCTCCAGGTGCTTGCGGTACTCGTCCAGCGTGGTGGCACCGATGGTCTGGAGCTCACCGCGGGCCAGCATCGGCTTGAGGATCGACGCGGCGTCGATGGCGCCCTCGGCGGCACCCGCGCCGACCAGCGTGTGCAGCTCGTCGATGAACAGGATGATGTCGCCCCGGGTGCGGATCTCCTTGAGCACCTTCTTCAGGCGCTCCTCGAAGTCACCGCGGTAGCGGGAGCCGGCCACCAGCGCGCCGAGGTCGAGGGTGTAGAGGTGCTTGTCCTTGAGGGTCTCGGGCACCTCGCCCTTGACGATGGCCTGCGCGAGGCCCTCGACGACGGCGGTCTTGCCGACGCCGGGCTCACCGATCAGCACCGGGTTGTTCTTGGTGCGGCGGGACAGCACCTGCATGACCCGCTCGATCTCCTTCTCGCGCCCGATGACCGGGTCGAGCTTGGATTCGCGGGCCGCCTGGGTGAGGTTCCGGCCGAACTGGTCGAGGACCAGGGACGTGGAGGGGGTGCCCTCGGCAGGACCGCCGGCGGTGGCGGTCTCCTTGCCCTGGTAACCGGAGAGCAGCTGGATGACCTGCTGCCGCACCCGGTTGAGGTCGGCACCCAGCTTCACCAGGACCTGGGCGGCGACGCCCTCGCCCTCGCGGATCAGGCCGAGCAGGATGTGCTCGGTGCCGATGTAGTTGTGACCGAGCTGAAGGGCCTCCCGGAGCGACAGCTCCAGGACCTTCTTGGCACGGGGGGTGAAGGGGATGTGACCCGACGGGGCCTGCTGGCCCTGGCCGATGATCTCCTCCACCTGCTGGCGGACCGCCTCGAGCGAAATCCCGAGGCTCTCAAGGGCCTTGGCGGCGACACCCTCACCCTCGTGGATCAGGCCCAGGAGGATGTGCTCGGTGCCGATGTAGTTGTGGTTGAGCATCCGGGCTTCTTCCTGAGCCAGGACGACAACCCGCCGCGCGCGGTCGGTGAACCTCTCGAACATCGTTAATCGCTCCTCAGAGCGGTCAGGCAGTAAGGGGAACTTCCCCTCCCTGTCCTTCCGCAGCTTAGTCCCGCAAGCGGGGACCGCTCATTCCAACTGCCGACACCGTCGATGGCCTCCTGACCCCGAACGCCGACATCTGCCACAACCCGATGGTGCGAGACGATGTTCCCGCAGGCCAGGTACTTACCCCACTCGCCAGTACGCCCATGGCGAACGTGAGACGGCCCATTCTGCGTGTCGCCCCCTCCCACTAGGGATGTCTTACCCGCGGGCACGGACACTCCATGCCACGCACGCCGGTTCCCTCCGCTACGGGCGAACAACCCGGTGCCGTGGGACACCTCCACACGCCCCCTCTTCCGGAACTCCCCGCAATCGCCGCACCACCCAGCGTAACTCGGACGTCCGTCCGACGGTTTCCCTGGGCATGGTCCGTGCCCCCTCCCCCGCTCCCCTTCCGTCACCGGCGTCACCGGCGGCACCGCCGGTGGATCCCGGCCCGGCCGCCACGGTGCCCGGACCCCGTCGCCCGCCGGCGGCGGACGGCACCCCGGGACGGGTCCGGTGGTGGTACGAGAGGGTGCTCGGCTGGCCCACGGAGCCCGGGACGCCGGGCGGGCCGGCGGCGCCGGTACGGCTGCGGACCGGGGTCCGCTTCGACGTCCTGGACGTCCCGGCCGAGGCGGGTCACGCGACGCTGGACCGGACGGGTCCGGCCGCGCCCGCGTTCCCGGTGGCCGTCCGGGGCGGGCGGATGCTGCTCTTCGTCTCCGCGGGCGGCGCGGAGGAGCTGCCGGGCCTGCTGGAGTGGCTGGAGTGGGGTTCGCTCGCGCTCGACCTGACGGCGGTCGGCGCGGGCGGTCTCGTCGACGCGCCCCCGCCCCCCGGCACCGGCTCGGCCGGCCGGCCGCCGCTCGCCGGGGACGACGGCGGTGCGCAGGGGGCCGCTCGCTGGCTGCGGCCCCCCGATCCGGCGCACGACGTCGAGGACGCGCTGCCGTCGCTCTCGGCCATCGGGGGTTCCGGCGCCCCCGACCTCGCGCGACTGCTGCACACCCTGGCGACCGAGGTCCACCGGGTCCGGCTGGGCCGGGCGACGCGCTGAGGGCGGGCCGGTCGGGGCCGTGCCCCGGACCGGGTGATCAGCCGTTGGCCTTCTCGTACGCCTCGCGGATGATCGCGGGGACGCGACCGCGGTCGTTGACCTCGTAACCGTTCTGCTTCGCCCAGGCGCGGATCGCCGCGGTGTCCTGGCCGGTGCCCGCCGAGGCGCGCGCCTTGCCGCGACCGCCGGAGGCACGGCCGCCGGTGCGCCGGCCGCCCTTCACGTACGGCTCGAGAAGTCCGCGCAGCTTGTCGGCGTTCGCCGTCGTGAGATCGATCTCGTAGGTCTTGCCGTCCAACGCGAACGTCACGGTCTCGTCCGCCTCGCCACCGTCGAGGTCATCGACAAGAAGGACCTGAACCTTCTGTGCCACCGCAATTCCTTTCATCGATAACGTGAGGGCCGGAGGTCCGCCGGCGTCCGCCGTATCGCCGTCCCTTGTTATATGCAGTACAGCAGTACGTCGGAAAGCAAACCGCTTTTGCCGGAAAAACACAAACCCCCGGCGGAGACCGGTAGCCTGCTCCGGGCCCGGGAAGATGCGCGTATCGGACATAGGGAACGGTGAACCGGCCGCCCGCCGAATAAACCTGGGCGCGGATACCGAGGGGATGACAGCTTGGCCGCACCGGGACGATGCCGGGCGATCACAGATGCAGAAGCATCCGGCTGTTGCCCAAGGTGTTGGGTTTCACTCGTTCGAGACCGAGGAACTCCGCAACGCCCTCGTCATAGGAACGCAGCAGCTCGGCGTAGACATCGGCGTCGACCGGCGTCTCTCCGATCTCCACGAAGCCGTGCTTGGCGAAGAAGTCCACTTCGAAGGTGAGACAGAAAACCCGGCGAACACCGAGCCACCGCGCGGTGTGCAGCAACTTCTCCAGCAACTGATGTCCGACACCGGAGCCCTTGAGGCCGGGCTTCACGGCGAGAGTGCGCACTTCGGCGAGGTCTTCCCACATCACGTGGAGGGCGCCGCAGCCGACCACCTCGGCGTTGTCGTCCCGTTCGGCCACCCAGAACTCCTGGATGTGCTCGTAAAGAGTCACCATCGCTTTGTCGAGCAGGATGCGGTCGCGGACGTACGCGTCGAGGAGCCGGCGTACGGCCGTGACATCGCTGGTGCGGGCCCGCCGGACGGTGATGGCTTTTGGCATGAGCGGACGCTATCGCCCACCGGCGTCCGGGACCGAGCCGGGGTTGGGGGCGGCACCGGAAGGCGCCGGCGAAGGCGGCGCCGAAGACGACGGCCCTTCCGGGGGGTCTTCCCCGGAAGGGCCGGGGGAAGACGGCGCGGAAGGCGGCGTGGAAGACGTGGCGGGAGGTGTCCCGGCGGGCGGGGTATCAGGACCCTGGACCATACGGACCGCGTCGCTGAGCGCGGCGCGTTGTTCCTCGCTCATCATCCCGAAGAAGGCCACGAGGGCCGCGGCCGGGTTGTCGCTCTGCGACCACGCGTCGTTCATCAGCGCGGCGGCGTAGGCGGCCCGGGTGGAGACCGCCTCATATCGATAGGCCCGGCCTTCCGCCTCACGGCGGACCCAGCCCTTCTGGTGGAGATTGTCCAGGACGGTCATCACCGTGGTGTAGGCGATGGTCCGCTCCTGCTGGAGGTCTTCCAGGACTTCCCGAACGGTCACCGGGCGGTTCCACTTCCACACCCGCGTCATGACCGCGTCTTCGAGTTCTCCCAAGGGGCGAGGCACTCTTCGCACGATAGCCGGAGATGTCGGGCGATGCGTCGCATCACACCCACAATGCCCCGCTTGGCTGGCAAACGGGGCAAAGCGTGCGGCTGTGGTGTACGCCGGAGCACGGAGGGGCGCCCCTCGGGCGCCGCGGGCCGGGCCCGGAGTCGTCAGGCGTCGGGCTGCGCCGGGGTGGGGCGGGTGCCCTCCGTGCGCGCGAGGGCGGCGTCGACGGCCGCGTCCTCCTTGGCCTTGTTGGCGCCGCCCTGGGTCTTCACGATCACCCTGATCACGGCGATGAAGAGCACGGCCATCACGGCCGGGGGCAGGAGCGCGGAGACGTAGTCCATGGGTCCAGGGTAGCCAGGCCGCGTCAGCCGGCGGCGAGGTGGTGCCGCGAGCCGGGGGCGGGCGGGGCCGGCCTGGGCTTGCGGCGCGGGAAGACCTCGCCGGGGGTGGGGACCGGCCGCCGGGGCGCGGCGGGCCGCTGCGCCGGCTTCGGGGCGGGCTTCTGCGCGGGGGGCCCGGCCGGGCTCGGCGACGGCTTCCGCGCCGGGTCCCTCTCCTGCTCCGCGACGGCGGGGCGGACCGCCGTCCGGCCGCCGGGGAGGGCGTGGAGGTGGCTGCGCGCGGCGGGCAGGACGGGGGCGCAGCGGGCCAGCAGGGCGGCGGCGGTGGGGTTGCCGCGCAGCGCCCGGAGCGCGGCGAGGTCGTCCGGGCCCGGCTGGTGCCCGGCGGTCAGGGCCTCGTCGAGGAGGGCCAGGTAGCCGGTGACGGTGCCGGGGAGGGCGGCACGGTACCGGGCCAGGTCGGCCACCAGGAAGGCGCGCAGCCGGGAGCTCTCGAGCATCGCCTCGTCCAGCGACTCCGCGAGACGGAGGCAGTCCTGGACGTCCTCGGCCGAGAGGGGGCGGGGGTTCAGGGCGAGGGCGAGGGCACGGCGGAGCACACGCAGCTCCTCGGTGCCGAACGCCATGCCGCCGCGGGTTCCGTAGGGCGTGGGCATGGGGCGACGATACGCGCTAATCAGACAAACTTGGCATAACGGGCGGGTCTGTGGCGTGGCGGCCCCGTGCCCTGTCGCGCGCGGGTACGGCCAGCCGCCCGGCGTGGACAGCCGTCCGCCGGGGGCGCGACGGCGCCGGGCTTCCCCCGGCCCTCCCGGTCCCGGCAGGGCACGCCGGCGCACAGCCTCGGGCAGGCGGGCCGCCGGGGCGGCACGGGTGGGCGCGGCGGCACGGGACGACGCCCGGCTCCCGCACCCGCCCGGGGGGGCCGGGGGTGGCCGGGCGGGGCGGGTGGCCGGGTTCCCGGCTCAGAGCCGGGAGATGTTGCGTTCGTAGACCAGGCGGAGGCCGATCAGGGTCAGCCACGGCTCGTGCTCGTCGATGACGGACGCCTCCCCCAGCACCATGGGCGCGAGCCCCCCGGTGGCGATGACCGTGACGTCGTCCGGGTCCGAGGCCAGTTCGCGCGCCATGCGGCGCACCACCCCGTCGACCTGCCCGGCGAACCCGTACACGATGCCCGCCTGCATCGCCTCGACCGTGTTCTTGCCGATCACGCTGCGCGGGCGGGCCACCTCGATCTTGCGGAGCTGCGCGCCGCGCACGCCGAGCGCCTCCACGGAGATCTCGATGCCGGGGGCGATGACCCCGCCGACGTACTCCCCGCGCGCGCTGACCGCGTCGAACGTCGTCGCCGTGCCGAAGTCCACGACGATCGCCGGGCCACCGTAGAGGTCGACCGCGGCGACGGCGTTGATGATGCGGTCGGCGCCGACCTCCTTGGGGTTGTCGGTGAGGATCGGCACCCCGGTCTTGACGCCCGGCTCGACGAGGACCGCGGGGACGTCGCCGTAGTAGCGGCGGGTGACCTCGCGCAGTTCGTGCAGGACCGAGGGGACCGTCGCGCAGATGGCGATGCCGTCGATGCCGTCGCCCAGTTCCTCGCCGAGCAGCGGGTGCGCGCCCATCAGGCCCTGGAGCAGGACCGCCAGCTCGTCGGCGGTGCGGCGCGCGTCCGTGGAGATGCGCCAGTGCTCCACGACGTCCTCGCCGTCGAACAGGCCGAGGGTCGTGTGCGTGTTGCCCACGTCGATCGTCAGGAGCATGATCGCTACTCCGCTGCTCGCAGGTCCAGGCCGATGTCCAGGATCGGCGAGGAGTGGGTCAGGGCACCGACGGCCAGGTAGTCGACGCCGGTGTCGGCGTACGCCCTGGCGTTGCCGAGGGTCAGCCGGCCCGACGCCTCCAGCGCGGCCCGGCCCTCGACGACGGCCACCGCCTCCTCGCACTCGCCCGGCGTGAAGTTGTCCAGCAGGATCAGGTCCGCGCCCGCGTCCACGACCTCGCGGAGCTGGTGCAGGGTGTCGACCTCGACCTCGATCGGCACCTCCGGGAAGGACTCGCGCACCGCCCGGAACGCCTCGGCGACACCGCCCGCGGCGACCACGTGGTTGTCCTTGACCAGGGCCGCGTCCGACAGGGACATGCGGTGGTTGACGCCACCGCCGCAGCGCACCGCGTACTTCTCCAGGGCGCGCAGGCCCGGCGTGGTCTTGCGGGTGTCACGGACCCTGGCCTTGGTGCCCTCCAGGGCGTCCGCCCACGCGCGCGTGGCGGTGGCGATGCCCGACATGCGGCACAGCAGGTTGAGGGCGCTGCGCTCGGCGGTGAGCAGGTCCTGCGTCCGGGTGGTGACCGACAGGAGGCGCTGTCCGGCCTCCACCCGGTCGCCGTCCTCCACGTGCCGCTCGACCTCGAACTCGTCGGCGCAGACGACCGAGAGGACCGCCTCGGCGACCCGCAGGCCCGCGACCACGCCCGCCTCGCGGGCGGTGAAGTCGGCGGTGGCGACGGCCTCCTCGGGGATGGTGGCGACGGTCGTCACGTCCACGCCGTCGGCCAGGTCCTCCTGGAGCGCCACGTGGGCGAGGTCCTCGACCTCGACGGGGTCGAGTCCGGCCTCGGTGAGGAGAGCGGCCAGCTCAGGGTCGAGCCCGCACTCCATGTACGTCTCGTCGTCCGGGTCCGCGCCGCAGGCGCAGCCGTCTCCGCAGCCTCCGGCCGAGGCGAGGGGAAGGTCGTGGGTGTTCACTGCTGTCACTGCTCCTGGGAAGGCGGCGTCGGCTGGGTCGGGGGAAAGTCTGCGGTCTCGGTGGGGTGCACGGCGAGGGTGCGGTCCGGATTCAGGCGGACCACGACGTGGCGGCGCCAGGCCGTGTCGTCCCGGTCGGGGCGGTCCTCGCGCCAGTGGCAGCCGCGCGTCTCCTCGCGCAGCGCCGCCGCGGCGACCAGGACGCGGGCCACGCACAGCAGGTTCGTCGTCTCCCAGGCGTCGACGCCGGGCTCGGCGGTCTTGCCGTTGCCCGCCGGGGACTCCCGGGCCTCCGACTCCAGCGCGTCGAGCCGGGCGGCGGCCCGTTCCAGGGAGGCGGCGGAGCGCAGCACACCGGCGCCTTCGGTCATGATCCGCTGGAGGGCGAGGCGGGCCTCGGGGGCGAGCAGCGGGCCGGCGGGACGCCCGGGGTCCGGGGCGGGCGCGGGCACGCGCGCGTGCGGGGCGTCCCCGTCCCACCGCGCGGCGATGTCGGCGGCGATCCGCTCGGCGTAGACCAGTCCCTCCAGCAGCGAGTTGGAGGCCAGCCGGTTGGCGCCGTGCACGCCGGTGCAGGCCACCTCCCCGCACGCGTACAGCCCCGGGACGGTGGTGCGGCCGCGGGAGTCGGTGCGGACGCCGCCGGAGGCGTAGTGGGCGGCCGGGGCGACCGGGACGTACTCGGTGACCGGGTCGATGCCGTGGGCGCGGCACGCCGCGAGGATCGTCGGGAAGCGGCGCTCCCACATGTCCGCGCCGAAGTGCCGGGCGTCCAGGTACATGTGCGCGGTGCCGCGCTCCCGCATCCGGCGGGTGATGCCCTTGGCGACGACGTCCCGGGGGGCCAGCTCGGCGAGTTCGTGCCGGCCCACCATGAAGCGGGTGCCGTCCGCGTCCACCAGGTGGGCGCCCTCCCCGCGCACCGCCTCGGACACCAGGGGCTGCTGGCCCTCGGCGTCGGGGCCGAGGAAGAGCACGGTCGGGTGGAACTGGACGAACTCCAGGTCGCTGACCTCCGCGCCGGCCCGCAGCGCCAGGGCCACGCCGTCGCCGGTGGACACGGACGGGTTGGTCGTCGCGGAGAAGACCTGGCCCATGCCTCCGGTGGCGAGGACCACGGCGGGGGCGTGCACCGCGCCGACCCCGTCGTGCCGGCCCTCGCCCATGACGTGCAGGGTGACGCCCGCGGCCCGGCCGCCGGCGTCGGTGAGGAGGTCCAGGACGAGGGCGTTCTCGACGGTGCGCAGGCCCCGCGCGCGGACCGCCTCGACCAGGGCGCGGGAGATCTCCGCCCCCGTGGCGTCCCCGCCCGCGTGGGCGATGCGGCGGCGGTGGTGGCCGCCCTCGCGGGTGAGGTGCAGGGCGCCCTCGTCGGAGGCGTCGAAGTGCGCGCCGGTCTCGATGAGCCGGCGTACGGCGTCGGGGCCCTCGGTGACCAGGAGGCGGACGGCGTCCTCGTCGCACAGGCCCGCCCCGGCGACCAGGGTGTCGTCCAGGTGCTGGGCGGGCGTGTCGCCCTCGCCGAGGGCGGCGGCGATGCCGCCCTGCGCCCAGCGGGTGGAGCCGTCGTCCAGGCGGGCCTTGGTGACGACGACCGTGTCCAGCCCGGCGGCGTGGCAGCGCAGCGCGGCGGTGAGCCCGGCGACGCCGGAGCCGACGACGACCACGTCCGCCGCGACGGCCCAGCCGGGCGCGGGGGCGTGCAGGCGTATGCCCGTGCCGGTCACGAGGCGGCTCCGAAGGTGAGGGGGACGTTGTCGATCAGGCGGGTCGCCCCGACCCGGGCCGCGACGGCGAGGACGGCCTCCCCGGTGTGGTCGTCGCCGACCTCGGCGAAGTCGGCGGGGTCGACCAGCGCGAGGTAGTCGAGTTCCAGCGGCGGGTCGAGGCGGGCCGCGTCGTCCAGGACGAGCCGGGCGGCGGCGCGGACGGCCGCGGGGCTGCCGGGGGCGGCGAGGGAGACGGCGTGCGCGTCGGCAGCGGCACGGGACTCGCCGAGGGCGCTCAGGGCCTCGGCACGCGCGTGCGTGGCGGGCACCTCGCGGGCCCGCGCGCGCAGCGCCTCCTGGGCGGCGTGCCGGTCCTGGCCGGCGAAGAGCGCCTGGGAGAGGGCCAGCGCGGTACGGCGCTCCCGGGGCGAGAGGTAGCGGTTGCGGCTGGAGAGGGCGAGGCCGTCCTCCTCGCGCACGGTGGGCACTGCGACGATCTCCACGCCGAAGTTCAGGTCGCGCGCCATGCGGCGGATCAGGGCGAGCTGCTGGGCGTCCTTCTGCCCGTACAGCGCCAGGTCCGGGCGGGTGAGGTGGAGCAGCTTGGCGACGACGGTGAGCATGCCGTCGAAGTGGCCGGGGCGGGAGGCACCCTCCAGGACGGTGCCCATGGGCCCGGCGCTGATCCGGACCTGGGGGGCGCCGCCCGGGTAGACCTCCTCGGCGGAGGGCGCGAAGACGGCGTCCGCGCCCGCGCGCCCGGCGACCTCCAGGTCGGCGTCGAGGGTGCGCGGGTAGCGGTCGAGGTCCTCGCCCTCGCCGAACTGGAGCGGGTTGACGAAGACCGTGACGACCACCTCGCCGTCCGGGACGAGCGCGCGGGCCCGGCGGATCAGCGTGGCGTGGCCCTCGTGGAGGGCGCCCATCGTCATCACGACCGCCCGGCGGCCGTGCTGCACGCGCGCGTGCAGCTCCCCGGCGGTGCGCAGCAGCGTGGCGGTCATCGGGCGTCTCCCTCGGTGCCGTGGGCGAGTACGCCGAGCAGGTCCTCGGCGAGTTCGGGCCGGAGCAGGCCCTGGGCCAGCGCCCGGTCGGCGGTCGCGCGGGCCATCGCCAGGTACCCGGCGACGGTCCCGGGGGCGTGCGCGCGCAACTCCTCGACGTGCGCGGCGACGGTGCCCGCGTCCCCGCGCGCGACGGGCCCGGTCAGGGCGGCGTCGCCGGAGCGCAGGGCGTTGTCCAGGGCGGCGCCGAGCAGCGGGCCGAGCATCCGGTCGGGGGCACCGACGCCGGCCGTGCGCAGCAGGTCCATGGACTGGGCGACCAGGGTGACCAGGTGGTTGGCGCCGAGGGCGAGCGCCGCGTGGTAGAGCGGGCGCTTCTCCTCGGCGATCCACTCGGGCTCGCCGCCCATCTCGATCACCAGGGCCTCGGCGGCCAGCCGCAGTTCCTCGGGGGCGGTGACCCCGAAGGAGCAGCCGGCCAGCCGCTGCACGTCCACGGCCGTGCCGGTGAACGTCATCGCCGGGTGCAGCGCCAGCGGCAGCGCCCCGGCCCGCAGGGCGGGGTCCAGGACCCGGGCCCCGTACCGGCCGGAGGTGTGCACGAGGAGCTGGCCGGGGCGGACCGCGCCGGTCTCGGCGAGCCCGGCCACCAGCGGCGGGAGGGCGTCGTCGGGGACGGTCAGCAGGACCAGTTCGGCGTGGCGCAGCACCTCGGCGGGCGGCATGAGCGGCACGCCGGGCAGCAGTTCGGCGGCGCGCCGTCTGGAGGCGTCGGAGACCCCGGAGACGGCCACCGGGCGGTGGCCGGCGAGTCGCAGCGACGCGGCCAGGGCGGGGCCCACGCGGCCGGCGCCGACGACGCCTACGGTGAGCCGCGCGGGGCGGTCCTTGGGGTCGGGCTGTGGGGTGGTGTTCACGCGGCGGGGGCCTTCCCGTTCCAGTCCGCTCGGGGTACCGGACGATTTCTCGTCATGTTAACGCGATCGGTTCCGGGTGCGTCCGGTCGTCCACAGGCTGTGGGTCACCCCACGTCGTCCGGGCGGGCGCGGGCCCGGGGCGGTCGTCCCGGCGGGCGGCGCGGAAAACCCGTTCCGCCGGTCGTCCCGCGCGCGGGATGATCGGCCGCATGAGCGATACGGCGGAACAGGACGGCCGGCGGAACCCGGAAGCCGGCACACCCACGGAGGCGGAACGGTCCCGCCGGCTCGGCGAACGGCGGGTCGCCGCGCACCGGAGCGCCCGGCGGGTGCTGGCCGGGCCGATCCTCGGCACGACCCTGCGCGAACGCCTCGCCGTGCTGGACGGGGCCGAGGACCTGTACGACCTCGACGCGTACGCCGACCTCTACGGCGACGGCGTGGTCGGGTTCCTGGAGGAGAAGGTGGCCCGGCTCCTCGGCCACGAGGCCGCGGCCTTCTTCCCCACCGGCACCATGGCCCAGCAGGTGGCGCTGCGCTGCTGGGCGGGCCGCACCGGCGGCCCGGCCGTCGCCCTGCACGCCCTGAGCCACCCCGAGGTGCACGAACGGCACGCCTTCGGCCAGGTCAGCGGCTTGCGCCCGGTACGGATCACCAGCGCACCGCGTCAGCCGACCGCCGACGAGGTGCGGGAGCTGGGCGAGCCCTTCGGCACCCTGATGCTGGAGCTGCCGCTGCGCGACGCGGGGTTCCTCCTGCCCACCTGGCAGGAGCTGACCGCGCTGGTCGACGCCGCCCGGGAGCGCGACGCGGTGGTCCACCTCGACGGGGCCCGGCTGTGGGAGAGCACCGTCCACCTCGGCCGCCCCCTGGACGAGATCGCCGGCCTCGCGGACAGCGTCTACGTGTCCTTCTACAAGTCCCTCCGCGGCTTCGGCGGCGCCGCCCTGGCCGGCCCCCGCACCCTGGTCGAGGAGGCCAGGGCCTGGCGGCACCGCTACGGCGGCACCGTCTTCCAGCAGTTCCCCACCGCGCTCGCGGCGCTGGCCGGGCTGGAGCGGGAGCTGCCCCGGCTGCCCGCGTACGTGGCGCACGCGCGCGTGGTGGCCGCCGGGCTGCGCGAGGGGCTCGCCGCGGCCGGGGCGCCCTGGGCCCGGGTGCACCCCGGGGTGCCGCACACCCACCAGTTCCACGTCTGGCTGGCCGGCGATCCCGAGGCGGCGGCCGAGGCCGCCCTCCGGCAGGCCGAGGAGACCGGCACCCTGCTCTTCCCCCGCGCCTGGGACCCGGCCGGGCCCGGTCTGGCCGTCACCGAGGTCACGGTCGAGGCCCCCGGGCTGGAGTGGACGCGCGAGGAGGTGCGGGCGGCGGCGGTCGACTTCGCGCGCCGGGTCAGCCAGTGAGCCAGTGAGCGGGTGAGCGGATGGCGAACCGGCACGGGTGTGACGGGCCGGAGGAAGCCGCCGGGGCGGGCGGCCGGCTGACGGCCCGCGTCGACCGGGCGGCGGAGCTGTCGGCGGAGGAGCTGTCGGTGGCGGCGGTTTCGGTGGCCGAGCTGTCGGCGGCGGCGTTGTCGGTGGCGGGGTGCACCATGAGGACATGAGCGTGCGCATCGACATCACGGGGCTGCGGCCGGAGAGGATCGCCGTCGTGCCCTCGCCCCTGGCCGAGCTGGGCATGGCCCTGCACGCGCTGTCCGAGCCGGGTCACCACCCGGGCCTCCAGGGCTGGGCGACCGGGGTGACGGCGCGGCTCGACCCACACCTCGCCGACCGGATGTGCGAGGCCGACTTCCTGTGGCGGACCACGTTCTCGGACCTCTTCATGCCGTACGCCGGGATCCCCGGCCGGGACACGCTGCCCGGCGCCGGCCTCGCCGAGGAACTGGACCTCCTCGACCGGCTCTCCGACGAGCAGTTCGTCGACGCGGCCCTGGAGTTCACCTGCGCCCTGCCGTACGGCACCGGCGGGGTCTCCGCCCTCACCGACGCCTCGGTGCGCCGCCGCGCGCTGGAGCTGGCCGCCGCGCGCGGGCCGCGCCAGCTCCGTTTCGGCGAGCGGCTGCTGGCCGACCCGCCGCGGATCCGGGAGTGGCTGCGCCGCTTCGCGCTCGACTGCGACGAGGCGTTCTTCGCGCAGATCTGGGCCCGGGTGCGCCACCAGCTCGCGGCGGACGCCCGCCACAAGACCGAGCTACTGCGCCGCAAGGGCCTGGCGGAGGCGCTGGCCGCCGTGTCGCCGGCGGTGACGCTGGACGAGGCCGCCGGGCAGATCGTCGTCGACAAGCTGGGCGAGAGCCGCTCCTCGACGGGCGAGGGCGGTCTGCTGCTGGTGCCCACCAGCCTCGGCCGGCCGCACCTGCTGGTCCTGCACCGGTACGGCTGGCAGCCGGTGCTGCACTACCCGGCCGGCTCCCCCGAGCCCGACGCGCCGACCAGTGTCGAGCAGCTCACCCTGCGGATGACCGCGCTGTCCCACCCGGTGCGGATGCGGATCTGCCGCCACCTGGCGCGCAGCGCCTACACCACGGGCGAGCTGGCACAGGCGCACGGCATGACGGCGCCGGAGATATCCCGGCACCTGGGCGTGCTGAAGAAGGCGGGCCTGCTCACCACCCGCCGGCGCGGCCGGTACGTCCTGCACCAACTGGACGTCACGGTGGTGGCCCGGCTCGGCAGCGACTTCCTGGAGGGCATCCTCCGGTAGCCGGCGCCTGTCCTCCGGACCCCGCCGCGGGCCGAGGGCCCGGCTCCGGCCGCCGGGCGGCGCGGGTCAGTCGAGACGGATGTGGCGCAGGCCGACGGCGGCCTGCCGCAGCCGGGTCCGCAGCCGCCCCTCGGTGTTGGGGGCCAGGGTGAGTCCGGCGAGGACGGCGATCCGGTCGGCGGTCTTCGGGACGGTCGTGTGGTCCGTCCACAGGTGTTCGGCGAACTCCGCCTCGCGCAGCCGCTCCAGACAGTGGTCGAGCTGCGCCACCGCCCAGCTCTCCCGCCGCGCGGGCCCCTTGCGTCCCGCGGCGCGGGCGAGCAGCCGGCCGGGTCCCCGCTCGCGCAGCCGCCGCAGCACCGTCTCCCGTTCGGCGAGGAGAGTGAAGTGCCTTACGTCATGGCCCAGTTCGCGCAGTCGGCCGACCGTCTCGGCGAACTGCACCGGGTCGGTGACCGTCATGGGCGCGATCACCACGCCCTCGTGCCGGGCCAGGGCCAGGTCGAGGACCTCCACCACGCCCCGCCGCCAGGAGACCAGTTCCCGGAAGTCCCCGCGCAGCGCGGGCGGCAGGGTGCGGCGCAGTCCGAAGCCGGTGTGCTCGGGGTCGCAGACGACGCTGCCGGGCAGCCGGCGCCGTATCTCGTGTGCGGTCTGTGTCTTGCCGCCCCCGAAGGGGCCGTTGATCCACAGGAGCATGCACATGACCCTACCGACGGGGCCGGCCGCGCGGGGCCGGTCAGCCGTGTCCGCCGGCCCGCACGAGCCCGGTCTCGTAGGCGAGGACCACCACCTGCACGCGGTCGCGCAGGCCGAGCTTGGTGAGGATGCGGCCGACGTGCGTCTTCACGGTCGCCTCCGACAGGACGAGCCGGGCCGCGATCTCGCCGTTGGACAGGCCCTGCGCCACCAGCACCATCACCTCGCGCTCACGTTCGGTGAGCCGGTCCAGCTCGGCGGGGCGCGGGCGTCCGCCGGCGGCCGGCAGCATCGGCGCGAAACGGTCCAGCAGCCGGCGGGTGGTGGAGGGGGCGACCACCGCGTCGCCGCTGTGCACGGCGCGGATGGCGGCGAGGAGTTCGCCGGGCGGCACGTCCTTGAGCATGAAGCCGGAGGCCCCGGCCTTCAGCGCGGAGAAGGCGTACTCGTCGAGGTCGAACGTGGTGAGGATCAGCACCTTGGGCGCGTCGGGGTCGGCGCAGATCCGGCCGGTGGCCTCCACGCCGTCGAGCCGGGGCATGCGGACGTCCATCAGGACCACGTCGACGGCGGTCGAGCGCAGCACCTGGAGGGCTTCGGCGCCGTCGCCCGCCTCCGCCACGACCTCCATGTCCGGCTGCGCGGCGAGCACCATGCGGAACCCGGTGCGCAGCAGCACCTGGTCGTCGACGAGCATGACGCGGATCGTCATCGGGTCTCTTCCTTCCGCGGAACGGTGGGGGCTGGCCGCGCGTGGTGGGCGGGGGTGTTCAGTGTGCCGGTTTCAGCGGCAGCAGGGCGCTGACCCGGAAGCCGCCGCCGGGGCGCGGGCCCGCGTCCAGCGTGCCGCCGACCATGCCGATCCGCTCCCGCATGCCGATCAGTCCGTGCCCCTGGCCGTCGAGTCCGCCCTCCTCGTACAGCTCGTGCGGGGCGCCCTGGCCGTCGTCCTCGACGAGCAGGCCGAGCCCGTCGTCGAAGTAGACGAGGCGCACGCTCGCCCCCGCCTGGGGGCCGCCGTGCTTGCGGGTGTTGGTCAGCGCCTCCTGCACGATGCGGTAGGCGGTCAGCTCGACGCCGCTGGGCAGCTCCCGGGGGGTGCCCTCGATCTTGAAGTCGACCGGGAGGCCCGAGGTGCGGCACTGCTCGACGAGGTCCTCGATCTGCCCGACGTCGGGCTGCGGGACGTACTCGCCGGCCTCCTGGTGCTCGCCGGTGCGCAGCACGCCGAGCAGGCGGCGCATCTCCGCGAGCGCCTGGCGGCCGGTGGAGGAGATCGTCTCCAGGGCCGTGCGGGCCTGGTCGGGGGCGGCGTCGAGGACGTAGGCGGCGCCGTCGGCCTGGACCACCATCACGGAGACGTTGTGCGCGACCACGTCGTGCAGTTCGCGTGCGATGCGGGCCCGTTCGGCCGCGACCGCGACCTTGGCCTGCGCCTCGCGTTCCTTCTCCAGCCGGGCGGCGCGCTCCTCCAGTTGCGCGAAGTAGGCGCGGCGGGTGCGTATGGAGTCGCCGAGCACCCAGGCCAGGGCGAAGGGCACCGTCTGGAACACGGTGATGGCGATGTTGCCCGCGATGCCGGCCTGCTCGCTGGGCCAGCGCATCTGTGCCACGGGCGCGGCGCACAGCCCCATGGTGAGCGCGGCCCGCGAGGACCAGCGGGCCCCGGTCGCGGCCACCGTGTAGACGATCACCAGGAGGGCGAAGTCGGCGGGCATCGTGGGGACGTCCAGCACGAGCTGGGCCAGTCCGAGCACGGCGCCCAGCAGCAGCATCTTCTCCGGCAGGCGCCGGCGCAACGCGATGACCAGGCAGAGCAGCGCGGAGACCGGGACGGCCAGCGCCAGGGAGGTCGTCCCGGGAGCCTCCGGATTCGGCCCCGCGGACACCACGGCGAGCCCGAACAGGACGAGTGCCCAGAAGCAGTCGACCCCGGTCGGGTGTCGGCGGAGGAAAGCGTAGAGGCGCTGCACGTCACCCAGCGTAGGCAGGCGGGACCGGCCCGGGGGTCAACCGGAGGGCCGATCCGCGGCCTCCGCGCGTACTCCCCAAGGTGGAGGTCCCGCTTTTCTGTGCCCCTGACCGTTCCGGCTGCCGCGCGGACCGTTCCGCTTGCCGCACTAGCCTGGGGGCCCGTGGACGGGCCTGGACGGCCGGGCGACGCCGGGACGGCCGGTGGACACCTGAAGGGCCCGAAGGTCCCGGGGGGCATGCCTGGAGGCCCGGGAAGGGGAAGACACGGGGCCTGGTGGGGCCGGTGGGATGCCGTGGGCCGGTGGTCCGGTGAGACCAGTGGGCCGGTGAGATCAGTGGGAGCGATGTGAGCGATGTGAGCCCTGTGACGGACGTGGCCCCGGAGCACTCGAACGACCCGGCCGACCCCGACGCCCGGGAAGCCCCGGCGGACCCCAACGCCCCGGAAGCCCCGGCCGACCGCCCCGCCCCGGAAGCCCCGGGTGCCCGTGACGTCTCGGACACCTCAGGTGCCTCAGATGCCTCAGATGCCCCGGGCGTCTCGGGCGTCTCGGACGCCCCGGGCGTCTCGCACGTCTCCCGTCGGCGGAGCGAATGGCGGGGCTGGCGGGAGGCCACCGAGGCGGCCCTCTACGGTCCGCGCGGCTTCTACCGGCGCGCCGAGGGCCCGGCCGGCCACTTCCGTACGTCCGTGCACGCCTCCCCGCTCTTCGCCGGGGCCGTGGCCCGCCTGCTGTGCCGGGTCGACGCGGCGCTGGGCCGGCCCGCCTCCCTCGCCTTCGTGGACCTCGGCGCCGGACGCGGTGAACTGGTGACCGGCGTGCTCGCCGCGCTGCCCGCCGAGGTGGCCGCCCGCACCCGCGCCCACGCCGTCGAGATCGCCGGCCGGCCCGCCGGGCTCGCCCCCGGGATCGCGTGGGGCCCCGAGCCGCCGCCCGGCGTCACGGGGCTCCTGTTCGCCAACGAGTGGCTCGACAACGTACCCGTGGACGTCGCGGAGGTCGACGCCGAGGGGGTCGCCCGGCGGGTCCTCGTCCGCGAGGACGGCCGCGAGCGCCTGGGCGAGTCGGTGACCGGGGCCGACGCCGACTGGCTGGAGCGCTGGTGGCCGCTGCCCGGCGAGGAGGGGCTGCGGGCCGAGATCGGCCGGCCCCGGGACGCCGCCTGGGCCGCCGCCGTCGGAACGCTGGAACGCGGCCTCGCCGTGGCCGCCGACTACGCGCACACGGCCGGCTCCCGCCCGCCCCACGGCACGCTCACCGGCTTCCGGGCGGGTCGCGGCACGCCGCCGGTGCCCGACGGCTCGTGCGACCTCACCTCCCACGTCGCCCTGGACGCGTGCGCGGCGGAGGGGGCGCGGTCCGGCGCGCGGACGCTCCCGCAACGCGAGGCCCTGCGCGCCCTGGGCGTCTCGGGCGCCCGCCCGCCGCTCGCGCTGGCCACGACCGACCCGGCCGGGTACGTCCGCGCCCTGGCCGCCGCCTCCGAGGCCGCCGAGCTGACCGCGCCGGACGGGCTGGGCGGCTTCACCTGGCTGTGCCGGCCGGTGGACCTGCCCGGCGGGGTGGCGCCGCTACTTGTCGATGTCGCCGACCACGAAGAACAGTGACCCGAGGATGGCCACCATGTCCGAGACCAGCGTGCCGGGCAGCAGTTCCGTGAGCGCCTGGATGTTGTTGTACGAGGCGGAGCGCAGCTTCAGCCGGTACGGGGTCTTCTCGCCCTTGCTGACCAGGTAGTAGCCGTTGATGCCGAGCGGGTTCTCGGTCCAGGCGTACGTGTGTCCCTCGGGCGCCTTCAGCACCTTGGGGAGCCGCTGGTTGACCGGCCCCGGCGGCAGCCCGGCGAGCCGGTCCAGGCAGGCGTCGGCGAGGTCGAGCGCGTTGTGGGTCTGCTCCAGCAGGCACTCGAAACGCGCGAGGCAGTCGCCCTCCCGCCGGGTGACGACCTTCAGCGTGTCCCGCAGCTCGCCGTAGGCGAGGTACGGCTCGTCCCGGCGCAGGTCGAAGTCGACGCCCGAGGCGCGCGCGATGGGGCCGCTGACCCCGTAGGCGTGCACGGCCCCGGCGCTCAGGACGCCCACGCCCCGGGTGCGGCCCCGGAAGATCTCGTTGCCGAGCACCAGGTCGTCGAAGACGTCCATCCTCGAGCGCACGGCCCGTACGGCCTCCCGCGCGCGGCCGGTCCAGCCGGCGGGAAGGTCCTCCTTGAGGCCGCCCACGCGGTTGAACATGTAGTGCATGCGTCCGCCGGAGACCTCCTCCATGGCGTTCTGCAGCACCTCGCGCTCCCTGAAGGCGTGGAAGACCGGGGTGATGCCGCCCAGCTCCAGCGGGTAGGAGCCGAGGAACATCAGGTGGTTCAGCACCCGGTTCAGCTCCGCGAGCAGGGTGCGGATCCACACGGCCCGCTCGGGGACCTCCATGCCGAGCATCCGCTCCACGGCGAGGACCACGCCGAGTTCGTTGGAGAACGCCGAGAGCCAGTCGTGCCGGTTGGCCAGCACGATGATCTGACGGTAGTCACGGGCCTCGAAGAGCTTCTCCGCGCCGCGGTGCATGTAACCGATCACCGGCTCCGCGCGGGTGATCCGCTCGCCGTCCAGGACGAGCCGCAGCCTCAGCACTCCGTGCGTGGACGGGTGCTGGGGGCCGATGTTCAGCACCATGTCGGTGCTCTCCGCGGCGCCGCCGATACCGACCGTGGTCTCCGTCGTGGGAGTCATGTCCCCAGTCTCCCCTACGTACGCTGGCCCCATGGAGACGGGGAGCCCGCGCGAGGCGGGCACGGCGGGACCGTCCGGCGCGCCGGACGCCGGCACGCGGGAAGTGGACACACCGGGGGCGGGCATACCGGACACGCCGGGCACGCGCACGCCGGAGCGGGACACGCCCGGGGCGGAGCGGAGCACGGTGGCGGAGCGGGATGCGATGGCGGAAGAGAACGCGGGGCAGGGCGTGGACGCGGACGCGACGTCGGGGCCGGGCGGGGACTCGGGGCCGGGGCCGGGGGCGGCCCCGGGCGCCGGCGCGGACCCGGGTGGGCCGGTGTGGACCGGGCTGCCGCCGGGGCTGTTGCGGATGCGACGGCTGTTGCTGGTGGTGTGGGTGGGCCTGCTCACCCTGGCCGCGGGCGCGGTGCCGGCCCTGATCGCCGGGCCCCTGTGGGCGCTCTGCGCGCTGCCGCCGCTCGCCCTGCTGGTCTGGGGCTGGGTGATGCTCGGGCGCAACTGGCGCTCCTGGCGGTACGCAGAACGCGCCGACGACCTGCTGATCTGCCGCGGCGTGCTGTGGCACGAGGAGACCGTGGTGCCGTACGGGCGGATGCAGCTCGTCGAGGTCACCTCGGGCCCCGTCGAACGGCACTTCGGGCTGGCCAGCGTGCAGTTGCACACGGCCGCCGCCGCGTCGGACGCGACCATCCCCGGTCTCGATCCGGCCGAGGCGGAACGCCTCCGCGACCGGCTCACCGAGCTGGGCGAGGCCCGGTCGGCGGGGCTGTGACCGTGTCCCAGGAGATCCGGCCGGAGAGCGCCCCCGCCGGTGCGCACGGACGGCGCCTGCACCCCGTCACCCCGCTGCGGCGGGCCTGGGCGCCCATCGCCGTGGTCATCGGCTGGGCCGTGCACGACCCCGACCAGGTCCAGCGGCACGCGACCCGGCTGACCACCACCACGCTGGTCGCCGGTCTCGCCGTGCTCCTCCCCGCCGCCGCCCTGTACGGCTTCCTGACCTGGTGGGTCACCCGGTTCGCGGTGACGGAGACCGAACTGCGCATCCGCACCGGCCTGCTGTTCCGGCGCACCGCGCACATCCGGCTCGAACGCATCCAGGCCATCGACGTCACCCAGCCGATGCTGGCCCGGCTGCTGGGGGTCGCCAAGCTGAAACTCGACGTCATCGGCACCGAGGACCGGGACGAACTGGCCTACCTCTCCCTCGGTGAGGCGCGGGCGCTCCGAGCCGAACTGCTGGCCCTCGCCGCCGGCTTCGCGCCGGAGGAGGCCCACGAGGTCGGCGAGGCGCCCTCCCGGGAGCTGGTGCGCGTGCCGCCGCGGGTCCTCGCCCTCTCGTTGCTGCTGACCGGCGCCACCTGGGCCATGCTGATCGCCGCCACCGTCGTCCCGACGGTGCTGTGGTGGGCCACCGACAACCTGTGGACGGTCGCCGCGTCGTCGCTGCCGCTGCTGGGCGCGGCGGTCGCGAGCAGCGTGGGACGGTTCGTCGGGGAGTACGACTGGACGCTGGCCGAGTCCCCGGACGGGCTCCGTATCGACCACGGGCTGCTGGACCGCGCCCACGAGACGGTGCCGCCGGGCCGGGTGCAGGCGGTCCGGCTGGTCGAGCCGCTGTTGTGGCGCCGCCTCGGCTGGGTCCGGGTCGAACTGGACGTGGCCGGGTCGTCCAACTCCCTGCTGCTGCCCGTCGCCCCGCGTGAGATCGCCGTCTCCGTCGTCTCCCGGGTGCTGCCCGGGGCGGTCGTGCCGGGGCCGGCCCACCTGACGCCCCCGCCGCCCCGTGCCGCCCGGCGGCTGCCGGTGTGGTGGCGCGGGCACGGCCTGGCCGTCGTGGGCGGGGTGTTCGCCGCCCGGCACGGGCTGCTGAAGCGCACCCTGTCGCTGGTGCCGCACGCCAAGGTGCAGAGCGTACGGCTGACGCAGGGACCGTGGCGGCGGGCGCTGCGGCTCGCGGACGTGCACGTCGACACCGGGGCGAACACCACCGTCTCGGCCCGGCTGCGGGACGCCGCCGAGGCGGCCGACCTGCTCCACACCCAGGCCGAGCGCTCCCGCACCGGCCGCCGCGACGCCCTCCCGGACCGCTGGATGGCCTGACCGCCACGGCCCGCCGCCGGGCGCCACCGGCGGCGGGCGCGGCGGCACGGGCACCGGGCGCGGCACGGGCACCGGGCAGGATCGCCACGCCCGGTGCCCCGCCGGCTGACCACCGCGCGGGACGGGACCCACCCGGGACCCGCCGAGTGGACACCGGACGGCACGCGACCCGCCCGCGACCCGCCCGGGACCCGCCGAGTGGGCGCCGGAGGACACGGAACACGCCCGAGGACCCGCCCGGCAGCCGTACCACGGCGCGAAACACGCCCGGCGACACGCCGAACGGCCGTCGTACGACACGGCACCCGCCCGGGGCCCCGCCAGGCGGCCCCCGACCGCACGCGACACGCCCGGCCACACACCGGGCAGCCGCCCCACCGCACGGAACACGCCCGGCGACACGCCACCTCCGCCCCACCGGGGGCAGCCGACACGCCCGGGGCCGCGAACGCCTCGGCCGGCGGCAGGGCGCTCACGCGTCCCGCCGCCGGCCGAGGAAGGCGAGGAGAGGGGTCAGGAGACGGCGCTGCGCAGCCGTTCCACGTCGATACGCTCGGTCTCGTCGTGGGCGGTGAGGTCGATGACCTGGCCCACGGCGGGGGACGCGGGGGCGGCCGGCTTGAAGGCGGCCTCCGTCTCCGCCTTGTGCAGGGCGAGGGCCTCCTGCCCGACCACGTCGGCCAGGTCCTCGTTCTGGACGGACTCCAGCGCCTGCGGCGACGCCATACCGTCCCCGGCGTCCTTGGTGCCGAAGAAGTCGAACCCGCCCTCGACCCGGGGCCGCCGCGCGGAGGCCCCCGGTACGACGGCGACCGCGGTCGGCACCGTGAAGTGCCCGTCGGGCTCGCGCACCGGCCGCATCACCTGCCGCGCGGATTCCGGCGCGGCCGGCGCGGGCCGTTCCTCGGGCCCGCCCGGCATGGCGGCGGCACGCTCGTGCCCGTCGGTGCCCGCGCACTCCGCCCGGACCGTGTCGTCCCGCTCGGGTCCGGCGGCGGGCAGGCTCTCGCCACCGCCGTTCCCGTCGTCACCGCCGCCGTCGTCGTCCCGCCCGGCGGCGTCGCCGACGGCGGCCTCCCCGGCCACCCCGGACTCGGACTCGGACTCGGCCCGAGCGTCCGCCCCGGACTCCGCGTCCGCGCCGACGACGGCCTCCCCGTCCGCCGGGTCACCGAGCCGGGCCAGTGCCTCCCTCGCCCGCAGGAACAGCCGCGCGCCCTCGGGGGAGAACGCTCCCGGCCCAGACGTTGTCCCCGCCGCGCCAGGGTCCGCGCCCGGCTCCGGCCGCGCGCCCGCTGCCACGCCCGGGTCCGCCTCCTCGGGGCGCCGGGCGGCAGGCAGCGCGGGGGCCGTCGGGGCCGCCTCGATCTCCAGCAGGCGGCGGCCCTCCAGCGCGGTGGCCCGCTCGGTCTCGGCCGTGGCGTAGCGGCGGAGCAGGGAGGCGTGCTCGTTGCGCAGGCTCGCCAGTTCGGCGCGCTTGGCGCGCAGCCGCTGCTCCAGCTTGGTGCGCAGTTCGCGCGACTCCTCCAGGTCGGACTCCAGTTCGGCGAGCCGCTCGTCGAACCGCCACTCGTCGCCGGCCCGCGCGCGGACGAGGTCGGCGACCCGCTTGCCCGCCTGCGTGTCCCAGCGGCGCATGACGACCGCGCCGGTGACGGCCGTCACCGCGGCGCCCGCGGCCAGCACCCGGAGAACCGTCGTTCCGTCGAACACCCAGGGGCCGAGGGCGCAGACGATGGAGACGCCTGCGATCGCCGACGGGGGAAGCAGCCTGTGCAGAGGCGGAGAATGGCGATGACGTCCACGTGGCATGGCCAGAAACTTACCGCGCGTAGGCGAATCGTGGCGCCCCGGGTCGTAAAAACCCGGCCATCTCCGTGTGTTCACACGACAACGGCATTCCACTTGCCTACCGGACCCCGCCCGAGCCGGTTCCGTTCCGCCGCCGGCCACCCGCCCGCGTGTTTACGTTCCGCTTACCGCCGGCCCCGTCGTTCCGCCGCTCGCGCAGCCGCTCATTCCGTCTCTCGTGCCGCCCGGCCGGGAAGTGGATATATCCAAGATCATTTCTGTGAACTCCCCCTGGAACAGGCCCGAAAGAACCCGAAGCCGCCTTTCCCCGGCCCCCGGGCCCCCGGCCGCCGCCGCGCACGGCCCAGGCCCCGCCCGGCCGGCGCGCCCGCCCGCCCCCGGCCACCCCCACCCGCCTCGCCTCACCGTCGCTCCTCCCCCAGCCGTTCGCCGAGCCACCGGAGCGTCGCCGGAATCTCCCGGCGCCAGGTATGGAAGTTGTGACCGCCGCTTTCCAGGATGATCGAGGAGATTCGGGCCGCCTTCCTCTCCTTGACCCGTTCCACGAAGGCCAGCGTGTCCTTGTAGCCGGACTCTCCGGACTTGCTGCTGGTGACGAGCAGCGAACTGCCCGGACGCGGCGGCAGATTGTCCAGGCACCACCACAGATCGGCGCGGGCACGCAGTTTCCGGTCACCGTGGAAGAGGTCGCCGGTCGTGGGATCGGACGGGGCGTCGTAGTACGCGGAGAGTCCCGCCCCGGCCGAGTACACCTCCGGATGGTGCAGGGCGAGTTTGAGCGCGCAGTACCCACCGGTCGAGTTGCCGACGAGGCCCCAGCCGCCCGGCGTCCGGCTCACCCGGTAGTGCGCCCGCACCGCCTCCGGCAGGTCCACGGCGAAGAAGGACTCGGCCGCCGGACCGCCCGGCACGTCCACGCACTCGGTGTCCCGCGGCGGCGCGACCGTCGGCCGCAGCATCACCAGGACCATGGGCCCCGTCCGGCCCTCCCGGGCCAGTTCGCGCGCCGTGCGCGGGTAGTGCAGCCGGTCCACCAACGCCTCCGCGGTCCCCGGATAGCCGGTCAGGACGACGGCCACCGGGAAGGCGCGCGTGCGGTGCCGCTCCTGGAAGTACTCCGGCGGCAGGTACACGTAGGCCGGGGAGGCGAGCCCGGTGGTGCGGCCGGTGAGGGTGACCCGCTCGATCCGCCCGCCGTCCTCCGGCCGCCCGGACCCCGGGCGCACCGCCTGGGTGCCCGTCACCCTGAGGGCGCCGGGGCCGCCGGCCGAGTGGTCGACGACCACGCCCTGTCCGGTCTCCCGGCCGAAGAGGTCGGCCCAGCCCGCGTAGAAACCGAAGGCCCGGTTGGCGGCGAGGCCGACCGCGGCGAAGACCACGGCCTGGGTGGCGAGCAGCAGCGCGACTCGCCCCGCGAGGGGCCACGGCCCCGGCCCGGCCAGCCGCGGCCACCCCCACACCGTGCCGGCGAAGAGCAGCAGGCCGCACCCGGCAGCCGACGCCAGTACCGCGTCACTCGTCAGACCCATCCGTCCATCCGCCCTCGCCCGTCCCGCGCTCCGGTCCGCCCACCGCCCCTCACCGGCCGGCGAGGAGCCCCCGCACGCTTCCCGGCGGCCGTGGCCCCCGTACGCCGGACGGGGGAATGAACCTCTTTCCGCCCGGCGCCGTCCTAGAAGGCGCAATGTCGCCGACGCCCGGTAAGGGCCGGAGACACGGTCTCTCGCGGAACTGCGGTGCGATGTCTGTCAGGACAGATGAGGAAATGTCGGGTGAGGTTCCCCCGCCGTCCGGCATACGCCGGTGGTTGCGCGGTCCGCGCCCGGAGGCCGTTCCCGTCCTCGTCGGCCGGGCGTGCACCCTGGTCGGACTGCTGGACATCGCCGCCGGGGTCCTCCCCGGGTTCCGGCGGAGCCGGGTGCACGCCCTCGCCGAGGTGCTGCCGGGCGCCTTCGGCCCGTTCGCCGCGGCTCTCTCGCTCAGCGCCGGGGTGCTGCTCCTGCTGCTCGCGCACGGGCTCAAACGCCGCAAGCGGCGGGCCTGGCGGGCCGCGGTGGCCCTGCTGCCCGTCGGCGCCCTCGCCCAGTTGAGCCACCGGCACTCCCTGGCCGGCGTGCTGATCTCCCTGGCGCTGCTGGCGCCGCTGCTGCGCCACCGGAGCCAGTTCGCGGCTCTGCCCGACCCGCGCAGCCGCTGGCGGGCGCTCGCCAACTTCGCGCTGATGAGCACGGGTTCGCTGCTGCTCGGGCTCGTCATCGTCAGCGCCCACCCGCACCGCGTGGTCGGCGACCCGGGCCTGGCCGACCGGCTCACGCACGTGGTCTACGGACTGTTCGGCGTCGAGGGCCCGGTCGGCTACCGGGGCGGCACCACCTCCTGGACGGTCGCCTTCTCGCTCGGCGCGCTCGGCCTGCTCACCGCGCTCACCACGGTCTACCTGGCCTTCCGCCCCGAACACCCGGCCGCGCGCCTCACCGGCGAGGACGAGGCGCGGCTGCGCGCCCTGCTGGAACGGCACGGCGCCCGGGACTCGCTCGGCCACTTCGCCCTCCGCCGCGACAAAGCCGTCGTCTTCTCGCCCAGCGGCAAGGCCGCCGTCACCTACCGTGTGGTCAGCGGCGTGATGCTGGCCAGCGGCGACCCGATCGGGGACGTGGAGGCGTGGCCCGGCGCCATCGAGCGCTTCACGGAGATGGCCCGCGCCCACTCCTGGACCCCGGCGGTGATGGGCTGCTCGGAGACCGGCGCCGAGGTCTGGACCCGGGAGACCGGCCTCAACGCCCTCGAACTGGGCGACGAGGCCATCGTGGACGTCGCCGGCTTCTCCCTGTCGGGCCGGGCGATGCGCAACGTGCGCCAGATGGTCAACCGCATCGAACGCGCCGGGTACGAGACCCGCGTCCGGCGGGTGGCCGACCTCGGTGACGCCGAGCTGGACCGCGTCCGCCGCGCCGTCGACGCCTGGCGCGGCACCGACACCGAACGCGGCTTCTCCATGGCGCTGGGCCGCATCGGCGACCCGGCCGACGGGGACTGCCTCATCGCCACGGCGCACCTCCGGGACCCGGCCGCACCGGGCGGACGCGCCACCCAGGCCGGACCGGACGCACAGAGCGGACCGGACGCACAGGCCGCACAGGACGGCCGGGGCGGACCCGGGCGCTCAGCCGGTGGGCGGGAAGGGGCGGCGGGCGGCGTGGACGCGGGCGCGTACGGCGATCTGAAGGCGGTGCTCCACTTCGTGCCCTGGGGGCGGGACGGGGTCTCGCTGGACCTGATGCGCCGGGACCGAGCGGCCGACCCGGGCCTGAACGAGCTGTTGATCGTGGCCGCGCTGCGGGCGGCGCCGCGGCTCGGCATCGCCCGGGTCTCGCTGAACTTCGCCATGTTCCGCTCCGCCCTCGCCCGGGGCGAGAAGATCGGCGCCGGTCCGGTGCTGCGGGCCTGGCGGGGGCTGCTGGTCTTCCTCTCCCGGTGGTTCCAGATCGAGTCGCTGTACCGGTTCAACGCCAAGTTCCGGCCCCGCTGGGAGCCGCGCTTCGTCGTCTACCGGGCCTCGGCCGACCTGCCGCGCCTCGGCATCGCCGCCCTCCAGGCCGAGGGCTTCCTCGGCCTCGCGCCGCCGCTGCCCCGCTTCCTGCGCCGCCGGACGCCGCCGGGCCGCCCGTGCGCGCACACGGTGGCGGACCCGCGGGAGATCCGGGCGGCGTGAGCGGCGCCCGCCGTGCCTTCGCCGCGCGGCCCCGACCGGGCCGCGCGGCGAAGAGGGGACCCGGCGGGGCATACGCTGAACATATGAGCAAGCAGACCGGCCGCCTCCCCCTGGCGGGACTGACCGCATGGGACCGCTGCGCGGTGATGGGCGTCGTCAACGTGACGCCCGACTCCTTCTCCGACGGCGGCCGCTTCTTCGAGGCGACCACCGCCGTCAAACACGGCCTCGACCTGATCGCCCAGGGCGCCGACCTGATCGACGTCGGCGGCGAGTCCACCCGTCCCGGCGCGAGCCGCGTCGACGAGGACGAGGAGCTGCGGCGGGTCGTCCCCGTCGTGCGCGGACTGGTCGCCGAGGGCGCCACGGTCTCCGTCGACACCATGCGCGCCTCCGTCGCCGAGCAGGCCCTCGCGGCCGGCGCCGCCCTCGTCAACGACGTCAGCGGCGGACTCGCGGACCCGCGGATGGTCCCGGTCGTCGCCGCCGCCGGCGCCCCCTTCGTCGTCATGCACTGGCGGGGCCTGCTGGCGGGCGACGCCATCCGGGGCGCGTACGAGGACGTCGTCGCCGAGGTCGTCGACGAACTGCGGGCCCGGGTGGACGCCGTGGTCGCGGGCGGCGTCGCCCCCGAGCGCGTCGTCGTCGACCCGGGGCTCGGCTTCTCCAAGGACTCCGAACACGATCTGATCCTGCTGGCCCACCTGGACGAACTGCTGGCCCTCGGCCACCCGCTGCTGGTCGCCGCCTCCCGCAAGCGCTTCCTCGGCCGGGTCCTCGCCGGCGACGGCGCCGCTCCCCCGCCCGCCCGCGAACGCGACGCGGCCACCGCGGCCGTCTCGGCGCTCGCGGCGGAGGCCGGGGCGTGGGCGGTACGCGTCCACGAGGTCCGCGCGACGGCCGACGCGGTGCGGGTCGCGCGCGCCGTCGAGGGCGCCCGCGCGCCGGGCCGGGGACCGGAGGGGGCCGGGTGAGCGCGCCGCACCTCGACGTCGAACAGGTCGAGGCCGCCAACACCGCCTTCTACGAGGCCGTGGAGCAGGGCGACTTCGACCGGGTCTCCGACCTCTGGCTCAGCCCGTCCGACCTGGGCGTCGACGAGACGTACCACGATCCGGCGGACGCCGGTGTGATCTCCTGCGTGCACCCCGGCTGGCCGGTGCTGACCGGCCGCGGCGAGGTGCTCCGGTCGTACGCGCTGATCATGGCGAACACCGACTACATCCAGTTCTTCCTGACCGACGTGCACGTCTCCCTGACCGGCGACACGGCCCTGGTGACCTGTACGGAGAACATCCTCAGCGGTGGCCCCGCCCCGGCGGACGGCGGATCGCCCGGCCCCCTCGTCGGACAGCTCGTGGTGGCCACCAACACCTTCCGCCGCACCCCGGCCGGGTGGAAACTCTGGTCGCACCACGCCTCGCCGGTGCTCGCGGAGAGCGACGACGAGGAGGACGACGACACCACGTCCTGAACAGGACGGCACCGCTCCCTGAACGGACGGAGCGAAGGCGGACGTAAGGGGCCGAAGGCGGAGACCCCGGGCGTCACACGGGTCACTCCGGCCCCGTCAGGCGGTTGGAACCACGGACCGGCGGGTAGGGACGGCTACCAGCCCGTGAGCCGCCGGGGCCACCGGGGAGAACGCCCGGTGAAATCCCCCCGGCCCCGCCCCCTCCGGTGCCCCCGAGGCCCGGCGCTGTCGGCCCCCGCGGGTAGATTCGACCAGGGCCGCCGCACCGCCGCACACGGTACGGACCGGTCCGAGACCGACGACTGCAGGAGTGATTCGCGTGGATCGTGTCGCGCTGCGCGGCCTGAGGGCCCGCGGGCACCACGGTGTGTTCCCCAAGGAGCGCGAGCAGGGCCAGACCTTCCTCGTGGACATCGTCCTGAGCCTGGACACCCGCCCCGCCGCGGCCGACGACGACCTGGCGAAGACCGTGCACTACGGCATCGTGGCCGAGGAGGTGGTGGCCGTCGTCTCGGGCGAGCCGGTCAACCTCGTCGAGACGCTCGCCGAACGCATCGCCCAGGTCTGCCTGAAGCACGAAGCGGTCGAGGAGGTCGAGGTCTGCGTCCACAAGCCCGACGCGCCGATCACGGTCCCCTTCGACGACGTGACCGTCACCATCACCCGGAGCCGTGTATGAACGCCCCCTTCGCCAAAGGTCCCAGCGACCCGACCGTACAGCCCGTGCCGGCCTCCGTCGTGGAGAAGGTGGACGCCGCGGACTCGACGCTCTCCAACCCCAAGCGCGCGGTGATCGCCCTCGGCGCCAACCTGGGCAACCGCCTGGAGACCCTCCAGGGCGCCGTCGACGCGCTGGAGGACACCCCGGGCGTCCGCGTCAAAGGGGTCTCGCCGGTCTACGAGACGGAGCCGTGGGGCGTCGAGCCCGGCAGCCAGCCGTCGTACTTCAACGCCGTCGTCGTGCTGAAGACCACCCTGCCCCCGTCCTCGCTGCTGGAGCGGGCGCACGCCATCGAGGAGGCGTTCCGCCGGGTCCGCGACGAGCGCTGGGGCCCGCGCACCCTCGACGTCGACATCGTCTCCTACGCCGACGTGGTCTCCGACGACCCGCTGCTGACCCTGCCTCACCCGCGCGCCCACGAACGGGCCTTCGTCCTCGCGCCCTGGCACGACGTGGACCCCGAGGCGCAGCTTCCCGGACACGGTCCGGTGGCCGGCCTCCTGGACTCCCTCACGCGCGCGGGCGTCGAGCCCCGGACCGACCTGGAACTCCACCTGCCCGAGTAGTCGTTAAGGTCGACACGAGCGAAAACCGCGACCGGCCGCCGGGCGACCGGGGCCGCGGACGGACGTCCGGGGGACCGAAGGGGCACCGTGAAAGAGCTGCGCATCAGGACACTGGCCGGCGTGTTCGTCGTCGTCGGGGTCCTGTCCTGGGCGGGCGCCCGCCTGTGGAACTCGCTGGGGTCGCTCCCCGGCGTCCCGCTGGCCGCTCCGGTCGCCCTCGCCGCCATCGCGGCCGTCGTGCTCGCCACCGCGCTCTCCCTGCGCTCGCGGCTGAGGGCCCAGCGGGACCGGGTGCCCGGCGCCAAGGGCGTCGACCCGCTGATGGCGGCCCGCGCGGTCGTCTTCGGCCAGGCCAGCGCACTGGTGGCCGCCCTCGTCGCCGGCATGTACGGCGGGACCTGCGTCTTCCTGCTGGAGTTCCTGGACATCCCGGCCCGCCGCGACCAGGCCGTCTACGCCGGTCTCTCGGTCGTGGCGGGCGTCGGCGTGATAGCCGCCGCGCTCTTCCTGGAGCGGGTCTGCAAGCTCCCGGAGGACGAGGACGACGACCACCACCCGGGAGCCGCCTCGGCCGCCTGAGCAGCCGTCCGCCGGGGCACCTCCCGGCACCCCGGCGGACCGGCGGCTTCCTCCGGCGCGGGCCGGCCCGGCTCAGCGGGCCATGATCAGGCTCATCGCCTCGTTGCGCGTGGCGGGGTCGCGGAGCTGGCCGCGCACCGCCGAGGTGAGGGTCTTCGCGCCCGGCTTGCGGATGCCGCGCATGGACATGCACATGTGCTCGCACTCCACCACCACGATCACGCCGCGCGGCTCCAGGATCTCCATGAGGGAGTCGGCGACCTGCGTGGTGAGTCGTTCCTGCACCTGCGGACGGCGGGCGTAGACGTCGACGAGACGGGCCAGCTTCGACAGTCCCGTGATCTTCCCGGTGGCGGACGGGATGTAGCCGACGTGGGCCACACCGCGGAACGGCACCAGGTGGTGCTCGCAGGTGCTGAAGACCTCGATGTCCTTCACGAGCACCATCTCGTCGTGCCCGAGGTCGAAGGTGGTCGTCAGCACGTCCTCCGGCTGCTGCCAGAGCCCCGCGAATATCTCCTTGTACGCCCGCGCCATCCGCGCCGGCGTCTCCCTCAGGCCCTCCCGGTCCGGGTCCTCACCGACCGCGATGAGCAGCTCGCGCACGGCGTTCTCCGCGCGCTTCTCGTCGAACTCGCCGATCGGGCCCTCGCCGTCCAGCGTCACGGGGTCGGTCATGTGGTGCCTCGTTCCTGTCTGTCTAGCCTGCGGGCATACGGGAAAGCCGCGTCCCCCAGGCTAGAACCTGGGGGACGCGGCGGGCATTCCGGGCCCGGTCGGGCGGGTCAGCCCTCCGGACGATCCTCGGTGGCGTCCTCCTGCCCCGGGACGGAGTCCGCCGGGGGGCTCTTGACCGTGGAGACCGTGGCACCCGCGCCGTTCGCCCCGTTGGTCAGCGCCAGCTCCTTCGGGGAGAGCACCGGCGGGCGGGTCGACGGCGTGCGCCGCGAGGAGCCCGTCCAGGCGGGCCGCGGCGGCCGCTTGACGATGGTGGAGAAGATCTCGGCGATCTGCTCCTTGCCCAGCGTCTCCTTCTCCAGCAGGGCGAGGACCAGGTTGTCGAGGACGTCGCGGTTCTCGACGAGGATCTCCCACGCCTCGTTGTGCGCCGTCTCGATGAGCGTCTTGACCTCTTCGTCGACGAGCGCCGCGACCTCTTCCGAGTAGTCGCGCTGGTGAGCCATCTCACGTCCGAGGAAGGGCTCCGTGTTGTCCCCGCCGAACTTGATGGCGCCCAGCCGCTCCGTCATGCCGTACTGCGTGACCATCGCGCGGGCCAGACCGGTGGCCTTCTCGATGTCGTTCGCCGCGCCGGTGGTCGGGTCGTGGAAGACCAGCTCCTCCGCGGCCCGGCCGCCCAGCATGTAGGCGAGCTGGTCGAGCATCTCGTTGCGCGTGGTCGAGTACTTGTCCTCGTCCGGGAGCACCATCGTGTACCCGAGGGCCCGGCCGCGCGACAGGATGGTGATCTTGTGCACGGGGTCGGAGTTCGGTGAGGCCGCCGCGACCAGGGCGTGTCCGCCCTCGTGGTACGCGGTGATCTTCTTCTCCTTGTCCGACATGATCCGGGTCCGCTTCTGCGGTCCGGCCACCACGCGGTCGATCGCCTCGTCCAGCATGTGGTTGTCGATGAGCTTCTGGTCGCTGCGGGCGGTCAGCAGCGCCGCCTCGTTCAGCACGTTGGCCAGGTCGGCGCCGGTCATGCCGGGCGTGCGGCGGGCGACGGCCGACAGGTCGACGTCCGGGGCGACCGGCTTGCCCTTCTGGTGGACCTTGAGGATCTCCAGACGGCCCTGCATGTCCGGGCGGTCGACGGCGATCTGCCGGTCGAAGCGGCCGGGGCGCAGCAGCGCCGGGTCGAGGATGTCGGGGCGGTTGGTGGCCGCGATGAGGATCACGCCGCCCTTGACGTCGAACCCGTCCATCTCGACGAGGAGCTGGTTGAGCGTCTGCTCGCGCTCGTCGTGACCGCCGCCGAGGCCGGCGCCGCGGTGGCGTCCGACGGCGTCGATCTCGTCGACGAAGACGATGGCCGGGGCGTTGGCCTTGGCCTGCTCGAACAGGTCGCGGACCCGGGAGGCACCGACACCGACGAACATCTCGACGAAGTCGGAACCGGAGATCGAGTAGAACGGCACGCCCGCCTCGCCCGCGACGGCGCGCGCGAGCAGGGTCTTGCCGGTGCCGGGCGGGCCGTAGAGCAGGACGCCCTTGGGGATCTTGGCGCCGACCGCCTGGAACTTGGCCGGCTCCTGCAGGAACTCCTTGATCTCGTGGAGCTCCTCGACGGCCTCCTCCGAACCGGCGACGTCGGAGAACGTCGTCTT
Source organism: Streptomyces sp. SCSIO 75703 (assembly GCF_036607905.1). Classification (NCBI taxonomy): domain Bacteria; kingdom Bacillati; phylum Actinomycetota; class Actinomycetes; order Kitasatosporales; family Streptomycetaceae; genus Streptomyces; species Streptomyces sediminicola. The sequence continues at coordinate 3,127,903 of NZ_CP144555.1, forward strand.
CGGGGTGTCCTTGGTGATGAGCTTGGCCTTGGACTTGCCGAAGTTCATGACCCGGGAGCCGCCGCCCTGCATCTGATTCATCAGGAACAGGAAGACGATCACGATGAGGATGAGCGGGAACAGGAAGGAGAGCAGGACGCCGACGAACGGGTTCTGCTTGGACGGCGACACCGTGTAGCCGTCGGGGATCTGCTTGTCCTGGTACTTGGCCTGCAGCGTATTGGCGATGGTGACGCCCTGGTCACCGATGTAGCTCGCCTGGACCTTGGAGCTGCCCTTGAGCTTCTCCCCGTCCTTGAGGTGGATCTTGATGGTCTGTTCGTCGCCGGTGGTCAGCTTCGCCGACTCGACCCGGTTGTCATTGATCGCCTGGACCACCTGGCCGGTGTCCACCGTCTTGTAGCCGCCGGACGAGCCGACGACCTGCATCAACACGACCACGGCGAGGACGGCCAGCACGATCCACATGACCGGCCCACGGAAGTATCGCTTCACGTCCATCCATACGGAGCGGATTCCGCCCCGTCCCTCCTGCCATAGTGAGTTTGATAAGACAGTTCTTCTGACGGTACCCCAGCTTGGTGGCCCGAAGCCGCACAGGACGGCCGGCATCCCCGTCTGCATGCTCCAACGGTGCGAGGCCCCCGCGGGTTCCCGCTCGCGCCCCGCGCGTCCCGTGAATACACCGCGGGCGCGTCAGCCGCCGTACACGTGGGGCGCGAGCGTACCGACGAACGGGAGGTTGCGGTACTTCTCGGCGTAGTCGAGGCCGTAGCCCACGACGAATTCGTTGGGGATGTCGAAGCCGACCCATTCCACCGCGATGGCGACCTTCGCCGCGTCGGGCTTGCGCAGCAGCGTGCACACCTTGAGGGAGGCGGGCTCGCGCGAGCCGAGGTTGGAGATCAGCCAGGACAGGGTCAGCCCGGAGTCGATGATGTCCTCGACGACCAGGACGTGCCTGCCCTTGATGTCGGTGTCGAGGTCCTTGAGGATGCGCACCACACCGGAGGACTGGGTGCCCGCGCCGTACGAGGACACGGCCATCCAGTCCATCGTGACGGGGGTGGACAGCGCTCGGGCGAGGTCGGCCATGACCATCACGGCGCCCTTGAGCACGCCGACGATGAGCAGGTCCTTGCCCTCGTACTCCGCGTCGATCTTCGCGGCCAGCTCGGCCAGCTTCGCGTCGATCTCTTCCTTGGTGAGGAGCACCTTCTCGAGGTCGGCACCCATGTCTTTCGCGTCCACCCGCATCACTTTCGGTCGTCCCACCGGCCGTCCGGCCACCCCGGGGCCCGGAACACGGGTCGGTGGGGGAGCCGGAATCAGCCTTGCCGAATCACCAGTCTGCCACCCTGCCGCTGGGCGACGACCCGGCCGGGCAGGTTGATGGCCCCCTGACCGCGCCAACCGGTGATCAGCCGGTCGATCTCCTCGATGTGGCGGGCGAACAGCGCACCGGCCGGAGCGCCCGCCTCGATGGCGACCCGGCGCAGGATGCGGCGGCGGACGGCGGGCGGGAGGGCGTAGAGCTTGGCGCACTCCAGCCGGCCGCCGGCGTCGCGGACACCGGTCTCGGCCTGGCGGGCCCAGGTGTCGAGGGCGTCGGCGTCGTCGCGGGAGAGCTGGGCGGTGCGGGCGAGGGCCTCGACGACGCCCTTGCCGAGTGCCTTCTCCAGGGCCGGCAGTCCCTCGTGGCGCAGCCGGGAGCGGGTGTAGGCGGGATCGCAGTTGTGGGGGTCGTCCCAGACGGGGAGGGACTGGACCAGGCAGGCCTTGCGGGCGGTCTGCCGGTCGAGCTGGAGGAAGGGGCGCCGGTAGCGGCCGTCGGCCCCCGAGACCGCGGCCATGCCGGACAGCGAGCGGATGCCGGAGCCGCGGGCGAGGCCGAGGAGCACGGTCTCGGCCTGGTCGTCGCGGGTGTGGCCGAGCAGGACGGCGGCGGCCCCGTGGCGGGCGGCGGCGGCGTCGAGGGCGGCGTAGCGCGCGTCCCGGGCGGCGGCCTCGGGTCCGCCGGCGCGGCCGACGGTCACGGCGGCGGACTCGACGGGGTCCAGGCCGAGGGCGCGCAGGCGCAGGACGACTTCCTCGGCGCGCAGGTCGGAGCCGCTCTGGAGGCCGTGGTCGATGGTGATGCCGCCGGCCCGGACACCGAGCCGGGGCGCCTCGAAGGCGAGGGCGGAGGCGAGTGCCATGGAGTCGGCACCGCCGGAGCAGGCGACGAGCACGAGCGGCGACGGCGGGCGCGCGTGCGGGTGCTCGGCGGCGAGGGCGGCCGGTTCGGCGGTGTCGCCGCCGGCGCCGAGGGGGTGGTCGGTGAGGATGTCGTGGAGGACGCGGCGGACCGCCAGGCGTATCGCCGCGACCGCAGGATGGGGACCCATGTCCGGTGCCCTTCGGGAAGTGTTTCGGGGGGTGACCCCCATTCGGTCACGCAGAGTGTGTAAATGGTGACAGAAACGGGGCGTTCCCCGAGCATCGCACGCCTGCCGAAGCCCCACGGTCCCTCGGACGGGTGATTGGGGGGACGTGCGTCTGCCGTCGGCTGGATCCGTGTGCCACGCTCCCGGGCGTGTCACGGCTCCGGGGTGCGGTGGACACGGGCGATCCAGTCGGCGGGGGCGGAGATCTCCGCTTTGGTGGGCAGCGTGTTCGGCGAGGTCCACACCCGGTTGAAACCGTCCATGCCGACCTCCTCGACGACCGCCCGCACGAAGCGCTCGCCGTCGCGGTACTGGCGGAGTTTGGCGTCCAGTCCGAGCAGTTTGCGCAGGGCCTGGTCGAGGCGGGAGGCGCCCTTGGCGCGGCGCTGCTGGAACTTCTCGCGGATCTCCGCCACGGTCGGCACGACGTCGGGTCCGACGCCGTCCATCACGAAGTCGGCGTGGCCCTCCAGGAGGGACATCACGGCGGTGATCCGGCCGAGGATCTCGCGCTGGGCGGGGGTCTGCACCAGTTCGACGAGGGACCGGCCGCCGTCCTCGTCCTCCCCCTCGGGCCGGCCGCCGGCGAGGGACTGCACGGCCTCCCGGACGCGTTCGAGGACGGTCATGGGATCGACGTCCGTCTGCGCCAGGAACGACTGGATTTCGCCCTCCAGGTGGTCCCGGAGCCAGGGCACGGCGGTGAACTGGGTGCGGTGCGTCTCCTCGTGCAGGCAGACCCACAGGCGGAAGTCGTGCGGCTCGACGTCGAGTTCGCGTTCGACGTGCACGATGTTGGGCGCGACCAGCAGCAGCCGCCCGCCGCCGTCGGCCCCGCCGGGCAGATCGCGGCCGGGGGGCGCGAAGGTCTCGTACTGGCCGAGCACGCGGGAGGACAGGAACGACAGCAGCATGCCCAGCTCGACGCCGGTGACCTTGCCGCCGACGGCGCCGATGACCGCGCCGCCGGGGGTGCCGCCGCGCCGCTCCTCCATCTTGTCGAGCAGCGGCCGCAGGATCTCCCGGAACCCGGCGACGTTGGCGCGGACCCAGCCCGGCCGGTCGACGACGAGCACGGGGGTGTCGTGGGCCTCGTCGGTGGCCAGCCGGGTGAAGCCCCGGACGTGCCCCTCCGCGGCCTTGGCGTGGCGGCGGAGCTCCGCGACGACGGCCCGTGCCTCGTCGCGGCTCACCTCGGGACCGGGCCGTACGAGCCGGGTCGCCGTCGCCACCGCGAGATTCCAGTCGACCATGCCGGAGGATGCGCCGATGCTCGTCATGGTTCAACGGTACGTGAGCCCCGCCGCCCGGGTCAGTCCGCGAACGGTGCCCGGGGCTCCCGGCCCGCGGCGCCGCCGGCCGGCCCGCTCAGCCGCAGGAGCAGGCCGTCAGCGAGGTCGCCGCCCGGTCGAGGGCGTTCTGGGCCGCGTGGGCGTCCGACGTGCCGGAGGCGAGGAAGGCGAACGCGAGGAGGCGGCCGTCGGCGTCGACCACCGTCCCGGCGAGGGTGTTGACGCCGGTCAGGGTGCCGGTCTTGGCGCGGACGAGGCCGGAGGCGTCGTCGCCGGCGCCGTAGCGGCCGGTCAGGGTGCCGGTGAAGCCGGCCACCGGGAGGCCGGTGAGGACCGGCCGCAGCTCGGGCCGGGCCGGGTCGGCGGCCTCGGCGAGCAGCGCGGTCAGCAGGTCGGCGGTGACCCGGTCGCGCCGGTCCAGCCCGCTGCCGTCCCGGAACACGGTGCCGTCGAGCGGCAGGCCGAGCCGCCGGAGCCGGGCGGTGAGGGCGGCGGAGACGCCGCGGAAGTCGGCGGACTTGCCGCCGGCCAGGGCGGTGTGGCGGGCCAGGGCCTCGGCGAGGTCGTTGTCGCTCTCGGTCAGCATCCGCTCGACCAGCGCGGAGACCGGCGGCGAGGAGACGGTGGCCAGCGTGGTGGCCCGGCCGGTGGCCTTGGAGGGGCCGGGGGCGGTGGTAGTGACGCCGTGCCCGGCCAGCATGCCGGCGAAGCGCCGGGCGGCCTCGGCGGCGGGGTCCGCCGCGCGGGGCGCCGGTCCGCTGGAGGAGTCGTCGGTGCGTGCCTCGTCCGTCATCAGGGCGGTGACGAGGGCGATGTTGTCGTTGACCCCGATCGGGTGCATTTCGGCGACCGGGTAGAGGGTCGTGTCGTAGGAGAGCGTGACCGAGCGGGTGCCGCGCTTCTTCAGGGCGGCCGCGGTGTCGGCGGCGAGGACGCGCAGGCTGGCGAGGCCGCGGGCGTCCTCGCGGGCGGTGAGGGTCGGGTCGCCGCCGCCGACCAGCACGAGTTCGCCGGTGCCGGGCTCCAGCGCGGTCCGGGTGGTGAGGCGGTGGTCGGGTCCGAGCGCGCTCAGCGCGGCCACCGCGGTGGCGATCTTGGTGGTGGAGGCGGGGGTCAGCGCCTCGCCGGAGTTCCGCCCGTACAGCCGCCGCCCGTTCGTGAGGTCGAGGACGGCCGCCGCGTGCTCGGCGCCGAGCGCCGGGCCGGAGAGCAGCGGGCCGAGGGAGTCGGAGAGGGCCGGGGTGCCCGGGGCCGCCTGGACCGTGCCGTTGCCGGTCAGGCCGCCGAGCCCGGTGAGGACGGCCGCGGCGCTGGGCGCGGGCCGCGGCGAGCCCGGCGCCGTGCCGGAGCCGCCCGCCGCGCCGCCGTGATCTGCGCCACCCGTGCGGGACCCGGCGACGGCACGCTCCCGCTCGGCCGTACGCTGACCCGTGGAGTCCCAGGGCCCGGCGGCGGTCACCACACCGGCGGCGAGCGCCAGTCCGGCCGTGGCGGCACCGGCGGAGTACTGCCAGCTCTTCGTCATGCCCGTCGGCCGGGTGAACCGGACGAGCCGGGGGACCGTGTTCCGGACCGGCCGTGCGATCCGCGGCCAGGCCGCGCGCACGGCGCCCGTGGCGCGGGCGAGGCGCGGACGTACGGCGTCCGCGGCCCGCACCACGTGCGGTCTCGCGGCCCGCCAAGGCTTCAGCTCTGGCACGAACACCAGCCCCTTTCGCGATCACACACCGGCGTGAGGGACACTTAACCACCAGAACTATGTGCTGATCATGGAGGAGCCACCGGTGGAGTTCGACGTCACGATCGAGATCCCGAAGGGTTCGCGGAACAAGTACGAGGTGGACCACGAGACGGGTCGGATCCGCCTGGACCGTCGACTCTTCACCTCGACCGCCTACCCGACCGACTACGGATTCGTCGAGAACACCCTCGGCGAGGACGGCGACCCGCTCGACGCGCTGGTCATCCTGGACGAGCCCACGTTCCCGGGCTGCCTGATCCGCTGCCGCGCGATCGGCATGTTCCGGATGACCGACGAGGCCGGCGGCGACGACAAGCTGCTGTGCGTCCCGTCGACGGACCCCCGGGTGGAGCACCTGCGCGACATCCACCACGTCTCCGAGTTCGACCGCCTGGAGATCCAGCACTTCTTCGAGGTCTACAAGGACCTGGAGCCCGGCAAGTCGGTCGAGGGCGCCAACTGGGTCGGCCGCACGGACGCCGAGGCCGAGATCGAGCGGTCCTACAAGCGTTTCGAGGAGCAGGGCGGTCACTGAGCCACGCTCCCGCAGGGTGACGGGTCGCACGCCTCGGCGTGCGGCCCGTTCCGCGTTTGGTGCGCATACTGAGGGCAACAGGAGGGTGTGTTCGTACCAGGGAGCGCTACGCAAGTGACGGATGCGGAGGACCGCAAGCCGCAGTCGGATGAGGCCCGCAGTGGTTTCCGGCCGCCGGCCGGGGTCGCGGCGCCGGCCGAGAACGAGGCGTCGACGACGTCCGAGTTCGAGATCCCCGAGGGCCTGGCCGTCGCCCGGCCGGCCGGGGCGGAGGCCGAGACGACCTCGGAGTTCTCCCTGCCGGAAGGGCTGGACGTGCCGCCGGCGCCCCCGGAGGCGGAGGGCTCGGCGTTCTCCGCGCCGAGCACCTACAGCGCCTGGAACGCCCCGCCGGCCTTCACCCCGGCGGGCGGCATACCGGCCCTGACCGGGGACGTGCCCTGGCAGGACCGGATGCGGGCGATGCTGCGCATGCCGGTGGCCGAGCGGCCCGCGCCGGAGACGGTCCAGCGGCACGACGAGACCGGGCCCGCGGTCCCCCGTGTGCTCGACCTCACGCTGCGCATCGGCGAGCTGCTGCTCGCGGGCGGCGAGGGCGCCGAGGACGTGGAGGCCGCCATGTTCGCGGTCTGCCGCTCCTACGGCCTGGACCGCTGCGAGCCGAACGTCACCTTCACCCTGCTGTCGATCTCGCACCAGCCGTCGCTGGTGGACGACCCGGTGACGGCCTCGCGGACGGTGCGCCGCCGGGGCACCGACTACACGCGGCTCGCGGCCGTGTTCCAGCTCGTCGACGACCTCAGCGACCCCGAGGCGCAGATCTCCCTGGAGGAGGCGTACCGGCGGCTCGCGGAGATCCGCCGCAACCGGCACCCGTACCCCGGGTGGGTGCTGACGGCGGCGACCGGTCTGCTGGCGGGCGCGGCCTCGCTGCTGGTCGGCGGTGACCTGATCGTGTTCTTCGCCGCGCTGGTCGGCGCGATGCTGGGCGACCGGCTCGCCTGGCTGTGCGCGGGGCGCGGGCTGCCGGAGTTCTACCAGTTCTCGGTGGCCGCGATGCCGCCGGCCGCGCTCGGCGTCGCGCTGAACCTGGCGCACGTCGACGCGAAGGCGTCCGCGGTGATCACCGGTGGGCTCTTCGCGCTGCTGCCCGGACGGGCACTGGTGGCGGGGGTGCAGGACGGTCTGACCGGCTTCTACATCACCGCGTCGGCACGGCTGCTGGAGGTCATGTACTTCTTCGTCAGCATCGTCGCCGGGGTGCTGGTGGTGCTGTACTTCGGGGTCCAGGTGGGCGCCAAGCTCAACCCGGACGTCGCCCTCGGCACGGGTGAGCAGCCGGCGGTGCAGATCCTCGCCGCGATGATGCTGTCGCTGGCCTTCGCGGTCCTGCTCCAGCAGGAGCGGGGCACGGTGCTGGCGGTGACCCTCAACGGGGGTGTCGCCTGGTGCGTGTACGGGGCGATGCACGTGGTGGGCGACATCTCGCCGGTGGCGTCGACGGCCGCCGCGGCGGGGCTGGTGGGGCTCTTCGGGCAGCTCATGTCCCGGTACCGGTTCGCCTCGGCGCTGCCCTACACGACGGCGGCGATCGGGCCGCTGCTGCCCGGTTCGGCGACGTACTTCGGTCTGCTGGCGATCGCGCAGAACGAGGTGGACCGGGGGCTGGTGTCGCTGTCGAAGGCGGTGGCGCTGGCCCTGGCCATCGCCATCGGGGTGAACCTCGGCGGGGAGATCTCCCGGCTCTTCCTGCGGCTGCCGGGGGCCGCGAGCGCCGCCGGGCGCCGGGCGGCGAAGCGGACCCGCGGCTTCTGAGGGGCGGCGTCCCGGGGTCCGGTTGCCACCGCCCCCTCGGATAGGTCAGTAGCGCTGGTCGTAGGGCTGCTGGCGGGGGTCGGGCCGGTTGCCGTACTGCTGCCCGCCGTAGCCGGCCTGGTCGCCGTGGCCGGGCTGGCCACCGTAGCCGGGCTGACCGCCGTGGCCGGGCTGGCCGCCGTGGCCCGGTGCGGCGTAGCCGTTCCCGGTGCCGCCGTATCCGCCGTTCCCGTAGCCGTTTCCGCCGCCGTGGCCGGGGTCGCCGTAGCCGCCCTGGCCGCCGTACCCCTGGCCGCCGTACGGCTGCTGGTGCTGGGGCTGGTGCTGGGGCTGGTGCTGGTGCTGCGGCTGGGGACGCTGGGGGGCGTCCACGCGGCGGAGCTGCGTCGTCGCGTCGTCCATCACCGGGTACTGCGGGGCCTGCGGCCCGGCGGCGGGCTCCTCGGCGGCGGCGCGCTTCTTCTTCGCGCGCTCGCGCAGGAACTCCACGATGATCGGCACGACCGAGAGCACGACGATCAGGACGAGGATCGCCTCGACGTTGGCCCGGATGAAATCGATCTGACCGAGCCAGTAACCGGCGAGGGTGACGCCCGAGCCCCAGGCGATGCCGCCGATGATGTTGTACGTGAAGAACGTGTGGTACTTCATCCGCCCGGCGCCCGCCACGATGGGCGCGAAGGTGCGGACGATGGGCACGAAGCGGGCCAGGACGATCGCCTTGGGACCGTACTTCTCCATGAACTCGTGGGCCTTCTCCAGGTTCTCCTTTTTGAAGAGCTTGGAGTTGGGACGGTTGAAGAGCTTCGGGCCGAAGAACTTGCCGATCATGTAACCGACTTGGTCACCCAGGACGGCGGCGATCACGATCAGCGTGCACACCAGCCACAGCGGCTGGCTGATGTACTGCCCCTGGGCGACGAACAGGCCCGCCGTGAACAGCAGGGAGTCGCCGGGCAGGAACGCGAAGAGTCCGGACTCGGCGAAGACGATCAGCAGGATGCCGGCCAGGCTGAAGGTCTCGATCAGATAGTCAGGGCTCAGCCACTCTGGGCCGAGCGCAAGCGTGGTCACGGGATTGTGGCTCCTGCACTGGGGGGCGGGCGGGGGCGGGCTGCCCCAACGTATCAACGCAGCCTCATGGTCCCAGGTTCCACCGGGAGGGGACGCCCGGCGTGCGCTGTGGGTCCGTCCGGGGAAGGCTGGGAACCATGGGCATCGAAGAATACGGCGGCGGGCAGGGCCCCGCTCCCGAGGTCCTGGTCGTGACCACCAACGACCTGCCGGGCCATCGCGTGCGGGAAGTGCTGGGAGAGGTCTTCGGGCTGACGGTGCGCTCCCGGCACCTGGGGAGCCAGATCGGCGCCGGGCTGAAGTCACTGGTCGGCGGTGAGCTGCGCGGGCTCACCAAGACACTGGTCGAGACGCGCAACCAGGCGATGGAGCGGCTCGTCGAGCAGGCACGCGCGCGGGGCGCCAACGCCGTGCTGGCGTTCCGCTTCGACGTGACCGAGGCGGCGGACGTGGGCACCGAGGTGTGCGCCTACGGGACCGCCGTCGTGGTCGAGCGGGAGCCCGTCGGGTGACCGCCGCCGGAAGGCGCCAGGCGGCGGTCACCGGTGTGGGGGCCGCCGCCGGCGGCTGCGCCACGGCGCCGGTCGGCCACCCCGGGGCGGCCGGCCGGAGCTCCCGTCACGTGCGGTCACGGGCCGCGTTGGCGTGGATGGCCGCGCGCAGGTGCTCGGCGACGCCCGCGCCCAGGGCGTCGTAGTACGCCGTGAAGCGCTCGTCGGCCACGTACATGTCGCCGAGGCAGGTGTGCATCTCGTACGAGCACGGGTAATACCACCGGCCGATGTGCCGGCGGTGCTCCTCGGCCAGGTCCATGGCGCGCTCCCCGGCCGCCGGCTCGCCCGCGGCCACAAGGGCCGCGTACCGCCCGTTCCAGTCGTCCACCTGGGCCTGGGCGCGCTTCCAGTCCTCCTTGGTGTAGCGGGCCGTGCGCCGCCGCGACTCGGCGTACGCCTCGGTGCCGCCCCAGCGTTCCTCCGCCTCGTCGGCGTACCGTCCGGGGTCCTGGTCCCCGAACACCTCGAAGCGTTCCTCCGGTGTGAGATCGATGCCCATCTTGCGTGCCTCCAAGGCGCGTTCCACGGCCGCCGCCATCTTCCGGAGCTGCTCGATCCGGGCGGTGAGCAGGTCGTGCCTGCGGCGCAGGTGCACCCGCGGGTCCACGTCCGGATCGTCGAGCAGGGCGGCGACCTCGTCGAGCGGGAAGCCCAGCTCCCGGTAGAACAGGATCTGCTGGAGCCGGTCGAGGTCGGCGTCGCCGTACCGCCGGTGCCCGGCGTGGCTGCGCTCGCTCGGCACGAGCAGACCGATGGCGTCGTAGTGGTGCAGGGTGCGCACCGTCACGGCGGCGAAGCCGGCGACCTGTCCCACGGAGTAGTGCACTTCCGCTCCCTTTCCTGTCCGACGTCCCCAGGCTGGGGCCTCACGCGGCGTGAGGTGCAAGTCCACCGGAGCGCCCGCGCGACATGCGGGTCCGGCACGTCCGGCCTACGGTCGATGACATGCCACTGCACACCGGGCCGCTGCCGCGGCGGGACGACCACGGCGACCGGCGCCTGTCCGTGAACCCCTTCTTCGGCGAGGCCGACCCCGTCGGGGGCATGACGCAGGCACCGCCCGTCCATCGTCTGCCCGACGCGCCCATGCCGCCCGCCACCGCCTACCAGCTCGTCCACGACGAGCTGATGCTCGACGGGAACGCCCGGCTGAACCTGGCCACCTTCGTCACCACCTGGATGGAGCCGCAGGCCCGGGTGCTGATGGGTGAGTGCCGCGACAAGAACATGATCGACAAGGACGAGTACCCGCGCACCGCCGAGCTGGAGCGGCGCTGCGTGGCGATGCTCGCCGACCTGTGGAACGCTCCCGACCCGTCGGCGGCGGTGGGCTGCTCCACCACCGGGTCGAGCGAGGCGTGCATGCTCGCCGGGATGGCGCTCAAACGGCGCTGGACGCGGCGCAACGCCGACCGCTACCCCGGGGTCCGGCCCAACCTCGTCATGGGCGTGAACGTGCAGGTGTGCTGGGAGAAGTTCTGCAACTTCTGGGAGGTGGAGGCGCGGCAGGTGCCGATGGAGGGCGAGCGCTTCCACCTCGACCCCGAGGCCGCCGCGGCACTGTGCGACGAGAACACCATCGGTGTCGTCGGCATCCTCGGCTCCACCTTCGACGGCTCCTACGAGCCGATCGCCGACCTCTGCGCGGCCCTGGACGCCCTCCAGGAGCGGACCGGGCTGGACGTCCCGGTGCATGTCGACGGGGCCTCGGGCGCCATGGTCGCGCCGTTCCTCGACGAGGACCTGGTGTGGGACTTCCGGCTGCCGCGGGTCGCCTCGGTCAACACCTCCGGGCACAAGTACGGGCTGGTCTACCCGGGCGTCGGCTGGGCGCTGTGGCGCGACGCGGACGCCCTCCCCGAGGAACTGGTCTTCCGCGTGAACTACCTGGGCGGCGACATGCCGACCTTCGCGCTGAACTTCTCCCGGCCCGGCGCCCAGGTGGTCGCGCAGTACTACTCCTTCCTGCGGCTGGGCCGCGAGGGCTACCGGGCCGTGCAGCAGACCGCGCGGGACGTCGCGATGAAGATCTCCGGCCGGGTCGCGGAGATCGGCGACTTCCGGCTGCTCACCCGGGGCGACCAGTTGCCGGTCTTCGCCTTCACCACCGCCGGCCACGTGACGGCGTACGACGTCTTCGACGTCTCGCGGCGGCTGCGGGAGGGCGGCTGGGTGGTCCCCGCGTACACCCTGCCGCCGCACCGGGAGGACCTGTCCGTGCTGCGGGTGGTGTGCCGCAACGGCTTCTCCGAGGACCTCGCCGACCTCCTGGTGGACGACCTGGAACGGCTCCTGCCCGACCTCCGCCGCCAGCCGCACCCCCTGACCCGGGACAAGGGGGCGGCGACGGGGTTCCACCACTAGGGTCCTTCGTCGGCGAAAGACCTTGGCGGGTCGCGGGCGTACGGCTCGGCGGCCGAGCCGGGCGAAGCGGCGCACCGCCGGCGGGAAGGGCACCGCGAGCAGCACCGACGGCCTCCGGACGGCGCCCCGGACGTGCCCGGCCTCCCCGCCGGCCCGCCGGCCCGCCGGCCAGGTCGCGTACCGCGGCGGCCGGGTGGGACTCCGGGTTCCGGTGGACCGGGGTGCCCGGCCGGACCGGGACCCGCACCGCCCGCACCCTCTCCGGCCGGCCCGCCACCAGCGCGGGGTGGCGTGGCGTGGGACCACTCGCGCGCCCCGGTACTCCGGGTCGTCGCACACCTGGTGGCCGTGGGCCCGCCCGTGCCGGCGCGCCGCGCCGAGCACGAGGAGACGCATCGCCGGCACGGGGTCCGTCAGGACCGGGCCTCCTGTTCCCGGGCCACCAGGTCCCAGGCGGAGGCGCCGTCGAGCGATTCGCGGATGATGTCCGCGTGGCCGGCGTGCCGGGCCGTCTCGCGGATCAGGTGCAGGCAGAGCCAGCGGACGGAGACCCGGTCGTCCGGCGGGAACCAGGGTGCCTTCGGCAGCGGGAAGGTGTCGTCGAGGCTGGGCACGCCGCGGACGTACGCCTCCGTGCCGGCGGCCACCTCCTCCCAGTACGCGAGCTGCGAGGCGACCGTCTCGTCGCCGATCAGGCGGAAACAGTCGCTCCAGTCGGACTGGTCCCGGTCGACCGCGGGCGGCTCCTGCCGGGCGCGGGCGATCCAGCTCTGCTCGACCTCGGCCAGGTGCTTGATCAGTCCGGCGAGCGACAGCTCACTGGCGCTCGGCCGCGACCTCGCCTGCTCCTCCGTGAGGCCGAGCACGGACCGCCGGACCGCGTCCCGCTGCTCCGCCAGGAAGGACAGGAGGGCCCCTCGCTCGTCGCCCTGCGCTTCGGCTCGCACGTGCGCGACCATGACCGTCCGCCTTTCGTCGGGCCCGCTCCGAGAGCGGGGCTTGCCTGCTGACACCGACGACGTTAGGGGCCCATGCGGTCATTCCCTGTCCGCACGGGCCCGGGGAAGCGCCGAAGTCTCAGAAGGGGAAGCCGCTGCGCCCGTGCTGCACCGAGATCCACTTCTGGGTGGTGAACGCGTCCAGCATGGCGTCGCCGTTGAGCCGGCCGACGCCGGAGTGCTTCTCCCCGCCGAAGGGCACGATCGGCTCGTCGTGCACGGTGCCGTCGTTCACGTGGAACATGCCGGCGTCGATCCGCTTGGCGAAGGCCACCCCGCGCTCGACGTCCGCCGTGTGCACGGCACCGCTCAGCCCGTACGGGGTGTCGTTGACCAGGCGGACGGCCTCCTCCTCGCCGTCGAAGGGGACGAGGAAGGCGACCGGGCCGAAGACCTCCTGGCGCAGCAGCGCCGAATCGGCCGGGAGGCCGGTGAGTACCGAGGGCTCGACGAGGTTGTCCGTGGTCGTGCCGCGCACCACCGCCGTCGCCCCCTCGGCGAGGGCCTGCTCGACGACGCAGGCCAGGGCGTCCGCCTGCGAGGAGTTGATCACCGGGCCGATCACGGTCTCCGGGTCGCGCGGGTCGCCGGTCTTGAGGGAGCGCACCTTGGCGGCGAACTTCTCGGTGAACTCGTCGGCGACCGCCCGGTCGACCAGGACGCGGTTGGCGGCCATGCAGACCTGGCCCTGGTGGACGTAGCGGCTGAAGACCGCGGCGTCGACCGCGTAGTCGACGTCGGCGTCGTCGAGGACCACCAGGGCGCTGTTGCCGCCCAGTTCGAGGACGGAGCGCTTGAAGAGGGAGGCGCAGACGGTGGCGACGTGGCGGCCGACCTTGTCGGAGCCGGTGAAGGAGATCACCTTCGGCACGGGGTGCTCCAGGAAGGCGTCGCCGATCTCCGCGATGTCGGTGACGACCACGTTGAGCAGGCCGCCCGGCAGGCCGGCGTCCTCGAAGATCTTGGCGATCAGGGTGCCGCCGACCACGGGCGTGTTCTGGTGCGGCTTGAGGACGACGCCGTTGCCGAGCGCGAGGGCGGGGGCGACCGACTTCAGCGAGAGGAGGAAGGGGAAGTTGAAGGGGCTGATCACGCCGACGACGCCGACGGGCACCCGGTAGACGCGGTTCTCCTTGCCGTCGACCGGCGAGGGGATGATCCGGCCCTCGGGACGCAGGGCGAGGTGCACGGCCTCGCGCAGGAACTCCTTGGCGAGGTGCAGTTCGAAGGCGGCCTTCAGCCGCGTGCCGCCGAGTTCCGCCGCGATGGCCTCGGTGATCTCCGGCTCCCGCTCCTCCACCAGGCGCAGGGCCTTCTCGAACACGGCACGGCGGGCGTAGGGGTTGGTCTCGGCCCACCGCTTCTGGGCGCGTTCGGCCGCGCGGTACGCCTCGTCGACCTCCTCGACGGTGGCTATCGTGATCGAGGCGAGCTTCTCGTTGTCGTACGGGTTGAAGTCGATGATGTCCCAGGAACCGTTCCCCGGGCGCCACGTGCCGTCGATGTACTGCTGGGCCAGGTCGGTGAAGCAGGACGTCATGTGATCCCTCAATCCCCTGCCGCCGAGGCAGACGGAGCCGATCGGTCAGTCGGCCCCACGGTCCGGTCGTATCTGATCGGACGTCATCCTAGTGACGGCTCAGGCGAGTTGGAGGAGTCCGCGCAGAAGGTCGCGGCTCTCCGCGGGCGAGGGGCTGTCCTTCTGGAGCTCCCGGATCGCCGTCTCGTACTGGGCCACGTCCTCGCGCTTGTCCAGGTAGAGGGCGCTGGTGAGCTGCTCCAGGTAGACGACGTCGGAGAGGTCGGACTCGGGGAAGCTGAGGATGGTGAAGGCGCCGCTCTCCCCGGAGTGGCCGCCGAAGCCGAACGGCATGACCTGCAACCGGACATGGGGCCGCTCGGACATGTCGATCAGGTGCTGGAGCTGCCCGCGCATCACGTCCCGGCCCCCGTAGGGGCGGCGCAGCGCGGCCTCGTCGAGGACGATGTGGAACTCGGGCGCGGCCTCGTCCACCAGGTGTTTCTGCCGTTCCAGGCGCAGCGCCACGCGGCGCTCCACGTCGGCCTCGTCGGCGTCCCGCATGCCGCGCGAGACCACGGCACGGGCGTACTCCTCGGTCTGCAGCAGTCCGTGGACGAACTGCACCTCGTACACCCGGATCAGGGAGGCGGCGCCCTCCAGTCCCACGTAGGTGGGGAACCAGTTCGGCAGCACGTCGGAGTAACTGTGCCACCAGCCCGCGACGTTGGCCTCCCGGGCCAGGGACAGCAGGGAGGCGCGCTCCTGTTCGTCCGTGATCCCGTAGAGGGTCAGCAGGTCCTCGACGTCCCGCGTCTTGAAGCTCACCCGGCCCAGTTCCATCCGGCTGATCTTCGACTCGGAGGCGCGGATCGAGTACCCCGCGGCCTCGCGGGTGATCCCCCGCGCCTCCCGCAGCCGCCTGAGTTGTGATCCGAGCAGCATGCGCCGCACCACCGATCCGGGCTCTCCCACGCTCACCTTCGCCAGCCTCCCCAACCGTCTCCAGGGCCGAAGTCTGCCACTAAAACACTTCGAGCTGTACTCGTCCGGTTACGGAAACGGAATCAAGCCACCGGGCTCCGGCGGCCCCGTGACGGCCGGGACGGGCGGGCGCGAAGTGACGGGGAGGGAGGCGAGGTGAGGCGGGGTGAAGCGGGGGCGGGGGCGCACGAAGATGATGGAAAATTTGACCAACAAGCGGTACGGGCAGGCCCAATTCGGTCACGTGCACGTGCATCTGCCCTTGCATCTGCGGAACGCATCCGAAACCATGGTCCCGCACCACCGCGCCGCATCGCTACGACCGCGAATTACCGGGAGTGCCTCGCATGGGGACGAATGGATCGACCATGCTCGAGCCGTTACGGCAGGGCCTTCCGCCACTGGACCCCGCGGCCGTGTCGAGCGCCGCCTCCTGCGCCCTGCCGCCTCGTTACGAGGCGGTGCGCGAGGCCCGCCGCTTCACCCGCCGGACGCTGGACGCCTGGGAGATCGGCGACCGTTTCGACGACGTGTGCCTGGTGGTCTCCGAACTCGTCACCAACGCCCTGCGGCACGCCCTGCCGGCCGACACCCCGCGCCAGGCCGAACACGACGGCCCGGTACGGCTGCACCTGATGCGCTGGACGGGCCGCCTGGTGTGCGCGGTGCGCGACCCGAGCCACGACGGCCCGGTCGCCCGCGAGAGCGACGACTTCTCGGCGGAGTCCGGCCGCGGCCTCTTCCTCGTCGACTCCTTCAGCGACGGCTGGGGCTGGCACCCGCTCGCGGGCACCCTCGACGGCAAGGTGGTCTGGGCGCTGTTCCGGCTCTGCCCGATGACACCCTGACGGGGGACGGCGGGGCGCGCGGGGTCCCCCGAAGGGGTCAGCTCGCCACCAGGTGGTCGAACTCGCCGTCCTTCACCCCGAGCAGCATGGCCTCGATCTCGGCCCGGGTGTAGACGAGCGCGGGGCCGTCCGGGAAGCGGGAGTTGCGCACCGCGACGCCCCCGTCCGGCAACCGCGCGAACTCCACGCAGGAACCCTGCGAGTTGCTGTGCCGGCTCTTCTGCCACACCACGTCGGACAGCCGTGTGGCGGCCATGCCGTTGTACACGGCGGACGCGTCCTCAGCGTCGTACACGTCGTGGTCCACAGGCGCTCCCCGGGGTGCACTGGCTGGTATGGCCATTGATGCAACGGTCAACTGATCCGGATCATAACTCTGTTCACGTGCAAATGCTTGAGCATATGCACGTGCACGTGGGGTGTTCCTGCGGTTACAGCTTCCGGCCGTCACGGTCCGGTCCGTCTCCGCGCCGGGAGCCTTGTCCTCTGGGACGCCCATGCCGGGGAACCCGTTCCCGCGTCTTCCCGCGGATTCGCCGAACATGCCCGTCCGCCGGGGCGCGGGCGGGCCGGCGAGCGGCACCCCCGGCGGGGGTCGGCGAGCGGTTCCGCGTGCGGGGCCCGGCAGAAGGCCCGGCGGCGCCTCGCCGTCGGCCGGCTCCTCCGGTCCGGAGGGCGGTCGGACGGCCGCGCCGCCGCCCTGACGGTCACCGGCGGCCGGGTACGCTCCCCGCCACGGGTGGCACGATGTGCGGCGGGCCCGTGGGCGAGGACTCGGCGTCCGCACGTTCCGCCTCCCCTGCGCCACCGGCGTGGGACGACCGGACCTCCGGAACCGTCACGTCCGTCGACCGGCCGTCCCTGACGGTGGCGGGGCACGGCGGCGTCGGCGAGGAGACGTACACCCGGGTCCAAGGACGGGGGACACTCCCGTCCGGCTTCCCGTCACCGGGCCCGGTACCCGATCCCCTTCTCTCCCCGAGGAACCCGCCGATGCGCATCACCGGCCGCACCCGCGCCGCCACCACCGCCGTCGCCCTCGCCGCGATGCTGCTGCTGACCGCCTGCGACGGGGGCGACACCGCACGGACCGGCACGGACACCGGCGCCGCCGGCACCGTGGACCGGGGCGGCGCGGCCTGCCGCACCGCCGACATGGACGTGAGCGTCGAGGCGAGCCCCGCCCCGGCCGCCGGCGACACCGGCACCGTCACCGTCATCCTCGCCAACGCGGGCGCAACCTGCGTCCTCGACGGCTTCCCGTCCGTCACCCTGGCCACCGGCGACGCCTCGGCGCGGCTCGCCCCGGCCGAGGCCGCCGCGCCCCGGCGGCTGACCCTCTCCGCGGACGCCACCGCCTCGTTCACCCTCACCTACGTACGGGGCGAGGCGGGCGCCGCCGGTTTCGCCGCCCGGAGCGCGGAGTTCGCCCTCCCCGGCGAGGAGGACACCCACCGCTTCCCCTGGACCTACGGCGACGTGGCCCCCCAGGCCGAGGGCGGAGAGGGCCCGGACGTGACGGTCGGGGCGTTCCAGGCGTCCGGCGACTGAGGGAACCGGCCGGGGGGCGAGGTCCGGCACGCCCCCTCCCCTCACCCCAGGGGCCGCCGGGGCACCACCCGCGCGTCGTCGGCCGCGCGGGTGCCCTCCGTCCAGCCCGCCGGGTCGGCGCCACCGCGCAGGCGCGTCGTCGTCGTCTCGGGGAACATCCGCTCCAGCCGGTCCGTGACGGCGGCCTCACGCGAGGCCAGCACGGGCAGGGCGTCCGCGTGCTCGGTGCCGGCGCCGGCGGTGGCGCGTTCGGCGACGGCACGGAGGTGCGTCCCGGCCCGGTGGGCGTAGGCCGCCAGGAAGGACTGGCGGAAGGATCTGGTGCGCCGTCGGCCGCCGGCCCGCTGGGCGGCCTCCGCCCTGGTCATCGCCGCCTCGGCCTGCACCAGGAGGGAGGTGTAGAGGAGTTCGACCGCCTCCAGGTCCGCCGCGAAGCCGACGACGGTGGAGAAGCCCAGGGGTTCGTTCCACACGGCGCGGCAGTGGTTGGCGTCGGCGACCGCGTCCAGCAGGACCGCCTTGGCCTGCTCGTACGGCGGCTCGACCCCGATCCGGCAGGCGCCGGGCGCGTGTGGCGCGGGGGCGGTGGCGGACAGCAGCGCCTCGTCGACGCTGTGCCGGGCCATCAGTTCCTGCGCCTTGGCGCTGAGCGCCTCCGCCTCGCGCGGGTACCCGGTCGCCTCCGCCTTGGCGAGCAGCGCGCGGATGCGGGCGAGGGCGCGTGACTCGGGCCACGGCTCCCGGCCCGCTCCCCCGGGCGCATCCGGCCCCTCCAGCGGCTCCAGCACGGGCAGGCGCAGCAGGAGGCGGTACAGCTCCAGTACGGCGGTGGCGTGCGAGAAGCGGTCGGTGCGCGGCGCGGGCGCCTCCGGCAGGGCGTCGAGCTGTGCCGCCCAGCGCGGGCCCCGGGGCCGGTCGTCGGCCGCCTGGGAGCGGACGAGCGCGGCGAGCAGCCGGACGTGGGTGTCGTCCAGTTCGCGCCGGACGATCCGGTGGACGTCGGCGGGCTGCCAGCAGCGCCGCCAGGCGGCGGCGACGAGCTCCTCGCCCCGGCGCCCGAGTTCGGCGTCGGCCGCGGGGTCGGCGGCGAGGAGGGAGGCGGCGGTGTCGAGGGCGGTGTCACCGGTGCCGTACAGGCCGGTCTCGAAGGCGCGCTCGACGGTGCGGGACGTACTCACCCGCCGATGGTGCCACGCCCGACACCACCACCCCCACTGTCAACCAACGGTTGACACCCTCCTGGGAGGCAACCTACGGTTGACACATGACGACGAACCCGAGCATCACGTCATCCGTACGCCTCGACGAACTCATCACGGCCATCAAGAAGGTGCGCGCCGAGCCCCTCGAACAGCTCCAGGACGCCGTCCTCGCCGGTGAGCACCTCGGCGAGGTGGCCGACCACCTCATCGGACACTTCGTGGACCAGGCCCGCCGCTCCGGCGCCTCCTGGAGCGACATCGGCAAGAGCATGGGCGTCACCCGGCAGGCGGCGCAGAAGCGCTTCGTGCCGAAGGAGTCCGCCGACCTGGACGCGAGCCAGGGCTTCAGCCGGTACACACCCCGCGCGCGTGCCGTCGTGATGGCCGCGCACAGCACGGCGGTGGCCGCCTGCGCCGCCGAGGGCCTGCCCGAACACCTGGTCCTCGGCCTGCTCACCGAGCGCGAGGCGCTCGCCGCGCACGCCATCGCGGCCCAGGGCGTGACCCTCCAGGCCGTCCAGGACGCGGCCACGGCGGCGCTCCCCCCGGCCACCGACGACGCCCCCGGCCTGGTCCCCTACGGCCCCGCCGCCAAGAAGGTCCTGGAACTCACCTTCCGGGAGGCCCTGCGCCTCGGACACCACTACATCGGCACCGAGCACATCCTCCTCGCCCTGCTGGAACACGAGAACGGCGACGGCGTCCTGCACACCGCCGGTCTCACCAAGGAGGCGACGGAGCGCTACGTCACCGAGGCCCTGGCGAAGTTCCTGGAGGCGACCGAGCAGGGCGCCGGGGCGGGGCAGGCGGAGGAGGACACGACCGGAGAGGGCTGAAGGCCCTGGAGGGGCTGAAGGCCGTGAGGCTGAGGCCCATTGGGGGCCGAGGGCCGTGGGGTGGCTGAGGCCCATTGGGGGGCTGAGGGCCGTGGGGTGGGACCGGCGGCCGCCGCGCCCCCCGGTACGTTGTCGGACCCCCCTGCGACACTCGCGGTGTGGCCGACCGGTGGGCGCTCGCCGTGACCGAGGACGGAGGCGCGGAGGTCGCCCCCCTCGGTCCCGACGGGCTGCCCGCCGCCCCGGTGCGGCACGAGCCCGACCTCGTCGCGGCCGTCCGCGACCGGCCCGGCGTCGGCCGCTGGGTGTGGCGGTCCACCGCCGAGGTCTACCCGCGCCTGCTCGCCGCGGGCGTACGCGTCGAGCGGTGCTACGACGTGGAGGACGCCGAGACCCTCCTCCTCGGCCACGAGGGCCGCTCCGGCGCGCCCCGCTCGGCGGCGGCCGCCCTGGCCCGGCTGCGCGGCGGCCCCGTACCGCCGGATCCGCCGCCGCGGTCCGCCGACCCGGGCGGGCAGCCCTCCCTGTTCGAACCGCGGGAGACGCCGCTCCCCCTCACCGGCCTCCTCGCGGTCTACGCCGAGCAGCAGCGCCGCCACGACCGCGCCGAACACCCCGACCGGATGCGGCTGCTGACGGCCGCCGAGTCGGCGGGCACCCTGGTCGCCGCCGAGATGAACCGGGCCGGGCTGCCCTGGCGGGCCGATGTGCACCGCGCACTGCTACACGACCTGCTCGGCGAGCGGTACGCGGGCGGGGGCGAGCCGCGCCGCCTGGCGGAGCTGGCCAAGGAGGTCTCGGCGGCGTTCGGACACCGGGTGCGGCCCGACCTCCCGGCGGACGTGGTCAAGGCGTTCGCACGCGCCGGGATCACCGTCGGCTCCACCCGCCGCTGGGAACTGGCCTCGGTCGACCACCCGGCGGTCGCCCCCCTGCTCTCGTACAAGAGGCTGTACCGCATCTGGGTGGCGCACGGCTGGTCGTGGCTCCAGGACTGGGTGCGCGACGGGCGGTTCCGCCCCGGCTTCGTCGCCGGCGGCACCGTCACCGGCCGCTGGGTGACCAACGGCGGCGGCGCCCTCCAGATCCCCCGCGTCCTGCGCCGGGCCGTGGTCGCCGACCCCGGCTGGCGGCTGGTGGTCGCCGACGCCGCCCAGATGGAGCCCCGCGTCCTCGCCGCGATCTCCCGCGACCCCGGCCTGATGGAAGTCGCCGCCCGCCCGGACGACCTGTACCAGTCGGTGTCCGACCGGGCCTTCTCCGGCGACCGCGACCAGGCCAAACTCGCCGTGCTCGGCGCCGTCTACGGCCAGACCTCCGGCGACGGCCTGAAGAACCTCGCCGCCCTCCGCCGCCGCTTCCCGCGCGCCGTGGCCCACGTCGACGAGGCGGCCCGCGCCGGCGAGGAGGGCCGGCTCGTCCGCACCTGGCTGGGCCGCACCTGCCCGCCCGCCGGTCCCCCGTCCGACGGCACCGACGAGGCGGGCCTCCCCCAGGACGCCCCCGGCCGGGAGGGGACGCCGGGCCACACCTCCACGGACGCCCGCGCGCGGGGACGCTTCGCCCGCAACTTCGTCGTCCAGGGCAGCGCCGCCGACTGGGCGCTGCTCCTGCTCGCCGCCCTCCGCCGGTCCTGCGCGGCCCTGTCGGCGGAGCTGGTCTTCTTCCAGCACGACGAGGTCATCGTGCACTGCCCCGCCGAGGAGGCGGACCGGGTCGTCGAGGCCATCCACGACGCCTCGGCCCTCGCCGCCCGCCTCACCTTCGGCCCCACCCCGGTCCGGTTCCCCTTCACCACGGCCACGGTCCGGTGCTACGCGGACGCGAAGTGACACCGCCCCGCCGCCCGCGCGGCGAGGGCCCCGGACCGGCCACCGGGCCGCGCCGAGGAGACCCGCGCACCACACGGCGGGCGAACGGCACCGGCGGTAGCCTGACGCCCGGTCGTCTCGACCGTCCAGGGGGAGGGGATGCCGCATGGCCGTGGCGATGTACCAGGCCGTCAGGCTCGCGCGGAGGAACAAGCGGCGCCACGAGAAGCTGACCGCCCGCCGCCGGAAGCTCGACCGGCACATAGCCCAGGAGACCGCGGCACAGGAGGAACGGCGACGGGCCACCTACGAGCGGGCCCTCGTCCCCTTCCAGGAGGCCTTCGCCCGGATCGAGCGGGTCGACCTGGCCGAACTGGCCCCCGCCGCCCCGCCCGGACACGCCCCGGCCGACGTCGGTCCGCGGGAGGTACGCCACCTCGCGGCGACCGTGATCGGCTCCCTCGTCGGAGGCGGAGCCGCCGGAGCGGGCCTCGGCACCGCCACCTACCTGGCCGTCGGCGCCTTCGCCACCGCGTCCACCGGCACCGCCATCTCCGGGCTGTCCGGAGCCGCCGCGAGCAGCGCCACCCTGGCCTGGCTGGGCGGGGGTTCGCTCGCGGCGGGCGGCGGCGGCATGGCCGCCGGGACGGCGGTCCTGGCCTCGGTCGTCGCCGTCCCGGCACTCGTCGTGGGCGGCGCCCTCCTCGAATGGCGGGGCCGCTCGGTCCGCGGCGACCAGCAGAGGTCCGCCGAGCGGCTGGCGGAGGCGGAGGCCGAACTGACCGAGGCCCGCCGCACCCTGTCCGAGGTGTTCCAGCGCAGCCGGGAGATCCGGCTCGTCCTCCTGGACCTCTGCCTCGCCATGGAGGAACGGCTGCCGGCCTTCACCGCGCTGGTCGCCGCCCACGACGACTACGGCACCTACGACGCGGCGCGGCGGGCCCAGGTCAAGGAGATCTTCGACCTCGCCTGCACCACGGTCACGGTGCTGGGCACCCCGCCGGCCGGGGAGGACGGCCGGGCCGGCGAACTCTCCGCCCGCGTCCTCGCCGAGGCCCGCGCCCACCTCGCCACCCTGACCCCCACCACCTGAACCGCACCACCCGGCGCCCCGGTCCTCAGCCCCTCCGGCAGCACCCTGGACGACGGAAAACCCCAGGTCATCGAACATCCGACCTGGGGTTCCAAGATGGAGCCGCCTTCGGGATTCGAACCCGAGACCTACGCATTACGAGTGCGTTGCTCTGGCCATCTGAGCTAAGGCGGCGTGCTGTGCGCACCATGGTGCGATCAGCGACGTCGGTAAGTCTACACAGTTTCCGGGGGTGCTTCGCACCCGCCCCGGGGCCCGGACGCCGGGGCGGGCGGGGGTGGCTACGAGCAGCGCTTCCCGTCCTCGGGAGGGGTGCCGCGCAGCAGGTAGGCGTTGATCGCGGAGTCGACGCAGGCGCTGCCCCGGCCGTAGGCGGTGTGGCCGTCGCCCTCGTAGGTGAGGAGGCGGGCGGAGGAGAGCTGCCCGGCGAGGGACTGGGCCCAGCGGTACGGGGTGGCGGGGTCGCGGGTGGTGCCGACCACGACGATCGGGCCGGCGCCGGCGGCCTCGATGCGGTGCGGTTCGCCGGTGTGCCGTACGGGCCAGTAGGCGCAGTTCAGGGAGGACCAGGCGAGGCCCTCGCCGAAGACGGGGGACGCCTTCTCGAAGGCGGGGAGGGCGTCGCGGACCTGGTCGGGCCCGGTGAAGGCGGGCGGGAGGTCGAGGCAGTTCACGGCGGCGTTGGCGGACATCAGGTTGCTGTAGCGGCCGCCGGCCTCACGCTCGTAGTAGCTGTCGGAGAGCATCAGCAGCCCGGCGCCGTCGTTCTCCTTCGTCGCCGAGGTCAGGGCCTCGCGCAGTTGCTGCCAGGCGGCCTCGTCGTACATCGCGGCGATCACGCCGGTGGTGGCGAGGGACTCGGTGAGTTCGCGGCCGTCGGCGTCGCCGGTGGGGATCGGCTGGGCGTCGAGCTTCTCGAAGAACGCCTTCAGGTTCCGGCCGGCCTGGTCCGGGCCGGTGCCCTTGCCGCCCAGGGGGCAGTCCGGCTGCCGTACGCAGTCCTCGGCGAAGGACCGGAACGCCGTCTCGAAGCCCTCCGTCTGTTCCAGGTTGAGCCGGCGCGCGGGCAGCGAGGGGTCCATCGCGCCGTCGAGCACCAGCCGGCCGGCCCGGTCCGGGAAGAGCCCGGCATAGGTCGCGCCGAGGAACGTCCCGTACGACGCCCCCACGTAGTTCAGCTTCTCGTCGCCCAGCACGGCCCGCAGGACGTCCATGTCCCGGGCCGCCTCGACGGTGGACACGTGGCGCAGCAGCTTCGGCGAGCCCGCGCCGCAGGCTTCGGCGAACTCCTTGTAGGCGTCGACGAGTTCGCTGGTCTCGCGGGCGTCGTCCGGGGTGATGTCGGTCTGCGTGTACGCGTCCATCCGGCGGCCGTCGAGGCATTCCACGGGCTCGCTGCGGGCCACCCCGCGCGGGTCGACCGCCACCATGTCGTACCGCGCGCGGACCTCGGCCGGGTAGCCGATGCCGGCGTACTGCTGGAGGTAGCCGATGGCCGAGCCGCCGGGGCCACCCGGGTTGACCAGCAGGGAGCCGAGCCGCTTGCCGGGGCCGGTGGCCTTCTTGCGTGCCACGGCGAGGTCGATGTCGCCCCGCGACGGCTCGGCGTAGTCGAGCGGCGCCTTGACGGTGGCGCACTGGAAACCGGGGGCGCCGCAGTCCCGCCAGCCCGGCTTCTGCCCGTAGTACCGGGTCAGTTCCGACGGCGTGGCCTCGGGCAGCGCGGCCAGGGTCGCGGTCGACGCCTCCGTGGCGCCGGCCGCGCGGGGCGCCCGCGGGGCGGCGGAGGTCGCGGCGCCGCCGGCGGAGCAGGCGGTGGCGAGCAGCGAGGCGGCGAGGAGGACGGCCGCGGTACGGGCCCGGGGCCGGGTGCTGCGGTGGGTGCGCCGTGTGTGCATTCAGGGAGCGTAACTCTCCGCATTCCCTTGGGTGCCGTGTGTGCCGGGCGTGGCGCGTACGGGTGAAAGCGGGGTGTGCGTGGGTGACGTGGCGCGGGCTCCGGGCGGCCGGCGGCGCCGCGCGGTCAGCCCGCTCTGAGCGCCATCGTCATCGCCTCCACGGCGAGCAGCGGCGCGACGTTGCGGTCGAGGGCGTCGCGGCAGGCGCCGATGGCCTCGATGCGGCGCAGGGTCGCCTCGGGGGTGCCGACGCGGGCCAGCCGCTCCAGGGCGTCCTCCGCGTCGGTGTTGGCGATGGCCACGCGGGAGCCGAGCTGGAGGGCGAGGACGTCGCGGTAGAAGCCGGTCAGGTCGGTGAGGGCCAGGTCGAGGCTGTCGCGCTGGGTGCGCGTCCGGCGGCGCTTCTGCATGTCCTCCAGGTCCTTCATGACGCCCGCCGTGCCGCGCGGCATCCGCCCGCCCTGGGCCGCGCCGAGCGCCGCCTTCAGGTCCTCGGTCTCCTTGCCGTCCATGTCCTCGGCGAGTTGCTTGGCGTCCGCCGCCGCCGCGTCGACCAGTTCCTGGGCGGCCTTGAGCGCGCCGCCGACGTCCTCGACGCGCAGCGGGAGGCGCAGGACGGCGGTCCGGCGTTCGCGGGCGGCCGGGTCGGTGGCCAGGCGGCGGGCCCGGTCGACGTGGCCCTGGGTGGCGCGGGCCACGGAGGCGGCGACGTCCGGCGCGATGCCCTCCCGGCGCACCAGCATGTCGGCGACGGCGTCGACGGAGGGGGTGCGCAGGTTCAGGTGGCGGCAGCGGGAGCGGATCGTGGGCAGCACGTCCTCGATGGAGGGGGCGCACAGGAGCCAGACGGTGCGGGGGGCGGGTTCCTCGACGGCCTTGAGGACGGCGTTGGCCGACTTCTCGTTCAGCCGCTCGGCGTCCTCGACGAGGATGATCTGCCAGCGGCCGTTCGCCGGTGAGGTGAAGGACTTGCGGACGGTGTCCCGCATGTCCTTGACCAGGATCTCCGCACCGACGGCGGCGACCGTGCTGACGTCGGCGTGGGTGCCGACGAGCGCGGTGTGGCAGCCGTCGCAGAAGCCGCAGCCGGGGACGCCGCCGAGGGCCCGGTCGGGGCTGACGCACTGGAGCGCGGCGGCGAACGCCCGTGCCGTCCGGGTGCGGCCCGCGCCCGGCGGCCCGGTGAAGAGCCAGGCGTGGGTCATGCGGGTGGTCGCGGGCGTGGGGGCGTCGTTCGCGGCGGCGGTGACGAAGGCGTCGGCGTCCCGGGCGGCGCCGGCGAGCTGTTCGCTCACCTTCTCCTGTCCGACGAGGTCGTCCCACACGGTCATGGGTCACGCCGCCTTTCCGTCACGTCCGGCCGCACTGTGCGCCGCGTCCTCCATTGTGCGGGCCGCCACCGACACCCGGCCCCGGCCACCCGCACCGCGGGGCAGCCGGCACGCGAGCCACCCGGTCCGCCAGTTCCGCCCGGCCCGCCAGGGGGCACCGGCGGCTCCCGCCACGGCCCGTGCCGCACCGGACCGGGCCCTCCATTGTGCGGGCCGCCACCGACACCCGGCCCCGGCCACCCCCCCCTGCGGGGCAGCCGGTGCGGCCCCGCGGCCCGCGCCGCCGAAGAACGCGGAACGGTCGCCGGCAGGGGCCGACCCGCCGCGCCCGAGGCGGTGCCGGAGGCTCGCGCCGCGGGCGTGGCGCACCGGCGGCACCGTTCCGGTCGATGCCCGGCCGGGCGTCAGCGGCGTCCGCGGCCCCTGCCCCGGCGTCCGTCGTCGTCCGGTTCGTCGTCGCGCGGGCCGAGCAGTTCGTCCGCGAGGGTCGGCAGGTCGTCCAGCGGGGTCTCCTCGGCCCAGTCGGGCCGGGGGCGGCGGGGGCGTGCCTGCTCGGCGTCGATCCGGGGCAGTTCCCGCGTCCGGTCCTCGGGCTCGCGGGCCGTGCCGGGCCGGGCGGCCGGGTCCTCGTCGCGGAAGTAGCCGCGCGGGAGCCGGTCGGCGGGGTCGTCCTCGCGTACGGGAGGCAGCACGGCCGTCTCGTCGGCGGCGCCCGGCGGCACGGGCGGCAGGAGCGCCGTCTCGTCCTCGGACCTCGGCGACACCGCCGGCAGGACCGCCGTCTCGTCGGCCGCGCCCGGCGGCACCGGCAGCTCGGCCGTCACCTCGGACTCGGACGGCCGCGCGGCCCGGCCGCCACCACGCACGTCGGGCGTGTCGGGCGTGTCGGGCGTGTCGCGGCCTCGGTCGGCCCGCACCGGAGGCAGGACCGCCGTCTCGTCCGCCGCTCCGGCGGGCGGGGGGCTCGCCGGGGCGGGCGTGGTCGCGGCCCCGGGCGTGCCGGACGGCTTCCGGGTGTCGGCGGAGCGTCGGGAGGCCGCCTCGGGGGCGGTCGGCCGGGTGCCCGCGGCGGCCGCTGCCGCCGCCGCCTCGGCGGCCCGGCGGGCCTCCTCGGCGCGGATCAGGGCCTCTTCGGCCCGGCGCTGCTTCTCCAGGCGCTGTGCCTCGGCCTCCGCCCGCAGCCGGGCCTCCTCCTCGGCCTGCTTGCGGCGCCGCTCCTCCTCCGCCCGGCGGCGGGCCTCCTCCTCGGCGCGCGCCTTCTCCTCGGCGAGCACCCGGGCCCGCTCCTCCTCGGCCTTGCGGCGGGCCTCCTCGGCGCGGCGGCGGGCCTCCTCGGCCTGCCGCTCGGCCTCGCGGCGCTGGGCCTCCTCCAGTTCGCGCCGCTTGCGCTCCTCCTCCTCGGCGCGCAGCCGCTCCAGCTCTTCCTGGCGCTCACGCTCCAGGCGCTCTTCCTCGGCCTTGCGGGCGGCCTCCTCCTCCGCCTTGCGGCGGGCCTCCTCCTCGGCCTTGCGCCGCGCCTCCTCGCGGGCCCGGATCTCGGCCTCGGAGAGCGGCAGCACCTGGTCGAGCCGGTGGCGTACGACGGCGGTGACGGCCTCCGGCTCCTGGCCCGCGTCGACCACGAGGTAGCGCCCGGGGTCGGCTGCGGCCAGCGCGAGGAAGCCGGAGCGCACGCGCGCGTGGAACTCGGCGGGCTCCGACTCCAGCCGGTCAGGCGCCTCGGTGAACCGCTCGCGGGCGGTCTCCGGGGCGACGTCCAGGAGGACGGTCAGGTGCGGGACGAGCCCGTCGGTCGCCCAGCGGTTGATACGGGCGATCTCGGTCGGCGACAGGTCGCGCCCGGCGCCCTGGTAGGCCACCGAGGAGTCGATGTACCGGTCGGAGACGACGACCGCGCCGCGCTCCAGGGCGGGCCGGACGACGGTGTCGACGTGTTCCGCGCGGTCGGCGGCGTAGAGCAGGGCCTCGGCGCGGTGGGACAGCCCGGCGCTGGAGACGTCGAGCAGGATGGACCGCAGCCGCTTGCCCACCGGCGTGGCGCCGGGCTCGCGGGTGAGGACCACCTCGTGCCCCTTGCTGCGGATCCACTCGGCGAGGGCCTCGGCCTGGGTGGACTTGCCGGCGCCGTCGCCGCCCTCCAGGGCGATGAAGAAACCGTTCGTCGCGGGGGTGGGGACCGGGTCGTCGCCGCCGAGCAGCGCGTCGCGCAGGTCGTGCCGCAGCGGGACGCCCGAGCGGTCGTCGACCTTGGCCAGCACCAGCGCGGCCACCGGCAGCAGCAGCGCGCCGACCAGCATCAGGGTGAACGCGGCCCCGCCGTGCGCGAAGACGAACTTGCCGTTCTCCAGGCGGTGCGGCCCGATGCCCGCCGCCACCAGGGGCGCGACGACCGCGCCGAGGCCGACGCACAGCCGCACGCACGCGTGCAGGTGCTCGGTGACCCGGGCGCGTCGCGCCTCCTCGGTCTCCTGGTCGAGCAGCGCGTGCCCGGTGTTGGCGGCGGCGCCCGCGCCGACACCGGTCAGCGCGAGGAGCAGCAGCACGCTGGTGTCGTCCGGGACGAGCCCGGCGGAGAGCAGGGTGATGCCGGAGAAGGCGATCGCCAGGGCGAGCAGGCGCCGGCGGGAGAGGGAGGGCAGCAGGGAGGGTGCGGTGCGGATGCCGACGACGACACCGCCGGTGAGCGCGCCCACCATGAGCCCGAAGAGTACGGGGCCGCCGTGCAGGTCGATGGCGTGCAGCACCGTGACGGCGACCGTGGCGGCGACCGCCCCGGCGACCGCGGTGCAGGCGAGGACCAGCAGCGGGATCGCGCCGGTGCGGCCGGTGTCCGGGCCACCGCCGCTCCGGGGACGGCGCAGTCCCTCCAGCGGCGACCGCGCCCGCGGGGTGCGGACGGTGGGCAGTTCCAGGAAGGTCACCAGGGACAGCGAGGCGGCGAACAGCCCGGCCGCCACGTACGAGCCGAGCGCCGCCTGGTGCTCGGCGAACCAGGCGATGCCGGCGCCCAGCAGGTTGTTGAGCAGGCCGGCGACGACGAGCGCGACGGCGGCGAGCGGGATGGCGACGAAACCGGTGCGCAGGGAGAGGCGGCGCAGGGCGTCCATGTGGTCCGGCAGCGGGCGCACGGCGGCGCCCTCGGGCGGCGGGGCGGGCAGCAGCGCGGGGGCCGCGCCCTCCCGGCACACCGTCCAGAAACGTTCGGCCACTCCGGTGACGAAGGCGGTCACCAGGAGCACGGCGAGGGCGCTGTCCCGCGTCCAGTCAATCCACAGGGGCGCGACGAGCAGCAGCGCGGCCCGCACCCCGTCCGCGCCGACCATGGTCCAGCGGCGGTCGAGCGGACCGTCGGGGGAGGTGAGCGAGGTGAGAGGGCCGAGCAGGACGGCGCCGAAGAGCACCGTCGCCAGGACGCGCACCGCGAAGACGGTCGCCACCGCGAACGCCACGCCCCGGTAGCCGCCGCCCAGCGCGCCCGTGGCGATGGCGGACTGCACGGCGAGGAGCACCAGCACCAGCAGGGCGAGGATGTCGCCGACACCCCCCACGAGCTGCGCCCCCCACAGGCGCCTGAGCTGCGGCCGGCGCAGCAGGGCGCGGACGGCGCGCTCGCGGGAGTCCGCGACGAGTGCGTCGTCAGGGGCGGTGTGAGGGGCCGTTGGCTGCTCGGCTCGCGTCATGCGTTCAGCCTATCGGGCGTCGAGGACAGGCCGGTGTACCCGGCCGAACGGACGAACGCCCCGACACCGAAATGATGCGGAGGCGTTCCGTGGGCCGCTCCCCAGACCGGGCCCCGGGGTCGCCGACGGGCGCCACGCGGGAGAACCGGAGGAGGAACCCCTGGTGGACGGTGGCGGCGTACCGGCCACCCGCCGGGGACCCGGCACGGTGTGGCGGGTCCGGCGGGCGGGTGCCGGGCCCGCGCTCAGTCCGTCCCGGTCTCCGAGGCGGCCGTCTTCTTCGCGGTGCTCTTCTTGGCCGTGCTCTTCTTCGCCGTGCTCTTCTTCGCCGTGCTCTTCGCGGCCGCGGTCTTGCCCGTGGCCGTCTTGGCGGCGGTCTTCTTCGCCGCGGTCTTCTTGGCCGCCGTCTTCTTCGCGGGGGCCTTCTTGGCGGCCTTCTTCGCCGTCTTCTTGGCGGGCGCCTTGGCACGCTTCTCCGCGAGCAGTTCGAAGCCGCGCTCCGGGGTGATCTCCTCGACGCTGTCGCCGGAGCGCAGGGTCGCGTTGGTCTCCCCGTCGGTGACGTACGGGCCGAAGCGGCCGTCCTTGACCACGACCGGCTTGCCGCT
This sequence comes from Streptomyces sp. SCSIO 75703, assembly GCF_036607905.1. Taxonomy (NCBI): domain Bacteria; kingdom Bacillati; phylum Actinomycetota; class Actinomycetes; order Kitasatosporales; family Streptomycetaceae; genus Streptomyces; species Streptomyces sediminicola. The sequence goes on from NZ_CP144555.1 coordinate 3,158,063, forward strand.
GACCGGGTCCTCGCCCAGTTCCTTCAGCGGCGGCTTGGCCGCGGCCCGGCCCCGCTGCTTGGGCTGGGCGTAGATCGCCAGCGCCTCTTCCAGGGTGATGGTGAAGAGCTGCTCCTCGGCCTGGAGCGACCGCGAGTCCGTGCCCTTCTTCAGGTACGGGCCGTAGCGGCCGTTCTGCGCGGTGATCTCGACGCCCTCGGCGTCGGTGCCGACGATCCGCGGGAGCGACATCAGGCGCAGCGCGTCGTCCAGGGTGACCGTGTCCAGCGACATCGACTTGAACAGCGAGGCCGTACGCGGCTTGACGGCGTTCTTGCCGGTCTTCGGGGTGCCCTCGGGGAGCACCTCGGTGACGTACGGTCCGTAGCGGCCGTCCTTGGCGACGATGGTGTGGCCGGTCGCCGGGTCGGTGCCGAGTTCGAAGTCGCCGCTGGGCTTGGCGAGCAGTTCCTCGGCGAGTTCGACGCTCAGCTCGTCCGGGGCGAGGTCCTCGGGGATGTCGGCGCGCTGGTGGTTCTCGGCGTCCTTCTCCCCGCGCTCGATGTACGGGCCGTAGCGGCCGACGCGCAGCACGATGCCGCTGCCGACGGGGAAGGAGGAGACCTCGCGGGCGTCGATCGCGCCGAGGTCGGTCACGAGTTCCTTCAGGCCGCCGAGGTGGTCCCCGTCGCCGTTGCCGGCGTCGGCGGCGCGGCCGGAGCCGCTGCCCTCGCCGAAGTAGAAGCGGCGCAGCCACGGCACGGCCTGGGCCTCGCCGCGGGCGATGGCGTCGAGGTCGTCCTCCATCTTGGCGGTGAAGTCGTAGTCGACGAGCCGCCCGAAGTGCTTCTCCAGGAGGTTGACGACGGCGAAGGAGAGGAAGGACGGCACGAGCGCCGTGCCCTTCTTGAACACGTACCCGCGGTCCAGGATCGTGCCGATGATCGACGCGTACGTCGACGGGCGGCCGATCTCCCGCTCCTCCAGTTCCTTGACCAGCGACGCCTCGGTGTAGCGGGCCGGGGGCTTGGTGGCGTGACCGTCGGCGGTGATCTCCTCGGCGGTGAGCGCGTCGCCCTCGCCGACCTGCGGAAGCCGGCGCTCGCGGTCGTCCAGCTCGGCGTTCGGGTCGTCGGCGCCCTCGACGTACGCCTTGAGGAAGCCGTGGAAGGTGATCGTCTTGCCGGAGGCGCTGAACTCGACGTCCCGGCCGTCGGCCGCGGCGCCGCCGATCTTCACGGTGACGCTGTTGCCGGTCGCGTCCTTCATCTGGGAGGCGACGGTCCGCTTCCAGATCAGCTCGTAGAGCCGGAACTGGTCGCCGGTGAGCCCGGTCTCCGCGGGCGTGCGGAAACGATCGCCCGAGGGGCGGATGGCCTCGTGCGCCTCCTGCGCGTTCTTGACCTTCCCGGCGTAGGTGCGCGGCTGCGCCGGCAGGTAGTCGGCGCCGTAGAGCTGCGTGACCTGGGCGCGGGCGGCGGAGATCGCCGTGTCGCTCAGCGTCGTGGAGTCCGTGCGCATGTAGGTGATGAAGCCGTTCTCGTACAGCTTCTGGGCGATCTGCATGGTCGCCTTGGCCCCGAAGCCGAGCTTGCGGGAGGCCTCCTGCTGCAGCGTCGTCGTCCGGAACGGCGCGTACGGCGAGCGGCGGTACGGCTTGGACTCGACGGAGCGGACCGTGAACCGCGTCTTTGCCAGGGCGGCGGCCAGCGCGCGGGCGGTCGCCTCGTCGAGGTGGAGGGTGTTGGCGGACTTGAGCTGTCCGAGGGAGTCGAAGTCGCGGCCCTGGGCGACACGCCGTCCGTCGACACTCTGCAGGCGCGCCACGAGGGCGGCGGGGTCGGAGGCGTCACCCGGGCGGCCCGTGGCAAAGGTGCCGGTCAGGTCCCAGTACGAGGCGGAGCGGAACGCGATGCGCTCGCGCTCCCGCTCGACCACCAGGCGGGTCGCCACCGACTGCACCCGGCCGGCCGACAGCCGCGGCATGACCTTCTTCCACAGCACCGGGGAGACCTCGTAGCCGTAGAGGCGGTCGAGGATGCGGCGGGTCTCCTGGGCGTCGACGAGCTTCTGGTTGAGCTGGCGCGGATTGGCCACGGCGGCCCGGATCGCGTCCTTGGTGATCTCGTGGAACACCATCCGCTTGACCGGGATCTTCGGCTTGAGGACTTCCTGGAGGTGCCAGGCGATGGCCTCCCCCTCGCGGTCCTCATCGGTGGCGAGGAAGAGTTCGTCGGACTCCTTCAGCAGGTCCTTGAGCTTCTTGACCTGGGCCTTCTTGTCGGCGTTCACCACATAGACGGGCTGGAAGTCGTGCTCGACGTCCACCCCGAGGCGCCGCACCTCACCGGTGTACTGCTCGGGCACCTCGGCGGCGCCGTTGGGAAGGTCGCGGATGTGCCCGACGCTCGCCTCGACGACGTAACCGGGCCCGAGGTAGCCCTTGATCGTCTTCGCCTTGGCAGGCGACTCGACGATGACGAGTCGGCGGCCGCCCTTCGCGGTCTCGCTGGTCGGGGACAACTTCGCTCTTCTCTCCGGTCGACGCTGGGGCCTCCCCAGGCGGTGGTCCCGGGGTCGGGTCGTTCTGTGTTTCGGCGGTGACGCTGCGGAGTGTGACGGTACCTCCCGCCCCCGTGTCAAACGGGAAAAGCCCGCAACGGCCACTCGAACGGTAACCCGACGAACCCTGTTCCTGCCGCCCGGAGTGCCGACCGGCCCTCGGCGCGTATCCGGAGCGCGACTCCGTGACTACCCGGCCCGCACCGGCCACGTGGCCGGAAAGCCGTGCCTCACAGGCGGGTCAGGCACCACAGGGCGAGGAGCAGCGCGACCACCGAGACGAGGCCGGCGACGGTCGCCGATGCGACCGGGTTCACACCGTCCGCGACGGGGCGGCCCTGCCGCACGCGCGTCGCGGTCCACACCAGCAGACAGCCCCCGAACAGGGCGAACACCATGCCCGCGAAGATCGCGGGTCCGCTTTCCATGACCGCCGTGCCCCCTTCTCCCCGGGCGCGGGTGCCCGGACCCAGGGAGGCTGACACGCGCGGGCGGCGGACAGGCGAACCCGAGGTGAACGGGGGCACGACGCCGCCCCTCCCCGTGCGGCGGGGCCGGGAAGGGGCGGGCACGGGGGCGTGCCGGACCGCGGCGCGCCGTGAAGACCGGTGCGGTTTTCCCTACGCCGGTTCGAGGAAGCCCTGCTCCACCAGGAGCCGGATCTGCGCGGGCGTACGGTCGCGCAGCGCCACCGGGTCCTCGCCGACGAGTTGGGCGATGGCGTCCAGGATGCGGCCGGCGGTCATCGTGCCGTCGCAGACGCCCGCGAAGCCGGCGCCGACCGTGTCGACGCGGGTGGCCCGGCGCATGCCGCGGTTCTGCCGCAGCACGACGTGCTCGGGGTCCTCGGCGCCGGGCGGCCCGACCTGCTCCTGGACGACCTCGCCGGCCAGCGTGAAACAGGCCGCGAGCAGCGCGGCGTCGTCGTTCGCGCGCAGGTAGTCGACGCGGTCGAAGTGGGCTCGGACCGTCTCGCCGAGCGGCTGCTCGACCGGGTGCGGCCACTCCTCCACGGTGACCGAGGGCGCGGCCGCCGCGGTCCGGCGCAGCGTGATCCAGCCGAAGCCGACCGCCTTGACCCCGCGCGCCTCGAACTCGTCCAGCCACGCGTCGTAGCGCGCCTCGTACGCGGCCGTGTCCCCCCGGTGGTCGCCCGCGTCCCGGAGCCACAGCTCGGCGTACTGCGTGATGTCCTGCACCTCGCGCTGGACGATCCAGGCGTCGCAGCCGTCCGGCACCCAGGAGCGCAGCCGCTCGGTCCAGTCCCGGCCCTCCACGTGCTGCCAGTTCGCCAGGAAGTGCGCGAAGCCGCCCTCGGCGAGCCGCCGCCCGGTCTGCTGGACGAGGGTGCGGCACAGGTCGTCCCCGGCCATGCCCCCGTCCCGGTACGTGAGCCGGGCCCCGGGGGAGATCACGAACGGCGGGTTGGACACGATCAGGTCGTACGTCTCCTCGCCGACCGGCTCGTAGAGCGAGCCCTCCCGCAGGTCGGCGGCGGGCGCCCCGGACAGGGCGAGGGTGAGCGCGGTGATGTGCAGGGCGCGCGGGTTCACGTCGGTGGCCGTCACGCGCGTGGCGTGCCCGGAGGCGTGCAGCGCCTGGATGCCGGAACCGGTGCCGAGGTCGAGGGCCGCGCGGACGGGGGCGCGCACGGTGAGGCCGGCGAGCGTGGTCGAGGCGCCGCCGACGCCGAGGACGACGCCCTCGGCCCGGTTGCCGATGCCGCCCGCACCGCCGACGGCGCAGCCCAGGTCGGAGACGATGAACCAGTCCTCGCCGTCCGGTCCGCCGTACGGGCGCACGTCGACGGCGGCCGCCACCTCCTCCCCGTCGGTGCGCACGAGCCACCCGTGCGCCAGGCAGTCGTCCAGGGGCAGGACGTCCGCCACGCGCGCGTGGGGCACGGGTTGCTGGAGCAGGAACAGCCGCACGAGCAGTTCCAGCGGCGTGTCGCCCCGGGTGGCCCGGAGCGCGGGCACCGTCTCGCTGCGGGACAGCGCCGCGTAGGCGGGGGCGCCGAGCAGTTCCAGCAGTCCGTCGGCGGTGAAGGACGCCCCGAGCAGGGCCTCCCGCAGTCGCGCGGCGACGTCGGGGTGGTCGGCTGAGGGAAGGGGGGAGAGGCTGGCGTTACTCACGTCCCCATTGTGGCCCGCGTCCCGCCCCTCGGCCGGGGGGCGGGCACCGCCGGGTGGACGCACTCCACGGGCCGGGGCGGGCGAGTGGCGGGGCCGGGCGCGCGGGGGCCGTCGCCGGATGCGGGGGTCAGCCCTGTGCCGCCGGGGCGGTGGCCGACTTGCAGCTCGGCTGCTTGGCCATCGCCTTGCCGACGTCGCCCTCCTCCAGGGTCCTGAGCGCGTCGCTGCCGTTCTTGCCGAGCTTGTTCAGCTCGGTGGCGATGTCCTTGAGTCCGTCGGCGAACTTGGCCTGGTCCTTGGTGTCGAGGTCCTCCACCTGCGTCTTCAGGGAGGCGTACGCCGAGGAGAGGCTGTCGAGTTCCTTGACGGCGTCCTTTTGCTTCTTCTCACCGTCGTCGACGTTCGGCGGCCCGGCCTTCTGCACGGCGGCGCCCATCGCCTTGTAGGCGTCGGACATGTCCTGGAACGCCTTCGCGTCGGTCTTCTGGACCTGCTCCGGCGTGCTGTTGTCCGAGGTCTCCTTCTGGATCGCGGTGTTGGCGGCCTCGATCTTCTTGGCCTGCGGCTGCACCGCGTCGCAGACCTCCTTCGCCCAGGCGTCCAGCTTCTCGTTGCCGTCGCCGCCGCCGCATCCCGTCAGCGCCAGTACCAGTACCGCACCGCCGGACAGCGCGGCCGCGAGCTTCTTGTTCACCGGTTTGGTCCCTTCCATGGCTCTCGGCCCCGGAACATACACGCCGGATGGAGGACACGGTCAGGACGAACATCCGTTAAGAGCGTGTCTGACGCCATTTGCACCAAGAGAGAGAAGCCTCACCACGCGCGGGCGCCCCCGTCCCGCGCATACCGGCGACACGCGTGCGCGCCATGGCCTACGGCTGGGCGGACGGCGTGTCAACACACGCCGTCCGCCCACGCCTTGGCTCTTCCCCGCTGGTCCGGGCACCGGGCCGGCTAGGACACCACCGCCGGGTCGCGCGGCGTCGGCGTGCGGCCGGGATCGTCCCCGTCGTCCACGGCGATGCCGCGCCGTTTGGACACGTACACCGCCGCGGCGATGACGAGGAACGCGACGACCGCGACCAGGACCCGTACGCCGATGCTCCGGTCCGCGCCGTACGAGAACTTGATGACCGCCGGCGCGATGAGCAACGCCACCAGGTTCATCACCTTCAGCAGCGGGTTGATGGCCGGTCCGGCGGTGTCCTTGAAGGGGTCGCCGACCGTGTCGCCGATGACGGTCGCCGCGTGGGCGTCGCTGCCCTTGCCGCCGTGGTGGCCGTCCTCGACGAGTTTCTTGGCGTTGTCCCAGGCGCCACCGGAGTTGGCGAGGAACACCGCCATCAGCGTGCCGGTCCCGATGGCACCCGCCAGGAAGGCGCCCAGCGCGCCCACGCCGAGCGTGAACCCGATGAAGATGGGCGCCATCACGGCGAGCAGTCCGGGCGTGGCGAGTTCGCGCAGGGCGTCCCGGGTGCAGATGTCGACGACCTTTCCGTACTCCGGGGTCTCGCTGTAGTCCATGATCCCGGGCTTCTCGCGGAACTGGCGCCGCACCTCGAAGACCACCGAACCCGCCGACCGCGACACCGCGTTGATCGCCAGCCCCGAGAAGAGGAAGACGACCGCCGCGCCCGCGACGAGCCCGACCAGGTTGTTGGGCTGAGAGATGTCCATCATCAGGCTCATCGGGGCGCCCTGCCCGGTCAGCTTCTCGCCCACCTGCCGGGCGCCGGTGGTGATGGCGTCGCGGTACGAGCCGAACAGCGCGGACGCCGCGAGCACGGCCGTGGCGATGGCGATGCCCTTGGTGATGGCCTTGGTGGTGTTGCCGACGGCGTCCAGGTCGGTGAGCACCTGCGCGCCGGCGCCCTCGACGTCGCCGGACATCTCGGCGATGCCCTGGGCGTTGTCGGAGACGGGGCCGAAGGTGTCCATGGCCACGATCACGCCGACCGTGGTGAGCAGGCCGGTGCCCGCCAGCGCCACCGCGAACAGCGCCAGCATGATCGAGGTGCCGCCGAGCAGGAACGCCCCGTAGACGCCGAGGCCGATCAACAGGGCGGTGTACACGGCGGATTCGAGGCCGACCGAGATGCCCGCGAGGACCACGGTGGCGGGTCCGGTGAGCGAGGTCTTGCCGATGTCCCTGACGGGGCGCCGGGTGGTCTCGGTGAAGTAGCCGGTGAGCTGCTGGATCAGGGCGGCGAGCACGATGCCGATGGCCACCGCGACCAGGGCGAGGACGCGCGGGTCGCCGCTCCTGCCCGCGATCGCCGCGTCGGTGACCCCGTCGAGGTCGGCGTACGAGCCGGGAAGATAGACGAAGACGGCCACCGCCACCAGCACCAGCGAGATCACCGCGGAGAGGAAGAAACCCCGGTTGATCGCGCTCATGCCGCTGCGGTCGGAGCGCCGGGGCACCACCGCGAAGATCCCGACCATGGCGGTGATCACACCGATCGCCGGGACCAGCAGCGGGAAGGCGAGCCCCGAGTCGCCGAAGGCGACCTTGCCGAGGATCAGCGCGGCGACCAGGGTCACCGCGTAGGACTCGAAGAGGTCGGCGGCCATGCCCGCGCAGTCGCCGACGTTGTCGCCCACGTTGTCGGCGATGGTCGCGGCATTGCGCGGGTCGTCCTCCGGAATGCCCTGTTCGACCTTGCCGACCAGGTCGGCGCCGACGTCGGCGGCCTTGGTGAAGATGCCGCCGCCGACACGCATGAACATGGCGATCAGCGCGGCCCCCAGGCCGAAGCCCTCCAGCACCTTCGGCGCGTCGGCCGCGTAGACGAGCACCACGCAACAGGCGCCCAGCAGGCCGAGTCCCACGGTGAACATGCCGACGACGCCACCCGTCCTGAAAGCGATCTTCGTCGCCTTGTGCGAGACGAGAGTGAGATCCTTTTCCGGTTCGCCCGGCGCCGGTGTCGCTTCCCGCGCCGCCGCAGCGACGCGCACGTTACTGCGGACGGCGAGTCGCATACCGATATATCCGGTCGCCGCCGAGAACACCGCACCGACCAGGAAGAAGATCGACCGTCCGGCGCGCTGATTCCAGTCGTCCGCGGGCAACAGCATGAGCAGGAAGAACACCACGACGGCGAATACGCCGAGCGTGCGCAACTGCCGGGCCAGATAGGCGTTCGCGCCTTCCTGGACCGCCGCCGCGATCTTCTTCATGCTGTCGGTGCCCGCATCCGCCGCGAGTACCTGACGCACCAGGACCCCCGCCAGCACCAGAGCGGCCAGGGCGACGACCGCGATGACCGCGATCAGCACCCGGTTCCCGTCGGTCAGCACCGCGGCGGCGAGGTTCGGGGACGCGCCCCATTGATGAGGGATGGGAAGCTCCGCCATTCGTCCTCCTTGACGCTTGGGCTGAGCTCACGATGTGGACGGGATTGTAGGTACGGGAACCTGATCAAAACAGAGCACGACAAATAGATGTGCACTGTCAACCGAAAAGCGCCGTTCGCGGTAACGCCTTTCGGGCGTTAAATCGACCGGGAAGAGATCACTCTTTTCGTGATCCATTCACAGCACACGCGGAACGTGAAGGAATTCGCGTGGTGCACTGGACCACTGTAGGCGCGGGCCTCCCCTGCCGCACGCGCCGAAAGGCACGCCTGGGACGGGGCCTTTCGGGTGGCCCGGGTGCCGGGTGAGGGGGCGGGAGCGCTCGGCCGAGGCGGGGCGGGTCGGCCCTGGGAGGTGCCACGGGAGAAGGCAGGGGGTGCTCGCCGGGCGGGTCGCGGGAGGTGCCACGGAGGGGGTGCTCAGGCGCGGCGGAGGTGAGGGTTGACCCCCGGGAGGACGCCCTGAACGCTGAGGTGGTGTCGATGCGGTGCAGGTGGGTCACCTGGGGCGGGCGTCAGCGGGCGGTACCGCGGATCGGGTCCGGAGCGGGCGCGCGGGCTTGCGAACGGACGGGCGTGACCGTGCCCGTCCGAGGTGCGCCGAAGCGGACGCGCGCGGGCTTCCGAGCGCCCCGGGAGGCGTGACGCCGCGCGGACTGGGCCGGGCGGGCTCGGTGAGTCCAGGGGCCGGAGCACCGACGGTGTGGCCGCCACCGGAGAGGACCGACCTCGGGTCGGTGCGAAAGACGGCTGCTGCCGGGGGAGCTACGGCCACCGGGGCCGGGGCTCCGGGAACGGAGCGTGCGGTCGATCGGATCAGGCGGTCGGCAGGTCGGCGGGGGCCGTCGGCCAGGTCATGCGGATCAGGCCACCGCCCTCGTCCGCCGTGACCTCGACGTCGTCGACGAGCCCGCTGATGACCGCGAGGCCCATCTCGTCCTCCTCGGCCTCCGCCTCCGCGGCGGGGCCGCCGGCGGCGCCCATGACGGCGTGCGGCGCCTCGTCACCGACCTCGATGGAGAACTGCTTCTCCTCCTCGATCAGCGCCACCGTCACCGGCGCCGTGATGCCCACGTGCCGATGCAGGCCCACGGCCCGGCTGCACGCCTCTCCGACGGCGAGCCTGACCTCGTCGAGGACCGCCTCGTCCACTCCGGCCCGGCGTGCCACGGCGGCCGCCACGAGACGGGCGGTGCGGACATGCTCGGGCAGCGCGCTGAAGCGGAGTTCAACGGTGGCCATGCATCCCCCTCGGAGCTACGGGCGTGCTGTCGAGGGTCCGGGCGGACGCCGGCCCGGACCCCCTCGTGCTACGGGCGCCCCGGGCCGGGCGGGCCCGGGACCGGCCGTCAGTCGGTGGCCGCCACCGCTTCCTCGACCGAGGTGTGAATCGGGAACACCTTGGTCAGGCCGGTGATGCGGAAAATCTTGAGAATGCGCTCCTGGTTGCAGACCAGGCGCAGCGAGCCCTCGTGGGCACGCACACGCTTCAGGCCACCGACCAGCACACCGAGCCCGGTGGAGTCGAGGAAGTCCACGCCCTCCATGTCGACGACGAGGTGGAAACTCCCGTCGTTCACCAGCTCGACCAGCTGCTCGCGCAGCTTGGGCGCGGTGTATACGTCAATTTCGCCACCGACCTCGACGACCGTACGATCGCCGACGGTACGGGTCGACAGGGACAGGTCCACGGATCCTCCAGCACCTTGCTATCGAGCGGTCGCCCCTCAGGGCTTCGGCTTGAAGCCCCCAGGACGGTTCGCCAGCCGCGATGGCATTCAATCACTTACCGGCAGGCGTGCACGACGCCTTGGTCCCATTGTCCGTCACGCCAGTGACACACTCGGTGCCGATGGCCAAGAATCACCGATCCGATCGACCCCTGGCCGAGCCGGGCTCCCGGCCGGTTCCGGGCACGATCCTGCACCGGCTCGCCGCGGGCCCGAGCCGGTCTGCGCGCATCACTCATACGGAGCACTTGCCCCCGCGCGCGGGACGTCATGCCGACTGGCCGGACCGGATTCGCCCGGAGGTGGTCGACGCCGTGCGGGCGGCCGGCGTCGAACGCCCCTGGGCCCACCAGGCGCGCGCCGTCGAGCACGCGCTGGACGGCGACTCGGTGGTCGTGGCCACCGGCACCGCCTCCGGCAAGTCCCTCGCCTACCTGGTCCCGGTGCTGTCCGCCCTGCTGGACGGTGCCGGACCCCTCGCACCGCGGGACGGGCGGGGCGCGGCGGCGGATCCCGGCGCCGTGGCGCGGAGGGCGGGCGGGCGCGGGGCCACGGCCCTCTACCTCGCCCCCACCAAGGCGCTCGCCGCCGATCAGCACCGGGCGGTGAGGGACCTCGCGGAGCCGCTCGGCACTCCCGTACGCGCCGCGGTGTACGACGGCGACACCCCGTTCGAGGAACGCGAGTGGATCCGCCAGTACGCCACGTACGTCCTGACCAACCCGGACATGCTGCACCGGGGCATCCTGCCCTCCCACCCCCGCTGGTCGTCGTTCCTGAAATCGCTCGAGTACGTCGTGATCGACGAGTGCCACACCTACCGGGGCGTCTTCGGCTCGCACGTCGCCCAGGTGCTGCGGCGACTGCGCCGGCTGTGCGCCCGTTACGGCTCCTCCCCGGTCTTCCTGCTGGCCTCCGCCACCGCCGCCGAGCCCGCGGTGGCGGCCCGCCGGCTCACCGGGGTACCCGTGGTGGAGGTCGCCGACGACGCCTCGCCCCGTGGTGAACTGGTTTTCGCCCTCTGGGAGCCGCCCCTGACCGAACTCCGGGGCGAGAAGGGAGCACCCGTACGCCGTACGGCCACCGCCGAGGCCGCCGACCTGCTCACCGACCTCACCGTGCAGGGCCTGCGCTCGATCACCTTCGTCCGTTCCCGCCGGGGCGCCGAGCTGATCTCGGTGATCGCCCAGGAACGCCTGGCCGAGGTCGACCGGTCGCTGGCCCGGCGTGTCGCGGCCTACCGCGGCGGCTATCTCCCCGAGGAGCGCCGGGCCCTGGAAAGCGCCCTGCACTCGGGTGAACTCCTCGGCCTCGCGGCCACCAACGCCCTCGAACTCGGCGTCGACATCTCCGGCCTGGACGCCGTGGTGATCGCCGGCTATCCGGGCACCCGCGCCTCGCTGTGGCAGCAGGCCGGCCGTGCGGGCCGGTCCGGGGAGGGGGCCCTCGCGGTGCTGGTCGCCCGGGACGACCCGCTGGACACCTTCCTGGTCCACCATCCGGAGGCCCTGTTCGACCAGCCGGTGGAATCCACCGTCCTCGACCCCGACAACCCGTACGTCCTGGCCCCGCACCTGTGCGCGGCGGCGGCCGAACTGCCGCTGACCGAGGAGGACCTGCCGCTCTTCGGTCCCGCCTGCGAGAAGGTGATCCCCCAACTGGAGGCGGCGAGACTGCTGCGCCGGAGGACCAGGGCCTGGCACTGGACGCGCCGCGAACGGGCCGCCGACCTGACCGACATCCGCGGCGAGGGCGGCAGGCCGGTCCAAGTCGTGGAGGCCGGTACGGGCCGGCTGCTCGGCACGGTCGACGCCGGGGCCGCCCACACGACCGTCCACGAGGGCGCCGTCCACCTCCACCAGGGCCGCACCTACCTCGTCCGCTCCCTCGACCTGGAGGACTCCGTAGCCCTCGTCGAGCAGGCCACCCCGTCGTACTCGACGGTCGCCCGCGACACCACGGCGATCTCCGTCCTGGAGACCGGCACCGAGATCCCCTGGGGCGACGGCCGCCTGTGCTACGGCTCGGTCGAGGTCACCAACCAGGTGGTCTCCTTCCTGCGCCGCCGCCTGATCACCGGCGAGGTCCTCGGCGAGACCAAGCTCGACCTGCCGCCCCGCACGCTGCGCACGCGGGCGGTGTGGTGGACGGTCACCGAGGACCAGCTCGACGCGGCCCGGATCGGCCCGGAGATCCTCGGCGGCGCCCTGCACGCCGCCGAGCACGCCTCGATCGGCCTGCTGCCCCTCTTCGCGACCTGCGACCGCTGGGACATCGGCGGCGTCTCGGTCCCGTTGCACGCGGACACGTTGTTGCCGACGGTCTTCGTCTACGACGGCCACCCCGGCGGGGCGGGCTTCGCCGAGCGTGCCTTCCACACGGCCCGCGACTGGCTGGCGGCCACGCGCGAGGCCATCGCCTCCTGCGAGTGCGAGGCCGGCTGCCCGTCCTGCATCCAGTCCCCCAAGTGCGGCAACGGCAACGATCCGCTGCACAAGCGGGGTGCGGTCCGCCTGCTGACCGTGCTGCTGCGAGGCGCGGAGGGCGACGGAGGCAGTGGTGGCGGGCCCTCCGTGGCGGACTAGCCGGGAGTGCCCCACCGCCTGCCCCGGCCGGGAACGGGCGCGACGGGACGGCTCCGGCGTCACGTGCTTCGCGCCGGGCTCAGGGGCTGTCACCACCGGCTGCTCGACGACAGGCCGGGGGTCCACGCCTGCCTGCCGGGGGTCCGGGAGAGCGCCGGGAATCACCGGCCCGCGCGACCGCGACCGCACGACGGGGCTCAGGGACATCGCCGTCTTCGCCGGGGCACCGGCAGGACCCGCGGACGCGACCCCGCGCACCGGATCCCCCGCGGCACGCCCCGCCGTGCCGGTCGGTCCGGCCGGCCCCGTCCGTGAAGGGCCGCCGGACCACTCCCCCGGCTCCGGCTCCGGCCCCGCTCGGGCACGGACCTCCGCCGCGAAGGGGCCCCGGCCCGACGACGCCGTCACGTCCGAGACCTGCCCGACGAGCACGCACCGCACGAGCCGCGTGCCCTGGGCCCGTGCGATCCGGTCCGCCCGCTCGCAGGCCGCCGCATCGCCACGTGCCCAGTGGTCCGCCGCCGCGAGTGCCGCGAGGTCGGCGCCGCCGGCCGCGCGATGCCGGGCCACGACTGCCTGCCCCAGGGCCAGCACGACGCCGAACACCAGGCACAGCACGGCGATGACGACGAGACCCCAGACAGTGGCCGACCCCTGGTCGCGTGCCGGGCCGGTCGAGGCCCCGGGGACCGCGAACGCCTCCGGCTTCACAGCCCTGCCCGGCGTTCCGCGCCCGGCGGCGTCCAGGCCGTCCACGCTTCTGATCGCCGACCCGCCCGCGACGGCGTCCGGGGTGCACGCGGCACTGCCCGCCGATTCGCACCCGGCGGCGTCCAGCTCCCGGCCCGGGACGACCGCCGGACCGTGGCGGAGCGGGACGCCCCGGCCCTCCTCCGCCCCCGAGCCCGCCCAGCCGCGCGCAGGTGGCCCGCCGTCCCGGCGGAGGCACAGGAGCGCCCGCATCGGCCACCGGAGCCTGCCACGGCCCGTCACGCCCCGTCTCCCGACTCTCGGGGGCCGGGGCGCCCGGTTCCCGCTCCCCGGGCCATCGTCCGGTCCGGCGCCTGTTCCGCCGCCGCCACCGCCTCCTCGCGTACCTCGAACGGCAGGGCGCTCAGCACCGGGAGTGCGGCCACCACGACGATCCGGACCCGGCCCCCCTCCCGGCCGACCGTGATCCGCGCGCCGCGCGGGGCTGCCTGGCGGGCGACCTCGAGGACCGCGTCGGGCGGGTCCTGGCGGGCCGCGGCGCGGGCAGCCGCCCGAGCCGCGTCCACACACTGGATCTGGGCCGCCACCACCAGGAGCACCCACACCAGAGCCATGGCGAACGCCACCAGCACCGGCAGCACCACGGCGGTCTCCGCCGTCACGAACCCCTCATCGCCCGAGCCGGTGAACCGGCCACCGGCCCGCGGATCGCACCGCCCCCTGTCGGCCGGTCCGCCGTTTCCCCCTCCCGACCGGGCCGGCCGGCTCGTCCGCCGCTCACATCCGCACACTGAGCGCCTGCTTCACGATGCGCTGCAACTCGGTGCTGACCGCCCCGCTCGTCACCACCTTGTAGAGGACCACCGCGAACGCCACGGCCGCGACGATGCCCATCGCGTACTCCGACGTGACCATGCCCGCGTCCCGTCGCCGTGCCGTCCGTACCTTGATCACCAGGGCACGCAGCCGTGCCCGTACCGCCTGAGACATCACAACCCCCGTAAGGTCCGTTCCCACCGCCAGCCCGCTGTTCCTCCGCTGTCGGCCGCCCACGTCAGTGGCACTGCGCCGTGCGGCTCCGTCCCGTCATCGACCACCTCCTCCGCCCAGCGCCCCGCCCGCGAGGCCGATCACCACGGGGAGGACGCCCACCGCGACGAAGGCGGGCAGGAAGCACAGCCCCACCGGAGCGGTGACCATGACGGCGGCCCGACGAGCCCTGGCCGTCGTCGCCCGTGCCCGGTCGGCGCGTGCCCGCGCGGCGAGACGGGCGACGGGAGCGGCGGCGGGCAGCCCGGACACGTCGGCCCGTTCCAGCAGCCGTGCGAGCGGTCCGGCGCCCGGAAGCTCCGCCAGGGTGCGCCAGGCGCCGCCGGGTTCTCCGCCGAGCCGCACTTCCGCCGCGCCGCGGGCCAGAGCGTCTCCCAGCGGGCCGCCGAGGGCATCGCCCACCGCCTGGGCCGCCACGACCGGGCCGGCGCCCGCGGCGACGCAGGCGGCCAGGAGGTCGGCGGCGAGCGGGAGTTGACGGGCCGCTTCCTCGGCGCGGGCCTTCTCCGCCTCCTCGCCGGTCGTCGCTCTCCGGCGCTGCCGACGCCACAGGCCGGCCGCGACCAGCAGTCCCGTCACGGCTCCGGTCGCGCCCCCGATCAGGGCCCACCCGGCTCCCACCGCGCCCAGCAGAGGCAGCACCCGGCGCACGGCGTCCATCACTTCGGTGCCCCGGGTGCCAGGGCCGGCCGGCTCGGGTGTCAGCAGTGCGGTGAGCCGTCCGCGTGCCTTCCGGTCCCGCCGGGTCGCGCCGGCCCAGTACACCAGCGCCGCGGCCGCTGCCGCCGCCCCCACCACCACCCCCAGCCTGTGGACCACGTCGCCGCTCATGTCACCGCCTCCGCTCCCCGCACGATCCGCGTCACCCACCACACGCCGAGGCCCTCCAGCACCCCGCCGGCCAGCAGACAACCCAGCCCCGCTCCGGTGTGCAGCAGTACGTGCAGCGGGTCCGCGCCCAGGGCGACGCCCAGGAGAAGCCCCAGTGCGGGGAGGCAGGCGAGCATCACGGCCGTGGCACGGGCACCGGCCAGTTGGGCGCGCAGGTCGGCCCGTTGCTCGCGTTCCGCGCGCAACGCGGTCTCCAGCCGGTCGAGTCCGGCCGCGAGCCCCGCGCCCTGGTCCACGGCCACCCGCCAGCACGCCGCGAGGCCCCTCAGTCCCTCGGCACCCGGTCTGCGTGCCGCCGCGGTCAACGCGCCTGGGACGTCCCCGCCGAACCTGGCCGCCGCCAGCAGCCCCGCCCGTGCCTCCCCGAGCCCGGCGAAGTCCCGTGCGGCCCACAGCAGTGCCTCGGCCGGCTGCCGCCCTGCCCGCACTTCGCCGGCAAGGACCCCGCACAGCGCGATCACCGCGTCCTGCCGTCGCTCACCATCCCGCCGGACACTTCCGGCCCGCCGCACCCCGCGCAGCACCGGTACCCCGGCCGCCCCCGCGACGACCGGCAGCACCGAGCCGCCGAGGACCGCCAGGAACAGTCCGGCGACCAGGCACCACCACTCGGGGCGCAGCCTGCCGTGGGCCCGCAGCGCGGCTTCCCGCAACCGCCGTGCCGGGCGCGGCGGACCGGCCCCGGCCGTGCCTCCGTGGGCGAGCAGGAGCCTCGCGCGCCGCACCCCGGGATGTCCTCCGCCCGCCAGCCACCCGGCCACGCCCAGACACACCAGGGCCAGTCCCACCGACAGCTCGTTCGTGGTCGTCACCGGCACACCTCCCCTGCCGGGACCTCCGCGGGGAGCCGGTCGCCGCGCAGCAGTTCACGCAGCCGCGCCCAGCCCCGCTCGGCCACGAACGCCTCGGGGCCCCAGCGCAGCGCAGGTACCGTCCGGACCAGGCCCGAGGGGTCCCGTTCCAGGACGTGGACCTCGGCGATGCGGCGCCGTCCGGCCCTGTCGCGCACCAGGTGCAGGACCACCGACAGGGCCGCCGCCAACTGGCTGTGCAGCGCCGCCCGGTCGAGCCCGGCGGCCGTGCCGAGGGCTTCCAGCCGGGCCGGGACGTCGGCGGCGGCATTGGCGTGCACGGTGCCTTCTCCGAACTTAGAAGTCGCGCATGCTCCGAGCTCTCCGAGGATAGAAAGAGTGCTGGTCACGGGGCCTCCTCTCATGAAAGCGGCTCCGCCAGCGTGCTGGCGGAGCCGGGGGTCAGGCTCGTGCGGCGATCTCGCCGAACGAGGGCATTCCTAGGTAGATCGACTGTCTGACTCGGCGCGGGTCCGGGCGGAGCATCGGACGGCGGATGCAGGCTTCTCTGAACTAGGAGGCAAGGGCCCCAATAGCCCCCCCCCTGTTCAAACGTGAGACATGTCACACCGCACTGCTGGGTGAGCCGAGCGGTGCCGAAGCCCCAGGTCACAGCGTCACAAGCGGAAGAATTCGATCTACTCCGCATCGACAGGCTTTGCGGGTTTTAGTGGCTCTCATGTCGCGCACGGCGCCGCGAATGTAATGAATGTGCTGTTTCTTCCGGCCATCCGCCCAAGTAGAACGACTTACTGCAGGAGAGCGGGCTGATGGCCGCTTCCAGGCAGGATGTGGTATTTCCACGAGCCCCAGCATGGCGCCCGCCCATTTGACGTAAGTTGAGGCGCGCGAAAATCCTGAGAGTTGCCTGGTCAGAGCCCTCGGGTCCAGCATGGTTCAACCGGCGACCGCGGGCCGCCGCCTGACAAGGCGGCGGCCTCCTGCTGTCACAGGAGGCCGCCGGTGGTGGTGAATCCGATCTCCGCGAAGGGAGCCGTCTTCATGGACCATGCTAGGGCGGACAGCGAACGACGCCCACTCCAGCCCGGTCTAGCCCACGCCATTCGCCGTCGTCGGTTGCTGCTTGTTGGCGGCATCGCGATGGTTTCAGGGGTGCTGTGTGCCCTGGTGTTGCTGAACGCAGTATCGCCGGAGCAGGCATCAGCGGTGGGTGTGATCACAGCTTCCTGCACTGCTTTGGTCAGGACTGTTATTCCTGATCAGCAGCGGGATGGCGCCGCTATCGAAGACTGACGAGGGCCCGCGGCCAATGCCGTGCGGGGTCCTGACAAGCTGATCAGGACCCCGTTTCGGTGTCCGCGACCGTACTTCGAGCGGCGATGTCCCCGAACGAAGGCATTCCTAGGTAGATCGACTGTTTTGATCTTGCTGCTTGCGCGTCCATCTGAGCGAGCTTGTCCTTGGCCCCTTCAAGGGTGGTCCCGTGGCCCTTGACGTCGCCGAGCCAGCCTTCTCGTTCGGCCTCGGCGATGCGGTCGACGAGGTTGTCCCTGATCTCGACCAAGCGCCATCGCTGGCGAGGATCAGGTCGGAGCATCGGACAGCGGATGCAGGCGTGTTCGTGGATGCAGGACGTTCCGTAGGCTCGTCCGCAGGTGCCAATCGAGACCTTGCGGAGCTCGAAGTGCCCCAGGAACTCGTCCCACTCGGCGTCGGTCGGCCTACGGTACTCCTCGCTGGGACGGGTCGACCGCCGCCGCGCGATAAACGAGCGGTGGGCCTCGATGGCCTCCATGGGGTAGATCGCCTTGTAGCGCATGGTCGTTGAGATGTCGTCGTGCCCGGCGATGACCTGCGCGATATGAGGTGGCAGGCCGTTCATGATGGCATCGGTGATGAAGATCCTTCGGAAGTCGTGCGGCTGGTAGTCGAGCGGCTGACCTGTGTTGTCGGTCAGGCCGGCGAAGTCGAGGGTCTCGTTGAGTGCCCTGCGGATCGTGGTCTCGGAGATCGGCCTGTTCTGACCGCCCGTGCGCCATTGGAACAGCAGAGGCATGGGCGGGTTCCAGACCTTCTCGCCGACGTCGTAGGAGCGGACCAGCGGAACGGTCCCGGCGGCGTCGCGGACTCGGCAGATGATGGCGCCGAGCACGTCGGCGAGTTCGGGGCTGACCAGCAGGAGTCGTTCCTGGTCGGTCTTCGAGGGGGCGATCTGCAGGAGCGGAACGACCTCCCCAGTGGTGGGGAGCGTGTACTGGGTGATGCTGTGGTGGCTGACCTCCAGCATCTCCTCGATGCGGACGCCAGTGTGTCGGAGGAACTCCACCGTCGCCCAGGCCCAGAAGGCCCGGTTCTCGGTATAGCCGAACGTGCATCGCCGCCCGTCCTCGTCATAGACGGTGTTGGCGGCGACGCCGTCTGCCCAGCGGGGGTGCCGGATGCGGGTGTAGTTCTTGCCTAAGACCGAGAAGGTGGCGCCGGGGGCGGCCGCGAGGGCCGCCTCATTTCGCGTGCGGGCCTCCTTGAGCTGCCGGTCCGCGGCCTCGACGAGGGTGGGCAGGACGGGCAGCCGTTCCCGGGTGCGCTGGTCCGACTTCGCCTTCTGCCGCCGGGCGTGCTTCTTGTAGTTCAGCTCGGCTTCCTTGACGGGACTGGGGGCCACCCAAGGTGCCCAGCGGCCCGGCTCCTCGACGGCCCACTGGGAGATGTCGAGGTAGAAGGCCCGGATGACGTTCAGCACCGAGATGGCGCTTTGCCGTTCGGTGGTGATCTCGATGTAGCTGCCGTCCGGTTGCCGCTTGCGGCGGGTCTTGGTGCGAATGCGTTCCTTCCATGCGGTCGCGACGTTCTTCGGCAGTCGCAGGGAGTCGATCCCTGGGTGGTGGCGTTCAAGGTCGGCCCAGAACAGCTGGGCGAGGTTGCGCGAGAGCCCTTCCAGCGACGTGTAGTCCAGGGCTGGTTGGCGCTCGGTGAGGTAGTCGACGATCAGGTCGCGGACCGGGCGGCACTGCAGCTGGTAGCGGTCCACCAGCTCCTCGACGCTGACCTGCCCGGCCCGCCGTTTGAAGTCGCGGAGGGTGGCCGGCGCGTCCGGGGGAAAGACCTCCAGGTCCTTGAGCCAGAGGTAGAACAGTGACCGGCCGCTTCCCGTGGCCATGGTCTCGTGCTCGATGCCTCGCAGTTCGAGGCAGTCGCCGACGGTGATGTCGCTGACCTTGCCGCCTTTGGCCAGGATGATCGTGGAGATGTGGTTCCGGGCCTGCAGGCCGAGCTTGGCGTCCCAGACGCCTGGGGCGGCCTTGGCCTCCAGGGCGGAGAAGCCGTCCGGGTCACGGCACTCGGCCACGATCTGACGCATGTGCCGCGACCGGCGGGTCAGCAGCCAGCGGGGGTCGGGCCGGATCACGTCAGCGCAGGCCATCCCGAGGATGCCCGATCGCAGGACGCCATCGGGGATGGGGTCCGCGTGCTCTCGGACCCAGGGTCCGAGATCCGGAAGGTCGAGGGCAAGGTGCTTGTCCAACGGGCTGTTGCGCCACCGCTGTTGCCAGGTCTCGCCGTCGAACCGCTCAAGCCATCGCATCACGTTGCGGGCCCCGCGCCAGCGTGTGTAGCGCGTGTTCTTCGCAGCGTCTTTGAACAGCTCGTTCAGCATGTCGAGGACGGTGTCGCTGTCGACCGCGGTCTCCGGCCAGGTCTCCGGGACGGTCCGCGGCGGGTAGGCCTTCTGCAAGGCCTTGTAGTGCGAGCCGTGAAACGCGAGAACAGGGCCTTGAGCTGGCACTTTGGCCAGCAGTGTCGTGCTCGTCATGATCGGCCGAACAGGACGTCCAGGCTCGCCGCGTTGTAACCGGGAGCCGGTGGCCGCGGCGTCGGGAGTTTCCCTGCGGCCTGGCGGGCGTGGTGGGCAAGCAACTGCTCGACGATCTCGTCCTGGCTGGCCGCCAGGTAGATCTCCGTGGTGGAAAGGTGAGCGTGGTTGAGGACCCACTGGACGTCCGTGAGCGACAGCTCGGGGTCCCGGGCCATGCGGTAGGCGGCGGTGTGCCGCAGGTCGTGCAGGGTCCAGTTCGTTCCGAGGAGATCGTTGGCCCGGTTGAACATCATGCGGGCCGCGTCGTACTCCAGCGGGCGCCAGGGCTTCCTCAGCGTCCACCACAACGTCTCGTTGCGGCCCCGGGGGACCCCGCCTCGCCAGGCCTGTTCCTGGGCCAGGCGGAGCCAGACGAACGCGTCGGTGGAGGCCGGAACTTGTTGGTATTCGCGGGTGCCCTTGCGAGTCACCCCGATCAGTTGCTCGCCCGGGAGCGCGTCCTTGTTCTTGCTGCCGAGAAGTTCATCGGCTCGGACTCCGGTGGAGACCCAGAAGGCCAGCAGAGCACGGTCCCGATCGTGATTTAGGGCGGCGAACAGGGCGTTGAACAGGTCGTCGGGGATCCGCTTCGGGATCCGCTTGGGCACGGTTGGGCGGTAGCGGCCCGTCCGTTCGTCGAGGAAGGCCTCCATGGGGTTGTGGTGGGCGTTCGGCCGGGCCGCCGCTTGAGCTCTGCGGGAGCGTCGGGACCGGTCGAGTGGGAACGGGTTGAGTAGTGGTCCGGTGCCCTCTTCGCAGTGGAAGTCGTAGAACAACCGGATGGACGTCTCGTTGTGGGCCCTGGTCGTCGGTGCGTACTTTTCGCCCGGACCGGACTTGCCTGTCAGTGGGTTCGGGGTGCCGCGATCTGGTCGGCTCTGCTTCGGGAGCCCGCCGGGCGGCAGCCCGTACTTCTGGTAGCGCCAGTGCAACCGGACTGGTTTGTCGGCGAGTTGGAGCCACCGGGTGAAGTCCCGGGCGTCGGCCCGGGACGCCTTGTTCCAGGGGATCTCCAACGTCCACAGGAACCGGTGCCACCGCAGCAGGTCCATGCCGTACGACCGGATCGTGGCCGGCGGCTTGGCGCATGCTTGCAGTTCGGCGAACCACTCAGCCACCGGCTCAACGACGACGTCAGCAGGGTCGAGCAGCCTGTACGGCTCCTCTTCCTTGCCCGTCTCTTCCAGGCGGCCGATCTGCGGCACGGTCAGGTTCGTCAGGTCCTTGCGGAGCACTTCAGGTGAGTTCACGGACGGGCTAACGCAAGAACCCTCATCTGGTCACTGACCTGGGAAAACGACCTACTTAGTTCGGTCAACAGGCAGCAACCGCCTTCGTGGCCGGTGTTCAGGGCGGCGAGCAGGTGGACGACCTCCGGGCCTCGGACCTCGCCGACGACCAGCCGGTCCGGTCGCATCCGCAGCGCCTGTCGGACCAGGTCCTCCAGGCTGACCCGGCCCGCGCCCTCCTGGTTCGCGGGCCGGGTCTCCAGGCGGACGACGTGCGGATGGTCGGGCCGCAGTTCGGCCGAGTCCTCGGCGAGGACGACGCGTTCGCCGGGCCCGACGAGACCGAGCAGGGCACTCAGGAGAGTGGTCTTCCCGGTGCCCGTGCCTCCACTGACGAGGAAGGACAGGCGTGCGTGCACGAGGGCGCGCAGCACTCCGTCCCCACCGGGCGGCACCGTGCCCGCCGCCGCGAGTTCGCCGAGCGTGAAGGCGCGGGGCCGCACCACCCGCAGGGACAGGCAGGTACAGCCGACGGCGACCGGGGGCAGGACGGCGTGCAGCCGGGTGCCGTCGGGCAGCCGGGCGTCCACCCAGGGCCGGGCGTCGTCGAGCCGCCGTCCCGCGACACCGGCGAGACGCTGGGCCAGGCGCCGTACCGCCGCCGCGTCCGGGAAGGAGACCGGCGTCAGTTCCAGCCCGCCGCCCCGGTCGACCCAGACCCGGTCCGGCGCGGACACCAGGACGTCGGTCACCGCGGGGTCGGCGAGCAGCGGCTCCAGCGGGCCGGAGCCGACGAGTTCCGACCGCAGTTGTTCGGCGGCACCCAGGACCTCGGCGTCTCCGAGCACCCGTCCCTGGTCGCGCAGAGCCTGCGCCACGCGCGCAGGTGTCGGTTCCGCCCCGCGGTCGGCCAGCCACCGCCGTACGCCGTCGAGCAGGCCCGGGGCGGCCCCGGTCCCCGCCCCCGGGGGCGCCGGCGGGACGGCTCCGGGCGCCGCGGCCGTCCCGCTCCCCGGCCGGTCGAACACGACCGGCCCCGCGGCCACGGGCGTCCGCTCCCCGGTCCCGGCCGGCCGGCCGTGCTCCGGGTGGGGTTCCCGGTCCGTCTCCCCGGCCTCCAGCTCCACCGCGGCCCACGACGGCCGTCGCCCCCGGGCCGGGAGTCCGGTCGTGACCGACCCGGCCGGCCTCCGCGATGCCGTCCCTGCGGCGACGCCCGTGGGGAGCACCGTGGAAGGTCCCCTCCGGCCTGCCGGCGCACCCTCCGTGCCGGCGGGGAGCCCCGCGAAAGGCCCCGTCCCGCCTCCCGGTGCCACCCCGGAGGACGCTCCACCGCCAAGCCGTCCGAAGGCCACCCCCGTGGGCCTCCCGACCGACGCCTCCGCGCCCTCCGGCCTCGCGTACATCCCCGCCGCCTCGCCGCTCACCCGCGTGTTCACGCCGCTCCACCCCCGTCCACGACCAGGGCGCGTTCCCAGAACTCCCGGCAGAAGCGGGCCAGCGGCCCCCTGCCCGCCGCGCCCGGCGGACGGCCACCCTCCGTCCCCCGCAGCAGCCCGGACTCGACAGGCACCTCGCCCACCAGCGGCAGCCCGAGCAGCCGGGCCACCTCGCGGTCGTCGAGACCGGCGCCGTACGGCCCCCGCACCACGACGCGCAGGTCCCGCAGGACCATGCCGACGGCGGAGGCCACCCGGCCCGCCGCCGCGACCGCGCGCAGTTCCGCCGGGACGACGAGCAGGGCGACGTCGAGCTGGGCGAGAACCTCGGCGGCCCCGTCGTCGATGCGGCGGGGCAGGTCGACGACGACCGTGCCGCCCCTGCGCCGGGCCGCGGCCAGCACCGCCCGTACGGCCTGGGGCGGTACCGCGACACAGTCACCCCTGTCCCAGCTTCTTTCCGCAAAGATCGTGTCCCTCGCAGGTCACGTCTCTTTGGGCAACGAGCGAAGCGCCGGCTCGTGTCACGCTCATTCTGTGCGTGGTGTCGCTTAGAAAGCTCACCCGGAGCGTACCTGGTGATGAGAAACACAGGCACCAGGAGGACTTGCCCCCTGAAGGTGAAGCCCCTCAACTTTGGTCAACGAGGCCAAAGGTGCCGTATCAACTCTTCCTTGAGCCGGTTCGTGAGCTGCTCACCTTCCTGCAGATCCTCTACTGGTAGGCGGACAACCTGGATCCCGCAGCGCTGCCACTGAAGGTCTCGGTTTCTGTCATCGGCGTACCGGCGGCGGTCGCGGTGGTGGGGCCCGTCAACTTCAAAAACGACTGCCCGTCCGTTCCCAAGCACGATGATGTCGGGCGTCCAAGTGTGGCCAGCCTGCAGCCGCACGCCGGGGAGCGGCGCGATCGCTATAGTCCGGTCGGGCGGAGTCGTGGCCTGGATTTGCCTGAGCGCCCGGTAGACCTGCTGCTCTTGGCGGCTGCCGAGCGAGAGCCCATCTTCTACGGGATGGTTGGGCGCCAACCGCTCCCGGCGGGCCTGGTTGGTGGGCCGCTCCTGGGCTCGCTCCTTCAGCCCTTTTCTCCAGTCGCTCGGGATGGTCGGCAGGACCTCTTTGACATGCATGCGGTCGGTTGCCGTGTAGCCGTTGCGTAGGGCGACGTCGAGCAGGACAGTCGCGATGCGCCCCTGGATCTCGTCGGTGAACGCGGACATCAAGTGATCATCTACGTACAGCACGGCAGCCATGATGTAGGTCTGGATGCCACCAGAGGCTTGGTAGGAATCACCCGTACTCTCGAAGTCGAGGTAACTGGCGTCCGCGAGTAGCTGAGCGGCTTCACGGTCTCCCTTGCGATCCAGCAAGATCGCTGTCTGCCCCAGTACCAGGTTGGCCTCTTCATCGGCATCCATGTGCATCCTCGTAGTCTGGCAGCCGGATCTGACAGGCACAGCCGGGTTGGTCGAGCGGCTCAGGAACGTTGTTGCAAGCGGCAGTTGCCCTCTGTACCGGCACGGCAGACCAGGTCCATCATGATGTGATGCCGTCTACACCTGCGGTCACTCCGGCTGCTCTTCGTGAAGCCATAGCTGGGGCGCTCCACGTGGTGAAGTCCTACGAGCTCGCGGCTGTGTGCGAGTACCTGGGACTGGAGCCCCAGAGGACTGGTGAGGATCCGTTCAACAGCAAGCGGGTGTATGTGCGCTCTCGGCTGCAGAGAAAGCCCTTGTCCGAGCTTGTGGACATCGCGCGGCGGGTGATCAGCGAGTATGGCGACGAGGACCTGCAGACCCTGGTCAACGCGCTAGGTGCCCGCGGAGTCGACGGGGAAATGAAGAACCTCATCTTCGCCGCCGATGGCCCCAAGCCGCAGATCGTGCTGCCGGATTCAATCAGCAACACCATCCGCATCGTGAAGAACGAGAAGTACTGCCTGGTGTACGACCGACCTCTGGAAGACCGCGGTTTGAGCTGGTCTGACCTGGTGGCCTGGTGGGTTCACCAGCACCCGGAGCATGCGAATGATCCAACGCGTGCTCGTGTCTCGCTGCGGGAGCGGCTACGCCGTTCGTTGGGCGACAACGGTGCCGAGCTTCTGGTGTTCGACGCCTACACCGAGCTCGGCTTCGACCTCCCGGCACTCATCCCCCAGGTCTATCTTCACTACGACCCGTACAGCCTGGCCGAGCTGGACGGTGTTGGCCGGCTTACCCGCCAGCGGATGGACTTCCTGCTGCTGATGAATCAGCGCGCCCGAGCGGTCATCGAAGTCGACGGCATCCAGCACTACGCTCGACAGGTCGATGCAATGTCGCCGCACCGGCCTGGCCCCGCCTGGGTGGCTGACCCAGCTCGCTACGCCCCGATGGTGGCGGAGGATCGCCAGCTCACACTGCAGGGTTACGAAGTCTTCCGTATTGGCGGCCACGAGTTGCGCGACCACACAGCCGGGAAGGCGATGCTCACCGACTTCTTCGCGCGCCTTCTCAGTCGCCATGGCCATCTCCCGCCGCGATAGATACCACTTCGTCCCTTAAGGGACGCGATCCGTTTACGCGAGGGCAGATGGGGATCCCTCCTTGTCAGTGCCATGTCGCAGACTTGGAAGATGCACGGGAACGGCAAGCTCTTCAGCCACGGGGACCTTCGCGACTTTATGCACAAGAACCTCCGGGAGATCAACCAGACGGTCGAGGACCGTGACCCCGAACAGCTCTTGACCATGCCGGAGACCGACATCGTCGAGGAACTGATGGACAGCTTCCGCATCGTGGTGCCCACCCTCGACCACGAGGGCATCGAGATCGAGCCTCTGAAGCAGGTCTACAACAGCGTCGAGGCGATCAACGGCTCCTTCAGGGTCGTGCAGAACAAGATCCAGCTGCTGATCCCCTACACGGGAGACCGCGTCGTCTTCACCCTCCGGCCCAACCCCTGCATGGAACCCGCGCCCGAGGGAACCGTGACCGACGCAGAGATCAAGTTGCTCTGGTCCGGCCAGAGTGACAATCACGAACGGGTACGCCAGGCACTGAACGAGAAGATCGCCGAGATCACGAAGTGCCTGGACTGGGCACGAGACAACGTCAACAGCTATAACAAGCGCGTCGAACGACTGATCCCTGAGCGAGTGCAGGCCCGCAAGCAGGACCTTCTTGCCGGCAGAGACCTTGCTGCATCACTCGGGTTCCCGATCCGTAAGCGCAGAGATGCCAAGACTTACGAAGTCCCGCTGACCCGTAAGAAAATCAAGACCGAGCCCACCGAGCCCTCCACGGGTGCCGCCTTCCAGCCCGAGCCCACTCTGGCCGACACCGACTACGAGGACGCTCTGCGGGTTCTGACCAACGCTCGCAACCAGCTGGAGCGCTCACCCTCGCTGGTGTGCAAACTCGACGAGGAGGAGATTCGCGACCTGTTGCTCTTGGCGCTGAACTCCCAGTTCGAGGGCGCGGCCGCAGGCGAGGTGTTCAACTTTAAAGGCAAGACCGACATCCTCATCCGGGTCGACGATAGGCACGTGTTCATCGGCGAGTGCAAGTTCTGGAAAGGCCCGAAGACCATCACCAACACGCTGGACCAGCTACTTGGCTATCTGACCTGGCGCGACACCAAGGCGGCCGTGCTGTTGTTCGTCCGCGGCAAGGCCTTCTCGGACATCGTCACCAAAGCTCTAGATCGCCTGGAAGCGCACCCCAATTTCAAGCGGCGCGGGCCGACTGATGAGTTCGGGACTCGTCACGACTTCGTCTTCCACATCGACGGCGACCCATCCCGCGAAATAAGGATCGCTTTCCTTCCCTTCCATCTCCACCCGATCGGCACAGCCAATTAGAGACTGACGTCACCCACGCGCCCTACGTCAGGAGAAGGTGAGGAGAACGGGCAGCCACGCTCCCGTTTCTTAACGAGAGAAGCTGGATTAAGCTCCAGACGGACAGGTCTGGCCTTCGCTGCCAAGGACCAGAAGACCAGGCCAAGTCACCCTGCTTACGCACATAACAATTATGGAAGAAGACGTGAACAAGAGCGAGCTTTTGGCCTCAAGTCGGCGCCTCATGCACTTGGCCCTCGCAGACCTCGGTGCTGCCGAACAACAAGCTGACGTGGTTGTCCTACACGCAGGTGTCGCCATCGAGCATGTCCTCAAGGCCTATCTATGCTCCATCCACCCCTCGCTCGTTGCCGACGGACGCGACCTCCCGAGTCTGCTGCATGCGGCTGACCGGGGCGACCTCGCCAAGAAAAAACTGTCCCTGATCAAAACCATCGGTGCCGTCGAAGCCTTCTCGCGGGTCAGTAAGATCCTCGAAAAGAGCGCGCTGAAAGTGACAGAGGACCAGTTCCGCGTGATCGCTGATGCTCGCAACGGTGTCGCTCACATCGGAGTACACGACACCGCCAAGATTGAGGACCTTCTCAGCAATGGGATCAAGGTTGTCGATGCCGTTCTCGTCGCACTCAAAGAGGACACCGCTGACTATTGGGGAGAGTTCCATCCCCTACATGACAAAATCCTTGAAGAAAAGCGACGCGCTGACTTCATCCGGATCGAAGCATTGAAGATCCGCGCCAACAAAACATACGAGGCGCGATTCGGTGCTAGCGACACCGAGGAGCGACGCAGGGCCATAGCCAGCGCACAAGTACACAGCATGGTCGCAGGGCAGGCGACAGCAATGCGCGAATGCCCCGCATGCTCCAACCAAGGCTGGGTCGGCGGTGATCTCGACACGGACTTCAAGGGCGAAGAACCCGAGGTTGTGATCGTCACCCAACACTTCCTGTGCAGCGTCTGCGGCTTCGCCCTCGACGGCTACCTCCTCGGCTACTTCGCCCACCTCTACCAAGACATCCCCATGGGGCCGGCCGCGACCTTTACCTACTCCGACGGCAGCACCCATGAGGACCTGTGGATGAATCTCGCCTCGGACACTTTCCGAGATCGCAGGCGTGACGAGGAGGAAGAAGTTCTGCGCGCCCAGCTCGAGGAGGACTGAGATCGTGGAGAAATGTAAGAAGTCTCGCCGCTGGATTTACTGATAGGGCATTGTAGACACAACAGCGCAGCGACTACCGGCGGGCCCCGCGAGGCAAGTTGGCGATCTTTTCGCCAGCCGCCTTCTCGGCACGCAGGCGCTCGATCTCGAGGTGCTGGGCGGCAATCCGGGACAGCGCTAGCTGCTGGAACTCCTTGAGTTCATCAATCTCGGTATTCTGATCCTTCAGCCGCTCTTCGAGTTTGGCGTTCTTGTCCTTGAGCCGTTGGATCTGCGCGACTCTGGGATCGATGACGGTCCCAGAGTCCTGGAGCAACTTCAGACGCCGCTCGAACTCCTCGGCGAGATGCTGGTATGGGCCGGGGCGGACAGTGCCGTCGCGGTTCTTCTTCGGGTAGAACGCGGTGCGTGTCACTCCCGCCTCGGTCGCCAAAGTGCTGAGGTCGCACTTGCCACCGGGCGGCAGTTCACCGCGGAGTAACCGGTCAGCCGCAGCCCGGATCGCTTCCTCGTTCCGAATCCGGATTTCTTCGCTTATACGTCCCACGTTCAGGCGGCCCTTCCAGTCGCAGTGTCAATCTCGGCCAAAACTCGCAGGTCACGCTCCAAGTCGGCTTGCAGACGGGCCTTCTCCGTCGGCTGGCCGCGCCCGATGTTGCCGATGAAGACCTTTTTATTTTCCGCGCTTGCAGCCCAGACCGGACGGTGGCTCAGATGGTGGGTGGCCTGCGGGCAGCGCGCGGAGTCACACATGCCGACCAGTGGCTTGTCCGCTCCCTGCTTCCCTGCGAGGGCCAGGCACAAGGCTTTGGAGGGGTCGATGAACCAGCAGTAGTTGGCAATGCCCAGGTGCAGTGTTTTCGCCCGCTTGGACAACAGGTTGATGACTTCCTGGTCCCCGGGTTTGACTCCTGGCGCGGATGCCTCCATCTCCTTGAGCTTGGCGTCGACGGAAGCGAAGAACTCGATCAGGTCGCGCGCGCCGGCACCGGTGGGCATGATTCCCTTCTGGGAATCCCGGAAGGCTGCCAGGGTAAGATTTTCGTTTCGGACCTGCTCTTCTGCGGCAACATCAGTCAGGAAACCAGCCTGCGCGCCTCCCGGCCTTGC
Source organism: Streptomyces sp. SCSIO 75703 (assembly GCF_036607905.1). Lineage (NCBI taxonomy): Bacteria > Bacillati > Actinomycetota > Actinomycetes > Kitasatosporales > Streptomycetaceae > Streptomyces > Streptomyces sediminicola. The sequence continues at coordinate 3,186,513 of NZ_CP144555.1, forward strand.
TGCATACCCTTCGGTGGTGACGACGCTAACATGCTTGAGATGGATCTTTGCTGCCAGAAGTCCACCGGGGCGGTGAGCAAGTTCCATGGCCAGAGTGCGACGGGTAATTTGCAGGGTGATCGGGTCGTCCGGTACTGGGGCAAGTCCCAGACGTCGCCCCTCTGAACTATTGATCCAGTTCCGCAGACTCGCGCATCGCCCGGTGAGGCTGAACCGACCGAACAGGCATGGGGAGGAATCTTCTGGATTCCGGAGTCCGACCGCTAGTTGGACTGCGGAATGCGCCTGGCGGACGGTGACCCATTCGTCCCAGACTCCGCCGATGCCTTGTCCCTTGATCAGCTTGGTTCTCAGCCGGTAACGCATTCGGCCAGCTCCCAGGTCCTTCGGCGGGACGCAGGCGTCGACCGGCATCTCCATCATCTCGCTCGCCCTCATGCCGGTCAGCAGGGCAGTGACGACGATGCAGGCGGTCCGGACCCGTTCCACCAGGAACTTCAAGTCCAGTTGTCCCGCGACTCCTTCGGTCCAGGGCACCTCACCTTCGCCATCTGCGCGGGCCACCATCGGCGCGTCCCGTCCCCATCGGGGTCTCACGCCTACGGCGGACACGGCTTGCTCCAGTTGCGGACGCAGGGCGGGAATCCAGCGGTGTCGGAACGCCGCTATGCCAGCCTTCTGGGCGAGGGCGTTCAGACTCACGTTTAGCAGCGGGTCGTCATCGGACCATCCTTCGCGCCCGCGCCTTGCCGTCTCTGCAACTTCGAGCGTCGCCAGCGGGACACCCTCGGCAATATGAGTGCGGATCGCTGTACTGAGACGGGACTCCCATGTCTCACTGCTAGCCCAAAGTGCTGGTGCCTCTTCCTGCCGAGCCTCGCCGACCAGGTCCAGGACGTGGGGACCGAGTGTTTCGACGATGTACAAGGCAGCGCCCAGCCAAGGCTGCAGGGCCTCCTGCCGCATCGGCTGGGTCACGTTCGCCCTGCGATGCTTGCAGCCGGCCACCTCGAAGGGGGAACGGCCGCGCCAGGGAACGAACCCGTCGTCAAACCGGTCGGTGCTGAAAAGATCGTTGTAAAAGGACGTCTCCTGCATAGCCTGCACTGCGGCCAGCCGTGTCTCCTGGCTTGCAGGCCGAAGGATTCTTCCTTTCCGGTCCCGCACGTCACTGCGGTGCAGATAGTAGGCCTGGCAATGCAGCTGTGTGACCTCGCCCAGCGACGTGATCCCGCGCTCGGTAAGCCAGTTGAACCACTCGATCAGGTTCTTGAGTCGCCCCTGGCAGGTCTTGATCTCGAGGGGATAGCGGAAGGCATTCGCCAGTTCCCGCACGGCCTCGTGCCTCGGGGCCAGGCGCGCAAAGATGAACTCCTCGGCCACAACGCGCCAGCGCTGATCCCGGATCGCGGAGAAGTCCAGCCTGCGTTCACTTGGCCGGAGGATTACGGGCAGACCCTCGACGTCGGTGAAGGACCAGACCGGCTCGCCGACTCTGGGCCGTATCCCGCCCGGCCTCACCCGCAATCCGGCAGCCTCGCAGACATCGAGCCCAGCCAGCGGACCCCTGTTCTGTGCGCCGTCCGTGGACGCCCCTGCGATCACTGTCGTCATCGTGTTCCTTCTTCCGGCCGCAGCGGCAGTTCGGCGTCGTAGTCGGCAACCTGTGCGGCTGCAGCGAGCAGGGCCTGAGAGGTGAAGTGAGCGTCCGGAGTGAGAATCTCGGCCAAGCGTTGGTCGTATCGGCCGAAGACGCCCATGAAATCGGCCTGGGGCATCTGATCCCACTGACGGGCGAAGAACGCTCTCAGGCGCATCAAATTGGGCAAGTGCCGCGGGGTGAACAGCGCAAGCGGACACAGCAGACATACCCACGGCCGGGCAGGGCAGGGCTTGCCCTTCGGGCCGTGCAGGCCCGACAACTGGTCGCCACAGGCGGCGGTGAACACATCACGTTCCCCGCCAACCAGTGCGGCCAGCGACGCATCGTCCAAGCCGAGGGCCGCGACCTTCTGGGGGTAGTCGCGAATGAGCTCGACGACGTCATCGTCTGCCAGGACCACTGGTGGTTCTGCCCGCTTCAGCATGTCGTTCTGGGCCTCGGCGATGATCTCGTCCACGAGCTCGCGCTGCTTCGGTGTCCCCGCGCCCAGATAGTGGTCGCCCTCGGCCTGGGGGCTCCGGTTGGGGTCCATTGTCGCGCGTCGGCTGCCCGTCCACGCGCGGCGATCCCGCATTGAGTCGTAGGTGGTGCGGATCCGGTGCATGTGCAAGGCCAGAGGCTCACCGTCGTCACCCGCCAGGCCTTTGTCCGTCACCCACTTGCGGATCGTGGTGCCTCGGGCCGGCCGTGTGGTCCAGGGGCCTGCCCCATGTGTGTCGTAGCGGACCCAGAGTGCGTCCCGAGCTTCCGGCGGAGCGAACCGGCGAGAAAGTTCTGTGTGGTCGATCCACTGCTGCAGCAACCGGGTCGCCCGCGTAGTCAGCGTCCGGCTCTCCGCGGCCGTGCGGCCCTTCAGGTAATCCAGCAGGATCGTCTTGTCCCCGGCCCAGTCGACATCGCCCAGACCAAGGTCATCCAGGCCATCCGGGACGATGCCGGTGTATATCCCGAACAACAGCCGATACCCGATCACGACATCGACCGAGGGGAACAGCTTGGCGGCCTCGTAGCTACGGCGCCACGGAAATCTCGACTGGGACAGTCCGGAGGGATGGTCTACGGACCAAGCCGCGAACGGGGCCGCCGCCACCGGACCCACCTCGGCATAGAGCCAGAGCAGGTTCGCGTCCGTCCATCCGCCCACGCGCGGATCCTGGCCCGACTGAGCGGTTTTCACCGCGAGTTGGTGAGCCGCGTACGACTCCTTGACCACGGTGCGGCAAACCTGGCTGAGGCCCGACCACTCGGCCTCGCTGTAGGGCTGGATGAATTTCTGGTCACGCCGCCGCTTCGAGACGAACCGACGGCCGTCGACCAACTCACGGACATCCGGACGCAACACTCCGTGGAGATCGTCAAGTCGCCGCAGCATCGCCCGCGCGCGGCCTTCGTCCACCGGACGGTGCTTCCCGCTGATCCAGTGCTCGGCCAGCTGGCTCCGGGTCAGCTCGGCGGCGCCACCGGTGAACCCCAGCTCAGCCAGCCCGTTGGTGAGGGTTCTGACCCCTCCCAGGTAGCCAGCCAGCGTGTTCTCCTGGTCGACATCTCCGTGCGGATGCACGAGGTCCGCCAGACCATGCAGCAACTCACGGGCCAGCCCAGGATTCTTGGTGGAGAATCTCTCACCGTGAACCTCGCTGTTCACCCAGCGTGTGCATCCAGTCCCATCGCTGAAGATCGCGGTTATCCCCGGCGGCTCATCGATCACGGTGGCGGGCATCAGATGCCGTCTCCCTCATCGTCGAACTCCGCAGCCGCCTCACGCTCAGCAGCCCGCAGCCGAGCAGCGGACGGCTCTCCTGTCGCATGCAGGTCAGCGAAGATCCGTGTCGTATCGAGGCGGTTCAGGTACTTTTCCGTGGTCAGAGCGCTGGAGTGCCCTAGCAAATCGCGCAGGATCAGCAGCGGTTCATGGCTGGTGAGGTAGAGAGCCAGAGCGGCGTCCGTGTCACCAGGCTGAACCTTGCGGGCCAAACGCGCGTAGTAGCCCGATGCGAGCTTCGCCATCGTCTGCATCGCGAAGGTGTGGCGCCCTCGGTGCGGATGAACATGCGGGAAGCGTGGCTCGTACCGTTCACGAATCCGGTCTGAGGCGCGTTCGAAGACCGTGTTCCACGCGGTGAAGGGCCGTCCGGGGCCGCAGACCGACAACAGCATCGATCCGCCGCCGGGCGCGACCAGTCGGCGGCGTTCGCCGGGCCCCAGGCCCTCCCACTGCATCCGGATGCCGTTGATCCGACCGCCCCGGGCATCGGCCTCGGTCACGATCAGCGGCTCGCCCCAGCGGGCTGGCGGCATCCACGTCGAGCCCGCCACAGCGGTCGCCCGCTCGAACGCCAGATAGTTGTGCAGCTCGACCAGCGAGTCGTAATCGGCCCACGTGTTACGGAACTTTCCGCCCTTGGTGATGCCCCACGGCAGTGGTACGAGCGTCGGGATCTCGGTCCGCCTCTTCGGCAATGCCGGAACTTCGCAGGCCAGCAGGTAGGTGAGTTCCTGCTTGCGCGGCCCGGAAGCGAACAGGAACCGGCCCACAGCCGCATTTCGGGCCATCTCCCGGCCCCGGTACCCACGTTCTTCCGAGCCGTCCGGCTCGAGTCGGGCCAGGCCCTTGAGGAACAGGGCAGCAAAGTCGTCTTCGAGGTACTTGATCGTCACATGCCTCTTCGCCTGACGGCGACGAGCCTGGTTGACCTTCACCTCGCGCATCTGGTTCTCGAACAGTCCCGTGGCGTGGTCGTAGGTGAACGGCAGAGCGGTGGTGTAGCCGTTGTCGATCGCCCAGGCGTAGAACTTGCCGAGCATGGCCATGTGCTGGTTCCACGTCGATGCCTTAAACCGGGCCTTGAGCGGGCCCCGGGCGCGGTGGACCGAGTAGGCACTCAGAAGGACCTTGAGCCGGTTCCTGTCCTCGAACAGGCCCACCCCGTGCTCGGCACCGAACTCCATCCATTCGCGTACGGCGCGAACGTAGGACGGCCATGAGTTGTCCGACGGAACCTTGCTCGTCGGCAACTCACAGGCCCAGCGGTTCACGACAGCGGAGGGCCGCAGCCCGCGCTCGTCTTCGAAGAGCAGATCTTCGTCGAAGATCAACGACATGCCTTCGGGGATGATCGGCTTGAACTCAAGCCCCCAGGTCTCCCAGCCCACAGATGAATAGAACGCTTGTTTCACACCTGCGGACGCTACCTGACGGGACACCGGCAGTGTGCACGCACAAACGCCCGCTGACCTGCAAGGTCACCTCCAAAACGACACTGCAACTAAGCAGAAACAACCCAGCTCAGCACCCGCAGCGAGTGCAGTTCGGGCAGCGACTCCTCCAGGGCGCCGCCGCCGACCCGGCCCCGGGAGCCGGCGAACGCCGGCCACCTGAGTCCCTCGGCCGTCTCACCGCCCAGCAGCACGTCGAGCCCGCCGCCCAGCGGATCGGCGTCCACCAGCAGACTCCGCATCCCCTGGTGTGCGGAGGTGACGGCGAGCGCGCACGCCAGCGTGGACGCCCCCGCTCCGCCCCGGCCGCCGATGACGCCGACGGTCAGCGCCGGTCGGCCTACGCCCTCGGCGACGTCGGCGATGCGGTCGACCAGCCATTGTTCGCCATCGGGGAGCATCAGGACGTGATCGGCGCCGATCTGGACGGCACGGCGCCAGACCCCCGGATCGTCCTGGTCCCGGCCGACCAGCACCACCCCGCGTCTGCGTGGGATCCCTCGAACCCGGCCTGCGGCGTCGTCACCGACCAGGACGAGCGGTGCCGCCTCCCAGCTTCCGGGCCGTCCGGACCCTGGTGGGGTCGTGGGTGCGCGGTGGTGCACCTCGGGTGTCGCCCCGGCCGCCGCGCACAGGCGCAGCAGGTCGTCGAGGAGTTCGGCGTCCTCGGTCACGATGAGCGGCCCGCCAGGCTTCCCTCCGGCGCCGGACGGCGGACCATGCTCGGTGATTCCTGCCATGACGGCATCCCCCTTCGACACGTCTCTCGTCATCTCTCGACCCCTCTCGGTCTCGCGGTGCCGGGCTCCGGCCGGTCTCGCGGTGCCGGGCTACGGCGTCCCTGCGCCGATGGCCCGGCACCGATGGCCTGGCACCGATGCCGGGTGGCGCTGTGGTGTGGCACTGCCGGACGGTGATGTCCCGGCAGCGTGTTCTCCGCTTGCTCTGGCTGCCCGCCGGTGACTCGGCTCCTCCACGCACCCGACGGCATGCGGCGCGCCGCCGCACCGTCGTGCCCGTTACCGCGAAGTCGGCCGACGGTGGCGTCGCGTGGGAATCACCATCGGGGGATCACGAAAAAGATGTGGATCTTGGTGGAAAACTGTGGACAAGTCCCGAGCCTGTGAATATCGCCTTCACCCGTACAGGTGAGTGCTCGCGCGAGAGCACCCAGCCGAGAGGCATTTCCTCCACAGAGCAGCGCGATCACTACCGACAGCTACAAAACATGGGCATGCCAATCCCTGGGCGAGGATCACACCGGTACCGCGCCACCACCGGCAGCAAGAGGGAAAACCCACCCGGACATGCGACGACCCCCGCCGGGGGGGAGAGCGGGGGTCGTCTCCACGGCCGACTCGGGGGGGGAGGAGTCGGGCCGGGTTAGCACGGTCGCGAACGATCCGTGACTTCCATGGTGTACCCGAGAGCCCTCTCAGGCAAACCCACGCGCCACACCTTACGCCGAATGGGCTGCGCCTATGCTCGGGGTCGTGGAAAACCACTCCTTGCCCCGCACAGCGGCCTTCTTCGACCTGGACAAGACGGTCATTGCGAAGTCGAGCACTCTCACCTTCAGCAAGTCCTTCTACCAAGGCGGACTGATCAACCGCAGGGCCGTCTTGCGCACCGCATATGCCCAGTTCATCTTCCTCGCCGGCGGCGCCGACCACGACCAGATGGAGCGGATGCGCAAGTACCTGTCCGCGCTGTGCCGCGGCTGGAACGTCGAGCTGGTGAAGGAACTCGTCGCGGAGACCCTGCACGACCTCATCGACCCGATCATCTACGACGAGGCCGCCTCCCTGATCGAGGAGCACCACACCGCCGGCCGCGACGTGGTGATCGTCTCCACCTCGGGCGCCGAGGTCGTCGAGCCGATCGGCGAACTGCTGGGCGCGGATCGCGTGGTGGCGACCCGGATGGCCGTCGGCGACGACGGCTGCTTCACCGGGGAGGTGGAGTACTACGCGTACGGCCCCACCAAGGCCGAGGCCGTCCGCGAACTGGCCGCGTCCGAGGGGTACGACCTCGCCCGCTGCTACGCCTACAGCGACTCGGTGACCGATCTGCCGATGCTGGAGTCGGTCGGCCACCCGCACGCCGTGAACCCGGACCGGGCCCTGCGCCGTGAAGCCCTGGCACGGGAGTGGCCGATTCTCGATTTCCACCGGCCCGTACGGCTCAAGCGCCGCATTCCCGCATTCTCCGTGCCCCCGCGACCGGCGCTCGTGGCCGCGGCCGCACTGGGCGCCGCGGCGGCCACGGCGGGACTCGTCTGGTATGCGAGCCGACGCCGCGCAGCAGTTGCCTGAGCAACCCTTTCACCCGCCTTTGCGCCCAAAAGTAAAGAAGTGGGACGACCCCTTCCCCTTACCGCACCGCGGTAGTACAAAGGATTCAACGGCCCGCGAGACCAAGGACATCCGAAAGGATCACCTCACACAACGCACATGGCCCCACGGACCGCGCATGAACACCGGGCACCCACGCGACGTCGACCCGTCGATTACGGGCCAGCCGCACCAGGTGACGGGCAAAGTCCCCGGCCTGATGGGCACATATTTCGAGGACGCTTGGTACCCCGATGCTCATGCCAGCGGCGGTACGAAATCTCGTACCGCCGCATCACCATGGAATGCCGTCGACGACCGCCATGGGGCCCCGCTTCCGGCCGGGGCCTTTCCCCTGCCGCCGCCCCGCCGCCCGTCCCGGCGCGACACCGGACGTCGTCCGCGGCGCGCGACCACCGCGTCCGGCGAGTGCGCCCCCGGCCCGGCCTCCCGCGAGCCGGCGGGCCCTACGCGGCCCCGCGCTGGAGCGCCTCGCAGACCGCGGTCGACTCGCGCGCGCCCAGCCCGACCGCACGGCCGCAGTGGGCGATCCACTCCGCCATCCCCTCCGGCGTACCGGAGACGTAGCCCCTCAGCGCCTTCAGGTAGCCCTCACGCCCCGGTTCGGCGTGGCCGACCTCGGCGGGGCAGACGGACTTCGGGTCGAGTCCGCTGCCGACCAGGACGACACGCTCGGCCGCGCGCGCGACCAGGCCGTTGTGCGAGGTGAAGGGGCGCAGGGTCATCAGTTCGCCGTGGACGACGGCCGCGATCACCAACGCGGGCGCTGAACTGCCCGCGACGACCAGGTCGGCCAGCCCCTCCAGACGCGCGTGCGCCTCGGCCGCCGTCGGCAGCGGCAGGTCCACGAAGGGCTCGTCCACCGGCTCGCCCCCCTGGCGTGGGCGGCCCACCATGTCGGACTGTTCCGCCGCGGCCACCAGGTGGAGGCGGGCCAGCACCCGCAGCGGCGACTGCCGCCAGACGGACAGCAACTGCCCCGCCTCGGCGGTGAGCCGCAGCGCCGCGCCCACCGTGCGGGCCTCGTCGTCGCCGCCGAAGTCGCTGCGGCGGCGCAGTTCCTCCAGGGCCCAGTCCGCGCCGGACAGCGCCGCGGAACCCCGGGCTCCGCGCAGGGCCGCCTCGGAGGTGATCTGGTTGCTGCGCCGTCGCATGATCCGGTGACCGTAGACCCGGTCCACGGCCTTGCGTACGGACTCCACGGAATCGGCCACTCCGGGCAGTGTGCCCAGGGTCGCGAGCGGATCGGCGGTCGCGCCTGTCGTACTCATGAGTACGACAGTACGCACCTTGCCGCTGCACCCCACGAAGGAGTGGTCTTCTTCACGTAGCCACAGGCTCTCGCGACACCCACCGCGATGACACCACTACGCTTGGTGAACATGAAAATTGCTTTCGTGGGGAAGGGCGGCAGCGGCAAGACCACGCTGTCCTCCCTGTTCATCCGCCATCTCGCCGCCACCGGGGCGCCGGTCGTGGCGATCGACGCCGACATCAACCAGCACCTGGGGGCCGCTCTCGGCCTCGACGACCAGCAGGCGGCCGGGCTGCCCGCGATGGGCGAGCACCTGCCGCTGATCAAGGATCACCTGCGCGGCACCAACCCGCGCATCGCCTCCGCCGAAAAGATGATCAAGACGACGCCGCCGGGCGAGGGCTCGCGGCTGCTGCGGGTGCGCGAGGACAACCCGGTCTTCGACGCCTGCGCGCGACCGGTGGAACTCGACGGCGGCACCGTTCGTCTGATGGTCACCGGGCGCTTCACCGACGCCGACCTGGGGGTCGCCTGCTACCACTCCAAGACGGGAGCGGTGGAGCTCTGCCTCAACCACCTGGTCGACGGCCGCGACGAGTACGTCGTGGTCGACATGACGGCCGGCTCCGACTCGTTCGCCTCCGGCATGTTCACCCGGTTCGACATGACGTTCCTCGTCGCCGAGCCGACCCGCAAGGGGGTCTCCGTCTACCGCCAGTACAAGGAGTACGCCCGGGACTACGGCGTCGTCCTCCGCGTCGTCGGCAACAAGGTGCAGGGGCCGGACGACCTGGACTTCCTGCGCGAGCACGTCGGCGAGGACCTGCTGACGACGGTCGGGCACTCGGACTGGGTGCGTGGCATGGAGAAGGGCCGTCCGCCCCGGTTCGCCCTCCTGGAGGACGTCAACCGCCGTGCGCTGGAGACGCTGCACACGGCCGCCGACGCGACGTACGAGCTGCGGGACTGGGAGCGCTACACCCGTCAGATGGTGCACTTCCACCTCAAGAACGCCCAGAGCTGGGGCAACGAGCGCACCGGGACCGACCTGGCGGCGCAGGTCGACCCCGGTTTCGTGCTCGGCGAAGGGGTCGTCGCCCCCGCCTGAGCGCCGGCTACTGCTTGGCCGCCGGCGCCCCGGGCACGCCCTTCGGCGCCGGCGCGGGCGCGGCCGAGAGGAAGGACGCCCAGCCCTGCTTCGGCGCCTCGCCGACGTTCAGGGTGCGCAGTTTGTCGAGCGTCTTCGGGTCCTGGGCGTCCAGCCAGTCGGCGAGCTGCCGGAAGGAGACGCAGCGCACCTCCTCCTTGGTGCACACCGACTTGACGACCTCTTCGATGGCACGCATGTAGGTGCCGCCGTTCCAGGACTCGAAGTGGTTGCCGATGATCAGCGGCGCGCGGTTGCCGTCGTAGGCGCGCCGGAAGCCCTGGAGCAGGCTGTCCCGCATCTGGTCACCCCAGAACTCCCGCTTGGCGGGGTCGCCCTGGGTGGCGGTGCCGGACTGGTTGACCATGAAGTTGTAGTCCATGGTGAGCTGCTCGAAGGTGTGCCCGGTGAAGGGCACGAGCTGCATCGACAGGTCCCAGAGCCCTTCCTTCTTCGACGGCCAGACCTGGTTGTTGACGCCGCTGCTGTCGTAGCGGAAGCCCATCTGGCTCGCCGCGCGCATGAAGTTCTTCTGGCCCTCCAGGCACGGGGTGCGGGCGCCGATCAACTCCTTGTCGTAGTCGAAGGGGAGCGGCGCGGCCTCCTTCATGCCCGTGTTGGTCTTCCAGGTCTTCACGAACTGCTTGGCCTGGCTGATCTCGTCCTTCCACTCGTCGACCGACCACTCGCCGACGCCGCCGCCGGCGCCGCAGAAGTGGCCGTTGAAGTGGGTGCCGATCTCGTTGCCCTCCTGCCACGCCAGCCGCAGTTGTTTGACGGTGTCGGAGATGCCCTGCTGGTCGTTGAAGCCGATGTCGGAACGGCCCGGCGAGTGCTGCGGCGGCTGGTACTGGTCGCGCTTCTCCTCCGGCAGCAGGTACACGCCGCTCAGGAAGTACGTCATCGTGGCGTCGTTGTCCTTGGCGACCTGCCGGAAGTGGGAGAACAGCTTCTGGCTGTCCTCGCCCGCCCCGTCCCAGGAGAAGACCACGAACTGCGGGGGCTTCTGGCCCGCCTTGAGCCGTTCCGGCCGGGGCAGGTGCGGCTGGGCCCCGGTGTACGCGGTGGAGCCGTCGCCGATGAGCCGGACCGCGTTCTTCGGCGCGGGGGCGGCCTTGCCCTTCTCCTTCTGCTGGCTGTCGCCGTCGGTGCCGATCGCGCAACCGGCGAGCGACGCGGCGCAGATCGCGGCGATCACGATCCGTGTGGCGGTCCTGTGGGTGGCGGCCATGTTCCGCCCACCTTCTTCCTTCTCTCGGGCCTACGCCGACGCGGGCGCTTCGGATGCTGTGCCGGGCGTGCCGTCAGCGCGGTCAAGGTGGCACGGGAGAGAGAAGGAATTAGTACGACAAGCCGATGAACAGACCGATTCACCCACGTGAGCGGTGTTCTACTCCTCTTGCGCGGAAAGCCTATGCCTTCCCTTTACTCCGAATTACCATTTGTTTACTGACTGCGACCTGCCGCCAGCCACCCACAGGTCACTGCCCCGCCACTCCGTACGCCGCCCGCCCACACGCCTTCGGGCCGCCATGCGGCTCCTGGTCCTTCGGCCGAGGACCTCACCTGCGCAAACGCCGCCCCGCCCGGCCGTGCCCCCGTCGCCCCTCACGGTCCGATAGCAGCCCACCGCCCACCGTCCCACCGCCCCTCCGGCGGCGACGGCCGGCAGGTCAAGGAGCAGCCCCACGCAGCAGTGACGCACACGAGGCAATCACGTTCGTATCGAGGTCCACGACCCCCGGCCCCGGCGCCCCGCATAAGGATGGAGTCGGGAGAGCGGGCCCGCGGGCGCGGCAACCAATCCGATCGCGTACGTCCTGGTGGGCCACGCGCCCTCGAGGCGCCCCGGCGAGACAGCCGAGACCATCGAGACGGCCCTCATGGGCATGGTCGACGGGACGGGCCTCCGGCCGGCCGCCGAGCGGGGGCCGATCGTCGGCACGCGGTTGCTGCTGCGGGGACCGTACGTCGCGCTGGACTACGGGCACCCGGCCTACGTCATGCGGATACCCGCTCCCGGAGAGGAGTGGCGGCGGCACGTCACGGTGAGCGGGCGCGTCTGCGTCACGGTCGGTCTGGACCCGATCCCGCCCGGGGCGGGCCCCGATGCCCTCGAGGCGTACCTCGCCCGCGTTGTGACGCAGGGTCGCGCGTCCATGGGCGCCACCACGATCAGGAGTCGGCGTTGACCGAGGAGCCCGAGAACCTGCCTTGCCACCGTTCATGTGGGTGTGCCTAGAGTGCGCCGGCCGGCTGCTGTGCCTCGCGCATGTCTGGTCTGATGACCCTGACCACTCCTTCTGGGGAGCAGCTTCGGGTGTCTCGGCACATAGCGGAGGCTCACCCCGGCGACGGGCCACCGCGGCATCTCGTCGACTGTGACCTCTGCTCGGTGTACGCGCGTCGGCGGGATCGGCACGCTGCGGAGAGCCGGGCTCAGCATCGGGCCGTGACCACTTCATGCCCCCGTCGCTCGCCCGTCTGCCGTGAGGCATCTACCTTCGCTCGTCGACCAGCTCGGGGTGCGTGATTCACCAGGCTCCCTGGCGCTGGGTTGCGAGCCGTAAGCGTTGGGTGGCGTACGGCCCCCGGGGAGTGAACTTCCGGGGGCCGTCGTGCGTGTGAGTTGGTGACCCGCCGGGGAAGGGGTTGACCGACCCTTGACGGCGTCCGAGAATCAAACCGGTAATGGTCTAAACCACTGGGACGGTGCGCAGATGGCTGCTGAGAACGAGACTTCTTCCCTCTCTAACCTGCTGAAGGAGGAGCGACGTTTTGCGCCGCCCGCTGACCTGGCCGCCCACGCCAACGTCACCGCGGAGGCGTACGAACAGGCCAAGGCTGACAGGCTCGGCTTCTGGGCCGAGCAGGCACGCCGACTGACCTGGGCGGAGGAGCCCACCGAGACTCTCGACTGGTCCAACCCGCCGTTCGCCAAGTGGTTCCAGGACGGCACGCTGAACGTCGCCTACAACTGTGTGGACCGGCACGTGGAGGCCGGACACGGCGACCGCGTCGCCATCCACTTCGAGGGCGAACCGGGCGACAGTCGCGCCATCACCTACGCCGAGCTGAAGGACGAGGTCTCCCGGGCGGCCAACGCGCTGCTGGAACTGGGCGTGCGCAAGGGCGACCGGGTCGCCGTCTACATGCCGATGATCCCCGAGACGGCGATCGCCATGCTGGCCTGCGCCCGGATCGGCGCCGCCCACTCGGTCGTCTTCGGCGGTTTCTCCTCGGACGCGCTCGCGACCCGCATCCAGGACGCGGACGCCCGCGTGGTCATCACCGCCGACGGCGGCTACCGGCGCGGGAAGCCGTCCGCGCTCAAGCCCGCCGTCGACGAGGCGGTCGAGCGGGCCGGCATCGTCGAGCACGTGCTCGTGGTCCGCCGCACCGGCCAGGACGTCGCGTGGAGCGACTCCCGCGACCTGTGGTGGCACGACGTGGTCGGCCGGCAGTCGGCGGAGCACACGCCGGAGGCGTTCGAGGCGGAGCACCCGCTGTTCGTCCTGTACACCTCGGGCACGACAGGCAAGCCCAAGGGCATCCTGCACACCTCCGGCGGCTACCTCACGCAGGTGGCGTACACCCACTCGGCCGTCTTCGACCTCAAGCCGGAGACCGACGTCTACTGGTGCACGGCCGACGTCGGCTGGGTCACCGGGCACTCGTACATCGTCTACGGCCCGCTCGCCAACGGCGCGACGCAGGTCATGTACGAGGGCACCCCGGACACGCCCCACCAGGGCCGGTTCTGGGAGATCGTGCAGAAGTACGGCGTGACGATCCTGTACACGGCGCCCACCGCGATCCGGACGTTCATGAAGTGGGGCGACGAGATCCCCGCCAAGTTCGACCTGTCGTCCCTGCGGGTCCTCGGCTCGGTCGGCGAGCCGATCAACCCCGAGGCGTGGATCTGGTACCGCAGGACCATCGGCGCGGACCGCACCCCGGTCGTCGACACCTGGTGGCAGACCGAGACCGGCGCGATGATGATCTCCCCGCTCCCCGGCGTGACCGAGGCCAAGCCGGGTTCCGCCCAGCGCGCGCTGCCCGGCATCGAGGCCACCGTCGTCGACGACGAGGGCAACGAGGTGCCGAACGGCGGTGGCGGCTACCTGGTCATCACCGAGCCGTGGCCGTCGATGCTGCGCACGATCTGGGGCGACGACCAGCGGTTCATCGACACGTACTGGTCGCGTTTCGAGGGCAAGTACTTCGCGGGCGACGGTGCGAAGAAGGACGATGACGGCGACATCTGGCTGCTCGGCCGGGTCGACGACGTGATGCTGGTCTCCGGCCACAACATCTCGACCACGGAGGTCGAGTCGGCGCTGGTGTCCCACCCGTCGGTCGCCGAGGCGGCCGTGGTCGGCGCGACGGACGAGACGACCGGCCAGGCCATCGTGGCCTTCGTGATCCTGCGCGGCACGGCCTCGGAGTCCGACGACCTCGTCGCGGACCTGCGCAACCACGTGGGCGCGACGCTCGGTCCGATCGCCAAGCCCAAGCGGATCCTGCCGGTGGCCGAGCTGCCGAAGACCCGCTCGGGCAAGATCATGCGGCGCCTCCTGCGCGACGTGGCGGAGAACCGGGAGCTGGGCGACGTGACGACGCTGACCGACTCCACCGTCATGGACTTCATCCAGGCCAAGCTGCCGTCCTCGTCGAGCGACGACTGACCCGCCGGCCCGGCCCGCCAACTCACACCGGCCGCCCCGACCGCCCCGGTCCCTCCGACCGGGGTGGTCGGCATGGGCCGCCTGCCGCACCCGCCGCCCGGTGCCTGCCCACGGGCCGCACGTCCTCACCCCGGCTCCCGCACCCCCGGAGCCGCCCCGCCCCTGCCGGCCCGCACCGGCCCACGCAGGTCCAGCCAACTCACACCGGCCACACCGGCCACACCGGCCACACCGACACACACGCCGGTCCGAACCGGTCCGAACCGACCCACACCGGCCCGCGCCCTCGGCGGGCCTCCGCCCCGAGCCTCCCGAATCACCCGAACCACCCGACCCCCCTGTCGGCAGGTGCCTCCCCCCGGGGCCGCGTGTCGGGCGCGCGCGTTCGGTAAGCTGAGAGACGCGCAAGCGATACGACAAGATCAACAACACAGTTCCTCATGGTGCGCCGGGAAGTCTGGTCGGCACGTGTTCCGTGCTGCCCACCGACCGGAGGTTCCTCCCCGTGACCGCGCCCCGCACCCCCCGCAAGGCCCTCGGCCGTCTGTCCCTCCCGGAGCGGACCTTCGTCACCGACGCCCTGCGCACCGAGACCGTCGGGGGCGTCCTCCTCCTCATCGCCGCGGTCGCCGCGCTGGTCTGGGCGAACGTCCCGGCCCTGCGGTCGAGCTACGCGAGCGTCAGCGACTTCCCTCTCGGCCCCTCCGCCCTCGGCCTGGACCTGTCGGTCGCGCACTGGGCCGCCGACGGGCTCCTCGCGATCTTCTTCTTCGTGGCCGGCATCGAACTCAAACGCGAACTCGTGGCCGGCGACCTCAAGGACCCCAAGGCAGCCGCGCTGCCGGTGGTCGCCGCGCTGTGCGGCATGGCGGTGCCCGCGCTCGTCTACACGATCACCAACACGG
Organism: Streptomyces sp. SCSIO 75703; assembly: GCF_036607905.1. Classification (NCBI taxonomy): domain Bacteria; kingdom Bacillati; phylum Actinomycetota; class Actinomycetes; order Kitasatosporales; family Streptomycetaceae; genus Streptomyces; species Streptomyces sediminicola. The sequence goes on from NZ_CP144555.1 coordinate 3,201,741, forward strand.
CCGGCGGCGGTTCGCTCGCGGGCTGGGCGGTGCCCACCGCGACGGACATCGCGTTCGCGCTCGCGGTCCTCGCCGTCATCGGCACCTCCCTGCCGAGCGCGCTGCGCGCCTTCCTGCTGACGCTCGCCGTGGTCGACGACCTCTTCGCCATCCTGATCATCGCCGTCTTCTTCACCGACACGCTGAACTTCGCCGCGCTCGGCGGTGCCGTCGCCGGGCTCGCCGTGTTCTGGCTGCTGCTCCGCAAGGGGGTCCGCGGCTGGTACGTCCACGTCCCGCTCGGCCTCGCCATCTGGGCGCTGATGTACAACAGCGGCATCCACGCCACCATCGCGGGCGTGGCGATGGGCCTGATGCTGCGCTGCCACACCCGTGAGGGTGAGTCGCGGTCGCCCGGCGAGCGCATCGAGCACCTCGTGCGTCCCCTGTCGGCCGGGCTGGCCGTCCCGCTCTTCGCCCTCTTCAGCGCGGGCGTGGCGTTCTCCGGCAGTGCGATCGCCGACGTGTTCACCCGTCCGGAGACCCTCGGCGTGGTGCTCGGGCTCGTGGTCGGCAAGACGCTGGGCATCTTCGGCGGCACCTGGCTGACGGCGCGTTTCACACGGGCCTCGCTCAGCGAGGACCTCGCCTGGGCCGACGTGCTCGCGGTGGCGACGCTGGCCGGCATCGGGTTCACCGTGTCGCTGCTCATCGGCGAGCTGGCCTTCACCGACGACCCGGCGATGACCGACGGTGTCAAGGCCGCCGTCCTCACCGGCTCCTTGATCGCCACGGCCCTGGCCACGGTGCTGCTGAAGATGCGGAACACCAAGTACCGCCGGATGACCGAGGAGGAGAACCGCGACGACGACCTCAGCGGCGTCCCGGACGTCTACGAGGAGGACGACCCGGCGTACCACCTGAGGATGGCCGCCATCCACGAGCGGAAGGCCGCCGAGCACCGCCGGCTCGCCCGGGAGAAGGCCGAAGGGCGGCACGGGCTTGCCGAAGTGACGGGCGGGGCAGGCGAGGAGGGCGACGGTCCGGCATGATCTGACGAGACGGTACAAAAGACGGGACCGTACGCAGTCAGGCAGAAGACGACAGGCAACGGACTCGTACGCACATCAGCCAGTAGGAAGAGGGAGACCGCGATGAGCGCACCCGACGGCGGCCCGGTCGGCACCGAACGCAGCATCGGCCAGCTGTTCGCCTCGGCGACCACCGAGATGTCGGCGCTGGTGCACGACGAGATCGCCCTGGCCAAGGCGCAGCTCAAGCAGGACGTCAAACGGGGCGTCACCAGCGGCGGGGCCTTCTCCGTCGCGGCTGTGCTCCTGCTCTTCTCGCTGCCGATGCTGAACTTCGCTCTGGCCTACGGCATCCGGACGTGGACCGGCTGGAACCTCGCGGTGTGCTTCCTGCTGTCCTTCGCGGCGAACGTGCTGGTCGCCCTGCTGCTGGCGCTGATCGGCCTGGTCTTCGCCAAGAAGGCGAAGAAGGGCCGCGGCCCGCAGAAGGTCGCCTCCTCGGTGAAGCAGTCGGCGGGCGTCCTGCAGCACGCCAAGCCGCACCCGCGTCCGGAACTGCCCCAGGACCGCGCCCCCGAGGCCATCGAGGCTGTGGCACGCTCGTCCTCATGACGGACCCCGCCACTCCTTCGGCCCAACCCGCCTCGGTCGTACGCCTGGGCATCCCCGGCGGACGCGAGGTGACCCACCGGGACGTCGCCGCCAACGGCGCCCGCTTCCACATCGCCGAGCTGGGCGAGGGGCCGCTGGTGCTGCTGCTGCACGGCTTCCCGCAGTTCTGGTGGACCTGGCGGCATCAGCTTCCGGCGCTCGCCGACGCCGGTTTCCGCGCGGTCGCCATGGACCTGCGCGGCGTCGGCGGCAGCGACCGCACGCCGCGCGGCTACGACCCCGCGGGGCTCGCGCTCGACATCACCGGCGTGATCCGCTCCCTCGGCGAGCCGGACGCCGCGCTGGTCGGCCACGACCTGGGCGCCTACCTGGCCTGGACGGCCGCGGCGATGCGGCCCAAGCTGGTGCGCCGGCTGGCGGTGTCGTCGATGCCGCACCCCCGGCGCTGGCGTTCCGCGATGCTCGGCGACCTGCGGCAGACCCGGGCGGGTTCCTACGTCTGGGGCTTCCAGCGCCCGTGGGTCCCGGAGCGGCAACTGACCGCGGACGACGGCGCGCTGGTCGGCCGGCTGATCCGCGAGTGGTCGGGCCCGAAGCCGGTGGACGACGAGGCGGTGGAGGTCTACCGGCGGGCCATGTGCATCCCGTCGACGGCGCACTGCTCGATCGAGCCGTACCGCTGGATGGTGCGGTCGCTGGCCCGGCCCGACGGCGTGCAGTTCTACCGGCGGATGAAGCGGCCGGTGCGGGTGCCCACCCTGCACCTGCACGGTTCGCTGGACCCGGTGATGCGCACGGGCAGTGCGGCGGGGTCGGGGCGGTACGTGGAAGCGCCGTACCGCTGGCGGCTGTTCGACGGGCTCGGCCACTTCCCGCACGAGGAGGACCCGGCGCTCTTCTCGACAGAACTGATCAATTGGCTGAACGATCCCGAGCCGGATCGGTGACCGAACGGACGCGTCCGGTGCCCGACGGCGGAACACTCGTCGTATGAACGGCCACTTGCCGCGCGCATAGGCCAATTGGGGACCTGGGAAACGGTTATGGACCTTGGGGCGGGGGCACACGTCCGGGTATGGGCTGGACGCACGACTACAACGACGTAGCACGCGACGGCCGCTCCACGAGCGGCGTGAACCCCCATCCGCGAGGCGGCACGACCGCGCGATGGGCGAACGCGGACGATCCCCGGGTGGGCATTCCGCGCATCCTACGCCGCCGGGCCCGCTGGGTCTCCGTACGGCTGCGCCATCCGCGCGGCTGAGCCCCGCGGCGGCCGGGGCGTCCCGACTCCCCCTCCCGCGCGCAGCGGCCCAAGGGTCTTTCGTCTGGATCAGCCGGGCCCCGCGAGCCCGGCGTGATCCAGACGAGAGGCCTCAGAGGGCGCAGCTGTCGCTGTCCACCTGCTGGTTGGCGGCGCGGCCCTTCTCGATGTCCTCGCGGATCTCGTCCACGGTGAGCGCGTAGCCGGTGTCGGGGTCGTCGAGGGACTTGGCGAAGACCACGCCGTACACCTCGCCCTGGGGCGTGAGCAGCGGGCCGCCGGAGTTGCCCTGACGGACGGTCGCGTACAGGGAGTACACGTCGCGGCGGACGGTGTCGCGGCGGTAGATGTCCGGGCCGTTGGCCGTGATGCGGCCGCGGACGCGCGCGGAGCGGACGTCGTAGGCGCCGTTCTCCGGGAAGCCGGCGACGATGGCGCTCGATCCGCTGCTCGCGTCCTGGTCGGCGAAGCGCAGCACGGGCGCCTTCATCTCGGGCACGTCGAGGACGGCGATGTCGCGCCGCCAGTCGTAGAGGACGACCGTGGCGTCGTACTTGCGGCCCTCGCCGCCTATCTGGACGGTGGGCTCGTCGACGCCGCCGACGACGTGGGCGTTGGTCATCACGCGGCGGTCGGCGAAGACGAATCCGGTGCCCTCCAGGACCTTCCCGCAGCCGGGGGCGGTGCCCGTCACCTTGACGATGGAGCGCTGGGCCCGGGTGGCGACCGCGCTGTTGGCGAGGGCCGGGTCGGGCGGCTGGACGTTGGTGATGGGCTCGTTGGAGAACGGGCTGAAGACCTGGGGGAAGCCGTTCTGCGCGAGGATCGAGGAGAAGTCGGTGAACCAGGTGTCGGCCTGGGCGGGCAGCGCCCGTGACACGCCGAGCAGCACCTTGGAGCTGCGGACCTCCTTGCCGAGCGTGGGCAGGGTGGTGCCTGCCAGGGCCGAGCCGATCAGCCAGGCGACCAGCAGCATCGCCACGACGTTGACCAGGGCGCCGCCGGTCGCGTCCAGCGCGCGGGCCGGGGACCAGGTGATGTAGCGGCGCAGCTTGTTGCCGAGGTGCGTGGTGAGGGCCTGCCCCACGGAGGCGCAGACGATCACGACGACGACCGCGACGACGGCGGCGGCGGTGCTCACCTCGGCGTTGTCGGTCAGCGCGTCCCACAGGACCGGCAGCAGGTAGACGGCGACGAGACCGCCGCCGAGGAAGCCGGTGACGGACAGGATGCCGACGACGAAGCCCTGTCGGTAGCCGACGACGGCGAACCAGACGGCGGCGAGCAGCAGCAGGATGTCCAGCACGTTCACTGATGGGGCCCTCGCCTCGTCCTCTTCCGCTCACGTCGGACCGGCCGGGCGTCGGACCGCCGCGGCGGCAACAGGACACGGCGTCCCCCGGAACGACACAGTACGCGGGCCAGCCTGTCATGAGAGCCGGTCCAGCGGGACCTGCTTCTCCCGGTCCCAGGGCCGCTCCCAGCCCGCGAAGTGCAGCAACCGGTCGATGATGCCCGCCGTGAAACCCCAGACCAGGGCCGATTCGACCAGGAATGCCGGGCCTCGGTGGCCGCTCGGGTGGGCGGCGGTGACGCGGTTGGCCGGATCCGTGAGATCCGCCACCGGCACGGTGAAGACACGGGCGGTCTCGCGAGGGTCGACCACGCCGACCGGGCTCGGCTCGCGCCACCAGCCCAGTACGGGGGTGACGACGAAACCGCTGACCGGGATGTACAGCTTGGGCAGGGCGCCGAAGAGCTGGACGCCGGACGGGTCGAGCCCGGTCTCCTCCTCGGCCTCGCGCAGCGCCGCCCGCAGTGGGCCCTCGCCCTGCGGATCGCCGTCCTCCGGATCGAGGGCGCCGCCGGGGAAGGCGGGCTGGCCGGCGTGCGAACGCAGGGTCCCCGCCCGCTCCATGAGCAGCAGCTCGGGCCCGCGACCGCGACCGCCCTCGGGGCGGGGCGTGCCCTCGCCGAAGAGAACCAGGACGGCGGACTGCCGCCCCTCCCCGTTCTCCGGGGGGAGGAAGCGACTGAGCTGCTTCGGCCGCACCGTCCGCCCGGCCCGCGCCACCGGCTCCAGCCACCCCGGCAGACCCGTCTCGCTCAGCGTCACGTCCCGGATGTCGCCCGCCCTCGTCATCGCCGCCACCCCCGTCCTGCCCCGTCCAACGCCCGACGCCCCCGCGTTCGTTCCGTCATCCGGCCCCCAGCGGCGGGGCGGGGATGCCGCCCGCCTCCAGGTAGGCGCGCGGCGGGTTGAGCCGCTGACCGGGGAAGCCGCCCTTCTCGTACTTGAGCAGCTTCTTCGCCTTCTCGGGGTCGGTCTCGCCCTCCCCGTAGGCGGGGCAGAGCGGTGCGACGGGGCAGGCCCCGCAGGCCGGTTTGCGGGCGTGGCAGATGCGGCGGCCGTGCCAGATGACGTGGTGGGAGAGGTCGGTCCAGGCGTTCTTGGGGAAGAGCGAGCCGACAGCCGCCTCGATCTTGTCCGGGTCGGTCTCGTCGGTCCACCGCCAGCGGCGCACCAGGCGCTGGAAGTGCGTGTCCACGGTGATGCCGGGGCGGCCGAAGGCGTTGCCGAGGACCACGAAGGCGGTCTTGCGGCCGACGCCGGGCAGTTTCACCAGGTCCTCCAGGCGCCCGGGGACCTCGCCCCCGAACTCCTCGGTGAGGACCTTGGACAGCCCTATCACCGACCGGGTCTTGGCCCGGAAGAATCCGCAGGGCCGCAGGATCTCCTCGACCTCCTCGGGGTTGGCGGCGGCCAGTTCCTCCGGGGTGGGGTACTTGGCGAAGAGCCCCGGGGTGGTCTGGTTGACGCGCAGGTCGGTGGTCTGCGCGGACAGCACCGTGGCCACCAGGAGCTGGAAGGGGTTCTCGAAGTCCAGCTCCGGGTGGGCGTAGGGGTAGACCTCGGCCAGTTCGCGGTCGATACGGCGGGCGCGGCGGACCAGGGCGGTACGCGACTCGCCGCCGGGAGGCGCCGGGGCGAGGGTCTTGGCGGGCGCGGCGCCCTTCACCGAGGTGGCCCTGCCGGGCACCACGGCGGGCGTCCTGGCGGGGGCGAGCCGCTTGGCCCGGGGTTTCCCGGCGGACGTCCCCTTCCGCGCGGTGGCCTCCTCCGGGCTCGGCGGGGCCGCCTTCCTCCGCCCGGACGCCTTCTGTCCGGGGGCCTTCTCGGCGGCGGCCTTCTGGGCGGGGCTCTCGGCGGACGCCTGGGCGACGGCCCTCCCCGAGGCGGCCTTCTTGGCCGGGGCCTTCTTGGCCGAAGCCTTCTTCGCGGCGGCCTTCTGGGCGGGTGCCTTAGTGGCGGCCGCCCCGGCAGGCTTCGCTGCGGCCCGCTCGCCGCCGCCGGCCCGCTCCCCGGGCGACGACTCGGCGGGGCTCGTCTCCGTGCCCGCCTCTGCGGCGGATTTCCTCTTCTCCGGGCTCGTCATCGCGTCCGGGTCCTTCCGGTGTCCGCGGCCGTCTGCGCGGGACTGGTCCGCGCGGCCGTCTTCCTGGCGGGGGGTGTCTTCGTTCCGGCGGGTCCGGCCGTGTCGCGGGCAGGGCCCCGCGCCGCCGGCGCCCGTTCGGCGGACACCGCCCCTTTTGCCGCTTTCGCCGTTTCCTTACCGCCATCGGGGCGCTGTTCGCCCACGGCGGAATCCCGACGTGCAACCACCCGCGCAGCTCCCTATGCCTGTGCTCTCACCGGCGATTTGGACACTCGGCCAGCCTACGGCCCGGCACCGTCATCCGCCCCGGACCTCGAAGATCGGCGCCCAATTGGACCCCTGCCGCGTACCCCAGCACATCAGTGCGGCATCCTTGTGACAGATCACACTGTTTGGACTGTCCGGCAAAATGGGCACCACGGTCCCCTGGTAGACGGGGGAGCACGATCCCCTGAGCAGGTCGACAAGGAGAGAACTCGTGGACGACGTTCTGCGGCGCAACCCGCTCTTCGCGGCGCTCGACGACGAGCAATCCGCGGAGCTCCGCGCCTCCATGAGCGAGGTCACGCTCGCTCGCGGCGACTCGCTGTTCCATGAGGGCGACCCCGGAGACCGCCTCTACGTGGTCACGGAGGGCAAGGTCAAGCTGCACCGCACCTCCCCCGACGGCCGCGAGAACATGCTGGCCGTCGTCGGTCCCGGCGAGCTGATCGGCGAGCTGTCGCTGTTCGACCCGGGCCCGCGGACGGCGACCGCCACCGCGCTGACCGAGGTCAAGCTGCTGGGCCTCGGCCACGGCGACCTCCAGCCCTGGCTGAACGTGCGCCCCGAGGTGGCCACCGCCCTGCTGCGCGCCGTCGCCCGGCGCCTGCGCAAGACCAACGACGCCATGTCCGACCTGGTCTTCTCGGACGTCCCCGGCCGGGTCGCCCGCGCGCTGCTGGACCTCTCCCGGCGCTTCGGCGTGCAGTCCGAGGAGGGCATCCACGTCGTGCACGACCTGACGCAGGAGGAGCTGGCCCAGTTGGTCGGCGCCTCCCGCGAGACGGTCAACAAGGCCCTCGCCGACTTCGCCCAGCGCGGCTGGCTGCGCCTGGAGGCCCGCGCGGTGATCCTTCTCGACGTGGAGCGGCTGGCCAAGCGCTCCCGCTGACCCGCCCCTGCCCCTGCCCCTGCCCCTGCCCGAGCGCACGGACACCGGCACGAAGCCGCCCCTGCCCGAGCACACGGACACGCGCGGAGCCGTCCCGGACACGCGCGGAGCCGTCCCGGACACGCGCGGAGCCGTCCCGGACACGCGCGGAGCCGTCCCGGACGACGACCGGCGCGAGCACGGTACGCGGTCCCGGCCAGTCCCCGGCACGTCCGGGGGGGGCCGGTCCCGGACCGCCCTCCGGCACGCACGCGCAGCCGGTCCCCGCCCCGCCGAGGGCGAAGCGCACGGGACCGGACCCGCCCCCACGCCCCGGGCACGCACAGGACCCACCCGGCCCCGCGCCCTCGGGGACGGACCCGGAACCCACCCCCGGTCCTCGCCCCTCCGGTGGGTACACGGGAGCGGCCCCACGCCCTCCGGCGGGCACGCGGGACGGTCCCTAGATCAGCCCGTGCTCGCCGAGGTACTCCAGTTGCGCCCGTACCGACAGCTCGGCGGCGGGCCACAGCGAACGGTCGACGTCCGCGTACACGCGGGCGACGACCTCCGACGGCGTACGGTGGCCGTCCTCGACGGCCGTCTCCACCTGGGCGAGCCGGTGCGCCCGGTGGGCGAGGTAGAACTCCACGGCGCCCTGGGCGTCCTCCAGGACGGGCCCGTGTCCCGGCAGCACGGTGTGCACGCCGTCGTCGGCCGTGAGCGACCTGAGCCGCCGCAGCGAGTCCAGGTAGTCGCCCAGGCGCCCGTCCGGGTGCGCCACGACCGTCGTACCGCGTCCGAGGATGGTGTCGCCCGTCAGCACGGCCCGGTCGGCCGGCAGGTGGAAGCACAGCGAGTCGGCCGTGTGCCCGGGGGTCGGGACGACGACCAGTTCCAGGCCGCCGGTGGTGATGACGTCCCCCGCGGCCAGCCCCTCGTCGCCCAGGCGCAGCGCCGGGTCCAGGGCGCGCACCTTGGTGCCGGTCAGCTCGGCGAACCGCGCTGCCCCTTCGGCGTGGTCCGGGTGCCCGTGGGTCAGCAGGGTCAGCGCGACACGCCGGCCCGACCGCTCCGCGGTCTCCACGACACGCCGGAGGTGTGCCTCGTCCAGGGGACCCGGGTCCACGACGACGGCCAGGTCGGAGCCGGGTTCGGCGAGCAGCCAGGTGTTCGTCCCGTCCAGCGTCATGGGGGACGGGTTGGGCGCGAGGACGTTCACCGCGCGCGGGGTGGCCGTCCCGGAACGGACGACGCCCCGGGGCCGGCCGGGCAGGGAGGCCGCGTCGGTCATCGGGCCGCTCCCCGGGCCGGGCCGGCGGGTGTCCCGGCGGCGACGTACTTGGTGAACTCCTCGTGTCCCGGCCAGGAGAGCACGATCTCGTCGCCGTCCAGCCGGGCCCGCGCCAGCACGGGCTCCAGGTCCTGCTCCGGCGCCGCGGCGAGCGCCGCCGCGGCGGTGGGGTGCGCCGACAGCGAGCGCAGGGTGGCGACGGTCGGCGGCATCATCAGCAGGTCACCCCGGTCGTATCCGGCCACCGCCTCGTCCGGCGTGATCCACACCGTGCGGTCGGCCTCGGTGGAGGCGTTGCGCGTGCGCTGGCCCTCGGGGAGGGCGGCCACGAAGAACCAGGTGTCGTAGCGCCGGGCCTCGAACTCCGGCGTGATCCAGCGGGCCCAGGCGCCCAGCAGGTCGGAGCGCAGCACGAGGCCCCGGCGGTCCAGGAACTCCGCGAAGGACAGGTCACGGGCGACCAGGGCGGCCCGCTCGGCCTCCCAGTCGGCGCCCGTGGTGTCGCCGACGACCGTGTCGGGGCCCGGTCCGGCGAGCAGGACGCCGCTCTCCTCGTACGTCTCCCGCACGGCGGCGCAGACGATCGCCTGGGCGGTGTTCTCGTCGACGCCGAGCCTGCTCGCCCACCACGCGCGCGTGGGGCCCGCCCAGCCGACCGCCCGGTCGTCGCGGGGGTCGACCCCGCCGCCGGGGTAGGCGTACGCGCCCCCGGCGAAGGCCATGGAGGTGCGGCGGCGCAGCATGTGGACGACCGTGCCGGTGCCGGTGTCCTTCAGGAGCATGACGGTGGCCGCGCGCCGCGCCTCGACCGGCGTGAGCGTGCCGGCCGCGAGCGCGCGAATGCGGTCGGGCCACTCCGGGGGGTACCACTGACCATTCGCCATGGCCGGAGGCTATCCGCTGGCGGGCGGATGTTCGAGGGGCCCCGGGGCGGGAGCGGACTCCCGACCCGGGGCGCCGTGCGGGCGCGATACGGCGCGCGTGCGCGACCGTACGGGCCGGTCTCCCGGCACACAGCGGCCCCGGCCCGGCCCGGACGCCCGTCCGGGCCCGCGGGTGGCCGTACGCGACCGGCGCGGACCCCTAGGCGTCGGTCAGCTCGACCTGGACCTCGACCTCCACCGGCGCGTCCAGCGGCAGCACCGCCACGCCGACGGCGCTGCGGGCGTGCACGCCCTTGTCTCCGAGGACCTGGGCGAGGAGTTCGCTGGCCCCGTTGATCACGGAGGGCTGGCCGGTGAAGTCGGGCGCGGAGGCGACGAAGCCGACCACCTTCACGACACGCGCGACGCGGTCGAGGTCACCGGCGACGGACTTCACGGCGGCCAGGGCGTTCAGCGCGCACACGCGCGCCAGGTCCTTGGCCTCCTCCGGGGTGATCTCGGCGCCCACCTTGCCGGTGACCGGCAGCGTGCCGTCCACCATGGGGAGCTGGCCGGAGGTGAAGACGTAGGAGCCGGACCGCACGGCGGGCTGGTAGGCGGCCAGCGGCGGGACGACCGCGGGGAGGGTCAGGCCGAGTTCGGCGAGCTTCTCCTCGACGGCGCTCATGCCTGCTTCTCCCGCTTCAGGTAGGCGACGAGCTGCTCGGCGTTGGGCCCGGGGACGACCTGGACCAGCTCCCAGCCGTCCTCGCCCCAGGTGTCCAGAATCTGCTTCGTGGCATGGACGAGCAGCGGCACGGTTGCGTATTCCCACTTGGTCATGCCGCCGACTCTAGCCGCCCGGTCGGGGCCCCAGGCGGCCGACCGGGGCCACGTTGTCCACAGCCTCCCGCGTGAGCGGCACGCGAACTGGTTACGCTCGAATACGTGAGCAGGCTCCAGGTCGTCAGCGGCAAGGGCGGTACCGGCAAGACCACGGTGGCCGCGGCCCTCGCGTTGGCCCTGGCCACCGAGGGGAAGCGCGCGCTTCTCGTCGAGGTCGAGGGCCGCCAGGGCATCGCGCAGCTCTTCGAGACGGAAGCGCTGCCTTACGAGGAGCGGAAGATCGCCGTCGCTCCCGGGGGCGGGGAGGTGTACGCCCTCGCCATCGACCCCGAGCGGGCTCTGCTGGACTACCTCCAGATGTTCTACAAACTCGGCAGCGCCGGACGGGCCCTGAAGAAGCTCGGCGCGATCGACTTCGCCACCACCGTCGCCCCCGGCCTGCGGGACGTCCTGCTGACCGGCAAGGCGTGCGAGGCGGTGCGCCGCAAGGACCGCGGCGGACGGTTCGTCTACGACCACGTGATCATGGACGCTCCCCCCACCGGACGCGTCACCCGCTTCCTCAACGTCAACGACGAGGTGGCCGGCCTCGCCAAGGTCGGCCCGATACACCATCAGGCCCAGGCGGTGATGCGGGTGCTGAAGTCGCCGCAGACCGCCGTGCACCTGGTGACGCTGCTGGAGGAGATGCCGGTCCAGGAGACCGCCGACGGCATCGCCGAGCTGCGCGCGGCCCGCCTCCCGGTGGGCCGGGTCGTCGTCAACATGGTCCGCCCCGAGATCCTCGACGGGGACGGCCTGGAGCTGGTGCGGAGCACGCCCCGCTCGGCCCTCGCGCGGTCGCTGTCCGGGGCCGGGCTCGGTGGGGCGCGGCGCGGCGGGCGCGCCGAGCGGCTGGTGGACCCGCTGCTGGAGCAGGCGGAGGAGTACGCCGAGCGGTACGCGCTGGAGCAGGAGCAGCGGGCCGCGCTGGGCGAACTGGGGCTGCCGCTGCACGAGCTGCCGCTGTTCGCCGAGGGGATGGATCTGGCGGGGCTGTACGAGCTGGCCACCGAGTTGCGGAAGCAGGGGATCGCATGAGCCAGGACCCGGCCCGCGCCGAGGCCCGTACCGAGAAGACCACCGGGGGCGCGGGGAGGGCGGGCGGGCCGGGGGGTTCCGGCACCGGGTCCGCCGCCGCGCACGAGGCCGGCGGCCGGCCGCTCTCCCCCGCGCGCGTGCTCCACGTCGACCCGCTGCTGGACGATCCGGCGACACGCATCGTGGTCTGCTGCGGCTCGGGCGGCGTCGGCAAGACGACCACCGCCGCGGCCCTCGGCCTGCGCGCGGCCGAGCGGGGCCGCAAGGTGGTCGTCCTCACCATCGACCCGGCCCGGCGGCTCGCCCAGTCGATGGGCATCGACTCGCTCGACAACACCCCGCGCCGGGTGAAGGGCGTCGACGACGCGGCCGGCGGCGAACTGCACGCCATGATGCTCGACATGAAGCGTACCTTCGACGAGATCGTCGAGGCGCACGCGGATCCGGACCGGGCCGCCGCGATCCTGGGCAACCCCTTCTACCAGTCGCTCTCGGCGGGCTTCGCGGGCACGCAGGAGTACATGGCGATGGAGAAGCTGGGGCAGCTCCGCGCCAAGGACGAGTGGGACCTCATCGTCGTCGACACGCCGCCGTCCCGTTCGGCGCTGGACTTCCTGGACGCGCCCAAGCGCCTCGGGTCCTTCCTGGACGGCAAGCTGATCCGCGTCCTGCTCGCCCCGGCCAAGGTGGGCGGCCGGGCCGGCATGAAGTTCCTCAACGTCGGCATGTCGATGATGACCGGCGCCCTCGGCAAGGTGCTGGGCGGGCAGTTGCTGAAGGACGTCCAGACCTTCGTCGCCGCGATGGACTCCATGTTCGGCGGCTTCCGTACGCGCGCGGACGCCACGTACAAGCTGCTCCAGGCGCCCGGGACGGCCTTCCTGGTGGTCGCGGCGCCGGAACGGGACGCGCTGCGCGAGGCGGCGTACTTCGTGGAGCGGCTGGCCGCCGAGGACATGCCGCTGGCCGGACTGGTGCTCAACCGGGTGCACGGAAGCGGGGCCGACCGGCTGTCCGCCGAACGGGCGATCGCCGCCGCGGAAAATCTTGAGGATTCCCGCATGGCGGATCAGGTCGGTGGGAAAGCTGAGGTTCGTAACTCTCCCGACACGTACGGCAGTTCAGACTCCTCCGACCCCCGTTCAGCAGCCCCACGGACCACGGCCGTCTCCGGCGCCCCCAGCTCCCCGGCCCCGGCTCCGGACTCGGCGTCGGTCCCGGGGGCGGACGGGACGTCGGACCGGACCCCGGAGCGAACCTCGGACCAGACCGCACACCGCACCGCGGGCCTGACCGCACACGGCACCGTGGACCAGGCCTCGGGCAGCACCACGTCGGACACGGCGTCGAGCACGGCGGCGGACACCGCCGCCGACGAGGCCCCCGGCACACCGGACAACTCCGTCGACCGGCTCACCGCCGGCCTGCTACGACTGCACGCGGACCGGATGCACCTGCTCGCCCGCGAGCAGCGCACACGCGACCGCTTCACGGCACGTCACCCCGAGGTGGCGGTCACCGAAGTGGCCGCCCTTCCCGGCGACGTGCACGACCTCGCGGGCCTGCGCGACATCGGGGACCGTCTCGCCACGGGCCACCCGGAGCTGCCCGAAACACAGAGCTGACGCGCCGCCGGCTCACGCCCCGGCTCACACGGCGTCCGGCACCGTGGACGTGAGCCCCGCGCACGCCCGCTCTCATCGGCACCGACCGCACCACCCGGGTCGGGCACCGCACGTACTCCACCCGCCCGGCACGGCATCCACCACCACCCGCGTCCCACGGGGCTCGTGCCCCGGCGCCGGTGTCCCGCCCGGGACCGGCGACCGGCCCGGCACGGCTGTCCGGCGGAGGACCGTTACCTGGCGCGGCACGGCTGTCCGACAGAGGGCCATCACCTGGTCCGGCGCGGCTGTCCGGCGGAGGACCGTCACCTGGTCCGGCCTGGTTGTCCGCGGCCCGCCGGTCTCAGCCGACGGCCGCGTAGTCCTCGTAGACCTCGTCGTCGAGGGGCACGATGCCGGCCCCTCGCTCGTACTCCGTCCGCGCCGTCTCCAGCAGGCGGCGCCAGGAGGTCACGGTGGGCCGCCGGCGCAGCAGTGCGCGGCGTTCCCGTTCCGTCATGCCTCCCCACACGCCGAATTCGACGCGGTTGTCGAGCGCGTCGGCCAGGCACTCGGTCCGCACCGGGCACCCGGTGCACACCGCCTTGGCCCTGTTCTGCGCTGCTCCTTGAACGAACAGTTCGTCCGGATCGGTAGTGCGGCAGGCGGCCTGCGCACTCCAGTCGGTAACCCAGCCCATACCGGCGCCGTCCTCTCCCGAATCGAGGCTCCCCCACGGCGGCAGCGGCATATTCACCGCCGCCAGTTGAGGACGTTACGGAAGGCGGGCAGAACACAACACCCCCTTCGGGCCCAATCTTGGATGGCCCGAACGGACTATGGGTAAGCGGCAGATCACCCGGGGGAGTGAGCTGGCGACATGCGTGACGATCCCGGCATTCGGGTCATCTCTGCTGCGCCACAACGGACACCAGGCACCACACAAGGCGGTATCGGACACGAATTCCCCGCACCACACTCGCGCCGGCACGCGTCAACGCGCCCCGCCAGAGGGGCCGCACGGAGAAGATCGAGCGCGTCCGGAACGATTCGGGGTCGCCGGACGTATGGGTACGTGGCCTCACTGCCGTGACAGTTGGGAGCAGCTTAGGCCAATGCATATCCGCGTGTCCGGCGAATGAGAACGTCCGCATCCCCTCTTGCCGCACACCGTCACGTTCGCGGCATGAACCTCATCCGGCACCGGGTGCCAGGGGGTGGGCGACGCCCGCGAGGTCCGGGCCCACGCACCGGCAGGTCACCCGACCGCACCCTGTCGCCCGCGGCGCTGTCTGCCGTCCGGCGGCTCCCGGATGTCACGATCGGGCACTGAACCCCGCGGCACCCATCCGCTCCCGCGGAGCGGCTCCGGCGAGGGATTAGGCTGCCCCCATGCCAAAGAAGCGCTCGGGCGGCGGTCTGTCCCCCACGCAGCAGGCCGCCAAGTTCCTCGGTGTCAGTGTCCTCTCGGGGGCTGTCCTGGCGGGCATCGCGCTGCCCGCCGTGGGCGCGCTGGGACTGGCCGCCAAGGGATCGGTGGAGAGTTTCGACGAACTCCCGGCCAACCTGAAGACGCCTCCGCTCAGCCAGCGCACGACCATCCTCGACGCCGACGGCGGCACCATCGCCCAGGTGTACTCGCGCGACCGCACGGTGGTCGGGCTGAAGGACATCTCGCCGTACCTGCAGAAGGCGATCGTCGCGATCGAGGACTCGCGCTTCTACGAGCACGGCGCGGTCGACATGAAGGGCGTGCTGCGCGCGGTCAACAAGAACGCCCGCAGCGGTGGCGTCTCCCAGGGCGCGTCCACGCTCACCCAGCAGTACGTGAAGAACGTCTTCGTCGAGGAGGCCGGCGACGACCCGACGAAGGTCGCCCAGGCCACCCAGCAGACCATCGGCCGCAAGATCCGCGAACTGAAGTTCGCCATCCAGGTCGAGGAGGAGCTGGGCAAGAAGAAGATCCTCGAGAACTACCTGAACATCACCTTCTTCGGCCAGCAGGCGTACGGCGTCGAGGCGGCGGCCCAGCGGTACTTCTCCAAGCCCGCGAAGGACCTCAGCCTGCCGGAGTCCGCGCTCCTGGCCGGCATCGTCCAGTCGCCCACCCGCTACGACCCGATCAACGACGAGGCCGAGGCCGTCAAGCGGCGCAACACCGTCCTCCAGCGCATGGCCGAGGTCGGCGACATCTCCCCCGCGGAGGCCGAGAAGGCCCAGAAGGCGCCGCTGGAGCTGAAGGTCAGCCGGCCCAAGAACGGCTGCATCACCGCCGTCAAGGGCGCCGGTTTCTTCTGCGACTACGTGCGCCAGGTCTTCCTGACCGACCCGGTCTTCGGCAAGACCCGGGAGGACCGGGCCAAGGTCTGGAACCAGGGCGGCCTCACCGTCCGCACCACCCTGGACCCGCAGGCGCAGGAGTCGGTGCAGAGTTCCCTGAAGAACCACGTCAACAAGAACGACTCGGTCGCCGCGGCGATCACCCTGGTCGAGCCGGGCACGGGCAGGGTCCTCGGCATGGGCCAGTCCAAGCCGTACGGCTACGGCAACAACGAGACGGAGATCAACTACTCCGTCGACCACCGCACGGGCGGCTCCAACTACGGCTTCCCGACCGGCTCGACGTTCAAGCCCTTCGTCGCGGCGGCCGCCCTGGAACAGGGCAGGCCCCCCACGCAGGAGTACTCGTCGCCGTACGAGATGCCCTACCCGGGACCGGTGCAGACGTGCAGCGGAAAGCCCTGGGTGAACACCACCGGCGAGACCGTCCCCAACGAGGACAAGTCCGAGGTGGGCCCGTACCGGCTGAACGAGGCCATGGCCAAGTCGGTCAACACCTACTTCGTGCAGATGGTCGCCGACATCGGCCTGTGCCCCGTGGTGAAGCTGACGGACGCGCTGCACGTGGTGCAGGGCAGCGGGGACAAGCTCCCCGAGGTGCCCGCCGTCTCCCTCGGCTCCCAGGGCGTCTCCCCGCTGACCATGGCGTCCGCGTACGCCGCCTTCGCCTCCCGGGGCACGTACTGCACGCCGGTCGCCATCGAGTCGATCAGCCAGAAGGTCGGCGAACGGCAGAAGTCCCTGGACGTGCCGAAGTCGACGTGCTCGCGGGCCATGAGCGAGAAGACCGCGGACACCATCAGCACCCTCCTCCAGGGCGTGGTCGACTCCGGAACGGGCCAGCAGGCCGGCCTCCGCGACCGTGCCAACGCCGGCAAGACCGGTACGACGGACGAGCGGAAGAACGCCTGGTTCGTCGGCTACACCCCGAACCTGTCGGGCGCCGTCTGGGTCGGCAGCGCCACCCAGCAGGTCAAGATGGTCAACATCAGCATCGGCGGCACCTACCACCCCAAGGTCTACGGCGGATCGGTGCCCGGTCCCATCTGGCGCGACGCCATGACCAACGCCCTCGCGGGCAAGCCGGCCGGCTCCTTCAACCTCGTCGACATTCCGGACCCGGACAAGGACAAGGAAAAAGACAAGGACAAGGACCGCGACAAGGACAAGGACCGCGACAAGGGCCGCGACGACGGACGCAACGGTGACGAGGGCTTCATCGGCGGTCTGATCGACGGCGGTACCGGCAACGGCGGCCCCGGCTTCCCGGGCAACGGCGGCAACAACGGCAACGGTCACGGCCCCGGCGGACGCCGCGGCTGACCGGCCCGTACGCGGCACGCGCCGACGGCCCCCTTCCGATACGGGAAGGGGGCCGTCGGCGTCGTCGCGGTGGCCGCCCGTTCACTGGGACGCCGGTGCGCTCCGGCGGGTGTTCCGGCGGGATGTTCATGCGAGTTCCGGCCGGTGGCCGAGCCGGTGGCTCCGCGGGCGTCGCCGTCGGCGTATCGAGCGGGGTGTTCCCGCGCGGGCGTCGCAGCCGATGTTCCGGGCGGTGGCCGAGCCGGTGTTCGCGCAGGTGTCCCCGCGGACGTTCCGGCCGCTAGGCGCCTGCCGGTGTCCCCCGCGGGCGTCCCATCCCTGGGTTCCGGCCGGTGGCTCAGCCCGCGAGCCGCTTCTTCACCGCGGCGGCGACCCGGCCGCCCTCGGCCCGCCCGGCGACCTTCGGGTTGACGATCTTCATGACGGCGCCCATGGCCCGCGGCCCCTCGGCACCGCCCGCCCGCGCCTCCTCCACGGCCCCGGCGACGATCGTGTCCAGTTCCTCGTCGGAGAGCTGCTGGGGCAGGTACGCGGCGAGGATCTCGCCCTCCGCCTTCTCCCGGGCGGACTGCTCGGGCCGGCCACCCTGGGCGAAGGCGTCGGCGGCCTCACGGCGCTTCTTCGCCTCGCGGGCGATCACCTTCTGCACCTCGTCGTCGGAGAGCTCCCGCTTCTCCGTGCCCGCGACCTCTTCCTTCGTGATCGCGGTGAGCGTCAGCCGGAGCGTCGAGGAGCGCAGCTCGTCCCGCTCCCGGATCGCGGTGTTGAGGTCGTCGTGCAGCTTCGCCTTGAGCGTGGTCATACGACCGATTCTCTCAGGTGGAGGGGGGCCGGCGCCCGTCCATTTGTCCGCTGCACGCCCGGCCCGACGCGAAGTCGGCGCACGGCACCGCTTCTGACACGATGGACACATGCGCGCGCGATACAAAGTGCCCCTGGGAATCACGGCGGTTGGCGTCGCCGGTGTGGCCTACGCGGGCCTCGAAGCCCGTTCCTTCCGCCTCCGACGGGTGACCGTCCCCGTCCTTCCGCCCGGGACGCGCCCCCTGCGCGTCCTGCAGGTCTCCGACATCCACATGGTCGGCGGCCAGCGCAAGAAGCAGCGCTGGCTGCGCTCCCTGGCCGGGCTCCGCCCCGACTTCGTGATCAACACCGGGGACAACCTCTCCGACCCGGAGGCCGTCCCGGAGACCCTGGACGCCCTGGGCCCGCTGATGGAGTTCCCCGGCGCCTACGTCTTCGGCTCCAACGACTACTACGGCCCCAAGCTCCGCAACCCCGCCCGCTACCTGCTGGAGAGGATGCAGGGCCGGCATGGGCTGAACGGCAACGCCCCCGCCGTCGGCGCCATCCACAACCCGTGGGAGGACCTGCGCGACGGCTTCGACGCCGCCGGCTGGCTGAACCTGACCAACACCCGCGGCACGCTGAAGATCGAGGGCGTCTCCGTCGAGCTGACCGGGCTGGACGACCCGCACATCAAACGCGACCGGTACGCGGAGGTCGCGGGCGGCCCCTCGGGCTCGGCGGACGTCTCGCTGGGCGTCGTGCACGCTCCGTACCTGCGGGTGCTGGACGCGTTCACGGCGGACGGCTACCCGCTGATCCTCGCCGGCCACACCCACGGCGGCCAGCTCCGCATCCCCTTCTACGGCGCGCTCGTCACCAACTGCGACCTGGACACCAACCGGGCGAAGGACCTCTCCACGCACACGGCGGCGGGCCGCACGTCGTACCTCTACGTCTCGGCCGGCTGCGGCACGAACCGCTACACCCCGGTCCGCTTCGCCTGCCCCCCGGAGGCGACCCTGCTGACGCTGGTCGGGCGGGAGTAGGAGCGCCGGGGCCGGAAGCAGGGGCCCGAGGGGCTGGAAGGTCGGCGCGGGATGTGCGGCGGGGGGCGGCGCGGGCGCTGGCGGGGCGGTGGGACACGGGCACCGTGACGCGGCGGGGGCGAGGCCCGTGCTCGGCACCAGGGCGGCGGCGCGAGACGTGGACGGCGATGCCGGAGCCGACCCACGGCGGGGCGGCGGCGCGCGGCCGGTGGTGGGGCGGCGGTGCCGGCCGCGGACCAACGGGTCGACGGTAGGGCAGCGGCACGGATGTGACCGACGGTGGCCCCGGCTTCGGCTTCGGCCCCGGCCCCGGCTTCGGCTTCGGCCCCGGCTTCGGCTTCGGCTTCGGCTTCGGCTTCGGCTTCGGCGGGGAACGTGGCCGTCGGCGGTCTCTCTGCCAGCGAAGACTCGGCCCGCCGGAGCCGGACGTCCGTGCCCGACCGCCGGAGCGGGGAATCCGTGCCCGCCCGCCGGGGCTGCGCGTCCGGCCCGTCCCCCACCCGGGCCCCTCACACTGGCCCGATATGTCCGTCCTGCCTAGCGTGAAACGCATGACAGCCCCGATACCCAGGGACATGCCGGACGTGCCCGCGCTCCCCCACCCGCCGGCCCTCCTCCCCTCCCCGGTCCCGGCGACGGCCGTCGTACCGCCGGTCCGCCGCCGCCTGGCCGCGGCGTACCGCCTGCTCACCGCCCTGCTGGCACTGACCGGGGTGGCACTCGCCCTCCTCTCCGCCGACCCGGCAGGCCGCACCCTGAGCCAGTTCGCGATCCAGGCGAACCTGCTGCTCGCGCTGGTCATGCTGGCCTCGGCCTGGCGCGCCTGGCGCGCACGCCCACCCCTGCCGGCCGCGCTGACCGGAGCGGCCCTGCTCTACGTGGCGATCGCCGCCCTGGTCCATCACCTGCTGCCGGCCAACGCGGCGAGCCCCTTCGCGCTCCCCGACGCGGTGGCGACGCCGCCCGGCGAACGAGCGGTGGCAAGCCACATCCTCCATACGACGGCACCGATCGCGGCCGCCGTGAACTGGCTCCTGCTCACCACCCCGGGCCGACTGCACCTGCGGCACACCATGACGTGGCTGCTGTATCCCCTGGCCTACCTGGGCTTCTCACTGGCCCGCGGGGAACTGCTCCTGCCGGGCGCGCGGGGGCGGTACCTCTACCCCTTCCTGGACGTGGAGCACCACGGCTACCGCGGCGTTCTGGGCAACGCGCTCCTCGTCGGCCTCGCCTGCTACGCCCTCGCCGCCCTGCTCGTCGCCACCGACCACATCCGCCCCGACCCGGCCCGCCACCTCCCCGTAACCGGATTTCGCCTCCGGCCCCCGGTGGGCTAAAGTAAACGACGTCACCGCGACAAGCAGTGACATCGGGGTGTGGCGCAGCTTGGTAGCGCGCTTCGTTCGGGACGAAGAGGTCGTGGGTTCAAATCCCGCCACCCCGACAGCCGTAAGACCAGGTCAGGGGCCTGATTCGAGAGATCGAATCAGGCCCCTGAGTGGTTTCCGGGCCCCTCTTGGGAGCCGTCTGGGAGCCGAAATTCCAAGGCGCGTATCAACTGCGAGTCGCTTAGCTGTATTGCCCTGTGAGGTTGGGGACGCGGCTGGCGGGTGGTTGGCCGTTGAGTGCGGTGTGTCCGCGGTGGTGATTGTAGGTGTGCAGCCACTGCGGGAACGCTTCGCGGCGCTCGGCTTCGGACCGGTAGGGGCGGGCGTAGGCCCATTCGTCGAGCAGGGTGCGGTTGAAGCGTTCGACCTTGCCGTTGGTCTGCGGGCGGTAGGGCCGGGTGCGTTTGTGGGTGATCCCGGCCGCGGTGAGCACGTCGCGCCAGTCGCGTGAGCGGTAGCAGGAGCCGTTGTCGGTCAGCACGCGCTCGACGGTGATCCCGCACTCGGTGAAGAAGGCGTGGGCGCGGGTCCAGAAGCCGGTGGCGGTTTCCTTCTTCTCGTCGGTGTGGATCTCGCTGTAGGCGAGGCGGGAGCGGTCGTCGACGGCGGTGTGCAGGTAGCTGTAGCCGACGTTCTTGCGGTTCCTGCGGCCCGCTTGCCGGCCCAGCATCTTGTGGCCACCGCCGTCGGGGATGTTGCCCAGCTTCTTGATGTCCACGTGCACCAGCTCGCCGGGCCGCTCGCGTTCGTAGCGGCGGATGACCCGGCCGGTGGCCCGGTCCAGGTGGGTGAGGCGGGCCAGGCCGAAGCGGGTCAGTACCCGGTGCACGGTCGAGGGCACCAGACGCAGCAGGTGGGCGATGCGGGCCGGTCCCCACCGGCGCAGGAGACGGACCTTGATGATCCGGCGTTCGGTGCGGGTCGGGGTGCGGCGCGGGCTTGCGTGCGGGCGGGAGGAGCGGTCGGACATGCCGGCCTCGCCGAACTGCCGGTAGCGCCCGGCCCAGCGCTGGGCGGTGGTCGGCGAGACCTGGAAGTGCTCGGCGGCCCGGCGCAGGGGCCAGCCGTCCTCGACCACGCAGCGAGCCAGGCGCAGCCGTCCGGTCTCGGTCAGGGGTGCATTACGGTGGGGCACGAGGGCCTTTCGGTCAGGTGTAGACGTCGCAATCCACACCGAACCGGAAGGCCCTCACCTGTTCAAGATCCCACAGCCGAGACCTGACTCACCCGTCCACAACCTCCCGGGACAGAACACCTAGGAAGCACTGGAGATGGCGTTGTGGAGACGGAGGATCAAGAAGGACTCCGGCCTCATTCATCACAGCGACCGCGGGTCGCAAGGCGGATTCAACCGATCGTCGCAACACTGGCTTGTGCTGATCGTAGATGATCATTGAGGGCTTCCGCGGGGGTCTTCCAGGCGAGGGTCTTGCGGGGACGGGAGTTGAGGGTTGTGGCGATGGCGGCCAGTTCGTCGCCGCTCCATCGGGACAGGTCGGTGCCCTTCGGGAAGTACTGGCGCAACAGCCCGTTTGTGTTCTCGTTCGTGGCCCGCTGCCACGGGGCGTGCGGGTCCGCGAAGTAGACCGGCAGCCCGGTCTCGACCGTGAGCTGGGTGTGAGCGGACAGCTCCTTGCCGCGATCCCAGGTCAGTGAGCGGCGGAGCTGGTCGGGCATGGTGGCCATCGTGGTGGCCAGGGCGTCTTTCATGGCAACGGCCCCGTAGCCTCCCAGGGCGGGGCCGTTCTTGGTCCGTGGGATGGTGCCGTGACCTTCGGCCCGCGGCAGGTGAACGAGCATCGTGTAGCGGGTCGTTCGTTCCACGAGCGTGCCGATCGCCGACCGGTTCAGCCCGATAATCAGGTCTCCTTCCCAGCGGCCGGGCACGGCTCGGCCTGAACCGCCCCGGTTCGAATGGAGACTCGATTTCATGAAAGGATCGAGTCATGGCACGACCTTCCCGTTACCCGCTTGAGCTGCGCCGTCGCGCGGTGCGCATGGTCGCCGAGGTGCGCGACGACCACCCGAACGAGACGGCCGCTCTGCAGGCGGTCACCGACAAGCTCGGCATCGGGTCCCGCGAGACGCTGCGGAACTGGGTGAAGCAGCACGAGATCGACGCGGGGACGCGGCCGGGAACGACGACGGAGGAGTCCGCCCAGCTCAAGGCATTGAAGAAGGAGAACGCCGAGCTGAAGCGGGCGAACGAGATCCTGAAGGCGGCAGCGAGTTTCTTCGCGGCCGAGCTCGACCGGCCACACACACGCTCGTAGCGTTCATCGACGAGCACCGGGACCGCTTCGGCGGCGTCGAGCCGATCTGCAGGATGCTCACCGAGCACGACTGCAAGATCACCCCTTCCACCTATTACGCGCACAAGAAACGCCTGGCCGTCCCGTCTGCCCGTTCCGTGCGGGACGCGGAACTCAAGGAGCGGATCCGCCAGGTCCACACCGACAACTACCGTGTCTACGGGGCCCGGAAGATCTGGCGGGAGCTGAACCGGCAGGGTCACGCGGTGGCCCGCTGCACCGTCGAACGGCTGATGCGCGAGCTGGGCATCGCCGGCGCGGTCCGCGGCAAGAGGGTCCTCTCACCACGATTCCGGACCACCAGGCCGAGCGGGCCCCGGACCGGGTGGACCGCGACTTCGTCGCCGGCGCGCCGAATCGCTGCTGGGTCGCGGATTTCACGCACGTGGCGACCTGGGCCGGGGTGGTCTACATGGCCTTCGTCGTGGACACCTTCTCCCGCCGGATCGTCGGCTGGTCCGCCGCGACGTCGAAGGAGACCCAGCTCGTCCTGGACGCTCTGGAGATGGCACTGTGGCAGCGCGACCGCGATGAACACCCCCATGTTCGCGGCGAGTTGATACATCACAGCGACGCGGGGAGCCAGTACACCAGTTTCCGGCTGGCCGAACACCTGGACGCGGCCGGCATCGCGGCCTCGATCGGATCTGTCGGCGATGCGTACGACAACGCCCTGATGGAGAGCACGATCGGCCTGTTCAAAACCGAATTGATCAAGCCGCAGCGGCCCTGGAAGACCCTCTCCCAGGTCGAGCTGGCCACCGCCGAGTGGGTCGACTGGTACTGCCACCGCCGACTGCACGGTGAGATAGGCCACGTCCCACCCGTCGAGTACGAGACCAACTACTACACGGAACTCACGAAACCCCAGGTCACCACCACAATCTGAGGTCTCTACAGAACCCGGGGCGGTTCACTGCGCTGCCTGCTGAGTAGTCAACACGCTGCCGACAGTGCGAGGACCGCGGACTCCAGCATGGTTACTTGCGGCTCTGGCCACGCATCACGTCCAGCACATCCCCCGGGGACAGCCGGTCCCGGTACAAAAGCACCCAGGCGATGGCGCCGACCACGGCAACGATCTGGGTGGACCCTGCGGCCGACAGCTCCGACAAGCCCGCTGCGATGGCTGCGCCGGTCATGGCCACGCCGAGGATGACCAATCGCACCCATTCCCTGTCAACTGCAGGTTCTACGCCGTCCACGTCCGTGGGATCGAGCAAGGCGAGTGTGTTGCCGCTCGCATACCGTTCAGCAATCGTCACCAGCACACGCGCCATTTCCTCAAAGACTTGGCCTGTGTTGTCGTCGATGTTCTGCCGTGCCTCTAGCCGCCGGATTGCCCCCACTACCTCGGCCGCGTGCTTCCGGTAGTCCCGCCGAAGCGCACCGCGCACCGGACCGTGTCGAACCTTCCAGGCGGACCACACCACCCTCTCAGCCCCGGAAAGGTCCACACGAGGGACATAAAGGGTGCTACGAGTCTGCGTAACGCTCTGGTAGTAGCGCCGAGCCGAGCCCACACGGGCAAGACAGTCGACCAGGACCGCGACCGGCCGGGTACGACTGGCCACACCCGGGCGCAGGCTCAACAGCGACCACAACCACCACCAACGAGGAAGGGGGTCGACGAAGCCTGGATTGCGTCTGTGGCCTTCCCGCGACGGGCCAGGGCGCCGACCGAGAACTCCCATCACAGCCCTCAACGCAAGGAGCAGCACGAGGACTAGAACAAGTCCGGCCATCGCAGTGACCGCCTCGGCAGGCCGGCCTTCCGGAGCTGCGAGGGCTGGAAGATACTGAGCGGCCTTCCCCCAGATCGCCTCACCGAATGCCCGGAAGCTCGCCACGATCGTCACGACGATACCCGGCGCCTCGCCGGT
This sequence comes from Streptomyces sp. SCSIO 75703, assembly GCF_036607905.1. Taxonomy (NCBI): domain Bacteria; kingdom Bacillati; phylum Actinomycetota; class Actinomycetes; order Kitasatosporales; family Streptomycetaceae; genus Streptomyces; species Streptomyces sediminicola. Next base: position 3,225,967 of record NZ_CP144555.1, read on the forward strand.
CTCCGCGACCTGCCGGGCCGGCCCCCACAGGCCGCCTCCAGGCACCCACCACGGAACCGGCGCATGCTCGCTCTCCGCCCACGTACGGGACGACCACCTGGTGACGGAATCGACGAGGCCCCCGAGGTTGAGCAACACCAGCAGCAGGAAGTACGCCTTGACGATGTACGCGACCGCGGCCAGAGGGACGGCCTGATGCCACGAACGCAGCACGGTACGCACTTGCCGACTGACAGGGAACAGCCTGCTGGCATCCTGGCCGAAACCCCGCCGTGCCCAGACCAGATGCTGCGCAGTGCGGCGCCTGCTCCGCCGGAGGTAGGCTCCGCCGAGGGTCTGTCTGTACACCCACAGGCACATACCGAGCAGGAGATGCCCGACGCCTTTGACGAGAGCGGCTATCCACTCCAAGAACCGCCGGACCCGCAGCACATCGCGGGGGTCGACCTGCATCGATATCGACCAGATGAACACGCCCAGCAGCAAGGGCCAGAAGACCACTCCGAAAACGGTCAAGACCGCCTTGATGGCCACTACTAGGGTTGACCACAAAAGTTCGAGCACCCTGGCAGTCTCGCTGACGGCACTGACAGCGCGGCCTGTTGACCTGTTCCCTTCCACACTGGTTCAGCTATCGAGAACCCATCTTGATCGACGTTGACTCACGCAAGGTGGCTTTGTTCACGAGTAGTGCCGTCAGTTGTTCATGGGTTTGGGAGGCACCCAGATCCACGGTCGGGTGATGTTCACGAGTTTTGACAGCACTGAGGTCCTTGCCAGGGCAACATCGGGATGCTTCTGGTGAAAGGTCCTGGTCATGCCGCAGATGTCGAAGGTCGAGCTGTATGCGGCGATCCGGCGTGATCACCGTGCTGGCATGAAGATGCGCGAGCTTGAGCGCAAGTACAACGTGTCGTGGCGGATGGTCAGGAAGGCAGTGGACTCGGTCTGGCCGGAGCCCCGGAAGAAGCTGCCGCCGCGGCCGACTGCGCTGGATCCGTACAAGTCGGTGATCGACGAGATGTTGCGGACGGACCTCGACGCGCCGCGCAAGCAGCGCCATACGATCACGCGGATCTTCCACCGGCCTATCGAGGAGCACGGCGCCGATGTGTCCTACCAGATGGTCCGGCGCTACGTGGCGGACCGGAAGCCGGAGATCCTTGCGGCCTCGGTCAAGGCCCCGGTGGAAGCGTTCGTGCCGCAGACCCACCTGCCGGGCCACGAGGCGGAGGTCGACTTCGGCGATGTGACCGTTCGCCTGGCCGGCGAGCTGGTGACGTGCTACTTGTTCTCGCTTCGCCTCTCGTACTCAGGCAAGGTGAGGTTCCCCCGTTGCTCGGGAGGGGCTGATCAGCTGGTCAGAGCGGGTTGGCGGGGTTTCAGGTTCGCTCGTTCGGACGCTGCCTGCTCGGCGTAGTGCTTCTCTTCGAACTCGACGGGGCTGAGGTAGCCGAGGCGTTTCTGGATGCGCCGACTGTTGTAGAACCCGTCGATGTACTCGAAGAGCGCGAGGTTCGCCTCGGCCCGGGTGGCGAAGGTGCGGCCGCGGAGGCCCTCGGTCTTGATGAGCATCCAGAGGTTCTCCGCGAGGGCGTTGTCGTACGAGTCCCCGACGGAGCCCATGGATGCCTCAATTCCTGCCCGCACCAAGCGTGTTGTGAGCTTCACGGACGTGTACTGACAGCCGTGGTCCGCATGGTGAATCAGCTGGCCGGGTTCGACCTCCCGGGACGCGAGGGCGTACTCGAGGGTGGCCAGCACGAGGTCGGCGTCCGCGTGGGCGGAGGCCTCCCAGGCCACCACCCGGCGGGAGAACGCGTCCCTGATCGCCGACAGCCACAAGGGCCCCTCAAGGGTCGAGATCATGGTGAGGTCGGTGACCCACAGCCGGTTCGGCCTGTCGGCGGTGAAGTCGCGCCTGACCAAATCCGGGGCGAGGTCGGCGTCCCGGTCGCGGCGGGTGAAGCCCTTGCCCGTCCGGCGGGGACTGATCCCGGCGAGGCCGGCTTCGCGCATGAGCCGTTCAACTCGTTTGCGGCCGACGTGGACGCCTTCGCGTTTCAGGACAGCGTGCACGCGGGGCGAGCCGTAGATTCCGCCGGAGTCGGTGTGGATCTGCTGGATCTGCCTGGTCAGCTCGGTGTCCCGGCGGTGCCGTTCGCACGGCTCCTTCTTCGCCCGGCGCCAGCGGTAGTAGGTGGAGGAGGGGATGTGCAGTTCCCGGAGGGTGGGCTCGACCTCCAGGTTCTCGTGCTCGTCGAGGAGCGCGGTCACCTGGGCCGGGTCGGGTCGAGCTGTGCCGCGAAAAAAGCCGAGGCCGTCCGCAGGATCTCGTTCGACCGCTTGAGCTGGGTGTTCTCCTTGCGCAGCGCGGTCAGCTCGGCGCGTTCGTCGCTGGTGAGCAGGTCGTCGCGTTCGCCGGCGTCGGCCTCGGCCTGGCGGATCCAGCCGCGCAGGGCCTCGTGATGGACACCGAGTTCCTCGGCCATGCGGCGGATCACGGGCTTCGGCTCCGCGGTGCGGTACATCCGCACCGCGCGCTCACGCAACTCCAGTGGGTATTTCCTCGGGGCAGGCATCAGCAGGGCTCCTCTCTGTGAGTCCTACCTGACCTGCTGTCACCATTCTCCGCATCTCGGGGGAACCTCAGGGTTTGGTGTGTAGGTTGCGCCAGGCCTCTGGTGTTTATCCGGTGCCCCGGGCGCGGCCGGCGGAGTGCCGGGTTGCCGGGTGTCGGTCCGCGTGGGGGTGCCGGATGGTGCCGTGGCCGGGTCGGCACCCCGCGGTCGGAAGGCGCCGGTGCTCTGCTCGGCCGGTCCCGGCCGGTCCCGGTGGGTGGCCGGGCTCTTTCCGCTCCGCCCGGTCCCTGCCCGGCCGGACGTGGGCGAGGGCGGGCTTCCGGGCCTCGAGCGGCGTTCCGGGGGGCCGCCCCGGGGGTGTCGTCGTCAAGCGGGCCAGGCTTCCGGGACGTGGGCCGGCCGTCGCACCGCCTCGTCGATCCGCCTCGCCGCCTTCCTCGGCCTGGTGGCGTCCGTGTCGACGGACAGGTCCCACCGGACCGTCGGCCACCCGGCGAGGTCGGTCCGGGTGGCGTCCCAGGCGGCCAGCCGGGCCTCGGTGTCGGTGTCGCCCCGCCGGGACGACCGCTGGGCCGTGGTCTCCCGGGAGCACCACAACAGGACCCGTCGCCACCCTGCGGGGAACCGGGAGGCGACCCGCTGGACTCCGGCGATCTGGCCCAGGAGGACCACGGGCACCCGTCCGCCGTCCATGGCACGCCCCAGACCCGGCCGGTCGACGACATAGGTGTTGCCGTAGCGGTCGTTGCGGTGGACGACGTTCCCGTGTGCCTCCAGTTCCGCCAAGTGCTCCGGGGTGCCCATCCGGTACCCCCGGGTCCGGCCACCACCGATCTTGAGGCGGCTGAAGAGGGCGTACCGGCCGTCGAGTTCGGCGAGGGCGGTGGTGAGTGTGTCCTTGCCCGAGGCCGGCGGTCCGTACAGCAGGATCCCGGGTCTGCTTCGGGGGCACGCGGGCGTCGGCACGGCTAGGCCGACGTCCCGGTCAGGATGCCGAGCACGGTGAGGGTGAGGAACGCCATGCCCCAGACCAGTGCGTGGCGTATGCAGCGGTACTTGGTCCACGCGATCTGGGACAGGGTCGTCAACTGGCTCAGGTCCCTGGACACGGGGTCCGTGCGGCGGACGGCCCGCTCCAGGTGGGGGACGGACAGGGTCAGCCGCGCGTCGCCGAAGTAGTGGATGCGGGAGCAGCGCGGGTGGCCCAGCCGCGGGATCACGGCCAGGCCCAGCAGCACAAGGGCCGGCACGCACGCCGCGCAGCCCGCCCAGAGGAGGAGTTGCGGGACCAGCGGGTAGAGCCGCGGCGTGATGATGCCGCTGCCGATCGCGCCCAGCAGTACGGTCAGGGCCGCTCCCAGGGAGGCCAGCATGAGCCCGGCCTTGTTGTCCGCCTTGCCGAGTTCCTCACGGGCTTCGGTCAGCAGGGTCCTGGTGAGCTGCGCGACGCCGTCGGTCCCGGTTCCGGTCTCGGGCTCCGCGCCGGGGTCGCCTCCGGGTGTGGTCATGCCTTCCCCCTCTTCTGTCGTCTTCGGGCGTGCGAGGTGCGCTGTTCCTGGCAGGGGCGGGGCGTCAGACGGTGCGGCGGATCTCTTCCTCCAGGGCGTTCACGGCCTGGCGGGCCCGGATGTTCATCGCCGCGGTGTGTTCCCGGGACGCCGCTTCGCACTCGGCGCGGTGGCGCCGGATCTCCTGCTCGATGCTGTGCTGGGCCATCTCCAGATCCGCCAGGGAACGGCGTTCGCCGAGGCGGACCTCCTCGCCGTGGATCTTGACCGCGCTGTTGCTCTCGCTGGTCAGCATCCGGTCGTACGCGGTCTCCCCGCTGAGGTACTTCACCAGGACGGGCAGCACGTCGAGGAGGACGAACAGGAGGCGGACGAGCCAGACGCCGACGAAGAGCACCGCGTTGCCGCTCGCCAGGGCGTCCAGGGCGCGGATGCGTTCCAGGACGCCGATGTCCCGGTGCTTGCCGCGTTCCTGCTCCAGCCGCTCCTCGATGCCGTCGGCTCGGGCCTGGAGGAACGCGCCGCGTGACGAGGTCAGTTCGGACTCGATCTCGGAGATCCGGCCGTGCATGCCGGCGAGCCTTTGCTCTTCTTCCTCGGTGCGGTGCGTGGTCCGGTAGTCCCGTGCCTTCTCCCGCAGACGCAGGCACTCGGACGTCCGTTGGAGGAGACCGCTGGACGCCACCCGGATCAGCCGGCGGCACTCGTCCCGTACCTCGGAGTCGATCTCCTCCAGCCGCTTTGTGTTGCGGTCCACCCGCTCCTGGAGGGCCGCGGCGTCCGTACGCAGGGTGGTCAGTTCCTCCTGCCCTTCGGCGGGCGTCGCACGGAAGGAGAGGACGTACGTCCTGTCGCAGCCCTTGGGCGGGTCGGTCCGCGTGGCGGACGGCACGGGGTTGCACCGGACGAGGTTGGCGCGCAACCGGTCGAGGGCGTCGGTTCGTTCGTCCTCGACGCGTTCCTCGATGGCCGTCTGGAAGATGCGCAGCACCAGCGGTTCGGCGATCACCGTGCCGAGCAGGAGGGCTATCAGCAGACGCATGAGGAGCGGTCCCAGGCGTCGCCGTGTGTCCGGCTGCGGTGTGACCAGCCAGCGGTCGAGGTTGAGGACGAACAGCATCCAGATGACGGTCGGGACCAGGGCGACGAGGGAGACCCTGCCGAGTGCCTCGGCCGTGAAGTTCCACATGGAGAACGCCGCGATGACGGAGGTGCCGAGCACCACGCCGCCGAGGGCGGTGTACTTGCTGCGCTCGTATGCGACGCGGGCGAGCAGTTCCTCGTCGACGCCGGTCAGGGAGCGCAGCCGGCGGGCGGCGGTGGAGTCGGAGGAGCGGTGGGCGGCGCGTGCCGCGGGCCGCCCGCCGGCCCCGGGGCGGGTGCCGGCCCGGCCTTTCGCATGCCGGGAGGGCCGGGGGGCCGCCCTCTCCTCGGTGGCGGGTGCCTCCGCGGGGCCGGTGGACGGGGGGCGGTCCGTCGTCAGGAAGTCAGTCAACGAGATCGTCCTCGTCCTTCACGAAGCCGCCCTGCGCGCCGTCGCGGCCGGCCGCGTCGTGTCCCGGGCGGGACCGTCCGTGCTCGATCATGCGGGTGGGGTCCGCGGCGGCTCCGATGCCCGGCGCGGCCCCTCCGTTGATCTCCCCCAGGACCTGTTCGAGCAGTTGGTAGTCGACGTACTCGTTGTTGACGATGTTCCGGACCACCGTCACCAGCATCTCGCGCCGCATCTGCGCGTCCCCCGTCTCCAGGGCCTGCGCATGGGCCTGTGCCGTCGCCTCGGCCTGGCGGCGGCGGGCCGTCTCCTCCTCGGTGCTCCGGTGGATGCGGGCCGCCACCTCGGTGAGGTCGATCTCCTCGCGGGCGATGCCGAAGGCGTCCACGTGATCGGAGCCCTGGGAGAGCAGTTCCGCGATCCTCATCGTGTCCTGCGCTTCGAAGTCGCGTTTGCCGCGCCGGAGTTCCCTGGAGCGCCGCTCGTCGCGCAGTGTCTGTTCCCAGTCCCTCAGGTCGTCCGAGGCGTGCACCTCGGTGGTGACGTACTCGACGGACATGCCCGCGACGCGCGGCGCGACGATGGTGCTGTAGGCGGCCATGCGGTGGCCGGCCTCGGTACGGACGGCGTTGATCTCCTCGACGCGGTGTCCGGCGCTCACCCTCGGCAGGTCGGCGTCGGCCATGAGGTAGGCGCGCAGCGGCGTGGTGACGTCGATGATGCCCTGGCGGGCGACGACGACGGGGTCGGTCACCTGGCAGGTGAACGAGGCCCGCAGGGTGAAGTTGTCCGCCTCGCTCACGGACGGCAGCGGGCGTTCCACCTCCACCAGACGGGCCCGGACGTCGACCAGGCTCACCGAGGAGGCGTCGAGCACGTCGGGGTGGGCGGGGTCGAACACCATGCCCTCGGGGAAGGTGCGGTAGTTCCCGCCGACCCGGAAGACGTGGACCGCGCCGGGTGGCAGCGGGGGGACGTCCTCACGGCGGCGGCGCTTGGACCACCAGGTGCCCGGGACCGTGGACAGGATGTGTTCGGACAGGACGGGGTAGTTCACGTGCTTCGTCCTCCTTGGACGGAAGAAAGGGAAACAGTGGTGTGCCGTGCGAGGGGCCGCCGTGGGTTCCCGGTCACCGGCCGCGCGGTGGACCGATGAGCGCCCGTGCCAGCCGGTGGGTCGTGGGGAGGGCGTGTTCGGGGTGCCTCAGGGCGATCGTCAGGTGGTGGCGGAGCGCCGCCCACTGGCGTGCGGTCATGGCGTCGCGCAGCGCTTCGCCGAGTTCCCGTACGGTCCCGGTGACGGACGGGTCGTCCCGCAGCCGGGCGAGTGTGCGGCACAGCGCGGTGACGGCCTTGCCCCGGTAGCCGCTGTGCAGGAGGTGCGCCCACAGCGCCCCGAGGTGGCGGACGCCGTCCGGGACGGAGCGGAGCAGTTCCGCGGTGAGGGGCTCGGCGGCGTCCAGCCGGGTGGCCTCCAGGAGCTGGAGGGCGGTCGTGAGGGCGATCGACCGCTCGCGGGAGCCGCGGGCGGTGCGTTCGATCACGGTCCGGGTGTACCGCAGGACGAGCACGGTGTGTTCGGGGTCGTGCTCGGCGGTCTGCAGCAGCAGTACCAGGGAACGCCGCGCGGAGGAGGCGATGCGTTCTCCGCGCTGCGTCAGGAACCACAGCCAGTAGAGCGCGTCCAGCCGGTAGAGCGAGCCCAGTCGGCCGGGCAGTGCCATCGCCGCGCTCAGGGCACGGCCGGCGCCCCTGTTGTCGACCCAGCCCAGGACGATGTTCAGGGCCTGCGGGGCGAGCCGGTCGGCGTCGCACATGAACTGCAGTGTCAGGACGGCTGTCACGCGCTGGCTGGTGACGCCGTCGGACCAGACCTTCAGCAGGTACTCGTCGACCTCCACCAGTGCGTGCCGGGCGAGCAGTGCGACGCCTCGCGCCACCTCGGTCCGGGCGCCGAGGTCGCCGTGCAGGGCCAGGTGGCCGAGCCATCGGCGCAGCGGGTACCAGAGCGCGTAGCCGTAGAGTTCGTGCAGTTCGGCGATGACCAGTCCGCGGACGCGTGGTGAGGCGAAGACCAGGCAGCGTTCGCTCCGGCCGCCTTCCCGTCCCGGCCCGTACCGGTACTCGGTTGTCACGAGCCCCACCGAGCGTTCTCTCCACCGGGCCCGGGACTGGTCCGCCGCCGCGCCTCCGGGCGGTGCCCCGGTGGCGGGGTCCGGTTCCGCGGCAGGCGCCTCGCCGCTCTGTTCCCAGGCGCGCACGTGGGCGGCGAGGACGGCGCACTCCTTCTCGAACGTCCGCTCCGGGACGCCCTCCAGGAAGGCCAGGGCCGCGAGCGGGAGCAGGTCGTCCGCGGGGGGCCGCTTGCCGAACCAGTCCCGGACCCGTTCGCGGTCCCGGTCCCGTACGGTCTCCAGGGCCTCCTCGGGGCCCTTGTGGGACAGTGCCAGGGCCACGGCGACGACGTCCGCCGGACGTCGTTGTTCGGCGACCCGGTCCAGCAGCTCCTTCTCGGTGTCCGGTTCGAGGTCGGCGAGCGCCAGCTCTTCTCCGCAGTGGCGGAACAGCTCCACCGGGTCCGGGGCCCGCCATCGCACACAGTGGTCGCGCAGGGCCAGCCGCCGAAGCGTCGTGTCGTCGGCCGTGACGACCAGGTACGAGCCCTCGCGGCGGAGTTCCTCGCTCAGCCGTCGGATCTCGTATGCCTGCACGGCCTCCACCTGCAGCTCGCCGACGTAGTCGAGGATGACGTACCCCTGGCCCGGCTTGAGCACCCGGGAGGCGGTCAGCTCGGCGAGGGCGTCGGCGGGCGACAGGCTGCGGAGTCGGGCACGGTCGCCGAGGATCGTCCTGAGCAGGGCGAGGGCTCCCGCTCCCCGGCCGCAGTCGTCCTGGCCGGTCAGCACGACGAGGCCGTCCTCGCGCAGCATGGTGAGGGCTTCGTCGAAGCAGGGCCGCGGCGGAACGTAGAACCGCAGGGCCTGGGCTGCCTCCCCGGGTTCGATGGTGCCGGGGGTGAGCCCGGGTGAGGAGGCGGCGCCGAAGCCGAACGCGGCTCCGGAGGCGTCGACGACGCCGTAGAAGTTGTTGTTGACGAGTTGCTGCACGTCGCGCAGTTCGTCGTAGCCGCGGTTGTCCTGTTCGTGTGCGTCCGGCTCGTCCCCGCCCCCGGGGCCCGGGCCGGGCCCGGGCCCCGGGGGGAAGTACTCCGCACCGGCCTCGGCCGCGCCCGCCGGGTCCTCGGGCGCGGGCTCCCCGGTCACCGGACCGTACGGGGCGTCCGGCTCCGGGGTCTCAGCCACGGGGGCTCCCGAAGCCGAAGACGGCGCCCCGGGCGTCGACGGAACCGTTGACGTTGGTGACCTTGAGTTCCGCGGCCCGGAACTGCTGGTCGAAGCCCGGGCCGGGCACGCTCGGGGCGGTCCGCCGGTCCCGGTCCGCCTCGGACTCCGTCGGCTCCGGGCGTCCCCGCGTCGCGGGATCCGCCGGCTCCTGGGTCCCCTCCGTCACGGGCGGGTGCGCGGCGGCGGGTGCGCCGCGACCGGGTACGTGCAGCCAGGCCGCGCCGTGGTACTCCTTGGCCTCGACGGGGACGGGAGCGAAGTCCTCGGGGGACAGGGTCGTGTGGCCGCCCGCGACGAGGGACCGGAAGACGTCGTCGGACAGCAGCAGCACCAGGTCGCTGCCGGGATGGTCGGCGAGCGCGTCGTAGAGCGGCCGCGCGCTCAGCAGGCGTGCGGTGACCACCACGGCCGTTCCCGCGAAACCGTTGTCGGCCGGCGCCACGAGTCCCTGGTGGATGACGGCCCTCAGCCGTAACCGCGCGGTGGGGACACGCCGGGCGTTGTGCTCGCGCAGCTCGGCGGCGAGGTACCGGATGTAGTCGTCGACCAGGCGCGGGTCGGTGCCGTCCTGGCGGCGCACCGCGAGCTGTTCGTCCCCCTTGCGCTGGATCAGCCACTCGGTGCGGTCCAGGCCGGCGCCTCTGGCGGCCCGGTCGAGGAGGCGCGGCAGGTCGTGCTGGACCTCGGTCTGCCCTCGGTCGTTGTTCCTGCCGTAGGACTCCGCGTCCACGGCTATGCAGAGGCTGGGGAAGAACCCATTCCACTCAACCACCCGATCGTTCCTCTCTTCTTCCAGCCGTGGACGGATGGTGCCCACGTGCCGTTTTCCGAGAGGCTAGGAGAGAGTGACCGGAGTGATTCCGTATCAATACGGGTTGTCGGCCACGACTTTGGCGAACGCCAGAAGCTTCGGGACGTCACAGATGGTTATGTTGCGATAGCTGCGCTCGACCAGGCCCTTGGCCGTCAGCGCGGCGAGGGACTTCTCGGCCGTGGCGAGGGCGAGTCCGGCCAGTGAGGCGAGTTCCGCCTGGGTGAGGGTCACCCCGAGGTCGCACCTCTTGCCGTCGCCGTCCCGCACGGGCTGGGCGTACGCCTGGCTCAGCTCGGCCAGGACCCGTGCCAGCCGGGTCAGCGAGTCGTACGCCTGGAAGTCGATGCGCCGGCGGTTGGCCCAGCGCAGCCGCGCGCAGAGCATGTGGAGGATGGCCCGCATGGCGTCCGGGTGCCGGGTCAGGAAGGACTCCAGCGCTCCCACCTGGATGACGCGGGCGGTCACGTCCGAGCAGGCGATCACCGTGCCGGACCTGGGGCGCTCCTCGAACGCGGCCATCTCGCCGACCAGGTCGCCCGCTATGCGGACGGCGAGCAGCATGTCGTAACCGCTCTCCGCGCTGGCGACGACCTTCACCACGCCGCGCGTGACCAGCAGGACGTGCCGGCTGTCGTCGCCCTGTTGCAGCAGGGCGCGGTGCGGGTGGTAGACGATCGGAGTGCCCAGTGTGAGCAGTTCCTCGCGTGTCGCCGGCCGTAAGCGGCCGAGAAAGGTGGACGGCGGCCATGCGTGATGCACCAGTACCCCCCGACGATCGCGCTTCCCGGCACGGCGCGCCCTGCGCGTGACAGACCATGGTGCCGCCGCGTCGTGTTCGGGAGAACCGGCGTACGGGCATGTGGCCGGTTCTTTCTCCCGCCTGCCGGAATTGACCGAACGCACATGCTCTTTTCGCAGTGATCGCCGATGCGGCGGCCTCGCCTTCTGCGGCGGATCACCGGGGCGTTGGCGCGTCGCGCGCCGGCGGCCGGTGTCGGCGCGCGGTGTCCGGGCGGGTGCGGGCGGGTGCGGGCGGGTGGGCCACGTCGCTTCCGTCCGGGCCGGTGTCGTTGAGCACCGTCCGGTCCTCGGCCGACCGCTCGCACGGCCGGCCGCCCGCACGGCCACACGGCCGTCCGGCTGCCCGGCGGACCCGGCGGCCCCGGGGGACGCGGTGGTGCGCAGGGGGTGGACGCCCTGGCCGGCCTCGGTCTGGCGGGGGCCGTCGCGCACCGGCGCCCGGACCGGCTCTCCGGGGGCGAAGTGCAGCGCGCGACCCTGGTGCGCGCCCTGTCGGCCCGCCCCCGCGTCCTGGTCCGCGACGAGATCGCCTCCGGGCCGGCCCCGGTGACCCGCCGGGGCGCCCTCGGCGTTCTGCCACGCTGCTCCCGAGCCGGGACGATCTGGCCCTCCTCCTGGTCACACACGCTGGTCACACGCGATCCGGAGGCACTGGCTCCGGCCCACCGGACCGCCGTGCCGGACCGCCGTGCCGGACGCCGGGGAGGTGGTCGAGCGGGGGCCGGCGGAGCGCGCCCCGCGGTCTCCTCGCCCTCCGTTCACCGCCGTGCTGCCGCAGCCCCGGGACCGGCTCGGAACGCCGTCGGGTTCACGGCCCCTTGCTCACGGGTAGTCACGCACCGTACACAGCGTGCTAGCATGCGCGGGGTTGTCGTACCTAGGGGGCTCCATGTCATGGAGAGATGTACGCGCCGGTGCCCTGAGCGTTCTGGACCCGACCGGCGCCGTGTTCCCCGCCCATCGGACCGGCGCCGGACCGGGCCCCGGTCTCGGTGAGCGGCTCGCCGCCGTCAACGCGGCCCTGGACACGGCCTCGCGCCTGCCCGTCGCCCCCGCGGAGGACGGCACGGACGCGCGGCAGATGCGCGACGCGCTGGCCACGCTGCGGCTGGTCGCCGTGACGGTGAGCTTCACCTCGGCCGCGCTGTCGGCGGTCCTGGCGGTGCTGGCCCTGGTGGTCGACTCCCGCTGGCCGGTGGTCGTCATAGTCGTGCTCTCCGCCGTGACCCTCTCCTCCCTGGCCGCGTTCCTCTGCGCGCTGCGGCACGCCCTGGCCCGCCGCGGACGGCGCGGGCGGGCGCTCTACTCGGAGTTGCGTGCCCTCGCCTTCAAGCGGGTGGAGGAGCTGGACACCGCGCAGCTCATGCGGCAGAGCGAACGCGACCACGAGATGGCGCGGGCGCTCCTCTTCCGGATCCTGACCGAGTACGAGGAGGCGTCGGCCGCCCGCGGCGCCCCCGGCACCCTGCGCCCCGTGCCGACGCCCCACACCGCGCGCCGGCTGATGCGGTCGGCCAGCCCCACCCACCCGGTCCGGCAGGCACTGCACATGATGGTCGCCGACCTCCAGGAGAAAAGCGCTTGAACGAACGCCCGGCGGCCACCGCCCCGGCGGACTCCCCGCTCGTCGCCCAGCTCATCGAACTGGCGAAGCATCTGGAGGTCGCCAACAAGCGGCACCTGCGCACCGTCCTGCACGCCGTGACCGCCGACTACCGGGTGCAGCGGATACAGGCCATCGGCCAGATGGCGCAGAACCTGCTCGGCCAGCTCTTCGCCGCCGGGCTCGTGGGCGGGTTCCTCTTCCTCGCCTACCACATGGTCCAGCGGGGCGAGTCCGGGTACGCGGTGCTGCTCGCCGGGTTTCCGGCGAGTTCCATGGCCGGGATCTTCGTCCTGCGGGTGCTGCCCGACTTCAAGGCGATGAGCGCCTTCGCCCGGCAGGCCAACGCCCTCGCCGCGAACGGCTCCGCCGCCGTGCCCGCCCAGGCCGGGCCCGGTACCGCTCCCGCCGGCGTCCCGCCGTCCGACGGCGCCCCGGTCTGACCCGGCCGGGCGCCGGCCTCCGTTCGTACGGATACGTGTGACGCCCCGGCGCACGCGGCCGCCCCTGTCACCCCGTAGTGCCCGAAGGGGCCGCCCGCGCCGGTGGGCGGCCCCTTTCCCCGCGCCCCGGCTGCCCCTCGCCCGCTCCCGGACCCCGTGCCCGCCCGGTCCGCCGGCCGGCTCCGCACGCTCCGCTCCCCCCGCGTTGCCGGGCTCCGGCAAGATTTACTACCCTCTCGTTGCCGGATACCGCGCACCGGGGCGTGAACGGCAGGGAGGGCGCGGACATGGGGGAGCGAAACGAGGCGTACCTGGCGGGGTACGCCGAGATCCTGGCGGAGGTGGCGGGCACCGGCCGGCGACTGACCCGCGACGAGCTGGACGGGCGACGCAGGCTCGGCGAGGAGGCCGCCGAGATCGGCCACAGCCTGCGCACCCTGGTCCGGGAGCATCTGCACGCCACCCGCCTGTCATGGCCAGGTAAAGCCGGTACCGAGGGGACCGTCCCGCACGTGCTCGCCGCCGTCGCCCAGGCCGTCGACGCCTTCGCCGAAGGCTACGAACGCGCCCAGCGCCTCGCCGTACGCCAGGAGGAGGCGGTGCGGCGCGAGTTCATCGACGACCTGCTCTACGGGCGCAGCGACCTGGGCCGGCTCGCCGAGCGCGCCGAACGCTTCGGCCTCGCCCTCTCCCGCGCCCACGCCGTCGCCGTGGCCGAGGGGCCCGAGCCCTACGACGACACCGCGCCCGTGACGCGGCTCGTGGAGACCGCGCTCATCTCCCGTTTCGGCGACCGGCGCGTCCTGATCACCACCAAGAACGGGCACCTGGTCTGCATCGCCCCCGGCGACCAGGACGAGATCCTGGCCTTCTTCGCCAAGCAGGCGTACGCCGCCACCGACGGCGGCCGGGTCGCCCTCGGACGGGCCCGGAGCGGCCCCGGCGGCGTGGTGCACAGCTACGAGGAGGCGCTGAGCACCCTCGAACTCGCCGAGCGGCTGGATCTGGCCGACCCCGTGGTGCGCGCCGCCGACCTGCTGGTCTACCCGGTGCTCACCCGGGACCGGCAGGCCATGGCCGACCTGGTGCTGAGCGTCCTCGGCCCGCTGCGGGAGGCCCGGGGCGGCGCCGAACCGCTGCTGCGGACGCTGGAGGTGTACTTCGACGCCGGCTGCACCGCGGCCGAGGCGGCCCGCCGGCTCTCCCTGAGCGTGCGGGCGCTGACGTACCGGCTGGACAGGGTGCACCAGCTCACCGGGGCCGACCCCGCCGACCCGGTGAACCGGTACACCCTCCAGACCGCGGTCATCGGGGCCCGCCTCCTGGGCTGGCCCGACCAGGACCTCTGACCCGGCGACGCGCGACGGCCCGGCCGGGGAACCCCGACCGGGCCGGTGGCCCGTCCGGACGCGAGGCGCGGTGCCCCGGTCCGGACGGGAGGGTCAGCCGGTGATCTGGACCTTGCCGTTGTCGGCCGGCTCCGCGCCGTCGTCCTTCTTCCCGCCGAGCGGGCCGGCGCTCGCGGCGACGTTCTTCAGCAGCGCCGCGAGGTCGACACCGGTGGTGGAGTTCAGCAGTTCCATGCCCTGGGCCACGTTGTCCGCGACCGTGCGGGAGAGCTGGCTCGCCCCGTCGGTGGAGATGACCGTCATCTTGTCCACGGCCGACAGCGGCTCGGACGCCTTGGCGACCACCTGCGGCAGCACCTCGACCAGCATCTGGAGCACGGCGGCCTCGCCGTACTGCTCGAAGGCGTCGGCCTTCTGCCGCATCGCCTCGGCCTCGGCCGAGCCCTTGGCGCCGATCGCCGCGGCCTCCGCCTCACCCTCCAGCCGGACCGCCTCGGCGATCGCCGCACGCCGGGCCCGCTCGGCCTCACCCTGCTTGAGGCCCTCGATGGCCTCGGCCTCGGCGAGCGCGCCACGGCGCTGCTTCTCACCCTCACCGGTGAGCCGGGCCCGCTCGGCCTCGGCCTGGGCGGCGGCGATCTCGGCCGAACGCTCGGCCTCGGCCTGCTTGACGCGGGCCACCCGGCGGGCCTCCGCCTCCTGCTCGGCGGCGTAGCGCTGGGCGTCGGCGGGCTTGCGGACCTCGGTGTCGAGCTGACGGTCCTTCAGCGCGGCCTGGTGCTCGGCGACCTTCTCCTGCTCGGCGAGGATGTCCTGCTGGCGGGCCGCCTCGGCGAGGGGGCCGGCGGCGTTGGCGCGGGCCGCGGCCTGGTCGGTCTCGGCCTTGATCTCGGCCTGCTTCAGGTAGAGGGTCCGCTGCGCGACCGCGATCTCCTCCTCGGCCTTCAGCCGGGCCTGCTCGGCCGCGCGCCGGGCCACGGCCTCGGCGATGTCGGCTTCCTGCTTGGCGCGGGCGGCCTCGGGGCGGCCCAGGTCCTCCAGGTAGGAGCCCTCGGTGGTGATGTCCTGGATCTGGAAGGCGTCCAGCACCAGGCCCTGCCCGGACAGGCTCGCCTCGGCCTCCTCGGCGACCTGGCCGGCGAAGGCGGCGCGGTCGCGGATGACGTCCTCCACGGACATCCGGCCGACGATCGCGCGCAGCGCGCCGGACAGCACCTCCTGGGTGAAGCCGACGATGCCTTCCTGCTGCATCAGGAAACGCTGGGCGGCGGCGCGGATCGCGTCCTCGGTACCGCCGACCTTGACGATGGCGACGCCGTCCAGGTTCGCCTTCACCCCGCGCAGCGTGACCGCGCCGCGGACGGCGACCGGGATGTGCCGCGAGGAGAGGTCGAGGGTGAAGCGCTGCTGCACGAACGGCACGACGAAGACGCCACCGCCGACCACGACCTTCTGGCCGCTGTTGTCGGTGAACACCCGGCCGGTCTCCGGATCGGTGGACTTCTTGCCGCGCCGGCCGGTGACGATGAACGCCTCACTGGGCCCGGCGACTTTGTACCGGCTGACGACCACCAGCGCGAGCAGTACCAGGAGTACGACGACTCCCAGTACCGCGATCACGACAGGACTCATGACACTGCCCCCGAATCACGGAGAAGGAACGAGAAAAGAACACGTGGGAAAGGAGGGGTGGGGAAGGAATACCGGGCGCGGCGGTAAAGGAAAGGCGCGCGGAATGGACCCGTACGCCCCGGCGGGGGCGAAACGGGCCGCGTCGCTCTCCACCGCTCAGCGCTCCACCGGGCGCACCACGACCGACGTCGACGTCGGCGCCGACTCGACCCACACCTCGGTGCCGCGGGCCACGGGCAGCGCGCTGCGCGCCGAGCACTTCAGCGGCTGGCCGGCGAGCCGGAGCATGACCTCGCCGAAACCGTCGGCGGGGATGGCGGTCACCACCCGTCCCGAGGTGCCGACGAGCTGGTCGTGGGTGGGCGTGCCGTCCGTCTGGTCCCGCATCAGCGCCCGGCTGAGACGGTACGTCAGCCAGCCCGCGGCGACACCGGCCAGGGCCCCCACCGCGACGGCGCCCGCCGGGCCGGTCCAGCCGGTGCCCAGGGCGATCGCCCCGCCGAAGCCGGTCATCGCGGTGAACCCGGCGATGACCGGCAGGGACAGCCACCCCTCCAGGAGACCGTCCAGGGCACCGTCGAAGACGCCTTCCAGCAGCCCGTCGAAGATCAGCGACAAGGCGAGCAGCACAACCCCCGTGATACCCAGCCCAAGAAACCAGGCCATATGCGCCGTCCCCCTCTCGCCCGTCGCTGAGCTTCGGTGAAACGAATCCTCACATGCGGGGAAGACGATGTCATTGCCCGGCTCCGGCAATCTTTACGCTGCTTTTATGCCGCCCTCTCCCGCAACCGTCCTCATCCTACGGAACTCGCGGTCGGGCGCCTGTCCGCGAACGGTGACCCGTCGGTAACGGTATGGCACGGAAGGCCGCGGGAGCGGTCCCGCCCGGGGCCGCTCCCGCGCGCCGGGGGGTCTGGAACCGGCGGTGGCGTTGAGGCAGTCTTGTCCCTCGTGGCGATCGTTCCGAACCAGGGTCCTCCGAGCGGTCCGCAGGGCGGCCCGCCGGGCGACGCGACCCACATGGTGGTCTGCGGCGACGACGGGCTGGCCCACCGGCTCGCCGCCGAACTGCGGGGCGTGTACCGCGAACACGTCACCCTCGTCGTCCCGCCCTCCGTCGGCCAGGTGCGGCGGCCGGTCGTCGGCCGGGCCCGCGCGGCCTCGGCGGCGCTGCTGGACCGGGTGGTCAACGCGACCGTCAACCGCGGCGGCGAGGCCAACGGCACGCCCCGCCCGGTGGAGGCCCTCGAACCCACCGAGGACGTGCTCGCCGGGGCCGGCGTGGACCGGGCCGCGGCCCTCGCCCTCGTCTACGACGACGACGAGACCAACATCCGGGCCGCGCTGACCGCCCGCCGGCTCAACCCCCGCCTCCGCCTCGTGCTGCGCCTCTACAACCGCCGCCTCGGCCAGCACATCGAGGAACTCCTCGACCAGACCGCCGCGTTGTCCGCCGGCGACGGCCGGGCGGGGGGCCTGGACGGCGCCGGGGCCTCGACGACCGTGCTCTCCGACGCCGACACGGCCGCCCCCGCGCTGGCGGCGACGGCGCTGGTCGGCACCGGCAAGGTGGTGGAGACGGACGGGCTGCTGCTGCGCGCGGTGGAACGGCACCCGCCGCGCCCCGGCGAGGTCGCCGACCCCGGGCTGTGCACGCTGGCGCTGCTCTCCGCGACCAGCAACGACCCGGCGGGCGCGGACGGTTCGGAGACCAGCGGCGACCAGGCGCCCTACCTGCTGCCCGACGCGGCGGCCGTGGAGGCGGCCACCGGGCGCGGGACGGTCGCCCTGGAGCAGGTCTCCTACTCCGGTCCCGCGCTGTCGGCCGCGCGGACCCGGGTGCCGCCGTTCGCCTCGCTCTTCTCCCGGCGGCTGCGCTGGTCGCTGGCGGGCCTGGTGGCCTGTGTGGTCGCGCTCGCGGTGGCGCTGGCGGTGGTCACCGGCGACAACGCCCTGCACGCCACCTACGTGACCCTGCTCGACCTCTTCGCCATCAACGAGCCGGCGCACAACCAGTCGGCCGGCGAGCAGATCCTGCAACTCCTCTCCGGCTTCACCGGGCTCCTGCTCCTGCCGGTCCTGCTGGCGGCGGTGCTGGAGGCACTGGGCACCTTCCGCAACGCCTCCGCCCTGCGCAAGCCCCCGCGCGGGCTGGGCGGGCACGTGGTCCTGCTCGGCCTCGGCAAGATCGGCACCCGGGTGCTGACCCGGCTGCGGGAACTGGACATCCCGGTGGTGTGCGTCGAGGCGGACCCGGAGGCCCGCGGCATGGCCACCGCGCGGCGGCTGCGGGTGCCGGTGGTGCTCGGCGACGTCACGCAGGAGGGTGTCCTGGAGGCGGCGCGGGTCCACCGGGCGCACTCGCTGCTCGCGCTGACCAGCGCCGACTCGACCAACCTGGAGGCGGTCCTCTACGCCCGGTCGCTGCGGTCCGACCTGCGCGTGGTGCTGCGCCTGTACGACGACGACTTCGCCACCGCCGTGTACCGCACCCTGCGGGCCGCGCACCCGCAGGCACTGACCCGCAGCCGCAGCGTGTCGCACCTGGCGGCGCCCGCGTTCGCCGCGGCGATGATGGGCCGCCAGATCCTGGGGGCGATCCCCGTCGAGCGGCGGGTGCTGCTCTTCGCCGCCGTCACGGTGGCCGGGCACCCCCAGTTGGAGGGGCGGACCGTCGGGGAGGCGTTCCGGGCCGGGGCGTGGCGGGTGCTGGCGCTGGACGCGGGGGCCGACGGCGACCGCCGCCCCGGCGAGGCGGGCGGCGCCGAGGGGCTGCGGTCGTCGGGGCTGGTGTGGGAACTGCCGCGGACCTACGTCCTGCAAGCCCGGGACCGGGTGGTGCTGGCGGCGACCCGGCAGGGCCTCGCGGAACTCCTGGGCCGCCGCGCCCGGGTCCCGGGCCCGCACCCGTACGGAGACACCGGGGGCGGGCGGGTCCGGTGAGGGCGCCGCCCCGGCCCGGCGGACACCCGTGCCGCCGGGCGCGTACCAGCCCCGCCCCGGCCACCGGGGACGCCTCCCGCGCCGTCCCGGCCGGCCCCGGCGTCCGCCGGGGCCGGGAGGCACCCGGCCGTTACCGGGCCGGCGGCAGGTGGCGGGCGGCGAAGTCCAGCTCCAGGCGGACCTGCTTGAGCCGCTCCTCCACGACGAGGGAGCCGTGCCCCGCGTCGTACCGGTACACCTCGTGGACCGCGCCCCTCGCCTCCAGGCGCGCCACGTAGTTCTCGATCTGGCGGATCGGGCAGCGCGGGTCGTTGACCCCGGCGGAGATGTGGACCGGGGCCTTGACCCGGTCGACGTAGGTCAGCGGCGAGGATGCCTCGAAGCGCTCCGGGACCTCCTCCGGGGTGCCGCCGAGCAGGGTGCGGTCGAGGGCCTTCAGCCCCTCCATCTCGTCGTGGTACGCGGTGACGTAGTCGGCGACGGGGACGGCGGCGATGCCCAGCGTCCACGCCTCGGGCTGGGTGCCGAGGCCGAGCAGGGTCAGGTACCCGCCCCAGGAGCCGCCGGTGAGGATCAGCCGGGCGGGATCGGCGAGGCCGGAGGAGACGGCCCACTCCCGCACCGCGGCGATGTCCTCCAGCTCGATGAGGCCCACCCGGTGCTTGAGGGCGTCGGTCCAGGCCCGGCCGTACCCGGTGGAGCCGCGGTAGTTGACCCGGACCACCGCGTACCCGTGGTCGACCCAGGCGGCGGGGCCGGCGGCGAAGGCGTCGCTGTCGTGCCAGGTCGGGCCGCCGTGGATGTCGAAGACGGTCGGCAGCGGCCCGCTCGCGCCCGCCGGCTTCTGCACCAGGGCGTGGACGCGTCCGCCCGGCCCCTCCACCCACACGTCCTCCACCGGCACCGAGCGCGGCGACCGCATGCCGGGCGGGTCCAGCACCACGCGGCCGGTGGTGGAACGGACCGCGGACGGCTCGGCGGCCGAGGACCACAGGTACTCCACGCTGCCGTCGGGCCGGGCCGTCGCACCGGAGACCGTGCCGGCCGGGGTGGGGATCTCCACCAGCTCGCGCGCCGCCAGGTCGTACCGGAACAGCTCGCTGCGGGCCTCGAAGCCGTGCACGATCAGCAGGCCGCTGCCGTCCGGGTACCACTCGGCGCTCACGTCGCCGGGCAGTTCCAGGGCGAGGTCGGTCTGCTCGCCCGTCGCCACGTCCCACACCAGGGGCTCCCAGCGGCCCCGGCGCTGGTGGCCGATGAGCAGGCGGGTGTCCCCGTCGACGGGGGCGAAGCCGAGCACCTCCAGACCCAGTTCCTCGGTGCCGCCCCGGGTGTCGTCGAGGTCGGCGACGGCCGTGCCGTCGGGGCGCAGGACGCGCAGCGCCGCGTGCATGGCGTCACCGTGCTCGGTGTGCTCGACGGCGATCAGCGTGCCGTCGTGCGAGAGGTCCCCCACGCCGGCCGACTCGCGGTGCCGGTAGATCTCCACGGGCTCCCCGCCCGCGCGCGCCAGGTGGATCGTGGTGCCGTCGGCGTCGGTGGAACGCCCGACCACCACGGTGCTCCCGTCCCGGCCGAGGGCGAGTCCCGCCGGGTAGGAGGGGTCGAGTCCGGGCACCGCCGGCTCGTCCGCGCCGCCCGCGAAGGGCTGGCGGCGCCAGACGCCGAACTCGTCGCCGTCCGTGTCGTCGAACCACCAGATCCACTCACCGTCGGGCGAGAGCACACCGACCGTGGTGCCGTTCGGCCGGTCCGTGGCCTGGCGCTGCCCGCCCGTCGACCGGTCCCAGGCGTACAGCTCGTAGGTCCCCGTCGCGTTGGACACGAACAGGGAGCGGTGCGGCGCGTCCTGCGCCCAGTCGGGCAGCGACACCCTCGGCGCCCGGAACCGCTTCTCCCAGTCGGGCATCTCTTCGGCCCGCTCCCGCCGCTGCGGCGAGACGGACCCGTTGCTCTCAGTCATGGCCCCATACTGCCCGGTCCGGGCGGACCGGCGCGGACCGCGTCCCCAGCCTGTGGACAACCTCGCCCACAGGCCGCCCCGGGGCCGACTCCGGCGCGGGCGCCCCGTACCGTGGAGACGTGTACCGGTTTCTGCTGACGCCCCGGTGGTGGGGGATCAACGTCTTCCTCGTCCTGTCCATCCCCTTCTGCATCTTCATGGGGTCCTGGCAGCTCGGCCGGTTCGAGGACCGGGTGCAGGCCCACGACCGCGCGGACACCCAGGCGGCCTCCGACCGCCGGGAGGCCGCGCGCCCGCTGGCCGGCCTGCTCCCCGTCGACCGGTCCACGGTCGGCAAGCAGACCACCGCCACCGGCAGGTACGAGGACCAGTTCCTCGTACCGGACCGGACGCTGGACGGGCGCACCGGGTACTACGTGCTGACCCTGCTGCGCACCGACGAGGGGCGCGCGCTGCCCGTCGTCCGGGGCTGGCTGCCCGGCACGCCGGACCCGGCGAAGGCCCCGGCACCGCCGGGGGACGAGGTCACGGTGACCGGGGCGCTCCAGGCGTCCGAGACGCCCGGCAACAACGGGGTCCGCTCCCGCTCCGGACTGCCCGCCGGCCAGGCCGGCGCGATCAGCACCGCCACGCTCGTCAACCTGGTGCCGTACGAGCTGTACGACGCGTGGGTGACGCTCAACGACGGCGACTCCGGGATGCGGGCGGTGCCGGTGAGCGCCCCGCAGAACACCGGCCTGGACCTCAAGGCGTTCCAGAACCTCGGCTACACGGCCGAGTGGTTCGCCTTCGTCGGCTTCGTGATCTTCATGTGGTTCCGGCTGCTGCGCCGCGAGGTGGAACTCACCCGCGACGCGGAGCTGGGCCTCGCCCCCGAGGGCACCGCGACCACCGGGACCACCGTGGCCGCGCAGACCACCGCGACCACCGGGGCCGCCGAGACCGCCGGTGCCGGGCGGGAGCGGGAGGACCGCCCCAGCCCGACCGGCGTCTGAGCCGGGCCGCGCGGGCCCGGACGGCACCCCGGGCCCGGGGCCGCTCCCCGGTCAGGACGAGGCCGGGAGCACTCCCGTCCAGTACACGGTCCCCGCGCACGCGTGGGACACCGTGGCCGTCGCCGCCCCCGAGCCTCCCTCGGGGGCGTACGTCACCGCCACGCCGGCGTCGGCCGGCGCGTCCTCGGTGACGAGCTGGGTCTGGGGGTCTGTGTCGCCGCCGGTGGAGCCGCCGCTGTTCGTGGCGACGTCCTCGGAGGGCGTCGGGTCGGGCGAGGCACCGCCGGGGGTGCCACCCGTGCTGGGGCAGGTCTCCGAGGGCACCCAGGCGAACCGCACCTCGTAGGAGGAGCCCGGCGCCAGGGTCAGCGAGGCGGCCTCCAGCGACGGGTCGGGCAGGGCCGCCGCCGCATCCCCGGCCGTGTGCCGCGCGGTGCCGATCCGGCCGGCGTCCGCCGCGCCCAGGGCACTGACGGAGAGGCTGCCGGGACCGGCGACGGTACACCCGGCCGCGGAGACGTTGGTGACGCGGAAGGTGCCGTAGACGGCGCCGGTGGAGTCGGGGGCCGAGCTGCTCGCGACGGCCGGCCCGAGCCGGCCCGCCGTACACGCGCCGGAGTCGGCGTCGCCGCCGGCGGAGGGGTCGGCGGCGTCGGGCGAGCCCGCGGCGGCGCCGGTCTCGGCGTCGTCCGGCGTACGCGCCGGTCCGGTGCCGTGCTCGCCCTCGGCCGGGCCGCCGGTGCCGGCGGTGCCACCGCGCCCGCCGGCCGGGTCGGTGCCCTGGGTGGCGCCGCCCTGCGCCTGGGAGGCGCTGCCGGCGACGGAGGGGTCGGCGCCGAGTCCTCCGGCGGAGGAGACGTGCACGACGGCGGGGACGGCCGTGCCGAGGAAGAGCGCGGCGGCGGCGAGGCCGACGGCGGCCTGGCGCTTGCGGGCCCGGCGCGCGGGCACGGCGCGGCGCAGGTGCTCCAGCGTGCCGTCGCGGGGCGCCACCTCCCGTACCGCCTGGTGCAGGAGACCGCGCAGCGCGGCCTCGTCGCCGCCGAGCGCGTCGGGCTCCTCCCCGTCCGCGGCCCGGGGGGCCGGCACGAGGGCGATGGGCGCCCTGTCACCGGAGGTGCCCCCGGCGCCTTCGGGACCGGGGCCCTCCGGAACGGGGGCGACCGGAGCGGTGCCGTCGGCGGCCGGGACGGCGGGTGCGGTGCCGTCGGCGGCCGGCGGGCTTTCCGGGCCCGAGTCGTCCGGGTCCGGGCCCTCCGACGTCGGATCGTCGTCCGGCGTGGCGGCCGGCGGGCCCGGCAGGTGGTCGGTGGGGGTGTCCCCGGGGGTGGGGCCCGGGTCGGCGGGGCCGTGGTTCACAGTTCCGTTCCCAGCGTGCGTGTGCGTCGGTTCGTGCGTGTGCGGGCGCGGCGGCCCGGCGTCGGCGCCGTCCGGCGGCGCCTCCTCGTACGGGGCCGGCCCCCCGGGGGCGTCCCGGCCCTCGGCGGCGTCCCGCCGCGCGTCCCCGGCGCTCATGTCGTGGCTCCCATGGCCACTCTGAGCGCCGCCATGCCGCGCGATCCGTACGCCTTGACCGAGCCCAGGGATATGCCGAGCGTCTCGGCGACCTGAGCCTCGGTCATGTCCGCGAAGTAGCGCAGGACCAGCACCTCGCGCTGGCGGCGCTGGAGCCCCTTCATCGCCTGGATCAGCGAGTCGCGCTCCAGGCGGTCGTAGGCGCCCTCCTCCGCGCTCGCCATGTCGGGCATCGGCTTGGAGAGCAGCTTGAGGCCGAGGATGCGCCGGCGCAGCGCGGACCGCGAGAGGTTGACGACGGTCTGCCGCAGGTAGGCGAGGGTCTTGTCCCGGTCGCGGACGCGCTTGCGCGCCGAGTGGACGCGGATGAACGCCTCCTGGACGACGTCCTCGCAGGACGCGGTGTCGTCCAGGAGCAGCGCGGCGAGGCCGAGCAGCGACCGGTAGTGGGCCCGGTACGTCTCCGTGAGGTGGTCGACGGTGGTGCCCGTCACCACGCTCTCCTCCGCGCCGTCGCGCTGTTCGGTGAGGCGGGCCGGCCGCGCCGCGGGCATGGGCGCGATCACCGGCATGCCACCGGCCGCGCCGACGGCGCGGGGACGAGGGGGCCGGACGGGCCGGACGGCTGCCCGCAGAGCCGCACCGCGTGTCGCCGCGGTGAAGTCGAGTACCTCTGCCACGCCAGTTGGACCCCCTTGCCCCCGCAAGGGTTGTACGTGCCGGACGTCACGTTCCCGTCCGTGCCGGACCGCCACCCGTCCGACACCGCGTCAAAGGCCCTCATACGCCCCGCTCATCCCCTATGTCGCTGTGAACGGGCGTCCCCTCGCGCCCGCCGCCGGCGGCCCCGCGCCGGCACACCTGTGTCCCCACGCCCCGAAGAGGGTGACCGCAAAGACGCTCCCCGCCGCCGCGCGGTTGCGGGGGGCGGGGAGGAAATCCTCCGATGCCGACGGGCGCGGGACAAGTGCCCCGGTTCGTCTTCCGGATCACATCCCGTACGGGAATCCTAGAGAACGAACGTCTCGGTGGCCGAGGATTTTTGCCGTGGTCAGCCCGTCTCGGCGGCGACCAGCTCGGCGATCTGCACCGCGTTGAGGGCGGCGCCCTTGCGCAGGTTGTCCCCGCAGACGAAGAGTTCCAGGGCGGTCGGGTCGTCCAGCGCCCGCCGGACCCGGCCGACCCAGGCGGGGTCGGTGCCGACCGCGTCGGCGGGGGTGGGGAACTCGCCGGCGGCCGGGTTGTCGAAGAGGACGACCCCGGGGGCGGTGTCCAGGATCTCCCGGGCCCGCTCCACGGTGACCTCGTCCTCGAAGCGGGCGTGCAGGGTGAGGGAGTGCGTGGTGACCACCGGGACCCGCACGCAGGTGACGGCGACGGGCAGCCGGGGCAGGCCGAGGATCTTGCGGGTCTCGTCCCGCACCTTCATCTCCTCCGAGGACCAGCCGTCCTCCCGCGGCGAGCCGGCCCACGGCACGACGTTCAGCGCGACCGGCTCCAGGAAGGGGCCGGTGTCCTCGCCGACGGCCCGGCGCAGGTCCCCGGGGTGGGTGCCCAGTTCGGTGCCGGCCACCGCGGAGAGCTGGCGGCGCAGCGTCTCCACGCCCACCCGCCCGGCCCCGCTCACCGCCTGGAACGCGGTGGCGACCAGGTCGCGCAGCCCGAACTCGGCGTGCAGCGCGCCCAGCGCCACGATCATCGAGAGGGTCGTGCAGTTGGGGTTGGCCACGATCCCGCGCGGACGCAGCCGGGCGGCGTGCGGATTGACCTCGGGCACGACGAGCGGCACGTCCGGGTCCATCCGGAAGGCGCCGGAGTTGTCGATCACGACCACGCCGCGCCCGGCGGCCACCGGCACCCACCGGGCGGTGACCTCGTCGGGCAGGTCGAACACGGCGACGTCGACCCCGTCGAAGACGTCCTCGGTGAGCGCCACCACCTCGGTCTCCTCGCCGCGCACGGTCAGCTTGCGGCCGGCCGAACGGGACGAGGCGATCAGGCGGATCTCGCCCCAGACGTCCGCGTGCTGCGAGACGATCTGGAGCACGACCGAGCCGACCGCGCCGGTCGCCCCCACGACCGCGAGCACGGGCCGGCCGGTGCGGTCCGCGGCCCGGACCTGCGAGGCCGGTGCGGCCCACCCCGGGTGTCCGGTGCCGGACATCAGCGGCCGGTGCCTCCGTAGACGACGGCCTGGTCGCTGTCGGCGTCGAGTCCGAAGGCGGTGTGCACGGCGCGGACGGCCTCGGTCACATCGTCCTTGCGGGTGACGACCGAGATGCGGATCTCGGACGTCGAGATCAGCTCGATGTTGACCCCGGCGTCGGACAGGGCGGTGAAGAAGTCGGCGGTGACGCCCGGGTTGGCCTTCATCCCGGCGCCGACGAGGGAGATCTTGCCGATCTGGTCGTCGTAGCGCAGGGAGTCGAAGCCGATGCCCGCGCGGTTCTTCTCCAGCGCGTCGATGGCCTTGCGGCCCTCGGACTTGGGCAGCGTGAAGGAGATGTCCGTCAGGCCCGTGGAGGCGGCGGAGACGTTCTGCACGACCATGTCGATGTTGACTTCGGCATCGGCGATGGTCCGGAAGATCGAGGCGGCCTCGCCCGGCTTGTCCGGCACGCCGACGACCGTGATCTTGGCCTCGGAGGTGTCGTGTGCGACACCGGAGATGATGGCCTGCTCCACCCTCTTGTCCCCTTGCTCGATCGGCTCGCTGCTGACCCACGTGCCGCGCAGTCCGCTGAAGGAGGAGCGGACGTGGATCGGGATGTCGTACCGGCGCGCGTACTCCACACAGCGGTGGAGGAGCACCTTGGAGCCGGAGGCGGCAAGCTCCAGCATGTCCTCGAAGGAGATCCAGTCGATCTTCTTCGCCTTGGGCACCACGCGCGGGTCGGCGGTGAACACGCCGTCCACGTCGGTGTAGATCTCGCACACGTCGGCGTCGAGCGCGGCGGCCAGGGCCACGGCCGTGGTGTCGCTGCCGCCGCGGCCGAGCGTGGTGATGTCCTTCTTGTCCTGGCTGACGCCCTGGAAGCCGGCCACGATGGCGATGTTGCCGCCGTCCACGGAGGCGCGGATGCGGCCGGGGGTGACGTCGATGATCCGGGCCTTGTTGTGGACCGAGTCGGTGATGACTCCCGCCTGGCTCCCGGTGAAGGACTGGGCCTCGTGGCCCAGGTTTTTGATCGCCATAGCCAGCAGGGCCATGGAGATGCGTTCTCCGGCGGTCAGCAGCATGTCGAGCTCGCGTCCCGCGGGAATCGGGGAAACCTGCTCGGCGAGATCGATCAACTCGTCCGTCGTGTCGCCCATCGCGGAAACGACGGCGACCACCTGGTTGCCGTTCTTCTTCGCTTCCACGATCCGCTTGGCGACGCGCTTGATGCCTTCGGCATCGGCTACGGAGGAGCCTCCGTACTTCTGCACGACAAGGCCCACGTGCGCTCCTCGCTCAATCCGTCTCTTTCCGCACGTGCGTATATGCACTGCGGTCGGCTCATTTTACCGAGCGTCCGGAATTCCCCCCCGCGGTACCGCATCGTGAGATTTCCGGGCTCTCGTTTCAGGCTGGCTCATGCCCACGAGAGGGCCCCTCACTCGGAAAAGTGCGGTGTGTCACACGGCCGCGAACGCCCTTGGCCGACGGATGGGCCGGGGGAACGCCCTCCGTCCGGATCAGGTGACCGGGCGCAGTCCGAGCGGGCCGGCGATCTCGCGGGCCATCACCCGGCCGGCCTCCTTCTCCAGCGTGTCGTCGCCGAGGTGCTGGTCGGTGTCGAGGCCGTCGAGGGCCTCCAGCGGCTGGTCGAGACGGACGTGGGCGACCACCGACTGGAGGGCGCGCAGGCTCGCCGAGGCCGTGGAGCCCCAGTTGGAGAAGTACGAGAACTGCCACCACCACAGGGCCTCGGTGGTGCGGCCGGCCCGGTAGTGGACCATGCCGTGGCGCAGGTCGGTGATGACGTCGGCGAGGTCGTCGGAGATCCGGGCCGGGACGGGGGCGCGGCGCGGCTCGTAGGGGTCGAAGACCTCGGAGTAGACGTCGATGGGCTCCAGCAGGCGGGCGAGGTTCTCGCGGAGTTCGTCCACGTCCGGCTCCGGGCCGGGGTCCGGTTCGTAGCGCTCCTCCGGGAGGATGTCCTCGTGGGCGCCCAGCCGGCCGCCCGCCAGCATGAGCTGGGAGACCTCCAGCAGCAGGAAGGGCACCGCCGAGTCCGGTTCGGCGCCCTTGGCGACCTCCGTGACGGCGACCAGGAAGCTCTCGATCTGGTCGGCGATCTGGACCGCGAAGTCGTCGGGATTCTGGTGGGTCGCGTGCAGCGTGGCGTCAGACATCTAGGAGTCGTCTCCCCTCGAAGGCGCGTCCGAGGGTCACCTCGTCCGCGTACTCCAGGTCACCGCCCACCGGAAGGCCGCTCGCCAGGCGGGTGACCTTGAGCCCCATGGGCTTGATCATGCGGGCGAGGTAGGTGGCCGTGGCCTCGCCCTCCAGATTCGGGTCCGTGGCCAGGATCAGCTCCGTGACCGTGCCGTCGGCCAGCCGGGCGAGCAGTTCGCGGATGCGCAGGTCGTCGGGGCCGACGCCGTCGATGGGGCTGATCGCGCCGCCGAGCACGTGGTACCGGCCGCGGAACTCGCGGGTGCGCTCGATCGCGACGACGTCCTTGGGCTCCTCCACCACGCAGACGACCGACGGGTCGCGCCGCGGGTCGCGGCAGATGCCGCACAGCTCCTCCTGCGCCACGTTGCCGCAGGTGGCGCAGAAGCGGACCTTCGCCTTGACCTCCATGAGGGCCTGGGCGAGGCGCCGTACGTCGGCCGGTTCGGCCTGGAGGACGTGGAAGGCGATCCGCTGCGCGCTCTTGGGCCCGACGCCGGGCAGCCGCCCCAGCTCGTCGATGAGGTCCTGGACCACGCCTTCGTACAACGGACTGCCGTCCTTCCTGAGGTTGCTGCTACGTACGGTAGAGGGCCGGGGCCCGTCTTAGAAGGGCAGACCGGGGATGCCGCCGCCGCCCAGTCCCTGGGCGAGCGGGCCGAGCTTCTGCTGCTGGAGGTTCTGCGCGTTCTCGTTGGCCGCCTGGACGGCGGCGACGATCAGGTCGGCGAGGGTCTCGGTGTCCTCCGGGTCCACCGCCTTGGGGTCGATCACCAGGCCGCGCAGCTCGCCCGAGCCGGTGACGGTGGCCTTCACCAGACCGCCGCCCGCCTGGCCGTCGACCTCGGTCCGCGCCAGTTCCTCCTGTGCGTTCGCCAGGTCCTGCTGCATCTTCTGGGCCTGCTGGAGCAGTTGCTGCATGTTGGGCTGGCCGCCACCGGGGATCACGTTCCGCTCCTGTCGCTGCGGGGTTCACCGCGGGAATTTCCCGCTCGGCACGAGCCTACGTGGTCCGCGCGGCCCTCGCCCTGGCACTCTTTCGAGTGAGGTGGCCGCCTGCCTTATACCTGATCAACGCCTATGTCCGGACGGAATGCCCGCGAAACCTGGTTCCGGGCCACCCATTGGGGGGTAGGAAGGGGCGGCACGTCGGTCCCGGAGGTCGGGGGCGCGACCGAAGAGGCCATCCGTGCGCCGTGGCGTCGTCACGCACCGTGATCGCCTCGCCGAGCTGTCGTGATCAGTAGGGAGTGCCGGGTGGGTCAGCCGGAGATGCAGCCCGAGGGGCCGCCGCAGGACGGGAGGGGCGGTGAGGGGGCGGCCGGGCTGCGGCCGGGCGACCTGACGGGGCGGCCGTTTCCGCTCGGGGACTGGTCGGTGCCCGCGGAGCGGCTGGACGAGCTGTACCGGTGGGTGGAGCGCGGCGCGCTGGACACCGCCGCCTGGTACCTGGCGGACCGGACGGGCAAGCGGCGGGCCGCGCGGCTGTTGCGGTGCGGGGCGGCGGCGGGCGCCGTCACCGGGGCCGCGCTGCCGCTGCTGGACCTGGCGGGGGTCACGGTCGGGGTCGCGCCGTGGGGGTACCTGGCGGTGCTGCTCGCGGTGGCGTGCGTGGCCGGGGACCGGTACTTCGGGCTGACGTCCGGCTGGATACGGGACGTGGCGACGGCGCAGGCCGTGCAGCGCAGGCTCCAGGTGCTCCAGTTCGACTGGGCCTCGGAGAGCGTGCGCGAGGTGCTGGGCCCGGCCGACGGCACGGCGAGCGAGGCGGCCGAGCGGTGCCTGCTGGTGCTGCGGCGCTTCTCGGAGGACCTGACGGAGCTGGTGCGGGCGGAGACGGCGGACTGGATGGTCGGCTTCCGCACCGGTTCGCCCCCGCTCGGCCTCCAGTCGGTGCCGTCCGGCGGCACGCGCGCGGAGGGCGGCCCGTCCGCCCAGGGCCGCTTCTCCATCCCGCAGCCCGGCGCCCGCCCCAACATGCCCCGCCAGCGGCCCCCGGAGCCCCGCTGAGGGCGCTCTCCCGCGGGCCGGCGCCCTGCGGGGTCGGGTGCGGGGCGGGCGGCCTCAGCCCCGGGTGTAGGTGAGCCGTTCGCCGGTGCCGGTGTTGGTGCGCTCCAGGGTGCCGTCGGGCAGGAGGCGGACCACGGTGGGCTCGCCCGGGGAGCAGGACGAGGCGGGGCGGCCGACGGTCACCCGGGAGGCCCCGATCCGCAGCGGGCCCTCGGTGCCCGGGTCGGTGGAGAGCCCCGCCTCGAACACGCAGTGGTACGTGCCGCCGCCCGCGGGGCCGTCGGCGACGAGGGAGAGGACGGTGTCGCCCACCCCGCCCTGCTGGATGGTCAGCCGGCGGCTGTGCGAGCCGCTCGCGTTGTCGATGGTCGCGGACCACGAGCCCAGGTAGCCGGTGGGGATCGCGCCGTCCTGGGCCGCCGGGGCGGTGGTCGGCGTCCCGGTCGCCGGGTCCGGTCCGGTGGTGGCGGCGCCGGTGCCCGGGTGCCGCGGGGCACCGCCGCCCGGGGAGGCCGACGGGTCGCCACCGGCCCGGTGGTCGTCCCGGTCGCCGTTCATCAGGGCGTAGACCGAACCGCCCGCGCCGAGCGCGACCACCAGGGCGACGACGACCAGCAGCGCGGTGGAACGGCCGTGCCGGGGGTTTCCCTGCGGCGGGCCGTAGGGCGGCGGGTGGGCGGCGCCGGGCGGTGGTCCGCAGGGCGGGGTCGAACCGTACGGCGGGGTCGAACCGTGTCCGCCGTACGGGTGGTATCCCGGGGGCGTGGCCGACCAGGCGGGGTCGACGGGCGGGGGCGGCGGCGTGTGGCCCGCGGCCATCGTCGGGAGGTGGTCCAGCGGGACGCCGGGACCCGCCGGGGAGGGCACGCCAGGACCCGCCGGGGGCGGCGGGCCGGGGGCCGCCGGGGTGCCTCCGGGTCCGTACGAGGCCGGGCCGGGGCCGGACGACACGCCCGGGAACGCTCCGAAGGCCCCTGGCGCGGACGACACGCCGTCCGGCACGCCCGGGGCCGCTCCCTGGGGCGCCGGGGAGGCCGGCACGCCCGGCCCTCCGGCGGCGGCGGGGGCACCGCCGCCCCCGGACACGCCCGGGGCGGCATGGCCGTTCCGCACGGCACGCGGCGCGCCCGGGAAGCCCGCACCGGGCGGTGCCACCGGCGTGTCCCCCGGCGCACCGGACGCACCCGGCACACCCGCCGCCCCCGGCCCGCCCGGGACGGTTCCGGGCGTTCCCCCCGCCGCTCCGGGGCTCGCGGGGCCCTCGGGGTTCTCCGTGTCGAGGAGGCGGACGGCGTGGCGGCCGAGCTGGGCGACGAGGGCGCCGGGCAGCCAGGGATCGCGGGAGCGGCCGTCGGCGACGGTGTCCTGGGCGCCGGTGCGCTCCAGCACCTCGCCGAGGCCGGGCCGCGCCGCGGGGTCCTTGGCGAGGCAGTCCCGCACGAGGTCGGCGAGCCCCTCGGGCACCGCGTCCAGGTCGGGCTCCTCCTGGGCGATGCGGAACATCAGGGCGTGCACGCCGCTGTTGGCGGAGCCGAAGGGCAGCCTGCCGGTGGCGGCGTAGGCGAGGACGGAGCCGAGGCAGAAGACGTCGCAGGCGGGGGTGATCCGGTCGCCGCGCACCTGCTCGGGCGCCATGAAGCCGGGCGAGCCGACGAGCGCGCCGGTGCGGGTGAGGCCGCCGTCGGTCACCGTCTCCAGCGCCCGCGCGATGCCGAAGTCGATGACGCGGGGCCCGTCGATGGTGACGAGGACGTTGGACGGCTTGAGGTCGCGGTGCACGATCCCGGCGGCGTGGATGTCCTGGAGGGCGTGGGCGAGCCCGGCAGCGAGGGTGCGCACCGAGCGCTCGGGCAGCGCCCCGTGGTCGTGTCCGACGACCTGCTGGAGGCTGGGACCGGCCACGTACCCGGTGGCGACCCAGGGCACGACGGCCTCGGTGTCGGCGTCCAGGACGGGCGCCGTCCAGTGGCCGCCGACGCGGCGGGCGGACTCGACCTCCTGCCGGAACCGCCGGCGGAACTCCTCCAGGGCGGCCAGTTCCGCCCGCACCAGCTTGACGGCGACCGTCCGTCCGCGGTCGGACCGGGCCAGGTAGACGTGGCCCATGCCGCCCGCGCCGAGCCGCCCCAGCAGCCGGTAGGCCCCGATGTGCCGCGGGTCCCCGTCCCCGAGCTTCTCCATGCCGCGCCGCCCCTTCCCCCCGATGTGAGCAACAGCCCGAGGATAATGCGGGCCACCCGCGCGGTGTCCGGGAGTTGTCCACGGTTCGGTAACAGGCCGCTTCCGGCCAGACCGGCGACACCGCGCACACCCTGTCCCGCGCCCCGCCCGTGCACCCGGCCCCGCGCCCCGCCCGCGCACCCGGCCCTGCCCCGCGCCCCTCCCCGGCGACACTCCCGGCCGCGCCCCGCCCTCGGGACGCCCGCGCGTGGACAACCTGTCGTGGATTGGGCCCGCCCGCAGACAGGACGCCGATTCCGTTTCCGCATCGCGGACACCTACGCTCGCCGCATGACCCCTCAGCCCCATCCCCAGGCCGGCGCGGCCGTGAAGGCAGCGGACCGCGCGCACGTCTTCCACTCCTGGTCCGCTCAGGAGCTCATCGACCCGCTCGCCGTCGCGGGCGCCGAGGGCTCGTACTTCTGGGACTACGACGGCAACCGGTACCTCGACCTCACCAGCGGTCTCGTCTACACGAACGTCGGCTACCAGCACCCGAAGGTCGTCGCCGCGATCCAGGAGCAGGCGGCGCGGATGACGACGTTCGCGCCCGCGTTCGCCGTCGAGGCGCGCTCCGAGGCGGCCCGGCTGATCGCCGAGCGCACCCCCGGCGACCTGGACAAGGTCTTCTTCACCAACGGCGGCGCGGACGCGGTCGAGCACGCCGTGCGGATGGCGCGGCTGCACACCGGGCGGCCGAAGGTGCTGTCGGCGTACCGCTCGTACCACGGCGGCACGCAGCAGGCGATCAACATCACCGGCGACCCGCGCCGCTGGGCCTCCGACGGTGCCGCGGCGGGCGTCGTGCACTTCTGGGCGCCGTTCCTCTACCGCTCCCGCTTCTACGCGGAGACGGAGGAGCAGGAGTGCGCGCGGGCGCTGGAGCACCTGGAGACGACGATCGCCTTCGAGGGTCCGGGGACCGTCGCCGCGATCGTCCTGGAGACGGTCCCGGGCACGGCCGGGATCATGCCGCCGCCCCCCGGCTACCTCGCCGGGGTCCGCGAGATCTGCGACAGGCACGGCATCGTCTTCGTCCTGGACGAGGTCATGGCCGGTTTCGGACGGACCGGCGAGTGGTTCGCGGCCGACCTCTACGACGTCGTGCCCGACCTGATGACCTTCGCCAAGGGGGTCAACTCGGGGTACGTGCCGCTGGGCGGCATCGCCATCTCGGGGAAGATCGCGGAGACGTTCGCGCGGCGCCCCTACCCGGGCGGGCTCACCTACTCCGGGCACCCGCTGGCCTGCGCCGCCGCCGTGGCCACCATCAACGTGATGGCCGAGGAGGGCATCGTCGAGCACGCCGCCCGGGTGGGCGCCGACGTCCTCGGCCCGGCCCTGCGGGAGCTGGCGGAGCGCCACCCGAGCGTCGGCGAGGTGCGCGGTGTCGGCATGTTCTGGGCGCTGGAACTGGTGCGGAACCGGGAGACGCGCGAGCCGCTGGTGCCGTACAACGCGGCCGGGGCGGACAACGCGCCGATGGCCGCGTTCGCCGCCGCGGCGAAGGCGCAGGGCGTGTGGCCCTTCGTCAACATGAACCGCACCCACGTGGTGCCGCCGTGCAACACGAGCGAGGCCGAGCTGAAGGAGGGCCTGGCGGCGCTCGACGCGGCGCTCTCCGTGGCGGACGAGCACACGGAGTAGGGCAAGAATCGAACGCGTAAGGTGGCGTGCTCGTAGAACTCTACGTACACCCCTCGACGTGCACAGATATATGCGCACGCCACCCGCACGCGACGAGGAGACGCCCGACCATGCCCGGCCCCAGCGGCACCGGTGCCGTGACGCGCAGCACCCTGCGGCAGCAGATCGCCGACGCCCTGCGCGACGAGGTCCTGGCCGGACGTCTCCAGCCCGGGCAGGAGTTCACCGTGAAGGAGATCGCCGAGCAGTACGGCGTCTCCGCCACGCCGGTCCGCGAAGCCCTGGTCGACCTGTCCGCGCAGGGCCTCCTGGACGCGGACCACCACCGGGGATTCCGGGTGCACGAGTACTCGTTCGAGGACTTCCGGGGGATGGTGCAGGCGCGCAGCCTGGTCACCGACGGCATGTTCCTCGCCCTCGCCGACGACCGCTACGAGCGGCCGCGCCCCGGCGATGCCCGGCTGACCGCCGACCTCGCGGCGGTCCGGCGGCGCGGCGAGGAGGCGCAGCGGGCCGCGCTCACCGGTGAGCTGACCGTCCTCATCGGCTACGACCTGCGGTACTGGCGGGAGTTGGCCGCGCTCTTCGGCAACCCGTACCTCTCCGACTTCCTGCACCGGCTGCGGGTGCAGAGCTGGGTGTGCACGGTGCAGCACCTGCGCCGGCTCGAAGACTTGCGCGGCATGCTGTGGTCGGGCCACACCGAGCTGGTCGACGCGCTCACCCGGCGCGACGCCCCGACGGCCCGCGCGCTGGTCGCCGCGTACAACGCCCACTCCCTCGCGCTGATCGAACGGCTCACCGGTCCGCCGGCCGCCCCCTGACGTGAGGTGGCCCGGCCCCCGGGTGGGTAAGGGACCTGCACGCGAGGGCACCGACTACGCTTTCGTGACCGACCCGCCCGCCCGCCGAGCTGTGTGAGGAGCCTCTTTTGGCCTGTGACCTGTGGCTGGTGCCGCTCGTCGACGTCTTGTGCCACACCCCGGACAACCCCTTCGCCGAGGAACTCGCGCAGTACGACTCGGTGCTCTCGGCGGCCGGCCTGCCGCCCGTGCCCGTGTACCAGTACATGCCGGGCCTGTCCGGCGAGGTCGCCCCGGTGGCGGGCTTCGACTACGACGCGCTGCACTTCCTGCGCCGCGCCTACCTGCTCCAGGTCTGCGAGCTGCCGGTGACGCCGGTGGACGAACTCGGCGGCGACTACGAGCAGTTGCTGGAGATGTTCGAGTCGACGGCCCAGCGGTCGCACCTGGTCTGGCACTACGACCACGCCGGCGCGTACGTCCCCGTGGACTTCCCGCACCCCCTCGCCGACGACGACCTCCTCGCGGGCGGCGGCCCCCTCGGCTCCTCGCACGCCCTGCTGCGCGAGCTGGAGGCGGTCGCCCCGGCCCTCGGCATCGATCCGGCCAACCCGCCGGCCGTCCCCCAGCCCCCGGCCGCGCCGACCGAGCTGGCGGAGCCGGCCGCCCCCGCGCCCTACGACCCGAGCCCCTTCGCCCGCGAGCGCCACGTCTGGCTCGGCCTGCACACGGCCGCGACCCGGAGCCTGGCCCAGGGCTCGATGATCGTCTTCAGTTGACGGCCGACGTCCCGTGCGCCGCCGTCCCGCCCCTCCTGCTGCGCACGGTCCCCGAGACGGCCGGGCCCCTGGCCGAGTTGTTCCGGATACCGGCGGACGGCGCCGTCCTGTCGGAGGACGTCTGCGTCGACCTGTACGAGATCCTCCTGGACTGCTTCGCCCGGCCCGTCCTCGTGCCGCAGTTGGCGAGCGCCACCCCGGACGCCGAACTCCTCGACCGGTGCTGGGACTTCGTGGAGCGCATCGTGGGCCACTCCTCGGAACACGTCAGCGGCGCGGTGTACTTCCAGGTCCTGGAACAACTCCTCGACGCCGACGGCCTGGTGGAAGCCGCCTGGCCCCACATGCGCCCCCACACCCGCGCCCGCACCCTGCGCATGCTGGACTTCTACGGCGTCCGCATCCGCGGCGTCAACGACCGCTGGGCCCGCCGCTGAGCGGGCCCGATCAGGTGGCCGGCGGCCGGCCTCCGGAGCAACGGGTCCGCGCCGGTCACCCCCCGGGGAAGGGCGGCAGCGGCGGGCCGTTGCCGCCGGCCGTCACCCGTTGCGGGGGCCTGTCGCCCGTGGCCAGGATGACCACGCCCCGGCGCGGGTGACACGTGGACGAAGCCTCCGCCCCCGGATCGACGGGGCGGTGTCGACGCCCCCGCCCCGTCCGGGCACCACGTCAGCCGTGCGGGCCCTCGCCCACGTCCCGGGCCGGGACGCGCCTTGCCGTCGGCGGTTTGCGGCAGTCCGGTACGCGGTCGGTGGCGGGCTCTCCGTCCAGCGCGTAGCACAACTGGGCGTGGAGCAGTTCCGCCTCCGCCGTCGTGAGGCTCAGGGCCGCGTCCGCGTCGAAGACCCCGTCGCGGCGCAGCCACAGGTCGATGGCGATCCTTCCGTCACCCTGACGTCGGACCGGCTTGCTCGGCACGCGGCTCACCTGGACCCGCTGGTTCGGCGCGGCGCTCATCAGTACGCCACCCCCGCCGGGCCGTTCACGAGGTACGCCCGCTCGTACGCGAGCAGGTAGGGCCGGACCAGGGGGCCGGGCTCCTGGACCGGCGCGCAGAGTCCGGCCACACCGCTGCGGTGGATCAGCAGCCGCAGCCCGGACAGGGTGCGCGGCGGTACGGGGGCCGGGGCGGTCCCCGGGGTCCCCCGGCGCCGGCCGGTGGCCGGAAGCAACAGGGAGAAAAGCAGCGCGAGTACCCGTTCCAGGGCATGCCGAATAGAGTTGTCCATGCTGACGCTCCTTCACAGCGTTGGCTCCGCCCCGGAGGTGGTCGCTCACCTCCGGGGCTTTTGTACGGGCGCACACCCCGCCGGACCATCACGGAACGGCAGGCTTGCACTACACAGCGTACGCACAACATGACGGCACACACAACATGTTGTGTGTAAGTGGGTACCGACGGCTTCGCTATGTGGCGAATCGGTCGAACTCGCCCGCCTTGGCTCCCTCCAGGAAGGCCCGCATCTTGCGACGCGTGGTCTCTACGACCTGCCCTGGGTCGTCGCTCTCACGCAGGTAGATGCGATCGCCCTCCTCGGCGACCTCTATGCAACTCCCCGTGTCTGCCGAGAAGGACGACTTACGCCACTGAAGTTCCACTCGGTCCCGCCTCAGATCTCTTTCGCAACGTGCCGGATGAAGGTGAGGGAGTCCCCTGGTTCCAGGGCGCGTTCACGCATCCGGTCGAGGACGGCACGGTAGTTCGCCAGGTAGGTCTCGGCGTGCAGGAAGCTCACGCCCGTGGGCACGTCGATCTGCACCATGTCCAACTGCTGTACAGGTCCGCAGGCATACAGGGTCGAACTGCCCGCGTTCGCGAAGCCTCCGGCGCTGAACGGCACCACCCGGACCGTGACGGCGGGCCGCTCGGCCTCCTTCAGCAGGTGCTCGATCTGTCGCAGCAGAGCCTGCCTGTCCCCGAACCGCATCCGCAGCGCGGCCTCGTGGACGAGGAACTCGCACGGAGGCGGTTCGGGACGGTCCAGCAGTTCCGCCCGCCGCAGCCGGAAGGCCATGTGCCGGTCCAGGTCCGTGGACGCCATGGTCGGCACGGCCTCGTCGAAGATGCCGCGCATGTAGTCGGGGAGCTGGAGCAGACCGGGCATATGCATGATCTGCGCCGAACGCAGCGCCACCGCGTGATGCTCCATCTCCGCGATGTCCAGGAGACCTGCGGGCAGCGCGTCCCGGTACTCGTCCCACCAGTACGGTCCGCGCTCCCGGGCCATCAGGGCCAGCGCGTCGATGTACGCGGCGTCGGGACAGCGGTAGTTGGCCGCCCAGACGCGGACGCGGTCGCTACTGACACCGGAGCGTGCCGACTCGGTGTTGCTCACCGTCGTGCGATCCGTGCGGTGCAGGGCCGCGGCCTCATTGATCGACATGCCGATGTGCTCGCGCATTCTGCGCAACTCTGCACCCAGACGTCGTTGCCGTTCGGTGGACGGCTTACGGACGGGCATCGGACGCTCCCCTGGCACCGTTCTGGATCTGTGAAGGGCGGCCGGCCCGGGTCACCCGTGCCGGTCGCCTTTCCAATCTCTCAGAACGCGGGGGCGTCAGAGGAACGAGTTGATCTCGATCGTCTCGTCGCGGCCCGGTCCCACGCCGATCGCGGAGATCGGCGCCCCGGACATCTCCTCCAGGGCCTTCACGTACGCCTGCGCGTTCTTCGGCAGGTCGGAGAAGGTCTTCGCGCCGGTGATGTCCTCCGACCAGCCCGGCAGCATCTCGTACACCGGCTTCGCGTGGTGGAAGTCGGTCTGCGAGTACGGCAGCTCCTCGACCCGCTTGCCGTCGATCTCGTAGGCCACGCAGACCGGGATCTGCTCCCAGCCGGTGAGGACGTCGAGCTTGGTCAGGAAGAAGTCGGTCAGGCCGTTGACCCGGGTCGCGTAGCGGGCGATCACCGCGTCGAACCAGCCGCAGCGGCGGTCGCGGCCGGTGGTGACACCGCGCTCGCCGCCGATCTCGCGCAGCGCCTCGCCGTCCTTGTCGAACAGCTCGGTCGGGAAGGGACCGGCGCCGACGCGGGTCGTGTACGCCTTGAGGATGCCGATGACGCGGCTGATCTTCGTCGGGCCGACGCCCGCGCCGGTGCAGGCACCGCCGGCGGTCGGGTTCGACGAGGTCACGAAGGGGTACGTGCCGTGGTCGATGTCGAGCAGGGTGCCCTGGCCGCCCTCGAAGAGGACCACCTTGCCGTCGTCGAGCGCCTGGTTGAGGACGAGGACGGTGTCGGCGACGTACGGGCGGATCTGCTCCGCGTAGCCGAGCAGTTCCTCGACCACCTGGCCGGCGGCGATCGCGCGGCGGTTGTACAGCTTGGTCAGGATCTGGTTCTTGGCGTCGAGCGCGGCCTCCACCTTCTGGGTGAGGATCGACTCGTCGTAGAGGTCCTGGACGCGGATGCCGACGCGGTTGATCTTGTCCGCGTAGGTGGGCCCGATGCCGCGGCCGGTGGTGCCGATCTTGCGCTTGCCGAGGAAGCGTTCCGTCACCTTGTCGACGGTGACGTTGTACGGCGTGATGATGTGCGCGTTGCCGCTGATCAGGAGCTTGGACGTGTCGACGCCCCGCTCGTTCAGCCCGCTCAGCTCGGAGAGCAGGACCGAGGGGTCGACGACGACGCCGTTGCCGATGACCGGCGTGCAGCCGGGAGACAGGATTCCGGAAGGGAGCAGGTGGAGGGCGTACTTCTGATCGCCCACGACCACGGTGTGGCCGGCGTTGTTACCGCCTTGGTACCGCACCACGTAGTCGACGGAACCACCGAGCAGGTCCGTCGCCTTTCCCTTGCCTTCGTCACCCCACTGAGCACCGAGCAGCACAAGTGCGGGCACGCGCGTACACCCCTTCCGGGCGGGGCATGTCCAAGGTCAAGGGCGTACACGGAGGTCATCGCCGTGTGCACCGCGACCGTCGTTGGCCGCCAACCTCGGACCGGGAGCCCCGGTATAGACCAAGCCCCTGGCGCAATCGCGCAAGGGGCTCTTGCACAAAGATGCTACCCGAGGAAGCGAGGCATGGCCGAGGTGGCGACTTCCGCGACGCCCGATCAGCTCCTGGTGGTCATCGACCCGTCCGCCCGGCAGGCGGACGGCGAGTCCGTCAGGATCGCGAAAGACGTGCTCAGCGGGGGTGCGGCCCACACGAAGGTGTGTCTGCCGGAGAGCCCCGAGGAGTTCGCGCGGGTGCTGCGCCGACGGGGCGCGCGGCGGCCGGTGGTGATCGGCGACGACCGCGCGCTGCTGCGGGCGGTGGCGCTGCTGCACCGGCAGCGGGAGCTGGACGGGTGCGCGCTCTCGGTGGTGCCGGTCGGCCCGGCGCTGGGCCTGGCCCGGTCGCTGGGGCTGCCGACGGGGGCGGTGGCGGCGGCGCGCGCGGTGCTGGACGGCGCGGTGCGGCGGCTGGACCTGCTCGTGGACGACAGTGACGGGGTGGTGCTGGGCGCGGTGGTGATCCCGCCGCTCGCCGCGCGGGAGGCCGCCGGCCGGGAGGAGGCCGTGGTGGAGGGCGCGGGCGCGGAGTCCGGGGTGGCGCCGGTCCACCCCTGGCTGCGGACCTGCCAGTCCCTGGTGCGGACGCTGGCGGCGGCCCGGCCGGCGGCGGCTCCGGGTGGCGGCGCGGCCCGGCTGCGGGTCGAGGTGGACGGCGTGACGCTGGTGGGCCTGGACCGGGCGGTGGGGTCGGTGACGGTGACCCCGGGCGCGGGCGGGCTGGCCGAGGTGGAGGTGCGGCCCGCGTCGGCGGGGCCGGAGGCGTCGCCGCTGCGGGCGCGGGGGCGGACGGTGACGGTGTCGGGGGCGCACTTCCGCTACCGGGCCGACGCGGTGGTCTCGGGTCCGGTGCGCACCCGCACGTGGACCGTGCGGGAAGCGGCCTGGGGGCTGACGCTGCCGGGGTGAGGCGCGGGCGGGGCCGGCCGGACCGGCGGGCGACCGGGCCCGGCGGACGTGCCGGCCGGACCGGCGGGCCCGCGGGGGTCCGGGCCGGGCCGCGCGGGCGTCTCGGCCGGGCCGGCGGGGCCCGCGCCGGTCCGGAGGGCGCCGGGTCAGCGCGGGCCGAAGACCGCCTCGCGGTGGACCCGCCAGCGTTCCATCATCGTGACGATCTCCTCCTCGACGAACTCGAAGAAGGCGAGCGTCTCCGCCATGCGGCGCCCCGCCGGGGTGTTGGCGCCGAGGCTCGCCACGCCCTCGCGCAGGGCCGCCTCCCACCGCTTGAGCACGGTCTCGCGGTTGGTCAGCGCCTCGTACCACTGGTCGCTGTGCACGCGGTACCGCTCGCGCCGCGAGCCCGGTTCCCGCTCCCGGGCCACCATGTGCTGCTGGGCCAGGTACCGCACGGCGCCGGAGACGGCCGCCGGGCTGACCCGGAGCTGTTCGCCCAGTTCGGCCGAGGTCAGCGAGCCCGAGTCGGAGGCGAGCAGCGCGGCGAAGACCCGGGAGGGCATCCGCTGCATCCCGGCCTCGACGAGCTGGGCGGCGAAGCCCTCGACGAACCTCGACACCGCCTCGGGGTCGCGCCCCGGCCCGGCCTGCTCCGCTGCTTCGGTCATCGTCCGATCATCCCTCACCCCCCTGACGTTTTCTTAACTTCACAAACTTCTGAATTAAGCGTACGTTCCCGGTCATGACGAAGGCAATCAGCGTCTCCGGGCTCCACAAGAGGTTCGGCCGGACGTCCGCTCTGGACGGCCTCGACCTGGAGGTCGCGACCGGCGAGGTCCACGGCTTCCTCGGCCCGAACGGGGCCGGCAAGTCCACCACCATCCGCGTGCTGCTCGGCCTGCTGCGGGCGGACGCGGGCACGGCACGGGTGCTCGGCCGCGATCCGTGGCGGGACGCGGTGGAGATCAACCGCCGCGTCGCCTACGTCCCCGGCGACGTCACCCTGTGGCGCAACCTCACCGGCGGCGAGGTCATCGACCTCTACGGCCGGCTGCGCGGCGGGCTGGACGCCGGGCGGCGGGCGGAACTGGTCGAGCGCTTCGACCTCGACCCGACCCGCAAGGGCCGTACGTACTCCAAGGGCAACCGGCAGAAGGTCGCGCTGGTCGCCGCGTTCGCCTCCGACGTCGACCTGCTGATCCTCGACGAGCCGACCTCGGGCCTGGACCCGCTGATGGAGGCCGTCTTCCGGCGGTGCGTGGCCGAGGAACGGGAGCGGGGGCGCACCGTCCTGCTCTCGTCCCACATCCTCGGCGAGGTCGAGGAGCTGTGCGACCGGGTCTCCATCGTCCGCAAGGGGCGCACGGTGGAGCGCGGTTCGCTGGCCGAGCTGCGGCACCTGACCCGGACCGGCGTGAGCGCCGAACTCGCCACCGTCCCCGGGGCGCTGGCCGCCCTGCCCGGTGTGCACGGGCTCGACGTGCGGGGCGGCCGGGTGCGGTTCCAGGCCGACACCGACAAGCTGGGCCCCGTCCTGCGCGTGCTGGGCGAGGCGGGCGTGCGGTCGCTGACGGCGGCCCCGCCGACGCTGGAGGAGCTGTTCCTGCGGCACTACCGCGACGACGGTCCCGGCGGGCGGGACGGCGGGCACGGCACCGGCGGCGACAGCCACGACAACGACGGCAGCGGCAGCGGCCTGGACGACGACGGCCGCGGCGAACCGGTGGACGGGACGGTGGCCCGATGACCGCCGCCGCCCCCGTCCCCGCGACCGCCGGCCGGCCCGGCGGTACCCGGGTGCCGCTCGCCGGGACGGGCACGCTGCTGCGCCTCGCCCTGCGCCGGGACCGGGTGACGATCCCGGTCTGGGTCGCCGTCAACGCCCTCCTGGTGCTCTCCATGCCGGGCACCCTGGAGAGCCTCTACGACACCCCCGCCGCCCGCGCCGGGCTGGTCCGGCAACTGGAGGCGAGCGCCTCGCTGCGGGCGATGACCGGCCCCCTCTTCGGCGACTCACCGGGCGCGCTCACCGCCTGGCGGGCCGGGGTGTACGCCGCCCTCCTGGCCGCCGCCATGAGCCTGCTCGTCGTCGTACGGCACACCCGGGACGAGGAGGAGAGCGGGCGGCAGGAGCTGACCGCGTCCGGGGCGGTCGGCCGCCGGGCCCCGCTGACGGCGGCCCTGCTCACCGCCGCCCTCGCCAACGGGCTCCTCGCCCTGCTGGTCGCGGCCGGGCTGGCCGGGCACGGCGCGGCGGGCGCGGTGGCGCTCGGCCTCGGGGTGGCGGGCGTCGGGATGGTCTTCGCCACGGCGGCGGCCGTCGCCGCCCAGCTCACCGAGAGCGCCCGGCTCGCCCGGGGACTGACGGCGGCGGTGCTGGGCGCGGCGTTCGTGCTGCGCGCGGCGGGCGACTCGGCGGCGGCCGACGGCGACTCCGCGGGGACGTGGCTGTCCCCGCTGGGCTGGGCGGAGCACCTGCGGCCCTTCGCGGGCGAACGCTGGGCGGTCCTCGCCCTGTTCGCCGCCGCGGTCCTCGTCCAGGGCGCCGCCGCCTACGTGCTCGCCGGGCGCCGGGACACCGGCATGAGCTTCCTGCCGGCCCGGCCGGGCCCGGCCGACGGGCGCCTGGGCACGGCCGGTGCGCTGGCCTGGCGGCTCCAGCGGGGCTCGCTGCTCGGCTGGGGCACCGGTTTCCTCCTGGCCGGGGCGGTCTACGGCGGGCTGGCCGAGGGCGCCGCCGGCCTGGTCGGGGACAGCGGGCGGGCCCGCGAGATCATCGAGCGGATGGGCGGCGAGACGGGGCTCACCGACGCGTTCGTGTCCACGACGACCGGGATGCTCGGGCTGGTCGCCGCCCTGTTCGCGGTCGCCTCGGTGCTGCGGCTCTCCGCCGAGGAGTCCTCCGGACGGGCGGAACCGGTGCTGGCCGCGGCGGTCGGCCGGGTGCGCTGGGCCGCCGGGCACCTGGTGGTCGCCCTCGGCGGGTCGGTGCTGCTGATGCTGCTGGCGGGGGCCGGTTTCGCGGCCGGCTACGGCCGGGACGTGCCGGGGGTCCTCGCCGCGTGCCTGGTGCAGGTGCCGGCGGTGTGGGTGCTCGGCGCGGCGGCGGTCCTGCTGTACGGGGCGCTGCCCCGGGCCGCGCCGGCGGCGTGGGCGGTGGCCGTGGCGGTGCTGCTGCTGGGGTGGATCGGCCCGGCGCTGGACCTGCCGTCGGCGGTACTGCACGCCTCCCCGTTCGCCCACCTGCCGAAGCTGCCCGGCGAGGCCATGCGCTGGGGTCCGCCGGCCGCGCTCACCGGGCTCGCCGCGCTGCTGACGGGGGCCGGGCTGGCCGCCCTGCGCCGACGGGACCTGGCCTCCTGAGGGCGGGGGTCGCGTGCCTCGGGTCGGCCGGGGGGCGCGTGCCCCGCGTGCCCCGAGCGGGGGCCGTGGGCGCGTGCCTCCGGCCGGGCCCGGGGAAGGCGCGCTCCGAGCGGGGCCGGGGCCAGGGCGCGGCCCCGGGAGGGGACCTCCCGTACGGCGAGGGGCGCCGCGAGCCCCGAGGGGACGCCCCCGGCGACGGAACCCGCGGCCCGCGGGAAACCGCCGGGCCCGCCCGCGGCGTCCCTCCCCGTATGACACGCAACGCACTGACCTGCGGCGGCTGCGCGGTGTCGGCCGTCGGCGCCGGGACCGCGCTGACGCTGTGGGGCACGTCCTCCCGGACCCGGCGCCACCTCGGCCAGGGATTCGAGAACGAGGGCATGGACCTCGGCGCCGCCGTCGCCGAACTCCCCTTCGTCTTCCTCGCCGGGGCCCTCCTGCCCGCCCTGCTCTGGGGCGCCGCCGCCTGGCTGCTGACCCGGGGGCGGCGCCGCTCAGCCGACCTCGACCGCTAGCCCGGTCAGCCCCCGGATGACGAAGTTCGGCGTCCGCTCCGGCTCCTTCGCCAGGCGCAGCGACGGCGCCCGCTCCAGCAGGGCCGTCATGGACGCGGCCAGTTCGATACGGGCCAGCGGGGCGCCGACGCAGTAGTGGATGCCCGCGCTGAAGGAGATGTGCGGGTTGTCCCGGCGGCTGAGGTCGAGCCGCCCGGGGTCGGCGAAGACGGCCGGGTCGTGGTTGGCGGAGCCGAAGAGCAGGGCGAGTTCCGCGCCGCGCGGGATGACCGTGCCGTCGATCTCGATCTCGTCCAGCACCCAGCGTTCGAAGAGCTGGAGCGGGGTGTCGTAGCGCATCAGCTCCTCCACCGCGCCCGGCACCAGCGAGTGGTCGGCGCGCAGCGCGGCGAGCTGGTCGGGGTGGCGGAAGAGGGCCCACCAGCCGTTGACCGTGGAGTTCACCGTCGCCTCGTGGCCCGCGTTGAGCAGCAGCACGCAGGTGGAGATCATCTCCTGCTCGGTGAGACGGTCGTCGTCCTCGTCGTGCGCCGCGATCAGCCCGGAGATCAGGTCGTCGCCG
The DNA here is from genome assembly GCF_036607905.1 of Streptomyces sp. SCSIO 75703. NCBI lineage: Bacteria > Bacillati > Actinomycetota > Actinomycetes > Kitasatosporales > Streptomycetaceae > Streptomyces > Streptomyces sediminicola. The sequence continues at coordinate 3,270,126 of NZ_CP144555.1, forward strand.
GGGTCCTCGCGGCGGGCCGCGATCAGGGTGCGCAGGTAGTCCGAGAACTCGACGGAGGCGCGGACCGCCCGTCGCGCGGTCTCCTCGGACGGGTTCAGCTCGTACATGCCGCAGATGTCCGCGGACCAGGGGCGCAGGGGTGCCCGGTCGGACTCCGGGATGCCCAGCATCTCGGCGATCACCGCGACCGGCAGCGGCTCCGCCACGTCCCGCAGCAGGTCGCCGCCGCCCGCGTCGACCAGCGCGGCCACCAGGTCGCCCGCCAGCCCTTCGACGTACGGCTTCAGCCGCTCGACCGTGCGCGGGGTGAACGCCTTCGTCACCAGCCGCCGGATGCGGGTGTGGTCCGGGGGCTCCAGGTCGAGCATCCCGTGGTCGTTCAGGGTGTGGAAGGGCTCCTGCTCCGGCGGGGGCGCGGTGCGGCCGAACTCCTCGTCGGTGAAGCGGTGCCGGTAGGTCCGCCCGAGGCGCCGGTCGCGCAGCAGGGCCGAGACGTCCGCGTGGCGCGGGACCAGCCACTGGTCGCTGGGCTCGTAGTAGTGCACGCGACCGCGCTCGCGCAGCCCGGCGTAGGCGGGATAGGGGTCGGCGACGAACGCCGGGTCCCACGGGTCGAATCGGTCGGGAGCGGCCATGACCGGACGCTAACCCCCGCCCACCCGCCCTGACCAGGGGTCGCACACGTCCCGCACCGTCTTCAGCCCGGGGTGACCAGGCGGGCCTCGTAGGCGAAGACCGCGGCCTGGGTGCGGTCGCGCAGGCCGAGCTTGACCAGGATGCGGCTGACGTGCGTCTTGATCGTCGACTCGGCGACCACCAGGTGCGCGGCGATCTCGGCGTTGGAGAGCCCCTGCGCGATGAGGACCAGCACCTCCGTCTCCCGCTCGGTCAGCTCCCCGTACGCCGCGTGCGCCGAGGGCATCAGCCGGGGCACCTCGGAGAGCTTGGAGAACTCGGTGATCAGCCGCCGGGTGACCGAGGGCGCGAGCAGCGCCTCGCCCTCGGCGACCACCCGCACCCCGTCGGCGAGCCGGCGGGCCGAGGCGTCCTTGAGCAGGAAGCCGGAGGCGCCCGCGCGCAGCGCCTGGTACACGTACTCGTCCAGGTCGAAGGTGGTCAGCACCAGCACCTTCGCCCCGCTGTCCGCCGCGACGATCTCGCGGGTCGCCTCGATGCCGTTCACGCCGGGCATGCGGATGTCCATCAGGACGACGTCCGGGGCCAGTTCACGGACCTTGGCGACCGCGTCCCGGCCGTCCACCGCCTCGCCGACGACCTCGATGTCCGGCATCGCGTTGAGCAGGACCGAGAAGCCCTCGCGGACCATCATCTGGTCGTCGGCGATCACCACGCGGATCGTCGTCATGCCTCGTCCTCGTCCACCACGGCGACCGGCAGGAACACCGACACCTCGTATCCCCCGTCCCCGGCGGGGCCGGCCGTCATCGCGCCGTTCAGCATGGCCACCCGCTCCCGCATCCCGGTGAGCCCGTGACCGGCGCCGGGGGACGGCTTGACCAGCGACGTCGGGGGAATCGGCCCGTTGACCACCCGCAGGCCGAGGCCGCCGAGCACGTAGGAGACCTCGACGCGGGCGGTCGCGCCGGGCGCGTGGCGCAGCGTGTTGCTCAGCGCCTCCTGCACGATCCGGTACGCCGACAGCTCGACGCCGGGCGGCAGTTCGCGCACCGCGCCGGTCACCGTCCGCTCCACGTCGAGGCCGGCCTCGCGCACGTTGGCGAGGAGCCCGTCGAGATCGGCGAGGGTGGGCTGCGGGGCGTCGGGGGCCTCGTAGTCCTCGGCGCGGACCACGCCGAGGACGCGGCGCAGTTCGGTCAGGGCGGCCACCGCGTTCTCCCGGATGGTGGCGAAGGCCCGCTCCAGTTCCTCCGGCGGGTTCTCGACCCGGTAGGGGGCGGCCTCGGCCTGGATGGCGACGACCGACATGTGGTGGGCGACCACGTCGTGCAGTTCGCGGGCGATGGTGGTGCGCTCCTCCAGCAGCGTCCGGCGGGAGCGCTCGTGCGCGGTCACCGTCTGCTGCGCGCTGACCTCCTGGCGGGCGTCGCGGCGCACGTGCCAGACGCAGACCACCAGCAGGGCGAAGGCGGAGAAGACCAGCATGGGGCCGGAGTTGTTGCCGTAGTGCCCGGCGCCGAGCACGCTCTCCATGACGAAGCCGTAGGCGGCGGTCAGGCACCACATCCACACCGCCGTGCGCGGCCGGGTCCGGATCGCCACGATCACCAGGACCGACAGGTGGCAGACGAAGGCGCCCGGCGCCCACGGCCAGCCGCCCCAGACGCCGCCGACCACCGCGATCACCGGGTGCACGGCCATGGAGGCCCAGAAGGCGCCCACCGGCCGGACCAGGGTCAGCAGCACCGGCAGCGCGCACAGCGCCCCGGCGAGCACACCCTGCGCCTGGGCGTAGGGGCCGCTCACCGTGCCGATGAAGAACGCCAGCAGGGCGGCGAGGCCGACCATCGCGTGCGGGAGGCGGGCCGCCCGGGCGCGTATCCGGTCGGGCAGGCGGCGGGTCAGCGGTCCGTCCGTGGACATGGGGGGCATCGGCCGCAGGGCGAAGGCGTCGTGGAAGAGGTCCGCGCGCAGTCCGCCCAGCGTCTCCACGGCCAGCCGGTGTTCCGGGCTGCCGGCCCCGTTCCCGCCCGCGGGCGGCACGGTCCTCGTCTGAGTCGTCTCGGTCACGTCGGCAACGTTAGGGGCAGCCGGGGGCGCCGTCGTCACCAGTGAGACGGGTCCCGCGGCGTCCCTCTCAGGTACTACGCGGGTACGCCGTCGGCCGGACGGACCCGTCCCGCCGGCCGACGCCCTTGCTCACCAGGCCAGTTGGGCGATCTCCTCGGCCACCACCGCGCAGGCGTCCGCCGTCGGGTCGATCAGCGGGAAGTGGCCGACGTCCTCCAGCAGGGTCACGCCGACGACCTCCCCGGCCCGCGCCGCCGCCTCGGCGTACGACTCGGCGACCGCCTGCGGCACCTCCGTGTCGGCCCGGCCCTGGACCAGGGTGGTGGCGATGCCGGTGGGCAGGAGCAGCACCGGGTCGGCGTAGGGCCGGCGGGCGGCGAAGCGTTCCGCCCCGCCCAGCAGCTCCCGGGCCGCGCCGCCGCACACGTCCAGTGTCCCGGCGACCTCGAAGTCCGCGATCGGCGCGAGGGCGACGACCCCGCGCAGCGGCGCCGGACGGTCGGTGCGCCACCCGGCGTCCTCGGGCAGCAGGTGCCGGGCGGCGGCCCACAGGGCGAGGTGGCCCCCGGCGGAGTGGCCGGTGAGCACGGTGCGGCGGGCGTCGGCCTGCGGAAGGTGCCGCGCCACCAGGCCGGGCAGCGCGTCCAGCGCGGCGGCCACGTCGTCGAAGGTGTCCGGCCAGCGCCCGGCGACCGGTCCGCCGCCGGGGGCGCCGCGCCGGTACTCCACGCTGGCCACGGCGAAACCCCGCCCGGCCAGGAAGGCGGCGAACGGGCTGATGTGCCGCCGGTCGTACCCGGCCCGCCAGGCGCCTCCGTGCAGTACGGCGACGACGGGGGCGGGGCCGCCCGGACCGCCGGCGGCGCGCGGGGCGTAGAAGTCGATCACCTGGTCGGGGTGGTCGCCGTAGGAGGCGGTGCCGTCGGGGTCGGCCGCCGGGTGGGAGAGGGCCGACCTCTCCTCCGCCTCGGCCCTCGCGGCAGCGGTGCCCGGCTCTGCGGCGACGTCCGACATGCTCCAACCTCTCAGCGACATCACGGTGTTGGCGGTCCGCGGTGGGGAATCGGCCGTTGGCGGGAGACGGTATCAGGCCCCTGGCACGTGCCCACATGCGGAGGTGACACAGGGTGAGGGAGCGCGGCTTCGCCGGACGCGGGGACACGCCGGGACGCCGCGCGGTGCCCTCGGGCGGCGGACCGGCCGCGCACCGACGGCCGGCGGACCGGCGAACCGACGGTCGGCCGACACGGTGGACCGGCGGTCGGCGGACCCGGCGGACCGACGGCGGCCCCCGGTCGGCGGACCCACGGCGGGCGGCCGGTCCCCCCACGGCGGGCCTACGGTCGGCACACGGACGACGGGCCCACGGTCGGCACACCCGGGGATCGGCCCGCCCAGAGGTCGGCCCACCGGCGGCCCGCCGGCACGGCCCACCGGCCGCCGCACCGCCCGCGGGCCGGCGCGGCCCCCGCCGTCCCGCCACCCCGCCGGCGGCGGACGGCGCGCGCGGCCCTACCCCATGAACTCGGGGCGCTGGTACGGCGTCCACCAGCTCGTCAGCCCCCACACGCCGAGGCCCAGCGCCGCCACGGCGACGAGGGCCGCCGCCCACGGCCGCCCGAGCAGGCGCAGGGCCAGCGTCCCCGCGAGGAGCGGCAGCAGCGCGCCGCCGAGCGCGATGAGCGGCAGGTCCACGTACAGCACGCTCAGGTCGCGGTGGCTGCCCGCGAATCCGCCGGTGACGTTGACGCGCGCGTGCGGCGCCCAGGCGAGGACGGCGCCGGCCGCGCCCGCCCCGGCGACGGCGAGACCGGCGCAGCCACGAGTTCCATGATCCACACCAGTGTCGACGCGCCGGGGCCCGCCGTGGTTCCTCAGGCCGTCTCCCGCAGCACCTCCCCCAGCACCCGCGCCGCCCGTTCCACGTCCGCGAAGCCGACGTAGAGCGGGGTGAAGCCGAAGCGCAGCACGTCCGGCCGGCGGAAGTCCCCGACCACCCCGCGCGCGATCAGCCGCCGCATCACCTCGGCCGCGTCGGGGGCGCCCCCGGCGGGGACGCAGCGCAGCGCGACCTGGCTGCCCCGCTCGGCGTGGGCCCGCGGGGTCAGCGACTCGACCCGTCCGCCGGGGGCGTAGGCGTCGACGCAGCGCAGGAAGAAGTCGGTCAGCGCCAGGGACTTCTCCCGCACCCCCTCGATCCGCACCCCGTCCCACACGTCGAGGGCCGCCTCCAGGGCGAGCAGGGACAGGATGTCCGGCGTGCCCACCCGGCCGCGCGCCGCCCCCTCGGCGGGGGCGTACTCCGGCCGCATCCCGAACGGCTCGGCGTGCGAGTTCCAGCCGGGCAGCGGCGAGTCGAAGCGGTCCTGGAGGTCCCGCCGCACGTACAGGAACGCGGGCGAACCGGGCCCCCCGTTCAGGTACTTGTAGGTGCAGCCGACCGCCAGGCCCACCCCGTGCTCGTCGAGCCCGACGGGCAGCGCGCCCGCGCTGTGGCACAGGTCCCACACCGCGTACGCCCCCGCCGCGCGCACCGCCGCCGTCAGCGCGGGCAGGTCGTGCAGCCGGCCCGTGCGGTAGTCGACGTGGTTGAGCAGGACGGCGGCGGTGCGCGCGCCCACCGCGGACGGCACCTCGGCGGGCGTCACCGGACGCAGGGTGCGGCCGGTCATCCGGGCCGCCGACGCGGCGATGTACCCGTCGGTCGGGAAGGTCGTCGCGTCGACCAGGATCTCGTCGCGGTCCTCACCGGCCATGCGGGCGGCGGCCACCAGCGCCTTGAAGACGTTCACGCTGGTGGAGTCGCCCACCACGATCTGCCCGGGGGCCGCGCCGACCAGCGGGGCGATCCGGTCGCCGGCCCGCTCGGGCGCGGTCCACCAGCCGCTCTCCTCCCAGGACCGGATGCGCAGCTCGCCCCACTCGCGGGCGACCACGTCCGCGATCCGCGCGGGCACGTGCGCGGGCAGCGCGCCGAGGGAGTTGCCGTCCAGGTAGACCGCGTCGTCCAGGACGAAACGCCCGCGGAGGGCGGCCAGCGCGTCCGCGGCGTCGAGTTCGTCCGCCCTGCTCCTCAGCTCAGACATGGGACCGCGCCGTCCACAGCTCGGGGAAGACCTGGTTGCGGGCCCGCTTCTCCAGCCAGGCCACCCCGGCCGAGCCGCCGGTGCCGGTCTTGGCGCCCATCGCGCGGCGGGTGGCGACGAGGTGGTCGTTGCGCCAGCGCCACACCAGTTCCGCGACGTCGGTCAGGGCCTCCCCGAGGCGGACCTCCTCGCTGTTCTGGTCGCCCGCGTAGACCGCCGCCCAGACGGCCTCCACCCGCGGGGACGGCTCGTGGCGGCGGCTCGGGTCCCGGTCCAGGACGGCGGCCGGGATGTCGTGGCCGCGCCGGGCCAGCAGCCGGATCACCTCGTCGTACAGGCTCGGCTCGTGCAGCGCCTTCTCCAGCTCCGCGTGGACCCGGGGGGCGCCCCGGTGCGGGACGAGCATGGACGCGGACTTGTCGCCGAGCAGGAACTCCATCCGGCGGTACATCGCCGACTGGAAGCCGGAGCCGTCGCCGAGGGCGCCCCGGTAGGCGTTGAACTGGGCCGGGGTGAGCTGCCCCAGCGGCTTCCAGGAGGCGTTCAGCGCCTCCAGCTCCCGCACCGACCGCCTGAGCGCGTCGACCGCCGTCGGGACGCGGTCCTCGCGCAGGGCGCGCGCGGCGGTCTCCCACTCGTGGACGATGACGGTGAACCACAACTCCATGACCTGGGTGGTCACCAGGAAGACCATCTCCCCTGGGTCGTCGGAGAGGGGGTGCTGGAGGTGGGTGAGCACGTCCGCCTTGACGTAGTCCTCGTACGGCGTGGTGCCGGCGAAGTCGAGATGCGGAGCCTCGGGCTCGTGGGCCTCTTGGGGCGTCGTCTGAGCCTGGTGGGACATCGCTGTCTCCTGATGTGCACTCCGGGTAGCGGTCCGCCCTGCCGTTACCGGCACGGGGCCCCGGTCCCCACGGGCATACTCCGCAATCGTGCGGGCCACCCGCAAGGCCCGCCCGCCCGGCTGCTCCCCCCGGGCGACACGGCCGGCCCCCGGGAACCACCCGGGGGCCGGTACGCCGCGCCGTTCGTCGGGCTCCGGCTAGCCGAGCACCTCGGCGGCGGCCGGCGAGGAGTCCTTCAGGAACTGGCTGCAGCGCTCGTACTCCTCCTCCTCGCCGATACCCCGCGCGGCGCGGGCGAGGGCGTGCAGGGCCCGCAGGAAGCCGCGGTTCGGCTCGTGCTCCCACGGCACCGGGCCGTGGCCCTTCCAGCCGCTGCGGCGCAGCGCGTCCAGGCCCCGGTGGTACCCGGTGCGGGCGTAGGCGTACGACTCCACGACACCGCCCCGCTCGTACGCCTCGTCGGCGAGGCGGGCCCAGGCCAGCGAGGACGCCGGGTACTTGGCGGCGACGTCGGTGGCGGAGGCCCCGCCGGCGAGCATCTCGCGCGGTCCGGGGTCGTCGGGGAGGTGGGTCGGGGGCGGTCCCCCGAGAAGGTTCTCGTGAATGGCCATGGCTCCAGTCTGCGCCATCGCCCGCGCGCCCCGGTCTCCGCACGGTCGGCCCCCCGGGCCACCGGCCTCCGTCAGTCCCCGGGGCCGGTCGCCGGCCTCCGTCAGCCCCCGGGGCCGGTCGCCGGGCGGGCGCGTTCCCCTTCCAGCGGGGGAACCGCGACCGAGCCGTGGGTGCGGCACTCGGGCCGGCGGCAGTCCGGCGCCGGGCGGCGCACCGTGGTGAAGGCGATCAGCGAGCCCACCACCAGCACGCCCGCGCAGATCGGCATCGCCGAGCCGAACGCCGCGTCGAACAGGCGCGGCGTCCGGTACGCCTCCTGCCCCATCCCGGTGAGCAGCGGCAGCGCGGCCACCGCGACCAGCCCCGCCGCCCGCGCGGTCGCGTTGTTGACCCCGCTGGCCAGGCCGGCCCGCGCGGTGTCCACAGAGGCCAGCACGGTCGCCGTCAGCGGCGCGACCAGCGTGACCATGCCCATCCCCATGACCACCAGGGCGGGCAGCACGTCCGCCGGGTAGGAGGCGCCGGGCCCCACCCGCAGCATCAGCAGCATCCCGAGGGCGCACAGCAGCGGGCCGACGGTGAGCTGGAGGCGCGGGCCGATCCGCTCGCCCAGCTCCCCGGAGCGGGCGGAGAGCAGCAGCATGAGCACCGTGGTCGGCAGCAGCGCGGTCCCCGCGGCCAGCGCCGACCAGCCGACGACCACCTGGAGCTGGAGCGCGGTCAGGAAGAAGAAGCCGCCGAAGGCCGCGTACACGCAGAGGGTCACGATGTTGACGGCGGTGAACTGCCGGGAGGCGAAGACGTCCGGCGGCACCATCGGGTCCGGCCGGCGCCGCTCGACCAGGACGAAGGCGACGGCCGCCGCCACCCCGGCCACCGCCGCGGCGCCGACCACCCAGGTCGCCGAGCGCGCCTCGATCAGCGCGAAGGTGATCAGCGCCAGGGCCGCCGCGCCGAGGGCCGCGCCGAGCACGTCGAAGCGGGCGTGGGCGCGCTCGTCGGAGGACTCGGGCACGTGCCACAGGGCGATCGGCGCGCACAGCAGCGCCAGCGGCACGTTGAGCAGGAACACCCAGCGCCAGCCGGGCCCGTCCACCAGGAAGCCGCCGAGGAACGGCCCCACCGCCGCGCCGACGCCGCCGAAACCGGACCACAGGCCCACCGCCCGGCCCCGGTCGTCGGGGTGGAAGGTCGCCTGGATGAGCGCGAGCGAGCCGGGCGTCAGCAGCGCGCCGCCGGCCCCCTGCAGCGCCCGCGCGGCGATCAGCACCTCGGCGCTGGGCGCGAGCCCGCACAGCAGCGAGGCCGCCGCGAACCACAGCACGCCGAGCACGAAGACGCGGCGCCGGCCGAACCGGTCGCCGAGGGCGCCGCCGAGCAGGATCAGCCCGGCCAGCGTGACCATGTAGGCGTTGACCGTCCACTGCAGGGCGGCGAGGCCGGTGCCGAGGTCGCGGCCGATGTGCGGCAGGGCGACGTTGACGACGGTCGAGTCCAGCAGGGCCATGCTGGAGCCGAGCACGGTGGTGAGCAGCACCCACCGGCCTTGCGTCGAGGCCAGCCGTACGTCGGGCATTCCCCAGGTATACAGCGAGCCCGGCGCGCGGGGCGCCGGGCTCGTGGGTCGGCCGGGTGACGGCCGGGTGCTACTTGATCCGCGTACCGGCGGAACGCAGGTGGCCGCAGGCCTCGACGACCCGCGCGGCCATCGACGCCTCGGCCAGCTTGCCCCAGGTCCGCGGGTCGTAGGTCTTCTTGTCGCCGACCTCGCCGTCGACCTTCAGGACGCCGTCGTAGTTCTGGAACATGTGGGCGGCGACCGGACGGGTGAAGGCGTACTGCGTGTCCGTGTCGATGTTCATCTTCACCACGCCGTTGTCCAGCGCGGTGGCGATCTCCTGCTCGCTGGAGCCGGAGCCGCCGTGGAAGACGAAGTCGAACGGCTTGCTGCCGGCCGGCTGCCCGTACTTCGCGGCGACGCCCTCGTTCAGCTCCTTGAGCAGCTCGGGGCGGAGCACCACGTTGCCCGGCTTGTACACGCCGTGCACGTTGCCGAAGGAGGCGGCGAGCAGGTAGCGGCCCTTCTCGCCGAGGCCGAGCGCCTCGGCGGTGCGGATCGCGTCCTCGACCGTGGTGTAGAGGGAGTCGTTGATCTCGTGGGAGACGCCGTCCTCCTCGCCGCCGGTCGGGGTGATCTCGACCTCCAGGACGATGCGGGCGGCGCGGGCGCGCTCCAGCAGTTCCTGGGCGAGGGTGAGGTTGTCCGAGAGGGTCTCGGCCGAGCCGTCCCACATGTGGGACTGGAACAGCGGGTCCCGGCCGGCCTTGACGCGCTCCTCGGAGACGGCGAGCAGCGGACGCACGTAGCCGTCCAGCTTGTCCTTCGGGCAGTGGTCGGTGTGCAGGGCGATGGTGACGTCGTACTTCGCGGCGACGATGTGCGCGAACTCGGCGAGGGCGACCGCGCCGGTCACCATGTCCTTGCTGTGCTGGCCGCCCAGGAACTCGGCACCGCCGGTGGAGATCTGGACGATTCCGTCGCTCTCCGCCTCCGCGAAACCGCGCAGGGCCGCGTGCAGCGTCTGGGAGGAGGTCACGTTGATGGCCGGGTAGGCGAACTGTCCTGCCTTCGCCCGGTCCAGCATCTCGTTGTAGACCTCGGGAGTTGCGATGGGCATCTGTCCGCTCCTTGTGTGCGCGGGTGGGCACGTACGGATGGTGTCGTGTACGTCTTACGGCCCTGACCTGAACCTTGGGTGCGACGTCATCGTCGGGCCCCATCTTTCCAGACGAAGCGGGATACTCCGAGTGGACCCGGAGGGACCTCAGTCCAGTCCCAGCTCGTCCTTGCCGTACGCGTGGAGGTACGGCACCCCGGCCCCCGCCCGGATCTTCTCGTCGGCGCCGGTGGCCCGGTCGACGATGGTGGCGACGGCGACGACCTCGGCACCGGCCTCGCGGACGGCCTCGACCGCGGTGAGCGGGGAGCCGCCGGTGGTGGAGGTGTCCTCGACGACGAGCACCCGGCGGCCCCGGATGTCCGGGCCCTCGACGCGCCGCTGGAGCCCGTGGGCCTTGGCGGCCTTGCGGACGACGAAGGCGTCGAGGCGGCGGCCCCGCGCGGCGGCGGCGTGCAGCATCGCGGCGGCGACCGGGTCGGCGCCCATGGTCAGCCCGCCCACGGCGTCGAACTCCAGCCCCTCGGTCAGGTCCAGCAGCACCTGGCCCACCAGCGGGGCGGCCTCGCCGTCGAGGGTGACGCGCCGCAGATCGACGTAGTAGTCGGCTTCCAGACCCGAGGAGAGGGTCACCTTGCCGTGCACGACGGCCTTGTCCTTGATCTGCTGCAGCAGCGCGCCGCGTACCTCACTCATGCCGGCCAGCTTAGAGCCGGCGCCAGCTCCAGGTCGTATGGGCCTCCAGCGGCTCCAGCGGGGTGACCAGGCGCGGCCGGGTGTTCAGCCCGTCGGGCGGGCCGGTCTGCGGTTCGACGCAGACGGCGGCGTCCTGCTCGTCGTAGACGACGACCCACGGCTCGCGGCTGGTCACCCGCAGCTCCAGCCGTTCGGGCCAGGTCAGGGTGACGTCGACGCCGTCGGGCATGCCGAAGCAGTCGTCCCAGGGGCCGGGGAGCGGGTCGATCCGGCGGCCGGTGGGCAGGTGGTCGGCGCCGCGCTCCTCCTGCCAGGCCGGTTCGAAGGCGATCCGCACACCCTCGGAGGTGCCGCCGAGGGTGCGGTCGAACCACGGGTGCCAGCCGGCCTGCGCCGGGAAGGAGGACTCGTACGTCTCCACGGAGAGGGTCAGCGTCAGCGCGTCCGGCGCGAGCGAGATCACCTGCGTGACCCGGCCGGGGTAGGGCCAGGGAGCGGTGAGGTCGTGGGTGAGCACGGCCTCGCCGGCGTCGGCGCGGGCGGTGCGCCAGACCCCGTCGCGGGCGGTGCCGTGGATGGCGTGCGGCGGGGAGTTCAGCGGCATCTGGTGGACGTCGGCGCCGTCGCGGAAGCGGCCGTCCCGGATGCGTCCGCACCACGGGACCATCGGGAAGCTGCCGTAGCGGTCGCCCTGGCGGAGCAGTTCGGTGCCGCCGACGCGGAGCCCGCCGATCCGGCCGCCGTCGCCCGGCAGTACGGTCGCCTCCGCGTCGCCCGCGGTCAGCGTGATGGGTGTGTCACTCACGCCCCGACCCTACTGGGGTGATCGGCCCCGGCGCCCGCACTCCGCCGACGGGGCCCCGGCGCGGTTTCGGCGGGCCCGGCCCGAAGCCCGTGTCCCCGCCGGCGGGGCCCGGCGGGGGCCCGTCCCCGCGGCGGCCGTACCCCGGCAGGCCCCCGGCCAGACGGGACCGGACGCGGTCGGACAGGCCGGTCCCCGGCCAGACGGTCCGGCCGCCGGCCGGACAGGCAGGGCCGGCCCCGGTCGTGTCAGCGGCGGCGGCGCAGGGCGCGGCCCACGACGATCGCCGAGGCGACGACCAGGGCGGCGGCGGGAGCGGCCCAGCGCAGCGGGGTGGTGGTCGCGGCGGCCTCCGGGGCCGGGACCGGCGCGTACCGGCCGCGCGGCGGGGCGTGGTCGACCTCCTCGGCGCTGCGGCCGATCATCGTCCGCCGGGCGTGGGCCGCCTCGGCGGGCGGCTCGGTGCCGGGCGGCTCCGTGAGGTCCGCGGTGTCGGGGGTCTCGGTCAGCTCCGGTACGTCGGGGGTGTCGGGGATCTCGGGGAACCCGTCGTGCCCGGACTCGCCCTCGCGGCCGTCGGCGCCGGGGCCCACGTCCTCGTCGGCGTCCGGGTCGAGGGAGGACGGCGGGACCTCGGTGTCGAAGACCGAGGCGGGCCGGTCCTGGGCCGCGGCGGCGCCCGCGTTCTCCGCGAACCGGGTCAGCAGCCGGGCCGCCGCGGCGGCCACCGCGTCCCCGGGCAGTTCCGTGACCCGGCCGTCGGCGACGGCGGTCCCGTCGAAGACGAGGACGCAGCCGCCCTCGGCGTCCCGCAGCCGCAGCGTCAGCGCGAGGGAGACGGTGCCGCTGCCGCGCGCCTCGCCGGCCTCGCCCTCGACGTCGTAGCCGCCGTCGGCGCGGGCGGTCACACCGAGGGTGCCGCGGTAGGTGATGGAGTGGCCGCCGACGCGCAGCTTCAGCCGGCCCGTGCCGGGCTCGGCGCCGGCGTCCTGCTGGAGCCCGGGAACCGCCCGCGCGACCCGGGCCGGGTCGGCCAGCACGTCCCTGAGCCGCTCGGCCGCCACCGGTACGAACACCTCATGCTCCATGTCTCCGCACCCTACCCACCCCGCCCCCGCCCCACCCCTCACCGCGGGGAAGTCGCCCCTCCCCGGGGACGTCCGGGCCCCCGCGCCCGCTCAGTACCGGGGGTGGACCAGCGTCGAGGGCGGCGGCCCGGGGTCGCGGGCGGGCCCCGCGGACCGGGCCGCCTCGGCGAGCGCGGCGGGGGTGAGGGTGCGCGGGCGCGGACCGGCGCGGTCCACGCGCAGGTCGGGCGAGGAGCGGGCGGCCAGCACGAAGCCCCAGTCGCCGGGGGCCGCCGCCGTACCATGGGGCCGGTCGCCGCCGGGGGCCCGGCCGCCGACCCGGTAGGGGGTGGTGCGCAGGCCCGCCGCGCGCAGCGTCGAGTCCACCGTCCAGAAGGTCACCGGCTGCGAGGCGAGGGGGCCGCCGTGCACCACCAGCCTCCCCTGGGGGGCGAGCACCCGGCGGACCAGGGCGTAGAACTCCTGCGAGTACAGCTTCGTACTGGCCGTGAGCCCCGGGTCCGGCAGGTCCGAGATCACCACGTCGTACGGAGCCGCGGGGCCGCCGCGCAGCCGGCGGAAGGCGTCCGCGGCGGTGACGTGGACGCGCGGGTCGCCGTAGGCGTGCTCGTTGAGCGCCGACAGTCCCGGGTCACGCCGGGCCAGGCGGACGAGGTCGGGGTCGAGTTCGAGCACGTCGACCCGGCGCACGTCCGGGTGGCGCAGCACCTCCCGCGCGGCGAGCCCGTCGCCGCCGCCGAGGATGAGCACGCGCGCGTGCGGGCCGGTCATGGCGGGGAAGACCAGCGCCTCGTGGTAGCGGCGCTCGTCGGCGCCGTCGACCCGCAGCCGCCCGTCCAGGAAGAGCCGTAACGGCCGGCCGCCGGTGCCCCCGGCGAGGACCACCTCCTGCACGTCCGTGCGCACGGCCACGCGGACGTCCTGGCCGTAGACGGCGTGGCGGGCGGCGCGTTCGAAGTCGTCGGCGAGGACGGTGGCGGCGGCGAGCACGGCGAGCACCACGACGTTGACGGTCACCAGCAGCCAGCGGGCCCGCCGGGTGAGGTCGCCGCGGAAGAGGCCGAGCACCAGCGCGGCCCCGACCACCGCGTTGACCGTGCCGGTGACCAGCGCGCCGGTCAACTGGCCGAGGAAGGGCAGCAGGACGAAGGGGAAGGCGAGGCCGCCGACGAGCGCGCCGACGTAGTCCGCGGCGAACAGGTCGGCGACGGCGCCGCCCGCGTCCTGCCGCCGGATGCGCTGGATCAGCTCCATCAGCAGCGGCACCTCGGCGCCGATCAGCAGGCCGATGGTGAGCGAGAAGGCGACCAGCAGGACGTGCGGCCCCTCGGCCCACAGCCCGTCCCAGCCGCCGGTCCAGGCGAAGACGGCGTACAGGGCCATGGCACTGGAGCCGCCGACGAGGGCGAGGACCGCCTCGACGGCGCCGAAACCGGCGGCGGCGAACCGGCGCAGCCGTTTGGCGGCGAGGGACCCGATGCCCATGGCGAAGACCATCACGGAGAGCACGACGGACGCCTGGGTGACCGAGTCGCCGATCAAGTAGGAGGCGAGGGCGACGAGTTCGAGTTCGTAGACGAGCCCGCAGGCCGCGCAGACGAAGACGCCCGCCAGGACGAGGAACCGCCCGGTGCCCGGCCGGACCGGCAGCCCGGCCGCCGGTGCGCGGGCGACCGGGCCGGGTGCCGGGGCGGGTTCCGGGCCGGGGGGACCGCCTGGGCGGCCCCAGGACGGCGGGGAGCCGGGAGGGGCGGGCGCTTGCGGTTCGATCACGCAGTGACGTTACGTCACGCTTCGGTCGCGCACCGTCACCCACACGTGTGAAACTACCGGACAGGTGAGCCCCAGAGGTTTACGCGGCTCACACTCCGGACGCGCTGAGCTGCGGCGACGGCACCCGGACGCCCACCCGGGTCCGGGTCGCCACCAGCTGGCCGTCCTGCGGATAGGCGTGCCAGGTCCGCCAGTGCACCTGCCCCTCGTGACGGCGGGCCATCAGCGCCGTGAAGGCGTGCGGGCTGCCCGGGAAGACGCCGGCCAGCCCGTGCGGGTGGTCGGCGACCAGCGCCAGCAACTCCTGGGCCCGGCCGGCGAAGGAGCCCGGCGTCATCACCTCCACCCGGGCGGCGAACTCGTACTCCCAGTCGCCCACCCGCTTGGCCACGCCGAGCGGGAGGGGGGTGCTGCTGCCCGGGATGCACGCCACCGTCTCCGAACAGACGCCGCGCTCCTCCTCCAGCAGGACTTGGTGGGAGGCGCCCAGGAGCCGCAACTGCAATCTGGCTCCGGCGAGTTCGAGGTCGAGGGCGGCCAGCGCCGGCAGCGGTTCGCGCCCCAGGGCCCAGGCCAGGTCGGCGGCGCGCGTGTCGGTGTAGGCGGTGTTCAGGGTCGTGAGCATGGATCGGCTCCGCAAGCGCACATGGTGAGGAGGGTGCGGGCCTGCCCCCGGTCGGTGCCGGGAAGGCGGCCCGGTCAGCCCAGTCGGCCGGCCGGAAGGGAAGACGAGAGGTGGCCGAGGGGCTGCGTCGGTGAAGAGAGCGAATCACGAACTGGGCCGCCACCACAGCGTTTTTACCCAACTTCGTGGTGTTTCCATCCCTCAGAGGGCCCTACAGTTCACCTGTTCAACAACACGGCACGCAGGGCCCGCACACGGCCGGCCGCGCGCCGGTGCGCGAAAACGCCCGCCGGCACGGTGCCGACGGGCGCTCCCCCCGGGCCCGCCCGGTTCCCCGGTACGGTCCCGGTGCGGAGGATGCGGTTCCCCCTGGCCGGAGCTCAGCTGCCCCGTGTCAGCTGCCTCCACCGCATCCGCCGCCGCCTCCTCCCCCGCAGGACGACCCGCCCGAGCAGGACGAGCCGCCGGAGCAGGAGTGGCCCGAGTGGTGGCCGCCGGACGAACCCCCGCCGTCCCCGCCGGCCCACCAACTGTGTCCCCCGCTGTCCCCGGCACCCCCGGTGTCCCCCGAGGACCCGGCCCGACGGCCGCGGGCCGACCCGCGGACCGGACGGCGGACCGGCCCGCGGACCGGACGGCGCCGGCCGGACAGCACTCCCCAGCCGGCCAGTGCGGCGACGGCGAGCAGGACGATGACGACGACCATGGCGCACCCTCCTTCCGATTCCCCCCTCGGCCGGAGCCCGGAGGGTCCCGAAGCGCCCCCCGTGGGTGCCTCGCTCGGTGCGTGCCCGGGACATGCCCCCGCCCGCGCCCCGTCAAAGCGGAGTTGAGGAAGTCCAGAGCTTGGGCGCAGGATGGCCGTCATGACCTCCAGCGCCCGCCCGTACCTCAACCGCCGGCTCGCCGAGTTCGGGACCACGGTCTTCGCCGAGATGTCCGCCCTGGCCGCCTCGACCGGGGCGATCAACCTCGGCCAGGGCTTCCCGGACACGGACGGCCCCGAGGAGGTCCGGGAGGCGGCCGTGCGGGCGCTGCGCGACGGACGCGGCAACCAGTACCCGCCGGGCCCCGGCGTGCCCGAACTGCGCGCCGCGGTCTCCGAACACCAACAGCGCTTCTACGGCCTCTCCTTCGACCCCGACACCGAGGTCCTGGTCACCGCCGGCGCCACCGAGGCCATCGCCGCCACCATGCTGGCGCTTCTGGAACCGGGCGACGAGGTGGTGGCCCTGGAGCCGTACTACGACTCCTACGCGGCCTGTGTCGCCATGGCGGGCGGCACGCGCGTGCCGGTGACGCTGCGCCCGCACGAGGGCGCCTTCCGGCTCGACCTGGACGAGCTGCGCGACGCGGTCACCGACCGCACCCGCCTGCTGCTGATCAACACCCCGCACAACCCGACCGGCACCGTGCTGACCCGCGAGGAGCTGACGGCCGTCGCGGAACTGGCCGTGGAGCGGGACCTGCTGGTCGTCACCGACGAGGTCTACGAACACCTGGTCTTCGACGGCGCCGAACACCTCCCGCTCGCCTCCTTCCCCGGGATGCGCGAGCGCACGGTGACCATCGGCTCGGCCGGCAAGACCCTGTCGTTCACCGGCTGGAAGGTCGGCTGGGTCACGGCGCCGCCCGCGCTGGTCGTGGCGGTCCGCTCGGCCAAGCAGTACCTGACCTTCGTGGCCTCGGGCCCGTTCCAGTACGCGGTCGCGGTGGCCCTCGCGCTGCCCGACGCCTACTTCGACGGGTTCCGCGAGGACATGCGCGCCAGGCGGGACCTGCTGGCGACGGGACTCCAGGAGGCCGGCTTCGGCGTCTACCGCCCGGCCGGCACCTACTTCGTCACCACCGACATCCGCCCCCTCGGCGAGACCGACGGCTTCGCCTTCTGCCGGAGCCTGCCCGAGCGGGCCGGGGTGGTCGCCATCCCGAACGCGGTCTTCTACGACGACCGGAAGGCGGGCGCCCCCTTCGTCCGCTTCGCCTTCTGCAAGCGGACCGAGGTGCTGGGGGAGGCCGTGCGGCGGCTCACGGCGCTCTCCGCGGGCTGAGAGCGGCGGGGCCGGACCGACGAGAACCCGGCGGCGGCGTGGGGGCCGGGAAGGGGGTGAGCCCGGTGGCGGTGCCGGGTACAGGGGTGAGCCCGGCGGCGGTACGGGGCCGCGCGCGGCGGCCCGTGCCCCGGCACCGGGCTCCTGTTCCGGGTGGCGGACTACTCGCCGTCCTGCTCCGCCGGCTTGTCCGCCTGGCCGGCCCCGTCGGCCTCGCCGGCGTCCTGCTCCAGGCCGAGCTGCTCCACGAGCCACCGGTCGAACTCGATGGCGGCGCGGACCCAGCTCACCGTGGAGGAGACGAAGTGCTCCAGGCTGACGCCCATGCCGATCAGCATCTGCGCCTCGCCGATGAGGCGGACGGTGCCGTCGTCGTGGGTGTGCGTGTAGACCTTCGGCCACAGGGTGCGGCGGTTCCAGTCGTCGACGGACTCCAGAAGCTGCGGCTTCTCGTCGATCTGGTGGGGGCGGTCGTAGAACGTCCGCACCGAGAAGACCTGCTGGTCACCCTCGCCGCGGAACATGAAGTACGTGCGGAACTGCTCCCACGGCGCCGCGAGGTCGCCCTCGTCGTCGACGACGTACTTCAGCTCCATCTGTTCCAGGAGCTGCTTCACGAGATCCTGATCCGGGACGACGGGGCCCGCCGGTCCTTGGGGCTGCGGGTCGGGCTGGCCCCCGAAATTCGGAATCGAGGACGGGTCGATGCTCACCGAGTATTTCCCTTCGTACGGATCTGGCCATCCTCCCTCATGCGGGGAGGGGGGTGGCAAGCCCGCCGGGCGGCGGGCTTGCGCCGTCTGACGCGATCCGGCCGGTCCGCGGCGGCCGGCGCCCCGCCCGCCGCCGCACGGGCGGGGCGCCGTGTCCCGCGAGGAGCGCCTACGGGGTCTTCGCGCCCGCCGGGCCGACGATCAGCTCGTCGCCGAAGCGGTCCACGCGGACCGTGTCGCCGTCCCTGATCTCGCCGGAGAGGATCTCCCGGGCGAGCCGGTCGCCGATGGCGGTCTGCACCAGCCGGCGCAGCGGGCGGGCGCCGTAGGCCGGATCGTTGCCCTCGTCGGCCAGCCACTCCAGGGCCTCGTCGGTGACCTCCAGGCTGAGCCGCCGTTCGGCGAGCCGCCGGGCGAGGGCGTCGATCTGGAGCCGGGCGATCCGGCCCAGCTCGTCCTTGGAGAGCGCCGAGAAGACCACGAGGTCGTCGAGCCGGTTCAGGAACTCCGGCTTGAAGGAGGCCCGCACCACCTCCAGGACCTGTTCCTTCTTCTCCGCCTCGCCGGTCAGCGGGTCGACCAGGTACTGGCTGCCGAGGTTGGAGGTGAGCACGAGGATGGTGTTGCGGAAGTCGACGGTGCGGCCCTGCCCGTCGGTGAGCCGGCCGTCGTCCAGCACCTGGAGCAGCAGGTCGAAGACCTCGGGGTGGGCCTTCTCCACCTCGTCCAGCAGGACCACGGTGTACGGGCGCCGCCGCACCGCCTCGGTGAGCTGGCCGCCCTCCTCGTAGCCGACGTAGCCGGGCGGGGCGCCGACCAGCCGGGCCACGCTGTGCTTCTCGCCGTACTCGGACATGTCGATGCGGACCATCGCCCGCTCGTCGTCGAAGAGGAACGCGGCGAGCGCCTTGGCCAGCTCGGTCTTGCCGACGCCGGTCGGGCCGAGGAAGAGGAAGGAGCCGGTGGGGCGGTCGGGGTCGGAGATGCCGGCCCGGGAGCGCCGTACGGCGTCGGAGACGGCCCGGACGGCCTCGGTCTGGCCGATCAGGCGCCGGCCGAGTTCCTCCTCCATCCGCAGCAGCTTCTGCGTCTCGCCCTCCAGCAGCCGGCCGGCGGGGATGCCGGTCCAGGAGGCGACGACGTCGGCGATGTCGTCGGCGCCGACCTCCTCCTTGACCATGGTGTCCCGGGCGGCCTCCTCCTCGGCCTCGGAGGCGGCCTCCAAGTCCCGTTCCAGGGTGGGGATCTCGCCGTAGAGCAGCTTGGAGGCGGTGTCGAAGTCGCCGTCACGCTGGGCCCGTTCGGCCTGACCGCGCAGTTCGTCCAGGCGTTCCTTGAGGGCGCCGACCCGGTTGAGGGACTCCTTCTCCTTCTCCCAGCGGGCGGTGAGGTGGCGCAGGTCCTCCTCCTTGTCGGCGAGGTCGCGGCGCAGCCGGTCCAGCCGCTCGCGGGACGCCTCGTCGGTCTCCTTGCCGAGCGCCAGTTCCTCCATCTTCAACCGGTCGACGGAGCGCTGGAGTTCGTCGATCTCCACGGGTGAGGAGTCGATCTCCATGCGCAGCCGCGAGGCGGCCTCGTCGACGAGGTCGATCGCCTTGTCGGGCAGGAAGCGGGAGGTGATGTAGCGGTCGGAGAGCGCCGCGGCGGCCACCAGCGCGCTGTCGGCGATCTGGACCTTGTGGTGGGCCTCGTAGCGGCCCTTGAGCCCGCGCAGGATGGCGATGGAGTCCTCGACGGTCGGCTCGGCCACCAGCACCTGCTGGAAGCGCCGCTCCAGCGCCGGGTCCTTCTCGATGCGCTCGCGGTACTCGTCCAGGGTGGTCGCGCCGACCATGCGCAGTTCGCCGCGGGCGAGCATGGGCTTGAGCATGTTGCCGGCGTCCATGGCGGAGTCGCCGCCCGCGCCGGCGCCGACGACGGTGTGCAGTTCGTCGATGAAGGTGACGATCTGCCCCTCGGAGTCCTTGATCTCCGCGAGGACGGTCTTCAGCCGTTCCTCGAACTCGCCGCGGTACTTGGCGCCGGCGACCATCGCGCCGAGGTCGAGCGAGACGAGCCGCTTGCCGCGCAGCGACTCGGGCACGTCGCCCTTGACGATCCGCTGGGCCAGTCCCTCGACGACGGCGGTCTTGCCGACGCCGGGCTCGCCGATGAGGACGGGGTTGTTCTTGGTGCGGCGGGAGAGCACCTGGACGACCCGCCGGATCTCCTGGTCGCGCCCGATGACGGGGTCCAGCGCGCCCTCGCGGGCGGCGGCGGTCAGGTCGGTGCCGAACTTCTCCAGCGCCTTGTACTGGCCCTCGGGGTCGGCCGTGGTCACGCGGCGCCCTCCCCTGGCCTTGCGGAAGGCGTCCTGCAGCTTCTGCGCACCGGCTCCCTGCCCCTCCAGCACCTCACCGGCCGCGCCGCCCTTCGCGGCGATGCCGAGGAGCAGGTGCTCGGTGGAGAGGTACTCGTCCCCCAGCTCCTTGGCGCGTGCCTGGGCGTCGGCGACCACGGCGAGCATCTCACGGCTGGGCTGTGGCGGGCCGACGGTGGAGCCGGTCACGCTGGGCAGCGCGGAGAGCACCCGCTCGGCGCCGGAGCGCACGGCCGCGAGGTCGGCCTCGACGGCGGCGAGCAGGTCGGTGATGTTCTCGTTGTCCTGGCCCTGGAGCAGCGCCAGGAGCAGGTGGGCGGGGGTGAGGTCGGGGTGTCCGTCGGTCACGGCGCGGCTGGTGGCGGCGTTGATCGCGTCCCGGCTCCGGTTGGTCAGCTCGGCGTCCACGGTCTGGCTCTCCTCCTCGGGGTCGGCGGTGCGCCCTGTCTCCCAGCGCTGACATGCTCAGCGTGTATAAAGTTGAGTCTATTCCACTCAAGGAGAAAACGGCACGCACCACCGGCGCGGCGACGGGCCGAGCCGGTGGTGCGGAGGGATCCCGAGTGCCCGGGAAGGGGCGGGAGTACCGCCCGGTGGCGCGCGCACCGGGCCGGCGGGCGGCCCCGGGCCGCCGCGCGAGTGCTTTTTCGGCCAGGATCGGAACCGGCCGAGTTCATGACATGTCCCGGAAAACGACAGCGGCGTCACCGTGTTCAGGTCACGGTGACGCCGCTGCGGGGGGAAGCGCCTGAGCGATCTTTTACGACGGGGGAATCGCGTCAGGCGCTGCGGGGGGTGGCCGAGATGGTCCTCAGGTCGGAGTCCTCCGGCTCGGCGAGCCGGTGGTCCCGTTGGTCCAGGTTCACAAAGATCATTCCGTACCGGATGGCACACCGCACGGGCTGCGGCGCCCCCCGAGGCCGCCGCAGGCACCGGTACGCCCGTACGTCACCGTCCTCCTCCAGCGTGACCACGACCGGCTCGCCGAAGACCGTCACCATCAGCGAGTCGCCGGCCTGGGGGAGCGCGGTGACCAGATCGATGAAGTGCCAGCCGGAGCGGTAGGCCGTCGCCATCTCGCGGCGGAAGGAGCGGTCGTCAGGTGGAGTAGTCATGTCACGACCAGATGGTGTCATTCGTGATGGCGCGCGCGTCCTGGCCGGCGGACGCGGCGGACACCACTGACTCGGCACTGCTCGCTCGCCCGTCGTTGTGCGCAGTGGCGAGGCCATTCAGCGTTCCGAAGGCCACAACGGCGGAGAAGGCGGCGACAAGCACCGAGCGAAGCAATCTCTTAGACATAGTCGGCTTCGTCCTCACTTGAAGGTCCCCTCTTCCCCCGTCGGATAAGACGATGGCTCATTCAGGCACGTCATGGCCACACGATCGGTGCATCATGTTCCTGCATGTTCAGGACCCTGGGGGGTGGAGATTTGACAATAAATCGGACCAACGAGACACATCCCCACAGCATTACTGAACTGTGCGGGGAGGGAGGGCGTCTCTACGCGAACGCACTGCGCACAGGACGTATCGCCCGCGCGGACGTGGCGCACGCCCCGTGCCTGATGGAACTCGCGCTCCTGCACCCCGATCCGGACGACGCCGACTGGCTGCGCCCCGTGGCCCCCTCGGTGGCCCTCGCCCAGCGGCTCAATCCCATCGAACAGGAGATCGCCGAGCGCCGGCGCACCTCGATCGAGCTGGCCGAGGTGTTCGAACCGTTCATGGCGCTCAGCGCCCAGGGCGCCACCCCCACCCACTCGATCGCCGTACTGGAGGGCCTCGACCGCATCAACTCCGCGCTCGACCTCGCCACCAACCAGTGCACCAACGAGGTGCTGACCGTCCAGCCCAGCGCCCGCCACCCCGAACGCCGCGTCATCGAGGGCCTGGAGCGCGACAAGACCCTCACCGAACGCGGGGTGCGCATCCGCACCCTCTACCAGCACACGGCCCGCTACAGCCCCGAACGGCTCGCGTACGTCGACCGGTTCACCAACGGCAAGGCCGAGTACCGCACCATCGACGAACTCGTCGAACGCCTCATCATCTGCGACGAGACGGTCGCCTTCATCCCGGTGCGCGACGACCGCCAGGTCGCCCTGGAGATCCGCCACCCCGGGCTCGTCGGCTATCTCGTCAAGGTCTTCGAGTTCATGTGGGGCCGCGCCGTCCCGCTCAGCGCCGGCGCCCCCTACGAGACGGCCCCCGACGGCATCACCGACATCCAGCACTCCATCGCCAAGCTCCTCGTGGAGGGCCACGTCGACGAGGCCATCGCCCGCCGCCTCGGCATGAACGTCCGCACCTGCCGCGCCCACATCGCCAAGCTGGCCACCGCGCTCGGCAGCGGCAGCCGCGCCCAGCTCGGCTACCTCATCGCCCAGTCGGGCATCCTCGAACAGGACCAGCCGGCCCCCGGCGAAGGACGGCGCCCGTGACCGCACCCACGCACCCGGAGGAGAGACCGCCGCACCCCGACGCCGGACCGCCGCACCCCACCGCGAGCCCCCCGCACCCCGGGCACGGCCCGGAGGACCTGTGCCCGGCCGGGACCGAGCTGTACGCCCGCGCCCTGCGCGAGGGCCGGCTGCCCGCCGCCCAGGCCGGGCCGGCACCCTGCCTCGCCGAGTTCGGCCTCCTCCAGCCCGCCGTCGGCGCCCCGAGCTGGCTGGAGCCGGTGGCCCCCGCCGTCGCCCTGCACCGGCTGCTGGCCGCCTCCGCGCACCGCGTCGCCGGCGAACGCCGCCGCGAGGCCCGGCTCGCCGAGACCTTCGAACCCCTCATGCGCATCGACGGCCGCCGCACCGCCGGCGAGGACACCGGCGCCCTGCGCGTCCTGAGCGGCCTGCCCACCATCAACCAGGCCATCGGCGAGGCCATGGCCGAGGCCACCGCCGAACTCCTCTGCGTGCAGCCCGCCTCCCACTACTCCGGCCGCCGCGGCGAGGTGATGCACGAGGTCTCGCTGCGCCGCGACCAGGCCATGCTCGACCGCGGCGCCCGCATCCGCGCCC
Organism: Streptomyces sp. SCSIO 75703; assembly: GCF_036607905.1. Lineage (NCBI taxonomy): Bacteria > Bacillati > Actinomycetota > Actinomycetes > Kitasatosporales > Streptomycetaceae > Streptomyces > Streptomyces sediminicola. The sequence goes on from NZ_CP144555.1 coordinate 3,293,183, forward strand.
TCTACCAGCACACCCAGCGCCACCTGCCGCTGGTCCGGGCCCGCTACGAGCAACTGCGCGGCGACGCCGAGGCCCGCTCCCTGGACGAGGTCACCGACCGGCTCATCGTGGTCGACCGCAGGGTCGCCTTCATCCCCGCCGAGAAGGACGCCACCCTCGCCCTGGAGGTCCGCCACCCCGCGCTGCTCTCCTACTTCACGACCGTCTTCGAGCGCCTGTGGCGGCTCGCCACCCCCATGTACCCCCGGGCGGCCCCGCTGCCCTCCCTGGGCGGCGTGACGCCCCGCCAGCGGGCCATCGCGGCCCTCCTGGTCGAAGGGCACACCGACACCGCCATCGCCGCCCGCCTCGGCATGAACGTCCGTACCGCCCGGGTGCACATCGCCAAGCTCGCCGCGACGCTCGGCAGCGAGAGCCGCGCCCAGCTCGGCTACCTCATCGGGCGCTCGGGGATCCTTGACCCGGAGGCCCCGGGGCGCTGACCCCCGCGGCCGGGCCCGGCGGACCGTCCAGGCCCGCCTGGGCGATCCGCACGCCGAGCTGGGTGCGGCTGGCCGCGCCGAGGGTCTCGGAGAGGCGGGCGATGTGCGCCCGGCAGGTACGCACGCTGATCCCCAGCCGCTCGGCGATCACCGCGTCCTGATGGCCCTCGGCCAGCAGCGCGGCGATGGAACGCTCACGGTGGGAGATCCCCTCGATGCCGGTGTCCGGCAGCGGCGCCGTCAACGGGATCGCCAGCCGCCACATCCGCTCGAAGACGGTCACCAGGTAGGCGACGAGCGCCGGGTGCCGCAACTCCAGCGCCATCGTGCGCTCGGCGTTGGCCGGGATGAAGGCGACGGTACGGTCGAAGAGGATGAGCCGGTCGACGACCTCGTCCAGCGTCCGCGCCTCGACCGCGTCGCCCATCAGCTCCAGGTAGTTGAGCAGCCCCTGCCCGTGCCGGGCCACGTGCGTGTAGAGGTCCCGCATCCGCACCCCCCGCCCGCGCAGCGCCAGCGCCCGGTGCAGTCCCTCCGACAGTTCGTGCTCGCGCCGGATGCCGCCCGGCTGCACGGTGAGCACCTCCGAGGCGCACGCCTCGGTCGCCTCGTCCATCGCCGCCTGGATGCGGGCCAGTCCGTCCAGCACCCGGATCGCGGTGCCCTCGGTGCCGGGCGGCGCCCCGAGCCGGCTGCCGAGGCCCGCGTACCACTCGAAGGCGGCCACCGCCGAGCCGACCCGGCGCTGGCCCGCGCTGACCTCGTCGTACACCTCGCGCAGCAGCCGGGTCATGACCTCCTGCGGGGACGTCGGCACCAGCCAGTCCATGTCGTCCGGGTCGGGATGCAGCAGGGCCAGTTCCAGCAGGCACGGCACCGGCTCGGCGTCACGGCGGGCGACCCGGCCGCGGCGCACGGCCCGGGAGTACACGCGGTCCCCGGCCGCGCACAGCCGGTCGGCACCGTGTGGATGCTGCTCCGCCCCGCGCCCGGCCATCGCCCATCCCACCCCCGGTTCCGGCTGTTTCCGCAGCGCAACTATGCGCGGCCGGGACCGGGTCCGCAACACGGGCCGGCAGCGGGCGGCGGCCGGTTGGCGCCGGTTGGCCCGGGTATGCCCGGACGGTCCTCCGGGCCGGTCGGCGAGGCCCGGTCCGCGCGCTCCGGCGGGGGCGGGCCGGGCCGTCCGGCTCCCGGCGGGCGCGGCCCGTCAGCGGCGGACGGTCACTTCAGCCCGATCTCCGCGCAGGCCGCCGCGTACGCGCCGGTGCAGATGTCGGACACCTTGTAGATGCCGTCCGCGACGACCGTCGCCTTGATGTTCTCCTTCGTCAGCGCCACCACCGGCACCAACTGCGCCGGGACGCCCTTGTGCGTGGGGCTGTCGACCTTGTCCCGGGTGAGCGCGTCGAACTGGATGTCCCGGCCCTGCACCCGGGCCACCGCCATCTCCGCGGCGTTCTCCGCCTCCCGCGGGTAGGACTTGTACACGCTCATGTACTGCTCGCCCGCGATGATCCGCCGCACCGCCGGGAGTTCGGCGTCCTGCCCGGTGATCGGGGGCAGCTTCGTCACCCCGGCGGCCTCCAGCGCCTTGATGACCCCGCCGGCCATGCCGTCGTTGGCGGAGTACACGGCGGCGATCTCGTCCGCGCCGATCGCGGCGATCGCCTCGGCCATGTTCGCCTGGGCGTTCTCCGGCTTCCAGTCCTTGGTGTCGTAGGACTTGGCGATCGTCACCTTGCCGTTCAGTTCGGACAGCGCCCCCGCCTTGAACTGCTTGGCGTTCGGGTCGGTCGACGAGCCGTTCATCATGACGATCTTCTCGGAGCTGCTGCCGCTGACGCCCAGCGCCTCCAGCAGGGAGCGGCCCTGGACCTCGCCGACCAGCGCGTTGTCGAAGGAGATGTAGGCGTCGATCGGGCCCTCGGCGAGCCGGTCGTAGGCGATCACCGGGATGCCCGCGTCCTTCGCCTTCCGCACGCCCTCCGCGATCGCGTGCGCGTCCACCGCGTCCAGCACGATCACGTCGACCTTGTCGTCGATCATCTCCTGGAGCTGGTCGTTCTGCCTGGTCGCGCTCGATTCGGCGTTGGCGTACTCGACCCTGCCCTGCTCCCGGGTGAGGTCGGCGACCTTCGCCTTGAAGATGGGGTAGTCGAACTCCTCGTACCTGGTGTTGTCCTTCTCGGGAAGCAACAGGCCGACGGTGATGTCGTTGCCCTTCGACGGGCTCGCGCCCCCGCCGCTGTCGGATGCCCCCAGTACGCCGCAGGCGCCCAGTGAGACGGTCATGGCGGACACGGCCGCGGATATGGCGATACGACGCATGCAGGAGCTCACTTCTGGTGACTTACGGACGCGGGTGCCGCATTGCAACCCAGGTGACTGAAAAGCCAACGCTCCGGCGCACCCACCGTCAAGCGGAACCACTTAACGAGATGGCAACACCACGCTCCGCAGTCGTCGTGAAGACGGAGCGGAACCGCCTCCTGACTCCCTTCACAGCCACTCCACCCGGCACGCATGTACGGGGCATGCATCGAGCCGCCCCAACCACGGCCAGGGGCCCGGGAGTTCGACCGAACTCCCGGGCCCCTGGACCGTGTGCCGCGCGCCGTCAGTCCGGCGCCTGCTGCTGCCGCTTGGGCCGCCAGACCACCAACGCGCTGGTCTGCTGGACCTCCTGGTACGGGACCAGGTCCCGGCGGTAGGAGGCGTGCACCGCGGCCTCCCGCTGCCGCATCGCCGTCGCCGCGCCGTCGAGGGCGGACTCCAGCTCGGCGACGCGGGACTGGAGCGCGGCGACCTGGTTCTCCAGTTCGATGATGCGCTTGATGCCGGCCAGGTTGATGCCCTCGTCCTGCGACAACTGCTGCACCTGCCGGAGCAGTTCGATGTCACGGGCCGAGTAGCGCCGGCCGCGCCCGGCCGCCCGGTCCGGGGAGACCAGGCCCAGGCGGTCGTACTGGCGGAGGGTCTGTGGATGCAGACCGGAGAGCTGGGCCGCCACCGAGATGACGTAGACCGGAGTGTCCTCGGTCAGTTCATACGGGTTGCGCCGACGACCGTCCATCTCTCTCAAGCTCCCTTCGCCGCCTGGAACAGCTCCGCCCGCGGGTCCTCGTCCACGGTCGCCTCGCGATACGCCTCCAGTGCGTCACGAGCCTTCCCCGTCAGGTCCGCCGGGACACTCACCTCCACGGTGACCAGGAGGTCGCCGCGGGTGCCGTCCTTGCGCACCGCGCCCTTGCCCCGGGCGCGCATGGTGCGGCCGTTGGGCGTGCCCGCCGGCAGCTTCAGCGTGACGGGCGGCCCGCCGAGCGTCGGCACCCGCACCTCCCCGCCGAGCGCCGCCTCCGGGTAGGTGACCGGGACGGTGACCGTGAGGTTGTCGCCCCTGCGGCCGAAGACGGGGTGCTCCTTGACGTGGACGACCACGTACAGGTCGCCCGCGGGACCGCCCCGCTCGCCGGGCGCGCCCTTGCCCCGCAGCCGGATGCGCTGTCCGTCCGCCACCCCGGCCGGGATGCGGACCTGCATCGTGCGCGAGGACTTGGCGCGGCCCGAACCGTGACAGATGTCGCAGGGGTTCTCCGCGATCAGACCGCGGCCCTTGCAGTCGGGGCACGGGTCGGTGAGCGAGAAACCGCCCCCGGAGCCCCGCGCGACCTGCCCGGTGCCCACGCAGGTCGGGCACACCCGGGGGGTGCCGTTCTTGTCGCCGGTGCCCGAACACGCCTTGCAGGGCTGCTGGGAGGACATCCGCAGCGGCACCGTGGCCCCCTCGATGGCCTCGGTGAAGCTCAGCGTGACCTCGGACTCGATGTCCTGGCCGCGCCGCGGCTGGGTCCGGGTGCCGGTGCCGGTCCCGGTGCGGTTGAACAGCCCGCCGAAGACGTCGCCGATGCCGCCGCCGAAGCCGCCCGCACCGCCGCCGCCCTGGCCGCCGCCGCCGAAGAGGTCGCCCAGGTCGAAGTTGAAGGAGCCGCCGCCCGCGCCCGGCCCCGGACGGTATCCGCCGCTGCCGAAGAGGGTGCGGGCCTCGTCGTACTCCTTGCGCTTCTTGGGGTCGCCGAGGATGTCGTTGGCCTCGGAGATCTCCTTGAAGCGCTCCTCGGCCCGGACGTTCCCCTTGTTGGCGTCCGGGTGGTACTCGCGGGCGAGCTTCCGGTACGCCTTCTTGATCTCCGCCTCGGTGGCGTCCTTGGGGACGCCGAGGACCTTGTAGTAGTCCTTCTCGATGAAGTCCTTGGTGCTCATCCCCGGCGTCCCTCCTCTCGTGCGTACGCGGCTGCGGTGTGCGGGGTGCCCTCGTACGACGTGACGTCAGCCCTCCTCCGGGCCACCGTTCTCCTTGTCCTCCGCGGACTCCGCGGCGTCCGCGGGCTCCGTGGACTCGGCCGGCTCCTCCGCCTTGACGGTCTGCGCGCCGGGCTGCGGCTCGGCCACCGCCACCCGCGCGGGGCGGATGGTGCGCTCGCCGATCCGGTACCCGGCCTGGAGGATCGCCACGCACGTCGTCTCGGTGACGTCGGGCGCGTACGAGTGCATCAGGGCCTCGTGGATCGTCGGGTCGAAGGGCTCGCCCTCCTTGCCGAACTGCTGGAGGCCCATCTTCGCGACGACCGTCTCCAGCGACTCGGCGACGGACTTGAAGCCGCCGACGAGTTCGCCGTGGTCCCGGGCGCGGCCGATGTCGTCGAGCACGGGCAGCAGTTCGGACACGATGTTCGCGACTGCCACCTCCTTGACCGCGACCCGGTCCCGCTCCACGCGACGGCGGTAGTTCTGGTATTCGGCCTGGAGGCGCTGGAGGTCGCCCGTGCGCTCGTTGAGCGCGGTGCGGGCCTGGTCCAGCTCGGCCACCAGGGCCGTCTTCTCGTTCGCGTCCCCGGCCGGGGCCGCCTCCTCCTGGGGGGCGGCCGCCGGCTCGGCGGCGTCAGGGGTGGCGCCGGAGGGGACGTCGGGCTTCTCCTCGAAGCCCGGGGTCTCCTCGGTCACGCCGCACCGTCCTTGCGCTCGTCGTCCACGATCTCGGCGTCGACGACGTCGTCGTCGGCCTTGGCCTGACCCGCGTCACCGGCACCGCCGGCGGCCTGCGCGCCCTGGGCGTCGGCGTACATCGCCTGGCCCAGCTTCTGCGAGACCGCGGCGACCTTCTCGGTGGCCGTGCGGATCTCGGCCGGGTCCTCGCCCTTGAGCTTCTCCTTCAGCTCGGCGACGGCGGCCTCGACCTCGGTCTTGACCTCGCCGGGGACCTTGTCCTCGTTGTCCTTGAGGAACTTCTCGGTCTGGTAGACGAGCTGCTCGCCCTGGTTACGGGACTCGGCGGCCTCGCGGCGCTTGTGGTCCTCCTCCGCGTAGCGCTCGGCCTCCTCGCGCATGCGGTCGACCTCGTCCTTCGGCAGCGAGGAGCCGCCGGTGACGGTCATCTTCTGCTCCTTGCCGGTGCCGAGGTCCTTCGCCGTGACGTGCATGATGCCGTTGGCGTCGATGTCGAAGGAGACCTCGATCTGCGGGACGCCGCGCGGCGCCGGGGGCAGACCGGTCAGCTCGAACATGCCGAGCTTCTTGTTGTACGCCGCGATCTCGCGCTCGCCCTGGTAGACCTGGATCTGCACCGACGGCTGGTTGTCCTCGGCCGTGGTGAAGATCTCCGAACGCTTCGTCGGGATCGTGGTGTTGCGCTCGATCAGCTTGGTCATGATGCCGCCCTTGGTCTCGATGCCGAGGGACAGCGGGGTGACGTCGAGCAGCAGGACGTCCTTGACCTCGCCCTTGAGCACACCGGCCTGGAGGGCGGCGCCGATGGAGACGACCTCGTCCGGGTTGACGCCCTTGTTGGCCTCCTTGCCGCCGGTCATCTCCTTGACCAGTTCGGCGACGGCGGGCATACGGGTCGAACCGCCGACGAGGACCACGTGGTCGATCTCGCTGAGCTGGATGCCGGCGTCCTTGACGACGTTGTTGAACGGCGTCTTGCAGCGCTCGAGCAGGTCGGCCGTGAGCTGCTGGAACTGGGCGCGGGTCAGCTTCTCGTCGAGGTGCAGGGGGCCCTCGGCGGAGGCGGTGATGTAGGGGAGGTTGATCGAGGTCTCCGTGGAGGAGGACAGCTCGATCTTGGCCTTCTCGGCCGCCTCGCGCAGCCGCTGGAGGGCCATCTTGTCCTTGGACAGGTCCACGCCGTGCCCGGACTGGAACTGCTTGACCAGGTAGTCGACGACGCGCTGGTCCCAGTCGTCACCACCGAGGTGGTTGTCGCCGTTGGTGGCCTTCACCTCGACGACGCCGTCGCCGATCTCCAGCAGCGAGACGTCGAAGGTGCCGCCGCCGAGGTCGAAGACCAGGATGACCTGCTCGTCCTTGTCGAGGCCGTACGCCAGCGCGGCGGCGGTCGGCTCGTTGACGATGCGCAGCACGTTCAGGCCGGCGATCTCGCCGGCCTCCTTGGTCGCCTGGCGCTCGGCGTCGTTGAAGTAGGCCGGGACGGTGATGACCGCGTCGGTCACCTTCTCGCCCAGGTATGCCTCGGCGTCCCGCTTCAGCTTCTGCAGCACGAAGGCGCTGATCTGCTGCGGGTTGAAGTCCTTGCCGTCGAGGTTGATCTTCCAGTCGGTGCCCATGTGGCGCTTGACCGACCGGATGGTCCTGTCGACGTTGGTGACGGCCTGGCGCTTGGCGACCTCGCCGACGAGCACCTCACCGTTCTTGGCGAAGGCGACGACGGACGGCGTGGTCCTGGCGCCCTCGGCGTTGGTGATGACGGTGGGCTCGCCGCCCTCCAGAACGCTGACGACGGAGTTAGTCGTGCCCAGGTCGATGCCGACCGCACGTGCCATGGTGATTTCCTCCAGCTGACTTGAGTGGAACAGGCTCAAGTGTGCATGACGGCCTGCGCCGGGTCAACAGAGGTGAGTCGAGCGGACTCAACTCTTATCCGTTCCTTACGCGCAACGACGTCGTGGCCTGCGATTTCTCGCCGGAAGTGGCCTGCCGCACCGGAAAGCCGGCCCCCCGGAGCGCCCCGCTCAGCGGCACGCTCCCCCCGCCGAGCGGAGCGGGGCGGCCGTCGGGCCGGTGGTCCGGGCGGCGGTCCGGGTGACCGTCAGGGCGCCGCTCCGGGCTGCCGTCGGCGCGGACACCCCGGTACGCGGGCGCGCGTCCGCCCGCGTACGGATCGTCACGGGCATCGGCGTACGGGTCGACAAAGTACGGCTCGGCGGCGTACGGGTCCTCCGGGGCCCAGGCGTCCACGGAGCCGACGGGGGACGACGCCTCCCGCGCCCCGCGCCCGCCACGCCCGCCGCGTGCGGGGAAGGCACCGGTGCCGTCCGCGAGACGCCCTCGGGACACGCCCGCCGGGACCCCGCGCCTCCCCGGTGCGCGCGACACGCCGTCGCGGCCGAACCGAAGCCGCCGCGACACGCCACTCCCCACCGAGAACACCCGCGACACGCCACTCCTTCCGCTCCGCACCATCCGCGACACGCCGCGCCTGCCCCGCGACGCACGCGTCACACCGGTCGTGTCGGTCGTGTCGGTCGTGTCGGTCGTGTCAGTCGTGTCGGCGGAGCGCCGACGCGACACGCCGGCCGTGTCGGCACAGTGCCCCCGCGACACGCCGGTCCGCACCCCCGCCGCCCGCGCCGGCACCCCGCGCGGGGACGTCCGTACCGGGCGCGCCACCTGGGGCCGCGGACCGCGCCGGGTGCCCGCCCGCAGCAGTCCCAGCACCAGCGCGGTCCAGCCGCCCGCCACCCACGCCACGGCCGTCTCGCCGGCCCCGCCGGTGTGCACGAGCACCCCCGCGACCACCCCGCAGAGCGCGCCCGCGCCGAGGAGCACCACCGTGCCGTGCGCCGTGAGCCCGAGCCGCCGCAGCCGGTGCACGAGGTGGCCGGGCCCGCGCGGCGCGGAACCGCGGGCGGGCCGGCGCGCGAGCAGGAAGAGCACGCCGTCGGCGCTGACCACGGCGGTCAGCACGAACAGCACCCCGGCGCCCGTCCCGGGCCCGTGTCCCGCCCGGGCGAAGACCGCTCCCCCGGCGAGCAGGAAACCGGTGAAGGCCGAGCCGGAGGTGCCCAGCGTGATCCGCGCGGGGTGCCAGTTGTGCAGCAGGAAGCCGGTCAGCGCGGCGGCGAGCACGCTCAACAGCACCGCGAGCCCGTCCATCAGTTCCGCCGCCGCGCAGATGCCGACGCCGAAGGCGGTCGGGACACCGACCGTGCCCGCCGCCCCGTCGGCGTGGTCCAGCCCCCGGAAGGCGGTGGCGACCAGCGCGATCCACAGCGCCGCGCAGAGCCCGGCGGCGATCCCCGTCTCGGCGTACGGCACGGCGCACGCGGCGGCGGCCGCGGTGCCGGCCAGTACCCAGCGCCGGCGCAGCCGGAGGAGGTCGGCGACCAGGCCGAGCCCGCCGACGGCCGCCGCGGCGGCGAGCAGCCGCCCGGCCCCGGAGCCGAGCGGGACGAGCCCGGTCCGGTCGCAGACGACGGCGACGAGGCAGGTGACGAGGAGGACGGCGACCCCGCCGAGCACCGGCACCGGGCGGCGGCGGCGCCGGTCGGTCAGGCCGAGGCGCAGGGCTGGGGCCCGCAGCAGTGCGGTGAGCAGCGCGGCGAGGAGGAAGGAGGCGGTGGCGGCGGCGATCCCGTAGAGCACGGGCACTAAACTAAGCGGAATATCACGATTTGCGATGAACCGCCTGCCCAGACCGGCGTGGCGGCGGCCGTCCGGCACGGCCGCCGCTCAGGCATGCCTCAGCGACGCAGATCACCGCCGCCCTGACTACAGTGCGGCTGGGGATACGGGTAGTCTCGGACCGACTGGGTAAGTTACCGCTTAGTAATCTCCGTTACCACCACCCCCGTTCCCTCTCCGCCAACGCCTCAGCAGAACCGCCTCGCAGGCCCGAGGAGCCCTCATGCAACTCGCCGCGATCATCGTGTCGCTGGTCCTGACCGTGGTCGGCGTCGCATTGATCGCGCGCGCCATCGGCCAGTTCGTCCGGTACTTCAAGCTGGGCCAGCCCGTGCCCGCCGGCACCCGCACCGACAACCCCTACCAGCGCAGCGTGGTGCTGGTGAAGGAGTTCCTCGGTCACACCCGCATGAACAAGTGGGGCGTGGTCGGCGTCGCCCACTGGTTCGTGGCGGTCGGCTTCCTGACACTGCCGCCGACCCTCGCCCAGGCGTTCGGCCAGCTCTTCAAGGCCGACTGGGTGCTGCCCGTCCTCGGCGGCTTCCTGCCGTTCGAGATGTACATCGAGTTCATCGGTGTGATGACCGTGCTCGGCATCGCCGTGCTCATCGTCATCCGCCTGCTGAGCCTGCCGTCCCGCCCCGGCCGCAAGTCCCGCTTCGCCGGCTCGAAGTCGGGCCAGGCGTACTTCGTCGAGTACGTCATCCTCACCATCGGCCTCGCCATCTACGTGCTGCGCGGCCTGGAGGGCGCCCTGCACGACGTGGGCCACTACGAGGCGTCGTACTTCGCCTCGTACCCGCTGGTCCTCGCCTTCAAGGGCCTCGGCGTCACGACGCTGCAGAACCTGGTCTACCTGGTCGCCATGATCAAGATCGGGACCTCGTTCGTCTGGATGATCGTGGTCTCGCTCAACACCAACATGGGCGTGGCCTGGCACCGCTTCCTCGCCTTCCCGAACATCTGGTTCAAGCGCGAGGCCGACGGCTCCACCGCCCTCGGCGCGCTCCAGCCGATGACCTCGGGCGGGGAGCCGATCGACTTCACCGACCCCGGCGAGGACGACGTCTTCGGCGTCTCCCAGGTCGAGCAGTTCTCCTGGAAGGGCCTGCTGGACTTCTCCACCTGCACCGAGTGCGGACGCTGCCAGTCGCAGTGCCCGGCCTGGAACACCGGCAAGCCGCTCTCCCCCAAGCTCCTGATCATGTCCCTGCGCGACCACGCGCACGCCAAGGCCCCCTACCTGCTGGCCGGCGGCGGCAAGACCATGGAGGGCGAGGAGAAGGCGTCCGAGGACCAGCTCGAGGACGTCCCCGCCGCCGCGCTCGCCGAGGCCGAGCGGCCACTGATCGGCACCGCCGAGGAGAACGGCGTCATCGACCCGGACGTCCTGTGGTCCTGCACCACCTGCGGCGCCTGCGTCGAGCAGTGCCCGGTGGACATCGAGCACGTCGACCACATCGTCGACATGCGCCGCTACCAGGTCATGATCGAGTCCTCGTTCCCGTCCGAGGCGGGCACGATGCTCAAGAACCTGGAGAAGAAGGGCAACCCCTGGGGCCTGGCGAAGAAGCAGCGCCTGGAGTGGCTCAAGGAGGTCGACTTCGAGGTCCCCGTCGTCGGCAAGGACATCGAGGACCTCACCGAGGTCGAGTACCTGTACTGGGTCGGCTGCGCCGGCGCCCTGGAGGACCGCGCCAAGAAGACCACCAAGGCCTTCGCCGAACTGCTGCACATGGCCGGCGTCCGCTTCGCCATCATGGGCGGCGACGAGAAGTGCACCGGCGACTCCGCCCGCCGCCTCGGCAACGAGCCCCTGTTCCAGGAACTCGGCATGGAGAACGTCATGTCCCTCAACGCCGCCTTCGGCGAGGAGATGGACGACGACGGCAAGGTGACCGAGGAGTCCCGCAAGCCCCGTTCGGCGAAGAAGATCGTCGCCACCTGCCCGCACTGCCTCAACACCCTCGCCAACGAGTACCCGCAGATCGGCGGCGACTACGAGGTCATCCACCACACCCAGCTGCTCCAGCACCTGGTGGACGAGGGCAAGCTGGTGCCGGTCACCCCGGTCGAGGGCATCATCACCTACCACGACCCGTGCTACCTGGGCCGCCACAACAAGATCTACACGCCCCCGCGCGAGATCATCGCCAGCGTCCCGGGCATCCGCAACGAGGAGATGCACCGCCACAAGGAGCGCGGCTTCTGCTGCGGCGCGGGCGGCGCCCGGATGTGGATGGAGGAGCGGATCGGCAAGCGCATCAACGACGAGCGCGTCGACGAGGCCCTCGCCCTGAACCCGGACATCGTCTCCACCGCCTGCCCGTTCTGCCTCGTCATGCTGACCGACTCGGTCAACGGCAAGAAGAACGACGGCAAGGCCAAGGAGTCCATCCAGGTCGTCGACGTCGCCCAGCTCCTGCTGGAGTCCGTCAAGACCCCGGCCGACCCGGCCGGTGAAGCCGAGTCGGAGAACGAGCCGACGCCGGAACCGGTGAAGTAACACCGTCCGTACCGACACCCCCGGGACCACGCCGTCCCGGGGGTGTCGGCGTTCCGCGGGGCACCGCCGCGGTCCCCCGGCGGCCTCCGGCGCGTTCCGGGACCCCGCGGACGCCGCCCCGGACCACGGGGCGTCCGCGTCCGCGTCTCGGGGCCGCGCTCGGGGCCGCGCTCAGGGAAGCCTCGGGGAGCAGCCGTAGGGGATGTCACAGCTCGGCCGCAAACCCTCACTCGAACGGACCGCCCCCACACCTCACTCCCCGGGACCGGGTACGTTCGATGGCGTGGCTGGATTCAGGATCGGACGCGGCCGGGACGACGGCGCTCCTCACGCGCGACCGCAACACCCTCCGTACGGGCAGCAGACGCCGCAGGGACCGTCGTACGGCGGCCCCGCCGCGCCGCGACCGCCGTACCCGCAGCAGCCGTACGGCGCGGGCGCCCCCGGCGGCTCGCCCTGGCCGAACGCCGGCGGGCACGGCGAGCCGGAGTACTTCGGCGACGGCGGCTACCCCCAGGGCGGCCCGCGGCACCCGCACGGCGGGGGCGCCCCGTACGACCCGTACGCGGCCAACAACCCGGGTCACACCCAGGCGTTCTCGCTCGGCGAGGAACCCTACGGCCAGGGCGACACCTACCGCGCCGGCGCCGCCCCGGCACCCGGCCCGATCGGGCCCCGACTGCACTGGAAGGACCTCCTCAAGGGGATCGTCCTCTCCCCCGACCGCACCTTCCTCCGGATGCGGGACTACACGATGTGGGGGCCCGCCCTCGTCGTCACCTTCCTCTACGGCCTGCTCGCGATCTTCGGATTCGACACCGCCCGCGAGGACGCGATCAACGCCACCCTCTCGAACGCGATCCCGATCGTCCTGATCACCGCGGTCGCCATGGTGCTCAGCGCCCTCATCCTCGGCGTGGTCACGCACACCCTCGCCCGCCAGCTCGGCGGCGACGGCGCCTGGCAGCCGACGGTCGGCCTCTCCATGCTGATCATGTCCATCACCGACGCGCCGCGCCTGGTCTTCGCCCTCTTCCTCGGCGGCGACGCGCCCTTCGTGCAGATCCTCGGCTGGGCCACCTGGGTCGCCGGCGGCGCGCTGCTGACCCTGATGGTCTCCCGCTCGCACGACCTGCCGTGGCCGCGCGCGCTGGGCGCCTCGGCCATCCAACTGGTCGCCCTGCTCTCCCTGGTCAAGCTGGGCACGCTGTAACCCGCGGCCCCACCGGCACCCCAAGGCCCTCCGGGCCCCGGCCCCCCACGGGGGACCGCCCCGGAGGGCCTTTCGGCGTCCTGGGGCGCCGCGCAGGGGCTCATGGTGGGACCGCCTGGCGGGGGCCCCCGTCCGAGGGACGCCGTAACGCGCCCTGCCGGGGGTGCGCGTGCCCGTCCACCCGCGAACCGACCGGGCGACTGGCGGCAGCGGGCAGGCTCTGTGCCAGTCCCGCGGCCAGGGCTCCGTCCGGCGATACGACCGGGCCCGACACCTCCCTCCGGGCACGCGGCCGGACCGGGCTCCTGGCCGCACCGTGCGCCCCGCTTGCGAAAGCGGCGCGGCCCTGGCGCCGTCTCTCCGGGCGACGCCTTCGACGGGCCGGTTCCGCCGGTACGCCGGCGGCTCGCTCCGGGAGGTGTCGTCGGCGAGCCGCGCCCGCCCGGTCCACCACGACCGCCGGGCGAGCCCCCGCACCCGGCCGGTGCCCGCCGAGAACGTCCCGAAGCGCCCCGCCGGCGGCCGGCGCCGTGCCCGCCGGACCCGTGGTCGCCGGCGTCCGGGCAGTCCGCGTGGCGCTGTCCGCGTCCGGGCTGTCCGTCCGCTCCCCGGAGACCTCGCGTTCCCGCACCACCACGTGCCGGCGCCGTCGACGACGGGGCGCCGCAAGGGGGTTGGGTCCGGTGCCCGCCGAACGGCGATAGCGTGGGCCGGGACCACCCGAGTGACGAGGAGGACGCGTGCGGCTCGCGCTGGAGGCACTGTTCGCCGACGTGCCCGCGGAGCAGGTCGAGGAGGCCCGCGCCTTCTACGCGTCGAGGAAGCCGGGTCGCGGCCCCGCCAGCCCGGAGGAGCTGAAGGAAGCCCGTGCGAGGCGGTCCGCCCCGCGTCCCGCCGATCCGCCCGCTGTCGAGGAGACCGCCGGGGCCGCGGGGGCACGCGTCCCGGTGAGGATCCTCACGCCCTCGGGCGGCCCGCCGCGCGGCGTCCACCTGGAGATCCACGGCGGCGGCTTCTACCAGGGCTCCGCCGCCGAGGGCGACGTGGGCAACCGGCGCCTCGCGGACGCCCTCGGCGTCTCCGTCGTCAGCGTCGACTACCGGCTCGCGCCCGAACACCCCTGGCCGGCCGCGCCCGACGACTGCGAGACGGCGGCGCTCTGGCTCGTCGAGCGGGCCGGTGCCCTCTTCGGGACGTCCCGGCTGACCATCGGCGGCCGCTCGGCGGGGGCCACGCTCGCGCTGACGACGCTGCTGCGGCTGAAGGCCCGGGGCGCGGCCGGCGCCTTCCGCGGCGCCGCTCTGCGGTACGGCGCGTACGACCTGAGCGCCCGCACCCCGGCCGGCCGCCGCATCGCCGACGAGTACTTCCTGCGGGCGTACGCGGGCCACGTCGAGGACCGTACGCTGCCCGACGTCTCCCCGTCCTACGGCGCCCTCGACGGGCTGCCCCCGACGCTGCTGGTGGTCGGCGCGGCGGACGTCCTCCTGGAGGACAACCTCGCCCTGGCGGGCCGCCTCTCCGCCGCCGGCAACGACGTGGAGCTACGGATCTACCCCGAGGCCCCGCACGGCTTCACCGGCCACCCCACCGCCCTGGCGCGGACCGCGCTGACCGGCGTGGAGCACTGGCTCGGCGAACGGCACACGGGACGCTGAACCCGGCGCCCGCCGGGGCCCCCTCAGAGCGCCTCGGTGTTGGCCCTGGCCGCCTCACCGGACCGGTGCACGGGCGGCAGGACGCTCCAGGGGAAGTTGATCCAGTCGTCGGTGCGCTTCCACACGTACTCGCACTTCACCAGCGACTGCGACTTCTCGTAGATCACCGCGCTGCGGACCTCGGCGACGGTGTCCAGGCAGAAGTCCCGCACCAGCTTCAGCGTCTTGCCGGTGTCGGCGACGTCGTCCGCGATGAGGACCCTCTTGTCGGAGAAGTCGATGACGTTGGGCACCGGGGCGAGCATCACCGGCATGTCGAGCGTGGTGCCGACCCCGGTGTAGAACTCGACGTTCACCAGGTGGATGTTCTTGCAGTCCAGCGCGTACGCCAGTCCCCCGGCCACGAAGACGCCGCCGCGGGCGATGGAGAGCACGACGTCCGGCTCGTAGCCGTCGTCGGCGATCGCCTGCGCCAGCTCGCGGACGGCGCCGCCGAACTGCTCGTAGGTGAGGTTCTCCCGGACGTCGCTCATACCTGGGTCCGGTGGAAGTTCTTGAAGGAGCGGGACGCCGTCGGACCGCGCTGCCCCTGGTAGCGGGAGCCGTACCGCTCGCTGCCGTAGGGGTGCTCGGCCGGCGAGGTGAGCCGGAACAGGCAGAGCTGGCCGATCTTCATGCCGGGCCACAGCTTGATCGGCAGGGTCGCCAGGTTGCTCAGCTCCAGGGTCACGTGCCCGGAGAACCCGGGGTCGATGAACCCGGCGGTCGAGTGCGTGACGAGGCCGAGCCGGCCTAGCGAGCTCTTGCCCTCCAGGCGGGAGGCGAGGTCGTCCGGCAGGCCGATCACCTCGAAGGTGCTGGCCAGCACGAACTCACCGGGGTGCAAGATGAACGGTTCGTCCCCCACCGGTTCCACGAGCCGGGTGAGGTCCTCCTGCTCGATGGAGGGGTCGATGTTCGGGTACCGGTGGTTCTCGAACACCCGGAAGTAGCGGTCGAGGCGCACGTCGATGCTCGACGGCTGCACCATGGAGTCGTCGTAGGGATCGATCCGCACCCGTCCGGCGTCGATCTCGGCCCGGATGTCCTTGTCTGAGAGAAGCACGCCCCGAGGATACGCAAGGCGCGCGGCACGACGACAACCACCGCCGCGCCACGCGCCGACCCCGATGGTGTAACCACCGGCCCCGCCCCCTTCCGAGGCGGGCCACCGCTGTCGCGGTTAGCGCTTCCGCCCGTTCACCGGCACCGCGCTCCGCAGCCGCGCGCAGCGCGGACATCGCACGAGCCGGCAGGGGCCGAGCCGCTCGGCCTGCTGCATCGGGAACGAGGTGGCGGTGAACACGTGCCCATCGGCACAGCGGACGACGGTGCGCTCCATCAAGTCCTTCAAGTCCCTTCCCCAAGAGCCGCGTCTGGCTTGCTGCCCTGACGACAAAAGCCACATTACGGGATCAAAGGGAGGACTCTCCAGGCGGCACTCCGGCCCGCGCACACCCCTCCGCGACCGCCCCACCGTACGCCCCAACTCCGGCCCACCGCAGCCGGTTCACCCCCGGAAAGCACCACGGGCCCCAACGGCACGAACGCCGGGGGCCTGCGATGAGGTACAGTGAGCGAGCATCCGGACACCGACTCGAAGCGGCGTCCGTACCACGCGGGTGTAGTTTAATGGTAGAACATCAGCTTCCCAAGCTGAGAGCGCGAGTTCGATTCTCGTCACCCGCTCCATGAAGAAGGCCCAGGTCATGACCTGGGCCTCAGTCATTTCCGGACTCCTCCATGCCAGGCCGCATAGCAGGCGTCGTGCGACCTCCCTCGTTCCGACCGCGGTGTCATAGCTATGGGGCAGGCTGATCCGGGCAGACACCGGCCTTTCATCCGCGGGGCCGGCGAGGAACCTTCCGGAGGGGGCACGGCATGCCGAAGGTCTCGAAGGGGCGGCGTGTGGGGCAGGCTGCCGTGAACGCGTTGCGCACCCTGCTTGAAGACCACGACCACATCGTGCAAGAGATATCCGGGCAGAACGACTTCGGAGAGGATTTTTACGTCACCTTCGCCGACGACGGACATCTCACGAGCGACACGATCAAGGTCCAGGTCAAGGGTGGGACTAGCTGGCGCCGAGGCAACGGCTATGCGGTGCCTGTCGACCAGCACGCTGACACCTGGGCGGACGGGAACATTCCTGTCTACTGCGTGGTGTACGACCCGGATACCAGACGACTGCACTGGGCGAACGCGACGCAACAGCTCCGACGGTCCGGTCCGCTGAATCCCCCCCGTTTCATCGGCGTCAGCCCAAACGCTGTGCTGAACGACGGCACTGTGCCGTTCTTCGCCGCTCAGGCCCGCCGTTACGTCGGACGTTACCGGGGTCGTCAGGCGGTCCTGACCCACCTGAGCGAGATGTCCGGAGTGGAGTTCGATTCGACGGACCACGTCCTGCACTTCGTCAACGGTTTCGACGAAGACCTCATCTTCTGGAAGCGCCCGGGGGACGCGCTGGCGACGCTACTGATGAGCGCGCAAGGCTGGGAACCGTACCTCGTCAGTCTGGAATCCCTGCTGCGCTCCGAGATGGCGCCGCCGGGAGGTGGAGACGGAGATGGCAGTGATTCCGGCAGTCAATGGGGCGACCCCGACCTGTCGACCGCCGAGGAACTGGAGCTGAACCGTGCCGAGATCATGTGGGTGGTCTCGTGCTTCGTCTCCAGTCGGGAGGCTGACGAACCCACTGAGTGCGAGGGATGCCTGAGTTGCACGGGCGAAGAGCCGGTGGAGCACGGCAGCATCGAGGCGGATGTTCTCCACGACTACGTCATCGCCCGCATCGTCGAGCGGGTCGAATCGGAGCCTGACCTGCTGAGACGGTCGATCCAGGCCATGCGCGAGGAAGCCGAACTCGATCCGGAGATCCTCAGCGAGCTCGGTCCACTCGAAGTCGATTCAAGCGCCGTGCGCCAAGTGAACAAGCTGAGCCGGGCCACGGTGACGAAGTCGACCGACATCCAACCGGAGGCATTCAGACTGGCCGTTCTCTATTTCATCCACTGCATATACATTGGTGGCCCCTTGCTTCCTCTCGACGAGCAAGTCCGCATCGTCTGGCGCGTGCCGGAGCCCGAGTCCGTGCCCTTCCGGGGGACTCGGAACAGTGACGGCTCGGCTACTCGCGTTTAATGCACCCCTGCCCGATGCCGACCACGCTCTCATGCAGCCCGATCCGAGCCGGTGGAGGAGATGCCCCCCAGCCGGCCTGCAGGCTGGGAAGGAGACCGCTGAGCCAGAGCCGAGTCCGGACGGCGAGCACCGCTTCCACAAGGCGTCGCGGCTCAGACCTTCTCGGCGCTCAGGCGCGGATGCCCGGCAGTGAGCAGCCTGATGTCTTCGAAGTCCGAAGTCAGAATCGTCACCCGGCCGGGATGCTGCAAGGCGGTCGCGCACAGCATGGCGTCGATGGCGTACTTGTGGCCGTGCAGCCCCGCTGCCCGTAGCAAGCCGGCAGCGGAGTGCGCAACGGCCTGGGTCACCGGCTCGACGGCCAGACGGGACAGGGTCCACTTCAGCGCGGCGTCGTTGATCTTCGGGTGGATCACCTCGACCAGCACAGCAGCTGACGTGACCACGGGCAGGTCCGCGTCGCGAGCCGCCGTCAGCCACTCGTGGATTTCCCGATCACGCTGTACGGCCTTCGCCAGGCCCTCGCTGTCCAGGACCAGGGCACCGCTCACGCAGCCGTCCCAGAGTTTGAAGCGTCGCCAGTCAGCCGGGCACGCTTGGCCGCCACGGCCTCGGGATCGGCCGGGCCGTGCACCTTGTCGAAGTCCGCGATCAGCTCGTCCAGATTGTCCCGCTCAATCTGCCGCTGGGCCGCCTTCTCCAGGTACGCCGAGACGCCCCGCTTGCCGACCCGCTCGCGGATGGCTTGCAGAGTTCCGGCGGTCAGGGTGACGGAGATACCACTGGTGGGGCCGTCGCCGGGTGGGAAGTCAACGTCTTCATCAGCCACACCTCGAGTATGCCATTGAAAATGGCATAGCGGGCGGCAAGTGCGCCACGAGGCTCAGACCGGGTGACAAAGCAACCCAGCGGCCGGAGGCACGTGGGTGCTATGCAGCCGCAACGCCCCTTCAGTAGCTGACATCCCCGCCGGGCGGACCGTGCGCAGTTGCCCCCTCAGTGGCGCCGGTCTCCCCCATTCCGGGATTCCGTGCCCTGCGCGTGCCCGTAAGGACGGAAAACCACGGTAAACAGCGGTGCGATCCGATCCACACGACCATCCCGACGACCAGATATCTGAGCTGGTCAGAGCCATAGAGCCCGCCCAAGCGCCGTCGCTTCCCAAGCTGAGAGCGCGAGTTCGATTCTCGTCACCCGCTCCACGCGAAACCCCCAGGTCAGTGACCCGGGGGTTCTTTGTTGTCCAGACCGGTCGGCGACGCGCGCACCACAACCGCGCGCCAATGGCCGGAGAACCGGCGGCCCGGCACCATGGCCGGCTCGAACGCCGGGCACGTCACCCCGCTCGGCTCGGCGCGCGAGCGCGCGCCCGGGTGCGGTGACCGCTCGCCGACCACTCAGCGCGGACGGTGACTGAGGAGATCACCCGGCTGACACTCCAGCACCTCGCAGATGCGGCTCAGGGTGGTGAACCGCACGGCTCTCGCCCTGCCGTTCTTGAGGATCGACAAATTCGCGTGGGTGACTCCGACCCGGCCGGCAAGCTCCGTCAGAGTCATCCCCCGCTCCGCGAGCAACTGGTCGAGATGGACCTCGATCGCGTGGTCCTGCTCCTCCTCGGACATCAGACTGTTCCTTCGAGGTCCTCGCGCATGGTGATGCCAAGGCGCATGATCCGGGCGAAGGAGAGGACACCGAGGCCGGCGAAGCCCGCCATGAAGGGAACGTCCCACGACAGCAGTCCGGAGACAGCACTGATGTCACTGTCGAGCCGCAGGGAGGCGAGGAGAGCCTTCTCAGCCATGGAGGTGGCAATCGCGGTGAGCACACTGCCTGCCAGCAGCCACCAACCCAGGCGGCGCAGCCGCTCCGCGGTCCGTGTGATGTAGAGGCCGTCGCGCGCCGCGCCCCGGATCAGCCGGAGAGCGAGCAGGAGCGCCCCGACGATGAAGACGAAGGGAACCAACTGGGTTGCGGCGTTGAGCAGGGCCTGGACCGTACTGGGAGCTTCAGTGCAGTACTCCGGGTGGGCGTCCACGCGGAAGCTGGCCCCCGGTGCGGGCCTGAAGGCCGGAATCGGCTGCTCGTCGACACCGATCGTCGTGGTGGTGTCCGTGACGCAGAAGGACTTGTCGCCGATGCCGAGAACGGACGCGTCGTCGGCGAACAGCGCCACGAGCAGCCCCATGCCCGTCAGTGTCGCGACCACCGTCAGTCCGGCCATGACCGCCGTCGATGTCGGCTCCAGAGGATTGCGGACCTTCGACACGACGCCCCTATATCGATTATCGATGCATCGAAAAACGATACAGAGCCTGCGTGGACTCGGCAAGGCAGATGGTCACATGCCGTCAGCTCTCCGGTGGCTCCTCCTTGTGGTGCGCACGAGGAGCCGGCCGGAAGGCGAGCCCTCAGCCCGGTGTTCCCGGCCGGCAGCGACCTCCGACCCGTACTCAAGGTGTGGTGAGCGGAGCGTGAGCCTCACGCGAGGCGAAGCAGCGGGGCCGTCGTTCGCCTGGAGCGCTTCTCCGCAGTGCATCCGTAGCCCGCCCCGGCCAGGGCGTGCCCTCAGCCGCCGGTGGAGCCGGCCTGCCGGCCGAGCAGCCTGCGTAGTCGTGGGGTGCCCAGCGCGACAGCCGTACCGGCGAGAAGCACGAAGGACCCCACCAGCAGGAAGTAGGCCGCCGGCGACAGTACCGCGGTCAGCCGGAAGAGCTGGCCGCCCACCACCACACCCACGGCACCGAACATGCCGTTCACCGCGAGCAGACGGCTGGTGCTGCCGGGAGGCGCGACCGTGGCGGCCAGCGCCAGACCGGCCGGGGCGAGTGCGATCTCGCCGCAGGAGTAGAGCAGGTAGACCAGCAGCAACCACTGGGGGCCCACCGGACCGTGCTCGGCGAGCCGGGCCGCCACGGCCATGAGTAGAAAGCTGAGCCCGGCGGCGACCAGCGCGCCCGCGAACTTGACGGACACGTCGACGCGCGGCCCGGCCCGCAGCCACA
Organism: Streptomyces sp. SCSIO 75703; assembly: GCF_036607905.1. Classification (NCBI taxonomy): domain Bacteria; kingdom Bacillati; phylum Actinomycetota; class Actinomycetes; order Kitasatosporales; family Streptomycetaceae; genus Streptomyces; species Streptomyces sediminicola. Next base: position 3,313,933 of record NZ_CP144555.1, read on the forward strand.
GCCGGGCGAAGAGCGGAGCGGCCAACAGGACGAGAAGCGGGTGCACCGACTGGAACCAACTGGCGGGGACCTCGAAGCCGAGCAGGTCCCGGTCGGTGTGCCGCTCGGCGAACAGGCTGAGCACCGATCCGCTCTGCGCGAAGATCATCCAGAATGCGGCAGAGGCGGCCATCAGCGCGGTGAACCCGGTCAGCCGCCGCTTGTGGACGGCTCCCAGCGCGTGGGTCCGGCGCAATGAACACAGGTACCAGAAGGGCAGGGTGACCGTGGTGAGGCCGAGGACGGCGAGCACCGCGGGGAGAGGCAGCAGCCCGCTCGCCGCCGGCAGGACCAGGAGCGCACCCACCGCCACGGTGGCCCAGGCGACGCGCCGGAGCGTGGCCGCGGCCTCGGGGCGTGGCAGCGGGCGGGGCGGACGCGCGCCCACGTCGCCGTACCGGTGCAGGCCCGCGGCGAACTGGATCAGCCCTGCCGTCATGCCGAGGGCAGCCGCCCCGAAACCGAGATGCCAGGCGACGCGCTCCGCCAGAAGCCCGGTGACCACGGGGGCGACGAGCGCGCTGGCCTGGATGCACATGTAGAAGAGCGAGAAGGCCGCCTCGCGCCGGCCCTGCCCGGCCCCGCTGACTCCCGCGACCATGGCCGCCATGGCGGGCTTGACCAGCCCTGTTCCCGCGACGACCAGCAGCAGTCCCGCGTAGAGCGTTGCCGTCACCGGTACCGCGAGTACCGCGTGGCCACAGGTGATGAGCACACCGCCGAGCAGCACGGCCCGGCGCGCGCCCAGCAGCCGGTCGGCGAGCCAGCCGCCCGGCAGGCCGGCCATGAAGGTGAGCGACATGTACGCGGCGAAGAGCGCGGTGGCCGGCTGCGGTGCCATGCCCAGGCCGCCGCGAGCCTCGGAAGCGGTCAGGTAGAGAACCAGGATCGCCGCCATGCCGAAGAAGCTGAACCGCTCCCACAGGTCGACCGCGAGCAGGGTGCCGAAGCCGGGGCCACGGCGGTTTCCCGCCGGTACCGCCACGACGGGTGCGGACAGCGGCCGTGCGTCCGGTGACGGAGTCGGGGAGGTGTCCACCGGGAGTCACCCGGCCGGTTTCAACGCCACTCCGGCCAGCATCGCGAGCCCCGGGTCGGGGGTCTCGGCCGGTTCGGGACGCCACAGCGGGGCCCGGACCACGCCGGGGTCCATCAACTCGAATCCCTCGAACAGCGCGGCGAGTTCCCGGTTGTCCCGCCATATCACCCGGCTCACGGCTCCCCGGTACTCCTCGGCCGCCTCCGGCGCTGCCCTCGGCACCTCCTCCGCGCCGGCGTGCGAGATCACCATGGCGCTGCCGGGAACCAGCCGCTCGGTGTACCGGCCCACCAGAGCGCGCGGGTCGTCGCCGTCCGGAACGAAGTGCAGTACGGCGGCGAGGATCAGTCCGACCGGACGGCCGAAGTCGATCAGCCCGCGGGTGTCCTCCGCTTCCAGGACCTCCTGGGACTTGTACAAGTCGCCCTGGAAGACCGTCGCTCTGGGTTCGTCGGCGAGCAGTGCCCGGCCGTGTGCGACGGCCACCGGGTCGATGTCGACGTAGACGACCTTGCTGTCCGGGTGGGCGGAGAGGGCGATGTCGTGCACGTTGCCGTCGGCAGGAATGCCGGAGCCGATGTCGAGGAACTGCCGTATGCCGAGCGCGGACAGTTCGCGTACCGCGCGGCGCAGAAAGGCCCGGTTGGCCCTGAGGGTGTCCGGGAGGCCGGGGTTGCCCGCCGCGACCTTGTCGGCGAGTTCCCGGTCCACCGCGAAGTGGTGGGTGCCGCCGATCCAGTGATCGTAGACCCGGGCGATGCTCGGGGTGGTGATGTCGACCTCCGGCGGCGCCCAGGCGGGGCGGTCCGTTTCGGTGTCCTGGCGTTTCACGGGGGTCTCCTCCGGTAGGGGGCGGATGGGGGCGGCCGTTACGCCGTGTGGACCGGGAGTTCTTCGAGGCCGCGCATCATCAGGCTGCTGCGCCAGCGCAGTCGGCCCGCGTCCGCGGCGAGTCGCAGTCCGGGAAGGCGCGTGAAGAGGCGGCTGAGGACGATCTGACCCTCCAGCCGGGCGAGCGGGGCGCCCAGGCAGTGGTGGATGCCGTGGCCGAAGGCGACCGAGGCGGTGTGAGCCCGGGTGATGTCCAGTCGGTCCGGCTCGGGGTAACGGGCGGGGTCGCGGCCGGCGGCGCCGAGTGAGATGGTCACGAACTCGCCCCCGGGGATGGTCACGGAGCCGACCTCGACCGGCTCGGTGGTGAACCGCCAGGTGGCGTTGGTGACCGGGCCGTCGTGGCGGAGGAACTCCTCGACGGCGGCGGGCCACAGCGACTCGTCCACCGCGAGTTGCTCCCGCGCCTCGGGGTGGGTGAGCAGGGCCAGGGTGCCGTTGCCGATGAGGTTGACCGTGGTCTCGTGTCCGGCCACGAGCAGCAGGAAGGCCATGGAGACCAGTTCGTCGGACGACAGACCGCCGTCGGTGTCCTTGGCGTGCACCAGGTCGGTGAGCATGTCGTCGGCCGGTTCGGCCCGCTTCGCCTCGAGCAGTGCCTTCAGGTACGTGATCATCGACACGGCGGCCTCGCGCACCTCGTCCGTGCCCGCGCCCGAGACGAGCAGGTTGGACCACCGGCGGAAGGCCGCCCGGTCGTCCGGGGGCACCCCGAGCAGCCAGCAGATGACCGTGAACGGCACCGGGAAGGCCAGCGCCTCCATCAGGTCCAGCCGCTCGTGCCGTGCCATGGCGTCCAGCAGTTCGTCGGTGAGCGCGGTGATGCGCGGTCGCAGGGACTCGACCCGGCGTGCGGTGAACGCCCGGCCGACGAGCCGGCGCAGCCGGGTGTGGTCCGGCGGGTCGCTGTCCAGCATGTGCACGCTGAGTACGTGCGGGAACTGGCTTCGCTCGCCCGACTCCGCGAGGAACTCCCGCCGTTTGTCCGGGTCGGTGAAGTTCTGCGGGATGAGGTCCCTGCCTACCCGCATGTCCTTGCTCAGCCGGGGGTCGGCGAGCAAGGCCCTGGCGTGCTCGTATCCGGTGACCAGCCAGGTGCGCAGGCCGTTCGGTGTCGTCACGGGCACGGCGGGCGCGGTCCGGCGCAGGCCGGCCAGCGCCTCGTGCGGGTTCTGGTGGAAGGCGGGGGTGAACAGGTCCATCGGCGCGGTGGTCTGCCGGGCTTTGGTACCTGCCATTGTCAGACTCCCTCCGTGACGTCGGCGGTTGCCCGGTCTCCCGTGTAGCCGGCGAGTTCCCGGTAGATCTCGAAGGGCCGGTCCCGGCCGGTGTCACGCAGCGGCCGCAGCGGGGCGGTCTGGTCCTTGTGTGCGGGGCCGCTCTCCCAGGCGCTGAACGCCTCCCAGTCCGACCAGCGGCTGACCACGACATAGGAGTGCGGGTCGCCCATGGCGTGCAGCAGCCTGTTGCCGAGCAGACCGGCGGTGCCCGCCATCCGGCGGCTGGACTCGTGGTACGCGGGCAGTACCAGGCCCGGGTCGTCGCTCAGGTGGTAGAGCACCACCTCGATGGCGCCGCCGGTCACGATGCGGCGCCGGACAGGGCGGCGACGACGTGCATGGTCGTCATGGAGCCGCCGGAGCGGTACGGGTGGAGCTTCCGGCGGTGCTCCAGGTGCCGGTGACTGGTCTCGAAGTCGCGGAACAGTGGTTCGTTCGTCCAGTCGCTGACGATGTAGTAGACGCCGTCCTCCTCGGTGCTGCGGGACAGCCACTGGCCGAGGTTGGCGGGGTGGGTGGTGACCGAGTCGCCGACCTCTAGCCACACCTTCTCGAAGTCGTTCTCCATGCCGGGCTTGATCTGCATCCGCAGCATGACCCGGAACACCTTCTCGTCGTGTTCGAGCACGTCAGATCCCCCCGTCGACGTTGAGGGTCTCGCCGGTGATGTACGCGGCGGCGTCGGAGAGCAGGAACAGCACCGGGCCCGCGACTTCCCCGACGGTGCCGAGGCGGGCGAGCGCGGTCTTGCGGGAGTAGGTGGCCCGCAGTCCGTCGGCGCGGTCGGGGGGCATGGTGGCGAGGGCCTCGGTCTCGACGACGCCGGGGGCGACCACGTTGACGCGGATGCCCTGCGGGCCGAGTTCCTTGGCGAGGGAGCGGGTCAGCCCGATCATCGCGGCTTTGGCGGCGGTGTAGTGGGCGCGCAGCGGGATACCCGCGGCGGCTCCGCGCGAGCCGATGTTGACCACCGAGGCGCCGGCGCCCAGCAACGGCAGCGCCTGCTGGGTGATCCGGTAGGCGGCGGTGAGGTTGGTGTCGAGGATCCGCGCCCACTCGTCCGCGGGCAGGTCGGCGAACGGGATGTGGCTGATCACGCCCGCGTTGTTGACGATCCCGTCGAGCCGGCCGAAGCGGTCCTCGGCCTCGCCGACGAGGCGGTCGGCCTCGGTGGTGTCGCCCACGTCCGCGCGGATCACGTGGTGGTCGCCGGCCGTCTCCTTCAACGCGGCGGTCAGGCTGTCGACGGCCTCGCTCTCCTGCCGGTAGCACGTGAGGACGTCGGCGCCTGCCCGCGCCGCGGCGAGGACGATGCCCCGGCCGATGCCCCGGGTGCCGCCGGTGACGAGCAGTTTCCTGCCGTGCAGTGCGATGTCCACTGGGATTCCCTCCATGGCTGGGCCGCGGCTCAGACGCAGCCGTCGACGTGGATGTTCTGGCCGGTGATGTAGCCGGCGCGGTCACTGATGAGGAACAGCACGGCCTGGGCGATGTCGTCGGGGGTTCCGAGCCGGCCGAGCGCGGTGAAGGAGGCAAAGGTGGCGCGCTGCCGTTCGGCCTCCTCGGTGGGGAGTTCGCCGAGCGCCTCGGTGGCGATGCGGCCGGGCGAGACCGTGTTGACGCGGATTCCGCGCGGTCCGAGTTCCCGGGCCAGCGAACGGGTCATGCCGACCAGCGCGGACTTGACGGCGGTGTAGTGGACGCCGCCGGCCATACCGATGAAGGCGACCGTGGACCCGATGTTGACCACCGAGGAGCCGGCGCCGAGCAGCGGCAGGGCGCGCTGGGTGACCAGGTGCGTGGCGGTGAGATTGTCCCGGAGGTTGGCGGCCCACTCGGCGTGTCCGAGGTCGGCGTAGGCCCGGGGCCGGAAGGCGGCGGCGTTGTTGACGACGGCGTCGAGTCCGCCGAGGCTCGCCTCGCACGCGGCGGCCAGCCGGTCCACATCCGTCTGCGCGGCGGCGTCGGCCCGCAGCACCTGATGCTTGCCGGGGGTGCCGGCCAGTTCCTCCTCCAGGGTGGCGACGGCCGGGCCCGGGGTGCGGTAACAGGTGACGATGTCGGCGCCGGCACGGGCCGCGGCGAGGACGATACCCCGCCCGATGCCGCGGCTGCCGCCGGTCACCAGTACGCGCTTTCCGCGCAGTTGCCGCCCGGCGCGGGCCGCGGTCTCCACCTTGGCCTTGATCAGCCGCATCTGGACCGGGGTGTTGCGGTTGAGTCTGGCCGTCATCCCGGTGTCGTCGACCGGAGCGCCGGGCTTCATCGCGAAGTCCTGGATCCAGCGCATCCGTACACCACCGGGCACCTCCTCGTACTCCCAGCGGATGTTCATGTAGGCGAAGACACCGGTCTCGACACGGCGGGCCACGACGGTGCGGGTGGCCGGGTCGGCGGTGCGCTCGGAGACCCAGCTCCAGACCGTGCCGTTCTCGTCCGGGTGCAGGGCAAGGCGGAAGGTGACGGTGTCACCTTCCTTGCCGAGGATCTCGGCGGAGGCGTACTCGCTGAAGAGCTTGGGCCAGGCGGCGACATCGTTGGTCATCCGCCACACCAGGTCCATCGGTGCCTCGACGACGATCGCGTTGTCGGTGTGTCCAGCCATCAGACGCGGGCCTTCCTGATCCGGTCATGGACATAGGAGACGGCCTCGAGAGGTGTCTGGGTGTGTGTGAGGTCGCCGTCGGGGATCCGGATGCCGTGCTCGCGCTCGACGCGGTTGACGAGTTCCAACAGGGCCAGCGAGTCGTAGCCGAGGTCGGCGAACGCGGTGTCGGCGAAGTGCTCGCCGTCCAGATCGGTTTCTTCGTCGACGCCGGCGCTCGCGCGCAGGATCCGCCGGATGTCGTCGAGGGTGAACTCCGCCATGGGGAGCCGCCTTTCGTACGTCGTGGATGGTGGGCCGGTCACCTGGGGCGGGCGTCGTGAGCGCCGGCGCCGAGGATCAGTGCGGAGGTGAAGCCGCCGTGGCCCCGGGCCAGGACCATGGCCGTGCGGGGGTCGGTCCGGCGGGGGCGGTCGAGTACGAGGTCGATGTCGCAGCCGGGGGCCGGCCGGCCGAGCCCCGCGGTGTGCGGGATCACGCCGGCGCTCAGGCTGAGCAGCGCGGTCGCCGCGTCCAGTGCGGCGCCACCCGCGTACAGGCGCCCCGTGAGGGTCTTCGGCGCGGTCACCGGTACGCCGCCAGGGCCGAAGACCTCGGTGATGGCGCGGGCCTCGGCGAGGTCCTCGGCGAGGGTTCCGGCGGCATCGGCGAAGACCACGTCGACGTCGCCGGGGGCGAGCGAGGCGTCGGCGAGGGCCCGCCGGACGACGGCGGCCAGCACGGAGTGCCGCGCGGCGCCGTCGTGCGCCGCTGCATCGAACCCGGCTGCGTAGCCCAGTAGTTCGCCGTACGCCGGGACCCCGCGGGCGCGTGCCGTGCCCGCATTCTCGACGACGAGCATGGCGCCGCCCTCCCCCGGGACGAAGCCGGACGCGGCCGTGTCGAAGGGCAGGTAGGCACGGGCGGGATCGTCCTCGGTGGACAGTCGCCCGGTGGACAACTGCGCCACCAGGCCGTACGGGCACAACGAGGCGTCGGTGCCGCCGCTGAGCACGAGCCGGGAGCCGGTGTCCAGCAGTCGCCGGGACTGGCCGAGGGCGTCGAGGCCGCCGGCCTGTTCGCCGCAGATGACCCCGCAGGGGCCGCGCATGCCGTGCCGGATGGAGATCTGGCCGGTGGTGGCCGCGTAGAACCAGGCGATGGACTGGTAGGCGCCGACCCAGGGGGAGCCCTTCTGGTAGAGGTTCTCCATCTCGTGCTGTCCGAACTCGGTGCCGCCCGAGGAACTGGCCGTCACCACCGCCATCTCGTACTCCGGAAGGGTCGCCGGGTCGGCTGCGGCGTCGAGGAGGGCGGCCTCCGCGGCGGCCAGCGCGAAGTGGGTGAAGCGGTCGGTCTGCGGGACGAGCCGTCCCGGCACGTGCTCGCCGGCCTGGAATCCGGGTACCTCGCCCGCCACGTGGACGGGGTACCCGGTCGGGTCGAAGCGGGTGATCCGGGCGAGGCCGCTCTTTCCGGCGAGCACCGACTCCCAGTGCCGGGCGGCGCCGATCCCGGTGGGCGCGACCACCCCGATCCCGGTGACCACGGACCGGCCGCGACGGCCGGGACGTATGCCGGAAGCACTCATGCCGCCTCCCCGCGGCCGGGGACCGGCCGGCCCAGGACCATCGCGGTCTGGAAGCCGCCGAACCCACTGCCGACACTCAGCACCCGGTTCATCCGGTGTTCCCGGGCCGTCACCGGCACGTAGTCGAGGTCGCACTCGGGATCGGGCGTGGACAGGTTGGCCGTCGGCGGGACGACCTGGTGGCGCAGGGCCAGTGCGCAGGCGGCGATCTCCAGGGAGCCGATGGCACCGAGCGAGTGCCCGATCATCGACTTGATGGAGCTGACCGGCACCTCGTAGGCACGCTGTCCGAGGCTGCGCTTGAACGCGGCGGTCTCGTGCCGGTCGTTCTGCTGGGTGCCCGAGCCGTGCGCGTTGATGTAGTCGATGTCGCCGGGGGCGAGCCGCGCCCGGCCGAGGGCGACCCGGACGGCCTCCGCCATCTCCCGGCCGTCGGGCTTGAGTCCGGTCATGTGGAAGGCGTTGCTGCGCCCGGCGAAACCGAGAATCTCGGCGTACACGGTGGCGCCGCGGTGCCTGGCCGACTCCAGTTCCTCGATCACCATGACGGCGGAACCCTCGCCCAGGACGAAGCCGTCCCGCCGTCCGTCGAAGGGGCGCGAGGCGTGTTCGGGATCGTCGTTGTTGGCGGTGGTGGCCTTGATGGCGTCGAAGCAGGCGGAAGTGATCGGTGACAACGGGGCGTCGGTCGCGCCGGCGAGCACGACGTCGGCCGTGCCCTCCTCGATGAGCTGGACGCCGTGTCCGATGGCGTCCAGGCCCGAGGTGCAGCCGGTGGAGATCAGCGCGACCGGCCCCTCGGCGCCGGCCTGCCGGGCCACTTCGACGGCGAGGGTGCTGGGCACCATGTAGCCGTACAGGTGGGGAACGCCGTAGCTGTGGTCGACCAGCCAGTCGCGGCCGCCGTCGGAGAGGACCGCGTACTCCTCCTCCAGGCCCATCGTGCAGCCGACGGCGCTGCCGATGCTGACGGCGACCCGCTCCGGGGCGGTGCCGGGCAGTTCGACGCCGCTGTCGGCGACGGCCTCGCGGGCGGCGACGACCGCGAACTGGCCCGCCCGGTCCATCCGGCGTGCCTCCTGGGGGGTGAGCCCGGCGGCGAGCGGGTCGAAGTCGCACTCTGCGGCGACCTGGGAACGGAACCCGGCCGGGTCGAACAGGCTGATGCGGCGGGTGGCAGTGCGGCCGGTGGTGAGCAGCTCCCAGTAGGCGTCCCGGCCGGTTCCGCCGGGTGCGACGGCACCCACCCCGGTGATCACGGCGCGTCGGTGCGGCGCCGTCATCGGGGCGCTCCCACGTCGGGGTTGTCCGCGGACGCGTCGCGTGGCTGCTCGGTGTCGACGTGGCCCAGCTCCGGGCGCGGTGCGAGCGGCGCGAGGTGGAAGACCGCCTCGGCCGGCCCGGTCCCGCTGTTGACCAGGCGGTGGCGGACTCCGATGGGCACCAGCAGCGAGTCGCCGGGGCCGAGTTCGACCGGGGTGCCGCCGCTCAGCGTCATTTCGAGGCGGCCCCGGATCACATGCAGGAACTCCTCGGAGTACGGGTGGTAGTGCTCGGTGACATGGTGTCCGGCGGCCAGTCGGAGCACTCCGCCGAAGCCGGACGTGCAGCCCACGGTCCTGGGGCTGAGGGTGACCCGGATGTCGCCGCCCCGCCTGGTGTTGGCGGGGACCTCGTTCGCCGAGACCTTGGTGGTGGCGGCGCTCATCGGGTACCGCCCAGGTTCGCCGAGCGCGGGGCGCCGGTCCGCGGGCCCTGCTGGGGCGTCCATGAGTAGAAGGGGACCGCCATGGCGTCCCTGGGCTCGCGCCACTCGGGGTCGTAGGGCGAGATGAATTGCCCGAGCCGGGTGTTGATCTCCTCGTAGAGCGGGTGGCTGCGCGCCTTGTACAGGTTCGGCGCGATGTCCTGGTCGGCTTCCACCAGATGGAAGTACAGGTCGTGGAACGCGAACAGGGTCCGCCTCGACACCCCCACCAGGTGCGGCAGTTCGGTGCTGTCCGAATCGGCGAAGACCTGCGCGACGCCCTCGGCGTCGGCGAGATCCATCCTCGCCACGATCAGCGTTCGGTGCACGATGTCCTCCCGGCTTGTCGGTTCTGCGTTCACCCTGGTGGGCCTGGGTCGAGGCGCTCTGGAGGGCGCCTGGAGAACCGCTGGCGGCCCCCGTTGCGGCAGGCTGGGGTCAGCACTGCGGCCCGCCGCACCCGGGGTGCGGCGGGCCGTGGAGGGCTGTGCTAACGGTGGACGTCCGCCTTCATCAGGGTGACGCCGTCGCCGTCGCCGACGTCACCGGCCCCGGCCGTCCGGCCGTTCGTGCAGCCCATGGAGGTGCCCCGCAGCAGGAGGATCAGGGCCTGCCGGGTGAGCCGGGGCACGGAGTACAGAGGCTCACCGTCCGGTGTCAGGTGTTCCTGGACGAGGTGGACGTCGACGAGGTATTCGAGGAGCGTCTCGGCGTCACCGATGCCGGGCCCCAGCCGTGCCACCACCTCGGCGAGGCTCCAGTGAGGGCGCTCGCGCTGGAGCAGCAGGTGCAGGAGTTGCCGGGAGCGGGCGGGCAGGTGCCGGTGGCTGGCAGCCACCGTGGTCATGAAGGACTGTGTGCCGTCGGGGAGTTCGAGCAGCGTCCGGTGGTTGCCGCGCAGCCGCAGTGCCAGCCGGGCCGCTGACCAGCCGGGCCGGGCGGTGAGCCGACCGGCCACCGCCCTGATCGCCAGGGGAAGTCCTTCGCACATCCCCATCAGCTCCTGCACCGCCACGGGGTCCTCCTGCCGTGAGCGCTCCCCGGCGACCCTGTCGTAGAGCTGGAGGGACTCTTTGGAGGACAGGGCGGGGAGCACGATCTTGCGGCCGCTGGAGAGGCTGTGCGCCCGATAGCGGTTGGTGGCGATCACCGCACAGCCTGATCCGCCCGGCAGGACGGCACGGATCTGAGAGGCGGTGAGCGCGTCGTCGACCACGACCAGCACCCGGCGGTCGGCGGTCCAGGTGCGGAAGAGCCGGCTGAGCTCGTCGAGCCCGGCGGGCTGGGCCCGGCGCTGGATGCCGCAGGCGGTGAGACAGGCCGACAGCACGTCGGCGAGTTGTCGGGAGCCCTCGCCGACGGCGGACAGGTCGATGAAGAGCTGCCCGTCGGGAAAGCGCGGGCGCAGCCGGTGCGCGGCTCGGACGGCGAAGGCGCTCTTGCCGACGCCGGGCGGGCCGTGCACCTCCACGACCCGCATGCCGGAGCTGGACCGGTCCGCGCCCAGGAACGTCTCCAGTTGCCCCAGTTCCCGTTCCCGTCCGACGAAGTCACCCACGTCGGCGGGGAGCTGGGCCGGGCCCGGCACGAGCGCGCGCGTCCCGGGCCCGGCCTCGGTCTTGGCCGGCGCCGGACCCCTGAGGTGGCCGCGGTCCGCAAGCACCTCCTGGTGCAGCCGCTGCAACTGCGCCGAGGGCTCCAGTCCGAGTTCCTCCACGAGATGGCTGCGCAGGGTACGGAAGGCGTTCAGGGCGTCGGGGCGGCGCCCGCAACGGTGCAGGGCCCGCATGAACTGCCCGGCGAACGCCTCGTGGGTGGGGTGGCCGCGGAAGGCTTCCGCCAGCTCGTCCAGCACGGCCTGGTGACGGCCGAGTTCCAGCTCTAAGGAGAAACGTTGCTCCTGGACGCTCTTCCGGCGTTCCTCCAGTTGGGTCGACCAAGCCGACAGCCGGCGTCCGGTGCTGACGTCGACCAGCGCCCCGCCGTGCCACAGGGAAAGGGCCGACTTGAGGGTCTCCGCCGCCTCCTGCGGAGCGCCGGTACGGAGCTGTGCCATGCCCTGTTCGGCGAGCCGGTCGAAGCGGTAGGCGTCCACCGACCGCTTGTCGTCCAGCCGCAGTTCGTACCCGCCCACTCGGGTCAGGATGGCGGGGCTGCCGTGCGGTGGGCGGGATCCGAAAGGCGCGCCGTGCTGTTCGGTGGCCAACAGCAGCCTCCGGCGCAGTTGATAAATGTAGGTTTGCAGGGTGGTCAGCGCACTGAGCGGGGGATGGTCCTCCCACAACTCCTCGCACAGTTGGTCCACGCTGACCAGTGAGTTGACATTGAGCACCAGCAGGGCCAGCACTTGACGCAGTTTGGGGGCCGACGGTGTGACGTCCTCCCCGTTCCTTCGTATTCGCATGGAGCCCAGCAGGCCGATCTCTATCACTGCATTCCCCCTGAGTTGGCCGCACTATGTGGTGAAGGCTGTCGTCTGCTCACCTTCCTGCGTCACTCATTTCCAAGCGAAACACTTTCCGCGGGCGGCAACTCCAGAAATTGCCTCGCCTTTACCCGTGAAATCGGTTCACCGAAAAGAAGTTGAATCCGACAAAACCCTGCGGCCACCGTCGGCGGGGTGTCGAGTTTCCACTCCAGCCGAATGCCGCATTCCCCTGACCCTTGCCCACGCATCCTATGCCAGCGGACATATGGATGACAAGATGCACATTTATGTGGATCGTGTAGCCTCCGGGCAGCCTCACAGACTCAGCTCGACCCGGTACTCCTCCAGCCAGGTGTTCAACCGCAGCACCATCTCCATGCTCGCCCGCTCCACCCACGCGAAGGCACCGCTGGGAGCCGCCGCCGCACCCAGCGTCACCCGGGTCGCCTCGGTGTCCAGCAGCGGGGCGACCGGTGCCGACGGGTCCCCGGCCACGTCCCCGAAGCGCTGCCGCACGAACTCGCCGTACGCCGCCTCCTGCACCGTCGGATAGGCACTCTTCGGCCGCTTGAGCACCGGCTCCGGCAGCAGATCGGCGACAGCGGCGCGCAGCAGGCTCTTCTCCTGGCCGTTCACGCGCTTCATCGCGGCCGGCACGTTGTAGACGTACTCCACCAGCGCCCGGTCGCAGAACGGCGGACGCAGTTGCACCCCGTGCGCCATGCTCATCCGGTCGGCACGGTCCAGGTGGGTCGGGGCCCACCTGGTCAGTGCCAGATAGGTGACCTCGCGTGCCCTGCGCTCGGCGGCACTCTCCCCGGAGACCCGCGGAACCTCGGTGAGGGCGTCGCGGTAGTGCTGGTCGGCGTACTCCATGAAATCCAACTCCCCGCGAAGGGTGCGGTCGACCAGCGAGCAGCCCAACCCGCCGGCGGCGGCGTCGTGGCCCCGTTCGAAGGAGACCCAGGGGAAGGTGGTGGAATTGCTGTGCGCCGGGTCGTACGCCCAGAAGAAGCCGTTGAACACCTCGTCGGCGGTCTCCCCGGAGAGCACGGCCGTGATCCCCGATCCGCGCAGTGCCTCGAAGAACAGCAGCAGCGAGACATCCATGTCACCGAGCGGCGAGGGTGCGTCCTGACTGCGCAGGGCGGCGGCGTGGGTCCGCGGGTCGGCGAGCGCCGACGTCCGCAGCAGGATCTCCGTGTGCTCGGTGCCGATGTGCTCCGCGGCGAGGGCCGCGTAAGGGGCGTCGGGGGTGGCGCGCATGGTCGGGTGCGGCTCGAAGTTCTGTGCGTATCCGGTGAAGTTCACCGAGAACGACTTCAGCCCGCCCCCCGCCGCGCGCCGCTCCCGGGAGGCGAGCGCGGTCAGCGCGCTGGAGTCGATCCCGCCCGAGAGCATCGCGCCGACCGGCACATCCGCGCGCAGATGCGCTGCCACCGCGTCCGACAGCAGCCTGCGTACGGTGGCGACCGTGGTCTCCAGGCCGTCGGTGTGCGGACGCGCGGGCAGCGACCAGTAACGCCGGTGTCCGGTGCCAGGAGCCCGCACGGTCATCGCGTGGCCGGGAAGTACCTCGCGCACGCCCCGGAACACCCCGGTGCCCGGCTTGCGGCTGTGCGCGAACAGCTCCCGCAGCCCGTCGGCGTCGACCACCGGTCGCACCGAGGGGTGCGCCAGGAGGGCCTTGGGCTCCGAGCCGAAGACCACCCCGGCCGGGGTCAGGAAGTAGCACAGCGGTTTTACCCCCAACCGGTCCCGGACCAGCAGGAGTTCCTGCCGTCGTACGTCCCACACGGCCAGGGCGAACAGCCCCTCCAGCCGTTCGGGGAACGAGGGGCCCCACTCCAGGTAGGCGTGCAGCGCCACCTCGGCATCGCCGTACGTCGCGAATCGGTGTCCCTTGGCGGCCAGCGCACTGCGCAGCTCCAGGTGGTTGGTGATGCTCCCGTCCAGGGTCAGCACGGCCACCGGGCTTCCGGACTCCGAATCCACGAGGGCCGGCTGGACCGCGTGTCCGGGGTCCAGCAGGGCGAGCCGCCGGTGGGCCAGCGCGGCATGCCCCTCGACCCACTCACCGGCCCCGTCGGGGCCACGGTGCGCGAGTGCCTCCGCCATCGCCCGTACGGTAGGCGCCTCCGGTGTCAGGTCCCGCTCGAAGTCCACCCAGCCGGCGATTCCGCTCATCGTCGTGCCCTCTCGTTCGCTGCGTCTGATGACGGTGCTTCGTTCCCCTCCGGGGCGCGGGCGGCGGGGCTGACCTCCACCAGGGAGAGCCCGTCCCGGACGACGGCGTCCCGGAAAGCGCCGAGTCCGGGCGTTCCCTCGCCGCGCACCGCGATGCCGAGCCGGCGTGGGGCCGTGTCCCCGTAGCGGCGGTACAACTCCAGATAGCCACGCGCGGTCCGCTCAGCGTCGTCGACCAGCGCGAACCGCACCGGTCGCCGCTCCCCCCGCCAGGTCAGCTCGCCCGCCGAGCCGCCGGCGAAGTTGTGTCGCCAGCCGCTGCCGGTCGCCACCACCAGCGCGCCGCCGAGGGTGTGCACACCGGCGGGCACGGTGTACGGCCGCCCGCTGCGCCGTCCTGTGAAGTGCAGCAGTACGAGCCGCTCGGCCGCCGGACCGGGCTCGGGGCGGGCCAGCAACTCCTTCATCCGGGCGTCGGCCGCGTCCCGTTCCGCCCCTTGCGGCAGATCACGTACGACTACGGGGGTCATGACCACACCACCGCGGCTGCCGTCAGTACACAGCCCGCGATCGCGAGGCAGGTGCGCACCAGGTGCCAGTCGCGCCAGGCCGGCCGCGGGTCGCGCCAGCCGGGTCCCAGGTCCTCGGGCCGGGTCCGCTTGACCGTCCGGTTGATCGGTACGTTCCGGGTCTGCGACACGACGGCCACCCCCGCCATGCAGAGGGCGGCGGCCACGAACAGAAGCCGGGGACCGCCCGACACCCGTACCGCGAGCCCCGCGTCCACGGCGGTGGAACCGGTGACGACGAACGGCATGATCCGGTCGTAGCGCCTGCCGAGCAGGATGTGCGTGGACACGTACCGCTCCGGTGTCATCGCGGTCAGCGCGGGCATCACGCTCACCGCGACCGCGAAGAGCACGCCCGCCACCAGGCCGGTGCCCGTCAGCACCAGCACACTCAATGCTTCCACCACCGCTTCCGCCTCCTTCGAGTCCTGCGCCGCGCCTCGGGCCCGGAACAGGACGAACCTGTCAGCCGCTCCTCGCACGACACTCGAATCCGTCTGGGAGCGCGCCTCCCCGCGCGGGTTCCGTTCGCCCGCGCCGCGATCCCGGTTCGAGGCTCCGGGTGTTGCATCGGGCCGCCGAAACCGAACACATCCCCAGACCTTCGAGGAGCCGGTATGGCGGACGAGACGACCGAAGTACTCATCGTGGGCGGCAGCATGGTGGGCCTTGCCCAGGCCCTGTTCCTCGCGCGCCAGGGCATCCGTGCACTGCTGGTGGAGCGGCACGCGGAGATCTCGGCGCACCCCCGGGCGCAGGCGGCGAGCCCGCGGACCATGGAGTTGCTGCGCGCGCTCGGCCTGGAGGACGCGGTGCGGGCCCGGGAGAACCCGCACGCCCAGTACGGCGACATCCTGCAGGCCGAATCGCTCGCCGGGCCCGAACTGGGGCGCTTCGCCGGCCCGTTCCGGCACGACCCGGACGAGGTGGGTACGACGGGCTGGACCCTGATCGGGCAGGACCGTCTCGAACCCGTGCTGCGGGAGCGGGCGGAGCAACTCGGCGCGGACATCCGCTTCGCCACCGAGCTGACGGGGTTCACCCAGGACGCGGACGGAGTCACGGCCGTCCTGCGCGGCCCGGGCAACGGCTGCGAGCGGACCGTGCGGGCACGGTACCTGGTCGCGGCCGACGGCTCACGGGCGGCTATCCGTACCTCGCTCGGCATCGGTCACCACGGACCGGGCGTGTTCGGCAGGCAGATGAACATCGTCTTCCATGCCCACCTCGACCCCTACGTCGCGGGGCGCGCCTTCTTCCTCTGCTTCGTCAGCAACCCGGCCGTCAAGGGCGTACTCGGCAAACTCGGTGGCGCGGACTCCGACCGCTGGGTGCTCGCACCGAGCCTGCCGCCCGGGGCCGACCACCGCTCCTACGGCACCGAGGACTGCGTGGACCTGGTGCGGGCCGCCGCGGGGGTGCCCGGTCTCCGGGTAACGGTGGAGTCCGCGACGAGCTGGGAGATCGCCGCGTGGGTCGCGGACCGGTTCCGCTCCGGCCGGGTGCTGCTCGCCGGTGACTGTGCGCATGTGATGCCGCCCACGGGAGGGTTCGGCGGCAACCTGGGGATCCAGGACGCGCACAACCTGGCATGGAAGCTCGCGCGGGTGCTGCGTGGGCAGGCGGGTCCCGGGCTGCTGGACACCTACGAACAGGAGCGGGCGCCGGTCGCGGAGTTCACCGTCGACCAAGGCGTCATCCGCTACCTCCAGCGCAGTGGCCTCGACGAGGCGGCAGCGGCCCGGCACCGTCCCGAGACCACGGTGCTGTTCGGCCACGTGTACCGGTCCGGCGCCCTCGTCAACGAGGACGACGACGACACCTCGGTGGTCGAGGACCCGACCGCCCCCAGTGGCCGCCCCGGCACCCGGGCCCCCCATCTCCCCCTGGTCCGCCAGGGCAAGGAGACTGCCCTGCACGACCTCCTCGACGGTGGTTTCTGGCTCCTCGCCGGCCCGGACGGCGCCGGCTGGCAAGAGCCGGCGGCCGCCCTCGGCCTGCCCTTCCACCGCGTCGGCGCACGGGAGCCGGCCGGGGTCGTCGAGCGCTTCCTCACCCGCTACGGCGTCCAGGACACCGGCGCGGTCCTGCTCCGCCCGGACGGCTTCATCGCCTGGCGCGGCACCGGCCTGCCGCAGAACCCCGCCGAGTCCCTGACGGCCGCTCTCGACACGGTCCTGCACCGCACGGCCCCCGCGCGGGACCGGCCGTAGGTTCCGGACCCGCCCACACCACGGCCGCGGTGCTCCGGGAAGGAACACCGCGGCCGTGCGGTGCGGGGGCGCTACGCCCGGTCCAGGATCGCCCGCAGGGCCGCGATCGCCCTGCGGCCGGACTGTCCGCTGCGCCCTGCGGTCGTACGCCAGCCGACGAACCCGTCGGGCCGAACCAGAACCGCCCCGCCGGCCGGCAGGCCGTACCGGCTGCGGAAGGTCCCGTCCCGGTCACGGAAGCCGGTGCCGGGTCCGATGCGGACGGCCTTCAGGCCGACACCGAGGCGCGCGGCCTCCTGCTCCACCGCCCCGGTCCACCGCCCCGCCGCCTCGTCCACCAGCAGCGTGAACCCGTCGCCGTACAGGTCGATGACGGACATCGGCCCCTCGGGAGCGTCGATCCGGACGTGCGGGGCCCGTGCGCCGGGCCGTGCGCCGGGATGCGCGGGGTCCTCCACGATCGAGTCGGGTGCCCCCTCCTCCTCGGCGAAGGCCCCGGAGCGGTAGCAGTACCCGAACGTCATGGTCGTCTCGTCCAGCAGATCGCCGGCGACCTCCTGATACCGCTTGCCCTCCCGCACCGCGAACCGCAGCATCGCCTGCCGGACGGTCTCCTCGGCCACCGGCCGCCGTTCGGTGTCGTAGCTCTCCAGCAGCCCGGGGCCGGCCGTGCCGGACAGCACCAGGGCCAGCTTCCAGGCCAGGTTGTACACGTCCTGGATGCCGGTGCTGGCGCCGAACGCCCCGGTGGGCGGCATCACGTGGGCGGCGTCACCGGCGACGAACACCCGGCCGGTCGCGAAGGTGTCCGCCACACGTGCGGAGATGTCCCAGGCGGGCATGTCCACCGACTCGATCTTCAGCGGCAGATCGGGCACCCCGACCGCGGCCCGCACCAGTGCGCCGCAGCGCTCCTCGGTGAAGTCCTCCGCGCGCTGGCCCCTCTCGGGGAAGAAGGAGACGTTGATGACCCAGCGGCGGTCGTTGTCGATGGGGATGATCGTGCCGCGTACCTCGGGGTTGTTGACGTAGGCCGCGATGATCCGACGGCCGCGCAGCGCCTCGGTCAGGTCGGCTTCGAAGAAGAAGCTGACGAGGTCGGTGAGGGTGCCCCGGCCGTGCGCCCCGATGCCCAGCATCGCTCGCAGTGGGCTGCGACTGCCGTCCGCCGCGATGACGTAGTCGGCCCGAATCCGCGAACTCGCCCCGGTGGCCAGGTCGGTGGTGCCGACCAGCACCCCTTCCGCATCCTCGCGCAGCGTGTCGACCCGGGTGGCGAAGCGGACGTCCGCACCAGCCTCGGCAGCCCGTTCCCGCAGGATCGGCTCCAGTTGGTTCTGGTCGATCAGCGTCCACTGGGTGGGGCTGATCCGGCCGATGTCCTCCGGGGAGGCGCTGGGCATCCGCAGACGTTCCCGGCCGGCGAGGCTCTCGACGTGCACCAGGTCGCTGTTGCCCGAGATGGGGGAACGCCCGGCACGTACCCGCTCCTCCATGCCGACCGCACGGTACAGCTCCATCGTCCGCGGGTTGATGGCTCGGGCCTTGGGGTGAGTGGAGGTGTCGGCGTGACGCTCCACCAGGGTGGCGGAGACGCCGTGATGCGCGAGGAAGAGGGCCGCGGACAGTCCGGTCAGCCCGCCGCCGACGATGAGCACTGGGGTCCGGTGCGTCTTCACGCTGCCTCCTTGTGGGCGGTGACCAGGGTGTGGGTGCCGAGCAGGGGCTGTGCGTCGTCGTCGGTGAAGCCGGCCCCGCGCAGCCAGGCCCGGCAGTCGGCGGCCCGGTACTCGGAGCCGTCGGGACTGACCAGCCGCATGTGCAGGCTGCTGAGCAGCCGCTCCGGGTCGCTGCGGTCGTCGTCGATCATCCGGTCGTAGACGAGGACCGTGCCGCCCGGCCGCACCGCCTCGAACACCCGGCCGATCAGCTCGCGCCGTCGGGCGGTGTCGAAGCCGTGCAGGATGTGGCCGAGGACGACGACGTCGGTCCGCGGGATCGGATCGGTGAAGAAGTCCCCGCCGGCGAAGGCGACCCGTTCGGCCAGGCCGAGGCCGCCGATGTGCTCGGTGAACAGCGGCCGTGTCCGCTCCAGGTCGAAGCAGGTCGCCCGCAGATGCGGATAGGCCCGCACCAGGACGGCCGCGAGGTTGCCGCGCGCGCCGCCGAGGTCGACGAACGAGGAGCGCCGGGTCCAGTCGAGGCACCGGGCGAGTTCGGCACCCATCCGGTCGCTGTACGCGTCGAGGCCGGCCAGGAACCGCTTCATCCTGGCGGGGTCCTCGTGCCGGTCCCCGACGAAGCCGCCTTTGTCCGCGTCGAGGTGTTGGGGTTCGCCCGAGCGCAGCGCCTCGGTGAGCCGGCCCCAGGTGCCGTACAGCGTCTCGTTGGTCAGCTCGACGAAGCCGCCGAGGTACGTGGAGGAATCCGGGACCAGGTAGGCCCGTGCCAGCGGGGAGTTCCGGTAGCGGCCCCCCGTGCGCTCCAGCAGACCGAGCCCGACCAGTGCGTCCAGGAAGTCCGGGGCCATCCGGTGGTGGATGCCGGTGCGCCGGGCCACCTCGGCGGCGTCGGCGGGGTCTCCCGCGAGCACGCCGAACACTCCGAGGGTCACGGCGCTGTGCAGCACCTTCGCGGCACAGTCGGCGATGGTCAGCCGGATCAGTGGTCCGGGGTCGACCGCCGGGGCCGTCTGCGGGTCTTCGGTCGTTGTCACGCGAGCCTCCTGCTCTGCCGCTGCCTGTCGATCGGCCTGCGTTGTACGGCTGTGCAGTGCCGACGATGCTCGCGCGCCGTCGATTCGGACTCGAAGGGCGCTGAAGGCCGCCCGGGCGCGGGGAGGCGCAAGACGTGCCTGAGCCGCCCTCCCCCTGTGCGGAAGGGCGGCTCACGTACGGCAGGTGAGGCGGGTCAGTTGTCGACGGCCTCCGTCTCGTGGTCCCTGTGCTCCTGGTGCTCCTGGTGCTCCTCGCCGCGCAGGGGGAGGTTCTTCATCGTCAGGGCGGCCAGCAGCCCGAGGAGGAGGACCGGTACGGCGGTGAGGAACACGGGCGTGAGCGCGGCGGCGTACGACTGCTCCACCGCGTTGCGCACCGGCTCGGTGAGCCGGTCCAGGGTCTCGGTCGAGTTCAGCGCGTCGGTGTCGATGCCGCGCAGCGCGTCGGCGGGCGTCCGCTCGGCGATCTCCTCGGTGAGCCTGCTGTAGAAGATCGAGGCGAACAGGGAGATGCCCACGGTGGTGCCCAGTTGCCGGGCGAAGGACACCGTCGCGTGTACCGCGCCGATGTCGTGGCGGGGCGCGGTGTTCTGCGCGGCCATGGTGAGCACCTGCATGTTCAGGCCGGCGGCGACGCCGAAGACCAGCATGAAGCCGATGACCACGGCACGGGAGGTACCGGCGTCCATGGTGGCCAGCAGCAGCGCGCCCACGACGCCGATGGCCATGCTGAGCACGGGGTACCACTTGTAGCGCCCCGTCTTGGTGATCGCGACGCCGCTGACGACCGAGGAGGCGACCAGGCCGAACATCATGGGCAGCAGCACCACACCGGACATGGTGGGACTGGCACCGGTCACCACCTGGATGTAGATCGCCAGGAAGTTGACCGAGCCGAGGAAGACGATGCCCGCCGCGACGCTCACCAGCACGCTCACGCTGAAGGTGGAGTCGCGGAAGAGGTGCAGCGGGATGACGGGTTCGGCGGCCCGGCGTTCGGCGGCGACGAAGGCCACGGCGAGCAGCACCGCGCCTGCCGCGAGGCCGAGGATGCGCCAGTCCAGCCACGCGTACTTCACTCCGCCCCAGCTCGCGGCCAGGGTGAGCGCGACGATCGCGGCGCTGAGCAGGACGAAGCCCGGGTAGTCGATGCGCGCCGGGCGGTCGGTACGCGGCAGGTGCAGAGAGGCGGAGACCAGGACGAGGATCACGATGCCCACGGGCAGGTTGATCAGGAAGACCCAGTGCCAGCCGAGCAGGTCGGTGAGCACGCCGCCGACGGCGGGGCCGGCCAGCGCGGCGAGCGCGAAGACGATGCCGAAGAGGTTGAAGTACCTGGCGGCCTCACGTGGGTTGAACAGTTCTCCGATGATGGCGAGCACCGAGACGAAGAGGCCGCCGGCGCCGATGCCCTGCACGGTGCGGAACAGGATGAGCTGCTCCATGGACTGGGCGGCGCCGCTCAGCGCGGAGCCGACGAGGAAGACCACGACCGCGAACAGGAAGATCTTCTTCCGGCCGAAGAGATCGCCCAGTTTCCCGTAGACGGGCGTGGTGACGCCGGCGGCGATGATGTACGCGGTCGTCACCCAGGAGAACACGTCGAGACCGCCGAGGTCCCCGACGATGCGGGGCAGCGCGGTGGCCACGATCTGGGAGTCCAGCATGGCCAGGAAGACGGCCAGCAGGCAGGCGGCGATGACGGGTTGGATCCGGGTCCGGGACGGGGGGCCGACGGCGGTGAGCGGGCTGTCGGTCCCCGTGGTGCGGGAGGGCACGGTGATTCGCCTTTCGGGCTGGAGTGAGTGCCATCCCCGTCCCGCCGGCCGTGTACGGCCGGCGTCGTCTGCGGTGTGGGATCCGTCGGGGGATCGCTGTGGACTGCGGTGGGTGCGCCGTACGGCACGACGAGACCCTCGCGTGCCGTACGGCGGGTGACCGGCCCCGAGCGGGGGATGATCGTGACCGGTCACGTCGGTCGGGAGGCCGGGCGCCGGTCCCGCGTCAGGGGACGAGGACGATCTTGCCGAGCTGGGCCCGGGCTTCCATCAGTTCGTGTGCCTTGACGGCCGCGTCGAGCCCGAGCCGCTCGTGGACGACCGGGCGCACCTTGCCGGTGGCGATCATGTCGAGCAGGTCGCGCTGTCCCGCGGCGATGACCTCGGGCTTGTTGTAGAGCATGGCGTAGAGAGCGAATCCGGCCACGGTCTTCATCCGGCTGAGCATCAGCGGGTGAATGGGCTGGATGTCGCCGCTGGCCGAGCCGTAGAAGACCAGTCGGCCGAACTGGGCGGTGAGGGCGACGCTCTTGGTGAGGATGTCGCCGCCCACGGTCTCCAGTACGACGTCCACGCCCCGGCCCTCGGTGGCGGCCCGGACCTGCTCGTCCCAGTCGTCGTCGGTGTAGTTGACCGTGACATCGGCACCCAGGTCACGGACGAAGTCCAGTTTGGCCTGGGTGCCGGCGGTGGCGATCACCTTCCCGGCGCCCATCGCCTTGGCGATCTGCACGGCGAGGTGGCCGACGCCCCCGGAGGCCGCGTCGATCAGGATCGACTCGCCGGGCTGGAGCCGGCCGGACTCCTTGATGGCGTGGTACGCCGTCTGGGCCGGGCTGGGCAGCAGGGTCGCCTCGGCGGCGTCCATGGTGTCCGGGATGGTGATGGCCCAGGCGGCGTCGGCGGTCACGTAGTCGGCGTAGGCGCCGCGGTCGACGTCGACGACGATCCGGTCGCCGATGCCGACGTGGGTGACGCCTTCGCCGAGTGCCTCGACGACGCCGGCGACATCGCCGCCGGGGGCACCGGGCAGCGAGGCGTGGCCGCCGATCGGGATGCCCTGACGGCGCTGGACCTCGGCGAACGTGACGCCGACGGCTTGGGTGCGGATCAGCACTTCGCCCGGTCCGGGCTGCGGCCTCTCCGCCTCTTCGACACGCAGCACCGAGGGGGCCCCGTGCTCGTAGTGGCGGACGATGCGCATGGTGTTCTCCCAACTAGGAGGTGTTGTCGAGCCGCGGACTCATCGCCTGACGGCTCCGCCCAGGGATCCGGGTTGCGGAAGGTGGAGTGCGGACGGCGATCGCGTGCCGCCACCCCTTCATTACATGTCATCAGTCATGTAATTGTCAAGATGCACATCTGTGCATCAATGCATCGAGGTGAGGGTCAGGGAACCAGCACGACGCGGCCGAGCTGGGAGCGCGACTCCATCAGCTCGTGCGCCGCCGCGGCGTCCTTCAGCGGCAGCTCGGCGTGGACGACGGGACGGACCTTGCCGGAGGTCACCATGTGCAGCAGTTCCCGGGCACCCTCGGCCATGGCGTCCGGCTTCCCGCCCATCACACCCCACATGCTGAAACCCATGACGACGCGGTTGTCGAAGATGTCGGCGACCTCGAGGGCCGGCAGTTCGCCGCCCGCCGCGCCGTACACCACCGTCCGCCCGAACTGGGCGGTGAGGTTCACGCACTTGGTGAGAATCTCCCCGCCGACGGTCTCCAAAGCGGCGTCGACCCCCCGGCCGCCGGTCGCGGCGCGCACCTTCTCCTCCCAGCCGTCCTCGCCGTAGTCGACGGTGACATCCGCGCCGAGCGACGCGGCGAAGGCCAGCTTCTTCGCTCCGCGGGCGGCGGCGATGACCTGGCCCGCACCGAGTGCCTTGGCCATCTGGACCAGCAGATGGCCGATACCTCCCGCCGCGGCGGTGATCAATACGGACTCGCCCGGCCGGAGCTTCGCCGCGGTGACGATCACGTGGTAAGCGGTCTGGCCGGGGATGGGCAGCGAGGTGGCCTGGCCGGCGTCGATCCCCTCGGGGACGGCGAACAGCCAGTCGGCCCGGGTGACGACGTACTCGGCGTATCCGTCCTGGGCGACCCCGGTGACCACCCGGTCGCCGACTCCGACCTGGTCGACGCCCTCGCCGACCTGCTCCACGACACCCGCCACGTCGCCGCCCGGCGAGCCGGGAAGGGTGGCCGGGCCGCCGACCGGGATGCCCTGACGACGCTGGCACTCGGCGAAGTTGACCCCCACCGCCTCCGTGCGGATCAGGACCTGGCCGGGACCGGGAACAGGTGTACCGGCCTTCTCGAGTCGCAGCACCGAGGGGGCGCCGAACTCGTGGTGTCGGACGATGTGCATGGACGTATTCCTCTTTCTTTCGCGTGCACTGCGGGTTCTGCCGAGTGCGTTACGGGGTGAGGGACGGTAACGAGCCGGATCGGGCCGGGGCGAGTTCGACGAGCGAGCGCACCCGGCCCAGCCCGGCCACCCGGCCCAGCGAGAGTCCGGCTCCGGCCGCCAGGTCGCGCAGTTGCTCGGTGGTGCGCATCCTCCCGCCCAGGTAGACGAGCATCCGCAGGTCCAGATCGGTCTGGTCGGTCTGGACATCGAGCAGCCCCTCGATGACCAGGACCCGCCCGCGCGGGCGGACTGCCTCGGCGCAGCGCCGCAGGATTTCGGCCGCCCGGCCGTCGGGCCAGTTCAGCAGGACGTTGGACAGCAGGTACACATCTCCGCCGGCGGGCAGCGGATCGAAGAAGCTGCCCGCCACCGCGCGGCAGCGCTCCTGGAGTCCGGCGGCCGCGAAGTCCCGCTCGGCCGCCGCAGCGGGCCCCTCCAGGTCGAGCAGGGTGCCCCGCGCGCCCGGGGTGGCGGCGACCACGGCCGCGAGCAGGTCGCCACTGCCGCCGCCCACGTCGACGACGTGCCGTACGGCGTGCCAGTCGCCTTGGGCCAGCAGATCGGGTACGACCCAGCGCATGCTCGCGGCCATCCGCCGCGCGAAGGTCTCCGCGAGCGCGCGGTCCGACTCGATGTCCGCCCAGAATTCCTGCCCGTACAGCGCACGGTAGACGGGGGAGCCGGAGCGCACGGCGTCGAGCAGGCGGAACGCCGCGGCCTCGCCCCGGCCGGTCGGGCCGTCCAGACGGAGCCAGTCGCGGCCCGACTGCGGAACGTCGTGGCGCAGCAGGGCGCCGAGTTCGGTCGGCTCGTAGCCCCCCTCGGGGAGCGGGCGGTAGATCCCGGCGTTGACCAGGTGGCCGAGGAGGCGGCCCAGAGCGGTCGCGTCCACCTCCGCCGCACGGGCCAGCGACTCGACCGTGACCGTTCCGGAGGCCATGTGATCCGACAGTCCGAGGGTGGCGGCCACTCTGATGGCCATCGGGGTGATCAGGTCGCTCTTGTCCAACAACTCTTGCGACCAGGGGGGTTTGCTCACTTCGTCCTCTTGCGTGCACACGTGGTGTGGGTGAGGGTGCCACGTCGGCCGAAGGAATGGGGCCGCGCCCCGGCCGCCTCGGCCCCTCGTCAGACGGTGCCGAACCAGGTGGTCACGGCCGCGGTCAGCGACTCCCGCAGGTCCGCCTCCGGCATGTCCCGGTCCGCGGCCCAGGCGACATAGCCGTCGGGGCGGACCAGCAGGCCGGCCAACTGCGGTTCCTGAGCGCACGCGGCCCGGACGTGCTGGAGTCGGCCCGCCCAGGAGACGCCCGCGGCCCACTTTTCGTGCACCTGGCCGATCTGTGTCTCCCCGGTCAGGTCGAGCAGCACGCCGGTACCGCGCTTCAGGTACTTGGGCAGGAGCCGGACGCCGTCCTCGGTCCTCAGCTCCAGGTCGCGGGCGAAGTCGCCGAGCAGCCGATGCCGGGGGCCGGCGATCGGGTAGCGGACGGTGACCCCGCTGAGCATCTCGGCGAGGTGGCGGTTCACCTGCTCCTTGCGCATGAGGTCGGTGAAGAGCCGGCGCAGCGGGGTGACATACGGATCCGGGTCCATCAGCGCGATCTGCGCCCGCGTGTTGGCCAGCACCTCGCGGGCCGGAGCCTGACGCTCGCGGTCGTAGCTGTCGAGCAGGCCCTCGGGAGCCCAGCCGTGCACCGCGCCGGCCAGCTTCCAGCCGAGGTTGAAGGCGTCCTGGAGGCCGAGGTTGACACCCTGGCCGCCGACCGGGAAGTGGGTGTGGGCGGCGTCGCCCGCGATCAGCAGACGGCCTTCGCGGTAGCGGTCGGCCTGGCAGGCGGAGTCGGTGAAGACGGAGAGCCAGCGCGGCGAGTGCGCGCCGAGGTCGTCGCCCCAGATCTCACACAGACTCGCGGTCAACTCGTCCAGGGTGAGCTCCGCACCGGACTCCCGGTCGGCCCCGAAGTCGAACGTGGACACCCGGTGGTAGGTGTCGTCGAGGGGTACACAGAACAACAGGCCGCGTTCGGTGCGCTCCATGCCCATGGGGGCGTTCTCTCGGTCGGCGAGGATCACGTCGCCGAGCCGGGCGGTGACCCGTCCGCCGGTGCCCGGAAAGGCGATGCCGGCCTCCCGGCGAACCAGACTGCGACCGCCGTCGCAGCCCACGGCGTACTTGGCGCGCACGGTGTAGGAGCCGTCGGGCCCGGTCACCTCGGCCTCGACACCCTCGGTGTCCTGCCGTATCGCGGTGACCTCGTGTCCTCGCCGGATCTCGGCGCCGAACTCGGCGGCACGCTCCTCCAGCAGGCGTTCGGTCCTGGTCTGCTCGCTGAGCAGGGCGTAGCCGTGCTCGCTGTCGAGGGCGGAGAAGTCGACCCATTCGCCCAGACCGGCGAAGTGGCCGTTGTTCCAGGAGCGGGCGCCGTCGCGGAACCGTTTGAGCAGGCCCCGCCGGTCGAGCGACTCCAGGGAGCGGGCGTGCAGCCCGAATGCCTTGGAGTGCGGGGTGCGCTCGGGCAGCCGCTCGAGCACGACCGCCCGGACCCGGGAGATGCGGAGCTCCGCGGCGAGCAGCATGCCGACGGGGCCGCCGCCGACGATCAGCACGTCGAAGTCGACGTCGGTGTCGTAGGTGATCTCGAAGTCACGATCGGACTCCGGTGGCAAGGGACGGGACACGGCGTCCTCCAAGGACGGGAGCAATACATGCGCCAAAGCAGGTATATGCTTGATGTCATGCAGTGGATGGAGAGCATACAGATGCTCGTCTGTTGTAATCAACTCGCCTAGAATGCGGACATGGACACTTCGACTCAGCCCCCGCCGCGGGCAGAGGACCTGCTCGACGCCGTCGGCCCCGCCTTCTCCCGGCTGCGGCGTGCGCAGGCGCTGAACGTGGAGAAGCAGGTGTCCCGCAAGGACTTGACCAGGACGCTGGTCCTCAACATCGTCCAGGACGGGCCGGACCAGGAGGGCCAGGAGATCACCGTCGGTGTCGTGGGCGAGCGACTCGCCGTCGACCCCTCCGTGGCGAGCCGGATGGTCTCCGACTGCATCACCGCCGGCTATCTGATCCGCGCGGCCTCACAACGCGACGGCCGCCGTACGATCCTCCAGCTCACCCCGGAAGGGCATGACACGCTCGCCCGCTTCCGCCGCCACCAGCGCGCGGCCTTCGAGCGCATCACCGGGGACTGGCCGGAGGAGGAACGGCTGGAGTTCGCCCGCCTGCTGATCAAGTACGTGGACTCCGTAGGCGAGTTGCAGCAGGATGCCGGCTCGGCCTGACCCTCCGGCACGAGCGGGGAAGGGGCCGCGACGGCCATCGCCGCGGCCCCCGGTCCGCTACCCCTCACCCGTACGGGAGTCCCGCGCGAGGACGCTGCGCAGGACCGCCGTCAGCACCCCGGTCTCCTCGCCCCGCGGGTCCGCGCCCGGCGACCGCCACGCGACCACACCGTCCGGCCGTATCAGTACCGCGCCCTCGGGGCGCAGACCGCCGTAGCGTTCGGAGAAGGTGCCGTCCGGGTCGGTGAGCGTGCCCGCCCCGCCGCCCGCGCCCGGCACCACCCGGCGGGCCACGAGTCGCAGGCCCAGTTCGGCGGACGCGGAGACTGCGGCCGAGATCCACTCGCCGCCGCGCTCCCCGGTCAGCAGGACGAAGTCCCGTCCGAAGAGGTCGAGCGTCGAGACGGGTTCGCCGCCCCGTGACAACGTCGCGTAGGGCGCACGGGTCCCCGGCACGCCGCGCAGCGCCCGCGGATCGGAGGCGACGGGAAGGTGCGCTCCTCCCGGCTCACCGACGACCGCGGCGGAGCGGTACGCCTGGCCGGACGTCACCGTCACCGCGTCCGCGACGGCGGCCCGCTGCTCCGGGGTGGCGGTGCCGGAGCGCAGGGCGAGCTGAAGGGCCCCCTGTTCGGCCGTGTAGCCGGCCACGGGCCGCCGTTCGGTGTCGTACGTGTCCACGAGGCCCGGCC
This sequence comes from Streptomyces sp. SCSIO 75703, assembly GCF_036607905.1. NCBI lineage: Bacteria > Bacillati > Actinomycetota > Actinomycetes > Kitasatosporales > Streptomycetaceae > Streptomyces > Streptomyces sediminicola. Next base: position 3,341,387 of record NZ_CP144555.1, read on the forward strand.
CCGCGACGCCCCCGACCACCAGGGCGAGCTTCCAGGCGAGGTTGTGGGCGTCGGCGATACCGGTGTTGGCTCCGTAGCCCCCGGTCGGCGGCACCACGTGCGCCGCGTCCCCGGCGAGCAGCACCCGCCCGTGCACGAAGCCCTCGGCGACCTGTTCCGCCATGTCCCACGGGAAGCGCGATCGGATCGTCACCTCGGCCGCGGGCGCCCCTACGGCGGCCCTCACCAACTCGGCACAGCGGCCCTCGGTGAAGTCCTCCAGGCTCTCGCCGTCCTCGGGCCGGTACTCGACGATCAGTGTGCCCCCGGTCAAGGTGTCGTCATGCACGAGGATGCCGGTGACCTGGTCGTTCTTCACATGAATCACGCTGTAGCGGCGCTCCCCCAGCACCGGCCGCAGATCCGCCCCGAAAGCGATGCTCACATGCCGGGACAGCACACCACGCCCCTGCCGGGGCACCTTCAGTGCCTCTCGCACCGTACTGCGCGGCCCGTCGCAGGCCACGAGGTAGGAGCTTCGGAAGGTGCGGGCGCCGTTGTCGTCACCGAGGACGGCGGTCACCCCCTCCGGATCTTCCACGAAGGACGACAGTTCCGTGCCGAACCTGAGGTCGGCGCCCAGCTCCGCGGCCCGGTAACGCAGCAGCGGCTCCAGCCGGTCCTGGGGCAGCAGCAGCAGCCGCGACGGGGTGAGGTCACCCAGGTCGTCGTCGCCCTCCAGTTCCTCCTTGCTGAACAGCACCTCCCCCGCCAGCGAGGTCACCCCGGCACGCGTGCGGTGGGTGGCGAACCCCGCCGCCTCCCGTACGGCCGCGTCCTCCACGCCGGCCTGCCGCAGCAGCTCCCCGGTCCTGGGGTAGTAGCCGACGGCCCTCGGGTGGATGGACGTGCCCGGATGGCGCTCCACCAGGGTGCACCGGACTCCGTGCCGGGCCAGGAACAGGGCGGTGGACAGCCCGACGAGGCTGCCGCCGACGATCAGTACGGGCGCGCTGGGGGAAGGGTCGGAGACAGTCGTCATCGCACAAGTCCCTCTCTGGACGTCGGCTTCGGGCATCGGCTCACGCAACGGGGCATCGCTCTGCTCACGGGGTCGGCAGCCCAGCGCGGCCCAGGTCCAGGTAGTCGACGACCTCCCAGTGCTCCGCGACCTTGCCGCGCTCGATGCGGAACTGGTCGCAGGTACGCATCCGAAGCGGCAGCCCGGAGGGTCCGCCGCCGCTCCACGCGCCGGTGAGCGTGCCGGTCCAGGTCACGAAGACCATCACCCGGTCGTCCACGGCGACGATGTGGTCCACGGTGGTGACCAGATCGGGAAAGGCGGCGATGTTGTCCGCGAAGAACGCCTTGAACGCGTCGAGCCCGTCCGGCACCGCGTCGGTACGCATGTTGTGGTGCCGGTAGTCCTGGTGGTAATAGCGTCCGGCCAGGTCCAGCCGGTGCCGGCTGAAGACGTCACGGTACGCGCCGAGCACCAGCTCCGCGTTGGCCCGCTCGATGTCGGTGTGCGGGCCGTGCAGACCGGGGGCGGCCGGCTGACGGGGCTGCTCCGGCCCGAAGTCCACGCCGAGCGCGGCGAGCACGTCCCGGTCCACCACGTTCCAGTGCTCGGCGACCCGGGTGTCCCTCAGCCGGTACAACTCGGCCGTGTGCAGCCGGATATCGGCACCCGACCGGGTGCGTCCGGTCCACCTCGCGAAGAGCATCACCCGGTCGTTGTCCGCCACCAGATGATCGATGTCGGCGCGCAGCTCCGGGAATTCGCGGTCCCGTGTCCGCCTGCCCTCCGGGTCGTGTTCGACCCAGTCGGCGTGGAAGAAGCGGTCCGTCTCCTCGAAGCGGCGCTCGCGGTAGAGCGCCCCGTACAGCTCACGGACCAGTTCGGCGTTGCGCGCGCGCTGCCCGGCGGGGGTCACGGTGGTCATGGGGTCCTCTCAGTTCGGCTCTTGTAGGGGAGGGTCAGGAACGGGCGACCGCTCTGCCCTGAGCGCGTAGGTCGACCAGTGCGAGTCGGCCTCGAAGCCGAGCTTCCGGTTGAGCGCGACCACGGCCGTGTTGGCGGTGTCGTTGAAGACCTGGAACAGCGCGAGACGGCTGTTTTCCCCGGCGGCCCCGAGCAGCAGTGCGGCCTTCAGCCACGTGGCGAGACCGCGCCGCCGGTGCTGTGGCAGCACCAGCGTCTCGCCGACGTCCGCCATGGGGCCGCTGCGCACGAACACGGTGGCGTACGCGACGATCGCCGTGCCTTCCTCGGGCAGTGCCGCGACCACGTGGGGCCGGTGCCCGGCCCGCTCCGCCTCGGCCTCCCGCGCCCTTACCTCGTCGACGGCGGGGCGTCGCATCCGGGACTGGCCGTTGACCCGTTCCTCCAGCGCGCTCCAGGCCCGCGCGTAGGTTTCCACCAGGTCGTCGGGGCAGGAACCCTGCCACGCCACCTGCCGGTATCCGGGCACCGGCCGAGCCGCGGCGGCCTGCAGCACGGCACGGGCGGGACCGTCCGGACACAGCCGGTGGCGCACGCTCTCGCCGGTGAGTTCCGCGCCGAGCCCCGCCGCGAAGCGCTCACCGGCCGCCGTCCTGGGAGCGTCGGCCAACAGCAGTTCCCGTCCCCGCTCCCGTAGCCCCGCCAGTCCTGCGGCCGCCAGGGCCCGCCCGGCGCCACGTCGCCGGAAGCCGGGGAACACCCACAGCGAACCGTGTCCCGGTCCGGTCGGATCCTCCAGGTCCAGCCCGAGCTTCAGCACCCCGGCCGGGGTGCCGCCGTCGTACGCGACGAGCACGATCCGCTCGGTCCCCTGCCGTCGCTGGAACAGCCGCGCCAGAAGCGACTCCGTGACCGGCGGGTCACCGGGCAGCTCAAGGCTCATGGTCTCCCGGAACCCGGGAAGCAACGCGGCGATGGTCGCCGGCTCATCGCCGTCGAGAGCTCGAATCTCCATGCCCACAAGGTGGCCCGGATCTCTCGAAGCACCGTCGAGGACAACTCGACACCGGACGCGGGCACCGGCACGGAAAGGGACCGGCCCCCGTCGCGCTCCAGGTTTCCCTGCGAGGCGACGGGGGCGCGGTACGACGAGGGGCAGCCGGCCGGACGCGTCAGGCGCCGCCGGTCACGCGGAGCGTCTCGCCGTGGGTGTTGCGGTTGGCGGCCGAGCCGAGGAAGACGACGGCCGCGGCCACGTCCTCGGGTGCCGACATCCGGCCCGACGGGAGGGTGCGGCCCTTCTCCTCCAGGAAGCCGGGGGGCACGTGCGCCCGCACGGTCTGCGTGCTGGTCTGCCCCGGCACCACCATGTTGACCAGGATTCCCTCGGGCCCCAGCTCCCAGGCCAGGCTCCGCATCAGCCCGAAGTACGCGGACTTCGCCGCGCCGTATGCTCCCGCCCCGGCCTTGCCGGTGTCCGCGAGTCCCGCCCCCAGTAGCACGACCCGGCCCCACGGTCGCCCGCGCATCCACGGCAGCGCCGCCTGCAGCGTGTGGAACACGGCGTCGACCGATGTGCGCAGCACCTCCTGCCACTGCTTCGCCGGTACGTCCTCGAAGCGCGGCACCGGCTGCCCGGGCCGCGGGATCGCCTCGCTCCAGACCACCGCGTTGGCCACCAGCACATCAAGGCCGCCCCACTCCTCGGCGACCCGTCCCACCGTGTCCCGTATGCACCGCTCGTCCGCGAGGTCGTAGCGCACCACCAGCGGTGTACCGCCCGCCTCGGTCACCAGCCGGGCCGTCTCCCGGGCCCCGTCCCTATCGCTGTGGTAGGTGATCGCGACCCTGGCCCTCTCTTCCCCGTACGCCACCGCCGTCGCCCGGCCGATGCCCGAAGAGGCGCCGGTGACCAGCACGGCCTTGTTCCGCAGATCCGTCCTCATGACTCCGCCTCGGTCGTCGGGGCGCGCAGGCCGATGCTCTGCGCGTGCCGGAAGAAGTCGTCCGGGTCGTAGGCCCGCTTCACGGCGCGCAGCCGGCGAAGGTTCGCGCCGAAGTACTCCCTCTCCCAGTCCCCGGCCATCCGTGAGCTGGGGAAGTTGATGTACGAGCCGCAGGCGAGCGGTTCCAGTGCCGTCGCCGCACGGTCCGCCAGCGTGGTCAGCCTCGCCGGCGCCTCCGGGTCCTCGGCCGCCCTGCGGCACGCGAACTGATAGCCGATCAGGAACCGTGCGTCCCGGTGGGCGTAAGCGGTCGCGGCCCCCGGCACCCGGCTCGCCGCACCGCCCAGCGCGATGCACAGCAGGTACCGCTCCTGGCCCGCGGCGTCGAGCGAGGGGTCCCAGGCGGCGAGGAGCGCCGCCGACTCCGTCCGGGTCGCGGCCCGGGCGGTCAGCCGGTAGCTCTGGCGAGTGTACGGATGCCGGTGCCCTTCCGCCCCGGGTCCGGTCCCGGTACGACGACACTGGGCCACCGTCTTCGAACCGCACAGCGCCTCGTGCATCACCTCGGCGTAGCCGCCTCGCGCGCCCACGGTGCGGCTCAGCGGTTTGCTCCCGGCCCGTTCCGCCAGTTCGTCCAGCCCCGCGCGCAACGCCCCGTCCGAGCCCAGGTGCACGCCCCAGACCTTGACCACGGGACGTCCGCCGGGCCCGAACATGCCCGGCAGCACCACCAGCGAGGTGCCCAACTCGTCAGGGCCGTCAACGGCCCACTGCTGCCAGGCCGTCAGCACTTCGACGGCGTCGTCGTACGCCCACAGCGTCTCGAAGCCGGTCAGCTCGGGCGCGTGGATCGGACGCACGTCGAACTCCGTGACCACGCCGAAGGTTCCTCCGCCGCCACCACGCAGCGCCCAGTACAGATCGGGCTCCTCGGTGGGCGAGCAGCGGACCGTCCTGCCGTCCGCGAGCACCACACGTGCCGCGGTGACCCGGTCGCTGCCGAGTCCGAACCTCCGCGTCTGCCAGCCGATACCGCCGCCGGTCAGGAATCCGCCCGCGGCGACCGTGGGAAACGTGCCCGTGGTGATCTGCCGTCCCTGGGTGCGCAGGGCGTCCAGCGCGTCCAGCGACCGGACGCCCCCGCCGAGCCCCACCACGGGCCCCCGGGTCACGGCGTGGTTCATCCGGGACAGGTCGACGACCAGCCCCGGACCGGTCGACCAGCCGTTGAAGCTGTGGCCGCCGCCCCGGACGTGCAGCCGCACCCCGTGCTCCCGGGCGTGGCGCACGCACAGCGCGACATCCCGTTCGGAGACGCAGTACGCGACGGCGTGCGGCTCGATCGTGTCGTACTCGGTGTTCTGGAGCTGCCGGGCCAGAGCGAAACCCGCCTCGTCCGGCAGAACCAGGTCCCCGTCGAGCCGTTCCCGCAGCACCGCGGCCCGCATCAGCCGTCGAGGCCGAACTTGCCCGCGGTCACCTTTGAGCCCGCGTGCCCGCGCAGCCTGGTGCCCTGCGGGTCGAAGAAGTCGGCGCCGCCGGTGCCCTGCCACTCGGTGTCCGAGACAAACTCGCCCGACACCCGGACGTGTGCCTCCCCCACGTGCCGGCCCTCGGGATCTGCGGCCAGGATGTGGAACCCGTACTCGAAGCTGTCCGGGCCCGTGGCACGCCAGGTACCCAGGCCGATGTTCTTGGTGTTGAGCTGCGTGGAGACGACCGAACCGTCCGCCGAGAAGCAGACGAGCCCGGGAACGGCCTTCCCGTCGTCGTCCAACCGCGTGGTCCAGGTGCCGACCAACCGTACGTCGCTCATGACAGATCTCCTCGGCTCTCTGGGGAAACTGGGGGAGTGGAATGTCCCGGCCAGCCTTCCGGCCTCCTCTCAAGATCCGCTCGAAACGCCCTGTAGCGGGGCGGATCCGCCCGCGGCGGACGGCACAAGGGCTCGCAGCCCGGGTGCCGGAACGCGACCGCGTGCACGGACCCGAGCGCCACCAGGGCCCGGTAGGACGGCAGCAGGAGGAAACGCGCGAGCCACCGCCACAGAGCTTCCAGGGCAGTGCGGCGGGGTGATACGGCGCTCTTGTCGGGATGCCCCTCGGGGAGGAGATCCGGATCGAACGGACGAAGGGGCACGGCACTCCCAAGTATCGATGGGGTCGATGCGACGGAGTCGTCAAGCGGCCCGGACGGCCATCTCCACACCGTCGTCGAGGGGAAGCGCAAGCGACACGTAGCCGCCGGAGGACCGGACGTGGGCGAGGAACTCGGCGCACGTCGTCCCGACGTCCCGCGCGCCATGGGCCACCACCACCGCGCCCGGCAGCATCCGGGGCTCCACCAGCCTCAGCAACGCGAGGAAGGACTGCGGCGGACCACCGAGCAGCAGCAGGTCGACCGGCCCGGGGGCGGTCGTGTGCAACCGCTCGGGCCCATCCGCCCGCACCTCCGCGTACCGCCCGAGCCCGGCCTTCTCGACCGCCGCCGCGGTGGCCTCGGCGCGTACGGGGTCCGGCTCGCAGCAGATGACCCGGCCGCGCCCGTTCTCGCTCAGCGCCGCCGCGAGCCCGGCGGTGACCGACTCGGGCGGGCAGCCGATCTGGAGCACGTTGAGCGGTCCGGCCAACAGCACCAACTGCCGGAGGAGGACACCGGTGGTGGCCCCGGCGGAAGGCACGGCGGAGCATTCGATGGAAGAGGCGGCACTGGGCATGCGGAACTCCCCGTCACGAGGTCCGAGACATTCGAGGTCTCTCGGCCCGAGCGTTACAGACGCCGCCGCCACGAGCGACGGCCCTGGATGCCTTCCCGAGCGAGGCTTCAGCCGCGCTCCAGTACCCCGACCGGCTCCCCGCACCCGGGTGCCGCCCCGAAGCGACCCGCCCGGTGCGGACACGCCGATCGGCCGAACCCCGCACGTGGACGCCCGGGGCGGGCGACAGGCACGCCGAGAGCGCGGATCGCCTCACCCTCCGGGGAAAGCAGGCGGGAGGCGCCGGTCCCAGGCCGTCCCCTCGGTCTCCCGTGCTTTCCGTCGGGGACGGCGAGCGCCGTCCCGGCTCCGGGCGCACGGAGTGGGCCGGGGGTGGGCGGTCAGAGGGGTTCCGGTTGGGGGGTGGGGGTGGGGCGGGGTGGGGGTGTGGCGGTCGAGGTGGTGGTGCGGGTGTAGGCGTAGATCACCGAGGTCGTCGCCAGGAGGAGCAGCGGACCGGCGACCAGGGGGTGTTCGGCCATCGGGAGGGGCAGGTAGCGGTAGGAGAGGAGCAGGGCGGTGAAGACCGTCGCTCCGTAGGCGACCAGCCGGGTGCCCGCGCGGTCCCAGCCCCGGTCGTACGCGCGCAGGGCCGCCTCGACGGTGAGCACGAACACCACGCCGGCGATGAGGTCCACGCCGTAGTGGTAGCCGAAGCCCAGGGTCGCGGTGAGGGTGGCGACCAGCCAGAACGTTCCTGCGTACCGCAGGAGGCGCGGGCCCTTGCGGGTGTGGAGGAAGATGGCCACGGCCCACGCCGTGTGCAGGCTGGGCATGCAGTTGCGCGGGGTGATCCCGTCGAAGGGCATGGCCTGTGGGGTGGCGAGCGGTGGCAGCGTCCGCGGCCACAGGTCGCCCACCGCCCACTGCGTGCTGGACGGGATGTCCGGGGCCCACAGGCTGACCGGCGCCCAGTAGTCGGTGCCGGTGCCGTAGGCGAAGAGCGGTCCGACCACCGGGAAGATCATGTAGAAGGCCGGTCCGAGGAGGCCGATCACCAGGAAGGTGCGCACCAGGTGATGGGCCGGGAAGCGGCGTTCGCGCGCCACTCCGCGCAGTTGGTACAGGGCGACGACGACCGCGGCCACCGCGAGCTGGCCGTAGACGATGTCGAGGAGGTTGAAGCCGAGGGAGCCGGTGGCCGCGACCGCCCGGCCCACCAGCCAGGACGGTTCGCCCAGTGCGTGGTCGGCGGTCGCCACGTACTGGTCGAGCACGGTCGGGCGGGCCTTCGAGGTGATCAGCAGCCAGGTGTCCCCGGTCTTGCGGCCGGCCACCAGCAGCAGGCCGAGCCCGACGCCCTTCAGCAGCAGGACGCGCTCCTCGCCGGTGCGGCGGGTGACCGCGACGGCCCCGCAGCCGAGGACCACCCACAGCGCGCCGTTGCCGAAGGGGTGGCCGCCGCTCGTACCGCCGTCGGTCATCCACCGGACCAGCGCGAAGACGAGGTCGATACCGATCGCCGCGCCCACCGCGACGAACCGTTGCCGCCAGGTGAGGACCACCATCGTCAGCGCCAGGGCGGCGTAGAGCAGGCCACCCGATTTGGGGGCGACGACCAGTTCCCGCACCTGGCCGGCGATCGGCCCCGGCAGGCCGTGGCGGTGCGCGGTGAACTCCAGCGCGATCAGGAATCCGAGGGCCGCGACACCCGCTGCGGCCCAGAGTCCCGCCCGTGGCCGCGGGCTCGCGGAGAACACGGATCTTCGGCTTGTCGGCGGGGCGTCCCGCGGCGGTATGGGTATCAACGTGTGACTACTTTGTTAGGTATCGGCCATGAAGCGTGGGCTGTTCTCGTCACTTGCGACTGGAACTGCTCATTCCTCGCAAAGAGCTGCCCACAGAAGTAAGACGCACGATCACCGCCAGGGTTGCGGCGGGACCGCCGCCGTCCTGCCGAGCCACCCCCCGGCCGACGCCCGGTGAAAATAGGCACAGGGGTATGTGCAGGTCAAGAGGCATGTGGGCGGGAGCCGGCGACATGCCTCGCGGGCGGCGGGACGGCCCGGATCATGTGACCCGGGCCGTCCCGCCGCCCGCCGCCGACTGCCTGCCGGCTGTTGGTTGTTGGCTGTTGCTTGCTGGTTGCTGGTTGCTGCTTGCCGGCTGCTGCTTGCCGCCTGCCGTGATCAGGTGGCGCCTGTCGGATCTGGGTACCGCCGGGTCACCAGGTCAGGGCGTCCTCCATGGTCGCCTGCCAGTACGAGACGCCGATCGAGTCGTCCACGTACACGCCCTTCGCCGGGAGCGCCGGGCGGGCGGTGCCCGCGCCGTCGTTGAAGAAGACCGTGAGGGACGTGGCGGTGTAGCCGTGGGAACCGCTGCCGTCCGCGGCCGAGAGCAGGACGCTGGCGTAGCCGGACTCGCCGGGGGCCAGCGTGACCACCGCCTGCGGCTTGGAGTCCTCGATGGCCGGCGGGACGGACTGGGCCTCGTCGAAGCGGACCGCCGGGTAGCCGACGAGGTCGCAGTTCTTCGAGCCGGTGTTGGTGACGGTCAGGAGCAGGTGGTTCAGGGGGCGGGTGACCTCCGCGGCGGTCACCCGGGTGGAGGTGCCGGTGCAGGGGGCCGAGGCGGACGCCGAGTCCTCGGTGCCCGTGGAGCCCTTCGCACCCGTGGAGCCGTTCGCACCCGGGGTGCCCGTCGTGCCGTTCGCACCGGCCGCGCCGTCCGCCGAGCCCCCGGAGGCCCAGCCCGCCTGGCCCGCGTCGCTCGGCCCCGAGGCTCCCCCGCTCGCCCCGGGCGAGGCCGTGGGCGCCGACGAGGACGCGGAACCGGCCGAGGCGGCCCCCTCGTCGTGGAGTCCCTGTCCCCCACCGCACGCCGTCAACGTCAGCGCGGCGGCGGCGAGGGCAGCGGCGGCGAACAGGCGGGTGCGGTGGGTGCGGTGAGTCTGGTGGGCCTCGTGGACCTGGTGGGTGTGGTGGGTGTGGTGGGTGTGGTGGGTGCGAGTGGACATGTGATCCCCCTTGAGTGGTGCACGCGGTGGCGTCGGCCGCTCACCCGGTCGTCGGGAGCGGCGTGCTTGGATGTCCCCAAGCTTGTGCGGCGTTCCGTCCCGAGCGCCACGGCTGACGGGGTATCCGGGACGCTGGAACGCCTTTCATGGCTCTGACCTGGGGGAATGACCTCCCCCTGGGACGGGGTTCCGGGACGCGGGAAGGGAACGGAACAGTGGCGGGGGACGAATTCTCCGATTTGTTGGGCCACTTGAAGGAGCGGTCGGGGCTCAGTTACGGCGCACTCGGGAAGCGACTGCACACGAGTACCTCCACGCTGCACCGGTACGTCAACGGAGATGCCGTGCCGACGGACTACGCACCCGTGGAGCGGTTCGCGCGGGTGTGCAAGGCCACGCCCGAGGAACTGGTGGAACTGCACCGGCGGTGGGTGCTCGCGGACGCCCGGCGGAGGCAGAGGGCGAGTGGGGCCACCGCCGAGGAGAAACCGCGGACCCGGGCGGCGGGCGGGGGCTTGGCCGGGACAGGGGGGACCGAGACCGGGGAGGCCGGGGCCGAGGAGGCCGGGGCCGAGGAGGCCGGGGCCGAGGAGGCCGGGGCCGGTACGGCGAGGCCCGAGACAACGGTGTCCGGGCCGGCGCAGCCCGGGATGGCGGAGGCGGGGCCCGCGCGGCCCGGCAGGACGGAGGCAGGACCCGCACAGCCCGGCAGGACGGAGGCAGGACCGGCGGCGGCCGGGCCGGTGCCGCCGGAGATGGTGGTCGAGGCCGGGCCCGGGGGTGAGCACCGGCCCTCGGCGAAGCGTCCCGTGGCCCGGCGGCGTACCGCCGTCCTCGCCGGGGCCGCCGCCCTGGTGTCGGTCGCCCTCGCGGCGGGTCTCGTGCTCGGCCAGGGCGAGGACGACCCGGACGGACGGCGGTCGGTGGGAGCGGCCTCTCGTTCCGTCGACGCCGCCGACGAAGGCTCCGGCGCCTCCGAGCCGGCCGACGCGAAGGGCCGGCCGGCCTCGCCGTCCGCCTCGCTCGGCGGCAGCGCGGCGCCGTCCGTCTCCGCCTCCGGGACCGGGGCGGCCGGTGCGGGCGGGGCGGCCCGGGACGGCGGGACCGTGAACGGGGCCGGCCCGCCCGCCGTCGCCGTCAATCCGTACAAGTGGGAAGGACCGTGCAGCCAGCACTACCTGGTCGACCGGAAGCCCGAGCGGGTGTCGCCGCCCCCGAGCGAGCCGGACGCGCGCGGGTGGGTCACCGCGCTGGGCGGGGTCGCTGGCGGGCAGCAGTTGCTCGCGCTGACCGTGCAGGGCACCGGCGGCGCCACCGTCGTCCTGGAAGAACTGCACGTACGGGTGGTGGAGAAGAGCGCGCCCCTCGCCTGGAACGACTTCGTGATGGGCGTCGGGTGCGGAGGCGGCGTGGAGACGACGGCCTTCGAGGTGGACCTCGATGCCGGGCGGCCCGCGCTCACCCCCAGGGCGGGTCAACGCGACTTCCCGTACAAGGTGAGCGAGTCCGATCCCGAGGTCTTCTACGTCTTCGCGGACGCGCGGGCGCACCACGTGAGCTGGTACCTGGAGCTGACCTGGTCCAGCGGCGACCGGCGGGGCACGGTGCGCGTCGACGACAACGGCTCGCCCTTCCGGACGAGCGGGAACGTGGGCCGGCCCGCGTACACCCATCCGCTCGGTTCCTCCGAGTGGGGGCGGGACGAGGTGAGCCCCGACATCCCCGGCTGAGCGCGGCCGGGAAGAACGAGGGGTAGGGGTTCCGTCGGGGCACGTGTCGAGTCGTGCACGTCCTCACCCTCGTCCTCGGCCCGGTCCGGTCCGGCCCGGTCCGGCTGCATGACATCCGCGAGGGGAGAGGTTGTCCGGCCGGGGTAAACCACGAGGGCGGCAGCGGCTGTATCAGGGTGGAACTGCTCTGATCCCGAAGGGGGACGCTGGAGATGGTCGAGCCTGTGGTGGTGGTCGTGGCGCTCGCGGGTGCCCGGCTGGTGTACGCGCTGGTGGCGCTGTGGACGCGCCCGGCGTGGGAGCGGTCGTGGGCGCACGCCGTGGCCACGGTGGTGCGGGCGTCCGGGCCCGGCGGCGTGGTCGAGGTCACCCGCGCCGACGGTGACAGACTCACGGCACGCCGGGCCGCGAAGCCGACGGAACCCACGGAACCCACGGAACCGACAGGGAACACCCAGGCCCCCCAGTCCCCCCGCCGTGACCGCGCCCCCGGCCCGTCCCCGGCGCCCGCAACCATCCGAACCATCACCCGGACCACCCCCCAACCCACCACCCGGACCACCCCCCGAAACAGCGCGCGCACCACCCGCCGCACCACCGTGGCGGCCCCCCGATGACCGCCGAACCGGCCCTGTGGGCACGCGACTTCGAGACGTTCTTCGCCGAGTCCCACGCGCGCCTGCTGGCCCAGCTCATGATGGTGGCCGGCAGCCGGGAGGACGCGGAGGACTCCCTCCAGGAGGCGTTCGTCGAGGCGTACCGGGTCTGGGACCGCATCGCCGGGTACGAGTTGCCCGAGGCGTGGGTGTACCGGGTCGCCGTCCAGCGGGTGTGGAAGGCGGCGCGGCGACGCCGCAGGGGCCGGGAGCGGCTGCCGGACCTGCCGGTGCCCGTCCGGGCGAGCCCCGAGCAGAGCGCGGAGGCCCGCGAGGTGCTGGCGCTGCTGGCCGCCCTGCCGCCCCGCCAGCGGATCACCATGGTGCTGTTCTGCCTGCACGGCTGGACGCAGAGCGAGATCGCCAAGGCGCTGCGGATGACGCGGGGCGGCGTCGCCGCGAACGTGTCCAAGGCCCGCGCGACCCTGAGGGAGGCCCTGGACATGGCGGCGGACGACACGACAGGCCGGGACCCCTTCGTGGCCGCGCCGGACCCGTCCGGCATCGGCCGGTTCACCCCGGCCGGGCCGCCCGGACCGGCCGGCCCCTCCCGCGACCCCGTGGTCACGGCGCTGCGCACCACGGAGGCGTGGCTGCGCGCGGCGCTCCAGGCGGCCCCGGAGACCCGGGAACGGGCACGCGCCGCGCTGGCCCGACGGCTGGAGGAGTGAGCGTGGGCACGCTCCTGGGGTGGGCGCGCGGGCTGCTCGCGGTGGGGCTGCTCGCCGGCTTCTACGTCGTGGCGCTGGCCCTGCTCGCCGCCGACACCGCCCTGGTCGCCGTGGTGCTGTGGACCATGGCCGAGGCACCGGCGCGGGCGGGCAACTGGTCCCTCGCCGTGGGCGGCAGCATCCCGGCGGTGGCCGCCCTCGTGTACGGCGTCGCCACGGTCAGCCGCGTGGAGACGCGTCCGCCGGGCGCGGTCCTGGTCCGCCGGGCCGAGGCGCCCGGCCTGTGGCGGCTGGTCGAGGAGCTGGCCGGGCACCTGCGCACCCGCCCGCCGGGCCGCGTCTGCCTCACCCCGGACGCCAACGCCTCCGTGTCGGAGGAGGCGCGGCTGCTCGGCTTCGCCGTCGGGCGGCGCACCCTGTACCTCGGCGTGCCCCTGCTGCGGCTGGAGCCGCTGGAACTGCGTGCCGTCCTCTGCCACGAACTGGGCCACTACGCGGGCCGGCACACCCGTTTCGGCGCGCTCACCCACCGCGGGGCGGCCTCGCTGCGGTCGACCCTGTTCCGGCTGCGGATGACCGCGCGGTCGGACGGTGCCCGGCTCGGGTACGCCTGGCTGTTCCAGGCGGTGATCGGCGCCTACGCGTGGCTGTACCTGCGCGTGTCGCTCGCCGTGCGCCGGCGTCAGGAACTGGAGGCGGACGCGGAGGCGGTGGCCCTGGCCGGGCCGGCGGCGACGGCCGGGGCGCTGCGCTCGGTCCACGCGCTCGGCACCGCGTGGGCCGGGTTCGTGAGCCGGTTCCTGCGGCCGGTGCAGGGGGTCGGGTTCGTCCCCGAGGACGTGTACGAGGCGTTCGGCGCGATGCTGGACGATCCGCTCGTCCGGGAGCGGACGGCGGCGCTGCGCGCGCACCCGGTCGAGACGGCCCGCTCGCCGCTGGACTCCCACCCGCCGTTGGCGCGGCGGCTGGCGCTGATCGAGTCCCGGCCCGCCGCGGAGCCCCGCGTCACCGTCGGGGAGGAGCCGCTGCTCACCGACCGGGCACCGGTCCTGCGGGTACAGCGGAGACTGCTCGCCGAGGCGGGCGGCCCGGCGACCGCGCTGCCGACGGCGGTGTGGGCGGAGGTGGCGGCCGAGGCGTTCGCCATCGAGCCGGCGAGCCTCCTCCTCGACGCGGCGGGCGGCACCGAACCGTCCGCGCCGCCCACCCTCGCCACCGTCCTCGGCCTGCTGGAACACGACGCCGGCGACCCCGGCAGCCCCGACGACCGCGCCCACCGCACCCACCCCGGCGACCGCACCCACCGCGACCACGCCGGCGTCCGCGCGGAACTGCTGCGCCGCCTCACCGACGCGGCCGACCCCGAAGCACAACTGGCCGAAGCCCTCTACGCGTTGACCGGGCAGGCCCTGGCCGGGGCGGGCCGGGCGCGCTGGGTGCTGAGCTGGACGCGGGGTTACGTGCTGGAGTGCCCGCGGGACCCGGACGGACGCCTGGAGGCCCTGGTGACGGACGCGGCCCGGGACCGTGCGGGGGTGCGCGCCCTGCGCGGCGAGCTGACGCGGCTCGGTCTGGACGTCGGGGCGCCGGTCGTCCTGGCGCTGCGGACGGTCGCGGCGCCGGCCGGGCGGACGACGACCAGGCGGCCCGCCCGGCGCGCCCCGGACCTGGTCGTCGAGGAACTGCGGCGCCAGCGGAGGGTGGCCCGGGTGACGGTGGGCGCGCTGGCCGTCACGGCGATGGTGTGGGTGGCGGCGCTGATCGGGGCGGACCCGTACCGGCCGAGCCCGCCGCCGTACCGGCCGGTGCCTCCGCAGGGGCCGCTCCAGCCGACGGTGTCCGCCCCGGTGCGGCTGCCGGACCCGGGCCTCGGCGAACCGCTGCCCTGGCCGAGCCTCACGGCGCGGCTCCCGGTCCCGTCGGTCAGCCCGCCGATCGTGCCGCTCGACCCGGACGGGTGAGCAGGGGCGGTGCCGGTCGGTTCAGCGGCGGCGGCGCGGCCGTTCCGGCGGCGGTTCCCCCTCCGTCCGCCACCAGGAGAACCTGTCCTCCCGGCGCCACGAGCGCCCGGACTCGCGCCCCGGGAAGGAGACGTCGGCGGCGGGCTCCGTGCCGGGAGGGCCCGCCCCCGGTCCGGCGCCCGGCTCCCAGGCGAAGGGATCGGCCGCCGAGCCCGCGCCGGCCGCCGCAGGCGGTGCGGACCCCGCGCCGGCGTCCCCACGCGCACGGGAGCCCGCCGGTTCACCGGCCGCCCCCGTCGCCGCACCGCCGGCCGCTCCGGGCGTCGGCGGGGCCGTACGGCGGCGGTCGTACGCGGCCCGCCGCGCCGGGTCGAGCAGGGTCTCGCGGGCCCGCTGCAGGCGCCGGAAGGTCTCCGCGTCACCGCCCCGGTCGGGATGGCCGGCGAAGGCCCGGCGGCGGAACGCCCGGGTGATCGCGGACCGGTCGGCGTCGGACGGGACGCCGAGCACGGCGTAGAGGTCGGGTTCGCCGTTTGGGGTCATCGCACCGCGACCTCGGCCCGGCGGCAGACCAGCCGCCAGGAGGCCCGGTGCGCGGGGCCGGAGAGCCCCGTCCCGTGGCCCGACACGAAGGTCACCCAGCGCCGTCCGGCGAGGTAGCACCAGACGTCCAGGGCGTGTTCGTCGCCGCGGTAGTGGAAGTCACCCCGGTCGAGGACGTCGCCGTCGAGGAACGGCCACTGCAACCGGGCCTGCGCCTCTTCGGGAAGGTGCCCCATGAACCCCCGCATCCGCGCCGACAACGGCACCGTGCCGCCCCCGGGCCCGCCCTCCCCGCCCCCGGGCCCGCCCTTCCCGTCCTTCCCGTCCTTCCCGCCGAAGGGCGCCCGGGACGCCTTCCGTACGACCACCGCGTGCCGCAGCGAGGCCGGCACGAAGGGCACCACGGTCAGCAACTGGGCCGGGCCGCCACGGTCGTTGACGGTCGGCGTGCACTCGGCGAGACCCCGTTCCCCGAGGACCACGGCGTACGGGCGCTCGCCGCCCCGGTGGCAGTACGCCCACCAGTCGACGACCGGCCCCACCCGGGCCTCCATCCGCTCGCGCACCCCCTCGCCGAGCCGGTCCCACCAGTACTCCCGCCCGGGCCGGTCGACGAAGCCGAGCCTGCCGGCCTCGTACAGGGGCCCCGCGACGTGCCGCTCCGCGGGAGGCCCCCCGCCCCGCCGCTCCAGGGCGCCGCGCCGTCCCACCGCCCCGCCCCGCCGCACCGGCCACCACGCCATCCGGCCCCTCCCCCGAAGCCCGCGAAGTGCCCATTGTCCTCACCCCGACCCCACCGGGAAAGAGCCCGCCCGTCCGCCGTACGCGCGGTCGCCGGGGCGGCCCCGGGTCCGGAGCCGAGGCGGCGCGTCAGCCGTATACCACCGACCAGGGGCGGGGGCCGGCCAGGGGGAGGCCGGCGCGGGCGGCGGTGTGATCACGGGCGAGGACGCCGGCGGCCAGGTCGGCGAAGCGGGCGGCGGCCGGGTGGGCGCCGCGGCCGGCGGGCCAGGCGCCGCCGACGCGCAGGGTGAGGGGGCGGCCGGCCAACGGCCGCCAGGCCACGCGGGGTTCCTTGCGGGCCACCGGGCCCTGGTCGAAGGCGACCCCGTGCCCCGCCGTCACCAGGGCGAGCAGGAACTCCGGGTTGGAGGCGTGCCGTAGCCGCCCGGGGACGAAGCCCCCGGCCCGGCACACATCGAGGACCCGGTCGTACCGGCCTGGCGCGTGGGCGCGCGGGAAGAGCACCAGATCGTGGCCCGGCAGTTCGCCGAGCGACACCTCCGGCAGCCGGGCCAGCGGCGAAGTGCGCGGCAGGACGACGCCCAGGTCGAGGGCGACCTCGGGGCCCAGTCGCAGTCCGGTGGCGTCGACGGGATGGTGGACGAGTCCGACGTCCAGGCCGCCGGAGGCGAGCAGCCGCACCTGTTCCCCGGTGGTCACCTCCTGGAGGTCGACGGAGAGCCCGGGGGCGTGCTCCGCGCAGGCGGTCAGCAGGGCGGAGAGCACGGCGGCCGTGGTGTCGGGCGGCACTCCCGCGCGGAGGGTTCCCAGCGCCCCGTCACCGGCGCGGCGGGCCAGGGCGCGCAGCCGTTCCTCCCGGGCGAGGAGGTCGTGGGCCTCCTCCAGCAGTGCCGCACCGGCGGCGCTCAGCCGGACCCCGCGCTGCGAACGGTCGAACAGCTCCGCGCCGAGGTCCCGCTCCAGCCGCCGGATCGCCTGGCTGAGCGGCGGCTGCGCCATGCCCAGCCGCTCGGCGGCGCGGCTGAAGTGCAGTTCGTCGGCGACGGTGACGAAGAGACGCAGGTGGCGCAAGAGATCCACGCCCGGGATCGTACGGGAAGCGCCGCCTGGCGGCCGGCACGACGGAACGACCCATCGACGGCAAGGGGTTCACAGTGATCGAGGAACGCGTCCGGCAGGTCTTCGCCGGGGCGGGCGCCGAGGGGCAGGTGCACGTCCTTCCCATCGACTGCCCCGCCGAGGCGCGGAGCGGACGACGTACGGGGGACGCCCGGAACTCGGGAGGCGCCGGGAACTTGGCGGGCGCCGGGGACACCGGGCGCCCCGGGGACGCCCTGCGCTCCGGTGCGGAGGCGGACGCCCGGCGCTCCGGTACTGAGGCGGAGGCCCGGTACTCCGGGTCGGAAGCGGGCGGCCGGGAGGTCGCCGTGGGCGCCGACACCCCCGTCGTCATCGCGTCGGTCTTCAAGGTGCTGCTGGTGCTGGAGTTCGCCCGGCAGGCCGTCGCCGGGCAGCTCGACCCGCGCGAGCGGGTCCGGGTGACCGCGGCCGACCGGCTCGGCGGCTGGGGCACCGCCGGCTGCCTGGACGACGTCGAACTGTCGTTGCGCGATCTGGCCCACTTCGCCCTGTCCGTCAGCGACAACACCGCCGCCGACGTGCTGCTGGACCGCGTCGGCCTGGACACCGTACGGCTGCTCGCCGCGAGCCTCGGGCTGGAGCGGACCCGGATCACCGGTGGCCCGCGCGACCTCCTGGAATCGATGCTCGCGGAGACCGGGGCGCGCGACGAGGCCGAGTTCGCCGTCCGCTACCCCGCCCTGCCCGACGAGCGCAAACGGCGGCTGGCCGTACTGGACCCCCGCCACACCACCGCGAGCACCCCCCGCGACATCACCCGGCTGCTCCGTCTCGTCTGGGACGACACCGCCGCCCCGCCGGACGCCTGCGCGTTCGTACGGGACTTGATGGCACGGCAGGTCTTCCGGCATCGGCTGGTGTCCGGCTTCCCGGATGACGTCGCGGTCGCGGCCAAGACCGGCACCCTGCCGGGACTGCACATGGAGGCCGGCGTCGCCCGCTACCCGGACGGCGCGCACTACGCCATCGCCGTCTTCGCCCGCACCCACGACCTGGCCGCCTCCCGCACCGCGGTGGACGCCGCGATCGGCCGGGCCGCGGCACTCGCCGTCGGCCACCTCCGGGACGGGAACCACCGCCGCTGACCAGGCCGCATATGCGTTCGCGTATCGACCGGGGCGTGTTCCGGTCTTGGACAGGCGCGTTCACGCCCTGGTCTGCTCGTCCCATGACCCAGGACACCCACGTCACGGGCGGGCCGGACGTGCCCTCCCGCCGCCGCCTCGGCCGCCGGGCACTGCTGCGCGGTGCCGCGCTCGGCGCGACCGCCCCGCTGATCGCGGCCTCGGCCGCGACCGCCACGCCCCCCACCGTCGCTTCCGCCTCCCCGGCCGGGAGGGCCGGAAGGGGCGGGCGGGGCCCTGCCCCCGGCGCGGCGTCGTTCCGCTGGCTGGGCACCGCCGGCTGGCGGATCGACGTGGGCGAACGGACCGTCCTCTTCGACCCGTACCTCACCCGCTTCCCCACGGGCCTCTTCGACGGCGGCTTCGACCCGAAGACGCCGCTGCTGTCCGAACCGGACACCGTGGACGCGCACATCGGCCGCCCCGCACTCGTCCTGGTCAGCCACTCCCACTGGGACCACCTCGCCGACGTCCCCCACATCGCCAAGACCACCGGCGCCCGCGTCGTCGGCACGGAGACCACGTACCACCTGCTCGTGGCACTCGGCGTGGCCGCGGAGCACATCTCCGTGGTGAAGGGCGGCGAGGTGATGGACTTCGGCGGCATCACCGTCGAGGCGGTGCCGAGCCTGCACAGCCGCAACAAGGCGTACTCCTACTTCGCCCCCGGCACCCTGCACGCCCCGCCGCCGACCGCCCCGAGCACCATCGCCGACCTGCCCGAGGGCGACACGCTCGCCTTCCGGGTGACCGTCGGCCCCGACGGCCCGTCGGCCTTCCTCATGGGCGCCAGCGACTTCGACGAGCGCGCGGTACGCGGCCCGCGTCCCGACCTCGCCATGGTCGCCGTCCCCTCCAGCACCGTCACCCCCCGCTACGTGCCCCGCCTGCTGACGGCGCTGGGCCACCCCGGCGTCGTCGTCCCCGTCCACTGGGACAACTTCGAGGTGCCGCTGGCCGGTACGCCCGTGCGCGACCCGGCGATGGACCTCGACGCCTTCCTCGCCCAGGTCGGGAAGGCGTCCCCCGCGGCCCGCGTCGTCGTCCCGGACTACCGGACGGTGTACGACGCCGCGTTCCGCCCGACGGGGCGCTGAGGGGCCGAGGGGCGGGGGACGTCCGTCTCCCTCAGCCGATGGCGACGACCCGGGCCCAGGAGGGCGGGGCGTCCGGGACGTACTCGGGACTCTCCTCGTCCACCGCGCGGGCGGGGCGCGGGAAGAGACCGACGACGGTACGGCAGGGCGGCGGGACCGAGGGCCACGGCGTCTGCCCGTCCGTCAGCGCGACGATGACGTCGGGGCGGGGGCCGGAGCGCAGCGCGCGGGCGAACCCGGAGCGCAGGTCGGTCCCGCCCCCGCCGATCAGCGTGAGCCTCTCGGCGCGGCAGAGCGGCACGGCGACCCCGGCGGCCTTGTCGCAGGAGATCACGGAGACCAGGTCGCGCCGTCCGCCCACCGCCCGCGAGATCGCGGCCACCTCCAGGAGCGCGCTGCCCAGCTCGCCGTCGCTCACAGACCCGGAGGTGTCGATCACGACGCACACCCGGGGCGGTGTCCGGCGCAGGCTCGGCAGCACCACCCCGGGCAGGACTGCCGAACGCCGCGACGGACGCCCGTAGCTGTGGTTCTCGCCCGCCCCTGGTGCGCCCGCCGCCGAGCGCACCGCGGCGCCCAGCAGCCGCTGCCAGGGCTGCGGCGGATGGAACGCCTCGTCCGCCCACCGCGTCCACCCTCGCGGCGCTTCGCCCGGCCTCCCCCTGATGCCCTCGGCGACGCGGAATCGGACGGCGTCCCGCTGTTGCGCGGTCAGCCCGTACGCCCCGTCGGGCCCCAGCTCCCATGGCCGCTCGTGCCCGTCGGCGCCGCTGCCGCAGTCCAGCCAGGCCAGGTCGCCGGTGAGCCCGGACATCGACGACGTCCGCAGGTACTCCTCCATCAGCAGTCCGTCGGGCAGCCGCAGCATCGACGGCAGTACGGCGCCGGTGGGCAGGGGAAGGCCATCGCCGTAAATGTCGTCGTTGATCTCGAAGTCGGCGGCGATGTTCCGCCGCAGCCGTGCCCGTTCCCCGTCCCGGGCATGGCCGGGACGGGCCCGCCCGCGCGGCCGGTGGTCCTCGTGTTCGCGCGCGTACCCTTCGCTGCGGGCGTGATGGTCGCGGAGCAGGTGGGATACCTCGTGCACCCAGACACCCGCCAGTTCCCCGACGGGGGTACGGGCGACGAAACCGGGGGAGACGTAGCAGCGCCAGTACGCGTCGACCGCCATCGTCGGCACCGACGGGTCCTCCACGACGTGCAGGGCGAAGAGCGCGTCGGCCAGGTAGGGGCGGACCTTCACCGCGTGCAGGCGGGCGGCCAGCAGCTTGTCCCGGTCCAGGGGCAGCGGGGCACGGTCCGCGGACCGGCCGGAGGGGCCGGACGGCGGCCCGGCGCCGGCGCCCCGTGCGGAGCGGGGCGGCGCGGGGCGCGGGAGCGGCCGGGGCGGCGGAGCCGGCCGCAGACCCGGCGCCGTGCGGCCGTCGGACCCCGGCCGCACGGCCTCCCGCCCCTCGCCTCCCGGACGCGGCCCCGCCTGCCCGTTCGCCCCCGTCATCGGCCCGCCCCCGCCGCCCCGGTGCCGGTGCCGGTACCGGCACACGACCCGTGCCCGCCTCCGCCTCGGCCCCCGGTGGCCGCCGCGACCCGCCGCACCGACCGGTCCGCGCGCCGGGCGAGGCCGATCACCGACGCCAGCCGCTCCACGGCCGCCGGCACCTCCCAGTCCGCGCGCCGCAGCGCGGCGAGGGTCCGCGCCGGGGCCACCAGCAGGTCCGGGGCACCGGTCTCCAACGCCCTTACCAGCACCGCCCATCCGGCCTCCCACCGTTCCCGTTCGGGCCGCGCGCCGACGGCGGCCACCACCGCGTCCAACGCGGCCTGCCGCAGGTCGCCGCGTACGGGCAGCTCGGCCGAGGCCGGGTCGGCCAGCAGTTCCTCCGGGTCCGGAAGGTCCATCCGGTCCAGGTGGGCGAGGAGTTCGAGCCCCGGACCGTCGCCGACCGCCCCCCGGACCAGGAGAGCCAGTACGTCCCGGGAGACGGAGGCAGCCGTGGCGAAGGCCAGCAACGTCAGGGCGGCCTCCCAGCTCCGGGGCGAGGGCCAGGCCCCGCCGCGCCCCGTCTCGGTGGTCGGCAGCCGGTGGATCAGCGTCGGCCGGACCGCCAAGAACCCGCACACCGCGTCCCGCGCGAACCGCACGGCCTCCGCCAGCCGTTGGGGCGCCAGACGGGGCAGCCCGGCCCGGGGCCAGACGCCGCCGAGCCCGCGGACGACCACCTCCCGGTCGTGCACCCAGTACAGGTGCACGAACCGGTTGGCCAGCGGCGGGCTCAGCTCCCACCCGTCCGCCGCCGACGCGCGGGGGTTGGCGGCGGCCACGATCCGTACGCCGGGCGGGAGCCGGAGCGCGCCGACCCGGCGTTCCAGGACGACCCGGAGCAGGGCGGCCTGCACGGCCGGTGTGGCGGTGGAGAGCTCGTCGAGGAAGAGCAGTCCGCGTCCCGCCCGGACGAGTTCCACGGCCCACTGCGGCGGCGCCATCGGCACGCCCTGCACGGCGGGGTCGTCTCCGACGACGGGCAGGCCGGAGAAGTCGGACGGCTCGTGGACACTGGCGATGACGGTGGTCAGCGGCAGCCCGAGGGAGGCGGCGAGCCGGGTCAGGGCCGCGGTCTTGCCGATGCCGGGCTCGCCCCAGAGCAGGACGGGCAGGTCGGCCGCGACGGCGAGGGTGAGTGCTTCGAGCTGGTCGTCGGGGCGCGGCTCCGTGGTGGAGGACCGGAGGAGGTCCAGGAGCTCGCCGGCGACGGAGAGTTGGGCGTCGGTACCGAGGGTGGGGGTGGGCTCGGGGGTGGGCAGGGGGGCACTGGGGTTCATGGGCATCACCCGGGGTGGTTGGGGGAACGAGGGACCTCTCGTCCCGGAGGAAGGGCACGAAGGGGTGTGGCGGGCCCCGCGGGGCCCGGGCACAGGGCCTACAGGCCGTCGGAGGGGGCGTGGCCGTTTCGGGGACGGGTCCGGCCGGCGCGCTTGCGGCGCAGGACGGCGGGCGTGTGCCGGTCCGGCCGGAGCCGGTGGCCCGGCTCGGCGGCGGCGGGATGCGCGGTGACGAGCCCGGCCCGGAAGAGACCGTGGCCGACACGGCGGTCCGCCGCCGACTCCAGTGCCTCCCGCAGCGGTCCCTCGCGCAACACGGCGCCGGGGCCGAGCAGCGCCTCGACGACGTCCAGCGCGCCGACGACGTCACCGTGACCGAGCCGCTCCCGGACGGCGGGCAGCGCCTCCGGGGTGCGGTGGACCGCGTCGATCGCCCGCAGGCACGGCAGGGCGGGGCCGCCGAGCGCCACGAGCAGGTCCTCCCGGCGCAGTTCGTCCGGCGTATGGTCGACGGCCGTCAGCACGCCGTCCCGCAGGGCGATCCGGTGCACCTCGCCCCGGCACTCCACCCGGTGCGGATCACCGCCGGGCGGGTCACCGCCCTCGCACGCGGAACCGGCGGCCGGGATCGCGTCCAGCGCCGCGGCGACCAGCGGATGCAGTCGCCCGGCCGGGACCAGCCCGGCCCGCAGCAGTTCCAGATCCGGAAGGCGCCTGACCGCGGCCTCGGGCAGTACCGGAAGCGCGGCGATCTCCTGCGCGGGCAGCGCGTGCCGCAACGGCCGGAGGGCGGGGGCGTGGCTGTCGTCGGGGGCGGCGAGTTCGAGCACGGCGCGGCGCCGTGCGCCCAGCCGTACGGTGAAGGCGCCGCGAGACCGGCCCTCGGCCCGCAACAGCAGCTCGCCCTCGGCAGCCCAGCGCCCCACCGCCAGCGACGCGTCCGGCCCCGCCACCGCGGGCATCACGGCCGGCACCCCGTCCTCCGAGCGCCGGGCCAGCTCGCCGCTGCGGGAGGCGTCCCACAGGTGCCGGTGCAGGTCGAGCCGGAAACGCCGGTCGGGATACGGGTGCGGATGCTGTCCGGGGACGCCGTGGCCGGGCCCCTCCCACAGGGCGAGGGACATCCGCTGACCGCCGTCGGCACGGGCGGGCGGCGTCCGCACCACCAACCGCAGCGGCGGGGCGCCGGGACGCGGGTAACGGGCGAGGGTGAGGGTCAGACCGGGCCGCAGCCGCCCGTCGGGGGCGCTCCGGGGCATGTGCCAGCGGAGCAGGTCGGGCGCCAGCCGGCGCAGATCCGCCCGGAGCCGAGCGGCGAGTTCGGTGCCGTGGCGGTCGCGCACGGCACGCGGATCGAGGTCGACGTCGACCCGGGCGGCGGCGCAGGCCCCCGCCCAGTCACCGGTCGTACGCCGTGCGGTCGCGGTGTCGACCATGGACGGTGGCACGGCGTACTTCCGCACGCGCTGCCACATCAACAGGCGGGCCGGAATCACGTGCACGCGGTGAAGTGCCATCAGCACTCACCTTGCGCGAATGATTCCCCCATCCCACACGAGGAGTTCGTCATCGCGGGCATCGTAGACACGCCGTCACGCCCTTGTCAGCCAATTTCCCGCCGCCGCACGGCGCTTCGCCCCGCGCGGCCGGGCGAGTGCGTACGCTGCGGACATGGCATGCCGCATCAGCGAACTGGTCATCGACTGTGCCGACCCGGAACGGCTCGCGGCGTTCTGGTGCGAGGTCCTCGGCTACGTCGAACTCGGCCGGGAGGACGACGGAGGCGTCGAGATCGGCCCGCCCGACACCGGCTTCGGCGGCCCCCGGCCCGTCCTGGTCCTCAGCCCCACCAGCGCCCCCCGGGCCGGGAAGCTGCCGCTGCACCTCGACGTCAGCCCCACCGACCGCGATCAGGACGCCGAACTGGAGCGCCTGCTCGCCCTCGGCGCGCGCCCCGCCGACATCGGCCAGACCGGCACTGAGACCTGGCACGTCCTCGCCGACCCGGAGGGCAACGAGTTCTGCCTCCTCCGCAAACGCGTCCCCTCCCTCTGAGCCCGGCCCCGCCCTCGCCGGCACCCGCTCAGCGCGGCGTCCTCCTGCGACGGGGTGGGTGCGCGGCGGGCGGAAGAGTTCGTACGGCCCCAGGCATGCGGCGGCGAGGGGGGCGAGGCGTGCGCCGCATCCGCAGGCCATGTCGGGCCGCCCGTGCCGAGTGGTCCGGGGTGAGGCGCGTTCCGCGCTTCGCGCAGACGAGGGCCGTCGTCCCCGCCGCCTTCCGTCGTGCCGGCCCGTCAGCAGGCGTGGCGCCGCCCGGCCCCCTCGGCCGTCCGCGTCATCATCCGGCGTACGAGGGGGACGATGCCCCCGGATTCCCCGTCGTGGTGTCCGCGCGCCCGGGGCGGGGTGGTCGTCCGGCGATCGCCCTCCGGTTCCCCGGCGGCGCGGCGGGGGCGTTCCCGCGTGGGTGTTTCCTGCGGTGCGGCTCAACTCCGGTGCCGGGGCGGGCCGGTGGGCCGGGTGGACAGTGCGGGCCGGGCCACGGAGAATCGGGCCGGGCCGCGCCGGCCGTTCCCTGAACCGCGTGACCCCGCGGGGCGGAACCCCGCGGCTCGGACCACTGGAACGGACGGCAGGGGGACTGGACGGCATGGTGAGCGCAGGGTCTTCCGGGGCGCCGGGGCGGACCGCGGCCACGCCGGTGCAGGCGCCCCGGGCAGCCGTGATCGTCTCCTTGGTGATCGCGCTGCTGCTGGCCGCGCTGTCGCTGCTGGTGATGTTCCCGGCCGCCGGGCACCTGCGCTCCCTGCGGGACGGGGAGCTGGTCGAGGCGACGCTGGTCCGGCAGGGCGGGTGCATGGCGGGCAACTGTCAGGTCGAGTTCGAGGCGGCCGGACGGACCGTGGTGGCGGACCTGCCGGTCGGCAGCGGCGCCGGCAAGTCGTCCGTCGGCACGCGGCTGCCCGTCCGGTACCGGGCCGGTGATCCTCGGGTGGTCGCCCTGGACGGCGACGTCGACGGTGGCGGGGCGGCCGTCGGGGCGGTCATGGCGGCCGGCGGCGCCCTGCTCTTCCTGGCCGTGTCGGTCCTGGCGGGTGTCGCCCTGATCCGGCAGCGCCGCCGGGACCCGGAGCCCGGCCGGGCACCTTCGCCGGGCGAGCGGCCGGCCGACGCGTAGCGAGGCCACGGCGACCGCCCGCGACCGGCCCCGCCCGGCCCGGCGACCGCCCGCGACCTGCCCCGCCCGGCCCGGCGACCGCCATGGCCGCGCGGCCGGGGCGGGGCGTCCTCCTCTCGCCCCCGGTCCCGCCGGCAACGGGCGCGGCGGGGCGTTTGGCGTGGGTCCGCGGGGTCACCCGGGAGCCTCCGCACCCAGCGCAGACCGAGAGGACGACGCCGTGAGCACACACAACCCGGAGCCTGGCGGGCGGTCCCGTCAGGGCGAGACCGCGGGGCCGCACGACGAGGACGTGGTGACGATCCTGCTCGATCAGCATGCCCGTATCCGGACCCTCTTCGGTGAGGTGAGGGACTCCCAGGGCGAGCGGAAGCAGGATGCCTTCGACACGCTGCGGGGGCTGCTGGCCGTGCACGAGACCGCCGAGGAGATGGTGTTGCGTCCGGCAGCGAAGAAGACCGCCGGCAAGGAGGAGGCCGAGGCCCGCAACGCCGAGGAGAAGGAAGCCAACAAGGTCCTGGCCGAGCTGGAGAGGCTGGACGTCTCCAGCGCCGAGTTCGACACCCGCTTCTCCCGGTTCGAGCAGGACGTTCTGGCGCACGCGCGGCACGAGGAGATGGAGGAGTTCCCCGCCATCGAGTCGGGCTGCACCCCGGAGCAACGGCGGGCCATGGGCAAGCGGCTGCTCACCGCGGAGCGGACGGCGCCCACGCATCCGCATCCCACGGCCGCCGGCTCGCCGGCCATGCAGTGGACGCTCGGGCCCTTCGCCTCCCTGCTGGACCGGGCTCGGGACGCGTTCGGCACGACCGTGAGGAAGTGAACCGCGCGGGCCTCCTCAGCGGCCGCCCGGTCGGACCGCTTCCGGCCGGGCACCGTCAGGCATGAGGTGCCCTCTCACCGCCGCCACCGAGCCCGGCGCGGTGGCGGCGGTGGTGTCGGAGCGCGCCCGGACGGGGCCGCCTCCCCCTCGCCGCCTCTCGCCGTACCAGCCCCCACGCCGGGGCGCCGGAGGGAGGTCCGGCGAGCAGGAGGAGTACGCGTTCGGCGGGGCGGGCCCGGTTCCGTCAGAGGTGGGATCCGCCGGTGGCGTCGACGACCTGCCCCGTCACCCAGCGGCCGCCGTCGGAGGCGAGGAAGGCGACCACGTCGGCGACGTCCTCGGGCCGGCCCACCCGGCCGAGGACCGAGAGCGCGGCGGCGGACCGCTCGGCGGCCTCGTTGCCGCGCAGCCAGGAGGCGTTGATGTCGGTGTCGACGATGCCGGGGGCGACCGCGTTGACGGTGATGCCGCGACCGCCGAGCGCCTTGGCGAGGGCGAGGGCGACCACCGCGAGCGGAGCGGTGGCCGCCGGCCAGGGCGGGGCGCCGGACGGGGCGGTGGCGGTCGGCGGGACCGCCCCGGCCTGGACGGCGGGGAAGTACCGCGTGGCCGGGAGAGGACGCGGCACTTCCCGGCCGCAGTCACATGATCGGCACGGGGGCACGGGGGCGGACAGGGCCGAACAGTCCCCGCCGGGTCCCGGCCGCGGGGCCCAACGTCCCTCGGGGGCGGGGACGTCGGACGGGAGCGGCCGCTTCGCGGCGGTGTGCGCCGTTTCGACCGGCGAGCAACGGGCGGGGCCCGCCAGGGTCGGGAGAGGCGGGGGCCGCCACCAGCAGGAGAGGCTGGGCCCCGCCACGATCCGGAGGAGCAGGGCCCGCCACCGGCAGGAGAGGCTGGACCCGCCACGATCCGGAGGAGCAGGGCCCGCCACCGGCAGGAGAGGCTGGGCCCGCCACGGTCCGAAGGAGCGGGGCCCGCCACCGGCAGGAGGGACGGGCGCCTCCCCCGGCCGGAGAGGCGGGGCCCGCCACCGGCCGCGGGGGCGGGCCCTCAGCGGATGTCGTCGACCGCGAGGTCGGTGCCGACGACGAGGGTCACCACGCCGGCGGTGGCCTCGGCGTCCTCGCGGGTCTGCGCGCCGGGCAGCCGGCCGGCGAGGACCGCGGCCCGCCGCTCCAGGCCGGGCGGGTAGGTGACCGTGGTGCGTCCGCTCTTCTCGGCGTTGCCGGTGCCGACGACGCCGATCCCGGCCTCGGTCAGCCTCTCGGACACGGCGGCGGCCCGGCCCGGCACGCCGGTGCCGTTGAGGACCTGGACGCGGACCTGGGAGGCGTAGACGGGGTCCTTCGCGTCCTCTTCCACCCGCTTCTTGTCGATCTCCCGGTCCTTGGCGAGCGCGGCGAACACCTCCGCGGCCTGCGGGTACTGCCAGACCACGTTGGCCTTGTCGCCCGGCACGTCCGCCTCGCGCGGGTAGTGGGGCACGGTGAGGAAGGTCAGCCGGTCGCCGGGGATGTCCTTCAGCTCGGAGGCGAGGCCGGACAGGGGCTTGATGCCGGCCAGGGCCTCGTCGGTGGTGAGGGACTTGGTGGCGGACTGGAGGAAGCCGTAGAGGGCGCTCGGGCTGGTCAGCTTGGAGCGCGCCTTGTCGGCGAGGGCCTGCATGAACTCCTGCTGGCGGCCGATGCGTCCGACGTCGGAGCCGTCGCCGACGCCGTAGCGGGCGCGGACGTAGCCGAGGGCCTGCTCGTCGCGGACGGTCTGGCAGCCGGCCTCCAGGTCGAGGTGGGCCTTCTCGTCGTGGATGGCCTGCTCGGGACAGATCTCGATGCCGCCCAGGGCGTTGACCATGCCCTTGAAGCCCTGGAAGTCGACGGACACGAAGTGGTCGATGCGCAGGCCGGTGTTGGCCTCGACGGTCTTGATGGTGCAGGCGGCGGCCCCGGCGACCTCACCGGTGGTGCCGCCGATCGCGAACGACTCGTTGATCTTGAAGTGGTGCGGGTCGGAGGTACTGCCGTCGCCCTTGTCGCAACTGGGTATGCGCACCCAGGAGTCGCGGGGCAGGGAGACCGCCGCGGCCCACTTCCGGTCGGCCGGGATGTGCAGCACCATCAGCGTGTCCGACTGCATGGTGGTCAGGCCCTTGCCGTACTTGGCGTTGTCGCCGTCGCGGCTGTCGGATCCGACGACGAGGATGTTCTTCGAGCCGGGGCTGAGGTTGACGGGGCGGTTCCCGCCGAGTTTGTCGTCGAGGTCGGCGGAGTGGATGTTGTCGTTCAGGTCGTTGTAGACCCAGGCCCCGACACCGGCGACGCCGAGGAGGAGGGCGGAGCACACGCCCGCGCCCCACAGCAGGTACCTGCCCCGCTTGGTCAGCCGGGCCGGTCCGTCTCCCCTGGCAGCGCGCCGCCGCCTTCCGCTACCGCTCACTGAGGTACGTCCCTCTGTCCGGCCTGTCCCAGCCCGCTTCTCGCGTACGGGCGTCCGACGCTCTTTCCGACGAACAAGCGAACTCTACAGTCATGTAGAACGGGGTTGGAGGGGTTGCCGAGGGTGAAGGTGTACGGAAGGACCAGCGGGGGCGACGGGGCGGGGCGCCCTCCGCCGGAGCCGCCGGTCACCCACCGTCACCGGACCCGGCGCCCGGCGCTCCGGGCCGCGCGGCGTCACGGCGGCGCCGGGCCCCGCGGCGTCACGGCGGCGCCGCCGCGGTGTCGTCACAGCGGCGCCGCCGCCTGGAGGACGAAGAACATCGTCACCGCCGAGTTCGCCGACGACATCGCCGACACCGCGGTCCCCGCCGCCGCGGCCCACGCCGCCAGCCCCACCGACGTGAACACCGACCGGAACACCGACGGCCAGGCGCGGGCCGCCGGTGCCGGGCCGAGCAGCGCCGCCACCCGGCGCGGCACCGGGCCCGGGGCGGCCAGCCCGGCCAGCGTCGGCACCGGGGTCCCCGGCGAGACCAGCGCCGCCTTGCCGATCGCGCGGGCCACCACCCGGCGGCTGCCCACCTCCCGTGCCGCCTCCTCGTCGGCCCACCGCTCCGCCGTGTACGCCACCGCCGTGCGCAGCGGGCGCAGGAACGGGTTGGCCAGCGCCGCGAGCCGCACGGCCAGCAGGAACCGGTGGTGCCGGCCGGTGAGGTGGGCCCGCTCGTGCGCGAAGAGCGCCCGCCGCTCGGCGGACTCCAGCTTCTCCAGCAGGGCGGTGGTCACCACCACCCGGTCCCGCCGCCCGCCGGGCAGCGCGTACGCGTACGGCACCCGGTCCGGCAGCACGGCCACGGAGGTGTCCGGGAGCCCGGCCAGCGCGCGCTGCGCCCCGCGCCGTACCCGCCCGTGCCGCCACAGCTCCCGGACCCACGCCACCAGCACCCCGCAGAGCGCGGGTATCGCCGCCTTGCCCGCCACCTCGTCGTAGGGCACCGCCTCGCGCACCTGCGGGTCGGACCAGCCGTCGGGCAGCGGGTTGCCCGGGAGCTGGGCGGTGCCGACCACCATCACCAGCGCGAGGGAGACGGTGCTGCACAGCGCCATCACGGCGGCGACGCCGGTCAGCAGCCGGGTCGCGGTGCGCGGGTGCAGGTGCTGCTCGGCCAGCCGGGCGATGGGCCACGCGGTCAGCGGCAGGACCAGCGGCAGGAAGACGAAGACCCCCATGAGGCGTCAGTCGTCCCCCGGGCCGTGTGCCTGCCCGAGCAGTTCCCGCAGCAGCCGCTCGTCGGCCGGGCCCAGGCCGGTGACGAAGCTGGCCAGCACCGCCTCCCGGTCGCTCTCGGCGTCCAGGACCTTGCGCATCTTCCGTGCCGCCAGGCCCGCCTGGTCCGCCGCGGCCGTCCACGTGAACGACCGGCCCGTACGCTCCCGGCTGACCGCGCCCTTGTCCAGCAGCCGCGTCAGGATCGTGATCACCGTGGTGTACGCCAGGTCGCCGCCGAGGCGCTCCTGCACGCCGCCGGCCGTCTCCGGTGCCTGCGCCTCGCGCAGCGCCGCCAGTACCAGTGCCTCCAGCTCGCCCTGGCCGCGCCGCCGCGGACGCGGGTGATCCGTCACGCCGAGCCTCCTTCCGCCACCGCCCGCCTTCCGGGCGGACATCGTATAGACGCCCGGTTCCCCTCCCCGCCCGCCGCCAGACCCGCGGCCGGCTCCGGCCACATCCTCTACACAAGTGTAGAAGCTAGGCTTCCCGAGCACTTCATGAAGGACAGGACGTCGAGAGAGGGGAACGGAAGAGATGGGTGTCATCGCCTGGCTGGTACTGGGACTGCTCGCCGGGGGGATCGCCAAGCTGCTCCTGCCCGGACGGGACCCCGGCGGCTGCGTCGGGACCACGTTCATCGGGATCGCGGGCGCCTTCCTGGGCGGCTGGCTGTCGGCGCAGTTCCTGGGGCGGCCGGTGCAGCGGGAGTTCTTCGACGCGGCGACGTGGGGTTCGGCGATCGTCGGCGCCCTGGTGCTGCTGATCGGCTACCGCCTGCTGTTCGGCAACTCACGGGACTGAGGCGGCCCCGCCCGGCCCACGCCGTCACCGGCCGGCCGGCGGGCCGGGGGTCTCGGTGGCGGCGGGCACGGTGAGGCTCGGGGAGGGCGTGGGCGCCTCGGGGCCGGAGACGGTGGGGGTGGGGCGGGGGTCCGACTCGGAGGGCACGGGGGCGGGGTCGGACGGAGCGGTGGGCGGGAGGGAGGGGACGGGGGACCGGTCGGACGGGCCCGACGGGGCGGTGGCGGGCGGCGGGGCCAGCGGGACCACGGGCCGGGTGGCCGGCGGTTCGACGGCGCGTTGCAGCGGCAGCGCGACGAGGACCGCGGCGGCAGAGGCCACGGCGGCCCCCGCGAGGGTGCGGAACAGGCGCCGGCGGGCGGCGGCCCGGCGGACCGCCTCGTAACGCCCGGGGGGCGGGGACAGCCGGTCTCCGCCGGGGCGCAGGACGACCAGCAGCGGATCGTCCGGCCCGAACTCCGGGTCGTCGTCACAGCGTGTGGTCAAGGCTCCTCCTCAGGTGGACGCGGAGCAGTTCGCGGGCCGCGTGGAGGTCGGCCTTGACGGTCCCTTCCTTGCGCCCGGTCAGCGCGGACACCTCCCGGATCGGCATGTCAGCGTAGTAGTGGAGGAGGATCGGCACGCGCAGCCGCTCGGGCAGGGACTGCACGAGGAGCCGCACCGACGGGTCGGCCGGCTCGGTGTGCGGGCGCACGGCCGCCTCCACGGTGACCCGGCGGACGGCGCGCCGCTCGCGTTCCAGCTTGCGCCAGTGGTCGCGGACCAGGTTGGCGGCGGTGACGTAGAGGAAGCCGCGGGGCTCCTCCACGGACGTCCAGCGGGCCCAGAGCCGGGTGAACGCCTCCGAGGCGATCTCGTGGGCCGTCTCGTCGTCGTCGACCAGCCGGCGGCACCAGCCGGCCAGGCGTGGGTAGAGGACGCCGAACAGCTCGGACGCCTCCGTGTCACGGGACCGTTTCACCGTCTCAGCGCCCTCCGGGGTCGTCGTCGGGCGCGCCGGACGCGGGGGGCGGGGCGGGGTCGTCGTCCGGTGCCGTGAGCACGGCGAAGACGATCACGTTGTCACGGTAGCCGTCGCCGGAACGGGGGCCTCCGCAGGTGACCAGCCGCAGCTCGGGGCGGTCGACGTCGCCGTAGACGTCGTCGGTCGGGAACCGCGACCTGCGCACCGTACGGACCTCGGTGACGGCGAAGGGGGCGGTGGTGCCGTTCTCCAGGCGGGCCAGGACCCGGTCGCCGGGGCGCAGCCGGTCCAGCCGGCGGAAGACGCCGTCGCCGTGGCGGCCGACGGTGACGTGGCCGAGCAGGACCGAGGGCCCGGTCTGGCCGGGGGTCGGCGAGTGCCGGTACCAGCCGGCCGGGTCGCGCGCGGTGAGCGGCGGGACCTCCACCGTGCCGTCCGGGTTGAGCCCGAGCCGGGTCACGGGGGTGTCGACGCCGATCGCCGGGATGCTCAGGCCGACCGGCACGGACCGCGCGAGGGGCCGCGCCGGGGGCCCGGCGGCCGTCACCGGCGGCGCCGCCGTACGGGCGTGGGGCGCGGGGGCGCCGGAACCGGCGCAGCCGGCGAGCAGCGCGGCCAGGGCGAGGGCGGCGAGGGCCCGCCCGGAGAACGGGGTCACGCGCCGGTCGCCCGCCGGCGCCGTACGACGTAGACGGAGGCGCCGGCCGCGAGGAGCGCCACGGCTCCCGTGCCGGCGGCACCCGCGCCGGTCCAGGAGGCGTCCCGCGCCACGGCGCCGGTGTCGGGGGCGCCCTCGGGGACGGCGGAGACCTGGCCCTCCCGGGCGGGCTCCTCGGCCACGGCCGGGGAGCTGACGGACGGCACCGGCGTGGGCTCGGCCGGGGCGGGGGCCGGGTCGGCGGGGGCCAGGGTGGGTGAGGGGACCGGGGTGGGGGCCGAGTCGTCGGCGAGGGCGGGGGCGGTGGCGGCCACGACGGCGGCGCACGCGAGGGCGGCGGCGGACAGCAGGGTTCGGCGCATCGGATCGCTCTCTCTCGGGGTCGGCCCGCCCGGTCTCGACGACCGGACGGGTCCACGGAATCGAGCGGAGAGACGACCCGCGCCCGGCCCGGGTTGTAAAGAGAGGGCAAAGCCGTGGGCGGCCCGCGCGGTCGCCGGGACCGGGAGCGGTCACCGGCCGGGGCCGGGAGCGGTCACCGGCCGGGGCCGGGAGCGGTCACCGGGGCCAGGTCCGGGACCGGGACGCACGAAGGGCCCGCACCGTGCGGTGCGGGCCCTTCGTCGCGATTCACCCGTGCATTACGCGGGGGTGATGTTCTCCGCCTGCGGGCCCTTCTGGCCCTGCGTGACGTCGAAGTTCACCCGCTGGCCCTCCTGGAGCTCGCGGTAGCCCTGGGTGGCGATGTTCGAGTAGTGGGCGAAGACGTCGGCGCCGCCGCCGTCCTGCTCGATGAAACCGAAGCCCTTTTCGGCGTTGAACCACTTCACGGTACCGGTGGCCATGTCATTGACTCCTATAGCAATGCCGGAGACCCGCACTGTGCGGACCTTCCCATCGCTGCGATGATCACCCGCCCGGAAACCCGGTAACGCACACGGCAACCACAACTGCAACTACCCACGACCCTAACACCGTCGGAGCCCGCCCATTTCACCGGCGACCGGGAGGAATAATCACCCGGAATAACACCCGGCGAATCTCCCGGAAACACCGGCTCCCACGGCCCGTGAATATCTCCCCCGCCCGGGACAGATATTCATCCGTCGCCGTTCCGCCCGGCCGCCGCGCGCAGTTCCTCGTTGGCGCGCAGGGCCGCGTCCAGCTCGTCCTCCAGCCCGACGATGCGGCAGGCGGCCTCGACCGGCGTGCCCTGGTCGACCAGTTCCCGGGCTCGGGCGGCGCGGCGCAACTGGCGGCGCGAATAACGGCGGTGACCGCCCTCCGACCGCATCGGGCTGATCAGGCGCGCCTCACCGAGGGCACGGAGGAATCCGGGCGTGGCACCGATCAGTTCGGCGGCCCGGCCCATCGTGTACGCCGGGTAATCGTCGTCGTCGAGCCGGTCGGCGGCCTGCGGCCGACCTTCGGCGCTCAGCCTGCTCTCCGGGGGCATGCATACCTTCCCGCGGACCGCTGGGGACACGGCCCGCCGCGGGGAATCCTCTTCCCCCGCACCAGAATTCTAGTCGCGCCCCCCACATACCTCCTCCGGCGAACACAGGTACCCCTCCACACGACCCCCACGCCCACCTCGCCGAGCCCGCTCGGTCCGCCTCCGCGGCGGAGGGGGACCGAGCGGGCGGGGCGGGGCCGGTCAGGGGGTCGCCGGGGCGGGGCCCACCAGTTCGGTCAGGACGTCCTCCATGGTGACGAAGCCCAGGACGGCGCCGCTCTCGCCGGTGACGGCGGCCAGGTGGCTGTCCTCGGCGCGCAGGGCGGTGAGCGTGTCGTCGAGGGGGGTGTCGATGCCGACCCGGGTGACGCGGTGCAGCGCGGCGCGCGGGAAGGGCCGGTCGCGCTCGGTCAGGCCCAGCGTGTCCTTGACGTGGAGGTAGCCGAGGACGGTGCCGCCGGGGCCGGTGACCGGGAAACGGGAGTAGCCCGCCTCCGCGGCGAGGCGTTCCAGGCCGGCCGGGGTGATGGTGTGCGGGGCGGTGCGCATCCGGGGGACGGGGACGAGGATCTCGCCGACCGGGCGGGTGCCCAGTTCCAGCGCGTCGCGCAGGCGTTCCCCGTCGGCCGGGCTGAGCAGTCCGGCCTCGCTGGCGTCGACGACCATGCGGGCGAGCTGGTGGTCGGTGAAGACCGACTCGACCTCGTCCTTCGGCTCCACCCGCATCAGCTTGAGCAGGGTGTTGGCGAAGGCGTTGATGCCGAAGACGACCGGCCGCAGCGCCCGGGTGAGGGCGACCAGCGGCGGGCCGAGGAGCAGCGCGGTGGGCGCGGGGGCGGCCAGCGCGATGTTCTTCGGGATCATCTCGCCGATGAGCATGTGCAGGTAGGTCGCCAGGATCAGGGCGATGGCGAAGGCGACCGGGTGCACCAGCCCCTGCGGCATGCGCACGGCGGCGAAGACCGGCTCCATGAGGTGGGCGATGGCCGGTTCCGCGACCGCGCCGAGCACCAGCGAGGAGACGGTGATGCCGAGCTGGGCGGTGGCCATCATCGCGGAGAGGTGTTCCAGGCCCCACAGGGTCATGCGGGCCCGCTTGTCGCCCTCCTTGGCGCGCGGCTCGATCTGGCTGCGGCGTACGGATATCAGGGCGAACTCGCCGCCCACGAAGAAGGCGTTGGTCACCAGCGTCAGGGCGCCGATGAGGAGCTGCACGGCGGTCATCGGGCCGCCTCCGGCTCGCGGCGGGCGGCGGGTGCGGCCTGCGGGGCGGGCACGGTGGCGCCGCCCGGCGCCTCGGGGGCGTCGGGCGCGGCCGGGGCGGGCGCGGTGACCCGGACCCGCTGGGCGCGGTGGTGGTCGACGCCGAGGACCTCCAGGCGCCAGCCGTCCAGGGTGACGGCGTCGCCCACGGCGGGGATGCGGGCGAGGTGGGTGGCGACCAGCCCGGCCACGGTCTCGTACGGGCCGTCCGGCGCGGTCAGGCCGGTGCGGGCCAGCAGGTCGAGGCGGAGCGAGCCGTCGGCCACCCAGGCCGGCGGGGCGTCCCCGGCGGCGGGGACGGGCACGAGGTCGGGGGTCTCGGCGGGGTCGTGCTCGTCGCGGACCTCGCCGACGACCTCCTCGACGATGTCCTCGACGGTCGCCACACCGGCGGTGCCGCCGTACTCGTCGATGACGACGGCCATGGTGCGGCCGGCCCGCATCCGCTCCAGGAGCCGGTCGGCGGGCAGGCTGTCGGGCACCAGCAGCGGCGCGGTGGCCAGTTCGGTGACCGGGGTGGCCGCGCGCCGCTCGGGCTCCAGCGCCAGGACGTCGCGGATGTGGACGGTGCCGATGACCTCGTCCAGCGTGCCCCGGTAGACGGGGAAGCGGGAGCGGCCGGTGGCGTGGCTGAGGTTGGCGGCGTCGGCGGCGGTGGCGTGGGCCTCCAGGGCCTTGACGTCCACGCGCGGGGTCATGACGTTCTCCGCGGTCAGTTCGCCCAGGTGCAGGGTCCGCACGAAGAGTTCGGCGGAGTCGGCCTCCAGGGCGCCGAGGGCGGCCGAGTGCTGGGCGAGGGCGACCAGTTCCTCGGGGCTGCGGGCGGAGGCCAGTTCCTCGGCCGGTTCGAGGCCGAAGCGGCGTACGACGCGGTTGGCCGTGTCGTTGAGGTGGTGGATGAAGGGCCCGAAGGCGGCGGTGAAGCCGCGCTGGGGGCCGGCGACGACCTTGGCGACGGCCAGCGGGCGCGAGATCGCCCAGTTCTTGGGGACCAGTTCGCCGACGACCATGAGCACCACGGTGGAGACGGCGACGCCGAGCACGGTGGCGACGGTGGGCGCGGCGCCGTCCAGTCCGAGCGCGGTCAGCGGGCCGCGGAGCAGGACGGCGAGGGACGGTTCGGCGAGCATGCCGATGACCAGGGAGGTCACGGTGATGCCGAGCTGGGCGCCGGAGAGCTGGAGGGTCAGCCCGCGGACGGCCCTGAGCGCGCCCTCGGCGCCGCGCTCGCCGGACTCGGCGGCGCGTTCGAGGTCACCGCGCTCGACGGTGGTCAGGGAGAACTCGGCGGCGACGAAGACGGCGCAGGCGAGTGTGAGGAGGAGGGCCAGCAGGAGCAGCAGGACCTCGGTCACCGTGCCACCCCGCTTCCCTCACGCACGGTGCGTACGGGGCACGTGGACGGTGCGGGTGACGGGCCGGCCGCGTCGCGGCCGGTACTGGGAGGCTCCATTACGGAACGGGGCTCCTATCGAGGTCGGCGGGGGGCCGGTGGGACCGGCCGCCCGAGGACGGTCCCCACCATGGTAAAGGACGTGCAAAGGGAGGTGACCGGGTCTTTCGTCCCGACTTCCGCACGGCGATTTTCGGCCTTTCCCGGGCCGGAGGGCCGCCCGGCGGGGGACACCGGCCGGGAGCGCGCCGACGGTGGATCTTCCCGCCCCTATGCTTCTACCCGCTTGCGCGGAACCGCCGGTGACCTGCCGACGTTCCCCGTACGCGCTGCACGGACGCACTCGTCGGAGATGAAGGAGTGAGCGCCGCGATGGTGTTCAAACGGCTGCTCGGTTCGCTCGGCGTGGGCGGGCCCACGGTGGACACGGTCCTCGATCCGGTCGCGGTCCGGCCGGGCGGCGCGCTGTCGGGCCGGGTCCACCTGGTCGGCGGGGCGTCCGACGTCGAGATCGAGCACGTCACGCTGGAACTGGTGGCGCGGGTGGAGGCCGAGCACGCGGGCGGGGAGGGCGAGGGCGTGGTCGCCTTCGACCGGCACGTGGTCGCGGGCGCCTTCCGGCTGGCGGCGGAGGAGCGCCGCGAGCTGCCCTTCACGCTGGTGCTGCCCTGGGAGACGCCGGTGACCGAGCTGTACGGGCAGCCGCTCGGCATCGTGCTCGGCGTGCGCACCGAGCTGGCGGTGGCCGGCGCCCGCGACAAGGGCGACCTGGACCCGCTGACGGTGACGCCGCTGCCGGCCCAGGAGGCGATCCTGGAGGCCCTCGGCCAACTGGGCTTCGGCTTCCGCTCGGCGGACCTGGAGTACGGCCGGATCGGCGGCACGGGGCAGCAG
Source organism: Streptomyces sp. SCSIO 75703 (assembly GCF_036607905.1). Lineage (NCBI taxonomy): Bacteria > Bacillati > Actinomycetota > Actinomycetes > Kitasatosporales > Streptomycetaceae > Streptomyces > Streptomyces sediminicola. The sequence goes on from NZ_CP144555.1 coordinate 3,378,595, forward strand.
CTCCCCTTCTACCAGGAGATCGAGCTGAGCCCGGCCCCGCGCTACGCCCACCAGGTCGAGGAGATCGAGCTGACCTTCCTCGCCACGCCCGGCGGGCTGGAGATCGTCCTGGAGGCGGACAAGCGCGGCGGCCTCTTCTCCGACGGGCACGACGCGCTCAGCCGCTTCACGGTCCCGCACGAGGAGGCCGCCCCGCAGGACTGGAACGCCCTGGTCGACGGCTGGATCCGCCAGCTCGTCGAGCACCGCGCCGCCTACGGTTCGCACGCGGTCTACGGCCACGAGGCGGGCCACGGCCACGACGGCGGGCACGCGCCCCGCTCCGGCCCCGGCATCGGCACCGCCGTCGCGGCGGGCGCGGCGGGGCTCGCGGTCGGCGTCGTGGGCGGGATGGTGGCCGCCGAGGTGATCGACGAGGTCGGCGACTTCTTCGAGGACGACGCCGGTGACGGCGAGGACGGCGAGTGAGCGGCGCCCGTGACGGGAAAGCCGACCTGATAACTTCTACAGAACTGTAGATTTCGTCACGCCCCGGTGAACCACCTCTCGACCTCACGGAGTTCTCATGGCCCTCTGGGATCGCCTCAAGGAATCCGCATCGCAGATGCAGAACCAGCTCGTCGCGAAGAAGAACGACCTCAAGAGCGGCGCCTTCCGCGACGCGAGCATGGCGATGTGCGCGCTGGTCGCCGCCGCCGACGGCTCCGTCGACCCCTCGGAGCGCCAGCGGGTGGCGCAGCTCATCGCGAGCAACGAGGTGCTGCAGAACTTCCCGGCCGACGACCTGCGCCGCCGCTTCGAGGGTTATCTGGACAAGCTGACCGCCGACTTCGACTTCGGCAAGGTCAGCATCCTCCAGGAGATCGCCAAGACGAAGAAGAAGCCCGCCGAGGCGCGCGCGGTGGTGCAGATCGGCATCGTCATCGGCGGCGCCGACGGCGACTTCGACCAGACCGAGCGGGCCGTGGTGCGCGAGGCGTGCTTCGCGCTCGACCTGCCGCCGCACGAGTTCGACCTCTGAGCCGCCCCCGGGCGGCCCTCCGGTCGCGGGCCCGGCCGGAGGACGGCCGGGCCCGCGACCGGCCTCTTCCGGCCCGCGGCCGGTCGACCGCCGGCCCCTGTCTGCCGTAGATTCCGTGCGGGCCCGCGGGTGCGGGCCCGGACCGCCTGCCACCCGGGGAGCGTCGTGTTCGGACTGAGCGAACTCGCGATCATTCTCATCGTCGTCATCGCCGTGCTCGCCGCGAAGAAGCTCCCCGAGCTGGCCCGCTCGGCGGGCAAGTCGGCGCGCATCCTCAAGTCGGAGGCGCGCGCCCTCAAGGAGGAGCAGGGCGCTCCGGCGGCCCCGGCCCCGGCTCCGGCCCCGGCTCCGGCCCCGGCCGAGCCGGACGGCACGGCCGCGCCCCGGGTGATCCAGGGCGAGGTCGTCGACCGGGACGAGCGGCGCCCCGGCGCGGAGCCCTCCCGGGACTGACGGCCACCCCCGGGGCCGCGGCCGACCCCTGGACCTGCACGGACCGGCGATCCGGACATACCGGGAGCTTTCTCTCCGTTTCGGGTACATAATCAGAACATGAGTACGGCGATGTATGTGCTGCAGGCCGCTCCCGACGCGCTCGCGATGACCGGGGCGTTCGTCGGTGGTCTGGTGATCGTGGGTGCGTTGATCCTGGCCGTGCGGATCGGCATGCGGGTCATGGACCAGGAGCCGGCCCGGCCGCGCTCCGACGAGCAGCCCACGCTCCCGCCCACCGGCGCCGTCCGCGAGGAACGCGAGATGCGGGAGCCCGACGAGATCCCGCTGACGACGGACGGGAGCCCACGGCTGATGCCGTACCAGCTCCACCACTCCGGCAGCAGACGGGGCGCCGACCAGACGCGGCGGCGCTGGCTGCCCGGGTCGAGCGGTGCCTTCGGCAGCGGCGGACCGGGACACGTGTGACCCCCGGCGACCCCCGGCGATACCGCCGGCGCACCCCGGGTGCCCCAGGGGCCGGGGGCGGGGGGCGTACGCGCGCCTCCTGACGCGGCCGGCCGAGCGGGACCACGACGGGCGCCCTGCCGTCCCGAACCCACACGACGAGCCGTCCGGACCCGGCCCCGGCGAGTGGCCCGGGGCCCCGTTAAATCCGTCGAACCCCGCCCGGCCCCCGTGTTACGGTCGCTCCGCTCCGTTCGTTTTCCCTGCTCTGGGCCTTCCGTGCCCTGGAAAAGAGACTTTGTGCCCCGGCCCGCGCCGAGCGCGCCTCGCAGCACCGCCTGACCGGCCCCGTCCTCGACGCCGTCCCCCGCGGACGGTGACCGGACGCCGCCGCGCGGTGCCCTGATCCCTCGCCGAGGCGCTCGGCCTGCTCTTGCTGTCACGCAGACTTCCTCAGCAAGGAGCCCCCGGGTGTCCCACCCTCACGACCCCCGCGCCGCCACGTTCGCCTGCGCATGGTGCGGCCTGGCGGTGTCCTCCGTCGCCGACGACGGCGTCCCGCGCAACCACTGCCCCTCCTGCCTGCACTCCCGGCACGTCCTCGACCACGTCGAGGGCGGGCCCAGCGACTGCGAGGGCCGGATGCCGCCGCTCTCCATCGCCGTACCGCGCACGGGCGACTGGCGGGTCATCCACCGCTGCGTGCGCTGCGACGAGCTGACCTCCAGCCCCGTCCACGCCGACGACAACCGGCTCGTCCTGATGCGCATGGCCGTACGGCCCCTCGCCCAGCCCCCGTTCCCGCTCGAAGCCTTCGGCGACCTCTGAACCGGAAGGAGAAGGACCCCGCCATGCCGAGACGAGCGAGGAACCCGCGCCGGCGTGCCCAGGCCGCCCGGCGTCCGCAGCGGCCCAAGGACGTCCTCCACGGCCAGGGACGGCACCGGACGCACGCCTTCCGCTGTGTGGGCTGCCGCCTGGACGTGTCCCCGGACGCGCCGGGCACCACCCACCGCAACCACTGCCCGAACTGCCTGGCCAGCCTGCACGTCGACCGCCGGGTGCCCGGCGACCGGGCGGCGGACTGCCGGGGCCGGATGGAGGCGCTGAGCATGTCGGTCCGGCCCGACGGCGAGTGGATGATCATCCACGAGTGCCGCGCGTGCGGTGGGCTGAGCGCCAACCGGATCGCCGGCGACGACAACCCGCTGGTCCTCATCCGCCTGGTGCTCAGGCCGCTGAGGGACACCGGCCTCGCCCGGAGCGCCCTGCGCTCCCTGTGACGCGGCCCCCGGGGGGCGGTGACCGGACACGGCCCACCGCGGCGGATTCCAGGGATCGTCGCAACACCGGTGAGTGTTGCGACGATCTCAGGAGGTCCGGGTGAGGGCCTGGACGAGCTGATCGACGGTGGGCACGCCTGCGAGGCCGCCCGGCGTCGAGTAGACGCGGCAGGTCAGACCGTATGTATCGGAGGCGGCGGGGAACGGATCCTGGCCGTTGATGTGAATCGTGGGAGAGCCGGGGAAGTGCGCTGCCTGGGCTTCCTCGTCCGTTTCGACGGCGCGGAGCTTCACGTCCAGGTCGGAGCGGCCTGCGGCGGCGAGTGCCGCGGTGAGGTGCTCCTGAGCGACGGTCCAGTTCGGGCAGCCCGCGAAGTAAAGCAGCTCAATGTCCACGCGACCATGATGCCTCTGGCTCTGGCCGGGGTGTCGAGCAGGCGTGCGAGCCGCTGAGCCGGGGGCTCGGCATCCCGGGCTGCGGGAGTTCATCCGGAACCACCCGGACTGGCTCCATGGACCGCCTTCCCCGACCGGCCGGAGCTGCACGGGGTGCCCGAGACCGCTCGGCCGCGATCTTTCCCCACGGTTGCCTTCTCCCACAGGGCGAGGAACCTCCGCGGGAGGGACGTGGGACCGGCCCCCGTCGGGGCGGGGACTTCCGCGGGAGGGACGGGGTGCCGGGAGGCGGGGGCGGCGGGCCGGCTCTTCGCGGGTACGGGCGCGCCCGCGCGGTGAGCGGTCCGCGCGGGCGCGCCGCCGGGCGCCGGAGGCCGGGGCGTCGCCGCCCCGGCGGGCGCCCGGCCCGGGTCAGGAGCGGGCGGCGTCGCGGCGCCGGGTGGCGACGACGATCGCCATACCGCCGATGAGCAGCACGGCGGCGCCGATGGCGACCGGGCCGGTGTTGCTGTCGGCGCCGGTCTCCGCGAGGTTTCCGCCGCTCCCGTGGGCGGTGACGTCCGGGCCGGCGGCCGGCTGGGAGGCCGAGGCGGACGGGGTGCCGGCGGGGGTCCCGGAAGGCGCCCCGGCCGACGGTGTGGCGCTCTCGGGGGTGTCCGACGGCGCGGCGGGCGCCGGCTCCGGGGTCTCCGGGGTCTCCGGGGTCTCCGGGGTGCCCGGGGCCGGCGCCCCGGTCGTCTCGCCGGCCGGGGTCGTGCAGTCCCTGGTGCCGCCGTTCCAGGCCGCGATCAGCTTGTCCTTGATGACCGGGCGGTCCGGGCCCTTGGGCAGTTCGCCGTGCTCGAAGCCGTCGTCCGCACCGATCCTGCCGTCGAAGCGGACGGCGCCCCGGTACAGGTCGATCTGGGCGAAGCAGCCCGCGTCCGGCACGGCGATGTCCAGGGTGCCGGTCTCGCCCGGCTCGACCGTCGCCGTGTCGAAGTCGACGAAGACCTGCTCGCCGGAGGTGGCGAAGGTCGGGCCGTGGGCGAGGAACGAGGAGAGCGAGGCGGTGCAGGAAGCGGCGCCCCGGGCCGCGCGGACCCGGATGTGGACCTTGCCGTCCTCGGTGGGCCGCAGGCTCCGGTCGTCGACCTGGACCGAGTCGCGGAAGTCGGTGCCGTCCAGCGAGAACTGGCAGCGGTCCTCCCCGGTGGCCGTCCCCGCGCCGCTGCCCGGCTTGTAGGAGCCGCCCTTGTTCCAGCCGTCGCCGCCGGGCGTGCCGTGGGCGAAGGCGCCCGAGGCCCCGGCGACGGAGGCGGCGCACAGGGCGAGGCTCACGGCGCCCGTCCCCAGCAGGCGGCGCATGGTGACACGTCGTGCTATCGACATGCGGGTCCCATCTTGGCGTGTGCTGCACCCGGGTGACGGCGGCAGGGCAGCGACCGAGCGCGCGCCGGCCGTACCGGGGTGAGTGAGTGAGAAGGACTGGGCCCCACGATCACTCGGGCCACAGTGGGAGCCATCGTGGTCCTGCCGCCGAATACTGTCAACTCGCGATTATTTCAAGGTAGTTCTTGACCGCTCACAGCTTCGTCACACAGGGAACGCTCGCTTCCGCACGGTGACGCGCCCTGACGTTCCGTCGCCGGGGGAGGCGGCGGCCGGGGCGCTCTCACGGTCGCGGCGACGGGAGGCCGGGCTCACCCGGACGGGCCCCCGCGCTGGTGACGGCGCGGGGCCGGTGGTGCCGTGGAGGGGCCGTGACCGCACGGCCGCCCCGGCTCCCCTGGAGGCTCCCCCGATGCTGACCGCCCCGGCCGCCCGCCGCCGACTCGCCGCCCGTGCGTCCACCGCCGCCCTGCTCCTCGCGGCGAGCGCCTGCGCGGCCCCGGGCGCGGAGGCGGGACGCCCGCCCGGCACCGCCCCGGCCGGGCCACCGTCCGCGGTTCCGTCCGCCCCGCCGGCCGCCCCGCCCGTGCTGACCACCGCGCAGGCGCGCGCCGCGCTGATCACCGACGCCGACCTGGGCGAGCCCTGGCGACCCACGCGGGGCGCCGCGACCTGGCGGGACACCCTGCTGAAGGCCACCGCCGACCACCCGGACTGCGGGCGCCTCCTGGACGCCCTCTACACCGAGGACCTCTTCGGCACGGCCCCGCGCGCGACGGCCGCCCTGGACGGCGGGGAGGAGGCGTACGCGTACGCGGGTGAGGACGACTCGGGCGACGCGGGCGACGGGGCCGGGGAGGGTGAGGCCGGGGAGAGGGACGAGGACGGGAGCGGCGTGGGCGACGGGGGCGGCGCGGGTGACGGGAGCGGCGCGGGTGACGGGGCTCAGCTCCACTACCGGATCGTCTCCGCCCCCGAGGCCGGTCTCGACAGGACCCTGGACTGGCTCGGCACGCTGCCCGGCACCTGCGGCCGGTTCACCGCCCGGGGGGCGAAGGACGCCGCCCGCGAGGTCCGGGTGGAACCGGCGCCGGTACCCGAGGCGGGGGACGCCCGGCGGGGCCTGCGGATCACGGTGAGCGCACCGGCGGCTGACGCCGGCGCACCGGACGTCCTCGTCGTGGACCTCGTCGCCGTACGGGTCGGCGAGGACGCGATCAGCCTCACCCACGGCGCGCGGGGCGTGCCGGACGAGGAGGCGACCCGTACCGCCGTGGAGACCGGCGCGGAACGCCTGACGGAGATCCGCCGCCAGGGCCGCGCACAGGTCTAGCGACCTCGCCGCCGGAGCCGGGCGCGGGTCCGGGAACATCCGCCGCCGGAGCCGGGCGCGGTCTGGGGACCCCTCGTGCCCTGCCGGTGTCCGTCACGCGTCCCGGTGGAGGCGGTGCCGGTGGGCGACCACGTCGTGGGCGACGTCGCTCCTCGCTCGTCCCGCGGCGCCGCCGCCCGACTGCCCGGCACGGGGCCGCGAAACGGCCGGGGGGCCACGACCGAGGGGCCACGACCGGAGGGACCGCACCCGCCCGGGGGGCCACTGCCGGAGCAGCGGCCGGGGGACCACTGCTGGAGGGACCACTGCCGGAGGAACGGCGGCGGCTAGAGCGGCGGTTGCGCGGGCGCGGGGCCGAGGGTGGTGGTGCCGGGGGCGGTGCGGTGGCCGAGGCCGGTGCGGTAGGCGTCGAGGGCCGCCTCCACCCGGCCGGTACGGCGCAGCAGGTCGCCCAGGAGCCGGCACAGGTCGGCGAGGTCCCCGGCGGCACCGGCGCGCTCCAGCAGGCTCAGCGCCCGTACGTAGTGCTCCTCGGCGGCCTCCGTGTCCCGGGCGTCCTCGGCGATGATGCCGAGCAGCCGGTGGGCGCCCGCGGAGTGCACCGCGCCGCGTTCGGAGGACAGGTCGTCCAGCACACCGCGCAGGAGCCCGGCGGCCTCCTCGGACTTGCCGCGCCGGTGGAGGACGTCGGCCAGTTCGACGGCGACCTGGCTGCTGTAGAGGGCGGCGCGGGTCGCGGAGTGCATGCCCAGCGCCTCACGCAACTCCTCCTCAGCACGCTGGAGTTCTCCGTTCTGGGCGTAGACGTAGCCGCGCATCCAGTGGCAGTTGGCCAGCTCCGTGCGCAACTGGAGCGTGCGGTACAGCTCGGCCGCCTTGGCCAGCGAGGCGTCGGCGTCGGCGAGCCGGCCCTCGGCGAGCAGCGTGCGGGCGACGGACCGGTGCATGCGCGCCACCAGCGCCGGGTCACCGGCCCGGGGCGCGAGCGCGAGGGCGTACTCGGCGGCCTTGGCGGCCCGCGCGTGCGCGCCCATGTCCATGTAGGGGCCGATGACGCTGGCGTAGAGCAGCAGCAGTGCGTCGGGATCGTGCAGCCCGCCGCGGTTCAGCTCGTCGAGCGCCGACTCCAGCAGGTAGACGGCGTAGCGGAGTTCGCCGGCGAGGTAGTGGGTGACAGCCCGGCCGCGCAACGCCGGGACCCGGGCCGGCAGCGGGGCGTCCGCCAGACACGCCTCCGCCCGCTCGAAGTGTTCGTGGGCGGCGTCCAGTTCGCCGGTGTCCACGGCGCACTCGCCGAGCCCGAGCAGCGCGGCGGCCCGCTCCTCGTCGAGGTGGTACGCCTCCGCCTCCGCGAGCAGCCCGCCGTACAGCTCCGCCGCCCGCGCCGCGTCCCCGGCGGCCAGCGTGCGCTGCGCCTCGGTGAGCCGGAGCCGCAGATCGGTGGCGAGCCGGGCGGGGCGTCCGGTGACCAGTTCCTCGTAACCGACGCCGAGCCGCTCGGCGATGTGCCGCAGGGCGTCGTCCGACGGCCGGACCCGGCCGGCCTCCAGGGTGGAGATGTACGCGGGCGTGTACGCCGGTTCCGCGAGCTGGCGCTGCGTCATCCCGCGCTCCACCCGCAACCGCTGCACCCGTCGCCCGATGGTGCCCCGGTCGTCACGGTCCCCCACTGCCAACTCCCCCTGTGCCTCTTGCCGTTAGGCTCCGACGGCCCTAGGTTAAACCGCGAATTAAGCGCGCTTAACAGCGCTTGACACGATCCCGCAGAGGACGCCGTGGCCACACGCACCCGCACCGCCGAACGGTACGCCAGGGGCCTCGCCGCCGCCGTGGCGGCCGTGGCCTGCCTGTTCCTGGCCGGAACCGCGAGCCAGACCCGTACGGCCGAGCCCGCCTCCCCGGCAGCCCCGCCCCAGCGGGACACGGCCCCCATGGCCGACTCCCTGAACCCCTTGAATCCCTGACGGGCTCGCCCCGCCAGGAAGCCCGGGATGCCGCCGGGGAGCCCGGGTGGCCACCGGTACCTTCGCGCGGCGTGAGGCGGGTGTGGCGGCTGAGCCGGGTGTGGCGGCGTGCTGGGCGTCCGGTGTGAGCCGGTGTGCCCGGTGTGGTGGCTGGCCGGTGCGGTGGCTGCCCGGTGTGGCAGGTGGCAGTTGTGGCAGGTGCCCGGTGTGGCGGGTGGCCTGCGCACCCGGCGCGGGTTCCCGGCGGTGGCCGGAAGGGCACCGGTCGCCGTACGCGGGCATTTCCGGCGGGGTACCGGCCGGGCGTCCGCGCCGGGCGGGTCCGGGCCCCCGGGTCCGGACTCCCCGGGTCCGGGTTTCCTCGGGTCGGGGCTCCTCGGGTCAGGGCTGGGACTGGAGGCGGTGGAGTTCCCGGTGGACGTGGGCGAGGGCGCCCTCCCGGCGGCCGGGGACGTGACCCCGGAGTACGGCGAGGGCCGCGCCCAGTTCGCGGGCCTGCGCGGCGGAGGTGATGCGTCCCCACTGGTGGTGGGCCCGGTCGACGGCGGCCTCGACAGCGGGGGCGTCCGGCGCCTGGCCGGCCCGGAGGCGGGCCTCGGCGACGGTCAGCCAGGCGCGGCAGCTCCGCACCGGGTCACCGGCGAACATCGCCAGGTCGGCCCGGACCTCCGCCCAGTGCAGGGCGTCCTCGGAGGCGGGTCCGCGTGCCTGCGCGGCGGCCCGCTCGTGGTGGGCGGCGAGCGCGTCGGCCTCCGTGTGCCGGCCCGCGCGTACGGCGTCGGCGACCCGGGCGTGGGGGTCCCCGGCCGCGGGTCCCGGAGCGGTCAGCACCAGGCCGGGGCCGGCCGCCGCGTCCTCGGCGGCGAGGCGGGCCAGCACCTGCTGGTGGAGCAGGTCCGGCGGCGGCCGGTGTCCGCTGCGCAGGATCGTGGCGAGGGTGCGCATGTACGACGGGGAACCCATCGTCCGCCGGGAGGGCGGCGGTGCGATGCGGCCGTAGACGGCGTTGTTCCGGCCGGAGTCCAGGGGGAGCGACGGGGTGGGCCGAGGTGCCGCCTGGGCGGCGGGCCGGGGCGGGGTGGGCAGGGGGCCCGTGGGGGCTGCGGGCGCTGCGGGCGCTGCGGGCGCTGCCGAGGCTGGGGGAGCTGGGGGAACCGAGGGCGGGGGTGTGAACCCGTGGGAGGCTGTGAACTCGGTTGTCCGCGTTGACCCATGATCGCCGGGGCGTCCTGGTGCCTCTGTGAACCCGGGCGGAGCTGTGAACCCTGATGAGGCCGTGAACTCTGCTGGGGCTGTGAACTCGGGGCGGGCTGTGAGCCCGTGAACCGAAGCGTTCCCGGAAGATGCTGTGAACTCAGGTGTCGGTGTGAACTCCGGCGCCGGGCCTGGCCCGGCGGTGCGGTGGGCCGCTGTGAACCCGGGTGGCGGTGTGAACTCCTGTGTCGGCGCGGGCCCGTCGGGCGCTGTGAACTCCGGTGACGGTGTGAACCCGGCTGCCGGTGCCTGCCCCGCCGGGGGTGTGAACTCTGGTGAGCCTGTGAACCCCGGCGGCGGAGTCCACCCGTGTTCCGCCGCGGGCTCCCGCACCGGTGTGAACCCCGGTGGCACTGTGAACCCACTGGGCATTCCAGCAGCCTCACCAGGCACCCCAGCCCCACCAGGGTGCCCACCCCCACCATGCGCTCCAGCGGCCTCACCAGGTTGTCCAGCTCCACCAGGCACCCTCGCCCCACCAGGCACCCCAGCCCCGGCCGTCGTAGCGGCAGCAAAAGCCCCGCCAGACCCAACGGCCGCCGCCCCACTCCCGGCAACACCGGCACCGGCCACACCGGCACCGGCCATACCGGCACCGGCCTCGCCCACGCCGGCCCCGCCGGCCCGTCCCACACCGGCCCCGGACGCCCCGGCACCGGCCAACGCACCACCGCCCGCCACCGCGCTCCCGGACACCCCGGACACCCCGAACGCCCCGGACGGGCCGTCCCCGGGCGCCCCCGCCGTCCCGCCGCCCGACGACTCCCGGAGCCACCGCCACGTCTCCTGGTCCGCGTGCAGGTCCAGGAACAGCGTCGTCGCGCCGCTCGGCCGCAGCCGCAGTTCCTCGCGGATCCAGTGCCACGGCAGCGCCGTGTACCGCATCGTCGCCGCCGTCGTCCGGGCCAGCGCGAGGTGCGGCAGACGCTGGCGCCGGTCGAGCTGGAGCTGCCCGGCGATGTACACCGTCAGCGGGCCCGGTGCCGCCGCCGCGGCGCGCAGCCGGGTCAGGACGGCCTGCGGGTCCAGCGGGTCGGCGAGTTCCACGACGTTCGCCGTCTCCGTGCCGGAGAGCACGGCGGGCGGCACGGCCGCGAGCACGGGGAGGACGGACGCGGCGTCCACCAGGCACCCCCGGCCCACGGGCGACGCCGCGAGCAGCAGCACGGTTCCGGACAACGGACCCTCCCCCGATCGATCACGTACATCAGCACGTTAACCGCTCGTACCCCGCCACGGGGCGCTCACTTCGCGACCCGCCGCACGGCGAAGATCGTCGTGTCGTCGACCAGCAGCCCCCGGCAGTGCCGCAGCGTGCCGTCGCGGACCAGGGCGACCAGCCGTTGCGGCACGACGACGCCGTCCGGATCGGCGGCGAGGGCGCGGACGATGTCCTCGGCCGGCTGGTAGAAGCGGCCCTCGGGATCGCGGGCCTCCGTCACCCCGTCGGTCATCAGCAGCAGGGTCTCGTCGTGGGCGAGGGCCACCCGGCACACCGGCGGCAGCACACTGGGCGCGATGTCGGCCATGCCGAGCGGCAGACCGGCCTCGGAGCCTAGGCGCCGCACGCCGTTGGGGCCGACGACCAGCGGGGGTTCGTGGCCGAAGACCACGGCGTCCACCTCGTCCGGCAGATCCTCGGAGAAGCCGACCAGCACGGCGGTGGCGAAGCGGTCGCCGTCGCCCTCGGCGTAGCCGAGCCCCTGGCTGTGCTGGCGGTGGCGCAGCAGGCGCTGGTCGAGCCGTTCGGCGACGGTGCGCAGGTCGGCCTCGTGGTAGCCGGTCTCCCGGAAGGTGCCGAGCAGGGCGGACGCCGTCTCCACCGCCCCCAGCCCCTTGCCCTGGACGTCCCCTATGAGGACCCGGGTGCCGTGCGGGCCGAGCTGGATGTCGTAGAAGTCGCCGCCGACGCGGGCCTCGGTGTCCGCGGCCAGGTAGACGGCGGCGTGGTCGAGGCCCCCCCACCCCTGCGGGATCGGGCGCAGCACAGTGCGGCGGGTGGTGTCGGCGATGTCCCGCATGTGCAGCATGCGTTCCTCGCCGCGCACCCGGACGCTGGAGGCGACGACGGCGATGACGCCGCCGAGGAGCACCAGGACGAGTCCCGGCAGACCGGTGTTGTTATGCACCTGCCAGAAGGTGTCGGCGAGGAGGTAGACGAGCACGGCCAGCACGGCGAGCGCGGCCGTCGCCCAGACACCGCAGATGGCGGCGGCGATACCGGGCACGAGCACGGTCCAGGAGATCACCTGGAACGCCCCGGTGGTGACGTCGACGGCGGCGATGCCCCCCAGCAGCGCCAGGGGGAACAGCCACGCGATGCTGCGCCCGCGGACGCTGAACAGTTCGTGCCGCAACTCGACGTCGGTCCGCCCGACCAGCCGGCCGACGAACTGCCATCGGCCGGTCACCCGCCTGTGGACACGACCCCTCACGCGCCCCAGCGAAGCACGCGATCCGGTCCCCCGCATCCCGGACTTGCCAGGCGGCCGATCCGGGTGTGCTCTGGTAGCCGGGACGTGGAGAGAGGAGTGCTCTCATGGCGCACCAGGCACTACCGACGTCCGGTACCCCCGGAACCGCGCGCGGCCCGTCCGCGAGGCCGCGCGCAGCCCCCGACGTCTTCGGCGAGCGGACCCATCTGGCGGCCCACTGGGTGCTCCCCGTCGTCCTGGGGCTGGTCTACGGCTACTGGGTGGCGGCCAACCGCCGTTTCGGCGGACCGATCACCGGCTGGAACGTGTTCTACGGCTTCATGGCGGCGCTCGCCTTCGCCGTCCTCTACGCGGCGGTCCGGGCGGTGGCGGGACGGCTGCCGCGCGAGGGCCACGCGGCGCTGTGGGCGGCGTTCACCGGCAGCGCGCTGGGTTTCCTGTACACGCAGACCGGCGTGGCGATGTTCACGTGCATCGGGCTGTCGCTGGTGGTGGCCGCGGCGACGTTCCTCGTCCTCTTCTACCGCTACTACACCCACGAGGACGCGGCGGGCCGCCGCACGGCCTGACGCCGCACGGCCCCACCCCGTACGGCCTGACGCCGCACGGTTCCCGCCCGGGTCTCCGGGCGGGGCCGGGCGGCGCACGGTTCCCGCCCGGGTCTCCGGGCGGGGCCGGGCGGCGCACGGTCCGACGCCGTACGGGTCCCGGCGCACCGGACGCGGTCCCTCAGCCCGGTCGGCGCACCGGACGCGGGCCCCCAGCCGCCCTGAGGCACCCGAGCCGCCGGCAGGCCGGCGGGCGCACGTTCGGCGGGGCGGGGAGGGCCATATGCAGTCGCCCGGCTCGCCCGCCCCGCGCGCCGGGCGTTGCCTGGAAGGGTGTCGCCACGCCTGCGGAGCCGTCTGTCGGCCCTCCTGACCGTCCTCGCCTGCCTGCTCGCCCCGTGCGGCGCGCTGGCCGCGTGGGCGGCGTACGGGCTGGGCGACACGGGCCGCTACGTCGCCGCGATGGCGCCCCTGGCCACCGATCCCCACGTGCGGGAGGCGGTGGCCGACGCGGTGGGCGAGGGGGTGCTCGCGGAGGTGGAGACGGCCGGGGCGCGGGACACCGGCGTGCCGGGCGCCGGGCAGGCCGTGCCGGCGAGCGACGGCGTGCGCCTGTTCGTCCGGGACGCGGCGCGGTCGTTCACCCGGACGGCGGCGTACCGCGCGGGCTGGGACGCGGCCAACCGCACCGTGCACGGCGCCGTGCTGCGCGCCCTGCGCGACGAGCGGACCGGCCGCGCGGTCACCGTCGACCTCGCCCCCGTCACCGCCCGCGTCCGCGACCGGCTGGCCGAGGACCACGTGCCGATGGCCGACCGCATCCCCGTCCGGCCCACCCCGGTCACCGTGCTCCCGGCCCACGACGTGGACCGGCTCAGGAAGGGCTACCACGTGGTCGACGTCGCCGCGTTCTGGCTGCCGCTGGCGGCCGTCGTCTTCGCCGTGGCGGGCATCGCCGTCGCCGCCTGCCGCCGCCGGGCGGTCACCGCGACCGGGCTCGGCACCGCGCTCGGCGGCGGGCTGCTCGCGCTCGCCGTCGTGGTCGGCCGGCGGCTCACCGTCGCGGGCCTGCCCGGCCCGGTGGACGGCCCGGCCGCGGGCGCCGTCTACGACGCGCTCACCGCGACGCTGCGGACGGCGGCCTGGGTCCTGGTGGGCCTCGGCCTGGCGGTCGCCGTGCTCTCCTGGCTCGCGGGCCGCCTCCGCGCCCGCCGCCGGGTACCCACCGGGCCGGCCGTCGGCCCCGCGCCGAGCCGCGCCCGCCTCTGACCCGCCGGGGACCGGCCCCGCGCCGTCCGGCCGGGCCCGGCCCCGCCCACCCCGGACGGGAACCTTCCGTCCGCCCCGACCGTCCTCCGGACGGAAGGACCCCGGTCCGCCCCGGACCACCCGGCGCCCCGGCCGGACGCAGTACGCGCCGCCCGCGCCACCCCAGGGCAGCGCCCCAGCCGAGCGGAAGGCGGCACGTGGACACCGACACGGCGGCGGCCGGCGACCGGGAGGAGCCCGGTTCGCAGCGTCCGGACCGCCGGCCGGGCCGCGGGCCGCGGGCCTGGTGCGGCGGGCTGCTCCTCGCCGGGGTGAGCGCGGTCGTCGCCTGCCGGGCCGCCGACACCGACGGCGTCACGCCGGTGCCGCAACTGCTCGCCTTCCTGCCCTGGCTGCTGGTCCCGGTCGGCCTCGGCCTGCTGCTGGCGCTGCGCGCCCGCTGGTGGACCGGCCTGGTGTGGGGCGTGGCGCTGCTGGGACTGCTCGCCTGGTACACCGGGCCGTACGGGAAGACCGGCGGGCCCCCGTCCGGTCCGCCCGTCGCCGAACTGCGGGTGCTGACCTCGAACGTGGAGTTCGGGCGGGGCACGTCCGCGCTGATCGCCACCGTGCGCCGCGAGAGGCCCGACCTGGTCTTCGTCCAGGAGTGCGACCCCGGGTGCGAGGCCGCGCTGCGAGAGGGGCTGGGGGACGACTACCCGCACCGCAGCGCCGTCCCCGGCGGCGGCTCCGAGGGGTCCGTCATCCTCGGCGCCCACCCGCTCACGGCGGCGCCCGGCGTCCCCGCCACGATGGGCATGCCCGCGGCCGTCGCCGACGTGCGCGGCCACGCCGTACGTCTGCGGCTGGCGCACCCGATGCCGCCGCTGCCGGGCCAGGTGAGCCTGTGGCGCACGGAACTGGGGGCGTTGCGCGACGCCGCCGCCGGGGACGGCCGGGGGCCCGCCATCCTCGCCGGCGACTTCAACGCCGCCCAGGACCACGCCGCCTTCCGGCGCCTGCTCGACACCGGGCTGACGGACGCGGCCCGCCTCGCCGGGGCCGACCGCGCGCCGAGCTGGCCGTCCCGGAGCACCCCGGCGTTCGGCGCGCAGATCGACCACGTGCTGGTGTCGGAGCACTTCACCGCGCACCGCGCCCGGTTCCTGCGCCTGGCCGGCACCGACCACCGGGCGCTCGTCGTCGACCTCACCCTGCACGGCGACGGCTGACCCGCCACCGCCCCGCGGGGGGCCGCGGATCAGACGCCGATGCCGGATCCGTCCGCGCGCCACACCACCACGACCGCCGGGCGCACGATCCGGCCCGGTCCGTCCGGCCAGGTGCTGGCCGGCTTCTCGACGGAGGCGCCGTCGACCTCGCCGGGGTGCTGCACGGCGACCAGGACGCGGCGGTCCTGGATGACCGGGCCGCAGGTCTCCGCACCGGTCGGCACGGTCAGGAACTGCTTCAGCTCACCGCGCCGGCTGCCCGTGGTGGCGACGCCGAAGAGGCCGTCGTGGCTGCCGAGCGCGTTGCCGTCGGTGGAGATCCACAGGTTGCCGTGGTCGTCGAAGGCCACGTTGTCCGGGCAGGAGATCGGGCTGACCGCCTCCTTCGGGAATCCCGCGAAGTAGGTCGACGGGTCCTGCGGGTCGCCCGCGACCAGGAACAGCGACCAGGCGAAGGTGGTGCTCTCCGCCTTGTCGCCGCGCTCGGTCAGCTCCAGGATGTGGCCGTGCTTGTTGGCGTTGCGCGGATTGGCCTCGTCCGCCGCCGGGTTGGAGCCGACACCGCGCTTGGTGTTGTTGGTGAGGGCGACGTAGACCTTGCCGGTGCGCGGCGAGGGCTCGATGTCCTCGGGGCGGTCCATCTTGGTCGCGCCGGCCTTGTCGCCGGCGAGCCGGGTGAAGACGCAGACCTCCTCGGCGGTCATGCCCTCCACGTGCGAGACGGCGCCCCGGGCCGTGGCGGTGACCAGCGGGATCCATTGGCCGCTGCCGTCGAACTCGCCGTCGCTCGGCAGCTTCCCGGTGCCGTCGATGTCCCCGGCCGGGGAGTCGCCGGTCAGCTTGGCGACGTAGAGGGTGCCCTCCTCCAGCAGCGTCAGGTTGTGGCGGCGCGCGGCGCGGCTGTTGCCCGGCATCATGCGCTTGCTGCCGACGAACTTGTAGAAGTAGTCGAACCGTTCGTCGTCGCCCGAGTAGACGACCGGACGGCCGTCGCGGGTCATGCGCACCGTCGCCGCCTCGTGCTTGAAGCGGCCGAGCGCGGTGTGCTTGCGCGGCGTGGAGGTGGGGTCGTACGGGTCGAGTTCGACGACGTAGCCGAAGCGGTGCGCCTCGTTCGGCTCGCGGGCGATGTCGAACCGCTCGTCGAACCGCTCCCACTTGCGCTCGGTGGCGCCGGTGCCGATGCCGTACCGCTTGTCCGTCGGCCGGTCGCCGCCGGTGAAGTACTGGTTGAAGTTCTCCTCGCCGTGCAGCGTCGTGCCCCACGGGGTGGTGCCGCCGGAGCAGTTGTTGAGGGTGCCGAGCACGGTGGTGCCACTGCGGTCGGCGGAGGTCCGCACCAGGGCGGAGCCGGCGGCGGGGCCGGTCAGCCGGAACTCGCTGGTGGCGGTGAGCCGGCGGTTGAGGGGGTGGCGGGGGACGGGGGTGAGGTTGCCGGTGCGGCGGTCCTCCTCCACGACGATGCTGGACAGTCCGTGCGCCGCCCACGCGATCTCGACCTGCTCGCGGGTGGGGTTCTCGGGGTCGTAGCCCCGGAACATGAGCACCTCGTCGGTGTACTCGTGGTTGGCGACGAGGACCTGGCGGCCCCGCTCACCGGGCAGCGGCAGCAGCGCGAGGAAGTCGTTGTTGTACCCGAACTGCCCGGCCTGTGCCCTGGCGGTCTGCCGCTCCGGGTCGAAGGCGGGGGCCCCGCGCAGGATCGGGTCGCCCCAGCGGATGACGACGTCCTGGCGGTATCCGTCCGGGATCACCACGGCGTCGCGGGTGTTGGGGGCGACGGGGGTGAAGCGGAGCCCGCGGGCGGCCTGCGATTTCGGCGTTTCCCCGTTGCCCTTGCCGGCGACGGGGACGGCCTGGGCCGGCGGCGCGAGGGCGGTGCCGGCGGCGGTGGCCCCCGCGGCGGCGACGGTGACGACGGCGGCGGCGCGCATCATCGAACGACGGCTGAGCGCGCCCGCGATGACGTCACCGACGTACTCGTTGGAGCTGGTGTTGGGAACCTCCTGGAAGCAGGCGTCACCGCACCGGAAGCGGCAGGTCATGGCGGACCGTCCGCCGGGATGCGATCCGGACGGCGTGGTGATGAGCGGCAGCGGCTTGCGCACTTCGTTCTCCCCTGGCAGACCCTTGGTGTCAGCGCGACCGTAGGGGCACATACGTGCGGGAGCCGGGCGGCGGAATGAACGCCGGATGAACCCGTGGCAGACGGAGGGAAGTTGATCGCCGACCCGGGCTGAACGGTGAGGACGGCTCGTTACGGCTCTTGACGCGCCCCGACTTCCATGGCAGGCCCTGCACAAGATCACAAGCCGGGGCCGCTAACCTTACGTGTCCGTCCTGGCCAGGGATTGACGGGCATCAACTCACGCGAAGGGTTGCGCACATGGGCATTCTCACTCTCCTGCGGAACGCGTTCGGTCGGTCACGCAAAGCAAGGACCGCCCAGGCGGAGGGTGTGACGCCGGAGACGGCGCCGCCGACCGCCCCCGACGACGACGCCGCACCGGCCACCCCGGAGCCGAAGCTCCCCTCCCAGTCCACCGCCCCCACCCCCGCGGCCGAACCGGCCGCTCCGGCCGCCCAGGTCCCCGAGCCCCGGCCGGCCGGCACGGAGGAGCAGGATGACGGGGAGCACGAACTCGTCACCGCCGCCTTCGCCCACATCACGGTCCCCCACCCCACCTCCCCCGAAGGGCCCGAGCGGCCCGAGTCCCCCACGGCCCCCGCCGCGAAGCCGACGGGGGAAGAGCCGGCCCCGGCGCCCGAGCCCGCCCCGACGGCGGAAGAACCGGCCCCCGCCCCGGAGCCGGCCCCCGAGCCCGCGGCGGGGACGGCCACCGAGCCGGAGCCGGCAGACGCACCGGAGGCCCCCGGCCCCGAGGCCGGCCCCGAGCCCGCGGCGGAGGCCGAGCCGCCCGCCCGGCCCGAACCGGAGCCCACCCCGGCCCCCGAGCCCGAGCAGGCCGCCGAGCCCGCCCCGGCCCCCGAACCCCAGCCGGAGCCGGAGCCGGAGGCCGCGACGGAGCCGGCCCAGGCCGCCGAGGAGCCGACGGCCGAGACGGAACCCGCCCCCGAGCCGGAGCCCGCGCAGCCGGCCGCGGAGCCCGCCCCGGAACCGACGGCGGAAACGGAGCCGGCCCCGGCGCCGGAGCCCGCTGCCGAAACGAAGCCGGAGCCCGCCCCGGAGCCGGAGCAGGCGACCGAGCCCACCTCCGGGCCCGTGGCCGAAGCGGAGCCCGAGCCCACCCCCGAACCCGAGCCCACCCCCGAAGCCGAACCCGCGGCGGAGGCCGAGCCGCCCGCCCAGCCCACCCCGGACCCCGAACCCCAGCCGGAGCCGGAGCCGGAGGCCGCGACGGAGCCGGAGGCCCCCGTGTCGGCCCCCGAGCCCGCGCCCGCCGACGGCGAGGACACCCCACAGGCGGCACCCGCACCCGACGACGCATCCCGCACGGGTGGCGCGGGTGGGAACACGGAGGCCGAAGGCGAAGCCGAGGCCACCCCCGCCGACGGAGGCACCCCCGCCGAGGCCACCCCCGCCCCCGCCGGAGGCACCCCCGCCGAGGACTCCCTCCGCGCCCACGACCTCACGGGCACCCGCGCCAAGGTCTACCTCGTCCTCGACCGCTCCGCCTCAATGCGCCCGTACTACAAGGACGGCTCCGCCCAGGCGCTCGCCGAGCAGACCCTGGCCCTCGCCGCCCACCTCGACCCGGAGGGCACCACCGTCCCGGTCGTGTTCTTCTCCACGGAGGTGGACGGCACCGGCGAGCTGACCCCGGACGCGTACGAGAACAAGATCGACGAGCTGCACGGCTCGCTGGGCCGCATGGGCCGTACCAGCTACCACGTGGCCGTCGAAGCGGTCCTCGCCCGGCACGGCGAGGAGCCCGCCGGCACACCCGCGCTGGTGGTCTTCCAGACCGACGGCGCCCCGGACGCCAAGACGCCGGCCACCCAGGCGCTCACGGCCGCAGCCGAGACCCACCCCGGCGTCTTCTTCGCGTTCGTCGCCTTCGGCGACCCGGAGAACAAGGCGTTCGACTACCTGCGCAAGCTGAAGACGCCGAACACGTCGTACTTCCTCGCCGGCGAGACCCCGCGCGAGCTGACCGACGCGGAACTGTACGAGGGCGTCCTCGCGGGCTGGCGCCCGTAGCGGAGACACCCCGCACGGGCACCCGGGAAGGCTCCCCCCGCCCGCACACCCGCCCGCCCCCCGGCCGCGGCCCCCAGGCCGCCGCCGGGGGGCGGGCCCGTTCCGGCACCCGGAACGCGGGTGAGGCGACCTCCCGCGGACCAGTAGGATTTCGCCCATGGCGGCCACTGGAACCGAGAAGCAGGGTGGCAAGGCGTTCTACGTCAGCACCCCCATCTACTACGTCAACGACGCTCCTCACCTGGGCCACGCCTACACGACCGTCGCAGGGGACGTGCTCACGCGCTGGCATCGTCAGCGCGGCGAGAAGGTGTGGTACCTCACCGGCACGGACGAGCACGGTCAGAAGATCATGCGCACCGCGGAGGCGAACGGCGTCAGCCCCCAGGAGTGGGCCGACAAGCTCGTCGACGAGGCGTGGAAACCCCTGTGGGACCACCTCGACATCGCCAACGACGACTTCATCCGCACCACGCAGCAGCGGCACACCGACCGCGTCCGGGAGTTCGTGCAGGACCTGCACGACAAGGGCGAGATCTACAAGGGCGGCTACGAGGGCCCGTACTGCGTGGGCTGCGAGGAGTACAAGCTCCCCGGCGAGCTGCTCGACGGCGAGGGCGAGTACGCCGGTCAGAAGCTGTGCCCGATCCACAAGAAGCCGGTGGAGATCCTCGCCGAGGAGAACTACTTCTTCAAGCTGAGCGAGTACGGCGACAAGCTCCTCGCGCACTACGAGGCCAACCCGGGCTTCATCCAGCCCGAGTCCGCGCGCAACGAGGTCGTGAACTTCGTCCGTCAGGGCCTCCAGGACCTGTCGATCTCCCGCTCCACCTTCGACTGGGGCATCCCGATCCCCTGGGACGACAAGCACGTCATCTACGTGTGGGTCGACGCGCTGCTGAACTACGCCACGGCGGTCGGCTACAACGAGAACCAGGAGAAGTTCGAGGCCACCTTCCCGGCCGACGTGCACCTGGTCGGCAAGGACATCCTCCGCTTCCACGCCGTGATCTGGCCGGCGATGCTGATGGCGCAGGGCCTGCCGCTGCCGGGGAAGATCGCCGCCAACGGCTGGCTGATGGTCGGCGGCGAGAAGATGTCGAAGTCGAACCTGACCGGCATCAAGCCGCAGGACCTGACCTCGCACTTCGGTGTGGACGCCTACCGCTGGTACTTCCTGCGGGCCATCGCCTTCGGGCAGGACGGCTCGTTCTCCTGGGAGGACTTCTCCGCCCGCTACACCAGCGAGCTGGCCAACGACTACGGCAACCTCGCCTCGCGGGTGGCCGCCATGGTCGGCAAGTACTTCGACGGTGCCCTGCCGCAGGCCACGGCGGACGGCGAGGCCGAGCGGGCGATCCACGAGGCGCTGGCCCTGGCCGTCGCCGAGTCCGACCGGAAGATCGGCGAGGAGCTGGACTTCCAGGGCGGCATCCTGGCGATCTTCGACTTCGTCAAGCGGGTCAACGGCTACATCACCGAGCAGGAGCCCTGGAAGGTCGCCAAGGACACCTCCGAGGAGGGCCGCGCCCGCCTGGCGACGATCCTCTACACGGCCGCCGAGTCCCTGCGCGCGGTCGCCGTGCTGCTGAACCCGGTCATGCCGGAGAGCAGCGCCAAGCTGTGGGAGTCCCTGGGCGCCGAGGCGTCCCTCGGGGCGCTCGCGGACCAGAAGGTCGGCGAGGCCGCCGACTGGGGCCGGCTGCCGGCCGGGTCCACGGTCACCAAGGGCGCCGTGCTGTTCCCGCGTCTCGAGGAGAAGCCGAACGCGTAACGGCTCTGCCGCGACCGGGGACCGGGCGGGGGGTTTCCCCCTCCCGGTCCCCGTGTTCTTGCGAGGATCGCGGTACGGCGGCCGGCCGGCCGCCGTACCGCACCGGGGGAGTCACCCATGGCACTGTTCGGCAACGCGCACAGCATCGACCCGGCCCAGGCGCAGCAGGAGTACGCCCGGCTGCTGGGCCACGGCGAGCAGGTGCGGACCGCCTACCTGCTGATCCGCGACACCATCCTCTTCACCGACCGGCGGCTGCTGCTGATCGACAAGCAGGGCATCACGGGGCGGAAGACGGAGTACCACTCGATCCCGTACCGGAGCATCACGCACTTCTCGGTGGAGACGGCCGGGCACCTGGACCTGGACGCCGAGCTGAAGATCTGGATCTCCGGCACCGCGGAGCCGGTGGAGAAGACCTTCACCAAGGGCGTCGACATCTACGAGGTGCAGGCGATCCTCACCGAGTTCGTGGCCCGCTAGGGTCGCCGACGCGACGGGCGGGGCCCGGCACCGGTGTACCGGTGCCGGGCCCCGCCCGTCGTCCGTCGTGGTCCGCCGTCCGTCACTTCGGCTGGGGCTTGCGCACCGTCAGGTGCAGCTCCCTCAGCCGGGCCTCGTCCAGCTCGCTCGGGGCGCCCATCATGAGGTCCTGGGCGTTGCCGTTGAGCGGGAAGGCGATCGTCTCGCGGATGTTGGGCTCGTCGGCGAGCAGCATGACGATGCGGTCGACGCCCGGGGCGATGCCGCCGTGCGGAGGGGCGCCGAAGCGGAGGGCGCGCAGCATGCCCGCGAACTCGCGCTCGACGGTCTCCGCGTCGTACCCGGCGATCTCGAACGCCTTGAGCATGATCTCCGGCTCGTGGTTCCGGATCGCGCCGGAGGACAGCTCGACGCCGTTGCAGACGATGTCGTACTGCCAGGCCAGGATGGACAGCGGGTCCTGGTTCTCCAGGGCCTCCAGACCGCCCTGGGGCATCGAGAAGGGGTTGTGGGAGAAGTCGATCCGGCCGGTCTCCTCGTCCTTCTCGTACATCGGGAAGTCGACGATCCAGCAGAAGCGGAAGACGTTCTCCTCGAAGTGGCCGGCCCGGCGGGCGGCCTCGACGCGCACCGCGCCCATGATCTTGGAGACCTCGTCGAACTCGCCGGCACCGAAGAAGACCGCGTGGCCGGCGGCGAGCGAGAGCCGCTTGGTCAGCTCGGCGACGTTCTCCTCGGTGAGGAACTTGGCGATCGGGCCGGTCAGCGAACCGTCCTCGCCGACACGGACCCAGGCCAGGCCCTTGGCGCCCTGCGAGACGGCGTAGTCGCCGAGCTGGTCGAAGAACTTGCGGGGCCGGTCGGAGACGTCCGGCACCGGCAGGGCCCGCACGTGCTTGCCGGCGAAGGCCTTGAAGGCGGAGCCCTCGAAGATGTCGGTGATGTCGACCAGTTCCAGGAGCGCGCGCAGGTCCGGCTTGTCGGAGCCGTACTTCAGCATCGCCTCGCGGAACGGGATGCGCGGGAAGGGCGAGGTGACCTCGCGCCCCTCGCCGAACTCGGTGAACAGCTCGGTCATGAGCTGCTCGACCGGGCGGAAGATGTCCTCCTGCTCGACGAAGCTCATCTCGACGTCGAGCTGGTAGAACTCGCCCGGCGAACGGTCGGCGCGGGCGTCCTCGTCGCGGAAGCAGGGCGCGATCTGGAAGTAGCGGTCGAAGCCGGAGACCATCAGGAGCTGCTTGAACTGCTGGGGCGCCTGCGGCAGGGCGTAGAAGCGGCCCGCGTGCAGCCGGGAGGGCACGACGAAGTCGCGGGCGCCCTCGGGGGAGGTGGCGGTGAGGATGGGCGTCGCCATCTCGTTGAAGCCGAGGGCCACCATCTTGTGGCGGATGGCCGAGATGACCGCGGTGCGCAGCATGATGTTGCGGTGCATCCGCTCGCGACGCAGGTCGAGGAAGCGGTACTCCAGGCGCCGCTCCTCGTTGACCCCGTCATCGGTGTTGATGGTGAAGGGCAGCGGCTGGGCGGCGCCGAGCAGCTCGACCTCGCCCACCTCGACCTCGATCTCGCCGGTGGGCAGCTCGGGGTTGACGTTCTCGGCGCCGCGGGAGACGACCTTGCCGTCCACGCGGACGGTCGACTCCTTGGTCATCCGGTCCAGCGCCTCGTACGCCTCCGTACCCGGACGGGCGACGAGCTGCGTGATGCCGTAGTGATCGCGCAGATCGATGAAGAGGATGCCGCCCAGGTCTCGCCGATTGTGCAGCCAGCCACTCAGCCGGACGTCGGTGCCGACGTCAGAGGCGCGGAGCTCGCCGCAGGTGTGGGACCTGTACCGATGCATCGTCGTTCATCCAGTCTTCGCGGATCGGGGTCTGGGGATCACGGTGCCTCACGGCGTCGCACGGCCCATGCGCTCACGGTCCGTGTTTCACGTGAAACAACCCCAGCGTACCGGGGACTCATGGCCTGCTTCCTCCCACTTGTCGAGCGGGCGAGCGGTGGCAGCCCCCGATCACCTCTTCTTAAAGTGGGGCAATGCGCACTGGTGAGCCCCTGCCCGAGGTGGGGGACGTCCTGGCGGCTCTCGCCACCGGCCTGTGGCAGTGGGACACCGCCACCGGAGAGGTCACGGTCGACGCGGAGGCCGCCCGGCTGCTCGGGCTGCCGGCCCGCGGCGTGCGGCTCACCGAGGTCCAGGTGCGGGCCCGGCTGCACCCCGAGGACTGGAACGAGATCACCGGTGTGGTCCGGCTCGCCGCCGTCGAGGGCACGCTCGCCGAGGTCCGGCTGCGGATCATGGACGAACGGGATCACGTCGTCCGGATCGTGCGCAGCCGCTCCCGGCCCACCTTCGACCCCGTCCGCAAGGCGTACGAGCTGATCGGCACCCTCCAGGAGGTCGCCCAGCCGGAACCGGGCACCCCCGCCGGGCGCCGGGCGGTCACCGGCGACTGGCGCCGCTCGCGCGAGGCGTTCCTGCTGGACGCGGGACGGGCGCTGGCCGAGGCCCGGTCGACCCGGGAGGTGCTGCGGGTCGCGGCGGGACTGGCGATGCCGGGGTTCTCCCCGGAGGGGCTCGCGGTGTTCGGGGTGGAGGGCGACCGGCTGACCATCATCGGCCACCACGGACAGCAGGACGGCGACGAGGTCCCCTTCGCGAACATGCCGCTGGACACCGACTACCCGGCGGCCGAGGTGGTCCGCACCGGCCGCGCGGTCTACCTCTCCTCCCCCGAGGAGTACCGCACCCGCTACCCGCTCACCTGGCCGCTCGCCGAGCCCTTCGACCGCCGTTCCTGGGCCTTCCTGCCGCTGACGGTGGCGGGCCACACCATGGGCGCCTGGATGGCGGGCTTCACCTACCCGGTCGGCTTCACCCCGGACGAGCGCTCGGTGCTGACCACCGTCGCCCGGATGCTGGCACAGGCGCTGTCACGGGCCGGGGCGGCGGAGACGCAGCGGGAGCTGACGGACGGGCTCCAGCGGTCCATGCTCCCCGTGCTGGGCCCCGACATCCCCGGCGTGGACATCGCCGCCCGCTACGTGCCGACCGGCGGCGGGCTCCAGGTCGGCGGCGACTGGTACGACCTGATCCCGCTGCCCGGCGACCGTTTCGCCCTGGTCATCGGAGACGTCCAGGGCCATGACGTACGGGCCGCCGGGCTGATGGGCCAGTTGCGGATCGCGCTGCGCGCCTACGCCGCCGAGGGCCACCGCCCGGACGCGGTGCTCACCCGCGCCTCCCGCTTCCTGTGCGGCATCAACGGCTCGGACGAGGACCCGGGCGACGTGCGCTTCGCCACCTGCCTCTACATCGAGGTCGACCCGCTCACCGGGACCGCGCACAGCGCCCGCGCCGGGCACCTGGACCCGGTGGTGCGGATGGCGGACGGGACGGCGCTGATCCGGGCCACGGCGGGCGGGCTGCCGCTCGGCATCGACCCGGACGCCGACTACCCGACCACGCGGCTCGCCCTGGAGCCCGGCGACACCCTGCTGCTCTGCACGGACGGGCTGGTCGAGACGGGCGGCCACGACCTGCAGAGCGGCTGGGTCCGGCTGCGGAACGTCCTGGAGCGGCACACCGGCGACCTGGAGGCGCTGGCCGACGCCCTGGTCGGGGTCGTGCACGGCCCGACCTCGTACTACACGACCGGGCCCCTCGTGGACCGGCGCGAGGACGACATCGCCCTGCTGCTCCTGTGCCGCCAGGACGTGGCGGCCGGGGCCGGCGGGGCCCCGGCGCGGCGGCCCCCGGTCCGGCGGACCATGCTGACGATCGCGCAGGCCGAGCCGGAGCGGATCGCCGCCGCCCGCGAACACCTGCGGGACCTGTTGTACGACTGGCCGGACGGCGAGCAGCGGGACGCGGCGGTGTTGCTGCTCTCCGAGATGCTGACCAACGTCCTGGTCCACACCGACGCCGACGCGCTGCTGGTCGCGGAGGTGACCGGGGAGCCCGGCGAGCGGCGCATCCACGTGGAGGTCAGCGACTCCGGCAAGGAGCTGCCGCACAAGCGGCGGCCGGGGGAGATGGCGTCGTCCGGGCGCGGACTGGTGCTGATCGAGATGCTCGCGGACGCCTGGGGCGTCGCCCCGCGCGGCACCGGCAAGAGCATCTGGTACGAGGTCTACGAGTCCGGTGCCCCGGCGGAGCCCGGGGACGTTCCCGGCGGCGGGGCCGCGTAGCGGTCCTGGAGTTCGTGCACGATGCCGAAGGCCGCCGCGGTGAGCGGCACGGCCAGGAGCATGCCGAGGATGCCGGCGACGGCGGCGCCCGCGGTCAGCGCGAGCAGCACGACCGCGGGGTGCATCTGCACGGTGCGGCTCTGGATCACCGGCTGGAGCACGTGCCCCTCCAGCACCTGCACGGCGACCACCACCCCGAGCGCCCACACGGCGATGACGAACCCCCGGTCGGCGAGGGCCACCAGCACGGAGACGGTGCCCGAGATGAAGGCGCCGAGGTAGGGGATGTAGGCGCCGACGAAGACCAGGGCGCCGAGGCCGAGCGCGCCGGGGACGCGCAGGACCAGCAGGCCGACGGTGATGCAGAAGGCGTCGATCAGGGCGATGAAGGTGGTGCCGCGCATGAAGCCCTCGACGGCGCCGTAGGCCCGCCGGGCCATGGCCTCGACCGTGTCGGCGCTGTGCGTCGGGGCCACCGCCCGCACAGCGCCGACGGCGCGGTCGGAGTCGCGCAGGAAGAAGAAGACGAGGAGCAGGGCGAGGACCGCGACGGCGGCGGTCTCGCCGACCACGCTCACCCCGCTGATCACCCCGGAGGCGGCGGTGCCGCCGAACTTGGCCAGCAGTTCGCGGGCGTTGGTGGCGAGGTCGTCCAGGGAGGTGCCGGCCGCCCCGAAGTGCTCGGCGATGCCGCGGGCGGCGTGCCGCAGCGAGGCGAGGATCTGGGCGCCGCTGTCGACGAGCGCGGTCACCACGACGTAGACGGCACCGCCGACCACGGCGACGACGGCGACGCAGGTCAGCCCGGCGGCGAGCGAACGCTGCACCCGGGCCCGTACGAGCCGTCGGTGCAGGGGCCGCAGCAGGGCGGTGCCGAGCAGGGCCAGCAGGACGGGCGTGACCGCGGTGCGCAGTTCGACACAGATCCGGATGGCGACCCAGCCGACGCCGCTGGCGAGCAGGAGGACCACGCACCAGGCGGCGAAGCGGCGTACCGGGTCGGGGAGGAGCTGCACAGCCTCCACCCGACCACGCGCCGGGCGGCCTGTCCTGTGCGGAAGGCCGCCCGGGTGACACGGCGTCAGCCGGGGATCAGGCCCCCGGGCCCTCGCCGGACATGCCGTGGACGGCGGGGACCGAGCCCAGACGGCCCTTCTGGAAGTCCTCGAAGGCCTGCTGGAGTTCCTCGCGGGTGTTCATGACGAACGGGCCGTAGTGGGCCATCGGCTCCCGGATCGGCCGGCCGCCGAGCAGGACGACCTCCAGGTCGGGGGTGTGGGAGTCCTGCTTCTCGTCCGCGCGGACGGTCAGCGAGGAGCCCGCGCCGAAGACGGCGGTCTGGCCCAGGTGGACCGGGCGCCGCTCGGCACCGACACTGCCGCGGCCGGCCATGACGTAGGCGAGGCCGTTGAAGTCCTCGCGCCAGGGCAGGGTGATCTCGGCGCCCGGTGCCAGCGTCGCGTGGATCATGGTGATCGGCGTGTGGGTGATGCCGGGGCCCTCGTGGCCGTCCAGCGCGCCGGCGATGACGCGCAGCAGCGCGCCGCCGTCGGGGGAGGTGAGGAGCTGGACGCTGCCGCCGCGGATGTCCTGGTAGCGCGGCGCCATCATCTTGTCCTTGGCCGGCAGGTTCACCCAGAGCTGGAGGCCGTGGAAGAGGCCGCCGGAGACGACCAGCTCCTCCGGCGGGGCCTCGATGTGGAGCAGGCCGCTGCCGGCGGTCATCCACTGGGTGTCGCCGTCGGTGATGGTCCCGCCGCCGCCGTGGCTGTCCTGGTGGTCGAAGGTGCCGTCGATGATGTAGGTGACGGTCTCGAAGCCGCGGTGGGGGTGCCAGGGCGTGCCCTTGGGCTCCCCGGGCGCGTACTCCACCTCACCCATCTGGTCCATCATGATGAACGGGTCGAGATGGCGGTAGTTGATCCCGGCGAACGCGCGGCGCACCGGGAAGCCCTCCCCCTCGAAACCGCCGGGCGCGGTCGTGACGGTGAGCACGGGGCGCGCCACGGCGTCGGCGGGCGCGGATACACGGGGCAGCGTCAACGGGTTCTCGACGGTCACTGCGGGCATGTCGGTACCTCCTCGGGTACGACCACTTTAGTTGAGCGTTGAACTTCTTGCCACTCCCAACCGAGAAAGCCCGGAGGGTATTCCCTCCGGGCTCGCTTCGGCGCGACCACGTCAGCCGCGCGTCCGGCGCGTCATCCGTACATCCGGCGCATGGCGAAATCGACCATCTGTTCGACGGCCTTGGCGTCGAACACCATCCGGTGCTCGCCCTCCATGTCCAGCACGAAGCCGTACCCCGTCGGCAGCAGGTCGATCACCTCCGCGCCGGTGATCACGAAGTACTTGGACTCCTTGCCCGCGTAGCGGCGCAACTCCTTGAGCGAGGTGAACATGGGGATCACCGGCTGCTGGGTGTTGTGCAGGGCGAGGAAGCCGGGGTTGTCGCCGCGTGGGCAGTAGACCTTCGAGGTGGCGAAGATCTGCTGGAAGTCCTCGGCGGCCATCTGCCCCGTCGTGAACGCGCGCACCGCGTCCGCGAGGGAGGGCGGGGACGGCTCGGGGTACAGCGGCGGCTGCTGCCCGTATCCGCCGGACATCGGCTGCTGCGGCGGGGCGTACTGCTGCTGAGGGCCCGCGGTCTGGTCGTAGCCGTACATGCGGCAAAGAGTAACGAGTCACAGATGGACCGCTTGGGGTTGCTTCTTATTACCGACGGGTAGCATCATCGGAACACCAATCGGAACGTGTACGGACGCGAGGAGACAGCGCCTCGCCGATCTCTCAACGGAGCCATCGCCATGGGGCACTACAAGCCGAATCTCCGGGACATCGAGTTCAACCTCTTCGAGGTGCTCGGCCGCGACAAGCTGTACGGCACCGGCCCGTTCGCGGAGATGGACACCGACACCGCCCGCAGCGTCCTCGAGGAACTGACCCGCCTCGCCGAGAACGAGCTGGCCGAGTCCTTCGCCGACGCCGACCGCAACCCGCCGGTCTTCGACCCGGAGACGAACACGGCTCCGGTCCCCGCGTCCTTCAAGAAGAGCTACCAGGCCTTCATGGACTCCGAGTACTGGCGGCTGGGCCTGCCCGAGGCCATCGGCGGCACCACCGCGCCGCCCTCGCTGATCTGGGCCTACGCCGAGCTGATCCTGGGCGCCAACCCGGCCGTGTGGATGTACTCCTCCGGCCCCGCCTTCGCCGGCATCCTCCACGACGAGGGCACCGACGAGCAGAAGAAGATCGCCCGGATCGCCGTCGAGCGCCAGTGGGGCTCCACCATGGTCCTCACCGAGCCGGACGCCGGCTCCGACGTGGGCGCCGGCCGCGCCAAGGCGGTCAAGCAGGAGGACGGCTCCTGGCACATCGAGGGCGTCAAGCGCTTCATCACCTCGGGCGAGCACGACATGTCCGAGAACATCCTCCACTACGTCCTCGCCCGCCCCGAGGGCGCCGGCCCCGGCACCAAGGGCCTCTCCCTCTTCCTCGTCCCGAAGTACCTCTTCGACGCCGAGACCGGCGAGCCGGGCGAGCGCAACGGCGTCTACGCCACCAACGTCGAGCACAAGATGGGCCTGAAGGCGTCCAACACCTGCGAGATGACCTTCGGCGACCGCCACCCCGCCAAGGGCTGGCTGATCGGCGAGAAGCACGACGGCATCCGCCAGATGTTCCGCATCATCGAGTTCGCCCGCATGATGGTCGGCACGAAGGCGATCTCCACCCTCTCCACCGGCTACCTCAACGCGCTGGAGTACGCCAAGGAGCGCGTCCAGGGGCCCGACCTGGCCAACTTCATGGACAAGGCCGCGCCCAAGGTCACCATCACGCACCACCCCGACGTGCGCCGCTCGCTCATGACGCAGAAGGCGTACGCGGAGGGCATGCGGGCGCTGGTGCTCTACACCGCCTCCGTCCAGGACACCATCGCGGTCAAGGAGGCGAACGGCGAGGACACCACCGCCGACCACGCCCTCAACGACCTGCTCCTGCCCATCGTCAAGGGCTACGGCTCCGAGAAGGGCTACGAGCAGCTCGCGCAGTCGCTCCAGACCTTCGGCGGCTCCGGCTTCCTGCAGGAGTACCCGATCGAGCAGTACATCCGCGACTCCAAGATCGACACCCTCTACGAGGGCACCACGGCCATCCAGGGCCAGGACTTCTTCTTCCGGAAGATCGTCCGCAACCAGGGCGCCGCGCTCAACGCCCTCGCCGAGGACATCAAGGAGTTCCTCGCCCTCGCCACCGGCGGCGAGGAGCTGTCCGCCGCCCGCGAGCACCTGGCGAAGGCCGCCGTCGAGCTGGAGGCCCTGGTCGGCCTCATGCTCACCGACCTCGCCGCCACCGAGCAGGACGTCAAGAACATCTACAAGGTCGGGCTCAACACCACCCGCTTGCTGATGGCCTCCGGCGACGTGATCGTCGGCTACCTGCTCCTCAAGGGCGCCGCCGTCGCCGCCGAGAAGCTGCCGACCGCCTCCGCCAAGGACCGGGCCTTCTACACCGGCAAGATCGCGGCGGCCACGTTCTTCGCCGCCACCGTCCTGCCCGGCGTCACCCTGGCCCGCAAGGTCGCCCAGGGCGTCGAGCTGGACCTCATGGAGCTGGACGAGGCCGCCTTCTGACCCCGGTCCGGGCCCGCGCGGCCCGGACCCCCGGGGGGTACCTCCACACTCTCCTCACGGGGCCCGCTCCCACCGACGGGAGCGGGCCCCGGTCCGTCGTTAAGGTGAACCCATGAGCGAACCCCTCCGTTTCGACCGCGGTCACACCGACGACCTGATGTCCTTCCTGGCCGCCAGTCCGACGCCGTACCACGCCGTGGCCAACGCCGCCGAGCGGCTGGAGAAGGCCGGCTTCCGGCAGGTGTCGGAGACGGACTCCTGGGACGAGTCGGCGGAGGTCTCCGCCGCGGGGAGCGGCGGACGGTACGTGCTGCGCGGCGGCGCGATCGTCGCCTGGTACGTCCCCGAGGGCGCCCGGCCGCACACCCCCTTCCGCATCGTCGGCGCACACACCGACTCCCCCAACCTGCGCGTCAAGCCCCGCCCGGACAGCGGGGCGCACGGCTGGCGCCAGGTCGCCGTGGAGATCTACGGCGGACCGCTGCTCAACTCCTGGCTCGACCGCGACCTCGGCCTCGCCGGCCGGCTGAGCCTGCGCGACGGCACCACCCGCCTGGTCGACGTCGCCCGGCCGCTGCTGCGCGTGCCCCAGCTCGCCATCCACCTGGACCGCACGGTCTCCTCCGAGGGCCTCAAGCTGGACAAGCAGCGCCACCTCCAGCCCGTCTGGGGCCTCGCCGACACCGTCCGCGACGGCGACCTCGTCGCCTTCCTGGAGGAGGAGGCGGGCGTCGCCCCGGGGGAGGTGACCGGCTGGGACCTGATGACCCACCCCGTGGAGCCCCCGGCGTACCTGGGCCGCGACCGCGAGCTGGTGGCCGGCCCCCGCATGGACAACCTGCTCTCCGTGCACGCCGGGGTGGCCGCGCTGACCGCCGCCGCCGCGTCCGGCGGGCCGCTGCCGTACGTCCCCGTGCTCGCCGCTTTCGACCACGAGGAGAACGGCTCCCAGTCCGACACCGGCGCCGACGGTCCGCTGCTCGGCGGGGTGCTGGAACGCTCCGTCCTCGCCCGCGGCGGCTCCTGGGAGGACCGGGCGCGGGCCTTCGCGGGCACCGTGTGCCTCTCCTCCGACACCGGGCACGCGGTCCACCCCAACTACGCCGAACGGCACGACCCGACACACCACCCGCGCGTCAACGGCGGCCCCATCCTCAAGGTCAACGTCAACAACCGCTACGCGACGGACGGTTCGGGCCGGGCGGTGTTCGCCGCCGCCTGCGAGAAGGCGGGCGTGCCCTTCCAGACCTTCGTCTCGAACAACTCCATGCCCTGCGGCACCACCATCGGCCCGATCACCGCGGCCCGGCACGGCATCCACACCGTCGACATCGGCGTGGCGATCCTGTCGATGCACAGCGCGCGGGAGCTGTGCGGCGGCGAGGACCCCCACCTCCTCGCCGCCGCGCTGACGGCGTTCCTGACGGGCTGAGGGCCATAGGGCCGCGGGAGGCCCGCCGCGCGCGGCGGGCAACACCCCCCGGCCGCATGGGCGTTCCGCCCGGGGGTACCCGAACGGACCGGATCGGCCGGAGAGTCCGGCCGACCGGACCTACAGGGAGGCGACGCTCATGGGCCTCGGCGGGTGCATCATCCTCATCGCCGTGGGAGCCATCCTCACGTTCGCGACCGACTGGGAGATGCGGGGCGTCGACCTCGACCTGGTCGGCGTCATCTTCATGGTCGTCGGACTGATCGGGGTCGCCACGTTCGGCAGCATCGCCCGGCGCCGCCGGGTGGTGATGCCGCCGGCGACCCCGATCGTCGAGGACCGGCCCCACCACCACCCCCGCGACGGGTACGACGACGGCTACGGCGTCTGACCCGCGCCGGCGCCCGTGCCCTCGGCGCCGTCCGCGCCGCCTTCGTCGAGTCCGGCGAGGACCAGCGGCAGCCGGGTCGCGCCGGACGCGGTCAGCCGGACCGGGACGCCCCAGTCCTGCTGGTGGACGTGGCAGGCCGGGTACGCGTTGGCCGGGTCGTCGTCGCAGGACGCGGCCATCGCGGAGACGTGCAGGACCCCCTCCGTCACCTCGGGGTCCAGCTCCAGCACGCGGCCCAGGCCGGTCCCCGCGCCCTCGCCCGAGCGCAGCAGGCCGGGCGGCGTGGCGGAGACCAGCAGCCGGGTCGAGGGCCCGTAGCGGGTGTCGAGCTTCTGCCCGGCGGGCGCCTGGAAGACCACGTCGAGCAGGAGGGTGCCCGGGGCCACCTCGGTCGCCTCGCGCCGCGTGCGGTGGGCGACCGCCTCGACGCGGACCGCCTCCTCGGGCAGCCGCAGCCGGGTCAGCCGGTGCCGGGCCGACTCCACGACCACGATGTCGTCGCCCACCAGGACGGCGTCGCTCGGCTCGCGCAGATCGGTGGCGAGCGTCGTCACCTCCCCGCTCGCCGGGTCGTAGCGGCGCAGGGCGTGGTTGTAGGTGTCGGCGACGGCGACCGAGCCGTCGGGCAGCACGGTGACGCCCAGCGGGTGCTGGAGCAGGGCCTGGCCCGCCTCCCCGTCGCGGTGGCCGAAGTCGAACAGGCCGGTGCCGACGGCGGTGTGGACCGTGCCGTCGGTGTCCACGAAGCGCAGGGCGGAGGTCTCGGAGTCGGCGACCCAGAGCCGGTCGGTACCGGCCGCGAGCCCGGACGGCTGGGCGAACCACGCCTCGGCGCCGGGCCCGTCGACCAGGCCCTCGTTGGTGGTGCCGGCGGTCACGCCCACGCTGCCGTCGGCCGGGTCGTAGGCCCAGAGCTGGTGGACGCCGGCCATGGCGATCCACACCCGGTCCCGCCACCAGGCCACGTCCCAGGGCGAGGAGAGGGCGACCTCGCGGCCGGGGCCCGCGGTGGGCTCGCCCTGCATCCACTGGCGGCCGGTGCCGGCCAGGGTGGTGACCTCGCCGGTCGCCGGGTCGAAGCGGCGCAGCGCGTGGTTGACCGTGTCGGCGACGACGACGGTGCCGTCGGGCAGCGGCGCGAGGCCCTGCGGCTCCTGGAAACGGGCGCGGTCCGCCGGGCCGTCGGCCAGGCCCCGGGTGCCGTCGCCGATCCGGCGCAGGACGCTCTCGCCGTCCTCGTCCAGCTCGACGAGCTGGTGCCGGGTGGTGTCGGTGACCAGGAAGGTCCCGGAGGGCAGCAGCAGCGCCTTGCCCGGGAAGCGCAGCACGGTCGGCTCGGGCTCCGGCGCCACGTAGGGCCCGTCGCCACGCCGCAGCGTGCCCTTCGCCCCGTGCTCCGCCTCCAGCTCCGCCACCAGCTTCTCGATGGCGTGCGCGTGCCCCTCGCCGGCGTGCTGGGCGACGACGTGGCCCTCGGGGTCGATGACGACCAGGGTGGGCCAGGCCCGCACCGCGTACTGCTTCCAGGTGGCCAGCTCCGGGTCGTCGAGCACCGGGTGCTCCACGCCGTACCGCTCGACCGCGTCGACCACCGCCCGGTGCTCGGCCTCGTGCGCGAACTTCGGCGAGTGCACGCCGACGATCACGACGGTGTCCCGGTGCTTCTCCTCCAGCTCCCGCAGCTCGTCGAGGACGTGGAGGCAGTTGACACAGCAGAAGGTCCAGAAGTCCAGCACCACGATGCGGCCCCGGAGGCCCGCGAGGGACAGCTCCTTGCCGCCGGTGTTGATCCAGGACCGTCCTCGCAGCTCAGGGGCGCGGACGCGGGCACGCTTACTCATGCCTCCAAGAGTGCCACTACCGCCGCGCTCCCCCGCGCGCGCCCGCCCCCGCCCGTCCGCCGGGCGCCCGGGGGACCGGCCGTCGGTGTGGCGGCCGGGTTTCGCGGAGGCGGAACGGGAAGCGATCCGGCATGAGATTCCTCGTGTACGACCGGCTCCTCGGCATCGGCGACGACTACTGGATCGAGGACGCCGACGGCAACAAGGTGTTCCTCGTCGACGGCAAGGCCATGCGGCTGCGCGACACCTGGGAGCTGAAGGACACCCGGGGCCGCGTCCTGATCGACATCCACCGGAAGATGTTCGCGCTGCGGGACACCATGGTGATCGAGCGCGGCGGCGAACCGCTCGCCACCCTGAAGCGCAAGCGGCTCTCCCTGCTGCGCAACCACTACCGGGTCACCATGGCCGAGGGCACCGAACTGGACGTCAGCGGCAAGGTGCTCGACCGCGAGTTCGCCATCGAGTACGACGGTGAGCTGCTCGCGGTCGTCTCGCGGCGTTGGCTGACCCTGCGCGACACCTACGGCGTGGACGTGGTCCGCGAGGACGCGGACCCCTCGCTGCTGATCGCCCTGGCGGTCTGCGTGATCCACCTGGCGGAGAAGGAACGGGAGGGCTGACCGGGGCG
The DNA here is from genome assembly GCF_036607905.1 of Streptomyces sp. SCSIO 75703. Taxonomy (NCBI): domain Bacteria; kingdom Bacillati; phylum Actinomycetota; class Actinomycetes; order Kitasatosporales; family Streptomycetaceae; genus Streptomyces; species Streptomyces sediminicola. The sequence continues at coordinate 3,413,122 of NZ_CP144555.1, forward strand.
GCCCCCGGGTGTCAGGCGCGGGGGGCCGGCCGGTCCAGGCCCAGGACGCGGTCCCTGAGGGCCGGGAAGCGCTCCCGGGTCCGGGCCACCTCCGCCGGGTCGAACTCCACGGTGAGGACCTCCTCGCCGGAGCCCGCCTCGGCCAGCACCTCGCCCCAGGGGTCGACCACGAGCGAGTGGCCCGCCTGCGGCACCCCGGCGTGGGTCCCGGCCGTGCCGCAGGCCAGGACGAACGCCTGGTTCTCCACCGCCCGCGCGCGGGCCAGCAGCGTCCAGTGCGCGCGGCGGCGCTCCGGCCAGCCCGCCGGCACGACGAGCGTCTCGGCGCCGGCGTCGACCAGGGCGCGGAACAGCTCGGGGAAACGGAGGTCGTAGCAGGTGGCCACGCCCAGGGTGGTGCCGGGCAGGGCGGCCGTCACGAGCGCGTCGCCCGCGCTCATCAGCACGGCCTCGCCCTTGTCGAAGCCGAAGCGGTGGATCTTGCGGTACGCGGCGGCCAGGTCGCCGGAGGGGGAGAAGACGAGGGAGGTGTTGTAGAGGGCGCCGTGCTCGTCGCGTTCGGGGAAGGAGCCCGCGTGCAGCCAGACGCCGGCCTCGCTCGCGGCCTTCGCCATCGCCTCGTGGGTCGGCCCCTCCAGCGGCTCGGCCCGCGCGGCGAACTCCTCGAAGGCGAACGCCCCCGTGGTCCACAGCTCGGGCAGCACGACGAGGTCGGCCCCCGCCTGGGCGCGGACCAGCGACGCCGCCCGCAGGCGGCGGGCTTCGGCCGTTTCGTCCTCGTTCACGGCGATTTGGATCAATGAAGCGCGCACACTACCACCGTCCTGGCATGCGAGTCGTCGACTCGGGCCTACGATCGTCACACGAAAGCACTGCCGGGGTGCCGCACAGCAGCGTAACTTGGGGGTCCCTCCCGGCTCGAGCGGAGGCGAGAGCTCGGGGGGCCCACGACGCCCGACGACCGCAGCCACTCCCACTGGCACCGCCGCCACCACCTGCCCGTGTACCGACCGCCGAGGGGTCCCGTTCCGTGAGTCTGCATCCCACCCTCCAGCCCTACGCCGACGCCTGGACTCACTCCATCGAGGCGATATCCGCGCTGGTCCAGCCGCTCGTGGAAGCAGATTGGAACCGTCGAACCCCCTGCCCGGGGTGGTCCGTGCGGGACATCGTCTCGCACGTGATGGGCCTGGACTCGGAGATGCTGGGCGACCCGCGGCCGATCCACGCCCTGCCGCGTGACCTCTTCCACGTCACCAACGACCACCAGCGGTACATGGAGATGCAGGTCGACGTGCGCCGCCACCACACGGCGCCCGAGATCACCTCCGAGCTGGAGTACATGATCATCCGGCGCAACCGGCAGCTCCGGAACGAGACCCGGATCCCGTCGGCCACGGTGCGCGGCCCCCTCGGCACCGAACTGACGCTGGAGGAGTCCATGCGCCGGCACGCCTTCGCGGTGTGGGCGCACGAGCAGGACCTGCGCACGGCCCTCGGCGAGCCGGGCAACCTCGACTCCCCGGGCGCGTACGTCGCCCGCGACGTGCTCCTGGCCGAGCTGCCGCGGGTGGTCGCGGACGACGCGCAGGCGCCCCGCAGTTCGGCCGTCGTCTTCGACGTGCACGGCCCGGTCGAGTTCCTGCGCACGGTCCGCGTGGACATCCAGGGCCGCGGCACCCTGGAGACCTCCCCCGCGCTCGGCCCGGCCGCGAGCCTCTCCCTCGACTGGGAGACGTACGTACGGCTGGCCTGCGGCCGGATCACCCCGGAGGCGGCGGGGGACCGGGTCAAGACCGACGGCGACCCGGAGCTGGCGGCGGCGATCCTGCGGCACTTCACGGTCACCCCGTAGCGCGGCGGCCCGCGCCGCCCTCCCCGTGCCCGGGTGGGCCGGGGAGGCGGCGCGGGCCGCCGTCAGACGGGAACGTGCACCGTCTCCACGCGGCTGGCGACCAGCCGTTCCCGCTCGCGGCGGACGGCCCGGCCGCGCAGGCGCAGGATCTGCGAGAGGCCGAGCGCCTGGAGCACGAAGACGGAGGAGAAGGCGACGGTGTAGTTCTGGCCGGTCGCGTCCAGCAGCACACCCACGGCGAGCAGCGTCGTCATGGAGGCGACGAAACCGCCCATGTTGGTGATGCCGGAGGCGGTGCCCTGACGTTCGGGCGGGTTGGCGGGGCGCGCGAAGTCGAAGCCGATCATCGACGCCGGTCCGCAGGCGCCCAGCACCACGCAGAGCGCCACCAGCAGCCACATCGGGGCGCGGTCGGCCGGGTGGAGGAGCGTCGCGGCCCACAGGGCGGCGGTCGTGCCGACCGTGCCGAGGACCAGCGGCATCCGGGCGTTGTGGTGCCGGCCGACGATCTGTCCGTAGACCAGGCCGACGCTCATGTTGGAGACCACGACCACGGTCAGCAGTTCGCCGGCCCTGGCCTGGGAGAGGCCCTGCGCCTCCACCAGGAACGGCATCCCCCACAGCAGCAGGAAGACCATCGCCGGGAACTGGGTGGTGAAGTGCACCCACAGGCCGAGCCGGGTGCCCGGCTCCCGCCAGGAGGTGGCGATCTGCCGCCGGACGTACGCGGCGCCGTGGTGCGGCAGCGGCTCCGGCTCGTGGCCCTCGGGGTGGTCCTTGAGGAAGAGCAGCAGCAGGACGAGGACGACCACGCCGGCCAGGGAGCTTCCCGCGAAGGCCGCGGTCCAGCCGATGCCGTGCAGCAGCCGGGCGATGACGAGCGTGGAGACGAGGTTGCCGGCCATGCCGACCAGCCCGGCGAGCTGGGCGACGAGGGGGCCGCGCCGGGCCGGGAACCAGCGCGAGCCGAGCCGCAGCACGCTGATGAAGGTCATGGCGTCGCCGCAGCCGAGCAGGGCGCGCGCGGCCAGCGCCGTCCCGAAGCTCGGGGAGAGGGCGAAGCCGAGCTGGCCGGCCGTGAACAGCACCACGCCGATGCCCAGCACCTTCCTGGTGCCGAGCCGGTCGACGAGCAGCCCGACGGGTATCTGCATGCCCGCGTAGACGAGCAGTTGGAGGATGGAGAAGGTGGACAGCGCCGAGGCGTTGACGTGGAAGCGGTCGGCCGCCTCCAGTCCGGCCACGCCCAGCGAGGTGCGGAAGATGACGGCGACGAAGTAGACCGCGACGCCGACGCCCCAGACGGCCAGGGCGCGGCGCCCGCCCGGCGGATCGCCGGGGAGCGCGCGCCGGCGGCCGGGGCCCGGGAACCGCGCGGAGTCCGCCGGGTTCATCGCACCTCGCCCCGGGCCAGGTGGGAGAACCAGCCCACGTGCCGGTGGACGGCCTCGACGGCCGCCTCCGCGTCGCCCTCGCGCAGCGCCCGGAGGATCTCGGCGTGCTCGACGAGGGTCTTGGCGATGCGGTCGGGGTGGGAGTGCATCACGGCGACGCCCATGCGCAGTTGGCGGTCGCGGAGCTGGTCGTAGAGGCGGGAGAGGATCTCGTTGCCGCCGCTGCGGACGATCTCGGCGTGGAAGCAGCGGTCGGTGACCGCGGCGGCGGCGAAGTCCCCGGCGGCGGCCTGCTCGCGCTGCCGGGCGAGGAGTTCCTCCAGCCGGTCCAGGAGGCCGGGCGGGGCCGGTACGGCCTTGCGGGCCGCGTGCTCCTCGACGAGCAGCCGGGTCTCCACCACGTCGGCGATCTCCTGCGCGGAGACCGGCAGCACCAGGGCGCCCTTCTTCGGGTAGAGCCGGAGCAGCCCCTCGACCTCCAGCCGGAGCAGGGCCTCGCGCACCGGCGTGCGGGAGACGCCCACGGCCTCCGCCAGCTCCCCCTCGGTGAGCAGCGTGCCGCCCTCGTAACGGCGTTCCAGGACGGCTTGTTTGACGTGGGCGTAGACGCGGTCGGCGGCGGGGGGTTGCTTCACGGCCAGGGACATGCCCACAGGATAGATACAACAGGGGTGCAACGAGGCCGCCGTCCACCATGCGGACGGCGCGCACCCGACCTGGGATGCCCCGATTTCCCCCGCGGGGGGTGCAACCATCCCGCCCGCCCGGATGTCGCACTGTTGCGGACCCCTCCGCGCTCCACCCACCACCCGGCCGCCCCGCAGGCGACTTCACACAATCGGGGTATATCTCTTGATCAATGGCATTCCGGGCATCCGTCTCCGCAGAGCCGCCGTCGTCACCGTGACCACCGGCGCCGTGCTCGCCGGCGGGGCTCTCGCCACCGCGCCCGCCCAGGCCGCCACCGCGCCGGCGATCGCCGCCAAGGGCGGCTTCGTGATGAACGACGCGAACGGCTCCGCGCTCTACACCAAGGCGGCGGACACCAAGCTGTCGACCGGGTCCACGACGAAGATCATGACCGCCAAGGTCGTGCTCTCCCAGCCCAAGCTGAACCTGGACCGCAAGGTCACGATCCAGATGGCGTACAGCGACTACATCGTGTCGAAGAACGCCTCCTCCGCCCGGCTGATCGTGGGCGACAAGGTCACCGTCCGGCAGCTCCTCTACGGGCTGATGCTGCCCTCCGGCTGCGACGCGGCCTACGCGCTGGCCGACGCCTACGGCACCGGCTCGACGCGGGCGGCCCGGGTGAAGTCGTTCATCGGCAAGATGAACACCACCGCCAAGGGCCTCGGGATGAAGAACACCCACTTCGACTCGTTCGACGGCATCGGCAACGGCACCAACTACTCCACGCCGCGCGACCTGACGAAGCTCGCGAGCAGCGCGATGAAGAACCCCACCTTCCGCACGATCGTCAAGACCAGGTCGTACACCGCCAAGACGACCACCAAGACCGGCGGCACCCGCACCATGGCGGCCTGGTCCAACACCAACACCCTGCTCGGCAGCTACCGGGGCGCGACCGGGGTGAAGACCGGCTCGGGCCCGGCGGCCAAGTACTGCCTGGTCTTCGCCGCGACCCGGAACGGCAAGACCGTGATCGGCACCGTCCTGGCGTCCTCGTCCGCCACCCAGCGCGGCAAGGACGCGACCCGGCTCATGGACTACGGCTTCGCCCGGCTGGGCTGACGCCCGCACACCGCTGCCCGGAGGGCCCGTCGCGCGGCGACGGGCCCTCCGGCGTTTCCCGCCCTCCTCGAATGGAGCACATGGTGATAGTGTCATTAGCACCATGCTGCTGAGTCTCGACAAGAACGACACCCGCCCTCTGCACGAGCAGGTCGCCGGAGCGATCCGGCGGGCCATCGCCGAGGGCGAGTGCGGGCCCGGCGACCGCCTGCCGTCGGCACGCGACCTCTCCGAGGCCCTGGACGTCAACGTCAACACCGTGCTGCGCGGGCTGCGCGGGCTGCGGGACGAGGGCCTGCTCGACTTCCGCCGGGGCCGGGGCGTCACCGTCGCCGCGGGCGCCGACGCGCGCTCCGTCCTGCACCTGCGGGCACGGGAGCTGGTCGCCGAGGCGGCCCGGCTGGGCTACAGCAGGAACGATGTCGTCGACATGATCAGGGGGCTGCCGTGACGGACAGGACGAACGGGACGCCGGGCGCGAGGCGCGGACCCGGGACACCGGCCACGCCGAGGACGGCCGGCCACGGCCCGGACGGGCCCGCCGGCACCGGCGCGGGCGGGCTCGGCACCGGCAGCGGGACGGGCACGGGCAGCGGGGGCGGCTCCGCCGCGCGCCGGGCCGGGCCGGCCTGGCCCGCCTGGCTCTGGACGGCCGGGATCACGGCGGTGCTCGCCGGGGCCCCGCTCCTGGTGCGCGGGCGGCTGCCCGAACGCCTGGCGACCCACTGGAACTCCTCCGCCCCGGACGGGTCGATGCCGTTGTGGGCGGCGTCCGTCGTGCCCGCGCTGATCTGGCTGGCGACGGCGGCCGTGGTGATCCTGACGGCCCGGCGGACCGCCGGACTGTGGGCGGTCGTCCTGCTGCCGACCGGAATCGTGCTGGGCGGGGCGCAGGCCGCCGTCGTGCGGTCCAACCTCGACCTCGCCGACTGGCACCAGGCCAGGATGCCGGGCTGGTGGGTCGCCGCGGTGCTGATCGCCGCGACGCTCGCCGGGGTGGCGGGCTGGCTCCTCGTCACCCGGCGCCACGGCGACACCCACGGCGGCGGGGGCGGCGCGCCGGCGCTGGAGATCCCCGAGGGCCGTCGGATGGTGTGGTTCTCCCGCGCCGCCAACCCCTGGCTGCAACTGCTGGCCGCCGTCACCGGTCTCGGCGCCGTCGCCACGCTGGCCGCGCTCGCCGGGGGCCTCGCCGACCCGGGCGGACTGTGGGGGCTGTTCGCCGGACTGGCCGTCGCCTCGCTGGCAGGGGGCCTGTGCTCCTCGGTGCAGGCCCGGGTCTCGGAGCGGGGGCTGGAGATCTCCTTCGGGCCCTTCGGCCTGCTCCGGCGGCGCTGGGCCGCGGCCGACATCGTCACCGCCCGCGCGGAGCGGCGCACGCCCTCCCAGACCGGAGGCTGGGGGTACCGCTTCAGCGACCTGGGCACGACGGTCATGCTGCGCGCCGGGGAGTGCCTGGTGGTACGCCCCCGCGGGCGCCGTTCGGACTTCGCGGTGAGCGTCGACGACGCGGAACGGGGCGCGGCCCTGCTCAACGCGCTGGCCGGCCGCACGCGCTGACCGGCCGCACGGGCCGGCCGGCGCCCAGGCGCCGGAGCCGGCCGTCCGCCGCGGAGACCGGAACGCCGGGGCGGCCCGACTGGGCCGCCCCGGCGTTCCGTGTCCTGTCCCGCGCTCAGCCCCAGGTGAGCAGGCGCTTGGGGCGTTCCAGGATCGCCGCCACGTCGGCGAGGACCTTGGAACCCAGCTCCCCGTCGACCAGGCGGTGGTCGAAGCTGAGCGCCAGGGTGGTGACCTGGCGCGGCTTCACCTTGCCCTTGTGCACCCACGGCTGGAGCTTGATCGCGCCGACCGCGAGGATCGCGGACTCCCCCGGGTTGAGGATCGGCGTGCCGGTGTCGACGCCGAAGACGCCGACGTTGGTGATGGTCACCGTGCCGCCCTGCATCGCGGCCGGGGAGGTCTTGCCCTCCCGGGCCGTCGCCACCAGTTCGCCCAGGGACGCGGCCAGTTGCGGCAGCGTCCGGCTGTGGGCGTCCTTGATGTTCGGCACGATCAGGCCGCGCGGGGTGGCCGCGGCGATGCCCAGGTTGACGTAGTGCTTGACCACGATCTCCTGGTTCGCCTCGTCCCAGGAGGCGTTGATCTCCGGGTTGCGCCGGATGGCGACCAGCAGGGCCTTGGAGATCAGGAGCAGCGGGTTGACCCGCAGGCCCTCGAAGTCGCGGTCCTGCTTCAGCTCCTCGACCAGCTTCATGGTGCGCGTCACGTCGACGGTCACGAACTCCGTGACGTGCGGCGCGGTGAAGGCCGAGCCGACCATCGCCGCGGCCGTCGCCTTGCGGACGCCCTTGACCGGCACGCGGGTCTCGCGCCCCGTGTCGTACGACACCGCCGCCGGGGACGCGGCGGCCGCCGGCGCGGCCGGGGCCGGTTCGGCGGCCGGCGCGGGAGCGGGGGCGGGCGCCGCCGCGGCGTGCACGTCCTCGCGGGTGATGACGCCGTCCGGGCCGGAGGGCACCACGGTCGTCAGGTCGACGCCGAGGTCCTTCGCCAGCTTGCGCACCGGCGGCTTGGCCAGCGGGCGTTGCGGGGCGGCGGGGGCCCGCCCGTTCGCCGGGGCCCGCCCGTTCGGCGCGGCGGGCCCGGCGGCCGGCTCCGCGGCGGCCGGCTCCGCGGCGGCCGGGGCGCCCTTGCGGGGGCGGCGGCGGGTCGAGGAGGTGGCCACGCCGTAGCCGACCAGGACGGGCTGGCGGCCCTCCTTGCGCGGCTCCCCGGCGGCCTCGGCCGGCGCGGCGGCCGGCTCCGGCGCGGTCCCGGCCGCGGCCTCCCCCGCCGGGGCGGGGCCCTGCGCGGCGGCGGGCGCCGCGGCGCCGCCGCCGACGGCGACCGCGATGATCGAGGTGCCCACGTCGACCGTGGTGCCCTCGGGGAAGTGCAGGGCGCTTACCACGCCGTCGTAGGGGATGGGGAGTTCGACGGCGGCCTTGGCCGTCTCGACCTCGCACACCACCTGGCCGTCGGTGACCGTGTCACCGGGCTTGACGTACCACGTGAGGATCTCGGCCTCGGTCAGCCCCTCGCCCACGTCGGGCATCTTGAACTCGCGTACCGAGCTGTCGGTCATCGTCGTCACGGCCTCTCCTCAGTACGCCAGCGAGCGGTCGACGGCGTCCAGCACCCGGTCCAGGTCGGGCAGGTACTCCTCCTCCAGGCGGGCCGGCGGGTACGGGGCGTGGTAGCCGCCGACCCGGAGCACCGGGGCCTCCAGGTGGTAGAAGCAGCGCTCCGTGATCCGGGCGGCGATCTCCGCGCCGGAGCCGAAGAAGACGGGCGCCTCGTGCACGACGACCAGCCGGCCGGTCTTCTCGACCGACGCCTGGACGGTGTCGAAGTCGAGCGGCGAGACCGAGCGCAGGTCCAGCACCTCCAGGGAGCGGCCCTCCTCGGCCGCCGCGTCGGCGACCTCCCGGCAGAGCTTCACCATCGGGCCGTACGCGGCGAGCGTGAGGTCGGTGCCCTCGCGCACCACGCGGGCGGTGTGCAGCGGGCCGGGGATGGCCTCGGTGTCGACCTCGCCCTTGTCCCAGTAGCGGCGCTTGGGCTCGAAGTAGATCACCGGGTCGTCGCTCTGGATGGCCTGCTGGAGCATCCAGTAGGCGTCCGACGCGTTCGACGGGGAGACCACCTTGAGGCCCGCCACGTGGGCGAACAGCGCCTCGGGGGACTCGGAGTGGTGCTCGACCGCCCCGATGCCGCCGCCGTAGGGGATGCGGATGACGACCGGCAGCCTGACCTTGCCCAGCGAGCGGGCGTGCATCTTGGCGAGCTGCGTGACGATCTGGTCGTAGGCAGGGAACACGAAGCCGTCGAACTGGATCTCCACGACCGGCCGGTAGCCGCGCAGGGCCAGGCCGATGGCGGTGCCGACGATGCCGGACTCGGCCAGCGGCGTGTCGATGACGCGGTCCTCGCCGAAGTCCTTCTGGAGCCCGTCCGTCACCCGGAAGACGCCGCCGAGCTTGCCGACGTCCTCGCCCATGATCAGGACCTTCGGGTCCGTCTCCAGCGCGCGGCGCAGCGACTCGTTGATCGCCTTGGCCAGTGCCAGGTTCTTCACCGTCTGCGACATCTCAGACCCCCTCGGAGTCCGCGAACGACGCCTGGTAGGCGGCGAACTGGGCCCGTTCCTCGTCGACGAGCGCGTGCCCGTCCGCGTACACGTTCTCGAAGACGGCGAAGCGGTCCGGGTCCGGCATGGCGCGGACCGCCTCCCGCACCCGCCTGCCCAGCGTCTCGCTCTCGGCCTCCAGCTCGCCGAAGAACGCCTCGTCCGCGTGGCCGTCGGCCTCCAGGTGGCGGCGCAGGCGCAGGATCGGGTCCTTGGCCTCCCAGGCGGCCCGCTCGTCGTCGTGGCGGTAGCGGGAGGGGTCGTCGGAGGTGGTGTGGGCGCCCATGCGGTAGGTGAACGCCTCGATGAGCGCCGGGCCCTCGCCGCGCCGGGCCCGCTCCAGCGCCCAGCGGGTGACCGCGAGGGAGGCGAGCACGTCGTTGCCGTCCACGCGGACGCCGGGGAAGCCGAAGCCCTGGGCGCGCTGGTAGAGCGGCACCCGGGTCTGCTTCTCGTTGGACTCGGAGATGGCCCACTGGTTGTTCTGGCAGAAGAACACGACGGGGGCGTTGTAGACCGCGGCGAAGTTGAACGCCTCGCTGACGTCGCCCTGGCTGGAGGCGCCGTCGCCGAAGTAGGCGATCACGGCCGAGTCGGCGCCGTCCTTGGCGACGCCCATGGCGTAGCCGGTGGCGTGCAGCGCCTGGGAGCCGATGACGATCGTGTAGAGGTGGAAGTTGTTGCCGTTGGGGTCCCAGCCGCCGTTGTTCACCCCGCGGAACATGCCGAGGAGGTTGGTCGGGTCCACCCCGCGGCACCAGGCGACACCGTGTTCGCGGTAGGTGGGGAAGACGTAGTCGTCCTCGCGGGTGGCCCGGCCGGAGCCGATCTGGGCGGCCTCCTGGCCGAGCAGCGAGGCCCACAGGCCCAGCTCGCCCTGGCGCTGGAGAGAGGTGGCCTCGGCGTCGAAACGCCGGGTCAGCACCATGTCGCGGTAGAGGGCGCGCAGCTCGTCGGCGGTGATGCCGTCGACGTACGACGCGTACTCCGCGTCGGCGGCGTTCTTGACGCGCTTGCCCTCGGGCGTCAGCAACTGCACGAGCTGCGTCTCGGAGCCCTTCTTCGCGGTGGTGCGGGTGGTGCGTTTGGTGCCGGTGGTGCTGGCCTTGCCTCCGGCGCTGCGTCGCGGCTTGCGCGCGGCAGTGCTCTCCACGGTCACGTGTGCTCCTCCGTCGGTCCGGCGCCCGGGTTCGCCGGGTGCTGGGATTCCCCCGGCTCCGTTCAGGAGACGGGGGAGCGGCTCGCCCGAGCCCCTCCGACGCACAGGGTGGGTGCGGACCGGACGGGGTCAGGCGTGACAGGTGCCCCGGCGAGCGCCCTGCACAAGGCACGTTACCCAGTGCTCCACATTTCTGTGAAACCCTGCCTGACCTGCGTTTTTACTTGGGTTTCCAAGTAAATCGGCACAGTCCGGAACAGGTGCTGGTCAACAGCCTCGCAGGGGGCCGGAACAACGGCACGTTATCCCGGCCACCCCGGGCACGGGAAGACTTGGTGTGTTTGACTGACCTCGTGCGCGAAAGTGAACAAATCCGGGTATTCCTCCTTGATGACCACGAGGTGGTCCGCCGGGGGGTGCACGAGCTGCTCGCCGGGGAGCCCGACATCGAGGTGGTCGGCGAGGCCGGGACGGCGGCCGACGCCCTGGCGCGCATCCCCGCTGCCCGGCCCGACGTGGCCGTGCTGGACGTCCGGCTGCCGGACGGCAGCGGGGTGGAGGTCTGCCGCGAGATCCGCTCCGGCGACGAGTCCGTGCGGTGCCTCATGCTCACCTCCTTCTCCGACGACGAGGCCCTCTTCGACGCGATCATGGCCGGGGCGGCCGGCTACGTCCTCAAGGACATCCGGGGCACCGAACTGCTCTCCGCCGTACGGGACGTCGCCGCCGGCCGGTCGCTGCTGGACCCCTCGGCCACCGCGCGGGTGCTGCAACGGCTGCGGGAGGGCGAGCGGCGCGGCGACGACCGGCTGGCCCGCCTCACCGAGCAGGAGCGGCGCATCCTGGAGCTGATCGGCGAGGGGCTCACCAACCGCGCCATCGGCGAGCGCCTGCACCTCGCCGAGAAGACCATCAAGAACTACGTCTCCAGTCTGCTGGCCAAGCTGGGGATGCAGCGGCGCTCCCAGGCCGCCGCGTTCGTCGCCCGGATGCAGGCCGAGCACCGCTGACCCGGGGCGCCGGCCGGCCGTACGGGCGGGGGCCGTGGGTGCCGGTGCGGACGCGGACCGACGGGTGACGGACCCGGGCCGGTGGCGCGGTGCGACGGGTGACGGACCCGGGCCGGTGGCGCGGAGCGCCTGCCCGGTCCGCCGCATTCGGGACTTACGTCCCCCCGCACCGGGGGCGGGCGACTCTGTGCGGGACGCGTCCGCTCACGCACAGTGAGTACATGCGTTCCGACGAACAGCTCGCGGTCGGCCTGCTGGGCCGCACCGCCTACGGCCGGGCGGCCACCAGTCTGCGCGCCCTGCCCACCCTCGCCTTCGCGCGGCACATCGTGGCCGACGGCCACGTCCTGCTGCGCATGCCCCGAAGCTGCGGATACCACGAGGTCTGCGCCGGGAGCGTCGTCGCCTACGGCTCGGACAACCTCGGCTCGGCCCGGCCGGGCGAGGGGCTGTGGGCCGTGCAGGTGGTGGGCCGCTGCGAGCCGCACGAGCCGACCGCCGCCGAGATCGAGCGGTTCGGCCCGGCCCCGCTCCAGGTGGACGGCGAACCGTACGACCCCGTCTACCTGCGCATCGAGCCGCGCTTCGGCACCGTGCACTCCGCGGAGGGCGTCCCGGGACAGCAGTCCGCCTCCGCGCTGCGGACCACCGCCCCCGGCGAGCGCTGAGCGCCCGGGACCGCACCCCCGACGTGCCGCGCGCGTGCGCCCTCGTCGGGGCGCACGCGCGCGGCGGTCGTTTAAGGGGTCCGGCGGGCCCGGGTCAGCCGCCGAGGGGGTTCTCGATGCCTCCGGGGTCCTCCTCGCCCTCACCCGGCGGGGAGACCGGCGGCGGGTTCGAGGTCTGGCCGCCGCCCGGCTGCTCGGTCGTCGGCGAGGTCGGCGGCGTCTGGTCGTCCGGCACGTCGTCGCTCGGCTCCTGCGTGGTGGGCTGCGTCTGCGGGTACGACGGCGTGTACGACGGGGTGTAGCCGCCGCCGTAGCCACCGCCGGTGCCGCCCTGGCCGGTGCCGGGGTCGGTGGTGTGCTCGGTCGCCTCGTCGCTCGGCGTCGCGCTGGGCTCGTCCTCCTGGGCGCTCGGCGAGGTGGTCGGCGACTGCGTGGTGCCGGTGTTGTCGCCCGTGCCGCCACCGCCGTTGTTCAGCGCCAGGGCGACGCCCGCGACCACGGCGATCACCGCGAGCACGGCCAGCACCCACAGCTTGCCCCGGCCGCTGCCCGCGTTGCCGTGGCCCTCGAAGCCGCCGTCGTCGCCCCCGCCGTAGCCGGCGGGCAGGATCGGCTGGGGGATCTGCGTGGTGCCCGCGCCCATGTCCGGGTGGGGCAGCGCGGTGGTGCCCGCCATGCCGCCCGCGGGGGTGTGCCGGCCGTCGTGCATGTCGACCGGGCCGGTGTTCCAGGTGCCGGTGTGACCGCCCTGGTCGTAGAGCATCTGGAGCGCGTACTGGATCAGGCCGCGCATCTCCTCGGCGGTCTGGAACCGGTCGTCCGGCTCCTTCGCCAGCGAGCGCATGACGAGGCCGTCCAGCTCCGGCGGGCAGGCGTCGGAGACCTCGGAGGGCGGCGTCGGGATGTCCTGGACGTGCTGGTAGACCACCGACAGCGGGGTCTCGCCGGTGAACGGCGGGCGCAGCGCGAGGAGTTCGTAGAGCAGGCAACCGGTGGCGTACAGGTCGGAGCGGCGGTCGACGGGCTTGCCGAGCGCCTGCTCCGGGGAGAGGTACTGCGGCGTGCCCATGACCATGCCGGTCTGCGTCATCGTCGTCGACGCCCCGTGCAGGGCGCGGGCGATGCCGAAGTCCATGACCTTCACCGCGCCGTTGTGCGTGATGATCACGTTCGCCGGCTTGATGTCGCGGTGCACGATGCCGTGCTGGTGCGAGTAGGCCAGCGCCTCCAGGACGCCCGTGACGATGATCAGGGCCTGCTCGGGGCCGGGCGCCTCGGCGTTGAGGAGGAGGTCGCGGATGGTGCGCCCCTCCACGATCTCCATGACGATGTACGGCACGGACTGGCCGCCGACCATGTCCTCGCCGGAGTCGTACACCGCCACGATGGCATGGTGGTTGAGACCGGCCACGGACTGCGCCTCGCGCGTGAAGCGGGCCTTGGAGGTCGGGTCCTCCGCGAGGTCGGCGCGGAGCAGCTTCACCGCCACGGTGCGCCCGAGCCGCACGTCCTCGGCGGCGAACACCTCGGCCATGCCGCCCCGGCCGAGTCTGTGGGTCAGCCGGTACCGACCGTCGCCGACCAGTCCGCCGTTCCCCCAGGCCTCCGGCGCGTCAGACGTACCGCCGCCAGTCGCCTCGGGGTCGGACGGGCCCTGGGCGCGCTGCTGCTGTGCCATCAGTCCTCGCCGTCGTTTCTGCCCGCGGTGCGCGCGGTGTTGTCACGGTCTCCGTCGGCCACGCTACAGCCTTCGCAGGGGCCTCCGGTCCGAGATGGGCGCCAGGACCGGCACGAGACGGACCGGTCATGAAACCCCGCTCCCGCGCCGTCGTGCAAATTCCGCGCACCGGCCGTGTGCCCGCTGTAACGCTTCCGCGACGCTTCTTTCGCGTACGGTCACGGAACGGGCACCGCGCTTGACGTGTCGGTGCCCTGGGGCAGACTTGGCCGGGAATAACACTTTCGATCAACGAGCGCTCGCGTCGCTGCCTCCGGCGCCGGAGCGCCGACGGGGGACACGGATCATGAGCCAGGACGCCGGACAGGGCCGGTACGCGGGGCGCGCGCTCGCCGGCGGCCGCTACCAGCTTCGCGACTTGCTCGGCGAGGGCGGCATGGCCTCGGTCCACCTGGCGTACGACTCGGTACTGGACCGGCAGGTCGCCGTCAAGACCCTCCACACCGAGCTGGGCCGCGAGCAGGCGTTCCGCGAGCGTTTCCGCCGCGAGGCACAGGCCGTGGCGAAGCTCACCCACACCAACATCGTCTCCGTCTTCGACACCGGCGAGGACGACGTCGACGGTCTCACCACGCCGTACATCGTCATGGAGTACGTGGAGGGCCGCCCGCTCGGCTCCGTGCTCGACGAGGACGTCCGGCGCCAGGGCGCCATGCCCGTCGACCAGGCCCTTGAGGTCACCGCCGACGTGCTGGCCGCCCTGGAGATCAGCCACGAGATGGGCCTGGTCCACCGGGACATCAAGCCGGGCAACGTGATGGTGACCAAGCGCGGCGTGGTCAAGGTGATGGACTTCGGCATCGCCCGCGCCATGCAGTCCGGCGTCACGTCCATGACGCAGACCGGCATGGTCGTCGGCACCCCGCAGTACCTCTCGCCGGAACAGGCCCTCGGCCGCGGCGTGGACGCCCGCTCCGACCTGTACTCGGTCGGCATCATGCTCTTCCAGCTCGTCACCGGGCGGCTGCCCTTCGACGCGGACTCGCCGCTGGCCATCGCCTACGCCCACGTGCAGGAGGAGCCGGTCGCCCCCTCCTCGGTGAACCGCTCGGTGCCGCCGGCCGTGGACGCGCTGATCGGCCGCGCGCTGCGCAAGAACCCCAACGAACGCTTCCCCAGCGCCGAGGCGATGCGGTCCGAGTGCCTGCGGGTGGCGGCCTCCGTCCAGGCGGCCCCGCCGAGCATCGTCCCCGGCGCCGCCACGGGCAGCGGCGCGGGCGTCGGCTCCGCCGTGTTCCCTCCCGTCGACCAGGGCACCCCGGCGCCGACCGGCCCGGTCCAGACGCCCTACCAGCCCGCCCCCCAGCAGCAGCACCCCTACGGCACCCCGGCACCGACCCCGTCCTACGGCTACCCGCAGCAGGGCGGCTACCCGACGCCGCACGGCACGGGCTACCCGCAGCAGGGCACGCCGACGCCCCCGCCCTACGCCGTCGGGCCCCCCTCGCAGGGCGGCGGCGGCCGGGGCGGCAAGGGCATGCTCGTCGGGATGGTCGCGGGGGCCGTCCTGGTGGCCGGCGGTCTGATCGGCGCGCTGATGTACGCCAACGCGGGCGACGGCAAGGACGACCGGGCCGGGGGCGGCGCCTCCGCGTCCGCCTCGGCGTCGAAGGCCGAGGGGTACCGGGGCCCGGACAAGAGCAAGCAGATCGACTCCGACAAGTGCACGGAGCCCGACGAGTCGTACAACGACCCCGACAAGGTCAAGGTGCCCGACTTCACCTTCAAGCACATCGACTCGGTCAAGGAGTGCTTCCAGGCCGCGGGCTGGCAGATGAAGATCGTCCACGTGGACGAGAACACCTACGGCGAGGGCTCGGTCCGCGACCAGTTCCCCTCGGCGGGCACGGACGTCGACCCCGACGACATGCCGGAGATCCAGCTCAAGGTCTCGACGGGCAACCCCGCCTCCTGACCCCCTCCCGCCCGCGACGAAGGGCCCGGCAGCCGGTGCTGCCGGGCCCTTCGCGCACGTGGTGCGGTGAGGGGTGTCTCAGAGGTAGGGCCCGCCGGTACGACCGCCGGGGTGGGGTTCGTCGCCGTCGTGCCCGGCGCCGGGCGGCAGGGCGCGGCGCATCTGCTCGAGCTGGGCGCGGGCGGCCATCTGCTGGGCGAACAGCGTGGTCTGGATGCCGTGGAAGAGCCCCTCCAGCCAGCCGACCAACTGGGCCTGCGCGATCCGCAACTCGGCGTCGGTGGGCGTGGCTCCGTCCGTGAAGGGCAGCGAGAGCCGCTCCAGCTCCTCGACCAGCTCGGGCGCCAGGCCGTCCTCCAGTTCCTTGACGGAACTGGCGTGGATCTCCTTGAGCCGGACCCGGCTCGCCTCGTCCAGCGGCGCGACCCGCACCTCCTCGAGCAACTGCTTGATCATGCTGCCGATCCGCATGACCTTGGCAGGCTGCTCGACCTGCTCCGTCACCGGGATCTCCCGGTCCTCGCCGCCGTCTCCGCCGCCGCTGAGCGCCATTCCGTCCTGGCCGACGACCAGGATCTGGGGCTTCTCCGGCGACCTGTCGTTCCTCGGCATCTCCATGCGTCCATTGTCGCGCACCCGGCGTTCCTGTCCGAGTGGCGCCCCCCGGTCCGGCGCCGTTCTCGCGTTCGGCGGCATCCGGAATGCCGCGAGGTCCGGGGAATGTGACGCTTGTCCCGTCGACCGCGCCGGCGGACCGGGGTCGACCGAGCCGATCCGGACCGGGAGGGGGTCTCCGTATGACTCCGTGGCGCCGCACCCTGCACGCGTCGGGCCTCGCGGGCGCCCTGACCCTGGGCACCCTCGCGACGGCCCCCGTCCCCGCCGGAGCACACGCGGCGGGTCCGGGGACGCTGACAGCGGCGGTGGAGGGGACGGGCGCCCGGTCGGAGGCGGGGACGGGAGCCGGGCCGGGGGTTTCGGTGCGCGGGGACGGCGGCGGGGCCGGGGTGGGGTCGGGGCCCGGGGGCGGGAACGAGACGGCGCCGCGGTCCGCGGGCGGGTCCGGGTCCGGGCCGACGTACGGGAACGGGGGCGGCGGCGACGGTGGGGTGAGGGCCGGTACCGCTGGGGCGAGGGCCGCCGGGCCGGCCTCGGCGGCGCCGTCTCCGGGCGGGGCCGTCCCACCGACGGCGGGCCCTCCGGCCGGGGACGCCGACGGCACGGACCGGGAAGACCGGGAGGAGACGGACGGCGGGGCCGTTCCGCCGGGGCCCGGGAACGCCGTGGGCGGCGACGGCGGGGACGACGCCGGGCGGGGCGGCACGGAGACGGCCGCGCCTGCCGACGACGGACCGGTGCCCGCCCCCGGGCCCCCGTCCACCGACCCCTCCGGCCCGGCCGCGTCCCCGTCCGCCTCGGCCGAGCCCTCCCGGGCGGGCAGCCGGCCCGGTGAGGGACGACCGCGGCCGGGACGCCCCGAACCGGAGGAGAACGCCGACGCCGACGCCGACGCCGCGGTCGAGGACGGCGACGCCCAGGCCGGGGGCAGCGGCGTCCCCGACGGTCCGGACACCCCCGTCCCGCCCTCCGCGGCCTTCCACGTGCCCTCCGCGACCCCGTCGGCCACGGAGGTGGACACCGGCACGCCCGCCGCGGCCGGCGCACCGGTCCGGCGGCTGCTGCCGCTCGGCACCGGACTGGTCCTGGTCGGCCTCGGCCTGGCCCTCGCCTTCGTCGGCCTCCGCCTGCGCCGTCACTAGGGTCTGCTGTCCGGACAGGTTGGTGACACGGCCGGCGGGTGTCTGGCCGTCGATGCCGGTGTGGGGCCGGACCGGGGCCGTCCGCGTGTGCCCGGGACGCGGACGGCTCTCCGTGGCGCGGCCGGCCGCGCGGTCTGGAGGCCGGGGCGGGCCCCCGCTCTCCAGGCGGCGACCCCGGCCCCGGGCGGTCTCCCGAGCCGGGGCCGCGGCGGCTTGAGCCGGGGCGGATCGGTGGGCGGGGCCGGGGCCGGGGCCAGGGCCGGGGCGGGGCCGGTGGCCAGGGCGGGCGCCGGGCCGGGTGGCCCGGGGGAGCCGCTACGCGCCGGCGATCAGCAGCACCTTGCCGATGTGCCCGCTCTCCTCCAGCACCCGGTGCCCGTCCGCCGCCGCGCTCAGCGGCAGCTCACGATCGATCACCGGCCGCACGTGGCCCCCGGCGATCAGCGGCCAGACGTGCTCCCGTACGGCCGCCACGATCGCCGCCTTCTCCTCCAGCGGGCGGGCCCGCAGGGAGGTCGCGCTGACGGCGGCGCGCTTGGTGAGCAGGGCCCCGATGTTCAGCTCGCCCTTCACGCCGCCCTGGAGGCCGATGATGGCGAGGCGGCCGTTCACGGCGAGGGCCCGCACATTGCGGTCGAGGTACTTGGCGCCCATGTTGTCGAGGATGACGTCGGCGCCCGCGCCGCCGGTGGCCTCCCTGATCTCGGCGACGAAGTCCTGCTCCCGGTAGTTGATCAGGATGTCGGCGCCCAGCGCGGCGCACCGCTCCAGCTTGGCCGCGGTGCCCGCCGTGACGGCGACCTTCGCGCCGACGGCCTTGGCGAGCTGGATCGCCATGGTGCCGATGCCGCTGGAGCCGCCGTGCACGAGAAGCGTCTCCCCGGGGCGCAGGTGGGCGACCATGAAGACGTTGGACCAGACCGTGCAGACCACCTCGGGCAGCGCCGCCGCCTCCGTCAGGCCGACGCCCTCGGGCACCGGCAGGAGCTGTCCGGCCGGGACGACGACCTTCTCGGCGTATCCGCCGCCCGCGAGCAGCGCGCACACCTCGTCGCCGACCGCCCAGCCGGAGACACCGGTGCCGATCGCGGTGATGCGCCCGGAGCATTCCAGGCCGGGGTAGGGGGAGGAGCCGGGCGGCGGGTCGTAGAAGCCCATGCGTTGCATGATGTCGGCCCGGTTGACGGCGCTCGCCGCCACCTCGACCAGGACCTCGCCCTCGCCGGGCACCGGATCGGGGACCTCGGCCCACACCAGCGCCTCGGGGCCTCCGGGTTCGGGAATCGTGATCGCATGCATGGGGCCGACGCTACCCTTCCGCCACCGTCCGGGAACCGGTGTGGCGGAAGGGAAAACGCGTCAGTCGCGGGGCAGCGGGCGGATGTCGGGCGTCACCTGCCGGCCCGGGGTGGCCCGGACAATGGTGATCAGGCGGTCCGTCAGCTCCAGTCCGCCGACGGCCGGATCGTCGTAGCCGAGCACCCGGTGTCCGCGCAGGACGCTCACCACGAGGTCGTCCAGCTCGCGGGGGTTCCGGCCCACCTCGGCCTTTATGACGGGGCGTTCCACGAGGTCGAGCCCGGTGCCCTGGTGGATGAGATCCTCTATCACCATGCCCGCGGCGGGGCTGAGCACGGAGAGCCCGAGCAGCCGGCCGGCGGCGCTGGCGCTGGTGATCACCGCGTCGGCGCCGGACTGCTTCAGCAGCGGCGCGTTCTCCTCCTCGCGGACCGCGACCACGATCTTCGCGCCGCGGTTGATCTGCCGGGCGGTCAGCGTCACCAGCACGGCCGTGTCGTCGCGCTGGGTGGCGATGATGATCTGCCGGGCCCGCTGGACCTCGGCGCGCTTCAGCACATCGCTGCGGGTGGCGTCGCCGACCACCCCGGCGAAGCCGTCGGCCGCGGCGGCGTCGATCACCTTGCTGCTCGGGTCCACCACGACGACCTGCTCCTTGCGGAGCCCCGCCGCGCAGACGGTCTGGAGCGCCGAGCGTCCCTTCGTACCGAAGCCGACGACGACGGTGTGGTCGCGCAACGCGGACCTCCAGCGGTTCAGGCGCCATTCCTCCCGGGTGCGTTCGGTGAGGACTTCCAGCGTGGTGCCGACGAGGATGATCAGGAAGAGCACCCGCAGCGGCGTGATGACGAGGATGTTGGTCAGCCGGGCGGCGTCCCCGACCGGGGTGATGTCGCCGTATCCGGTGGTGGAGAGCGTGACGGTGGCGTAGTAGCAGGCGTCGAGGAAGTCCACGGAGTCGCCCGCGCCGTCGTGGTAGCCGCCCCGGTCGGCGTAGACGATCACCGAGGTGACCATCAGGACGAGCACCGCCATCGAGAGCCGCTTGGCGACCTGGCGGAACGGCCGTTCCACCGCCTTCCTCGGGAGTTTCACCCGGTGGGTCACGAGGTGTTCGTCCGCCTGGCGGGCGATCGCGTCCTGGCCCGGAAGTTTCACGTGAAACACACTCCGATTCCACCGGCCGCCCAGGGCAGGTCGAGGATCTCGGTCTCCTGTCCCGGCCGCACGCCGCCGGGCGGGACGACCGCCAGGGCGTCGGCCGCGGCCATGCCGCGCAGCATCGCCGGACCGTTGTAGTGCAGCGGCACGGCGCCGCCGCCGCGCAGGGCGACGGGAACCAGCCGGGTGTCGTACGGATGGCCCGGCACCGCGCCCCGGGCCGGCAGCGCGCGGGGCGCGGGGGCGGGCCGGGCGGCGAGAATGCGCAGCAGCGGCTCGGCCAGCGTGAGCAGGCCGGATACGGCGGCGAGGGGGTTGCCGGGCAGCCCGACGAGGTGCTGGGCCTCCCCGGTCCGGGCCAGCAGCATGGGGTGCCCAGGACGCACCCTGACCCCGTCCACCAGCAGGTCGGCGCCGATCCGCGCGAGGACCGGGTGGACGTGGTCGACGGGGCCCGCCGCGGTGCCGCCGGTCGTGACGATCAGGTCGGCGGTCGATTCCGTGATCGCCCGGTGCAGGGCCTCGGCGTCGTCACCGATCCGGCGGACGGCGCCCGTCTCGCCGCCCAGGGCCCGGATCCAGGGCGGCAGCATCGGGCCGAGGGCGTCCCGGATGAGGCCCTCGCGGGGCAGTCCGGCGGTGAGCAGTTCGTCGCCGAGGACGAGGAGGTCGACGCGCGGCCGGGGGACCACGTCGAGGGTGTCGTAACCGGCCGCCGCCGCGAGCCCGAGCACGGCGGGGGTCACCAGGGTGCCGAGGGGCAGCAACTGGTCGCCGCCCCGGCACTCCTGGCCCCGGGGGCGGATGTCCTGGCCGTGCACGACCTCGTGGGTGGCGTGCAGCCGGTCGGGACCGCCGGTGCCCCGGGACGCGGCGCTCTCGTGTCCGGTACGGCCGTGCTCGGCGTGGCCGCCGCCGGGACCGCTGTCGGGACGACTGCCGGGATGGCCGTCGTCGGTGACCGCGGGCCCGGTGCGGCCCTGCACTCCGCGGCCCGCCCCCGGGCGCCCGTGGTCGACGCGCCCGTGTTCGGTGCGCAGGACGGCCGTGGTGTCCGGGGGGACGCGGGCACCGGTGGCGATACGGACGGCCTCGCCGTCGGTGAGGGGCGGGGCCGCCGCGTGCCCGGCGAGCACCCCGTCCTCGCGGACGGTCCACGGGCCCGGTCCGGCGACCGCCCAGCCGTCCATCGCGGAGGTGTCGAAGGAGGGCAGGTCCGTGAGGGCGGGCAGGGCCGTGGCCAGGGTGAGGCCGAGGGCGGCGTCGAGGGGGACGGTGAGCGGTGCCCGGCCGGCCGCGCGGACGGCGGTGCGCGCGGCGCGCTCGGCGGTCGCGCGGGCCTCGGGCCAGGGCGTGGCCCGGTGGCGGTGGTCCGGCGTACGGGCCGGGGCGCCGTCGTGGGTGTGCGGTGCGCGGGACGCGGGCGCCGGGTCGTGCGGGGGGCGGTTCTCCTTCACCAGGGCGAGTGCTTCCTCGGCGCCGAGATCGTCCGCTTCCTCGCCGGCCCGCGTGCCCGGGGCGGTCATCAGACGTCCGGCTGGCTGTCGGGACGCGCCCCGGTTCCGTCGCCGCCCGGCGGGACGGTGTTTGTGGCCGGGCCGGGGGGCGCCGGCTCCGCCGCCTCCTCGGCCCAGCGCAGGGCCAGTGCCTCGGCCTTGCGGACGGCCTCGGCGACGGCCTCCGGTCCCCCCGCGGCCCGTCCCGCGGCGTAGCCGACGAGGAAGGTGGTCAGCGGGGCGGCCGGGCGGGCGACACCGTGCGCGGCGTCGCGGGCGAGGTCGAGCAGGAGGGTGATGTCGACGTCGAGGTCGATGCCCAGCTCGTCCTTGGCTGCGGAGATCCATTCATCCAACACGTGACCATGCTCCCTGATACGTGCCCTTGCGGTGGCGATGTCGTCCCAGGTGTCGCAGTCGAAGGACGCGACGGCGTCGGGGACGCGGCTGAGGTGGAGTGCGGCGGTGAGCCGGCGCAGGGGGAGCCCGGCCAGGCCGCCCCGTTCGTCGGAGAGCCCGGCCAGGACGCGGCGCACCGCACCGGCGCGGTAGGCGGCGACGAGGGGCTGGTCGCGGCCCTCGGCGTCGGTGAGCAGCACGGCGTCGGCGGGGCCCGCGGCGAGTTCCGCCAGCAGCCGGCCGACGACCGCGGCGTCGAGGAAGGGCAGGTCGGCCGAGACCACGAGGACGTGCTCGGCCGTGGTGTGCCGCAGTCCGGCGGCGAACGCGGCGAGCGGTCCGCCGCCCGGCGGGTCCTCGCGCGCCCAGACCACGGGCCGGGCGGTGGGCCGGGGGTCGGCGACGACGACGGTGGTGTTCGCCCCGGCCGCCGCGGCGAGCACCCGGTCGAGCAGGGCCCGGCCGCCGACGCGGAGACCGGGCTTGTCGGCGCCGCCCAGCCGCCGTGCGGCCCCTCCGGCGAGCACGACGGCGTCGTACGCGACGGCCGCCGTCCCCGGCGCGGGGGCGGGGCCGGCTCCTGGGTCACCGGGCGGTCGGTACGCGGTCACCCCCCGAGTATGCGTGTCCGCGCGATCACAGGGAACGTGGGGGCGCCCGCCGCCCTCCTCCCGGGCCCGTCGGCTGCGGGGCGGCGCCCGCCGCCGAGCGGAGACGACACGCCCGGTGCGCCCACCCGCCCCCGGGAAAGGGACCGCCGGCGGCCCGGTCACCCGGCGGGCCGCCCCGCAGCAGCGCGAGCACCCGCCCCGGGGAGACCCCGCCCCGGATGCCGCCCCCGCCCGGCCCGGTGGCCCGGCGGGGCGACGGAGCGACGGGGCGGCGGGGCGACGGGGCGGCGCCACCGGCACCCGGGCCGACACCGCGTGCCGGGCGGGACCCCGCCGACCGGCCACCGGCGCCACCGGCGGCAACAACGGCAGGGGGACGAGACCGGCATCCCCGGCACCGCGTGCGGGGTCACGCTCGGGCGACCGGCTGCCCGGCGTCACCCCGCCGGCACCGGTCCGTGGCGTCCGGCCTGGCCGGATGCCACGGACCGGCCCCCCCGCCCCGGCCCACCGCCTTGGTGCGGCGCGGGCGGGTCGGGGCCCGTATCCGAGCACCGGGGCACACCACGGCACGCTCCGCGCACACGCCGGGCCGGACACCGCGCGCCGGGCGGAGCCTCCCGGTGCCGCTCCCACGGCCGCGCGGACGGTGGAGGAGACGGAGGAGACGGAGGAGACGGGGACGAGGTGGGGCGACGGTCCCCGTCACCCGGTCACAGGGTGCGCAGGAGCACCGCCGGCTGTTCGACGCAGTCCGCCACGTACCGCAGGAAGCCGCCCGCGGTGCCGCCGTCGCAGACCCGGTGGTCGAAGGTGAGCGAGAGCTGTACGACCTGGCGGGCCGCCAGCTCGCCCTCGTGGACCCAGGGTTTGGGGACGATGCGGCCGACGCCGAGCATGGCCGCCTCGGGGTGGTTGACGATCGGCGTGGAGCCGTCGACGCCGAACACGCCGTAGTTGTTGAGGGTGAAGGTGCCGCCGCTCAGCTCCCCGGGAGTCAGCCGACCGGCGCGGCCGGCCTCGGTGAGCCGGGCGAACTCGGCGGTGAGTCCCTCGGCGTCCCGCGTGTGCGCGTCCCGGATGACGGGCACCACCAGGCCCCGGTCGGTCTGGGCGGCGAAGCCCAGGTGGATCCGGTCGAGGCGGACGACCTCCCGGGCCTGGGTGTCGACGGTGGAGTTCAGCTCGGGGAAGCGGGCGAGGGCGGCGGTGCAGATCCGGGCCAGCAGCGCGATCAGGGAGACCTTCGGACCGCCCGCGGCGTTCATCGCGGTGCGGGCCCGCATCAGCTCGGTCGCGTCGGCGTCCACCCAGCAGGTGGCGTCGGGGATCTCGCGCCGGCTGCGGGAGAGCTTGTCGGCGACGGCGCCCCGGACGCCCTTGAGCGGGATGCGCGTCCCCTCGGCGGGCGGCGGCGCCGCGACCGGCGCGGCGGGGCGCGGCCCGGCCTCGGCGGCGGTCCTGCCGCCCTGTGCGGCGGCGGCGCGCAGCGCGTACTCCACGTCGGCGCGCAGGATCAGCCCGTCGGGTCCGGAGCCGGTCATCTCGCGCAGGTCGAGGTCGTTCTGCCGGGCGAGCCTGCGCACCAGGGGGGAGATGACGGGGACCGGGCCGTCCGGCTGCTCGGCGGGGGCCGGGTGGCTGTCGGCCCGCGCCGGTAGGCGGGCGGCGGGGCCGGTGCGCTCCGGCCGCACCCGGCGCCGGCGGGCGGGGGCCTTTGAGGTGCCGTAGCCGACCAGGACGTTGCCCGAGCCCTCGGCCGGTGCCGCCTGCCCGCGCTCCGCCTCGGGCGCCCGCTCCCCCTCCGGGGCCTGCCGGGTGCCGGCGGCCCCGGTGCCCGGACCGGTCGCCGCGGTCCCCTCCGGCGCCGGCTCGCCCACGGCGACCGTGATCAGCGGCGCCCCGACGGGCAGCTCCGTGCCCTCCTCGCCGAAGCGGGCGGTGACCACTCCGGCGTAGGGGCAGGGCACCTCGACCATCGCCTTGGCGGTCTCCACCTCGACGACCGGCTGGTCGACGGCGACCGGCTCGCCGACCTCGACCAGCCAGCGCACGATCTCCGCCTCGGTGAGCCCCTCACCGAGGTCGGGGAGCTTGAACTCCAGCACCTGTGCCATCAGCTCTCGGCCTCCCACTGCAAGCGCCCCACGGCGTCCAGGATGCGGTCCACACCGGGCAGGTGGTGGCGCTCCAGCATCGGCGGCGGGTACGGGACGTCGAACCCGGCCACGCGCAGCACCGGCGCCTCCAGGTGGTGGAAGCAGCGCTCCGTGACCCGGGCCGCGATCTCGCCCCCGGGGCCGCCGAAGGCGTGCGCCTCGTGGACGACGACCGCGCGTCCGGTCCGCCGCACCGAGGCGCAGACCGTCTCGTCGTCGAACGGCACCAGCGAGCGCAGGTCGACGACTTCGAGGTCCCAGCCCTCGGCTCGGGCCGCCTCGGCGGCCTCCATGCAGACGGCGACCGAGGGCCCGTACGTGAGGAGCGTGGCGCTCCGGCCGGAGCGCCGCACCACCGCGCGGCCTATCGGCTCAACGGGTGAGGGCCGCTCCGGGTTCCAGGAGTCCTTCGACCAGTACAGCCGCTTGGGTTCGAGGAAGACCACCGGGTCGTCGGAGGCGATGGCGGCGCGCAGCAGCCCGTAGGCGTCGGCGACGGTCGCGGGCGTGACGACATGGAGCCCCGGGGTCGCCATGTAGTACGCCTCGGAGGAGTCGCTGTGGTGCTCGACGCCGCCGATGCCGCCGCCGTAGGGGATGCGGATGGTCAGCGGCAGGGGCAGCGTGCCGCGGGTGCGGTTGCGCATCTTGGCGACATGGCTGGCGAGCTGCTCGAACGCCGGGTAGGCGAAGGCGTCGAACTGCATCTCCACGACCGGGCGCAGCCCGTACATCGCCATGCCGACGGCCGCGCCGAGGATGCCGGCCTCGGCGAGCGGGGTGTCCGCGCAGCGGTCCTCGCCGAACTCGGCGGCGAGCCCGTCGGTGATCCTGAAGACGCCGCCGAGGGTGCCGACGTCCTCGCCGAGGACGTGCACCGCGGGGTCGTCGGCCATGGCGTCGCGCAGCGCCCGGGTCAGGGCCTGCGCCATGGTGGCCGGCTTCGCGGCGACGGTCGTCATCGGGGTCCTTCCGTGCTCGCGGCGGTCCCGGTGGTCCGGCCGGTCCCGGTGGTCGGGGCGGTCTCTGCTTCGGCCTCGGCCGCCAGCTCCGCCCGCAGCAGGTCCCGCTGCTCGCGCAGTTGCGGGGTCGGCTCGGCGTAGACGTGTGCGAAGAGGTCCATCGGGTCCAGGCGCGCGTCCTCGTTCATCCGCGCGCGCAGGTCGGCGGCCATCGCCTCGGCGTCCTCGCGCGCGCCGCGCACGGCGTCCTCGGTGAGCAGCCCGCGCCGGGTCAGCTCCTCCTCCAGCAGGGCGATCGGGTCGTGCCGCCGCCAGGTCTCGACCTCGTCGTCGCCCCGGTAGCGGGTGGCGTCGTCGGCGTTGGTGTGGGCGTCGACGCGGTAGGTGAGCGCCTCGACCAGGGTGGGGCCGCCGCCCGCGCGGGCGTGGCGCACGGCGTCCGCGAGGACCTCGTGCACGGCGACGGCGTCGTTGCCGTCGACGAGGCGGCCGGGCATCCCGTAGCCGACGGCCTTGTGGGCCAGCGAGGGGGCCGCGGTCTGCTTGGCGAGGGGGACGGAGATGGCGAAGCCGTTGTTCTGCACGAGGAAGACGACCGGGGCCTGCCAGACGGCCGCGAAGTTCAGCGCCTCGTGGAAGTCGCCCTCGCTGGTGCCGCCGTCGCCGACCATGGCGAGCGCGACCACGTCGTCGCCCTGGAGGCGGGCCGCGTGCGCGAGGCCGACGGCGTGCGGGAGCTGGGTGGCGAGCGGCGTGGACAGCGGGGCGACCCGGTGCTCGCGGGGGTCGTACCCGGTGTGCCAGTCGCCGCGCAGCAGGGTGAGGGCCTCGACGGGATCGACGCCGCGGGCGATGACGGCGAGGGTGTCGCGGTAGCTCGGGAAGAGCCAGTCCCGCTCGGCCAGCACGAGGGCGGCGGCGATCTCGCACGCCTCCTGGCCGGTGCTGGAGGGGTAGACGGCGAGCCGGCCCTGCTTGGTGAGGGCGGTGGCCTGCGCGTTGTACCGGCGGCCCTTGACCAGCTCCGCGTGGAGCCGGAGCAGCAGTGCGGGGTCGGCCCCGGCGGCGGCCTCGGTCCCCAGGACGCGGTGGGGTTCCGCGTCGGGCAGCAGGGGCGCGGGATCGGTACGGGGCTGCCAGGCGGGCGGCGGTGTGGGCCGGTAAGCGCCCCGCTGCTCCATGACCGTCATGACGGCACCTCCTCGTGGGAGCGGCTTCGGGCTCGCCACGGGTGTGACGGGCCTCACCTACCGATTGTTCGGTCGTCGGTGCATTTTGGCTACAGGCGGCCCCAGGCTGTGGACAATCGGTTCTCCACAGCCTGTGATGGACGCAGTACGTCCATGGTAGGAAGGCGGGGGGACATGGCATCTGAACAAATGGCCGAGCGCCCGGAGGAGTCCGGCACCCCGCCGCCCCCGCGCCCGCTGGACGCGGTGGACCACGACATCCTGCGCATGCTCCGCGCGGACGGCCGCGCCTCGGTCCGCTCGGTCGCCGAACGGGTGCACGTCTCGCGCGCCAACGCCTACGCGCGCATCAACCGGCTCATCGAGGACGGCGTCATCCGGGGCTTCGGCGCCCGCGTCGACCACGAGCGGGCCGGCCAGGGCACCTCGGCCTACATCACTCTGAAGATCGTCCAGAATTCCTGGCGCACGGTGCGCGAGCAGCTCAGGCAGCTTCCCGGCGCCTCCCACATCGCCCTGCTGGGCGGTGACTTCGACGTCCTGCTGCTGGTGCACACGCAGGACAACCGGGCCCTGCGCGAGCTGGTGCTCACCCGCATCCAGGCGATACCCCAGGTGCTCAGCACCCGCACGCTGCTGGTGTTCGAGACGGAGGACCTGGAACCGCAGGGCTGAGGCCCGAGGCGGGTCAGGCCGTCCGGTCGCCGCGCAGCCCGCCGAAGACCAGCCGCGCCACGGCGTCGGCCACCTCGCGCTCGGCCGCGCCGCGGCCGTCGGGCCGGTACCACTCGACGATCGAGTTGATCATGCCGAAGACGAGCCGGGTGGCGAGCCGCGGCTCCACGTCGGCGCGCACGTCCCCCTCGGCCGCCGCGGCCCTCATCAGCGCGGCGACCCGGTGGTCGAACTCGCGCCGCCGCTCCAGCGCCCACCGCTCGGTGCCGGTGTTGCCCCGCACCCTCAGCAGCAGCGTCACGTACGGCAGTTCGGCCATCAGCACCTCGACCATGCGCCGCACGACGTGCTCCAGGCGCGCGGCGGCGCCGCCCTCGCGCGCCCGCTCCTCGTCGAGGATGGCGAAGAGGCCGTCCAGGGCGCGGCTCACGGCGCGTCGCAGGAGTTCCTCCTTGCCGGCGACGTGGTGGTAGATCGACGACTTGGAGATGCCGGCGGCCTTGGAGAGGTGCTCCATGGAGGTGCCGTCGTAGCCGCGTTCGTTGAAGACCTGGACGGCGACGGAGAGCAGCGTCTCGGGGGTGTACGTGTCGCGCTTGGCGGTGGTCATGGGGCGCTGCCCTCCGTTGCGTCGCGGGCGTGTGCGTGGCGGTGCAGCGCGAGGGACGGGGCGCAGCGCCCCGCGGGCTCGCGCCGGTGCACCTCGGTGAGCAGGGCGTGGGCCCATCCGCGGCCGAGCCGGTCGCCCCACGCGAAGGGACCGAGCGGGTAGTTGACGCCGAGCCGCATGGCCGTGTCGACGTCCTCGCGCGTGGCGACGCCCTGGGCGACGGCGTCGTGCGCCAGGTCGACGATCCGCGCGACCGTACGGGCGACGATCATGCCCGGGACGTCTCCGACGACGCTGACCTCCTTGCCGAGCGCCTGGAACAGGCCGGTGGCCTCCGCCAGGGTGCGCGGCGCGGTGCCCTCCCCGGCGGCCAGGGCGATCCGGCCGGCCGCGCCGTAGTCGAGCGCCAGGTCGAACTGGACGGTGTCCCCCAGCTCGGCGGAGGTGCGCCCGTCCGCGAGACGGAGGCGGCCCCCGCCGGGCAGGAGCAGCGCGCCCGCGCCGTCCGGTGCCCCGTCGCGGACCTCGATCCCGGCCTCGCGGAGCAGTCCGGGCAGGCCGGCGGCGGGGCCCAGGCCGCCGGTGACGGCGACGTGCGCGGGCGGGTCCGCGGGGGCGGCGGTGTGCGGGGCGGGGCGCTCGGCGCCCTCCCCGTACGCGTACCAGCCCCGGCCGCTCTTGCGGCCGAGCCGGCCGGACTCGACCAGCCGGCGCTGGGCGAGCGACGGGGTGAACCGCGCGTCCCGGAAGAAGGAGCGCCACACGGAGTGCGTGACGGACTCGTTGACGTCCTGCCCGATCAGGTCGGTCAGCTCGAAGGCGCCCATCCGGAAGCCGCCCGACTCGCGCAGCACGGCGTCCACGGTGGCCGGGTCGGCGCCGCGCGCCTCGTGCACCGCGAGGGCCTCGGCGTAGAAGGGCCGGGCGATGCGGTTGACGATGAAGCCGGGCGTGTCCGCGCAGTACACGGGCGTCTTGCCCCAGGCGCGGGCCGTCTCGTACGCGCGCGTGGCCGCCGCCGGGGCGGTGGCGAAGCCGGAGACCACCTCGACCAGCGGCAGGAGCGGCGCCGGGTTGAAGAAGTGCAGGCCGACGAAGCGTTCCGGCCGGTCGAGGGCCCCGCCGACGGCGGTGACCGACAGGGAGGAGGTGTTGGTGGCGAGCAGGCACTCCTCGCCGACGGCGGACTCCAGCTCGCGCAGCAGTTCCTGCTTGGCGTCGAGGCGTTCCACGACCGCCTCCACGACCAGGCCGCAGCCGGCCAGCCCCGCGAGGCTCCCGGCGGGCTCCAGGCGGGCGCGCGCCGCGTCCCGCTCGGCGCCGGTGAGCCGCCCCTTCTCGACGAGGCGGTCGAGCCGGGCGCCGATCGCCTCGGCCGCCTGGCCGGCCCGTCCGGGAAGGGCGTCGTGCAGCCGCACGGGATGCCCCGCGATCAGCGCCACCTGGGCGATCCCCTGCCCCATGGTGCCGGTGCCGACCACGCCCACGGGGCTGCCGAGGTCGAGTGCTGTCATGGCGGAATCCTCCCCCACGGGGTTTTCCACAGAAGCGGCGGACCCCCTTGTACCGACCGATCGTTCGGTTACTCTAGCCCTGTCCGCCCGTTCCTGCCCAGGGCCGTGCCGGGTCGTGGAGACCGCGCACACCGTGAAGGCTGTGGACACGGCGGACGCCCCGCCCGCCCCGCGGACCGTGCGCGCCGTGCACACCACGGGCCCATGGACCACAGGGACCCGCGGGCGCGGGACGGACGGCGTACGCAGCCCGCATCGCCCAGACGCAGAGCCGAGACGAGGAGTTGGTCCCGCATGGCCGCCGCACTCACCGCGCCCGAGCTGACCGCCCAGCACCGGTCCACCCTCGACCGGGCGCTGGAGACGATCCGCACGCGCGCGTACTGGTCCCCCCACCCCGAACACCCCAAGGCGTACGGGGAGGGCGACAGCCTCGACCTCGCGGCGGGCAAGGCCGCCTTCGACGCCCTGCTCGGCACCCGCCTCGACCTCGGCCAGCCCGGCACCGACGACTGGGTGGGCGGCGAGGTCTCCCCGTACGGCGTCGAGCTGGGCGTGACCTACCCGCACGCCGACGTCGACGTGCTGCTGCCCGCCATGCTGGCCGGGCGGCGGGCCTGGCGGGACGCGGGCCCCGAGCTGCGCGCCATGGTCTGCCTGGAGATCCTGCGGCGGATCGCCGACCGGACGCACGAGTTCGCGCACGCGGTCATGCACACCTCCGGGCAGGCGTTCATGATGGCGTTCCAGGCGGGCGGCCCGCACGCCCAGGACCGCGGCCTGGAGGCGGTGGCGTACGCCTACGCGGAGCAGGTCCGCACCCCCGGGGAAGCCGAGTGGACCAAGCCGCAGGGCAAGCGGGACCCGCTCGTGCTCACCAAGGAGTTCACGGCGGTCCCGCGCGGCATCGGCCTGGTCGTCGGCTGCAACACCTTCCCGACGTGGAACGGCTACCCGGGCCTCTTCGCCTCCCTGGCCACCGGCAACGCCGTCCTGGTCAAGCCGCACCCGCGGGCGGTGCTGCCGCTCGCGCTCACCGTGCGCATCGCGCGCGAGGTGCTCGGCGAGGCGGGCTTCGACCCCAACCTGGTCGCGCTCGCCGCCGAGCGGCCCGGCGAGGGCATCGCCAGGACGCTCGCCACCCGGCCGGAGATCCGGATCATCGACTACACCGGGTCGACGGAGTTCGGGGACTGGCTGGAGGCCCACGCCCGCCAGGCCCAGGTGTACACGGAGAAGGCCGGCGTCAACACGGTGATCGTGGAGTCGACCGGGAACTACCGGGGCATGCTCGCCAACCTGGCGTTCTCCCTCTCGCTCTACAGCGGCCAGATGTGCACCACCCCGCAGAACCTGCTGGTCCCGCGCGACGGCATCGCCACCGACCAGGGCCCGAAGACCTTCGACGAGGTCGCCGCCGACCTCGCCGCCGCGGTGGACGGACTGCTCGGCGACGACGCCCGCGCCACCGGGATCCTCGGCGCGATCGTCAACCCGGGCGTGCGGGAGCGACTGGAGGACGCCGCCGGTCTCGGCGAGGTCGCCCTCGCCTCCCGCGCGATCGCCCACCCGGAGTTCCCGGACGCCACCGTGCGCTCCCCGCTGATCGTCAAGCTGGACAGCGCCAAGCCGGCGGACGCGGCGGCCTGCGCCACCGAGTGCTTCGGCCCCGTCTCCTTCCTCGTCGCCGTCGACTCCGCCGAGCACGCGGTGGAGCTGCTGCGCCGCAGCGTCCGGGAGCAGGGCGCGATGACCGTCGGCGCCTACACCACCGACCCCGGAGTCGAGGAGGCGGTGCGGGAGGCGTGCCTCGACGAGGCCGCCCAGCTCTCGCTGAACCTCACCGGCGGGGTCTACGTCAACCAGACGGCCGCCTTCTCCGACTTCCACGGCTCGGGCGGCAACCCGGCGGCCAACGCGGCCCTGTGCGACGGCGCGTTCGTCGCCAGCCGCTTCCGGATGGTGGAGGTCCGCCGGGAGGCGTAGGCACCCCGGCAGGCCCCCCTCGGCGCCCAGCCGGTCCGGCGGTCTTGCGGTCCGGCGGCAGGCGGTCCGGTGCCGCGGCGGCACCGGTCCGCCGTACCGCGGGTTCACCCGTCCCGGGCCGGCGCCCGCCCCCGGGCAGGCGCACCCGGCACGGGCCGGTTCACCCGCCCTGGGCCGGTGCTCCCGGCACGGGGCGGGCTCCGACGGCGCCGCCCCCGCCGGAGCCGTCCACGCCGCCCCCGCCGGAGCCGTCCACGGCGCCTCCGGCGGCACCTCCCGGGGCGCCGCCGGACGTGGCGCTCCAGTGGTAGAGGGTCATGGCGACACTGGTCGCCAGGTTGTAGCTGGAGACCTGGGGCCGCATGGGCAGCGCCACCAGGTGGTCGGCCCGTGCGCGCAGCTCGGGCGTGAGGCCGCCGCGTTCCGAGCCGAAGGCCAGCAGCGCGTCGTCCGGCAGGACCGTCCCCCGGATGTCCTCGCCCCCCGGGTCGAGCGCGAAGACCGGGCCGGGCGGCAGCTCCGCCGTGGTCAGCCGTTCCACGACGGTCGCGTAGTGCAGCCCCGCCCCGCCGCGCACCACCGTCGGGTGCCAGGGGTCGAGGGTGCCCGTGGTGCACACGCCGGTCGCGCCGAAACCGGCGGCGAGCCGGATCACGGCCCCCGCGTTGCCGAGATTGCGCGGCTGGTCGAGGACGACGACGGGCGCGGTGCGCGGCAGCGCCGCCAGCCTGCGCAGCCCCTCCTCCCGCGCGGGGCGCACCGCCAGCGCGGCCACCGCGGTCGGGTGCGGACGCGGCACCAGCGCGGCGTACGCGTCCCGGTCCACCGGTACCAGGAGCCCGGCCAGGGCGTCCCGCACGTCCGGCGCCAGCTCGTCGGCGAGGGCCAGGGCGCCCGCGCGGTCGGCGGTGACGGCCACGGGCACCTCGGCGCCGAAGCGCAGCGCGTGCTTGAGGGCGTGGAAGCCGTCCAGCAGCACGCAGCGGGCGGCGTGGCCACGCCAGGCGGCCAGGGCCTCGGAGACGGGGTCGGTCATGCCGGGAAGCCTACGCGCGCCCCCTCGGCCCCCTCCCCGGAGCGCGGGGCGGGCACCTCGGCGGGCGGCCGTTCCCCCGCGCCGGCGCGCCGGCCGAGGCGGGCCACCCGGGCACCCAGGCCGCGCAGGAAGGACGTCGGCAGGAAGACCGCGTCGGCCGCGATCATCGCCAGCGAGAAGAACGGCAGCCCCAGCACCACGGCGATCACGGCGTGCTCGGTCATCATCACGGCCAGCAGGACGTTCTTGACCCGCCGGTTGAACAGCGTGAACGGGAAGGCGACCTGCACCACGACGGTGCCGTAGGTGATGAGCATGACCATGGTGCCGCTGGCCGCCAGCGCCTGCGACAGGGCGGGCCACGGGGCGAAGTAGTCGAGGTGCAGCGGGTAGTAGACGGCGGTGCCGTCCTGCCAGCGCGAACCCTGGATCTTGTACCAGCCGGCGGTGGCGTAGATCAGGCAGGCCTCCGCCATGATGACCAGCAGGGCGCCGTTGTGCACCACGCGGGCGACGACGTCGAGCAGGATGCGCGGCTCCTCGCTCCGCGCCCGGCGGCGCACGGTCCGGCACAGCGCCTGGGCGAGCCACACCGTCCACAGCAGGACCGGCACGAGGCGGTCGCCGTCGAGCCGCCCGGCGAGCGTCACGGCGACCAGCACGCAGCCGAGGACGGTCCACAGCACGGGCCCCGTCCGGTCGGTGACGCGCTCGCCCCGCGCGCGGGCCGCCTCCTCACGGCGGGCCCGGCGCGCGTCCAGGGACCACACCTGCGCGCAGCGGGTGAACACCAGGTAGATGCTCATCAGGTGCAGGACGTTGTCGCCGCCGTCGCCCATGAAGATGCTGCGGTTCTGGAGCGAGAGCACGCCGATCATGAAGAGCACGGACGTGGTGCGGGTGCGCCAGCCGAGCAGCAGCAGCACGCTCGCCAGAACGGCGAGGACGTAGACCGTCTCGAACCAGAACCGGCCGTCCCACCACAGCAGCGCCGTGAACGCGCCGTTGTCCGCGATCAGTTGCTCGGCGAGATCGCGGCTCCAGGGGCCGTCGGGGCCGTACAGCTCGTGCCGGTGGGGCAGTTCACGCAGCAGGAAGAGCAGCCAGGTGAGGCTGAAGCCGATCCGGATCACCGCGGTCTGGTACGGGCCGAGCGCGGACCCGGTGACACGGGCGATGCCGCGCGAGAGCGACAGGGCGAGGGCGTTCACGCGGCGCCCCCTTCCGGGTCGCGGGCGGGCATCGGCCACCAGGGCAGTTCGCGGTATTCGGGCCGCTGGGCGGAGACCTTCTCCCCGCTCCACGGGGGCGGGGAGACGGCGGTGGTGCGGGAGCGGTACTGGACGCGGTCGACCGAACCGCCCGGACCGGCGACGCCGTCGCGTGCCAGGCGCAGGGCGGCGATGCGCAGCAGGTAGTTCTCGGAGAGGGCGCCCCGCAGGCCCACGGGGCGGTTCTCGGAGTCGTGGGTGGCGACGAAGAAGTCCCAGGCGCGGCGGAGTTCGTTCTGCTGGGTGTGGCTCGGCAGCGGGTTGCCGCGGATGGCCCGGCCGTCCTGGGCGGACAGGTCGTACCAGCCGGTGGTGCGCACCCCGCCGTCCGCCGTGCTCACCTCGGCGCGGACCTGGACGGAGACGTTCTGCTGGAGCGGGTTGGGCGCGAACAGCTTCCAGTTCTGCTCGAACTCGGGGTAGATCCACTCGTCGACCACGGCGCCGTGCTGCTTGGTGAGGGTGTTCGAGGGGGCGACGTGCAGGAACATCAGGCCGACGTGGGCGCAGACGACGACGGCGACGACGCCGAGCGCGAGCGCGGCGCCGACCTGGTAGCGCGGGGAGAGCGCGGCGACCCCGGCGCGGGGCCCCGCGGGCAGTGGGGCCGGGCGACCGCCCGCCTCGGCGCCGGCCGTGCCGTGGCCCGCCGCCGCCTCCCGGTCCGGAACCCCCGCGGCCGCCGTCCCGCCGGTCACACCGGCCACACCAGTCAAACCGGCCACGTCGTCCCCGCCGAACTCGTCCGCCCCGGCAGCCCCACCAGCCTCGGCAAGCGCAGCAGACACACCAGGCCCAACGACCCCGCCAGGCCCAACGACCCCGCCAGACCCACCAGGCCCAGCCCCACCGCCAGCCCCGCCGGCCTCCTCGGCCTCGGCGGAGCCGGAGCCCTCCGGCGGGCCTATCCGGCCGGCCGGGGCCTCGGGCACCTCGGGGGGCACCCGCCCCGCCGGCCCCGCGGGTGCGCCCCGCCCGGCGTTCGCGCCTGTCTCGTCCGCGTCCATTCCCGCCCCGTCCCCGGTCTCCGGTACCGATCCGTCGTTCCGTCCGTTCCCCGGCGCTCGAACGCGAACGGTACTCAGGACCGCCCGCCCGCACAGCCCCGGGCGGAAACCGCACCGCGGCCCCGGACCGCGCGCGGGGACCGGCGGGGCCGCCGGACGGATCCAGGGCCTTCCGTTTGGATCACGCCGGGCTCGCGGGGTCCGGCCTGATCCAAACGAAAGACCCTAGAGGACCTGTCCCGGCTCGCCCCGCTCGTCGCGGACGGGCCGGCCCGCCGCGGCCCAGCTCTGCATGCCGCCGTCGACGTTCACCGCGTCGATGCCCTGCTGGACGAGGTACTGGGTGACCTGGGCGGAACGCCCGCCGGAGCGGCAGATCACGTGCACCCGGCCGTCGGCCGGCGCGGCCTCGGTCAGCTCGCCGTACCGGGCGACGAACTCGCTCAGCGGCAGGTGCAGCGCACCGTCGGCGTGACCTGCCCGCCACTCGTCGTCCTCGCGGACGTCCAGCAGGAAGTCGTCGTCCTTGAGGTCCGCGACCTCGACCGTGGGCACACCAGCTCCGAAACTCATGCCCCCGACGCTACCGGAGCCCCGCGTCCCCGCCCGCGCCCCACCCGGCCGGGGCGGCCCGCCGGGGCGCCGCCGCGGACCGGGGCGTCCGCCGGCCGGGCGGCCTCCCGGCTCACGCCCGTCCGAGCGCCGCCGCCAGTTCGGCCTCCCGCTCGCGCACCTGCCGCGCGAGCTGCTCGCCGATCTCGTCCAGCAGCCGGTCGGGATCGTCCGGGGCCAGCCGCAGCATGGCGCCGATCGCGCTGTCCTCCAGCTCCTTGGCGAGCACGGTGAGCAGTTCCTTGCGCTGGGCGAGCCACTCCAGGCGGGCGTACAGCTCCTCGCCGTGGCTCGGCCGCCGCTCGGGCACCGGACCGGCCTCCCACTCCGCGGCCAGCTCACGCAGCTCGGCGGCGTCGCCGCGGGCGTAGGCGGCGTTGACGCGGGTGATGAACTCCTCGCGCCGGGCCCGTTCCCGCTCCTCCTGGGCGAGGTCCGGGTGGGCCTTGCGGGCCAGCTCGCGGTACAGCTTGCGGGCCTCCTCGCCGGGCCGCACCCGCTGCGGGGGGCGTACGGCCTGGTCGGTGAGCATCGCGGCGGCCTCCGGGAACAGCCCGTGGCCGTCCATCCAGCCGTGCATCAGTTCCTCGACCCCGGGTATCGGCATCAGCCGGGCCCGTGCCTCGTCGGCGCGGCGCAGGTCGTCGGGGTCCTGGGTGCGGGCGGCGCGGGCCTCCAGGATCTGCGCCTCCAGCTCCTCCAGACGCGCGTAGACCGGGCCGAGCCGCTGTTCGTGCAGGCGGGAGAAGTTCTCGACCTCCACGCGGAAGGTCTCCAGCGCTATCTCGTACTCGATGAGTGCCTGCTCGGCGGCGCGAACGGCCCGTTCCAGGCGTTCCTCGGGCCGCGGCGCACCGTTACCGGGCGGCGCCGCCGAGTCCGCGCCCGCGCCGTCGCCCCCCTGCTCAGCTTCCGGGGTCGTCACCCGGACAGCGTAGGCCACCTTTCCGGGGCCCCGGCCGCTCCCGGTGGCCCGCGGGGGACGCCGGAGCCCTTCGCCGGGGCCCCCGGACGCCGGCCTCGGCCGCGGCCCGACCGGAACGCGCCGCGCGAGCAGAACGGCGTGGCCGGCCTCCGTACGGTCGGCGGGGGCGAAGGCGACCGCGGCCCCGCCCTGTCCCCCGCCCCTGCCGCGGTACCCGGAGACCAGGCGCGGGCCGGCGCCGACGCGCGCGGGCGCGGGCCAACGAGGTGCCGGTCGTGCGGGGTGGTCACCGGTCCGGCCGGCGGCGAACGCGGCGGGGGTGACGCCGCCCTCGCGGTCGCGGAGCCGCCGTACCCGGAAGGGCCGCCCGGCGACCGGGGACCGGCCCGCGGCGGATCACCGCCCCGCGGGCGCCGCCGGACCCGCACGGCCCGCCCGCCCCCTGCCGCGCACCGGCGCCACCGCCCGCCGGGCCGGCGCCACCGCCCGCGACCAGCCGGAACATCCGGCCGCCGGGCACCTCTGGCGGTACCCCCGCGGCCCCGTATAACGCCGGGCAGAGGGCGGTCCGGGAGGTGCCGCGGCGCCGCGCGGCGGGCTTACGGTTCCGGCGATCGCCCACGGAGCGCGTCCCCCGGACCACAGCAGCCTGCCCCGCGTCCCGGCGGGGCGCGCTCCCCCGCGAGCGCCCGTCATGCACACCCGTCCACCCTCCCCGGGGGCCTTCCCCGCCGGGGAGACCGAGGAGAACGAGGAACCGCCATGACACCCACCACCCCCGGCGACCCCGGCGGCATCAGCCGCAAGGCGCTGCTCAAGGCGGCCGTCGCCGCCGGCGCCGCCGTCCCGCTGCTGGTCGGCGGCGGCAGCGCCCTGGCCCGGGACGCCGCCCGCACCCCGGGCCGCACGCTGGCGCCGACCCCGTACTGCGACGACGGCGACGACCCGACGCCCGACCAGATGGAGGGCCCGTACTTCAAGCCGAACTCGCCGCTGCGCACCGACCTGGTGACATCGAGCACCCCCGGCACCCGGCTCACCGTCAGCGGCTACGTCTTCGGCCGCGACTGCGCCCCGCTCCCCGGCGTCCTGCTGGACTTCTGGCAGGCGGACGTGGCCGGCGCCTACGACATGACCGGCTACGCCTTCCGCGGCCACCAGTTCACCGACGCCACCGGCGCGTTCGTCCTGCGCACGATCGTCCCGGGCCTCTACCCGGGCCGCACCCGGCACCTCCACGTCAAGGCGCAGGCCCCCGGCAAGCCGGTCCTCACCACCCAGCTCTACTTCCCCGGCGAGCCCCGCAACGCCACGGACGCGATCTTCGACCCGGACCTGCTGATGACCGTCCGGGACGCGGGCGGCGGCAAGCAGGGGACCTTCGACTTCGTGCTCAACGTGAAGGGCGGCTCGGGTCCCGGCCCCACCGACCCGCCGACCGACCCGCCGTCCGGCACCTGGGCGGTCGGCCGCCCCTACACGGCCGGCGACCGGGTCACGTACAACGGCGCCGCCTACCGCTGCCTCCAGGCGCACACCTCGATGGCCGGCTGGGAGCCCCCCGTCGTCCCGGCACTGTGGCGCCGCGACTGACCGGAGCGGTCCGCCAACTCCGCCGCGCACGCGCGGACTTGCTCTCCCACGCCCGCCGGGTCCGCGAAGCGGCCGGGACACCGCCGTCCCGGCCCGTCCGGCCGTGAGAGGTTCCTCACACACCCGCCACCGGCCCCCCGGCCCCGGCCCGCCCCACGACCGGGGCCGGGGACACGAGAAAGAGGGCGGCATCGCCTCAGCGATGCCGCCCTCTTCATGGTGCGCGAGGGGGGAGTTGAACCCCCACGCCCTTGCGGGCACTGGAACCTGAATCCAGCGCGTCTGCCTATTCCGCCACCCGCGCATTTGGGTGTGTCCTCCGGCTCCGTCCCCTTCGGTCCGGCGCCTTCCGACACGAGAACATTAGCACGCTGGAAGGCGTGCCTTCACATCCCTTTCCCCGGGTCCACGGGCGCCCGGGGGGCTCCCCGGGCACTCCCGGCGGCCCCGGCGCGTTCACGTATCAACCTCGTACCGGTCGGGCCCGTCTCCCCCACGACGGTCGGGGTCCACGGCCCGGTGCGGGACACTGGTCCTCGGGCGCCTCTACGATCCTGGGCACGAGGGCGCGCGCGAGCGCGCACCGACGGAGCCGAGGAGTTCGAGGGGAGGCCCCACCGGGAACTCCGAGAGGCGTCGACACCCGTCGACCGGGCCGACAGGGGGAACCAGCCGATCGACCGGCGCGTGGATACGATCAGTAAGCAGTACCAGGTAGGCAGTGCGCGGACATCCGGCACGGCAGGCAGTACGCAAGACAGTGGACAGGGCGGCAGCGACGGAGGAGGTGCCCCATGGGAGTCCTGAAGAAGTTCGAGCAGCGTCTCGAAGGTCTGGTCAACGGCACCTTCGCGAAGGTGTTCAAGTCCGAGGTGCAGCCGGTGGAGATCGCGGGAGCGCTGCAGCGCGAGTGCGACAACAACGCGACCATCTGGAACCGCGACCGCACCGTCGTGCCCAACGACTTCATCGTGGAACTGAGCACGCCCGACTACGAACGGCTCAGCCCCTACTCCGGCCAGCTCGGCGACGAGCTGGCGGGCATGGTCCGCGACTACGCCGGCCAGCAGCGCTACACCTTCATGGGCCCCATCAAGGTCCACCTGGAGAAGGCGGACGACCTCGACACCGGCCTGTACCGGGTGCGCAGCCGCACGCTCGCCTCCTCCAGCAGCCAGCCGGGCGGCCCCGCCCACCCCGGGGCCGGCGCGCCCCCCGGACGGCCCCCGGGCCCCCCCGGCCATCAGCCGGGCGGCTACGGTTACCCCCCTGCCGCCCCGCCCGGCGGCGCCCCGCCGATGCCGGCCGCGCCCCCGCCGGGCGGCGGCTACGGCTACCCGCCCCCCGCGGGTCCCCCCGGCGGACGCACCCGCCACTGGATCGAGATCAACGGCAACCGCCACCAGATCTCCCGCGCGACGCTCGTGCTGGGCCGCAGCACCGAGGCGGACGTGCGGGTCGACGACCCCGGCGTCTCCCGCCGGCACTGCGAGATCCGGACCGGAACGCCCTCGACGATCCAGGATCTCGGATCCACCAACGGCATCGTGGTGGACGGGCAGCACACCACCCACGCTACGCTCCGCGACGGCTCGCGAATCGTCGTGGGCAGCACCACCGTTATCTACAGGCAAGCCGAAGGGTGATCCGGGGGCAATGTCAGAGCTGACCCTCACGGTCATGCGGCTGGGTTTTCTCGCCGTACTGTGGCTGTTCGTCATCGTGGCCGTGCAGGTCATCCGCAGCGACCTGTTCGGGACACGGGTCACCCAGCGCGGCGCGCGGCGCGAGGCCGGACGGCCCCAGCAGGCCGCGCGCCAGGGCCAGGCGCCCCCGCAGCAGCGCCAGCAACCGGGCGGGCGGGCCCGCCGCAACGCCCCCACCAAGCTGGTGGTGACGGAGGGGACCCTCACCGGCACCACCGTCGCGCTCCAGGGGCAGACCATCACCCTGGGCCGGGCGCACGACAGCACGATCGTGCTGGACGACGACTACGCCTCCAGCCGGCATGCCAGGATCTACCCCGACCGCGACGGCCAGTGGATCGTCGAGGATCTCGGCTCCACCAACGGCACCTACCTGGACCGGTCCCGGCTGACGACCCCGACACCGATTTCGCCGGGGGCGCCGATCCGCATCGGCAAAACCGTCATCGAGCTGCGGAAGTAGTGCTACACCAATGAATCAGCGCGAGCGGAGCGAGCACGCGGAGGCGGCCGTCACCCCCGGCCCCGGCGCGCTCCCGACCGGAGGGTGGGCAGTGTGGCTCGACACGACCGGCTGCATGCGGAGCCGACGGGCGAGGTGCGCATGAGTCTGTCACTGCGCTTCGCCGCCGGATCGCACAAAGGCATGATCCGGGAGGGCAACGAGGACTCCGGTTACGCCGGTCCCCGCCTGCTCGCCATCGCGGACGGCATGGGCGGCCAGGCCGCCGGCGAGGTCGCCTCCTCCGAGGTGATCTCCACCATCGTCGCCCTCGACGACGACGTGCCCGGCTCCGACCTCCTCACCTCCCTCGGCACCGCCGTGCGGCGGGCCAACGACCAGCTCCGGCAGATGGTCGAGGAGGACCCCGCCCTGGAGGGCATGGGCACCACGCTCACCGCCCTGCTCTGGACCGGCCAGCGCCTCGGCCTCGTCCACGTCGGCGACTCGCGCGCCTACCTGCTGCGCGACGGCGTGCTGACCCAGATCACCCAGGACCACACCTGGGTGCAGCGCCTGGTCGACGAGGGGCGCATCACCGAGGAGGAGGCGGGCACCCACCCCCAGCGCTCCCTGCTCATGCGCGCCCTCGGCAGCGGCGACCACGTCGAACCCGACCTCTCCATCCGCGAGGTCCGGGCCGGCGACCGCTACCTCATCTGCTCCGACGGGCTCTCCGGCGTCGTCTCCCACCAGACCCTGGAGGAGACCCTCGCCGGCTACCAGGGCCCCCAGGAGACCGTGCAGGAACTGATCCAGCTCGCGCTGCGCGGCGGCGGCCCGGACAACATCACCGTCATCGTCGCGGACGTCCTCGACCTCGACACCGGCGACACGCTCTCCGGGCAGTTGTCCGACACGCCGATCGTGGTCGGCGCCGTCGCGGAGAACCAGCTCCAGGTCAACGACAACGGCATCATGCAGACCCCGGCCGGCCGCGCCGCCGGCCTCGGCCGCCGGGGACAGCGCCGCGGCGGCGGCGAGTTCGGCCCGCCCGGCAGCGGCGACGGCGCCGGCTACACCCCGGCGGACGGCTTCGGCGAGTACGACCGGGACGACTTCGTCAAACCCCGCAAGAACCGCCGCTGGCTCAAGCGGTCCCTCTACGGCGCGCTCGCCCTCGCCGTCATCGGCGGCGGGCTCTACGGCGGCTGGCGCTGGACCCAGACCCAGTACTACGTGGGCACCAACAACGACCACGTCGCGCTCTACCGGGGCATCAGCCAGGACCTCGCCTGGGTCTCGCTCTCGAAGGTCCAGAAGGACCACCCCGAGATCGAACTCAAGTACCTCCCGCCCTACCAGCAGAAGCTGGTGGAGGCGACCATCGCCGAGGGCGACCTGAACGACGCCCGCGCGAAGATCGAGGAGCTGGCCGTCCAGGCGTCCGCCTGCCGCAAGCAGGCCGAACTGCGGGCCGCGGAGAGCGAGAACGCCAAGTCCGGCGAGGGCCAGGCCGGAGGCACCACGGGAACCACCCCGGCCTCCCTCACGTCCAGGGCCACGGCCGCCCCGACCGCGCCCGCCGCGCCGGAGCAGCCCACGGAACCCGGATCGTCCCCGTCCCCGTCCACGACCGCACCCACTTCCAGCCCCGGCCCCAGCCTCTCGGAGGAGGAGCAGAAGGTCGTCTCGCTGTGCGGTAAGCAGTAGGCAAGCCGTGAGAGGCCCCGTCACACGATGAGCAGTACTACGAACTCGCCGACCCACCACACGTCCACGATCGGTGCCATCGGCGCGCCCAGCCGCCGCAACACCGAACTGGCCCTGCTGGTCTTCGCGGTCGTCATCCCGGTCTTCGCCTACGCCAACGTGGGCCTGGCCCTGCACGGCGAGGTCCCCACCGGGCTGCTGAGCTACGGCCTGGGCCTCGGCCTGCTGGCCGGCGTCGGCCACCTGGTGGTGCGCAAGTTCGCCCCGTTCGCGGACCCGCTGCTGCTGCCGCTGGCCACGCTGCTCAACGGGCTGGGCCTGGTCGCCATCTGGCGGCTGGACCAGTCGGAGCTGCTCCAGGCCATCAACCAGGCCGGGAACGCGGCCCCGCGGCAGCTCATGTACACCGCGATGGGCATCGCGCTCTTCGTCGTCGTGATGGTCTTCCTCAAGGACCACCGCGTCCTGCAGCGCTACACGTACATCTCCATGGCCGGCGCGCTGGTCCTGCTGCTGCTGCCGCTCGTGCCGGGCCTCGGCCTCGACGTCTACGGCGCCAAGATCTGGATCCAGATCGGCTCCTTCAGCATCCAGCCCGGCGAGTTCGCCAAGATCGTGCTGGCGATCTTCTTCGCCGGCTACCTGATGGTGAAGCGCGACGCGCTGGCCCTGGCCAGCCGCCGCTTCATGGGGCTCTACCTGCCCCGCGGCCGTGACCTCGGCCCGATCGTCGTGGTCTGGGCGATCTCGATCCTGATCCTCGTCTTCGAGACCGACCTCGGCACCTCGCTGCTCTTCTTCGGCATGTTCGTGATCATGCTGTACGTCGCCACCGAGCGGACGAGCTGGATCGTCTTCGGTCTGCTGATGTCCGCGGTCGGCGCGGTCGGCGTGGCCAGCTTCGAACCGCACATCCAGACCCGGGTGCACGCCTGGCTCGACCCGATGCGGGAGTACCAGCTCAGCCGGTCCGGCGCCACCGACGGCATGGTCCACTCCGAGCAGGCGATGCAGGCGCTGTGGGCCTTCGGCTCCGGCGGCACCCTCGGCACCGGCTGGGGCCAGGGCCACTCCGAGCTGATCCGCTTCGCCGCCAACTCCGACTTCATCCTCGCCACCTTCGGCGAGGAACTGGGGCTGGCCGGCATCATGGCCCTGCTGCTGCTGTACGCGCTGATCGTGGAGCGCGGCGTGCGCACCGCCCTCGCCGCCCGCGACCCCTTCGGCAAGCTGCTCGCCATCGGCCTGTCCGGCGCCTTCGCCCTCCAGGTGTTCGTCGTCGCCGGCGGTGTCATGGGCCTCATCCCGCTCACCGGTATGACGATGCCCTTCCTCGCGTACGGAGGTTCCTCCGTCATCGCCAACTGGGCCCTGATCGGCATCCTGCTGCGGATCAGCGACACCGCCCGCCGCCCGGCCCCGGCCCCCGCCGCCAACCCCGACGCCGAGATGACCCAGGTGGTCCGACCGTGAACAAGCCTCTGCGCCGTATCGCGATCTTCTGCGGCCTCCTGGTGCTGGCCCTGCTGCTGCGCGACAACTGGCTCCAGTACGTCCAGGCCGACACCCTGAAGAACGACGAGAACAACCGCCGCGTCGCCATCGAGCGGTACGCCAGCCCGCGCGGCGACATCATCGTGGACGGCAAGGCCATCACCGGCCACGCCACCACCAAGGGCGACTTCAAGTTCAAGCGCACCTACAAGGACGGCGCCATGTGGGCGCCGGTGACCGGCTACGTCTCCCAGGCGTACGGCGCCACCCAGATCGAGGCCATCCACGACGGCATCCTCACCGGCAACGACGACCGGCTCTTCTTCCGCAACACGCTCGACATGATCACGGGCAAGAAGCGCGAGGGCGGCAACGTCGTCACCACCCTGAACGCCGCCGCCCAGAAGGCCGCCTACGAGGGCCTGGCCAAGCGGGGTGGCAAGGGCGCCGTCGCGGCGATCGAGCCGTCCACCGGCAAGATCCTCGCGCTCGCCTCGTACCCCTCGTACGACCCCTCGGTCTTCGCCGGCGGTTCCAACGCGGACGGCGAGGCGTGGAACAAGCTGCAGAAGAAGAACGACAAGAACGACCCGATGCTCAACCGGGCGCTGCGCGAGGTCTACCCGCCCGGCTCCACCTTCAAGGTGGTCACCGCCGCCGCGGCCCTGGAGAACGGGCTGTACTCCTCGGCCGAGGAGAAGACCGACTCGCCGCTGCCGTGGACCATGCCGGGCACCACGACCGAGCTGCCCAACGAGGGCAACATCCCCTGCGAGAACGCCACGCTGCGCGAGGCGCTGCGGGTCTCCTGCAACACCGTCTTCGGCAAGATCGGCTCCGACCTCGGCAACGAGAAGATGCTGGAGCAGACGAAGAAGTTCGGCTTCACCGAGGAGCAGTTCGTCCCGGTCCGCTCCAGCGCCTCGGTCTTCTCCGACGACATGAACCCCTCGCAGACCGCGCTCTCCTCCATCGGCCAGTTCAACACCGCGGCCACCCCGCTCCAGATGGCCATGGTCACCGCGGCCATCGCCAACAACGGCACGCTGATGAAGCCGTACATGGTCGACGAGCTGCAGGCCCCGAGCGTCGACACGATCGAGAAGACGGACCCGCAGGAGATGAGCAAGCCGCTCTCCGCGCAGAACGCCCAGATCCTCCAGTCCATGATGGAGACCGTGGTCAAGGACGGCACGGGAACCAACGCGCGGATCCCCGGCGTCACCGTCGGCGGGAAGACCGGTACCGCACAGCACGGTGTCGACAACAGCGAGAACCCGTACGCCTGGTTCATCTCCTACGCCAAGGGCCCGGACGGCAGCTCGCCGGTGGCCGTGGCCGTGGTCATCGAGGACGAGGCCGCGGTCCGCGACGACATCTCCGGCGGCGGCCTCGCGGCGCCGATCGCCAAGAGCGTCATGCAGGCCGTGCTCGACGGCAAGAGGTGACCGGGGA
This sequence comes from Streptomyces sp. SCSIO 75703, assembly GCF_036607905.1. NCBI lineage: Bacteria > Bacillati > Actinomycetota > Actinomycetes > Kitasatosporales > Streptomycetaceae > Streptomyces > Streptomyces sediminicola. The sequence continues at coordinate 3,457,863 of NZ_CP144555.1, forward strand.
CCGGACGGAACGTGACTCCGGTCACGCCGCCTTCACATCGGCGCACGTTGCGATACCGGTCCCGTATCGGCTGACAGGCTTGGCCGGGTGACGCAAAGCGAGCCGGGTACGGTAGGCCGGACGGCAGCCTCCGACCGTACAAGCAGGCCGGTCGGGACCGACGGAGAGGGCTGGTAGGTAGCTATGGAAGAGCCGCGTCGCCTCGGCGGGCGGTATGAGCTGGGCCAGGTGCTCGGCCGCGGAGGAATGGCCGAGGTGTACCTCGCCCACGACTCCCGGCTCGGCCGCACCGTGGCGGTGAAGACGCTGCGCGCGGACCTCGCGCGCGACCCGTCCTTCCAGGCCCGGTTCCGCCGGGAGGCCCAGTCGGCCGCCTCGCTCAACCACCCCGCGATCGTCGCGGTCTACGACACGGGCGAGGACTACATCGGCGAGGTCTCCATCCCGTACATCGTGATGGAGTACGTCGACGGGTCGACGCTGCGCGAACTGCTGCACTCCGGCCGCAAGCTGCTGCCCGAGCGGACGCTGGAGATGACCATCGGCATCCTCCAGGCCCTGGAGTACTCGCACCGGGCCGGCATCGTCCACCGCGACATCAAGCCGGCCAACGTCATGCTCACGCGCAACGGCCAGGTCAAGGTCATGGACTTCGGCATCGCCCGTGCGATGGGTGATTCCGGCATGACGATGACCCAGACCTCCGCCGTGATCGGCACCGCCCAGTACCTCTCCCCGGAACAGGCCAAAGGCGAGCAGGTGGACGCCCGCTCCGACCTGTACTCCACCGGCTGCCTGCTCTACGAACTGCTCACGGTCCGTCCGCCCTTCGTCGGCGACTCGCCGGTCGCCGTCGCCTACCAGCACGTGCGCGAGGAACCGCAGGCGCCCAGCGTCTTCGACCCCGAGATCACGCCCGAGATGGACGCCATCGTCCTGAAGGCGCTCGTCAAGGACCCCGACTACCGCTACCAGTCGGCCGACGAGATGCGCGCCGACATCGAGGCCTGCCTCGACGGCCAGCCGGTCGCCGCCACCGCCGCGATGGGCGCCGTCGGCTACGGCGGCTACCCGGGCGAGCAGCCGACCACCGCGATGCGCGCGGACTCCGGCGCGGCCACGACGATGCTGCCCCCGGCCAACCCGGACGACGGCGGCTACGGCTACGACGACCGGCCCGACCGGCGGCGCCAGAAGAAGTCCTCCCCCCACACGTCCACGATCCTGCTGGCCGTGGCCGCGGTGGTCGTCCTCGTGGGGGCCGTCCTGATCGGCAAGTGGGTGTTCAGCGGCAACAACGCGGGCAACGGCAAGGTCTCCGTGCCGGTCTTCGTCGGCCTGTCGAAGGGCGACGCGGAGAACGCGGCGGCCAACGTCGACCTGGTGCCCGAGTTCACCGAGAAGCCCTGCGAGGACCAGGCCAAGGGCAACATCTGCTCGCAGGACCCGAAGCAGGGCACCGAGGTCGAGAAGAACTCCAAGGTCAGCCTCGTGGTCTCCACGGGCGCCCCCAAGGTCGCGGTCGACAACGTCATCGACAAGAACGTCGACGAGGCCACCCGGCGCCTGGAGGAGAAGGGCTTCAAGGTCGAGACCAAGCAGACCGAGTCCTCCCAGACCGAGGGCACCGTCCTCAGCCAGGACCCCGACCCGGGCACCGAGCTGGAGAAGGGCTCGACGGTGACCCTGGAGGTCGCCAAGCCGGTGGCGAAGTCCACCGTGCCCGACGTGCTCGGCCGCACCTGTGAGGAGGCCAAGGCCCAGTTGCAGGGCAGCAACCTCAAGGGCACCTGCTCCGAGGAGGAGACCGGCGACGCGAACCAGGTGGGCCGGGTCATCCGCACCACGCCGGAGCGCAACCAGCAGGTCGACCCGGGCTCCGAGGTCCAGATCGTCGTCGGCAAGGCGGCGGAGAAGGCCAAGGTCCCCGAGGTCCGCGGCTCCACCGTGGCGCAGGCCCGCCAGAAGCTCCAGGAGAGCGGCTTCACCAACGTCCAGGCGCCCGGCGCCCAGAACGACAACGCGCTGGTGGTCGGCCTCGACCCGGAGCCCGGCACCGAGGTCGACGACCCGGGCGGCACGCAGATCACCCTCCAGACCGCGGGCGGAGGCGGCGGCGACGAGGGCGGCGGCTTCATCGGCGGACTCAACGGCCGCCGCCACTGAGCCCCGCGGCCACCCCGCTCACGACGGAGCCCCGGCACCCCTCCTGCGAGGGGGCCGGGGCTCCGTCGTGTCCCGTGTCCCGCGTGCCTCCCGGCCGAGGGGAGGCCCGGCCGGCAAAGACTCCGCCGGCGGCCGGGGGAAGGCTCAGCCGAGTTCCTTCGGCGGCGTCCGGTCGGCGTCCACCTTCTCCGTGCGGACCAGCTCGCCCCAGACCACGTACCGGTACCGGCTGGTGTACACCGGCGTGCAGGTGGTCAGGGTGATGTAGTGGCCGGCCTCCGTGCGGCCGGACTCCTCCGGCACCGGGGCGATGGCGTCGACGTTGTACTTCGAGGTCTCCGGGAGGATGCTGTAGACCTTGTAGACGTACCAGGTGTCCTTCGTCTCGAAGACGATCGGGTCACCCTTCTCGATCTTGTGGATGTCGTGGAACTTCGCGCCGTGCCCGTCGCGGTGGGCCGCCAGCGAGAAGTTGCCCTCCTTGCCGGAGGACGGCAGCGTCGCCTCGACGGGGTCCGTGTAGTAGCCGGCCACGCCGTCGTTCAGGATCTCGCTCGACGTGCCCTTCTCCACCAGGACCTCGCCGTCGCCCATCGCGGGCACGTGCAGGAAGCCGACGCCGGCCTTGGTGTCCAGCGCGCCCGGCCCGGACGGCCCGGCGTCGCGCGCCCAGGTGTCGCGGACCCGTTCCGCCTGCCGGTCGGCCGCCCGGTCGGCGACGACGTTCGTCCACCACAGCGAGTAGACGACGAACAGGCCGAGCACCAGGCCCGCGGTGATGAGCAGTTCACCGAGGAAGCTGACGGCCAGGGCGACGAAGCGTCCGGCGCCGCGTCTTCGGCCCGCGGGCGGCGGTGAGCCGGGCGCGGCGGTGTGCTCTTCGTGGTCCGTGTCGGTGGTCGCTGCCACTGGTCATCCGCCCTTTATCTGACGAGCGCATCCGGCTTGCCCTTGCTGCGCGGCCGTTCCTCGTCCATCTTGCCCCAGACGATCATCCGGTACTTGCTGGTGAACTCCGGAGTGCACGTGGTGAGCGTGACGTAGCGGCCGGGCTCGGTGAACCCCGCCTCGGCGGGCACCGGGTCGAGGACGCCGATGTTGCTCGGCGGGGTCACCGGCAGGATGGACGCCATCTTGTACACGAAGTACGTGTCCTGTGTCTCCACCACGATCGGGTCGCCCGGATTCAGCTTGTTGATGTACCGGAACGGCTCGCCGTGGGTGTTGCGGTGGCCCGCCAGTCCGAAGTTCCCGGTCTTCGCCTCGGGCATCGCGGTCTTCAGCCCCTCCTCGGCGTAGTGCCCGACCATGCCCCGGTCGAGCACCTTCTTGCTGTCGATGCCCTCGGCGATCGGCACGACGACGTCCAGCTTGGGGATGTGCAGGATCGCGAAGCCCTGCCCCGGTTCGAAGGCGCCCGGGTTGCGCTTGCCGTTGGCCCAGTCGTCCTGGAGGCTGCTGGTCGCCTGGTCGGCCTGGGCGTGCGCGCGCACGTTCGTCCACCAGAGCTGGTAGGTGACGAAGAGCAGCATCAGCACGCCGGTCGTGATGAACACCTCGCCCACGGCCCGGCTGGCGACGGCGGCGGCGCCGGGCTTGCGGGCCCGTGCCCGGCGGCGGGCCTCGACGCGGGAGAGGGGCGCCTCCGGCTCCTCCCCGCCCTCCGGGGCGGCCGGGACCCGTCCGCCGGCCGCGCGGCGCCCCTGACGCCGTCTGGCCGCCTTCCTGCGGGCCGCGCGACCGCCGCCCGGGGGGCCGTCCGCGGCGGGTACGGCGGCCGGGGCCGGTTCGGGGGGCGCCTCCGGCAGGCGCAGGGCCATGGTCTCGTCATCGGCGACGGGCGGGTGAGCGGCCGTTGCGGAGGAGAAGTACGGGTCTCCCGCGAAGGCGGTGTACGGGTCTCCCGCGCCCGGGTGTCCGTAGGCGTCACCGGGGTGGGCCCGGCCGCCCGGGGGATGCCCGGGGTCGGGGTCGGGGTGGCCGGGTGCTCCGCCGGGGTAGGCGTGCGCCCCGCCGGGATGACCGTGGGTCCCCGGGTGCCCGTGGGCCCCGCCGGGATGACCGTGCGTGTCGCCGGGGTGCCCGTGGGCCCCGCCGGGGCCGCCCTCCGCGCCGGGCGGATGGGCGCCTGCCCCCGGGTCCCCGTACAGGCCGTCCCCGAGCGCACCGGACCCCCCGTACGCCCCCGCGTACGAGGCCGCCTCGTCACCGGCCGCGCCGGACGCGCGCTCGGGGCGCAGCGCGGTCACGCCGTGGCCCTGCCCACCACCGGGGCGAGCCCCGCCGACCTCGCCACGGCCCCCTCGTCACCGCACGCGGCCAGCCAGTTGGCCAGCATCCGGTGGCCGTGCTCGGTCAGCACCGACTCGGGGTGGAACTGCACGCCCTCGACGGACAGTTCGCGGTGGCGCAGGCCCATCACGATGCCGTCGGGGGTGCGCGCCGTCACCGTCAGCTCGGCGGGCACCGTCTCGGGCCGCGCCGCGAGCGAGTGGTAACGGGTCGCGGTGAACGGCGACGGCAGCCCGGCGAAGACGCCCTCGCCCTCGTGCAGCACCGGCGAGGTCTTGCCGTGCAGCAGCTCGGGGGCCCGGTCGACCACGCCCCCGTAGGCCACCTGCATGGACTGCATGCCGAGGCAGACGCCGAAGACGGGGACGCCGGTGGCCGCGCAGTGGCGGACCATCTCGACGCAGACGCCCGCCTGTTCGGGGGTGCCGGGGCCGGGGGAGAGCAGTACGCCGTCGAAGCCGTCCCGCGCGTGCGCGGTGGACACCTCGTCGTTGCGCAGCACCTCGCACTCGGCGCCGAGCTGGTAGAGGTACTGGACCAGGTTGAAGACGAAGCTGTCGTAGTTGTCGACGACGAGGATGCGCGCACTCACTGGTTGTCCACCGTCACATCGTTGAAGGGAAGCAGCGGTTCGGCCCATGGGAAGACGTACTGGAACAGTGCGTAGACCACGGCCACGACGAGCACGAGCGAGATCAGCGCCTTCGCCCACGCGTTCCCCGGCAGATGCCGCCAGATCCAGCCGTACATGCCGCCCCTTCCGTCGCACCACGGCACCAGACTCACGCCGTACGAGACCAGACTAACGGCGAGAGGCCGTCCGGAAGGGCGTCACTGGACAGGCCGTGCGTAGTGCAGGTCCACCGTGCCCGAGTAACCGGGCAGCTTCACGGTCCGCTGGTCCTCGACCTTCCAGCCGAGACCGTAGACGTTGACGTAGACCATGTAGTTCTGGATCGCCGGGGACTCGGCGAGGGCCCGCTTGAGCCGCTTCGGGTCGCCGACCGCCTGGATCGTGTACGGCGGCGAGTAGACGCGGCCCTGGAGGATCAGGGTGTTGCCCACGCAGCGGACGGCGCTGGTGGAGATCAGCCGCTGGTCCATGACCTTGATGCCCCGGGCGCCGCCCTGCCAGAGCGCGTTGACGACGGCCTGGAGGTCCTGCTGGTGGATGACGAGGTAGTCGGGCTGCGGATCGGGGTAGCCGGGGAGCCTGGCGGTGGCGCCGGGCGGGGCGTCGTCGAGCGTGACGGTGAGGGCCTCGCCCTCGACCGGCTGGGTGCCGGCCCGGTCCTCCAGCTCGGCCAGCTTGGCGTCCTCCTCCCTGGTGCTGCCGTCGTCGCGGCGGGCCAGGGTGTCGACGTCCCGGCGCAGGGCGGCGTTGGCCTCCTCCAGCTCGCCGTTCTTGCGGCTGCGGTCCTGGACGAGGTCGGACAGCCGCAGCAGTGAGGCGTCGGTGCGGATGTTCGTGCCCTTGGCGGTGTCGAAGCTGGTGAAGAAGATGAGCCCGGCGAGTGCGAAGACGGCCGCGGTGAGCACCCGCACGGGCCGGAAGCGGCGCCCGGGGCCCGGGCCGGCCCCCGTCCCCGGGGAGTCGGCAGAATTGCTCAACGTACCCTTATCTCCTTCGGCGCCGCGGAAGCACTACGCTAACGGACGCCCGGGGGAGCGCTCAGAGTCCCCTTGCCCACCCGCCCCCGAGCCCGACCCGTTCCCTGCGCGGTCACGCAGCGCATCGACAGGAGAGACCCTCGTGCCGAAGTCACGTATCCGCAAGAAGGCCGACTACACGCCGCCGCCCGCGAAGCAGACCGCGGCCATCAAACTGAACAGCCGCGGCTGGGTCGCACCGGTGATGCTGGCCATGTTCGTCCTCGGCCTGGCCTGGATCGTCCTCTTCTACGTGACCGACGGTTCGCTGCCCGTCGAGCAGCTCGGCAACTGGAACATCGTGGTGGGCTTCGGCTTCATCGCCGCCGGGTTCGGCGTCTCCACCCAGTGGAAGTAGCTCTGCGGGAAGTAGCTCTGCGCAGCGCTCTCCCCTGAGTTATCCACAGCGGTTTTCCACATGGGGAAAAGAAAGACGATCTGTGGATAACTCACGGGAGGTTGACGCCGGTACGACGGACATACCGGTAACCGAAAACACCTTCGCCCCCTGCCTGACCTGCGGTAACGCTGGCCATCAGCAGGGGGCGCCGCGCTGTCCGCACCCTGTGCACAAGATCCGCAACACGCTGTGGACAACCGATGCGCTCAACTGAGCTGGACGGTTCTCACCAGGGTGAGGACGAGGACGGCCACGAGGACCAGTCCGCAGACTCCGTACTGCACCAGGGCCCGCCGCTCGCGCGGTGCGTGGAGCATGCCGTAGCCGATCACCACACCGGCGGCGAGACCCCCGATGTGCGCCTGCCAGGCGATGTTCCCCACGGTGAAGGTGAAGATCAGGTTGATCGCCAGCAGGACCATGATCGGTCGCATGTCGGCGTTGAGCCGGCGCAGCAGCATCGCGGTCGCGCCGAAGAGCCCGAAGACCGCGCCGGAGGCCCCGAGCGAGGGCTGCACCGGCGAGGCGAGCAGATAGGTGAGCGCGCTGCCGGCCAGCCCCGAGACCAGGTAGAGCGTCAGGTACCGGGCGCGTCCGAGGGCCGCCTCCAGGGGACCGCCGAGCCACCACAGGCTCAGCATGTTGAAGGCGATGTGCCAGATCTCCTGGTGCGCGAACATCGAGGTCACCAGGCGGTACCACTGGCCGCCCGCGACCCCCTCGGTCGCCGTGAAGGGCTCCGGGGGCCAGCGCCCGATGAGGACCAGATCGGCCACGAGGGACTCGTGGACCTGGATGGCGAGGAAGACCGCCACGTTGATCCCGACGAGGATCTTGGTGATCAGCCGGGGGTCGGCGGCGATCGTGCCACCGGCCAGGGTGCGCGGCCGGGAGGCCGCGAAGTGGGAGCCGGTGCCGGAGCCGGACCGGCCGCGGACGCACTCGGGGCAGTGGAAGCCGACGGCCGCGTCGACCATGCACTCCGGGCAGATCGGCCGCTCGCAGCGGGTGCAGCGGATGCCGGTCTCACGGTCCGGGTGGCGATAGCAGCCGGGCAGGCTGTGGGCGGGCGTCGGTGCCTGGCCTCCGGGGCCCTCCGGCGTCCCTGGTGTGCCCGGTCCCTGGTCCATGAGGTCCCCTCAGTCGTGTCCGTGTCCGATGTCCGCCCCTGTCCGGAACGTGCACCGCCCCGCCCATCCATACGGACGAGCGGGGCGTTTGGTTCCCCGGGGCACGCCCCTTGGGGCGTCGGGGAGCCCGCGTGCGCGGTTCAGCCCTCGCGGGTCTCGACGACGACCGACTCGATGACGACGTCCTTGACGGGACGGTCGGTCCGCGGGTTGGTCTGCACGGCGGCGATGGCGTCGATGACCTTCTGGCTCGCCGCGTCCGCCACCTCGCCGAAGATGGTGTGCTTGCGGTTCAGCCACGTCGTCGGGGAGACGGTGACGAAGAACTGCGAGCCGTTGGTGCCCGGACCGGCGTTGGCCATGGCCAGCAGGTAGGGCTTGTCGAAGGAGAGGTCCGGGTGGAACTCGTCCTCGAACTGGTAGCCGGGACCGCCGGTGCCGTTGCCCAGCGGGTCACCGCCCTGGATCATGAAACCGCTGATCACCCGGTGGAAGACCGTACCGTCGTAGAGCTTGTCCGTGGACTTCTCACCCGTGGCCGGGTTCGTCCACTCACGCTCGCCCTTGGCGAGCTCGACGAAGTTCTTGACCGTCTTGGGGGCGTGGTTCGGCAGGAGCCGGACGTCGATGTCGCCGTGGTTGGTCTTCAGGGTGGCGTAGAGCTGCTCAGCCACGATGTGCCTTCCGTCGTCTTGTTGTGCCCCCCGATCCTCGCACGCCGGACGGCGTGCGGCGGCCAACCGGGAATTCCCGTTCCGTATCCGCCGGAATCGCTTGCGGAATCCCTCCCGGGTACCCACCGATCACGCGCCCGCCCCGCCGCCGTGACCCGGATGCCCGTCCACGCATGCCCGTCGGCGCCGTGGCAGGCATGATCCGGAAAAGGGAGGAAAGTCGAATGACCGTACGCCACCGAGGAGGAGGAACCGTGACCCGCATCGACAGCGTGCGCGCCGCGACCGGTTCGGCGAAGGACAGCGTGCTGCACGCCGCGGACGTGGTGGCGCCCTACGCCGACACCGCCAAGGACAGGGCCGCGCACTACGCGCACGAGGCGCGCGTACGGCTGGCGCCGAAGGTGTCCCAGGCGGCCGACCAGGCCCGCCTCCAGTACGACGCCCATGTCGCGCCCCGGCTGGAACAGGCCCGTACGCATGTGCCGCCCAAGGTGGACCAGGCCGCTCAGGACGCCGCCGCCCGCGCCAGGATCGCCGCCCGGCAGGCCGCCGACTACTCCCGCCCGAGGATCGAGCAGGCGGTGGCCGCGGCCGGCCCCGTCGGGAACGAGGCCGCCGCCCGGGGCGCCGCCGCGGTCGCCGCGATGCGGTCCGGGGTCTCGGCCCAGGAGATCCACAAGCTGGCCCACCGGCAGCGCTGCCGGGCCAAGGCGGGCCGCGTGGCCCGCTTCGTCGCCCTGGCCGGTCTCGTCGCGGGCGGGGTGTTCGCCGCCTGGAAGTGGTGGGACAAGCAGGCCAACCCGGACTGGCTGGTGGAACCGCCCCCGGCGACGGAGGTCCCCGAGTCCGGTCGGCTGACCTCGGTGGACGGCACCGGCGCCTCGGCCCTGGACGCCGAGGCACGGGCCCAGCAGGACCGGGAGGACGGCGACGAGCCGCGCTGACCCCCGTCACCGACACCGCGCCTGCCGCCGCGGGGGCGGAGGACCCGCCCGGGTCGTCCGCCCCCGCGGCGATGTTTCACGTGGAACACGGGCGGCCCCGTCCGGCCGGTCCGGCCGGTCCGGCCGCCAAAGACGTACGGCTCAGCGGCCGTAGCGGCGTTCGCGCAGCGAATAGGAGCGCAGGGCGCGCAGGAAGTCGATCTCCCGGAAGTCGGGCCAGTAGCACTCGCAGAAGTAGACCTCGGCGTACGCGGACTGCCAGAGCAGGAAACCGGAGAGCCGCTGCTCGCCACTGGTCCGGATGATCAGGTCCGACTCCGACCGGGCCTTGGAGTACAGGTGCTTCGAGATGTGTTCCATGGTGAACGTCTCGATGAACTCGTCGATGTCACCGCCCTGGGCGCTGTGCTCGGTGAGGGCGGAGCGCACCGCGTCGACGATCTCCCGCCGGCCGCCGTACCCGACCGCGACGTCGACCCTCGTACCGCCTTTGCGTCCGTGGGTCGCCGTGGTCGCGTTCTTCAGCCGGGCCGCCGACTCGGCGGGCAGCAGGTCCAGGGCACCGACCACCTCCACGGGCCAGGGGTTGCCCGGGGCGGCCAGGTGCTCCACCACCTCGGCGATGATGTCGATCAGCGGGACGAGCTGGTCCTCGGGGCGGCGCAGGTTGTCGTCGGAGAGCATGAAGAGGGTGACGTGCTCGATCTGGGCGGAGTCGCACCAGCGCAGGAAGTCCATCACCTTGGCGCCACCGGCCCGGTAGCCCTCGCGGGGGTCCTCGATCCCGGACATCTTGGCCCAGCGGCGGTTGCCGTCCAGCATGATGCCGATGTGCTGGGGTCGTGGGCGCCCGTCCAGTTCCCTGACGAGACGCTTCATGTACAACGCGTCGAGAGCGGCCCGTACCTTCGCCCGCATGGTGTTCCCCTTCCAAGCTCGTCGGCGGCGGTCGCAGGCGCCGACGGCGATGAGCCACGTGGCACCGCCCCGCAGGGGTGTGGCGCTGGTGCCCTGTGGAGTGACGATATCAAGAGCAGACAGCCCGGCTCGGGCGCCGATCGGCCGTCTGCCAAGGGCCTGTTCAGGCTCCCGGGGCCGCTCCGGACAAGGGCCCTGAGCCCTCAACCCACCCGCCGGCGAACGCCGTTGTCCCCCGCCCCGGCACGGCCCCGCCCGGGTCGCCCCGGACGGGCACCCGGCCCCCGGCGACCCCGTCCGCGCGCTCTCGGCCGGCCTCCGCGCACCCGGCCCACCGCACGGCGGCCCTGACGCAGAGAGCCCGTCCGACCTGCGTCGACGCAGGAGGAACGGGCTCTTCGAGAGTGGAGCCTAGGGGAGTCGAACCCCTGACATCTGCCATGCAAAGACAGCGCTCTACCAACTGAGCTAAGGCCCCGGAGAAGGAAGCGTCCGGCCGGAGCAACCGCCGGCCGGCGGACGCCGCAGACCAGAGTACCGGGTCGTCCCCGATATCTCACAAATGACGGGGGGTCCCCGTCGACGACCACGCTCCGTAAGATGCTCGGCGTGGTTCGCTGGAGCGAACTGCGGTCGATGGGGAAGCGATGGGGAGACGCAATGGACGCCGCACAGCAGGAAGCCACCGCAAGAGCGCGGGAACTGCAGCGGAACTGGTACGGGGAGCCGCTGGGGGCGCTCTTCCGCAAGCTCATCGATGATCTCGGCCTCAACCAGGCGCGTCTCGCGGGGGTCCTGGGGCTGTCCGCGCCGATGCTGTCCCAGCTCATGAGCGGCCAGCGGGCCAAGATCGGCAACCCGGCGGTGGTCCAGCGGGTGCAACTCCTCCAGGACCTGGCGGGCCAGGTCGCGGACGGCCGGGTCAGCGCGGCCGAGGCGACCGAGCGCATGGACGAGATCAAGAAGTCCCAGGGCGGCTCGGTCCTCAGCAACACCGGTCAGAGCACGAGCGGTTCCGGCGCGCCCACGGTCAAGCGGGTGGTCCGCGAGATCCAGTCGCTGCTGCGCTCGGTGGCGGCGGCCGGCGACATAATCGACGCGGCGGACTCCCTCTCCCCCTCCCACCCGGAGCTGGCGGAGTTCCTCCGGGTCTACGGCGCCGGACGCACCTCCGACGCGGTCGCCCACTACGAGTCCCACCAGAACTGACCCGCCGGGCCCGGTCGCCGCACGCGCCGGCGGCCGGGCCCGGGGACGTGGCGCGAGGGGGAGGAGCGGCGCACAGCCATGGGTGAGGTCTTCGCCGGCCGGTACGAACTGGTCGATCCGATCGGCCGGGGCGGGGTCGGCGCCGTCTGGCGGGCGTGGGACCACCGCCGGCGGCGCTACGTGGCGGCCAAGGTGCTCCAGCAACGGGACGCCCACGCGCTGCTGCGCTTCGTGCGCGAGCAGGCCCTGCGGATCGACCACCCGCACGTGGTGGCCCCGGCGAGCTGGGCGGCCGACGACGACCAGGTCCTCTTCACCATGGACCTGGTCACCGGCGGCTCCCTCGTCCACCTCGTCGGCGACTACGGCCCACTGCCCCCGGTCTTCGTCTGCACCCTCCTCGACCAGTTGCTCTCCGGCCTCGCCGCGGTGCACGCGGAGGACGTCGTCCACCGCGACATCAAGCCCGCCAACCTGCTGCTGGAGGCGACCGGTGCGCGCCGCCCCCGGCTGCGGCTGTCCGACTTCGGCATCGCGATGCGGCTGGGGGAGCCCCGGCTGACGGAGACCGACCTGGTGGTGGGGACGCCGGGATACCTCGCGCCGGAGCAGTTGATGGGCGCCGAGCCGGACTTCGCCGCCGACCTGTTCGCCGCGGGGCTGGTCGCCCTGTACCTGCTGGAGGGGGCGAAGCCGGACGCCAAGGCGCTCGTCCAGCACTTCGCCGAACACGGGACGCCGTCCGCGCCGCGGGGCATCCCCGACCCGCTGTGGCAGGTCGTGGCCGGTCTGCTGGAGCCCGACCCGTCCGCACGGTTCCGTACGGCGACGGGGGCGCGCAAGGCCCTGGCGGCGGCGGTGGAACTGCTGCCGGAGCCGGGCCCGGACGACGAGCTGATCGAGATCTTCGACCAAGTCGGGCCGCTCCCACCGGGGTTCGGCCCGGACGGCCCCCTGGCCCGAGCCCCGGCCGGCACTCCGCCCGGCGCCCCGTCCACCACCCCGGAGGACGCGGGGGCCGCCCCGCGCCGGTCCTCCGCCCCCGCCCCGCCCGCCCTGCCCGCCCCACTGGGCTCTTCCGTCCCGCCGGCCCCCTCGACCACGCCCTCGGCCTCGTCGGGACCATCGGCCTCGGTGGACCCGTCGGCCCCGTCGGGGCTACCGATCCCACCGGCCCCTCCGGCATCATCAGTCCCGTCGGCCCCGTTGGCCCCGCGGATCCCCCATCCCCCTCAAGTCCCGCCGCTCCCTCCGGGTCCGGCGGCGGTCGAGGCGACGCCCTCCCCGTCGGCGCCGGACCACGGCGGCCGGCCGCCGGCCGGAGGGGAGGGGGCCCCGCCGATCCCCCAGAGCGCGCCGCCGGGCCCGGAACCGGGGCGGGATCCGGCCTCGGAGCCGCCTGCGGGACCGGGTCCGGACCAGGGGCCGGTCTCTCCGTCGGACACCGGGAGCTTCCCGCTGCCGCCCCCGCGGTCCACGGTCACCTCCCTCCCGTCCCCCACGCCGCAGCCGCCCCTCCCTCCACCCACACCGCAAGGACATCCGGGGCAATCGCCGGCCGTCCCCCCGCCCCCGCCCTCACACCGGCCTCCGCCGCTTCCGCCCGCGCAGGCACCCCCGCACGCCCTCCACCCCCACACCGGTCCGAGCGCCTCCCCCACCCCGCCGCCGTGGCGGACCGCCGAGGCCCCCACCGCCGGGTACACCGCGCGGGACCCGCGCACGTCCCCGCCCGCACCGGGCCGCGCCCAGCACCGCGCGGCACGACGGCGCCGGCGCCCCGGCCCCCCGGCGTCGGTCGCGGTGCCGCTCCTGCTCCTCGCCCTGGCCTGCTACGCCGTCGGCTTCTGGGCCCTGACCCGCCTCTGACCCCGGCCCACGGCCCGTACGGTGCCGTCCGCGCCCACCCCCAGGACGACGCGGGGCCTCCGCGTATACGCGGTATACGCGGTATACGCGGCGGACGAGATGGACGTGACCGACGAGGACGCCGCCGCCCCACCGCCTCACCCGTGCCGGATCGTACGGGCGCCGCCGCCCCGTCGGGCCACGACGGTCCACACGCCGAGGACGAGCAGCAGCGCGGTGCCGGTGGCGAAACCGCCGGCCGCGACCGCCCGCATGACGGGATCGCCGCCGGAACCCGCGGCGCCGGCCGCCGCCGGCCCGTCGCCCGCCGACACCTCGAAGGCCCCCGGCGGGACGGGCTCGCCCGCGTAGTCGGGACCCGAGCGCGCGGCCCCGTCGACCCGCACCCGCAGGGTCACCGTGAACGGGCCCTCGCCGAAGTCCTCGGCCACCTGCGCGGCGAGGTGCACCACGAGGTAGTAGCGGCCCGCCACGCGCATCGTGCCCGCCGTCCGGCCGCCGGCGCGGCGGTTGGCGTGGTCGACCGGCGGCAGCGCGGCGAGGGCGACGGAGATCCGGCGTCCGGCGTAGCTGCGCGCGGCGGCGTCGGCCTCGCCGCGGGCGGGGTCGTGGAGCGCCAGGCGCAGGGCGTTGGTGGCGAAACCGGAGCGGCCGTCGGTGGCGTCGAGTTCGGCGGTGGCCGACAGGCGGCGGCCCCAGTCGAGGGGGACGGCGTAGAAGAGGGTCTGCCCGGGGCGGAGACCGTCGCGCCAGACCCCCTGCCCGAGGGGGGCCGCCTCGGCGAAACCGGCACCGCCCGGGCGGTTCACCGGCTCGCCGGAGAGGGGTTCGGGCGAGGAGGAGTCCCAGGCACCGGGCCTGCCCGTCGCGCCGTCCTTCCGGAGCGGGGGCTCGGTGGCGGTGGTGAGTTCGAGGTCCCAGGCGTCCGACGGGGCGTCCGGTGTGCGGGAGCGCTCGACGACGAGGCGGTACGTGCCGGCGTCCTGGCAGCGGGTCCGGCCGGAGGAGATCTCGCGCAGGACGAGGGCGGTGACCGGGCGGGGGCTGCGGGCGGCCCCGAAGGTCGCGCTGTCGGAGGAGCAGGAACCGCCGGCCGCGTCCTGGAGGGAGACCCGGATGCCGTCGGCGGCGGCGACCTCGGCGCCGGGGGCCGGGACGGCGGTGACGGACACGTAGGCGGTCGAGGCCGCGTCCAGGTCGACGCGGAAGTGGACGGGTCCGCCCGGCGACAGGGAACTGCGGTGGACGGCGCCCGGTTCGAGCGCCACGGCGTCCGCGGGGTCGTTCGCGCCCTCGACGGGCACGGCGTCCCCGGCGAAGGCGTAGCCCGGGTTCCCGGCCGCGAGGGCGGCTCCGCCCGGCAACACCGCCGTCGTGGCCAGCGCGGCACCCGCGGCGACCAGCCGTACGAGCCCCCTCGTGCCGGCGCGCCCCGGCGCCGCCCCCCGGCGCGCCCCGTTGCCTCGCCCCATCGCCGCCACCCCTCGCGCCCACCGTCGTCCCGGGCCGGAACGGGCCCCGGACCATCCTGCCGCGCGCCGCGCCAGCACCGGGCAGCTTCCGGACAACACAAAACCCCGACCGCAGGACGGCCGGGGTCTGCTCGGGACCGGATGTGCCGGTCGTGCTCAGGAACCCGTGGGCACGGAGTCAGTCGCCTCCGTCCACAGGTCCTGCTCGGCGCGATCCGCCTGGATCTGGCGGTACACGAGGAGCCCGCCGATGGCGGCCAGTGCGACCAGGAGAAGCTTCTTCACCGCGCGACCTCGTCTTTCTTGACGTAGGGGACCTCTGGCGCCCGACTATACACACCGGCCGATACCGATCAGTGACCTGATGGGCTTGTCAACTGGCCGTCTTCGCACCTCAGTAGGCGACACCCCACCCGTTCCGATCGGAGGGTGATCACACCCCCACGGACGGTGACTTCACCCGACTTCCTCCCGCCTGCACCCCTTTTCATCCCTCTTGCGGCCATCCGAGTGGTGTTCATCTGAACATCGCGGCGGCGCGGGCGTCGGTCCACCACTTCACGATCCACATACACATCATGAGGAAAGTACGCAAATCGCCCAACCTGAAAGTGAGGGGCCATGGCCCGGAACAAGGTCATGACGCTGTGGACCGCCATCGTCACCGCCTTCCTCGCGCTCTGCGCGGCGCTCGGCTTCGTCTCCACGACGGCCGCCGCGGCCGTACCGCAGACCGGCACCCACAGCAACACGGAGCGCGCGGCCGAGCGGACCGCACCCGCGGCGGCGTCCCGGCCCTGGTCCCGACCCGGCTCCCTGCCCCCCACGATGAAGCAGCGCATCCGCGCCGAGGCCCACGGCTCGGCTCCCCGGTGCCGGCACATCCCCCCGGCCGACACGGCCCGCTCCGCCGGCCCCCTGTGCGGCGTCCCCGAGCCCCCGGCCCAGCACACGGCACCGCTCCAGCGCTGAGCACCCCTTCGCGGACCCCGTCCGCGCCCGACGCCCCGGCGATTGCGTACCCCGAACCACGCGTCCAAGGCCCGGCAGCTCCCAGAGCCGCCGGGCCTTCGCCGTTCCCCAAGGCCCCCGCCCTCGCCGAGCACCCGGGCGCGGGAGAGTCCAGCGGGAGACGGGACGCCGGGAGCACGGGGCCGGCGGACGCACCGCCGACCGGCTGTCAGACCGCGACCGGCACGGCGCTGCCCGTCATCGCCCTCATGTCCATCGCGCGCCCCGCCTACGACCACGGCGTCGCGGGCCGCACCGACGGCCCCGCGAGCAGCGGCACCCGCGCCCCACCCGTCCACCGGGGCCGCCCCCGCACGGCACGTGACAGCCGCCGGTGTCAGCGCAGAGTGCCGGCCTTGAAAGATCCGACCTGGGTGCCTCAGGAGAGCGGCGCCTCTGAGTACCCGTGCTCATGTGCGGTGCCCGCCAGAAGAGCATGCTGGCCGCGTGTGCTCGGCAGATCTTCACCTGAAGACGGGACGGCGGTGGGCATGAGGCGGGCGAACGAGCCGTCAACCGGCCGACAGATCGGGGTCAGCGTGGCGCTCCTCGTCATCGACCTCATGGTCGTCGCCGGGATGCTGTACGGCTACGGGATAGCGGGATGGGCCGACAGCTACGACAGTGACAGTGGCAGTCCGTCGAGTGCGTCGGAGACGGCATCGGGGGCTGCGTGGCTCCTGGGAGGCGGCGCGGTGGTCACGGGCGGTGGCCTCCTCGCCCTGGGATGGCGTATTCCCGGCCTCGCGCAGGTGGTTGTCCTCGGGTGCGGTGCGGCGCTGTTCTCGCATCTCGCCGGCGGAAGCTAGCGCGCGTCTGCCCAGCCGGAGGCGGGAAGCGCGCTCGGCGGACGACCGCGGCCGGGGCTTGATGAGGCGGAGCGAGCGGCAACAGCCCTGTTCGAGCGCTCGGGGCTGATGCCAGCAGGAACGCAAAGACCCCCAGTGGCTACCGACTGGGGGTCTTCCGTCTGGTGGGGCTAACAGGATTTGAACCTGTGGCCTCATCCTTATCAGGTCGATCAGAGGCGGTCGGCGGCCCTGGGGAACCTGCTGCGTCCCTTGTCTGCTGGTCCGCCGAGGTTCGCTTCTGATCGCCACTAGCCGGGCTTGTTGGTGTCAGGCGCTGATGTCACGCTCAGGCTCGGTCTTGACAAACTGACCGGTCGACCCCCGCTGCGCGCCCGCCATTCTGGGGCGCGACGCGCTTTCAGCAATGAATCCGCAGTTCGCCTTCGTTGCAGAGGATGACGACCTGGTCCCCCGTCTCAAGAACGTGGAAGTGGCGCTCACGCGCGATCTTGATGATCTCTTCCAACGCACCAAACCGCTCCACGTCGTAGATCGACCGGCGCACGACGCCACCTTGACTCGCCTGCGCCGCCCGGAATATCTGATCAACCCATGCTCCCATGAAGGCAAGCTACAACTTGATCTCTGAGTCTCACTGGTGATTGTGGAAGTTGGCGAAGCCATCGGGGTAACGCGAAGTTGACGCAGTTCCTCCGCACCTCAACCCACCACTCACCCCAGCTCCCATCCCGTACGCCGTCGACCCACACACCGTGGAGCGGGCGTGGTTCAGGGGCGTCAAGGTGGAGCGCGCCACTGTACGAACGACCTTGACGCCCCTGGGCCGCGTCTGCTCGGCTCTGCCTGGGTCGACGGCGTACGGGATGGGAGCACCCACGCACGCCACTACTGACCCGCAGCCGGGAACGGCGCCCCCTCCATCCCGGTGCCGGCCGATCCCCCGCCGGAGGCATTGCCTTGACCGCGGGCCGCTCTGTGCTGTGATCGCCTCATGGCCTCGGCCCTATCCACGTGTGGGCGCGCGTCGGCGCAGCGCGGGCGGAGCGGGCCGGAGGCAGGAGCGGCGCCCGGAGCGGAGCCGGGAAGCGCGCCCGGCGGAGCGGAGCGCAGCCGGGGCTTGATGAGGTAGAGAAACCTGTAACAACTGGAGCCGAGCTAGCTGAGTGCGCCGGCGATGGTCGCCATGTCTTCCGTGATGGCTTCGGCTCCGGCTTCGGCGAGTGTGCGCAGCTTGCGGGGCTTGTTTGCGTAGCCGATGGCGGTTCCCCCCGCGGCGTGGGCAGCTTGGACGTCGGTCACGGAATCGCCGATGAGTACGCACCCTTCAGGTGACACGTCGAGAGCTTCGGCGGCCCCGAGTAGAGCATGGGGGCTCGGCTTCATCAGGTCGGGCCGGTGCGGAGTTCGCCCAACCACAACATCCACGAAGTCGGACAACTCGTGTCGGGCAAGATACCGGCGGGCACACTCCCCCGAGTTGTTCGTCACCACCCCGATCCGCCGGCCTGACTTCCTGACCGCCGTCAGCGCTTCGGCTGCACCCCTGGTCGGCTCTCCCGCCGCGTCCACGGCCTCGATCTCCGCAGCGATCAGCGCCGCTTCGACCTTGCCACTCAGCGAACGGTTGAAGTCGTAGGTCATGCTCAGGACTTCCAGCGGGTCGCTGGTACCTACGAGCTTGCTCCAAAGTTCCGGGGCATCCTCTGCAACGAGTCGAGACAGACCCGCGGCAACCTCCGGTGCCGGCAACCCTCCGAACACGTGACACAGCGGTCCGTCGAAGTCGAACAGCACGGCTTCGGCAGCCGCGAGGGTCCTGGCCAGACGGTCACTGATCATCAAGGTTGCACTCCCTGGCAATGGTGCTCCACCAGCTCTCGAACCACGCTTGCGCCTGCTGGACCTGCGTCGCGCCGTGGGAGGAGTCACCCTCGTTCACCGAGTGATGGAACAGGACCGTGTCCTTACCCAGCACGTCGTAGATGTCGATCGTCTCTCCCTGGGCGACAACCTTGTTGGGCTGGACCAGGTAGTAGCCGGTGAACACGTCACTTCCGTTGATCACGTACAGCTTGAACGGCGGCGTGCCGCTGTAGACACGAACCTCGACTTCCGTTTCCGGTACGAGCCCGAGGTGTTCCAGCTCCTTGACCGAGTCCCTGATGCTGCGGGCGTATCCCAGCATGATCCCGTTCATGCGCTTGCGAAGACGTTGGTCATCCGACCCGTCGTCCTTGCGCACGGGTACCGCTTGCGGCAGGGACATGTCTGGCACAAGCACACGAACATGGATGCTCGTCGGGGTCAGGCGACCAATCCTGATCTTGTCCAGGGGCTCCTGGAGCGCACCGTGCAACGTTTCGCTTGAGAATCCGGCGAAGTCGATCGACACCTGTTGAGCCGTGAACGCCTGCTCGACGTACGGGCGCAGCCCTGCCGGCCGCTCCGTACGGTTCCGGACGTACACCCCACTGCCCTTACGGGAGACAACCAGCCCTTCGTCTTCCAGCTCACGTAGGGCGCGCTGAATCGTCGCGCGGGCGAAGCCGTACAGCTCCGTCAGCTTTTGGTGAGAGGGAAGCTTTTCACCCGGGGCCAGCCTCTTCGTGCGGATCGCGGCTCCCAGGCTGCTTGCGACCTGCTCGTACGGCGGTCGGTCGTCGTCGGGGTCCAGGGGGTCTGGGGTGAAAGCCATGAGGCGATGGTACGCGTCGGGAGGCACGCAGCACAGCCAGGACAGCCAGGTGTTGACATGGCTAGCCAGCATGCTTACGTTAGTCACGTAGCCAATCGGGCTAGCCAAGTCAGTCACTTACTGGAGGCATCATGCCGTCCTTCAAGATCGACCTCTCCAGCGCCGTGGTGTTCGTGGCGACCGCGCCCGAGCCGAAGATGGCGAACAAGAAGACCGGTGAGCGGGCCGTGGACCGGGAGACCGGTGCGGGTCTGTCGACCGTGGGCCTGCTGGTCTCGGACGAGGGGGAGGGCAGTCTCTACCAGGTGACCGTGCCCGAGACGGGGCTCTCCGACGGGCTGGCGCCGGGTATGCCGGTGGCGGTGACCGGGCTGAGGGCGCGGGACTGGGAGAACGAGTTCAACGGCCAGAAGCGGCACGGGATCGCGTTCCGCGCGGTGGCGGTCACCCCGCTCGGAGCCTGATCATGAGCGGCCTGACGATGTGGCTGGAGGCTACGGGCGTCCTGGCGGGTGCCGGTGGCCTCGGCTACGCGAAGCAGCGGGCGCCCCGCGTGTACTGGTCGACGGTGGGTCTGCCGCTGACGTGGGGCCGGTTCACCTGGTCGTACCGGTCCACGATGGAGGTGTGCGGGCTCACGGTGCAGCCTGCTGGGTTCCGTGCCTTCATGACGCGCAACGTGGCTCGTCGTGAGGTGCGGCCGGTGCCGCCGCAGGTCCGTCGTATCCGCCCCTCCTCGGCCGGGCTGCGTATCACGCTGCGTCTCCCGGCCGGCCTGGAGCCTGCTGACGTGGCCACCTCCTCGGAGCGGCTGCGTCACGCGTTCGGCGTGCAGTCGGTGACCGTGGCGGAGACCCGGCCCGGCCATGTGGAACTGCGGATGACGGGCTACGACGTGCTGCGCCGGGTCCGTCTCCCGCGTTCCGCGCAGCCCTCCGGCCTTCGGGTTCCGGTGGCTCTACGGGAGGACGGCACGGTCTTCGAGCGGGACTACCGCGCGGTTCCGATGGCGCTGACCCTCGGCGCCACGCTGTCCGGCAAGTCCGTCTACCAGCGCAATCTGGTCAAAGGGCTGGCCAAGCTCCCGGTTGGTTTGATCGGCATCGACTGCAAGCGCGGTGTCGAGCACAGCCGCTACGCGCCGCGCCTGTCGGCCCTGGCCACGGACCCGGACATGGCCGGGCGCCTGATAGACGCGCTGGTCCTGGAGATGGGCGAGCGGTTCGACCTCCTCGCTCTGCACGGTGTCTCGGACGTGTGGGACCTGCCGGCGAAGCTGCGGCCGGTGCCGCTGGTCGTCCTGATCGATGAGGTGGCAGAGCTGTTCTTCGTCACCTCGAAGAAGGATGAGGCGGCGCGGGACCGGACGGTCATGCAACTGGTGCGACTGGGGCAGATGGCCCGTGCGGTCGGCATCTATCTGGAGGTCTGCGGGCAGCGCTTCGGCTCCGACCTCGGCAGAGGCGCCACCGCGTTACGAGCCCAGCTCACCGGGCGTGTGGTCCACCGGGTCAACGACAAGCAGACCGCCGAAATGGGCCTGGGTGACATCGCCCCGGATGCGGTGGTGGCGGTGACCTCGATCCGGGCGGACCGTCCCGGCGTCGCGGTGGCCGGTGACACCTCCGGTGGCTGGTCCCGCATCCGTACCCCGGAGACCTCGCCGGCCGAAGCAGCGGCCGTGTGCCGGGAGTTCGCCCACCTGACCCCGGATCTGCCGTTCCTGGCCCCGTTCCGGCCCCCGGCCGGGCAGGTGCCGCCGATGCCCACCGTCCCGCCGCTGGTCACCCCGCAGCCCTGACCGGAGGGAGGTGAAGAGCCGTGTTCCGCTCGATTCGCATCGACGCCGTACTCATTCAGGCCGTGATCGCCGGTGCCCTGTCCTTCGCCCACCTGCACGACCTCGCTGAAGCAGCCGGACAGACCGGCTGGAAGGCATGGGCCTACCCCGTCTCCGTCGACCTGCTCTTGGTCGCCGTGTGGCGCCGGCTGCGTGCCGAACGGTCGGGGCTGGCCTGGTTCTGGTTTCTGGTCGCCCTGGTCGCCTCACTCGGCGCCAACATCGCCACCGCCGGGCTCCTCGACCTGGACCACGTTCCGGCCTGGCTGCGCATCCTCGTCGCCGGCTGGCCCGCGCTGGCCTTCCTCGGCGGCACCCTGCTCGCCCACACCCCCACCGATCGCACACCCGCCCCGGCGCCTGAACCTCGGCCCGTGCCAGTCGTCGACCGCCCCGCGGGGCCCGAACCGACCCCGGAGCCGGTTCCCGACCCGGAGATCCCGACCCCGGAGCCTGTCCCGGCACTGCCGCAAGCCCCTGCCTCGGCTCCTGCGGTACCGCCCGCGCTGGTCGACCACGCCCGGAAGGTCGCCACCGAGCACCGCACCCGCACCGGCACGGACATCGACAGCGCCACCCTGCGCGCTCGCCTCGGCGTTCCGGAAGACCTCGCTGGCGCGATCGTCGCCCAACTCGCCTGAAAGGAGGTGACCTTGTGCGCCCGAACCGCTTCTACGACGTGATCCGCATCGGCCCGGTCCAGGTGGCCTCGTTCAACAACGGCCGGGGCCAGACCCGGCACACCACCGTCTGCACCGCGCCGAAGTGCGGCTTCTCCAACGAATACGGCGACCGGTCGGCCGCCGAACTCGCCGCCCGCACCCACCGCTGCACTTGAGAGGAGGACCGAGCCATGCAGTTGCCCGAAGACCAGATCCGCGCCGGGCACATCCCCGCCGACCTCTACCGGCAGATCCCGCCCGGCACCGATATGCGACGCGTCGTGATCGTCCAACAGGCCCCGCGCTCCTACAAGGGCCCGATCGTCCTGACGCTCGTCGTCCTCACGGGGTCGGTCGCGGTGCTGCTGGTGATCGCCTTCGTCGTCCAGGTCGTCGCCGGTGCCGCCATCGGAGTCCTGTCGGCCACCGGCGGCCTCAGCTACACGATCAACCGCAAGTACCTCCGCAGCAAGTAACGCCATCCGGGGCGGCTCTCTCGCCAAAGATCCGCCGCCCCGGACGGCTCCACCCATCCAGATCCAACGGACCCGAAAGGGAAACCTCATCATGCCCCAGCACGTCCAGATCACGCGCGTCTGCCGCGACTGCGACGGCTTCGCCACCGCCGCCGTCACCACCGGCACCCACCACTCCAACGGCACCCGCGTCACCCTCCGTATCACCTGCCCGACCTGCAAGGGCACCGGTCACACCATCCCCGCCGCCTCTCTGACCCGGACGGGGCGGTGAGTGTCGTGGGACTCCTGAACTGGAAGTCCGCTCAGCACTACGACCACGGCGGCGACTGCCCCTGCACCCAGTGCGGCAAGCCCACCCCTCTGCGCTCGCACTCCGGTGAACCCGTCCACAAGGTCTGTGCAGAGGGCTGGAACGACCGCAACCCCAACGCCCCCCGGCACGAGCACGACGGCCGGGACCTGGGCACCCAGAGGTTCCACTCCGACCCCCCGCGCAAGAGCCGCAAGGGCGGTGCCCGATGACCGCCGCACCGCGCCGCGTCCTCGACCTGTTCGCCGGGGCCGGTGGCTGGTCCGAGGGACTGCGCACCCTCGGCCTGCGGGATGTCGGTATCGAGATCGACCCGGCCACCTGCGCCACCCGCGCCGCCGCCGGACACACCACGATTCGCGCCGATGTCGCCGCCTACCCCACCACCCGGCTGCGCGAGAACGTCTCCGGGCTGATCGCGTCCCCGCCCTGCCAGACCTTCAGCGCCGCCGGCCTGCGCGCCGGAAACACCGACCTGCCCCTGTGCCACCAGGCCCTGGACGACCTCACCCGCGGGCACGACACCCGCGACACCATCCGCGCCGCCTGCTCCGACCCCCGCTCCCTGCTCGTGGTCGAACCCCTCCGCTACGCCCTCGACCTGCGCCCGGACTGGATCGCCCTGGAAGAGGTCCCCGCGGTACTGCCCCTGTTCGAGCACACCGCCTGGTCCCTCAACGCCGCCGGCTACTCGACCTGGACCGGCGTCCTCAACGCCGCCGACTTCGGCCTCGCTCAGACCCGCCGCCGCGCCTTCCTGATCGCCTCACGAACCCGCCCCGCCCTGCCCCCGGAGCCCACCCACGCCGACGGCGGCACCGCTGCTGACCTCTTCGGCGACGGCCTGCCCACCTGGCGGACCATGGGCGACGTCCTGGGCTGCCCACCCGGCGAGGTCATCACGCGCGGCAACCACACCACCGGCGGAAGCCGCTTCCCCACCACCGGCCCGTCCTGGGCCCTCACCGGCCGCGCCCGATCCTGGATGCTCCGCGTCGGCAACCGCCCCTCCGCCACCCGTCGCCGCCTCGACCAACCCGCCCCCACCCTGCTGTTCGCCAACGCCCGTAAGGACGTCTCCTGGATCGGCGCGGACGGCACCCCGATCCGCCGACTGACCGTCCAGGAAGCGGCCGTGCTTCAGGGCTTCCCCGCGGCCTATCCGTGGGCCGGCTCCCGCACCAAGCAGTTCGAACAGATCGGCAACGCCGTCCCCGCACCCCTCGCCGCCGCCGTCCTGCGCCCCCTCGTTCCCGCTGTCCTGGAGGTGGCCGCGTGAGCGACACCGCCACCATGGCGGGCCTGGACCCAGCCACCCTCGCCGACGTGCTGAGGCTGGCCGGGTCCACCGGCTTCGACCGCATCCAAGACCAGATCCGCCGAACCGGCGGCTGCTCCGACCCCATCCACCTCCAGGGCTCGACCGTCACCCGCGACGCCGCCACCGGCAAGGTGCTGCACTCCTACACGACCGACACGGAACCCGGCGGACGGCTCCGCGTCGCCTGTGGCAACCGACGTGCCTCCCGCTGCCCCTCCTGCGCCTGGACCTACGCCGGCGACACCTACCACCTCATCCGCGCCGGCCTCGTCGGCGACCCCGCCAAGGGCACCCCGCACACGATCCGGGACCACCCGCGGGTCTTCGCCACCCTCACCGCGCCCTCGTTCGGCCCGGTCCACAACCGGCCCGGCACCCGGCCCTGCCGCTGCGGCGTCCGGCACGGCGAGGACGCCCCCGAGCTGGGCACTCCGCTCAACCCGGACGCCTACGACTACGCGGGCGCGGTGCTGTGGAACAACCACGCCTCCGAGCTGTGGCGCTACTTCACGATCTACCTACGCCGCGAGATCGCCAAGCGCGCCGGCCTCACGCAGAAGGACGCGAAGGAGCAGTCCCGGGTGTCCTTCGGCAAGGTCGCCGAGTACCAGAAACGCGGCGCCGTCCACTTCCACACCGTGATCCGCTTCGACGGACCCGACGGGCCCGACGACCCGCCGCCCGCGTGGGCCACCCTCGACCTGCTCACCGACGCGATCCATGCCGCCGCCGCCCGCGTGGAAGTCGACGTTCCCCCGTCCGGGAACCAGCCCGCCCGCACCCTCAAGTGGGGCGCGCAGCTCGACGTACGCCCCATCCGGGCCTTCGGCGACGGCGAGGACATCACCGAACAGGCAGTCGCCTCGTATGTCGCCAAGTACGCCACCAAAGCCGCCGAGACCACCGGCACGGTTGACCGCCGCATCGGCAACAAGGAAGCCCTGGTCCTCCTCGGCGTCGCCGACCACCCCCGCCGGCTCATCGAATCGTGCCTCGACCTCCACGCGCTCTACCCGGACCGCAAGCTCCGCGACTGGGCCCACATGCTCGGCTTCCGCGGCCACTTCTCCACCAAGTCCCGCCACTACTCCACCACCCTCGGCGAACTACGCCAGACCCGCGCCGACTACCGCGCCGCCCAGCAACGCGCCGCCCTCGACCTGCCCGACCCCGACGACGAGGACGCCACCACGCTCACCCTCGCCCACTGGACCTACGCCGGCCACGGCCACACCCCCGGCGAATCCTGGCTCGCCGCCAACATCCGCCGCGACATCCAGCACAACCGCGAAACCGCCCGCGAAGAACTACCCGCCCTGCCCGACCTGGAAGGAGCCGCTACATGACCACCGCTGCCCCCGAACTGTTGACCGTGTCCGAGGTCATGGCGCGGCTGAAGGTGGGCCGTACCAAGGTCTACGACCTGATCCGGACCCATCGCCTCGTGTCCATCAAGGTCGACGGGTGCCGGCGCATCCCGGACCAGGCGGTCCGCGACTTCATCGTCGGCCAGATCGGGGAGGCTGCCTGATGGCGAAGCGCCGGCCCAACGGCGGCGGCACGATCACCAAGCGGTCCGATGGCCGATACCAGGGCGCCGCGTACGTCACCGACACGGACGGCAACCGGGTGCGCAAGTACGTGTACGGCCGGACGTGGGACGAAGCGAACGAGAAGCTGGGCAAGCTCCAGGATCAGGAGCGCAACGGCATCCCTGTGCCCTCCCGGTCCTGGACGCTCGGGGAGTGGCTCGCCTACTGGCTGGAGCACATCGTCGCTCCGGAGCGCGAGCACAACACGTACGTAAAGTACGAGTCCAAGGTGCGGCTGTACCTGCTGCCGCATCTCGGCAAGAAGCCGCTGGTCAAGCTCACCCCGGCGCAGATCCGGGCGTTCATGGCCACGCTGACCCGGGAGAAGGTCGGCGCCTCGGCCCGCTTCGAAGTCCTGCGAGTCCTCCGCAACGCCCTCAATCGGGCCATGCGCGAGGAACTGATCACACGGAACGTCGCTCTCCTGGTCGACATGCCCAAGGTCAGCAAGGACAAGGGCACGGCGTGGAACGCCCGCGAGGCGATCGCCTTCCTGCGCTCAGTGCGTGCCCACCGGCTCTACGCGGCCTGCGTCCTCGTCCTGGTCCTCGGCCTCCGGCGCAGCGAGGTGCTGGGACTGCGCTGGCAGGACATCGACTTTGAGGCGGGCCACTTCACCCCGGTTAAGCAGGTTCAGCGCGTCAAGGGCGCCGGCCTGGTCCTCAAGGACCTCAAAACGGAGTCCTCACAGGCAGTGCTCCCGCTACCCGAGTTCTGCGCCCGTGCCCTTGAAGAGCGCCGGGAGCTGCAAGAGCTGGAACAGAAGATCGCCGGTGAGCACTGGTCGCAGGATCCGGACCATGACCTGATCTTCTCTTCCGGGCACGGCGGCATGATCGACCCGGTGGGCTTCTCCCGCAGCTTTGATCGACTCGTCAAGCGCGCCGGCGTCCGCCGGATCACGGTCCGCCTGGCTCGGCACACCTGCGGGACCCTGCTGGCCTTTCTGAAGGTGCATCCCAAGGTCGCGCAGGCGATCCTCCGTCACAGCCAGATCAGCATGACTATGGACGTGTACACGCACGTGGTCGGCGACAGTGAGCGCGAAGCAGTGGGCATGCTCGCCGAGCTTCTGGAAGATCCACTCATCGGTTGATGTCAGTCGTGGATGTCAAAGACCCCCAGCCGTTGGCGACTGGGGGTCTTCGTGCTGGTGGGGCTAACAGGATTTGAACCTGTGGCCTCATCCTTATCAGGGATGCGCTCTAACCAACTGAGCTATAGCCCCGCCGCGCTCTGCGGGGGCTTCCCGCGCGCTGACTCCTGAAGGTTAGCGCACCAGGTGGGCAGTCCCAAAATCGGTTGCCGCGGCACCGTCCGCCGAGGTCACTCGTCCTCGGCGAGGGTCAGTTCCACGCCGCCGACGAAGCCGGCGGAGAGGTTGTAGATGAACGCGCCGAGCGTCGCCAGCGCCGTGGCGAGGACGACGTCGATGACCGCGATGATCGTGGTGAACAGCAGCACGTTGGGCAGCGACAGGAACGACTGCAGGTCGAATCCGTTGGACTCGTTGGAGCCCGTGGCCTCCGAGATGGTGCCGCCGACCGTCGAGAAGACGCCCATCGCGTCCATGACCATCCACAGCACCGCGGACGCCACGATGGTGCAGACGCCGAGCGCGATGGAGAGCAGGAAGCTGACCTTCATCACCGACCACGGGTCGGCCTTGGCGACGCGCAGCCGGGCCTTGCGGACGCGGGGCGTGGTGCGGGCCCCGGTGCGCGGCCGGCGGACGCCGGCGGCCGAACCGCCGTCGCCCTGGGTCTGGTAGGCCTGCGGCGGGTGGTACGGGCCGGTGTTCTGCTGCGGCTGCCGTTCCCCCGGCAGCGGCGAGGCCGACTGCTGGGGCTGCGGGCCTCGGGTGTCCGTCACAGTTCCCCCCTGGGGTCCGTGTGGGTCAGACGCGTGGGTGCCGCTCGCGCCGTCGTCGATCCTGCGCAGTTGAGTCGTGTGCGAATCCGTCGCACGCGCGGCGAAGCCACGGCCGCCGCCGTTGGTCTCCGTACCCGTGGGGGTACCGGCCGGTCCGGCGCCCGTGGCTCCGCTCACGATGACTCTCTCCTCGTGCTACTCGGCCGAGGGCGCCTCGCCCTCGTCCGTGCCGGTGGTCGTGACGGCACCCTCGGCGGTCTCGTCGACGGCCACGTCGCCGTCGACCTCCTCCGCCTCGCGTCCCGCCTCGGCGTTGCGTGCGATGCCCACGACGGCATCGCGCTTGCCCAGATTGATCAGTTGGACGCCCATGGTGTCACGGCCCGTCTCCCTGACCCCGCTGACTCGCGTGCGAATCACACCGCCCGAGAGGGTGATGGCGAGGATCTCGTCGTGCTCCTCGACCACCAGCGCGCCCACGAGCGATCCGCGGTCCTCGACGATCTTGGCAGCCTTGATGCCGAGACCGCCACGCCCCTGCACGCGGTACTCGTCGACGGAGGTCCGCTTCGCGTACCCGCCGTCGGTGGCAGTGAACACGAACGTACCGGCTCGAACAACATTCATCGAGAGCAGCTCGTCCCCTTCGCGGAAACTCATGCCCTTGACGCCCGAGGTGGCACGGCCCATGGGCCGCAGGGTGTCGTCCGTAGCGGTGAACCTGATCGACTGAGCCTTCCTGCTGATCAGCAGGAGGTCGTCGTCGGGCGAGACGAGTTCGGCTCCGATCAGTTCGTCATCGGAACCGTCCTCCTGCTCCCGCAGGTTGATCGCGATCACACCACCGGAACGCGGTGAATCGTAGTCCTTCAGCGACGTCTTCTTCACCAGTCCCGCCTTGGTGGCCAGAACCAGGTAGGGCGCCGCCTCGTAGTCGCGGATCGCCAGGATCTCGGCGATGGACTCGTCCGGCTGGAAGGCCAGCAGGTTCGCCACGTGCTGACCGCGCGCGTCCCGGCCGGCGTCGGGCAGTTCGTACGCCTTGGCGCGGTAGACACGGCCCTTGTTGGTGAAGAAGAGCAGCCAGTGGTGGGTGGTGGACACGAAGAAGTGGTTGACGATGTCGTCTTCCTTGAGCTTCGTGCCGCGCACGCCCTTGCCGCCGCGCTTCTGCGCCCGGTAGTCGTCGGTCTTGGTGCGCTTGATGTAGCCGCCGCGGGTGACCGTGACGACGATGTCCTCCTCGGCGATCAGGTCCTCGATGGACATGTCGCCCTCATAGGGGATCAGCTTCGTCTTGCGGTCGTCGCCGTACTTCTCGACGATCGCGGTCAGCTCGGCGCTGACGATGCCGCGCTGGCGGACCGGCGAGGCGAGGATCTCGTTGTACTCGTTGATCTTGGCCTGAAGTTCGTCGTGCTCCTGGACGATCTTCTGGCGCTCCAGCGCGGCCAGTCGGCGGAGCTGCATCTCCAGGATCGCGTTGGCCTGGATCTCGTCGATCGTCAGGAGGTCCATCAGGCCCGCGCGGGCGATCTCCACGGTGTCGCTGCCCCGGATGAGGGCGATCACCTCGTCGATGGCGTCCAGGGCCTTCAGCAGGCCGCGCAGGATGTGCGCCCGCTCCTCGGCCTTGCGCAGCCGGAAGCGCGTACGGCGGACGATGACCTCGATCTGGTGGTTCACCCAGTGCCGGATGAACGCGTCCAGGGAGAGGGTGCGCGGGACCCCGTCGACCAGCGCCAGCATGTTCGCGCCGAAGTTGGTCTGGAGGTCGGTGTGCTTGTAGAGGTTGTTGAGGACGACCTTGGCGACCGCGTCCCGCTTGAGGACGATGACCAGGCGCTGTCCGGTGCGCGAGGAGGTCTCGTCGCGGACGTCCGCGATGCCGCCGATCTTGCCGTCCTTGACCAGGTCGGCGATCTTCTGCGCGAGGTTGTCCGGGTTGACCTGGTAGGGCAGCTCGGTGACCACCAGGCACTGGCGGTTCTGGATCTCCTCGACCTCGACGACCGCACGCATGGTGACCGAGCCGCGGCCGGTGCGGTACGCCTCCTCGATGCCCGTGCGGCCGACGACCAGGGCGCCGGTCGGGAAGTCGGGGCCCTTGATGCGCTCGATGAGCGCGTCGAGCAGCTCCTCCTGGGTCGCCTCGTAGTGGTCCAGGTACCACTGCGCGCCGGCGGCCACCTCGCGGAGGTTGTGCGGCGGGATGTTGGTCGCCATGCCGACCGCGATGCCGGCCGAGCCGTTGATCAGCAGGTTGGGGAACCGGGCCGGCAGGACGGTCGGCTCCTGGGAGCGTCCGTCGTAGTTGTCCGTGAAGTCGACGGTCTCCTCGTCGATGTCACGGACCATCTCCATCGACAGCTGCGCCATCTTGCACTCGGTGTACCGCATGGCAGCAGCGGGGTCGTTGCCCGGCGAGCCGAAGTTGCCGTTGGAGTCCACCAGCGGCATCCGCATCGACCACGGCTGCGCGAGGCGCACCAGCGCGTCGTAGATGGAGCTGTCGCCGTGCGGGTGGTAGTTGCCCATGACGTCGCCGACGACGCGGGCGCACTTGTAGAAGCCGCGCTCGGGGCGGTAGCCGCCGTCGTACATGGCGTACAGCACGCGCCGGTGGACGGGCTTGAGGCCGTCGCGGACGTCGGGCAGTGCCCGCGAGACGATGACGGACATCGCGTAGTCGAGGTACGAGCGCTGCATCTCCGTCTCGAGCCCGACGGGCTCGACACGCATCGCCAGGGCGTCGCCCTCGGGCGTCGTCACAGGGGTGTTCTCGTCGGTCATTGCTGGTGAAGGTCCTTCCTGGTGCGGTCAGCCGTGACCGACTCAGATGTCGAGGAAGCGGACGTCCTTGGCGTTGCGCTGGATGAACTGGCGCCGGGCCTCGACGTCCTCGCCCATCAGCACCGAGAACAGGTCGTCGGCCTGGGCCGCGTCGTCCAGCGTGACCTGGCCGAGGACACGGTGCTCCTGGTCCATCGTGGTGACGCGCAGCTCCTCGGCGTTCATCTCGCCGAGGCCCTTGAAGCGCTGGACGGAGTCCTCGCGGACGCGCTTGCCGGCCTGGCGGCCCATCTCGATCAGCGCGTCGCGCTCGCGGTCGGAGTACGCGTACTCGAAGTCGTCCCGGCCCCACTTGATCTTGTAGAGCGGGGGGCGGGAGAGGTACACGTGGCCGGCCTCGACCAGCGGCCGCATGAAGCGGAACAGGAAGGTCAGCAGCAGGGTGTTGATGTGCTGGCCGTCGACGTCGGCGTCCGCCATGAGGATGATCTTGTGGTAGCGGAGCTTCTCGATGTCGAAGTCCTCGTGCACACCGGTGCCGAACGCGGAGATCATCGCCTGGATCTCCTGGTTCTGCAGGATCCGGTCGATGCGGGCCTTCTCCACGTTGAGGATCTTGCCGCGGATCGGGAGGATCGCCTGGTACTGCGGGTTCCGGCCGGACTTGGCCGAGCCGCCGGCGGAGTCACCCTCGACGATGAAGATCTCGCACTTGGTCGGGTCGTTCGACTGGCAGTCGGAGAGCTTGCCCGGCAGGGAGGCCGACTCCAGCAGGCCCTTGCGGCGGGTCAGGTCGCGCGCCTTGCGGGCCGCCACGCGCGCGGTGGCCGCCTGGATGCCCTTGCGGACGATGTCCGCGGCCTCGTTGGGGTTGCGGTCCAGCCAGTCGGTGAGGTGCTCGTAGACCACCTTCTGGACGAAGGTCTTCGCCTCGGTGTTGCCCAGCTTGGTCTTGGTCTGGCCCTCGAACTGCGGCTCGCCCAGCTTGACCGAGATGATCGCGGTCAGGCCCTCGCGGATGTCGTCGCCGGTGAGATTGTCCTCCTTCTCACGCAGCAGCTTCTTCTCGCGCGCGTACTTGTTGACGAGGTTCGTCAGCGCGGAACGGAAGCCCTCCTCGTGCGTACCGCCCTCGTGGGTGTGGATCGTGTTGGCGAAGGAGTACACGCCCTCCGTGTACCCGTTGTTCCACTGCATCGCGACCTCGATGGACAGGAGACGCTCCTTGTCCTCGGCCTCGATGTCGATCACCGACGGGTGCACCAGCTCGCCCTTGCGGGAGTTGAGGTACTTCACGAAGTCGACGATGCCGCCCTCGTAGTGGTACGTGACGGACTTCACCTCCTCCGTCACGTCCGCGCCGGCCTCGTCGGCGCCGGCGACCGCCTTGGCCGACTCGCGCTCGTCGGTCAGCTTGATCGTCAGGCCCTTGTTGAGGAACGCCATCTCCTGGAAACGCCGGGCCAGCGTCTCGAAGGAGTAGTCCGTGGTCTCGAAGATGTCCGGATCGGCCCAGAAGGTGACCGTCGTGCCGGAGTCCTCGACCGCCTCGTGCTTGGCGAGCGGCGCCGTCGGGACGCCCATCTTGTATTCCTGCGTCCAGCGGTAGCCGTCGCGCTTGATGTCGACGGTCACCTTGGTGGACAGGGCGTTCACCACGGAGACGCCGACGCCGTGCAGACCGCCGGAGACCGCGTAACCGCCGCCGCCGAACTTGCCGCCCGCGTGCAGCACCGTCAGGACGACCTCGACGGCCGGCTTCTTCTCGACCGGGTGGATGTCCACCGGGATGCCGCGCCCGTTGTCGATGACGCGGACGCCGCCGTCGGCGAGGATGCGGACGTCGATCGTGTCGGCGTGGCCGGCCAGCGCCTCGTCGACCGAGTTGTCGACGACTTCCTGCACCAGGTGGTGCAGGCCACGCTCACCGGTCGAGCCGATGTACATACCGGGTCGCTTGCGGACCGCGTCCAGGCCCTCGAGGACGGTGATGGCACTGGCGTCGTACGAGGTGGGGCCCTCGTCGTTCGAGGTGCTCACCGCTTCGTGGGCGCCGGTGTCGATGGACGGGTTGTTCTCGTTGGGGTTGCCGGAATCGGCCACGAAGCGCCCTTTCTGGCACAGCACGAGCCAGGCTCGTCGGCAGGTTGCCGGAGCGGCTGCGGCATGTTGCGTTGGTAAGCCTTGATCAGCGTTGCTCAGCTAGTCCCGGACGGTCCCCACGTTCGGGGCGGGATTCTCATCCATTCTACCGGTAGCACTGACACTGATGGGTGTTTGCCGGTACCTGAGTACGCATGTGCCGCCCTGAACCGGCCTTGTCCGACTCCCGATATGCGGAAGGGGGCCTCAAGCGGCCCACGAGGGCACTCAGCGCTTCCGGGCGTCAACCCGTTGCTACGGGGGAGCCGAGGAGGGAGGAACGGCTGATTCCGGTGTGGTGACCGGGCACGCACGGGGTGTCCCGAGCCCCGCCGGGCCCCGCTGGGTGTGATGCGGATCACCGCTGCGACCAGCGGCGGAGGCGTCAGCCGTAGGTGTCGCCGGGGCCCTTGCTGCCGGGGGCGCGCAGCGGTCCGTACCGGCGCGCGGGGCCACCCGGGCCCCCCGGACCGTGCACCTTGATCAGCCGGACCGAGCCGTGCCCGAGGTCCTCGTTGATCCGCGCGACGAGCGTCGGGGCGAGCAGCCGCAGGTTGGTCGCCCACGCCGTGGAGTCGCAGCGCACGCTCAGCACGCGCGCGTCCTCGTCGTACCGCTCCGGGACGCAGTGCTTGGCCACGTCCTCGCCGACGATCTGCGGCCAGCGGCCCATCACCCCGCCCACCGCGGCCGGCGCCTCCCAGCCGCGCTCCGTGATCAGCCGGCTGATCGCCGAACCCAGCGCCATGGGGTCGCGTCCGTCGGCGCGCGCGCCGGAGCGCAGGCCACCGCCGCGCCGGACCTGCTTGCGCTGCTGCGCCGCGTCGCCCCGCGCGCGGGCCGCCTCGCGCGCCGCCCGCAGTGCCACGCGCGCCAGGTC
This sequence comes from Streptomyces sp. SCSIO 75703, assembly GCF_036607905.1. Lineage (NCBI taxonomy): Bacteria > Bacillati > Actinomycetota > Actinomycetes > Kitasatosporales > Streptomycetaceae > Streptomyces > Streptomyces sediminicola. The sequence goes on from NZ_CP144555.1 coordinate 3,490,999, forward strand.
CACGCCGGAGGGTTCGGGGGTCTTCCCCGGAGGGCCGCCGGGGTCCTTGCCGGCGGCGGGGTCGAACATCGGCTCGCCCGGTTTCACGCGCGCTCCACCGTCCCCTCCGCCACCGCGAAGCGGGTCCCGGCCAGGACGTGCGGGACGTCGTCGCCGACGGCGGCGGTCACCAGCACCTGCTCGCCGGGGGCGACCAGTTCGGCCAGCCGTTCCCGGCGCCGGACGTCCAGTTCGGCGAAGACGTCGTCCAGCACCAGCACCGGTTCGTTCCCCTCGGCCCGCAGCAGGTCGTAGGAGGCCAGCCGCAGCGCGAGCGCGTAGGACCAGGACTCGCCGTGCGAGGCGTATCCCTTGGCCGGCATGCCGCCGAGCTTGAGCAGCAGGTCGTCCCGGTGGGGTCCGACCAGGGTGACGCCGCGCTCGATCTCCTGTTTGCGGACGTCGGCGAGCGCGGCCGTGAGCTGTGTGTACAGGTCCTCGCGGGTGTGCGCGTCGCCGGGCGCCGAGGCCCGGTACTCCAGGACGACGGGTCCGCCGCCGGGGGCCAGTTGCTCGTACGCCTTGTCGGCCAGCGGCTGCACGGCGGCGATCAGGTCGAGGCGCCGGGCGAGCAGTTCGGCGCCGGCCCGCGCGAGGTGCTGGTCCCAGACGTCGAGGGTGGAGAGGTCGAGGGTGCGGCCGCCGTGGCGGCGGGCCAGCGCGGCCGACTTCAGCAGCGTGTTGCGCTGCTTGAGGACGCGGTCGTAGTCGGAGCGGACGCCCGCCATGCGCGGGGAGCGCGCGGTGATCAGTTCGTCCAGGAAGCGGCGCCGCTCTCCGGGGTCGCCCTTGATCAGCGCGAGGTCCTCGGGCGCGAAGAGCACGGTCCGCACGATGCCCAGGACGTCGCGGGGTCTGACCTGGGAGGACCGGTTGACCCGGGCGCGGTTGGCACGGCCCGGGTTCAGCTCCAGCTCGATGAGCTGCTGCCGCTCGCCCTGGCGGACCTGCGCCCGGATGATCGCCCGGTCGGCGCCCATGCGGACCAGGGGGGCGTCGGAGGAGACCCGGTGGCTGCCGAGGGTCGCCAGGTAGCCGACCGCCTCGACGAGGTTGGTCTTGCCCTGGCCGTTGGGGCCGACGAAGGCCGTCACGCCCGGGTCCAGCGGGACCTCGACCCGGGCGTAGGAACGGAAGTCGGCCAGCGACAGATGCGTGACGTGCATGGTCGTTCGCCGACCTCCCCAACCTTCGGGTGTTGCCCTACTTCTTTTCCACCGCGTGGCCGCCGAACTGGTTGCGCAGCGCGGCGATCATCTTCATCTGCGGCGAGTCGTCCTGCCGGGAGGAGAACCGCGCGAACAGCGACGCGGTGATCGCCGGCAGCGGCACCGCGTGGTCGATCGCCGCCTCCACCGTCCAGCGTCCCTCGCCGGAGTCCTGCGCGTAGCCCCGCAGCCCGTCCAGGTGCTCGTCCTCGTCGAGGGCGTCGACCGCCAGGTCCAGCAGCCAGGACCGGATGACGGTGCCCTCCTGCCAGGAACGGAAGACCTCGCGGACGTTCTCCACGGAGTCGACCTTCTCCAGCAGCTCCCAGCCCTCGGCGTACGCCTGCATCATCGCGTACTCGATGCCGTTGTGAACCATCTTCGCGAAGTGGCCCGCGCCCACCTTGCCCGCGTGCACCGCGCCGAGGTCGCCCTCCGGCTTGAGCGCGTCGAAGACCGGCTGCACCCTGGCGATGTGCTCCGGGGCGCCGCCGTACATGAGCGCGTAGCCGTTCTCCAGGCCCCACACCCCTCCGGAGACGCCGCAGTCGACGAAGCCGATGCCCTGGGCGGCGAGCTGGGCGGCGTGCCTCTCGTCGTCCGTCCAGCGGGAGTTGCCGCCGTCCACGACGACGTCGCCGGGCTCCAGCAGCTCGGCGAGCCGGTCGATGGTGGCCTGGGTGGCCTCGCCGGCCGGGACCATCACCCAGACCACGCGCGGACCCGTGAGCTTGCCCACGAGGTCTTCCAGGCTGTGGACGTCGGCGAGGTCCGGGTTGCGGTCGTATCCGACGACGGTGTGGCCGGCGCGGCGGATCCGCTCGCGCATGTTGCCGCCCATCTTGCCGAGGCCGACGAGACCGAGCTCCATCAGTTGCGTTCCTTAGGTGTGCGAGGTGGCGTGACGGCACGTCCGAACGTGTCGGATGCGTGCCGCGGCACGTTCGTATCCGCGTACGAGCCTAAACCCGGACGCTCATGCACACCTGTGGGCACATGCGCTCATACGTACGCTCTCACCTGCGACGACGCCGTGCGGTGCGCCGGTCGTCCACGGACCGCGGGGGCCCTGTGGACGACCGGGTCGCCGTCCGGCGGCGACGGTGGCCGGGTCAGCCGCTCAGCCGCACCGGCATGATCAGGTACTTGTACGCCTCGTCCGCCTCGGCGTCGACCGCGGGCCGGCCGCTGAGCAGCGCCGGCTTGGTGGACGTCGTGAACGAGAGCTGGGCCACCGGCGAGTCGATGGCGCTCAGCCCGTCCAGCAGGAAGGTCGGGTTGAAGGCGATCGAGATGTCGTCGCCCTCAAGTTGGGCGTCGACCCTTTCCACAGCCTGTGCGTCGTCGCTGGAGCCGGCCTCCAGGATGAGCACGCCCTGCTCGAAGCTGAGCCGCACCGGCGTGTTGCGCTCGGCGACCAGGGCGACGCGCTTGACGGCCTCCACGAAGGGGGCGGTCTCGATGACGGCGACGCTGTTGAACTCGGTCGGGAAGAGCGTCTTGTACTTCGGGAGGTCGCCCTCCAGCAGACGCGTGGTGGTACGCCGGCCGGCGCCCTCGAAGCCGATCAGGCCCTCGCCGGCACCCGAGCCGGACAGCGCCAGGATGACCTGGTCGCCGCTGGTCAGCGCCTTGGCGGTGTCCAGGAGCGTCTTGGCGGGCACCAGGGCGACCGCGGAGGCGTCCGGGTTCTCCGGCTTCCACAGGAACTCGCGGACCGCGAAGCGGTAGCGGTCGGTGGAGGCCAGCGTGACCGTGTCGCCCTCGATCTCGATGCGCACACCGGTGAGGACGGGCAGCGTGTCGTCGCGGCCGGCGGCGATGGCGACCTGCTGCACGGCGGAGGAGAAGACCTCGCCGGGGACGGTGCCCGTCGCGTTCGGCATCTGGGGCAGCGCCGGGTACTCCTCCACAGGCAGGGTGTGGAGGGTGAACCGCGAGGAGCCGCAGACCACCGTCGCCCGTACACCGTCTGTGGAGATCTCCACCGGCCGGTTGGGCAGGGCGCGGGAGATGTCGGCGAGCAGCCGGCCGGAGACCAGGACGGTGCCCTCCTCCTCGACCTCCGCCTCGACCGAGACCTTCGCCGAGACCTCGTAGTCGAAGCTCGACAGGCTCAGCTGTCCCTCCTCGGCCTTCAGCAGCAGGCCGGCGAGGACCGGCGCCGGCGGACGGGCCGGGAGGCTGCGAGCCGCCCAGGCCACTGCCTCCGCGAGTACGTCGCGTTCCACCCGGATCTTCACCGTAAGCCGCCTCCTGCTGTTGCCGGCGCTTCTCGCCCTGCTTCGCCTTCGTCGTCTGACCCGGTGTCGCCGGCCCTCCCTGGGGGCAGGACACCGGGAACCAGTCTGACGCACCGCACTGACAGTAGGTGCCGTCCGGGGTCAAGTCATGACGAGGGGCGGTCGGGCCGCGGAGGGCGAGTTGTGCACAGGTCCCGCTTCGAAACGGATTCCGCTCTCTAAAAGGTCGGGAGTAGTAGTAGGGCCTGTGGATACCGTGGATAACCTCGTTTGCCCAGGTCAGGGCAGGAATTTTGTCCACCGGTCCTGTGGGCGGAGCCGGTGGACAACCGGGGCTCTCTGTGGAGAACGGAAAGTTCTGCACACGCCGTGCACAGGGAGGGGCGACTTCTCCCCAGGTGCGTCCCCAGCTTTACCCAGCTTTCCCACAGCCCAACCCGGCAGCATCGTGTGACGCCTTTCACTCGACGCGGTGAGACGTCGCGTCGCGTTGCCGAACAGTGGACAGAGATGTGGAGAAGGGGGTGATCACTGGGGACAACCGGCCCCTGCCTGTGGGTCACCCGTGGACAACCGGAGCGGCGGCCTGGGGACGGATTCGCCGTCCACAGCCTGTGGATATCTTTTGTGCACAAATCCACAGGGAGGTGACCTGCCCTGATGATCTCTCACCTGCCGGGGCTGTGGACAAGATCGGGACAACTTCGCGGTCCCCAAGGTGTGGACGGAAAAAAAGTCGCCGAATCTGTGGACGGAGACCGTAACCCGCGAGGTATTCGAACACCGGGTGACGTGGGCACGGCCGGGGTGGGACGGCGGAACGGGCTCGGGCGTGGCGGACGGAGGCGTGCGGGAGGGCGTGGGTGCCGTCGCAAGTGGGGGCGCAGGCCCGTAGCCGTAGCCCGGAGTCGCTGCCGCTGCCGCTGCCGCTGCCGCTGCCGCTGCCGCTGCCGCTGCCGCTGCCGCTGCCGCTGCCGCCGGAGCCGGAGCCCGGAGTCGTGGTCGCCGGAGCCCCCGCCGGGGCAGCCGGCCACCGGGCCCCGCGGGCTCCCGGGGCCCCAGTGGTCCGCAGTGCCCCGGGAGCCCCTTCGCGTGCCGCCAGGAGCCCTTCACGGCATGCGAAGGCGCCCCCGGACACGTCGTCCGGGGGCGCCTCGAGGCGGAGCGCCTGCGTCAGCCGTTCTTGATGCGGTTCGTCAGCTCGGTCACCTGGTTGTAGATGGAGCGCCGCTCCGCCATCAGGTTCCGGATCTTCCGGTCGGCGTGCATCACCGTGGTGTGGTCCCGGCCGCCGAACAGCGCGCCGATCTTCGGCAGCGACAGGTCCGTCAGCTCCCGGCACAGGTACATGGCGATCTGCCGGGCCGTCACGAGCTGGCGCCCGCGCGAACTCCCGCACAGGTCCTCGACCGTCAGCCCGAAGTAGTCGGCGGTCGCGCCCATGATGGCCGTCGAGGTGATCTCCGGCGTCGAGTCCTCGCCCCCGGGGATCAGGTCCTTGAGGACGATCTCCGTCAGCCCCAGGTCCACCGGCTGCCGGTTGAGGGAGGCGAACGCCGTCACCCGGATCAGCGCGCCCTCCAGCTCCCGGATGTTGCGCGAGATGCGGGAGGCGATGAACTCCAGCACCTCCGGCGGGGCGTTGAGCTGCTCCTGGACCGCCTTCTTGCGCAGGATCGCGATGCGCGTCTCCAGCTCGGGCGGCTGGACGTCGGTGATCAGACCCCACTCGAAGCGGTTCCGCAGCCGGTCCTCCAGCGTGACGAGCTGCTTCGGCGGCCGGTCGCTGGAGAGCACGATCTGCTTGTTGGCGTTGTGGAGCGTGTTGAAGGTGTGGAAGAACTCCTCCTGCGTCGACTCCTTGTCCGCCAGGAACTGGATGTCGTCGACGAGCAGGATGTCCATCTCGCGGTAGCGCTTGCGGAAGCTGTCGCCCTTGCCGTCGCGGATCGAGTTGATGAACTCGTTCGTGAACTCCTCGGAGCTGACGTACCGCACGCGCGTGCCCGGGTACAGGCTCCGCGCGTAGTGCCCGATCGCGTGCAGCAGGTGGGTCTTGCCGAGGCCGGACTCGCCGTAGATGAAGAGGGGGTTATACGCCTTCGCCGGTGCCTCGGCGACCGCCACGGCCGCCGCGTGCGCGAAGCGGTTCGACGCGCCGATCACGAAGGTGTCGAAGAGGTACTTCGGGTTCAGCCGCGCGGTCGGCTCGCCCGGACCGGGGGCCGGCGCGGGCTGCGCGGCCAGCGGGCCCGGTGCGCCGGTGGCCGGTCCGGGGCCGACGGGGCCGCCGCGGTGCACGTGGCCGGAGGACGAGGGGTCGGGCAGCTCGCGCCGCGGTCCGCGCCCGTCGTAGTCGCCGCGCGGACCGTCGTAGTCACCGCGCTGCCCCTCGTACGGCGAGCGGTCCGGCGGCTGCGGACGGTAGTCCTGCGGGTACGGCTCCTGTCCGTACGAGGGGTCCTGGCCGTAGGCGTCCTGCGGGTAGCCGTCCTGGGAGTACGCGTCCCCCGAGGGCGACGCGTAGGGGTCCCGGTCCGGGAAGCCGAGGCGCTGCTGCTGCCAGCTGTACTCGTCCTGCTGCTGCCCCGGCCGCGGCCATGAGCCCGGCTCGGGCCGCTGGTACTCCTGCGGGTAGGCCGGGCGGGCGGTCGGAAGCTGGTCGGCGCGGCGCCGGCCGTACCCCTCGTACTCGTCGCGGCCCTGCCCGGGGGCGGGCAGCTCCGGCTCCTCGTAGCGCGGCTGCGGACGGGCCGGCGGAGCGGGGGCGGCGGGCTCGCCCATGGAGTCGTCGACGGTGATCGCGATCCGGATCGGGCGCCCGCACTCGCGGCTCAGCGTCTCGCTGACCGCCGGGGCGAGCCGGCCCTCCAGCACGTTCTTCGCGAACTCGTTCGGCACGGCGAGCAGCGCGGTGTCGGCGACCAGCGCGAGGGGCTGGCAGCGCCTGATCCAGTGCTCGTCCTTGGACTCGACGTCCTGCCCGCGGCCCTCGCCGAGAAGTTGTTCCAGAACGCGTGGCCACACTGCGGCAAGATCGGCAGGTACGTCAGCCACAGGGCACGCTCTCTCACGAGTCCCTCGAAGGTGTGATTCGGGGACGGGTCGGGATGAAACTCGGATGGGGCAGGGATAGGGAACGAATCGGAGTCCGGCCACGGTAGTCAGCGCGACCGGTAGGGTTCAAGTTGTTGTCCCCAGGCTGTGGACAAGTGTCTCCCGGCCCTCGTTGGTTTGACCGAATGGCGCAGTCGCACGTACCGTAACGAGGTCGAGTTGTCGATGGCTGCTGCCGCCTGCCTCCGATGGGCACGGATCACGCCCAAGGTGATCGCAAAGCGGTGCACTCGGGCGTAACGAGAGCTACTCGTGGGCGCACGGTGACAGCCAGGACGGCACCCCGCCAACCCCGATTCTTTTCTGGAGCCCCCGAGTGAGCAAGCGCACCTTCCAGCCGAACAACCGTCGTCGCGCGAAGACCCACGGCTTCCGGCTGCGTATGCGCACCCGTGCCGGCCGCGCGATCCTCGCGTCTCGCCGCAGCAAGGGTCGCGCCCGTCTGTCCGCCTGATCCCGATCAGGTCATGACGTCGTGCTGCCCACCGAGAACCGGCTGAGGCGGCGCGAGGACTTCGCGACCGCGGTACGACGGGGCCGCCGGGCCGGCCGCCCGGCCCTCGTCGTCCACCTTCGAAGCGGTGCCACGGACCCGCACGCGCCTGGGGAGAGCGCTCCCCCGACACGTGCGGGTTTCGTCGTGAGCAAGGCCGTGGGCAACGCCGTGGTGCGCAACAAGGTCAAGCGAAGGCTTCGCCATCTGATGCGTGACCGGATCGCCCTGTTTCCCCCCGGTAGCCTGGTAGTCGTACGAGCGCTGGCCGGCGCGGGCGACGCCGACCACGCACAGCTGGCCCGAGACCTGGACGCCGCCCTGGAGCGGCTCCTGGGAGGGGGCGCGCGATGAAGTACCCGCTGCTGGCGCTGATCAAGCTGTACCAGTGGACGATCAGTCCGCTGCTCGGCCCGGTCTGCAAGTACTACCCGTCGTGTTCCCATTACGGCTTCACGGCCATCGACCGGCACGGTGCCCTCAAGGGCACGGCGCTCACCGCCTGGCGCATCCTGCGCTGCAATCCGTGGTCGCTCGGCGGGGTGGACCATGTCCCACCGCGCAAGCGGCCGCGGTGGCACGAAATGCTGCGTGACGCATGGCGCGCACGCAAGAGCGGGCCCTCCGCCGCCGACCCGGCCACCGAGGGACAGACTTCTCCTCCGAGTCCGTCCGGTCCTTCGAGCCCGGCCGCAGAGACCCCGTCCCATGCCCAAGGAGCATGATTAGTGGACACGATCGCCAGCCTCTTCAGCTTCATCACGACACCAGTCTCCTGGGTCATCGTCCAGTTCCACAGCGTGTACGGCGCCATCTTCGGCCCCGATACCGGGTGGGCCTGGGGCCTGTCCATCGTGTCCCTGGTGATCCTGATCCGCATCTGCCTGATCCCGCTCTTCGTGAAGCAGATCAAGGCCACGCGCGCGATGCAGACGCTCCAGCCGGAGATGAAGAAGATCCAGGAGCGCTACAAGAGCGACCGACAGCGTCAGTCCGAAGAGATGATGAAGCTGTACAAGGAAACGGGCACCAACCCGCTCTCCTCGTGCCTTCCCATCCTGGCGCAGTCCCCGTTCTTCTTCGCCCTCTACCACGTGCTCAACGGCATCGCGTCGAACAAGACCATCGGCGTGATCAACCAGCCCCTGCTGGAGAGCGCGCAGAAGGCGCACATCTTCGGGGCCCCGCTGGCCTCCAAGTTCTTCAGCAGTGAGAGCGACGTCGCCGCCCTCAGCGCCTCGCTGACCGACGTCCGGGTCGTCACCGCGATCATGATCGTGCTGATGTCGGCCTCGCAGTTCTTCACCCAGCGCCAGCTGATGACGAAGAACGTCGACACCACGGTGAAGACGCCGTTCATGCAGCAGCAGAAGATGCTGATGTACGTCTTCCCGGTCATGTTCGCCGTCTTCGGCGTGAACTTCCCGGTCGGTGTCCTCGTCTACTGGCTGACCACCAACGTGTGGACCATGGGCCAGCAGATGTACGTCATCCACAACAACCCGACCCCCGGTTCCAAGGCCCAGGCTTCCTACCTGGAGCGCCTCTCCAAGCGCGTCTCCCACCACGGCGGGACCCGCGGCCGCGGCGAGCGTGCCATCGTGAAGGCGATCGTCGCCAAGGGCCGGGACCGCAACGAGTTCGAGCGGAAGTTCATCAACGGGCTGAACAAGGCCGGCCTCGCCGCCCAGCCCGACGGCACCGTGGTGAAGAGCGAGGCCGAGGCCGCCGCGCAGACCGAGGACGGCGCGGCCGCCACCGGCGCGACGCCCAAGCGGCAGCAGCCCAAGCGCCAGAGCAAGGCCCAGCGGCAGTCCGGCAAGGGCGACCACGAGGACAAGACCTCGCTGAGCAAGTCCGATGACTCCCCGGCCGGCGGCGCCACCGCGTCCACCGCCGGTGCCGCCAAGAAGCCCGCGCAGAAGTCCGGCGGCGGAGGCCGCAGCAAGGCCCAGTCCGGTCAGCGCAAGGGCCCGCAGCGGCCCAAGTCCCCGTCGAAGAAGTAAGAAGGAGTCCATCCCGTGACGGAAGGCACCACCTCCGCCGCTGCCGAGGGCGCAGACACCCTGACCCGCCTCGAGCAGGAGGGCGAGATCGCCGCGGACTACCTGGAGGGTCTGCTCGACATCGCCGACCTTGACGGTGACATCGACATGGACGTCGAGGCCGATCGTGCCGCTGTCTCGATCATCAGCGACTCGAACAGCCGTGACCTCCAGAAGCTGGTCGGCCGGGACGGCGAGGTCCTGGAGGCCCTGCAGGAGCTGACCCGCCTCGCCGTGCACCGGGAGACCGGGGACCGCAGCCGGCTGATGCTCGACATCGCCGGGTACCGGGCCCAGAAGCGCGCCGAGCTGTCCGAGCTGGGCGCCAAGGCCGCGGCCGAGGTCAAGAGCAACGGCGAGGCCGTCCGGCTGAAGCCGATGACGCCCTTCGAGCGCAAGGTCGTGCACGACGCGGTCAAGGCCGCGGGACTGCGCAGCGAGTCCGAGGGCGAGGAGCCGCAGCGCTTCGTCGTCGTACTCCCCGCCTGATCGGTTCGCCCGATCCTCCGGCCCCGTCTGCGCGACAGACGGGGCCGATTTTTCTCAGCCTGATACTGGTGGTTCTGGCAGCGGCGCCCAGCGCGCGCCGTGCGGTACGGAAGGACGGTTCCCCGTGACGGAGGCAGCGGAGCTCCCGCCTGTGCCCGAGCAGGCACGTGAGGTGTTCGGCGATCGCTACGCGGACGTGATCCGCTATGCGGAGCTGCTCGCCGAGGCGGGAGTGCAGCGCGGTCTGATCGGCCCGCGCGAGGTTCCCCGGCTGTGGGAGCGGCACCTGCTCAACTGCGCCGTGCTCTCGGAGGTCGTGCCCGAAGGGGTCACGGTCTGCGACGTCGGCTCCGGGGCCGGCCTGCCGGGCATCCCACTGGCGCTCGTCCGGGAGGACCTGAAGATCACGCTCCTGGAACCGCTGCTGCGGCGGACCAACTTCCTGACGGAGGTCGTGGAGCTGCTCGGCCTGGACCACGTGACGGTGGTGCGGGGCCGGGCCGAGGAGGTCATGGGGAAGATCCCGCCGGTGCACGTCGTGACCGCGCGCGCGGTCGCCCCGCTGGACCGCCTGGCCACCTGGGGCATCCCCCTGCTTCGGCCGTACGGGGAGATGCTCGCCCTCAAGGGCGACACCGCCGAGGAGGAGCTGAAGGCCGCGTCGGCCGCGCTGAGCAAGCTGGGCGCCGTGGAGACGTCGATCCTGCATGTCGGTGAGGGCATCGTGGACCCCCGCTCCACCGTGGTGCGCGTCGAGGTGGGGGAGAGCCCCGGCGGCGTGCGTTTCGCCGCCAAGCGCGCGAAGGCAGCGAGGACCGGGCGGGCCCGCCGACGCCGTGGGTAGCCGCAAGCGCGGTGCGGAGGGTGCCCCGGGACGTGCCGTGATGACCGGCCGGGGGTGTGGGGCCGGTCCGTCCAGACGAGGGAACGTACCTCCACTCCAGCCTCCCCGACCGGTCCCGCCGGAGTGTCGCGGCATCCCCGCATCGACCGCACTGCATCGTGTTTCACGTGAAACGTCGCTCACTGCTGCACGGCATCATCAGTCGCGGCCGCGCTGCGGCCGAACCGCGCGATCGACGGCCTCTCGGCTCCCTCGGGGAGGAGCCCGGGTCGTCGGACGCTGTGTCCCTCTCCCGGGGTACGGAGTTGTCCACAGAGGTGGATTTCTCCACAGAAGGCCAGGCCTCACTGGTTCATGACCCCGGAGGCATGGGAGGCTCTGTTCATTCCGAGCCTGAAGTCGAGGAGAGTGAATCCTTGCGGTCCGACGCCAACATCGCGGGACCGATGACCGATCCGGTCCCCGGTCCCCGAACCGAGTCGATGGGGGCGGATGTTTCACGTGAAACACCGCCACCGATGGACGACACTCCGGTCGGTCGTGCTGCCCAGATGGCGGTAGAGGCACTGGGCCGGGCCGGTGAGGGAATGCCGCGCCCCGAGCAGACCCGCATCGTCGTGGTCGCCAATCAGAAGGGTGGGGTGGGCAAGACGACGACGACCGTCAACCTTGCCGCCTCGCTGGCTCTGCACGGTGCGCGGGTCCTGGTCGTCGACCTGGACCCCCAGGGCAACGCGTCCACGGCCCTGGGGATCGATCACCACGCCGATGTGCCGTCCATCTACGACGTCCTGGTGGAGAGCCGGCCCCTGTCGGAGGTCGTCCAGCCGGTGGTGGACGTCGAGGGTCTCTTCTGCGCGCCCGCCACGATCGATCTCGCCGGTGCGGAGATCGAACTGGTCTCCCTGGTGGCACGCGAGAGCCGGTTGCAGCGGGCGATCCAGTCCTACGAACAGCCGCTGGATTACATCCTCATCGACTGCCCGCCCTCCCTTGGTCTGCTGACGGTCAACGCGCTCGTCGCCGGCCAGGAGGTGCTCATCCCGATCCAGTGCGAGTACTACGCCCTGGAGGGCCTGGGTCAGCTCCTGCGCAACGTCGACCTGGTCCGGGGGCACCTGAACCCCACGCTGCACGTGTCGACGATCCTGCTCACCATGTACGACGGCCGGACGAGGCTTGCCTCCCAGGTCGCGGAAGAGGTGCGCAGCCACTTCGGCGAGGAAGTGTTGCGGACGAGCATTCCTCGCTCGGTCCGTATCTCCGAGGCGCCGAGCTACGGGCAGACGGTGCTGACCTACGATCCAGGTTCGAGTGGAGCCCTTTCCTACCTGGAGGCGGCCCGCGAAATCGCACTGAGGGGTGTGGGCATCAGCTATGACGCGACCCACGCCCACATCGGTGCCCAGACAGATCCGACCATGGTGGAGGGGATGCAGTGAGCGAGCGACGGAGGGGATTGGGCCGTGGTCTCGGCGCACTGATTCCCGCTGCTCCGACCGAGAAGTCGGTGGCCTCGGCAGCGCTGGGGAACGCGGCATCCGTGCCCCCCGCGGCCGTTTCCGGCCTGTCGGCCGAGCGAGGCGTGGCCGCGGCGAAGGTGGCGGCACTCGCTTCTGTTTCACGTGAAACAGAAGCCCCCGTTCCTCAGGGCGGTACGGACCTTCCGGCGGCTCCTCTTGGCGCGCACTTCGCCGAGATCCCCCTGGACGCCATCACGCCGAACCCGCGACAGCCGCGCGACGTCTTCGATGAGGACGCGCTGGCGGAACTCGTGACCTCCATCAAGGAGGTGGGCCTGCTCCAGCCGGTGGTCGTCCGGCAGACGGGTCCTTCGCGGTACGAGCTGATCATGGGTGAACGTCGCTGGCGGGCCTGCCGTCAGGCCGGCCTGACGGCGATCCCCGCGATCGTCCGGGCGACCGAGGACGAGAAGCTCCTGCTGGACGCCCTGCTGGAGAACCTCCACCGGGCTCAGCTCAACCCCCTGGAAGAGGCCGCCGCCTACGACCAGCTTCTGCAGGACTTCAACTGCACTCACGACCAGCTCGCGGACCGGATTGGACGCTCCCGTCCTCAGGTCTCGAACACGCTGCGTCTGCTGAAGCTGTCACCGACCGTGCAGCGACGGGTCGCCGCCGGTGTGCTCTCGGCGGGCCACGCGCGGGCGCTGCTCTCGGTGGAGGACGCGGAGGAGCAGGACCGACTGGCTCACCGCATCGTGGCCGAAGGGCTCTCTGTGCGGGCCGTCGAGGAGATCGTGGCGCTCATGGGTTCCGGTCCCCAGAGGACTACGCGGTCCAAGGGGCCGCGGGCCGGAGCCCGGGTCTCTCCGGCTCTCTCCGACCTGGCCACCCGGCTCTCGGACCGTTTCGAGACGCGGGTGAAGGTCGACCTGGGGCAGAAGAAGGGCAAGATCACCGTGGAGTTCGCCTCCATGGAAGACCTGGAGCGCATCCTCGGCAGCCTTGCTCCCGGTGAAGGCCGCGTTCTGCAGAAGAGCCTCCTGGACGACGACTCGGAGGAATCCGACTCCTGATGTCGGGCAGGGGGACGCCGTGATGGTGTCCCCCTGCCGTCAGGGCGGGCGTGATCTGGTACCTCACCGGATCACGACCCGCCCTTTGCCGTTCGCCGGTGTCGGTGCCACCGCATCGTCGATACGATGCCAACGAGAGGGGCGCTCGCACCCGGCAGTACCTCCGAGAGGCAGGCAGGGGCATGCGAACGATGAACCGCGCCGCACTGGTGAGCGCGGGAGTGGGGCTGGGCGTGGTCGGTGGTTTCCTGTGCGGCCTGCTCAGGGAACGGAGGGCCCTGAGGGCCGCTCGTGCCGCGGCGAGTGAAGGAAGCGAGGATCAGCCTTCATGGGGCGTCGGCTCGTACCGCTCACGCTGGACAACCTTCAGGACCTCCCCGGGAGTTGCCGGGCGTGCGTCTTCTGGGAGTTGGACCCCGTCAGCGGCGAAGCCGCGGTAACCGGGGGCACGGCGGCTCCGGAGAAGGAATCCTGGATCTCCGCTGTCCTGCTGGACTGGGGCTCGTGCGGTCGCGTGGTCTACGTCGACGACGTCCCGGTGGGCTTCGTCCTCTACGCTCCTCCCGCCTACGTTCCGCGCTCGATGGCGTTCCCGACGAGCCCCGTCTCCTCCGACGCGGTGCAGCTGATCACGGCGTTCGTTCTTCCCGCCTACCAGGGGCAGGGCTTGGGCCGGGTGATGGTGCAGACGGTGGCCAAGGACCTGCTGCGGCGCGGGATCAAGGCGATCGAGGCATTCGGGGACGCCCGCTGGAAGGAACCCGCCTGTGTGCTGCCGGCGCACCACCTCCTGGCGGTCGGCTTCAAGACGGTCCGCCCGCACCCGCGGTACCCCCGGCTCCGGCTGGAACTGCGGTCCACGCTGTCCTGGAAGGAAGACGTCGAGATGGCGCTCGACAGGCTGCTCGGCGCCGTCCAGAAGGAGCCGGCGCTGCGGCCCTTGTGAGGGACGACGAAGGGGCCGACCACCGATGGGTCGGCCCCTTCGTGTTTCACGTGAAACGTCAGCCGGCGATGAAGTCCTCCAGGTCGCGGATGATCGCGGCCTTGGGCTTGGCACCGACGATGGTCTTGGCGACCTCGCCATTCTGGTAGACGTTCAGGGTCGGGATCGACATGACGCCGTACTTGGCGGCCGTGCCCGGGTTCTCGTCGATGTTCAGCTTGACGATCTCGATCTTGTCGCCGTACTCGGCGGCGATCGCCTCGAGGGACGGCGCGATCTGGCGGCACGGTCCGCACCAGGCGGCCCAGAAGTCCACCAGGACGGGCTTGTCGCTCTTGAGCACGTCCTGCTCGAAGGAATCATCGGTCACTTGCTTGAGGGTGCCGGCCACGGCGGGCTCCTTAGTAACTGGTTGGGGCGGCGGGGTCAGACAGTGGTCTTCTCGGGCTCGGCCTGGTCCTCGTCGCTGAGGGAGGCGAGGAAACGCTCGGCGTCGAGAGCGGCGGCGCAGCCGGTGCCGGCCGCGGTGATGGCCTGGCGGTAGGTGTGGTCCACCACGTCACCGGCGCCGAAGACCCCGGCCACGCTCGTACGGGTCGACGGGGCCTCGACCTGCAGGTAGCCCTCGGCGTCCAGGTCGAGCTGGCCCTTGAACAGCTCTGTGCGCGGGTCGTGGCCGATGGCGATGAACAGGCCGGTGACCGCCAGGTCCGACAGCTCGCCGGTCTTGACGTTGCGCAGCTTCAGGCCGGAGAGCTTCTGGTCTCCCTGGACCTCGGCGACCTCGCTGTCCCAGACAAAGTTGATCTTGGGGTCGGCGAAGGCGCGCTCCTGCATCGCCTTGGAGGCGCGCAGGGTGTCGCGGCGGTGGACGACCGTCACGGACTTGGCGAAGCGGGAGAGGAAGGTGGCCTCCTCCATCGCCGTGTCACCGCCGCCGATCACGGCGATGTCCTTGTCCTTGAAGAAGAAGCCGTCGCAGGTCGCACACCAGGAGACGCCGCGGCCGGAGAGGGCGTCCTCGTTCGGCAGGCCGAGCTTGCGGTGCTGGGAACCGGTGGTGACGATGACCGTCCTCGCCCGGTGGACCGTGCCCGCGGTGTCGGTGACGGTCTTGATCTCGCCGGCAAGGTCGACGGCGACGACGTCGTCCGGGATCAGCTCGGCGCCGAAGCGCTCCGCCTGGGCCCGCATGTTGTCCATGAGCTGGGGACCGAGGATGCCTTCCTGGAAGCCCGGGAAGTTCTCCACGTCGGTGGTGTTCATCAGCGCACCACCCGCCGTGACGGCGCCCTCGAACACCAGCGGCTTCAGCGACGCGCGCGCGGTGTAGAGCGCCGCCGTGTAGCCGGCGGGCCCGGAGCCGATGATGATCACGTTTCGGACGTCGCTCACGGCTTCATTCCTCGTCTCTGGACTGTGTCTTCAGGGCCGGATGGAACTCTTCTACGGAGCTCTCATCCCACCCAACGGATACTAAGGGGCGCGCATTCCCACTGTGCCCGGGCACACGGCAGCCGGTGCCGGGACATCCGGGAGTGCCCCGATTCGGGAGGCGACGCGATGAGAGGCCCTCGGCGCGCGAAAACGGGCCCCGCCGTGGTGAGCGCGCTCAGGGACGCGTGTAGCTGTGCTGAAGCAGGACAGTGCCCTCGCCGAGAGAGGGACGGCCGACGCAGGTCGAGTCGACGAGGTACGCGGTGACCCGTCCGGCGTGCGCGCTGTCGGGCAGTACGACGAGCAGCGCTTCCTTGCCCTGGTAGACACCCGCCTCCGTCGCGAGGGCCACGTCGTCTCGCCCGATGCCCTGCCGCACGCACGCGGGGACGGTCGGCTGCTCGAGGACACGGTTCTCCGGTCCGGTCTCGGACTCCATGCCGAGGGTGTGCGGCGTTCCGGGGCCGCTCTCATCCCACTGCCCGCCCGCGAGGAGGGCGGCGACACGGTCCTCGAGCTGTCCTTCGGAGAAGGTGTCCGCAAGCGTCGCCTGGGCCCGGGCGACGGTGTCGGGCGTG
Organism: Streptomyces sp. SCSIO 75703; assembly: GCF_036607905.1. Lineage (NCBI taxonomy): Bacteria > Bacillati > Actinomycetota > Actinomycetes > Kitasatosporales > Streptomycetaceae > Streptomyces > Streptomyces sediminicola. Next base: position 3,506,977 of record NZ_CP144555.1, read on the forward strand.
CTGTCCCTCCCCAGGGACGACACGATCACCGAGCCGAGCCCCAAGGCGGCGGCAGCGGTCACCGCACCCAGGATCGCGATCCTGCGCCGTCCAGCCTGCCCGCGGCTCTTGCGCCCGGGGCCGGTCGTGGAAGGCCGGGCATGCCCAGCCGGCCGCGCCGCCGTTGCGCGTGTTTCACGTGAAACAGAGCCGGAGTCGGGCGATGGCTCCCGTGTCTTCGCCTCGGCCGCGAGAGCGGCGTCGATACGGCTCGCCACCTCCTCGGGCATCGGTACCGGCTCTGGCAGGGTGCCGAGCAGGTCGCGGATCTCCAGCAGGGACGCGTGGACGTCCGCGCACGCCGCGCACCTCTCCAGATGCCGCCGGAGCAGCGTGGCCCGGGGCGGTGCGAGGAGGCCCTCGGTGAGGTCGGAGATCTCCGTGACCTCAGGATGCCCGGTCATGTCTGCCGTCGATGACGTCATGCTCGTTCACCTCCGTCCTTCACTGCGGCTGGGTCGTCCAGCTCCGCGTCCGGGGAAACCGTCGGCGGTCCCGCTGCGGGTGGGACGGACGCCTTCTGCATCCGGTTCCGCTGCCCGTCGGCCGTCTGTCTGTCCCCGCTCCCGCCGGGACGCAGATGAGTGAGCAGTGGCAGCAGGCGGGCTCGTCCACGGGCGCACCGGCTCTTGATCGTGCCGGGCCGGACGTCCAGGATGCGCGCCGCCTCCGCGACGGGGTAGCCCTGCATGTCCACCAGGACGAGTGCCGCCCGCTGATCGGCCGGCAGTGTCCCGAGGGCTTCCAGCAACTGGCGGTGCAGGTCCTTGCGCTCGGCGGGGGCGGAGGCCGCCTCGTGTGGCTCCAGCAAGTGGTCGAGGCGTTCGGCGTCGTCGACCGGGGAGGTCTTCCGGGAGGCCGCCTTGCGGGCGCGGTCCAGGCAGGCGTTCACGGTGATCCGGTGCAGCCACGTCGTGACGGCCGCCTGGCCCCGGAAGGTGTGCGCGGCCCGGTAGGCGGAGACGAGGGCGTCCTGGACGGCGTCGGCGGCTTCCTCGCGGTCCCCCAGGGTGCGCAGGGCCACCGCCCAGAGCCGGTCGCGGTGGCGGCGCACCAGTTCACCGAAGGCATCCGGGTCGCCCTGCACGTGCCGGGCCAGGAGGTCCTGATCGCTGGTGTCGCCGTACGTGCCACCTGCCATCGGACCCCCTCCCCGCTGGTTCGGCGGCGCTCAGCCCTTGAACGTGACGTCGGTGATGGCCTGCTTGTAGCCGGCACTGCTGTAGCCGTCGGCCGGAGCGTACGGCAGTGCCGTGATCCACAGCAGTACGTACCGGCTCTTGGCGTGCTCCGACGCCTTGACCGTCAGCGAGGTGCCGGTGGTGGTGGCGGTGCCGATCTCCTTCATCCCGTCGATGCCGGTCGAGGGGGACAGCGCGTCGGTGGCGTAGAGGTGCACGGTCGTGCGGTCACCGGGGTACCGGAGACCTATCGTCACCGTCGAAAGATCCTCGGCGGAGCCGAGGTCGTAGACGATGCCGACACCGGGCTTGTACGGGGCGATCGGCGGGCCGTCGTTGTACTTCTTCGTCCGCCAGAACGTGGAGGGGTCGCCGTCGTAGGTCTTGTACACGTCCTTCGGCGCCTGGGCCGAGCCTTCGGCGACGTACTCCTGGGCGCCCTGGACCGCGATCGGCTTGGTGGGCTTGTCCTGGTCGGCGTTCTTGTCGCCGCCGTCCGTCGTCTGGGTCTGGTTCTGGTCGCCTGCCTTGCCGCCGCGCTCCATGAGGGCGTCCGCGAGCTGCCAGCTACCGAGACCGAGCGCGGCGATCAGCAGGGCCGAGACACCCCACTTCAGCACCTTGCCCGCGCGGCTCTGCAGCGGGGGCGGCGGGGGCGGCACCGGCTGGGTCACCCCGGGATGCGGGGCTGGGCGGCTGTATCCGCCCTTCTGGTAGGCCGTGCGCTGGTAGGCGGGCGGGGCGGTGTAGGCGGGCTCGGGCGGGCGGATGCGGGGCATCTCGCCGATCGCCTTCACCAGCTCCTCCGGCGTGGTGCACGGAGACTCGTGGCGGGAGGCGGTGGCGCCGTCGTTGGCGAGCGCCCGCATGGCCAGCTCCGACAGACCGCGATGCACTCCGGCACGCACCTGGTCCGCCGGGATCAGACCGACGTCCTTGGGCAGGCCGGACAGCCCGTAGGCATCGTCCTCGTACGGCCAGCGCTGGGTGAGCATGGCGTACAGCAGGGCGCCGATGGCCTCGGTGTCGGTGCGCTGGGGGGTGTCGGAGCCGATGCCCCGCAGGGCGGCGTTGACGGCGAGCCCGCGGATGCGCCACTGGCCCGTGGAGGTGCGCAGGACGGCGTTGGGGTTCAGCCGCAGGTGGGCCAGACCCTCGCGGTGGGCGGCGGCCATCGCGGAGGCGATCTGGGTGACCATCTGGTAGGCGTCGTACGGCTCCAGGGGGCCGGAGGCCAGGAGCGCGGTCAGTTCGGTGGCGTCGGGCAGCCACTCGTGCACGACGTAGACGAGGTCGTTGTCCTCGACGGCGTCCAGCACCTGGACGAAGCGGGGGTCACCGAGGAGTGCGGCGGAGCGGGCCGCGGCCAGCACCGACCGGGCACGCGGGTGGTCGGCGGGCAGGATGTGCACCCCGACCGCCCTGCGGAGCTTCTCGTCGACGGCACGCCAGCTACTGAAACCGTCCAGCCGGGTGAGGCACTCCTCGAGGCGGTAGCGTCTGGCGAGTTTGTGCCCGCTGTGCAGTTCGGGAGGCGAGGTCTTGCCGGGCTCCTCGCTCGTGGGGCTCCCTTGTGCCTCGTCGCTGTCCGTGTCCCGCTCCCGGTTGTTGGCCACCCCGTCGGCCGTGGACTGGTCCGCCTGTGCGGTCAGCGACTGCTCGCCGCTGTTGTCTGCCACGTCGACGGCAGCTGTGCTCCGTTCCGCCACCGTCGTTCCTGCCTCCCCATTCGATGCACGCCGGCCGACACCCGTCGCGTGCATTCCGACGCCAAAACCAATTGTGCCCACAGTCCGCCGCTATGCACGACACACGGCGGCGGACGATGGTTGTGCGCCTACCCCGGGTATCAGCGTCCCAGGCGTCCGCGCACCATGCCGACCAGCGAGTTGACCTCCTCGATGCGCATGCGGCGGGCGGCCGCGAAGAAGACACCGAGCAGCACGGCGCCGCCCGCCAGCAGTGCGACGAACGATCCGGGGACGCCCTGGCCGAGCGTGCGGCTGATCCCGTAGCAGGCCGCACCGCTGAGCAGGGCGGCGGGGACGGACGCGATGCCCAGACGGGCGTAGGTCCTGAGGACCCGGGAGCCGTCCAGGTCGCCACCGAGCCGCTTGCGCAGCCGGCGCCAGGCGACGCCCACACCGATCGCGTACGCGAGCCCGTAGGCGGCGGCCATGCCGACCACGGCCCACCGCGCCGGGATCACGAGGTAACACACCGCCGAGGCGCCCGCGTTGACCAGGGCCACGATCACCGTGTTGTAGAAGGGCGTCCGGGTGTCCTCGTAGGCGTAGAAGGCGCGAAGGACGATGTACTGCACGGAGTACGGGATGAGGCCGAGGCCGAAGGCCATCAGCATGAAGCCCATGTTCGTGGCCGCACCGGTGCCGGACGAGCCGAAGATCAGGGTGCACATCGGGATGCCGAGCGCGATGAAGCCGAAGGCGATCGGCACGATCGCGACGGCTGTCGTGCGCAGGCCCTGGGAGATGTCGTCGCGGACGGCGCCGGAGTCCTCCTCGGCGGCCGAGCGGGAGATACGCGGCAGCAGGGCGGCCATCAGGGAGACGGTGATGATGGCCTGCGGCAGACCCCAGATGAGCTGGGCGTTCGCGTAGGCGCTGAAGCCGGTGCCGGAGATCTCCGTGTCCGCCACCGACGCCGAGGCGAGCTGGGTGACGACGAGGGCGCCCGCCTGGTTGGCGAGCACGAACAGGATCGTCCACTTGGCGAGCATCGCGGCCTTGCCCAGGCCGTGCCCCCGCCAGTCGAACCGCAGCCGCAGCCGGAAGCCGGTCTCGCGCAGGTAGGGGATCATCGCCAGGGACTGGACCACGAGGCCCAGCAGCACGCCGACGCCAAGCAGGCGCTCGCCCTCCGGCGGGATGCTCTGGACGGTCATACCGGAGTCCGCGGCCGTGCCGTAGACCCAGATGAACATGCCGAGCGTGACGATGATGACGATGTTGTTCAGGACCGGGGTCCACATCATCGCGCCGAACCGGCCGCGGGCGTTGAGGATCTGACCCATCACCACGTGGACGCCCATGAAGAAGATGGACGGCAGGAAGTAACGGGTGAAGGTGATGGCGACGTCGTTGGCCGCGGGGTTGGTGGCGACGGAGTTCGACAGCGCGCGGACCAGCAGCGGGGCACCGAGCATGGCCAGCGCGGTGAGCAGGCCGAGCGCGACCATGACCAGGGTCAGCAGCCGGTTGGCGTACGCCTCGCCGCCGTCGTCGTCCTCCTTCATGGCGCGCACGAGCTGGGGGACGAACACGGAGTTCAGACCGCCGCCGACGGTGAGGATGTAGATCATCGTCGGGAGCTGGTAGGCGATCTGGAAGGACTCGCCCAGCAGGGCGAGTCCCAGGGCCGAGACGATCATCGCGGAGCGGATGAACCCGGTCAGCCGCGAGACCATCGTGCCCGCCGCCATGACGGCGCTGGACTTCAGCAGACCGCCGGCCCGCCCGCCCTTCGTGGGCGCGACGGCCGGGGGCTCCTCCACCTCTTCGGCGGATTCGATGCTCGGGGCGACCGCGTACTGCCCCGGCGCCGGCGCGAGCGGGCCGGGAGCCGGGGCCTCGTCGAACCGTCCGTCCGGCCGGTCCCCGCCGCCCCGCTCCGGTCCTCGCCCGCCTTCGTACGGCCCGGGTGAGCGCGTGGGCGCGGGTACCTGCCCGTGATCGTCGTACGAGGGGTGGCCGCCGTTGCGCTGTTGGTCCTGGAAGAGGTGGGCGAAGGCGTCCGGCTCGGGCCGCTCCTCGCTCGCCTGGCTGACCAGGTCGTCGACACCGACGAACTGCGTCGTCCGCGGGTCGTCCCCGTACGGCAGGTGCCGCGTCGGGCCCTCCGGCTCCGGCGGCGGTGTCTGTGCCCAGACCCGCGGGTCGGGGGCGTGGGGGGACGGGCCGGGCCGGCCGTACAGCGGCGGCTGCGCGGGGGCCGGGGGCGGCGGGGGATGCGCGGCACGGTCGTACAGCGCCTCGGAGACCGGGTCCTGGGCGGAGAGGTCCCGCGCCCGGTAGGGGTCCTGGTCGTAGGCGTCCTGGAGGTACATGTCCGCGGGCGGCTGGGGCAGCGCCCCCGCGTGGTCGGGCGGCGGGCCCTCGGGGTCGCCCGAGCCGTCCACGGCCTGACCGCGGTCACCGTCGTACGGCGCGTTCATGCTTACCCCACCTCATCGTCCCGGGCCGACCGGCCACGACATCCTCAACGGTCCACTCTCTCACCCGTGCCGGACGGGTCGGCGTTTTCCGTTGCGGTGTCCGGTGTCGGGTCACTCGGCTGCTCCGGGTCGCCGGTCCGGGGCCGTTGCCCGGACTCCTCGGGGAGAGGCCCGCCGGGCCCGGCGGGGTCCCCGGGGACCGTGCCGGCTCGCTCCGCGTCGTCTGTCTCACTCGTTCCGGCCTGGTCTTCCTCGGTGGGGGCGGCCCGGTCGGCGTCGTCCGGGGCGGCCTCGTCCGCCTCGCGGGCGGCGGCCCGCTTGCGCTGGGTGTACATCCGGAAGCCGGCGAGGACGAGCAGCAGGACCCCGCCGCCGATGACCAGCATCACGGTGGCCGTGATCTCGGTGACCTTCACGTCGAAGCTGACGGGCTCACCGTACTTGCGGCCGTCGGGCGTGTAGAGCTGGGCGATGACGGTCGCCCGGCCGTTGGCGTTGGCCGAGGTGGTGAACTTCACCGACTGGCTGTGGCCGCCGGAGACGGACACCGGCTGCTCCTGGTAGGCGGAGCCGCCGATCTCCAGCCGCGTCGGGTTGGTGGACGAGAGCCGCAGGACCAGCGGGCCGACGTCCTGCACCAGGTTGTTCTGCACGGTCACGGGGATCGTGGCGCTGCGGCCGGAGAGCTTGGTCTCCGACTTGTCGATCAGCCGGACCCGGCCGGCCAGACCGTCGAGGTAGCTCTCCACGCCGTCACGGAAGGATTCCGCCTCGGCGGCCCTGCCACGCCAGGAGGCGGACATGCCCCGGTTCAGGGCCCGCCCGAACGGTGTCACCACGCGGGACTCGTCCGAGAGCACGACCTTGAAGTTGCCGAGCTTGTCCTGCGTCTGCGTGATCTGCACGAACGCCGAGCGGCGCAGTTCCTTCTTGCGCAGCGACGACGGGTAGGAGGAGGCCGCGGGGACCTTCGTGGAGGCCCGCGGGTCCGGCTTGGCCACGGCGGCGGCCGACAGTTCCTGGGACTGCGACCAGGTGCCGCTCTGGAGGGCGCCCAGGGCCTCGGCCATCGCGCGGGCCTGGCTGCCCGAGGGCATGCGCTGCGGGGCGACGACGATGCTGCGCTGCTTGCCGCTCTGGAGGCCCAGCTCCAGGCTCTGGGCGAGGAAGCGCTGCACCGCGAGCGTGGAGGCCGAGGCCGTGTTCAGCTCGCCCTCGAACGCCGTCGACATCCGGGCGTCCGCGACGACCGCGGTCGTCCCGCCACCGATGGGCCGGGCTGCCGAGGGCGTGTACGGCAGGCCCTCGGCCTCCTGGAGGCTGTCGCTGCGCGCGATCACCTTGTCGGCGCCCGCCGAGGTGGCGACCTTGACGATCGACCGGTCGACCGCGCCGTCCACGGGCCAGGCGAAGTCGGTGCTCGGCTGCACGTGGAGGATCGGCTCGACCGTGTTGGCGACCACGTCCGTGGCGTCCTTGAGCTGGCTCAGCGACCCGGTGATGCCGGTGCCGTTGTGCGCGAGCGAGGCCAGGTCGGGGTCGGCGAAGGGCAGGGCGACGACCTCCTTGCCGCTCACCGCCCCCTGGAGGTCGGCCAGCCACTGCTTCGCGACCGCCTGGTGGGTGCCGGGGGTGGTCTCCTCCCCGCTCCGGACCCGGTACTTGCCCGTCATCGCGTCCACGGAGGCGAGCAGGTCCGGGTCGATCACCCAGGTGACGTCCAGGCTCTTGCCCAGCGCCACCATCTGGTTCAGGCGGCCACCGGGAGAGATCTCCTTGGCCAGGTCGTCGTTGAGGAAGACCGGCGTCTGCTCCTCGTTCGGACCGGTCTCGGCGGCCATGTGCGTGGTGGAGACCAGCGGCCACAGGAACGTGGTCTTGGTCTTGGTGTCCGCCGCGTCCGGCTTCCACGGCAGGAAGGTGCGCTGGATGCCGAGGATCTGCTCCCAGGGCTGTGCGGAGGTCTGCCCGGAGAGCGAGACGGCGAACTCGTAGACACCGTCCCTGCCGAGGTTCAGCTCGTCGACCGGTACGGAGATGTTGAAGTGCTCGGAGACGCCGGGGGTGAGCTTGGAGAACTTCTCGGTGTACTTGTCGCCGACCTCGGGGGCGATCGCGCCCTGGAGGCTGTCCGCGTTCTTGGCGACCGTGTCGATGGCCGAGCGGGTGGCGACCTCGGGACCCAGCCGCAGGGCGACGTGGGCATCGGTGACCGCCCGCTTGCCGTTGTTGGTCACCGTCCCCGACACGGTCACGGTGTCCCCGTCGGTCGGCACCGACGGAGTGAGCGAGTCGACGGCGACCGCCACCGGACCCGCGCCCGAGGCCGCCTCCCCCGTGCCCTGCCCCTGGGCGTGTGCGGGGCCGGCGGCGGGAAGCTGGAAGAGACCGGCCAGCAGGGGCGCTCCGGCGAGCAGTGCCTGGGCACGCCGCAGCCCCCGGCGGGCAGGTGAGGGACTGGTCCCCTGGAAGTCTGCCGCCTCGGCCACGCGCTCGCCCGTCCCTCGTCGTGTCAGTGGTCGTCGGAATGTGCGTCCACGCATGGTAACGATGCGCGCGGAGTGGAAGTGCCGCGGCGTACCTCACAAGATCCGGAAGCACTGGGCACGGCGCCGTATGCGGTCCTTTCGGTGGGGAACCGACATGTGCCTCTATAAAGAGGAGTGGTCCGGAGGCGAAGCGGTGTGGTCCGGGGCACGATCCAGCGGACGGGGCGCCCCGCGCCCGCACGGGCCACGTACCCTGTTCTGTTGTGCCGAACGCCAACGAAGTCCACGCCCCCGCCCCGAGCCAGGCGCAGCGCCCCGAGGTCGCCGAACCCTTGCGGATCGCCCCTGTCGCCGACGATCTCGCCCGCCGCTTCCAGGCGGCCGGGTTCTCCCTCGCTCTCGTCGGAGGCTCGGTCCGGGACGCGTTGCTGGGCCGGCTCGGCAACGACCTGGACTTCACGACCGACGCCCGGCCGCAGGACGTCCTGAAGATCGTGCGGCCCTGGGCGGACGCCGTCTGGGAGGTCGGTATCGCCTTCGGCACGGTCGGGGCGCAGAAGGACGGCTACCAGATCGAGGTGACCACCTACCGGTCGGAGGCGTACGACCGCACCTCGCGGAAGCCGGAGGTGTCCTACGGTGACTCCATCGAGGCGGATCTCGTCCGCCGGGACTTCACGGTGAACGCCATGGCCGTGGCGCTCCCGGAGAAGAGGTTCATCGACCCGCACGGGGGCCGTGACGACCTCGCCGCGCGCACGCTCCGTACCCCGGGCACCCCGGAGGAGTCCTTCTCCGACGACCCCCTGCGGATGATGAGGGCGGCCCGGTTCGCCGCGCAGCTCGACTTCGAGGTGGCGCCGGAGGTCGTGCGGGCCATGGAGGACATGGCCGGCCGCATCGAGATCGTCTCGGCCGAGCGGGTGCGGGACGAGCTGAACAAGCTCGTCCTCTCCCCGCATCCGCGCAAGGGGCTGACCCTGCTGGTGGACACCGGCCTCGCCGGGTACGTCCTGCCCGAGCTGCCTGCCCTGCGGCTGGAGAGGGACGAACACCACCGCCACAAGGACGTCTACGACCACACACTGATCGTCCTGGAGCGGGCGATGGCCCTGGAGGACGACGGGCCCGACCTCACGCTGCGGCTGGCCGCGCTCCTGCACGACATCGGCAAGCCGCGTACCCGTCGGTTCGAGTCGGACGGCCGGGTCTCGTTCCACCACCACGAGGTGGTGGGGGCGAAGATGACGAAGAAGCGCATGGCCGTGCTCAAGTACTCCAACGACCTGGTCCGGGACGTCTCTCGACTGGTGGAGCTGCACCTGCGTTTCCACGGGTACGGCACGGGCGAGTGGACCGACTCGGCTGTCCGTCGGTATGTGCGGGACGCCGGGCCGCTACTCGACCGGCTCCACAAGCTGACCCGGTCGGACTGCACGACCCGGAACAAGCGCAAGGCCGCCGCGCTGTCCCGCGCGTACGACGGTCTCGAGGACCGGATCGCGGCCTTGCAAGAGCAGGAGGAGCTGGACGCCATCCGGCCCGACCTCGACGGCAACCAGATCATGGAGGTCCTCGGTGTCCGTCCCGGGCCGGCCGTGGGGCAGGCGTACAAGCACCTTCTGGAGCTCCGGCTGGAGCGCGGGCCGATGGGGCAGGACGCGGCGGTGGAAGCCCTCAAGGAGTGGTGGGCGGCCCAGAACGACTGAGCCGGCACGGTGCTGTTTCACGTGAAACAGCACCAGTACGGACAGACCAAGGGCGGTGTTTCACGTGAAACACCGCCCTTGCGCATCGAAGGTGCCGACGGCCTACTTCTTGTAGTCCTTCAGGCAGAGCAGGAAGCTCTTGCCACGGCCCGTCTCGGTGTAGGTGTACTCGAAGTCCTTGGCCTCGGCCTCGCACTTGCTGGAGGCCAGCGTGCTGCTCGTGAAGGAGCCCTCGACCTTGGCGACGACCTCGTACTGGGCCTTCGAGTCCTTGCAGTCGACGACCTCCAGGTCGGGGTCGTCGTCGTTGCTGCTGCCGCGGTGCATGCAGTCCCCGACCGCCGCCGTCTTCGCGTCGTCCCGGCTGGCTATGTAGCCGCCGATCGCCACACCGGCGACGATCACGACGATGACGATGTTCTTGATCATCTTGAAGCTGAGCTTGCGGCGGGCCGGCTGCGGCGGCACGGGAGCACCCTGCGGGAACCCGGGCTGGCCGGCCTGCTGCGGGAAGCCCTGCTGGCCCTGGGCGAAGGGATTCTCCCCCTGCGGCTGCTGGGCCTGCGGCTCGCCCTGCGCGAACGGATTGCCCTGGGACGGCGGAGTGGTCACTTGGGGGTCCCCCTCAAACATGGGTGCGTGGCGCGAACATGTCGCGTCGTAAGACCCACGTAAGCTATCCGGCCCCACTGACAACGCCCTACTCGCGGGCCACTCTGTGTCATTGATGTGACACTTACTGGGGCCCAAAACGCGCCATCACCGCTGCAACCGCTCCATATGCCGCGGCGACCATGACGATGAGCGGCACAGACCGGCCGTCCGGCGGCAGTATCAGGGCAGCCACCCCCGCGGCTCCGACGAAGGCGACGTTGAACAGCACGTCATAGACGGAGAAGATCCGGCCACGGAAGGAGTCGTCGACCGAGGACTGCACGATGGTGTCGGTCGCGATCTTCGACCCCTGGGTCGCCACCCCCAGCACGAACGCCGCGACGAGCATGGGAAAGGTGGCGAACGGCAGGCCCAGCGCGGGCACCAGCACCGCCGCCGCCCCGGCGCACAACGCCATCCAGTGGCCCGGCCCGAAGCGCACCGCCGCCCACGGCGTGATCACCGCCGCGGCGAAGAAGCCGGCGCCCGAGACCCCCAGCGCCAGGCCCAGCAGCGCCAGCCCCTCGTCGGTGGTCGAGGTCAGCGCGTACCGGCACAGCATCAGCAGCATGACCAGAAGGGCGCCGTAGCAGAACCGCATCAGTGTCATGGCGACGAGCGACCAGGCCGCGTCACGGCGCTCGGGTGCGACCAGATGGCGGATCCCGGCGACCATGTCGCGTGCGCTGCTCGTGAGAGCCGCGGCCAGCCGCGGCGCGGCGGACACGCGGTCGGGCCCCAGCAGGTCCACCGCGATGCGCAGCGAGACCAGCGCCCCGCACAGGTACAGCAGGGACCCGAGCAGCACCACGGCGGCGTCCGAGTCCGAGATCACCAGGCGGACGACGAAGGCCAGCCCGCCGCCTGCGGTCGCGGCGAGGGTGCCGGCGGTCGGGGAGAGGGAGTTGGCGACGACCAGGCGCCTCTCGTCGACCACGCGCGGCAGCGCGGCGGAGAGCCCGGCGAGGACGAAGCGGTTGACCGCGGTCACGCACAGCGCGGAGGCGTAGAACAGCCAGTCCGGGACGGAGACGACCATGAGCACGGCCGTTCCGGAGGCCAGCACCGCGCGCAGCAGGTTGCCGTAGAGGAAGACCTGGCGCCGGCGCCAGCGGTCCAGCAGGACGCCGGCGAAAGGGCCCACCAGGGAGTACGGCAGCAGGAGCACCGCCATCGCGGAGGCGATCGCGGCCGGGGACGTCTGCCGCTCCGGCGAGAAGACCACGTAGGTGGCGAGTGCCACCTGGTAGACGCCGTCGGCGCCCTGGGAGAGCAGACGGACGGCGAGCAGACGCCGGAATCCCTTCAGGCGCAGCAGGATGCGCAGGTCACGGACGACGGCCATGGGGCACAGCCTCACATACCGGAAAGGTCCCCGGGTCACGCGACCCGGGGACCTCCGCAGGACGGGAGCCGGAGACTCTCAGCTCTCGGTCTCGCCCTTGATGAACTTCTCGACGTTCTCGCGAGCCTCGTCGTCGAAGTACTGGACCGGCGGCGACTTCATGAAGTAGCTCGACGCGGACAGGATCGGGCCGCCGACACCGCGGTCCTTGGCGATCTTCGCGGCGCGCAGGGCGTCGATGATGACACCGGCGGAGTTCGGGGAGTCCCAGACCTCGAGCTTGTACTCCAGGTTCAGCGGGACGTCACCGAACGCACGGCCCTCCAGGCGGACGTAGGCCCACTTGCGGTCGTCCAGCCAGGCGACGTAGTCCGACGGGCCGATGTGGACGTTCTTCTCGCCGAGCTCCCGGTCGGGGATCTGCGAGGTCACGGCCTGGGTCTTGGAGATCTTCTTGGACTCCAGCCGGTCGCGCTCCAGCATGTTCTTGAAGTCCATGTTGCCGCCGACGTTGAGCTGCATCGTGCGGTCCAGGATGACGCCCCGGTCCTCGAACAGCTTCGCCATGACGCGGTGCGTGATGGTGGCGCCGACCTGCGACTTGATGTCGTCGCCGACGATCGGGACGCCGGCCTCGGTGAACTTGTCCGCCCACTCCTTGGTGCCGGCGATGAAGACCGGGAGGGCGTTGACGAAGGCGACCTTGGCGTCGATGGCGCACTGGGCGTAGTACTTCGCCGCGTCCTCGGAGCCGACCGGCAGGTAGCAGACGAGGACGTCGACACGCTGGTCCTTGAGGACCTGGACGACGTCGACCGGCGCCTCGGCGGACTCCTCGATGGTCTCCTGGTAGTACTTGCCGAGACCGTCGAGGGTGTGGCCGCGCTGGACCTGCACACCGCTGTTCGGCACGTCGCAGATCTTGATGGTGTTGTTCTCGGAGGCGCCGATGGCGTCCGAGAGGTCGAGGCCGACCTTCTTGGCGTCCACGTCGAAGGCGGCGACGAACTCGATGTCACGGACGTGGTACTCGCCGAACTGGACGTGCATCAGGCCCGGGACCTTGGAGGCCGGGTCGGCGTCCTTGTAGTACTCGACGCCCTGCACCAGCGATGCGGCGCAGTTGCCCACACCGACGATGGCTACGCGAACCGAACCCATTCCGGTTGCTCCCTGTGTGTACGAGTGAGGCCCTGACTGGGCGCTCACGTGGCGGTGTCGCCGGGCGTATCCGGCCGGGGGGTGTCCCCGGACCGGGGCAGGTCGCCCGCCGTTCCAGATGTGGTGTCCCCACGAGCGGTCCCCTCGGCGCCGGGACCGCGCAGGTCCCGTCCCGCCCGCTCGCTCTCGATGAGCTCGTTCAGCCAGCGCACCTCGCGCTCCACGGACTCCATTCCGTGGCGCTGCAGCTCCAGCGTGTAGTCGTCGAGGCGCTCCCGGGTGCGGACCAGCGAGGTCCGCATCTTCTCCAGTCGCTCCTCCAGCCGACTGCGGCGGCCTTCGAGTACGCGCATGCGGACGTCCCGCGACGTCTGCCCGAAGAACGCGAAACGAGCGGCGAAGGTCTCGTCCTCGTACGCGTCGGGGCCCGTCTGCGAGAGAAGCTGTTCGAAGTGCTCCTTGCCGTCGGCCGTCAACCGGTAAACGATCTTGGCGCGGCGCCCGGTGAGGGACGCGGCGGCCTCGCCGATGTTCCCCGGCTCCTCTATCAACCAGCCGTTGGCGACCAGCGTCTTGAGGCAGGGGTACAGCGTCCCGTAGCTGAACGCCCGGAACACCCCCAGGGACGTGTTGAGCCGTTTGCGCAGCTCATAGCCGTGCATCGGGGATTCGCGGAGCAGGCCGAGTACGGCGAACTCGAGGATGCCGGAGCGCCGGCTCACGGTCGCCTCCTCTCTGCCGCGACCCGTGGTGACGGGTGCCGTGACGGGCTCGTTCGGGGTCCTTATGCCGAGCCGATGTATCGACTCGATACATCCAGACGATAGAACGCGACCCACCGTGCGACAAGGGGGAGCGGGGTGAACGGGATCACATCAGGGTTTCATCGCATGCAAGTTGCCGGATTTGAGGCGAACTTCGGAGCCCGGGGGTTTTTGCGGTGCGTAGTCTGTCCGCCATGCAAACCACTGGGAACCGAGTGACGCCAGGGGACGTCCTCGTCCCCGGTGCGGTACGGGTGAATGCGGAAGGGACCGCATCCGTACTTCGGGGGGACCGGAAACCAGCCGCCGTTTCCAGGCGCGCAAGGGTGCGCCTGCCCGAGGAGTAGTCGTTCGATGAGCGAGCACCGTCGCAAACCGCCGCAGCCGCAGGGAGGCGGACGTGCCGCGGCCCGACGCGGTCAGTCCGGTTCCTCCGGTCGCCGTGCGGCACCGCGAGGCGCCACAAGGTCTCCGTCCGGCTCGTACGGTCCGGATGAAGAGCGCCCCTACAGCACCCGCGCCGAGGCCCGGCGCGCGGCGCAACGAAGTGGAGGCGGCCGTCGCAGAGCGGCCGAGCCGGGAGGCGGTGGCCGGCGAGCCGCGCCCGGCGGATCGGGCCGGGGCCGTGCCGCGGCGGCGTCCGGCAGTAAACGCCTGATCGACTATCCGCGGAGCGACCGGAACGGCTGGCGGCGCTGGATGCCCTCCTGGAAGCTGGTCACCGGGCTGTGCATCGCGTTCTTCGGTGGACTGGTGGCCGCCACCGGTCTCGCGTACGCCATGGTCGGCATTCCCGACATCGCGAAGACGGCGTCCGCGCAGAACAACGTGTACTACTGGGCGGACGGCAGCCAGATGGTCGCCACCGGTGGTGAACGCAACCGCCAGGAAGTCGAACTGTCGCGGATTCCCAAGGAGATGCAGAACGCGGTCATCTCCCAGGAGAACCGGAGTTTCCGCACCGACAGCGGCATCGACCCCAAGGGCATCGCCCGAGCCGTGTTCAACATGGCCCGCGGTGGTGACACCCAGGGCGGCTCGACCATCACCCAGCAGTACGTCAAGAACGCGATGCTCGACGACCAGTCGCAGACGCTCTCCCGCAAGGCCAAGGAGATGCTGGTCTCGGTCAAGGTCGGGGCCAAGGTCGAAAAGAACGACATCCTGGAGGGCTACCTCAACTCGGCGTACTACGGGCGCGGTGCCTACGGCATCCAGGCGGCGGCACGGGCGTACTTCAACAAGGACGCGGTCGACCTGAACGCGGGTGAGTGCGCGCTCCTGGCGGCGGTCCTCAAGGGCGCCACCTACTACGACCCGGCCGGGGCCACGTCCATCGACCCCGGGGCCACCGCCGAGGCGAACCAGAAGCGGGCGCTGCGGCAGATGCAGGACACCCTCGACAAGATGGTCGAGTACGGTCACCTGGACCAGGCGGAGCGGGCCAAGTACACCACGCTCCCCAAGGTGCAGAACCCGCGGTCGAACACCCAACTCAGCGGGCAGACCGGCTACCTCGTCGACCTGGCCAAGGCGTCGCTGATCAAGAACGACGTGGTCACGCAGAAGGACCTGGAGACGGGTGGCTACTCGATCTACACGACCTTCGACAAGAAGAAGGTCGAGGAGCTCGAGAAGGCGGTCCAGAAGGTCTACAAGGAGAACATCCGGCCCGAGGACCGTCCCGACACCGACACCCACGTCCAGTTCGGCGGAGCCTCCGTGGACCCGAAGACGGGCGCCATCGTGGCCATCTACGGCGGCGAGGACGCGACCAAGCACTTCACCAACAACGCCGACGTGACCGGTGCGCAGGTCGGTTCGACCTTCAAGCCGTATGTGCTCGCCGCGGCGATGAAGTGGGGGGTGCGGGACCCCGACCTCGGCGAGACCCAGGCCCAGGACGAGCGCACCGTCGTCTCCCCGAAGAGCCTCTACAGCGGCCAGAACAACCTCAAGATCAAGAACTACGACGGCACGATCTGGAAGAACGAGAAGGACGAGCAGTGGCGTCAGGTCAACGACGGTGACCAGTCGCTCGGCGAGGCGCCGGACTACAAGATCGACCTCCGTGAGGCCATGCGGGAGTCCGTGAACTCCGCCTTCGTGCAACTCGGCATGGACGTCGGCCTCGACAAGGTGAAGGAGGCCGCCATCGACTCGGGCCTCCTGAAGAGCAGTCTGACGGGCACGAACTACCCCTCCTTCTCCATCGGTGTCTCGGACCCCAGCGCGATCCGCATGGCCGGCTCGTACGCGACCTTCGCGGCCAGCGGCAAGCAGCGTGAGCCGTTCTCCGTCACCAAGGTGGTGAAGAAGGGCGAGACGATCTTCACGCACAAGTCCACGAGCAAGGACGCCTTCACGGCCAAGGTCGCGGACAACGTCACGGACGTGCTGAAGACGGTCGTCGACGAGGGAACCGGCTCCAACGCACAGCTGCCGGGCCGTGACGTGGCGGGCAAGACGGGTACGACGGACGGCAACAAGTCGGCGTGGTTCGTCGGCTACACCCCGCAACTGTCGACCGCCATCAGCATGTTCCGTTACCCGGACGACGAGACCATCAAGAACCGCACGTTCCTGGAGATGTTCGGCACCGGCGGTCAGAAGAAGATCCACGGTGCCTCGTTCCCGTCCGAGATCTGGCACGACTACATGGAGAAGGCGCTCGAGGGCGAGAAGGCGGAGCGGTTCCCGAAGCCGGAACCGATCGGCGAGATCATCAACGACGACCCGCTGCCGAGCCCCTCCCCCACCCCGTCCGAGACGGCGGCGGAGAGCCCGTCGCCCTCGGCTACGCCCACCGAGACGACCCCCAGCCCCACCGCGCCCACGCCGAGCAGCACCTGTGGGGTGTTCACCTGGAACTGTGAAGAGGGAGACAACCGGGGCGGCGACAACGGCGGCAACGACGCCGGTGGCGCCAACGGAGGCCAGCCCTCCCCGCCTACGCCCACGGAGACGGAGGAAGAGAACCCCACCAGAGGACAAGGATTCATCGGCGGTCCGAACGGCTAGCCGACGATCCGTCCCAGACGGGTGTTTCACGTGAAACACCCGGAGGTTCCACGTGAAACGGGGGCCGCCGCACCCAGGAGGGTGCGGCGGCCCCCGCGTGTTCCCGGAGGTATACGGCAGGATGACCCCATGCCCAGTGCAGAAGCGACGCCAGTGAAGGCGCAGCAGCCGGACCCGGTCCCGCCGACCAGGGAGGACCGGGTCGCGGCGGCCGGCAGCGAGCTGATCGGCGGCCCGCTCGGCCGGCGCGCGCTGCCGGGAACGAGCTGGTGGACACCGGTGCGGGTGATCGTGCTCGTGGCGATCGGCATGTTCGCCCTCGGGCTGGTCCAGAAGGCCCCCTGCTACAACGGGGCGTGGTTCTTCGGCGCCAGCTCGCAGTACACGCACGCCTGCTACTCGGACATCCCGCACCTGTACCAGGGCCGGGGGTTCATCGACGGCCTCGTGCCCTACTTCGACAGACTCCCCGGCGACATGGAGTACCTCGAGTACCCGGTGCTGACCGGCCTCTTCATGGAAGCCGCGTCCTGGCTCACCCCGGGGAGCGGGACCGTCCAGGCCCAGGAACAGTGGTACTGGATGGTCAACGCCGGGATGCTCATGGTCTGCGCGGTCGTCATCGCCGTCTGCGTGACCCGTACGCACGCCCGGCGTCCCTGGGACGGCCTGCTGATCGCCCTCGCGCCCGCGCTCGCGCTCACCGCGACGATCAACTGGGACCTGCTGGCGGTGGCCCTGACGGCTGCCGCGATCCTCATGTGGTCCCGGAGCCGGCCGCTGGCCTTCGGGGTCCTCCTGGGGCTGGCCACGGCCGCCAAGCTCTATCCGTTCCTGATCCTCGGCCCCCTGCTCGTCCTGTGCTGGCGCGCGGGCCGGTGGCGGGCGTTCGTGGTGGCCCTGGGCGGTGCCGCCGCCTCCTGGCTCGTGGTGAACCTGCCGGTGATGTTCTTCGCCTTCGACGGCTGGTCGAAGTTCTACACCTTCAGCCAGGAGCGCGGCGTCGACTTCGGTTCCTTCTGGCTGATCCTGGTCCAGAACTCCGATCACCCGCCCAGCACCGAGACGGTCAACACACTGGCGACGCTCCTGATGGTGCTGTGCTGCGCCGGGATCGCGGTGCTCACGCTGACGGCCCCGCGCCGTCCGCGGTTCGCCCAGCTCGCCTTCCTGATCGTCGCCGCCTTCATCCTGACCAACAAGGTCTACTCACCGCAGTACGTCCTGTGGCTGGTGCCGCTGGCGGTGCTCGCCCGGCCGAAGTGGCGGGACTTCCTGATCTGGCAGGCGTGCGAGGTGGTCTACTTCCTCGGCATCTGGATGTACCTCGCGTACACGACCAGCGGGGACTCCCACAAGGGCCTGCCGACCGACGGCTACCACTGGGCCATCGCCGTGCACCTGGCCGGCACGCTCTTCCTGTGCGTGACGGTGGTGCGCGACATCCTCCGGCCGGACCGCGACCCGGTCCGCCGCCACGGCGACGACGACCCCTCGGGCGGCGTGCTCGACGGCGCGGAGGACGTCTTCGCGATCGGCCCCGTGGCCCGCCCCGCGACGCGGACCGCGCACTTCGAGGGAACGCGGGTGCGATGGGGCACCGCCGGAGGGCAGGTCGGCGGCTCGCTCTGAGCCCCCGCGGCCCGGCGGCGCGCGCCACCTGCGGGCCGGGCAGGGGAAAGGCCGTACACGAACCTCGTGTACGGCCTTACGCCGGTCCGGGGCCAGTCCGGGGCCGGTGCGGAGGCCCGGAAGCCCCGACGGCCTCAGCGGTCGACGATACGGTCGAACTGTGTGGTGGTGTGCCGCAGATGGGCCACCAGCTCGTCCCCGACCTGCGGCTCGGGGGCGTCCGTGGGCACGAAGAGGATCGACACCTGCATGTGCGGGGGCTCGGCGAACCACCGCTGCTTGCCGCCCCAGACGAACGGCGACAGGTTCCGGTTGACCGTGGCCAGCCCGGCCCTGGCGACCCCCTTGGCGCGCGGCATGACACCGTGCAGCGCCTTCGGCGCCTCCAGGCCGACCCCGTGGGACGTTCCGCCCGCCACGACCACCAGGAAGCCGTCGGAGGCCGCCTTCTGCTGCCGGTAGCCGAAGCGCTCGCCCTTGGCCACCCGCGTGACGTCCAGCACCGCCCCGCGGTACTCGGTGGCCTCGTGGTCGCCGAGCCAGAGCCGCGTGCCGATCCGGGCACGGAAGTGGGTCTGCGGGAACTGCTGCTGGAGCCGGACCAGCTCGTCCGCCTTGAGGTGGCTGACGAACATCGTGTGCAGCGGCAGCCGGGCCGCCCGCAGCCGGTCCATCCAGCCGATGACCTCCTCGACGGCGTCGGAGCCGTCGGTGCGGTCCAGCGGCAGGTGGATGGCGAAGCCCTCCAGCCGGACGTTCTCTATGGCGGCGTGCAACTGCGGCAGGTCATGTTCGGCGACGCCGTGCCGCTTCATCGAGGACATCACCTCGATGACGACCCGCGCGCCCACCAGGCCGTAGACGCCGTCGACGGACGACACCGACCGCACGACGCGGTCGGGCAGCGGCACGGGCTCCTCGCCGCGTCGGTACGGCGTCAGCACGAGCAGGTCGCCGCTGAAGAAGTCCTTGATCCGGGCGGCCTCGTACGTCGTGCCCACGGCGAGGACGTCGGAGCCCAGCCGCGTGGCCTCCTCCGCCAGGCGCTCGTGCCCGAAGCCGTAGCCGTTGCCCTTGCAGACCGGGACGACCCCGGGGAACTGCTCCTGTACGTGTTTGTGGTGCGCCCGCCAGCGCGCGGTGTCGACGTAGAGCGTGAGCGCCATGGCCGGACCTGGGACCTTTCTCGTGGCTGTGGGTGTGGGGTCGGAACGGGGACGTCCTGGAAGGGGCCTCGGGCCCGCCGGGGACTCGGGGGCCGTCGCCGACGCTACTGGAGTCGGGCCCGCGGGTCAGCGGCGCGACATGTAGATGTCGAGCGCCTTGTGCAGCAGCTTGTTGAGCGGGAAGTCCCATTCGCCGAGGTACTCGGCCGCCTGCCCGCCCGTGCCGACCTTGAACTGGATCAGGCCGAAGAGGTGGTCGCTCTCGTCCAGGGAGTCGGAGATGCCGCGCAGGTCGTAGACGGTGGCGCCGAGCGCGTAGGAGTCGCGCAGCATCGCCCACTGCATCGCGTTCGAGGGGCGCACCTCACGGCCGATGTTGTCCGAGGCGCCGTAGGAGTACCAGACGTGCCCGCCGACGACCAGCATCGTCGCGGCCGACAGGTTCACGCCGTTGTGCCGCGCGAAGTACAGCCGCATCCGGTTGGGGTCCTCGGCGTTGAGCGCCGTCCACATGCGCTGGAAGTACGAGAGCGGACGGGGCCGGAAACGGTCGCGCACCGCCGTGATCTCGTACAGGCGCTGCCACTCCTCCAGGTCCTGGTAGCCGCCCTGGACCACCTCGACGCCGGCCTTCTCGGCCTTCTTGATGTTGCGGCGCCAGAGCTGGTTGAAGTTCTTGTGCACCTCTTCCAGCGACCGGTTGGCCAGCGGCACCTGGAAGATGTAGCGGGGCTGCACGTCGCCGAAGCCGGCGCCCCCGTCCTCGCCCTGCTGCCAGCCCATGCGGCGCAGCTTGTCGGCCACCTCGAAGGCGCGCGGCTCGATGTGGTCGGCCTCGACGTCGCGCAGGCGCTTGACGTCCGGGTCCTGGATGCCCTTCTTGATGGACGTGGCGTCCCAGCGCCGGATGACCACCGGAGGGCCCATCTTCACCGAGAAGGCGCCCTGCTGCTTGAGGTGCGCCAGCATCGGCTCCAGCCACTCCTGCAGGTTCGGGGCGAACCAGTTGATGACCGGGCCCTCGGGGAGGTACGCGAGGTAGCGCTTGATCTTGGGGAGCTGCCGGTAGAGGACGAGTCCGGCGCCCACCATCTCGCCGGTCCGGTCGTCGAACCAGCCCAGGTTCTCCGAACGCCATTCCGCCTTTACGTCTGCCCATGCCGGGACCTGCATGTGACTCGCCGCCGGCAGGCTCTGGATGTACGCCAGATGCTGCTCGCGGCTGATGGTCCTCAGGGTCAGGGTCATTCGGGGCGCTCCTCGGGCTGGTGTGTCCCCCTGGGTACAGGGGCTCCGGCTCTCGCGCGAAGCCTACTGCGCCCTGTGAGCGCCCCGTTCGGCGTACCGCGGGAAGGGGCCCCGCCCTGTGGGCGGGGCCGTGGATCAGCCTCCGCTGAACCCGCCGAAGGAGCCGAAGAGCCCGCCGTGGGACATGCCGAAGTAGAGCCCGATCGCGGAGGCGCCGAGTGCCAGGACGAGGCCGAAGCGCTCCCGGGTCGTCACCGAGATGAACTGGCCGTATCCGGCGGTCAGCACACCCGCGAGACCGGCCCAGGAGGCCAGCAGGTGCAGCCCCGGGAAGCCGGCCGTGACGAGGGAGAGCACTCCGAGCACCAGGGCCACGGCCAGGAGCGTGTCCTGGAGCGGGTGGGGCTTGCCGTCGGTGGCCAGCAAGCCGGTCCTGGGTTTGGCGGGTCGCGTGATCTGTGCCATGGGGAACCTCCAGCCGATGGCGGTGTGACTTCGCCCCACACTTCCGGTGTGTTACAGATTGCGTCCCCGCCCAGGCCGATTTCAACCGTGCGGCGAGGTCCGGGTACTCTGTACCGTCCGCACCGGTGTATGCCGTCGGCCGTACCGGCCGGGGCCGGGCCGCTCCCCAGGGAGAGGCCCGATTGTCAGTGGGCTCTGGTTCACTCGACGACATCGGTGCACAACGCATCGCAACCCTCCTGCCACGGAACGACCGTGGCCGCTGAGTCCAAAGGAGGTGGGTTCCACATGCGTCACTACGAGGTGATGGTCATCCTCGACCCCGATCTCGAGGAGCGCTCTGTCTCCCCGCTGATCGAGAACTTCCTCTCCGTCGTCCGTGACGGCGGCGGAAAGGTCGAGAAGGTCGACACCTGGGGCCGTCGTCGTCTCTCGTACGAGATCAAGAAGAAGCCCGAGGGCATCTACTCGGTCATCGACCTGCAGGCCGAGCCTGCGGTCGTCAAGGAGCTCGACCGCCAGATGAACCTGAACGAGTCGGTCCTCCGGACCAAGGTCCTTCGTCCCGAGAACCACTGAGCCCTTCCGCTCAGTCGGTCCCGGGATCGAGTAGCAGCACCAGCAGCCAGCAGCAAACCCGCCGAGAGGTTCCCCCATGGCAGGCGAGACCGTCATCACGGTCGTCGGCAATCTTGTCGACGACCCCGAGCTGCGCTTCACCCCGTCCGGTGCGGCCGTCGCGAAGTTCCGTGTCGCGTCCACGCCCCGCACCTTCGACCGCCAGACCAACGAGTGGAAGGACGGCGAGAGCCTCTTCCTGACCTGCTCGGTCTGGCGCCAGGCGGCGGAGAACGTCGCCGAGTCGCTCCAGCGAGGCATGCGCGTCATCGTGCAGGGCCGGCTGAAGCAGCGGTCCTACGAGGACCGTGAGGGCGTCAAGCGCACGGTCTACGAGCTGGACGTCGACGAGGTCGGCGCCAGCCTGCGCAACGCCACGGCCAAGGTCACCAAGACCTCGGGCCGCGGCGCCCAGGGTGGCGGCGGCTACGGAGGCGGCGGCCAGGGTGGTGGCGGCGGCTGGGGCGGTGGCCCCGGCGGCGGTCAGCAGCAGGGCGGCGGCGCTCCGTCCGACGACCCGTGGGCGACCGGCGCTCCCGCCGGCGGCCAGCAGGGCGGCGGCGGTGGCTGGGGCGGTGGCTCCGGCGGCGGTGGCGGCTACTCGGACGAGCCCCCCTTCTGAGGCCGGACCGGGCCGCGAGGCTCGGCCGGGCCCAGGGACGGGCCGTACCCACACTTCTTGATCACACAGGAGAATCACCATGGCGAAGCCGCCTGTGCGCAAGCCGAAGAAGAAGGTCTGCGCATTCTGCAAGGACAAGGTCACGTACGTGGACTACAAGGACACGAACATGCTGCGGAAGTTCATTTCCGACCGCGGCAAGATCCGTGCCCGCCGCGTGACCGGCAACTGCACGCAGCACCAGCGTGACGTCGCCACGGCCGTCAAGAACAGCCGTGAGATGGCGCTGCTGCCCTACACCTCCACCGCGCGATAAGGGAAGGGTGACCGACTCATGAAGATCATCCTCACCCACGAGGTCTCCGGCCTCGGTGCCGCGGGCGACGTCGTCGACGTCAAGGACGGTTACGCTCGCAACTACCTGGTGCCGCGGAAGCTCGCTATCCGCTGGACCAAGGGTGGCGAGAAGGACGTCGAGCAGATCCGTCGTGCTCGCAAGATCCACGAGATCCAGACCATCGAGCAGGCCAACCAGGTCAAGGCCCAGCTCGAGGGTGTCAAGGTCCGTCTGGCCGTCCGCTCCGGCGACGCCGGCCGTCTCTTCGGTTCCGTCACCCCGGCCGACGTCGCTTCGGCGATCAAGGCCGCCGGCGGTCCCGACGTGGACAAGCGCCGCATCGAGCTGGGCGCGCCCATCAAGACCCTGGGCGCTCACGAGACGTCCGTGCGTCTGCACCCCGAGGTTGACGCCAAGGTCAGCATCGAGGTCGTCGCCGCCTGAGCTCCGCTCACACCGGCGTGATGCCATGGGGCCGCATCCCCTCACGGGGGTGCGGCCCCATCGTCGTCCATGAGCGGCGAGACGCCGACGCCGGTCGGGGTGTTTCACGTGAAACACCCCGACTCGGGTGGCGTGGTGGCTTGGCGGCCCTGTTACGCGGCGGCGCCCGTCACGATCCAGCGGCCCGAGCGTGTCCGCAGCCACAGCGTCAGCATGCGCATGGTCATCATCAGTGTCATGGCCCCCCACAAGGCGGTCAGTCCGCCGCCGGCCGAGGGCACGAGGAGCGCAGCGGGGGTGAAGACCGCCAGCGTGATCAGCATTGCCCAGGCGAGATACGGGCCGTCACCCGCGCCCATCAGGACACCGTCCAGGACGAAGACGACTCCGCAGATGGGCTGGGAGGCGGCCACGATCACCAGTGCGGGCAGGGCCGCGTTCCTGACGGCCGAGTCGCTGGTGAACAGGGGCAGGAAGGCCGGGCGGGCCACCACGACCAGCAGTCCGAGGAGCACGCCGACCGCGATGCCCCAGTGCACCATCCGGCGGCACGCCTCCCGTGCCCCCTGCCCGTCACCGGCGCCCAGATAGCGGCCGATGATCGCTTGGCCGGCGATGGCGATGGCGTCGAGGGCGAAGGCGAGCAGGCTCCACAGCGACAGGATGATCTGGTGAGCCGCGATGTCGGCGTCGCCGAGCCGGGCCGCTACGGCCGTGGCAATCATGAGGATCGCGCGCAGGGAGAGGGTACGGACCAGCAGGGGTACCCCTGCCTGGGCGGAGGCCCGGATACCGGCGGCGTCCGGACGGAGGGAGGCCCCGTGTTTGCGGGCTCCGCGGACCACCACCCCGAGGTAGACCGCGGCCATACCGCACTGGGCGATGACCGTTCCCCAGGCCGAGCCGGCGATCCCGAGCCCGGCCCCGTAGACGAGGCCGACGTTGAGGAGGCCGTTGGCGACGAACCCGGCGATCGCCACGTAGAGCGGGGTCCTGGTGTCCTGCAGTCCCCGCAGGATCCCCGAGGCGGCCAGCACGACGAGCATGGCGGGGATGCCGAAGGCGGAGATGCGCAGGTAGGTCACGGCGTAGGGGGCCGCGGTGCCGGACGCGCCGAAGAGGTCCACGAGCGTCGGGGCCAGGGGCAGGAAGACGGCGATGACGGCCGCGCCGAGCAGCAGGGCGAGCCAGATGCCGTCCATCCCCTGACGGATGGCGGAGGGCAGGTCCCCCGCGCCGACGCGTCGGGCGACGGCCGCCGTGGTGGCGTAGGCGAGGAAGACGAAGATGCTGACGGCGGTGGTCAGCAGGGCCGAGGCGATGCCGAGACCGGCGAGTTGTGCCGTGCCGAGATGGCCGACGATCGCGCTGTCGGCCATGACGAAGAGCGGCTCGGCGACCAGCGCGCCGAAGGCCGGGAGGGCCAGCGCGACGATCTCGCGGTCGTGCCGGCGGCGAACGGTCCGCGAGCGCGCGGGGGCCTGAGTCATGCGCACTAATCTAATCGTCCACAGGTAATGGATGCAAAGCCTGGGCAGTCCTTACTTTCTCTCGCGGGGCGCGCGTTCGGTTGGGCCGTTCGACGTGATCTTGAGTCGTGGGGGAAAGTTTTTCTTCTGCACAGGCCGTGGATGGCGAAACCGCAGGTCAGGAACGCCTGTGGAGGGGTGGAGGCGGCTTGTTCACAGGGCTGTCCACCGGCTCGTGCACAGGTTTCCGGGAGTTCTCCACAGCATCTGGCCCGTCATCCACATGGCCTGTGGATAACCAGATTGGCTGACGGTGCCCGCGGGCCTACGGTGGTCCGGCGCCCGTCCCGTCCGCCGACTTGTGAACCGTCACAAAACCGACGCGTCAGAACCGGAGTTGGGCGTCCGATTTGTCAGTGCCGTGCCGTAGAAATGAGGCTCGGCGAGATCCGCTCGGCGGACGGGAGGAGGTGGCTCGGTGAGCATTTCCGAGCCCTTGGACGATCCGTGGGCCGACAGCGGCCCCAGCGATCGTCTGCCCGCCTCCCGGCGCCGCGGCGACGGTGGCCGCAGCCGCGACGACCAGCACGAACGCGGCCGGGACAACGGTTCCTGGGGCGACGCGGGGCCGTCGTCGTTCGAGCGGGTGCCGCCGCAGGACCTGGAGGCCGAGCAGTCCGTCCTCGGCGGCATGCTGCTGTCCAAGGACGCCATCGCCGACGTCGTCGAGATCCTCAAGGGCCACGACTTCTACAAGCCGGCGCACGAGATGGTCTACCAGGCCATCCTCGACGTCTACGCGAAGGGCGAGCCGGCCGACCCCATCACCATCGCCGCCGAACTGACCAAGCGCGGCGAGATCAACAAGGTCGGCGGCGCCTCCTACCTGCACACCCTCGTACAGACCGTGCCGACCGCCGCGAACGCCGCCTACTACGCGGAGATCGTGCACGAGCGCGCGGTCCTGCGCCGCCTGGTGGAGGCCGGGACGCGGATCACCCAGATGGGATACGCGGCCGACGACGACGTCGACGAGATCGTCAACCGTGCCCAGGCCGAGATCTACGCCGTCACCGAGCAGCGCACCAGCGAGGACTACCTGCCGCTCGGCGACATCATGGAGGGCGCGCTCGACGAGATCGAGGCGATCGGCTCGCGCAGCGGCGAGATGACCGGAGTCCCGACGGGATTCACCGACTTCGACTCGCTGACCAACGGCCTCCACCCCGGCCAGATGATCGTCATCGCCGCTCGCCCCGCCATGGGAAAGTCCACCCTCGCGCTGGACTTCGCACGGGCCGCGTCGATCAAGAACAACCTGCCCAGCGTCATCTTCTCCCTGGAGATGGGGCGCAACGAGATCGCGATGCGCCTCCTCTCCGCCGAGGCGCGGGTCGCCCTGCACCACATGCGGTCCGGCACGATGACCGACGACGACTGGACCCGGCTGGCCCGCCGGATGCCGGACGTCTCCGCCGCGCCGCTCTACATCGACGACTCCCCGAACCTGTCGATGATGGAGATCCGCGCCAAGTGCCGGCGCCTCAAGCAACGCAACGACATCAAGCTGGTCGTCATCGACTACCTCCAGCTCATGCAGGCCGGTGGGTCCAAGCGCGCCGAGAGCCGTCAGCAGGAGGTCTCGGACATGTCCCGTAACCTCAAGCTCCTCGCCAAGGAGCTGGAGATCCCGGTGATCGCGCTCTCCCAGCTCAACCGCGGCCCCGAACAGCGCACCGACAAGAAGCCGATGGTCTCGGACCTGCGTGAGTCCGGCTCCATCGAGCAGGACGCCGACATGGTCATCCTCCTGCACCGCGAGGATGCCTACGAGAAGGAGTCCCCGCGGGCCGGCGAGGCGGACCTGATCGTCGCCAAGCACCGCAACGGCCCGACGGCCACGATCACCGTCGCCTTCCAGGGCCACTACTCCCGTTTCGTGGACATGGCCCAGACCTGACGCCACCGATGAGATCCGGCGGCCACTTGTCACCGACGACGGCCACCGCGTGGCCGACAGGACGCGGGTCGGTAGACACGCCGACTGAGCGAGTGGCTCTTCCCTCCGTGTCCAGGATCTCCGCGGTCGTCTTCGTGCCGTCCGGGGCAGCACCCTCGCGTTCGGCGGCCGATGGGTCGCCCCGGGCAACGCGGGGTCGGTGGTCCGTTGGAGGCAGCGGTGGCTGTGCCGGTACGCCCGCGTGTCCGGCGTGGTGATGGGGCCGTGGTGGAGGACTTGGACAAGCCCTCGGCGCCGTCCGGGCTGCTGGGGCGAGCCGCTCAATCGCCTGATGGGCGGCCAAGATCCGCGGACAGCGCCGCGTAGATGTACTCGCTGCCCCAGCGATCCCCGTCGAGGTCGTTCTCGACCAGGTGTGCCTCCCGGCGCATCCCGAGGCGCTCACAGACCCGCACAGACCCGGTGTTGTCCACATCCAGCCGCGCGTAGAGCCGGTGCACGCCCAGCGTGTCGAAGGCAAACCCGGCCAGAGCCGCGGCCGCCTCGGTCGCGTAGCCGTGCCCCTGGTGACCTGGGGCGAGAGTCCAGCCGATCTCCGCTTGGGCGGCGCGGGCGTCGGCCAGGGCGAGGCTCACCTCGCCAAGGACACCGGGCTCATCGCGTCGGCAGACAGCGAGCGCCAGCTTGTCCCCGTCGGCGCGCCAAGCCGTCTGCGCCGCGCGCTCGGCGGCAACCTGCTCGCTGCGCTCACGCGTGTGCGCCGGCCGGTACAGGTAGCGCGCCACGCTCGGCAGGCTCTGGTAGGCGTACAGATCGTCGGTGTCGCCGGGAGTGAACAGACGCAGCGACAACCGAGACGTGGTCAACGGCAACAGCGAGGAGACGTCCATGCGGACCTCCGGGACGCGGATGTGGATCAAACGGCGGACCGATGTTCGCATCAGGACCGCCCGGTGGCCACGCCTTTTCAGAGCAGCGCCCGGCAGTCGCACTTCGCCACGAGGCGCGGCATTCCAGGAGTTGCTTCCCGACGCACGCTCGGCGAGGAAATGACAGTCCCGTGCCCCGAGCCTGAGGCCGGCCGCGAGGAGCCCCAGTTCGCATAGTTGAGGTTTCACCCCCTGTCGACGGGCGGGGCAAGGAGTCGTCGGTGTGCCCGGCCGGGAGTGCGACGAGTCGGGGTGGGGGCGCTGTGTCGCCATGAGGCCGTTCATGCCGGCGTCGACGTCCACGAAGGCTCCGGCCCGGACGGTCCGCGACCGCACCTCACCCTGGCGTGGCGGCGGCAGGAATTCCTCGAGGGCCGAGAGTGGTACGGAGGGGGCACAGGACGGCTTCCGGTTCCTCCCTGAGAAGATGGGGGCTCGGTCGGAGCGCGCCGGGACGTGGTGCTCTCTCGCGACAGGAGTTCACGCACGGTGTCCCAGGAGCACGAAGAGGCGTTTCCCGACGCTGCCGGGTTCGGCCTGCGAGCCGACTGCGCGAACTGCTTCGGGCTGTGCTGCGTCGCCCTGCCCTTCGCCGCCTCGGCGGACTTCGCGATCGACAAGGACGCCGGCCGGCCCTGCCCGAACCTGGGGACGGACTTCCGGTGCGGCATCCACGCGGACCTGCGGCAGCGGGGTTTTCCCGGTTGCACCGTCTTCGACTGCTTCGGCGCGGGGCAGCGGGTCTCCCAGGTCACCTTCGGTGGGCAGGACTGGCGGCGGGCCCCGCACACCGCCCGGCGGATGTTCGACGTGTTCCCCGTCATGCGGCAACTCCACGAACTCCTCTGGTACCTGGGCGAGGCACTGGCTCTGCCGCCGGCCCGCCCGCTGCACGGAGAGCTGCGCCGCGTGCTGGAGAAGACCGAACGCCTTGCCGGCGGCAGCGCCCAGGAGCTCACCGAACTGGACGTCCCCGCACATCGCGGTGAGGTCAACGCCCTGCTGCTGCGCACCAGCGAACTCGTGAGAGCGCAGGTCACGGGCCGGAAGAAGGACCGCAGGGGAGCCGATCTCATCGGAGCCCGCCTCAGGGGAGCCGATCTGCGGGGAGCCAACCTCCGCGGCGCCTACCTCATCGCCGCCGACCTGAGGGGCGCCGATCTGCGGTCGGCGGACCTGATCGGTGCCGATCTGCGCGACGCCGACCTACGGGGCGCCGACCTCACGGGCAGTCTCTTCCTCACCCAGTCCCAGCTCAACGCGGCCAAGGGCGACCCCACCACCACACTCCCGCCGGACCTCGCCCGTCCGGCGCACTGGTAGGCGGGCGCGGCGCGCAGGTGTTCCGATGATCCGCCAGTGGGGACGATCGCCCGTGTCCTGAGCGGCCTACGGCAGAGTACGTGCGCCGGCCGCCGCTCGTCGGGGAACGGAGGCGGGCTCGGGAGATCGCCCGCCGTGCGCGAAATGAAGTCGACGGCACGGCCGGCGGCGGGTGGACTGGGCAGATGACGACAGTTGAACATGACCTGCTTCCCGCCACGCGCCGAGCGCTGCTGCACCGGGTCGCCGTGGCTCAGGCCGAGGGACGCGCGCCCTCGCTCGTCGCGGCGGTGGTCCGGGGCGGACGCACCGTGTGGCACGGTGCCCGGTCCTCGGAGGACAGGGGCGCCCCCGACGAGAACGTCCAGTACCGGATCGGCTCGATCACGAAGACCTTCACGGCCGTCCTCGTCCTGCGGCTGCGTGACGAAGGGCTGCTCGACCTGGGCGACCCGCTGGAGAAGCACCTGCCGGGCACCGGGGCGGGCCGCGCCACGATCGCCGATCTGCTGGCGCACACGGGCGGGCTCGCCGCCGAGTCACCGGCGCCGTGGTGGGAGCGCACGCCCGGCACCCTGCGCCCCGAACTGGCCGACGTCCTGGGGGAGGGCCCCCTTCGGCATCCTGTGGGCCGACGCCACCACTACTCGAACCCCGGATACTCCCTGCTCGGCGCGGTGGTCGAGCGCTTGCGCGGCGCCCCCTGGGAGGATGTGCTGCGCCGTGAGGTGCTGGAACCGCTGGGCCTGACCCGCACGACCGCGCAGCCCGAGGCGCCCTACGCCAAGGGCTGGGCGGTGCACCCGTGGGCCGACGCGCTGCTGGCCGAGCCCGTCGAGGATCTCGGGCTGATGGCCGCGGCCGGTCAGCTCTGGTCGACCACGGGCGACTTGGCGCGGTTCGCCGTCTTCCTGGCCGACGGCGACGACACGGTGCTGTGCGCCGAGAGTGTGCGCGAGATGCGGGTGCCGGCGGCGCCGGCCGAGGCGGCGGACGTCGGTGACAGGGTGACCTACGGACTGGGCCTGCAGCTCCAGCACCGGGACGGGCGGCTGTTCGTGGGGCACTCGGGCTCGTTGCCCGGGTTTCTGGCCAACGTGACGATCGACGTTGACGAAGACGTGGCCGCGGTCGTGCTGGCCAACTGCACCTCGGGTCCGCTGACCGCCGTCGTGGGCGCCGACCTGGTGCGCATCGTCACCGAAGCCGAGCCCAGGATTCCCGAACCATGGCGTCCGCTGCCGGAGGTCGACCCGGCCCTGCTGGAGCTGGCCGGGCCCTGGTACTGGGGGACCTCCGCGTTCGCCCTGCGTCTCCTGCCCGACGGCGGGGTCGCGTTGGAGCCGTTGCGGGGCCAGGGGCGCCGCTCCCGCTTCCTCGCCGCCGACGACGGGACCTGGACGGGGACCGAGGGTTACTACGCGGGGGAGACCCTTCGGGCCGTACGCCGCGCGGACGGAACCGTGAGCCACCTGGACCTCGGCTCCTTCGTGTTCACCCGCCGGCCCTACGACGAGGGGGCACCGGTGCCCGGTGGGGTGGACCCGCGGGGATGGCAGGGCCTGGGCTCGGCATAGCCCAAGCGTGGCGGATGCCCTGTTTCACGTGAAACAGGGCATCCCCGACGGGCCCCTCGCTCAGAGCGCGAGCTTGAAGCCCGTATGGGACGGGGAGAAGCCGAGCCGCTCGTAGAAGCGGTGGGCGTCCTCGCGTGTCCTGTCGGAGGTGAGTTGCACCAGGTGGCAGCCCTGCCGTCGGGACTCGGCGATGGCCCACTCGATGAGCCGGGTGCCCAGCCCGCTGCCGCGTTCGTCCGCGTGCACGCGGACGCTCTCGATGATCGACCGCGTCGCGCCGCGACGGGACAGTCCCGGGACGACCGTCAGCTGGAGGGTGCCGACGACCCGGCCGTCGCGGACGGCCACGACCAAGTGCTGGTGGGGATCGGCCGCGATCCGCGCGAACGCCGAGCGGTAGGGCGTCAGATCGCCGGGTGACTCGCGCTGGGCGCCCAGGGGATCGTCGGCGAGCATGGCGACCACGGCGGGCAGGTCGTCCTCGACGGTCCTGCGTATCTCAAGATCTCCCATGGGGCCAGCCTACGCAGCGGCACCGTCCGGGTGGCCCTCGCGGCGGCTACACGGACATCGGCGCCTTGAGCGTCTCGACCACCTTGACCAGCGGAGCCAACTCGGGATGGGTCGCCGCCTCGTCGAGAGCCTCCCGCAGGGCCGCCTGGTTGGAGGGACGGGCCTCGTCCAGCAGCTTCCGTCCGGCGGCGGTGACGTCGGTGTAGATGCCGCGGCGGTCGGTGGGGCACAGGTAGCGCTCGAGCAGGCCGCGGTCCTCGAGCCGGGTGACCAGGCGGGTGGTGGCGCTCTGGCTGAGGACGACGGCGTCGGCGACCTGCTTCATCTGCAGATGCCCTCCTTCGCCCTCGTGCTGTCGGCTGAGCACGTCGAGCAGCGAGTACTCGCGCACGCTCAGCCCGTGCCCCGACTGCAGGGCGCGCTCGATATGGGTCTCGATCCTCCCGTGCAGCAGGGAGAGGGCGCACCAACCCTGGGAGAGGGCGGTGAGTGCCGGGTCCGTCGCCGTCATGTGTTCCTCCGTCGCGGAACTGCTGGCTCCAGAGTAGACCAGAACCGCAATTGCCAGCGATTGCCTATAGCCCGCGTCTGCAACTATTGTGGGCGCGTCCAACGCGCTTCTGCAATCTTCTGGAAAGGTGCGCCTCATGCCTCTCGCGCTCCTCGCTCTCGCGATCGGGGCCTTCGGGATCGGAACGACCGAGTTCGTGATCATGGGCTTGCTGCCCGAGGTCGCCCAGGACTACGGCGTCTCCATCCCCACGGCCGGCCACCTGGTGACCGGCTACGCGCTCGGCGTGATGTTCGGCGCCCCGCTGATGACCGTCCTCGGCACCAAGATCCCGCGCAAGCGGATGCTCATGGCGCTGATGGGCCTGTTCATCGTCGGCAACCTGCTCTCCGCCGTCGCCCCGGCCTTCGCGGTCATGCTGACCGGCCGTGTGGTCGCCTCGCTCGCCCACGGGGCCTTCTTCGGGATCGGTTCGGTGGTCGCCGCCGACCTGGTCGCCCCGCACAAGAAGGCCGGGGCCATCGCGATGATGTTCACCGGGCTGACCGTCGCCAACGTCGTCGGGGTACCGCTGGGCACCTTCGTCGGACAGTCGGCCGGCTGGCGCGTCACCTTCGCGGCCGTCGCCGCGCTCGGCGTGCTCGGACTGGCCGGCGTCGCCGCGCTCGTACCCGACATGCCCCTCGCGGAGGGCACCCGGCTGCGCAGCGAACTCGCCGCCTTCCGGAACGTCCAGGTGCTGCTCGCCATGGCGATGACCGTGCTCGGCTTCGGCGGTGTCTTCGCCGCCATCACCTACATCGCGCCGATGATGACGCGGGTGGCGGGATTCGCCGACGGCTCGGTCACCTGGCTGCTGGTCCTCTTCGGGCTCGGCATGGTCGGCGGCAACCTCCTCGGGGGCCGCTTCGCCGACCGCGCTCTGATGCCCATGCTGTACCTCTCCCTGGGCGCCCTGGCCGTCGTCCTCGCCCTCTTCACGGTCACCGCGCACCACAAGGGCGCCGCCGCCGTCACGATCTTCCTCATCGGCGCCCTCGGCTTCGCCACCGTGCCGCCCCTCCAGAAGCGCGTCCTGGACCAGGCACACGGCGCCCCCACCCTGGCGTCGGCCGTCAACATCGGCGCCTTCAACCTCGGCAACGCGCTGGCCGCCTGGCTCGGCGGGGCCGTCATCGCCGCCGGCCTCGGCTACACCGCGCCCAACTGGGTTGGCGCGGTACTGGCCGTCACCGCCCTGGGCCTCGCCGTGCTCTCGACCGCCCTCGAACGGCGCGACGCCGCCCCCGCCACGGTCGCCGCGGGCTCGCTGCCCACCGAACCGGGCGTCACCGCCCACCACTGATCCACCCGCCGGACCGGCGGACGGGCGCGCCGCGCCCCGACGCCGGCCGGACGGGCCACCGCGACGGTCTCGCCGGGCCGGTGGGGGACACCCCCACCAGGAGAACCCGTCATGAACACCCCACGGCCACCCCCACCGCCGTCGCACCGCTGACCATCCAGGACGCCGAAACCCTCGTCACCGCGGCCCAGGGCGCCGCCGAGGCCGCGGGGATCACCGTCAGCGTCACCGTCCTCGACGCGGGCGGGCACCTGCTCGCCTTCCGGCGGGACGACCGCGCGGTGCTGCTCTCCAGTGAGACCGGCACCCGCAAGGCGTACACGGCGCTCCAGCTCGACGCGCCCAGGGCGGACCTCGTCGACGCGGTCCGGCCCGGCGGCCTCTTCCACACCCCGCCGACCGCGCTCGACCGGCCCCCGCTGCTTCTCGCGAGCGGTGTTCCCGTGCACCACGACGGGCGGCTGATCGGCGCCGTCGGCGTCGGCGTCGGCGGGGGAACGCCGGAGCAGGACCACTCCTTCGCCACGGCCGCCGTGGTGAAGCTGCCACGACCGTAGAAGGCTCCTCGTCACCCGTGCACGCCGGTTCCCGGACGGCCGGGGACCGGCGGCGCGTACGCGGGGCGGTGCGGTCAGCCCGCCGCCACCGTCAGCGGAGCGAACCGCCGGGCACCGTCCCCGGGCAGTTCGGCGGTGCCGTGGGTCATGACCGCGTTGACGGCGACTGCGGCGAGGCCGCGCTCCTTCACCCAGGCCAGCAGGTCCTCGTGCCGGACGTCGATGTCGGTGCGCAGCGGCCTGCCGGTGCCGGCGGCGAGGGAGGCGACGAGGGCCTTGGCCGTCTCGGTGTCACGGGCGATCAGGGGGCCCACCACGTGGGTGTCCATGTTGGGCCAGGCCGCGGCGTACCCGATGAGGCGGCCGTCCTCCTCGGCGACGCGCAACTGGTCGACGAAGGCGGGCAGCCGGGTGAGCACGTGCGTACGGTCGGCGCCGAACACCTCCTCGTCGAGGCGGACGATCGCCGTGAGGTCCTCGGCGGTGGCGGCGCGGGTGGCGATACGGGACTCGGCCGAGTCGGGGACGAACCGGCCGCGCAGCATCTCCGAGCGGCCGATGTCCTTGAAGCCCAGCTCCTCGTAGAGCGGCCGGCCGTACGGGGTCGCGTAGAGGGTCAGGGGGGTGGTGCCCTGGGCGGAGACGATGTGGCGCATCAGCCGGCGGCCGACGCCCTGGCGCGCGTGCCGCTCGGCGACCAGCATCATGCCGATGGCCGCGAGCGAGGGCCGTTCGGGCGGGCCGTACTCGGTGACGGTGCAGACACTGACGAGGCCGCCGCCGGGGTCGTCGATGCCGTACCCCTTCCCGGCGGTGAGGAGGAGCCCCCACTTGTGCTCTTCGCGTGGCCACCCCCGGTCCTCGGACAGGTCGGCGCACGCGTCGAGGTCACGGAGCGTCAGACGGCGGATCGGCAGAGCGGAGAGGGAAGGAGTCGGCACGCTGGTCAGGCTGGCCGACGGAGGGTGCCCGCGTCCACCTCTTTGCCCGGCGGGTGCGAGCTTTTCGCCATGCCGTGGCCGCGGGCACAGCACTCCGACACCTCGCGGACGCCGTGTCGGCAGAAGGGCCGGAGGCGGCTGTCAGCCGAGGTCGGGGGCGTGCAGGGCCCGTACGCCCTCGATGTTTCCGTCCAGATAGTGACGCAGGGACAGCGGTACGAGATGGACGGAGGCGATGCCGATCCGGGTGAACGGCACCCGGACGATCTCGTACTCGCCGGTGGGCTCATCGACCTCGGGACCATGGCGCAGGGCCGGGTCCATGGACTCCAGACGGCAGACGAAGAAGTGCTGCACCTTCACGCCGGTCGCGCCCTCGTCCTCCCCGATGTGCTCCACCGTGTCCACGAAGCAGGGGACCACATCGGTGATCTTGGCGCCCAGCTCTTCGTACACCTCACGGTGCAGAGCGTCCACGACGGTCATGTCGGCCGGCTCGACTCCGCCACCGGGCGTGACCCAGTACGGGTCGACACCGGGCTTGGTGCGCTTGATCAGGACGAGAGCGTCGCCGTCGAGGAGGACGGCGCGTGCGGTGCGCTTGACCACGGGTCGGACGGTCATGGGGGGAATGTGGCCCGGCTGGTTCCACGTGAAACATCGCCGGGCGTATCGACCGCACTCCGTCATGGCCACCGGCCGCGGAGGCGGGCCGCACGTCCCGGGGACCAGTCGCGTACCGGGGCCGGCCGCGCACCAGAGCGGTGCCGACCGGGAAGGTGCCGGATACGGAGCCGCCCGGTGGCCCGAGCCGCGTCGGCGTGGCTCGGACCACCTGCCCAGGTGCGGGCGCAGACGCCGGTCAGCCCACCGACGCGTCCAGGGCGCGCAGCAGGTCGGCCACCAGGTCCTCGGGGTCCTCTCCGCCGACCGAGAGCCGGACGAAGCCCTCCGGTACCGCGTCGCCGCCCCAGCGACCGCGCCGCTCGGCGGTCGACCGCACCCCGCCGAAGCTCGTCGCCCCCTCCACGAGCCGCAGGGCGTCGAGGAAACGGTCGGCGTGCGCACGGGAGGCCAGGGTGAAGGAGACGACGCAGCCGTGGCGCCGCATCTGCCGGGTGGCGATCCGGTACGAAGGGTCGTCGGGGAGCCCCGGGTACCGCAGCCCCGTCACCTCGGGCCGGGCCCGCAGTGTCTCGGCGACCTTCAGGGCGGTGGCGTTCTGCCGGTCCACACGCATCTGGAGAGTGGCGAGGGAACGGTGTGCGAGCCACGCCTCCATGGGGCCGGGGATCGCGCCGACGATCTTGCGCCAGTGCCGGACGGCGGCCAGGGGAGCGGCGTCCCGCCCGACGACGTACCCGAGGAGGACGTCCCCGTGGCCGGTGAGCTGCTTGGTGCCGCTGGCCACGGCGAAGTCGGCGCCGAGCTCCAGCGGGCGCTGCCCGAGCGGAGTGGCGAGGGTGTTGTCGACGGCCACCAGGGCGCCGCCCGCGTGGGCCGCCTCGACGAGACGCCGGACGTCGCACACGTCCAGCCCCGGGTTCGACGGTGTCTCGATCCACAGCAGCTTCGCCCCGTCCAGGACGTCGAGCTGGGCGTCCCCGCCGGTCGGCGCGGTGCGCACCTCGATGCCGAACGCCTCCAACTGGGCGCGTACCAGGGGCAGCGCCTGGTAGCCGTCGGACGGGAGCACCACCGCGTCCCCGGTGCTGAGCTGCGAGAACAGCACCGAGGAGATCGCGGCCATGCCCGAGGCGAACACCAGCGCGCCGACGTCGTCGCGTCCCGGCGCCTCCAACTCCACGAGGGCCCGCTCCAGATGGGTCCAGGTGGGGTTCTCGTCGCGGCCGTAGGTGTACGGGCCGGTGGGATCGCCCGGGAGGTGGAAATGGGCGGCGAAGACGGGGCCGGGCAGGGTCGGCTCGTGTCTGACCGGCTCGGGCAGTCCGGCGCGCACCGCGCGGGTGCCGTCGCCGGTCCCCGGAGGGCCGTCCTGAGAACTTCCCCCGGCCGTGCGGGAATCGCTCATGCCGCTCGTCCTTCCACGTCCGCGCGGACCGCGTCGAGCAGTCCGCCGGTCGCCGCCTCCACCATGTCGAGGCACTGCGCGAAGTCGCCGGCGTCCCCGTAGTACGGGTCCGGCACGTCCAGGTCGTCGCCGGCGGCGGGGTCGTACGACCGCAGCAGCCGCACCTTGGCCACGTCCCGTTCCGTGGGCGCGAGCCGGCGCAGGACCCTGAGGTGGCCCGCGTCGAGCGCGACGACGAGGTCGAGACGGTCGAACCAGGCCGGCTGGAACCGCCTGGCCGTGTGGGTGCCGTCGTAGCCGTGTTCCTCCAGCACGGCGACGGTGCGGGGGTCGGCCCCGTCGCCCTCGTGCCAGCCGTCCGTGCCGGCGCTGTCGGCGTGGACCCGGTCGTCGAGCCCCGCCCGCCGCAGCCGTTCGCGGAAGACGGCCTCGGCCATCGGGGAGCGGCAGATGTTGCCCGTGCACACGAAGCAGACGCGGTAGGCCATGGGTCAGTCCTCGTCCGGCAGGAACGCGTTCAGGGCCCAGGAGACGACCGAGATGATCAGGCCGCCCAGGACGGCGGTCCAGAAGCCCTCCACGTGGAAACTCAGGTCGAGCTTGCCGGCCAGCCACGAGGTCAGCAGCAGCATCAGCGCGTTGACCACCAGCGTGAACAAGCCGAGGGTCAGGATGAACAGCGGGATCGTCAGCACCTGCACAATGGGTTTGACCCAGAGGTTCACGAGGCCGAAGACCAGGGCGACCAGGATCAGCGTGCCGGCCTTCCTGCCGGTGCTGCCCCCGGTCAGAGTGATCTTGTCCAGCAGCCACACGGCGACTGCCAGGGCGCCCGCGTTGGCGATCGTCTTGACTACGAAATTCTTCATGTGTCTGATCGTGGCAGACGCGAGCGGACACGAACGGTGAGACAGGGGCGGGCGGAGACGATGAAGGCTTTCCGGCTGGACGAACTGGAGGCGGAGCGCGCCGCCAACGACGGCGCCTACCTGCAGTTCCTGCGGGAGCGGAACATGTCGGTGGGCCTCTACGCCCTGGACGCGGGAGCGGCCGATCCACAGCGGCCGCACGGTCAGGACGAGGTGTACTTCGTGGTCAGCGGACGCGCCGCGATCACCGTCGGCACGGAGACCACCGAGGTCGCCCGCGGCAGCGTGGTGTACGTGCCGGCCGGGGTGCCCCACAAGTTCCACCACATCAGCGAGGACCTGCGGGTGCTGGTGGTGTTCTCTCCCCCCGAGGGCTGAGCCGTCGCCCCCCGGGTTCCCTAGGGGATCGCTCAGGGGGAGACAGGGGATGCGGGAGCCCCGCCAGGGCCCGCGCGGCTCTAGCATCGAGTGCAGGACATCGGAGACTTCCGGGAAGGGTGCCGGTCCATCGGAGGAGCGGCACCGGCCGGGCGGAGAGATAGGACGAGGCGATGCGAGAGATCTTCACGGGACTCCCGTGGTGGGTGAAGTGGATCGCGGTGCCGGTCATCGCCCTGGTCGTGTTCGGCAGCCTGATAGCGACGGTGCTCAGCGTCGTGATCGGACTGCTCTTCAAGGTGCTGGTCTTCGTGGCACTCGTCGGCGGACTGATCTACGTCGTGCGCCGGTTCACGTCGGGTTCCTCGTCGCGCTGGTGAGGGGAGCGGGGCCGCGGCAGGGGTGACGAGGGAACCTCCGGGTCCCTCGCCCGGGGGAAGTTTCCGGTACGGACGGCCGATGACCGGTGACCGAGGGTTAGAGTCCGAGACTCCCGCGGGGGCCACCCCGCGAGCGGCGTACCCCCCACCCCGTGTGCCCCGCACGGGCCCCTCCGCTTCCCCGGGAGTGATCCTTGGCCACGACCGACACCGCCCGAGCGGCGCCGCACGCACTCCCCGTGCAGACGCACGGGACACCGCGCACCGCTCTCCCCTCCCCCTCCTCTGCCGCCGAGCCGCCGCCCGCCACCCTGATCGGTTCCGTCCAGCGGGCGATGCGCCTGCTGGAATGCGTCGCCGCGCACGGATACGGCGCCCCCGCCAAGCAACTCGCGCGGGAGACGGGACTCGCGCTGCCCACCGCCTACCACCTGTTGCGCACCCTCGTCCACGAGGGCTATCTGCGCCGGGAGAAGGGCCTGTTCTTCCTCGGCGAGGCGGCCGAGCGGCTGAGCCGCAGCGGCGTCGAGCAGAAACGTCGCAGCATCGTCGTCGACGCTTTGTCGAACTGGCGGGACGCGATCGACGCCCCCGTGTACTACGCCGTGTACCGCGCCGGTGAGGTCGAGGTCGTCGGCGTCTCGGACACGCCGGAGCACCCGGCGGTCGAGGAGTGGGCCGATTTCCGGGAGACCGCGCACGCGCACGCCGTCGGGCTCTGTCTGCTGTCGCAACTGGACGAGGCGGGCCGGCGCGACCACCTCCGACGCTACCCGGTGCAACCCGTCACCCCCTATACGGTGCGTGACCGGCACAGCGTGTTGACGCGGCTGGAACGGCTGCCGCGAATGGCTCCGGTGACGGAACACCAGGAGTACGCGCTGGGCTACGTTTGCGCCGCGATCCCCGTCACCGTGGGCTCCACCCCGGCCGCGGTGGCCCTCTCCCTCCCCGCTCACCAGGCCGGCCGGCTGCTTCCGACGGTGCGCCGGCTGCAGCACGAGATGGGCCGGCTGCTGGGTCCGCTCGCGCCCTCTATCACT
Organism: Streptomyces sp. SCSIO 75703; assembly: GCF_036607905.1. Lineage (NCBI taxonomy): Bacteria > Bacillati > Actinomycetota > Actinomycetes > Kitasatosporales > Streptomycetaceae > Streptomyces > Streptomyces sediminicola. The sequence goes on from NZ_CP144555.1 coordinate 3,545,873, forward strand.
ATCTGAAAACTCACTCCTTGTGATCTGGTGTGTACGTTAAGCAAGATGCCACCAGTGTAAGAAGTTTGGTTCCAGGTGTGATTTTCCCGGACAGTCGACGGCGAATGACGGGGTAGGCGAATGGGCGAGTCTGTGCAGGCAGAGGTCATGATGAGCTTTCTCGTGTCCGAGGAGCTGTCGTTCCGCATTCCGGTGGAGCTGAGGTACGAGACCTCCGATCCCTATGCCGTACGGCTGACGTTCCATCTCCCCGGAGACGCCCCGGTGACCTGGACCTTCGGCCGGGAACTGCTGGTGGACGGCGTCGCCATGCCGTGTGGCGACGGCGATGTGCGCATCGCGCCGGTCGATCCGGAGCCGCTGGCCGAGGTGCTCATCCGGCTGCAGGTGGGCAGCGACCAGGCGCTGTTCCGGTCCTCCGCGGCGCCCCTGGTGGCCTTCCTCGACCGGACGGACAAGCTGGTGCCGCTGGGGCAGGAGGGCGCGCTCGCCGACTTCGACGCGCACCTCGACGAGGCCCTGGACCGCATCCTGGCCGAGGAGCAGAGCGCCGGGTGAACGGCGACGGCGCCCGGGTGGCGGTGACCTAGGCCGCGACGGGCCGCCGAACTGTGCAGGAACGCTTCTGCCGGTCTGCGTGGCCGTCGCGGCAGCCTCTGGAGCGGCGGGGCACCCAGCCGGCGCCAAAGACGACCGGCCCGCCACCGGCAGCGAAGAACGGCGGCCCCGAGGAACGGGTGGCTCCGAAGAACGGTGGCCCGTGGCTCCCCGCCACGGGCCACCGGTGCTCCGCCGGACCGCAGGGGCCCGGCGGGATCAACGCTTCCGGCGGCGTCCCCGCCCGCCGCGCCCCTGCGCCCCGGCCCCGGACGGCCCGGGGACGCCGGCGACGGCGGGTACCGCCCCGCCCGCCTCCCGGCGGTCGGCGGAGACGACCAGCGCGGCGAGCGCCGTGGTCACCGGGACCGAGGCCACCAGGCCGATGGACCCGACCAGGGTGCGCACGATCTCCTCCGCGACCAGCTCGCTGTTGGCGACCGCCCCCACGCTGCTCTGCGCGATGGAGAACAGCAGCAGCAGGGGGAGCGCGGCACCCGCGTAGGCGAGCACCAGCGTGTTGACGACGGACGCGATGTGGTCGCGGCCGATCCGGATGCCCGCCTGGTAGAGCCCCCGCCAGCCCATTGTCGGGTTGGCCTCGTGCAGTTCCCAGACGGCCGAGGTCTGGGTGACGGTCACGTCGTCGAGGACGCCGAGCGAGCCGATGATCACCCCGGCGAGCAGCAGACCGCTCATGTCGATGTGCGGGTACAGGCCGTGGATCAGGCCGGTGTTGTCGTCCGTGTTGCCGGTGAGCGCCGCCCAGCCGATGAACAGCGAGCCCAGGACCCCGATCAGCAACAGCGAGATCAGGGTGCCCAGGACGGCCACGGAGGTGCGGGCGGAGAGTCCGTGGCACAGATAGAGGGCGATCAGCATGATGGCGCTGGACCCCACGACCGCCACCAGCAACGGGTTGGAGCCCTGGAGGATCGCGGGGAGGACGAAGAAGTTCAGCAGCAGGAAGCTGATGGCGAGGGCGACCAGCGCCATCAGTCCGCGCAGCCGTCCGACGACCACCACCGCCACGGCGAAGATGCCGGCCAGCAGGGCCAGCGGCAGCCGGCGGTTGACGTCGGTCACCGAGTACTGGAGGTCCTTCGGGGCGGAGGGCTCGTAGGCGACCACCACCTGCTCGTCCTGGTGGAGCTGGCGCGACTGGTCCGGCTGCACGATCTCGGTGAACGTGCGGCCCTTGTCCTTGCCGGTGTCGACGCGGATCGTCGCCCGCTTGCACGTGCCGTTCGCCTGCTGGACCGCCGAGGAGCCCTCCGCGGTGGAGGTGTCCCCGGTCGGGACGGCTCCCGAGGCGTTGACGGACGAGCAGCTCACCTCGACCACCTTGGTGACGGTGGCCTCTTGGGTCTGCCGGTCGAAGCCGACGCCGGTGCGCTCGTGCGGCGGTGCCCCGCCCGGCCAGAGCACCACGAGGCCGACCAGCACCGCCGTGGCGAAGGGGATGAGGATCGCGGCGATGACCTTCCGCAGGTGGCGGGAGACCGGCGCCGCGGGACCATGGCCGTGCCCGTGTGAGTGCCCGTGTGAGTGCCCGTGTCCGCCACCGGGGCCGTGCCCGCCTCCACCGTGCCCGCCCCCGCCGTGCCCGCCGGATCCGTCACCGCCCGTCGGCCGGCCAGGGAAACCCGCTGGTCCGGAGGCCGGGTTCGTGTCGAAGGCCCAGTCCCGCCCGCGGTCCGTCGCGTGGCGGCCGTCGTCTTCGGCACCCGGCCCACGGCGGGGGTCGTGCGGCGGAGGCGGAGGATGATGCGTCGTGGTCACCGCCCGATCATCGCAAGAAGGGGAGGGGCCCTCTGGTCACCGCGCCCGAATTGAGGCTAGCGTGGGGGCACCTTTGTACACGCGGGAGCTCGGAGCACCGGGCTGAGAGGGCGCTGACCTCCGTCCCAGCGACGTTTCACATGAAACATCACCGAAGACGAGTGATGTTTCACACGAAGCGCCGGCGGACGGAAGCCGCTGCGTCGACCGCCGAACCTGTTACCGGGTAATGCCGGCGTAGGGAGCTTGGTCTCATGGCCATCAAGGACGCACGCACGCCTGCCTCCACGCAGAACGTCACGGAGTCGACGACGGAGACGAAGGGACCGGAGTCGACCGCCGGGGAGGCCGGGAAGTCCATCGGCTGGCACAAGGCGTACGTCGAGGGTTCGCGCCCCGACCTGCGCGTGCCGGTCCGTCAGGTGCACCTCACCAACGGAGAGTCGGTCACGCTCTACGACACCTCGGGTCCGTACACCGACCCGTCCGTCGAGACCGACGTCCGCAGGGGCCTGCCGCCGCTGCGGGAGAACTGGATCGTCGCCCGCGGCGACACGGAGGAGTACGCGGGCCGCCCCGTCCGCCCCGAGGACGACGGAATCAAGCACACGTCCCCCCGCGGGGGCCTGCGCAACCTCGACGCGGTCTTCCCCGGCCGCCCGCGCCAGCCGCGCCGGGGCCGCGCCGGCACCGCGGTGACACAACTCGCGTACGCGCGCCGGGGCGAGGTCACACCCGAGATGGAGTACGTGGCCATCCGGGAGAACGTCGCGCCGGAGGTGGTCCGCGAGGAGATCGCGGCGGGCCGGGCGGTGCTGCCGGCCAACGTCAACCACCCGGAGATCGAGCCGATGATCATCGGCAAGCGGTTCCTGGTGAAGGTCAACGCCAACATCGGCAACTCCGCGGTGACCTCCTCCATCGAGGAGGAGGTCGAGAAGATGACCTGGGCCACCCGCTGGGGCGCGGACACCGTGATGGACCTCTCCACGGGCCGCAACATCCACACCACCCGCGAGTGGGTGCTGCGCAACTCCCCCGTCCCCATCGGCACCGTGCCGCTCTACCAGGCGCTGGAGAAGGTCGACGGCAAGGCCGAGGAGCTGAGCTGGGAGATCTACAAGGACACGGTCATCGAGCAGGCCGAGCAGGGCGTCGACTACATGACCGTCCACGCCGGCGTCCGCCTGCCGTACGTGCCGCTCACCGCGAACCGGAAGACCGGCATCGTCTCGCGCGGCGGCTCCATCATGGCCGCGTGGTGCCTCGCGCACCACAAGGAGTCGTTCCTCTACGAGAACTTCGAGGAACTCTGCGAGATCCTCGCCGCCTACGACGTCACCTACTCGCTGGGCGACGGACTGCGGCCGGGCTCCATCGCGGACGCCAACGACAAGGCGCAGTTCGCGGAGTTGCACACGCTGGGCGAGCTGAACCGCATCGCCAAGCGGCACCACGTGCAGACCATGATCGAGGGGCCGGGCCATGTCCCCATGCACAAGATCAAGGAGAACGTCGACCTCCAGCAGGAGATCTGCGAGGAAGCCCCGTTCTACACGCTCGGCCCGCTGACGACGGACGTCGCCCCGGCGTACGACCACATCACCTCGGGCATCGGCGCCGCGATGATCGCCTGGTGGGGCACGGCCATGCTCTGCTACGTCACCCCCAAGGAGCACCTGGGCCTGCCCAACCGCGACGACGTCAAGACCGGCGTCATCACCTACAAGATCGCGGCTCACGCGGCCGACCTCGCCAAGGGCCACCCAGGTGCGCAGGAGTGGGACGACGCGCTGTCGGACGCGCGCTTCGAGTTCCGCTGGGAGGACCAGTTCAACCTGTCCCTCGACCCGGACACGGCACGGGAGTTCCACGACGAGACGCTGCCGGCGGAACCCGCCAAGACCGCGCACTTCTGCTCGATGTGCGGGCCGAAGTTCTGCTCGATGAAGATCAGCCAGAGCATCACCGAGCGGTTCGGCGGTGATGCGGCCGACGGGGCCACGGCCGAGGAGGTGGCCGAGGGCATGATGCAGAAGTCGAAGGAGTTCGCGGCGAGCGGGAACCGGGTGTACCTGCCCCTCGCCGACTGAGGTCCCGTCCGGACCCGGTGGACGGGGAGGGGACGGTCTCCCGGGGCCGCCCCTCCCTCTGCCGGGGCCGGCTCGGCACACTGGTCCCATGACTGCCACCTCTCTGAGCAAGGGTGCCAACCTCGCCGTCGACTCCCCCGTGGTCCGCGTCGAACTCGCCTGGTCGGCCGGGCCCGGCGTGCCCGAGGTCGACGCCTCGGCGCTGCTGCTCACCTCGGCCGGCCGGGTCCGCGGCGACGAGGACTTCGTCTTCTTCAACCAGCCACGCCACGCCTCCGGCGCGGTGCGGCACCTGGGGCGCCGTTCCGCGGGCGGAGCCACGGCCGACGCCGTCGAGGTGGACCTCCGTGCGCTGGAGCCGGAGGTGGAGCGGGTCGTGCTGTGCGCCTCGGCCGACGGCGGGACCTTCGGCCGGGTGCCGGGGCTGTCACTGCGGCTGCTGGACGCCGGGACCGGGACCGAACTGGCCCGGTTCGACATGACGGCGGGTACGGAGACCGCGCTGATCGGGGGCGAGCTGTACCGACGGCAGGGCCGGTGGAAGTTCCGCGCGGTCGGCCAGGGCTATGCCGCGGGGCTCGCCGGGCTGGCCACCGACTTCGGCATCACGGTCGACGAGGGGGCACCGGCACAGGCCCCCGACACGACGCCGGCGCCTCCGGCACAGCCACCCGCCGCTGCGACCGCGCCCCCGGCGCGGACGCCTCCCGCCCCGCCACCGGGTCCCCTCCCTCCGGCTTCCGCCGCCGAACCCGCCGGACGGTACGTCCCGACACCCCCGCCACCGCACGTGCCGCCCACTCCACCCGCACCACCCACGCCCCACCCCGCCTCCCACCTCACCCAGGGGGAGGAACGCCTGCCCGTGGACATGCGCAAGCGCCTGTCGCTGCGCAAGGAGCAGGTCGCCGTCAGCCTGCGCAAGCACGGGGCGGCAGGTGTCACCGCCCGCGTCGTCCTGGTCCTCGACGCCTCCGGGTCCATGAGCGCCCTCTACACCAAGGGCGTGGTCGCCGACGTCGTGGAACGCATGGCGGCCGTCGCGGCGCAGTTGGACGACGACGGCGAGATGCAGGCGTGGACCTTCGCCTCGAACCCGGCCCGCCTGCCCGACCTGCGCCTCGGCGACCTCCCCGAGTGGCTGCGCCTGCATGTGCGCGTGGGGGAGATCAGTCTCTTCCGGCGTGCCAGGAAGAAGGGGCTCCACCCCGACCAGGTCGACATGCGCGCGGTCGGCATCCAGAACGAGGAGCAGAAGGTGATCGCCGAGGTGCGGGCCTTCGTACGGGAGAACCCGGCACCGGACCCCACCCTGGTGCTGTTCTTCTCCGACGGCGGCGTGTACCGCAACACCGAGATCGAGCGGGAACTGCGCGAGGCCGTGGAGGAGCCCGTCTTCTGGCAGTTCGTCGGCATCGGCCGCGCCGGCTACGGGGTGCTGGAAAAGTTCGACACCCTGCCCGGACGGCGCGTCGACAACGTCGGCTTCTTCGCGGTGGACGACATCGGCACCGTCCCCGACCCGGAGCTGTACGACCGCCTGCTGTCCGAGTTCCCGTCGTGGATCACCGCCGCCGGGCGGGCGGGCATCCTCTGATCCCCGCCCGTCCCGGCCCGGCGGCTACTCCGGCTGGTGTTCCGGACCGCCGAAGTCCGGGCTGCTGAAGTCCGGGCTGGAGTACCGCGGCCGGTGGTCCGCGGTGGACCCCTCGCCGGGGCTGCTGAAGCCCGGCCGCCCGTACCCGAGCTGCGGCATCCGGCCGGACTGCGCCGCCGGTCCCGCGTGCAGCGCGGTCGCCGTACGCGGATCCTCCAGCGCCTCCCGCAGGAACGGCAGGATGCCGCGGTGCAGCAGGGCGTCGTGCCACGCCTCCCGGGCGCGGGCCAGATCCCCGTGGGGATCGGCGCGGCGGGCGGCCTCGGCGGACGGCCGGTTGCGCAGGGCCGTCATCAGGAGGCCGGCGGTGGCGACGAGGATCGCCACCGCCGTGACCGCGCCGAAGACCCATCCCGTGGTGAGCAGGGTCTGGGCGAACACCTGCTCCGGGGCCAGCACGCGCAGGACGTAGCCGACGAGCAGGAAGAGGGCCGCCGCGGTGCCGGCCAGGACGGGGGCCAGGACGGCGATGACGGCGACGGCGCCCGCGCCGCTCGCCTCCGCGACCTCGCCCATGGTGGCGGCGAGGTGCGCCGCGCCACCCTCCGGATCCTCGGCGCCGGTGGTGCGGGAGGCGGGTGCCGCGGCGGCCGGGGCGGGCCGGCGCAGTTCCTCGCGGACCTTCACGTAGTGCTGGTACTCGGTGGCCGCCGCGGCCGTGATGAGCGCGGTCGCGTTCAGCGCCAGGGTGCGCAGTTGTTCGGTGGTGAGCCGTTGACCGGCGTGCGCCGGCTCCGGACGCGATGGTGCGGAGCGCAGCGCCTCATCGAGGATCCGCTCGTACTCCTGGCGGTCCTCGGTCGACAAGTGCTGCGGAACGCTGTTCATGTGCATCCCCCGATGCTCCGTAGGGCTTGGGGCTCGCATGCCAACGAGCCGTCGGGCAGAAACGGAGGGGAGCCTGCTACGGATAAGCCGATGGTAGAGCCGGGACGGCGCGTGGTGACAGGGGGTTTCCGGAAATTGGGTGCCGGGACCCGCCGAATCGGCGGCGTCCCGGCCGTCGCCTTCAACGGTCAGGACCCGAGGGGAAGTTGTTGGACCAGCAGCTTTCCGGCCATCGTCACCCCGCCGTCCATGGCGATGGCGAGACCGTCCGCGTAGACGTGCGGTCCCTCGACCGCGGGCCGGGACTCCTCCTCGCCGTCCTCGGAACCGACCTCGCCGGTCAGGTACGGGATGGGGCTGTGGCCGTGGACGATGCGGGTGCCGCCGTAGGTCTCCAGCAGCGAGCGCACGGCGTCGGCGCCGCCCTCGTCACGGAAGGAGAAGCGCTTGGTCAGCTTGCGGAACAGGTCCCAGACCTCCTCCACGTCGTTGCGGGTGAGGGTCTCGCGGACGGTGTCGTTGACCTCTTCGATGGAGCGGCCGTAGTCGAGGTACGTGGTGGTGTCGGAGTGCACCAGGAGGTGGCCGTCGACCTCTTCCAGGGCGTCCAGGCGGGCCATCCACTGGAGGTGGTGGTCCTGGAGGCGGTCCATGTCGGACTTCTGGCCGCCGTTGAGCAGCCAGGCCGCCTGGAAGGTCGCGGTGCCGGCCCCGGAGTTGACGGGCGTGTCGCCGAACCGCTTCGCGCCGAGCAGCAGCAGCTCGTGGTTGCCCATCAGCGCCTTGCAGTACCCGCCGGACGCGGCCGCCTCGGCGGAGAGCCGCATCACGAGGTCGATGACGCCGATGCCGTCCGGGCCGCGGTCGGTGAAGTCGCCGAGGAACCAGAGGCGGGCGGTGCCCGCGCTCCAGTGGCCGGCCTCGTCGACGAGGCCCTTCTCGCGCAGTGCGGACTCCAGCTCGTCGAGGTAGCCGTGTACGTCGCCGACGACGAAGAGCGGGCCGGGGCCCGCGGTGGACTGGGCGGCGGGCGCGACCGCGGGGTCGACGGTCACCTGGACCGTGTCGCCGCGGCGGATGACCGGCAGGTCGCGCTGGGTCGGGGTGTAGCCGTCGGGGCGGTCCTCCTCGCCGGGAGGGACGGCGTTGCCCGGGTGTGTGCCCGAGGCGGCGTACGGAGCGGCTTCGTGGACGTAGGCGGGCACCCGGAAGTCGCGTACCGTCGCCGTCCGCTCCACCGCGGGTCCCTGACCGGCCCCCTGAGTCATCGACCCCTCCACCATCGCGCCGCATCTGCACCGCTTCGGACTGCCTGGTCGCAGCGGCCCGCGGTGTGTGGGCCCATCATAGGAATGCGGATCGCGCCGTGTGATGACCCAGGGGTGGTGAATCGGGACGGGCCTTCGGATCGCCGTGGCTTTCGCCCCGATTGGGCCGTGCTTGGCCCGGCCGGCGCCGTGGCGCGGCCGTGCCGTGTCGCCCGGCTCGCCGGGCCCGGCGCCGTTCTCCCGGATCGTGCCGAGGGCCGCGGTGGGCTCGGCACGCACCCGGAAGGGGACTAGCGACTCTCGGGTGACCGTGGCGGGCTCACCGTGGTGCGCGGCGGGCGGCGCTGCGAGGAGGTGCGCACGATCAGTTCGGTCGGTATCACCTGCTCGACCGGCTGGTCCGAGTCGAGGCCCTCGATGGCGTCGATGAGGAGCTGGACGACGGCGGTGCCGATGCGGCGGGGCTTGAGCGACAGGGTGGTGATGGGCGGCTCGGTGCTGGCGTACACGGTGGACTCGCTGCAGCAGACGAGCAGGAGGTCCTCCGGGACGCGCAGCCCGTAGCGGCGGGCGGCGGCCAGCAGGTCGGTGCCGTTGGGGTCGAAGAGCCCGTAGACGGCGTCCGGCCGGTCCGGGCGGGCGAGGAGCCGGTCGGCGGCGACGGCGCCGGCACACGGATCGTGGGCCGGGTAGGACTCGTAGACGGGATCCTGCCCGACGCGTTCGCACCAGCGCAGGTAGGCGGTGGTCGAGAGGTGGGTGTACGTGTCCGTCGTGGTGCCGGTGAGCAGTCCGATCCGCCGGGCGCCGGCGGCGGCCAGATGGTCGAGGATGCCGAGGACGGCGGCCTCGTGGTCGTTGTCGACCCAGGCGGTGACGGGGAGCGTGCCGGCCGGGCGGCCGTCGGAGACGACGGGTAAGCCCTGGCGGATCAACTCGCCCACGACCGGGTCCTGGTCGGAGGGGTCGATGACGACCGTGCCGTCCAGGGCGACGTTGGACCACACGTCGTGGCGGGAGGTCGCCGGGAGGATGACGAGGGCGTAGCCGCGGGCGAGCGCGGCGGAGGTCGCGGCCCGCGCCATCTCGGCGAAGTACGCGAACTCGGTGAAGGTGAAAGGTTCATCCCCGTACGTGGTCACGGTCAGACCGATGAGGCCGGACTTGCCGGTACGGAGTGTGCGGGCGGCGGCTGAGGGACGATAGCCGAGCCGGTCGGCGACCTCGCGGACATGGCGCCGGGTGGCGTCCGGGAGTCGCCCCTTGCCGTTGAGGGCATCGGAGACGGTCGTGATGGAGACTCCGGCGGCGGCGGCCACGTCCCTGATGCCCGCCCGACCCGGCCGGTTGCCTCGGCGTGAGGTTTCCGCGCGGCTCACCTGGTGCTTCCCTGCTGCTGTCATGGCGAGCCGATAGTAGGGCTCACACGGTGGGGTAGGGCGGGCGCATATGCACGCGTTGACAGGCACGTTTCTGCATGGTCGGAAGACCATAACAGCCTCTGAAATAAAGGAAGTTGGGGGGTCACACCCCAGTACGTTACGTGTCTGTGAGCGGCAGCCTGCCACAGCGGCGATGTTGCGAAGAGGTCTCAACTCACCTGCACGAGGGATGCGCGCCACGGCGCAAGCCACCGGCGCGTAGATATATGTGCGACGCGCCCCCCGAATCGGGCGGAAAAGACCCCTGATGCCCGTGATGCCTATGTGACGGATGAGGTGGGTCCGGGCCTATTCGCAGGGGCGCCGAATCCTCATAGGGTGAGAAGCATTCGATGCCGGTGGTGGTCACGAGGAGGACTGCGGTGAGCGAGACGAGCCCCAAGCTGCGCGCCGAACTGGAGGGGATTCCCACCTACAAGCCGGGCAAGCCCGCCGCGGCCGGTGGGCCGGTGGCCTACAAGCTGTCCTCGAACGAGAACCCCTACCCGCCGCTTCCGGGCGTGATGGAGACGGTGGCGGCCGCGGCCTCGTCGTTCAACCGCTACCCGGACATGGCCTGTACGGGGCTGATGAACGAGCTGTCCGAGCGGTTCGGGGTGCCCGTCGGCCACCTGGCCACCGGCACCGGGTCGGTCGGCGTGGCCCAGCAGCTCATCCAGGCGACCGCCGGCCCCGGCGACGAGGTGATCTACGCCTGGCGCTCCTTCGAGGCGTACCCGATCATCACGCGGATCAGCGGGGCGACGGCGGTCCAGGTGCCGCTGACCGACGGCGAGGTCCACGATCTGGACGCGATGGCGGCGGCGATCACCGACCGGACCCGGCTGATCTTCGTCTGCAACCCGAACAACCCGACCGGCACGGTGGTGCGCCGCGAGGAGCTGGAACGCTTCCTCGACCGGGTGCCGAAGGACGTGCTCGTGGTCCTCGACGAGGCGTACCGCGAGTTCATCCGCGACCCCGAGGTGCCCGACGGCGTCGAGATCTACCGGAACCGGCCCAACGTCTGCGTGCTGCGCACCTTCTCCAAGGCGTACGGTCTGGCCGGCCTCCGGGTCGGCTTCGCCATCGCCCACGAGCCGGTGGCGGCGGCACTGCGCAAGACGGCGGTGCCCTTCGGGGTGAGCCAGCTCGCCCAGGAGGCGGCGATCGCCTCGCTACGGGCCGAGGACGCGCTGATCGGACGGGTCGGTTCGCTCGTGGGCGAGCGTTCCCGGGTGGTCGCCGCGCTGCGCGCGCAGGGCTGGACGGTCCCGGAGACGCAGGCCAACTTCGTGTGGCTGCGACTGGGGGAGCGCACGGTGGACTTCGCCGAGGCGTGCGAGCGGGCCGGTGTGGTCGTGCGACCGTTCGCCGGTGAGGGGGTGCGGGTGACCGTCGGGGAGGACGAGGCCAACGACATCTTCCTGAAGGCGGCGGAGGAGTTCCGCACGCGGCTCTAGCACAGCCGGAGGGCGTCCGCCGCCCGTGGCTCGTGCCGTGACACCTCACGCCCGAACCCTGACCCGTCACCCGGGGCGCCCGACCGCCCGGGGTGACGGGTTTCACGTGGAACCAGCATGTCAGCGCACCCCATGGCCTCTGACTCAACTTTTTGTTGAACCCTCCCGGAGGGGTTGACGTCACAGGGGACCCCCCTTCCGATGGCGAAAAGCAGTAGGCCATAATTGCTTGTGAATGTGAACGCGTTCACAAGCTCGTCTGTTTGCTCCCCGGATGGTGTGATCCGCAGGGGCGCGACGGACACGCGCAAATTGCCGCGACCACGGCGATGTAAGGAGACCGACGACGTGGACATGGCTCTGGCACCCGAGACGCTGGCGCGATGGCAGTTCGGCATCACGACCGTCTACCACTTCCTGTTCGTCCCGCTGACGATCTCGCTGGCCGCGCTCACCGCCGGTCTGCAGACCGCCTGGGTCCGCACCGACAAGGAGAAGTACCTCAGGGCGACCAAGTTCTGGGGCAAGCTCTTCCTGATCAACATCGCCATGGGTGTCGTCACCGGCATCGTGCAGGAGTTCCAGTTCGGCATGAACTGGTCGGACTACTCCCGTTTCGTCGGTGACGTCTTCGGCGCCCCCCTCGCGTTCGAGGCGCTGATCGCCTTCTTCTTCGAGTCGACCTTCATCGGCCTGTGGATCTTCGGCTGGGACAAGCTCCCCAAGAAGATCCACCTCGCCTGCATCTGGATGGTCTCGATCGGCACGCTGCTCTCGGCGTACTTCATCCTGGCCGCCAACTCCTGGATGCAGCACCCCGTCGGCTACCGCTTCAACGAGGAAAAGGGCCGGGCCGAGCTGACCGACTTCTGGCTGGTGCTCACGCAGAACACCACGCTGAACCAGGTCTTCCACAGCTTCGCGGCGGCCTTCCTCACGGGTGGCGCGTTCATGGTCGGCATCGCCGCCTTCCACCTGATGCGCAAGAAGCACATCCCGGTCATGCGGACCTCGCTGCGGCTCGGTCTCGTCACCCTGACCCTGGGCGGACTGCTCACCGCGGTCAGCGGTGACACCCTCGGCAAGGTCATGTACGAGCAGCAGCCGATGAAGATGGCCGCGGCCGAGGCGCTGTGGGACGGCGAGAGCCCGGCCCCCTTCTCCGTCTTCGCCTACGGCGACGTCGACAAGGGCCACAACAAGGTGGCCCTGGAGATCCCCGGCCTGCTGTCCTTCCTGGCACACAGCGACTTCCAGTCCTACGTGCCCGGCATCAACGACACCAACAAGGCCCTCCAGGCGGAGTTCGGGCCCGGTGACTACCAGCCCATCATCCCCGTCGCGTACTGGAGCTTCCGCTGGATGATCGGCTTCGGCATGGCGTCCTTCTCCCTCGGCGTGCTGGGGCTCTGGCTCACGCGGAAGAAGTTCCTGCTGCCGTCCGCCGCCCGGACCGGGGAGGACGAGGTGCCGAACCTGGTCCTGCTGAAGAAGCCGCTCCGGCCGAAGCTCACCCGGCTGTACTGGCTGCTGGCGCTCTGGACGATGGCCTTCCCGCTGATCGCCAACTCCTGGGGCTGGATCTTCACCGAGATGGGCCGTCAGCCGTGGGTCGTCTACGGACTCTTCCAGACCCGCGACGCGGTCTCGCCCGGCGTCTCCCAGGCCGAGGTGCTCACCTCGATGACCGTCTTCACCCTGCTCTACGCCGTCCTGGCCGTCGTCGAGGTCAAGTTGCTGGTCAAGTACGTCAAGGCCGGCCCGCCGGAGCTGACCGAGGCCGACCTCAACCCGCCCACGAAGATCGGCGGCGACTCCCGTGACGCCGACAAGCCGATGGCCTTCTCGTACTAGGCCGAGGGAGCTGCACAGTCATGGAACTGCACGACGTCTGGTTCGTCCTGATCGCCGTCCTGTGGATCGGCTACTTCTTCCTGGAGGGCTTCGACTTCGGGATCGGCGTCCTCACCAAGCTGCTCGCCCGCGACCGGACCGAGAAGCGGGTGCTGATCAACACCATCGGACCCGTCTGGGACGGCAACGAGGTGTGGCTGCTCACGGCCGGCGGCGCGACCTTCGCCGCCTTCCCCGAGTGGTACGCCACGCTCTTCTCCGGCTTCTACCTGCCGCTGCTGATCATCCTGGTCAGCCTCATCATCCGGGGCGTCGCCTTCGAGTACCGGGCGAAGCGGCCCGAGGAGAACTGGCAGCGGAACTGGGAAGCGGCGATCTTCTGGACCTCGCTGATCCCGGCCTTCTTGTGGGGCGTGGCCTTCGGCAACATCGTCCGCGGGGTGAAGATCGACAGTGAGATGGAGTACGTGGGGACCTTCTGGGACCTCCTCAACCCCTACGCCCTCCTCGGCGGGCTGGTCACGCTGACGCTGTTCACTTTCCACGGGGCGGTGTTCGCCGCGCTCAAGACGGTCGGTGACATCCGGGAACGGGCCCGCGCGCTCGCCACGAAGGTCGGCCTCGTCACCGCAGTGCTCGCCCTCGGCTTCCTGCTCTGGACGCAGACCGCCGACGGGGACGCCAAGAGCCTGGTCGCCCTGGTCGTGGCCGTTGCCGCCCTGGTCGCCGCGCTGGGGGCCAACCGGGCGGGCCGGGAGGGCTGGGCCTTCTCCTTCTCCGGCGTCACCATCGTGGCCGCCGTGGCGATGCTCTTCCTGACGCTCTTCCCGAACGTCATGCCGTCCACGCTCGACGCGGACTGGAGCCTCACCGTCACCAACGCCTCCTCCAGCCCGTACACCTTGAAGATCATGACCTGGCTGGCCCTGATCGCCACTCCGGTGGTCATGCTCTACCAGGGCTGGACCTACTGGGTGTTCCGCAAGCGGATCGGTACCCAGCACATCGCCGACCCCGCGCACTGAGTCCGTGGTGGGGTGTTTCACGCGGCGTGTTCCACGTGAAACACCCCCTTCGGACGGGAGGGCATGTTTCACGTGAAACCCATCGATCCCCGTCTCCTGCGCTACGCCCGCGCCACCCGGTCCTTCCTGATCGCGGTCGTCGTCCTGGGTGCCGCGGGCGCCGGACTCGTCGTCGCCCAGGCGATGCTCATCGCCGAGATGGTGGTGGGAGCCTTCCAGGACGGTCTGGCGTCGGCCGAACTCCGTACCCCGCTGCTCCTGCTGGTCGCCGTGGCCTGCGGACGGGGGCTGGTCGGCTGGCTCACCGAACTCGCGGCACACCGGGCGAGCGTGGCGGTCAAGGCCGAACTGCGCGGACGCCTGCTGGAGCGGGCCACCGCACTCGGGCCGGGCTGGCTGAGCGGGCAGCGGACGGGATCGCTGGTCACCCTGGCGACCCGTGGGGTCGACGCCCTCGACGACTACTTCTCCCGCTACCTGCCCCAGTTGGGCCTCGCCGTCGTGGTCCCGGCGGCGGTGCTGGCGCGGATCGTGACCGAGGACTGGGTCTCGGCGGCCATCATCGTCGTCACCCTGCCGCTCATCCCGCTCTTCATGATCCTCATCGGCTGGGCCACCCAGTCCCGGATGGACCGCCAGTGGCGGCTGCTCTCGCGGCTCTCCGGTCACTTCCTGGACGTCGTCGCGGGGCTGCCGACGCTCAAGGTGTTCGGCCGGGCCAAGGCGCAGGCCGAGTCGATCAAGCGCATCACCGGCGAGTACCGTCAGGCGACCATGCGCACCCTGCGCATCGCCTTCCTCTCCTCCTTCGCGCTGGAACTGCTCGCCACGCTCTCCGTGGCCCTCGTCGCCGTGACCATCGGCATGCGGCTCGTCCACGGTGACATGTCCCTCTACGACGGACTGGTCGTGCTGGTCCTCGCCCCCGAGGCGTACCTGCCGCTGCGCCAGGTGGGCACGCAGTACCACGCGGCGGCCGAGGGCCTGGCCGCCGCCGAGGAGATCTTCGCCGTACTGGAGACGCCCGCCCCGGCGCGGGGCACCGCTCCCGTGCCCGCCGACGGCACCCTGTCCGTCGAGGGTGTGACCGTCCGCTACCCGGGCCGGGCCACGGACGCTGTGACCAACGTGAGTTTCACCGTCACCCCCGGGGAGACCGTCGCCCTGGTGGGGCCGAGCGGCGCGGGCAAGTCGACGCTGCTCGGCGTGCTGCTGGGCTTCGTCCGCCCGGCCGGGGGGCGGGTCCGCGTCGGCGGAACCGACCTCGCCGACCTCGACCCGGCCCGGTGGCACGACCGGGTCGCCTGGGTGCCGCAGAACCCGCACCTGTACGCCGGGACCATCGCCGAGAACGTACGGCTGGCCCGGCCCGACGCGGACGACACCGCCGTACGCCGGGCGCTGCGGGACGCCGGCGCCCTGGAATTCGTCGAGACGCTGCCCGACGGCACCGGCACCGTGCTCGGGGAGGGCGGGACCGGTCTCTCCGCCGGACAGCGGCAGCGGATCGCCCTGGCGCGGGCCTTCCTCGCGGACCGGCCGGTCCTGCTGCTCGACGAACCGACGGCCGCCCTGGACGGCGGGACCGAGGCAGAGGTCGTGGCCGCCGTCCGCAGACTCGCGCGGGGACGCACGGTGCTGCTCGTGGTGCACCGCCCGGCGCTGCTGGAGGTCGCCGACCGCGTGGTGCGGCTGGAGCCCCCGGCGCCGGTCCCCGCCGGCCGGCCCGGCGCCGCTCCCGTAGCGGACCGCCGCGCGGAGGAGGAGCCGGCCGCCCCCGTGCCCGCCGGGGTCCCGGACGCCCGCCTGCCCGCCGGGGCACGCGGCGGTGTCCTCGCCCGGGTGCGCGCCATGTCCGGCGCCCGGCGCGGACGGCTGGCCCTCGCGCTGCTCCTCGGCAGCCTCGCCCTGGGCAGCGCGGTCGGTCTGATGGCCACCTCCGGGTGGCTGATCTCGCGCGCATCCGAACAGCCGCCCGTGCTGTACCTGATGGTGGCCGTCACCGCGACGCGCGCCTTCGGCATCGGACGGTCGGTGTTCCGGTACAGCGAGCGGCTGGTCTCGCACGACGCCGTGCTGCGCATGCTCGCCGACACCCGGGTCGCCGTCTACCGGCGGCTGGAGCGGCTCGCCCCCGCAGGGCTGCGCCGCAGCCGCCGGGGCGACCTGCTGTCCCGGCTCGTCACCGACGTCGACGCGTTGCAGGACTACTGGCTGCGCTGGCTGCTGCCCGCCGGCACCGCCGTGGCGGTCTCCGCGGTGTCGGTCGGCTTCACGGCCTGGCTGCTGCCGGAGGCCGGCGCCGTGCTCGCGGCCGGTCTGCTGGCCGCCGGGGCCGGTGTCCCGCTGATCACTGGCGCGGTGGCGCGGCGGGCCGAGACGCGGCTGGCCCCCGCCCGCGGTGTCCTCTCCACCCGGGTCACCGACCTGCTCACCGGCACCGCCGAGCTGACCGTCGCGGGCGCCCTGCCCGCGCGGACCGCAGCGGCCCGCCGGGCCGACGCCGTGCTCACCCGCATCGCCTCCCGCGCCGCCACCGCCACCGCGCTCGGCGACGGGCTCACGGCGCTGATCTCCGGGCTGACCGTCGCGGGCGCGGCGCTCGCCGGGGCCCAGGCCGTCGCCGACGGGCGTCTGGCCGGTGTGGCGATGGCCGTCGTGGTCCTCACCCCGCTCGCCGCCTTCGAGGCCGTGCTCGGCATGCCGCTCGCCGCCCAGTACCGGCAGCGGGTGCGCCGCAGCGCCGAGCGCGTCTGCGACGTGCTGGACGCGCCCGAGCCGGTACGGGAACCGGAGCGGCCCCGGCAGGTGCCCGGCTCCCCCTTCCCGGTCGTCCTGAAGGCGCTCACCGCGCGCCATCCCGGTCAGGGCCGGGACGCCCTGGCGGGCCTGGACCTCATCCTGGAGCGGGGCCGGCGGATCGCCGTGGTCGGCCCGTCCGGTTCCGGCAAGACGACGCTGGCGCAGGTGCTGCTGCGGTTCCTCGACCCGGGCACCGGCTCCTACACGCTGGGCGGGGCCGACGCCGAGACCCTGGCCGGGGACGACGTGCGACGGCTCGTCGGACTGTGCGCGCAGGACGCGCACCTCTTCGACAGCTCGGTCCGGGAGAACCTGCTCCTGGCGCGGAAGGACGCCACCGAGGCCGAACTGCGCGACGCGCTGGCGCGGGCCCGGCTGCTGGAGTGGACCGACAGCCTGCCCGACGGGCTCGACACGCTGGTCGGCGAGCACGGGGCACGGCTGTCCGGCGGGCAGCGGCAGCGGCTGGCCCTCGCGCGGGCGCTGCTCGCCGACTTCCCCGTGCTGGTCCTCGACGAACCGGCCGAGCACCTCGACCTGCCGACGGCCGACGCGCTCACCGCCGATCTGCTGGCCGCCACCGAGGGACGCACGACCCTGCTGATCACGCACCGGCTGGCGGGTCTCGGGGCGGTGGACGAGGTCCTCGTGCTCGACGAGGGCCGGGTGGTGCAGCACGGTCCGTTCGCGGAGCTGGCCGCCGAGCCGGGTCCGCTGCGGACGATGGTCGAGCGCGAGGCGGCGGCACAGGCGGCCACCGCACCGGAACTGCCGTCGGCGGCGCGGTGACCGGCCCGCGCGGCACGAGGCGCTGACGGCGCCTCGTCCGGAACCGGGCCTCTCGCGCGGTCGTGCGGGAGGCCCCGGGGGCGGTCGTGCGGGAGGCCCCAGGGCCGGCCCGGGAGCGCGGTGCCGGCCACGGCTGGGACGGCATGCGGCCCCCTGCCCCCAGACCCGACTTTCCGGAATAAACCACCCTTACTAGGCTCGGCACATGCCCGTACCTCCGCCTGCCGGCCCGCCACCGCCCCGACCGGTCGTTCCGGTCGAACTGCTGGCGCGGGTGCCGAGACTGCTGGACGCCATGCGGTCCGTGGGCGCCGGCCTCGACCTGCGGGCCACCCTGCACCGGATCTGCGAGACCGCGGCGGGTCTGACGGACGCCCGCTACGCGGCCATCGGCGTGGTCGCCGAGGACGGCGACGGTCTCGCCGACTTCGTCCACCACGGCATCGACGAGGCCACCGCCCGGCGGATCGGACGGCTGCCCGACGGCCGCCGGGGCCTGCTCGGCGCCCTCATCCGGGACCCGGAGCCGGTCCGGCTCACGAACCTCACGGGTGACCCGCGCTCCTGCGGCTTCCCCGCGCACCATCCGCCGATGAGCGGATTCCTCGGTGTCCCGATCCGCGTGCAGGGCGAGGTCTTCGGCAACCTGCACCTCACCGACAAGCGGGACGGCGAACCGTTCACCGACTACGACCTCGCCATGGTGCGCGTGCTGGCCGCGGAGGCCGGCATCGCCATCGGCAACGCCCGGCTCCACGAGTCCGCGCGGCAACGGGAGCGCTGGATCGACGGCTCGGTCGCCGTCATCACGGCGCTGCTCTCCGGCGGTGACACCGACGACGCCCTCCAGGTCGTCGCCGAACAGGCCCGCGCGCTCTCCGGGGCGGCCCTCGGCCTCGTGCTGCTGCCCGCCGAGGCCGGCGGGATGGAGATCGCGGCCGTGGCGGCCCCCCACCCCACGGACGTCCTCGGCCGGGTCATCCCGCCGGACAACGGCATCGTCGCCGAACTCCTCGCGGGCCGCCCGGTGTTCGTGGACGACGCGGCCACCGACCCGCGCCTGCACGACGGGCCGGTGAGCGCCTTCGGCCCGATCATGCTGCTCCCGCTGTGCAGCGACGGGCGGGTCCTGGGCGGTCTGGTGATGCCCCGCGCCCGCGGTCAACGCCCCTTCACCCGGGCGGAGCGCGCCCTCGGCGACCAGTTCGCGGCGCAGGCCGCGCTGGCGCTGATGACGGCGGAGGCACAGCGCGACCGCGAACGGCTCGCCGTCTACGAGGACCGCGACCGCATCGCGCGGGACCTGCACGATCTCGTCATCCAGCGGCTGTTCGCCACGGGCATGATGCTGGAGAGCGCCCAGCGCCGGTCGGTCGTGCCGGAGGTCAGGGACGGCGTGGGCCGGGCCGTGGACGAACTGGACGTCACCATCCAGGAGATCCGCTCGGCCATCTTCGCCCTGCAACAGCCCGCGGAGTCGCCCGCGGGGCTGTCCACGCGGGTGCTGCGCGAGATCACCATGGCCGCCGTGCCGCTCGGTTTCACCCCCGCGCACCGTTTCTCGGGCCCCCTCGACGAGGCGGTCGGCGACCTCACCGGCAAGAACCTCATCGCCGCCCTGCGGGAAACCCTGTCCAACGCGTACCGGCACGCGCGGGCCACGCGCATCGACGTCGTCGTGGAGGCGGGGGTGGCCCTCCCGGACGGGCGGCCGGGGGTCCGGCTGACCGTCGCCGACGACGGCGTCGGCGTTCGCGAGGGCGGGCGGCGCAGCGGTCTGCGCAATCTGGAACGGCGGGCGGAGTCGCTCGGCGGGTCGAGCCGGCTGGGGCCGGGGCTCGCTCCCGGCGGAGGCGGGACCACGGTGCTGTGGGAGGCCCCGCACTGAACGAGGCGAGGCCGCCGCGCACCGGCGGGCGGTGGGCGGCGCTGCCCCGATCGGCCCCGGCGCCAGTGCCGCGCCGGTTCCGGAGCCGTACGGCCCCGGTGTGGGAGGCACCCGGGACCGTGCCATCGTGCCGAGCCGTCCCGGCGGTCGCGCCGTACGCCCCGGCGACCGCGCCGCGCCGCCCCCGCGGCGTCTGCCCCGCCCGAAACCCGTGACCCCCGCCGTGACCCGTGCGTGGCAACGGCCGTGCTCCGTGTGCAGCAATGATCGCCCGGCCGTACGAGCTGAACAGGGTCCCGGGCCGCCGTCCGCGCCAGGATCGCTGACATGCCCTCACCTCGCCGCCGTTCGCTGGTCGTTCCGGTGCTGCTCTGCGCGCTCGCCGTGCTCGCCGCCCGGCCCTCCGCGTCCCCGGACCCCGACGACGCGGCGGCGGAGGTGGCGCGCTTGTACGAGGCCGCGGCGGACGCGGCCCGGCAGTACGAGGACGGTCGGCGGGCGGCCGACGCACAGCGGGCGAAGGCCCGGAGCCACGAGGAACGGCTCGGCCGGCAGCGCGGTCGGAGCGCCGCCCTCCGCGAGGACCTGGGCAGGCTCGCCCGCGCCCAGTACCGCGGGGGCGGGGGGTTGCCGCTCGCGGCGGGGATGGTGCTCGCCGACGATCCCGACGCCCTGATGCGGGGTCAGCAGATCGCGCACCGGGCCGATCTGGCCGTGGACAGGGCCGTGACCGAGAGCCGGCGGGCCGAGGACCGGCTCGCCGCGGAGCAGGCCAGGGCGACGGCCGCCTGGAAGGCCCTGGAGAAGCGGAACGCGCGGCTGGCGGCGCTGAGGAAGGAGATCGAGGCGGACCTGCGCACGGCCCGGTCACGGCTGGAGGGCCGGGCGAACGCCTCGGTCACCGCGGGCTCGTGCCCCGGCGCGGCGCGGGTCGCAGGCCCGGAGCGGTCCTCGGGGCGGAACTGGGTCGTGCCGGTGGAGTCGTACGAGCTGTCGGCGTCCTTCGGCAGTGGCGGGACGCGGTGGGCGCACCGGCACACCGGGCAGGACTTCGCGGTGCCGGTGGGTACGCCGGTGCGTGCGGCCGGTGCGGGGAGCGTGGTCGCGGTCTCGTGCGGGGGCCCGTTCGGCATCCAGGTCGTGCTCCGGCACGCCGACGGCTACTACACGCAGTACGCCCACCTCGCGTCCGTCGCGGTCGACCAGGGTGACCGGGTCGGTGCCGGACAGCGGATCGGTCAGTCCGGCAGCACCGGCAACTCCACCGGCCCGCACCTGCACTTCGAGGTGCGGGTCACCCCGGAGCCGGGCTCGGCGGTGGACCCGGTGCCCTGGCTCACCTGGCGCGGGGTGTCGGTGTGAGGCGGCGGAAGGACCGTTACGGCAGATCGGCCAGCATGCGTTCGATGACGAGGGCGACGCCGTCCTCGTTGTTGGCGACCGTCTGTCCCGAGGCGGCGGCGAGGGCGGCCGGGTGGGCGTTGCCCATCGCGTAGGAACGTCCCGCCCAGGTGAGCATCTCGACGTCGTTCGGCATGTCACCGAAGGCGACGACCTCCTCGTGGGAGATGCCGCGTTCGGCACAGCACAGGGCGAGCGTGCTGGCCTTGGAGACGTCCGGGCCGCTGATCTCCAGCAGGGCGCTGGGGCTGGAGCGGGTGACGGTGGCCCGGTCGCCGATGGCGAGGCGGGCCAGCGTGAGGAAGGCGTCCGGGTCGAGCGTCGGGTGGAAGGCGAGGATCTTGAGTACCGGTTCGCCGTCGGCCCGGCTGCCGGGGGCGAGGATCTCCTCGGCCGGCGCGAGGTCGTCCGGGACCTCCAGGTGCATCCGCGGGTAGGCCGGCTCCTGGTGGAAGCCGTAGGTCTGCTCGACGGCGTACACCGTGCCGGGCGCGGCGTCCCGGAGCATCCGGACGGCGTCCAGCGCGTTCTCCCGGGCCAGTTCGCGGATTTTCACGAACCGGTGGGCGCCGGGGCCGCCGTGCAGGTCGACCACGGCGGCGCCGTTGCCGCAGATGGCGAGGCCGTGGCCGTGGACGTGCTCGCTGACGACGTCCATCCAGCGGGCGGGCCGGCCGGTGACGAAGAAGACCTCGATGCCGGCCTCCTCGGCGGCGGCCAGTGCGGAGACGGTGCGCGGGGACACCGACTTGTCGTCGCGCAGCAGGGTGCCGTCGAGGTCGGTGGCGATGAGCCGCGGGCGGAGGGGCGCGGCCTGGGTCTCGGGCTCTCGGGTCGCTGAGGTCACCCGGCCATTGTCGCGCATATGCCCGCACGATCGTGCGGGACTCCGCACATCTGTGAGCTACGGCTCTCGGGGCCGTCCCGCCCGCCGTGTCCCGGGTCACCTTGCCCGGGAATCACCGCAGATGTGCCGGGGCCTCCAGGGCGATGCGCTCGTAGACCTTCTCGTCCGCCGCGAAGTCCGACCCGGGGATCGGCCAGTGGACGACGATCTCGGTGAAGCCCAGCTCCCGGTGACGCCCGGCGAAGTCCACGAACGCCTCGACGGACTCCAGCGGCCGGGTGCGGTCCGGTGTGAAACCGGTGAGCAGGACCTTCTCGAGGTCGGCCGGGTCGCGGCCGAGCGCGGCGCAGGCGTCGCCGAGCCGTGCGATCTGGCCGCGCAGCGCCGCCACCGACTCCTCGGGGGTGCCCGCCTCGAAGAGCTTCGGGTCGCCGGTGGTCACCCACGCCTGCCCGTGGCGGGCGGCGAGCCGCATGCCGCGCGGGCCGGTGGCGGCCACCGCGAAGGGCAGTCGGGGCCGCTGCACACAGCCGGGGATGTTCCGCGCCTCGTGCGCCGAGTAGAAGTCGCCCTCGTACGAGACCGCGTCCTGGGTGAGCAGCCGGTCGAGCAGGGGCACGAACTCGGCGAAACGGTCGGCTCGTTCCCGGGGCGTCCACGGCTCCTGGCCGAGCGCGGTGGCATCGAAGCCGGTGCCGCCGGCCCCTATGCCGAGCGTGACCCGGCCCTCGGAGACGTCGTCCAGGGAGATCAGCTCCTTGGCGAGCGTCACGGGGTGCCGGAAGTTCGGCGAGGTCACGAGTGTCCCGAGGCGCAGGCGGTTCGTCACCGTCGCCGCCGCCGTGAGGGTGGGGAGGGCGCCGAACCAGGGGCCGTCGCGGAAGGTCCGCCACGACAGGTGGTCGTAGGTGTAGGCGGTGTGGAACCCGAGTTCCTCTGCCCGCCGCCAGGTCTTCTGCCCTTCGCCCCACCGGTGGATGGGGAGGATCACGGTGCTCAGGCGCATGCCGCAGACGATACGCGCCGCCGGTCGACGAGCGCGGACGTACGGTGCCGCACGTGGAGGAGCGCCACCCGGAGTGTCCCGTTTCACGTGGAACATGCGGCGACCGAGCCGGGCGTGGGCGGGCCGGGGCGGGGCCCGGACCGTGCCCGCCCCGCCCGCTCCGGAAGAGACGCACCTCACGCGATTTCTCTGCGGGAAAGGTTTGATCCACAGTAAATGCGGTTGTCCACAGGCCAGTTGGGCCTTCCTGTGGAAACTACAGCGGCGGATTCCGGCGCGCGAGCGACCGCAGCGCCCCCGGCAGGAAGCGGGAGGCGAAGTGGGCACCCCGGGCCTCCGGGGTCACCGGCACCACCGCCCGGTCGCGCACCACCGCGTCCAGGATGGCGTCGGCCACCTTCTCCGGCGGGTAGTTGCGCTTCCCGTAGAGCCGGGCGGCACGCCGCTGCCGGCGCTTCTCCTCCTCGGCGTCGACCCCGGTGAAGCGGGCGGTCGAGGTGATGCCGGTGTTGACGATGCCGGGGCAGATCGCGGAGACGCCGATCCCGCGGCCGGCCAGTTCGGCGCGGAGGCACTCGCTCAGCATCAGCACGGCCGCCTTCGAGGTGCTGTAGGCGGGCAGCGCCCGCGAGGGCTGGAAGGCGGCGGCCGAGGCGATGTTGACGATGTGACCGCCCTGGTCGCGTTCCGCCATCCGCCGGCCGAACAGGCGGCAGCCGTGGATGACGCCCCACAGGTTCACGTCGAGGACCGTGCGCCAGTCCTCCGGCGTGGTGGTGAGGAAGGAGCCCGACAGGCCGATCCCGGCGTTGTTCACCAGGATGTCGACCACCCCGTGGTCGGCGGCGACCTTCGCGTCGAGCTTCGCCATGGCCTGCTCGTCGGAGACGTCGGCGGTCTCCGCCCAGGCCCCCCGCGCACCGGCCGAGCGGGCCAGTTCCGCGGTGCGGGCCGCCGAGTCGCCATCCCGGTCGACCGCCACCACCCGCGCCCCGCAGGCGGCGAAGGCCAGCGCGGTCGCCCGCCCGATGCCGCTGCCCGCCCCGGTGACGAGCACGAGCCGGCCGCCGAAGCGGTCGGCGTGCCTCCCCCGCGCCGGCACCTCGGGGCGGCCGTCCTCCACGCCGGTGACGAACTCCTCGATCCAGTCCGCGAGCCGGTCGGGCCGGGTGCGGGGCACCCAGTGCCCGGCGGGCAGCGTGCGCCGGGTCAGCCGGGGGACCCACTCCTCCAGCCCGTCGGAGAGCCGCTCGGACAGGAAGGCGTCGTCGAGCGGCGTGACGAGCTGCACCGGCGCGTGCGCGTGGGCGTCCTCGCGGGGGCGGCGCAGGCGTTCGCGCACGTTGTCCCGGTACAGCCACGCCCCGTGGGCCGCGTCCCTCGGCAGGGAGCCGGTCGGATATCCGTCGTCCGGCACCTTCTCGACGCGCCGCAGCAGGGCGGGCCAGCCCTTGCCGAGCGGTCCGCGCCAGGCCAGCTCGGGCAGCACCGGCGTGTGCAGCAGGTAGACGTACCAGGACTTGGCGCCCTGTCCGAGGAGCTGGCCGACCCGGCGCGGGGTGGGCCGCCTGACCCGCCGGCCGATCCAGTGCCCGAAGTGGTCGAGGCTGGGCCCCGAGATCGAGGTGAAGGACGCGACACGGCCCTCGGTGCGCCGCACGGTGACGAACTCCCAGGACTGCACCGACCCCCAGTCGTGGCCGACCAGGTGCACGGGCCGGCCGGGGCTGACCGCGTCGGCCACGGCGAGGAAGTCGTCCGTCAGCTTCTCCAGCGTGAACCCGCCGCGCAGCGGGCGCGGCGCGGTGGAGCGACCGTGGCCCCGGACGTCGTAGAGCACCACGTGGAACCGGTCGGCGAGGCGGACGGCGACCTCGGACCAGACCTCCTTGCTGTCCGGGTAGCCGTGCACCAGCATCACCGTGGGGTGCTCGGGCGAGCCCAGTTCGGCGACGCACAGGTCCACCCCGCCCGTCCGCACCCGGCGCTCCCGCGCGCCCTCGAGTACCGTCATCGCTCCTCCGTCCGGTGCCGGTGCGCCGTACTCCCGCGCCCGCCCGGGGCGCCGCGCCGCCGCCCGCGGACGCGCGGACCGGCGTCACGTGACGCCGCCGAATCTCCCAGTTGTTAGACCCAACGTCAATAGGGCGGGGGTGCACCTCCCGACCCCGAGCCCCGTACCCCGGAGGAGGGGTGTCCCCTACGGGCTCCTACGACCTCAGGGGGACGCCAAGACGGCTCTCCGGGCTGACGCCCGCAGTGGCGGGCGTCACTACTGTCGTCGATGTGACTGTGATCGCGACCGAAAGCCTGAGCAAGCGGTTCCCCCGGGTGACCGCGCTCGACCGGCTCTCCGTGGACATCGGACCCGGTGTGACCGGACTCGTCGGAGCCAACGGCGCCGGCAAGTCGACCCTGATCAAGATCCTGCTGGGTCTGTCCCCCGCCACCGAGGGCCGCGCCCGCGTCCTCGGACTCGACGTCGCCACCGAGGGCGCCGCCATCCGCGAGCGGGTCGGGTACATGCCGGAGCACGACTGCCTGCCGCCCGACGTCTCGGCCACCGAGTTCGTCGTCCACATGGCGCGCATGTCCGGACTGCCGCCGGCCGCCGCCCGCGAGCGCACCGCCGACACACTGCGCCACGTCGGTCTCTACGAGGAGCGCTACCGGCCCATCGGCGGCTACTCGACCGGCATGAAGCAGCGGGTGAAGCTGGCCCAGGCCCTCGTCCACGACCCGCAACTGGTCTTCCTGGACGAGCCGACCAACGGCCTCGACCCGGTCGGCCGCGACGAGATGCTCGGCCTGATCCGCCGGGTCCACACCGACTTCGGCATCTCGGTCCTGGTCACCTCCCACCTCCTCGGCGAACTGGAGCGCACCTGCGACCACGTGGTCGTCGTCGACGGCGGCGCCCTGCTGCGCTCCAGCTCCACCACGGACTTCACCCAGACCACGACGACCCTCGCCGTCGAGGTCACCGACACCGACGAACACCCGGACGGCACCCGCGCGGTCCGCGAGGCGCTCGGCGCGCGCGGGGTCACCGTCGAGGACGGCAGCGGACTGCCGGGCGCCGGCCGCGTCCTGCTGCTCACCGCGGCGGGCGAGGAGACCTGTGACCTGGTCCGCGACGTCATCGCGGACCTCGGCCTCGGCCTGGTGCGCATGGAGCAGCGCCGCCACCACATCGCGGAGGTCTTCAAGGACGGCGACGCGACACGCAAGGAGGCCGTCGGACATGGCCGTTGACCAGCCCACCCGGACCCAGGACGCGACGCCGCCGGGGGACCAGACCCGCATCCACGACATCGGCTACCGCTCCTACGACGGCCCCCGCCTCGGCCGCGCCTACGCCCGGCGCTCGCTGTACTCGCAGTCCCTGCGCGGCGCCTACGGCCTCGGCCGCTCGGCCAAGTCGAAGGTGCTGCCGATGCTGCTGTTCGTCGTGATGTGCCTGCCCGCGGGCATCATGGTCGCCGTCACGGTCGCCACCAAGGCCGGCGAACTGCCCCTGGGCTACACCCGCTACGCGATCGTCATGCAGGCCGTGATCAGCCTCTACGTCGCCTCGCAGGCACCCCAGTCCGTCTCGCGCGACCTGCGCTTCAAGACGGTGCCGCTCTACTTCTCGCGGCCCATCGAGACCTCCGACTACGTGCGTGCCAAGTTCGCGGCGCTGGCCTCGGCACTGTTCCTGCTCACCGCGGCCCCCCTGCTGGTGCTCTACGTCGGGGCGCTCCTCGCCGAGCTCGACTTCGCCGACCAGACCAAGGGATTCGCCCAGGGGGTCGTCTCCGTGGCACTGCTCTCGCTGCTCTTCGCCGGACTCGGCCTGGTCATCGCCGCGGTCACCCCGCGCCGCGGCTTCGGCATCGCGGCCGTCATCGCCGTCCTGACCATCAGCTACGGTGCGGTCTCCACGCTCCAGGCCATCGCCTTCGTCCAGGACAGCACCTCGGCCATCGCCTGGATCGGTCTCTTCTCGCCGGTCACCCTGATCGACGGCGTGCAGTCCGCGTTCCTCGGCGCCTCCTCGACCTTCCCCGGCGGCATCGGACCGAGCACCGCGGAGGGCGTGGTCTACGTCCTCGTCACGCTGGGCCTGATCGCCGGCGCCTACGGGCTGCTGAACCGCCGCTACCAGAAGGCGGGCCTGTGACCGTGCCCGTCCTCTTCCCGCCATCCCCCCTTCTCAGGAACGGGCCGCGCCCATGAGCACCCTCACCATCGACCACGTCTCCCGCTGGTTCGGCAACGTGGTCGCCGTCAACGACGTCACCATGACGATCGGCCCCGGCGTCACCGGGCTCCTCGGGCCCAACGGCGCGGGCAAGTCCACCCTCATCAACATGATGGCCGGCTTCCTCGCCCCCTCCACCGGCACCGTCACCCTCGACGGCCGCCCGGTGTGGCGCAACGAGGACATCTACCGGCACATCGGCATCGTCCCCGAGCGGGAGGCGATGTACGACTTCCTCACCGGCCGCGAGTTCGTCCTCGCCAACGCCGAACTGCACGGACTGGGCGCCAAGGCCGCCCAGGAGGCGCTCGCCACGGTCGAGATGGAGTACGCCCAGGACCGGAAGATCGCCACGTACTCCAAGGGCATGCGCCAGCGCGTGAAGATGGCCTCCGCCCTGGTCCACCAGCCCTCGCTGCTCCTGCTGGACGAGCCGTTCAACGGCATGGACCCGCGCCAGCGCATGCAGCTCATGGAACTGCTGCGGCGGATGGGCGACGAGGGCCGCACGGTCCTGTTCTCCTCGCACATCCTCGAGGAGGTCGAGCAGCTCGCCTGGCACATCGAGGTCATCGTCGCCGGCCGGCACGCCGCCAGCGGTGACTTCCGCCGCATCCGCCGCCTGATGACGGACCGCCCGCACCGCTACCTGGTGCGTTCCAGCGACGACCGGGCCCTCGCGGCGGCGCTCATCGCGGACCCGTCGACCTCCGGCATCGAGGTCGACGTCGCCGAGGGCGCGCTGCGCATCCAGGCCGTCGACTTCGGCCGGTTCACGGCCCTGCTGCCGCGCGTCGCCCGCGACCACGGCATCCGGCTGCTCACGGTCTCGCCCTCCGACGAGTCCCTTGAGTCCGTCTTCTCGTACCTCGTCGCGGCGTAGGAGGCCGAAGAATGTACGACCCCACAGTCGCCCGGCTCACCTACCGGGCCCTGCTCGGCCGCCGCCGGGCCCTCATCCTCGGCGCGCTGCCCCTGCTGCTGCTCGTCATCGCCGTCGCGGTGCGCGTGCTCGCCGGGGCCGACGACCAGACGGCGGCGGACGTGCTGGGCGGCTTCGCGCTCGCCACCATGGTGCCGATCATCGGTGTCATCGCCGGCACCGGGGCCATCGGCCCGGAGATCGACGACGGCTCGGTGGTGTACCTGCTCTCCAAGCCGATCAAGCGCCCGACGATCATCTTCACCAAGCTGATCGTCGCCATCGCCGTCACGATGGTCTTCTCGGCCGTGCCCACCCTGGTGGCGGGCCTGATCCTCAACGGCAACGGGCAGCAGGTCGCCGTCGCCTACACCGTCGCCGCGCTGGTCGCCTCCATCGCGTACTCCGCGCTCTTCCTGCTGCTGGGCACGGTCTCCCGGCACGCGGTGGTCTTCGGACTGGTCTACGCCCTGGTCTGGGAGGCCCTGTTCGGCTCCCTGGTGCCCGGGGCGCGCACCCTGAGCGTCCAGCAGTGGTCGCTGGCGGTGGCGGAGAAGGTCTCCGGCGGGGACCTGGTGACCTCCGACGTCGGTCTGACGACCGGCACGGTGCTGCTGGTCCTGGTCACCGTGCTCGCCACCTGGTACGCGGGGCAGAAGCTGCGGACGCTGACGCTCGCCGGGGAGGAGTGAGCCCGGCCGCACCGGCCCGGCGCCACCGGTGCCGCGGGGCGAACCCGCGGTTAATCGGTGGCGTCCGGCGTGCCGCACGGGCACTGTGAGGGGTGCACGAGGCCGACGGCGTCGGCTTCGGGGACGGCCGCTTCGAGCACGCGGGACACCGCGTGGGCCGGCCCCACGGGGGACGCCGGCGCCGTCCGGGCCGTGCGCTCAGGGAGCCAGGCGCTCCAGGACGACCGCGATGCCGTCCTCGTCGTTCGAGGAGGTCACCTCGTCGGCCACCGCCCGCAGTTCGTCGTGGGCGTTGGCCATCGCCACGCCGTGGGCGGCCCACCCGAACATCGGCACGTCGTTGGGCATGTCGCCGAAGGCGATCGTGTCCGACGCCTTCAGGCCGAGGCGCCGGGCGGCCAGCGACAGGCCCGTGGCCTTCGACAGACCGAGCGGCAGCAGTTCGACGACGCCGGCACCGGCCATGGTGACCGAGACGAAACCGCCCGCGGCCTGCCGGGCCGTCTCGGCCAGCTCGTCGTCCGACAGGGTCGGGTGCTGGATGTAGATCTTGTTCAGCGGGGCGGACCACAGGTCCGCGGCGTCGGTGAAGGGCACTGCGGGCAGGCCGCCGCCCACCTCGTACCCCGGGCCGACCAGGACCTCGCCGTCCAGTCCGTCCCGGCTGGCCGCCAGGAAGAGCGGGCCGGTCTCCGCCTCGATCTTGGCCAGGGCCACCCCGGCGAGCTGCCGGTCCAGCGTGACCGAGGTCAGCAGGCGGTGCTCCCCGGCGTGGTAGACCTGCCCGCCCTGCCCGCACACGGCGAGGCCCTGGTAGCCCAGGTCGTCGAGGATGGAACGGGTCCACGGCACGGCGCGGCCGGTCACCACGATGTGCGCGGCACCCGCCGCGGTGGCCGCGGCCAGCGCCTCCCGGGTGCGCCCGGAGATCGAGTGGTCGGAGCGGAGCAGCGTGCCGTCGAGGTCGGTGGCGACCAGGCGGTACGGGAACCGGGCCCCGCCCCCGGCGTCCGTGCCGGGGGCGGGTGCGAGGCCGGTCACCTGGTCACCGGTTCCAGGACCGCGCGGCCACCCAGGTAGGGCCGCAGCGCCTCGGGCACGTGCACCGAGCCGTCGGCCTGCTGGTGGTTCTCCAGGAGGGCGACGATGGTGCGCGGGACGGCGCACAGCGTGCCGTTGAGCGTGGCCAGCGGGCGCACCTTCTTGCCCTCGCGGACGCGGATGGACAGCCGGCGGGACTGGAACTCGGTGCAGTCCGAGGTCGAGGTCAGCTCGCGGTACCGGCCCTGCGTCGGGATCCACGCCTCGCAGTCGTACTTCCGCGAGGCCGAGGAGCCCAGGTCGCCGGTGGCGACGTCGATGACGCGGAACGGCAGCTCCAGCGACGTCAGCCACTGCTTCTCCCACTCCAGCAGGCGCTGGTGCTCGGCCTGCGAGTCCTCGGGGAGGACGTAGGAGAACATCTCGACCTTGCTGAACTGGTGCACCCGGAAGATGCCCCGGGTGTCCTTGCCGTGCGAGCCCGCCTCGCGGCGGAAGCAGGGCGAGAAGCCGGCGTAGCGCAGCGGCAGGCGCTCGGCCTCCAGGATCTCGTCCATGTGGTACGAGGCGAGCGGCACCTCGGAGGTGCCGACCAGGTACAGGTCGTCGCGCTCCAGGTGGTAGACGTCCTGCGCGGCCTGGCCGAGGAAGCCGGTGCCGGCCATCGACTGCGGGCGGACCAGCGCCGGGGTCAGCATCGGGGTGAAACCGGCGGCCGTGGCCTGGGCCATCGCCGCGTTGACCAGGGCCAGCTCCAGGAGCGCGCCGACGCCGGTCAGGAAGTAGAAGCGGGAGCCGGAGACCTTGGCGCCGCGCTCCACGTCGATGGCGCCGAGGATCTGGCCCAGCTCCAGGTGGTCGCGGGGCGCGAAGCCCTCGGCGGCGAAGTCGCGGGCGGTG
Organism: Streptomyces sp. SCSIO 75703; assembly: GCF_036607905.1. NCBI lineage: Bacteria > Bacillati > Actinomycetota > Actinomycetes > Kitasatosporales > Streptomycetaceae > Streptomyces > Streptomyces sediminicola. The sequence continues at coordinate 3,576,395 of NZ_CP144555.1, forward strand.
CCGTGCGTCTCCAGGGTGACGAAGTCCTCCTCGCCGCCGACGGGGACGTCGGGGTGGACGAGGTTGCCGAGCCGCAGCAACAGCTCCTGGGTCTCCGTGTCGGCGGCGTCGCGCTCGGCGTCGGCCGCCTTGACGTCGGTCTTGAGCTGCTCGGCCCGGCGCAGCAGCTCGGTCTTCTCCTCGCCGGTCGCCTTGCCGATGAGCTTGCCGAGGCCCTTCTGCTCGGCACGCAGCTCGTCGAAGCGCACGCCGGACGACCTGCGCCGCTCGTCGGCGGAGAGGAGGGAGTCGACGAGCGCGACGTCCTCTCCACGGGCGCGCTGGGACGCGCGCACACGGTCGGGGTCCTCACGGAGCAGGCGAAGGTCAATCACGGGGCCAAGGCTACCGGTGTGCGCCGACGGTCCACGACTCACTCGTGCCGCGACGGCCCGAGCGTTCCGATATGGGGGAATTGCGATAGCTGCTCCCCGATGTCAATAAAAAGCGGCCCAATCCCCGGAAGGAAGCAGGAGAACGGCGGTGGCTTGACTCGACTCCCTTGTGGAGAGCGGGACTTGGCGGCTCTCCGTCCACAGCGATCCACAGTCGGGAAAAGTTATCCACAGGCTGTGCGAAAGATCTGTGGACTCCGCGAGCGATCTTTCCGTTATCGGGCATCCAGGGGCGTCCGGGGCGCGGAATTCTTGATCCAAACGCCGCGCATACGCACTTTCGAGTGGAATCGGGGCGCCTTGGGGGAGGCGGGGCAAGAGACAGATGAACGAAGGGTGACCTGCGACCCTGTGGACGAAGTGGGTCCCCAGGGGCGATTTGTCGAGGGAGCGGTGCTTCCATGTCGACTTGTCCCCAGGTCGAGATGCTGACCTGTGGATAACTTCTGTGGATAACGAAAATCGGCCGGTACGACGAGTCGCCGGGGCCGTCAGAACCGGCCGTCCTGGCAGCGGGCCACCCAGTCCGCCGCCGCCGCGAACTCCTCGTCCGAGGTCCCCGGACGCAGCGCGCCCACGTCCGCCGGGGTGGTCTCCGCGCGCGGGTAGGACCCCAGGTACCGCACCTGGAGGCAGATCCGCTTCAGCCCCATCAGGGCCTCGGCGACCCGGCGGTCGGAGATGTGCCCCTCGGCGTCGACGCAGAAGCAGTAGTGCCCGATGCCGGCGCCGGTCGGCCGGGACTGGAGCAGCATCAGGTTGATGCCCCGGGTGGCGAACTCGCCCAGCAGGTCGCGCAGCCCGCCGGGGTGGTCGTCGCGCTGCCAGATCACCACCGAGGTCTTGTCGGCGCCGGTCGGCGCGGCGGGCCGCGCGGGGCGTCCCACCAGCACGAACCGGGTCTGGGCGTTCTCCGCGTCGTGGATGTCGGACTCCAGCACCTCCAGCCCGTACGGGCCCGCGGCGAACTCGCCGGCGAAGGCGGCGTCGTACCGGCCCTCCTGGACCAGGCGGGCGCCGTCGGCGTTGGACGCGGCCGACTCCCAGGCGGCCTCGGGCAGGTGCGCCTTGAGCCAGTTGCGCACCTGGGGCTGGGCGGCCGGGTGGGCCGTCACCGTCTTGATGTCCGACAGGCGGGTGCCGGGGCGGACCAGCAGCGCGAAGGTGATCGAGAGCAGCACCTCGCGGTAGATCATCAGGGGCCGCCCGGACACCAGCTCGTCGAGCGTGGTGGTGATGCCGCCCTCCACGGAGTTCTCGATCGGCACGAACGCCGCCTCCGCCTCCCCGGAGCGGACCGCGTCGAGCGCGGACTGGACGGAGACGTAGGGGACCAGTTCCCGGGTGGCCGCCTCCGGAAGTGTGCGCAGGGCGACTTCGGTGAAGGTGCCTTCGGGACCGAGATACGCGTAGCTGGCTGGCATGAACTCACCCTAATGGGCCCGGGACGGCCCGGCGCACGGCCGCGGGAGCGCTCACCCCTGGGGGCGATCACCGGGCGGGAGCGCCGGGCGGGCCGTGCCGCCGGGCGGGCCGGCCGGGCGGGCCGGGCTGGCCGGGGAGGGCCGCCTCACCCCTCCAGCAGCCGCTGCCCCACGTACTCGCCCTTCGCGGCGCCCCCCGGTACGGCGAACAGGCCGCTGGCCTCGTGCCGGATGTACCGGGACAGCGCGTCCCCCCGGTCCAGCTTGCGCTGCACCGGCACGAAGCCCCGCAGCGGATCGGCCTGCCAGCAGACGAAGAGCAGCCCGGCGTCCGGGGCGCCGTCCGCGTCCATGCCGTCGTGGTAGGAGAAGGGCCGCCGGAGCAGGGTGGCCCCGCCGTTCTGGTCGGGGCGGGTGATGCGGGCGTGCGCGTTGACCGGCACGACCAGTTTCCCGGACCCGTCGGCCTTCTCCAGGTCCATCGGCGTCGTCTCGCCGCCCCCGGAGAGCGGGGCCCCGTCGGACTTACGGCGCCCGATGACGTGTTCCTGGGCCGTGAGGGAGAGCTTCTCCCAGTCGTCGAGGAGCATGCGGATCCGGCGGACGACGACGTAGGAACCGTGCGCCATCCACGCAGGGGACCCCTCCCCGGGGACGAAGACCTTCGCGTCGAAGTCGGTGTCGGCGGGCTTCGGATTACGGGTGCCGTCGACCTGGCCCATGAGGTTGCGGGCGGTCATGGGGTGGGCGGTGGCGCCCGGCGAGCGGTTGAACCCGTTCATCTGCCAGCGGACCCGGGCCGCCTCCCCCGCGTCCCGCTGGACGGCGCGCAGGGCGTGGAAGGCCACCAGCGCGTCGTCGGCTCCGATCTGCACCCACAGGTCCCCGTTGCTGCGGGCCGCGTCGAGGCGGTCGGCGGAGAAATCGGGCAGCGGGGCGAGCGCGGCCGGCCGCTGCGCCGCCAGACCGGTCCGGCCGAAGAAGCTGTGCCCGAATCCGAAGGTGACGGTCAGCGAGGACGGGCCGGCGTCCCCGGCCACCCCGGTGTCCCCGGACCCGGCCGGTTCCCCCGCCATCAGCCGGCGGGCCGTGTCCGACCAGCGGCGCAGCAGCGCGGCGGCCTCACGGCGCCCGGCGCCCGCCGTGAGGTCGAAGGCGACGAGATGACCGACGGCCTGCATCGGCGAGGTGATGCCGGGCTGATGTTTCCCGTGAAACATCGCCTCGCTCCGGCCCAGCGAGGTCAGCGGGGTGGCCGGGGCGGGAGCGGCGGCGTACCCGGCGGCACCGCCCGCGGCGCCGAGCGCGAGCCCGGTGGCGCCGGCGGTGCCGAGCAGCCGGCGCCGCGAGATGCCCTCGCGGGCGGCGGTGCCGGACGGGCCCGCGGCCGTCGCGGGGTCTGCCCCGGGGGTGCGGGTATCCGGAAGGGACTGGTCAGCCATGGTGCGGTTCAGCCGATCTGCGCGTTCTTGGAGACGGTCACCTGGTCGACGTCGGAGGTCCGGACGGTGACGGCGACCTCCCAGTCGCCGGCCATCGGGATCTGCACGCCGCTCGCCGACCAGTGTCCGGCGGTGATGCGGTCCGGGGCCACGGGCAGCGGCCCGATGTCCCGGGTCTTCAGGGTCAGGGCGACCTTGACCTCGGGCAGGTCGAAGGGGGTTCCGTCGGGGCGCTCGGCGAAGAGGTGCAGGGTGTTCTCGCCGACCCGCGCCGGGTCGGCGTCGACCCGCATGACGCCCTTGCCGTCGGGGCCGCCGGTGTCGAAGGACATGTCCAGGGTGAGGGCCCCGGAGGGGGCGGCGGGCGAGGAGGCCGAGGACGACGCTCCGGGAGCCTCGCTCTGGGCCGTGCGCCCCGGCTCGGTCTGGGTGAGCGCGGTGGTGACCGCGAGCAGGACGACCGCGACGCCCGCTTCGGCGAGGACCGAGCGGCGCAGCCCCAGGCGGTGCGGGTCGGCGTCGCGCAGCCGCTTGCGCCGCGCGGTGTCCATCGCCGCCCGCTGCCGGGCGAGCTGCGCCGCGCGCCGGGAGTCGGCCGTACCGGCCTCGCCGCCGTCCGTACGGCCCGCGCCGCCGTCCGTGCCGTCCGCGCCCCCGCCCGTACGGCCTGCGCCACCGTCCGTGCCGTCCGTACCGCCGTCCGCGCCCGCCGCGCCGCCGGAGCCCTTCTCCGCGCCGGTCTCCCGGGTCCGCGTACCGCTGTCCGGAGCCTCCGTGCCGCTGCCCCGGACCGCGGGGGCGGCGGTCCGCTTCTTCTCCTTCTCCCGGGGCCGGGGCACGACGGCCGTGGTCTCGGCGAGCCGCGCGGTCCACCGGCGGGAGAAGAAGGCGATGCCGACCACCACGGCCACCAGCAGCACCTTGGCGATGAGCAGTTGCCCGTACGCGGTGCCGGTCAGCGCCGTCCAGGACCCGAGCTGGCGCCAGGACTGGTAGACGCCGGTCGCCACGAGGGCGACCACGCTGCCGAAGGCGAGGTGGGAGAAGCGGCGTACCGCCGAGGTGGGCACGGGAGTGTCCGCGGGCGCCCGGTAGAGGGCGGCGAGCAGCGCGACGAGCCCGCCGAGCCAGGCGGCGACGGCCAGCAGGTGGACGATGTCGACCGGCATGGCGATCCCGGCCTGGAGGCCGACGGAGGCGTGCTCGGACATCGCCCAGCTCGCGGCGAGCCCGGCCGCCACGACGGTGCCGCCGGCCGCGAGCCCGAAGGTGAGGTCCCGCTTCTCGGTGTCCGCGCGCTTGTCGTACGCGCCGAAGAGCACGGCGACGAAGAGCGCCCCCGCGGCGAGCAGCAGCAGCCGGGAGACGAGCGCCGCCCCCGTCTTGCTCTGGAGCACCTGCCCGAGGAGGGTCAGGTCGACGATGTCCCCGGCCTTCCCGGAGGTGGTGTACGCCCCGCGCAGCAGGAGCAGGACGAGTGTGGAGCCGGTCAGCGCCAGCCAGCCGGAGACGACCAGCCGTTGCAGGACCCGCACCCCGGCGCCGCGCGGCCAGCAGGCCAGGACGAACGCGGCCCCGCCGACGAGCACGGTGAACCCGGCGTACGACACGTACCGCCCGATGCCGTACAGGGTGCCGACGAACCCGCCGCCGGCCGCCGGGACGGAGGCGGAGACGGACGTCTCGGAGGGGGCGCCGATGGAGAAGGTGTAGGCGCCGGCCACCGGGTGGCTGTCGGCGGACACGACCTGGTAGGCCACCGTGTAGGTGCCGTCGGCCAGGTCCGGCTTCAGCTTCACCGCGTAGGTCGTGCCGCCGGTGCCGAAGGGCTCGCCGTCGTCGACGCGGGTGCCTTTCGGGTCGAGGACCCGCAGGGAGTCGGCGTCCGTGGAGACCGACTCGGAGAAGGAGAGCGACACCTGGGCCGGGGCCTCGTCGACCACCGCCCCCTGCTGGGGATCGCTGCCGGTCAGAGCGGCGTGCGCGGAGGCCGGCGCGGCGCCGGCGAGCAGCGCGAGGAGCGCGGCCAGCAGCAGCGGCACCAGGGTTCTCAGCCGCGGGGCGGTGGTCTGCGTCAAGGTGGTCCCTCCCTCAGTGTCCGGAGCGTCCGTCCGCGGGGCGGTAGGTGGCGGACTTCACCGGCATGGTGACCGTGACGGGGTCGGAATGGGCGAAGCGCAGTTCGACGGTGACCGTCTCGCCTTCCTGGAGGCGGCGCGTCAGCTTCTCGAACATCAGGTGGTTGCCGCCGCTTTCGAGGACCAGCTCGCCCCGGGCCGGGATCGGGAGGCGGTCGGCCGCCTTCATCCGGCCGTCGACGGTCCGGTGCACGCCGACCTCGCCGGCCTCGCTGGTGACGGAGGTCAGTTCGTCCTTGCCCTCACCCTTGTTGGTGATGGTGAGGAAACCGGCGGCCATGGAGTCGGAGACCGGCTGCGGTATGTAGGCGGAGCCGACGGACAGGTCCGGTGCGGCGTCGGAGCCGTCGCCGCAGCCGGCCAGCAGCAGGGCGCCCGCGAGTGCCGCGGCGGCAACGGCGGGGCGCCTCACGGGTTCTCCCCCTTGACGATCTTGGGGAGGTCCTGGGTGTAGTCGTCGACGGTGGTGTCCTCGCCGTAGAGGACGTAGCCCGCGTCCGTCTTCGGGGAGAACGCGACGACCTGGGTGCCGTGCGTGGAGACGATCTCGCCGTCCTTGTCCTTCGTGGCCGGCTCGATGGAGATGCCGAGCGTGCGGGCGCCGGCCTGGATGGTGTCGAAGTCGCCGGTCAGCCCCACGACCGTGGAGTCGATGCTCTTGAGCCACTTGCCCAGTTCCTCGGGGGTGTCCCGCTCCGGGTCGGTGGTGACGAACACCACGCGCAGCGCGTCCTGGTCGGCCTGGGAGAGCTGCTGCTTGGCCACGGCCAGGTTGTGCATGGTGAGCGGGCAGACGTCCGGGCAGTGGGTGTAGCCGAAGTAGATCAGCGTCGGCTTGCCCGCGGTCTGCTCGCGGAAGTCGTACTGCTTGCCGTCGGTGCCGGTGAGGACCAGGTCGGGCTTCTCGAAGGGCTTGTCGAGGACGGTGGCCGCCTGCCGGGCGGTGTCCTCGGAGACCATCGTGACCGGCGGGTCGTTGTCGGTACCGCTGCCGCAGGCGGACAGGGTCAGGGAGGCGGCGGCGAGCAGGGCGGCCGCGGCGAACGTCTTCTTGCGCATAAGGAAATGTCCCAGATGTGAAGTACCCCGGCGGGCACCGGGGTCCCCGGACGACAGGGACCCCGGCACCCACCGGACGGGTGGGCGCGCCGCCGCCGAGGCGGCGGCGCACCGGCGGGCGTGGTTACGCCGACGTCCCGGAGTCGCGCCGGCGTCCGGCCAGCACGCCGTAGCCGATGCCGGCGGCGCCGACGACGATGCCGACGATGCCGAGGACGCGGGCGGTGGTGTCACTGCCGTCTCCGGAGGCGGAGCCCTCGGCGGCGGTGTTCTCGGTGCCGGAGCCGGCCTTGTCGTCGGCGTCGGCACCCGACGCGCCGTGGCCGTCGCCCTCGGGGGCGGACAGCGTCAGGACGGGCGCGGGGGTGTCCGGCTCCTCCTGGCCCTCCTGCGGCACCTCGATCCAGCGCACGACCTCCTTGTTGGAGTACGTCTGGATCGCCTTGAAGACCATCTGGTCGGCGTCGGCGGGCAGGGTGCCGACGGAGACCGGGAACTTCTGGAAGAAGCCCGGCTCGATGCCCTTGCCGTCCGCCGTCCAGGTCACCTTGGTGACGGCCTCGTCGATCTGCTTGCCGTGCACCTCCAGCGGCTTGTCCAGCTTGGACTTGGTGACCTCCGCCTTCCAGCCGCTGACCGGCTGCGGCATCACGGACGCCAGCGGCTGGTCGGCCGGGAAGGTGACCTCCACCTTGGTGGTGGAGGCGTTGTCGCGCTCGTTCGGCACCTTGAAGTCGACGACCGCGTAGCCGCCCTTGGCCGCGGTGCCCTCGGGCTGCACGGTGACGTGCGCGAACGCGGGGGCGCCGAGGGCGAGGACGGCGATGCCGGAGACGGCGCCGACGGCGGCGATACGGGAAACCTTCATGGAGGGAGTGCTCCGCTTCGGATGAGGTCCGGTGCTGCACCGGACGGAGGGAGGAGAGCGCGCGGGCGCGCGCGGGCCGCACGACGGCGGCCCCCTCCGGCTCCGCGCTCGGCGGAAGCGGGGCGGTGGTCGCGTCGTGTCAGGCGGCGAGGGCGACGGCGCTCGGCGGTCCGCGCCGGATCACCGAGTGCTGGAGCACGACGGTGTGCGGCTTCGACGGCGCGCGGCGGGCCGGGTGCGGCAGCCGCGGCCCCGTGCCCGGTACGGCGGCCTGCCCCGTGTGCAGCGCGCGCACCAGGGCCAGCGCCGCCCGCAGCGCCCGGACCAGGGCGCCTTCGGCCACCGACTGGGCCGAGTGCGCGGACAGGGCGATCAGCCGGGTCAGGGCCAGGTCCCCGCGCCGCAGCAGCCAGCCCGCGGCGAGGGCCGCGAGGGCGTGGCCGAGCAGCATCGGCAGGGAGGGGAGCAGGGCGGCGGCCGGGCTCCCGAGGGTGTCCGCCGCGGGGTGTCCGCCACCCGTGCCGGGGGGCGGGACGAGCCGCGCGTCGGTGAGGATGCGGTGTGCCTGGGCGGGGCTGATGGCCGCCGCGGTGGTCCCGCACACCAGGCGGGCCGCCTGCTGGACGAGGGAGGCGTCGGACATGGCCCCGTCCGCCGCGCCGGAGGACGCCGCCGTCGCGCCGGCGTGCTGGCCCAGCCCGAACAGCGCGTGCAGCGCGGTCTGGCCCGCCGTGAGCAGGGCGGTGATCAGCGCGAGGGAACGCTCGCGCCCGGCGAGGGGCACGGCGACCAGGACCGCTCCGAGGAACCCGGCGCCCAGCGTCCACAGCGGAACGGCGGCGCAGGAGGCCAGGGTGTGCCCCGCCGCGGCCAGCACGACGCAGACCGCGGCGAACACCGCGGCCCGCAGGAACCGGAGGTCGGCTCCGGAGCGCGCCGTAGGCGGGTGGGGGGCAGTCATGGCGGGCCCATCATCCCACTGGCCCCCGGGATCCCGTACGGCAGGTCCACACGATGCGGTACGACCGTATGGTCACCGCCCGGCCGGGGGCGCCCCGGCATACACCGATCACTGCGGGGACGCATCCGCCGTATGGGCGTTCCGGCGTACGGACCGCGCTTATGGCCCGGGGTGGGGGGCAATACGTATCGGTATGTCGAGCCGTGGCCGGGAGGCTGGAGCATGAGCATCTGGTGGTCACTCCATTTGCGGCGCGAGGCCGCGAGCGTCCCCCTGGCGCGCCGTCTGCTGGTCGGCACGATGGAGACCGCGGGCGTCGACCCCGACATCTCCTTCGACCTGTCCGTCGCCCTCGGCGAGGCGTGCGCCAACGCGGTGGAGCACGGCGGTCCGGACGGGCCCGGCGGTCCCTCGCAGGCGTACCGCGTCACGGCCTACCTGGACGGCGAGCGGTGCCGGATCGAGGTCGCCGACTCGGGCCCCGGCTTCCCCGGGCGGCCGGTCCGCGCGGCCTCGCCGGAGGCGGAGCACGGGCGCGGCCTGTGCCTCATCCGGGAGCTGGCCGACCACGTGCACGTCGGCGGCGCGCAGGGCCGGGCCGGCGCGGTGGTCAGCTTCGACAAGGTCCTCAAATGGCGCGAGGACGCCCCCCTGGCGGCGGTGTGACCACCGCGGGCGCCCCACGGCACACGGACGGCCGGGTACGGGGCACGTACCCGGCCGTCCGCGTGTGCCCGCGCGGGGTCAGCCCTTCAGGGCGGCCATCCACCGCTCGACCTCGTCCGACCGCCGGGGCAGCGCGGCGCTGAGGTTCCGGTTGCCGTCCTCGGTGACCAGGATGTCGTCCTCGATCCGGACGCCGATGCCGCGGTACTCCTCCGGCACGGTCAGGTCGTCGGCCTGGAAGTACAGGCCCGGCTCGACGGTGAGCACCATGCCGGGCTCCAGCGTGCCGTCGACGTAGGTCTCCACGCGGGCCGCGGCGCAGTCGTGGACGTCCATGCCGAGCATGTGACCGGTGCCGTGCAGCGTCCAGCGGCGCTGGAGGCCCAGCTCCAGCACCCGCTCGACCGGGCCCTCGACGAGGCCCCACTCGACCAGCCTGGCCGCCAGCACGCGCTGCGCGGCGTCGTGGAAGTCGCGGTACTTGGCGCCCGGCCGCACCGCCGCGATACCGGCCTCCTGGGCGTCGTACACGGCGTCGTAGATCTTCTTCTGCAGCTCGGTGTACGTGCCGTTGATCGGCAGCGTGCGGGTGACGTCGGCCGTGTAGTAGGTGTGCGTCTCCACGCCCGCGTCGAGCAGCAGCAGTTCGCCGGAGCGGACCGGGCCGTCGTTGCGGACCCAGTGCAGGGTGCAGGCGTGCGGGCCGGCGGCGCAGATCGAGCCGTAGCCGACGTCGTTGCCCTCCACGCGCGCGCGCAGGAAGAAGGTGCCCTCGATGTAGCGCTCGCTGGTCGCCTCGGCCTTGTCGAGGACCTTCACGACGTCCTCGAAGCCGCGCACGGTGGAGTCGACGGCCTTCTGCAGCTCGCCGATCTCGAACTCGTCCTTGACGAGACGGGCCTCGGAGAGGAAGACGCGCAGCTCCTCGTCGCGCTCGGCGGTGACCTTGTCGGTCAGCGCCTCCTCGATTCCGGCGTCGTGGCCGCGCACGACGCGCACCGGGCCGGTGGCCTCGCGCAGCAGGCCGGTCAGCTCGCGGACGTCGGAGGCGGGGATGCCGTACCGCCGCTCCGCCTCGGTGAGGGAGTGGCGGCGGCCGACCCACAGCTCGCCCTGGCCGTCGAGCCAGAACTCGCCGTTCTCCCGGTCGGAGCGCGGCAGCAGGTACAGGGTGGCGGAGTGGCCCTCGCTCTCGGGTTCCAGGACCAGGACGCCGTCCTCGGTCTGGTTGCCGGTGAGGTAGGCGTACTCGACCGAGGCACGGAAGGAGTACTCCGTGTCGTTCGAACGGGTCTTCAGGTTGCCCGCGGGGATCACCAGCCGCTCGCCGGGGAAGCGGGCGGACAGCGCGGCGCGGCGGGCCGCGGTCTCGGCGGCCTGGGCGATCGGCTCCAGGTCGTGCAGCTCGGTGTCGGCCCAGCCCGACCGCATGTTCTCGGCCAGCTCGTCGGACACGCCCGGGTACAGGCCGTTCTTGCGCTGCTTGATCGGCTCTTCCTCGGTGCCTTCCGGGGTCTCCGGGAGCTCCTCCGTCACGGTCTTCCTCCTTGTCGCGGCACTGGACCACTCCCCATCGTACGGTCGTGCGGAAGGGGGCACAGGGCTGCAGTACCGCTTACACCGTGCATCACTGTCCGATATCCGGACGCAAGGGGCGTCTCGAAGGGGCGCGAGGGCGTCGGAGCGAACGTTTTCGGCCGATCCCTCGGCGGGCCGGCGCGCGGGCCCGCCCGTCATGGGCGGGGCGCGGCCCGCCGCCGGGCCGGCGCGCGCCGCTACTCGAACCGCACCGCCAGCAGGACGACGTCCTCCTCGCTGTCCGCGTCGCCCGCGCCCTCGGGCAGGACCGTGCGCAGCACGTGGTCGGCGACGGCGTCCGCGTCGTGCCGGGCGGAGCGGGGGATGCCCGCCGCCGCGGCGCGCAGCCGGGCGAAGGCGCGGTCGGCCGGGTCGCCGGTGCGGTGCAGCAGGCCGTCGGTGTAGAGCAGGACCGTCTCGCCCGGCTCGGCCTGGATCTCCACGCTGGGCGCCTCCCAGCAGGCGAGCATGCCGAGCGGCGCGGAGACGGAGGTCTCCACGAACTCCGTGCGGTGGTCGCCGACGAGCAGCGGCGGGCTGTGCCCGGCGCCGGCCAGGGTGATCCGGCGCGGGGCGGGCTCGCAGTAGCCGAACAGGGCGGTGGCCGAGCGGGCGGGCTCGGTGAGCCGCAGGAGCAGCTCCAGGTCGGACAGGACCGCGACCGGGTCCTCGCCCTCCATCACGGCGTACGCCCGCAGCGAGGCGCGCAGCCGCCCCATCGCGGCCACGGCGCTGGGGCCGGAGCCGGTCACGGAGCCGACGGCCAGGCCGAGCGCGGCTTCCGGCAGCGGCAGCGCGTCGTACCAGTCGCCGCCGCCGCGCGGGCCGGTGCGGTGCCGGGCGGCGAGCTGGACACCGGGCACCCGTGGCAGACGGGAGGGCAGCAGTTCCTCCGCCAGGGTGGCCATCGCCGTGCGGGTGCGCTCCAGTTCCAGGAGGCGGGCGAGGTGTTCGGCCGCGCACCGGGCGTACAGCCCGGCCAGGTGCCGCTGCCGCTCGGCCGGTTCGGCGGGTTCGTCGTAGAGCCAGACGGCGGCACCCAGCCGTCCGGTGCCCCGCGCGCTCAGCGGGAGGGCGTAGCTCGCGGCGTAGCCGAGGCGGGCGGCGACCTCGCGGTGGCGGGGGTCGAGCCCCTCGGCGGCGAACAGGTCCGGGTCGGCGATGCCGGCCTCGGCGGGCGGGCCCGGCGGTGCCTCCAGGAGCCGGCAGTGGGGCAGGGCGGCGCGCGGCACGGTCTCGAGGAGGCCGAGGTCGGCGCGGGCCAGGCCCAGTCCGACGGTGCCGCGCGGACCGTGTCCGTCGGCCGGTTCCAGGACGACCAGGCCGCGCCGGGCGCCGACCAGGGCGGCACCGGCGCGCAGCACTTCCTGGAGTGCCTCGGCGAGGGAACCGGTGCCGGTCAGCCGCTCGGTCAGTTCGTGGAGGGTCGTCAGGTCGGAGATCCAGCCGGCGAGACGGTCCTGGAGGAGGACGCCCGGCGGGTCGGCCGGGGCGGGCGGCGCGGCCGGCGCGTGTTCCGGGCCGGCGGGCGCGACAGTGTGGGCGGGGGAGGGAACCGTCGAATCGATTCCAGCCACTTTCGCGGGGTGTGGGGCGGTCATGGCGTCCGGCTTTCCGACCGGTGTTTACTGCTCAAAAGCATCGCAAACCCCCATGTTGTTCTGCGCCGCAGCAGTGTCTCCACATGTACACGCACTCGTGAGGAGATGTCCAGCATTGTCCTGCGGGGATTCCTGGTGTCCGAGGGGAACGGGAGACCTTCCTCCCGGCCTCTTGCGGAAGAGTGAAGTTGGCTCGAAACTGCCCCATGGGACCTCTTGTTGCGGTCGACTGGGGGTGCTCCACGGAGCGTCACAACGGTCGTGATGGGTACGTACTTCGGTGAAGGCCAGGGGTGGCCGGGTCCCCCCGGAACCTGGCGACGGACCCGGGCGTCCTATCCACCGACGGCCGTGCCCCATCCTCCCGCGGCGGAGGCGAAGAGAACCACGCGGAACGGCAAACGCCAGACTTCGCCACCCCGCGCCACGTCCGTGCCCGTGATCGACGCAGTACGGGCGCAACCGCCGCGGACGCAGTCAGAGTTCGGCCCAGAGGGGTGCCCCCTGCCCAGAGCGGGGGTGTGATGCGCGAACGAGCTCCGCACAGCGAAGTGATCGACACATGGTGTGATGTGACCACGGTGTTGCCAGGCGTGCAACGGAAAGGAACGAGCGCTCATGCGCGAGATCCTCGGAAAGCGACGCAGGCTCCTGTCCCGGCGCGACGACGACGGGCGGCCTGAGCTGATCGGCGCGGCCCTGACCTACGCGACGCAATGGCAGTGGCCCGTCCTCCCGGGCGCGGCGCCGGACCCGGAGGCGCGGTCGCGCTGTACGTGCCCCGACGCGGAGTGCACGGTGCCCGGCGCGCACCCCTTCGACCCCGGCCTGCTCGCGGCCACCACGGACGGGCGCATGGTGCGCTGGTGGTGGAGCAACCGGCCGACGGCACCGATCGTGCTCGCCACCGGGGGCGGCGCCCCGTGCGCCGTCTCGCTGCCCGCCCTGCCGGCCGCCCGCGCCCTGGCCGCGCTGGACCGCGCCGGGATGCGGCTCGGCCCGGTCGTCGCCTCGCCCTCCCGCTGGGCGGTCCTCGTGCGGCCGTACACCATGGAGCAGTTGGGCGAACTCCTCTACGCCAAGGACCACGTCCCCGGTTCGCTGCGCTTCCACGGGGAGGGCGGTTACCTCGCCCTGCCGCCGGGCGAGACCGGCACCGGTGAGGTCCGCTGGGAGCGCGCGCCGCTGCCCGGCTCCGCCTCGCCGTGGGTGCCCGATGTGGAGGCCGTCGTGGACGCGGTGGTCGACGCCCTCACCCGGACGGGTGTGAGCGCGCCCGAGTTGTAGGGAGTGTCGGGCGCGGGCGGCCTCCGGGCGGGCCCGCGCTCGTTATCGTCCGCCGCATGTCGCCTGATGCCGCGGGAGACCGCCGCGCCGCGAGACCCCGCCGGACCGCACCGTTGCCGAGTCGCCGTGCCCCGCGCCGGTACGCCGTCCTCGGTGCCGTGCTGGGCGCGGTCGCCCTGTCCTGTGCCACGGCCTGCTCCGGGACCGGGGGAGACCTGACCGACGACGCCCCTCCGGCGGTGCGCACCCTCGCGCCGCACACCGGCGCGACCGTGTCCGGGGCCTCCGCCCCGGCCGGTGCGCCCGGCGGCGGGGACCGCTCCCCGCTGCCGCCCGGTGCCGCCACCGCCATGCGCTGCGGTCCCGAACTCGGCGCGCCCGACGGCGTGCGGGCGCGCACCTGTGTGCTGACGCAGGGGGCCGAGACCTGGGCGCGGACCTCCTACCGCAACGCCACCGGACAACCGCTGGAGGCGGTGCTCCGCCTCACGGGGCCCGGCGGGCAGAGTGTGCGGGCGCGCTGTCCGGTGGGTGCCGGGGACGCCCCCGACGTGTGCGAGACGCCGCGGGAGCGGCTGCGGGGCGATGCGGAGGGGTACGAGGCGGTCGCCGAGTTCTCCGCACGGGACGGTGGCGGGATCCTGCTGCGGTCCGGGAGCAACTTCGCCACGGCAACGGGCGGTTGAGCGGCGAACGCGGTGCGTGAACGGCCGGCGGCACGGAAAGACCCGGTTGCTGGCGACGGGGGATGCACCAGCAACCGGGCTACGGGAACGGTAACAAGAGATCGGCGGTTAGCAAATTCGATCTCAGTTTTCCGGTCACCGACTCGCCTGTGTCCGGGGGGAGTTAGGAACGGAGTGCTCCGCTCCACATCGGTCGGCCGGCCCGGCCGGCTCCCGGCCGGACCGGTGTCGCGGAGCCGGGTCAGCTCAGCGTGACCTGGCGGTTCGTCAGCCCACCGCGCGCCCGGCGCTCCTCGGGGGTGAGGGGCGCCTCCGTCGCCAGGGCCTCGGCGAGCCGCTCGGCGAACTCGGCCGCCGGCTTCTCCACGTCCTGCGCGCCGACCCCGCCGGGCAGGTCCCACACCGGGACGGTGAGCCCGTGGGCACGGAAGGAACCGACCAGCCGGGTCCCCTCGCCGAGGGAGGAGCGGCCCGCCGCGTGCAGCCGGGCGAGGGCGTCCAGAAGCCGCTCCTCCTCGTGCGGCATGACCCAGCGCAGGTGGTTCTTCTCCGGCGTCTCGCACCAGTAGGCGGCGTCGGCGCTCTGGAGGCGGACGGTCGGCAGCGCCGCGGCGTTGGCCCGCTCCAGGGAGGCGGCCACCTCCGGCGTCGCGTTCTCCGCGTCGGGGACCCAGAACTCGAAGCCCGTGTGCACCACCGGCTCGAAGGCGCCCTCCGGGGCGAGGAGGTCCTGGAGCCGCGGACCGTCGGCGGGAGCCCGGCGGCCCTGCACCGGCGTGCCCGGCTCGGCGGTCAGCGCGCGCCGGAGGGTGTCGGCGAGGTCGCGGCTGATGTCGCCGGACGCCGTGTCGTTCTGCAGGCCGAGGAGGACGGAGCCGTCCTCGCGGCGCAGCGCGGGCCAGGCCATCGGCAGCACCGTGGCCAGGGTGACCGAGGGGACGCCCTCGGGCAGTCCGTCCGCGAGCGTCAGGCCGACGGTGGCCGCGGGGACCAGTTCGCGCAGGGCCACCCAGTCGCACTCGCCGGGCAGTCCCTCGAAGGGGCGCTGCACGAGCTCGGTCGTGGCCTGCGCCGCGGCCCGGCCGTGGCACGCCTTGTAGCGGCGGCCACTGCCGCAGGGGCAGGGCTCACGGGCTCCGACGACCGGGATCGCTCCCTCGTCGAGCCGGGGCCGCCCGGCCTTGGTCTGGGGTCGCTTCTTGGCCATCGTGGGTGTCTCCCGGTAGCGGCTCTTCTCGTACGGCGCGAGCCTAGCCGTTCGCCCACCGGCGGACCGGACCCTGTGGACGACCGGGCGGCGGGCCGGTGCCGGACCGGGCCCCGGCGGGGGCGGGAGGCCGGGACGGGCCCGCGCGTGACGGGCGGGCGCCGTACGTGACGGGCGGGCGCCGCGCGCGATGGGCGGGACACCAGACCGGGACGAGGGGCCCGCCGCGCTGATGTGGCCCGTCCCCGCCGGCAGCGGGCCCGTACGCGTGCGCTCCACCACGAGCCGTGCGGCCCGCCCACGTGGTCCGGGCCGTCCCGAGGCGCCGGCGTCGTCCGGCGCGTCCGGGGCGGCAGCGTCGGCGATGGAGTTCTGGTCGTCCGGCCTGGTTCCCGTCGTCCGCGGCAGCCGGGCCGTCCGCGCCGAGGCGCGCGTGCCGGGTCTGCCGGGTCGGCCGAGGGGGACGGGATCGGCCGGCCGTCCGGACCGGCCGGGGGCAGGCGGCCGGCCGGAGGGGGCGGGCCGGCGGGTCAGCCCACGTCGTCGAAGGCTTCGGCGAAGTCCAGACCGGGCAGGTGCGCCACCGCCGGTGCCACGACCCGGCTGACGAAGTCGTCGCGCCGGTGCCCGGCGTCCGGGTCGTACACGTCGGTGTGCACGACGACCCAGACCGTGACCTCCCCGCGCACGTCGTCCCGTACCCCCCAGTCGTCCGCGAGGGCGGTGATGATGTTCAGCCCCCGGCCGCCGTGCGCGGTGACCGACGGGGTCGCCGGGGCGGGCCGGGTCGGTCCGCCGCCGTCCGTGACCTCCACGAGGAGCCGGCCGGCCGGGTCCACCCGCCACGCGGCGCGCACGGCACCGTCGCCGACCGCCACGCCGTCCAGCGGACGGCCGTGTTTGCACGCATTGCTCAAGAGTTCCGAAAGAACCAGTACGGCGTCGTCGATGACCGATTCCGCCACGCCGCCTCCGCGCAACTGCTCACGCATCCGGTGTCGTGCTTCCCCCACGCCCGCAGGGCCATGGGGTACGGCCATGCTCGACGACGTGGGCACTTCCTGTGCCACCACCAACGCCACCCCCGAGACCTCCTTCGCCCCACGCCACGGTGTGGATGCCCCACCGGCCAGGGCCGGAAACCGGTCGATCCCCCCGTGGTGACGCATTCGACACGGCGGGACACGTGCCGAACGCGCCGGTGCACCACCTGTCGTGTACGGCTCACGCAGAGGGGTGGCGGCCCGGAGCTCAGCGCCCCAGGCGCTCCAGCACCGCGCGCGGCCGGTTGGTGATGATCGCGTCGACGCCCAGCTCGACGCACCGGTCCACGTCCACGGGCTCGTTCACGGTCCACACGTGCACCGGGTGACCCGCCTGCCGCAGTCGTTCGACGTACCCGGGGTTGTTCCGCACGATCCGGATCGAGGGGCCCGCGATGTCCACCCCGGCGGGCAGCCGGCCCTCGCGCAGCCGCGGTGTGACGAACTGCATCAGGTACACCGTCGGCAGCGTCGGCGCCGCCGCCCGCACCCGGTGCAGCGAGCGGGCGGAGAAGCTCATCACCCGCACCGGGGACTCCTCGGGCGCGGCCGGGGCGTCGAGCCCGAACCGCCGGAGCAGGTCCAGCAGCCGTTCCTCGACCTGCCCCGCCCAGCGGGTGGGGTGCTTGGTCTCGATGGCCAGTTCCACGCGCCGCCCCGCGTCCGCCACGAGTTCGAGCAGCCGCTCCAGGGTCAGCACCGAGGTCTCCTCGCGGTCCTCGGGCCGGTGCACCCAGTCCGGTTCCTCACCGCGCCGCCGCCAGGACTCGCGGCTCCGGCGCGAGCCGAAGTCCAGCGCGGCCAGATCCGACAGCTCCAGTGCGGAGACGGCACCGCGCCCGTTGGACGTACGGTTGACCCGCCAGTCGTGGACACAGACGAGGTGGCCGTCGGCGGTCAGGCGCACGTCGCACTCCAGGGCGTCCGCCCCCTCCTCGATCGCCTTCCGGTAGGCGGCGAGGGTGTGCTCGGGCGCCTCCTCCGAGGCTCCGCGGTGGGCGACGACCTGGATCGGTTGCTGTCGTGCGTGGGTCACCGCGTCATGGTGCCACCGTGTGCGGGTGGATGGGCGAACGGATGCGACGGCCTCACGTCCGTTTAGCCTTGGATGACCTATATAAAGAAGAATCGTGGACGCACAGCGACCGCTTATGGTGCTCTGACGGCCCGTGGGAAAAGCTGATGGCATACGACGAGACCCGTATCCCGGCACCCGCGCCGGAGCGTGGAGCGGCCCGCGTGAACGTGGGCGAGCGCGTGAGCCGTGCGACCGGGAGGCAGCCGTGGATGGACCGAGGAGAGAAGCTGTGAGCACCGAGAACGAGGGCACCGCGGTACCCCCGGCCCCGCCCGCACCTCCCGTGCCGGCGGACTCTCCCGCAGCCTCCCCGCACCCGGCCGCGTCCGGCGACGGCGGACCGCGGCCCCCCGCGCCCGCGGCGCCGTACGGCGCGTCCGACCCGCGGCACGCGCCGGGTCCGCACGGCGCTCCCGACCCGCAGGACGCCCCGCAGGCGCCCGCCGCGCCGCCCAACGCGCCGTCGTACGCGCCCCACCAGGACGGTGGCGCCCCGGGGAGCCAGGCGCCCGACGCCTCCTGGCCGCCCCCGCCCCCGCCGCCGTCCCTCCCCTCCTACGGCGGCGGGGACGGCTCCGGCGGCGGATGGGGAGGCTCCGGCGGCGGCTGGGGCTCCTCGTACCAGCCGTCCGCCCCCAAGCCCCGCGGCCGGGGCGGCCTGGTCGCCGCGGTCCTCGTCGCCGCGCTGGTCGCGGGCGGCCTGGGCGGCGGCCTCGGCTACACCCTGGCCCGCAACAACGACGCGACGGGCTCGACCACGGTCGCCGCCTCCGACACCGGGGGCTCCGTCAAGCGCGACCCCGGCACGGTCGCCGGCGTGGCCGCCAGGGCGCTGCCCAGCACGGTCACCATCGAGGCCGAGTCCACCAACGGCGAGGGCGGCACCGGCACCGGCTTCGTCTTCGACAAGCAGGGCCACATCGTCACCAACAACCACGTGGTGGCCGAAGCGGTCGACGGCGGCAGACTCAGCGCGACCTTCCCCGACGGCAAGAAGTACCAGGCACGGGTGGTCGGTCACGCCCAGGGCTACGACGTGGCGGTCATCAAGCTCGTCGACGCGCCCTCGGACCTCGTCCCGCTGCCGCTGGGCGACTCCGACAAGGTGGCGGTCGGCGACAGCACCATCGCCATCGGCGCCCCCTTCGGCCTCTCCAACACCGTGACCACGGGCATCATCAGCGCCAAGAACCGCCCCGTGGCCTCCAGCGACGGCAGCGCCGGCAGCCGGCCCTCCTACATGAGCGCCCTGCAGACCGACGCCTCGATCAACCCGGGCAACTCCGGCGGCCCGCTGCTGGACGCCCAGGGCAACGTCATCGGGATCAACTCCGCGATCCAGTCCACGAGCAACGGCGGTTTCGGCACCGGCCAGGCCGGCTCCATCGGCCTCGGCTTCGCCATCCCGGTCAACCAGGCGAAGTTCGTCGCCCAGCAACTGATCAAGACGGGCAAGCCGGTCTACGCGAAGATCGGCGCGTCCGTCTCCCTGGAGGAGACGACCAACGGCGCCAAGATCACCGACCAGGGCGTCGGCGGCTCGGCACCCGTCGAGGCGGGCGGCCCTGCGGCGGCGGCGGGGCTGAAGCCCGGGGACGTCATCACCAAGCTGGACGACCGGGTGATCGACTCCGGGCCCACGCTGATCGGCGAGATCTGGACCCACAAGCCCGGGGACAAGGTCACGGTCACCTACGAGCGCGGCGGCAAGCAGCACACCACCGACCTCACCCTGGGCTCCAAGACCGGCGACGACTGACCCGGCCCACACCGGGCGCCTGTCCGGCCGGGGTGCCTGCCCGGCCGGCGGTGCCCGGGGGTGCCTCCCGCCCGGGTGCCCGCGGCGCGCCCGGCCCGTGACCTCGGCCACCTCGGGGCAGGCGGGCCTCCCGTCCGCCGGAGACGGGACGGCGCCCGCCCGTCAGCGGCGCGGAAGATCCCCCCGGGCGGTGCGCCACAGGCCGACGGCGAGGAGGGCGGCGGACCCCGCCCAGGACAGGGCGTCGGACGTCCCGGCCGCCGGCCAGGCCCACCAGTGCGCCGACCCGTCGGGCCCGTAGCCGAAGACCGAGACCACCAGGGCCGCCACCGCCGGGAGCACGGTCGAGGCGTGATCCCCGAGGACCGTCCTGCCGAGGAGGGCCAGCCCGGTGTAGCAGGCCAGGTTGCGGACGGCCGCCTCCGCCGTGGAACCGTCGAATTCGCTGATCCACCCGGCCGCGAAGGGGAACGCCACGACGGCCGTCAGCGCCACGACCGCGGCGGCGAGCAGCGCGTCGAGGGCGGCGGCCCGCCGGACCGCCGCCGACTCGACGGACGGGGGCGAACCGTGACAGGCGTTCAGGGCGACGGCCGGTGCCAGCGGGGTGAGGAGGACCAAGGGGACGCTCACCGAGGTCGCGCCCCCCAACTGCGGCAGCGGGACACCACGGTCGCCGACGGCGAGGACGACGGCCCAGAAACCGGCGGTCACCCCCATCAGCAGGGCGACGCGGCGCGTGTGGAGCCACCAGGTCATCGCGGCATGCACCGGGCCCGTGCGAGGGCGGAGCGGTACCAGTCCTCCTGCGGTCTTGCGCCGTCGGCGAGCACGGGCGCGACAGACTCCCACACACGGGGCCCGGCGCGGTGCCGGGCTTCCTCCTCGCTCGTCCCGGCGTGCACGGAGAGCCAGGCGCGGAGAGAGTCCTCCGCTTCGACCGCCCGCTCGACGGCGGCCGGGTCCGCCGGGCAGGTCCCCCGGCCCGCCCCCGCGCCGGTGCCGACCAGGAGGTGGGTGAGGTCCGAGACGAGCCCGGCCCGGATGTCCTCCCCGGTGAAGCCCGGATCCTGCCGGACCGTGACCGTCCAGCGATTCGCGGGGTGCCGTCGGCCGTCCTCGGTGACGACGTCCGGTGCGTCGATCCCGACACCGCCGAGCCCCGCGACGGCCGTGGTCACGATGCCGGCGGTCTCCGCCAGACGGGACCGGTGCTCGGACCACACGCACACCCGGGTCCCCTCGGCAGTGGCGCAGACGAGGTCGGACGCGGGGCGCGCCCGGACCGCGTCGGCGCCGAGCCCGTCCACAAGGGCGACGCTCCCGGTGGTGGTCGCCACCGCGGTGAGCAGGGCCACCGCGCCACCGGCGTACGCGGTGGAGCCGGGGAGGACGCCCAGGCGCGGGGCGTGCGGGGAAACGGCCACGGCGGCCACGGCGAGCGCGGCCAGGCCCACGGCCAGGAGCGCGGGGGCCGCGATGCCCGCCGGGTCGGCGACGGCGGTGTTCATACAGCAGCCGAACGCCGGCCCCGTGAGGTGGCGCAGCCACAGCGGCTCCAGCGCGGCCGGGTAGACGTTCCACAGGTAGTCCCCGACCAGCACCACCGGCACGGCGGCCACCACGGGCACCCACATGCCGACCGCGTACCCGGCCAGGGTGTGGGCGACCAGGACGACCGCCGCGGAGGCGAGGACGGAGAGGCCGGGCCACCCCGCGGGCGACTCCATCTGCAGCCGCACCCCCGCGAGGGCCACCCCCAGGGCGAGGAAGCCCAGGGCCGCGACCGGTGCGAGGGCCGCCGCGCCGATCCGCCACCCGTTGCGGGCGGGAGCCCCGGCCCCGATCCCGGCACGGCGGAGCCTTCCGGCCTCCCAGGCGGCGCACGCCGCGGTCACCGGAGCGATGAACATCAGCGTCGAGGCCGCCTTCGCGGTGGCGGACGCCCAGTAGCCGTCCAGGTTCCCGGACACCTCCGCCGAGAAGACGTAGAGGAGGACGACGCCCAGGAGCGGCGGCGCGGCGAGGACGGCCGAGCGGGCGCGCGGAGGGAAACGGAACATCACCACGCCTCACCCCCGCCGAGCACCGCCGCGTAGGCGCCCTCGGCCCAGCGGCCCGGAGCGGTGTCCGGCGGCGCCTGGGCGCGGAACTCCCGCACCGTGCCGCTGAAACGGACCGTCCCCTCCGCCAGGACCACGACGTGGTCGTACACCTCGGAGAGGTCCTCGGTCTGATGGGTGGAGGCGATCACGTCGGCCGTCTCCGAGAGTTCCTCGACCACCCTGCGGAAGACGCCTCTCTGCGCGGGGTCGAGGCCCGCCGTCGGCTCGTCCAGGAGGACCAGGCGGGACGCGTGGACCAGCGTCTGTGCCACGCCGACGCGCCGAAGCTGCCCGCCCGACAGCGCCGAGGCCGGCTCATCGGCCTTTCTGGCGAGCCCCACCCGGTCCAGCGCCCCGACGGCCGCGTCCCACGCCTCGCCCCCGCGACATGCCCTTGAGCCATCCGGCGTACGCGACCTGTTCGCGGCACGTCATGCCGGGGACGGGGGTGATGTGCTGGGGCATCCAGCCGACCCGGCGTCGGTAGACGCGCAGTTGAGCGCGTATCGCCGGGTCGAGTCCGGCGAAGGCGACGGTGCCGGTACGGGGCTTCAGCACGGAGGCGGCCAGGGCCAGGAGCGTGGTCTTGCCGGCCCCGTTCGGGCCCAGGAGCACCGTCCGCCCCGCGGGGAAGCCGAAGCTGAGCCGGTCGAGGACGACGGGGCCCCGCCGGTACCGGTAGGTGCAGGTGGCGAACGTGACGGACACAGCCTCACAGCCTTCTCGCGGAGTCGACGTGGGCGTGCGCCGCCCGGCCTCCGCCACGGGCGGCGGGGCCCGCGACGGCGACGGCGGCACACGCAGACCGATGATCACCCAGACCGGCGATCGGCACCGCGGATCCCGGAAACTCGCCGGGAAGGCGACCGGAACCCCAGGCGTCCCCTGCTCGCGGGCGGAAGAGCCCCGTGGACCGCGCCCCCGGGCGAGGCCGGGGACCGGTAGGCTGTAGCCCGCTCCGCCCCAGGTGGGCGGTGCCGGGGTGGGTTGCCCGAGCGGCCTAAGGGAACGGTCTTGAAAACCGTCGTGGCGCAAGCCACCGTGGGTTCAAATCCCACACCCACCGCACGGCTGAACGGCCCCTGACCAGGTATGACGGTCGGGGGCCGTTGGCGTTTCCGTTGGTTGCCGGTTGCCGGTTGCCGGTTGCCGGTTGGCGGGTGGGCATGGGTGGAGGGTGGGTACGGCTCGGGGAGCCGTACCCACCCTTGGTCACCGACAGTGCCCGGGGCGGGTCGTCAGGTGGTGCGGCGGCGGTGCCTTGTCAGGGCCAGGGCCGCCGCGCCGACGACCAGCAGGCCGGCGGCCATGGCTGCCACGCCGAACACGGTGGTGCCGGTGCGGGCCATGATGCCGGAGAGTCCGCCGGACGGCTTCGGAGCGGCGGGCTTGGCGGGCACGCCGGGGGCCGCGGGGTCGTCCGGTGTGGCGTCGACGGTCGCGGTGGCCTCGGGTGAGGTCACCTCGGTGGTGCCGGCCCGGCCGGAGGCGGTCGCGGTGTTGACGACCTTTCCGTTCGCGGCCTCCTCGGCGGTGATGGTGTGCGCCCGGGTGGTGCACTCCATCGTCTCGCCCGGCGCCAGGCTGGTCCTCGGGCAGGTCACGTCACCGGCGGTGGGGTCGGAGACCGTGATGTCGGTGACGGTCAGGGTGCCCTGGTTGGCCACCTGGAGCTTCCACTCGACGCGGTCCCCGGCACCGGTCCGGCCGTCGCGGTCGGCGTCGGTGACGTCGGCCGTCTTGGTGAGCGCCAGCCGGGCCTGGCCGCCGGACGGCACGGTGACCTCGGAGGGCGGGGAGACCGGGGGTTCGCCCGAGGGCGGGGTGCCGGTGGCCGTGGCCGAGTTGGTGACCGTGCCCGCGTCCACGTCGGCCTGCGTGACCGTGTAGGCGGCCGTGCAGGTGACCGTGGCCCCGGGCGCCAGGGACGCCGCTTCCTCCGGGCAGCTCACGGCGCCCAGCTTGCCGCTGCCGGTGAAGTCCCCTTCCTCGACCTTGACGTCCTTGACCGTGACGTTGCCGGTGTTGGTGACGGCGAACCGGTAGGTGATCTCCTCACCGGCGACCAGCTTGCCGGGGTTCTCCGTGCCGGCCGACTTGACCACCGCCAGGGCGGGCTTCGGCTCCTGCGGCACGGTGACCTCGGAGGGCGGGGAGACCGGCGGTTCGCCACGCGGCGGGGTGCCGGTGGCCGTGGCCGAGTTGGTGACCGTGCCCGCGTCCACGTCGGCCTGCGTGACCGTGTAGGCGGCCGTGCAGGTGACCGTGGCTCCGGGGGCCAGGGACGCCGCTTCCGCGGGGCAGTTCACGGCTTCCAGCTTGCCGCTGCCGGTGAAGCCCCCTTCCTCGACCTTGATGTCCTCGAGCGTGACGTTGCCGGTGTTGCGCACCGTGAAGCCGTACGTGATCTTCTCGCCGGCGACCAGGTTCTCGGCCGTGCCGCCGGTGGCGGACTTCACCACCGACAGGCCGGGCTCGTCGGGCGCGGTCACCGTCGTCTCGGAGGGCGGGGAGACCGGCGGTTCGCCGCGCGGCGGGGTGCCGGTGGCGGTGGCGCCGTTCTTCACCGAGCCCGCGTCCACGTCGGCCTGGGTGACCGTGTAGGAGGCGGTGCAGACGACCGTCTTCCCCGGAGCGAGGGATGCGGCGTCCTTCGGGCAGACGACGTCGCCGAGGGTGCCCTTGCCGTCGAAGTCGCCCTCGTCGACCGTCACGTCCTTCAGCGTGACGTTGCCGGTGTTGGTGACGGCGAACCGGTAGGTGATCTCCTCGCCGGCGACCAGCTTGTCGGCGGAGGCGGTCTTGACCACCGCCAGGGCGGGTTCCTCCGGCGCCGGGACGGTCGTCTCGGACGGCGGGGAGACCGGGGGTTCGCCGGTGGGCGGGGTGCCGGTGGCGGTCGCGGAGTTGGTGATCGAGCCCGCGTCGATGTCCTCCTGGGTCACCGTGTAACCGGCGGTGCAGGTCATCGACGTGCCGGGAGCGAGCGAGGCGGCCTCAGCGGTGGGGCAGACGACGTCGCCGAGGGTGCCCTTGCCGTCGAAGTCGCCTTCGTCGACCTTGACGTCCTTGAGCGTGACGTTGCCCGTGTTGGTGACCACGAAGTCGTACGTGATCTCCTCACCGAGAACCAGCTTGCCGGGCTCGCTGCTGTGGCCGGTCTTGACCAGGGAGAGGCCGGGCTCCTGCGGCGGGGTCACCGTCGTCTCGGAGGGCGGGGAGACCGGCGGTTCGCCGCGCGGCGGGGTGCCGGTGGCGGTCGCCGCGTTGGTCAGGGAACCGGCGTCCACGTCCTGCTGGGTGACCTCGTAGGTCGCGGTGCAGGTCACGGTCTCGCCGGGGGCCAGGGACGCTGCCCCGGCCGGGCAGACGACGTCGCCGAGGGTGCCCTTGCCGTCGAAGTCGCCTTCGTCGACCTTGACGTCCTTGAGCGTGACGTTGCCGGTGTTGGTGACGGCGAACCGATAGGTGATCTCGTCCCCGACGGCCGGGTTCGCCGTGGAGGCGGACTTGACCACGGACAGGCCGGGGTCGTCGTCGGTCTTCACGGTCGTCTCGGAGGGCGGGGAGACCGGCGGTTCGCCGCGCGGCGGGGTGCCGGTGGCGGTGGCGCCGTTCTTCACCGAGCCCGCGTCCACGTCGGCCTGGGTGACCGTGTAGGAGGCGGTGCAGACGACCGTCTTCCCCGGAGCGAGGGATGCGGCGTCCTTCGGGCAGACGACGTCGCCGAGGGTGCCGTTGCCGTCGAAGTCGCCTTCGTCGACCTTGACATCGGTCAGCGTGACGTTGCCGCTGTTGGTGACGACGAAGCTGTACGTGATCTCCTCACCTGCCGTCAGTTCCTCGGCGGAGGCGGACTTCACCACCGCCAGCGCGGGCGCCGGCGGCTCGGTGAGGGTGACCTCGCTCGGCGGGGAGACCGGGGGTTCGCCGGTGGGCGGGGTGCCGGTGGCGGTGGCGGTGTTCTTCACCGAGCCGGCGTCCACGTCGGCCTGGGTGACCTTGTAGTCGGCGGTGCAGGTGACGCTGGCGCCGGGGGCCAGGGACGCGGCCCCGGCCGGGCAGACGACGTCGCCGAGGGTGCCCTTGCCGTCGAAGTCGTCTTCGTCGACCTTGACGTCCTTGAGCGTGACGTTGCCGGTGTTGGTGACGACGAAGCTGTACGTGATCTCCTCACCGGCCGTCAGCCTGTCGCCGGAAGCCGACTTGGTCACCTTCAGCCGCGGGGCGGACGGCGCGGGGACGGTCGTCTCGGAGGGCGGGGAGACCGGGGGTTCGCCGCGCGGCGGAGTACCGGTGGCCGTCGCCGAGTTGGTGATCGACCCCGCGTCGATGTCCTGCTGGGTGACCTCGTAGGCCGCGGTGCAGGTCACCGTCTCGCCGGGGGCCAGGGACGCTGCCCCGGCGGGGCAGACCACGGCGCCGAGCGTGCCGTGCCCGCTGAAGTCGCCTTCGTCGACCCTGACGTCCTCGAGCGTGACGTTCCCGGTGTTCTCGACGGCGAACTCGTACGTGATCTCCTCGCCGATGACCAGCTTGCCGGCCTCGCTGCTGGAGGCGGACTTGACCACGGACAGGCCGGGGTCGTCGTCGGTCTTCACGGTCGTCTCGGAGGGCGGGGAGACCGGGGGTTCACCGGAGGGCGGGGTGCCGGTGGCGGTGGCGGTGTTCTTCACCGAGCCCGCGTCCACGTCGGCCTGCGTCACCGTGTAACCGGCGGTGCAGGTCACCGAGGCACCCGGCGCGAGCGAGGCGGCCCCGCTCGGACAGGTCACGGCGTCCAGGTCACCGTGGCCGGTGAACTCGCCCTCGTCGACCTGGACATCGGTCAGGGTGACGTTGCCGGTGTTGGTGACGACGAAGCGGTACGTGATGTCCTCGCCCGCGACCAGCGCGCCGGCGGAGGAGGACTTGACCACCTTCAGCGCGGGGTCGGACGGCGCCGGGACGGTCACCTCGGAGGGCGGGGAGACCGGGGGTTCGCCGGAGGGCGGGGTGCCGGTGGCCGTGGCCGAGTTGGTGATCGAGCCGGCGTCCACGTCGGCCTGCGTCACCGTGTAGGTGGCCGTGCACGTCATCTGCGTACCGGGGGCCAGGGCGGCGGCCCGGTCGGCGGGACAGTCCACGGCCGGCGGAGCACCGGCGCCCGTGAAGTCGCCTTCCTGGACCCTGACGTCCTTGATCGTGACGTTGCCGGTGTTGGTGACGACGAAGCGGTACGTCACTTCCTCGTCCGCGACCAGCTCGTCCGGGCGGCTGCTGTGACCGGACTTGACGACCTTCAGCGCCGGTTCGGCCGCCACGTCGACCGTCGCCGAGTCCGGCGGGGACGTCGTCGGCGTGGTCTCGTCCGGCGCGGTACCGTGTCCGGTCGCGGTGTTCTCGACGGAGCCCGCGTCCAGGTCGGCCTGGGTGACGGTGTAGGTGCCCGTGCAGGTCAGGGACGCGCCCACGGCCAGCGGACCGGCCGGGCAGTCGATCGCCGGCGGCGTACCGGTGCCGGAGAAGGCCGTCTCGGTGACGCCCGGGTCGGCCAGGTCGACGTTGCCGGTGTTGGTCAGCAGGAAGGAGTACGTCAGCTTCTGCCCGACCGCGTTCACCGTGCCGGGGGCGGCCGTCTTCTTCACCGTGAGGGCGGGTTCCACGGCACAGCTCGTCACCGAGGACTGGTTGTCGCCCGCCCCGGGGTCCTGCTCGTTGGCGAGGACCGCGCCGGTGTTGGTGACGCAGCCGGTCATGCCCGCGGGGCTGTCCGCGGTCACGGTGACGGTGTTCTCGGTCCCGGCGAGGGTGCGCCCGCCCACGCAGGTCACCGCGTTCCCGGAGACGGAGCAGCCCGCCGTCGTGGTCCTGACGTTCGTCAGCGGCGCCGGGACGGTGTCGGTCACCGTGTAACCGCTGGAGTTGCCGGGCCCGTTGTTCTTCACCTTCAGCGTGTACGTCACGGTGGAACCGGGCTTGAACTGCTCGGGGCCCGTCTTCACGATCGAGAAGTCCGTCGGCAGGCCGGGCGAGGCCGCGCCGTCGTTGTTGCCGCTCGCCGGGCCGGGCGAGGTCGAGACGAGGGTGAACGTGGGGTTCGCCGCCCCCGGGTTGGTGATCCTGAACTGGGTGACCTTTCCGGTCACGTTGTCGGACACCCCGATGTTGCCGTTGCCGAACGTCCAGGCCGCGCCGTACGGGGCCGGCGGCAGGAACGGCGCCGTGAAGTACGTGACCGCCTTGGTCGCGCCCGCGCCGAGGAGGTCGGCGCGCACGATGCGGCCGTCGTTGGTGCCGCCCCAGAAGTAGCCGTCGGCGAAGGTGAGGTCGTTGGCGGTGGGGGGCGCGGACAGCGCGATGGTCGCGAGGACCTTGCCGTTGACGGGGTTGATCCGGTGGGCGGTGGCGTTCCCGGCACCTCCGACGTAGAGGTTGCCGTCGGAGGCGAAGCCGCCCCAGTTGGCGCCGCCCGGCACGGTCTCCGTGCCCACGCGCGTGACGACGCCGCCCTGGCCGATCCGGATGACCGAGGCGGGCGGGATGCCGCTGCCCGTCGTGCCGCCGACCCCGTACAGGTAGTTGTCGGCGGTGTTGTAGCCGATGGCGTTGTAGGTGAGGGGGGAGGCGGCGCCCTCGGGATGGAAGGTGACGCTGCCCGAGGCCCCCGTGACCGCCTTGTAGAGGCGGGTCGGTATCTCCTGGCCGACGAAGACCGTCGGGTCGGCCGGGTCGAACGGGCCCCCCGGTGCGGCCTGGGTCCGCGACGCGGTGACGAGCGGTGTCACGACCGCGCCCGCCGTGAGGATCAGCGCCATCACCAGCAGGCCGATGAACGAGCGTCTCGGGCGTCTTCTGTGCCGTGCCGGGCGATGGCGAACTGCGGCGGTCATTCAGCCCCTCCGGATTCCGCCGCGGTATGCCCCGCGGCACCTGCGCGTCGTGCGGCCGGTCCTCCGCGGAGCGATCGGCGGCCCGCTCTTCCTCCGGGCGGGCTGAGCAGCCCTTCTCCGGGTGCGGGTTCCGCGACGACCGGCCCTCTCCTCCTGCTGTTCATGCCGGAATCTCCCTCCAGAACATGACCAATGGGCGCACTTGCCGTAATTCGCTGCACACGCACCGGAGTCAAGCAAAGGAGACCTGACGCTGAAAGGAGAACGGATCACCACGGCCGGGGTGTCCGCCGTCTTTCATCACTTCCCATGAGGAGTCGCGGCGCGCCGGGTCAACCGAACGGTGGAGTTCCGCCGTCCGGTGCCCCGGCGTTGACGACGAAGGGGTCCGGCGGGGTCGGCGCGACCGCTGCCGGGGCCGGTCCGGACGGGCCCGGCCGGCCGTGCGGGGGCGCGTACGGTGCCCGCGGCCCGGCCCCCGGAGCGGGGCGCGGCGTGTCGCTGTGACAGGGCTGTGACCGGAGGAGTGGCTTCCGTCACGGTCGTGCGCGGGGAGTGCTGGTGGGGTGGGGCGATGCGTACCCCGAAGCCTTTCGTGGTCACCGGCGCCCTGCTCGCCTCCCTCGTGCTCGGTGCCTGCGGTACCCAGACCGCCGGGCGAGGAGGGGGCGGGGAGACCGGTGCGACCGAGGCCGCGGTGCGGTGCGGTGCGGTCGTGACCGTGGACGCCGCCGGGGCTCCGGTGAGCGGTGAGGTGGACGGGGTGCGGATCACCGGTGTGTCGGGGGTGCCGGCGGGCGGGTCCTCGCCCGGTTCGGGCGAGTCGCCCGGACCGGACGGCGGGGCGGACGGCGAACGCCCCGGCGCGGCCCGCCCCGGGGACGTCTCCGTCACGGCGGACACCCTTCCCGCACCCGGCGAGCCGGTGGACGCGGGCCGGCCCCGCTGCACGGTCACGTACACGGTGACCAACCCCGAGAAGGAAGCGTTCACTTACACCATCACCTTCGGCTTCCACTCCGCACAGGAGCCCGCCCACTCCCGCACGCACCGGGCGGTCGTCGAGGTGGAGGCCGGGGGCACGCTGCGGCGGACCGTGGAGGAGAACGCGCCCCTTCTCGGCTTCGACCGGATCGGCGTCAGTGACGTGAAGCGGGTGCCGACCGCGCAGGCTCCCGCCGCCGCGGGCACGTGCCCGGCCTCCGGGCTCCGGCTGACCGCCGACGACGGCGACGCCGCCGCGGGACTGCGCGTCGTCGGACTCCACCTGGAGAACTGCGGCACCCGTCCGTACGCCGTCGAGGGCTACCCCCTGCTCGACCTGCTCGACTCCGCCCACCAGCCGGTCGAGGGCATCCGGATCGTGGAGGGCGGCAAGGGCGTCGCGCTCGTGACGGGGTTCGACGACCCGCCCCGGCCGGTGACGCTGAAGCCGGGCGAGGCCGCCACGGCGGGCCTGATGTGGCGCAACACCACGGAGTTCGGCGAGGCGGTGACCGTGCCCTACGTCAGGGTCCGCGCCCGCGACGGCGCCGCGCCGGTCACGGTGACGCCCCATCTCGACCTGGGCACCACGGGCACGCTCGGCGTCAGCGCCTGGCGCGAGGAGCCCCCGGACCGGGCCGGGGCACCGGCACGGCCCTGACATGACCCGGCGGGCCCGGCAGCCGCCGGCCCGCCGACCGTCCCCGGCCGCCTCCGGGCCCGCGGACCGCTGAGCCCCGCCTCGCCGAGCCGACGGCGGCCGGGCTGCCTGTGCGCGAGCCGGCCGTGCGTCGGTGGCAGCGGGACCGGGGCTGAGCCCCGCCGCGCCGAGCCCGACGGCGGCCGGGGCGGCGTGTACGTGCGTCGGCCGTGCGCCGGTGACAGGGGACCGGCTGCGTCCCGCCTCTCCGAGCCGATGCCGGCCCGGCCGCCTGGACGCACGCCGCCCGCGTCTCGGTGCCAACGGGACCGGCTGAGCCGATGCCGACCCGGGCTGGCCGGTACGCGCGCTCATCGCGCGTCGGTGGCGGCCGGGCCCGTGTCGGCCGGGCCGTACGGGGGCGCGGGCAGCGGCGCGCGCCGTACGGGTGCCGCCACCCCCCTGCGGACCTCCGGACCGGTGACCGGAAGGGGCGGCTCCGGCGTACGGGGCGGCGGTGCCGCCGCAGGTGCGGGGCGAGGGGCCCGTCCGCAGGTGGGGAGCGCTCGGCGGCGGGCGTGGGCGCCCCGGTGCGCCGGTCGCCTGAGGGCCGGGGCCGGGTAGTCCTCCAGCGAGTCGGCCCCGCCCGATGCCGGTGCCCCGGCGGCGAGGGTGAGGCGCCGGCGGGAGCGGCCGGGCAGGTACGGCCCCGGGACCCGGCGGCCAGAGGCCCCGGCGATCCGGCGACACGGCCACCGGACAACCAGGTGACCAGGTGACCAGGTGACCAGGCATACCCGGGGCCCCGGGTCCGGCGCCCGGGTTCCGCGCAGGGACCCGGTGGCCGGCCGTTCCCGGACCGGACGGAGGAGGCGGAGGCATGTCGTGGGCGTGGGGGCACCGCGGTGCCCCGGGACGGGCGGTCAGGGCTGCCGGGCGGTCAGGCGGGCCGCCGAGGCGAGGGTCGCGCGGGCCTCCCGTTCGGTCAGGCCGGTGTGCAGCGCGGCGGCGATCAGGGGCGCGCGCAGGGCGGGTCCGAGGCCGTTCTCGTAGGCGCGGCAGGCCGCCCAGAACAGGCGGGTGTTGCGCTGCCCGGCGTGGGCGGCCCGTACGAAGCGGACGAGGCCGCCGCCGTGCCCGCCGTCCGCCGGGGAGACGGTGCGGGGCGGCGGGACGAGGAGGTGGAGCAGGGTGGACGGGCAGGCCGCCGGGGCCAGGTGGGCCGTGCCGGGGGCGACGGTGTACGTGCCGCGCCGGGTGCGGGAGCCGGGGCCGACGAGGTAGCCGCCGGTGCCGCGGACGTCGACGCCGGGT
Organism: Streptomyces sp. SCSIO 75703; assembly: GCF_036607905.1. Taxonomy (NCBI): domain Bacteria; kingdom Bacillati; phylum Actinomycetota; class Actinomycetes; order Kitasatosporales; family Streptomycetaceae; genus Streptomyces; species Streptomyces sediminicola. Next base: position 3,607,541 of record NZ_CP144555.1, read on the forward strand.
GCGAGACGGCCCGCCGAGTTGGGGACGGCGACGCCGGGCGGCCCGGTCAGCCACAGGTGACGGCCTCCGCTCGGGGTGCGGACGACCACCGTGGGCGGTATCGCGAACAGCCGCCGCAGCGCCTGTTCCCGCAGGCCGGCCGAGGCGCCGGGGCCCGGAACGGTGTCCACGTCGATGCCGATCAGGTGGTGCGGGGGCCGCCCGCAGGCGATGCCGTAGCCGGTCGCCCAGGGGGCGGCGGCGAAGAGCCGGCGGACCCGGACGGGGTCGGCCGAGGCGTCGTGCACGCCGTGCCCGAAGCGGCCGCACTCGCCGCGGCAGGGGCTCGCGTCCGGGGCGTCGCGGTGCGGGGAACGCAGGGCCGGGAGCTTCGTCCGGGACAGCGGGAGGACGGCCAGGCCGCGGTCGGCGGCGGCGAGTGCGTGCGCGAGGGCGGGCGTGGTGGCCTGCCGGCCGGTGGGGGCCATGCCCCCATGGTCGTACGTACGTTCGAAAAAAGGAAGGGGGCTCGCGCGGGGCGCACCGGGATCGGTGGAGGGGGCGGCGAGGTGCCGGAACGCTTCACCTCTTGCGGTGCTTGGGGCGGTGATGCCGGAAGTGCCCCCTGGTGGCAGGACAAGGGGTGTGAAGGGGTTTATCGGCATGTCCCTCACGCTTGAGGGCGAATCACGGTGTCCGGGTGGTTCGCCCGGGGAGCGAGGGGCAGCCTGGTCGTGCGACGTCGTCCACACGCCGAGGCGGTCGGCCAACTGCCTTGGCACACAAGCTCGTTCACAGTGTCAGCCGTCATTTTCCCACTTCTCGCGCCGTCGGCAGGAAGCCGGTGCGCACCTTGTTCTGGAGGAACAACATGGCAAGCATCCGTACCGCCCGCGTCGTCGCCGCCGTCGCCGCCCTGCCGCTGGCCGCCGCCCTCTTCGGCGGGATCGCGACGGCCGACAGCGGCGCCCTCGCGGACGACGGATCGCGCGCGACCGCCTCGGAGGCGTACTCGGGCATCCTCGGCAGCGGCGTCGGCAGGGACAACTCCGGCAACTCGGCCACCACGCAGCAGCAGGCGGTCGGTTCCGGCGCCTCGAACCAGAGCAACACCGCGCAGGTGGACGGCTCCGCCTTCACCGCCGTCAACCAGGGCAACGCGAACGTCGCCGTCAGCTTCTCCCCGCTCTGGTGGTGAGCTGAGGGCCGGCGTCCACGCTCCGGCGCCGGTCCCTCGTTCTCCGCCCGGGTGCTTCACGGGGTCGCAGGACGTCCGGGCGGCGGTGCTCCGGTACCGTCGCCCGGACGTCTTCCCGTGCCGCGTTCTCCGGACGCCGTCCGCACCGTTTCCCCGGGCGCCGTCCGCACCGCGCCGCCCGGACGTCGTCCCGTATCCCTCCCGTACCGATCTCGCGCCGCCCTCCCGTCCGGGGCCGGGGCGCCGCGAGCCCCGCGCGGTCGAGCCCCGGCCCGGCCGGCCCGGGGAGCGCAAGGGGGCCTGCCCCCGCACCACCCTCAGGGGTGAACCCGTACGCACCCCGCTCCCCCCGTCCACCCAGAGGAGGTGGAGCCTGCCCCACCCCTACAACCTGAGGCGGACTCCGCTTCGGGACCTGCGGCCGATCCGCCGCACAGGGGCCCGCTCATAGCGTGGAGACATGACCACACCCGTCTGCACCAGCGCTTCCCAGGCCGCCACGGCGGTGACGCGGACCGTGCCGTACCCCTCGTTCTCGTCGTACGTCGAGGCCCGGCAGCCGGTGCTGCTGCGCACCGCCCGGTCGCTCACCGCGAACCCGAGCGACGCGGAGGACCTGCTGCAGACCGCGCTCACCAAGACCTACGTGGCCTGGGAGCGCATCGAGGACCACCGCGCCCTCGACGGCTACGTGCGCCGGGCGCTGCTGAACACCCGTACCTCGCAGTGGCGCAAGCGCAAGGTCGACGAGTTCGCCTGCGACGAGCTGCCCGAGCCCGACCCGCTGCCCTGCGGGGACGACCCGGCGGAGCGGCAGGCGCTGCGGGACGCGATGTGGCGGGCGGTCATGCGGCTGCCCGCCCGGCAGCGGGCGATGGTCGTCCTGCGCTACTACGAGGACCTGAGCGAGGCCCGTACGGCCGAAGTCCTCGGGGTCTCCGTCGGCACCGTGAAGTCGGCGGTGTCCCGGGCGCTCGGCAAGCTCCGCGAGGACGCTGAGCTGGGGTTTATTCGATGATGGGGTGATATGTGACGGTATGGTGTGCGAGTCCGAGGGGTTCCCGCAGGTGATCGATCACCCGGACCTAGTGACATACCGCGCGGTATGTGCGCAGAATCGGCGCAACCCTTACCGCCGCGTAGGCAATGTCGCCCCGGGAGGACACCGTGCTGAGCACGATGCAGGACGTACCACTGCTGATATCGAGGATCCTGACCCACGGGTCGACGATCCACGGCACTTCCCAGGTGATCACGTGGACCGGTGAGGGCGAGCCGCAGCGCCGCTCCTTCGCCGAGATCGGCGCCCGCGCGGCCCGGCTGGCACACGCCCTGCGCGAGGACCTCGGCATCCGCGACGACGACCGGGTGGCCACCCTCGCCTGGAACAACGCCGAGCACGTCGAGGCGTACTTCGCCATCCCCTCGATGGGCGCGGTCCTCCACACCCTCAACCTCCGCCTCCCCGCCGAACAGCTCGCCTGGATCGTCAACCACGCGGCCGACCGGGTCGTGATCGTCAACGGGTCGCTGCTGCCCCTGCTCGCGCCGCTGCTGCCGCACCTGAAGACGGTCGAGCACATCGTCGTCGCCGGGCCGGGTGACCGCTCCCCGCTCGACGGCGCCGGCGTCCCGGTGCACGAGTACGAGGACCTGATCGCCGGGAAGCCGGACACCTACGACTGGCCCGAGCCGGACGAACGCAGCGCCGCGGCCCTGTGCTACACCTCCGGCACGACCGGCGACCCCAAGGGCGTGGTGTACAGCCACCGTTCCATCTACCTGCACTCCATGCAGGTCAACATGGCGCAGTCGATGGGGCTGACCGACCGGGACACGTCCCTCGTGGTGGTCCCGCAGTTCCACGTGAACGCCTGGGGGCTCCCGCACGCCACCTTCATGACCGGCGTCAACATGCTGATGCCGGACCGCTTCCTCCAGCCCGTGCCCCTCGCCGAGATGATCGCGGCGGAGCGGCCGACGCACGCCGCCGCCGTGCCCACCATCTGGCAGGGACTGCTCGCCGAACTGACCGCACGGCCGCGCGACGTCTCGTCCCTCACCCAGGTCACCATCGGCGGCTCCGCGTGCCCGCCCTCCCTGATGCGGGCCTTCGACGAGCTGGGCATGCGCGTCTGCCACGCCTGGGGCATGACCGAGACCTCCCCGCTCGGCACCGTGGCCCGGCCGCCGGCCCACGCCGTCGGCACCGACGAGGAGTTCGCGTACCGCGTCACACAGGGCCGCTTCCCGGCCGGCGTCGAGGCCCGCCTCACCGGACCCGGCGGCGAACGCCTCCCCTGGGACGGCGAGTCCGCCGGCGAACTGGAGGTCCGCGGCCCCTGGATCGCCGGCGCCTACTACAACGGACCCGACGCCGAGCCGCTGCGCCCCGCCGACAAGTTCGGCGAGGACGGCTGGCTGAAGACCGGCGACGTGGGGACCATCTCCCCGGACGGGTACCTCACCCTCACCGACCGGGCCAAGGACGTCATCAAGTCCGGCGGCGAGTGGATCTCCTCCGTCGAACTCGAGAACGCCCTGATGTCGCACCCGGAGGTCGCGGAGGCCGCCGTCGTCGCCGTCCCGGACGACAAGTGGGGCGAGCGCCCGCTGGCCACCGTCGTCCTCAAGGAGGGCTCCACCGCCGACTTCGCCTCCCTGCGCGCCTTCCTCGCCGAGGAGGGCAAGATCGCGAAGTGGCAGCTCCCGGAGCGCTGGACGATCATCGAGGCGGTGCCGAAGACCAGCGTGGGCAAGTTCGACAAGAAGGTGCTGCGCCGCCGGTACGCCGACGGGGACCTGGACATCACCCGGCTCTGACGGGGCCGCCCGCCCCGGGTGGTCCGCTCCCCGACGGGAACGGCTGCGCGGGCCGCGCCCCGCCCGCGACCCTCCGGCCCCGCTCCCGCCGCGCGCATCGCCCGCGGCGGGAGCGGGGTCAGTTGGTCCCGATGCGGGAGAGCAGGTCGACGATCCGGGTCTGCACCTCGTCGCTGGTGGAACGCTCCGCCAGGAACAGCACCGTCTCCCCGGACGCCAGCCGCGGCAGGTCGGCCGGACCTATGGCGGCGGTGTAGACGACCAGGGGGGTGCGGTTGAGCTGCCCGTTCGCGCGCAGCCAGTCCACGATCCCGGCCTGGCGCCGGTGCACCTGCATGAGGTCCATGACGACCAGGTTCGGCCGGAAGTGCCCGGCCAGGGCCACCGCGTCGGTGTCGTCGGCGGCACGCGCCACCTGCATCCCGCGCCGTTCCAGCGTCGCGGTGAGGGCGAGCGCGATCTCCGCGTGCTCCTCGATAAGCAGGACGCGCGGCGGGTGCTGTTCGCTGTCCCGGGGCGCGAGCGCCTTGAGCAGGACGGCGGGGTCGGCGCCGTAGGCGGCGTCGCGCGAGGACTGGCCGAGCCCGGCCGTGACCAGCACCGGTACCTCGGCGGCGACCGCCGCCTGCCGCAGCGACTGGAGCGCGGTCCGCGTGATCGGCCCGGTCAGCGGGTCCACGAACAGCGCGGCCGGGAACGCCGCGATCTGCGCGTCGACCTCCTCGCGGGAGTGCACGATCACCGGCCGGTAGCCGCGGTCGCTCAGCGCCTGCTGGGTGGAGACGTCCGGCGCGGGCCAGACCAGGAGGCGGCGCGGGTTGTCCAGCGGCTCCGGGGGGAGTTCGTCGTCCAGCGGCTGCGGACGCGGCGGGTCCGCCACCTCCACGGCACCGCCGGGACCGTCCAGCGGTTCGGGACCCTCGGCGGCGTTCTCGTCCGGTGCCCCTATGGCGTACGACCGTCCGGGGCCCTCGCCCGCCGGAACGGGACGGCCCTGCGGCCCCCCGAGCGACGGCGGCGGCGGTGTCTCCGGCCCCTGCGCGGGCGCCTGGACCTGCGGCTGCGGCTGGATGGTGCCCGGACGCTGCGGACGCGCCGCCTGCTCGGGACGCCCGGCGGCCGGGTCGGGCGGGGTACCCAGCTTGCGGCGCCGTCCGGAGCCGCCCGGCTGCTGCGGGGCGGGCGTGGCCGACGGCTGCTGCACCTGCACGGCCTGGCGGTTGAAGGGCACGCCCTGGCCGAGCGTCCGCACGCTGATCGCCCGGCCCTGCGTCGCCTGGGCGTCCGCCGGAGCCGCGGCTTCCGCCGGGAGGGGCTGGGCCGCGCGGGTCGTGTTCTCCGGTGGCAGCGGGGTGCCCCGGCTCGGCGTGAGGGCCGGGGCGGGGGCGGCCGGCGCGGGCGCCGCGGCGGCGGGCCGGGGCGCGGGGCCCGTGGCGTCCCGCGGCGGTACGGGGGTGCCGGCGTCCGGCGTGTCGGCGGTGGCGGGCCACGGCTGCGGCGCCGGGACGGCCTGCGCGGCGGGGGCCGGCTGGGCGGCCGGGGGCGGCCCGGCGGGGGCCACGGGAGCGTCCGGTGCCGGTACGGACTGCGCCGGAGCCGCCGGAGCCGCTGGTACGGGGGCGGGGCCGGCGGGCGGGGCGGCCACGGCCCGGCGACGGCGCCCCGTCGGGGCCTCGGTCGGGTGGGGCTGCGGCGGTGTGTGGTCGTCGTCCTGGTCGTGCGGGACGACGTCGTGTTGTCCGTCGTGGCCCGGGGTGGCACCGGGGGTGGCCGGCGCGGGCAGCGGAAGCCCGCCCGCCGGCACGGGCGCCTGCCCCATGGGCGGCACGGGACCCATGGGCCCCGCCTGTCCCCCGGGCGCCGCCGTTCCGGGCATCGGGACCCGGCCCGTCTGCCCCGCCGGAAGCGGAGCCGGAGCCTGACCGGGTACGGGCGCCTGGCCCGGCACGGGCACCGGACCCGGGGCCTGCCCGGGCACCGGGACCTGCCCGGTGGGCCCGGGGACGGGTGGCAGCGGCGCCCCGACCGCACCGGCGGGACCGGTCACCGCAGCCGCGGGACCGGCCGCACCGCCCGCACCCGGCGCGCCCACGGCGCCCCCGGGCGCCACGGAACCGTCCGTGCCCGCGCCCGGCTCCGCCGGGGCCTCGGCGGGCCGGTCCGCCTCGGCGGGCGGCAGGGCGAAGACCTGGCGGGGGGCCGCTTCCTGTGCGGCGGCCCGCTCGTTCGCGGAGGCCAGCGCGCGGCGCCGGCGTCCGGTCGGCTGCGCGCCCTCGGCCGGGACCGGCTCGCCGGCCTGCGCGGGCAGGGCCGGGGGCAGCGCGTGCTGCGCGCCGTCGGCCTGCCGCGCCCGCTGCCCGGTCCCGGCCGGCACACCCTGCGCGGGCGCGGGAACGCCCTGCGGGGGCACGGTGCCGCCGAGCCCGGTGTTGGAGGCCGCGGCACCCGCCGCGTGCTCGGCGGCCGTGACGACGGCCCCCTCGGACACACCGGCCACCGCCGGGAGCGCCGGCACGCCGGAAGCGCCCGTGTCCTCCGCGGGCCGGCCGCGCCGCCGCCCCGTACCGCCGGAACCCTCGCCCGGCGCCGCCTGGGCCGGGACCGGCGCCGTCTCCTGGCCGGCCGCCCGGCGACGGCGCCGCCCGGTCGGCACGGCGCCCTCCGTCCCGGGACCGGCGGCCGGGGCCTCGCCCTCGCCGGACGCGCCCCCCACCTCGCTCTCCAGGAAGGCGTCGACGGAGGACCGCCGCGCCCGCCGCCGCCCGCCTCCGGCCGGAACGTGCCCGGTATCGCCCTCGGGCACGTCCACCACACCCGGGGCCGTACCCTCGGCACCCTCGGCACCCGCGGCCACCGAAGCACCGGCAGCCCCTGAGCCGACCGGATGCGCATCCGGAGCCGCACCGGGGACCGCGCCCGGAGCCGCACCAGGGATCACGCCCGGGGCCGCACCGGGGACCGCGCCCGGAGCCGCCCCCGGGATGGCGCCCGGAACCACGGCCACGGCCGCTCCCGCCGCCTCCGGCGCGGTGGCCGGGCCGGCCTCGATCGCGGCGGCGGCCGGTGCCGCGGTGGGCGCGACGGTGCCCGCGCCGCCGCCGATCGGCACCTCCAGGACATAGGCGCTGCCGCTCATGCCCGGCACCTCGTGCGTCTGGAGCACCCCGCCGTGCGCGCGCACGATGCCGCGCACGATCGGCTCGTGCACCGGGTCGCCGCCGGCGTGCGGGCCGCGCACCTCGATGCGGACGACCTCGCCGCGCTGCGCCGCCGCCACGACGACCGTGTTGTCCAGGTAACCGCCCGCCGACCCCTGCGTGTTGCCGGTCGCGTCCACGCCCGCCACATCGGCGATCAGGTGCGCGAGCGCGGTGGCGAGCAGCCGGGGGTCGACCTCGGCCTCGATGGGCGGCGCGTGCACGGCGAACTGCACCCGGCCCGGACCGATCAGCTCCACGGCGCCGTCGACGCCCGCGGCGACGACCGCGTCGAGCATGACCTTCGTCCGGGCGACGGTCTCGGCGCCGGTGTCGAGCCGCTGGTAGCCGAGGACGTTGTCGATGAGGGTGGTGATCCGCGAGTAGCCGGCGGTCAGGTGGTGGAGCACCTGGTTGGCCTCGGGCCAGAGCTGCCCGGCGTCGTCGGCGGCGAGCGCGGCCAGTTCGTGGCGCAGTTCCTCCAGGGGGCCGCGCAGGGAGGTGGCGAGCAGCGTCAGGAGCTGGTCGTGCCGGGCGGCGAGGGCCTCGTAACGGTCCTTCTCGCGTTCGCCGAGGGCGGCGTAGCGGTCCTCGTGGGCGGCCAGTTCCTCGGCGTGCGCCTCCTCCAGGCCCTCGATCTCGGAGAGGTGCTGGAGGCGCAGCGCGGTCAGCTCGGAGGCGTGTTCCTCGGCGAGCCGCTCCAGTTCCCCGGCGTGCCGCCGCTCGGCCTCCTCGTGCTCCTTGACGAGTTCGTCGTGGGGCCGCCGGTCCGTGAAGGTCATCACGGCGCCGACGAGCTGGTCGCCGTCCCGGACCGGCGCGGTCGTCAGGTCGACGGGGAGCTGGTCGCCGCTCTTGGAGAACAGCACCTGCCCGCGCACCCGGTGCTTGCGCCCGGAGCGCAGCGTGTCGGCCAGCGGCGACTCGGCGTACGGGAAGGGGGAGCCGTCGGCGCGGGAGTGCAGGACGAGGGTGTGCAGTTCGCGTCCGCCGAGGTCGCTCGCCCGGTACCCGAGGATCTGGGCGGCGGCCGGGTTGACGAGGACGATCCGCCCGTCGGTGTCGGTGCCGACGACGCCCTCGGAGGCGGCCCGCAGGATCATCTCCGTCTGGCGCTGCGAGCGGGCCAGCTCGGCCTCGGTGTCGACGGTGCCGGAGAGGTCGCGGACGACGAGCATCAGCAGTTCGTCGCCGGTGTAGCCGGAACCGTCGTACGCCTGCTGGCCGTTCTCCAGGTTGGCGCTGGCGACCTCGACGGGGAACTCGCTGCCGTCGGTGCGGCGGGCGACCATCCGCGTCGGCTTGGTGCGCGCCCGGGGGTCGACGTGGTCCGGACGGCGCATGGAACCGGGGATGAGCCGCGAGTCGAACTGCGGCAGCAGGTCCAGCAGCCCGCGTCCGACCAGCGCCGTGCCCGGCGCCTCGAACGCCTCCAGGGCGATGGAGTTGGCGTTGACGACGGTGCCGTTGGCGTTGACCAGTAGCAACGCGTCCGGCAGGGCGTCCAGTATGGCTGCGAGGCGAGCAGCGCCTCGGGATGGCCTGCTGCTCACGAGACGCTTCCCTCCTGGTTACCGCACTTGCCGACCGCCTGGGCCATCTTGCCAACCGGCTCGCGGCGTGTCACGCGAGGGAGTCTATGCGCTGGGCCACGGAGTGCGGCGCGGGATGAGAGAGAGGTCGCACGACGAGATGAGGCAGACGGCGCCACCGGACGCCCGCCGGGGCGCGCGGACCGGTCCGGTACGCCCCCCCTGTGCCCGGCGCCCCGGCCCCGCCGCTACGCCCCCGCCCCCGGTGCGCGCAGGTCGGGCAGCAGCGGCACCATGCGGTCCCAGCGGGAGATCTCGCAGCCGTTGCTGCGGTCGTACGTGGCGTTGACCGCCCGCCCGTCCCAGACCCCGGTGACGTGCGCGGTGGCGGGGCCCCCGTACTGGAGGGTGCAGATGCTGCCCTCCGGCACCGGCGCGAAGGTCTCCTGCCCCCAGCGCGCGTTCCCGTCCACCACGGCGCACGCGCCGTCCGGATCGGGGTGGCTGCCGCCGCCGGGCCGGCAGTACAGCTCGTACGACCCGTCCGCGCCGGGCCCGGCGTCCCGCACGGTGATGGTCAGATGATCGCCGGCCGGCGCCTCGTCGCCCGGGGCCGGGGGCACCGGCGACCAGACGCCGCCGCTCCCGGCGAGGTGACCGGCGCCGAGCCCGGTGACGTGGCCGGTGACGTGGCCGGAACGGTGCCCGGCGAAGGGCCCGGCGTCGGCGTACGCGGCGGAGGAGAGGGAGGCGAGCGCGGCGACGGACACCACGACGGTGCCGAGGCGGCGGGCGGCTGAGTCAGGGATGAGCTGCACCATGCCCTGATCAACGCGCGGGGCCGCCGGACGTTGCGGGACCCCCCATAAGGGCTTTGCCGTGCGGCCTGCCTGCCAGTACCGTAGGGGTCGATTGGTGACACCCCGCTCCACTGTGTCATCATCGGCACGCACCACTCGCGCTCGTGCGCGAAGGGTGATGCGTCTGGAGGCGTCGCCTAGTCCGGTCTATGGCGCCGCACTGCTAATGCGGTTTGGGTTTTAACACCCATCGAGGGTTCAAATCCCTCCGCCTCCGCACCGCACACCGAAGCCCCGGCCCCACGGCCGGGGCTTCGGCGCTTCCGGGCCCTTGCCCGCAGGGGCTCGCGGAGGGCGTCTCCGCAGGTCACAAGGGGTATGGGCAATGGATTTCACATGACGGCGGCAGTCATGTAATGTTCTTCCTGTCGCCGCGAGCGGGCCGAAAGGACCGGGAGCGGCGGAATAACCGAAGAAGAAGACACGCACTCGTAGCTTAACGGATAGAGCATCTGACTACGGATCAGAAGGTTGCAGGTTCGAATCCTGCCGAGTGCACAGCAGTCCAGAGGCCCTGCGGAGCAGTCCGCAGGGCCTCTGGCTTTGCCTTGACGGCAGTGACTGGACGGCAACCGCCCCGGAGGGCGGGCGGGAAGCCGATCAGACGGCTATCGCGGCACCGGCCGCACCGCGGCATGGAGATGACCGACTCACTCCCGGGAACGGCCGTCCGTGAGGTGGAGGAAGAAACCGGTCTGGACGTAGAGAGCACCGGGCTCGTGGGCACGTACACCGACCCTCGCCGGGGGACGGTACGCAGCGGAGATCGACCGGTGCAGCCGGTACGGGACGGTCCGATGGCGCGTGGGGTGCCTGTGGTGGGCCGGGTCCGGCGTGGTGGAGCACGGGGGCCGTGGTGGCGGCGGCCGTCGCCGCGCGGGCCGGGGCCTTCGGGACCGTCGCCGGCCAGGCCGTCGTGGCGGTGCTGTCTGCCTCCTGGCCGTCGGCGGGGCCGCTGTTCAGGCGCACGGGGAACGGGGCTGCCGGGGTCTGCCGACGGCGGCGCGCTGCGCGGAGGGTTCGTAGACCGGCCGGGCCCTTCGGCCGCGGGCCCCCGGTACGGCCGGCGTTGTCGGTGGCTGCCCCTAGGCTCGGGGTGATGGGACGGGTGTGGACGTGTACGGGGCTGCGCTGGGGGGAGCGCGGGCCTGAGCTGTGCTGGGCCGGGGGCGGGCGCTCCGCGCTGACTTGGGGGAAGAGGGTGGCCTTCGCGGTCGCCGAGGGGGGTGGGCGGACGTGCGGGGGAGCGCGGGGGCACCCCTGTCCGCTGCGGGCGCCGGTGCCGGGGCGGAGCACCGGGGGGCGGTGCGAGGAGTGCGCGCGGCTGGAGCGGGCGCACTCGGTGGCCGCCGACACGGTCGCCGACGACCCGCGGCCGTACCGGGTGTACCTGGCCTGGTTCGGGCCGGGCCTCGTCAAGGTCGGGATCACCGCCTCCGCGCGGGGCCCGGCGCGGCTGCTGGAGCAGGGCGCGGTCTGTTTCACCTGGCTCGGGGAGGGGCCGCTGATGGCGGCGCGCCGCACCGAGGAGACGCTGCGTGCCGCGCTCGGCGTGCCCGACCGGGTCCCCTACGCCCGCAAACGGGCCGTGCGGGGCGCGCTGCCGGGTACGCCGGGGGAGCGGGCGGCGGAGCTCGCGGAGCTGCACGCGCGGGCGGTCGCGCTGGCCGGACGGCCCGAGTCGTTGGTGCCGGCGCCCTTCCGGGCCGTCGACCACGCCGGGGCCTTCCGGCTCGCCGAGGCGGGCGAGGGCCCCGCGGCCGTCGGGGAGGTGACCGAGCTGGTGCCGGGCGGCGCGGTCGGGGGCGAGTTGCTGGCGGTCGCCGGGCCGGACCTGCACCTGGCGACCGAGCGCGGCGCCGTCGTCCTCGACGCGCGGCTCCTGCCGGGCTGGGGGCTGCTGCCCGCCGGGGGCCGGCCGTGCGCCGTGCCGGTTCGGGAGTTCAAGGAGGCGGCCGGGGTGCAGGACGGGCTGTTCTGAGCCTTACGGTGGACCCGGCACCCGCCGCCGGGTGATCGTGGACGGCATGAGTGATCACGACACCGTGCCGGAGGGCGCCGACCCGGACGAGGACCGCCACCAGGACCGTCACGCCGCGCGGGTGAGTCCCGGTCCCGGTGAGGCCCACCGCGGCACGCCCCCGAGCGCGGCCCCCGACGCTGCCCACCGCGCTGCGCCGGTGGACCACCGCCCGGGTGAGGCCGGCCACCGAGCCCACCGCACCGCGCCGGAGGGCGCCGACCCGGACCACCACCCCGGCCGGCCCCGCCCCGCGGCCCCCCACCCCGTCGACCCCGGTGAGGTCCGGGAGGTGCGCGGGTTCTGGCAGGGGCTCGGCCTGCCCGGACTCGTCGACGTGCACACGCACTTCATGCCCGAGCGCGTGCTGCGCAAGGTCTGGGGCTACTTCGACGCGCTCGGCCCGCTGACCGGCGGTGTCGAGTGGCCCATCACCTACCGGCACGAGGAGGACGAACGCACCGCGCTCCTGCGGGCGTTCGGCGTCCGGGCCTTCACCTCCATGCTGTACCCGCACAAGCCCGGCATGGCCCGCTGGCTCAACGACTGGGCCGCCGGCTTCGCCCGGCGCACCCCCGACTGCCTCCACACCGCGACCCTCTTCCCCGAGCCGGACGCCGAGGCGTACGTCCGCGAGGCCGTCGAGGACGGGGCGCGGATCTTCAAGGCACACGTGCAGGTGGGGGCGTACGACCCGGCCGACGAGCGGCTCGACGCCGCCTGGGGACTGCTCGCCGAGGCGGGCGTCCCCGTCGTCATCCACTGCGGCTCCGGACCCGCCCCCGGCGCGCACACCGGGCCGGAGCCCGTCGCGCGGGTGCTGGCCCGCCACCCCCGGCTGCGGCTGGTCGTCGCCCACCTCGGCATGACCGAGTACGAGGAGTTCCTGGGCCTGGCGGAGCGGTATACGGAGGTGCGGCTGGACACGACCATGGCGTTCACCGACTTCAGCGAGCGGCTGGCGCCGTTCCCGCGCCGGGCGCTGCCCCGGCTGGCGGCGCTCGGCGACCGGGTCCTGCTCGGCACCGACTTCCCGAACATCCCGTACCCGTACGCGCACCAACTGCGGGCCCTGGAGCGGCTGGGGCTGGGCGACGCCTGGCTGCGGGCCGTCTGCCACGACAACGCCGCCCGCCTGTTCGGCCTGGTCCCCGCCCGGACGGCGCCCGGGGCTCCCGAGCCCGGAGGGCGCTCCTGAGTCCCGGCCCGTCGGCATCCCGTTTCTCAGGGAAATCACAGGGTGTCGCAAGAGCCCTCTCAGAGCGCCCCGGCAGCCTGTCCGGCATGACCACGACCGCGCCCCAGGGGCGCACCGCACTGCTCAGGCCGGACGGGAGCCCCGTCCGCGTGCTCGTGGTGGACGGCGAGCAGTCCATCACCGACCTGTTGTCCATGGCCCTGCGGTACGAGGGCTGGCGGATCCGCAGCGCGGGCGACGGGCTCGGCGCCGTCCGGGCGGCCCGCGAGTTCCGGCCGGACGCGGTGGTGCTGGACATGATGCTGCCCGACATGGACGGGCTGAGCGCGCTGGGGCGGCTGCGCCGCGGTCTGCCGGACGTCCCGGTGCTCTTCCTGACCGCCAGGGACGCGGTGGAGGACCGGATCGCGGGGCTGACCGCGGGCGGTGACGACTACGTCACCAAGCCGTTCAGCCTGGAGGAGGTCGTCGCCCGGCTGCGCGGGCTGATCCGCCGCTCCGGGGCCGCCGACCGCCGCCCCGACTCGGTGCTGGTGGTCGGCGACCTCACCCTCGACGAGGACAGCCACGAGGTCACCCGGGGCGGCGTGGACATCCACCTGACCGCCACCGAGTTCGAGCTGCTGCGCTTCCTGATGCGCAACCCGCGGCGGGTGCTGAGCAAGGCGCAGATCCTGGACCGGGTCTGGTCCTACGACTTCGGCGGCCGGGCCAACGTCGTCGAGCTGTACATCTCCTACCTGCGCCGGAAGATCGACGCGGGCCGGGAGCCGATGATCCACACCCGTCGCGGCGCCGGTTACCTGATCAAGCCCGCCGCGTCCTGACCGGAAGACCGGCCCCGGCCCCCGGCCCCGTGCCCCTCACTCCCCGCTCCGTCCCGGCCGCGTACACCCCGGCCCCGTACGCCTCACTCGCCCCCGGCCCAGGACCCCCGCCACCAGCCCGCCCGTCCTCGCGTCCCCGTGCCTCAGTCCCCGCCGCCACGCCCCGCCGCCACCCGCGCCGGGAAGCCGCCCGTCGCCACCGGGCCCCACCGATCCGGTGTGATCCTGAGCAGCGACTTGCCCTGTTCGGCCATGGCCCGCCGGTACGCGTCCCAGTCGGGGTGCTCGCCGGCGACGGCGCGGTAGTACGCGACGAGGGGTTCCACGGAGTCGGGCGGGTCGACGACCTCGGCGGTGCCGTCGACCTGGACCCAGGGGCCGTCCCAGTCGTCGCTGAGCACGACGAGGGTGACCCGGGGGTCCCGCCGGGCGTTGCGCGTCTTGGCCCGTTCCGGGTAGGTGGAGACCACGATCCGCCCGGAGCCGTCGACCCCGCAGACGACCGGCGAGCCCTGGGGGTCGCCGCCGGCCCGGCGGGTCAGCAGCACCGCCCGGTGCCGGGGGCGGACGAAGTCGAGCAACTCCGCGCGGGAGACACGGGTGTTGGTCGCTGTTTTCGGTGCCATGCCGTCACCCTAGGGCGATTCGTCCGGCCGGTCGCGGGGAAGCCGCCCGGCGGGTGACGTGCCGGTCCCGGCCGCCAGCGCCTCCGCCAGGTCCCCGTGGACCGGCACGTCGCGGCGCAGGCCGGACAGCTCCAGCACCCGGTACGGGACGCTCCCCGGGGCCGCCACGACCCGCAGCAGGGCCCGGCCGCCCAGCCGGCGGCGCACGTCGTCGAGGAGGCGGACGCCCTGGGAGTCCATGAAACGCGTGCCGGAGAGGTCCAGGACGAGCAGGCGCAGCGGGCCGGTGCCGGTCTCCGCGGCGGCCAGGACGAGCGGCAGCAGCCCGGCGGCGTTGCAGAAGTCGATCTCGCCGGGCAGGGCGAGTACGGCGCACCCGGGCGGTTCCGGGGGCCCGTACGGTCGGGGGAGCGGGGTCACGGCATCACCTGGCAGACGTGCGTCCGGCTTCCGGAGAGGCCGCTTCCTGACCCGGCGGCCATTCCATCACGACGGGCGCCGGGCCCGGAAGGGCGGCGCTGCCGGACCGTCGGCCGGGCGTCACCGCTGCGCAACCGAGCAGCTAAAGTGCTATCCGTCCTGTGCTCGCAGTCGGGAATGTGCTGCGGAGCTCTCCTGCGCACGGCCTCCGGGCCGGGCATGCCGAAGAGGTTCGTGGTGGCTGCGTCCGAATTTACTGATTTGCCGCGTTTTCCGGTGGGTTTCGAGCTGGCCGAAGCCCTGACCACAGCGGCCCGGCGCCTGCACGAGACGGGCTCGGCGGACACCACCCTGCGCACCGCGGTCGAACTGGCCGTGCACCTCATGCCCGGCGCCGAGCACGCGGGCATCTCCGAGATAGACCGGGGCAGCCGCCGCACCCTCGCCTGGACCGACGAGGTCGTGCGCTTCGCGGAGGCCCGGCAGGGCGGCGGGGAGCCGCACCCGGACTGGGAGCACCTGTGGTCCACGCCCGTGGTGCGGATAGAGGACAGCGACGCCGACGGCGGCGCCAACACCCTCTCCGGCCTCGGCCTGCGCTCCGCGCTCTCGCTGCGGCTGCGCGCCGACCGGCGCCGGCTGACCGTGCTGACCGCGTACGCCAGCAAGCCCCGCGCCTTCGACGAGGACGGGGTGCGCATCGGCCGGCTCTTCACCGCGCACGTCAGCCTGGCGCTGGACTCGGCGACCGTGCGCGACCAGCTCACCGAGGCCATGCGCACCCGGGACCTGATCGGCCAGGCCACCGGCATCCTCATGGAGCGCCTCAACATCGACGCGGCCGGCGCCTTCGAGAGCCTGGTGCGGGCCTCGCAGCGGGAGAACGTGAAACTGCGCGATCTCGCCCGGCGCATCGTCGACGCCAACGACACCGCGGGCGGACGAGGCGTCAACGACCGCTGACGGGATATCCGTACCGGCATGACCTCGGACTCTCTCGACACGCTCGGCCAGGCGATGGCGCGCAGCCGCGGCCTCGACACCCTGCTGCGCCATCCGACCGACCGTGCGATGGCGGAGGTGCCCGGCGCGGCCCCCTGCTCGATCACGGTACGCCGCGCCGGGCGTCTGACGACCCTGGCCGGCAGCTCCGGCCTCCCCTGCGGCCCGGACCTGCGCCAGTACGAGAACGGCTCGGGCCCCTGCGTGGACGCCGCCGAGACCGGCCGCCCCCGGTACGCCCCCGACCTGGCGGCGGAGACCCGCCGGCCGGAGTACACGGCGTACGCGCGGGCCGCCGGGGTGCGTGCGGTGCCGGCGCTGCCGCTGCCCGTCGAGGGGAGACGGGCGCCGCCCTCAACCTGTACGGGACCGGGCCCGGCGCGCCGGCCCGGTCCTTCGCGGAACGGGCCGCCCGCGCGGTGAACGAGGCGGTGCGCATCGAACGGCAGCGGGCCTCCGCCGCCGACGTGCGCACCGCGCTGCTCTCCCGGGGGGTGATCGACCAGGCGGTCGGCATCGTCATGGCCTGGGAGCGGACCGACGCGGAACGGGCGCCGGCGCGGCTGCGCCGGGCCTCCCGGGATCGCCACGTCAAAGCTGCGGGACCTCTGCGCGGAGCCGGCGGCGCGGACGGGCGGTTCACCCGGCCGGCAGTGACTCGCCCTGGACGGCCTGCACGTCCAGTTCCACGCGGAGCGTGGTGCCGACGGCGGCGATCCCGGCCTGGAGGACCTGGTGGTGGTTCATCGCGAAGTCCTCGCGCCGCAGCCGGGTGGTGGCGCGGAAGGCGGCGCGGGTGCCGCCCCACGGGTCGGCGCCGGTGCCGAGGTAGGCGAGGTCGAGGTCGACCGGGCGGACCACGCCGTGCAGGTGCAGGTCGCCGTGGACGGTCCAGCGGTCCGGGCCGGCCTCGGTCAGGCCGGTGGAGCGGTAGGTGATCTCCGGGAAGCGTGCGGCGTCCAGGAAGTCGGCGGAGCGCAGGTGGGTGTCGCGGGCGCCGTGGCCGGTGTCGATGGAGGCCGCCCGGATCACCGCCTCGACGCGGGACTTGGTGACGTCGTCCGGGGCGATCTCGATCGTCCCGGAGAAGTCGGTGAACCGGCCGCGCACGCTGGAGATGCCCAGGTGCTGGGCGATGGCGGCCACGCTGGAGTGCGCCGGGTCGACGGTCCAGGGGCCGGGCGGCGGCAGTTCGGTGCCGCCCTGGCGGGCGAGCGTGACGGTGCCGGCGTCGGCCCGGCCGCTCGCGGTCACGAGGGCGCCGGCCGCGGCGGGCGCGTAGCCGACGGCGGTGACGACGACGGTGTAGGCGCCCGGTTCCAGCACGGTGGTGTCCCGCACCGCGCCCTCGGCGTCCGCCTCGGCGCGCACCACCTGGCGGCCCGCGCCGTCGGTCAGTGTGACGACCGCGTGCGGCACGGCCCATCCGTCCCGCGTGCGGATCCTCGCGGTCAGTCCCATCCCGTTTCTCTCTCCTGCCGAAGGTGGACGAACAGGGGTCGGCGCAGGCCCGCGGGCGCGCCGGCCCGTACGGACCCCGTGGGCCCCGCGGAGCCCGCGCGCCGGGGCCCGGCTACTCGCCCGGGTGGGCGAGCGTGATGTCGTGGCCGTCGACGCCGGGGCCCTCGACCGTCAGGGCGGTCGCCACGGGCGGGTAGCCGGTCGCCACGACGGTGTACTCGCCGGCGTCCAGGTCGGTGAAGGCGTACGCCCCGTCCGGTCCGGTGCCGGCCGTGCCGGCCACGTTGCCCGCCGCGTCGATCAGCGTGACGCGGGCGTCGGCGAGCGGGCCGTGCGGGGCCCGGACGACGCCCTGGAGCCGGGCGCCGGGCCGGAGGCCGACCTCGACCCGGGCGACGCCGGTGCCGCCGACCTCGACGGGCAGGGCACGCGGCCGGAACCCGGGGGCGTTGACCGCGACGGTCACGGTGCCCGGGACCAGCTCGCTGAGGGAGAACTCGCCCTCCTCGCCGGTGGTGGCGGTGGCCAGCAGGTCGCCGCGCACATCGGTCACGATCACCATCGCGCCGGCGACCGGCCGCCCGCTCTCCTCGGCCCGCACCAGCCCGCCGAGGCCGCTGGTGCCGCTGAGCAGGATGTCGTAGGCGACCGGCTCGTCGTGGACGACGACGGTGGACGCCTGCGGCTGGAAGCCGTCGGCGGAGGCGATCAGGACGTACGAGCCCGCGTGCGGCGCGTCGACCGCGTAGGTCCCGTCGGCCTGGGCGACCGACCGGCCGAGCTGGCGTCCCGACAGGGAGATCAGCGTGACGGCGGCGTGCGGGACGGCGGCGGACTCGTGGCCGCGGACGGTGCCGCGGACCGGGATGCCGCCGGGGGCGGGCTCCCGCTCGGCCGCGGCGGTGGCGAGAGCCGCGGCCGAGGGGGCGGTGGCCCCGGTGGCCGTCTCGGCGGCGGTCTCACCGGCGCCGGCCGGGACGGCGGACGGTCCGCCGGCCGGGACGGTCCCGGCGGCGCGGGCGGCCTCGGCCGGGGCGGGGGCCACCGGGGACGCGGTCTCGGCGGACGCCTGGGCGGCCTGCGCGAGGGCGCCGGAGGTGCGCAGCGGGACCTCCTTGATGAAGAGGGTCACCAGGAAGGCGAGGAAGGCGATCGGCGCGACGTAGAGGAAGATGTCGGCGATGCCGTGGCCGTAGGCGCTCTCCAGCCAGGTGCGGATGGGCGCGGGGAGCAGGTCCATGTCGGGGATCCGCCCGCTGCCCATGGCCTGGCCGGCCGCCATCCGCTCCTCGGGTCCGAGCTGCCCGATCGTGTCGGTGGCGTGGTGCGTGATCCGGCTGGACATCACGGAGCCGAGCACCGAGACGCCGACCGCGCCGCCCAGCGAGCGGAAGAAGGTCACGACGGAGGAGGCCGCGCCCAGGTCGCCGGGGGCCACCTGGTTCTGCGTGCACAGCACCAGGTTCTGCATCATCATGCCGACGCCGAGACCCATGAGGGCCATGAAGACGCCGATGTGCCAGTACGGGGTGTCGTACCGCATGGTGCTCAGCAGGCCCAGGCCGGCCGTCAGGAGCAGGCCGCCGGCGAGCAGCCACCCCTTCCACTTGCCGGTCTTGGTGATGATCATGCCGGAGGCCGTGGAGGAGACGAACAGGCCGCCGATCATCGGGATGGTCATGACGCCGGACATGGTCGGCGACTTGTCCCGGGCGAGCTGGAAGTACTGGCTGAAGTAGACGGTGCCCGCGAACATGGCGATGCCGACGAAGAGCGAGGCCAGCGACGCCAGCGTGATGGTCCGGTTCCGGAACAGCCGCAGCGGGATGATCGGCTCGGCGGCCCGGCTCTCGACGAACAGGAAGACCAGGGTGAGCGCGATCGCGCCGCCGACCATGAGGGACGTCTGCCAGGAGAGCCAGGCGTACTTGTCGTCGGCGAAGGTGACCCAGATCAGCAGCAGGCTGACGGCCGCGGTGACGAAGAAGGCGCCGGCCCAGTCGACCTTGACCTGCCGCTTGACCACCGGGAGGTTCAGCGTCTTCTGCAGGACGAGCAGGGCGATCAGCGCGAAGGGCACGCCGACGTAGAGGCACCAGCGCCAGCCGAGCCACGAGGTGTCGGTGATGACGCCGCCGAGCAGCGGGCCGCCGACGGTGGCGACCGCGAAGGTGGCGCCGAGGTAGCCGGAGTAACGGCCGCGCTCCCGCGGGGCGATCATCGCGGCCATGATGATCTGCGCCAGGGCGGACAGGCCGCCGGCGCCGAGTCCCTGGATCACCCGGGCGGTGATCAGCATGGACGGGCTGTGCGCCAGGCCGGCGACGACGGAGCCGACGACGAAGACGCACAGGGCTATCTGGACCAGGGCCTTCTTGCTGACCAGGTCCGCGAGCTTGCCCCACAGGGGGGTGGAGGCGGTCATCGCCAGCAGTGAGGCGGTGACGACCCAGGTGTAGGCGCTCTGCCCGCCACCGAGGTCGGTGACGATCTGGGGCAGGGCGTTGGTGACGATGGTGGAGGACAGGATGGCGGCGAACATGCCGAGCAGCAGCCCGGACAGCGCCTCCATGATCTGCCGGTGCGTCATCGGAGCGTTGTCGGAGGTGCCTCCCCCGTGCTTGGCATGAGCCCGCACACCGGTTGGTGTGGTCGTTGCCATGGACTTCCTTCGCTTATGTGGTGATCGCGGGTGTACGGGTGGACGGTGCGGCCCCGGAGGGTGCGGGAGGCCGGGCCGGCGGGACCCGGCAGTCGTCGAAGCTGGCCCGGAGCCGCGCCATGAGCCGGGTGAGCTGGACGACGTCGGCGTCGGGCCAGTCGCTCAGCCGGTCGGCGAGCATCCGTGTGGTCCGCTCGGACATCTCGTCCAGCAGTTCCTCGCCCCGGGGCGTGAGGCGCAGGATGCGCGAGCGCTTGTCGGCGGGGTCCGGGGAGCGGGCGATCCAGCCTCGCTCGGCGACGTGGGCGACGTGCCGGCTGGTCACCGACATGTCGACGGCCAGCAGCTCGGAGAGCTTGCTGATGCGCATGTCGCCGTGGCGGCCGAGGAGCGTCAGCACGGCGGCGGAACCGCCGGGGCAGTCGGCCGGCAGCAGCCGGCCCAGCTCCCGCTTCACGGCTCCGAAGGCGCTGAACTGTCGGATCAGCTCGTCGTACTGCGCCTGCTCGGCCATCACGCCTCCCGGTTCGTTGCTTAGGGCAACGATAAGTTCTGATGGTTGCTACAGGCACATAAAAAGCCCGCCGAAGGCATAAAAACTTGGCAAAGGCAAGTATTGCGACCGTAAATGCCCAGGTGGCAGGGGATGCGGGGTCTTCCGCGGTGTCCGCGGACCCCCGCTTGGGCCTGCCCCGCGGATTCGCTAGTGTCTCGCCCCATGGCTAACAACCAGGGCCCCCAGGGCAATTACGATCCCGCCGGCAGCACCCAGATGTTCCGCGCGTTCGTCGACGAGGGCGCCCCCCAGGCTCAGCAGGCGGCGGACCCCGTCGCCTCGGCCGGACCCCGTGTCGGTCTGATCGTCGGCGTCGTGGCCGCCATCGTGATCGTCGCGGCCGTGGCCTGGCTGGCGCTCGCGTAGGACCGGAGCCGTTCGCACGGCACATCACGACCGCCACGGTGCCCAGGGGCGCCGCGGCGGTCGCAGCCGTCTTCGGGGGCCGGCCCGTGCGCCGGGCCGGCCGGTCGGGCGGGTCAGTCGGAGATCAGCCCGTCACGGAGCTGGGACAGCGTGCGGGTCAGCAGCCGGGAGACGTGCATCTGGGAGATGCCGACCTCCTCGCCGATCTGCGACTGGGTCATGTTGGCGAAGAAGCGGAGCATGATGATCCGCCGCTCCCGGGGCGGGAGCTTGGCCAGCAGCGGCTTGAGCGACTCGCGGTACTCGACGCCCTCCAGCGCCGTGTCCTCGTACCCCAGCCGGTCGGCCAGGGAGCCCTCGCCGCCGTCGTCCTCCGGCGCCGGGGAGTCCAGCGAGGAGGCCGTGTACGCGTTGCCCACCGCGAGGCCGTCGACGACGTCCTCCTCGGACACGCCCAGCACGGCGGCGAGTTCGGCGACGGTCGGGGAGCGGTCCAGTTTCTGCGACAGTTCGTCGCTGGCCTTGGTGAGGGCCAGACGCAGCTCCTGGAGCCGGCGCGGGACGCGCACCGACCACGAGGTGTCCCGGAAGAACCGCTTGATCTCGCCGACCACGGTCGGCATGGCGAAGGTCGGGAACTCCACGCCCCGCTCGCAGTCGAAGCGGTCGATCGCCTTGATCAGGCCGATGGTGCCGACCTGGACGATGTCCTCCATCGGCTCGTTGCGCGAGCGGAAGCGGGCGGCGGCGTACCGCACCAGCGGGAGGTTGAGTTCGATCAGGGTGTCCCGGACGTAGGCACGTTCGGGGCTGTCCTCGTCGAGCGCGGCGAGCCGCAGGAAAAGGGAGCGGGACAGGGTGCGGGTGTCGATGGCCTCCGTTGCCGGGAGGGTCTGTGCCGGCACGGCTTCGAGCGTCGGGACGTCATCGATGGGGCCGAGCGCCTGGGGCGCGTCGGGCGCGGTCTCGCTCTCCGCGAGCGCGAGCACCTTCGAGCTGCCCTGATCTGCGGACATGCCACCCCCTTTGGGTCGCGGGACGGTCGCGGCCACGCTCCTTCGACGGAAACGCAGCCCTCACCTGAATACCGGAGCCGGGGCTCCGGCAAACGCGCTTCCGGCAGAATGTCACATGTCGGCAACGCGCTGTAGTGACATGTCGACATCCGAGACGGCGATCAGCCCTGGAGAAACCAGGTCTGACGGGCTTTCGGGCCGCTGACGTCGGCAAAGACCGGGAGGAGCGATTCGCCCCTCCCGGTGATGGTTCGTTCGTTTGTGCGGTAACGCCCTGGGGGTGCTACGCGTCGATGCGGTTGGCCGACCGGAGTCGCTGGAAACTGCGCGCCAGCAGCCGCGACACGTGCATCTGGGAGACGCCGAGTTCGGCGCTGATCTGGGACTGCGTCAGGTTGCTGTAGTAGCGCAGCAGGAGGATGCGCTGCTCGCGCTCCGGCAGCTGGACGAGGAGGTGGCGGACGAGGTCGCGGTGCTCGACCCCGTCCAGCGCGGGGTCCTCGTAGCCGAGCCGGTCGAGCAGTCCGGGCAGTCCGTCGCCCTCCTGGGCCGCCTCCAGGGAGGTGGCGTGGTACGACCGTCCCGCCTCGATGCAGGACAGCACCTCCTCCTCGCTGATGCGCAGCCGCTCGGCGATCTCGGCGGTGGTCGGGGAGCGCCCGAAGGCCGTCGTCAGGTCCTCGGTCGCGCCGTTGACCTGCACCCACAGCTCGTGCAGCCGGCGCGGCACGTGCACCGTGCGGACGTTGTCCCGGAAGTAGCGCTTGATCTCGCCGACCACGGTCGGCATGGCGAAGGTCGGGAACTGCACGCCCCGGTCGGGGTCGAAGCGGTCGATCGCGTTGATGAGACCGATCGTGCCGACCTGGACCACGTCCTCCATCGGCTCGTTGCGGGAGCGGAAGCGGGCGGCGGCGTAGCGCACCAGCGGCAGGTTCGCCTCGATGAGCGCCGTGCGCACGCGGTCGTGCTCCGGCGTGCCCGGCTGGAGCCCCTTGAGTTCGCCGAACAGGACCTGGGTCAGCGCCCGGGTGTCGGCGCCCCTGCTGCGCTGCGGCGCCGCCGGCGCGGGCGCGGCTGCCTGGGGCGGCGGTGCTTGAGGCGCAGTACTGGCCGGCACGGTCAACTCCACCTCATCATCGTCAACTCATCCGTCAAAAGCGGTCATAGCATCACAACACATGTGCACTGTGCGCAAGCACCGCAAAACGTCGTGTTGAGGGTTCAAGTGGGTCGAACTCGGACTAATCCGGCGGAAACGTGGAAGGGCCCCGCACCGCGAGGGGTACGGGGCCGGGGGCCGAGCGCGTCAGAACGGGTAGTCGGCGATCACCCAGGTGGCGAACTCCCGCCACAGCGCGACGCCGGCCTGGTGAGCCGGGTGCTCCAGGTAGCGGCGGAGCGCGTCGGCGTCCTCCACGGCGGAGTTGATGGCGAAGTCGTACGCGATGGGGCGGTCGCTGATGTTCCAGGCGCACTCCCAGAACCGCAGTTCCTCGATCCGGTCGCCGAGCGCGCGGAACGCCTCGACGCCCGCCACGACGCGCGGATCGTCACGGGTGACGCCCTCGTTCAGCTTGAAGAGCACCAGGTGGCGGATCATCACTTTCCTCCGTTGGCGATCCAGGTCATGAAGTCGCCGACGGCGCCCGCGGCGTCGGAGATGCCCTGGAAGCCGATCTGGACGTAGTCCGCGGCCTTGGCCGGGTCCGTGATGATCACATACAGCACGAAGACCACGAGCACACAGACGGCGATCTTCTTCGCGTTCACCGCCACCGCGGCCTCCCCTGTCCCACCGACGCACGTCCGCCGCACATGATCGCACGAAGGGCCCCGTCTTTCGACGGTCGGTTCGAGAGAGATGTCCAGGGGTGAGCGGCGGGGCGAGCCGGCCCGGGGCCGGCTCGCCCCTCCCCGGCCCTGGAGAGGCCCTAGCTCACGGCCTTGCCGCCCAGGAGCCCCACCATGGCGCCGAAGCCCAGGTTGGCGAGGGTGGAGCAGGTGTTCATCGCCGAGGTCGCGGCCTCGGTCGGCTCCCCGACGAAGACGCCGATGTACAGGGCTGCCAGCAGCGTGAGCACGGTGATCGCCGTCACGCAGAGGAAGACCAGCTTGAAGTGGGCGGTCACCGTGGTGACCTCCGGGGCGGCGGCGACCACGGCCGGGGCCTGGTCGGCGACGGGAGCCCGAGCCGTGGCGGGTGCCTGGCCCGCGGTGGGCGCGGGGGCCGCGGAGACGTCCGTGCCGGTGCGCGCGAGACCCTCACTCACCCGGACCACCCGCCTCTTCGTGGCGCCGTCCCGAGGCCACGCCCGTGTTCCCCGCGGCCTGGCCGCCGAAGACGACCGTCCCGGCCGTGAACGAGGGGTCGTCGTGCACGACGACGGGTGGGCCGCCGGCGTCCGGCTGACCGCCGCCCGTGGGCCCGCCGTCGTCACCGGGTGGCCCGGGGCCGTCGCCGCCGGTGCCGAGCAGCCGGTCCAGGGCCGCCTGGACGGCGGTCGGGTCGGAGTCGCTGAGCTCCACGCGGGTGCCGTTCAGCTCCACGATCACGGTGGTCCGGCGGGGGTGCCGGAAGATGGCCCGCAGGAGCCCGCGCAGGGTGGGGCTGGCCAGCACGGCGACCAGGGCCACGGCGAGCAGGATGAGCAGAAAGACCGGTTGCATCGGCGTCCTCGGTTCCGTGCCCGTCGCCCCCGTCCGCGGGGGCCGCGGTGGGCGGCGCGGCGGGCTCTGGGGGGATTGTGCTCCGTGTGGGGCCGGCGCATGCCGGATTCCGGGGCACGGGTTCCGTCCGGAGCGGGCCGGAAGTGAGGCGGAGGGCGGTACGGAAAGCGAGCCGCAGGGCGCTGCGGAAGCGAGTCTGAGGGCGGCGCCCGAGGCCGGGACGCATGAAGGGCCCCGTCGTGCGACGAGGCCCTTCCGAAGCGGTAGCGGTGGGATTTGAACCCACGGTGACTTGCGCCACACTCGCTTTCGAGGCGAGCTCCTTCGGCCGCTCGGACACGCTACCGAGGGAGACCTTACAGCACCGGACGGCATGGTCAGAAATCGATTCCGGGGGCCGCTTCCGACGGGTGGTCAGCGGTCCCGGAAGAAGTCCGTGAGCAGCCGGGCGCACTCCTCGGCGCGCACGCCCTCGATCACCTCGGGGCGGTGGTTGAGCCGCCGGTCGCGCACCACGTCCCACAGGGAACCGGCGGCGCCGGCCTTGTCGTCGCGGGCGCCGTAGACGACGCGGTCCACCCGGGACTGCACCAGCGCGCCCGCGCACATCGTGCACGGTTCCAGGGTGACCACGAGGGTGCAGCCGGCCAGCCGCCAGCGGCCGAGGACCCCGGCGGCCCGCCGCAGCGCCAGCACCTCGGCGTGGGCGGTGGGGTCGCCGGCCGCCTCGCGCTCGTTGTGCCCGCGCGCGAGCACGGTCTCCCCGTCCGGGGCGAGGACGACCGCCCCGACCGGGACGTCGCCGCCCCGGGCGGCGAGGACCGCCTCCTCCAGGGCGAGCCGCATCGCGCCCCGCCACGGGTCCCGTACGGGGTCCGGGAGCGTCCCGGCGTCGTCGGGTATGCCACCGCCCGGCGGCCGGCCCCCGGAACCCGCGGGTCCATCGGGGGAGGGCACGCCGTCGGGGCGGGCGGACGCGGTCAGCGGACGGTCTCCAGTACCTCGGAGGCGCCGAGCACCTCGGCGATCTCGCCGACGGCGTCCCCGGACATCGAGCGCAGTTCCTTCTCGCTCACGCCGAGGTCGTCGAGGATCCCCGCGTCGCCGACCGGGCCGTGCGGCACGCCGCCGACGGCACCGTCGTCGGCGTCCTCCTCGTCCTCGTCGTCGGGTTCGCCGTCCTCCGTGCCGTCGAGGTCGAGGTCGTCGAGGTCGTCGTCGTCGGGGTCGCGGCCGAGCAGTTCGTCGGTGAGCAGGATCTCGCCGTAACTGCTGCGGGCCGCAGCGGCGGCGTCGGAGACGTAGATGCGCGGGTCCTCCTCACCGTCCACGCGGACGACTCCGAACCACGCGTCCTCCTGCTCGATCAGTACGAGCACCGTGTCCTCGTCGGGGGAGGCTTCCCGGGCGAGGTCGGCCAGATCCGACAGGGTTTCCACATCGTCGAGCTCCGTGTCGCTCGCTTCCCACCCGTCTTCGGTGCGCGCGAGCAGTGCGGCGAAGTACACCGTGACTCTCCCACTGGTCATAGGCGTGCCGGTTGGGGTTCCCCCCGGCGGAGGCTGCGGGCGGGGGAGCGGTGCTCCGAAGCCCCACCCACTCGGAATCGTGGCAGAAACATGGCCCTCAGGGGATGCCTTCGGCACCCTGTGTCCGGCGGTTTCGGCCGCGGTTCCCGGAGCGTTCGCACTGGCCGGCGCCGGACGTGCCCCCGTCGCCGCCACGTGCCGGATCGTACGCGGGTTTCCGCCGCCCGCGCGCGCCGCCCTTCCCGAGCCCCCGGCGCGGCACCCGATCGCCCCCGTACGGCCCGCCGTCCGGCGGGTCACCAGCGGAAGGTGCGCATCCGCAGGGCACGCCGCAGCCGGGCGGCCTTGGCCCGGCGCGGCTGGACGCGGTCCCGCAACTCCCGTGCCTCGGCCAGCTCGCGCAGGAACTGGGCCCGCCGCCGACGCCGCTCCGCCTCGGCGTCCGGCGCGCCCTGCGTACGGCGCTCCGGCGCGGCGTCCGACCCCGGTACGGCGCGGTCGTCGGGGAGCGCGGAGGGCGCGGGCGCCGGCGCGCGCCGGGCGCGAGGCTCCGGAGGCTCCGCCCCGGCCCGCTCCGCCGCGCGGGGCTCGGCCCCTGTCCCGGGCTGTGCCGTCGTCCGGGGCCGCGACGGCGTCCCGCGCCGGGAGGTGGTCCTGGTCCCGGCCGCCTCGGGTTCCGGTGCTGCCCCGGGTTCCGGGGGCGTCCCGGGCTGGGCGGCCCGCGCGGACCGTGAAGCCGCCGGTGGCCGGGATGCGGTTGCGGGGCGCGCCGCACGTGGCTCGGCAGCCGTCCCCGGAGCCGGCGCGGCCCCTGGCTCGGCTGCCCTCCCGGGCTTGGGCGTCGCCCCTGGCCGGGATGCCGTCCCGGGGCGCGCCGCACGTGGCTCGGGTTCCGGGGGCGTCCCGGGCTGGGCGGCCCTGCCGGGTCCCGCGGCCCTCCCGGGCTCGGATATCGCCCCGCGCCGCCGCGCCGTCCCGGGCTCCGCCCTCGGCGTGGCGCGCGGGGACGGCGTGTCGTGGAAGTCCCGGTCGGGCACCGTCTCACCACCCCGCGTAGGTCCCTGCCACCTTCCCCGGGCCGGACGGTTTGACGCCTGCGGACCGGGGCGGGCCGGTGCCGGGGAGCTTGCCCCGCCCTGCGGGGACGGGGGCCCGCCACCCCCGGTTACTGTGGTGGACATGCGTCTCCACGTCGTCGACCACCCCCTGGTCGCCCACAAGCTCACCACGTTGCGCGACCGCCGCACCGACTCCGCGACCTTCCGCCGCCTCGCCGACGAGCTGGTCACCCTGCTCGCCTACGAGGCCACGCGCGACGTGCGCACCGAACAGGTCGACATCCAGACGCCGGTCGAGCAGACCACCGGCGTCAAGCTCTCCCACCCGCGTCCGCTGGTGGTCCCCATCCTGCGGGCCGGGCTCGGCATGCTGGACGGCATGGTCCGGCTGCTGCCGACCGCCGAGGTGGGCTTCCTCGGCATGATCCGCAACGAGGAGACGCTCGAGGCGTCCACCTACGCCACGCGCATGCCGGAGGACCTGTCCGGACGTCAGGTGTACGTCCTGGACCCGATGCTGGCGACCGGCGGCACGCTGGTGGCGTCGATCCGGGAGCTGATCAAGCGCGGCGCCGACGACGTGACCGCCGTGGTGCTGCTGGCGGCGCCCGAGGGCGTCGAGGTGATGGAGCGCGAGCTGGCCGGCACCCCGGTGACCGTGGTGACCGCCTCGGTCGACGAGCGCCTCGACGACCAGGGCTACATCGTGCCGGGCCTCGGCGACGCCGGCGACCGGATGTACGGGGCGGCGGAGTAACCGCCGCTCAGCACTCCTTCTTGACCGGCGTGGGCGCCGGACGCGGCGCGGTCAGTTCGGCGAGCGCCGCGTCGGCGTCCGCCGGGCGGGCCAGGCCCTTGAACCCGTCGCCGATGATCAGGTCGACGGTGGCGTCCTCGCGCGCGGCGTCCGTGCGGGCCTCGGCGCCGGGGAGCTGGGTGCCGAGGACGGGCAGCGCGGCCTTGTCCGCGGCGTCGGGGCCGAGCAGGACGCCCGCGCCGTCCAGCTTCTTGTCGAACTCCTCGGGCGCGTTGGTCACCTCGCCGATGCGGAAGCCGCGCTTCTTCAGCTCGTCGGCGGTCTGCTGGGCGAGGCCGCTGCGCGTCGTCGCGTTCAGCACGTTGACGGTGATCTGCCCCGGCTTCGGCACCGCCACGGCGGGTGACGGGCTCGGGGACGGCCCCGCCGCGCGGGCCGGCCGGCAGTCCGCCGCGCCACTGGCCGCCGACGCCTGGTCGCCGCCGGTGAAGACGTCGATGAGCTGCAGCGTGCCCCAGCCGAGCAGGCCGAGGGCGGTGGCACAGGCGACGCTCAGGAAGGCGAGCCTGCCGCGGCGGCGGACCGGTCGCATCCGGGGGTACCTGCCCCCGGTGATCCGGTACTTGCCGCCCATGCCGGGGGGAGTCAGCATGCTCATGGACGCAGCGTAGTGCGCCGCGACGGCGATGCCTACTAGATGATCATTCGACGTTCCCCGGATGCCGCCAATCCCACCCGAAGGGGCCAAGCGGGCGGCCTCGGTCAGTCGAGTTCGAGGACCCGGGCGTGCAGCACCTGACGCTGTTGCAGCGCCGCGCGCACCGCGCGGTGCAGGCCGTCCTCCAGGTACAGGTCGCCCTGCCACTTGACGACGTGGGCGAAGAGGTCGCCGTAGAAGGTGGAGTCCTCGGCGAGCAGGGTCTCCAGGTCGAGCTGGCCCTTGGTCGTCACGAGCTGATCGAGGCGGATCGGGCGCGGCGCGACGTCCGCCCACTGCCGGGTGCTCTCCCGGCCGTGGTCGGGGTACGGCCGGCCGTTTCCGATGCGCTTGAAGATCACACGGAAAGCCTACCGGCCAAGGCGTCGCGGGCGCAGCCATGGCGGTGGAGTACGAACCCGTAAGAGGCGTGCAAAGCAGGGCAGAGCGGGAGCGGGGGCGCGGGACGAGCGCCCGCCCGCCCGCTCCGCCGCCCTCGTACGCCCCCGGTGGAGCCCCCTGCTGTGCCCGTCACGCGTGCCGCCCGTCACACGCCGTGCGGCACGTCGCGGGCGCGGGAGCGCAGCCGCAGGGAGGTGACGATCTCGACCACGCCGACGACCACCAGCCACCAGCCGCCGATCACGGTGAGCACGGCGACGGAGCCGACCGGCGAGTCGATCAGGACGATGCCGGCGATGATGGTGACGATCCCGAGGAAGAGGTGCCAGCCGCGGGCCGGCATCGCGGGGTCGTGGGCGGCGGCGACGGTGTGCGTGATGCCGCGGAACAGCCAGCCGATGCCGATCCACAGCCCGAGCAGCAGGACGGACTGGAGCGGGCCCCGGAAGCAGAACAGGCCCAGCAGGATGGAGACGGCGCCGCTGATGAAGGCGAGGACGCGCAGCGAGGTCCTGCGGTGCGTGCCGAAGGCGGCGGCGAGTTGCAGGATGCCGCTGATGACGAGGTAGAGCCCGAAGAGGACGCCGGCGGCGAGCAGCGTGGCCCCCGGCCAGGCCAGCACCAGTACGCCGAGCACCAGCGAGGCGATGCCGGTGAACAGCACCGTCTGCCAGGCGGCGCGGGAGAGCAGGTGCAGGGGGCCCTCGAAGGGTGGCTCCGGCTCGTGGGCCGTACCGCGCGGCGCACCCGAGGCGGGGGCGTGCGCGCCGGGGCGGGCGTGCACGCCCCGGTCGTCGTCCTGCGGGTTCCCGGGAGAACTGCTGGGAGGTTCGGTCATGGTTCCAGCTCAGAGCACCCGGCCGGGTGCCGCCACCCGGGCCGGTCCGGCGGGCTGAAAGGCGGCCGGCCGTCGGCTGTCGGTCGGCTGTCGGGCCGTCGGCTGTGGGCCGGGCGGTCCGTCGGCCGGACGGGGGCGGGAGGCCGGGCGGCGGGTGCCCCCGGAGCCTGACGCGCCCCCGGGGGAGCGGTCCCCCGGGCGGGTGAGGGCCGGCCGCCGCGCCGGGGCGAAACCCGCCCCGCGACCCGTCCCCGGCACCGGGCGCCGCGCTGGGCAGGTCCGTGCCGTCAGCCGGCGTCCGTCGTCCCGGGCGGTTTCGGCGGGCGGGTCGCCTTGGCGGCCTTGGCGGCGGCCTTCAGCTCCTGCTTGTGCGCCCGCACCTTGGTCAGCGACTCGGGCCCGGTGATGTCGGCGACGGAGCGGAAGGAGCCGGGCTCGCCGTACTCCCCGGCGGCCTCGCGCCAGCCCTCCGGCCGGACGCCGAGCTGCTTGCCGAGCAGGGCGAGGAAGATCCGCGCCTTCTGCCGCCCGAAGCCCGGCAGCTCCTGAAGCCGCCTCAGCAGTTCGGGGCCGGTGGCGACGCCCCGCCAGACGGCCTCGGCGTCACCGTCGTACGTGGCGACCAGGTACCGGCACAGCTCCTGGACGCGGCCCGCCATGGAACCGGGGTAGCGGTGCACGGCCGGTTTCGCGGAGAGCAGCGCGGCGAACTCCTCGGGGTCGTACGCGGCGATGTCGTGCGCGTCCAGGTCCTCCGCGTCCATCCGCCGGGCGATGGTCGACGGGCCCTTGAACGCCCACTCCATCGGGACCTGCTGGTCCAGCAGCATGCCGACCAGCGCGGCGAGCGGACTGCGTCCGAGGAGTTCGTCGGCCTCGGGGTCCTGGGCGAGGTGCAGGGTGACGTCCATGCTCCGATGATCGCGCCTGGGCGCTCGGGCCGCGCGCCGGTACCCGAGCGCGTTCACCCCGGACAGACAGACAGACAGACAGTCAGACCGACGGACGGACGGTCGTACGCACCGTCCGGGAGGCACGTACGCACCGGTGCGGGACGCAGACGCACCCCTCCCGGGCGGAAACGCATCCCCTCCGGGCCGAAGACGCCCCCTCCGGGCCGGAGAGCACCTCCTTTGGGCCGGAGACGCGTCCCTCCCGGCCGGAGACGCACTCCCTCCGGAACACAGACGGCACTCCCTCCCGGGCGGAAACGCCGGGGCGGTGAGCGGCGCGGGCTCCGCGTCCGTACTGAGGGCCGAGGCGGCGAGCGAGGTCCGGACGACGGAGATGCGACGTGGGGTGTGGTGGTGCGCGCGGTGGAGCCCGGCGGCGAACCGGCGTGCAAGGGCTGGTGCTGCTGGGAACCGTGCTCGTCCTGTTCCTCCTCGGCGGCGCCGGACCGGCCGCCGCCCACGCCGGACTGCGCTCCACCGACCCCGCGGACGGAGCCGTCCTCCCCGCCGCCCCCGCCGCCGTCACCGTGACCTTCACGGAGTCCGTCGGCCTGCGCGACGACTCCTTCCGCGTCCTCGGACCCGACGGCCGCCGCCTGGGCACCGGCGAGGCGGGCCGTGCCGACGGCCGCCCCGACACCGCCCGGGTCACCCTGCCGGACCGGCTCGCCGAGGGCACCTACACCGTGGCCTGGCGGGTGGTGTCGGCCGACAGCCACCCCGCCTCCGGCGCCTTCACCTTCTCCGTCGGCACACCGTCCGTCTCCTCGGCCGAGGTGGACACCGGCCCCGCCGAGGACCCGGTGACCGGCGCGCTCCACAAGACCGCCCGCTGGTTCGCCTACCTCGCCGCCACGCTGCTCGTCGGCACGGCGGCCTTCGTCGTCCTGTGCCGTCCCCGGGACCCGGCGCCCCTGCGCCGCCCGGCGGTGGCCGGCTGGTGGACGCTGGTGGCCGCCACCGTCGCCCTGCTGGTGCTGCGCGCCCCCTACGAGGCGGGGACGGGGCCGGCGGCCGCCCTGGACGCCGAGGCGTTCGCGCGGACCCTGACCGGCCGGCCCGGGATGCTCCTGCTGGCCCGCCTGGCGCTGCTCCTCCCGGCGGGGCTCCTGCTGGTCCGCGTCTCGCGCCGCGCCCGGCGTACGCCGGGGGTCACCGGGGCGGGCGCCGTGCTGTCCGTCGCCCTCGCCCTCACCTGGGCCGCCGCCGAGCACGCCGCCGCCGGCAGCCAGGTGCCGCTGGCGATCACCTCGTCCGTCCTGCACCTGCTCGCCACCGCCGTCTGGCTCGGCGGCCTCGCCGCCCTGCTCGTCGGCCTGCGCGGAGCCCCGGACGCCGCCGCCGTCGCCCGCTTCTCCCGGATCGCCTTCGCCTCGGTCGTCGTCCTGGTGGTCACCGGCGCCTACCAGTCCTGGCGCGGCCTCGGCTCCTGGCCCGCGCTGAACGGCACGACGTACGGAAGGCTGCTGCTCGCCAAGCTGGCGGCGGTCACGGTGCTGCTGGCCGTGGCCGCGCTCTCCCGGCAGTGGACGTCGGCGCTGCGCGCGGTCGCCGAGCCCGGCGAGCCGGACGCGCCCCCGCTGATCCGCCGGGGCCCGTCCGTGCCGGCCGCCGCGGTGTCGGCCTCCGGCGTACGGACGGTGCCGGCCGCGGAGCCGGCGCCCTCGGCGGGCCCGCGCGCCCGGCCGGCGTCGGCGCCCGCGACCGTACGGACGGTCTCCGCGAAGGTGCCGCCCCCGTCCCGCGCGCCGGAGCCGCCCCCCACCGCCCCCGTCCCGCCGGAGCCCGCCGTGCCCGCCCTCACCACCACTCGCACACCCCCCGCGCCCGCCCCCGCCCCCGGGGAAACACCCGGACCCGCCCCCGCCCCGTCGGTGCAAGCCCCCGCCACCCCGTCGGTCGGGGCGTCCACGCCCCCGCCCCCACCGCTGCGAGCCCCCGCCATCCCCCCGGCGCACACCCCCGCCACTCCGGCCGTCGGACCGACCGGCCCGGCCCCGCGTCCCGCGCCCGGCGCCCCGCCCTGGGAGGCCCACCGGCGGGCGCTGCGCCGCTCCGTGCTGATCGAGGCGGTCGTCGCCGCCGTCGTCCTGGTGATCACGACCGTGCTCACCGCCACCATGCCCGGCACCGCGGCCGAGGCGGCCCGGTCCGCGCGGGCCGGGGTGCTCCCCGCGTCCGTGACCACGATCCCGTTCGAGGCCGGCCCCGGCCGGGGCACCGTCCAGATCACGCTGGATCCGGGACGCACCGGCGAGAACTCCGTGCAGGCCGTGGTCTACGCCCCCGACGGCAGCCTCACCGCCGTGCCCGAGCTGCGCGTCACCTTCACCCTCGCCGACCAGGGCATCGGCCCGATCGAGGCCGGACTCGTCGACCGGGGCGGCTACTGGAGCGCGAACTCCGTCACCTTCCCCCTCGCCGGGTCCTGGACCATGAAGGCGACGGTCCGGCTGACGGAGGTGGACCAGGTCAGCGAGGCGCGCACGGTCGAGATACCGGCCTGATCCGGACCGGTTCCCCGGCGGGCGGGCCGTGCGCGGCGAAGCGGAAATATGCTCCAAGCCGGTCGCACCGAGCCGGGCGACGCCGACGGGGCCGCGCGGACGGCCCGCCCACGGACGGAGACACCATGAGCAAGGCCACCGGTCAGGACGCGCGGGCCTCCCAGGCGCGGCACCCCGCCGACCGCCACGAGCTGATCCGCGTGCACGGCGCCCGGGAGAACAACCTCAAGGACGTCAGCGTCGAACTGCCCAAACGCCGGCTGACCGTCTTCACCGGCGTCTCCGGCTCCGGCAAGAGCTCCCTGGTGTTCGACACCATCGCCGCCGAGTCCCAGCGGCTGATCAACGAGACGTACAGCGCGTTCGTCCAGGGCTTCATGCCCGCCCTGAACCGCCCCGAGGTCGACGTCCTGGACGGGCTGACGACCGCGATCACCGTCGACCAGCAGCGGCTCGGCGCCGACCCGCGCTCCACCGTGGGCACCGCCACCGACGCCAACGCGATGCTGCGCATCCTCTTCAGCCGGCTCGGCGAACCGCACATCGGCTCGCCCAAGGCGTTCTCCTTCAACGTCGCCTCCGTCAGCGGCGCCGGCGCGGTCACCGTGGAACGCGGCGGGCGCACGGTGAAGGAGCGCCGCGCCTTCACCGTCACCGGCGGCATGTGCCCGCGCTGCGAGGGCCGCGGCACCGTCAACGACCTGGACCTGGGCCAGCTCTTCGACGACTCCCGCTCGCTGGCCGAGGGGGCGCTCACCATCCCCGGCTACAAGCCCGGCGGCTGGAACTACCGCATGTACACCGAGTCCGGCCTCGTCGACCCCGACAAGCCGATCCGCGCGTACACCAGGCGGGAACTGGACGACTTCCTCCACCGCGAGCCGACCCGGATGAAGATCGCGGGCATCAACATGACCTACGAGGGGCTGGTCACCCGCATCCGCAAGTCGATGCTGTCCAAGGACCGGGAGGCGATGCAGCCGCACATCCGCGAGTTCGTGGACCGGGCGATCACCTTCACCACCTGCCCCGACTGCGCCGGCACCCGCCTCAACGAGGGCGCCCGCTCCTCCACGATCAAGGGCGTCTCCATCGCCGACGCCTGCGCGATGCAGATCAGCGACCTCGCCGAGTGGGTGCGCGGGCTCGACGAGCCGTCGGTGGCGCCGCTGCTCGCGGCGGTACGGGACACCCTCGACTCCTTCGTGGAGATCGGCCTCGGCTACCTCTCGCTCGACCGCCCCTCGGGCACGCTGTCCGGCGGCGAGGCCCAGCGCGTCAAGATGATCCGCCACCTCGGCTCCTCGCTCACCGACACCACGTACGTCTTCGACGAGCCGACCATCGGCCTGCACCCGCACGACATCCGGCGGATGAACGGTCTGCTGCTGCGGCTGCGCGACAAGGGCAACACGGTGCTGGTCGTCGAGCACAAGCCGGAGACGATCGCCATCGCCGACCACGTGGTGGACCTCGGCCCCGGGGCCGGTACGGCGGGCGGCACCGTCTGCTTCGAGGGCACCGTCGAGGGGCTGCGGGCCTCGGGCACCCTCACCGGCCGCCACCTCGACGACCGGGCGTCCCTGAAGAAGGAGGTGCGCACGCCCACCGGCGCGCTGGAGATCCGGGGCGCGACGGCGCACAACCTGCGCGAGGTCGACGTGGACATCCCGCTCGGGGTGCTGGTCGTGGTCACCGGGGTGGCCGGGTCCGGCAAGAGTTCCCTCGTGCACGGCTCGATCCCGGCCGGAGCGGACGTGGTCTCGGTCGACCAGGGCGCGATCCGCGGCTCGCGGCGGAGCAACCCCGCCACCTACACGGGGCTGCTCGACCCGATCCGCAAGGCGTTCGCCAAGGCCAACGGCGTGAAGCCCGCGCTGTTCAGCGCCAACTCCGAGGGCGCCTGCCCCACCTGCAACGGCGCCGGCGTCGTCTACACCGACCTGGCGATCATGGCCGGTGTGGCGACGACCTGCGAGGACTGCGAGGGGAAGCGGTTCCAGGCGTCGGTGCTGGAGTACCACCTCGGCGGCAAGGACATCAGCGAGGTGCTGGCGATGCCGGTGGCCGAGGCTGCCGAGTTCTTCGGGGCGGGCGAGGCCCGGACCCCGGCCGCCCACCGCGTCCTCGGCCGCCTCGCCGACGTGGGCCTCGGCTACCTCACCCTCGGTCAGCCGCTCACCACCCTGTCCGGCGGCGAACGC
Source organism: Streptomyces sp. SCSIO 75703 (assembly GCF_036607905.1). Taxonomy (NCBI): domain Bacteria; kingdom Bacillati; phylum Actinomycetota; class Actinomycetes; order Kitasatosporales; family Streptomycetaceae; genus Streptomyces; species Streptomyces sediminicola. The sequence goes on from NZ_CP144555.1 coordinate 3,642,899, forward strand.
CAGCGGCTGAAGCTCGCCACCCACATGGCCGACAAGGGCGGCGTCTACGTCCTCGACGAGCCGACCGCGGGCCTCCACCTCGCCGACGTGGAGCTGCTGCTCGGGCTCCTCGACCGGCTGGTCGACGCCGGCAAGTCGGTCATCGTCGTGGAGCACCACCAGGCGGTCATGGCCCACGCCGACTGGATCATCGACCTGGGGCCGGGCGCGGGGCACGACGGAGGCCGTGTCGTCTTCGAGGGCACCCCGGCCGATCTGGTCGCCGCCCGCACGACGCTGACGGGGGAGCACCTGGCGGAGTACGTCGGGCGGTGAGGCCCCGGCCGGCGATCAGGCGGGGGCCCCGCAGCAGCCCGGCGCCGCGGCGGTCCGCGCCCCGTCGTCGGCGTCGGCCTTGACGACGTAGACCTCCCAGGGCTCGCGGCCGGGTCCGTGCACCCAGACCTTGTCCTGGAGGGCGTGGCAGCAGGTGGTGTCGGGCTCCTCGACGGTGGCGAGCCCGGCGGCGGCGAGCCGTGCGGTGGCAGCGGTGACCTCCTCGGTGGAGGCGACCTCGACGCCGAGGTGGTCGAGGCGGGTCTCCCGTCCGGGTTCGCCCTCGATCAGGACGAGCTTGAGCGGCGGTTCGGCGACGGCGAAGTTGGCGTAGCCGGGACGGCGCTTGGCCGGGGCGGCGCCGAAGAGGCGGGAGTAGAAGGCGATCGACGCCTCCAGGTCGCTGACGCGCAGGGCGAGTTGCACGCGGGACATGGCGGGCTCCTGTCGGCTGCATAGATGACTGTCGATTCAAGGTTGCGCCTCTGTATCGACGGATGTCAACATAGAGGAATGTCTCATCAGAGCGCCGGCGCGCCGGCGGGCGTTCACGCACCGGGAGCCGCGACCGCCGCCTGCTGCCCGGGACTGCTGACCGCGCCGCTGGGCGAGGACCGGGCCGCCGGTCTGGCCCGGGTCTTCAAGGCCCTGGGCGACCCGGTCCGGCTGCGCCTGCTGTCACTGATCGCCTCCCGGTCCGGCGGCGAGGTCTGCGTGTGCGATCTGACGCCCGCCTTCGACCTCTCCCAGCCGACCGTCTCCCACCACCTCAGGCTCCTGCGCGAGTCCGGCCTCATCACCAGTGAACGCCGCGGGACCTGGGTCTACTACCGCCTCGTCCCCGAGACCACCGACCACCTGGCCCACCTCCTCACCCGCCCGGCACCCCCGCCCCGGCAGGCGTGACGGACCCGGACGGCACCGCCGGTCAGGCGACCGGGGCGGTCCGCGGGTCGCCCCGGAAGACCTGGGCCCAGTGCCAGGACCGGTGCGCCTCGGCGACCGTCGGGGCGCCCGGCTGCGGCCCGGTCAGCGGGCGTCCGGCGAGTTCCGTCACGTGCGCGCGGGCCACCGGGCCGCGGCCGACGAAGTGCTGCGAGACCAGGACGCGGTGGCCGTCGCCGACACCGAGGACGCCCTTGTCGAAGAGCTTGTGGTGCAGGGAGCACAGGCACAGGCCGTTCTCCACCTCGTCGGGGCCGTCGAACGCCCACCAGCGCACGTGCGCGGCCTCCAGCCCGACCGGCAGGGCGCCGAGGCAGCCGTCGTACCCGCAGAAGGCGCACCGGTACTCGTAGGCCGTCAGCACCTTCTCCCGCATCGCCGGGTCCCGCCGCCTGCGTGCGGTGGCGATTCGCGGGGTCTCGGCCGGCTCCAGCTCCAGCCCGACGGCCTCGCACAGGTCGCCGTGGAGCGACGGCGGGAAGTGCAGGTCGAGCAGGACCCGCGCCATCCGGGCGAGGAGCGACGGCTCGCGCCGCAACGCCGCCCGCAGCTCCGGCGACAGCCGCCCCGCGGCACCGCTCGCCCGCAGCTCGGTCACCCCGGTCCCCGGACTGCCTGCCCCGTGCCGCGTGCGCACCTCCCACACGCCGTCGCCGACCAGGTGGTGGAAGGGGTACGCGGGTGTCGTCCGGTGGGGCGGTCCGTACTCGGCCAGCAGCGCCTGAAGATCCCTCTCCACCGCGGTGTACGCCAACTCCCCGTCGCCGTCCCGCTGGAACCGCCCGAGCGCGTACAGCAGCAACAGCGGCTTGTGCGGCGCACGGACCCCGTTCCGGCTCCACTGCCGCAACGTCGCCATCCGCTCCACCCACCCCATGCCGCCGAGCGTAGCGGGGGAGGCCGGCACGGCGGAGACGCCGGGCGCGGTACGGCGGGCCTGCCGCGCCCCGGGGGCCGCGACGAGCCGCGACCAGCAGCACCAGTCAGCTGGGCAAGACCACCACCTACACCTACGACGCCGACGGCAACCTGCTCAGCCGCACCTCCCCGCTCGGCCACAAGACGAGCTGGACCTACGACGCCGACGGCCGCCGGGCCACCGCAGTCGACCCACGCGGCAACGCCACCGGCGCAGACCCCGCCCAGTACACGACCGCCTATGGCTACGACCCGGCCGGTAACCCGACCACGGTCACCGACCCGCTGGGCGGCGTGACCACCACCGCCTACGACGCGGCGGGCAACCTCGTCAAGCAGACGGACGCCGACAAGCGCGCCACCGTCTACGGCTACGACAAGCTGGACCGGCTGACCGAGGTCACCGCCCCCGGCGGCGCGGTTACCACCTACGGCCACGACAAGGCCGGAAACGTCACCGAGCGCACCGACGCCAACGGTCACGTCACCACGTACGGCTACGACGCGGCCCGCCGCCTCACCGCGGTCACCGACCCGCTGAAGCGGGAGACGGCCTACGCATATGACGCCGACGGCAACCTCGCCAAGAAGACCACACCCCGCGGCTCCACCGGCTACGCCTACGACCCGCGCGGCCTGCTCACCAAGGTCGACTACTCCGACTCCACCCCCGACGCGACGTTCGGCTATGACGACGCCGGCCGCATGACCGCCCGCGCCAATTCGAAGATCTCCGAGGACTTCGTCTACGACGCTGTCGGCAACCTCACCAAGACCCGTGGCTTCGCCTACACCTACGACGCCGCCGGGCAGATGCTCACCCGCAAGTACTCCGACGGCAACACGATCACGTACACGTACGACAACGACGGCCGCACCGCCACGATGCTGGCCGACGGCAAGACCACCACGTACACCTGGGACCCGGCAGGCAACCTCACCAGGTCCGCGTTGCCCAACACCGAGACCGAGGACCGCGCCTACGACCGCGCGGGCCGCCTCACCGCCGTCACCTCCGCCAAGGCGAGCACCACCGTCACCAAGACCGCGCTGACGCTGTCCGCGGCGGGCCTGCCCACCCGCGTCGACGTCACCCGGGCCGGTGTCGGCACCGGCGGCTACGACCTCACCTACGACACCGCCGGCCGCCTCACCTCGGGCTGTTTCCCGCAGCCCTGGGTCGCCGGCTGCGCCGCGAGCCGCACCACGTCCTACACCTACGACAAGGTCGGCAACCGCCTGGCCTCCACCCTCGGCACCGCCTCGACCAGCTACGCCTACGACGCGGCCGACCAGCTCACCTCGACCACCACCGGCACCACGACCACCGCCTACGACCACGACGCCGAGGGCAACCGGACCAAGAAGGGCGCCGACACCTACACCTACGACCTGGCCGGGCAGATCTCCGCCGCCACCGTCGGCGGCAGCAGCTACACCTACGACCACGACGCCGGCGGCAATCAGGTCGTCGCCGCCAAGGACGGCACGGTCACCCACCGTACCCAGTGGGACCCCAACGCCCCGCTGCCGATCCTGGCCACCGAATACGACAGCGCCTGGACCATCAAGCAGTCCTTCCGCTACGACCCCCTCGGCCAGCCCACCGCCACCAAGACCGGCGCCGGGACGCTCTTCTACTATCACCACGACACCCAGGGCTCACCGGTCGATGTCACCGGCAGCACCGGCACCCTCCACCAGCGCTGGGCCTACGACCCGTTCGGCACCCGCATCCTGAACACCACCACCGGCGGCGCGCCCGCGAGCACCCCGTCGTACACCGGCGCCCGCCACGAGACCACCACCGGAAACCTCGACCTCCACGCCCGCCAGTACGACACCGCCACCGGCCGCTTCACCCGGCCCGACCCGGCAACCCGCGCCCAGACGACCCCGTACCTCTCGCCCTACGCCTACGCCGACAACGTTCCCACGCTCCTGACCGACCCCAGCGGTCTGACCCCCGACGACCCGAACAACGACCGGGTCGACAGTTTCGGGGAGGGTCTGAAGATCTTCGGCGAAGGCTTTCTGGAAGGGCTGAAGCTGCCCTTCGAGTTCCTTGGCGACGCCTACGACGCCGTCACCGGCCAGAACGGCGGCGGCGGCGCCTTCGTCGACAAGTACCTCCCCATCCGCCCCGCCTACCGTCTCTACCGCGCCGAATACATGCTCCGCCAGCAGGGCTGCGACGCACTCGCCGACCTGTACGCCGAGGCTGCCGAAGAACTGACCCAGCAGATCGCCCTCGTGGGGATCGGCGGCCTGACAGGGTGGCGGCGGACGGCTGTGACGCCCGAGGTACGCGGACACGACATCCCCACGCACGGCAAGGGCGTCGGCCCGGCCGCCGAGCGGCTCCCTGGCGGACGCCCTGACGGCCAAGCCGTCATCGCAGGCCACGGCTGGTACGTCCGTGGCACCGGCGACATGCAAATGCCGAGCGGCACCTGGGGCTACTTCTACGTGGAGGACGGTATAGGTCTTCGCCAGTCCGTCGGGCTCGCGGTCGAACAGGGCAAGAAAATCAAGCCCACAGAGATCGTCGGTCCCGGTAAGACGCTTCCCGACTACACCGTGGCTCCGGGCCACGACCTTAGAATGATGAACGGCTCGATCACGGTGAGCAAGGACACGCTGCTCAGTGAGATCCTCAAACCCAACATGGGCCCGGTACACCTGGCAATCTGCCGGAAGCACTGCGACCCTCGTCGTTGAGGAGCGAGGCATGACCTACTACCCAGACCTGACCCGTTACTCCTACGACGAGTCGGACCAGGAAATGCTCAACGTCGGCTGGCTGACGCCGGAGCACGACTACCGCACAGGAGTCGTGGATGAGCGCGTAGTGGGCGCGTTGAAGGTCCTCAGCGCTGCCTACGACAACCAGATGCGCGGCGTCCATCACTGTGAGTTCTGCGACATCGACCGCCCCGTCGTCCTCGGCGGCCCCGCCAGGGACACCGAGGTGTGGCTCGGATCCGCGGAGATTCGGGTGCAGGGAGCCGACGGCACGCTTTACGCGGCGCCGAACCTGGTGATCCACTACATGACGGCGCACCATTACTGCCCACCCGAGGAGTTCTGCCGCGCGGCGGCACGGACGGCGGGGATCGAAACGGCCGGAGAGCTGACCCTGGCCGATTGATCCGCGTCGGATCGTGGCCTCCGGCACCTGCGGAAAGGCCACGATCCGACGGCGGGCTCTGTGCGGCCCGCCGGGCACGGCGGCAGTACTACGGCCGGTTCCAAGGCGCCAGGGCGGTCGCGTCCACGCGATCCGCGCAGCCTCGAGGCGACAGGCAGTGCCTCGCTCAGCGAGACAGCTGCGGATGTCGTCGGTGGTGACTGGTGGCGGGGAGGCGGTGGTGCAGGCCACGGTGCTGTGGACGCGGTGGGTGTCGGGGCGCCAGGGCGTAGGCGGAGGCCCGCGAGTCCGGAGCGGCTATGGGGGGGCGTCCCGGGCTCGCGGACTGCTTGAGGGGCTACTTCGTGGCGACGACGTAGACGCTGCCCCAGCGGCGCTTCGGGTTGGCCATGGTGGGGTCGAAGGTCCAGGGCACGACGGTGGTGAAGCCGGCCTCGGTGAAGAGCTGGACGAGCTTCTCGTGGTCGTAGGCCCACAGATGCGGCGTGTACGTGGGGTCGTCGTCCTGGTCGCGGAAGACGAGGTTGACGAGGTCGAGCCGGGTGTTGATGTCGCTGCGGCAGTCGCGCTTGGCGTACCAGCGCTTGATCGTCTCGTCGCAGGTGTCCAGGGGGCCGGGGTACTGGCTCAGGGCGAAGGCGGAGTCGGGAACACCGGTGATGATCCGGCCGCCCGGCACGAGGGCGCGGTGGGCCTCGCGAATGTAGTGCTTGGCCGAGCGCGGGTAGTCGATGTGCTCCAGGAAGTGCTCGGAGAAGATCTCCTCGGTGCTGTCGTCCTGGAGGGGGATGCCCTCGCGGATGTCCCAGAGGAGGTCGGCCGGCGGGACGAGGTCGATGTTGAAGAAGCCGTCGATGCGGTGGGCTCCGCCGCCGATCTGGACCTTGGCGGGCTTGTCTTCGATCCGGCCGTTGGGCCAGGCGCGCCGACTGGCGTGGTGGTAGCGGTGGAGCTCGATCTCCTTGGCAGCGGCCCGGAGGGTGCGGGCGAGGCCGTGGGTGGTGGCGGGGTCGGCGAGGACGGAGGCGATCTGCTCGTCGAGGAGGTCGACGACGGAGGGCATGCCGGAGGGACTCATCACGGATCTCCTGCGTGTGAGGTTGCTCGGGGTGGGGTGGGCTGCGGATGGCTGCAGCGGTGATCAGGCGGCGCTGGGCGCGGGGGCAGTCCACTGGTTGTTGCGCATCAGCGTGTACTTGATGTCCACCAGCCGCGGGACGATAGTCAGCGAGAGCTCCTCGGCCGGATGGAGGTGGCCGGTGTCGTCCTGCTCGGCGCGCCAGACGCGGTAGTCGAGGTTGGGGTAGGCCGGGTTGATGCCGATCTCACCCTTGGGCATCGTGCCGTTGAACGGGGCGACGATGTCCATGTGGTTCCAGTAGTTCCAGGCTTGCAGTGCCTTGTGCTGGTCGAAGTAGAAGTAGAAGTCGGGGTAGCGGCCGAAGGTGCGCAGCTCCCGGTGGATGAGGTGGCCCAGGAGCGGTCCGAGCTGGGTGGCCAAGGAGTCGAACTCCCAGCGGGTGTGGTGCCAGGCTTCGGGGGCGTCGCCGGGTGCGAAGAGACGAGCCGCGACGAGGTAGCTGACCCGTTCGACCAGGTACGCGCTGGCGTGGTTGGCGTCGATGGTCGGGTCGACTCGGTGGATGAGCGCGGCCAGCTGCTTCGGGCGGGGACGGAATCTTGCGAGGTCGAACTTGCCAGCCATGGCGGGGAAGGCAGCGAACAGCAGCTCCTTGTACAGCCAGTTGTTCAGCTCGCCGAGCTCGGCCAGGCGCCGGGTGTGGTGGGAGGTCGAGTGGAGCATCAGGTATTCGGCGACCGCTTCGAAGTACAGGTAGCCGAGGATCGGCAGGCGGGGGATCGTCTCGTCGAGCAGCCTCAGGAACGGCGCAGCCTGACGCAGCCAGACCTGGGGGTCCGCGGCTACTCCGGTCTGCTCGAAGAGATCATGACCAGCGTCTCCGAGCGGAACCCTCAGTTGCTGGAGTGCCTCGCACACAAGGCGGGGAAGCCTTGCGCGTCCGAGGCGGGCGGGAAGTCTCCGTGGATGTTCATCCGCCGAGGCCGGGTCGGTGGCCGGCGACCGCTCGTCGCCTCGCACCTGCCGATCACTCGCAAGGCGACCCCGGCGGAGAGTGCTCAGCACAAGGCCACCAAGGAGAGGGTGGTAGAGACCGCCGCGCGGCACGGGCTGGATTCCGAGGCCGAGGTGCCCGTGGCCAACCGGCGGAGCGTCTCGGACGCAGTTGTCACCGGTCCCGGCGGTCTCAGGATCGGCTGGGAGATCCAGTACCACCACCTCAGCCCCAGCAGTGTGCACCGGCGCTCGGTCAACGCCGTGGAGCACGGCATCACTCCGCTGTGGGTGGCGAAGGACCGGACGGCTTCCCTGATCGACCGGGCACCCTGGGCGCGGGTCGACGACATGCCGTGGAAGGACATCGCCGACGGCAAGGAGATGGTGATCCGCGGCGGGTACCGACACCTCGAAGTCTGGAAGTGCGTACCGAGCAGCGAGCGCCACTGCCTCATCAGTGAGGGTGCCAGCTATTGTGACGCGATTCACGCGGACTGGTTTGTGCCCGCGCTGTGTCTGCCGGAGCGGAAGCCCGTCCACATCGAGGACCTGGTCCTGCAGAGCGCGACGGGCGAGAGCGTCCCGGTCTACGTGCCCAGTCGAGGGAACGGCCGCGCCGGCCGTCACATGTGGGTGTCGGCCGACGACCGTGCTCTGTGGCAGGAGCTCATCGGTGAGAAGGCCCCGCTCCCCACGGCCCCGGCCGAAGACGAGGACGACGTGATCACCTTCGCCGAGCAGGAGATCGACCGCACCTGCCGAGCGGGAGAGGATGGCTGGTTCGTCAGCGACGGCCGACCCCTTCGTGATCTCGATCAACCGACCGGCGGCTTCACGCTGCCACGCATGCCGGTCCAGCGCTCCCGCGACCCGATGCGGATCACTGATGTCGAGCGGGCTGCCGCCTCCGCCGCACTGGGATGCCCGCCATGGGAGCTCGGGCTGTGTGCGGGCTGCGGTCAGCTGATGCGGCGATACGGCCGGAACGCCGCCATGTACTGCAACGTGTGCCGGGCCGCCCTCAACGGGCGGTAACCGCAACTGAGACCAAAAATGAGACCATCAACGTCGTAGGGCCCCGCTGCGAACAGCGGGGCCCTACGACATCGTGCCCGGTGTGAGGTTCCCCCGTTGCTCGGGAGGGGCTGATCAGCTGGTCAGAGCGGGTTGGCGGGGTTTCAGGTTCGCTCGTTCGGACGCTGCCTGCTCGGCGTAGTGCTTCTCTTCGAACTCGACGGGGCTGAGGTAGCCGAGGCGTTTCTGGATGCGCCGACTGTTGTAGAACCCGTCGATGTACTCGAAGAGCGCGAGGTTCGCCTCGGCCCGGGTGGCGAAGGTGCGGCCGCGGAGGCCCTCGGTCTTGATGAGCATCCAGAGGTTCTCCGCGAGGGCGTTGTCGTACGAGTCCCCGACGGAGCCCATGGATGCCTCAATTCCTGCCCGCACCAAGCGTGTTGTGAGCTTCACGGACGTGTACTGACAGCCGTGGTCCGCATGGTGAATCAGCTGGCCGGGTTCGACCTCCCGGGACGCGAGGGCGTACTCGAGGGTGGCCAGCACGAGGTCGGCGTCCGCGTGGGCGGAGGCCTCCCAGGCCACCACCCGGCGGGAGAACGCGTCCCTGATCGCCGACAGCCACAAGGGCCCCTCAAGGGTCGAGATCATGGTGAGGTCGGTGACCCACAGCCGGTTCGGCCTGTCGGCGGTGAAGTCGCGCCTGACCAAATCCGGGGCGAGGTCGGCGTCCCGGTCGCGGCGGGTGAAGCCCTTGCCCGTCCGGCGGGGACTGATCCCGGCGAGGCCGGCTTCGCGCATGAGCCGTTCAACTCGTTTGCGGCCGACGTGGACGCCTTCGCGTTTCAGGACAGCGTGCACGCGGGGCGAGCCGTAGATTCCGCCGGAGTCGGTGTGGATCTGCTGGATCTGCCTGGTCAGCTCGGTGTCCCGGCGGTGCCGTTCGCACGGCTCCTTCTTCGCCCGGCGCCAGCGGTAGTAGGTGGAGGAGGGGATGTGCAGTTCCCGGAGGGTGGGCTCGACCTCCAGGTTCTCGTGCTCGTCGAGGAGCGCGGTCACCTGGGCCGGGTCGGGTCGAGCTGTGCCGCGAAAAAAGCCGAGGCCGTCCGCAGGATCTCGTTCGACCGCTTGAGCTGGGTGTTCTCCTTGCGCAGCGCGGTCAGCTCGGCGCGTTCGTCGCTGGTGAGCAGGTCGTCGCGTTCGCCGGCGTCGGCCTCGGCCTGGCGGATCCAGCCGCGCAGGGCCTCGTGATGGACACCGAGTTCCTCGGCCATGCGGCGGATCACGGGCTTCGGCTCCGCGGTGCGGTACATCCGCACCGCGCGCTCACGCAACTCCAGTGGGTATTTCCTCGGGGCAGGCATCAGCAGGGCTCCTCTCTGTGAGTCCTACCTGACCTGCTGTCACCATTCTCCGCATCTCGGGGGAACCTCAGTGAGGCACTGGCGGAGGATAAGGGATTCGAACCCTTGAGGGGTTGCCCCCAACACGCTTTCCAACTGTCCGCGTGACCGTACAGCGGTGTTCGCAGGGGTTCGCGCGGCAGGTCAGAGGAGGTGCACGGACGGCGGTGAACCGTGGCGGCCGTCGGTGCACTGGACAAAGACGAGGACAAGAACCGGTGCCGCGCACACACCTCCATGGCTCGGCACTCGGTGCGCAGGAGAAACTGTGCTCGCACACGAAGGGACGTGGGATCATCGTCACCATGCCAAGCCCGGACGCCGCCACTCGAACACTGACCGTTGCTGGGCTATTCGCTGGCATCGGCGGAGTCGAGCTCGGGCTCAAGGCGGCAGGCATGCAGACCAAGCTGCTCTGCGAGTGGTGGGAGCCCGCCCAGGCCGTCCTGCAGCAGCAGTTTCCGGGCATCCCACTGCACGACGACATCCAGACCCTGCCAGCGCTTCCCGATGTGGACGTGGTGACGGCCGGTTTCCCCTGCACGGACCTGTCACAGGCCGGACGGACGGCTGGCATCCATGGGGAAGCGTCTGGGATGGTCAAACACCTCATCAAGCTCCTAGGCGACGCCTCACCGCAGTGGGTGGTCATCGAGAACGTACGAAACATGCTGGCGCTGGACCGCGGCACAGCCATGGAGTACCTGGTTGGCGAGTTCGAGCGGCTCGGCTACACATGGGCGTACCGACTCGTTGACTCCCGCTTCACAGGCGTACCGCAGCGACGTCAGCGCGTGATCTTCGTCGCTTCCCGTACGGAAGATCCCTGCTCGGTGCTCTTCGCGGATGACGCAGGGGAACGCGCTGAGAGCGACTACCGCGAGGACGCTTTCGGGTTCTACTGGACCGAAGGCAACACCGGCCTGGGTTGGGCGCAGGACGCGCTCCCCACCCTCAAGGGGGGGTCGGGCCTCGGCATCCCGTCGGCGCCGGCCATGTGGGTACGCGAGGCCGAGCCGGGGCGGGCCATCCTGACGCCGAGAATTGAGGACGCCGAAGCGTTGCAAGGCTTCCCTCGAGGCTGGACTGAGCCTGCGCTTAGCAAGGCGAAGCCTGGCGTCAGGTGGAAGCTGGTAGGTAACGCCGTCACCGTCGGCGTCTCCGAGTGGCTGGGGCGCCGGCTAGTCGACCCCGGCACGTACGACGACTCAAGCCAGGAACTACTGGTGAAGGGGATGCGCTGGCCCACGGCTGCCTGGGGCAGCGCGAGCCAGCGATGGTCCGTCCCCATGAGCTTGTGGCCTGAGACCCACAGGTATCAGCACCTTTTGGACGTGATCGACGTGGACGAGGCTGCTCCACTGAGCCTTCGTGCCACAACAGGCTTCCACGGCCGACTCCTCAGGAGTCGACTCCGCTACCCACAAGCCTTCTCGGATGCGCTCAAGCTGCATGCAGAGCAGATGTCCAGCCCTGTGCCTGCCTAGCAGAGCAGCCCAAACGAGGGCTCAGGGCTCATCCCGCCGTTCTTCGTCTGAGCGGTGGGATGAGCACTGGAGGACGAGCCGTGTGATCGGCGGTCCGCTGATGAGGCGTCAGTGGCAGGCCGGGGGGAGCGATAGGGTGCCCCCGAAAGGGGTGGGTCTTGGAAGCCGTCGACATTCTCACAAGGAGCCTCAGTAAGGCCGTTCCCATCAATGGCCAGATGCTCCAGTACCACGGTCGCAGCGACCGGCACGGCCAGCTCATCTGCTGGGGAATCCTCTTCGACCTGATGCTGACGAGTGACTTGCTGCGCTGGCACGTGGAGTCAGGCAAGGTGGTCTTCGGCATCAATCACACGCTGAGGAGCTTCTCACCGGAGAAGAAGAAGCGCCTCGACTTGGTGCTTTGCCGTCCGAAGGCCGGCGCCCCTGTCCCGAGGAGGCCCCAAACCCTCCACACGCTCGTGGACAAGCACGGCATCGAGCTCACTCCCAGACAGTGGGGGCTGCTGCAGGACTTGCCTGTGATCACAGAGGGGCCGGTCGGCAGCGTCCTTGTGGCGCTTGAGGCGAAGGCGTGCATGACCGAGCACATCAAGGCGCTCCCGCGACTCTACGACGAGCTGAACTCAAGCCATCAAATCGTGCATGGCCACTCAAGCCAGGCTCTCTCGATCGGCTTCTTCATGGTCAATGCGGCTGAAGAGTTCTATAGCCCGACGAACACGGCGAAACCGGGACCAAATAAGCACAGGCAGCCCCACGCGCTGAGGAGAGCAGTCGCACAGGTCACTGATCTCCCTCGCCGTAGCCATCACAGCTCCCAGGGCTTTGACGGGTTGGGGATCGTGGTGGTGGACATGGTCAACGACGGCGTTAGTCCATGCACGCTGGTTACGGCCCCTCCGGCTCCTGCGGAGGACGATGTCCTGCATTACGACTCGATGGTGCAGCGCATGGCCCACGAGTACGACACCCGCTTCTCCATGATCTGACGCATCGAGCCGTACCGTGTCGTCGGCAAGCCGACGACACGGCCTCGCATGAGGTGCGCCAGGCCACGCACATGGGCGGGGCTGACTAGGCTTACGCGGTGATTCCAGGCTTGTACCCATGAAGGAACGCTGGCGCGACCAGTTGTTGCCGCTCCAGCAGGCCAGGGAGCTCTCGTGCGAGCTTGGGGTGGGTTTGCTTCCAGTGACGGGAGTGCGCTACAAACTCCCGGCTGTTGAACACGGTGAATCGGTTGATGGCGGCCACATTCAGGTGGGACACCTCATTCGGATCACGGGAAATGACGAGGGCGAGGCTGCGGCCGAGCGGCACAGTGATTCGCCGGAAATTGGTGAAGCCGATGCCAACGCCGTGATCGAAGAAGCCAGCAGGTATGCCCGTCGGTGGGGTGCCCACGATTCCTGACATGCACAGAGGGTTGTCACTGACGATCAGGCCGCCCCCACGCGGCCTGTAGCAGGCCCAGTGCATATCCCTGGACAGCAGGACCGCCACGAGGTGGTTCCACTGGTCCTTGTAGTGGGCGTCCTCGTCGTTGCGCGCCTTCCACGGCCAGATCACTGACTGGGCAATGAGCCCCATCATGCTGGACTGAACTTCTTTCTCGGTCAGTCCGTAGTCGTTGGCGCCTACGGATTGACTGACTACGTGTCGTAGGAAGCGGCTGCGCTGCCATTGCAGGGCGAGTAGCCACGCCAAAGCCTCCCGGGCATGCTCAGGCACGGCACGTTCACGGCGTTGCACGAGCTCCTTGACCACGGTGGCGGCCTGTCCTTCGATGTCGCCCATGGCGGCTTCCATCGATGAGTGGTCCGGTTCTTGTCCAGGCTGGTAGATCGAATGCCCGTACTTGCGCTGACCTATCTCCTTTACATTCCTATGAAAGGCACGTCCGCTGACCCATTGGTGCACGTATAGTTGCCCGCCTTGTTCCGCGAAGTACTTAAGCAGGAACTGGGGGACGAAGTGGTGGTTCACAGGGTGCGACGGCATGGGGTGACTGTAGCGGTGCCGAGCAGGGAGGGAGGCGGGGCTATGGAACGGATTTTCAAGACCACCCGGATCTGATCGACCGAATGCGACTTGACCTGCGCGAGCGCCCCATCAGCGAGTGCCGCCTAATCCAAGTGGGCCAGAGGTTGGCCGCGCCGCAATGAGGCAACATGGCCAACCCCGCCAGCATCCGACCAGCCCGGGGCTACGACCTCTTCGTCCCGAAGCAACTCGGGTGGGCGCCTGCCCTCGGGGGTGCACGACGGCTCAGGTAGCTCGCCACCGAGCGTTCTTCGAGCGAGCCTTTCCGACGAGCTCAACGCGGCCTTTGTCACGCAGGGCTTTCAAAGCGCCTCTCACCTGACCAGAATCCAGCCCCGTCCGTTCCTCGATTTCATGCCTGAGGAGGGATTCAGACCCCAGAGCAGACAGCACCTTATTCTGCAGATCACTAAGGGGTTCAGGTCCGTCTGATGTGCTCAACAGCGGGAAGGCTTCCTCGACGAATTCCTCCAAAACTTCCTCGGCATGCTCGTCTACCTGCCCCGCAAGCGTGTAAACGGTTGACCCGCGGGTCCCTACTTGCTCAACAATTCCTCGATCGACTAGGTCCTTCAGATCCCTGCTAGCAGCCCGACTGTCTTGCACTCCTGTAGCAGCGCGATAGGAGCTATTAGTCATGACCTCGCCATTCCGCATCATGACTAGCGCGGTCATTTGCGGCCTCGAAAGCGGGTCCGAAGAAAGGCTGCTAAGCCAATTCAGGGCATCCTCATCGATCAGTGTGTGATTGGGGAATTCCGCAGTAAATGACGAGATGTCGTCGGTGAATCGTGGAGGCTCCATGCCTGAATCCACGAGGGCAATACGCATTCGCGCAATCCCGCTGCCGCGATTCTCGCAAACCATGCGATTATCGCTATAGGGGGTGTCTTCGAGGATTTTCAGGAGCGCCTTATTTCGTGAGGAGGAGATGGTTTCGGTGCCAAGTGAACCCACCTCTACCGGACCGTAGAGCCCTCCGGGGTTACGGATGACCAGTCGGTCTGGGTACATCTCCACCTGGACCTGCATACCTCTGGCGAGCTCAGAGTAGTCTCGATGTACCAGCGCATTCACTAGCGCCTCGCGCAGTACTTCTTCGGGATACTCCCACTCGTCTGTCCTGAACAGGCCTGTCACAATGCTGCGGCGCCGCATATTGCGCTTGAGGACGCGGATGCATTCGCTCACCATCTCGGGAATTGACCCGTCAATGGATCTGTTCTCAGTGAAACGCTCACCCGAAGGTCCTAGTACACCAGCCTCAGGCGTAGGGTATGCAACGAACGTGATGTCCAGTTGCGGTTCGAACTGCTGCGGATAGACCCCGAACACGAGCAAGCCAGCAAGTGAGGGGACCAATCTCTCGTCATGGTTTACGAGGACATTTAGCATTCGCAGCGCTTCAGCATCACTGATTCTGCTAAAGATCGGCGATTTGGTTTCGCGAACGCGGCGGAGGAACGCGCGGATCAGTTCGCTATCGAGGTCTTCTAGGGAAGCTTCAAGGATCGGCTTTAGATCTTGCTTCTGCTCATTCCTGTTCGCCAGAAGAAGTGAGACTTCGTAGTCGGTGAGCTTTCGGTCGCCATCGCTTACTCGCACCCTTGATCCAGCCCAGGGTCCTAGGCTCTTCTTGTGGCATGGCCTTTGGTCCTTTGGCGTGGGTGGAATGTAGCACGTGAGCACATGTTTTCCATCTACCTCGAAAGCCTGCATCTCAGCGCGCACCGGTGGTTCCATCTCGCTGCACACCACTGCGAGATTTGCTTCGATTTTTGCAGGTTCATGTACCCCAACAACGGAGAAGTCAGTCTTCTCGTCGACGCCGAGAACGACGAGTCCACCTTGAGCGTTCGCGAAGGCGCTAATTGTTTCCCACATGCTTGCCGGCAGACCACCCTGTGAACGCTTCACCTCACACGTGAAGTGATCCCCGCCGAACCGGCGCAGCTTCGCAAGCAAGTCTTGCAAGTCAGCTTCCGTCACTTGTCTGCCTCCTCCCTGTCTGGGGAGCCTCAGAGTAGCGTCTTGGTAGCCCTCGCTCCCATGATGTACCCATGATGATTGAAAAAACTTGCATGAGGCCACGCCAGGTCAGTCGCCTTGGCGGTCAAGTCTGCCCGTGACCTGCCCGTTAGCCGCCGCAAGGCGTCAGCCCACACGGTTCGGCGATGCAGTTTCATCTATGAACCCGTGAGTGGCCGGACCGGTTGCCCGTTGCGCAAGCCACCCGGACACCCGAGGGCCCCCATTCACGGCGAGACCCTGATGAACGGTCCGAACGTGCTGGAAGCCATGGTTCAGGTAGTACGCCTGCAAGCCTGCGTTCGTCGTCCATGCGTCAAGGCGAAGCCACTTGGCGCCGGCGCGATGGCCGCGATCCCCGGCCCAATCCAGCAGCCGGCCGCCAAGGTCCTGGCCACTATGTGTCCGCGCCACGGTCAGCTTATTGATGAACAGGCAGGGTTCCTCTAGCTCCTCTGCGGTCCACAGCCCGTCCTCCGCTTCCGGGGTCAACGTGATCGTGGCCGCCGTGACATCACCGTCGCGCACCATGAACACCTCCCCTGCCTCAATGGTGGCGAGTAGCTTGTCGGCCGGGTACGGACGCTGCCATTGATCAGTGCCGAGACGAGACAACCAAGCTGCTGCCTCCTGCCGGAAGGCGAGCAGCTTGGCCAGGTCGTGCGGTTGCGCTGAGCAGATTCTCACTGAGGCTCGTTCTCTTCCCGGCCGGACAGAGTGCCGATCTCGTAGTTCATCTGGTTGAGGTCGCCCCGGAAGGTGGTGACCGTGCAGCGGATCGGCCGATCCTCCGAGTAGCCGGTGCGCGTCCAGAGCAGCACGGGCACCCCGGCGCCGATCTCCAAGAGGCGCGCCTCTTCGGGGGTCGGCATGCGGGCCGCGATCTCGTCGAAGTAGCCCACCTGCTCGATGCCGTGCGACGCGAGATACCGCGTGGTCCCCTCTTCGATGTCGCCCGGTTCTGCGAGCCGTGGTGACCGCTCTGTGAGCCACCCCGGGTACCAGGTGGCCTGTGTCGACCACGGCACGTCATCGACGTACCGGTGGCAGAACCGCAGGACCGTGGTGGACCCCACATCGACCTTCAGCCGTTCCGCGACATCCGCAGACGCCGGGGTCATCTCGACTCGGAACGTCTGGTGCGGTCGGCGGCCGGCGTTTGTCACGTCCGTGCGATACGCGTCGCCGTTCTGCGGGAAGTCCAGGTTCTCGAACCGGGACGCGTTGAGCTTGAACACCTCGTGCGATCGAACCTCGTAGCCCAACCCTTGGCTGGACGAGACGAGACCCTGGCTGACCAGGAGACTTAGCCCGTTCCGCACAGTGTTCCTCGAAGCGTCAAAGCGCTTCATCAGGTCGCTCTCCGACGGCAACCGCGCACCCGGCGCGTACGTGCCGCTGTCGATCTCTCGGCGCAGGGCATCGGCCACCTGCCGGTACTTCGGCTGCTTGCTCATGCCCCCATCATGACTCACTCGCTCAACTTGTTGGTACATGTGGACCCCAATCCCTTGACGGCTCACTGTCCGTGGGTGCAGCATCACTGCATCGGCTTGTACCAACAAGTTGAGCAAGCGGAGTAATTCCCTTGAGTTGTCTTCGCCTGCGCTGATGCACAGGGCGGGGACGCTGCAATCCCGCTAAAGGCCAGGTGAAACAGGGTTTCGGCCCGTACTGGCGAGGTGGCCCGGTGACCGCGAGCAACGGCCGGAGGGTGGGGCTTAAGGCCCCCTTGCAGCCGTTCTGTTCCTTCGACCTACAGGAGACCTGATGCATCAACGAAGGCCTTGAGCGCCCCGGTAAGGACCGGCCGGCGGCGCTGCGCGGTAGCTCGGTCCGTCACCGCTCGCAGCACCGTTGCTGCGTCGGCTGCCTCTCTCGCCCGTCCGCTCCGCGCACTGCGTAAGGGCGTACGGACGAGGGCGCGGGGAGTCGAGACCGACTTCAACGGCGAGCGGCCCCCGGGGTGCCACCCGGGAGCCGCGTTCGGGCCGTTTCACCTGCTAGGGAGACCACGACCCATGAACCCCATCGTCACTGTTCAGGAAGCTGTTACCGCGTTCGCCGACTTCATGGAGCCGACGGACGCCGAGCTGGACGCGGTCGAGCAGGAGATGCCCGTGATCCTCGCGGACGTCGACCTGTTGGACGCGTACATCGTCACCCTCGACCGCACGCCGACCGAGCTGGACGACCGCCGCACCCGGCGGGCCCGCCGGCGCGCGCTGGCCGCCCGCGCCGCGCTGGTCAACCGCACGGCCGGTGTGGGCCTGCCCGGGGGTGCCGCATGAGCGCCGCCGAGAAGAACCTGAGTGCCGCGCACGCCGAGGTGAAGGCAGAGATCACGCGGACGGACACCAAGACGGCCCTGCTCCTGGCGTTCGTCGGCGCGATCCTCGCCGGTACGTGGACGGTCGCCCGCGACCTGCCGCTGACCGTGCCTGCTGTCGTTGTGGGCAGTCTGGGTGTGGCGTTGCTGGTCGGTGCGGCCGGTCTGCTGCTGCGGTCGGTGCGCCCGAACCTGCGCGGACGGCACGGCTTCCCCCTGTGGGCCACCCTCACCGCCGACGAGATCGGCGCCGCCGTTACCCGGGACCTGGCCGCCGACATCGCCGGACTGTCCCGGCTCGCGGTCGCCAAGTTCACGTGCCTGCGCCGCGCGGTCGACCTCACCCTGACCGGCGGTGCCCTGCTCCCTCGCCGCCCTGCTCACAGCCGGGGGTGCGGCATGAACCTTCACCGCAAGGGCCGCGCGGCCCTGGTGCTCGCCCTGGTCGCCGTGGTCGGTATGGCGTTTAGGGTGTCGTGGAACGCGTTGCGGGACATCGCCGGTGCCGTCGGCGCGGACGAGACGGCGGCGATGCTGTACCCGTTCGTGGTCGACGGCCTCATGGCGCTCGCCCTCATCGCCACCCTGGTACTGGCCGACCGCGACCGCACGTTCGCCCTGCGCGTGCTGGGGGCGTACACGGTCGCCTCGCTGGTCCTCAACTACGTGCATGGTCTGGTGCCGGAGCTGCACGGCCGCACGGTCGACTGGGGGCGGCTGGCCGACTGGGATCCGGCGAACTGGGCCCTGGTCCTGCTCGCCACGTCGCTGCCGGTCGGGTCGATCTACTTCGGTTCCGACCTCGTGGCCAAGGTTCTGCACCACCGCCCCGCCCCGATCCCCACCTTGGGCACGAATGCGGATGAATCTACCGAGACCGATATGAAACGGTCTACGGCTGACCTGCCCGTATCGACCCTCGCGCCGATCACCCCGAACGCGACGACGCTGCCCCGTCCGGTGACCGTCGACTTCCTGAAGTCGACTCTCCCGGCCAAGCCGTCTCCCTCGATCGCCCCGGCCCCGGTCGCGCCGATCGAGCGGCGTGCGGTGGCGGCGGAGTCGACCCGGCCGCGTCGTGCCACGGGCCGTGTCCCGGCGGTGGCGAAGTCGAGTCGGCCGAAGCGCACGCCGGATCAGTTGCTCGCCGAGGCGCACGAGGCGACGGCCGATTGGCCAGACGCGAAGGTGACCGCGGAGGGGATCCGGCGTGCGGTGCGTACGTCCCCGGTCAACGCGCGGGCGCTGCGGGACACCCTGCGGGCGGAGCGCGCCGAGGGGGCGGCGGCGTGAGCGGGCTGCGGATCGGTTCGCTCTGCTCCGGTTACGGCGGCCTGGACATGGCCGTCCAGGCCGTCTTCGGCGGCTCGCTGGCCTGGGTCGCGGACAACGACGCCGGAGCCTCCCGCATCCTCGCCCACCACCACCCGCACGTGCCGAACCTGGGCGACATCACCGCCACTTGCTGGGACGAGGTGGAACCGGTCGACATCGTGACGGGCGGCTACCCGTGCCAGCCGTTCAGCTCCGCCGGCAAGAGGAAGGGAACCGCTGATGAGCGGCACATCTGGCCCGACATCGCCCGTGCCCTTGGGGTTCTACGACCCCGTCTCGCGGTGTTTGAGAACGTCGCAGGGCACCTTTCTCTCGGATTCGACTCCGTCCTCTGTGACCTTGCCGCCCTCGGGTTCGATGCGCGGTGGTGCACTCTTCGCGCATCTGACCTGGGAGCGGCTCACCAGCGCAAGCGCCTCTTCGTCCTCGCCTGGCCTGCCGACTCCGGCAGCACGGGACTGGAGGGGCGGCGGGCAGCGCGGGCAGCTTCCGACCGCCGTCGGCTCGCTCCTGCCGACCCCGTCGACCTCGGAGAACACCGGAGCCGGACACGTGGCGCAGGGCGGGATGAACCTGCGCCACGTCGTCTCGCTGCTGCCGAACCCGCGCGCGTCGGAGAACGAGAACCGGCAGACCCGGCGCAGTCCCTCGCAGGAAGCCGGGCGGCATGGCAAGAGCCTGGCTGCCGAGATGGGCTCGCTCCTGCCGACCCCGCGGGCCACGGACGGCGCGAAGGGCGCGGTCTCGCGCACGGATGCGACGGACCGGCGGGTGCAGTCCGGCAGGGCGAATCTGCAGACGGCGCTGAGCGCGTTTCCGACGGGTGGGGCGAGTACGCCGAAGCGGTTGCGCGGTGGGAGGCGGTCCTCCAGCGCTCCGCCCCCGGGCCAGTTGACGCTGTGGGACGGCTGAGTCCCGCCTTCGTCGAATGGCTCATGGGCCTGCCCGCCGGGCACGTCACCGCTGTCCCCGGCCTGTCCCGGTCCGCACAGCTCAAGGCGCTGGGCAACGGCGTGGTCCCGCAACAGGCCACGGCCGCGCTGCGCTTCCTCGCCCCCGCCGCCCTCCCCGCCCGTACGGCCGCCTGACCATCCCGAGCCTTCGAGGAGTAGCCAACCGATGCGCAATGCAGACATCCGCCGCCTGGACCGCGCGATCCAGGCGACACAGAAGAAGCTCGAAGCGGTCCGCCGGGGCGAGTGGTGGCCGCTGAACGGCAGTGAGCGCCGGGCCATGGCCCGCTCGCTGGCCGCCGGCGGTTACAAGGTCGCCCGGGGCCGCAGCGCGGGCCGCGAGGAACAGCGCATGGACGCCACCGGCAACAGCGCCGAGATCCGGCTGAACGCGGAGCTGACCGCCCTGCACGGCGAGCGTCAGCGCCTCATGACCGAGGCCGCCCGCGACAAGGCCGCCAAGAAGTCGTCCGGCTGGTTCTGACCAGCCCGTTTCCCGCGCCGGGGTGACCGGGACTTTCCACGGACACGGCCACCCCGGCTCACTCCCTTACTCCCGCCCCCACTGGGGGCAGTCAGGAGCAATTCCAGCATGTCTGAGAACGTCGTTCACCTTCACAAGGCCACCGACCCCCCGACCGCCGACACGGCACCGACCGTGCTCACGGTCGTGCCCGACGCGTCGCCCGCACGGCCGGTGCCGCTGTGGGTGCGCTCCGGCCGCGCGGTGAAGACCGTGGCCACCCGGGCCACGGTCCGGGCGGCGGCCCGGCACGGCCTCTACACCTTCAACGGGGGCCGGATCGTGGCCCGTCGCGCGTGGGACGGCCGTACCGGCTCCCGGTACGAGCGGATGATCCGTGCGGCGGAAGCTGCGGGGAACCTGGAGGCGGCGGAGGAGTGGGAGGAGCGGCTGACCCGGTTCCGCGCCGCCCGCCACCACCGCCGCATGGACCTCCTGCACTCCCCGGTCGAGGCTGCCAAGGGTGTCGCCGTCGGTGCGGGGATGAGCATCGGGGTCCTGGTCGCCCTCGGCGTCGTCATGGCGATCAGCACGGGCCACGTCGGCGACGTGGTCACGCCGCTGTCGGCGACGGTCGACTTCATCGCCCTGCTGATCCGGATCGTCCAGGTGGTGTGGGGTCCGGCTCTGTCGATCGGCCCGTTCCTCGTCCTGCTCGCCCTGTGGTCGGTCGGTCGCAAGCAGCACGCCGCACCCGCCTGGGCCCTGCCCGCCAACGTCCGCAACACCGAGGGGGAGCCGATCACCCCGTCCATCGTGGTCAAGGCCCTGCGCGACCTCGGCGTGCCCGCCCTGGCGCGTGCCATCAAGGAGATGGGCGACGCCGGCGCCTCGATGCTCGGCCCGATCACGATCGCCGGATGCGGTGTCGAGGTTGACGTGACCCTTCCCTCCGGGGTGTCGACCAACGAGGTGCAGGCCAAGCGGCGCAAGCTCGCGGAGAACCTGACCCGGCACGAACACGAGGTGTTCAATACCATCCCCCAGGCCGCCCGTACGGTGCGGCTGTGGGTCGCCGACTCCGGCGCGCTGGACGAGCCGATCGGCCCGTCGCCGCTGGTCACCGACGACACGATGACCGCCGACTACACCAAGGGCAAGGCCCCGTGGGGTCAGGACCTGCGCGGGGACGCCGCCGCCCTGTCCCTCTACCAGCGCCACCTGTTGATCACGGGTCTGTCGAACCAGGGCAAGACCGTGGCCCTGCGCTCCCTGGCGCTGTGGCTGTCCCTGGACAAGTCCGTGCAGTTCCTCATGGGCGACCTCAAGGGCGCGGGCGACTGGAACATGTTCGACGGCCTGGCCACGACGCTGATCCAGGGGCCGACGGATGAGCACGTGATCCAGGTGACCGAGATGGTCGAGGGTGCCGTGGCCGAGATGAACCGGCGTCTCCAGGCGCCGCCTGGCACGGTGTTCCCGCCGCTGATCGTGCTGGTCGACGAAGCGCAGGTGGCGTTCATGTGCCCGGCCAAGGGCACGGGCAAGGACAAGCGCCCGTACGGCGGGGCAAAGGCCGATTCCCGGTACTTCATGGCCGTGCGGAAGATTCACAACCAGGGTCGTGCGGTCAACGTGCTGATGTGGCAGGGCACGCAGGACCCGACCAACGAGAACCTGCCCAAGCTGGTGCGTGAGGGCGCCCACACCCGTGCCTCCCTCGCCCTCGGCACGGAGTCGCAGGCCCGCATGGTCCTGGGGGACAAGGCCGTCGACGGCGGCGCCGCTCCCAACCTGCTGCGTCCGGGGCTGGACCGGGGAACCCTGGTCGTCGCCTCCGACGGGATCAGCATCCCGGCGGGGCAGTCGTCCATCACGGTCCGCACGCACTACATCGACGACGCCGCCACCGCGATCACCGACCGGGCCAAGGCGCTGCGCGACGGTGTCACCACCCTGCACGCCATCGACCAGAGCACGGAGCACGACCCGCTCGCCGACATCGCCGCCGTCATCGGAGACGCCCCGCGGGTGCGCACCAAGGACGTGCTCGCACGGCTCGCCGCGCGCAACGCGGACGCCTACGGCGACTGGTCGTTCCTCGACCTCAAGCGCGTCCTCGACGACGCCGACGCCGGACCGTACAAGTCCGACGGCGTCATGTGCGTGGCCCGCGACCGCGTGGCGCGCGCCCTCGCCAACCGCGACGACGCGGGTTCCGCTTCCGCCGAATGACGGCAGGGAGTCAACCGCCACCGGGGCAGGGAGGCAGGGAGAACTCCCTGACCGCCTCCCTGCCCCGCCTCCCTTGCTCTGACCTGCGCGAATGATCACTCAGGGAGTTAGGGAGGCACGCAGGTCACACCCCCGAAACACCCTCTGCAGGGCATCCCGAAGGGGGTGCTGCTGCCTCCCTGACCCTCGGCCGGAAGGGATTCCGCATGTACCCCGAACAGGCTCCGCACGTGCCCGTACAGCGGGCCGTGGAAGTCCACCAGCCCACCCCGTACCCGCCCGCCGTGCCGGTGTCGGCGCCGGTCGTGCCGGTGCAGCCGGGCACGGTCCCGGCGGTGGCGAGCATCGTCCTGCCGGACGGCCGCGTCGTCACCGGCTACGCCATCAACCCCGCCCAGCCCGAACCGGTCGCCGCCAAACCGGCCGTGTCCCGCACGGCCGTGAACGTCGCCCTCGGCGGCGCCGGCTTCTTCGCCGTGTGCGGCGGGCTGGTCCTGCTCACCTCGTTCATCGCCGCACTCACCGCGTTCATCACCCAGCTCATCATCCTGGCCGCCGTGTTCTTCGGCGGATGGATCGCCGTGCAGCCCTTCAGCACGCGCGGCCACCAGGGCGGCACCACCGTGAACATCCGCAAGGCCGTGATCAAGCGCAACCACTTCCACGGCTAGCTACGCCAAGGGCGGCCCCCACCTTCCGCCAAGAACGCGGGGCCGCCCTTGCCCACCAGAACCGTCAAGGAACTGGAGATACCCCAGCATGACGCAACCCACGCCCTACCCACAGCACACGGCGCTGAGCCTCGCAGCGTCCGGCATCCCCGTGCTGCCCCTGCGCCGGGGCAAGGTCCCGTTCGGCAACTGCACGGCGTGCGCGGACAACGCGTGCGGCGGCCGGCCGAACATGAAGGTGCCCGGCCCGTGCCGGTGCCCGGCCCCCTGCCACGGATGGGCCGCCGCCACCACCGCCCCGGCCGTCATCGTCTCCCCCGAATGGGCGGCGGCCTGGCGGCAGGCCGTGTGCGTCGCCTACCACCCCGGCGGCGCCGGACTGACCGTCGTCGACCTCGACGACGCCGACGCCATCACCTGGGCCCGCACCACCCTGCCCGCCACCCGCACCGTGCCGACAACCCGCGGCGAACACTGGGTCTACCGGGGCACCATGACCTCACGCAACGCGGTCCGCCCCGGTGTCGACATCAAGTCGACCATGGCTTACGCCCGTTGGCTCGGACCCGGCACCGGCACCATCATCGCTCTCCCGGACGCTGCCCGTGCCCTGGCAGTAAAGGAGCCGTCCCCCGCCCCCAGGGCGCCACAGGCGCTCCCAGGGCCCCTGAGGGGAGGTCAGGGCGAGTGCCCGCACCGCACGCCCGTCTTCCTGGAACGGGGCGTCGCCATGGCGGAGCAGCGCATCACGGAGGCGTCCAACTCGGTCCACGCGACCGTGTACGGCACCTTCCTGGCCGTGCTGTCCAGGCACGGCCGGTGCGGCTGCCTCACCGACACCCACGTCGCCCGGCTGTTCGCCGCCGCGCAGCGCAGGGGCGAGACGGCCCGGCACTGTACCGACGCGTGGACCAACGCCCGCACCATGTTGGGACTGTGACATGTCCGAGGACGAGAAGACTCCCGCACGCGAGATCATCACCGACTACGCGCAATCCCACTTTTTCGGTACTTCCGCACCGCCGACGGCACCGTGTACGCGCAGCGCAACGGCCACCCCGTGGCCCGCCCGATCCGCTCCCAGGGCACTACCGGAAGCCACCGGCAGGAACTCATGGTCGGTCTCTTCCGCGACGGGCAGGGCGTGTTCAACGGCACCGCCCTCAAGGAAGCTCTCGACCTGATCGAGGCCCTGGCGCTGACCGAGGACGTACAGCCCGTGCACATCCGCGTCGCCCCGGGATTCGACGGTGCTACGTGGCTCGATCTGGGACGGGCCGACGGGCAGTCCGTGCGTATCCACCCCACCGGGTGGGACATCGCCGTCCCTGACCCGCGTGAGGTGTGCTGGCGGCGCACGCAGCTCACGGGGGAGCTGCCGTTGCCGGTCAAGGACACCGACGGCAAGGGCATCGATCTCCTGCTCAGGCTGTGCAACTTCGCCACCGCCGAGACTGAGTGCCTGGCCATCGCATGGCTCATCGGCTGTCTCGGACCGTCCGTGCCCGTCCCGGCCCCGTTCCTCACCGGGCCGCAGGGCGCCGGCAAGTCCACCGGCGGACGGATGCTCGTGCGGATTGTCGAGGGCATGACCGGGGACCTGCGCCGGGCACCGAAGGATGAGGAGAACCTGATCGCGGCCGTGGCCGCCGGATGGGTCACCGCACTGGACAACCTCTCCCACATGACCCCGGACCTGTCCGACGCCATGTGCTGCATCGTCACCGGCGCGGAGAGCGTCAAGCGCGCTCTCTTCACCGACGGGGACGTGTTCCGCGCCCGCTACCGCCGCCCCCTGCTCCTGACCGGCATCGACGTCGGCGTCATTCGGCCCGACCTCGCCGAACGGCTCCTGCCGCTCCGCCTGGAACGGCCGAAGGTCCGGCGCACCGAGGATGAGCTGTGGACCGAGTACGCCGAAGTACTGCCTGTGGTCCTCGGCTCGCTCCTGGACCTGACCGTGAAGGTTCGGGCGGCTGAGGCGGACACCCCGACCGACCTGCGCATGGCGGACTTCGCGCACCTGTGCGCACAGCTCGACGCAGCCACCGGTCTCGGAGCGCTCACCGCGTACCGGGCCAGCCTGGACGACCTCAACGACGACGTGATCGAGGGCGACCTGTTGGCACAGACCGTCCTTCGACACGCCGCCGACCTCGAACCGGGCGCACAGCAGCGGATGACCTCTACTGAGTGGCTGCACTGCCTCAATCAGCTCTACACCGGCGAGGACTTCCGCCCCCTGCCCAAGGGGTGGCCGACGACCGGCAAAGTCCTCTCCGACCGACTCAAGCGGCTTCAGCCCACCCTGGCCGCCCGTGGCGTCCTCATCGACTCCGGCCGCACCAGAGAGGGCCGCTACATCGAAATGACCCGCTCACCGGATATGCCGTCACACGAACAGCAGGTGTTCTAACCGCACTGCACGACCGCGAACAGCAAGAGGAGCACCAGCGCCGTGCGTGCTCCTCTTGCTGTTCGGCGGCAGCGCCGCCCTGTACAGACGTGCGCGAAGCGGCTCCCTCATTGCGCCCTGAGCCGCACCGCACCACCACAGACGCCCCTCTTTTTCCTAAGTAGAGGGACACTGCGTCACAACGTCACACGATCATGAAAACTGCCCCGCGACCTGCCTATACGGGCGTGACGCAGACGGCCTCTCTCTGCGTCACACCGCGTCACCTGCGTCACGCGTGACGAGCAGCCTGCGTCACAGGTGACGCACTCCTGGCGCCCTGCGTCACCCGAAACCGCAGCTCAGACGGCATGGGTGACGCACGTGACGCTGTGACGCAGAAATCCGCACCTAGGACACACGCGCCTTCCCAACACAGACTTCCGCCCAGAGGAGACCGTTCCATGAGCCTCGCCACCGTGGACATCGCACCTCTCGCTGAGGCTGGCGAACCGGCACCCGTGCTGCTGACCGTCGAAGAGGCTGCCCGTTGCCTCCGTGTCGGTCGCACCACCTGCTACGCCCTCATCCGCACCGGAGAGCTGGAGTCCCTGACCATCGGCGGACTCCGACGCGTCCCCGCTGACGCCCCGGCCGCCTACCTCGCCCGACGCCGCGCCGAACAGCGCGCCGCCTGATCTGACCATCCCGGAGCGCCGCCCCACATGCGGACGGCGCTCCGGTCTGTCTGCCTCGTACCGACCGGAGGAACTGCCAGTGTCAGAGGAGAAGAAGCGCACTCGCCGAGCCAACGGCGAATCGGCCATCTATCTGGGCAAAGACGGACGTTGGCACGCCCGTGTGCCTATGGGCTACAAGGACGACGGAACGCCCTACCGCCGCCACCTGACGCGCCCCACGCGCAAGGAGCTGGTGGACGAAGTCCGGCGCCTGGAGAAGCAGCGGGACGAAGGTTCCGCGCGCCAGCCCGGCAAGCCGTGGACGGTGGCGAAGTGGCTTGAGCACTGGGTCGAGAACATCGCCCGGCCCGTCGTGAGCGAGAACACGTACGCCGGGTACGAGGTGGCAGTCCGCGTGCACCTGGTGCCGGGAATCAGTCGGCACCGCATCGACCGCCTGGAGCCCGAACACCTGGAAAGCCTGTACCGCCGGATGCAGAGCGCCGGCAGCAAGGCGGGCACCGCTCACCAGGCTCACCGGACGGCCCGTACGGCCCTCGGGGAAGCCGTGCGGCGTGGTCACGCCGCGAAGAACGCTGCCGCGCTGGCGAAGCCTCCCCGGATGGAAGAAGACGAGAACGAGGTGGAGCCCTACTCGGTCGACGAGGTGCAGAGTCTCCTGCTCGAAGTGAACAAGCGCCGGAACAGTGCCCGCTGGATGCTGGCCCTGGCGCTCGGTTTGCGGCAGGGGGAGACGCTCGGCCTGCGGTGGTCTGACGTGGACTTGGACAACGAGTACCTGAAGCTCCGCCGGAACCGGTTGCGGCCGAAGTACGAGCACGGGTGTGGCGAGGCGGCGCCGTGCGGCCGGAAAGCCGGCTACTGCCCGGACCGGGTGCAGGTGCGGCGCGAGACGAAGAACACGAAGTCACGCGCTGGGCGCCGCGCCGTGCCCCTCCCGGGCCCGCTGGTCGTGATGCTCCGCTCCCACCGGGAGGCACAGGCCCGGGAGCGCGCGGTGGCCGGCAACCTGTGGTCCGAGTCCGAGTACGTGTTCACCAAGCCGTTGGGCGGGCCGCTCAGCCCGAACACGGACTACCACGACTGGAAGCGGCTGCTGGAAGACGCCGGCGTCCGGGACGGGCGCCTACACGATGCGCGGCACACTGCGGGCACCGTGCTGATGCTGCTCGGGGTCCCGGACCGAGTCATTGACCAGATCATGGGTTGGGAACCGGGCGGTGCCGCCCGGATGCGGGCGCGGTACCTGCACGTGACCGATCCCATGCTCAAGGAAGCGGCCCGGAAGATCGAGCGCGCCATCTGGGGAGCCCCAGAAAACCTCGCTGTGGACAAAGACCAGGACAACGAGGCGTAAGGACAACGTCGTAGGGCCCCCTGTTTCCAGGGGGCCCTACGACATCGTGCCCGGTGAGGCACTGGCGGAGGATAAGGGATTCGAACCCTTGAGGGGTTGCCCCCAACACGCTTTCCAAGCGTGCGCCCTAGGCCACTAGGCGAATCCTCCGCCGGGAACATTACATGACGTTGGGGAGTGCTCGCGAACTCGTTCCCGCCGGGCGGATCGGGTACCCTGTGCGGAGCCCCTCACGCGGCGCTATCTGACTGAACTCCCCCAGGGCCGGAAGGCAGCAAGGGTAGGTCGGCTCTGGCGGGTGCGTGGGGGGCGCTCGCGTGTCCGGGGCCCACGCGGGCGGCGCGGCCCGGTTGTCGGCGGGCGCCTATAACCTCGTAGGCGTGTCGTCTCTCGCGCTGTACCGCCGTTACCGCCCGGAGTCCTTTGCCGAGGTCATCGGGCAGGGGCATGTCACCGACCCGTTGCAGCAGGCGCTGCGGAACAACCGGGTCAATCACGCGTACCTGTTCAGCGGTCCGCGCGGCTGCGGCAAGACGACCAGCGCGCGGATCCTCGCCCGCTGCCTGAACTGCGAGCAGGGCCCCACGCCCACCCCCTGCGGCACCTGCCAGTCCTGCCGCGACCTGGCGCGGAACGGGCCCGGCTCGATCGACGTCATCGAGATCGACGCCGCCTCGCACGGAGGTGTGGACGACGCCCGTGACCTGCGGGAGAAGGCGTTCTTCGGGCCCGCCCACAGCCGGTACAAGATCTACATCATCGACGAGGCCCACATGGTCACGTCGGCCGGCTTCAACGCGCTGCTCAAGGTGGTCGAGGAGCCGCCGGAGCACCTGAAGTTCATCTTCGCCACGACCGAGCCCGAGAAGGTCATCGGGACGATCCGTTCGCGGACCCACCACTACCCCTTCCGGCTCGTGCCGCCCGGCACCCTGCGCGACTACCTCGCCGAGGTGTGCGGGCAGGAGCAGATCCCGGTCGAGGAGGGCGTGCTGCCGCTGGTGGTGCGCGCGGGCGCCGGGTCCGTCCGTGACTCGATGTCCGTCATGGACCAGTTGCTCGCCGGGGCCGACACCGACGGTGTGACGTACGCCATGGCGACCGCGCTGCTCGGTTACACGGACGGTTCGCTGCTCGACTCCGTGGTCGAGGCGTTCGCCTCGGGGGAGGGGGCGGCGGCCTTCGAGGTCGTGGACCACATCATCGAGGGCGGCAACGACCCCCGGCGCTTCGTCGCCGACCTCCTGGAGCGACTGCGCGACCTCGTCATCCTCGCGGCCGTGCCCGACGCGGCCGAGAAGGGGCTCATCGACGCCCCCGCCGACGTCGTCGAGCGCATGCGGGCCCAGGCGCGCTCCTTCGGCGCCGCCGAGCTGAGCCGCGCCGCCGACCTGGTCAACGAGGGGCTCACCGAGATGCGCGGCGCGACCTCGCCCCGCCTCCAACTGGAGCTGATCTGCGCGCGCGTCCTGCTGCCCGGGGCGTACGGCGACGAGCGGTCCGTGATGGCCCGCCTCGACCGGATCGAGCGCGGCGCGCAGTTCTCCGCGGGCGCGGGCACGCCCCCGATGGGGTACGTGCCGGGGCCCGAGGCACACGGGGGCGGTGGTACGGCGGTCCCGCCCGGCGGTGGCGCCGCTGCCGCCAGGGCGGCGGTACGGGCACCGGGGGGCGGGGGGCCCGCGGCGGCCCCCAGCGTTCCCGGCCCGTCCCACGCCCACGGCGCGTACGAGACTCCCGGCGCCGGTGCGCCTCCGGCGGCCGAGCCCGCCCCGAGCGGTGGCCGGCCGCCGGCGGACCCCACGCCAGCCCCCGCACCGGCCCCCGCACCGGCCCCCGCACCGGCCCCCGCACCGGCCCCCGCACCGGCCCCCGCGCCCGCCGCCCCCGCGCCCGCCGCCCCCGCGGCCTCCGCGCCCGGCGCCTGGCCCACCGCGGCTCCCGCCGGCGGCGGACGCCGTCCCGGCGGGTGGCCCACCGCGGCGGCCCCGGGCGCGGGACGTCCCCAGGCCCCCGCCGCACCGTCGGCCCCGTCCGCCCCCGCACCCCCCGCCGCGCACTCCGCGCCGGCGCCCGCCGCCCAGCCCCCCGCCCCGGTCGGCGCCCCGCCCTCGAGCGGCGGCCTCGACCCCCGGTCGATCTGGCCCAACATCCTGGAGGCGGTCAAGAACCGCCGCCGCTTCACCTGGATCCTGCTCAGCCAGAACGCCCAGGTGACCGGCTTCGACGGCGCCGCCCTCCAGATCGGCTTCGTCAACGCCGGCGCCCGCGACAACTTCCTGAGCAGCGGCAGCGAGGACGTGCTGCGACAGGCCCTGGCCGAGCAGTTCCACGTGCAGTGGAAGATCGAGGCCGTCGTCGACCCCTCCGGTGGCTCCGCGCCCCCGCCCGCCGGGCCCCCCGGCGGCTTCGGAGGAGGCTTCGGCGGCTCCGCGCCCGCGCCCCGCCCCGCCGCTCCGCCACCGGCCGGACCGCCCCCGTCCGCCCCCGCGCCCCCGGCCCCGGCCGGACCGCCGCCCTCCGCGCCCGCGCCCCGGCCCCCGGCGCCCGCGCCGCCGCCTCCGGTCTCCCCCGAGGACGACACCCCCGAGGACGACGACCCCGACCTCGACGAGTCGGCCCTCTCCGGCATGGACCTGCTCGTCCGGGAACTGGGGGCCACCGTGGTGGAGGAGATCGCCAACGAGTGACCCACGGGTGAACCGCCGAGTGCGACCACGGGTGAACCGGCGAGCGGAACAGCCGGTGCACTCGCCGGCGGGTCGACGGGGCGACGGGTCGGCGGGCCGGCGGACCAGGGGTCAGGGGGCCAGCCGACCAGACAAACGGCCGACCAGGAACGGCCGACCAGCGGACGGGCCGACGAGCCGGTCCGCGGGCGACCCGGGTGTGAGGCGGGCCGGGGGTGGGCTGAGGGGGCGGGGCATGGGCCTCCTGGAGGAAGCCACAAGCCCCCGCCGCCCTTCCCTTCGGAAGCCCGCACAAACCGCCCCCCTCCGCTGCCATTAGGCTGACCCCGTGAAGGTCCTCGTCATCGGCGGCGGCGCCCGCGAACACGCCCTGTGCCGTTCCCTGTCCCTCGACCCCGACGTCACCGCGCTGCACTGCGCACCCGGCAACGCCGGCATCGCCGAGGTCGCCGAACTGCACCCGGTCGACGCCCTCGACGGCGCGGCCGTCGCCGCGCTGGCCACCGGACTCGGCGCCGACCTGGTCGTGGTCGGACCGGAGGCGCCGCTCGTCGCCGGGGTCGCCGACGCCGTGCGCGAGGCGGGTGTCCCGGTCTTCGGCCCCTCCGCCCAGGCCGCCCGGCTGGAGGGCTCCAAGGCCTTCGCCAAGGACGTCATGGCAGGCGCCGGCGTGCCCACGGCCCGCTCCTACGTCTGTGCGACGCCCGAGGAGGTCGACGCGGCCCTCACCGCCTTCGGCGCCCCCTACGTCGTCAAGGACGACGGACTGGCCGCCGGCAAGGGCGTCGTCGTCACGTCCGACGTCGAGGCCGCCCGCGCGCACGCCGGCGCCTGCCTGGGTGCCGGAGACGCCTCCCGCGAGCCCGGCGGCGGCGTCGTCATCGAGGAGTACCTCGACGGCCCCGAGGTCTCCCTCTTCGCCGTCACCGACGGCGAGACCGTCCGCCCGCTGCAGCCCGCCCAGGACTTCAAGCGCGCCCTCGACGGCGACGAAGGCCCCAACACCGGCGGCATGGGCGCCTACTCGCCGCTGCCCTGGGCCGACCCCAAGCTGGTCGACGAGGTCGTCGAGAGCGTGCTCCAGCCGACGGTGGACGAGATGCGCCGCCGCGGCACCCCGTTCTCCGGGCTCCTCTACGCCGGGCTGGCGATCACCGCCCGCGGGGTCCGCGTGATCGAGTTCAACGCCCGTTTCGGCGACCCCGAGACCCAGGTCGTCCTGGCCCGCCTGCGCACGCCGCTCGCCGGGCTGCTGCTGGCCGCCGCCACCGGCACCCTCGCCGACCTGGAGCCGCTGCGCTGGAGCGAGGACGCGGCCGTCACCGTCGTCGTCGCCTCCCACAACTACCCCGGCACCCCGCGCACCGGCGACCCGGTCACCGGCCTCGACGAGGTGGCCGCCCAGGACGCCCCGCACGCCTACGTCCTGCACGCCGGCACCCGCCGGGAGGGCGACGCCGTCGTCAGCGCCGGCGGGCGCGTCCTGTCCGTCACCGCCACCGGGGCGGACCTGGCCGAGGCCCGCGAGCGCGCCTACCGGGCCGTCGCCCGCGTCGGCCTCGACGGCTCCCAGCACCGTACGGACATCGCGGCGAAGGCGGCGGCGGAGTCCTGACCGGCACCGGGGGCGTGCCCCGGCGGCCCCGGCACCGGCCCCTCACCGGTCCGCCCGCCAGTCTCTCCCCCCCGCCGGTCCACTGCCGGACCGTCCGCCCAGTCGGCCCACCACCGGTCCACTGCCGGTCCACCACCGGTCCACTGCCGGTCCGCTCCGCCGGCCCGGAAAGCGCCCCCTTCGCGCCCCGGCGCACGGGACCTGCCAGGCCCCGGCTTCCTTCTGGGAACCGGGGCCTGACCCTTGCTGTCCGTCACCCAGCTCTCCCCAAAGCCATTCCATCGAGTGACCGATGAGCCATACGGCTGACGTGGACCGAGGCCCCAACTAGGGTGCCGCGCAGGCATTCCGGCACTTGGCCCACCGGCATTGCGATGTCGGTGGCGAGTGCCACAGTGGGGTCATGGGCAACTCCAGGAGAGCAAGAGGACGGTCGGGGACGGCAAGGAGGGGGTGAGGTCCGCACGTGACCGCAACCGGTGGTGTGGAAAGGGGCGCCCAGGCGGCGCGTGCGCGGGCGCTCGCCGTGCTGCACGTCCGCAGCCGGGCGCTGGCCGTGGCCCTCGTACCGGCCGCCGTCGCCGTCGTCCTGCTGGTGGGCGGGCTGACCGGCCATTTCGCGGGTCCGGCGTGGGACGCGGCCCGCTGGGCCGTCTGCGTCCTCGCGCTGCTCGTCCTGCTCGGCGCGGCGGCCGTCGCCCTGGTCGTCGCCCGCGCCCGGCCCGCCGTCACCCCGACGGTGCCGGTCTCCGAGGAGTCCGCCCCCGACCTCTACGGGCTGGTGCGCGACCTCGCCGACCGGCTCGGCGTCCCCGCCCCCTCCGCGATAGCCCTGACGCCGGACTGCGACAGCTGGCTGGAGGACCGTACGCATCCGGCCCACGGGCCGCCGCCCGCCGGTGATCCCCAGGAGGCGATCGTCCCTCCGGACGCCGCCCGCCGCCGGGCCGCCGTCGCGCCGGTGCTCGTCATCGGCTCACCCTTCCTGTGGTGGATGCGGGTCGGCGAACTGCGCGCGGTGCTCGCCCCGGTCGTCGCCGGTACGGGCCCTTCCGCCCACCCCGACATAGCCGCCGCCCGCCGTTTCATACGCGGGCTGGACGCCGCCGTCGCCGTGGCCGCGACGGGTGGCCGGGGGCCGTTCCTCCGGGTGGCGTACGCGGGTCTCGGTCAGGTGTCCCGCATGCTGCTGCACGGCTGCCGCGAACACGCGGTGGAGATGGAGCGCGGGGTGGCGGCCGCCGCCGCCGAACGCGCCCAGGCGGTGGACTACGGGCTGCGGATCGTCGCCCAGGAGCAGGTCGGCCTGGCGTACGCGGGCTGGGACCGGCTGCTGACCCGGGTGGCGCTGCCCGCCTGGCGGATGGGCCGGTGGCCCTCCCGGCTGGACGCCGGCGTGGTCGCCGCCCTCACGGAACTGTCCCGGCGGGACCGTCTGGCCGAAGGTTTCACCACCCGGCTGGGCGAGCGTCCCGCCTGCGACCTGCTGGAGGAGCCCGGCGCCATCGACGGGGCGGTCTCCCTGCTCGCCGCCCGCCTCTTCCACGGGGGCCCCGCGGAGTCCCGGCCGGACTGGGCACCGGTCGAGTGGGAGGAGTACCCGGAGGAGGTCGTCGACCGGACCTGGCGCACCGACGCCGCCCGGCTCCACCGCGTCCTGGACACCCTCGGCGTCCGCCGCTCCGCCGACGACGTGCCCGGCGCCGACGGCCCCACGCTGGCCCGCGTCCTGAACCACCTCGCGCTCCCGCCGGCCGCCGGCCGCGCCCCCGCCCTCCCCGACTCCGACGGGCACGGCCCCGCCCGCGCCCTCAACGGCTCCGCGGCCTCCCCGCCCCACGCCCCCGCGCACGACCACGAGCCTGGCCACGACCCCCACGACCCCCACGATCCCCACGGCCACGGCCATCCCCACGACCCCCAGGGCCTCTTCGCGGACGAGGACGACGACCTCGCCGACACCACCGCCTCCGGTGCCGCCCTGGCCGCCGGGCTCAGCGCCCAGCTGGCCCGCGAGGAGGCCGCGGGGGCCCTCTCGGCACCGGCCGGCGCGACGGCGGGCCCGGCCGGACCCGAGGCCGCCTTCTGGGACGACCGGGCGCTCCCGCTCTTCCCGCTCCGGCCCCCGCGTTCCGGGCGCGAGATCCTCACCGACCACATCACGGCGATGGTCTGCTGCGCCGCGATGGACACGGCCGGCGCGCTCCCCGGCCTCGACTGGCTCGACGGCCCCACGCTCCTGATCGGCGGCGCCCGCGCCTCCGACCTGGCCCCACGCGTCCTCAGCCTCGTCGAGAGCGGCGACCCCGACCCCCTGCGGGCCTGGCTGACCGACCTCGGCATACGCCCGGAGAAGCCGGTCCGCCTGGTCTGACCAGGCCCGGTCTTCTCCGCCCTCGGAGCACGCCCTCGCGCCCCGGTGGCACCGGCCGGCCCGCACGCCACGCCGACCCACCGGACCCCCGGTAAGACCCGCCGCCCCCTCCGGCACGGTCCCGCCGCACTCCCCGACCCACCGCGCCCCCACGACCCACCGCGCCCCCACGACCTGCCACGCCCCCACGACCTGCCGCACCCCTCCGGCCCACCCCCGCCCTCCGGCCCGCCGCACCCCTCCCGGCCCGCCCCTCCCACGTCCCCTCACGCCCTCCCCACCCCCGGCGTCCACTCCACTCCCCGCAACTCACCCCCCACCCGGTCCACCACCTCACCCCCGTCCCTTCACCTCCGAAACCGGTCTCCCCACTTCCACTTCGGCTCGCTTCACGACGAACCGTGACCACACCCGCGCCACATGTGATGTGCTGGGACCGATCGCGTACGAGGCACAGGCGTTCGTCTCCACGCACGGTGCGACCGCGGGGCAGGCCGGGAGAGAGGGAGAGGGACGTCCCATGGGGTCCGAGCACATCCGCCGCTGGGAGCCGGCCGTACGGGCACACGCCCTGACGGACCCCTTCGGACCGGGCCCCGTCCCCTGGCCGCGCGGCACCGAGACGCTTCCCGCCGACCCGTCCCGGACCGCCCACGCCAACGCCCCGGCTCCCGTCCCCGCGACCGCGCCCGCGGAGCGCGCCCCCTTCCCCCACCCCCGGCACCGCGCCGCCGCCCCACGCCCCACGGAGCACACCCCGCCCGGAGCCCTGCGCGCCGCCGACGACATCCGACGCCAGATCAAGGGCTTCACCGCCACCGGCGCCGTCGCACCCGGCGAGGACCTCGACTTCCACATCGGCGTCGACCCGCCCCAGCCGTTCGGCGTCGACGTCTACCGGATCGGCCACTACGGCGGCGAGGGCGCGGCACGCATCACCGGCAGCCCCCGGCTGTCCGGCATGGTCCAGCCGCCGCCGCTGACCGCCGACCGCACCGTCTCCTGCCACCACTGGTGGCTGTCCTGGCGGTTCCGGGTCCCGGCGTACTGGGGTGTCGGCGCCTACGTGGCCGTGCTGACCACCGCCGACGGGCACCGCACGCACATCCCCTTCACCGTCCGCGACGACCGCGCCGCCGACCTGCTGCTCGTCCTGCCCGACGTCACCTGGCAGGCGTACAACCTCTACCCGGCCGACGGCCGGACCGGCGCCAGCCTGCACCACGCCTGGGACGAGGAGGGCCGGCTGCTCGGCGAGGCCGACGCCGCGACCACCGTCTCCTTCGACCGGCCCTACGCGGGCACCGGCCTGCCCCCCTACGCCGGGCACGCCTACGACGTCATCCGCTTCGCCGAGCGCTACGGCTACGACCTCGCCTACGCCAACGCCGTCGACCTGCACACCGGCCGCGTCGACCCCACCCGGTACCGGGGCCTGGTCTTCCCCGGCCGGGACGCGTACTGGACCGCGGCGATGCGGGACACCGCCGAACGCGCCCGCGCGCTGGGCACCTCCCTGGTCTTCCTCTCCGCGGGCAGCCTCTCCCGGCGGGCCGAGCTGAGCGCGTCGCCCTCCGGCGCCCCCGGCCGTCTGCTCAGCGGCAGGGGGCGCCGCGGCACCGGCCGGCCGGCGCTGTGGCGGGAGACCGACCGCGCCGAACAGCGGCTGCTCGGCATCCAGCACGCCGGCGCCGTCCCCGCGCCACACCCGCTGATCGTCCGCAACGACGGGCACTGGCTGTGGGAGGCCACCGGAGCCCACGAGGGCGACCCGATCGAGGGCCTGGTCGCGGGCGAGGCCGACCGGTACTTCCCGCGCACCCCGCTCCCCGACCACGAGGAGAGGGTGCTGCTCGCCCACTCCCCGTACACCGACGCCGAGGGCGCCCCGCGCCACCAGGAGACGTCGCTGTACCGGGCCCCCTCCGGCGCCTGGGTCTTCGCCTCCGGCACCTGTGCGTGGTCCCCGGCACTGGACCGCCCCGGCCACGTCGACGCGCGCATCCAGCGCGCCACGGCCAACCTCCTGGACCGCGTCTGCAAACGGGACTGATCCCGCCCGGCCGGGGACGGCCTCCAGCCACCAGGGGACCGGACCGCCGCCCGGCCCACCCCCACCTGGGCACGCCTACCACCACCACCCGCATGCCACGCCGGACCGGCCGAAGCCCCAGGCCGGCCCGCCGCCACCCCGCGCCGAGACCCGCCTCCCGAATACGGGAGAATCACGTCATTGGACAGAACCACGGGGAGGAACCGTGTCCGGATTCGTCGAAAAGCCCGAGCCGACCGAGGTCCCGGGCCTGGTGCATCTGCACACCGGCAAGGTGCGCGACCTCTACCGCAACGAGGCCGGCGACCTCGTCATGGTCGCCAGCGACCGCGTCTCCGCCTACGACTGGGTGCTGCCGACCGAGATCCCCGACAAGGGCCGCATCCTCACCCAGCTCTCCCTGTGGTGGTTCGAGCAGCTCGCCGACCTGGTCCCGCACCACGTGATCAGCACCGGGCTGCCCCCCGGCGCCCCCGCCGACTGGGAGGGCCGGGCCCTGGTCTGCGCCTCGCTGCGCATGGTCCCCGTCGAGTGCGTGGCCCGCGGCTACCTCACCGGCTCCGGTCTCGCCGAGTACCGGCAGACCCGTACCGTCTGCGGGCTCGCCCTGCCCGAGGGCCTGGTCGACGGCTCCGAGCTGCCCGCCCCGATCTTCACCCCGGCCACCAAGGCCGAGGTCGGCGAGCACGACGAGAACGTCTCCTACGAGGAGGTCGCCCACCGGGTCGGCCCCGACACCGCGGCCCGGCTGCGCCAGGTGACCCTGGCCGTCTACTCCCGCGCCCGGGACATCGCCCGCGAGCGCGGCATCATCCTCGCGGACACCAAGTTCGAGTTCGGCTTCGCCGAGGGCGACGGGGACCTCGTCCTCGCCGACGAGGTCCTCACCCCGGACTCCTCCCGCTTCTGGCCGGCCGACCGCTGGCAGCCCGGCCGCGCCCAGCCCTCGTACGACAAGCAGTTCGTGCGGGACTGGCTCACCTCGGCCGAGTCCGGCTGGGACCGTACCGGCGAGCAGCCGCCGCCGGCGTTGCCCGAGCGGATCGTGGAGGCGACCCGGGCGCGGTACGTCGAGGCGTACGAGCGGCTGACCGGCCTGACCTGGTCGTAGCCCGGACCCCGGCGGTTCCGGCCGGGGGAACGACGAAGCCCCCGGCCGGAACCGGGGGCTTCGTTCAGCGGAGCGGACGACGAGGTTCGAACTCGCGACCTCAACCTTGGCAAGGTTGCGCTCTACCAGCTGAGCTACGTCCGCGTGCGCCGTGGCGCGACAGCCACTATACCCAACCGCGCTCCCGCGCGAGCCGGACCGCCGCGTGCCGGTTCTCCGCCCCGAGCTTGGTGACGGCCGACGACAGGTAGTTGCGTACGGTGCCCTCCGCGAGCGCGGCCCGCTCGGCGATCTCCGCGACGGGCGCCCCGTCGGCCGCGTGTTCCAGTACCTCGGCCTCGCGCGCGGTCAGCGGCGAGTCCCCGGCGGAGATCGCGTCGGCGGCCAACTCGGGGTCGACGTAGCGGTTTCCCGCGTGCACGGTGCGGATGAGTTCGGCCAGCCGCTGCGCGCTGACGGTCTTGGGGACGAAGCCGCGCACGCCCGCGGCCAGCGCCCGTTTCAGGTGGCCGGGGCGCCCGTGACCGGTCACGATCAGCACCTTGCAGCCGGGGAGTTCGGTGCGCAGCGATGTGGCGACCTTCACACCGTCCGCGCCGGGCATCTGGAGGTCGAGCACGGCGACGTCGGGCTCGTGCGCGCGGGCCATCGCCAGCGCCTCCGGGCCGGTGGCCGCCTCGGCGACGACGCGGAGGTCGTCCTCCAGCGAGAGCAGGGCGGCGAGCGCCCCGCGGATGAGGTGCTCGTCGTCCGCGAGCAGCACCCGCACGAGGGGCGTACTCACACGCCACCCCCGCCCACCGCGCTGCTCGCCGTACGGCTTTTCACCGTCACGTTGTCCCCGGTGCCGGTCCGGCCTGCCGCGCAGCCCACGTCCGCCGCGCCGGGCGCCGAGCCGTCCACGCCGGCCACGGTGCGCGCCGCGCCGCTCCCGCCGAGCCCACCACTCCCGCGTGCCGCGCCGGGCGCCGCGCCGCTCCCGCGTGCCGTGGCACCCCCGGCCACCGCCATCGCCTCCGCTACCTCACCGGTCACCCAAGTCTCCCCATTCGCCCCAGCACCACCGGCCACCACTGATTCCCTCATCTGGACGACGCTTCCGGCCTCGCCGCCCCCACGGGCCCTGCCCGCCCCACCGGTCACGCCCGTCTTCCCCACGGCCACACCCCTCCCAGCCGCCGCCCCGCCGCACCACCGGCCCCATCGGCGTCACAACCCCCCGCCCGCGACCACCCCGGCGACTCCGGCGGCATCGGCGACGGCACCGCCCCCCACCGGCACCTCAGCCCGCAGCCGGAAGACGCCCTTGCCGGCCGGGCCCGCCTCCAGCGTGCCGCCCACCGCGGCGAGCCGTTCGCGCAGACCGGCGAGGCCGGAGCCGCCGGGCCGGTCGGCGGACGGCGCGGGCGCCCCGTCGTTCTCCACCGTGAGCACCACACGCCCCTTCGCCCTGCGCACCGTCACGGCGCAGGACTTCGCGTCCCCGTGCCGCAGCACGTTGGTGGTCGCCTCCCGCACCACCCAGCCGAGCGCCGACTGCGCCCCGGCGGGCAGCCCGGACGGGTCGCCGGCCACCTCGCAGGCGATGCCGGCGGCGGTCAGCACGCCCCGGGCACCCGTGATCTCGACCTCCAGGTCGGCCTCCCGGTAGCCGCGCACCACGTCCCGCACCTCGCGCTGCGACTCCTGGGCGATGCGCTGCACCTCGATCATCTGCTCGACGGCCTCGGGCCGGCCGCGCCGGGCCAACCGCACCGCCAGTTCGCTCTTGAGGGCGATGACCGCGAGGTTGCGGCCCATCACGTCGTGCAGGTCCCGCCCGAAGCGCAGCCGCTCCTCGGCGACCGCGAGCCGTGCCCGGGTCTCGCGGGCCTCGTCGAGGGCGTAGACGGCGTTGAGCAGCCGGACCGAGAAGACCGAGGTGAACGCCACGAAACCGCCGCCGATCAGCACGATGAGCGCGGTCGAGGCGGCGGCCGTCACGCCCGTCCCCCACGCCGCCGAGACCAGCCCCGCACCGGCGGCGAAGCCCGCGACCACGGCGCACACGCGCCGCCGGGTGCGTATGCCGAGCGCGATGACGCCGGGCCCGAAGCACAGGACGATGCCGAAGGCCGCGCCCGCCGCCTGGCCCGTGCCCTCGCCGCCCGGACCGTGCCGCGCCAGCGCGGTGGCGGCCGTCGCGACCACACCGGTGGCGGCGGCGAGCGCCCACAGCAGCCGCACCGGCTGTTCCCGGCGGCCCCGGGTCCAGTCCAGGGAGCGCGAGGTCGCGGGCAGCATCAGCGCGGCGTGCCCGGAGACCAGCAGGACCAGCCCGCCCGCGATCCGGGGCCCGGCGTGCTGCAGGGCGGTCGTGCCGACGGTGAGGAGTTCCAGGAGCGCGAAGGAGTGGAACGACCACCGCGTGTACGTCTCCACCTTCGCCGGCGTGCTCTTCCGGCGCCACCAGCTCCCCGGCCTGCCCATCGTCTCGTCCCGTCCTCCCGGCCGTGCGGCCCGTGTCGTCAGCGTCGCGGTTCCCAGCGGAACCACCGGCGTACAGCAAACACGGCGAGCGCGGTCCAGGCCACCGCCGTGGCGAGCGCGGTCAGTGTCCCGCCGGCCGGCAGGCCGCCGGTCCAGCCGGCCCGCACCAGGGTGACGACCGGGGTCAGCGGCAGCAGTTCGCAGACGGAGGCGATCCGGGCCGGGAGCAGTTCCAGGGGGACGAACATGCCGGAGCCCAGCATGGAGACGATCATCAGGGGCATCGGCGTGACCTGCGCGCTCTCGCCGGTCCGGGTGAAGCCGGCGGTGACCGCGGCGAGCGCGGCGCAGAGCACGAGGCCGAGCAGCACCCCGGCGACGGCCAGCTGCGGCGCGGGCGGCGCGGGCAGGTCCAGGAGCAGCGAACAGGCGGCCGTCAGCAGCAGGCACTGGACGAGGCCGGTCAGCGAGGCGGGCAGGGCCGACCCGGCGATGATCTCGGCGTCCCGCAGTTCACCGGTGCGCAGCCGCTTGAGGACGAGTTCCTCGCGGCGGACGACGAAGACGCCGACGAGCGCCGAGTAGACGGCGAAGAGCAGCGAGAAGCCGACGGCGGCGGGCAGGACGACGGTGCCGACGGACAGCCCCGCCTCGGCGAGGTCCATCTTGGTGGCTGCCGAGCGCACGCTGAGCGGCAGGACGAGCGGGACGAACACCGCGGCCACGAGGGTGCCCTTGCTCCGGCCCAGGAGGGTGAGTTCGGCGCGGGCGAGGGCGCCGATCCGGCCGAGCGGTGTGCGGGCCGGCCCCCGCGCCGACCGCCCGGTCCCCCCGGTGCCCGTGCCCGTCGTCCCCGTCGTCCCCGTCGTGCCCGTCGTACGGCCGGGTGCCTCCGTGCCGTTCATGCCGCGTACTCCTCGTGCTGCGTGGCCGTCGTCGTCGCCGTCCTCGTCGTCGTCGCCGTCTCGGACGCCTGCTCGGCGATCCGCAGGAACGCCTCCTCCAGGGAGGCCGAGCGGATGTCCAGCCCCCGCAGTTCGACTCCGGCCCGGTCGGCCCACACCAGCAGGGCGGTGGCGGCCCGCTGGAGGTCGCGGGTGCGCAGCCGGACCGTGCGGCCGTCGGTCTCGTGCCCGGTGACGCCCAGCTCGCCCAGGGGCGGCAGATCGCCGACGAAGTACCCCTCGGGCAGGGCGAAGGAGATCCGGGCGGGCTGGGCGGCGGTGACCTCGGCCGGGGTGCCGGTGGCGGCGATGCGGCCCCGGTGCAGGATGGCGAGCCGGTCGGCGAGGCTCTCGGCCTCCTCCAGGTAGTGCGTGGTGAGCAGGACCGTCGTGCCGCCGTCGCGCAGTGCGCGCACCAGGTCCCAGGTGGCGCGGCGGCCTTCGGCGTCCAGCCCGGTGGTGGGCTCGTCGAGGAAGAGCACCTCGGGCTCGCCGAGCAGGGCGAGGGCCAGGTCCAGGCGGCGCCGCTCGCCGCCGGAGAGCTGCTTGACGCGGGTCCGGGCCTTGCCGGACAGGCCGACGAGTTCCAGCGCCTCCCCCTCGGGGCGGGCGCCGCTCACGCAGCCGGCCCACATCCTGGTGGTCTCGGCGACGGTCAGCTCGGACGGGAAGCCGCCCTCCTGGAGCATCACGCCGGTCCGGGGGCGGACCGCGGCCCGCTCGGTGTGGGGGTCGTGGCCGAGGACCCGCACCCGGCCGCCCGCCGGGGCGGCGAGCCCTTCCAGCAGTTCGACGGTGGAGGTCTTGCCGGCCCCGTTGGTGCCCAGCAGGGCGAAGACCTCGCCGCGGCGCACGGAGAAGTCGATCCCGCGCACCGCCTCGAACCCGCCCCCGTAGACACGTCGCAGGCCGGTGACCTCGATCGCGTGTTCCTGTTCGTCTGCTCGCATGTCTCCAGCGTCGCGGCGCCGGGGGAGCGTCGTCAGTGCGCGGTGTCATCGGCTCGCGTGACACATGTCAGGGACCGGCCGGCCTTCGGGGACACCGAAAGCCCCGGACGCCCGGCGGTGCGGGGAGGCCCGGGACACGAGAAAGACCCCGGTCCACAAGAACCGGGGTCTTCACCATGAGCGGACGACGAGGTTCGAACTCGCGACCTCAACCTTGGCAAGGTTGCGCTCTACCAGCTGAGCTACGTCCGCACTGCCCCCGACCGGCTTTCACCGATCGGTGCGAGCACCAGCCTACCCGATCCGTTCCGGTGAAGTGACCCCGGTGAGGACGGTGGGCTGAGCAGAGCGGGTGACAGGAATTGCACACTGCGCCTTCCCCCTGGAAGGGGGATGTTCTACTACTGAACTACACCCGCGTGGTCCGTGAGGCGGGGGCCTTCCGGCCTTGCCCCTCGGCGTGCTCCAGACTCTAGCTGATCACCCGGGGTGCTGCGCAAGTCGGTTGCCGCCAGGGGCCGGTGAGCGGCCGTCGGCCCCCGGCGCCGGGTCCGCCGGATCACTGCGCCTGGGCGAACGCCTCGTACACCTTCTTTGGGATCCTGCCGCGCGCCGGCACGTCCATCCGGTTCGCCTGCGCCCAGGCGCGCACCGCCGCCGGGGCCGGGGCCACCTCGGTCTGCCGGTACGCCCGCCCGGACCGGGAGCGCTTGCGGCCGGCCGACACATAGGGTTCGAGGGCCTTGCGCAGTTTGCGGGCATTGGCTTCGTTGAGGTCGATCTCGTACGTGCGGCCGTCGACGCCGAAGGCGATCGTCTCCGTCGCTTCCGAGCCGTCGATGTCGTCATAGAGAGTGACCACGACACGCTGCGCCACGAATATCGGTCCCTTCATGTGGCATCTCCGCGATGACGTGCCAGGACGTCGCGATGATGCCGGCTGTTCGCCAGTATGTGGGCAAAGCATCGGCTCAAGACATTTCATTTGTACAGTGCCTGGCATTGCCATGTGAAGCTCGACTAAATCTCTCCGCGTGTCTGTCGCGCAATAGCCACCGGGGATCGATCCGGAATCTTTCCCGAAGATTTTCGTCCGCGCCTCTCCCGAGGGGCCGTCCGTGAGGGCGGTCACGTAGCATCCTCCAATGCTACGCGGGTAGAAATTTTGGGCGGGTAGTCTGAAGGGACCTGCTCAGCACCACACACCGGGAGTGCCAGTGGCACGCGTCGTAGTCGACGTCATGCTCAAGCCGGAGATCCTCGACCCCCAGGGCCAGGCGGTGCAGCGCGCACTGCCGCGGCTCGGTTTCGAGGGCATCTCCGACGTACGTCAGGGAAAGCGATTCGAA
The DNA here is from genome assembly GCF_036607905.1 of Streptomyces sp. SCSIO 75703. Classification (NCBI taxonomy): domain Bacteria; kingdom Bacillati; phylum Actinomycetota; class Actinomycetes; order Kitasatosporales; family Streptomycetaceae; genus Streptomyces; species Streptomyces sediminicola. Next base: position 3,686,277 of record NZ_CP144555.1, read on the forward strand.
CTCGAAGTGGACGGGCCGGTCGACGACGCCGCCCTCGCCCGCATCCGTGATCTTGCGGAATCCTTCCTCGCCAACACCGTGATCGAGGACTTCACCGTCAGGGTCGAGGAAGTCGCGGAGGCCGCGAAGTGACCGCTCGTATTGGCGTCGTCACTTTCCCGGGCAGCCTCGACGACCGCGACACGCAGCGGGCGATCCGCCTCGCGGGCGCCGAGCCGGTCGCGCTCTGGCACAAGGACAAGGACCTCAAGCAGGTCGACGCGGTCGTCCTGCCCGGCGGCTTCTCCTACGGCGACTACCTCCGCGCCGGCGCGATCTCCCGCTTCTCCCCGGTGATGGACACCGTGATCGACCAGGCGCGGGCCGGTCTGCCGGTGCTCGGCATCTGCAACGGCTTCCAGGTCCTCACCGAGGCCCACCTGCTCCCGGGCGCCATGCTGGGCAACGACCACCGGCACTTCGTCTGCCGCGACCAGAAGCTGCGGGTGGAGAACGCCGCGACCGCCTGGACCTCGGACTACACCGAGGGCCAGGAGATCCACATCCCGCTGAAGAACATGGACGGCCGGTACGTCGCCGACGCGTACACGCTCGACCAGCTGGAGGCGGAGGGCCGGGTCGCCTTCCGCTACCTGGACGTCAACCCCAACGGCTCGCTCCGCGACATCGCCGGCGTCACCAACGAGGCCGGGAACGTCGTCGGCCTCATGCCGCACCCCGAGCACGCCACCGAGCCGCTGATCGGCACCGGCCGCACCGACGGCCTGCCCTTCTTCACCTCGATCCTCAAGAAGCTGGTCAACGCATGAGCCGGACGCCTCTGGACACGGTCGAGCACGCGGCCGCGACCCCCGACGTCGAGCTGCCCTGGGCCGAACTCGGCCTCAAGAAGGACGAGTACGAGCGGGTGGTGGAGATCCTCGGCCGCCGCCCGACCGGCGCCGAGCTCGCCATGTACTCGGTGATGTGGTCCGAGCACTGCTCGTACAAGTCCTCCAAGGTCCACCTGCGCCAGTTCGGCGAGAAGGCCCCCGAGTCCGACGCCCTCCTCGTCGGCATCGGCGAGAACGCCGGCGTCGTCGACGTGGGCCAGGGCTACGCGGTCACCTTCAAGGTGGAGTCGCACAACCACCCCTCCTACGTCGAGCCCTACCAGGGCGCGGCCACCGGCGTCGGCGGCATCGTCCGCGACATCATCGCCATGGGCGCCCGCCCGGTCGCCGTCGTGGACCCCCTGCGCTTCGGCGCCGCCGACCACCCCGACACCCGGCGCGTGCTGCCCGGCGTCGTCGCGGGCATCGGCGGCTACGGCAACTGCCTGGGCCTGCCCAACATCGGCGGCGAGGTCGTCTTCGACTCCTGCTACCAGGGCAACCCGCTGGTCAACGCCGGCGCCATCGGCGTCATGCGGCACGAGGACATCCACCTCGCCAAGGCGTCCGGCGCCGGCAACAAGGTCATCCTCTACGGTGCCCGCACCGGCGGCGACGGCATCGGCGGCGCCTCGATCCTCGCCTCCGAGACCTTCGACGACGCCAAGCCGTCCAAGCGCCCGGCGGTCCAGGTCGGCGACCCCTTCCAGGAGAAGCTCCTCATCGAGTGCACCCTGGAGGCGTTCCGGGAGAAGCTCGTCGTCGGCATCCAGGACCTCGGCGCGGCCGGACTGTCCTGCGCCACCTCCGAGCTGGCCTCCAACGGCTCGGGCGGCATGCGCGTCGTCCTCGACGACGTGCCGCTGCGCGACTCCACGCTCTCGCCCGAGGAGATCCTCATGAGCGAGTCGCAGGAGCGCATGTGCGCCGTGGTCGAGCCCGGCAAGGTCGACCGCTTCCTGGAGATCTGCGCCAAGTGGGACGTCATCGCCACCGTCATCGGCGAGGTGACCGACGGCGACCGCCTGGAGATCTTCTGGCACGGCGGCAAGATCGTCGACGTGGACCCGCGCACCGTCGCCCACGACGGCCCGGTCTACGAGCGGCCCTACGCCCGCCCCGCGTGGCAGGACGCCCTCCAGGCCGACGACGCGAACGAGCTGCCCCGCCCGGAGACCTCCGAGGAGCTGAGGGACCAGGTCCTGAAGCTGGTCGCGTCCCCGAACCAGGCGTCCAAGAAGTGGATCACCCAGCAGTACGACCACTTCGTGCAGGGCAACACCGTCCTCGCCCAGCCCGAGGACGCGGGCATGATCCGCATCGACGAGGAGAGCGGCCTCGGCGTCGCCATCGCCACCGACGGGAACGGCCGCTACGCCAAGCTGGACCCGTACCACGGCGCCCAGCTCGCCCTCGCCGAGGCGTACCGGAACGTGGCGACGACCGGCGCGAAGCCCCTCGCCGTCTCCGACTGCCTGAACTTCGGCTCGCCGGAGGACCCGGCGGTCATGTGGCAGTTCGCCGAGACCGTGCGCGGGCTGGCCGACGGCTGCCTGCAGCTCGGCACCCCGGTGACCGGCGGCAACGTCTCGCTCTACAACCAGACCGGCGAGGCCGCCATCCACCCGACGCCGGTCGTCGCCGTCCTCGGCGTCATCGACGACGTGGCCCGGCGCACGCCGGCCGCGTTCCGGGAGGAGGGCCAGCTCCTGTACCTCCTCGGCGACACCCGCGAGGAGTTCGGCGGCTCGGCCTGGTCGCAGGTCGTCCACGACCACCTCGGGGGCCTGCCCCCGGCGGTCGACCTGGAGCGCGAGCGGCTGCTCGCCGACATCCTGATCTCCGCCTCCCGCGACGGCATGATCGACGCCGCGCACGACCTGTCCGACGGCGGGCTGGTCCAGGCGGTCGTCGAGTCGGCGCTGCTCGGCGGCAAGGGCGCCCGGCTGGTCGTCCCGGACGGGCTGGACGCCTTCACCTTCCTCTTCTCCGAGTCGGCCGGGCGCGCGATCGTCGCCGTGCCGCGTTCGGAGGAGGTCCGCTTCACCGACATGTGCGGCGCCCGCGGTCTGCCGGCCACCCGTATCGGGGTCGTGGACGGGGACGCGGTGGAGGTCCAGGGCGAGTTCTCGCTGTCCCTGGAACAACTGCGCACCGCGCACGAGGAGACCATTCCGGCGCTGCTCGCCTGAGCCGCGCCCCCGCTCCGCGCCGCCCCCGCCCGGTCCGCCGGGCGGGGGCGGCGCGGTTTCCGCGGGCGGACGCCCGGGGCGCGGCGGCCGGTGCCCCGGCGCGCCTCCGGAGGCCGGGGCGGACCGGTGCCGGTGAGCGCGGCCGTGGGAGGCCGGGGTGGCCCGGTGCCGGTGAGCGCGGCCGTGGGCGGGCTGTCGGTGCCAGACCCTAGGCTGCGGGCATGCCCCCCGCCGTGAAACGTGCCCGCCGCTACGACCCCGCCCGGACCCGCGCCGCGGTACTGGCACAGCTCTCCCACCTCCGGGGGGCCGCCCGCGCCCTCACGCCGGAACACCTCGCGCTGCCCGTCCGCGCCGGGGAGCGCACCGTGGGCGCACTGCTCGCCGGCGCGCACGCGGCCCTGACGGAGGGGGAGCGCCTGCTGGCCGAGCCCGCCCCGGCCCGCCAGGACCTCCGCCTCGCCGACTGGCCGAGGCTGACGACGCTGCCGGTGCCGGATGCGGGCGGCCCCGCCCCGGCCCCGCCCGCCGACCCCGCCGACCCCGCGGCTCTCGACGCCCTCCTCGCCGACGCCGGGCGGCGCTTCGCCGCGGCCCTCGACGCCCACCCCGGCACCCGCCTGCTGCCCACCGGCGCCGGCGCCCTGCCCCTGGCCGACCACGTCGTCACCCGCGCCGCCGACCTCGTCGTGCGCGCCGACGACCTCGACACCGCCGTACCCGGCCTCGACGTGCCCCGCGACCGGCAGGCCCTCGCCACCGCGACCCGGCTGCTGGCCGACGCGCTCGCCGCCGGAGCACCCGGCGGCTCCACCGAGGTACGGGTCCCGCCGTACGCCGTCGTGCAGTGCGTCGAGGGCCCCCGGCACACCCGCGGCACCCCGCCCAACGTCGTCGAGACCGACCCGCTGACCTGGGTCCGGCTCGCCACCGGCCGGCTGACCTGGGCGGACGCCGTGGCCGGGGCGCTGGTCAGCGCGAGCGGGGGACGGGCCGACCTCGGCGCCCTGCTGCCGCTCCGCCCCTGATCCGGGGCCGGGGGAACCGGACCGCGCCCGTCTCCGTCGAAGCCGCATGGACCGGAACAGGCAGCGCACGACCCTGACCGTGGCGGCCGCGGCCGCGCTCGTCCCCCTGCTGGCGGCCTGCGGAAGCCGCCCCGCCGACAGCGGATCGGCCGGCGCCGGCCGCCCGCTGACCGGCATCGACTGGAGCGTCGACAGCGTCACCGCCGGCGGCACCACCCACCGCGCCCCGGACAGCGCCCACGTCCGCATCGGCGAGGACGGCACCGCCGAGGGCAGCCTCGGCTGCAACCGCTTCACCGCCCGCGCCGACCTGAGCGACGGCCGCATCCGGCTCAGCGAGGCCACGTCGACCGACATGGCCTGCGAGAACACCTCCGCGGACTTCGAACGCACCCTCTCCCGCACCCTCACCGAGGGCCCCCTGACCCCCCGTGCCGAGGACGGCGGCGGCCTCACCCTCACCACCCCCGCCGGGGACACCGTCCGGCTGAGCCAGGGGCGGGACGCGTCCCTCCACGGGACCGGGTGGACCGTGACGACCCCGGCGGGCCAGGGCCGCGCCCACCTCACCTTCGACCCGGACGAGGGCACCGTCGGCGGCAGCCTGGGCTGCAACCACGTACGCGCCGAGGCGACGGTGCGCGACGGCCATATCACCCTCGGCCGAGCGTCCACCACCCGAATGATGTGCGAAGACTCACTCATGGACACCGAGAAGCGGTTGCTGAGCCTCTTCGACGGCCCGGTCGCCTACCGCGTCGATCAGCGCAACCTGACGCTGACCAGCGAGAACGGAACGGTGGTGCGGGCCGTCGCCGCGGAGTGACCCGAGGCCGAGGAGGTATCCCCAGTTCGGACCAGCGGCCGGCCTCGCCTACACTCGGGAACGTGCCACGTGGTGACGGTCGACTCAATCACGATCTGCTCCCCGGTGAGAAGGGCCCCCAGGACGCATGCGGCGTCTTCGGTGTCTGGGCTCCGGGCGAAGAGGTCGCAAAGCTCACGTACTTCGGGCTGTACGCCCTCCAGCATCGGGGCCAGGAATCCGCGGGTATCGCGGTGAGCAACGGCTCCCAGATCCTCGTCTTCAAGGACATGGGCCTCGTGTCCCAGGTCTTCGACGAGACCTCCCTCGGCTCGCTCCAGGGCCACATCGCGGTCGGACACGCCCGCTACTCGACCACCGGTGCCTCCGTGTGGGAGAACGCCCAGCCGACGTTCCGCGCCACCGCGCAGGGTTCCCTCGCGCTCGGGCACAACGGCAACCTCGTCAACACGGCCCAGCTCGCCGAGATGGTCGCCGCCCTGCCCCAGCGGGACGGGCGCTCCACCCGGGTCGCGGCGACCAACGACACCGACCTGATCACGGCCCTGCTCGCGGGCCAGGTCGACGACGACGGCAAGCCGCTGACCGTCGAGGAGGCCGCCCACACCGTCCTCCCGGAGGTCAAGGGCGCTTTCAGCCTCGTCTTCATGGACGAGCAGACGCTCTACGCCGCCCGCGACCCGCAGGGCATCCGCCCGCTGGTCCTCGGCCGCCTGGAGCGTGGCTGGGTGGTCGCCTCCGAGTCCGCCGCCCTCGACATCTGCGGCGCCAGCTTCGTCCGCGAGATCGAGCCGGGCGAGTTCGTCGCCATCGACGAGAACGGCCTGCGCACCACCCGATTCGCGGAAGCAAAGCCCAAGGGCTGCGTCTTCGAGTACGTGTACCTGGCGCGTCCGGACACCGACATCGCGGGCCGCAACGTCTACCTCTCGCGGGTCGAGATGGGCCGCCGGCTGGCCGCCGAGGCCCCCGCCGACGCCGATCTCGTCATAGCCACCCCGGAATCCGGCACCCCCGCCGCGATCGGCTACGCCGAGGCGTCCGGCATCCCCTTCGGCAACGGACTGGTGAAGAACGCCTACGTCGGGCGCACCTTCATCCAGCCCTCCCAGACCATCCGGCAGCTCGGCATCCGGCTGAAGCTGAATCCGCTGAAGGAAGTCATCAAGGGCAAGCGGCTGGTCGTCGTGGACGACTCCATCGTCCGCGGCAACACCCAGCGCGCCCTGGTGCGCATGCTGCGCGAGGCCGGTGCCGCCGAGATCCACATCAGGATCTCCTCCCCGCCGGTGAAGTGGCCGTGCTTCTTCGGCATCGACTTCGCCACCCGCGCCGAGCTGATCGCCAACGGCATGACCATCGAGGAGATCGGCACCTCGCTCGGCGCCGACTCGCTGGCGTACATCTCCCTGGACGGCATGATCGAGGCGACCACCATCGCCAAGCCCGACCTGTGCCGTGCCTGCTTCGACGGCGAGTACCCGATGGAGCTGCCCGACCCCGAGCTGCTCGGCAAGCAGCTCCTGGAGACGGAGCTGGCCGCCGGGCCCGCCGCCACGGCCGCCGCCGACGCCATCCGTCGCCCGTAGCCGTCCGCCCCACCAGCCGTACGACACGAAGGTTCTCATCGTCATGCCTGACACAACCGGTGCCAGCCCCGCGGCGGCCTCCTACAAGACAGCGGGCGTCGACATCGAGGCGGGTGACCGCGCGGTCGAGCTGATGAAGGAGTGGGTGAAGCGGACCCACCGCCCCGAGGTCCTCGGCGGCCTCGGCGGATTCGCCGGCCTCTTCGACGCCTCCGCCCTCAAGCACTACGAGCGGCCCCTGCTCGCCTCCGCCACGGACGGCGTCGGCACCAAGGTCGACATCGCCCGCCGCATGGGCGTCTACGACACCATCGGCCACGACCTGGTCGCCATGGTCATGGACGACATCGTGGTGTGCGGCGCCGAGCCGCTCTTCATGACCGACTACATCTGCGTCGGCAAGGTGCACCCCGAACGGGTCGCCGCCATCGTCAAGGGCATCGCCGAAGGCTGTGTGCTGGCCGGCTGCGCCCTGGTGGGCGGCGAGACGGCCGAGCACCCCGGCCTGCTCGGCGAGGACGACTTCGACGTGGCCGGCGCCGGCACGGGTGTCGTGGAGGCCGACCGGCTGCTGGGCCCCGACCGCATCCGCGAGGGGGACGCGGTCATCGCCATGGCCGCCTCCGGTCTTCACTCCAACGGGTACTCGCTCGTCCGCCACGTGCTGCTGAACGAGGGCGGGCTCTCCCTGGAGACCCACCTCGACGGACTCGGCCGCACCCTCGGCGAGGAACTGCTGGAGCCCACCAAGATCTACTCGCTGGACTGCCTGGCGCTGCTGCGCACCACCGAGGTGCACGCCTTCAGCCACGTGACCGGTGGCGGACTCGCCGCCAACCTCGCCCGCGTCGTCCCCGAGGGACTGCACGCGGTCGTGGACCGCTCCACCTGGACCCCGGGCGCCGTCTTCGACCTGGTCAGGACCACCGGCCGGGTCGAGCGCCTGGAGCTGGAGAAGACCCTCAACATGGGCGTCGGCATGATCGCCGTGGTGCCCGAGGAGTCCACCGACGTGGCGCTGGCGACCCTCGCCGACCGCGGGGTGGACGCCTGGGTGGCCGGCGAGATCACCGACCGCGGCGACCACGCCACGGGTGCGGCGCTGGTCGGCGACCACGCCCACTGAGGCGATGGTGAAGCGGGTAGCACAGAACCCGGTCGGTGACGGGGGTCACCGACCGGGTGGGTGTTCTGTGCAAGGTCAAGCGCCGCGACGTTGCTTCGGGGACTGGCCGTCCTCGTCCGCGTCGTCGTCCTCATAGAGGTCGGCGTACCGTGCGTATACGTCCTCGTGCTCATCGTCCTCGAACCGCTCGCCGTTCGGCGGTTGCGCATTCGACGTCGATGCGCCCAGCTCCTCGGCCAGGCGTGAGAGGTCAGTCCCACCGCTGTTGTACTTCAGCTGGCGGGCGACCTTCGTCTGCTTGGCCTTGGCCCGGCCGCGCCCCATGGCTCGACCCCCTCAACGACGGGGCTCGACGGCCCCAGAGTCTTGACACGCGTTCATGGTCCGGAACGGACTCTCCGTAGAGAGACCGGTCCGTAGGGCTTCCACGGTACCTGAGCCCACGCACATACGGTACGTCGCCCACAGGACGTGGCCACGCCCCAGACCGACGAGGCGTGCTGTCCTCGCTGGTCAAGGGCGATTTTAACCACCTTTCCGCGGTCGACCCGCCGGAAGAAGTGAGAGTTCTCTCTAACTGCCCTCCGGCGGGTACCGCTCAAACCTTCGACGGCCGCCGCCGCGTGCGGTCGGGGTCAGCCCCGCGCACGCGCCTCCGCCATCCGCTGCTCGGCGATCCGGTCGGCCGCCGCGGCCGGCGGAATACCATCGCTCTTTGCGCGTGCGAAGATTGCAAGGGTGGTGTCGAAGATCTTCGCCGCCTGCGTCTTGCACCGCTCGAAGTCGAAGCCGCGCAGCTCGTCGGCGACCTGGATCACGCCGCCGGCGTTCACGACGTAGTCGGGCGCGTAGAGGATGCCGCGGTCCGCGAGGTCCTTCTCGACGCCGGGGTGGGCGAGCTGGTTGTTGGCGGCGCCGCAGACCACCTTGGCGGTCAGCACCGGCACCGTGTCGTCGTTCAGCGCGCCGCCGAGCGCGCACGGCGCGTACACGTCCAGGCCCTCGGTGCGGATCAGCGCGTCGGTGTCCGCGACCGCGCGCACCGACGGGTGGCGCTCGGTGACGCGGCGGACCGCGTCCTCGCGCACGTCCGTGACGATGACGTTCGCGCCCTCGGCGAGCAGGTGCTCGACCAGGTGGTGGCCGACCTTGCCGACGCCCGCGACGCCGACGGTGCGGTCGCGCAGCGTCGGGTCGCCCCACAGGTGCTGGGCGGAGGCCCGGATGCCCTGGTAGACGCCGAAGGAGGTGAGCACCGAGGAGTCGCCGGCGCCGCCGTTCTCGGGGGAGCGGCCGGTGGTCCAGCGGCACTCGCGGGCCACCACGTCCATGTCGGCGACGAAGGTGCCGACATCGCAGGCGGTGACGTACCGTCCGCCGAGCGAGGCGACGAAGCGGCCGTAGGCCAGCAGCAGTTCCTCGCTCTTGATCTGCTCCGGGTCGCCGATGATCACGGCCTTGCCGCCGCCGTGCTCCAGGCCGGCCATGGCGTTCTTGTACGACATCCCGCGGGCGAGGTTCAGCGCGTCGGCGACGGCCTCGGCCTCGCTCGCGTAGGGGTAGAAGCGCGTGCCGCCGAGGGCGGGGCCCAGGGCGGTGGAGTGGAGGGCGATGACGGCCTTCAGGCCGCTGGCACGGTCCTGGCAGAGCACGACCTGCTCATGTCCGCCCTGGTCCGAGTGGAACAGGGTGTGCAGCACATCAGCGGGTGCGCCGGTTACGTCGGTCACGGTGGTGACTCCTGAGTAAAGAGCGGCGGGTGGAGACGACCCCCATCCTGCCCCCACGCTTGTGGCACGGGAGCGGGGCGGGAGCCTGGCATGAGGGTAGGCCCTGGTGCCGCCGGACCGCCCCACCGTGTGCGGGATCACCTCCGCACGGAGGACGGGGCGCGCGGGGGCACCCGCGGGGTGGGCCGCGCCCGGCGGACCCGGGCCGCAGGTTTTCGCGCCGGTGCGCGGGGGAGGGAGCAGGGGTGCCCAAGGTGTCCTCGGTGATCGTCCCCTACGCGGCCTACCTGCGGGTCTACGAGCCGCTGGCCGCCTTCCGCGAGCCCGAGCGCGGCCACTGGACCCGCTACGCCCGCCGCGCCGACCTGCCCTCCTACCAGGACGAGCTGCGCCGCTCGCTGGCCGACCTGCTGCCCACCCCGCCGGTGCCGGTCCCGGTGCACGAGAGCGGCGACGCCTTCGTGACCGAGGTCGACGGGGTGGTCCGCGTCTGCCCCTGGCGGACCCGGCTGCGCGGCTGGCAGGCCCTGGGCGAACTGGCCGAGGACTTCCCGGAGCCGGTCCTCGACGCCCTGCTGCCGCCGGTCGTCCGCGACCAGAGCACGCGGGACTACGAGCGCTGGCGGGAGCGGAACCCGGACGCCCGGCCCTGGATCCGCACCGCCACCTGGCAGGTGCCGATCAACTGGTTCGTGCTCGTCTCCGACGAGGAGCGCGAGTACGACCGGGGCGGCGCGGGACCCGGGTCCGCGCCCCCGGTGCTGCGCTACCGCACGCCGATGGTGCAGGCCAGGCGACGGGTCGCCCGGGGGCTCCGGGCGCTGCGGCAGGCGATGGACGAGGGGCCGCTGATCGACGGCCTGGTGGACGTGGGGCGCTGGCTGGAGGAGTTCCACCCCCGCTCGCTGGTCGAGTTGGACTACGGGGGGCTGGTGCACACGCTGCCGGCCGGGGAGCTGGAGGCGGACCACTCCGCCGCGGACGTCGCCGAGGGCATCGCCGCGCTGGGTCAGGGGGACGGGGCCGCGGCGGGGGAGGCGTACGGGCGGCTGGTGGAGCGGTGGCGGTCGGTGCGCGACCGGCGGTCGGCGAACTGACGTTTGCGGTGCCGCCCGATCCGGGGTTTCGTACGGAGCGCGGAGTGGACCACCGTGCGTGTTGATGCGGAGTCGACAAAGGACGTACGCCCCGTTCCGGGCGTATGTGTCAAGCGTGACGGATCGCACGTACCCCACTCTTGCGCCGCTTCCCCCTCCTCATGCCAAAATAGGACAAGGAGCCCGGGGGAGGTTCCGTCCGTCCTGATGTGGTGCACTGTGGGCGGGTTCTCAGCTTTGCACGCTTTGGGGGATCTGGTGACTCCTGATCGCCATGTGACTGATCGTCACAGAGGCGTGACTGTCCGCTATGGCATGGTCCATCGGCTTCCGTCGGTGATGAACACCTGGGAGGGCAATTCCATCGGTTTGGCCGACGCGGCTGGACAGATGGTGTAGTTGTAGTGCCGAGGACAAGCCGTTCGTCCTATAACCGACTCGACTCGCGTCCGCCATTTCGGGCAACGCGGGTCAAGGTGCAGAATTTAGAGGAATGAACCGAGAAGGTTCGGTTCTCCCGAGGAGGCCGCTCATGACCGCTCGCACCCCTGATGCCGAGCCGCTGCTGACCCCGGCTGAGGTCGCCACCATGTTCCGCGTCGACCCGAAGACGGTCACGCGCTGGGCGAAGGCCGGCAAGCTCACGTCGATCCGCACGCTCGGCGGGCATCGCCGCTACCGCGAAGCCGAGGTCCGCGCGCTGCTCGCGGGCATTCCGCAGCAGCGCAGCGAAGCCTGAACAACCGCATAACCGGGCAGAACGACGCGTCCCCCAACCTGCCGAGACGCCCGGAATCATAGCTCCAAGCGACGCGGGTCCTGCCCCAACAGGCCCCCCGCCCACCCCAGCTGAACACGTCGGGTGACCGACAGGGTGCGTCGTCGATCGCGCTGGACCCCCACAGGGCCCGGCGCGATCTTTTTTGTGCCCGGCGGTGGCGTGTCCGATCACGTGGGTGAGCGGCCTTGTCGGAGTCTGGGGAGGGGTGTCGGATCGGGTCGCCGGGGGCCGCTCCGGAGGGTCACCAAGGGCCCGGACGGGGGGTGCAATTGCACATATTAAATTGACCCCGCGCAGGGGGCCCGTGAGTCCCGGAGTTTCGAAAACTCCTGCCGTGACACCCGTCACACGCTCTGGCGCTTGTTGACTGCGGCATATGTGCGCTAGGGGCGGGCTCGAAGCCTCAGCAGCCTTACGGCACAGGGGTGTTGGGAGTGGATGACCGGGCGTCACGTCAAGGACGCACCCCGTTCACCTGCCCTCGCCTGACGGGCCGTCGGCTCGCCGGACGGCGCGGCGACCGTCAGGAGGGCGGGGGAGTCCGGGGCGGACGAATCCATCGCCAGCCGCAGTAACCGGTGGCAGACAGGGCAACGGTGCGTCACATGGCGGTACGCCGACGCGGCCGACAGATGCGCGCGGAGCAGTGCCCGCGTCTCGTGCCTGACCGATGCCGTCATACGCCACCTCCGGGGGCCGCACGGGGAACGGGCCCTGCCCATTGAAGTACCGAGTGGACCTGACGCCGTCAAGGCCGTCAGAGGGGCACTGAGGGGCGCTGAGGGGCGCTGGGGGCCCTGGTGAGGGCAGGGGCGGAAGGGCCACCGGACGTACGGGCGTTGCGGGCCGTCCGGCCCCCGGCGGAGCCCGGCGGGCGGGGCCGGCCCGGGTCCGTGCGGCGGGTCCGTGCGCGCGACGGCGCCGGACGAGGGCATGCGAAAGGGCCCGCACCTCGCGGTGCGGACCCTTTCGTGACGCGGTCCTGACGGGATTTGAACCCGCGGCCTCCACCTTGACAGGGTGGCGAGCACTCCAAACTGCTCCACAGGACCAGATTTCGCGGCGCTTTTCGGTGTTGCGCTGCGAGAAGAGACTGTACAGGAGGGTGCGCCCCGGGTCGAACTCACCCTCCGTACGGCCCTCGTCACGGTGCCAGCGCGTCGATCGCCTTCACGATCCGCTTGTCGGAGACCGGGTACGCCGTGCCCAGCGCGTGGGCGAAGTAGCTCACCCGCAGCTCCTCGATCATCCAGCGCACGTCCAGGACCTGGCGCGGGACCGGGCGCCCGGCCGGCATCTGCTCCAGCAGCCAGGCGTACTCGTCGCTCATCTCCCGGACCTTCTCCATCCGGGTCGTGTCCCGCTGGACGTTGGCCGGCATCTGCTGGAGCCGGCGGTCCGCGGCGACCAGATAGCGCATCAGGTCCGGCAGCCGCCCGAGCCCCGCCTCCGTCACGAAGCCCGGCTTCACCAGCGCGTCGAGCTGGGCCCGTACGTCCTGGAGGTTGGGCAGCAGCGCGGGGCTCCGCACGGACTTGAGCCGGCGTTCGCACGCCTGCCAGGCGGCCAGCACCTGCTGGACCCGGTCCACCGCCTGGACGGTGGTGTCCACGATCTCCGCCCGGACCCGGTCGTACAGCTTCCGGTAGGACTCCTCGTCCCAGGCCGGACCGCCGAAGCCGGCGATCAGCCGGTCGGCCGCGGCGGTCGCGCAGTCGTCGAACAGCGCCTGGATGGAACCGTGCGGATTGGCGGACAGCCCGAGCTTCTGCTGGTTGGTGAGCTTTTCGGATGCGAACTTCGCGGGGTTGACCGGAATGTTGCGCAGGATCAGCCGGCGCGTGCCCTTCCACATCGCCTGCGCCTGCTCGGCCTCCGTGTCGAAGAGGCGTACGGAGACGGTGTCGCCGTCGTCGACCAGCGCCGGGTAGGCCCGCACCGGCTGGCCGGCCCGGCGGGTCTCGAAGACGCGGGTCAGCGTGCCGATGGTCCAGTCGGTCAGCCCGGTGCGCTCCAGGGACTCCCCGCCCCGGCGTTCGGCCGTGGCGGCCGCCGCCTGGGAGAGGGCCTTGCGCGCCTTCGGGCGGAGCCGGAGCCGGAGTGCCTCCAGGTCCTTGTCCTCGGCCAGCGTGCGGCGTCGCTCGTCGACGATCCGGAACGTGATCTTGAGGTGGTCGGGGACCTTGGCCCAGTCGAAGTCGGTGGGCTCGAAGGGGACGCCCACCATGCGCCGCAGTTCGCGGGCCATGGTCGTCGTCAGCGGCTCCTGGAGCGGGACGGCCCGGTCCAGGAACGCCTTCGCGTAGTTCGGCGCGGGGACGTAGTGGCGGCGGACCGGCTTGGGCAGGGAGCGGATCAGCTCCGTGACGACCTCTTCGCGCAGGCCCGGGATCTGCCAGTCGAAGCCCTCGTCGGTGACCTGGTTCAGCACCTGGAGCGGGACGTGCACGGTGACGCCGTCCGCGTCCGCGCCCGGCTCGAACTGGTAGGTGACGCGGAACGTCAGCGGCCCCTGGCGCCAGGAGTCCGGGTAGGCGTCCTTGGTGACCGCGCCCGCCTTCTCGTTGACGAGCATCTCGCGCTCGAAGTCGAGGAAGTCGGGCTGCTCGTGCCGCTTGTGCTTCCACCAGGAGTCGAAGTGCGCGCCGGAGACGACGTGTTCGGGCACCCGCTGGTCGTAGAAGTCGAAGAGCGTCTCGTCGTCGACGACGATGTCCCGGCGCCGGGCGCGGTTCTCCAGCTCCTCCACCTCGCCGAGGAGCCGGCGGTTGTCGGCGAAGAACTTGTGGTGGGTGCGCCAGTCGCCCTCGACCAGGGCGTGCCGGATGAACAGGTCGCGGCTGACCTCGGGGTCGATCCGCCCGTAGTTCACCTTGCGCTGGGCGACGATCGGCACGCCGTACAGGGTGACCTTCTCGTACGCCATCACGGCCGCCTGGTCCTTCTCCCAGTGCGGTTCGCTGTAGGTGCGCTTGAGGAGGTGGCCGGCGAGCGGTTCGACCCACTCGGGCTCGATCTTCGCGTTGACCCGGGCCCAGAGGCGGGAGGTCTCGACGAGTTCGGCGGACATCACGAACCGCGGGGGCTTCTTGAAGAGCGCCGATCCGGGGAAGACCGCGAACTTGGCGTTGCGGGCGCCCAGGTACTCGTTCTTGGCGCCGTCCTTCACGTCCTTCATGCCGACGTGGGAGAGGAGCCCGGCCAGCAGGGAGATGTGGACGCGGTCGCCGGGCGCGTCCTGGTCGTTGAGGTGGATGCCCATCTGCCGGGCGACCGTCCGCAGTTGCGTGTAGATGTCCTGCCACTCGCGGACCCGCAGGAAGTTGAGGTACTCCTGCTTGCACATCCGGCGGAAGGAGGAGGAGCCGCGCTCCTTCTGCTGTTCGCGCAGATAGCGCCAGAGGTTGAGGTAGGCGAGGAAGTCGCTGGTCTCGTCCTTGAAACGGGCGTGCTGCTGGTCGGCCTGGGCCTGCTTCTCCGCCGGGCGCTCCCTCGGGTCCTGGATGGACAGCGCGGCGGCTATGACCATGACCTCGCGGACGCAGCCGTTCTTGTCGGCCTCCAGCACCATGCGGGCCAGGCGCGGGTCGACGGGGAGCTGGGCGAGTTTGCGGCCGGTCTCCGTGAGCCGGTCGCGCGGGTCCTTCCGCGCCGGGTCGAGCGCGCCCAGCTCCTGGAGGAGCTGCACGCCGTCGCGGATGTTGCGGTGGTCCGGCGGGTCGATGAAGGGGAACTTCTCGATGTCGCCGAGGCCGGCCGCGGTCATCTGGAGGATGACGGAGGCCAGGTTGGTACGGAGGATCTCCGCGTCGGTGAACTCGGGCCGGGCGAGGAAGTCGTCCTCGCTGTAGAGGCGGATGCAGATGCCGTCGCTGGTGCGTCCGCAGCGGCCCTTGCGCTGGTTGGCGCTGGCCTGCGAGACCGGCTCGATCGGCAGCCGCTGGACCTTGGTGCGGTGGCTGTAGCGGGAGATCCGCGCGAAGCCGGGGTCGATCACGTACTTGATGCCCGGCACGGTCAGCGAGGTCTCGGCGACGTTGGTGGCGAGCACGATCCGGCGCCCGGAGTGCCGCTGGAAGACGCGGTGCTGCTCGGCGTGGGAGAGCCGGGCGTACAGCGGGAGGATCTCGGTGCGCTGCCAGTCGGCGCCGGCTCCCCGCGGCTGCTTGCGTTTCTCCAGGGCGTCGGCGGTGTCCCGGATCTCCCGCTCGCCGGAGAGGAAGACCAGGATGTCGCCCGGCCCCTCGCCCATCAGCTCGTCGACGGCCTCGGTGATCGCCGTGATCTGGTCCCGGTCCGCGTCCTCGCCGTCCTCCTCCAGCAGTGGGCGGTAGCGCACCTCCACCGGATACGTCCGCCCGCTCACCTCGATGATCGGGGCGTCGCCGAAGTGCCGGGAGAAGCGCTCGGGGTCGATGGTGGCCGAGGTGATGACGACCTTGAGGTCGGGCCGCTTCGGCAGGAGCTGCGCGAGGTAGCCCAGCAGGAAGTCGATGTTGAGGGACCGCTCGTGCGCCTCGTCGATGATGATCGTGTCGTAGGCGCGCAGCTCGCGGTCGGTCTGGATCTCGGCGAGCAGGATGCCGTCCGTCATCAGCTTGATGAAGGTGGCCTCGGGGTCGACCTGGTCGGTGAACCGGACCTTCCAGCCGACGGTCTCGCCGAGCGGGGTGTCCAGCTCCTCGGCGACCCGCTCGGCCACGGTGCGCGCCGCGATCCGGCGCGGCTGGGTGTGGCCGATCATGCCGCGCAGCCCGCGGCCCAGCTCCACGCAGATCTTGGGGATCTGGGTGGTCTTACCGGACCCGGTCTCACCGGCGACGATGACGACCTGATGGTCGCGGATGGCCGCCGCGATGGCGTCCTTCTTCTGGCTGACCGGAAGCTGCTCGGGATAGCTGACGGCGGGGGTGCGGGCGCGCCGTTCGCCGATGCGCTGCTCGGCCTTGACGACCTCCGCCTCGATCTCGGCGAGGACGGAGGCGCGGGCCTCCGGCTTACGGATCTTCCGCGCACCTTCGAGCCGGCGGCCGAGCCGGTGCGCGTCGCGCAGGGACAGCTCGGTCAGCCGGGGGGCGAGGGCGCCGAGGGCGGGGGCGGGGTGCGTAGACATACGGAATCCAGGATCTCATCCCCCGGAAATTCCTGGCGAGCGCTTTTACCCCGGGCCGGGGGCCGGGGTACCGGGAGCGCGACCGACCCGGACCTACGGCGGAACAGGCAACGACAAGGCCCCGATCCGGGGATCGGGGCCTTTGCTGTGGCTGGGGCCGGGGTCGAACCGGCGACCTTCCGCTTTTCAGGCGGACGCTCGTACCAACTGAGCTACCCAGCCGTGAGGTTTCACGTGAAACCTCAGCGGTCCTGACGGGATTTGAACCCGCGGCCTCCACCTTGACAGGGTGGCGAGCACTCCAAACTGCTCCACAGGACCAAGTGGGCGGGTGCGAACCGGCAAAGCAAGTGTCGCACACCGTACTGCGTGCCCCCAACGGGATTCGAACCCGTGCTACCGCCTTGAAAGGGCGGCGTCCTAGGCCGCTAGACGATGAGGGCTATCGGCCCGCCTGGGCGCTTCTCAGCGCGTCGGGGACGTGAGAAGCATAGGGGATGGCGGGACCTATCACCAAAACGGTTTACGGGGCGTCCGGCGTCGGCGTGCCGGGTGTGGTGGAGCCTTCGCTCCCCGACGGGTCCGGCCCGGTCGGGGACGGCGTCGCCCCGGGCTGGTTCTCCTTCGGCAGATGGCGGCTGACCTCGGCCGTCGTCAGCCCCAGGCCGCCGAGTTTGATCTCGTCCCAGGCCTGGAGGCGCCGGGTGTCCCGGTCGAAGTAGAGGATCGACGCCTGGATCGGGTCGGGGTGCTCGCCCTCCACCGCCCGCAGCCCGCTGCCGCCGGTGGAGCCCTCGACGCGGAGCCGGGTGCCGAACTTCATGACCTCCATGCTCTCGCGGTGCAGATGGCCCGACAGCACCAGCGGCACGTCCCCGTCCACCACCCGGGCGGCCGACGGTTCGTGCACCACGGCCACGTCCACCGGGGTGCCGGCGGCCTGCTGGTCGCGCAGGGCGGAGGCCAGCCGGGCGCCGGCCAGCTCCTGGGACGCCTCCGCGCCCGGCTTCGCCGACCGGTCGGGGGTGAACTGGGGATCGCCGATGCCGGCGAAGCGCAGCCCGGCGACGGTCACGGCCCGGCCGTCGTCCAGCACGTGCGTGTTCCTCAGGCCCTTCAGGTACTCCTGGGTGACCATCGAGTCGTGGTTGCCGCGCACCCATACATAGGGAGCGCCCAGGTCCTTGACCGGGTCCAGGAAGCCGTTCTCCGCCGCCGTGCCGTGGTCCATCGTGTCGCCGGAGTCGACGATCACGTTCACGTCGTACTGCTCCACCAGCGAGGCGATGATCTTCCAGCTCGCCGGGTTGAGGTGGATGTCGGACACGTGCAGCACCCGCAGCGTGCTCGGATCGGGCCGGTAGGCGGGGAGCGTGGAGGTGACGTCGTAGAGCTTGGTCACGTTCGTCACCAGGCGGGCCAGCTCCTGCTGGTACACGTCGAACTCGGTGACGATGCTGCGCGCGTCGCCCACCAGGGAGGGCGCGGAGGAGAGCAGCCCGGAGAACTTCGGCTCCAGGACGGAGTCCGGGTTCCAGGTCGCGTACGCGGTGCCGCCGGAGGCGACGAGCAGCGTCAGCGCCAGACCGCCGGCCGCCGCGGCGCGGCGGGGGCGCCGGTAGACCACCAGGCCGAGCGCCGTGGCGCCGGTGACCACCGCGACGCAGGAGCGGAGCGCCAGGTCGAGCGTGCCCTGCCCGACGTCCCGCGCCACCTCGTCCTGCAGCCCGGAGAGCCGCTCGGGGTGGTCCACCAGGGCCTGGGCGCGGGCCGGGTCGAGCTGGTCCACGTTGACGTCGAGGCGGACCGGGGCGACGTGGCTGTCCAGTTGGAGGGCGCCCAGCGGCGACACGTTGATCTTCGTGCCGCCGGCCAGCGAGGGACGCAGGGTCATCGTCGTGTTCATCGGGCCGACCGGGACGCGCACGTCGCCCACCACCAGCAGGCCCAGCCAGGCGCCGAGCAGGACGACGGCGATCATGCCGAGGGCGCGGGTCAGCGGCCGGGAACGGGGCGCGAGACCCACCGCCGGGGAGACCGGCCGGGTGCGGCGGCGGAACGGGAGGATGCGCGGGGCGCGGCGGATGCGGTTCATCACCTCGGCCATGACGTGCGGGAATGCGGCGGGGACGCGGGCCATTGGGGCCGTATGCCCCTGACCCCGGGCGGATATGCGAGGGCGGGTCGTGACGGCAGTGTCATACCGATGTGTCGTATCCGACAATGGGTCTGTGCTGGAGATGACGCGCGAGGAGTTCGAGGAACTGGTCGCCGAGGCGCTGGACCGGATCCCCCCGGAGCTGACACGGCTCATGGACAACGTGGCGGTCTTCGTCGAGGACGAGCCGCCCGCCGACGAGCCGGACCTGCTCGGGCTCTACGAGGGGACACCGCTGACCGAACGCGGCGAGTGGTACGCGGGGGTGCTCCCGGACCGGATCACCATCTACCGGGGGCCGACGCTGCGCTTCTGCGAGACGCGCGAGGACGTCGTCGCGGAGACGGAGGTCACGGTCGTGCACGAGATCGCGCACCACTTCGGCATCGACGACGCGCGTCTGCACGACCTCGGATACGGGTGACCGAGCCGCCCTCGGGACGGCCGCGGACGCCGGTCCCGGCGGTGTGACGCGTGTCCTCTTGTGGGTGACGGGAGTTGGGCACGGCGACTCCTTGACCCCCGGAGGTGGCCGCCCGTGCGCCCCTTGTACGTACCCGCCCGACTGACCGCCACCTTCCTGGCCGTCGCCGCTGCCGCCGGCTGCGTCAACGTCGGCGACGACGCGTCCGGCCGGAGCGCGCGCCCGACGCACTCCGCCGGTGAGCGGGCCGGCGACGCGCCCGGGGCGGGCCCGGTGCTCCCGGGCGGTCCCGCCGGGTACGGCCAGGCCGGCGGCGGTGACGGGCACGGCCGCGGCAAGGACGCCGGGGGCGGCGACGGCAAGGCCGGGAAGGACGGGCGCGACGAGGACGGGGGCGAGGACGCCGGCCGCTCGGGGGCACCGACCGCCGGCCCCTCCGGTTCGGCCCCCTCCAAGGGCGGCCCCGGTGAAGCGGCCCCCACCCGTACGACGCTCCCGGAGCCGCCGCGTCCGCCGGAACCGGAGCCGACGGCCACGCCGGAGCCGCCCGACCCGCCGGCGCCGGAACCGACGCCCGAGCCGTCCTCGTCCGCGCACGAACCGCCGGGCACCCAACTCGCCCAGCGCGAACCGGCCCCGCGGGCCGGGGTGCCGGTCTAGGCGGGCCGGCGGGCGCTGGCACTGGGGCCGGTGGGCGCCGGTGCCGGGGCCGGTGGGGAGGGCGCGGTGCCTGGCGGGGCGCGCCTCGTGCGGGCCGCCGGCTGCCTCGCGCGGTGTGGCGCGGTACCCCGGGGTGGTGCCGGGTGCGGTGCCCGGGGGTGGTGCGCTTCTTGCGATACGCCTCGTGGGTGTGGGGCGCCTCTTGCGATACGCCGCGCGTGGTGTGAGGGGGAACACGGTCGCGACGGGACCCACCCGCCGCACCGGAACGGGCGGGATCACCCGCTCGCGGCAGGCCGTGCCGCCCGCGCGAAAAGGGCCGGGTCACCAGCTCGGAAGGGGCCGGCGCGGCCCTCGGAAGGGGCCGGATCGCCCGCGGGAAACGGGTGGGGCCACCCGCTCGGTCCATGCGACCACTCGGTTTGCCTAAGGGGGTGGTAGGTGCGTATGGTGGTAGATCGTTTGATCCCATTTGCCCGGCGCCACCACAGAGCGCGCCGTGTGGCGCGTACTCTCCCTTGCCGTGGCGGACCGCATCGAGGCGGTCGTATTGCGAATCGCGATTCACGGAGTTGACGGGCGCGTGCCGACGAGACTCCGGAAGGTTTCGCATTCGCATGTCCATCACCAGTGCTGATCACGTCGTCGTGCCCGAGAACGCCGAGGGCGTTTCCGTGGCCACCGACGTCACCGACGTCGACGTCACCGACGTCACCGACGTCGACCTCACCGAGGCCGCCGTCGAGACCGTGGAGGCCGACGAGGCCGCCGCGGACTCCGGCGAGCCCGAGCCGACCTTCGCCGAGCTGGGGCTGCCCGAGGGCGTCGTGCGCAAGCTCGCGCAGAACGGCGTGACCACCCCCTTCCCGATCCAGGCCGCGACCATCCCGGACGCCCTGGCCGGCAAGGACATCCTCGGCCGCGGCCGCACCGGCTCCGGCAAGACCCTCTCCTTCGGTCTGCCGACCCTGGCCACGCTGGCCGGCGGCCGCACCGAGAAGCACAAGCCGCGCGCCGTCATCCTGACGCCCACGCGCGAACTGGCCATGCAGGTCGCCGACGCTCTCCAGCCCTACGGCGACGTGGTCGGCCTGCGCATGAAGGTCGTCTGCGGCGGCACCTCCATGGGCAACCAGATCTACGCTCTGGAGAAGGGCGTCGACATCCTCGTCGCCACCCCGGGCCGTCTGCGCGACATCATCAACCGCGGCGCCTGCTCCCTGGAGAACGTGCAGATCGCGGTCCTCGACGAGGCCGACCAGATGTCCGACCTGGGCTTCCTGCCCGAGGTCACCGAACTGCTCGACCAGGTGCCGGCGGGCGGCCAGCGGATGCTGTTCTCCGCCACCATGGAGAACGAGATCAAGACCCTGGTCGACCGGTACCTCGACAACCCGGTCAGCCACGAGGTCGACGCGGCCCAGGGCGCGGTGACGACCATGTCGCACCACATCCTGGTCGTGAAGCCCAAGGACAAGGCGCCGGTCACCGCGGCCATCGCCTCCCGCAAGGGCCGCACCATCGTCTTCGTCCGCACCCAGCTCGGCGCCGACCGCGTCGCCGACCAGCTCCGCGAGGCCGGCGCGAAGGCCGAGGCGCTGCACGGCGGCATGACCCAGGGCGCCCGTACGCGCACGCTGGCCGACTTCAAGGACGGTTACGTCAACGTCCTGGTCGCCACCGACGTCGCCGCCCGCGGTATCCACGTCGACGGCATCGACCTGGTCCTCAACGTCGACCCGGCCGGCGACCACAAGGACTACCTGCACCGTGCCGGGCGCACGGCGCGCGCGGGCCGCACCGGCACCGTGGTGTCCCTGTCCCTGCCGCACCAGCGGCGCCAGATCTTCCGGCTGATGGAGGACGCGGGCGTCGACGCCACGCGCCACATCATCCAGGGCGGCGCGGCCTTCGACCCGGAGGTCGCCGAGATCACCGGCGCCCGGTCGATGACCGAGGTCCAGGCCGAGTCCGCGGGCAACGCGGCCCAGCAGGCCGAGCGGGAGGTCGCCCAGCTCACCAAGGAACTGGAGCGGGCCCAGCGGCGCGCGACCGAACTGCGCGAGGAGGCGGACCGGCTGGTGGCCCGCGTCGCGCGCGAGCGCGGCGAGGACGTGGAGACGGTCATCGCCGAGGTGGCGGCGGCCGTGGCCGAGCCGGAGATCACCCTGCCGGAACAGCCGGGCGAGCGGGACGAGTTCCGCCGTGACGACCGGAGTGACCGGGGTGACCGGGGCGGTCGTTCGTACGAGCGTCGTGACGACCGGGGTGGCTTCAACCGGGACCGGGACCGGGACCGTGGCGGTTTCCGCCGTGACGACCGGGGCGACCGGGGCGACCGGGGCGACCGGGGTGACCGGGGCGACCGGGGTGGGCGTTCCTTCGAGCGTCGGGACGACCGGCGCGACGACCGCGGCGGTTTCCGCCGTGACGACCGGAGTGACCGGGGTGACCGGGGCGGTCGTTCGTACGAGCGTCGTGACGACCGGGGTGGCTTCAACCGCGACCGGGACCGGGACCGTGGCGGTTTCCGCCGTGACGACCGGGGCGACCGGGGTGACCGGGGCGACCGGGGTGGGCGTTCCTTCGAGCGTCGGGACGACCGGCGCGACGACCGCGGCGGTTTCCGCCGGGACGACCGGGGCGGCCACCGTGGCAGCGACCGTCCGTTCAACCGCGACCGCCAGGGCGACCGCCCCGGCTTCCGCAGCGGCGGCCACGACCGCCCGTACGGCCGCCGGGACGACCACCGCGGCTCCTCCTTCGGCCGCCGCGACGACAAGCCGCGCTGGAAGCGCAGCGGCTGACGGCACCTGAGCACCGGCAAGGGCCCGCACGATCCCCTCGTGCGGGCCCTTCCGCATTCCCAGCCTGTGACGCCCGTCACTTTTTTCGCCCGCGTCTCCCCGGCGTCAACGCCGTGAACCCCCTCCGCACCCCCCACCAGGAACGGCCCCGAACAGCACGAACGCCGACGTCCCGGACGCGCCGACCGCCCGGATACCCGATCGGAGACACGGCCTCGTCCAGCTATGCTCAATGAGGCAACACCACGCACCACCCCTGGGCCCTTAGCTCAATTGGCAGAGCAGTGGACTTTTAATCCATTGGTTGTGGGTTCGAGTCCCACAGGGCCTACGGCCGCAGGCGGAGCGCATGGACTCCGACCTGCCCGCGAAGCGCCCCGGCCGGCCCGACTGGTCAGGGCGCTTCCGTGAGAGGCGTTCCCCGTACCGGCCCTTGACGTGTGTCACCAGTCGTTCTGAGCACGGGCACTCGGCGCCGTCCGCGGCGGGTGGTGGAGGGGGAGGCGGCGCGGTCCTCGTGGGGCGGTGTGTTTCCGTGCCGTCACCGTGGTCAGCCTGTTCGTCCGTCCAGCCGGAGTGCCGATGCCTCTTCCCTACGTCCTGCTCTCCGCCGCCGTCTCCCTCGACGGGTATCTCGACGACACCGGGCCCGAGCGGCTGCTGCTGTCGGGGCCGGCGGATTTCGACCGGGTCGACGAGGTACGGGCGTCCGTGGACGCGGTGTTGATCGGGGCCGGGACGATCCGGGCCGACAATCCGCGGCTGCTCGTCCACGCGGCCGCGCGGCGGGCCGCGCGGGTCGCCTCGGGGCGGCCGGAGTACCCGCTGAAGGTCACGGTGAGCGGGTCCGGGGAACTGGACCCGGCGGCGCCCTTCTGGCACACCGGCGGAGCCAAGGCCCTGCTGACCACCGACGAGGGCGCCCGGCGGGCCCGCGCGCTCGGCATCGCCGCCGACATCGTGCCGCTCGGCGACCGGATCGACTGGCGGGCCGCGCTGGAGCACCTGCATGACGCGCTCGGCGTCGAACGGCTCATGGTGGAGGGCGGCGGCACCGTCCACACCCAGTTGCTGCAACAGGCACTGGCCGACGAACTCCAGCTCGTCCTCGCCCCGTTGCTCGTGGGGGACCCGCGGGCGCCCCGCATGTTCGGGCCCGGCGCCTACCAGGCCGGGCGGCTGCGGCTGGTGGAGACGCGGCGCATCGAGGACGTCGTCCTCACCCGCTACCTGCCCACCGCCCCCGGCACCGGCCCCGCCGTCACCGCCGCCGACCGGCACTGGCTGGCGCTCGCCTGCGAACTGGCCGAGCTGTGCCCGCCCTCGCGGACCGCGTTCAGCGTGGGCGCGGTCGTCGTCGCCGAGGACGGCACCGAACTCGCCCGGGGCCACTCCCGGGAGGGCGACGACCCGGTCGCCCACGCCGAGGAGGCCGCCCTCGCCAAGACCGACCCCGCCGACCCCCGGCTCGCCACCGCCACCGTCTACAGCAGCCTGGAGCCGTGCGCCCGCCGCGCCTCCCGGCCCGCGCCCTGCGCCCGGCTGATCCTCGACGCCGGGGTGCGCCGGGTGGTCACCGCCTGGCGCGAGCCGGACACCTTCGTGGCGGACGCGGACGGCAGCGGGGTGCTCGCCGCCAAGGGCGCCACCGTCGTCGTCCTGCCCGAGTACGAGGAACGGGCCACCGCGCCGAACCGCCACCTGACCGGCTGAGACGCCCGCCGGGGCGCCTGGGGAAACAGATGTGCGCCGGGCCCCCGGGATGACGTACACTGGAGACACAACGACGCGGGGTGGAGCAGCTCGGTAGCTCGCTGGGCTCATAACCCAGAGGTCGCAGGTTCAAATCCTGTCCCCGCTACTGAAGGCCGGAGGCCGGAATCCTTGAGGATTCCGGCCTCCGGTGTGTTGTCGGTGACGTCCGGCGTGATCGTCGACGTCCCCTGCCGCGCGTGCTCACCGGCCTCCGGCGCTGCTCGGCCGTCGCCGTCGCGCCCGCCCCGCCGCCGTGCCCGCCCCGTCGCCGCCCTGCTCGCGGCGCCCCCCGTTCCGTCATCCGATCGGCCCCGTACCGCTCGCCGCCCCTCCCCGCTCCCGCGAACCTGGACGTCGGGACGGCAAGCGGCACGGCAGCGGGGTGGCGGGAGACGAGTGGTGCGGCCAGGTGACGTGGACGACGAGGGAGCGTTCGCCAGGGCCGGCGGCAGGCTCCCCGGCGACCCCGTGCCCGACCCGGGCCTCGGCGACGCGACCCGGTCCCCCGTGCGCCCGCCCGGGCGCGGCGGGCGCCGCACCCTCGTCCGCGTGCTCCCCGTCCTGATCCTCGTCGTCGCCGTCCTCTACGACCTGTTCACCCCCCGCTCCTTCACCGCGGGGCCGCTCTACACGGCCGCCCCGCTGGTCGCCGCGCCGGTCTACTCGCGGCGCGGCACCGTGCTCACCAGCGCCGCCTCGGTCGTCTCCGTCCTCGCGCTCCAGAGCGGCAAGGGTGTCCTCTACTACGTCGACTCCCTGACCGAACTGGCCACCATCGCCACCGTCGCCGCGCTCGCCATCCTCTTCAACGCCTTCGTCCGCCGCACCGACGAACGCCTTGCCTCCGCCCGCGAGATCGCCGAGGCCGCCCAGCGCGCGGTGCTGCCCGCCCCCGCCGAACGCATCGGCGGCTTCGAGATCGCCGCCCGTTACGAGGCCGCCCAGGCCGACGCCTTCATAGGCGGCGACCTCTACGCCGTGCAGGACAGCGCCCGGGGCGTCCGGGTCATCGTCGGGGACGTCCGTGGCAAGGGCATGGGCGCGGTCGCGGCCGTCGCCGTCGTGATCGGCGCCTTCCGCGAGGCCGCCGAGCAGGAGGCCACGCTGGAGGCGGTCGCGCAGCGGCTGGAACGGGCGCTCGCCCGCGAGGGCACCCGGCGCGAGGGGCTGGACGCCTTCGAGGGGTTCACCACTGCCGTCCTCGCCGAACTCCCGCACGGCGACGGCACCGTCCGCATCGTCAACCGGGGCCATCCGCCGCCCCTGTTGCTGTACGCCGACGGCACCCTCGGCCAGGTGCCCGTGCGCGAACCGGCCCTGCCGCTCGGCATGGGCGACCTCGGCGTCTGGCCCGACCGCGCCGAGGAGTCCTGCTTCCCCGGCGGCGCCACCCTCCTCCTCTACACCGACGGACTGACCGAGGCCCGCGACGAACGGGGGGAGTTCTACGACCCGTACGCCTACCTCGCCGGCCGTTCCTTCCGGCATCCGGCGGAGTTGCTGGACACCCTCGCCGAGGACGTACGCCGCTACTCCGGGGACGGTATGGCCGACGACATGGCGCTGCTCGCCCTCCGCCGCCCCTGATCCGCCGCACCCCGTGAGCCCCGCGTCCGGGACCCGCCGTCACGATCCGTGACCGGACGACCGCCCTGCGCATAACAACTGACACACCATCAGAAAATCGTGGTGTGAGGCGCTCCACCAGAGGCGGGTCAACTCGCCCGGTTTTCACCGGTCGTGGGGCCTAAGTCCGTGCCGGGACCGTTAATGATCAAGAGGAACGGCTTGGATTCCCTGCCCGGTGTCTATTAACGTTCGATAACGCAGCGCGGTCGTCCCAGCCGTCACAGAAGGCGGCTCCGCGCGCACGCGCCGAATCCCGCGAGGGAACCGGGGAACCACCACATTGGGGTGAATCGTGTGTGTGCCGCCGTGGAGACGCGGCCGGTATACGCGCGTAGGAGACCTTCCTGCTCCGAACCCGTCAGCTAACCCGGTAGGCGGAAGGAAGGAAAGGAGCGCGCCCACGTGGCGTCCAACCGGCCCGCCCCCGAGGCTCCGTCCGTACCCGGCGGGTACGACGGCGACACCTTCGTCTACGGCGGTCCCCACCCCGACGACGGCCCCTTCGAGGAGTGGAACCCCACCGCCGACACCGTCCGGCCCGTCCGGGGCAGGCACCGCGTCGCCAAGCAGCGCGGCGGGCTCGCCCGCAGCTCCACGGTCCTCGGCGTCGGCGTCATCGCGGCCGTCGGCGCGGGCGGCATGGCCACCGCCGCCCCCGGCAAGTCGCCCGTCTCGATCTCCTTGCCCGACCTCCCCTCGGTCGGCTCGCTGATCTCCACCCCCGAGCCGGAGCCCGAGGGCTCCAGCACCCCGCTCAGCGGTATCGGCGCCTCCACCGGCGACACCGACGAGGGCGCCGGCGACGCCGGTGAGGCGCTGCGGGCCCGGATCATGGCCCAGGCCGAGCAGCAGCAGGACCAGGTGGCGAGCAAGGCCGCCGCCGAGGCCGCCGCCGCCGCGGAGAAGCAGGCCGTCGAGGCCGCCGCCAAGGCGGAGAAGGAGGCCAGGGCCAAGGCCGCCGCCGCCAAGGAGAAGGCGGAGGAGGAGGCCCGCAGGAAGGCCGAGGCCGAGCGCCTGGCCGAGCTGGCCCGGCAGTACGCGCTGCCGACCTCCGCCTACACGATCACCTCGACCTTCGGGCAGTCCGGCTCCATGTGGTCCTCCGGCTACCACACCGGGCTCGACTTCGCCGCCCCCACCGGCACCCTGATCAAGGCCGTGCACACCGGCACGATCACCGAGGCCGGCTGGGCGGGCTCCTACGGCTACCGCACGATCCTCACCCTGGAGGACGGCACCGAGCTGTGGTACGCGCACCAGTCGTCGATCAACGTCAGCGTGGGCCAGCAGGTCAACACCGGTGACGTCATCGGCCGCGTGGGTGCCACCGGCAACGTGACCGGCCCCCACCTGCACTTCGAGGTCCACCCCGGTGGCGCCGACAGCGGTGTCGACCCGACGGCGTGGCTGCGGGGCAAGGGCCTCGGCATCTGAGGCATCCGGCGCCCCGAGCGCCCGGCATCCGGCACCCCGGGCCGGGCAGCCGGCGCGGCACCCCGCGCCGGCCCGGTGGCGGGCCCCGCCCACCTCGACGCGAGACCCCCGTGGCCCCGCCCCGCGCGGTGACCGCGGCGACCCCCTGGAGGACCCCGGCGGTCCTGGCGGCCAACCCCCCGACGCCAGGGCTGCCGGCTTCCGGCGCGCGGGCCGCCCCGCCGAACGGCCCACCCACGGAATGACCGCGTCCGGCGCGGGCGTTGACGTACGACATGACGTATCCGCGCCCTCTCGGCTCCTCCGGTCTCCAGGTCTTCCCGCTCGCCCTCGGCGGCAACGTCTTCGGGTGGACCGCCGACCGCGACCGCTCCTTCGCCGTCCTCGACGCCTACGCGGCTGCCGGCGGCAACTTCCTCGACAGCGCCGACTCCTACTCCGCCTGGGTGGAGGGCAACTCCGGCGGCGAGTCCGAGACCGTCATCGGCGAGTGGCTCGCCGCGCGCGGCAACCGCGACGACATCGTGATCGCCACCAAGGTCAGCCAGCACCCGGAGTACCGGGGCCTGTCCGCCGGCACCATCAAGGCCGCCGCCGACGCCTCGCTGCGCCGCCTGGGCACCGACCACATCGACCTCTACTACACCCACTTCGACCAGCCCGAGGTACCGGTCGAGGAGATCATCGGCGCCCTCGACGAACTGGTGACGGCCGGCAAGGTCCGGTACATCGCCGCCTCCAACATCTCGCCGGAGCGGCTCGCGAGGTCCCTGGAGTTCTCCGAGCGCGAGGGACTCGCCCGCTACGTCGCCCTCCAGCCCCACTACAACCTGGTCTCGCGCGACACCTACGAGGGCCCGCTGCGCGACCTCGCCGAGCGGTCCGGACTCGGCGCCGTCCCCTACTTCGCCCTCGCGGCCGGCTTCCTCACCGGCAAGTACCGGCCGGGCGTGGAGGTCGACAGCCCGCGGGCCGGGCGGGCCGGCGCCCACCTGGAGAGCGAGCGCGGCCGTCGGGTCCTCGCGGCGCTCGACGAGGTCGCCGGGGCGCACGACGCGCCCCTCGCCACGGTGGCCCTCGCCTGGCTCGCGGCCCAGCCGACCGTCGCCGCGCCGATCGCCTCCGCGCGGACCGTGGAGCAGCTTCCGGCGCTGCTCGGCGTGGCGGAACTGAGCCTCACGCCGGAGGAGATCACCAAGCTGACGGACGCCTCCGCCTGAGCGCGGCGCCGGTACGCGGCCCGGGGCGCCTCGACCGCGCCGGGCCGCCGGTCCGCGTCGGCGGTCAGCCCGTCTCGGGCCGGGCGTGGGGGACGCGGCGGAAGACCAGGTCGTTGACGACGTGCCCCTTCTCCAGGCCCTGCCCCTCGAAGCGGGTCAGCGGCCGGTGCGCGGGGCGGGGGGCGAAGCCGCCGTCGGCCCGGGTGTTCTCGAAGTCCGGGTGCGCGGTGAGCACCTCCAGCATGTGCTCCGCGTACGGTTCCCAGTCGGTGGCGCAGTGCAGTTCGGCGCCGGGGGCCATGCGGGAGGCGGCCAGCGTCAGGAACTCCGGCTGGATCAGGCGCCGCTTGTGGTGCCGCTTCTTCGGCCAGGGGTCGGGGAAGTAGACGCGCAGTCCGGCGAGGGAGTCCGGGGCGAGCATCTCGCGCAGGAGGATGATCGCGTCGCCGTTGGCGACCCGGACGTTGGTCAGCCCGTCGCGTTCGGCGAGGGCGAGCAGGTTGCCCTGGCCGGGGGTGTGCACGTCCACCGCGAGGATGTCGACCCCCGGGTCGGCGGCCGCCATCCGCGCGGTGGCCTCGCCCATGCCGAAGCCGATCTCCAGGACGACGGGGTGGTCGTTGCCGAACAGGGCGGGCAGGTCGAGGACCCGCTGCCCGTCGACGTCCAGGCCCCAGGTCGCCCAGAGCCGCTGGAGGGCGTCCGCCTGCCCGGCGGTGACCCGGCTCCGGCGGGGCTGGAAGCTCCGGATGCGCCGCTCGAAGTGGGAGCCGGCGGGGTCGGCCTTCGGACCGTCCGGGAACCGTGGCTCCCCCTTGGCCCGGGTGTGGCGCAGGGAGCCGCCGGCGGGCGCGGCGGGGGCCGCGGAGGCCGGACGGTGGGCGGGGGTGCGGTGGGAATCAGACACAGTGAGTCGATTTTACGTGGGACGGGCGAGCGCCGGAGCGAGCGCCGGTGTGGGGCCTCGGGAAGGGGGCGGGCGGACCACACGCCCCTGGCCGGGGCGGAGCGGGGCACGGTGGGCCGCCTCGTGCGGGCGGCGGCCCACCGGACCGGGCCGGACCGGCCCGTGGCGCGGGCCGACCCGGTCAGGGGCCGGCCGAGGGGCGGCGCGGGGTCAGGCCGGGGTCACCAGGAGCGGGCGGGCCCGCTCGCGGAGTTCGGCCACGCGCGGTTCGTCGCCGTAGGGCTCCAGCCGGTGCAGCAGGTCCTTGACGTACTCGGTGGTGCGGGCGGACGAGATGCGCCCGGCCACCTCGACCGCTCGTACGCCCTGTTCGCAGGCGGCGTCCAGGTTCCCCGACTCCAGTTCGGCGACGGCCGAGACGACGAGTCTGAGCCCGTGCGAGCGGACGAACTCCTCGGTCGGCCTCGACAGCGCCTGCTCGGTGAAGCGGCGGACCTGGCCGGGTGCCTTCAGGTCCCGGTAGCACTCGGCGGCGTCGGCGGCGAAGCGGTCGTAGGAGTAGAAGCCGAGCCAACTGGGGTCGCTGTCGCCGGGGCGGGACCTCTCCAGCCAGCTCTCCGCCGCCTTCAGCGCCGTCCCGGCCGCTGCGGCGTCCCCGGCGCGGGCGTGGGCCCGCGCCTCGACCAGGCGGAAGAAGCTCATGGTGCGGGCGGTGGCCAGACCGCGGTTGCGTTCGAGCGCGGCCTGCGCGAGGTCCACGCCCTCGTCCCCGAAGCCCCGGTAGGTCGCCTGGAGCGACATGGAGGCGAGCACGTACCCGCCGAGGGGCACGTCGGCCGCCGCGCGGGCCAGCCGCAGCGCCTGGATGTAGTACCGCTGGGCGGCCTCCTGCTGGCCGGTGTCGAAGGCCATCCAGCCGGCCAGGCGGGTCAGTTCGGCCGAGGCGCCGAACAGCGCGCGGCCGACCTCGTCGGAGTAGGCGCCGAGCAGCAGCGGCGCCGCCTCGACCCGTAAGCACTCGGGCACCATCGAGGAACGCCAGTCGCCGCCGCCGTACTTGGAGTCCCAGCGGCGGGCGTCCTCGGCGGCCTCCCGGAGTTTGCGCACATCGCTGTGGCCGACCTT
Organism: Streptomyces sp. SCSIO 75703; assembly: GCF_036607905.1. Lineage (NCBI taxonomy): Bacteria > Bacillati > Actinomycetota > Actinomycetes > Kitasatosporales > Streptomycetaceae > Streptomyces > Streptomyces sediminicola. Next base: position 3,716,750 of record NZ_CP144555.1, read on the forward strand.
CAGGGGTGCGCCGGAGCCCTCGGCCGGGCCCACGTCGCGCGCCACCGAACTGTCGGCCGGGGTTATCAGCCAGCGCGAGGCGGGGGTCGCGTACGCGCTCACCGCGAACGAGCCCGCCAGGGACTGCCAGATGCCGCCCGCGCCGGCCCGGCGTCCGGCGAGGTCGAGGCGGTACAGCTCGGTCGCCGACCGCACCGCCTGCGCCACGTCCCTCGGGAAGGCGAGGCCGACCTCGGGGGCCGGGTCCGCGTCCGCGAGGCCGATCTCGTGCAACGGCACGGGTCGCCCGAGCTTCTGGCCGATGGCGGCGGCGATGAGGTGCGGGGCGGCGCCCTGCGGCACCATGCCCTTCGACACCCAGCGCGCCACCGACGTCTTGTCGTAGCGAAGCGTCAACCCGCGCTGGGCGCCGAGGTCGTTGACGCGGCGGGCGAGACCCGCGTTGCTGATTCCCGCGAGGGCGAGAACGGCGCCGAGCTTTTCGTTCGGCCCGCGTTGCTCCCTGGACATGCGCCACCCCTCGACACAGACGGCTGCCGCGCTGGCATAACCCCGCGGCATTCGTAAACCCAGCGTAGTTCGCCGCATCCCAAGCGTTAAGGGGCATTCTTCCGGATGGCGGGATTGTGGTCCGTACGGAAGTGCGGCGTCTGTACGGACTGTGGCCGTGTGCTCCCGGTGTGTGGCCGTGCGCCCGTCCGTGCGCTCTTCTGCGGCCGGCGCCGGGAGCGGTTCCATGGCGGTGCGTGGGTCGGCCCGCTGTCCAGGACAGTGGGCTGGGGGACACCGCCGTCTACATCCCCGCGGGCGGCGGACCGGTCCGGGGGGCGCGTCCCGCCTCCCGGACCGCGCCCCGCGGGGCACTGCGCAGAACCTGCACGGAGCGTGGTCAACGCCGGGAGAACATCAGGTAATTGGCCGAAAATCGATCCTATGATTTTCGGGCTCGTGGCGTTCCCACCACGGAAGTTGAGGGCGCTTTGGGTAGCCAAGGGGCGCATTATGGGGGCGCATTCGCGTCGTCCTCGCACCGCCTCGACCGCGTCGCCGTGACCTGACCGGCAGGCGCGAACGGCGGACCGACGCCCCCGCGCGGGGAGCCGCGGGGGCGTGTTCGCGGGAGCGCGGACGGCTCCGCCGCCGCTCCGTGGCACGCCCTTCATGGCAGCATGGGGACCCGGTTCTTACCGTGCCTGGTGGTCCCCAGCCTGTGGAGGCGTCGATGCGGTGGTTGGTGGGGTGGAGCAGCACCGCCGTGGGAGCCCCCGGCGCGGCCGGCGCCCGCCCCACGGGGAGCGCCGGACCCGACGCGCACGAGGCGTACGCGGGACACGACGGCGAGAGCGTGCGGCCCGTCGGCTCCCAGCCGCTCTGGGGCGGCCCCGACCCCCTGTGGGCGGTCGGCGACTGGCGCCCCGACGAGGTGCGCGTCGTCGCCGCCGACCCCGAGACCCGCATCGCCGTCCTCGGCCTGTGCGGCGCCAGCGACGAACAACTGCGCGTCGGGCTCTTCGCCGCGCGCGGCGGCGCCCTGCGTCATCTGACCGCCTGGCCCGGCAGTTACACCGCCGTCGTCCAGGTCGGCCGCCGCGTCACCGTCTGCGGCGACCTCGCCGGCGCGCGGCCGGTCTTCCACACCCCCTGGGCCGGCGGCACCGCCTACGCCACCGCCGCCCTGCCGCTGGCCGACCTCGTCGAGGCCAACCTCGACTTCGGGCACCTCGCCGCGCTCCTGGCCGCCCCCGACGTGCCCGCCGCGCTCGACGACTCCACGCCGTACGACGGCGTGAAGCGTGTTCCGCCGGGGCACGCGCTCATCCTGCGCGCCGGGGCGCGCGAGATCGCCGGATACGAACCGGTCGCCTCGCTCGCCGTCGCCGCCCCGCCCGCCGACCCCGACAGCGCCGTCGACGGCGTACGGGACGCCCTCGTCGAGGCCGTGCGCACCCGACTCGCCGCGCCCCGCCACGTCCCCGGCGACGGCATCGACCCCGGCCCCGTCCCCGGCATGGGCCCCGCGGAACGGCGGGCCGCCCGCGGCATGCCGGTGCCCGGCATCGGCGCCGACCTGTCCGGCGGGCCCGCCTCCGGGACGCTCGCGCTGCTCGCCGCGGGGCTGCCCGGCATGCCGGGCACCGTCCTCGGACACGGCCCCGGCGCGGGGGAACGGCTGCTCGCCGTCACCTTCAACGACCTCGCCGTCGGCGGGCGCGAGTCCGAACTGGAGCGCGCGGGGGCGATCGCCGCCGGCCCGCGCCTGCACCACGTCGTGGTGACCGGCGGCGAGGAGGTCCTGCCCTTCGCGGTCCTCGACGGTCCCCTCACCGACGAACCGGCCGCCTGCCTCGTCTCCGCCGCCCGCCACCGCGCCCGCCTCGCCGCCGGCAGCGCCGACCACTTCACCGGGCACGGCGCCCGGGAGGTGCTCGACGCCCACCCGGCCCGCCTCGCCGACCTGCTGATGGACCGCAAGCGGCGCCACCTCGTCCGGCCCGTCGCCGCCCTCGCCCGCGCCGACGGGTCCGTCCTCGTCCCCGCCCGCGTCTACGCCGCCGCCCGGCGCCTGTCCCGCACCCCCTACCGGTCCGGCCTCGACGACCTCGCCCAACAGCTCATGCGGCGCCGCTTCGACCCGCCGGGCGACGGGGCCGTCGACGCGTCCCTCGCGGTGCTCACCTGGGGCGGGCCGGGACCGGCGGCGCGGTGGCTGACGGGCGAGGCGCTGGCCGAAGTATCGGTTCGGCTCCAGGCCGTGACCCAGCGGTCCGCCGTGGGGCCAGGACAGCGGCCCGGCGACTTCCGGGCGCGGGCCGCGCTGGCCCGGCGGGCGGCCGAGGTGCGGGTGCTGGAACAGGCCGCCGAGGTCCGCTTCCAGCGGCTGCACACGCCGTTCCTCGACAACCAGGTCGTCCGCGCCTGCCGCGCGCTGCCCGAGGCGCTGCGGGTGCGGCCCGGGGCGCGGGCGGCGATCCTCCGCTCGGTGCTGGAGGGCGCGGGGGTGAGCGAGCTGCCCACCGGCTGGGGCACGCCGACCCGGGCGCCGGAGGCCACGGCCACGCGGACCGGGCTGCGGGTGGCCGCAGACTCGCTGCTCGCGCTCTTCGACACGCCGCTGCTCGCGCAGGCGGGGCTGGTGGAGGCGCGGGTCGTCCGCAAGGCGCTGCGCGCGGCGGCCGAGGGGGAGCCGCTGCCGCTGGACGGGCTCGCCGGGCTGGTCTCCCTGGAACTGTGGCTCGGGCGGCTGCTCGCCCGGCGCGGGACCTGCTGGACGGGCACGCCGGCCCGGCAGCGCGCGGTCCCCGCCGGGATCGTGCCGCAGCGCGGGGCGCTGGGCGGCGCGGGCGCCGTGGTACGGCGGGTGTGAGAGGCGCCGCCTCCCCGGCCCGGGCCCCGGCCCCGCGGTGGGTGTGACGCGGTCCCTCCCGGCCCCCGCGCCGGCCGGTGCCGGTGCCGGTGCGGGGGCGCTGGTGACCTGCGCGGGTGCGCCTACCCGCAGGTGAAGCGCGACTGCGCCCAGTCCGCCAGCGCGACCGAGTCGAAGGGCCTGTGCGGTTCGACCACCAGGCGTACGGTCTCGCGCCCCGTGAGGTTCACGTGGACGGGGATCGCCCGGTCGCCGCCCTTGACCATGCCGGAGTTCCACAGCCGGACGCCGTCCGCGTGGACGGAGAAGCGCACCTTGCCGAGGCTCGTCAGGTCGTCGACGCCCACCAGCGCGTCGTAGGAGGAGCAGGCGCGGTTGAGGTCGATCGTGACGGAGGACCGGCCGTGCACCGTGACGCCGTGCGCGTGCTGCGCCCCGCCGATCCACAGTCCCGTGCGCTGCCAGGCCCAACTGCTGCCGCTAAGGCGCATCTCCGGGCCCGTGCCGTCACCCGTGAGGTCGTACGCCAGCTCGTTCCACTGGTAGACCTCCGGAGCGGGGGGCGGGGGCGGCGGCGTGGGTGTCGGGGTCGGCGTCGGCGAGGGGGTCGGCGTGGGCGTGGGGCTCGGCGTCGGGGTGGGCGACGGCGTGGGCGTCGGGGTGGGAGTGGGCGTGGGCGTCGGGGTCGGCGTCGGCGGGGGAGTGGGCGTCGGCGTGGGGGCGGGGGCCGGCGGGGGCGGGGGGTCGGCCGGCCGCGGCGCGGGGGGTTCCGGGGTGGGGTGGGCCGCGGGGGCCGAGGGGGGCGGTGCCGCCTCGGCCGGCCGCCGGGCGGGGGTGTCGTTGCCGGCGAGGGCGAGGACCAGGGCCGCCGCCACGCCGACCGCGACCACGCCGGCCGCGATGCCCGCCTTCAGCGGCGCCCCGATGCCCTCGGAGGCCGCCCCCGCGCCGGCCCCGCCCGAGGCACCGCCGTTGGCCGCGGCCGCCGCACCGGCGGCACCGGCCGCCCCAGCCCCCGCGCCGCCCGCGATGAGCCCGGCCGCCTTGGCGTACCCGGCGGCGCCGAACCAGCCGATGACCGCGAGCGGGACCACGGCCGGGATGCCGCTCGCCACTTCCTGGATCTGGCCGGCGGCGACCCGGCACCGGGCGCACTCCTCCAGGTGCTTGCGCAGCCCCCGCTCGGCCCGCGTGCGCAGCCGCCCGCGCGCGTAGGTGCCCAACTGGTCCGCGTAGCGCGCGCACTGCGCGTCCCCCGCGAGGGCGTCGCTGACGTGCGCCTGGAGGTACGCCTGCTTCAGCCCCTCCCGGGCGCGGCTGGCCAGCACGCGCGTGCCGTTGGCGTCCAGCCCGAAGAGGACGGCCACCTCGCTCGGCGACTCGTCCTCCACCTCGGTGTGCCACAGCACCGCCTGCCACCGCTCGGGCAGCGAGCGGAAGGCCCGCATGGCCATCGACTGCTCGGCCTCGTGCATGGCCCGCACGTCGGCGCCCAGTTCGAGCGTGTCGTCGTCCGGCACCGAGGCGCCGCGCGAGGACTGCGCCGCGAACACCGCGAAGTCGTCGACCAGTTGCTCGCGCTTGGCCGACCGCACCCAGCCCGCCGCGACCCGCCGGACCGAGGTGAGCAGGTAGGCGCGGACGGCGTGCTCGGGGCCGGAGCCCCGCCGCACCGCCTGGAGCATCCCGGCGAACACCTCGGCGGTCAGGTCGTCCGCCGTGTGGGCGTCGCGGCAGCACGTCCGCGCGTACCGGCGCACGGCGTCGGCATGGCGCCGGTACAGCTCCTCGTACGCCGTGTCGTCGCCCGAGCGCATCAGCCCGATCAGCTCGGCGTCGGAGGCCGGCGTCTCGCGGGGCGGGGGCAGCACCCCGTCGTCGTGGCGCTCGCGCTGTGCAGGAACGCTTCCCTCCGCGGGGCCGGCACCGCGTGGGGGATCCGCCGGACCGCCCTGGCCCGGCACCTGCGGCGGGTCACCGAGTCCGGCCTCGCCGTCACCGAGTGACTTGTCCCACCCGTCAACGCTCATCGCGGAACGCCCCCGCCACCTGCCCGACCAGTTCCGAACATCGGCCAGGGTGCCACACGACTTTTTGATGAGGGTCCCGAGGTGCCGACCATCACCCGTCCGTGGGGACTTACCGGCCCGGGACGGTTGCGCTCACGTGTTCGGGGAAGGAAGAACAGCCGTCCGGGCACGTCGTGTTGACCGCGCCCGGGGCCCCGCGCCCTCGCGTCAGGCGGGTCGCGACCGCAGACCCTCCAGGAGGATGTCCAGCAGCCGGGCCGAGGCCGCCGCCTGCTGCGCCGCGTCCGGCAGCGAGGGCGCCGCCGTCGCTATCACCAGGAGCACGTCCGAGACCGACACGTCCGGCCGCAGCTCGCCCGCCGCCCGTGCCCGCTCCACCAGCCGGCCCACGACCTCCAGCAGCGCCGCCGCCCCGTGATCCGGCTCCGCGGCGACCGGCTCCGCGCCCTCGGGCACCAGCCGCAGCTCGCCCGAGCCCGGCTGCGCCCGCTGCTGCGGCACCCGCGGCTCGCCCGGGGCACCGCCCTCGGTCTCGTCCGCCACGCCGACCCGCAGCACCTGCGGCGGCAGCAGCCGCCCGGCCCCGGACGCCACCGACGTGCGCAGGAACCGCGCCAGCGCCGACCACGGCTCGTCCTCCTGGCCGAGCGCGGCACGGGCCTGGTCGGTCAGCCGGGCCGTCTCCTCCTCGGCGATCCGGCGCACCAGCACGTCCTTGCTGGGAAAGCGCCGGTAGACCGTGCCGACGCCGACCCGCGCGCGCCGTGCCACGTCCTCCATCGGCGCCCCGTAGCCGAGCTCGCCGAACACCTCGCGCGCCGCGCGCAGCACGTGCTCCAGATTGCGCTGGGCGTCCACGCGCAGCGGCGCCGTCCGGGCACCGCCCCCGCGTCCGCCACCGGCCGCCGCGGCACCCGGCGCGAGAGCCGGTGCGGACGGCCAATGAGACCCCTGAACATGCATAGACAATCCCCCGGTCATGGCGTCTCCCCCCGGAGACACTCCCCGCCATCGACAGCATGGAGCGCACGGAACGGATCCGGATCGGTCGTCCGCTTGTCGCGGACCCGATGGAGCACATCCCCCCACACCCCGTGACGACGAACATAGTTGAGTGCCAGTCAATTCAGAAGGGGCAGGTTCCGCACAGAGCGCCCCCCGATCGGAGTACGGATCGTATACGCCCCGAATACGCCCCCTTGCGCCCCCAGCCCCACCCCGCTGACCTGGGCGAGCGGTCCGGACGCTGCGTTTCGGCCATTCCCGTCGCGCCACGGAACGCGGTCACACGATCTGCCGGGCCTGTGGACAAACGCGAGCGTCGGGTGCGTCATGGGAGGGTGAAGGAACGTGCGCGCATTCTCGTTGTCGGCGGCGGCTACGTCGGGATGTACACGGCCCTGCGTCTGCAGCGGCGGCTCAAGGCCGAAATCCGCCGGGGCGAAGCCGAGATCACGGTCGTCAGCCCCGACCCGTACATGACGTACCAGCCGTTCCTCCCGGAGGCCGCCGCGGGCTCCATCTCCCCGCGCCACGTCGTCGTGCCGCTGCGCCGGGTGCTCGACCGCTGCCGCATCGTCGTCGGCGAGGTCCGTTCCCTCGACCACGCCGCCCGCACCGCCACCCTCACCACCCTCGCCACCGACGAGGAGGGCGGCGACCCCCGCCGCCTGGAGTACGACGAACTCGTCCTCGCCCCCGGATCGGTCGCCCGCACCCTGCCCGTCCCCGGCCTCGCCGACCACGGCATCGGCTTCAAGACCGTCGAGGAGGCCATCGGCCTGCGCAACCACGTCCTCGAACAGATGGACATCGCCTCCTCCACCCGCGACCCCGCCGTCCGCGACGCCGCCCTCACCTTCGTCTTCGTCGGCGGCGGCTACGCCGGGGTCGAGGCGCTCGGCGAACTGGAGGACATGGCCCGCTACGCCACGCGCTACTACCACAACCTCACCCCCGAGGACATGAGATGGGTCCTCGTCGAGGCCACCGGCCGCATCCTCCCCGAGGTCGGCGAGGACATGGGCCGCTACACCGTCACCGAACTGCGCCGCCGCAACATCGACGTCCGCCTCGACACCCGCCTGGACTCCTGCGCCGACCGCGTCGCCCGGCTCAGCGACGGCTCCCGCTTCCCCACCCGCACGGTCGTGTGGACGGCCGGCGTCAAACCCCACCCGCTGCTCGCGGACACCGGCCTCCCCCTCGACGCCCGGGGCCGCCTGCTCTGCACCCCCGAACTGGCCGTCGACGGCGCCCCGCACGCCTGGGCCGCGGGCGACGCCGCCGCCGTCCCCGACGTCACCGCCCCCGACCCGGGCGAGGGCCCCCGCCCGCTCTGCGCGCCCAACGCCCAGCACGCCGTGCGCCAGGCCGCCGTGCTCGGCGACAACATCGCCCACGCCCTGCGCGGCGAACCCCTCGACACCTACGCCCACCGCCACGCCGGCTCCGTCGCCTCCCTCGGCCTCCACCAGGGCGTCGCCCACGTCTACGGGCGCAAGCTCAAGGGCTACCCCGCATGGTTCATGCACCGTGCCTACCACCTCAGCCGGGTGCCCACCGTCAACCGCAAGGCCCGGGTCCTCGCCGAATGGGCGCTCGGCGGGCTCTTCACCCGCGAGATCGTCTCCCTCGGCTCCCTCGAACACCCACGCGCCGAGTTCGCACTCGCGGCCGGGCGAAAACCACCCCACGACCCCGAGGACGGCCCGAAGGGGTCGACCTGACCGGACCCGGGAACTCCCTGGCCGAGACCGGCGTCTGACGGATGTCGGTCCGGTCGGCCCCCTGCCAGACTGGTCCACCATCGCGGGCGGGCCTCCGCTCATCCCGCGCGGCTCCCGGGGCCCGGCCGGTTCCGGTGCCGGCCGCCGACGACTACACGAGGCAAGGAATCGTGAACTTCACGCGCTGGAGCGCCCGCATCCCCGGAACACAACGCCGCGCCGCGGCCCGCGCCGACACGGCGCTCGCCGCGGACCGGCGGACCGACGGCTCCGTGCCCGCCGCCCGCGTCGAGCAGCTCACCGACGAGGCGTCACCCGTCCCCGCCGTCGACGACCTGCCGGTCCGGGACGTCCTCGACCGCGTTCCCGCCCTCGTCGCCCTCGTCCACGGCCCCGACCACCGCATCGCCTACCTCAACGACGCCTACATCGCGGCCTTCGGCCCCCGCCGCACCGGCGCCCGCGCCCGCGACGCCCTGCCCGAGCTGGACGAGCTCGGCCTCTTCCCGCTCCTCGACCAGGTCCAGCGCAGCGGCCGGCCCCGCACCCTCAAGTCCCGCAGGGCCACCGACGGCCGCTCCTACACCTTCACCTGCGCCCCGGTCACCGAGGCCGGCAGCGACGGCGTCCTCGTCTTCGCCACCGACGTCACCGACCACGCCGAGGCCGCCGGACGCCTGCGCGCCAGCGAGGCCCGCCAGCGCGAGACCGCCGTCACCCTCCAGCGCTCCCTGCTCCCGCAGGAACTGGAGGAGCCCGACGACCTGCGGGTCGCCGCCACCTACCACCCCGGCGGCACCGAGGCCGCCGTCGGCGGCGACTGGTACGACGTGATCACCCTCGGCGGCGGACGCACCGCCCTCGTCATCGGCGACGTCATGGGGCGCGGGGTGCGCGCCGCCGCCGTCATGGGCCAGCTCCGCACCGCGGTCCGCGCCTACGCCCGCCTCGACCTGCCCCCGCACGAGGTACTCCAGCTCCTCGACGGCCTCGCCACCGAGATCGACGCCAGCCAGATCGCCACCTGCGTCTACGCCATCCACGACCCCACCGAGGGCGAGCTGGTCTACGCCTCCGCGGGGCACCTGCCCATCCTCGTCCGCGACGAGGACGGCACGGTGCGCCGCGCCGACGAACCCACCGGCCCGCCGCTCGGCACCGGCGGCTGGATCCACGCCTCCGGCTCGGTGCCGCTCGGCCCCGGCTCGACCGCCGTCCTCTACACCGACGGCCTCGTGGAGCGCCGCGACGAGGACCTGGACGTGGGCATCGCCGCCCTGGAGCACGCCCTGGCCGGCGCGACCGGCAGCCCCCAGGTCGTCTGCGACCGGCTGGTGCGCTCCGCGGGCGTCACCCCGGACCACGACGACGACGTGGCCGTCCTCGTCCTCCAGCACCCCGCCCGCCGCGGCCCCGAAGCGGAACTCTTCCGCAACGCCACCCTGGAACTGCTCGGCGGCGTGGAGGCGGCACCCCGCGCGCGTGCCTTCGCCTCCGGTGTCCTGGCGAGCTGGCGCTTCCCCGCCGACCTGCACGACCAGGTCGTCCTGGCCGCCAGCGAACTCGTCGCCAACGCCCTGCGGCACGGCACCGCGCCCATGCGGCTGCGGCTGCGCCGCACCGACCGGCGCCTGATCATCGAGGTCGCCGACGGCGACGACCACCTGCCCCTGCGCCGTCGCGCGGAACCGGCGGACGAGTCCGGCCGGGGCATCGCCATCGTGGCGACGATCGCCACCCACTGGGGCGCCCGGCGCACGCCCGGCGGCGGCAAGGTCGTCTGGTGCGAGTTCGAACTGACCCGCCCCTGACCGCCGCCGCCCACCGGGAGCGGCGGCGCCGGCTCACGCCTCGGCGGCCGCCACCCGCCCGGCCGGCGCCCCGCCCTGCGTGACCACCCGGCTCCGCACCAGCGAGGGCTGGTTCTGCACCTCCGTGAGCCGGCGCCCCAGCCGCACCGCCAGCACCGTGATCCCCAGGGAGAACAGCAGGAACGTCACGACGTACGGGGCGTGCAGCGAGGCGCCCATGGGCCCGCCCACCGCCGGCCCGATCGCCAGCGCGAGCTGCTTCACCAGGGCGAAGGCGGAGTTGTACTGCCCGGCCAGCCCGGCCGGCGCCAGGTCCGCCACCAGCGGGGCCACCGTCGGCGACAGCATCGCCTCACCCAGCCCGAACAGCGCGTACGTCGAGATGAAGGCGGCCGTCGCCATCGTCCGGCTGCCGCCGCCCAGCCCCGCGTAACCGGCCACGGCCCACGCCACGGCCCAGATCAGCCCCACCGCGGCGATCACCCGCGAACGCTTGCGGCGCTCGACGAACTTCAGCACCGCGAACTGCGCCACCACGATCACCAGCGTGTTCGCGGCCAGCGCCGTCCCGAGCGCGGAGGTCGAGATGCCCGCCGCCTCGACGCCGTACGCCGCCAGCCCGGACTCGAACTGCCCGTAGCAGGCGAAGAAGAGGACGAAGCCCAGCACGCAGAGCTGCACCATCGCGCGGTTGTCCAGGAGCTGCCGCCACCCGCTGCCCGCCGGCTCGCCCGGCACCCCGGCCACACGCGGCGCCCGCGGCATCCGCACCGTCGCCATCACCGCGACCAGCACGAGGAACATCGCCGCCTCGATGGCGAAGAGCAGGGTGAACGTGGCCGGCCGCGACGCGTCGACGAGGTGCCCGCCGATGAGCCCGCCGACGCCCAGGCCCAGGTTCTGCAGGAAGAACTGGAGGGCGAAGGCCCGCGACCGGGTCTCCGCCGAGGAGCACTCCACGATCATCGTCGCCAGCGCCGGCTGCATCACGGCCTGGCCCGCCCCCAGCAGGGCGGCGGAGGACAGGACGGTCGGCGCGTGCGCGGACAGACCCAGGCTGAGCGCGCCGAGGGAAGCGGTGACCAGGGCCGTCATCAGCACCGGAAGCGGGCCCCGCCGGACGATGGCCCGCCCGGCGAACGGCAGCACGATCAGCGCGGCCACGGCGAAGACGGCGAGGACGAGCCCCGCCGTCATGGATCCCAGCCCCCGCACCTGCGCCACATAGACGTACAGGTAGGGAATGGTGAAGCCCAGTCCGAACGCGCTGAGTGCGTTGCCCACGTGAATCCGGCGCATCGCCGCGCCCATCGCCCTGGTCACGTTCACCCTCTCGTGTCTTCGCTCCAGCCTTAGGACTGAAGACTTAGAAGCTAAAGTTCAACGCTAAAGGCTACACAGTGAAGGACTTCAACGCAAAGGAGACCCGTGCCATACTGCGCCCATGGCCGAGACCTCCGGCGCCGGCGAGCCGACACTCGAAGAGCAGATCGCCGCCTACCAGCGTGAGTTCCAGGACCTCGACCCCCAGGTCGAGCAGATCGTCTCCGCGCTCTCCCGCCTCAACCGCCGCATGAACGTCGCGTACGGGAGGCAGACCGCCGAGCTGGGCATCACCAACGCCGACTGGGAGGTCCTCAAGGCCCTCGTCCTGTCCGGAGCGCCCTACCGGTTGGGCCCGAGCGACCTCGCCAAGCGTCTCGGTCTCACCCCGGCCGCCATGACCCACCGCATCGACCGCCTGGTGGCGGAGGGTCTGGTCACCCGGGAGCGCGACGAGTCCAACCGGGTCCGCGTCATCATCGAGCTGACCGGTGACGGGCGCGAGAAGTGGATGGAGGCCATGCGCCTCGCCACTGTCTTCGAGGCCGACCTGCTCCAGGACCTCTCCCCGGAGGAGCGCACCGCGCTCGGCGAGGTCCTCACCCGCCTGCTCATCAGGGTGGAGGACGCCCAGCCCGACGCCCTCGGCCGGCTCAGCGACCTCGACGACTCCGCGTGACCCGCTGCGCTTGACACGCCCCCACTCGATCCGTAGAGTTCTCCGGGTTGCCACCGAGCCGTCACGGTTCTCCGGCAACACCTCCCGCCGCAGCAGCGGCACCCCACACCAGTACGACCTTCCTCCGGGAAAGACTTCGGCATGCCGAATTCCTTTCCGTGGGCACCGTGTGGCCCGATCGGGACTGAAAGCCCGATTGGGAATCGCCGGGAAAGTCGGCTAAGGTCTGGGACCACCAGAACGGCCCAACGGCCGGGACGGCAACCCCTTCTGACGGGGGATCAGCACCGAAAGGGTCTGATAGAGTCGGAACCGCCGGAAAGGTAAACGCGAAAGCGGGAACCTGGAAAGCACCGAGGAAATCGGATCGGAAAAGGTCTGATAGAGTCGGAAACGCAAGACCGAAGGGAAAGCGCCCGGAGGAAAGCCGGAGACAGTGTCTCGGGTGAGTACAAAGGAAGCGTCCGTTCCTTGAGAACTCAACAGCGTGCCAAAAGTCAACGCCAGATATGTTGATACCCCGACGTCGGGACTCTGTTCCTGATGTTGTGGTTCCTTTGAAATACACAGCGAGGACGCTGTGAACGGTCGGACTATTCCTCCGACTGTTCCGCTCCCGTGAAAAGCATTCACGGAGAGTTTGATCCTGGCTCAGGACGAACGCTGGCGGCGTGCTTAACACATGCAAGTCGAACGATGAACCACTTCGGTGGGGATTAGTGGCGAACGGGTGAGTAACACGTGGGCAATCTGCCCTGCACTCTGGGACAAGCCCTGGAAACGGGGTCTAATACCGGATACTGATCCTTCTGGGCATCCAGAGGGTTCGAAAGCTCCGGCGGTGCAGGATGAGCCCGCGGCCTATCAGCTTGTTGGTGAGGTAATGGCTCACCAAGGCGACGACGGGTAGCCGGCCTGAGAGGGCGACCGGCCACACTGGGACTGAGACACGGCCCAGACTCCTACGGGAGGCAGCAGTGGGGAATATTGCACAATGGGCGCAAGCCTGATGCAGCGACGCCGCGTGAGGGATGACGGCCTTCGGGTTGTAAACCTCTTTCAGCAGGGAAGAAGCGAGAGTGACGGTACCTGCAGAAGAAGCGCCGGCTAACTACGTGCCAGCAGCCGCGGTAATACGTAGGGCGCAAGCGTTGTCCGGAATTATTGGGCGTAAAGAGCTCGTAGGCGGCTTGTCGCGTCGGTTGTGAAAGCCCGGGGCTTAACCCCGGGTCTGCAGTCGATACGGGCAGGCTAGAGTTCGGTAGGGGAGATCGGAATTCCTGGTGTAGCGGTGAAATGCGCAGATATCAGGAGGAACACCGGTGGCGAAGGCGGATCTCTGGGCCGATACTGACGCTGAGGAGCGAAAGCGTGGGGAGCGAACAGGATTAGATACCCTGGTAGTCCACGCCGTAAACGGTGGGCACTAGGTGTGGGCAACATTCCACGTTGTCCGTGCCGCAGCTAACGCATTAAGTGCCCCGCCTGGGGAGTACGGCCGCAAGGCTAAAACTCAAAGGAATTGACGGGGGCCCGCACAAGCGGCGGAGCATGTGGCTTAATTCGACGCAACGCGAAGAACCTTACCAAGGCTTGACATACACCGGAAAGCATTAGAGATAGTGCCCCCCTTGTGGTCGGTGTACAGGTGGTGCATGGCTGTCGTCAGCTCGTGTCGTGAGATGTTGGGTTAAGTCCCGCAACGAGCGCAACCCTTGTCCCGTGTTGCCAGCAGGCCCTTGTGGTGCTGGGGACTCACGGGAGACCGCCGGGGTCAACTCGGAGGAAGGTGGGGACGACGTCAAGTCATCATGCCCCTTATGTCTTGGGCTGCACACGTGCTACAATGGCCGGTACAATGAGCTGCGATACCGTGAGGTGGAGCGAATCTCAAAAAGCCGGTCTCAGTTCGGATTGGGGTCTGCAACTCGACCCCATGAAGTCGGAGTCGCTAGTAATCGCAGATCAGCATTGCTGCGGTGAATACGTTCCCGGGCCTTGTACACACCGCCCGTCACGTCACGAAAGTCGGTAACACCCGAAGCCGGTGGCCCAACCCCTCGGGGAGGGAGCTGTCGAAGGTGGGACTGGCGATTGGGACGAAGTCGTAACAAGGTAGCCGTACCGGAAGGTGCGGCTGGATCACCTCCTTTCTAAGGAGCACTTCTTACTCGGACTTGTCCGGGTCAGAGGCCAGTACATCGGCGAATGTCCGGTGCTGGTTGCTCATGGGTGGAACGTTGACTACTCGGCATGGTTCAGGATGGACCAGGCGCTAGTACTGCCCCTTTGCGGGGTGTGGAACGCTGATCTGGGCGGCTGATCGTGTCGGGCACGCTGTTGGGTGTCTGAGGGTGCGGCCGTGATGGCTGTGTCTTCGGTTGCCGGCCCCGGTATAGATCTGCTTCGGCGGGTTGTGACGGGTGGCTGGTCGTTGTTTGAGAACTGCACAGTGGACGCGAGCATCTGTGGCCAAGTTTTTAAGGGCGCACGGTGGATGCCTTGGCACCAGGAACCGATGAAGGACGTGGGAGGCCACGATAGGCCCCGGGGAGTCGTCAACCAGGCTTTGATCCGGGGGTGTCCGAATGGGGAAACCCGGCAGTCGTCATGGGCTGTCACCCGCTGCTGAACACATAGGCAGTGTGGAGGGAACGCGGGGAAGTGAAACATCTCAGTACCCGCAGGAAGAGAAAACAACCGTGATTCCGGGAGTAGTGGCGAGCGAAACCGGATGAGGCCAAACCTACGACGTGTGAGACCCGGCAGGGGTTGCGTCGTGGGGGTTGTGGGATCTCTTGTTCACAGTCTGCCGGCTGTGAGGCGAGTCAGAAACCGTTGATGTAGGCGAAGGACATGCGAAAGGTCCGGCGTAGAGGGTAAGACCCCCGTAGTCGAAACGTCAGCGGCTCGTTTGAGAGACACCCAAGTAGCACGGGGCCCGAGAAATCCCGTGTGAATCTGGCGGGACCACCCGCTAAGCCTAAATATTCCCTGGTGACCGATAGCGGATAGTACCGTGAGGGAATGGTGAAAAGTACCGCGGGAGCGGAGTGAAATAGTACCTGAAACCGTGTGCCTACAAGCCGTGGGAGCGTCGGAGCAAGGCTTGCCTTGCTCTCGTGACTGCGTGCCTTTTGAAGAATGAGCCTGCGAGTTTGCGGTGTGTTGCGAGGTTAACCCGAGTGGGGAAGCCGTAGCGAAAGCGAGTCCTAATAGGGCGGTGGAGTAGCACGCTCAAGACCCGAAGCGGAGTGATCTAGCCATGGGCAGGTTGAAGCGGAGGTAAGACTTCGTGGAGGACCGAACCCACCAGGGTTGAAAACCTGGGGGATGACCTGTGGTTAGGGGTGAAAGGCCAATCAAACTCCGTGATAGCTGGTTCTCCCCGAAATGCATTTAGGTGCAGCGTCGTGTGTTTCTTACCGGAGGTAGAGCACTGGATAGGCGATGGGCCCTACCGGGTTACTGACCTTAGCCAAACTCCGAATGCCGGTAAGTGAGAGCGCGGCAGTGAGACTGTGGGGGATAAGCTCCATGGTCGAGAGGGAAACAGCCCAGAGCATCGACTAAGGCCCCTAAGCGTACGCTAAGTGGGAAAGGATGTGGAGTCGCAGAGACAACCAGGAGGTTGGCTTAGAAGCAGCCATCCTTGAAAGAGTGCGTAATAGCTCACTGGTCTAGTGATTCTGCGCCGACAATGTAGCGGGGCTCAAGCGTACCGCCGAAGTCGTGTCATTGCGATATGTACCTCTAACGGGGATCGTGATGGGTAGGGGAGCGTCGTCTGCCGGGTGAAGCAGCACCGGAAGGTAGTTGTGGACGGTTGACGAGTGAGAATGCAGGCATGAGTAGCGATACAAACGTGAGAAACGTTTGCGCCGATTGACTAAGGGTTCCTGGGTCAAGTTGATCTGCCCAGGGTAAGTCGGGACCTAAGGCGAGGCCGACAGGCGTAGTCGATGGATAACCGGTTGATATTCCGGTACCCGCTGTGGAGCGTCAAACATCGAGCATCGTGATGCTAAGGCCGTGAAGCCGTCCTGGATCCTTCGGGTGAAGGGGAGTGGTGGAGCCGCTGAACCAAGCGGTTAGTAGGTGAGTGATGGGGTGACGCAGGAAGGTAGTCCATCCCGGGCGGTGGTTGTCCCGGGGTAAGGGTGTAGGCCGTGAGGTAGGTAAATCCGCCTCGCAATAGGCTGAGACCTGATGCCGAGCCGATTGTGGTGAAGTGGATGATCCTATGCTGTCGAGAAAAGCCTCTAGCGAGTTTCATGGCGGCCCGTACCCTAAACCGACTCAGGTAGTCAGGTAGAGAATACCGAGGCGTTCGGGTGAACTATGGTTAAGGAACTCGGCAAAATGCCCCCGTAACTTCGGGAGAAGGGGGGCCATTCCTGGTGATGATCTTTTCGGTCTGAGCTGGGGGTGGCCGCAGAGACCAGCGAGAAGCGACTGTTTACTAAAAACACAGGTCCGTGCGAAGCCGTAAGGCGATGTATACGGACTGACGCCTGCCCGGTGCTGGAACGTTAAGGGGACCGGTTAGCTTGGATTCGTCCAGGCGAAGCTGAGAACTTAAGCGCCAGTAAACGGCGGTGGTAACTATAACCATCCTAAGGTAGCGAAATTCCTTGTCGGGTAAGTTCCGACCTGCACGAATGGCGTAACGACTTCTCGGCTGTCTCAACCATAGGCCCGGTGAAATTGCACTACGAGTAAAGATGCTCGTTTCGCGCAGCAGGACGGAAAGACCCCGGGACCTTTACTACAGTTTGATATTGGTGTTCGGTTCGGCTTGTGTAGGATAGCTGGGAGACTTTGATGCATGCACGCCAGTGTGTGTGGAGTCGTCGTTGAAATACCAGTCTGGTCGTGCTGGATGTCTAACCTGGGTCCGTGATCCGGATCAGGGACAGTGTCTGATGGGTAGTTTAACTGGGGCGGTTGCCTCCTAAAGGGTAACGGAGGCGCCCAAAGGTTCCCTCAGCCTGGTTGGTAATCAGGTGTTGAGTGTAAGTGCACAAGGGAGCTTGACTGTGAGACCGACGGGTCGAGCAGGGACGAAAGTCGGGACTAGTGATCCGGCGGTGGCTTGTGGAAGCGCCGTCGCTCAACGGATAAAAGGTACCCCGGGGATAACAGGCTGATCTTCCCCAAGAGTCCATATCGACGGGATGGTTTGGCACCTCGATGTCGGCTCGTCGCATCCTGGGGCTGGAGTCGGTCCCAAGGGTTGGGCTGTTCGCCCATTAAAGCGGTACGCGAGCTGGGTTTAGAACGTCGTGAGACAGTTCGGTCCCTATCCGCTGTGCGCGTAGGAGTCTTGAGAAGGGCTGTCCCTAGTACGAGAGGACCGGGACGGACGAACCTCTGGTGTGCCAGTTGTTCTGCCAAGGGCATGGCTGGTTGGCTACGTTCGGGAGGGATAACCGCTGAAAGCATCTAAGCGGGAAGCCTGCTTCGAGATGAGGGCTCCCACCCACTTGATGGGGTAAGGCTCCCAGTAGACGACTGGGTTGATAGGCCAGATATGGAAGCACTGTAAAGTGTGGAGTTGACTGGTACTAATAGGCCGAGGGCTTGTCCTCAGTTGCTCGCGTCCACTGTGTTGGTTCTGAAACCACGAACAGTCTTTGTTGGCTGGGTTTTATAGTGTTTCGGTGGTTATAGCGTAGGGGAAACGCCCGGTTACATTCCGAACCCGGAAGCTAAGCTCTACTGCGCCGATGGTACTGCAGGGGGGACCCTGTGGGAGAGTAGGACGCCGCCGAACAAATATTGGGAAGACCCCGCACCTTTGGTGCGGGGTCTTCTGCGTTTCCGGAGACATTTCCCGGCCCGGGGGTGTGCCGGGCCGCCGGTGTCAGACCGGGAGTTCTGTGTGGGGCCAGCGGGTCCGGGCCTGTTCACGGGAGCGCAGCAGCGCGAGCGTCGGCAGGCCCTGATCCGCACCCGAGGCCAGGAGTTCCGGGAGCTGGGGGAGCGGGGCCACCGCGGCGACGTCGTCCAGCACGAGGGTCATTGGTGGGTCGAGGCGACCGGAGGATGACCGTTCGGCCATGCGCCGGCCGCGCTCGACCACGCTGGAGACGAGCGCCGTGAGCAGCGGCATGGCGCCCGGAGCGGTGCGGGGATCCTCCAGGGACTCCCCCACCACGTAAAGGCTTCCCCCTTCGTGCGGAAAGGAATCCAAGGCGAGCGCATCACTTCGGTGGGGAGTGCACGCCTCCCGGATGTTCACCGTCGAGAGGGCCGCCAGCGCCCGCGCGATGAGCTGCTGGGCCATGTCCCGGCGCTCCGGATGGGCCGTCAGGGCCGCCTCCAGCTCGCCCGCGGACCCCGGTGCCGCCTTCGGGTGCGTCCGCAGGACACGGACCGCCTCCTGGACCTGGCCGCCCTGGGACCAGCGGTGGACGTGGCGCAGGGTACGGCCGTCGAGGGCGGCGGCGTGCAGGTGGCTGCGCAGCAGCGTCGCCGCGGTGTCGGCGACGGCCTGGTCGAGCCGGGAGGTGGGCCGGACCGGGGCCAGCAGCCCGGCGGCGCGGACCCCGGCCGTGTCGCGGTCCTCGCAGCCCGCCGTCGGCGACCAGTGCAGCCGGGCCGGGGTGTCGCAGAGGTGGACCGGATCGTAGAGCAGGACGGGCCCGAGCTTGGCGCGGGCGTCCTTCGTGTCCTCCCACAGGCCGGGCTGCGAGGTGACGACGACGACCGGGCCCTCGGCCTCCCGGACCGCCCGCGCGGCCGGCGAACGCCGGTCCTCCCGCGAACCCAGCAGGACCTTCCCCCAGCCGTTCGCGCGCCCGGCGGTGGTGAGGACGGGCGGTGCGGCCCCGGCGGCCGGCACCTCCGGTGCCGTGGCGGCCACGTAAGGCGCCCGCGCGCTCTCCCCGGAAGGGGCCGGCCTCGGCGTGGGCACCTCGTGGCGGGGCGCGGGCTCCGCCGGCGCCGGGAACGCCTCGGCCGGACGGGCCTCCTCGGCCGGGTACCCGGTGCGGCGGCGCTGCCGTACGGCCTTCCAGCGGGTCAGCGTGCCCATCACGAACACCGTCAGCACCACCAGCACCATCAACTGGCCGATGAACAGCCCCCAGAGGAGGCCGTACCCGGAGAGGGAGGCCGCCGGGGCGTCCGGCCAGGCGCCGGGGACGTCGTGGGGCTCGGTGATCAGGGCGCGCATCGCCCGCGGCGTGCCCGTGAAGCTGACGCCGTCCGGCCAGGCCCCGTGCGCGAACAGCGCGGCCAGTCCGGTCGCCGTCCACACCAGCACCGTCATGCCGAGCAGGAACGCGAGGACGCCGACCAGCAGACCGTCGGGGACGCCGCCCCGGTGGTCGGGCCGGCTCTCGCGGCGGTCGTCAGGTCTCATGCGGCCTCCCGCTTCGCTCCGTCTACGCCACCGTCGAGGAGTCGCCCAGGTGGTGTTCCATGAAGGCCGCCGCCCGCTCCTCCGCCTCCAGTTCGGCGGCCCGCAGCGCCTCGTCCGCGAGATCGTCGGAGGACTCGGTCATCGCGCGGTCGGTGAAGACCAGGGGGCGTTCGGTCTCGGTGATCAGGTGCTTGACCACCTGGACGTTGCCGTTGACGTCCCACACGGCGATGCCGGGGGTGAGGGAGGGGATGATCTCCACCGCCCACCGGGGCAGGCCCAGCACCCGTCCGGTCGCGCGGGCCTCGTCGGCCTTCTGCGCGTAGACGGTGCGGGTCGAGGCCATCTTGAGGATCGCCGCGGCCTCCTTCGCCGCCGCCCCGTCGACGACGTCGGAGAGGTGGTGGACCACCGCCACGAAGGAGAGGCCGAGCCGGCGGCCGAACTTGAGCAGCCGCTGGAAGAGCTGGGCGACGAAGGGGCTGTTGATGATGTGCCACGCCTCCTCGACCAGGAAGATGCGCTTCTTGCGGTCGGGGCGGATCCAGGTGTGCTCCAGCCACACGCCGACGATGGCCATGAGGATCGGCATGGCGATCGAGTTGCGGTCGATGTGGGAGAGGTCGAAGACGATCAGCGGCGCGTCCAGGTCGATGCCGACCGTCGTCGGCCCGTCGAACATGCCGCGCAGGTCGCCGTCGACCAGCCGGTCCAGCACCAGCGCCACGTCCAGGCCCCAGGCCCGCACGTCGTCTATGTCGACGTTCATCGCCTCCGCGGACTCCGGCTCGGGGTGGCGGAGCTGC
This sequence comes from Streptomyces sp. SCSIO 75703, assembly GCF_036607905.1. Lineage (NCBI taxonomy): Bacteria > Bacillati > Actinomycetota > Actinomycetes > Kitasatosporales > Streptomycetaceae > Streptomyces > Streptomyces sediminicola. The sequence goes on from NZ_CP144555.1 coordinate 3,736,861, forward strand.
TCGACGATGTCGGTGAGGACGGGCTGCCGGTCGACGATGGTCTCGTTGACGTAGGCGTGCGCGACCTTGAGGGCGAAGCCGGACCGCTCGTCGAGGCCGTGGCCCATGGCGACCTCGATGATGGTGCGCAACAGGGCGAGCTGGCCGGTCGTGGTGATCGACGGGTCCAGCGGGTTGAGGCGGATGCCGTGGTCCAGGGCGGCCCGCGGGTCCAGCCTGATGGGCGTGATGCCCAGTTCCTCGGCGATCAGGTTCCACTCGCCGACGCCGTCCTCGCCCTGGGCGTCCAGGACGACGACCTGGCGGTCGCGGAAACGGAGCTGGCGCAGGACGTACGTCTTCTCCAGCGCCGACTTGCCGTTGCCGGACTCGCCGAGGACCAGCCAGTGCGGGGCGGGGAGCTGCTGCCCGTAGAGCTGGAAGGGGTCGTAGATGTACCCCTTGCCGGAGTACACCTCGCGGCCGATGATCACGCCGGAGTCGCCGAGGCCGGGCGCGGCCGTCGGCAGGTAGACGGCCTGGGCCTGGCCGGTGGAGGTGCGCACCGGCAGGCGGGTCGTCTCCACCTTCCCGAACAGGAACGACGTGAAGGCGTCGGTGAGGACGGACATCGGGTCCCGCATCAGGCTCAGCCCCTACCTTCGGATGCCGGTGGCGAACGGAAGTGTGTTCACGAAGGCGCGGTGGTGCTCGCGGTCGCACCACTCCAGCTTCAGGTACGACTTTCCGGCCGAGGCCCGGATGGTCCGCTTGTCGCGGGCCAGTGCCTCGGGGGAGCGCGAGGAGACGGTGATGTAGCCGACGAGGTTGACGCCGGCCGCGCCGCTGGCGAGGTCCTCGCCGCGCTGGTCGAGGCGGCTGTGGGCGGCGATGTCGCGCGGGTCGACGGTGCGGTTCATCTTGGCGGCGCGGGACGCCTCGGCCTCGTCGTTGGTCTTCTCGGTGAGCATGCGCTCGATGGCGACCTCGGTGGGTTCGAGGTCCATGGTGACGGCGACGGTGCGGATGACGTCCGGGGTGTGGACGAGCAGCGGCGCGAGGAAGTTCACGCCGACCGGGGTCATCGGCCACTCCTTGACCCAGGCGGTGGCGTGGCACCAGGGGGCGCGGGTGGAGGACTCGCGGGTTTTGGCCTGGAGGTAGGTGGGCTCCATGGCGTCCAGCTCGGCCGGCCAGGCGTTGCGCTTGGTCATCGCCTGGATGTGGTCGATGGGGTGGTCCGGGTCGTACATGGAGTGGATGAGGGAGGCGAGCCGGCCCTGGCCGAGGGGCTGGCGGACCCGGATGTCGGCTTCCTGGAGGCGGGAGCAGATGTCGGTCAGCTCGCGGGCCATGACGACGGCGAGCCCGGCGTCGCGGTCGACCTTGCGGCCGTTCTGCGGGCGGGCGGCGCGGGCCATGGCGTGGGCCTCGGCGGCCAGTTCGCGCGAGTAGTGCATGCAGGCGACGAGGTAGGCGCGGTGCTGCTCGCTGCTGGTGGACACCATGGACTGGAGTTGGTCGTAGGACTGGCGCAGCCAGCCGGCCGCCTTCTCGTCGCCGCGCAGGGCGACGTCCTTGGCGTGGGCGTCGGGGTCGGCGGGGAGGGTGCGGGCGAGCATCTGGAGGCGGGTGACGAAGCCGTCGCCGTTGGCCACGTGCTTGAGCAGGGTGCCGAAGCGGTCGACGAGGGCTTCCTGGTCCTCGGAGTCGCGCAGGCCGACGCCGGGTCCCTCGATCTCGATGGCGGCGGTGACCGTGCGGCGGTCGGCGTGCAGCAGGACGGCGATCTCGTCGGGTCCGAAGGGCGCGGCCAGCCAGGAGATGCGGCCGATGCCGGGCGGCGGGCCGACCTCGACCTCGCGCCCGTCCAGGCGGGTGCCGGCCTCGATGGCACCGGAGCGGTAGGCGGTGCCCTGGCGCAGGGTCCGCTTGTAGCTGCGGTTGATCTCGAACCACTTGTAGAAGGTGCGGTTCTTGTACGGGACGTAGACCGCGGCGAGCGCCAGCATGGGGAGGCCCGTGAGCAGCACGATGCGCAGGGACAGGACGGGGACGAGGAGTCCGCACATCATGCCGAGGAAGGCGCCCGCGATGATGAGGGCGATCTCTCCGGTCTCGCGGTTGCGTCCGACGATCGCGTTCGGCCGGGCGCGGCCGATCAGATACGTCCGGCGGGGCGTGACCGGATGGGCCAGGTGGGAATCGGTCGTCAACGCCCTTCACCTCCCGTGCTCTTGTTGCTGGTGCGGGTGTTGCTGGCGTGGGGCGTGTTGACGGGGCTGCCGGTGCGGGGCGCGGGGGCGGCGCCGCCGGAGGCGGGCCGGGAACTGTGCGCGGCGACTCCGCCGGAGGCGGGGTTGGCGGGGCGGGGGGCGGCGGAGGACTGGCCGCCGTCGCCGCCCTGGCGGGCGCTGTGGGTCCGGATGCCCTGGGCGACGAGGTTGGCCGGGGAGCTGATCACGGCGGCGGCCTTGTTCTCGGCGCCGCGCATGAGGCGGTTGTTGCGGGAGCCGACGAGCTCGTCGCCGAAGCCGGGGACGAAACGGTAGATCATCGCGGAGGCGAAGATGGCGAGCAGGATGATCGCCAGGCCGGAGACGACGGCGGAGAAGGCGTTGGGGCCGTCGTCGGCGGAGAGGGCGCCGGCCAGGCCGAGGACGATGACGATGACCGGTTTGACCAGGATCACGGCGATCATGACGCCGGCCCAGCGGCGGACGTGGCCCCAGAGGTTCTTGTCGACCAGGCCGGCGTAGACGACCGTGCCGAGGAGGGCGCCGACGTAGAGGAGGGCGGCGCGGATGACGAGTTCGAGCCAGAGGATGCCGGCGGCGAGGATGGAGACGAGGGAGACGACGATCAGCATGATCGGTCCGCCGCCGATGTCGTTGCCCTTCTCCAGGGCGCCGGAGAAGGTGCCGAAGAAGGTGTCCGTCTGGTCGCCGGTGGCCTTGGCGAGGACGTCGGTGACGCCGTCGGTCGCGGAGACCACGGTGTAGAGGATCAGGGGGGTGAAGGCGGAGGCGAGGACGGTGAGCCAGAGGAAGCCGACGGCCTCGGAGAGCGCGGTGCTGAGCGGGACGCCGCGGACGGCGCGCTTGGCGACGGCCAGGAGCCACAGCAGGAGCGTCAGGATCGTCGAGGCGGCGAAGACGACGGCGTACTGCTGGAGGAACCTGGGGTTGGTGAAGTCGACGGTGGCGGTCTCGCGGACGGCGTCGCTGAGCTTGTCGACGGTCCAGGAGGCGGCGTCGGCGCAGCCCTTGGCGAGGGAGGCGAGGGGGTCGAGGGCGGAGACGGGGGTGTCGGGGCCGGAACCACCGCGACGGGAACCCCCGCGTTCGCAGTAGTCCTTGGCGGGGCCCCGAATGAGATCGCAGGGGTTGTCGCTCTCTTCCGGAGTGGGCGTCGGGTCGGCGAAGGCCCGGGTGGCGAACAGCACGGCTGCGGTCTGCACCACCGCGACCGCGGCTGTGAGACTGAGGAAGCGGTGGTTAGCGCGCATACGTGAACCCTCCGTACTCCTCGACGGCCTTCGTCATGTCGTCGGCGGTGGAGGCCCTCTGGTCGCGTCCGACCGGCACGGGGCCGTCCTTCTGCCGGAAGTCGGTGACCTTCCAGTCGCCGCCGATCCACTTCAGGTCGTAGGTCGTGGTGTACCAGCTCTCGGTGACCGGATTGGTCGAGTCGGTGCCCGACAGACCGAACAGGGACGTGTACCAGACCTCGACGGTGGCACTGTCCTTGCCGGAGGCCGTGAGCTTGGAACCCACGGGGATCACACGTGAGACGAAGGTCTGGCCGGAGGGTGCGGCACCGTCCTTGTCGAGCCCGATGTTCTCCAGGAACTGCGGGCTGGTGTAGGCGCCGTCGAGCTCTTTCTGCCGGGTCGCGGCGATGTCCGGCGCGTACACGGCGTCGACGATGGCGTGCCGTCTGTCCTTCTCGAACATCTCCGCCGAGCCGAGTGCGACGGAGTAGTTCGCCGCCGCGCTTTCCGCGCCCTGTTGGGTGTGGGGGTGGCCGGTGGGGATGTCGTGGGTGGTGGTGTCGACGGGGCGTTCGCCGGTGGGGGCGGTCGGGGAGGTGCGAGGCGCGTCGCCCGAGGCGCCGTCGCGGGGGCCGGGGTCTCCGCCGCCGCGGTTCGCGAAGGCGATCGCGGCGATGAGGAGGACGACGACGCCGACGACCGTGACCAGGCTGCGCGAGGACGAGCGGCCGCCGCGGCGTGGGCCCGGGTACCCCTCGGGGCCGCCGTCGGGCAGCCGTGTGCGCGTCTGGCCCGTGCCGCCGTAGCCGCCGGAGTCCTGCTGGTCGTCTCCGAGACTCATGCCGCGTACGCCCCCTCGACGTCGTGCGGGAACACCTCGTACCCCGTGCCGTAGAAGTATGACGGTAGCCGTGCTGGTTCCCGCGCGGGCGCGGTGTGGTGACTCGGCATCAGGGAAACGCAACCTCGGTCGGTGGGCACGGCGGGCGGGTGGGTGGAGGGGGACCGGGCGTGCCCGGAGGGGCCGGTGTGGCGGGTCCGGTTACACGGCCATGCCGTACACGATGGTGAAGAGCGTGCCGAGCGAGCCGATGATGAACACGCCCGTGAGCCCGGCGATGATGAGGCCCTTGCCCTGTTCCGCGCTGAAGGTGTCGCGGAGCGCGGTGGCGCCGATGCGCTGCTTGGCGGCGCCCCAGATGGCGATGCCGAGGCAGAGGAGGATGGCGACCGCCATGACCACCTCGATCATCACCTTGGCCTCGTTGCCCAGGCTGCCGAAGGGGCCCCAGTCCGGAGCGATCCCGCCGATGATGGTGTTGATGTCTCCCTTGTCGGCCGCAAAGAGCATGTAAGTCACCGCCCCTGTTGGGTAGTTCCGCACCCTCTGCGGTGTGCAGAGGTCAGGCCTCATTGTCGCCGACGATGGCGCCGTCGCATGTCGACTTGACGTCATTGCCTGGCGGGTTTCGTGAGAACAGCTTGCCATCGCCCCGCGCCGGCGCGCTCGCGGCAGGCGGGGGGCGGTGGCCCGGATGTCGTATCGTCACTCTGTGTATCACGGCAGGTCACGCCGGGCAACGAGGAGAGTGCGGAACCTGTGGCGTGGTTCGGTCGTTAGGCCCTTCTAGGCCCTGGACCGCGGCTCCTGACGGATGGTCGGGCGGGGAGCGGGCCCCGCCCCTACACTGACCTGGGCGGCGTACTCCTGGACGACGAGGGGTGGTTGAGGGTGCGTAAGGCGTGGGTCCTGGCGACGGTGGTCCTGGGGGCCGGCCTCTCCTTCGTGATGCTCCTCGTCGTGGGCGTCTACGTGGTCGCCGGGAACCTGGCGGGCGGGGTGGCCGGGGGGACCAAGCGGCTCGCCAAGGGGACGGTGCCGGCCGCGTACCAGGAGCTGGTGCAGACCTGGGGGAACCTCTGCGAGGCGATTAATCCGGCGCTGCTGGCGGCCCAGCTCTACCAGGAGAGCGGGTTCGACCCGAAGGCGCAGAGCCCGGCGGCGGCGCAGGGGATCGCGCAGTTCATCCCCGGCACCTGGGCCGCGCACGGCATCGACGGGAACGGCGACGGGGTCCGGGACGTGTGGGACCCGCAGGACGCGATCCCCTCGGCCGCCTCCTACGACTGCCAGTTGGCCTCGTACGTGAAGAGCGTGCCCGGGGACCCGACCGAGAACATGCTGGCCTCCTACAACGCGGGCCCCGACGCGGTGATCCGGTACCAGGGCGTGCCCCCGTACAAGGAGACGCAGAACTACGTCAAGGTGATCCGGTCGCTGGAGGAGAGCTTCGCCCAGCCCGAGACCCGGGTCGACCCCTCCCGGCAGGCCGCCGGCGCCATCGCCTACGCGCAGAAGAAGCTCGGCACGCCGTACCTGTGGGGCGGCAACGGCACCGCGGACCAGGGCGGGCGGTTCGACTGCTCGGGGCTGACCAAGGCGGCCTACGAGAGCGTCGGCATCACCCTGCCCCGGGTGGCGAACGACCAGTACAACGCGGGCCCGCACCCGGGGCGGGACGAACTGCTCCCGGGCGATCTGGTCTTCTTCTCGGACGATCCGACCGATTCGCGGGCCATCCGGCACGTGGGCATCTACGTGGGCGGCGGGTTCATGATCGACGCGCCGCGGCCGGGCGCGGTGATCCGGTTCGACCCGGTCGACACCCCCGACTACTTCGGTGCCACGCGGGTGACCGAGGAGGGCGCGAACGCGCTCCCCACCACCGTGTGACCGAGCGTGAAACCCTGCCCTGAGCTGCGACGATCTGTCTCTCTTCGATAACGTCTGAGTGATCGTTCGGTGGAGTGTGGAACGTATGGGCGGGAGCCGTGCGTTCCTGTGTGCGTAGAGCGTGATCTACGACCACGGGGGTGGCAGGAGAGGCGCGCGCAACCGCGTGCCGGAGGACGGGACGAAGGGGCCGCAGCGCCATGGCTGGACTCGCCGAATCCGGGTCGAACCCCGACGTCGAGCTGCTCTACGAGATCAACGGCCTGGCCAAGGACGCGCCGCACTGGTTCGACCGGGTCATGGAGTTCGTCGGCGAGTACGGGGTCGTGTTCGCCCTCCTGCTGCTGGTGCTCTGGTGCTGGTGGACGGTGCGCCGGCGCGGCGGCGAGGACGCGGCCTCCTCGGTGGCGGCGCTGCTGTGGGCGCCGCTGGCGGCGGGCGTGGCGGTCCTGGTCAACGTGCCGATACGGGGCTTCGTCGAGCGGCCCCGGCCGTTCCACGACCACCAGGGCCTGGAGGTGCTGGTCTCCGGCAAGACCGACTACTCCTTCGTCAGCGATCACGCGACGCTGGTCATGGCGATGGGGGTCGGCCTGTTCGTGGCCAACCGCCGGTTCGGCCTCGTGGGGATCGTGCTGGCGCTCTTCGGCGGGTTCTGCCGGGTCTACATGGGCGTGCACTACCCGACCGACGTGGTGGGCGGCTTCGCCCTGGGCACGGCGGTCGCGTTGCTGCTGTCGCCGGTGGCCATGGCCCTGCTGACGCCGCTGACCCGGGCCGTCGAGCGCTCGCCGCGGCTCGGCGGGCTGGTCAGCGCGCGGCACACCGCCGCCGGCCGGGACGCGGTGATCCCGGGGGCGCGCAAGGAGAGCCCCGGCAGCGAGGAACGCGACCTGGCCGCCTGACGGGGCCGGGTGACGCCGGGTCGGGAGGCGTCCGCGTCACACCGAACCCAGAAGGCCCTCACCCGTATCAAGAACCCAGCCCGCGTGTCACCAACGTGCCGGGACAGCACACCTAGAGCCCCTGCGGCGAGGTGAAGACGCGGTCCGGGTCGTAGCGGTCCTTCAGGGCGGTCAGCCGGGGCGCGGCGTCGCCGTAGTAGGCGGTGCGCCAGTCCTTCAGGTCCGGGTCGGTGTAGTTCTGGTACGCGGCGCCCGAGGCGTACGGGCGCATGGCGCCGTGCACCGAGGCGAGCCAGTCACGGGACGCCGCGCCGTCGCCGCCCGCCGGCCAGGAGGCCAGGTACTGGGCCAGCGTCCGGGAGCGGCGGTGGACGAAGGCGGTGGCGGTGGGCGCGACGCGGTTCACGGCGCCGCCGAGCGCGGTGAGGGAGACGCTGCCGGCCCCGCCGGGCACCGCGCGGAGCCGGTCCAGCAGGGCGGTGACGCCGGCCGCCGGGATGTCGCGGTCGAAGAAGTCCGAGCGGGCGGCGTACGTCTCGCGGGCCAGGCCGCCCTCGGGAGCGCGCCCGGGGGTGGTGCCGGGGAGGTGGCAGCGGGCGTCGGTGGGGAAGGACGAGCAGCCCGCGTAGACCTCCATGGCCTCCCGGTAGCCGCGGCGCTTGAAGGAGACGTGGCTCGCGGAGGAGCCGGCGCGGGCGGCGAGCCGGTCGACGGCGTTCTGGAGTTCGCCGAGGGTGCCCAGGGAGAAGGCGGCCAGGGAGACGGCCGGTCCGCGTCCCGCGGCGGCCTCCAGGTGCAGGGAGGACCAGATCTCGTCGGGCTGGTCCGGACCCCACCGCTGCCAGGCGGCGACCAGGCCGGCCGCCCGTGACCAGGGCCAGGTCAGGTACGCGGAGACGGCCTGCGGGGCCGGGCGGGTGCGGAAGCGCAGTTCGGTGACGACGCCGAAGGTGCCGTTGCCCGCCCCGCGCAGTGCCCAGAACAGGTCCGGGTTCTCGGCGGCGTCGGCGGTGAGCCGTGTTCCGTCGGCGGTGATCAGGGTGGCGCCGGTGAGGTGGTCGCAGGTCAGCCCGTAGGCGCGGGAGACGACGCCGTGGCCGCCGCCGAGGACGAGTCCGGCGATGCCGACGGTGGGGCAGGAGCCGGCCGGCAGGGTGGTGCCGCGGGCGGCGAGGGAGCGGTAGACGTCGATCAGCTTGGCGCCGGCGCCGATCACCGCCTCGTCGCCGCCCGCCCGGACCCGGTCGAGGGCGGAGACGTCGATGACCAGGCGGCCGTCGCCGGAGGACCAGCCGGCGTAGGAGTGGCCGCCGCCGCGCAGGGCGACGGGGACGCCGTGGGCCCGGGCGTGGCCGAGGGCGGTGCGGATGTCGTCGGCGTGGGCGGCGTAGGCCACGGCGGCGGGGCGCAGGGTGTCGAAGCGGGTGTTGTAGAGCTGGCGGGCCGTGGTCCAGCTCCGGTCGCCGGGGCGCACGAGGGTGCCGTCGAGGGAGGCGGCGAGCGCGTTCCAGTCGGCGGCGGTGGGTGCCCCGCCCGGGGCGGGGGCGGTGGGGCGGGGCGGCGGGGGCGACGACGGGGGCGGGGTGCCGGCGGACGCGTGGCGGTCGGTGTGGTCGTCGGGGACGGGGCCGGCGCAGCCGGCCGTCGCCGTGGTGAGGGCCGCGGCGGCCGTGCCGCCGAGGAAGGTGCGCCGGTCCATGTCCGCCTCCGCCTCGCGTGGGGGTCGCCAGGCAAGACGGGACACGCGGGGGCGGGGGTTCCCGCGGCGGTGTCGGCCGTGCGGGTGAAGCGGGCGGACGCGGGGTGCCGGATCAGCCCGGGGCGTGGGTGCGGGCGTCCGTGCGGGCCTGGGATCTGGCCCGGCGGGCCGGGCCCTGCCAGCCGCAGGTGCAGCGGGCCCGGCAGAACGACCCCCGTTCGGCGGTCGACGTGTGGTGCTCCGGGGTGTCCCGGCGGATCTCCGTACCGTCCTGCTGTGCCACGGGCGCAACGTTACTAGCGCCGTCCGCCCGTCGTTAACCGGGTGGCAGGGGGCCGGGACGGACGGGACGGCTGGGGGTAGGGAAGGCGATGGCAGGGCGGCGGGAGCGGTGGGGCGGCAGGGCGGGCGGCGGGTTCCTCGCCGGGAGCGTGGTCCTCGGCGCCTGCCTGGGCGGCGCCGGGTGCTCGGGCGAGGGCGCCGCCGTGCAGGACGCCGCCGCGGGCGATCCGGTCGCCGTGCTGCACGGGGCCGCCGACCGGCTGGTGGCCGCCGGCAGCGCGAAGGCGCGGACGGCGATGGAGATGGCGAGCGGCGGGACCCGGGTGACCATCCGGGGCGAGGGCGTCTACGACTTCCGGGAGCGGCGCGGCAGTCTCAGGGTGCTGCTGCCGGCCGACGCGGCGGGCAACCGGGAGCACCGGCCGATCACCGAGCTGCTCACCCCGGGCGCCCTGTTCATGAAGAACCGGGGGGCGGGCGTGCCCGACGACAAGTGGGTGCGGGTGGAGACCGCCACGCTCTCCGACGGCAATCTGGTCACCGGCGGCGCCACCGACCCCTTCGCCGCCGCGGAGGTGCTGCGCGGGACGCGGACGGCGGCGTACGTGGGGCGCACCGAGGTGGCGGGGACCGCCGTGCGGCACTACCGGGGGACCGCCGACCTCGCCCGTGCCGCCCGGGACGCGACCCCGGACAACCGGGAGACGCTGGCCGCCGCGGCCGAGGGGTTCGCCACCGCCGAGGTCCCCTTCGAGGTCTACCTCGACGACGAGGGCCGCATCCGCAAGCTCCGGCACCGCTTCAGCTTCGTCAACGGGCAGCGTGAGGGCACCGTGGCGGTCTCCTCCACGACGCTGCTCTACGACTTCGGCGCCGAGGTCCGGGTGCGGCTGCCGGCCGAGGGCGACATCTACGCGGGGCGGATCGCCGAGGGACCGGCCGGTAAGGACTAGCCCTTCCGTGCCATGCGCGCTGTGTAGCGGCTGCCTACCCTAGGAAGTCGGCTTGCGGCAGGGACGAGGTGACGGGTGTGGCTCCGGTCGGGGGGACGGCGATTCAGGACCACGTGGCCCTCGCCGAGATCGAGCTGTGCGGGGAGCTGATCATCGCGGCCTCCGCCGCGCGGGGCCGGCTGAGCCTGGAGAGCATCGACGAGGTGCTGAAGGTGGCCGAGGAGCGGCACGCCGCCGACCGCCGGTCCGCGCCCGGCCGGACGGAGACCCCGGTCGCGGTCCGGTGAGGCCGGTGCGCCGGCCCGCCCCCGCCCCCGGGCCGGGACCGGAGGGGCGGGCCCGGACGCGACGACCCCCGCCCGCCGGAGCCCGGGCTCCGGCGGGCCCGAGGGTGCCGGCCCGCAGGGGTCAGGTGCGCAGCAGGCGGCCGATCGCCTTGGTGGCCTCCTCGACCTTCGCGTCGATCTCCGCGCCGCCCTTGAGGGCCGCGTCGGCGACGCAGTGGCGCAGGTGCTCCTCCAGCAGTTGCAGCGCGAAGGACTGGAGGGCCTTGGTGGAGGCGGAGACCTGGGTGAGTATGTCGATGCAGTAGACGTCCTCGTCGACCATGCGCTGCAGGCCGCGGATCTGGCCCTCGATCCGGCGCAGGCGTTTGAGGTGCTGGTCCTTCTGGTGGTGGTACCCGTGCACGCCGCGGTCGTGGTCGGTCACGGGGACGGGCGCCACCGCGGCGGTCTCCTCGGCGTCCCGGGCGCCGACGGCGGCGGTGGAGGGCGCACCCGCGCCGGCCTCGGTGGTCGTCATCGCGTCCTCCTGGTGGACAGATTGCGGACATATACCCCTAGCGGGTATATGGTAACGAACTTCGCCGCGCCCGGGCCCCTTGGCCGAATCTTGACCCGTTTTTTGGTGGTTCCCGGGCGTTTCATGGGTAGCGCATGGCCGACGCGGTGTGCCGGGACCGGGCCGGTTGGCCCCGGGATGCCCCCCTGCTCGCCACGGTGTCCGATGGGCGACACTGGGGGACGGCCCGTTAGCCGTGGCCGGTTGGTGCGCCTAGCATCAGCCTGACCGAATTCGATGCACCCCGAGGACCCCACGTGCGCTTTCGTCTGACCCCCAGGGAGACGAGCTTCTACGACATGTTCGCCGCGTCCGCGGACAACATCGTCACGGGCTCCAAGCTCCTGATGGAACTGCTCGGGGCGGACGGTCCCGCCCGAGCCGAGATCGCAGAGCGTATGCGGGCCGCCGAACACGCGGGTGACGACGCCACGCACGCGATCTTCCACCAGCTGAACTCCTCGTTCATCACGCCCTTCGACCGCGAGGACATCTACTCCCTCGCCTCCTCGCTCGACGACATCATGGACTTCATGGAGGAGGCCGTCGACCTGGTCGTCCTCTACAACGTGGAGGAGCTGCCCAAGGGGGTCGAGCAGCAGATCGAGGTGCTGGCGCGGGCCGCCGAGCTGACCGCCGAGGCCATGCCCAACCTGCGGACCATGGACCACCTCACCGAGTACTGGATCGAGGTCAACCGGCTGGAGAACCAGGCCGACCAGATCCACCGCAAGCTGCTCGCCCACCTCTTCAACGGCACCTACGACGCGATCGAGGTGCTGAAGCTCAAGCAGATCGTGGATGTGCTGGAAGAGGCGGCCGACGCCTTCGAGCACGTGGCGAACACGGTGGAGACCATCGCGGTCAAGGAGTCCTGACCCCTTCATGGACACCTTCGCTCTGGTCGTGACCATCGGGGTCGCGCTCTTCTTCACGTACACGAACGGATTCCACGACTCGGCGAACGCGATCGCGACCTCGGTGTCGACGCGGGCGCTGACCCCCCGGGCCGCGCTCGCCATGGCCGCGATCATGAACATGGCCGGGGCCTTCCTGGGGTCCGGGGTCGCCAAGACCGTCAGCGAGGGCCTGATCGAGACCCCCGAGGGGTCCAAAGGGATGGGCATCCTCTTCGCGGCGCTGATCGGCGCGATCGTCTGGAACCTGGTCACCTGGTACTTCGGCCTGCCCTCGTCCTCCTCGCACGCGCTCTTCGGCGGCATGGTGGGCGCGGCCCTGGCCGGCGGCACCACGGTCTACTGGCACGGCGTGCTGGACAAGATCGTGCTGCCCATGTTCATCTCGCCGGTCGTCGGCCTGATCGTCGGCTACCTGGTGATGACCGGCATCATGTGGATCTTCCGGCGGGCCAACCCGCACAAGGCCAAGCGCGGCTTCCGCATCGCGCAGACGGTGTCCGCGGCCGGCATGGCGCTGGGCCACGGCCTGCAGGACGCCCAGAAGACGATGGGCATCGTCGTGATGGCGCTGGTCATCGCCGATGTCGAGGACGCCGGTGACCCGATCCCGGTCTGGGTCAAGATCGCCTGTGCGCTGATGCTGTCGCTCGGCACCTACGCGGGCGGCTGGCGCATCATGCGCACCCTGGGCCGCAAGATCATCGAGCTGGACCCGCCGCAGGGGTTCGCGGCGGAGACGACCGGCGCGTCGATCATGTTCACCACGGCCTTCCTGTTCAAGGCGCCCATCTCGACGACCCACGTCATCACCTCGGCGATCATGGGTGTCGGGGCCACCAAGCGGGTCAACGCGGTGCGGTGGGGCGTCGCCAAGAACATCATCCTGGGCTGGTTCATCACCATGCCCGCCGCCGCCGCGGTCGCCGCCGCCTCCTACGGGATCGTGTACCTGGCCGCGCCCTGAGCGCGCCTTCCGCCCGGGACGTGAAAGGGCCCGCCCCCGGTCCACCGGGGGCGGGCCCTTTCGCCTCGCGGCGGCACCGCCATGCAGCGCCGCGAGGGGACCGTGGGTCAGCCGAAGCGGCCGGAGATGTAGTCCTCGGTCGCCTGCACCGACGGGTTGGAGAAGATCCGCTCCGTGTCGTCGATCTCGACCAGCTTGCCGGGCCGGCCGACCGCCGCCAGGTTGAAGAAGGCCGTGCGGTCCGAGACCCGCGCCGCCTGCTGCATGTTGTGCGTCACGATGACGATCGTGAACCGCTCCTTCAGCTCGCCGATCAGGTCCTCGATCGCCAGCGTGGAGATCGGGTCCAGGGCGGAGCAGGGCTCGTCCATGAGCAGCACGTCCGGCTCGACCGCGATGGCGCGGGCGATGCACAGGCGCTGCTGCTGGCCGCCGGAGAGGCCGGAGCCGGGCTTGTTCAGGCGGTCCTTGACCTCGTTCCACAGGTTGGCGCCGCGCAGCGACTTCTCGACGATGTCGTCCAGGGCCGCCTTGCGGTGGTTGCCGTTCAGGCGCAGGCCCGCCGCCACGTTGTCGTAGACCGACATGGTGGGGAACGGGTTCGGCCGCTGGAAGACCATGCCGACCTCGCGGCGCACGGCGACCGGGTCGATGCCGGCGCCGTAGAGGTTCTCGTCGTCGAGCATGACCTTGCCCTCGACCCGGCCGCCCGGCGTGACCTCGTGCATGCGGTTGAGGGTGCGCAGGAAGGTCGACTTCCCGCAGCCGGAGGGGCCGATGAAGGCCGTCACCGAGTGGGGTTCGACGGTCATCGAGATGTCCTCGATGGCCAGGAAGGAGCCGTAGTAGGCATTGAGTCCGCTGACGTCGATGCGCTTGGCCATGGGGATCACTGCTTCTTTCACGTCGTGGGGGCCGGCCGGATCGCGGCGGCCGGCCGCGCGGCGGGGCCGCGGAGGATCAGCGGGGGGCCTTCCAGCGGGCGATGCCGCGGGCCGCGAGGTTGAGGATCATGATGAACGCGATGAGCGTCAGGGCCGCCGCCCAGGCGCGGTCGTAGGCCGCGCCCTCGCCGCCGCTGTTGGCGTACTGGAGGTAGATGTACATGGGCAGCGACGCCTGCGGTCCGGAGAGCGGGTTCGTGTTGATGAAGTTCGTGCCCCAGACCAGCAGCAGCACGGGGGCCGTCTCGCCGGTGATGCGGGCGATGGCCAGCATCACGCCCGTGGTGATGCCGCCGAGCGAGGTCGGCAGGACCACCTTCAGGATGGTGCGCCACTTCGGCACGCCGAGCGCGAGCGACGCCTCCCGCAGCTCGTTCGGGACGAGCTTCAGCATCTCCTCGGTGGAGCGGACCACGACCGGGATCATCAGGATGCTCAGCGCGAAGGAGCCGGCGATGCCGGACGGGCCCATGTCCAGGATGAGCACCCACAGGCTGAGGATGAACAGGCCCGCGACGATCGACGGGATGCCCGTCATGACGTCGACGAAGAAGGTGACCGCCTTCGCCAGCCGGCCCCGCCCGTACTCGACCAGGTAGATCGCGGTGAGCACGCCGACCGGCACGGAGAACAGGGTGGCCAGGCCGACCTGCTCCAGGGTGCCGATGATCGCGTGGTAGATGCCGCCACCGGGCTCGGTGTCGCTGACCACGCCCATCGAGTGGGACAGGAAGTAGCCGTCGAGGACCTTCACGCCGCGCTTGAGGGTCTCCCAGATCAGGGAGGCGAGCGGGATCACGGCGAGCAGGAAGGCGACCCAGACCAGGCTGGTCGCGACCCGGTCCTTGGCCTGTCGCCGGCCCTCGACGCGGGCCGAGACGCCGTAGCTGCCGCCGACGAAGCAGACGGCCGCGATGAGCGCCCACTGGATGCTGCTGTGCAGCCCGGCGGCGGCGCTGACGGCGAGGCCGAGGGCGACGGAGGCGGCGGCGACCGCCCACGGGAACCACTTCGGCAGGGTGGCGCCGCGCAGGGAACTGCGCCGGGGTGTGAGGGATGCGTGGCTCATGCGTTGGCCCCCGAGTACTCCTTGCGGCGGGCGATGATCAGTCGCGCGGCGCCGTTGACCAGCAGGGTGATGACGAAGAGCACCAGGCCGGAGGCGATCAGCGCGTCCTGGCCCATCACGGTGGCCTCGTTGAACTTGCTGGCGATGTTCTGGGCGAAGGTGCCGCCGCCCGGTTCGAGCAGGCTGGCGCGGATGTCGAAGACGGGGGAGAGCACCATGGCGACGGCCATCGTCTCGCCGAGCGCGCGGCCGAGGCCCAGCATCGAGGCGGAGATGACGCCGGAGCGGCCGAAGGGCAGCACGGCCATGCGGATGACCTCCCAGCGCGTGGCGCCGAGGGCCAGGGCGGCCTCCTCGTGCGTGCGCGGGACCTGGCGGAAGACCTCGCGGCTGACGTTGGTGATGATCGGCAGGATCATGATCGCCAGCAGGATGCCCACGGTGAACAGCGAGCGCGCCGGGCCGCCGTTCCACTCCAGGACGCCGGTCCAGCCGAAGTAGTCGTCGAGCCAGCCGTAGAGCCCGTTCAGGTGCGGCACGAGGGCGAGGGCGCCCCACAGTCCGTAGACGATGGAGGGCACGGCGGCCAGCAGGTCGATCACGTACGCGAGGGTGCCGCCCAGTTTGCGCGGGGCGTAGTGCGTGATGAACAGGGCGATGCCGACCGCGACGGGCACGGCGATGGCCATGGCGATGACCGACGAGACGACGGTGCCGAAGGCCAGCACGGCGATGCCGAACCGGGGCGGGGAGCCGCTCGGGTCCCATTCGAAGCCGGTGAGGAAGTTGGCCTCGTTCTCGCTGAGGGCGAGGACGGAGCGGTAGGTGAGGAAGGCCGCGATGGCGGCCATGACGATCAGCACGAGGATGCCGGAGCCCCGGGAGAGTCCCAGGAAGATCCGGTCGCCCGGACGGATGGCGCCGCGTTCGGCGCGTTCGGCTCCCGCCCCGGGCGCGGGGGAGTCCGTCTGCTGGTGGATGTCGGTGGTGGTGTCCATCGGGTTCTCCGGTCTGCGGAGCCGCTCCGTCGTACGGGCGGCTCGGGCGGAGCCGCCCACGGGTCGGGGCGCTCCTGGCGGCGGTGCACCGGACGGTGCGGTCCGGCCCCGCGGGGGAGGCCGGACCGCACTCGGGTCAGCTCAGGCCCGAGACGGTCTCGCGGACCTTGGTGATGATCTCCTGCGGCATCGGGGCGTAGCCGGCGTCCGCCAGCAGGCCCTGGCCCTCGTCGGAGGCGATGTAGTTGAGGAAGGACTTGGTGGCGGGCAGGGTCTCGGCCTTGTTGCCCTTGTCGCAGACGATCTCGTACGTCACCAGGACGATCGGGTAGGCGCCGTCGGCGGAGGGGGTGTAGTCCAGCTTCAGGGCGAGGTCCTTGCCGGTGCCGACGACCTCGGCGGCGCCGATGGCGGCGGTGGCGTTCTCGACGGTGGCCTTGACCGGCTCGGCGGCCTCGGTCTTGATGTCGACCGTCTTCACGCCGTCCTTGGCGTAGGACAGCTCGAAGTAGGAGATGGCGCCCGGGGTCTGCTTGACCTGCTGGGCGAGGCCGGAGGAGCCCTGCGCGGACTGGCCGCCCTTGGCCTGCCACGACTTGCCCGGCTCGTACGTCCAGTCCTTGGGCGCGGCGGCCTTCAGGTACTTGGTGAAGTTGTCCGTGGTGCCGGACTCGTCCGAGCGGTGGAAGGCCTGGATCTTGAGGTCGGGCAGCTTCGCGTCGGGGTTGAGCTTGGCGATGGCCGGGTCGTTCCAGTGGGTGATGCGGCTGTCGAAGATCTTCGCCAGCGTCGGGGCGTCCAGGGCGAGGGAGTCGACGCCGGACACGTTGAAGCCGACCGCGATCGGGCCGCCGACCATGGGCAGGTCGATGCCCTGGCCGTTGGTGCAGACCTTCTTGGACGCCTCGACCTCCTCGGGCTTCAGCGCGGAGTCCGAGCCGGCGAAGGCGGTCTGGCCCTGGGTGAACGCGGTGATGCCCGCGCCGGAGCCGGTCGGGTTGTAGTTGATCTGGACGTCCTTGCAGGCCGCGACGTACTGCTTGACCCAGGCGTCGATCGCGTTCTTCTGCGCCGAGGAGCCGGACGCCTGGAGGCGGCCCTTGGCGTCGTCGCACTGGACCGAGCCGGCGGTGCCGGCCGAGGCGGAGGAGTCGCCGCCGGCCGTCTTGCCGCCGGTGTCGTCGGAGCCGCACGCCGTGAGGGCCAGGGCGCCGGAGACGGCGAGAGCACCGAGAGCGAGGGCCCGCCGGTTCATGCGCTGAAGCTTCACTTGAGGGAGTTCCTTCCAGGAGCCGCCGTCCTGAATTCGGCGGCGTGCGAGGACTGGTGCTGCGGACAGCGCCGACAGGGCCGCGCCGCTTCGGCGGGGTTCCGCCGGGATGCGTCCCGTATCGGGTAAGGCCGAAATTAGGCAGATCAGATGAAGGCGCCGATGGGCGTGAATGAACGCGGGGTGAACCCCTGAGGACGGTGCG
Source organism: Streptomyces sp. SCSIO 75703 (assembly GCF_036607905.1). NCBI lineage: Bacteria > Bacillati > Actinomycetota > Actinomycetes > Kitasatosporales > Streptomycetaceae > Streptomyces > Streptomyces sediminicola. Next base: position 3,754,119 of record NZ_CP144555.1, read on the forward strand.
GTGAGGTCACGGAACGCTCACGTCACGGACACGGAGCGGTCCCGGGCGGACCCGTCCGGAGCGGGGCGCCGGCCAGGGCGCGGTCCCCGGGGCGGGCGAGCCGGGCGCGGGCGGGCGGCGGGCGGCAGCCACCGGACGCGGACGACCCCGTCGGAGGGGACGAAGGCGCCGGCCCCGGCGGCCCGGTGGCGGACCTCCGTGGGGCGGCCGGCGTGCCCGGTGGGCGGCGCGGCGCCCGGCACGGCGGCGTGCCCGGTCTCCCCGGCGGCCTCGCGCGGGGCGGCGGCGAGCGGGTCCCCGCCGCCCCGCGGCCCGCCCCCGGGACGCGGCCCGTCGTCGTACCCGGGCCGGTGGAGCGGGCGGAGCCGGAGTCGGCCGGTCCGCGGTGCGCGGCGCCACAGCACGCGGCCGGCCGCCCGTACGACGGGGGCGCGGGTGGGCCGCAGGGGCGGGGTCCTCTCCCGCGGCGCCGGGGCGGCCCGGCGCCGCGGGACGGACGCGGGGCCCGGCCCGGCGCGGGCTCAGCGCGGGGTGCCGGTGGCGGCGCGCTGCCGGCCGTGCCGGAACGCGTACCGCGCCGCCTCCACCTCGTGCCGCTGGGCGGCGTGCAGCACCCCGAGGGCGTACGCGGTCGCCGGGGCGATGCGCGGGGTGCGGGCCGCCTGGGCCGCCGCGGCGGCGGCCTCCGCGGCGTCGCGGTGCCGGTCCAGGGCCTGCCCGGCGGCGCTCAGCCACGCCTCGTCGGGGTCGGTGCCGCCGGGCCCGAGCAGCACCTCCCGCGCGTACCGGTGCAGCCGCAGCAGCAGCCGCACCTGGAGCCAGGGGGCGTCCTGCGGATGCGGCGCGGAGTCCGGGGAGAGCCCCTGGTCCAGCGCCTGCGCGTTGTACGGGTGCCCCGCGGTGGCCAGCGGCAGCGCCGTCACCGCGTCGGTGAGCCGCCCCTCGGCCGCCGCGGCCGGGGCGCGCAGGTCGGCGCCGGCCGCTGCGGCCCGCAGCGGGACCTCGCTGGCCAGCAGGGCGACCGCGTCGGCGACCGCGTGGAAGCGGCTGCTGCCCAGCGCCTGGAGCGCGGCCGAGTGCGCCCGGGTACGGGCCAGGGTGAGCTGGCGGTCGAGCAGCGCGCCCGCCCGGGCCGCGCCCACGGTGAGCTGCCCGCGGTCGGGGAGCGCGGTGCGGGCGGCGGGCACGGCGGACCCGGCCGCCCCGTTCGACGCGACGGCCGCCGGGGCCGGCACGGACGCCCGGCCCGCCGGCGCGGTGTGGCCCGGCGGGCGGGCCGGGGTGCCGGAGAGCCGGTGCAGGGTCGTCAGCAGGCGCTCCAGCCGCAAGGCGCAGGCGTGCTCGCGCGAGAGCGTGCCCGACAGCCACGCCAGTTCCGGGCGCATCGCCTCGGCCCAGTCGGCGTCCAGCAGCGGCTGGTAGGTGTGCAGGGTGCCGCTGATGCGGCGGGCCGCCCGGCGCAGCGCGAGGACCGCGTCCGCGGGACCCCCCGCGTCCGGTCCCGAGGCGGCGGCGTTCTGCGTGCCCGCCTCCCGGTGCAGGCGCAGGGCCCGGAGGAACTCCACGGCCTGGCCGCGCAGGTACTCCGCGAGGACGTCCGCGGGCACCGGCTCCCCCCGGGGATCCGTCGGGTCAAGGTGTCGCTGTGCCACGCCGGCGCCTCCGGGCGTCTATGAGCATCTCCTGGACGTTGCGCAGCGGCCGCCCGTCCGCGTCGGTGGCGTGCCGGGTCCACTCGCCGTCCGGACCGAGGTGCCAGGAGGCGGTGGCGTCGGACATGCCGGTCTCCAGCAGGCGGCCGAGGGCGGCCCGGTGCGCGGGGTCGGTGACCCGCAGCAGGACCTCGATGCGGCGGTCGAGGTTGCGGTGCATCATGTCGGCGCTGCCCATCCACACCTCGGGCTCCCCGCCGTTGCCGAAGGCGAAGACCCGCGAGTGCTCCAGGAAGCGGCCGAGGACCGAGCGGACCCGGATGGTCTCCGACAGGCCCGGCACCCCCGGGCGCAGGGCGCAGATGCCGCGCACCCACACGTCGACGGGGACGCCCGCCCGCGAGGCGTGGTAGAGGGCGTCGACGACCGTCTCGTCGACCATCGCGTTGACCTTGACGCGGATGTGCGCGGGGCGGCCGGCGCGGTGGTGCCGGATCTCCTGGTGGATCCGGGTGACCAGACCGTCGCGCAGCGACTTCGGGGCCACCAGCAGGCGCCGGTAGGTCTCCCGGCGGGAGTAGCCGGAGAGCCGGTTGAACAGGTCCGAGAGGTCCGCGCCGACCTGCGGGTCCGCGGTGAGCAGCCCGAGGTCCTCGTAGAGGCGGGCGGTCTTCGGGTGGTAGTTGCCGGTGCCGACGTGGCTGTAGCGCCTGAGCGTCTCGCCCTCCTGGCGCACCACCAGGGACAGCTTGCAGTGGGTCTTCAGGCCGACCAGCCCGTAGACCACGTGGCAGCCGGCCTCCTCCAGCTTGCGGGCCCACTTGATGTTGGCGTGCTCGTCGAAGCGGGCCTTGATCTCGACCAGGACGAGGACCTGCTTGCCCGACTCGGCGGCGTCGATCAGCGCGTCCACTATCGGCGAGTCGCCCGAGGTCCGGTACAGCGTCTGCTTGATCGCCAGCACGTCGGGGTCGGCCGCCGCCTGCTCCAGGAACGCCTGCACGGAGGTCGAGAAGGAGTCGTAGGGGTGGTGCAGGAGCACGTCCCGTTCGCGCAGCGCGGCGAAGACGTCCGGCGCGGACGCCGACTCGACCTCCGCGAGGTCGCGGTGGACGGCGCCGACGAACTTCGGGTACTTCAGTTCCGGCCGGTCGAGGCCGTGGACGCGGGAGAGACCGGTGAGGTCCAGCGGGCCGGGCAGCGGGTAGACCTCCGCCTCGCCGATCTTCAGCTCGCGCACCAGCAGGTCCAGGACCTCCCGGTCGACGGACTCCTCCACCTCCAGCCGTACCGGCGGCCCGAAGCGGCGCCGCGTCAGCTCCTTCTCCAGCGCCTGGAGCAGGTTCTCGGCGTCGTCCTCCTCGACCTCCAGGTCCTCGTTGCGGGTGAGGCGGAAGGCGTGGTGCTCCAGCACCTCCATCCCGGGGAACAGCTCCTCCAGGTGGGCGGCGATGACGTCCTCGACGGGCACGTACCGGCCGGCGGACGCCTCCAGGAAGCGGGAGAGCAGCGGGGGCACCTTCACCCGGGCGAAGTGCCGGTGCCCGGTGACCGGGTTGCGGACGACGACCGCCAGGTTCAGCGAGAGGCCCGAGATGTACGGGAAGGGGTGCGCCGGGTCCACCGCCAGCGGGGTGAGCACCGGGAAGATCTGCTGCCGGAACAGGGTGAAGAGGCGGGCCCGCTCCTCCTCGCCCAGCTCGCTCCAGCGGACCAGGTGGATGCCCTCGGCGGCCAGCGCGGGGGCGACGTCCCCGTGGAAGCAGGCGGCGTGCCGCGCCATCAGCTCCCGGGAGCGGGACCAGATCATCTCCAGCACCTCGCGGGGCTGGAGCCCGGAGGCGGAGCGGGTGGCCACGCCGGTGGCGATGCGGCGCTTGAGCCCGGCCACCCGGACCATGAAGAACTCGTCCAGGTTGCCGGCGAAGATCGCCAGGAAGTTGGCGCGCTCCAGCAGGGGGGTCGCCGGATCCTCGGCGAGTTCGAGCACCCGCTCGTTGAACGCGAGCCAGCTCCGCTCGCGGTCCAGGAACCGGTCCCCGGGGAGCGGGGCCCCGCCGGGGTCCGCCGCCTCCTCGTAGACGTCGGGGCCGGCGTCGAGATCCGGTTCCAGACCGGGGACGGCCGGCGCGACGCCGTGCGGGCGGTGCGCGGCGACGGAGCCCACGGAGGGCCGCGGCTGCGGGCCCTCGTGCGGTGCCTGGCTGTTCGGCTGCCTCATGAACCCATTCTTCCGCGCCGGGGCCGCTGGGGGCGCGTCCGAGGGCGCGGAGGGCTCTGGCAGGCTCGGCTTCATTCGGCGAGGGTCGCAAGGTTGTCTTAAGCGATGGTTACGGCGACATGACGTGTGGGGGCGGGGGCCCCTGGGTCGGGACGGACCGGTGCGACGGCGCCCGGTGGTACCTTCCGCGCCCCGCCCCGCCCCGCCGAGCCGCTCGCGCGCCCCGCCGCGCGAGGTCCCGTGAACCGCTGGGGCCGGCTCGTCCGATGAGGAGACGTGAGCGAAACGAGAAGCGACGGGGAGTTGCTGCGCGCCGTCGCGGCGGACGCCGACCGCCGCGCCTTCGAGGAGCTGTACCGCCGGTACGCGCCCTGGCTGACCGCGCGGCTGCGTGGTCGCTGCGCCGACCCGGGCGTCGTCGACGACGTCGTGCAGGAGACCTTCCTCGCGGTGTGGCGGGGCAGCGCCCGCTACCGCGAGGACGGGGACGCGGCCGGCTGGCTCTGGCGGATCGGCTCGCGGCGCCTGATCGACGCGCTCCGCGGCGACGGGGCGCGGGGCCGGCTGCGGCAGGCGCTGGCCCGGCTGCGCCACCGCGACGAGGCGTCCGCCGAGGACCGGGTGCTGGCCGGCGTCGAGCACGGGGACCTCGCCGGGGCCCTCGTACGGCTCTCCCCGGAGCTGCGCGCGGTGCTCCAGGCCACGGTCGTCGACGGGCTGACCACCCGCGAGGCCGCCGTCCTGCTCGGCATCCCGCCGGGCACCGTCAAGACGCGGGCCATGCGGGCCCGCCGGCAACTGCGGGAGGCGCTGGCATGAGCGACGACACCTGGCACGTGGCCGAGGAGGACCTGCGCGCCTACGCCCGCGGCTCCCTCACCGCCCCCCTGCTCTGGTCCGCCGACACCCACCTCGCGGCCTGCGCGCGGTGCCGGGCGGCGCTCGCCGGGGCCGGCGACCCGGCCGCGCTGGACGCCGGGTGGGAGCGGCTCGACGCCGAGCTGGACGCGCCCCGGCCGGGCCGCTGCGAGGCGCTGCTGGTGCGCTGCGGCGTCCCCGACCACCTGGCGCGGCTGCTCGCGGCCACCCCGCTGCTGCGCCGCTCCTGGCTCGGTGCCCTCGGCCTGGTCCTGCTGATGACCTGCGTCGCCGCCGTCTCCACGGCCGCCACCCGGACGCCCACCCCCTTCCTCGCCGTCGCCCCGCTGCTCCCGCTGGCCGGGGTGGCGCTGGCCTACGGACCCGCGCTGGACCCGGCGTACGAGATGGCCGTCGTCACGCCCACGCACGGGTTCCGGCTGCTGATGATCCGCACGGTGGCCGTGCTCGCCACCGGGCTCGGCGTGAACGGCCTCGCCACCCTCGCCCTGCCCGGGTACGGGCTGCGCGCCCTCGGCTGGCTGCTGCCGGCGCTCGCGCTCACCTCGGCCGGCCTCGCGCTGGCGCCCCGGCTGGGCCCGGTCGGCGGCCCCTCGGCGGTCGCCGGGGCGTGGGTGGCGGTGCTGCTCGCCGCCGACGCGGCCCGCGCCGCCCCGAGCCTCCCGCTCGCGCCGTTCACCGCGGCCGGACAGGGCGTCTCGGCCGCCGTGGCCCTGCTCGGCGCGGGACTGCTCTTTCTCGTCCGCGACCGCTTCGACGTCTGCGCGCGGGGCGTGGTGTGAGCCGGCGGCCCGGCCCGCGGCGCCCCCCGCGCCCCCGCCCTTCCGCCCCCGCGCCGCCCCTTCCCGCCCTCGCCCCTTCCCGTCCCCGCCCTTTCCGTCCCACGACCGGGAGTGCCGTATGACCCCCACCGTCTCCGCCTCCGGGCTCAGCCTCCACTACGGGCGCACCCGCGCCCTGGACGAGGTGTCGCTGCGGCTCACCCCCGGCGTCACCGGCCTGCTCGGCCCCAACGGCGCCGGCAAGACCACGCTGCTGCGGGTGCTGGCCACCGCCGTCCCCGCCGACCGGGGCACCTTCACCGTCCTCGGCCACGACCCGTCCGGTGCCGCCGGGCGCCGCGAGGTGCGCCGCCGGCTCGGCTACCTGCCGCAGACGCCCGGACTGCACCCGCACTTCACCGCCTTCGAGTTCGTCGACTACGTGGCCATCCTCAAGGAGCTGACCGACCGCGCCGCCCGCCACCGCGAGGTGCGCCGCGTGCTCGACGAGGTCGGCCTGGCGGACGTGCGCGCCCGGCGTGTCGGCAAGCTGTCCGGCGGCATGCGCCAGCGGGTCGCCCTCGCCGCCGCCCTCGTCGGGGAGCCGGCGTTCCTCGTCCTGGACGAGCCCACCGTCGGCCTCGACCCCGAGCAGCGGATGCGCTTCCGCGAGCTGATCGCCGGCGCCGGCGAGGGCCGCACCGTCCTGCTCTCCACCCACCAGACCGAGGACGTGGCGATGCTCTGCCACCGGGTGCTGGTGCTGGCCGACGGCACCGTCCGCTTCGACGGCACCCCCGCCGAACTGGCCGCGCGGGCCGCCGGACGGGTGTGGAGCAGCACCGAGCGCGCTCCCGGCGCCCGCGCCGGCTGGCGCACCGGCACCGGCGCCTACCGCAACCTCGGAGCCCCGCCACCCGGCGCCGACCTGCTGGAACCCACCCTGGAGGACGGCTACCTGCTGACCCTCGACGAGGCCGGCACGGAGGTGGCGGCATGAGCGCCCCGCTCCCCGGCGCCCCGCCCGCCCGGCCCGCCGCGGCCGGCACGCCGCCCGGCTCCGGACCCCGGGCCGTGCTCGCCCTGGCCCGGTTCGAGGCCCGCCGGCTGCTGCTGACCGCCCCGGTCCTGCTCGCCTTCGCCGGGTACGCCCTGTGGATCGGGTGGCGGACCCCCTCCTCCTGGGACGGCCACCCCGCCCTCCAGGACGTCGACCGCGCCACCCAGGGCCTGCCGCTGCTCGTCGGCCTCGCCGTGCTGGTCGGCGCCAGCACCGGCGTGCTCCGCTCCCACCGGCACGGCACCGAGGAGCACTTCGCGGTACTGCCGCTCACGCCGTGGCGCCGCACCGTCGCCCACCTGCTCTCGGTGGTGCCGGCCGCGCTGCTCACCGCGGTGGGCGTGGCCGTCCAGTTCGGCTGGGAGGCGCTCAAGCCGGGCGCGGTCGGGCACGGCTCGCCCGCCGAACTGGCCGTCGGCCCGCTGTCGGTGCTGCTCTTCGGGGCGGCCGGGGTGCTGCTGGCCCGGCTCGTGGTCTCGCCGCTCGCGGCGCCGGCGCTGGTCGTCGTCCTGCTGGCCGTCGCCGTCCTCGGCGTCGGCCCGGACGGGACCGGCGGACTGTCCTGGCTGGCCCCCTCCGTCGCCGCGGGCACCTCCACCACCCTGCCCTCCGAGCTGCTGGGGCGGCCCGCCGCCTGGCACGCCCTCTACCTGGCCGGCCTCGCCCTGACCGTGGCCCTCCTCGCCGTGCTCACCGCCGGGGGGCGCACCCGGGCCGTCCGCGCGGGCCTCGTCCTGTCCCTCGCCGCGGCCGTCGCCGGCGGCACCCTCCAGGCCCGGGGCGCGGCGCCCTCGCCGGAGCTGACCGCGGCCCGCGAACGCGCCACCTTCGCCCCCGAGAAGGAGCAGACGTGCCTGCGGCGGGGCGCCTCGGCCTACTGCGCCTTCCCCGAGTGGGAACCGCGCGTCGACGCCTGGGCCGGGGTCGTGGACCGGGTCCGCTCCCTCACCGGCGGAGCCGCCCGCGAGGCGCCGCTGCTCGTACGGCAGCGGGTGGACGCCCGGTACGGGCCGTACGACGACTCCGCGATCCCGCCCGCCGAGGGCCGGCACCAGGTGACCGTGGGCACCTCCTGGGGCGGCAACCGGGTGCCCGAGTTCTCCAGCGCCGTCGCCGCCGTGTTCGTCGCCGGGAGTGAGAGCGCCGGGGCCGAGCTGTGCGACGGGCGCATGGTCACCGTCATGTGGCTGTCGCTGAGCTGGCAGGACGATCCGGTGGACGCCCTGCGCCGGGTCCGCGTCGACGACAGCCTCAGCGGCCCCGCGACCGTCCTCGCGCCCACCGAACCCCTGTCCATGACGGCGGCTCAGACCGAGGTGGTACGGGAGTTGCTGGCGTCCCCGCCGCCCGGCGTGGCCGAGCGGGTCCGGGAGCACTGGGCCGAGCTGACCGCGCCCGGCGTGACGACCGCGCACGCCGCCGGACTCCTCGGCGTGAGCGCCCCGGCGCAGGACGCGGCGTCGGGGGAGGGCGAGAAGTGCGAGGCGTGACCCGGGCCCTGGCGGTGCCCGTCGCCCGCACCCTGCCGTGGCGGACGCTGGGCGGGGCGGGCGCCCTCGGGCTGCTGCTCGCCGCCTCCCCGGCGCTGGTGGCGTCCGGCGAGGCGACGCCCTGGCAGACGCTCACCCTGCTGCGGGCGGCCGCCCTGGCCGGGGCGCTCGGGCTGGCCTTCCTGCTGGACGACCCGGCCCGGCACCCGACCACGCCGGTCCCGGTCGGGCGGGCCCGCCGGCAGGCCCTGCGCCTCGCCCTGGTGGCCCCGCCGGCCGCGCTGTGGTGGACGGCGGTCCTGCTGGTCACCCCGGAACACGGCCGGCCCCCGGCCGGTGCCGTCACCGTGGAGGCCGCGGCGATCGGCGCCCTCACCCTGGCCTGCGCCGCGGCGGCCGTCCGGTGGAGCGAGGGGCCGCGCCCCGGCCCCGCCGTCGCCTCCGCCCTGCTGGCCGTCGCCGTCCTCGCGCCGCCGCTGGCCCCGGAGGGCTGGGCCCTCTTCGCCACCCCGGACGACCCCCGGTGGGCGCCGGCACACGAACGCTGGGCGTGGCTCCTGGCCGCGGGCACGGCGGCCTGGGCCCTGTGCGCCCCCGAACCGGTCCGCCTCCGGGCCCGTCCCCGGCGCGCCTCCCGGCCCGCCGGGGCGGCGTGAGGGCCGGGGCCGCGGCGGGGCGGCCGGCCGGGCTCAGGTCTCCGTGCGGTACATCAGGTCCGTCTCGTGGGTGGTGAAGCCGAGGCGCTCGTAGACCGCGACCGCCGCCTCGTTGTCGGCGTCGACGTACAGCATGGCCGTGGGCAGGCCCCGCCGCTCCAGGTGGCGCAGGCCGATGGCGGTGAGGGCCTTGCCGAGGCCGCCGCCCTGGGCGTCGGGGCGGATGCCGACGACGTACACCTCGCCCAGGCCCTCGTCCGCGTGCTCCTTGGTCCAGTGGAAGCCGATCAGCTCGCCGTCCCGCTCGGCGAGGAAGAAGCCCGCCGGGTCGAACCACGGCTCGGCCTTGCGGTCGTCGAGGTCGCGCTGGGTCAGCGCGCCCTGCTCGGGGTGGTGGGCGAAGGCGGCGGCGTTGACGGCGAGCCAGGCCGCGTCGTCCTCACCGGGCACGAACGGACGCACCGTCACCCCCTCGGGCAGCCGCGGCTCCGGCAGGCCGAGGCCGGTCAGCGGGCGCCGCATCTGGCGCAGTTCGCGGAAGAGGGCGAGCCCGAGGGCCTGGGCGAGGTGCCGGGCCGCCGCGTGGCCGCCGTGCGCCCAGACCCGCAGCCGCTTGCCGGAGGCGGCCAGCAGCGCGGAGCCCAGTGCCCGCCCGTGCCCCCGCCCCCGGTGGGAGGGGTGGACGACCAGTTCGGCGGCCGGCGGCTCCACCGGATCGGTGTCCTCCAACTGGGCGTAGCCGACGAGTTCGCCGTCCGTGCTCAGCAGCAGGTGGGCGATGCCCTCGCGGGCCGCGCCGCGCAGGTGCAGCCGGCCCTGTTCGGACACGGCCTGCTGCCCGTCGTGCCGGGCCGCCTCCGCGAGCAGGGCCAGGACGGCCCCGGCCTGCTCCGCGGTGAGTGCGGCGTGGGTCTCGATCGAACGGGTGCGGCCGGGCCGCTCGGTGTCGTCGCTGCTCATGCGTACGAGGGTACGGGGCGCGCCCCGGGCGGCGGCGGGAGCCGGACACGCGGATACACCAGGATGTAACCCGGAACCCCCTGTCGCGCTACGCGCGTTGACCTTAGGCTGCGCCGGTGGACCGGACACCCCGGCCGCCCGACGACGCGAGACCCACAGGGGGACGCATGCCATCCACAGGACTGTCGCAGGTACTGCGCCGCAGGCGCCGTACGACGCGGTTCCTCGCCTTCACCGCCGGTGCCGTCACCGTCGGGGCGCTCGCCGCGGCGGCCCTGCCGGGGACCGCGAACGCGGGCGAGAGCGGGCGGGGCGGCGGCCACGGCCCGGCCCGCTACCAGGACGTCCAGTTGCTCTCCTTCAACGACCTGCACGGCAACCTGGAGCCGCCCGCCGGTTCCGCCGGCCGGGTCACCGAGGACCTGCCGGACGGCACGACGCGCACCGTGGACGCGGGCGGCGTCGAGTACCTCGCCACCCACCTGCGCAGCGCCCGCGAGGGCCACGCCTACTCGGTCACCGCGGCCGGCGGCGACCTGGTCGGCGCCTCCCCGCTGCTGTCCGGCCTCTTCCACGACGAGCCGACCATCGAGGCGCTCAACGGGCTCGGCCTGGACGTCACCAGCGTCGGCAACCACGAGTTCGACGAGGGAGCCAAGGAACTGGCCCGCCTCCAGAAGGGCGGCTGCCACCCCACCGACGGCTGCTACACGGACAAGCGCTTCAAGGGCGCCGACTTCCCCTACCTCGCCGCCAACGTCCTCGACGAGCGCACCGGCAAACCGCTGATGAAGCCGTACTGGGTGTGGCAGAAGAAGGACGTCAAGATCGGCTTCATCGGGGTCACCCTGAAGGCGACCCCGGACATCGTCTCCGCCGAGGGCGTCAAGGGCCTGACCTTCGAGGACGAGGCCGCGACGATCGACAAGTACGCCCGGGAACTGGAGCGCAAGGGCGTGAAGTCGATCGTGGCGCTGATCCACGAGGGCGGCTTCCCCGCCTCCGCCTCCTACAACGCCGACTGCGACACCCCGGGCCCCGGCGCCGGGGTCTCCGGCCCGATCGTCGACATCGCGCGGAAGATCTCGCCGCAGGTCGACGCGCTCGTCACCGGGCACACCCACAGCGCGTACGTGTGCGCCATCCCGGACCCGGCGGGCAACCCCCGCATGGTGACCTCGGCCGCCTCCTTCGGCCGCCTCTACACGGACACCACGCTCACCTACGACCGCCGCACGGGGGACATCGCCCGCACGGCCGTGCGCTCCGCCAACCGCGTCGTCACCCGCGACGTGCCCAGGGCCCCCGACATGACCCGGCTGATCGGCAAGTGGGACGCGCTGGCCGCCCCCATCGGCGACCGCGCCGTCGGCCACATCTCCGGCGACATCGGCAACACCGGCACCGAGTCCCCCCTCGGCGACCTGATCGCCGACGCCCAGCTCGCCCACGCGAAGTCCCTCGACCCGTCGGCGGACCTGGCGCTGATGAACCCGGGCGGCATCCGCGCCCCGCTGACCTACGCGGCCCAGGCCGCCGAGGGCGACGGCGTGGTGACCTACGCCGAGGCGTTCACCGTCCAGCCCTTCGCCAACACCGTGAACCTCCAGGACTACACGGGCGCCCAGCTCGTCCAGGTCCTCAGGGAGCAGGTGAGCGGCGCGAACGAGGCGGCCCCGAAGATCCTCCAGGTCTCCTCCGGCCTCACCTACACGCTCGACCTCACGAAGTCCGGCGCGGACCGGGTCGTGGCCGACTCGGTCCGGCTCGACGGCGCCCCGATCGACCCGGCGGCCACCTACCGTGTCGCGGCCAACAGCTTCCTCGCGGGCGGCGGCGACGGCTTCACCACCCTCGGCCAGGGCACGAACCCGCTGGTCGGCGGGGACGACCTGACGGCCCTGGAGCAGTACCTGACCGCCCACTCCACCCCGGCCGACCCGATCGACCCGCCCAAGGCCGACCGGATCACCGTCCTGAACTGAGCCGGCCGCGCGCCCTCACTCCCCGCCGTCCGCCGCCGGGCCGGGCGGCGGGGCCGGCGCGCCGGGCAGGCGGATCGTCACCACCGTGCCGCCCTCGAGGTCCCCGGCGCGGGCCAGGGCCACCTCGCCGCCCGCCTGGTGCACCGTGCGGGCCACGATGGACAGGCCGAGGCCCGAGCCGGGCAGCGCGCGGGCCTGCGGCGAGCGCCAGAACCGGTCGAAGACGTGCGGGAGGTCCTCGGCCGGGACGCCGGGCCCGCGGTCGCGGACGGTGAGGACACCGTCCGCCAGCCGGACGTCGACCGCCCCGCCCCGGGGGCTGAACTTCACCGCGTTGTCGAGGACGTTGACGACCGCCCGCTCCAGCGCCGCCGGTTCCGCCCGTACGTACCAGGGCCGCACGTCGGCCGTGAAGGTCAGCTCCGGTCCGCGCAGTTGGGCCCGGCGCAGGGCCGCCTCGACCACGTCGTGCCAGGCGAGGATGCGGGTCCGCCCGGCGTGCCGGCCGGTGTCCGGCCGGGACAGCTCCTGGAGGTCGCCGATGAGCGTGGCCAACTCGGTCATCTGCGCCTTCACCGAGGCGAGCAGCGCCGCCCGGTCGGCCTCGGGCAGCGGGCGGCCGGTCTCCTCGCTGCGGGTGAGCAGCTCGATGTTGGTCCGCAACGAGGTGAGCGGGGTGCGCAGTTCGTGGCCCGCGTCGGCGATGAGCTGCTGTTGCAGGTCGCGTGAGCCGGCCAGCGACGAGGTCATGGTGTTGAAGGAGCGCGAGAGGCGGGCGATCTCGTCCTCGCTGTCCTCGTCCACCGGGATGCGCACCGCCAGGTCCTCGGTGCGGGCCACGTGCTCGACGGCGCGGGTCAGCTCGTCCACCGGGCGCAGCCCCGCGCGGGCCACCCACAGCCCGGCGGCGCCCGCGCCGAGCACCCCGGCGCCCGCCACGAAGACGAGCACCAGCGCGAGGTTGTCGAGCGAGTCGTCGACCTCGTTGAGCGGCCGGGCGGCGGACACCGCCACCCTGGGCAGCCCGCGCACGGTGTAGGTGAGGACGCGGTAGGGGGTGCCGTCGGCGCCGGTGGCGTCGTGCAGCGCCTCGTCGGACCGGCGTTCGGCCACCGCCCGGTCGGCGTCGGTCAGCGTGACCCGCTCGGTGCCGATGATGAGGCAGCTCTTCCCCTCGTCGTCCAGGAGCTGCACGCTGGAGTTGAAGAGGTTGGGTTCGCGCGGGGTGGACTCGTGGGCGCACAGGCCGGTGGCGAGGTCGACGTACCCGGCCACCTGCGAGGTGGTCATGCGGTTGGCGCGCAGCGCGTCGTCCAGGGAGTTCACCAGCACGTTCTTCACCACGAACCAGCAGGCCACCGCCGCCGCCGTCACCGCGAACGCCACCGCCGCCGCCACCAGCAGGGCCAGCCGGGACCGCAGCGGCAGCGTGCGGAAGCGGCGGACCGCCCGGTTCACTCCGCGCCGCCCTGCCGCAGGACGTACCCCACGCCCCGGACGGTGTGCACGAGGCGGGGTTCGCCGCCGGCCTCGGTCTTGCGGCGCAGGTACATGACGTACACGTCCAGGGAGTTCGACGAGGGCTCGAAGTCGAAGCCCCAGACGGCCTTGAGGATCTGTTCCCGGGTGAGGACCTGGCGCGGGTGGGCGAGGAACATCTCCAGCAGCGTGAACTCCGTGCGGGTCAGCTCCACCGGCCGCCCGCCCCGGGTGACCTCGCGGGTGGCCGGGTTCATGGAGAGGCCGGCGAAGGAGAGGGTGTCGTCGTCCTCGGTGCTCGCCGCGAGGGCCGCCGCGTAGGAGCTGCGGCGCAGCAGCGCGCGGACGCGGGCGAACAGCTCGTCCAGCTCGAAGGGCTTGACCAGGTAGTCGTCGGCGCCGGCGTCCAGCCCGGTCACCCGGTCGCCGACGGTGTCGCGGGCGGTCAGCATGAGGATCGGGGTGGTGTCGCCGGCGCCCCGGATGCGGCGGGCGGCGGTCAGTCCGTCCATGCGGGGCATCTGGATGTCGAGGACGACCAGGTCGGGGCGGTAGGCCGCGGCCTTCTCCAGGGCGTCGGCGCCGTCGACGGCGACCTCGGTGCCGTAGCCCTCGAAGGCGAGGCTGCGCCGGAGGGCTTCGCGGACCGCCGGCTCGTCGTCGACGATCAGGATGCGCTGGGTGTCACGGTCGCCTTCTGCGGGGCTCATGGCTCGGGTTCCTCGGATGCGGTGGCTCGGGGGCGGGACGTCCTTCAGCGTCGCACGCCGGCGGGGGGTGCGGGGAAGCCGCGGGGGCGCGGCGCGTACGGGCCCGTCCGGTGCCGGTGCCGGTGCCGGTGCCGACGGGGCGGGGGCGGGCGGTCCGCCCGGGGCCGGCGGGGCGCGGCGGGGCGCCGGGCCGGGTCAGCCGTCCGCGCCCGCCCGCAGGGAGGCCAGGCCGGCCTTGACGGTGTTGACGGGGATGGCGAAGCCGAGGCCCACGCTGCCCGCGTCGGCGGACGAGGAGGAACCGGCGGCCGAGTACATCGCCGAGTTGACGCCGACGACGGCGCCGTTCATGTCGATCAGCGCGCCGCCGGAGTTGCCCGGGTTGAGGGAGGCGTCCGTCTGGATCGCCTGGTACGTGGTCGTCGAGGAGCCGGTGTCGCCGTTGAACTGGCGCCCGCCGTACGCGAAGGGCCGGCCGCCGCCCTGCTGCCGCTGTTGCCCCCCGTCGTCCTTGGCGACGGTGACGTCGCGGCCGAGGGCCGAGACGATGCCGCTGGTCACGGTGCCGGTCAGGCCCTCGGGGGAGCCGATCGCCACGACCTGGTCGCCGACCCGGAGGCCGTCGGAGTCGCCGAGGGTGGCGGCGGGCAGCCCGGAGGCGTTCTCCAGCTTGACCAGCGCCAGGTCCTTGGAGCTGTCGGTGCCGAGGGTCCGCGCGGTGTACGTCGTGCCGTCGCCGGTCCGCACGGTGATCGAGGAGGCGCCGGAGACGACGTGGTTGTTGGTGACGATCTCGCCGTCGCCCGTGATGATCACGCCGGAGCCGGTGGAGGCGCCGGTGTCCGTGGCCGCGCTGATCTCGACGATGCTCGGGCCGACCGCGGCGGCCACCCCGGCGACGGTGCCCTTCCGGCCGGCGGGCACCACGGTGGTGCCGGTGGTGCCGGAGGCGGCGGTACTGCCGGTCAGCTCCTGGATGCCGTACGCGGTGCCGCCGCCGACGGCCGCCGCGACCAGGGCCACCGCCGCGAGCAGGGCGAGGGGCCGCCGGACGGTCCGCTTCCCGCGCGGACCCTCGGGCCCCTCCGGCCCGGCCGGCGCGGGGTACCCGGCCGCGGGCGGCCGGTGCGGCGGGGGCGGCCAGGCGGGGTCCACCGGGCCCGAGCCCAGGGGGGCGTGGACGTGCGGACGGCCGCCCTCGGAGGGCGACGCGTGCGGGTTCTCGGCGCCGCTGCGGCGGTGGCTCTCGGTCATGTCCATGAGCCTCCCGCCGCTCCATGAGAGCCGCCTGAGGGACGCCTGAGAAGCCCGGCAGAACCGCGTATGCCCGATACAAGGGCGGGGCGTGAGGGCCCTGCGGCTACGGCGCGCCCGCCCCGCGGCTCACTCGCAGCCGCAGGACTGGCGGACCACCAGCCGGGACGGGAACAGCTTCAGCCGCTCGCGCCGCGAGCCGGCCACCCGCAGCCCGTCGTCCAGCACCAGGTCGACCGCGGCCCGCGCCATCGCCGACCGGTCCGAGGCCACCGTGGTCAGCGGCGGATCGGCCAGCGCCGCTTCCTTGATGTCGTCGAAGCCGGCCACCGCCAGCTCGCCGGGGACGTCGATGCGCAGCTCGCGGGCCGCGCGCAGCAGGCCGATCGCCTGGTCGTCGGTGGAGCAGAAGACGGCGGGCGGGCGCTGCGGGCCGGAGAGCAGGTCGAGGGCGATGCGGTAGGCGTCGTACCGGTTGTACGGGGCCTCGAAGAGCCGGCCCTCGGTGGAGAGGCCGGCCTCCTTCATCGCGCGCCGCCAGCCCTCGACGTGGTCGGAGACCGGGTCGCCGACCGGCGGGGTGTCGGCGGTGCCGCCGACGCAGGCCACGTAGGGGTAGCCGTGCTCCAGCAGGTGGCGGACGGCGAGCTGGGCGCCGCCCAGGTCGTCGGTGACGACCGCGACGTCGTCGATGGCCTCGGGCCGCTCGTGCAGCAGGACGACCCGCGCGTCCCACGCCTCGATCTCGGCGGCGGCCATGTCGTTGAGCGCGTGGCTGACCAGGATCAGCCCCGAGACCCGCATGCCGAGGAACGCGCGCAGGTAGTGCACCTCGCGTTCGCCGACGTAGTCGGAGTTGCCGACGAGCACCATCTTGCCGCGCTCGGAGGCGGCCCACTCGACGGCGTGCGCCATCTCCGCGAAGAACGGCTGGCGCGCGTCCGGCACGATCAGCCCTATGAGGTCCGTCCGCCGCGACGCCATGGCCTGGGCGACCCGGTCGGGCCGGTACCCCAGCTCCTTGATCGCGGCGAGGACACGCTCGCGCGTGGCCGGGGCGACCGGCCGGGGTCCGTTGTTGATGACATAGCTGACGACGGCGGTCGAAGTCCCCGCCAGCCGCGCCACGTCATCCCGAGTCACCTTGGCCACGCGCGGAGTCTACGCGGATGGATCCCCGCCGGGCAGGGCGTATCACACCTTGGATGGCCTGGAGGTTCCCGCCGTGCCGCCGGGGACGCCCCGCGCGGGCCGCTCGCCCTTCTCGCCCTTCTCGGGCGTGACGAAGCGGTAGCCGACGTTGCGGACGGTGCCGATGAGCGATTCGTGCTCGGGGCCGAGCTTGGCGCGCAGCCGCCGCACGTGCACGTCGACGGTGCGGGTGCCGCCGAAGTAGTCGTACCCCCACACCTCCTGGAGGAGCTGGGCGCGGGTGAAGACGCGGCCCGGGTGCTGCGCGAGGTACTTCAGCAGCTCGAACTCCTTGAAGGTCAGGTCGAGCACCCGGCCCTTCACCTTCGCGGAGTAGGTCGCCTCGTCCACCGACAGGTCGCCGTTGCGGATCTCGGTGGGGGAGTCGTCGACGATCTGCCGGCGGCCCAGGGCCAGCCGCAGCCGCGCCTCGACCTCCGCGGGGCCCGCGGTGTCCAGCAGGACGTCGTCCACGCCCCAGTCGGCGGTGACGGCGGCGAGCCCGCCCTCGGTGACGACGAGGATCAGCGGGGAGCCCGGCCCGGTGGAGCGCAGCAGCCGGCACAGCCCGCGCACCTGGGGCAGGTCGTGGCGGCCGTCGACGAGGACGACGTCGGCGCCCGGGGTGTCGATCAGGGCGGGGCCCTCCGCCGGGGCCACCCGGACCGAGTGCAGCAGGAGGCCGAGGGCCGGGAGCACCTCCGTCGAGGGCTGGAGCGCGTTGGTCAGCAGCAGCAGGGAACTCATCGCGCCCCACCTGCCCGGGGTGTGCGGTGATCGTGCGCGGTTCGCTCGCCCATAACGTCGGATTCCTCTCCGGTTCCTGCGAGGACGTCTGCGGCACTGCTTCCTGCGATGCGGGTCGTGCCCGGGGGGCCCGCCGCGAGTCCGGGAACCGGCCGGCCCCGAAAGCACGAAAGGACCCGGGGGCTACGCTGCCCGAGTCCTCTGCCGAGCAGAATAACCGACATGAGCAAGGGTCCGGCAGGTCGTGTGGCGCGCGCCACCTCTCGTCCGTCCGCCCGCGCACCGCGCCCGGCGTCCGCCCCGGGCCCGGCGGGGGCCCCGCCGCCGGCCGCGCGCCGCACCCCCGCCCGCACGTTCCTCCGGACGGCCGACGGCGTGCGCGTCGACGCCGTCTACGCGCCCGGCGCCGCCGCCGGTGACGCGCACGCCCCGGTCTTCGTCGTCGCGCACGGCTTCACCGGGGACGCCGACCGGCCGCACGTGCGCCGGATCGCGGCGGCCCTGGCCCGCCACGGGGCGGTGGTCACCTTCTCCTTCCGCGGGCACGGCGCCTCCGGCGGCCGGTCCACGGTCGGCGACCGCGAGGTGCTCGACCTGGCGGCGGCGGTCGCCTGGGCGCGCGGCTTCGGG
Organism: Streptomyces sp. SCSIO 75703; assembly: GCF_036607905.1. Taxonomy (NCBI): domain Bacteria; kingdom Bacillati; phylum Actinomycetota; class Actinomycetes; order Kitasatosporales; family Streptomycetaceae; genus Streptomyces; species Streptomyces sediminicola. The sequence goes on from NZ_CP144555.1 coordinate 3,771,794, forward strand.
CACCCGCGCCTGGTCACCGTCGGCTTCTCGATGGGCGGCTCGGTGGTGCTGCGGCACGCCGCCCTGCACGGCGCGGACGCCGTCGCCGGGACCGACGCGGTGGTCTCCGTGAGTTCCCCCGCCCGCTGGTACTACCGGGGGACCGCGCCCATGCGCCGGCTGCACTGGCTGGTCATGCGCCCGGCCGGCCGCCTGGTGGGCCGCTGGGGGCTGCGCACCCGCATCCACCACCGGGACTGGGACCCGGTGCCGCTCTCCCCGGTGGAGGCGGCGGCGCGGATCACGGTGCCGCTGCTGCTGGTGCACGGCGACCGGGACGCCTACTTCCCCCTCGACCACCCGCGCATGCTGGCCGGGGCCGCCGGTGACCGGGGCGAACTCTGGCTGGAGCCCGGCATGGGCCACGCCGAGCACGCCACGGACGCGGGACTCCTGGACCGGATCGGCGACTGGGCGGTCGCGCGGGCGGGCTAGCCTGAGGTGTTCACTGCCGAACGACGACAGGCGACGAAGGGTCCAGATGGCAAAGGTCACGGTGCGCTACTGGGCGGCCGCGAAGGCCGCGGCGGGGGTGGCCGAGGAACCGTACGAGGCGGACACGCTCGCCGGGGTGCTCGACGCGGTGCGCGAACGCCACCCGGGCGAACTCACCCGCGTGCTGATGCGCTGCTCGTTCCTCGTCGACGGCGCCCCGGCCGGCACCCGCGCGCACGAGACGGTACGGCTGGCCGAGGGCGGCACGGTCGAAGTGCTCCCGCCGTTCGCAGGAGGGTGAGATGACCGACCAGCCGCAGCAGCCGTACCCGGGGCACCAGGGGGCTTGGGAGTGGCCCGCGCAGCCCGGGCAGGGTTTCCCGCCGGGCTTCGAGGAGCCGTCCGCCGCCGAGCAGACCCAGCAGTGGCAGGGCCAGACCTGGGAGACCCAGGTCCAGCCCCCGGTCACCCCCGCCACGCCCCCGCCGGCTCCCGCGGGGGGCTACGGGCAGCGGCCGGGGCAGCCGTACGGGGCCGGGCAGCCGTACGCGGGCCCGCCGCAGCCGGGGCAGCCGTACGGGCAGCAGCCGTACGGGGACCCGTCCTCCGGGGGCCAGGCGTACGCGGGTCAGGCCCACACGGGCCAGTCCCACGGTGGCCTGCCGCAGGCGGCCCAGCCGTACGCGGGTCAGCCGCAGCCCGGCCAGGCGTACGCGGGCCAGTCCCCGCCGGGGCAGCCGCAGCCGGGCCCGCCGTACCCCGGCCAGTCCCGGCCCCAGCCGGAGCACCAGTACGCCGCACCGCCCCACGAGCCGCAGGCGGCCCAGCCGTACCCGCAGCCCCAGGCCGCCGCGTACGCCGCCCCCGCGGCGCGGCCCCACGAGCCCGCCCCCGCCCCGAAGCCCGCGCCCGCCGCCGGTGACGGGCCCGCGTACGGTCCGGCGACCCTCGCCGGCAACGCCCGGATCACCGACGCGCAGCGCGCCCGTGCCGAGGGCCGCTCCCCGGTCATCGACCCGGGGATGCAGCCCGCCCTGCTCACCGCCCTGCTCGGCCTGCTGCTGGCCGGCGCGGCGGCGATCGGCACGTACGCGCTGCTCCTGCCGCTCATCGCGCTCCAGGCGGTCACGGCGGCGGGCTGGTTCCGGCTGAACGGCATGTGGCCGGCCCGCCAGGGCATCGCGCTGGGCTTCCTCGGCGCGCTCGTCGCCGACGTGGCGATGCTCGCCTCGGACCGGTCCCCGGCCGCACTCCTCGGCGGCCTCGGCGTGTGGGTGCTGCTCGCCCTCGTCCTGCAACTGCGCTCGCACGCCGACCCGGACGAGCGGATGTACGGCCTGATGGCCACCGTCGTCGCGGCGGCCCTCGCCATCATCGCGGGCGGCTACCTCGCGGCGGACGCCGACGCCGTGACGGTCGGCGGCGTCGCGGTGGCGGTGGCGGCCGTGGTCCGCGCCCTGCCCCTGCCCGCCCCGGCGGCGATGGGCGCGGCCGTCCTCGCGGCGGCGGGCGCGGGCGCCGCGGCCGGCGGGATGACCGGCCTCGGCACCTCCGGGGCGCTGCTCGGCGGGGGCGCCGCGCTGTGCGCGCTGGTCGGCCACCGCGCGGCGGCCTACGACTACCCGTCGCGGTTCGTCCACTTCACGGCGGGCGTCGCCCTGCCGCTCGCGGCGGCGGCCCCGGCGGTGTACGGGCTCGGGCGGCTGCTGGGTTAGCCCGGCCGCCACCCGCCCGGCCTGTCACAGGTGATCGACAAAAATCGGGCGGCCGTCCCTCCGCGCGCTACCCTCGCGCTGGACGGCCGCCCGGTCGTCGGGGGAAACGCCGTCGTCGACGTCAAGGGTGGGGAAGACACCGCATGCGAGCACTGCGAATACTGCTGATCGTCGTCGTGGTCCTGGGCGGACTCTTCGCCATCGCGGACCGTCTCGCGGTCAACTTCGCCGAGAACGAGGTGGCCGAGCGGCTGCGCACCTCCGAGAACCTCGCCGAGACGCCGGACGTGTCGATCAACGGCTTCCCGTTCCTCACCCAGCTCCTGGGCGGCGAGCTGGACGACGTCGAGATCGGCATCGGCTCCTACGAGGCCGCCGCCGGCGACGGCGGCAAGAAGATCCGCATCGACGACCTGCGGGCCCACATGAAGGGCGTCGGCTTCTCCGGCGACTTCTCCTCGGCCACGGCGGCGAGCGCCGAGGGCAGCGCGTCCATCTCCTACGACGAGCTGCTGAAGGCCGCCAAGTCCGAGCCGACCCAGGCCGCCCCGGGCGTCACGGCGAAGGTCGTGGGCCTCTCCGACGGCGGCAACGGCAAGATCAGGGTGGCCCTGGAGGCGACGGTGCTGGGCACGCCGCTGCCCGAGCCGGTGCACGTGCTCAGCACCGTGCGGGTCGAGGGCGACGACGTCGAGGTGGCCGCCGACGGGCTGCCCACGGTCGCCGGTGTGAAGCTGCCCGAGTCCCGGGTGCGGGCCATCACCGACTTCCGCCAGCGCATCGACGGTCTGCCCGGCGGCATCACGATCGACAAGGTCGAGGCGGCGCAGGACGGCGTGCGGATCACCGTGAAGGGTTCGGACATCCGCCTGGCCGGGTAGGGCTTGCCGCGCCGGCACCGCTCGGCCCGCCCCGGGTGCGCCGGGGCCCCGGTGCCCACCGGGCCCGGGTGCCGGCGGGGGCCGGTGCCCACGGAACAGCGACGGCACGGGGGCGGCGGAGGGGCGCCGGCCGCCCCGCCGCCCCTCGGACACGCCGTCGTCCGCGATGCGAGACGGAGCCGTCCGCTCCGTAGAAACCCGGCCGGACCGGAGGGCTTCCCCGGCGGGCCGGATTCCTCCCCGGCTGCCGCTCATCTCGTATCGCGGACCATTCCGTCTCATCATGTGATCCACCGGTGACACACCCGGCATTCCGTCCCTACCATCGGCCCCATGCAGTGCCAGACAAGCGTCCTCCGTTCGCGGGGACAGGCGGATCTCACGAAGCGGCGGGCAGTGGACCTGTGCCGCGTCTCCGCCATGCTCTGTCGCACCTTCTGAGCGGAAGGCCCCGCCTCCGCATCCCCGCCCCGCACCCGGGGGGCTGCCGTGTGCCGCGCCCGCCACGCGCCGCGCCGCGTCCCCCACCCCGTCCCGTACGCCCCGCCGCATCTGCCCCGGAGGAGAAACATGAGCCGCAGCGACGTCCTGGTCGACGCCGACTGGCTGCAGGACCACCTGGACGACCCGAACATCGCCGTCGTCGAGGTGGACGAGGACACGTCCGCGTACGAGAAGAACCACATCCGGAACGCGATCCGCATCGACTGGACCAAGGACCTTCAGGACCCGGTGCGCCGCGACTTCGTGGACCAGGAGGGCTTCGAGAAGCTCCTGTCGGCCAAGGGCATCGCCAACGACACGCTGGTGGTCCTCTACGGCGGCAACAACAACTGGTTCGCCTCCTACGCCTACTGGTACTTCAAGCTCTACGGCCACGAGAACGTCAAGCTGCTCGACGGCGGCCGCAAGAAGTGGGAGCTGGACGCCCGCGAGCTGGTCGAGGAGGTGCCCGTGCGCGCCACCACCGACTACAAGGCCAAGCCGCAGGACACCTCGATCCGCGCCTTCCGCGACGAGGTCGTCGCCGCGATCGGCGTGCAGAACATCGTCGACGTGCGCTCGCCCGACGAGTTCTCCGGCAAGCTCCTCGCCCCGGCCCACCTGCCGCAGGAGCAGTCGCAGCGCCCCGGCCACGTGCCGTCCTCGCGCAACATCCCGTGGTCGAAGAACGCCAACGACGACGGCACCTTCAAGTCCGACGAGGAGCTGAAGGCCCTCTACGAGGCCGAGCAGATCGACCTCTCCAAGGACACCATCGCCCTGTGCCGCATCGGCGAGCGCTCCGCCCTGAGCTGGTTCGTCCTGCACGAGCTGCTCGGTGTGGAGAACGTCAAGAACTACGACGGCTCCTGGACCGAGTACGGCTCGCTCGTCGGCGTGCCGATCGAGCTGGGCCCCGCCAAGTAAGCCGACCGACCCTTCCCAACACCTCAGGAGTACGACATGTGCGGAGCGAAGGCCGGCGGCCCCGACGCCTCGACGATCAAGCCCGGTGAGACCACCATCCAGGGCCAGGTGACCCGCGACGGCGAGCCGGTGACGGGCTACGTCCGTCTGCTGGACTCGACCGGCGAGTTCACGGCGGAGGTCCCCACCTCCGCGACGGGCCAGTTCCGTTTCTACGCGGCCGAGGGCACCTGGACCGTCCGGGCACTGGTCCCGGGCGGCACCGCCGACCGCACGGTCGTCGCCCAGCAGGGCGGACTGGCGGAGGTCGCGATCGCCGTCTGACGGCACCCGCGCGGAAGGGGCCGCGCCCCACGGGTTGGACTCCCGGGGCGCGGCCCCTTCGCGCGTCCGGAACTACCCTGGAGGTATGTACGCACGGCGGCGTCACGTGTACTTCGCCATGATGGGGACGTGCCTCGCGCTCTTCGTCCTGGCCTGGGGCGTGGTGCGCCTCTGGTCGGTCCCGGCCGCCGTCGGCATGTGCGTGGTGGCCATGCTCATCCCGCCGGTCGCCGCGATGGTCGCCAACCGCCGGGGCCCCGAGGACCGCTGGTGGGACGACCCCTCGGGCGATCCGCAGTCCGACGAGTGGTGGGACGAGCTGGACGGCAAGAACCGCCACCGGTGACCGGCGGTGACGGCCCGGGACGGTCACGCGGCCCCAGGGCGGCCCCAAGGCCACCGGCGACCACCGGGTCACCGGCGACCGCCGGGTCACCGGCAACCGCCGGGTCACCGGCGACCACCGGGCCACAGGACCGCCGGGACCGCCGGGCCGTCGCTCACCGTGGCCCCGGGTCGGCATCCCGCGCGGGCGGGTCAGTAGACGAGCGCCTGCGTCTCCTCGCCCATGGCCTCCTGCACGAAGACCTGGGCGCCCGCGATCCGCACCCCGTCGAGCACGTCGCCCTCCGTGATCTCCCGGCGGGCCGCGCACTGCGTGCACAGCGTCAGCCGGCCGCCGGCCAGCACCGAGTCCAGCAGGTCGGGCAGCGGCGCCGCGTGCGGCAGGGCGAACTCGGCCGCCCGGCCCGGCAGCGCGAACCAGGACGCCTCGCCGGTCAGCCACAGGGAGACCTCGACCCCGCTGGCCACGGCCACCGCCGCGACCGTGAACGCCTGCGAGCACCGCTCGGGAGCGTCGGCCCCCGCCGTCAGCTTGATCACCAGCTTCTTCGCCATGGCCGCATCGTACGGTGCCGGGCGGTGCCCACCTCCCAGGGTGCCGCCCGGCCCGGCCGCGTAAGCTGGTGCCCGGCCCTGTGCACATCGCGCACGTACGCACCCCGCTCAACCGAGGAGCACCCCGTGGAGATCTTCTTCGAAGTCCTGTTGGTCCTGGTCTGCGTCGGCGTCCTCGCCTTCGCCGGGCTGACCGTGAAGAAGCTGTACCAGGGCCAGCGCTGACCCCTCGCCAGGAAGTTCCGCTCATGATCGAGATTCCGTCCGACCTGCACAAGGACCTCGTCCCGCTCGCCTTCCTGCTCGGTGAGTGGGCGGGCGCCGGCGTGCACGACTTCCCCGGCGCCGAGAAGTGCAACTTCGGCCAGGAGGTCGCCTTCACCCACGACGGCCGGGACTTCCTGGAGTACCGCTCCCGCACCTGGGTGCTGGACGGCGACGGGAACAAGGTCCGCCCGCTGGAGACCGAGCACGGCTTCTGGCGGATCGACGCCGGCCGCAAGGTCGAGGTCACGATGGTCCGCGACGACGGCGTCATCGAGATCTGGTACGGCGAGCTGGCCGACCAGAAGCCGCAGATCGACCTCGTCACCGACGCGGTCGCCCGCACCCCCGACGCCCGCCCCTACACCGGCGGCAAGCGGCTGTACGGCTACGTCAAGAGCGACCTCATGTGGGTCGGCGAGAAGCAGACCCCGGAGGTCGAGCTGCGCCCCTACATGTCCGCCCACCTCAAGAAGGTCGTCACCCCCGAGGACGTCGAACGCTGGGCCAAGGCCCTCCCCGACGACATGCCGGACGACGGCATCGCCTTCTTCAAGTAGACCGGTTGCCTCCCGGGCGGCCCGGCCCCCGCCCGCACGGAGCCCCGGCTCCCCGCACGGGCGGCGCTCCGGGCCGCCCGCCCGCGCCCCCGGCCCGGGTCCCGGCCGCCGCACGGCACCGGGCCGCCCGGACCCGGAGTGATCCCCGGGGACACGGCCTAGACTCGGTGTCGTGGTGAGCACCGACTGGAAGAGCGACCTCAGACAGCGCGGCTACCGGCTGACCCCCCAGCGTCAGCTCGTACTGGAGGCCGTGGACACCCTCGAGCACGCGACCCCGGACGACATCCTCGTCGAGGTGAGGAAGACGGCCTCCGGCGTCAACATCTCCACCGTGTACCGCACCCTGGAGCTGCTGGAGGAGCTGGGCCTCGTCTCGCACGCCCACCTCGGCCACGGGGCGCCCACCTACCACCTCGCCGACCGGCACCACCACATCCACCTCGTCTGCCGGGACTGCTCCGACGTGATCGAGGCCGATGTGTCGGTGGCCGCCGAGTTCACCGCCAAGCTCCGCGAACAGTTCGGCTTCGACACCGACATGAAGCACTTCGCCATCTTCGGCCGCTGCGCGGACTGCGCCCCCGGGGCACCGCCCGCCGGGTCGTAGGCTGGGGCCATGAAGAGCCCTCTGCTGTCCCTGCCCGGCGCCGTCCCCGCCGAGGGCGTGGACGAAGGCGTCGCCGCCCACTACGGCGACCTGTTCCGCGAGCAGCGTGCCCTCGCCGACGGCACCGGATTCGTCGACCTCTCCCACCGCGGCGTCCTCACCGTCACCGGCGAGGACCGGCTGAGCTGGCTGCACCTGCTGCTCACCCAGCACGTCAGCGACCTGCCGGCCGGCGAGGCCACCGAGGCCCTGGTCCTCTCCGCCAACGGCCACATCGAGCACGCCCTCTACCTCGTCGACGACGGGACCACCGTCTGGGCGCACGTCGAACCCGGCACCCAGGAGGCGCTCCTCGCCTACCTGGAGTCCATGAAGTTCTTCTACCGGGCCGAGGTCGCCGACCGCACCGCCGACACCGCCGTCGTCCACCTCCCGGCCGGCTCCATCGCCGAGGTCCCCGAGGGCGCCGTGGTCCGCGAGACGGCGTACGGCCGCGATCTCTTCCTGCCCCGCGCCGGGCTGGCGGACTTCGCCGCCCAGGCCGGTCCGCCCGCCGGCATCCTGGCGTACGAGGCGCTCCGGGTCGAGCAGCACCGGCCCCGGCTCGGCTTCGAGACCGACCACCGCACCATCCCGCACGAGCTGGGCCTGATCGGCAGCGCCGTCCACCTCCAGAAGGGCTGCTACCGCGGCCAGGAGACCGTCGCCCGGGTGCAGAACCTGGGCAAGCCGCCGCGCCGCCTGGTCTTCCTGCACCTGGACGGCAGCGAGGTCCACCTCCCCGGGCACGGCGCCCCGGTCCGCGTGGCCGACGACGGCCCCGACGGCCGGAAGATCGGCTTCGTCACCACGTCCGTACGCCACCACGAGCTGGGGCCGGTCGCCCTCGCCCTGGTCAAGCGGAACGTACCGGTCGACGCCCGGCTGGTCGCCGAGGACACCGCCGCCGCGCAGGAGACCGTCGTCGAGCCGTGAGGCCCGGTGCCTCACACCTCGACGAGCACCGTGAACGGGCCGTCGTTCGTCAGCGCGACCCGCATCCGTGCGCCGAACCGGCCCGTCGCCACGGTGGCCCCCAGCGCCCGCAGCCGGGCCACCACCTCGTCGACCAGCGGCTCGGCCACCTCGCCGGGGGCGGCGGCGCTCCAGGTGGGGCGGCGGCCCTTGCGGGCGTCGCCGTACAGGGTGAACTGGCTGATCACCAGCAGCGGGGCGCCGATGTCGCTGCACGACTTCTCGTCGTGCAGCATCCGCAGCGACCACAGCTTGCGGGCGAGCCGGTCCGCCTGCTCCGGGGTGTCCTCGTGGGTCACCCCGACCAGGACGCACAGCCCCTCGCCCTCGATCGCCCCCACCGTCTCGCCGTCCACGACGACGCTCGCGCCGTCCACCCTCTGCACCACCGCACGCATGCCCGCCATGATGCCGTGCGGGTCCGCGCGGCCGGCGGGCGGGCCCCGCGGCGCCCGGAGGCTGCCACACGGGGCTTCTTTTCGCTCCGTAACCCCCCATCTGGGGCCGATCGGGGGCACTCGGTCACATAGCGGCCACTTGGGGTGGCACGATGCTTCCAGACGCCGGTCGAGGGGACGGTAGAGGTAGATGAGCACACCGAGTACGGGGCAGCCGTCAGGGACTGTCGCGTTGACTCACCCGGGCGGCCTGGAGGCGCCCAGACCGCCCGTGCAGCGGACGGACAGCCCCGAGCTGCCCGGGGCCACGGCGCCGGGCGTCCCGGGCTCCCCGGGCGGGGGACACGACCTGGCCGGGCTGAGCCTGCCGGAGCTGCGCACGCTGCGCCGGGACGCCCAGCGGGAGGAGGCCGACCTCAGTTACGTGCGGCGGCTGCTGCACGGGCGGATCGACATCCTGCGCGCCGAGCGGGCGCGGCGCGGTACGGCATCGCCGCCGGCCGCGGCGGAGGCGTCCGTGGTCGAGCGGCTGTCGGAGATCCTGGCCGACGCCCCGGCCCGGCACCGGGCCTCCGCCCGCCACGTGACGCTGGGCACGCCGCGCAGCGAGGAGGGCCGCCGGCTGGCCGCCGAGATGCTCGGGGACGTGGAGCTGTCCGACCTGTCGGCGCTCAGCGATCCCGAGCTGACCGCCGCGATGGGCCGCCTGGCCCGTCACGAGCAGCGGGTCTCGCGCCGGCGCCGCCGGCTCCAGCGCACCGCCGACGACTGCAGCGCGGAGATCGCGCGCCGGTACCGTGAGGGGGAAGCACAAGTCGACGACCTGCTCGTGTGACGCCGGGAGCCGCCGTACGCCGTCCTGGAGGGCCCGGCGGTCCCGGGCAGTCGCCGTGACGGGTCTTTGTCCCGGAAGGCCACCGCCGATGTCCGCGTCCCCGCCCGTGTCCCCGCCCGCGCCGGCCGCTCCGCCCGCGCCGCCGACCGCCCTCGCGCCCGCCGCGCCGCCCGTCCTCGCCGAGGTCGTGCGGTCCGGTTTCGTCGAGGGGCGGCACCGGGGCGCCCTGGTCGTCCTGGGCGCCGACGGGGCCGTGGAACTGGCGCTCGGCGACGTGACGGCACCCGTCTTCCCCCGCTCCTCCAACAAGCCCCTGCAGGCCGCGGCGGTGCTGCGGGCCGGGCTGGACCTGGCCGGGGAGCGGCTGGCGCTGGCCGCCGCCAGCCACTCTGGAGAAACCTTCCATCGCACGCTCGTGCGGACCATGCTCGCCGATTTCGGGCTCGACGCCGGGCTGCTGCGGTGCCCGCCCGACCTGCCCCTGGACGCCGAGGAACGCGACCTCTACCTGGCCTCCGGCGAGTCCGCCGACCCCGTCACCATGAACTGCTCCGGCAAGCACACCGCGATGCTCGCCGCCTGTGCGCTGCGCGGCTGGCCGCTGGAGGACTACCTCGACCCCGGACACCCGCTCCAGCGGCTCGTCCACCGGACCGTGGAGGACGCGGCGGGCGAGCCGGTCGCCGCGGTCGGCACCGACGGGTGCGGGGCCCCGCTGATGGCGATCAGCCTGGTCGGCCTGGCCCGCGCCTTCCAGAACGTCGCCGGCGCCGAGCCCGGCACGCCCGAACGCCGGGTCGCCGACGCGATGCGCGCCCACCCCGAGTACGTCGCCGGCACCCGCCGGGCCGACACCTGGCTGATGCGCGAGGTGCCGGGCACGCTCTCCAAGATGGGCGCCGAGGCGGTCCAGGCGGTGGCCCTGCCGGACGGCCGCGCCCTCGCCTTCAAGATCGAGGACGGGGCGACGCGGGCGCTCGGCCCGGTCCTCGCCCGCGCGCTCACCCTGCTCGGCGTGGACGGCCCCGTGGTCGGCCGCATCGGCCGCGCGCCGCTGCTGGGCGGCGGCGCGGAGGTGGGGGAGATCCGGGCGGCGTTCTGAGCACGCCTCGCCGCGACGGGCGTGGCGCCGGCCGGGGCCGGACGGCGGCGGCCGGGTCAGGGGGTGCCGCCCAAACCCCCGGAAATTTCGGCGGCCGGGTCAGGGGGTGCCGCCCAAACCCCCGGAAATTTCCGCGACGCGCGCCCGGGGCGCCGCATACCGTGAGCGCATGACCAGCCGTGCCGAGATCGACGTACGCCCCATCACCGAGGCCGACTTCCCCGACTGGAGCCGGGCCCTGAGCACCGGTTTCCTCCAGGATCCCGTCCTGGGGGAGGAGCAACTGCGCGCCCGCGCCAGACAGTTCGTACCGGGCCGGCTGCTCGGCGCGTTCGACCGCGGCCGGTGCGTCGCCACGTACCGCTCCTTCGACCAGCGGCTCACCGCCGTCGGCGGCGCCGAGGTGCCGGCCGACGCGGTCTCCAACGTCACCGTCACCGCGACGCACCGGCGCCGCGGCCTGCTCAGCCGCATGATCGGCGCCGACCTCGCGGCGGCCAGGGAACGCGGGGACGTGGTCGCCACGCTCATCGCCGCCGAGTACCCGATCTACGGCCGCTACGGCTTCGGCCCGGCCACGACCATGACCGAGTGGACGGTCGACGTGCCCCGCGCCGGCCTCGACCCGCGCTGGGCGGCGCCGGAGGACGGCGGCACCCTCGACCTCGTCGACGGTGCCGACGTGCGCAAGCTCGGCCCCGAACTGCACGAGCGGCTGCGCCGGGCCCAGCCGGGCGCGGTCAGCCGCGACGACCTGTGGTGGCAGGTGCGGACCGGCGTCGTCCGGATGCACGCCACCCCGTGGCACGAGCCGTACTACGCGGTGTACCGCTCGCCCGACGGCGAGGTCCAGGGCATGGCCGCCTACCGGGTCGACGACACCTGGGGCGACGCGAAGCAGCCGCTCAACACGGCGACCGTCGACTGGCTGATCGGCGTCACCCCGGCCGCCGAGCGCGCCCTGTGGCGGTACTTCTGCTCCATCGACTGGATCACCACGGTCAAGAGCGGCTGGCGCTCCCCGGACGACCTGCTCCCGCAGTACCTGCCCGACCCGCGGGCGGCCCGGATCGGCACCCAGGCCGACTGGCTGTGGGTCCGCGTCCTGGACGTCGTACGGGCCCTGGAGGCGCGGACGTACGCGGCGAGCGGCGCGCTGGTGCTGGAGGTCGTGGACCCGGGCGGGCCGGCCGCCGGGCGGTGGCGTCTGGAGGCCGGGGCGCAGGGCGCGTCCTGCGCGCGGACCACCGAGAGCGCCGACCTCGTGCTGGACGCCGGGGCGTTGGCGATGCTGTGGCTCGGGGACGAGTCGGCCACGCGGCTGGCGGCGCTGGGCCGGGTCACGGAAGAACGAGCGGGCGCCGCCCTGTCGGCCGACGCCCTGCTGCGTGCGCCCAGGCGCCCGTGGTGCCCGGACATGTTCTGAGGGCCGGAGCCCGGTGCGGTTCCTGCGGGCGGGAGCCCGGTGCGGTCTCTGCGGGCCGGAGCCCGGTGCGGTGACCTCCTCTCCCGGTGACGGGGCGCGGGCGGGTCCGTAGCGTGCGCTCCGTCGTGCCGGTGGTCGGGCCGGCCGGCCGCCGGGCCGGGCTCCCGGCTCCCCTCCGGAGAGGAGCCCGGACGGCGGCGTGGCCGGCTCAGGCGGACTGGGCGAGCAGCATGACGAGGACGACCGCGCCGACGCCGCTGATCGCGCCGCTGCGTGCCTTGACGCCGACGGTCAGCGTGACGAGGGCGACGAGGCCGAGCACCCCGTACCTCCCCTGGACGAACTGCTCGAACGCGACGGCCAGTGCGGCGATGACGATGGCGATGTACGGCATGGTGTCCCCCCTTCGGGCCGCCCCTGCCGGGGACCGGCCCACACTCTTCCCTGGTGGCCAACCTCCTGTAGGCTCAACCACGTTGTCCAAGTTGGTTGCCAACTTAGCCAGATGTCGCGCCCCGGGGAAGGGTCGTGCACCCGGTATGTGGCGAACTTCCGTAAGTTGGCGCGAAGTTGACGCCGTCTCGGACGCCTCACAGAGCCGGTTCCGCCACCAGGAGCGCGAGCATGACGGCGCCGGCCGAGCTGAGCGACGGGCTCTTGGCCTTGATCCCGACGGTGAGCAGCAGCAGTCCGACGCTGCCGGTGAGGCCGTACTTCCACTGGATGACCTGCTCGAATCCGACGGTGAAGACCGCGGTGAGCAGAGCGAGGACGGGCATGGTCTTCCCCCTTCGGTCGTCTCGGCAGCCGAACTCTCACCAACTGGGCAAAGTTGGCAACCAACTACAACTATGATGTCCCCAGTTGGCATCCTCTGGCAAACATGTTTCAGTCAACTCCTGCTTGGAAGGCAGGAGTTGTAGTTTCTGGTCGTGACCCAGGAGAACGCGTCCGTGAACACCGGCAGAAGGCCCACGCCCCAGGAGATCGCCGAGATCCTGCGGGACCGCATCCGCGGCGGCCGGCTCAAGGCGGGCGACCGCCTCCCCACCCAGGCCGAACTCGCCGACGAGTTCGGTGTGGAACGCGGCACCGTCCGGCAGGCCCTGCGCGCGCTCCAGGACGACGGCCTGCTCACCAACGTCAGCAAGGGCAGCCCGCCCCGCATCGCCCAGCCCGCCCCCCACCCCGGCGAACCGCAGCCGGCGCTGGTGGTGCTCGGACCGCGCCTGTCGGACGCCTTCCGCGAGCCCCGGGTACGGCTCGACGTGGTGTGCCACACCGCGGAATCCCTCCTGCTGGCGCTCAGCGAGCCGCTGCGTCTGATCCACGAGGGCCGCGTCCGCCCGAACTCCCTCCATCTGCGCGTCCTGATGCCGGCCCGCGACATCGCCCTGGCCTTCCCGGTCCTGGCCGGCCCGGCGGACTCGGCGGACCCGGCGGACCCGGCGGACCCGGCGGACCCGGCGGACCCGGGGGTGCCGGAGAGCGTCACGGCCGGTCCGGGAGCGGGGGAGGGCCAGACGTCCGAGCGGGGGCCGGAGCCGGGGCCGGACGACCCGGCGCACCGGCGCTGGCTCCAGATGCGCAACGCCCAGGCCCGGGTGCTCCGGCACAGCCTGCACGCCCTGCGCTCCACCCACGGCATCGCCGTCGACGTCGCGTTCCGGTCCCTGCCCTTCACCCCGCCGGTGAAGCTCTACCTCCTCAACGGGGAGGAGGCGCTGCTCGGTTACTACATCGTCGCCCGGCGCGAGGAGGAGTGGGAGGACCGGACGTTCCCGACGTACGACGCCCTCGGCACCCAGTCCCTGCTGTTCTCCTTCCGCGACCAGGCGGGCCCCCGGGACGCCGCCTTCGTGGCCGAGTCCCAGAAGTGGTTCGACGCCCTGTGGGACACCATCACCACCGACATGACGCTCTCCTGAGCCTCGGTCAGGTTCTTTCGTCTGGATCAGGCCGGATCAGGGAGCGGTGCCGGACCCCGCGAGCCCGGCGTGATCCGAACGAGAGGCCCTAGGTGTATTGACCCGCAGCGTTGTTGACACGGCTGATGGGCGGGTGTCCGTCCAGTGCGGTGTGGCAGCGGTGGTGGTTGTAGGTGTGGAGGAAGTCTGCCAGGGCTTCGGTCCGTTCGGTGTTTGAGGTGTAGGGCCGCAGGTAGGCCCATTCGTCGAGCAGGGTGCGGTTGAAGCGTTCGACCTTGCCGTTGGTCTGCGGCCGGTAGGCCCGGGTCAGCTTGCCGGTCGCGCCGAGCTCGGCCAGGACTGCCTTCCAGGCCAGGCCCTTGCGGTAGGCCCAGGCGTTGTCGGTCAGCACCCGCTCGATCCGGGTGATGCCCTGGCTGTGGAAGAACGTGGCCGCGCGGGTGAGGAAGCCCGCGCAGGTCGCGGTCTTCTCGTCGCCGTGGATCTCGCTGTAGGCGAGGCGGGTGTGGTCGTCGACGGCGGAGTGGACGTAGTCGAAGCCCATGTTGTTGCGGGTGGCCCGGCCGGCCTGGCGGCCCAGCGCTTTGTGACCGCCGCCGTCGGGGATCCGGCCGAGTTTCTTCACGTCGACGTGGATGAGTTCCCCGGGACGCTCGCGTTCGTAGCGGCGGATCAGCGTGCCGGTGGGGCGGTCGAGCCAGGCCAGGCGGTTGAGCCGGTGGCGGGTCAGGATCCGGTGGACGGTCGAGGCGGGCAGGCCCAGGATCGGGCCGATCCTGGCCGGCCCGAGCTTGCGGCTCTGTCGCAGGTCGCAGACGCGGGTTTCGACCGAGGCCGCGGTCCGGTGCGGCGTCGTGTGAGGCCGGCTCGACCGGTCGTGCAGGCCCGCCTCGCCTTCAGCCCGCCACCTGCGGATCCATTTGTGAGCCGTGGCCCGGGAGATACCCATCTCGGCGGCCACGTGAGCGACCGGACGGCCTGAGCAGACACGTTCGACCAGCAGTCTTCTACCGAAGACGGTCAGCCGGGCATTACGGTGGGGCACGAAGACCTCCGTGCGGTGAGTTCCTAGACAGCTCCCACCACACCGGAGGTCTTCGCCATGTTCAAGATCCAGCAGTGTCAACAACGCTCGTGATCAATACACCTAGGGTGGACGGTATGGCCGACGAATGCTTCCGCCACCCCCGCCTCGCCCCGCTCTACGACGTCCTCGACCCGGACCGCGGCGACCTGGACGCCTACCTGCGGATGGCGGAGGAGTACGGGGCCCGCCGGGTCCTGGACGTCGGATGCGGGACGGGCGTCTTCGCGCTGCTGCTGGCGGACCGGGGCATCGAGGTCACCGGCGTCGACCCGGCCGGGGCCTCCCTCGACGTGGCGCGCGGCAAGCCGGGTGCCGGACGGGTGCGCTGGCTGCACGGCGACGCGACGCGGCTGCCCCCGCTGCGGGTGGACCTGGCGACCATGACGGCGAACGTCGCCCAGGCCATCGCCGGCCCCGACGACTGGCACGGCACCCTGCGGGGCGTGCACGCCGCGCTGCGCCCCGGCGGACGCCTGGTCTTCGAGACCCGGGACCCGGCCGCGCGGGCCTGGGAGGAGTGGAACCGCGAGGCGTCGCACCGCGTGACGGAGGTGCCCGGCGTCGGCGCGGTCGAGAGCTGGGTCGAGGTGAGGGAGACGGACGGGCCGCTGGTGACCTTCCGCTGGACCATCGTCTTCGCCGCCGACGGCGCCGTGCTGACCTCGGACTCCACCCTGCGCTTCCGCACCCGCCGGGAGATCGAGGACGACCTGGCGGCCCACGACTACGTGCTGGACGAGATCCGCGACGCCCCCGACCGCCCCGGCCGGGAACTGGTCGTCATCGCCCACCGCCCCTGACCCCGCCGTACCCCCGGAACACCTCCCGGCTGCCGGGGTGACATCCGGCCCTGCGCAGGGCCGCCCGCCGTTCGCCCCCACCCAGCCACCGGACCCGGCGCGCACGGACGGCATGAACACCCTCGGCCCCGGGGCCGTCCTCGCCCCGGGGCCTCGACGCCCGCGTCGCCCCGCCCCGCGACAGCGCGTCAGGGCGCCGCCGGGCGGGGGCCGGGCCGGGCGGCGAGATCGCCCCCGCCGCCGAGCGGCCGGCGTCCCACCCGGGACCGCGTCCGCCGGGGGCCGCTCACCGCGCGGCGCCGTCGGCGAGGATCGCCGCCAGCCGCGCCCGGCACTCGGCGGCGAAGGCGGGGAAGGTGTGCCGGTAGTACGCGACCCCGCCGACGCCCACCGCGATGGCCCAGGCGCGGGCCCTGGTCCAGGTCGCGTCGTCGAGGGACAGGACGTTCCAGTAGGACCGCCGTGCCGTGGGCGGCAGGTCCCACACCGTGGCGTGCTCGGCGTCCGGGAAACCGACCGAGAGCCCGCCGAAGTCGATGACCGCGTGCAGCACGCCGTCCCGGACCAGGAGGTTGCTCGGCTTGAGGTCGCCGTGCAGCCACCCGTGGGGCGCCGAGGGCCCGGGGAGCGCGAGCGCGGCCCGCCACCACCGCTCCAGCGCGTCGACGTCGAGCGTCGTGCCCTCGGCCGTCCGGCAGTCGTCGAGCGACTCCGCGACCCACTCGGCGCACGCCGCCGGCGGGCCGCCGCGGTACCCGCCGAGCCCGCCGCTCCGGGTTGCTCCCATGAGGTCGGTGCGGTGCAGTTCCCCCACCGCCGCCGCCAGGTCCGCCCCGAAGGCCGCCCAGTCGCCGACCGTGTCCGGCCCCGGCGCGGCCCCGTCGATCCAGTGGTAGACCGACCAGGCCACGGGGAAGGCGCCGGTCGGTGTCCCGGCGTACACCGGCTCGGGAATCCGCGGCGAGAGGCGGGGCGCCAGGCGGGGCAGCCACTCCCGCTCCTTGCGCAGGGACCGCGCGGTCCCCGCGGTCCGGGGCAGCCGTACGAGCAGGCCGTCGCCCAGCCGGTACATGGTGTTGTCCGTGCCCGCGCCCGCCGGGGACAGCGGCAGACCGGCCCACTGGGGACGCTGTTCCCGCAGCAGGGTCCGGACCAGTTCCTCGTCGACGGGGATCTCGTTCTCGTGCAGCGTCACGGGGGACGTCTCCTCACCGGTGTGAGCGGAAACCGGGGCCGGCCCGTACGCCCCGCGCCGGGAGGTACGCGGGACAGCCCCCCGTGGGCGACGACTTCGCCCCCGGAGCGCCGGTCTCCACTCCACCCGCCCCTCCCCGTGACGGGAGACCTTCCCCGTGACGGATCCGGCGAAGCCCCCGGCCCGCGGCCACCGGGCCGGCGTCCGGCCCCTGATCCCCACGGAGCGGACGGCGTCGGCGGCCGGCCTGGCCGGCCTCCGCGACGCTCCCGAGCGAACACCATGCCGCCAACCCCGCCCCTGCCACGGGAGTTTCGCCCGACGGCGGCCTCCGTGGCGTGCGGGCGAGGGGGAGGGCACTTTTGCAAGCGGGTCGCTTGCAAAAGTTAGCGGGAGGGGGCACGCTGGAGGCATGGCATCGCTCAACGTCGGCAATCTCGGCGAGTACCTGCGCGAGCAGCGGCGCAACGCGCAGCTCTCGCTGCGGCAGCTCGCGGAGGCCGCGGGGGTGTCCAATCCGTACCTGAGCCAGATCGAGCGCGGGCTGCGCAAGCCCAGCGCGGAGGTGTTGCAGCAGGTCGCCAAGGCGCTGCGGATCTCCGCCGAGACGCTGTACGTGCGCGCCGGCATCCTCGACGCGGAACGGGACCGGGACGAGGTGGAGACCCGCGCGGTGATCCTCGCCGATCCCACCCTGGACGAGCGGCAGAAGCAGGTGCTGCTCCAGATCTACGAGTCCTTCCGCAAGGAGAACGGGTACGGGGCCGGCGCGGACGCCGGCGGCACCCTCATACCGGACGGCCGCCCCCCTGCCGCGGAGAGCGGCGGCGCCGGCCCGCGGGAGACGGCCGGATGACCGGCCGCCGGGCGCGGGACCCGTACGACAACCCCAGCCGAACGCACATCGGGAGGACCAGCACCATGCCGATCACCGAAGACCTGCGCAAGACCTTCAGCGACCCCACCCCGCTCTACTTCGCCGCGGGCACCGCCGACCTCGCCTTCCAGCAGGCCAAGAAGGTGCCCGTGCTGGTCGAGCAGCTCCGTGCCGAGGCCCCGGCCCGGATCGAGGCCGTCCGCAACACCGACCCGAAGGCCGTGCAGGAGCGGGCCGCCGCCCGCGTCCGCGAGACGCAGGGCACCCTGCAGAACAAGGTGAACGAGTTCGTCGGCTCCCTGGACGCCGACTTCAAGAAGCTCGGCGAGTCCGCCCAGGACCTCGCCCTGCGCGGCGTCGGCGTCGCCGCCGAGTACGCCGTGCGCGCCCGGGAGACCTACGAGAAGGTCGCCGAGCGCGGCGAGCAGGCCGTGCGCACCTGGCGCGGCCAGGCCGCCGAGGGCGTCGAGAGCGTCGCCGAGGGCGTCGAGGACGTGGCGGTCGCCGTCGAGCCGAAGCCCGAGCCGGTCGAGGTCACCGAGGAGAAGCCCGCCCCGGCGAAGAAGGCCCCGGCCGCCCGGAAGTCCCCGGCGCGCAAGAGCACCGGGACGAAGAGGACGCCGCCGTCCGCCGAGTGACTGGCGCCGGGCACCCCGCCCGGCGACGACGGCGGCACCGACCGGGAACGAGCCGGGCACCCTGGGGATGCCCGGCTCGTTCTCCGGGTACCGTGACCGCGTAGGGACGATCCGAATCTGGTGGTGGACGTTGTGCTGATGCAGGGTTTCGCAGGCTTGATGTGGCTGCTGAGCACGGCCCTGATCCTTTTCAGCGGCTTCGCGTTGATCGACGCCGCCACGCGCCGCGAGGACGCCTACCGCGCGGCCGACAAGAAGACCAAGCCGTTCTGGCTGATCGTCCTCGGGCTCGCCTTCGTGGTGAACCTGATCTTCAACATCCTGTCGTTCCTGCCGATCATCGGCCTCATCGCGACGATCGTGTACATGGTCGACGTGCGGCCCGCGCTGCGCGGTCTGTCGGGCGGCGGGCGCAACACCCGCCGCGGCTCCAGCAGCGACGGCCCGTACGGCCCGTGGAACGGCGGCCGCTGAACGACGACGACCGGCCGGCCCGCATCCGGCCCGTCCCGTCCCGCCCCGGTCATCGGGGCACCGGCGGTCACAGGGCTCCCGCGGCCACCGGCGCTCCGGCGGCCGGGACCCCAGCCGTCCGACGGTCCGCCGTGGGCCGGTCCGCCGTCCGCCGCGCCCCCGCTCGGCCGGAGCGCGGGCGGCGGGCGGGCGGCGGGCGTGGTGCGCCGCCGTCCCGCTCAGGGCACCTGGGGCACGCGGTCGAGGAGCAGGACCGCGACGTCGTCCGTCAGCTCCCCGCCGTTGAGGTCGCGGACCTCGTTCACCGCGGTCTGGAGCAACTGCTCGCCCCGCAGCCCGTCGGCGAAGCGGCGGCGCACCATCTCCACCATGCCGTCCTGGCCGAGCCGTTCCCGGCCCTGGCCGACGTGGCCCTCGATCAGGCCGTCGGTGTAGAGCATCAGGCTCCACTCGGCGCCGAGTTCGACCTCGGCCCGCGGCCAGCGGGCCGTCGGCAGCAGGCCGAGCGCCGGGCCGTTCTCGTCGTGGGGGAGCAGCCGGGCGGGCCGGTCCGGTCCCGCGAGCAGCGGCGCCGGATGACCGGCCAGGCAGAGGCCGGCCCGCGTCCCGTCCGGCGAGATGTCCACCGCGCACAGCGTCGCGAAGATCTCCTCGTCCGAGCGCTCGTGCTCCAGCACCTGCTGGAGGGTGGCGAGCAGTTCGTCCCCGCACATCCCGGCCAGGGTCAGCGCCCGCCAGGCGATGCGCAGTTCCACGCCGAGCGCCGCCTCGTCCGGGCCGTGCCCGCAGACGTCGCCGATCATGGCGTGCACGGTTCCGTCCGGGGTGCGGACGACGTCGTAGAAGTCCCCGCCGAGCAGCGCGCGGGAGCGGCCGGGACGGTAGCGGGCGGCGAACCGCAGCGGTGAGCCGTCCAGGAGCGGCGTCGGCAGCAGCCCGCGTTCCAGGCGGGCGTTCTCCTGGGCGTGCAGCCGGCCCTCGGCCAGCCGCCGTTCCGCCCAGTCGGACCGCTTGCGCTCGACGGCGTAGCGGATCGCCCGGCTCAGCAGCCGGCCGTCGAGTTCGTCGCGGAGCAGGTAGTCCTGGGCGCCCACCGCCACCGCCTCCGCGCCGCGCTCGGCGTCGCCGGCCGAGGTGAGCGCGAGCACGGCGTGCCGGGGCGCCAGCTCCAGTACGTGCCTCAGCACGGCCAGCTCGTCGTCGTCCGCCGCGTCGCCGCCACGGGCCGGGCCCGGCAGGGCGAGGTCCAGCAGGATGCAGTGGACGTCGTCGGTCAGCAGCCGCTCGGCCTCGGTGAGGTTGCGGGCGGTACGGACCCGGATCGGCTTGCCGGCCTGGTCGAGCAGGTCGGGCACGATCGGGGAACCGTTCGGATCGTCCTCGATCAGCAGCAGCGTCAGATTGACGGGCGGGGTGGTGTCCGGGTGGTCCGTGGTGTCCTCGCGCTTCTCCGTGGGGGACGCGCTCGGCCCGTCCGGGGCGGCGGGCTCGTGCGCGCCGCCGGCGGCGTCGCGCGGGTCCGTGGTGCTCGCGCACCGGGTGGTGGTGTTCTCGGCCGGGGCGTTCCCCGGGGTGGCCCGCTCCTCGCGGGGGCCGCCGTCCGGAGACGCGGGGGGCGCCTGACCGCACTCGGCGGCCGGGATCGCCCTCTGCCGCGGTACGGGTACGGGCATGATCGTGGGTTTCCTTCCCTCCCCCCGAGGGCACGGTGGGGCGAGGGACCTCGACCCACCGACGGGGACCATAGCGGGTGACGGCACCGGCGCGGAATGGCCGGCCCCGCCGGGCCACGGCACCGGACGCCGTCATATGCGGTGTTCTGTCCCGCAGTTGGGCACGTTGCCGGGGTGCGGGGGATGACGAACGTCACGCGGGGTGGGCGCCGCGCGTGGACTGCGTCACGTGGTCCGGATCTCGCCACCGGGGGTGGGGGTTCGGCCCCGTCACCACGTCGTACGGGCGGGGGCGTGCCCGGGGCCGCCGGGTCGCGGGGGACGGGGCTGCCAGGTGGCGGGGGCGCGCGTGGCCGGGGTCACGGCGCTCGGCGCTCGGCGGGCGGGCGTGGCCGGGGTCACGGCGCCGGGCTTCCCCGCATGCCGTATCCCACGGGCCGCACGACGCAGGCCGTGACCCGCAGGCCGCCCGTCCGCCGTGAGGGCGCCGTCCGGCTCAGCGCTCCGGCCGTACCACCCCGAGGATCGGCATCGTGCCGGCGCCGGCCATCGTCACCGTGCGTCCGGGGCGCGGGGCGTGCACGACCGAGCCGTCGCCGACGTACATGCCGACGTGGCTGGCGTCCTCGAAGTAGATGATCAGGTCGCCGGGGCGCATGTCCTCGACGTCGACGCGCCGCAGTTGCCGCCACTGCTCCTGCGAGGTGCGCGGTATCCCCTGGCCGGCCGCGGCCCACGCCTGCGAGGTGAGGCCGGAGCAGTCGAAGGAGGACGGGCCCGCCGCGCCCCACACGTACGGTTTGCCGATCTGGGCCGTGGCGTACTCCACCGCCTTGCGCCCCCGCTCGGTCGCCTTGCCGCGGAGATCCCCGAGGATGCCGGAGCGGAGCCAGGCGGCCTGGGCCTCGCGCGCGGCCTGCCGTTCCAGTTGGGCGAGGCGCTCCCGCTCCTCCTTCTCCAGCTCCGATTCCAGCTTCTCGGCGGCGGCGACGCGCTTCTCGACCTTCTCGCGGGCGGTCGCCTTCTCCTTGCGGTTGGCCTCCAGCTTCCGGCCCCGGGCGGCGGCGTCGGCCGCGTAGGTCTCCAGGTCCTGCTGGGCGCGGGCGAGTTCGCCGAGCAGGCCCTTGGTGGCGCGCTGGCCCTGCATGACCCGGCCGCCGGCGTCGAGGAACTCCTCCGGGTCCCTGCTCAGCATCAGCTTGGCCTCGTCGGGCAGGCCACCGGTGCGGTACTGGGCGCGGGCGGCGGCACCGGCGCGGTCGCGCAGGCGGTCCAGCCGCTCCTGGCCTCGGGCGGTCTTCTTGGCCAGTTCGGCGATCTCGGCGGACTGCTCGCGGGCCTTCTCCTCCGCCGCGTTGTACTCGTCGGTGGCGGTGGCGGCGGCCCGGTAGAGGGACTCCAGCTCCTTGCGCACCGCCTCCAGGTCGCGGGCCGGGGCGGCGGTGGCGCTCGGGGCCGGCGGTGCCGGTGGGGCGGGTGAGGTGGGTCCGGGGGTGGGAGCGGGGGCCGCGAACGCCGTCCCCGGGGCCGCCAGCAGGGTGACCGCGCAGACCACGGTCACGGCGGCGGCCGTCAACCCGTGCTTGCCCGTACGCATATGGCGCCCCCCACCATCGATGAACCCGTCAGTAACATCGCGTCGCTCGGGGGATCGTGCCACGTCCGGAGCTGAAACGACAGAGGGGGTGCGTCCCTCGCAGGGGGGCGCACGCGACCCGGAGAATCGAGCGGCGGGCCACGGGCCACGGGCGACGGGCGGCGGGCACTACGGGCGGCACGGCAGGCGGCAGGCGGCGAGCCGGGCGAGAGGGGCGAGGGGCGAGGGGGGAGCGGGTCAGCCCCGAGGCGCCAACGCCGCCCAGCGCACCGTCACTTCGCCCTGCCGCCACCGCGCCGGCCCGTCCGCCACCGGCCAGTCGGCGGTAAGGTCCCGCACCGTCCGCAGCCAGCGCTGGCGGGCCCCGTAGGACGCGTACGGCGCGGCGGCGGCCCAGGCGCGGTCGAAATCGCGCAGGAAGGCGTGGACCGGCTCGCCGGGGACGTTGCGGTGGATCAGCGCCTTCGGCAGCCGTTCCGCGAGGTCGGAGGGGCGTTCCAGCGAGCCGAGCCGGGTGGCGAAGGTCACCGTGCGGGGGCCCTCCGGGCCGAGCGCGACCCACACGTGCCGCCGGCCGATCTCGTCGCAGGTGCCCTCGACCAGCAGCCCGCCCCGGGAGTGCTCCGTCGCCGGCGCGAGCCGCGCGCACAGCCGCCGCCAGACCGCGGCGACCTCGGACTCGTCGTACTGGCGCAGGACGTTCGCCGCGCGGATCAGGGCCGGGCGCCGGGTGACCGGGACCTCGAAGCCGCCGTGCCGGAAGACCAGTCCCTCGCGCGCGTACGGGGCGGCGCCCGCGACCCGCTCCGGGTCGATCTCGACACCGACCACGCGGGTGCGCGGCGCGACGGCGCGCAGGCGGTGCAGCAGTTCGACGGCGGTCCAGGGGGCGGCGCCGTAGCCGAGGTCGACGGCGACGGGGTCGTCGGCGCGGCGCAGTTCGGCGCCGTGGACGGCGGCGATCCAGCGGTCCATCCGGCGCAGCCGGTTCGGGTTGGTCGTGCCCCGTGTGACCGTCCCCACCACGGGGGCGCCGCCGCCCGGCCGCAGCAGGGCACGGGGACGGCCGGTGGGGAGGGAGGGCATGCCTACGAGGGTAAGCGGCGCGGCGCGGCGCGCCGGAGCGCGGGCCCCCGCGCACGGAACAGCTCGAACGGTTGATCGACCTTCGTAATGATTCGGCAAAGGCCCGGAAACCGGAAATGGAGCACTGCCATCCGGCGTTCCACTCCTCGGAGGGCCGGGCGGGTCCTCCGACCGGCATGTCCGCAGCGAGGAGGAACGGCTCGTGAGCCAGTACGTCGGCAGGCTCGGGCGTCGCTCACCGGCGGCCTCACCCCTGCGGAGACTGTCCCGCAGGCCCCGCCGCGTGGCCATGCTCTCCGTGCACACCTCACCGCTCCACCAGCCCGGCACCGGCGACGCCGGCGGCATGAACGTCTACATCGTGGAACTCGCCCAGCGCCTCGCCGCCATCAACATCGAGGTCGAGATCTTCACCCGGGCCACCACGGCCGCCCTCCCGCCCAGCGTCGAACTGGCCCCCGGCGTCCTCGTCCGGCACGTCGACGCCGGCCCCTACGAGGGGCTGGCCAAAGAGGACCTCCCGGCCCAGCTCTGCGCCTTCACCCACGGTGTCATGCAGACGTGGGCCGGCCACCGCCCCGGCCACTACGACCTCGTCCACTCCCACTACTGGCTCTCCGGCCACGTCGGCTGGCTCGCCGCCGAACGCTGGGGCGCCCCCCTCGTGCACGCCATGCACACCATGGCCAAGGTCAAGAACGCCAACCTGGCCGAGGGCGACACGCCCGAACCGGCCGCGCGCGTCATCGGGGAGACCCAGATCGTCTCCGCCTCCGACCGCCTCATCGCCAACACCGCCGAAGAGGCCGACGAACTGGTCCGGCACTACGCCGCCGACCCGGCCAAGGTCGCCGTCGTCCACCCGGGCGTCAACCTCGAACGGTTCCGTCCCGCCGACGGCCGCGCCGCCGCCCGCGCCCGCCTCGGCCTCCCGCAGGACGCGCTGATCCCGCTCTTCGCCGGCCGGATACAGCCCCTCAAAGCCCCCGACGTGCTGCTCCGCGCGGTCGCCGTCCTCCTCGACGAACGCCCCGAACTGCGCTCGCGCATCCTCGTCCCCGTCGTCGGCGGCCCCAGCGGCAGCGGCCTCGCCAAACCGGAGGGCCTCCAGAAGCTCGCCGCGCGGCTCGGCATCGCCGACGTCGTCCGTTTCCGCCCGCCGGTCGGGCAGGAACAGCTCGCCGACTGGTTCCGTGCCGCGTCCGTGCTGGTCATGCCCTCCTACAGCGAGTCCTTCGGCCTCGTCGCCATCGAGGCGCAGGCGACCGGCACGCCGGTCCTCGCCGCCGCCGTCGGCGGCCTGCCCGTCGCCGTCCGCGACGGACACACCGGGCGCCTCGTCCACGGCCACGAACCCGGCGCCTACGCGCGCGTACTGGCCGACTTCGCCGACGAGCCGTCGCTCACCGACCGCATGGGCGCCGCCGCCGCACGGCACGCGCGTGCCTTCGGCTGGGACGGCGCCGCCGCCGCCACCGCCGACGTGTACTCGGCCGCGATCCAGTCCCACCGCCGTCGCGTACGCTCGCCCCATGGCTGACGGAGAGAAGGCGGCGGAGGCGGCGCGGACCCTGGAGGGCGCCCTGGGCGACGCCGGTCTGGAGTGGGAGACCACCGAACCCGGGAAGTACGTCGTCACCCTCCCCGGCACCCGGAAGCTGTCGACCACCGTCTCCCTGGTCCTCGGCCGCCACTCCCTCTCCCTGAACGCCTTCGTCGTCCGCCACCCCGACGAGAACGAGCCCGCCGTCCACCGCTGGCTGCTCGAACGCAACCTCAGGCTCTACGGCGTGAGCTACGCCGTCGACCGGCTCGGCGACGTCTACGTCACCGCCAAGCTCCCCCTCTCCGCCGTCGCCCCCGACGAGATCGACCGGCTCCTCGGCCAGGTCCTGGAGGCCGCCGACGGCGCCTTCAACACGCTGCTGGAGATGGGCTTCGCCACCGCCATCCGCAAGGAGCACGCCTGGCGGACCTCGCGCGGCGAGTCGACGCGCAACCTGGAGGCGTTCACCCACCTGATCGAACGCACCGGGACCGACGCGGAGCGCACCGAGGGCTGACACGGGGCGCGGGGAGCGCTGAGGCGGAGCGCACCGACGCGCGGGGAGGGGCTCCGGGGAGGCGCGGGTGGGGGTGCCTCAGGTGGTGCCGACCCCTTCCGCCCGGTCCGCGGTCCCCTCGCCCCCGGCGTCCGCCCCCGGCGTCCCCTTCCCGGTCGGCGCCGCCGGACCCGCCGCCCCCGCGCTCCCCTCCTCCGGCAGCCGCCGCATGAGCAGCGCGTACCCGGCCGCCGCGACCGTGCCGACGAGCGCGCACAGCCCCCACAGCCACTCGGCGCCGTGACGGTCGATGACGAAGCCGGACACCAGCGGGGCGACGAGGGAGGCCACGGCCCAGGACAGGGTGTACATGCCCTGGTAGCGGCCCCGCCCGTGCACCGGCGAGAGCCGGACGACCAGCCCAGTCTGCGTCGGGGCGTTGACGATCTCCGCCAGCGTCCACACGCAGACGGTGAGCGCGAACACGCCGACCGACCCGGCGAACGCGGTGAGCCCGAACCCGTACCCGGCCAGCAGGGCGGAGACGACGAGCAGCCGACGGGGATCGCGGTGCTCGATGAACCGGGTGACCGGGATCTGCAGGACGACGATCAGCACGCCGTTGACGGCGATGGCCATGCCGTAGTCCGCGGGGGTGAACCCGGCCGCGCCCATGGCGACCGGCAGCCCGACCGAACCCTGCTGGAAGATCACGGCGATGAGGAAGGACAGGCCCACCACGCTCATGTAACGGCCGTCGCGCAGCACGGTCCCGAGCGAGACCGGCGCCTGCGCCGCGGCGGAGGCCGGGCCGTCCTCGCGCACCGGACGCGACTCGGGCAGCTTGACGAAGACCAGGATCGCGCAGGCCAGCGTCATCCCGGCCTCCAGCAGGAACCCGGCGAGGTAGCTGACCTCGGCGATGAAACCGGCCGCCATGGAGGACACGGCGAAGCCGAGGTTGATCGCCCAGTAGTTGAGGGAGAAGGCCCGGACGCGGTCCTCGGGCCGCACGATGTCCGCCATCATCGCCTGCACGGCGGGCCGGGAGGCGTTGCTCGCCATGCCGACGAGGAAGGCGACGGACGCGATGGCGACCGGGTCCTGCACGAAGCCGAGCAGCGCGACCGACAGCGCGGTGCCGCTCTGCGCGACGAGCAGCGTGGGCCGCCGGCCGAGCCGGTCGGTCATCACGCCGGCGCCCAGCGACGAGACGACGCCGCCGAGCCCGTGCAGGGCGACGACGAGGCCCGCGTAGGAGGCGGAGTAGCCGCGTTCGAGGGTCAGGTAGAGCGCCATGAAGGTGGCGACGAAGGCGCCGAGCCGGTTGACCAGGGTGCTCGTCCACAGCCACCAGAACGCGCGGGGGAGCCCGGAAACGGACTCGCGTGCGGCGCGTCGCAGACCGGCGACTGACATGGCGGACCCCCGTGGCGTGCGAAACGGCGTGTAAGCGGCTGATGCGGTGATCAGACCTTACGGACGCCGTCCCTCCGGAGGCCAGTCGTTTAGCAACACCCGTCAAACGTCGACGGCCCCGGCGTCCGCCCCTCGGGCGCGGCGCGCGGGCGCCGGGGCGGGTCGATTACGCTCGGGAGCATGGCCGACGCACCGTACAAGCTGATCCTCCTCCGCCACGGCGAGAGCGAGTGGAACGAGAAGAACCTGTTCACCGGCTGGGTGGACGTCAACCTCACCCCGAAGGGCGAGAAGGAGGCGACGCGCGGCGGTGAGCTGCTCAAGGACGCCGGCCTGCTGCCCGACGTGGTCCACACCTCCGTCCAGAAGCGTGCGATCCGCACCGCCCAGCTCGCGCTGGAGAGCGCCGACCGCCTCTGGATCCCCGTCCACCGGAGCTGGCGCCTGAACGAGCGTCACTACGGCGCCCTCCAGGGCAAGGACAAGGCGCAGACCCTCGCGGAGTTCGGCGAAGAGCAGTTCATGCTGTGGCGCCGCTCCTACGACACCCCGCCGCCGGCCCTGGACCGCGACGCCGAGTACTCCCAGTTCTCCGACCCGCGCTACGGCATGCTCCCGCCGGAGCTGCGTCCCCAGACGGAGTGCCTCAAGGACGTCGTCGCCCGGATGCTGCCCTACTGGTTCGACAGCATCGTCCCCGACCTGCTCACCGGCCGCACCGTCCTCGTCGCCGCCCACGGCAACAGCCTCCGCGCCCTGGTCAAGCACCTCGACGGCATCTCCGACGCCGACATCGCGGGCCTGAACATCCCCACGGGCATCCCGCTCTCCTACAACCTGGACGCCGAGTTCCGCCCCCTCAACCCGGGCGGCACCTACCTCGACCCGGACGCCGCGGCAGCGGCGATCGAAGCGGTCAAGAACCAGGGCAAGAAGAAGTAAGCCCGCACGAATAGGCCCCCTACCTGCGGTTTCTTCGCTGGTAGGGGGCTTTGTGTTGTCCGTGGGCCGTCTCTGGGCCGTCCCTTGCTCGGCGGTTCCGTCAGGAGCGGGTGTCACGCCGCCACTCGTAGGCGCCGGGCGACGTCTCGACGACCTCTCTCGGGTAGACCTCGCGTACCCGGGTTAGTAGGTCCCGCTGCTCGTCGACCCATGCCGACGAGAGCACGAACAGCGGGACGGTGACAGTGACCCCTGACGCCGGCCCGTCATGCACGGATACCCAGAGTCCACCGCTCTCGTCGGGCTTGAACTTCATGGAAGGAGTCCGCCCGGATTCGAGCCACATGGCGAACCGACCGGACCCCAGGGCTGCCAAGGCGTCCTCCCAGTCCTCCAGATCTTCAGGGAGGAGAGTCACAGGGAAAGTGGCGTTGACGGATTCCGCCACGATGACGATCTCGCAGTCGAGGAAGTCGTGGCCGGTCAGGATTCCGGGTTGAAAGCGACCCAAGACGCGTACGGAGACACTGTGGCCGCCGGTGCCGGGTGTGTCGGCCAGGTGAATCAGGTTGATGACGCCATCCGTCGACTCCATGGATTCCCTCCCCGAAGTAACCAAGTCCGAGCATCCTGCCGGACCACCCGCGGATCTCACGGTTCGGGGTGCAGAAGCTTCGAATAGACGTCGGACACGGCTCTGCTGGTCCGCTCCCGGCTGGAGGGCATGAGGTGCGCGTACACACGGAGCGTCAGGCCCGGGTCCGAGTGGCCCAGGTACTCGGCGAGGGCCTTGATGTTCTCCCCCGCGTCCAGGAGCACCGAGGCGTAAAAGTGGCGCAGCGCGTGCATGCCGTTCTCGCGTGACTCCGCGTACGGCTGGCCTCGCTTGGGCACGGGGATGACGCCGGCCGCGGCGAGCGCCGGTTTCCATGCCTCCTCGTTGAGCGACGTACGCCAGACGTGCCCGCCGCGCGGCCCGGTGAAGATGAGCCGCTTGGTCACCGGAGGACCGTCGGCCACCTTCCACGGCAAGGTGATCTCGACCGGCGGGAACCGCTTCATGTGCGCCCGGAGGGCATCGGCGACGGGGCCGGGAAGCGGCACGTCCCGCAGCTTGCCGCCCTTCGGCGGCGCGAACACGGCCTTGCTGCGGCTCAGCTTCAGTTGCTGGACCACGTGGAGCGTGTCCGACTCGAAGTCGATCGCGTCGACGGCCACGCCCAGGATCTCGCCCTGGCGGAGCCCGCAGCCGCCGCCCAGGTCGACCATGGCTTGGTAGCGCTCGGGCATGGCGGCCCGGACGGCGAAGACCCGCTCGGGCGTCCAGGGCACGATGCGCTTGTTGTCGACGGTCGGCGGACGGACGGACCGGGCCGCACACGGGTTGCGGGGAAGGTGGCCGTCGTCCACGGCCGCGCTGAGCGCCGCGCGCACGTTGGAGTAGATCGTCCGGGCGTACGACCCACGGACGCCGTTCTCCTGCAACTGCCGCACCCAGTCCCGGATGTGCGCCGGCTGGAAGGAGCCGAGCGGACGCGAGCCGAGGTAGGGGAAGGCGTGCAGCCGGAGTTGCGACTCCATCGAGGCTTGGGTGTTCGGGTCGGCGCCCTGCGTGACGACCCATCGCTCGGCGTACTGCTGGAAGGTGATCCGGGCGGCGCGCGGGTCAATGTACTGCCCGCGCGCCATGTCCGCCTCGATGTGCGCCAGCCACTGATCGGCGAGCCGCTTCTGACGGTCGGGGAAGCTCTTGGACTTCTCCGTGCCGTCCGGACCGACGTAGCGAGCGCGGTAGCGCTGACCGGACCCGTAGCGCTCGGTCTTGACCTTGCGCGCCTTCCCGTCCGGTCCGGTCTCGGTTCTGTACCAGCGGTCCTGGATGTGTCCGGCCATCAGGCGGCAGCCTCTTCCCGCAGGGACTCGACCCAGGCTTGGACGTCCGCAGGGTCATAGCGCAGGTGTCGGCCGACCCGGAAGCCACGGGGACCGGTGCGCTTGCGGCGCCACTGGTAGACCGTCTCGACGCTGGGCAGGTCGAACATCGCCACCAGGTCGTCAGGAGTCAGGTACCGCGACGGCAGACCACGCGGCTCGGAAGCCGCTTCTGCGACAGCGAGGCGACGGCTACCCATGGGTGGGCTCTCCTTCCGTTCCGGGGGCGGGTTCAAGGGTTTCGGCGAGCCAGGCTTCGGCGTCGGTGAGGCCGGTCCCGGCGTAGACCCAGTGCGCGAGGACGAGGGTCGTGTCCGGGCCGGTCTCGGCCGCTGCCAGGGCCTGTGCGCGGCGCCATGCGGCGCGGGCGTCGCGGAGGGCGCCGAGGGTGGTGGAGTAGCGGCGGGACTTGGTGGAGAAGTGGCCGCGGAAGCCGAGCATGTGGGCCCAGGCCCGCAGGCGGAGGTGTTCGAGGTCCTTGCGGGCGCCGAGGGTCCAGGCGGTGCGGATGAGCCGGCGGGCGTGGTCGCCGATGTCGAGGTGGGCGAGTTCGGCGAGGAACTTCAGCGGACGGTCCAGAGCTCCCGTGGCGGTCTCGGCGCCCTTGGTGGCGTACTTGGCGATGTAGGCGGCGACGGCCCGTTCGGTCAGTTCCTGGCCGCCGTCGAAGTCGGCCGAGCGGATGGTGCGGACGTCGAGCTGACGGCCGAAGGCGAAGGCGTGGGCCCGGCCGTCGATGACCGGGCCGTCCACGCGGGCGGCGGCAGCGGCGGCCCGGATGGCGTCGGTCAGCAGCTCTGCGGTGGCCCAGGCGGGAGGCGGGGTGTCGCCGCCCTCGGGGCCGTCGATGCGGATGACGGCGTGGAAGTGGACGGCCCCGCGCTTCTGGTACTCGGCGACCTTGGCGAAGGACACCCGGGCGTACTCGCGGAAGGCCCGCTGCGTGAGGCCGGCGCGCTTGGCGACCTCCCGGCGCAGGTAGATGGAGAAGCGCCGCCACAGCGGACCGGCGTGCGCGTTCCAGAGCACGGCCGCTTCGTAGTCGTAGGTGTCCGGGTCGAGCGGGGTGCCGAGGGCGGAGTCGTCCTGGTCGTGGAGCTCGCCGCAGCGGCAGCGGCGGACCGATCCGGCCGGGCCGGTGGGGCGGTTGTGGATCGGGCCGAAGCTCGGGGCGGTGAAGGTGGCGAAGACGCGCGGGTGGGCGGCGACGCGTTCGGGGACGCCCTTGCCGCCGCGCAGGCCGGAGGTGATCAGGTGGAAGGTGTCGCGGCGGTACACCTCGGCGCAGGCTGCGCAGCGGGTCGTGCGGCGGTTGTTGCAGCGGACCAGGAGGTGACCGGCCGGGAGGCTGGAGGAGTCGAGGTGGTGGAGGACGTTGCCGATCTCGCCGGTGCGGGTGTCAACGTCGTACTCGGTGCGGTGGCCGTCGAGGCGGATCGGGTGCGTGCAGCCGCCGAGGCCGGAGAGTTGGCGCAGGAGTGCGGGCATGGTGCCGAGGGCGGCCAGTTCGCCGAGTTCGTGGAGTGGGGGCGGAGTGGCGCGGGTGATGATGGCCTTCTCCTTCTGGTTTGGCTGGAGGGAGACGGCCCCCGGGGCGGCGGATGCTTGGCGGTATCGAGGCCGCCCCGGGGGTCCGGTGTGTCAGCGGCGGTGCTGGTCGCGGAGCAGCGAGCGCAGGACCACGGCGGCGACGGCCACGGAGACGGCCGTGACGGCGACGGCGGCCAGGAGCGCGGTCAGCACGACGCCGCCGACGAGGACGGCCGCGACCGCTCCGGTGCTGACGGAGATCTGCGGGGCCGGCCGCCGCGCGGGCACCTGATCGGCCACGGTGTGGGTGTGCGCGGGCGGGGGCGTCGGGCTGTCGGGGTACTTGGGCAGGAACACGGCGAAGCTCTCCTTACCTACTCGTCTAGTCATGTGAGCCGTTGACGATGTCCACGCCGGAGCGCGTGCCGGACTCGATGGCCGGGGCCAGGAAGGTGTCCGAGAGCCAGAAGCCGAAGAGGGCGATCAGGACGAAGATCCACGTGCGGACGCCGAGGAACTTGACCGCTCCCCAGGCGAAGAAGCCGAGGAGGACGACGAGCGGCAGGCTGACGGTCACGGTGTGCGGGTCCTTTCAGCGGACGGGGCAACGGTGGGTACGGGCGGCCAGTTCGGCGGCGGCGCGGCTGTCGTAGTCGGCGGAGAAGCCGCAGCGCGGGGCCGTGCAGGCAGCGGTGTGCTTCTCCCGGCCACGACCGTCGTAGGACGTGCCGACCTGGACGGGGCCGATGCGGGTGACGGAGCGGAAGCGGCGGTTGGCGCTCACGTGGGTCTCCTTTCAGAGCTGGGCGGCGATGGCGTCGGCCATGGGTGGCGGGACGCCGAGGCGGGCGCGCAGGGTCGGGGTGTCGATGGCCGTTCCGGTGCGGGCGTGGTGCTCGGCGGCGACTTTGCGGGCGTGCTCGACCAGGGCGGCCGGGACGGCGACCGGAGGCGGGGCCGGAGGTGGAACCGGTGCCGACTCGGCCGCCGGCGGTTCCGGAGCGGGATCGGGCGCGTCCTCCTGGTCCTCGATGTCCTCGGGCGCCTCCTGGCCCACGGCATCACTGGGCTCGTCATGCGTGGTCGGCGACGAGTGGACCAGGAGGGTTCCGCCGAGGAAGGCGACCGCGGGCCAGCCCGCGACGAGGATGCGAAGCCAGGCCGGCACGTGGTCCAGGTCGAGCAGCCCGGCGGTGGCGACGTTCGCGCCCAGCGACGCGGCGAGGGCGATCAGGAACCAGCACCACCCGGCCGCTTTCGCCTCGCCGGACCGCAGACGGCGCCAGGCGGCGACGAGCAGCAGGTCGACGGAGACGGGATAGGCCCACGCCTTCCACCCGTCCTGTCCGGCCGCCGAGGCGACGTCGTGCAGGTGGGCGAAGGACAACGCGGCGGCGATGACCGCTTGGACGAGCACCGCATCGACACGGGCCAGGTAGGCACGCATGCTGCGGCTCCTTCCGAATTCGGGCATGAGAGGGGTAGGGACATGGCGTGAGGCGGTCACGCCGACCGGGGATAAGCGGGGACGCGGGTCAGTCGGTCACCGGTCGAGGCCGCAGGACCGGGCTCGGTGTCTCAGCAGGCTGTAGGGGCGCGTCGGGCCGGAAGGGCTTGAGCGCGGGCAGGTCGGGGACCAGGTGGGCCGACTCGCGGCAGGTCTCGGCGGCGTCGCCGAGGGAGAGGTACGGCGTGCGGATGCGGGACCAGCCGCCGGAGGTGTCACCGGCCACGGCGAGGCCGGGCCGTTCGGGGGCGATGGCGCAGGCCGCGGAGACCGCCTCGGGGGCGATGTCGCCGAGTGCCATCTTGGCGGAGGCTTCGTCGTTGACGCGGTGGCAGACGCGGCCGGTCAACTGTGCCCGCAGCATGGTCGCGCCCTTGCCGAGTTCGGCGCCGAAGCGCTGTCCGCAGACCTCCAGGTAGATGCCGGCGGCCCGGCCGAGCTGGGCGAGCCGGATGAGTTGGGTGACCATTTCGTCCCGGCGTTCCTCGTCCTTCCTCGTGGCGACGAGGAAGAGTTCGGCCACCTCGTCGACGAACAGCACGACGGGCACCGGGCGTTCGTGCTCGGGCAGACCCCAGATGTCAGAGGTGATCTCCTCGTCCGGCGTGCTCGGCGTGATGCCCTGCCGGGCCTTGAGCAGGTCGTACCGGTCCTCCATTTCCCTGATGAGCACGGGCAGCAGTTCGGCGGCCTGTTCCGGGTCGGTGGCGAGCGCCGACAGGCGCGGGGCGAAGGGCGCCAGTTCCACGCCCCGCTTGCAGTCGATGCCGACCAGGGCGACGGGTTGGCGGGCGAGGCCGGCGACGAGGTGACGCAGGTACATGGACTTGCCGGACAGCGTGGCGCCGAGGGTGAGTTGGTGCGGCACGGTGCGGTAGTCGCGTACGAACGGAGTGGCGTCCTCGCGCAGCGCGACCGGCACCCGGAGCAGGCCCGGGCGGAGCTTGCGCGGCATGCGCACCCGCCGCAGCACGTCGAAGCCGACGAGACGCAGTTCGACCACGCCCGGCTTGATCGTGGTCACGTAGACGGCGTGGACGCCCCAGGCGTGCCGCAGCCGTTCGGCGGAGGCGGCCACGTCG
The DNA here is from genome assembly GCF_036607905.1 of Streptomyces sp. SCSIO 75703. Lineage (NCBI taxonomy): Bacteria > Bacillati > Actinomycetota > Actinomycetes > Kitasatosporales > Streptomycetaceae > Streptomyces > Streptomyces sediminicola. Next base: position 3,805,516 of record NZ_CP144555.1, read on the forward strand.
GCGGGTTCCTGTCCCGGGGCGAGCCGTAGGCGAACCCGCAGCCCCGTCGTGGTCGGCCGGATGATCCCCCGGCGCGGCGGTACGGGCCGGACCTCACGGCGGGTGGTGGCCTTGACCGCCAGGACCCGCAGCCGGGAGGGGGCCACGGTCAGCCCGCACGCCTCCATGACGGAGCCGTAGGAGCTGAGCAGCCGGACCGTGGACACCGGTAAGCCGACCGTGGACCAGTAGACGCCGGGGTGTCGCGCCCGGGCGTAGGCGGCCCCACCGCCGAGCGCGGCGACGGGACCACCCACCTCCAGAAGCGTTGCCAGGTCGGTCATCAGGCCGACGCCCCCACGGCGGCCGGGAAGGCGGCCGGAGTAACGGCGGCGGCCCGGAAGGCGATGCCGTGCCGCTGCTGGCCGTTGAAGACGCTCTCCCACGGCCGGGCGATCAGGCCCGGCAGGGAGACCGGGGCACCGAGGGCGAGCCCTTCCGACACCCCGCTCTCCGGGACGGTCACCTTGATCAGGGACGACTCCCCCTCCTCGATGTACACGACGCCGATGGTCATCAGCGCCTCACCGCTGATGGCGTCCTTCGCGATCTCGCCCGACTGCCGGTCGCGGACCTTAGGCTCGGGCGCCTCGGTCAGCAGGATCGTCGCGGCCGAGGTCTCCACACGGATGGTGCGCAAGGCTTCTTCCCATCTACTCGTCTAGACAAGATGCATCCTTCGAACCCGACGACGCCGGGAACGGGATTACCTTGCCACACAACTTGCCCACTCGTCTATACGAGTATGCGTGTCGGTGTGTACGAGTCCGGAGAAGTGGCCTCGCGCACCGCCGATCAGGTCGCCGGAAGCTGGTAGGAGAGGACGTAGGCGTCGGCCGCCATCACCGTGTCGCAGACCTCCACGGCCCGTCCCGAAGTGTCGAAGGCGGTACGGATCAGGTGGATCACCGGCACGCCGGAGGCCAGTTGGAGCGTCTTCACCTCGGACGGCGAGGGCATCCGGGCCCGGATCTCCTCCTCGAAGTGGTCGAGCTGGTGGCCCAGTTCCTCGAGACGGGCGTAGATGCCGCCGGGGCCCGGGTTGGGCTCGGCGATCTGCGTACCGCGGGCGATGTCGAGCGGGAGGTAGGACGTGGCGAACTCGACCGGCCGGCCGTCGAGCAGGTACCGGCGACGCCGGGCCAGCACGCGCCGCACGGAGCCGAGCCGGGTGGAGATGTCCTGACTGGCCTTCTCCTCCTTCACCTCCAGGCTGTCCACAGTGGGGTGACTGCCGGCGGCATCGGCCTCCACGATGAACGCGGACTTGCCCTGCTCGCGGTGGCGCCGGGCGAACCGGTCGGAGGCGAGGCGGCGCACCGGAGGCCGGGGCCGGACGAAGACGCCCCGGCCGTGCTCGGCATGCACCAGGCCCTCGCCCTGGAGAATCGAGAAGGAGTTCCGGACCGTCATCCGGGACACCCCGTAGTGCTCGACCAGCTCAGCTTCAGAGGGCAGCTTCTCTCCCTCCTTGAATCGCCCACGGTCGATGGCCTCGCGCAGCTGGTCGGCGATCTGCCGGAAGACGGCACGATCACTGGTCGGGTCGAGGCCGCCGAGAATGCTCGGTAGAGACGTCACGCGTACTCCTTTAGGTATCTAGACGAGTGGGCGAGTCTTGTTGCTACGGTGGAGAGCCTAGCCAGCCGAGAGGGCCGAGGAACGTGAGCACAGAACGCCCGCACTCCGTGAGCGTCGCCGGGGTCATCGTCGATGACCAAGGCCGGGCCCTCCTGATCAAGCGCCGCGACAACGGCCACTGGGAACCGCCGGGCGGAGTCCTCGAACGCGAGGAAACCATCCCCGAGGCACTTCAGCGCGAAGTCCTCGAAGAAACCGGCATCAAGATCGAGCTTCCCGCGACCCTGACCGGCGTCTACAAGAACATGACGGGCCTGATCGTCTCCCTCGTCTTCCGCTGCCAGGCGGCCGACGGTACTCCCACCACGGGGGACGAGACCCGCGCACTGCGCTGGGCCACCCGCGAAGAAGTCATCGAACTCGCCGACGAGGCATACGCGATCCGCGTCCTCGACGCACTCGACGCGGCATCCCCGCCGGCCGTCCGCGCCCACGACGGCGTGAAACTCGTCTAGTCCGAACCCGCTGCACATGGCGGCCTACCAGCATGAAGGAACTTGTATGCACGAGTATACGAGTAGCGCCCGGGTCTGGGGGCTCAGTTGCCCAGGTTTTCCGGAAGAGGTCAGCAGGGCCCGCCGCTGGACCCGCGACATCCTGCGGGGATCGCCGTTGGCGGAGGACGCCGAGCTGATCGTCAGCGAGCTGAGCGCGAACGCGATCCTCCACACGGCCAGCGGCCAGCAGGCGGGCATCTTTCACCTGGCCTTGGCGGTCTCCGCGCAAGTGATCGCGCTCTCGGTCACGGACGACGGAGGCACTGGCACGGCCCCGAAGGTCGAGCACCAGGACCAGGACGCCGAACACGGCCGAGGCTTGGATCTGGTCAGTGTTCTCGCGCATCGGGTCATCGTCCACCGCAGCCAGGCCGGCCACACCGTCACCGCGGAACTGTTCGCCGCACCGCGAGGATCGGCAGGAGGACACCCGTGCTGACGTACACGCATCCCGAGACACCGGACGTGGACAGCCGGCCTCGCCTCTACCAGTGCCAGGCCGTCGCCTACCCCCTGGATGAAGTGCGCTCGATCCCGCTGGGATCACACGATGCAGCCAGCCCGCGCCTGGCCCTGCGCTGGTTACAAGAGCGCACCCGCCACATCACCGACCAACTCGACACCGCGTACGCACGGCCGGGACTGCACTGGCTGACGGACGAGGCGGAGCGTGAACGCGCCCTCGCCTACATGACCAGAGGCACGGGCTACCACCTCACCCTCTACGACGAGGGCACTCGCTACGTGCTCGCGGTCTACCCACCAGGAACGACCTCATGAGCGCGCCCACCCGCGGCTACTGGTGCGAGTGCTGGACCGAAGACCTGACCTCTGCGGAAGGGTCAGCGCTCCGAGCTTCCTTCGACGCCCACTCGGCACCGCAGGCGGACCGCTGGATAGCAGTCGCGCTCCGCACCATCTCACCAGCGCTCGACCCCGACGCATCGGACGAGGCGTGGGCATGGCTGTACGAGGGGCGAGTCGAGACCAGGCAGGCTCTCCTGCGCTCGGAACCCTGCACAGTGACGGTCACGCACGCCAGCACCCGCATCACATGGACGGTCCGCCCAGCTCTCTTCCTGCCGCTCGTACACCGAGGAGGAGCCGAACTCCCGGCCTGTGCGTACGACTTCAAACGCTACGCCGCAGACTGAGTTACAACTTTCTCTACTGGTTCAAGGCGGCTCGCTCCGCTCACCGCGCGCGGCCCGGCCCCCGGCCGGGCCTGCGCTCCTGTCTCCGCCCCGCTCCAGCCCGGCCGGCGCCCGTGCCGCGCGCACAGCAATTAGCCGCTCTTGCCGTCAGAGAAGGGGCACGTCGTGGCTGGGGCGGTCGGCTCCACGGCTTTAGGCAGCCACTTTGACGCGAGCCTCGAAGATCATGGCCCCAACGTCGTGCTTTACCGGGCAGGTGCACAGACTGCCCGACGCGCCGGAAGCTTACGGGGCCATGATCACTCGCGCCAAAGCAGCTCCAGCCCAAAGCCGCTCCACCAACCTTGCGGCAGGCTTACTCAACGTACCCCAATTCTCTGGCATAATTCTGGAGCTTACCTAGAATGTAAGCGGCGATTGCCGCGCGATTCTTATTCGTCAAGTAGTCCCCAGACCTCCAGGTGTATTCGATACATACCGCTTCATTATTTAGCACGAAGGAAGTGTCGGGAATCAGTGGAGTGAAGCTCATTTTTTCTTCGGCCTTGAACTCGCTCGCCTCCATCCCGTTGATCTCGACGAACACCTTAATAGCCTCAAGGACAGCCTTATTAAGCTCCTTATCCGCGCCGTGAGTGAAGCCTCGTTCCGCCAGCAGATCGAAGGCTGGTGACGATACGCTAGATGGCGTTCCTCGGGTCTCGTAAGTGGACGTAGCTGTGCCCAGCAGGTACTTCCCGAAATCGCTTCGCTTTATGTTGCGAGCGATCGAGGCTGCGCCCTTGTCTGAGACGTCAAGACTCTCCAGTGGCTCCTTCACGTCTTCCGGACCAAAGCGGCGAAGAATTGGAATAGTGACAGCAGGAGGTAGCCCAAAAACCCGTGCATCCAACTGAACAATCATCTGGGTGAGAAGTCCGCGACGGTCTGCCCACCATTTTCCGATGACACTTGCAGGCGTGGCAGCCAGCAGCGCATTACCATCAACGAAGCCGAATCGGCTGCTGTTGGTCAAGTGCATGAGTACGCCTGGGTCCGTGCTGGCAGACACAACCACGACGGCCATTCGAATAGGAAGTCGCGTACGTTGAAGGATGTCTAGACGGTTCCTCGTGAAGTCGTCAGAAATGGCCCGGAGGTAGTCGCCGAGCGTGTCAAATTCCTCCGGAGTGTAGTCCCGGGGGTCAACCCCCAGCAGCTCCAGCGATTCAACATTATTCGACAGTTGCAGAGTATTCGTAGCGATCGGCACCCACGCGTCTCGATGTGGACCTTCCACGTGAAGCGGAAGAGGAATGGGTGGGCGCCCTGCGATCCGCTCATAATCGGCCGACATGGATTTCGCCATTTCCTCCGACGTTTCCGGCCAGCAGAGGATCACTTTGCGGCCGAGTGGATCGCGCAGGAAGCGCTTGATTGCTGCGAGCTCAGTCGTGTCAGCTGGTGCACTTTCCCGGTGATCGACGAGCAACGGAATGATGCGCTCATCGTTAGCTGCCCTCGAACGGACAGCTTCTGCGACCGCCGCCTTGAGTTCATCAAAACTGACTGCACCGTTATGTTGAAAAGTGGCAGAGAACTGAGAGGGAAGGAAAGTTCGCAAATTACTGGAAAGGGTAGTCTTTCCCGTCCCGGAGAGCGCATACATCGGAACGAACAAGCCTTCACCGCGTGCGCGAATACTTTGCGCCGCTAGTTCAATTGAATAAAGCGTTTCTGAAGGGGGAGCAACAACCAATCGGGCGACCTCGGAGCCCACATGTTCAATAAGGAATTCGTACCGAGCCGGAAAGACAAGCTCCTTCAGAATGTGAGTGTTAGAGGAAGACGTCATGTGTACGCCCTTCAGGTACGTAACAGGCCGGGAAACTGTGGCAGGAATGAGGGTACTCTCACCTGCCCACTCCGGGTGCCTGTTCAGGACACGCAGTCCTTCCCCGCCAGAGAGCACGGTTCAGCGCCGACTGGCCGCCGACGCCAAGGACCGGGCCGTACGAGTGGCCGTCGCTCTGCCCTCAACCGTTCACCCAGTTCGGGGCCCAAATCCCCCTGGGAGGATCGCAGCCAACCAAGCTTGGGCTCGGGCGCCGTCGCCATGTGCCGGCTCTCGCGGGCTTGCTCCGGTCGACGGCATTGGCAGCGTGGCTGAGGCCGGTGGGGGGCAGCGAGGCACACGCGCGCCTGGCCGGTCGACGCACCCGCCGTCGTGGCTGATTGGCGTCGGCTGAGGTTCAGACGGGGGGCGAACGAGGGCGCCGACAGTCAGCCAGGTGCGGCAGGGCTGGACCGTCCCTGGGCCGTCCGAGGACGCTCGACAGTGGCCAATGACGACCACCGACGACCACCAGGCGCACGAGCCCAGCGCCCCCGACCAGCAAAAACCCAGCTCACCAAGATCCCCGACAAGACCCAGGGCAAGAAGAAGTAGCGCTCGTCTGAAGCCCCCGCCCCGCGGTTTCTCTGCGGGGGCGGGGGCTTCTTGGTGGGACCAGGCCGCGTTCCGTGTGGTGTCTGTGTGGTCGGGTCGCGTTCAGGATGGCCAGGCGTGGGCCATTTCGAAGGAGACCATCATTCCGCCGAATCGGCTGGGACCGAAGTGCCACGAGTCGGCGATGGAGTCGACCAAGGGCAGCCCGCGCCCGTGGGTGTCCTCGGAGCCGGGACGCCTCAGCCGGACGTTCGCCGGCAGCCCGGCACCGTGGACCTCGACGCGGAGGGACGCCCCCTCGCGGAACCACTCCAGTCGGACGACCCAGGGGTCGTCCGACGTGCCATGGAAGATGGCGTTGGTCACCAGTTCTGAGATCCACAGCACACAGTCGTCGACCGAGCAGGCGGGGCTGTACGGCGTGGTCGTCATGCAGCACCCCTCACCGCTCACCGTGGAGGCCGCCAGCGCAACCTCTAGAGATCAAGCGCAGCGCCCGAAGGGGGCTCCAGGGCGGGCGTCGTCGCTACACCCAGCGAGCGAATGCCCAACCTGTGGCCTAAGGTGTCTAGAGAGGAATGGGAGGAGATCCACGGGATGGCCAACACCGAAGATGACCGTCGGCCCAAGTACCAACGGATCGCGGACACCTTGCGACAGGCGATCCAGTCGGGTGAGTACGGTCCTGGTGATCGGCTTCCGGGAGAGAACGACCTGATGGCCGTTCACGGCGTGGCCCGCATGACCGCCCGCCAAGCCTTGAGCGTTCTCCGGGACGAAGGCATCGCCGAAGCCCGAAAGGGTGCCGGCGTGTTCGTCCGGGCGTTCCGCCCGCTTCGGCGCCGAGGGATTCAGCGGCTGGCTCGCCAGCAATGGGGTAATGGCCGGTCCATCTGGTCGGCGGACATCGAGGACCGCGGGCTCGAGGTGGACCAGGTCGCCGTGTCCGAGGAGTCCGCGCCCGACAGCGTCGGCAGGGTCCTGGACCTGGCCGACGGCGAGACGGTGTGCGTGCGGCGCCGGCGCTTCGTCCTGGACGGTAAGCCTGTCCTGCTCGCCACGAGCTATCTGCCCCTGTCCCTGGTCGCCGGATCCGCGGTCACCCAGGAGGACACCGGCCAGGGCGGAACGTACGCGAGGCTCGCCGAACTCGGCTGCGAGCCGGCGCACTTCCGCGAAGAGATCCGCTCACGTATGCCGTCGCAGGCCGAGGCGCGCCAGTTGAGCATGTCCGCGGGCACCCCGGTCATCCTCATCTGCCGCACCGCGTTCACGGAGGAAGGCCGCCCCGTCGAGGTCAACGAAATGACCCTGGACGCCGCGTCGTACATCCTGGAATACGACTTCGACGCCTGAGCCCTGCCGCAGCCGGGACGCCAGGGGCCGCGTCCGCTCACGTGCCGGCGCTAACGACGGCGCATGGATGGGCCGGCACGGTGGGTGTTTCCCATGAGCAGGTCCGCCTTGGCCGCTTTGTGGAAGTCGTTGAGTGCGTGGATGACCGCAAGGCGGGCCTCCTCCGGGGTGCCGTCCGTACCCTCGGGGTCGCGGGCCTGCCGGAGGACAGCCCAAGTCCGCTCGTTGACCCGATTGGCGATCCTCGCCGCGTCCTCGTCGGCCAGGAGGACCAGCCCTTCGAAGAGGACGGACCGCTTGGACTCCGCGGCTTCCATGGCGGCGAGCCCGGGGGTGCGGTCCTCCCCGGCTTCCCGTGCCGCGAACACGACCCTGGCGGCCCGCAGTACTCGATGTAGGCGTCGAGCTTGCGTTCGTCCCAGCGCGCGGCCATCTCCCGTCTGAACTTGGCGCGTTCCGCCATGGAGGACGCCAGGAAGGAGGCCAGGGCGCCGACGAGGACGCCGGCCAGGGTGATGATCTGAGTGGCCATGGCGGGCAGGTTCTCGCCCGGGTTCGGCCCGTCGCCGATCGGCGAACGGGCCGTCGCCCGCCGCCCCTTCGAGCTCGCCGGCCCGAACGCTCACGCAGGGCAGCGTGATCAGGTGCCGGGTGGGCCGGGAGGGGGGCGCGGGGTTTCCAGGCGGCGTACCAGGGCGCGCAGGGCGCGGAGTTCGGCGTCCAGCGCCTGCGCGCCGTCGCGGGTGAGGGAGACCCACGTCCGGGGGCGCCGGCCCGAGTAGCCCTTCTCCAGGGTGATCAGCGCCGATTCCTCCAGCACCTTCAGATGCCGGGAGAGGTTGCCGTCGGTGAGGGCCAATTGCTCCTTCAGGAAGCCGAACTCGACGCGCTCGGCCTCTCTGGCGATGGTGAGGATGCCGAGCCGTACGCGCTGGTGGACGGTGTCGTCCAGGGACCGGGTCGGATGGAGGTCTTCTCCTTCGTCGCTCGCGGCGGTCGCGTCTGCGGCGCTCATGGGACAACCGTACCCGCGTCGGCGCAGCGGGCCGTGGCCCGATACCGGGCCGCGGACCGTTCCGCCAGGCCGGCGACGAGCAGGAGTGCGGCGAGCAGCAGCGCCTTGGCCTGCGGCCCGTCGGTCCAGCCGGGCTGGGCGGGGTGCCGCCAGGGGAGCCATCCGCTGCCCCAGGAAGCACCGAGGTAGCCGGTGAGCAGCAGGGCGTGGGCAGCGCCGGCGGCCGCGGCGATCCGGCTGCGTTCGGCCACGCCGAGGGCGAGCAGCCCGATGCCGACGAGGTACCAGGGGGAGGCGTACCTGTTCTCCAGCAGGTCGGCCGTCCACGGCCGGGGCCGGCCGAACACGAAGGTCGCCAGGGCCGTGGTAGTGAGAGCGGTGGTCACGACGGTCGCGCGGATCCACACGCCGCGCCGGGGAACGATCCCCCTGGCCTCGCCGCGCAGGCGGTACCAGCGGGCGAAGACGAACCATGCCAGCGGCAGGAGTACGAACCACACGCCCCAGGCCGTGAACCGCGGGAAGGCGCCGTCGAACTCGCCCGCCAGGCAGGGAGTGCCCGGCTCGTGGACCACGCACAGGCCGGTCAACTCGGCGTAGGCGAAGGCGGGGTAGGAGGCGACGTTGCGGCCGTGCGCTCCGAAGTTGAAGGCGTACCGGGCCACCGGGACCGCCGCCAGGGCGAGGAGGCCGAAGCCGAGGAGGGCGACCTCCGCGCCGTGCGTCTGGGCCCGGGTCCTGGCCCGTAGCCCTTCGGCCGCCGCCAACAGGCCCGCAGCGTACGCCCTCGGCTCGTGATCCGCGCTGTTCAGTGACGGTGTTCCCACGCTGTCCCCCTGGGTTCGTGCGCTGGCGGAGCCGACGAGCGGGCCGCCGGTGTCCGACCCGCCATGTACTTTGCAGCACAAAGTACATGGCGGGCAAGAGTAAAGGGAGCCGTGCCGTCGGTTACCCGCCACGTGGTCGGCGAGTCGTCGCGCACGGCGCCCTACGTCGGACCCGGGCCGCCCGGATACGCGGGTGAAGGGCTCCGTCCGCGACCCGGCACGGGGATCACCTGCCCGACCGTGCGGAGCGTCGTGGGCACCGCCGCGGAGTCGGGGTCGGCTCGCCTTCGCGGAGGACTCGGCGCGTTCCGGCGGGCGACGCGCCCGTGGTCGGATGCGCCCGTCGGGCAGGCCGCGCGCGGTGTTGGCTCGGGTGGGCGAGGGGGTCGGGCAGGGCTGAGCACCCGTGCCGCTGACCGAGATCGAGGTGGCGCTGTGGTGACGTGCCCGGTCGGCGCCGGGAAGGGGGGCGAGATCACCCGGGCCTTCGGTATCCGCCACCACGGGGCGTCGTGCTGAGCGCGCATGTCGCCGATGTCGAGCGGCTCATCGGCCACCACGCCGACATCGACCTGCGGGGGAGCGCGTCCGGTTCGGCGTCACCACGCACGACGCCGGGCACCGGCTGACGGCCGCCGACTCCGGTCTGGCGCACCGCGTCGATACCCTCGCCCAGGCTCATGGCGTGGAGCCGTACGCCGTCTGACCAGCGGGAACGGGCCGTCGAGGGGCCGGCGGGCCCGCTGCTGTGGCCCGGTTGTCAGTGCCCTCTGCTCTACTTCAGGGCAGGTGGCGGTGGGTGAGGGGGGCCGGGATGGGTGTGCTGTACGACTACTTTCGCGCGGGGGACCATGCCGCGGCGGTGGAGCTGGGCATCGGGCCCGGCGGTGACTGGCGGGCAGGCCGGTCGCTGGAGGAGGCCGGGGCGGACCGGGTCGACGCGAAGAACCTGGACCCGGTCGTCGTGCTGGGTCAACTGGTCGCCTACGCCGAGGGTGTTCCCTTCGGTGACCTGCCGGACGGCCCGGTACTGGTCTGGCCCGGGGAACCGCACCCCCGGGGCGAGGTCGAGCCCGGTTCGCCGTGGGACACGGGGCTGATACTCCAGCATGTCCCCGACCGCTGGCGGGACGTTCTCGCCGCCCTGCCCGAGGACGCGATACCGACGGTCGCCGCCCGGTGGTGCGGGATCGAGGAGGCCGATTTCGCCGGCCCCCTCGACGCGGAGAGGACCGTCGCCCAGTTCACCGGCCTGGCTCGCCGGGCACGGCGGGCGGGGGTCCGCCTCTACTGCCGGTGCAGCGTGTGACCGTCCCGCGTCCCGTGTGCGGCGCCCGGCGTGGTCACAGGCGCAGCAGGCCCGCCGCGGTCGCCCGGAAGCCGCAGGCGTCGAGGTAGAAGGGGCGCAGGTGGTCCTCGAAGTCGACGTGGAGCCACGTGCACCGGGCGGCACGGGCCTCCTCGGCGGCCTTGGCGACGAGGGCCGAGCCGACCCCCCGGGTCCGGCAGCGCCGGGCGACCACGGTGTCCAGCAGGAAGGCGTGGACGCCGCCGTCGCCGAGGACGTTCACGAATCCGACCAGGGAGCCGTCTTCGCGGGCGCAGACCCACCCGAGGCTGTGGCGCTCCAGCCGGGCCCGCCACGGAGTGCGGGTGACGGGGTGACCGAAGCCCTCGGCGTGCAGCGCGTCGAGTTCCGCGTCCTCGAAGTCGCCACGCCACTCGTACGTGATCGACGCGGCCATCACGCGGCCTGCGTCCTGAACTCGACCTTGCCCGTGCTCATGCGGAAGGTGCCGTTGGCGTAGCGGGTGGGGCGGGCCTCGATGTGGTTGCCGCTGTACTCCTCGACGCGGCGGATCTCGCCGCCGCCGCCGGGGGCCGGGAAGCGGATCGTGATCGTCTCCCGGCCCGGCGCCCGGAAGTCGCCGTCCAGGCGGATGTACGGCGGGGCCGTATCCGAGCCCAGGTCGCGGTAGTAGACGACCTGCGCGGACCTGAGCGGGCGTCTCCCCTTCGGGGTGACCGGGTGCGCAGGGACGTGCAGGGCGTACAGGTCGAGGTCGGCGCCCGCCTCGCGCCGGGCCTTGCTGCCGCCGTCCCGTTCCAGACCGGCGGTGACGACGAGGTCCGGCTCCGGGCCGACGCTCGCCACGACCGGCACCCGTTCCACCGACGCGGGCAGCGCCGCCAGGTCCGCGACGACGGTCTGCCCCGTCAACGCCACCCCGTCCTGTGCCGGGTGGTTGTGGAAGACGGGCACCTCGTCGCCACGGACCCGGTCGTCCGGGCCGAGCAGCACGGCCGAGACGTCGATGCCGGTGCCGGCCGAGGTGAGGGTGATGTGGCAGAGCCCGGTGGGCAGGGGCACGGTGCCGCCCTGGGCGAGTTCGGTGGTCATACGTGGCCTCTCACGGTGGTGCGCCCATCGTCGTACCTCCTGGGGACGCGTGTACGAGGAAGGACCGGTTGCGAGAGGGGGTGGGAGGACGGAGGGGCCCTGCCCCCCTCGGCCCGCGCCCGCGCCACCGAGCGGCCCGGCGGACGAGTGGGACGTCGGCTACTGAACCGGCGCCGTCGGCGCGTGGCGACGGCGGCGCCCGCGCAGGGACGTGTACACGGTGCCCAGGACGAAGGACTGGAGCAGGGCGGACACCACGATCCCGCCGATGAAGAACCAGGCCGGCGCGTCCGCCCAGCCGCTGTCGACGAGCCACACGACGAACCCGAAGAGCGGGAAGGTCAGCAGGGCCGGCCACACCCAGACCAACGAGGCGTCCGGGCCGCTCGCGTACAGCGGCTCCGCCGCGGCGAGGACGATGGCCGCGCCCACCAGCGAGAGGTAGACCGCGGAGACGGGGTTGGTGACGGCGCGGCGCGTGAACGTACGTATCGGGCGGGTGTTCATCGGGATCTCCCCCAGGGGTCGGCGACGTGACTCCAGGGTCGGACGGTGGTCCGTCCGTGTCCTGAGTACCCGTACTCAGCTCGCCCACGTCCCGGTACGCGCCCGCGGTGGCCGGGAGGCCCGGCCACCGCACCGCGTCAGTTCACCGTGCGGTCAGCCGCACTGGCAGGGGTTTCCGGACTGGCAGCCGCAGCCGCACCCCGAACCGCAACCGCAGGCGGCGATCAGGGGCAGGCTCTTGAGGTCTGCGGGCTGCTCGGTCGGGCGCTGCTGCGCGGGGTCGGGCTGCTGAGCGGGGGATTCGGCCATGGGACCCTCCTTGAGGCTCGTGCCTGTGACCATTGGATGCCCCGAGTGGCGGTCGCATCAACGGCGCATGCCGTGATCACGTGCGCCCCCCGGCCGCCGGTCCCGGGGCTCCGCGGGGCGCGGTTCCGCCGGGCCGGGGTTCAGCGGGCGAGGGGCCGCCGGGCCCGGGTGCTCGGGGGCGCGGGCCCGGTGGAGCCTCGCCGGGCCGCCGTTCCGGCCGCGGCCCGAGCGGCCCGCGGCCCGCCCCCGCAACGGCCGCAACGGTCCCGAGCACCCGGGGAACACCTGCGGTACGGGGTGCCTTCGAGGCCCGGGGCCCCGGAGCCCGGGGAAGCCCCGAGCCCGGTAAGCCCCGAGCCCGGGGCACCCGGGCCCCGGTAAGCCCCAAGTCGCCGGAAGCACTCCCAGCCCAGGCGCCCCCCGAAGCGCCGACGCCACCCGTAGCACCGGCACTGCACGAAGCACCGGTACCACATGAAGCACCGGCACCACCGGCACTGCACGAAGCACCGGTACTGCACGAAGCACCGGCACCACCGGCACCACACGAAGCGCCGGCGCCACCCGAAGTCGCGCCGGCAACCGAGACGCGTTTCCCCGGGAGGCCGGCCCGCGTGTCCGTCAGCTCTCCTCGGCCGCCTCCGCCGTTCCCGTCGCCTCGCCCCGGCTCACCGCCGGCAGGTCCGCCTGGAGTTCGTCGGCGTGCTCGCCGGTGACCAGGTACACCACCCGCTTGGCGACCGCCACGGCGTGGTCCGCGTACCGCTCGTAGTAGCGGCCCAGCAGGGTCACGTCGACGGCCGTCTCGATGCCGTGCTTCCAGCGGTCGTCCATCAGGTGCTGGAAGAGGGTGCGGTGCAGGAGGTCCATCTCGTCGTCGTCCTGCTCCAACTGGAGGGCCAGCTCGACGTCCTTGGTGATGATCACCTCGGCCGCCTTGGCCATCAGCCGCTGGGCGAGCTGCCCCATCTCCAGGATGGTGGCGTGCAGGTCGCGGGGGACCGCCCGCGACGGGTAGCGCAGCCGGGCCAGCTTGGCCACGTGCTGGGCCAGGTCACCCGAACGCTCCAGGTCAGCCGACATCCGCAGCGACGTGACGACGATGCGCAGGTCCGTGGCGACCGGCTGCTGCCGGGCCAGCAGGGTGATCGCCCGAGCCTCCAGGTCGTGCTGGAGCTCGTCGACCTTCTCGTCGCCCTCGATCACCTCCTCGGCGAGCTTCAGGTCGGCGTCGAGGATGGCGGTCGTGGCGCGTCCGATCGCCGAACCGACCAGCCGGCCCATCTCCACCAGACCGTCGCCGATCGAGTCCAGTTCCTCGTGGTAGGCGTCCCGCATCAGGTTCCCTCTCGTACGTCGTGGCGGGGGCTCGGATCCCCCGCCCCGGCCCCACGGCCCCACCGTCCGGCCCGTACGCGTCCGTTTCCGGCACCCGGAATGAACCACCCCTGGCCCCCAGGTGAACTCTGGGCGACGAGTGTTCGAGGTCGCACGCCGATGGCTGGGGACAGTCCGTACCTCATGCCTAACCTGGACGCATGGACGTGAACGCGGCGGTCGCCGCAGTGGCGGCGCTCGCCGGATTGCTCACCGGCGTCATCGCAGTGCTGGCGTTCCGCTGGAGCGAGCGCGACCAGAGCCGCCCCACCCGCACCTCCCTGCACACCGACCCGGTGCTCCCGCCGGGCGTGGACACGGTGCTGTCCGTGCTGCGGTCCTCGGCGGTCGTCCTCGACGAGGCCGACGCGGTGGTCAAGGCCAGCTCGGCCGCGTACGCCCTCGGTCTGGTCCGGGGCGGCCGGCTCGCCGTCGACCCCATGCTCCAGATGGCGCGGGACACCCGCCGCGACGGGGAGATACGCCAGGTCGAGCTGGACCTGCCACGCCGCAGCGGGCGGGGCGAGGCGCTGGCCGTCTCCGCGCGCGTCGCGCCGCTGGGCTCCCGGCTGGTGCTCCTGCTGGTGGAGGACCTCACCGAGGCCCGCCGCATCGAGGCGGTCCGGCGCGACTTCGTCGCCAACGTGAGCCACGAGCTGAAGACGCCGGTCGGCGCGCTGTCCCTGCTCTCCGAGGCGGTGATGGACGCCTCGGACGACCCCGAGGCGGTCGAGCGCTTCGCCGGGCGGATGCAGATCGAGGCGACCCGGCTCACCAACCTGGTCCAGGAGCTGATCGACCTGTCCCGGGTGCAGAACGACGACACCCTCGACGACGCCGAGCCGGTCCGGGTGGACGAGCTGGTCGCCGAGGCCGTCGACCGCTGCCGGCACGCGGCCGGCACCAAGCAGATCACCATGGCGACGGCCGGCGCCGCGGGCCTGTCGGTGCACGGCAACCGCGGCCAGCTCGCCGCCGCCATCGGCAACCTCGTCGAGAACGCCGTCAACTACTCACCCGCCCGCACCCGCGTCGGCATCGCGGTCCGCCGGGTCGCCGCGTCCGGCGGCGCCATGATCGAGGTCGCCGTGACCGACCAGGGCATCGGCATCTCGGAGAAGGACCGGGAACGCGTGTTCGAGCGCTTCTACCGGGTCGACCCGGCCCGCTCCCGGGCCACCGGCGGTACGGGGCTGGGCCTCGCCATCGTCAAGCACGTGGTCGCCACGCACGGCGGGGACGTCACGCTGTGGAGCGCCGAGGGGCAGGGCTCCACCTTCACCCTGCGCCTGCCCGAATCGGGACCCGCCGGCACCCCCCGGGACACGGCGGGGCCGGGAGCCCCGGAGTACGGTGACTCCGACCCGGACGACCCCGCCCACGGCGGCCCCGAAGACCGCACCGGCTCCGCCGGGCCCGCCGGCCCCACCGGACTCTCCGGTCCCACCGGCCCCGCAGACGACCACCCCACCGACCCCACCGGGCCCACCGGCCCCACCGGGCCCACCAGCCGCACCGCCCTCGACGGCCCCACTGCCGCCACCGGTCCCTCAGACCTGCCCGGCCCCCCAGACCTCCCCGACCCCGCCGACCGCGCGCAGTACGGCGCGGACGGTGGCACGGCGCCCGGATCCCCCGGGGACGCCACGGAACGCACCGCGTCCGAGCCGCCCCAGGAGCCCGCCGGCCCCGTCTCCCACCCCGACCCCGATCCCGACCCCGTCCCGAGCGGAGACACCGCCCGGGTCGCCGACCCCGCACCGCGCGCCGACGCCGCCCCGACCACGGCGGACGAGGAACGCGCGGCATCCGCGGACCCCGCGGAGGAGAAGGGGGCGGCCGGACGGCCCGACCCCGCCGCCTCCCACCGATCCCCGTACGAAACGCTTCCCGCCCCGGAGGTCCTTCCGTGACCCGTGTGCTCGTCGTCGAGGACGAGGAGTCCTTCTCCGACGCCCTGTCGTACATGCTCCGCAAGGAGGGCTTCGAGGTCGCGGTCGCGACCACGGGGCCCGACGGACTCGACGAGTTCGAGCGCAACGGCGCCGACCTCGTCCTCCTCGACCTGATGCTGCCCGGCCTGCCGGGCACCGAGGTCTGCCGCCAGCTCCGCGGCCGCTCCAACGTCCCCGTGATCATGGTCACGGCCAAGGACAGCGAGATCGACAAGGTCGTGGGGCTGGAGATAGGGGCGGACGACTACGTCACCAAGCCCTTCTCCTCCCGCGAACTGGTCGCCCGGATCCGCGCCGTGCTGCGCCGCCGCGGCGAGCCCGAGGAGATCGCCCCCGCCGCGCTGGAGGCCGGCCCGGTCCGCATGGACGTGGACCGGCACGTGGTGACCGTCGGCGGTACCAAGGTCGACCTGCCGCTGAAGGAGTTCGACCTGCTGGAGATGCTGCTGCGCAACGCGGGCCGGGTGCTGACCCGCATGCAGCTCATCGACCGGGTGTGGGGCGCCGACTACGTCGGCGACACCAAGACCCTGGACGTCCACGTCAAGCGGCTGCGCGCCAAGATCGAGCCCGACCCGGGCGCACCGCGGTACCTGGTGACCGTGCGGGGTCTCGGCTACAAGTTCGAGCCGTAGACCGGCCCGGTGTGACGACACGCGAAGGGCGGGACCTCCCCGGGGAGGTCCCGCCCTTCGCGTCGGCCGGTCGCGGCCGGTCGCGTACGGGGTCAGCCGGCGGCCGGCTCCTCGGAGGCACCGGCGCTCGCCGACGCGCTCGCGTCGGCCGACGGCTCGGTGGCGGCGTCCGCCGGAGCGCCCGGGGCGGCCGGGGTCTCGCTCGGGCCCCAGTCCGAGAAGAAGCTCTCGGCGGGGACGACGAACGCCTGGAGGTTCACGTCACCGGTCTTGCTGAAGGTGAAGGTGACCTTCTGGGCGTTGCCGTCCTGGACGGACTCGCGGCTGCTGGGCAGGACGGCGGCGGCGTTGTCCTTGCCGCCGATGATCAGGGAGCCCCCGGCCGGGACGACCAGGCCGCCGCTGCCCTTGGCGGGCTTCAGCTCGGCGGTCTTGCCGGTGCCGGGCAGCGTGATGGACTCCAGCGTCTGGTCGGTGCGGCCTTCGTTGAAGAGCGTGGCGGCGACCACGGCCGGACCGGTCGACTGGAGGTCGGGCTGCGTGATGACGACGGCGTTCTGGATCTTGATGTCGCCGACGGCCGTGGCCGCGTGATCCGGCTGGATCTGCAGGCTCTGGGCGTTGTGGCCGGCGCCGCACGCGGCGAGCGAGGCGATCGAGAACGCGATGGCGGCGGCGGCGAGGGCGCCGCGTCGAAGGCTGCTGCTCACGGCGGCGGCAACTCCTAGGACTCGAGCGAGGCGGCGGCAACGGATAAAGCCGCCCTAAGTGATGGTCAGCGACCATAGGTTACCGAGCCGTCCCGAGGCCGCCGCACCCGACCCTCCCCGAGGGGCGCCCGGCTTAGCCCGGCAGGCGGTAGACCGGTCGGGAAACCGGCCGGCGCGGTCGCCGGACCCGGCGGGCCCCGGCCCCTCGGGGAGCCCCCGCCGCAGGGCCGCCGGCCGGAACCGGAACCTCCGCCATGGACCCGTGCCCGCGCCCTCGCACGCCCACGGCCCCGAGGAACCGCACTCCTCCCAGGCGCCCCCACCCCCGCAGGGCCCCACGCTCTCCCGCGCCCCCTCACCCCGGTGCCTCCCTCGTTCCCTCTCCTCCCCTCTGGCCTCTGCCTCTGCCTCCCTCCTGTGTTCTCCCGTGAGCCCGTACCCGCCCGGCACGCCCCGTTACTTTCACGCCACACCCGAGACCGCATCCCGGCCGCCTTTGGTGCCTTTGGAGTACCCCGTCCGTGCGTCATTCCGATAAGAAGCCCCGCGATACCGCCGGGCTGTCGGCCCGTGAATTGCGGGTGAAGGAATGCGTCCCCGGGCCGGGAATTGATCACGGCGGGCCGGTGGCCCTCCGGCGGGTGATCAATTCCGGGATTCGACCGGAACCCCGCCCCGACTGTCGAACGCAGTAGCGGAAGTCGCACGTCAGGGACCGGACATATGGGGATGTTTGGTTGGTGTGGCGAGGCTCCCGGAGGAGGTGACGTGGGTGTTTCGCCCGGCCCGGAGAGCCCCTCCGACCTGCGAATACGAGGTTCCGCTGACCCCGCGCAGCACGTTCCTGTGACTGTTGTCAACCCCCGAGATATGCCCTGACCTGCGAAAACGCCATTCAGTAGGCGCCGTATCCGTGTTACCCTGGATAGCCACGGAAGGGGTACCTGTCACATGACGTTCAAGGTTGGCGACACCGTGGTCTATCCCCATCACGGGGCCGCGCTGATCGAGGCTATCGAAACTCGCCAGATCAAAGGCGTGGACAAGACCTACTTGGTGCTGAAGGTCGCCCAGGGTGACCTGACGGTACGTGTGCCAGCGGACAATGCGGAGTTCGTCGGCGTGCGTGATGTGGTCGGTCAGGACGGGCTGGACCGGGTCTTCGAGGTGCTGCGCGCGCCGTACGCCGAGGAGCCCACGAACTGGTCGCGTCGTTACAAGGCAAACCTGGAGAAGCTCGCCTCCGGCGACGTCATCCGGGTCGCGGAAGTCGTGCGCGACCTCTGGCGGCGCGAGCGCGAGCGCGGACTGTCCGCGGGCGAGAAGCGCATGCTCGCCAAGGCGCGTCAGATCCTGGTGAGCGAGCTGGCCCTCGCGGAGAACACCAACGAGGACAAGGCCGAGGCCCTGCTCGACGAGGTTCTCGCTTCCTGAGGCGGGACGCTCGCGTGGCCTGACGCGAGGCGCGTTCGCCGCACGCTCGGAACCAGCGCACGGAAATGCCGTGGTGCCCGATGACAGTTTCTGTCGCCGGGCGCCGCGGCATGTTCGTCCCGGGAGCCGCGGGAACCACCGAGGCCGGATCCGCCGGAACCACCGGTCGGCCGCGGAGTCCTTCACCGGTGCGTCCGGTGCATTTGGTGCGTCCTGCGGGGCCCCCGGGAGCCGCCGGACTTCGTAGGCTCGTCCCGGGAGGTCTCCCGGTCCCTCGCGTGCCGGGCCCGGTCCGCGGCTCGACCAGGGTCACGGAAGGGTCCGGTCAAGGCGTAGCGCCCGGCACGGTGAGGCCATACCCACCTAGGTCGAGCACACAAACCTGACAGGAACCGATGTCTGACGATTCGCGGCTCTCGCCCACCGGGGCCCCCGCGCCCGCCGAGGCTCCCGGGCCCGCCCGCACCGCGGCGGTCATCCCGGCCGCCGGGCGGGGCGTACGCCTCGGTCCGGGCGCGCCCAAGGCGCTCCGGGCGCTCGGCGGCACCCCCATGCTGATCCACGCCGTCCGCGCGATGGCCGCTTCCCGCGCGGTCTCCCTGGTCGTCGTCGTGGCCCCGCCCGACGGTGCCACCGAGGTCAAGGGGCTCCTGGACGCGCACACGCTGCCGGAGGGGACCGACGTCCTCGTGGTGCCCGGCGGCGACACCCGCCAGGAATCCGTACGGCGCGGCCTGGAGGTGCTGCCGTCCGGCGCGTACGACGTCGTCCTCGTGCACGACGCGGCCCGGCCGCTGGTGCCGGTGGAGACGGTGGACGCGGTGATCGAGGCGGTGCGCGCGGGGGCCCCCGCCGTCGTGCCGGCGCTGCCGCTCGCCGACACCGTCAAGCAGGTCGGGCCGGCCGAGGCGCCCGGCACACCCGAACCGGTCGTGGCCACGCCGGAACGCGCCCTGCTGCGCGCGGTGCAGACGCCCCAGGGCTTCGACCACGACACGCTGGTCCGCGCCCACACGACGGTGACCGGCGAGGTCACCGACGACGCGAGCATGGTCGAACGGCTCGGGCTGCCGGTCGTGGTGGTACCGGGGCACGAGGAGGCGTTCAAGGTGACCCGCCCGCTGGACCTGGTGCTCGCCGAGGCGGTCCTCGCCCGCAGGAGGCACACCGATGGCTTCTGACGACTTCCCCGCCCTGCCGCAGGTCGGCATCGGCACCGACATCCACGCCTTCGAGGAGGGCCGCGAGCTGTGGTGCGCCGGCCTCAGGTGGGAGGGCGAGGGTCCCGGGCTGGCCGGGCACTCCGACGCGGACGTGGTCGCGCACGCCGCGTGCAACGCGCTGTTCTCCGCAGCCGGGCTCGGTGACCTGGGGCAGCACTTCGGCACCGGCCGCCCCGAGTGGTCCGGTGCCTCGGGGGTGACCCTGCTGACGGAGGCCGCGCGGATCGTACGGGCGGCGGGCTTCCGGATCGGCAACGTCGCGGTGCAGGTCGTCGGGGCCCGCCCGAAGATCGGCAAACGGCGCGAGGAGGCCCAGAAGGTGCTCTCCGAGGCGGTCGGCGCCCCGGTGTCCGTCTCCGGCGCCACCACGGACGGCCTCGGCTTCCCGGGCCGGGACGAGGGACTGATGGCCGTCGCCACGGCCCTGGTCGCCCGCACTCCCTGACTCGCGCCCCGGCCCGCACCCGCTGGACCGCGCACGCCCGCACTCCCTGACCCGCGCCCCGGCCCGCCGCCGGGGCGCCCGCCCAGGCCGGCGCCGGCGCGTGGCCGGCCCACCCGGCGAGTGGCACGCGAGCCGGGCCCCGGCCCGCGGCGACCGCCCGCGGCGTGCCCCGCCGGCCGTTCCGCCCAGCGCCCGCGCGCCCGACGGAACGGCCGGTTCCATCCCCCGCGCGCCCGACGGAGCGGCTGGTTCCGGCCGCGGTCCGGTCACCGGCGTGTCACGGACCGCTCCCGTCGGGGGTGTCAAGGGGTCCGTGGGCCCCTGGCACTGTCCGGGGCCCACTACCCTGGAGCCGTGACCATTCGCCTGTACGACACCAGCGCCCGGCAGATCCGTGACTTCGCCCCTCTCACGCCCGGGTGTGTCTCGATCTACCTGTGCGGTGCCACCGTTCAGGCGGCACCCCACATCGGCCACATCCGGTCGGGTCTGAACTTCGACATCATGCGCCGCTGGTTCGCGTACCGCGGCTACGACGTGACGTTCATCCGCAACGTCACGGACATCGACGACAAGATCATCCGCAAGGCGGCGGAGCAGAACCGCCCCTGGTGGTCCATCGGCTACGAGAACGAACGGGCCTTCAACGACGCCTACGCGGCGCTCGGCTGCCTGCCGCCCACCTACGAGCCCCGCGCCACCGGGCACATCACCGAGATGGTCGAGATGATGCGCGGCCTGATCGAGCGCGGCCACGCCTACGAGGCCGACGGCAACGTCTACTTCGACGTGCGCTCCCTGCCCGGGTACCTCTCGCTGTCCAACCAGGACCTGGACGACCTGCGCCAGCCCTCCGAGGAGGGCGAGACCGGCAAGCGGGACCCGCGGGACTTCGCCATGTGGAAGGCGGTCAAGCCGGGCGAGCCGAGCTGGGAGACGCCGTGGGGCCGGGGCCGGCCGGGCTGGCACCTGGAGTGCTCGGCGATGGCCCACAAGTACCTGGGCAGCGAGTTCGACATCCACGGCGGCGGCATCGACCTGATCTTCCCGCACCACGAGAACGAGATCGCCCAGGCCCGCGGCTTCGGCGACGCCTTCGCCCGGTACTGGGTGCACAACGCCTGGGTCACCATGAGCGGCGAGAAGATGTCGAAGTCGCTGGGCAACAGCGTGCTCGTCGCCGAGATGGTCAAGCGCTGGCGCCCGATCGTGCTCCGCTACTACCTGGGCACCCCGCACTACCGCTCCACCATCGAGTACGGCGAGGAGGCCCTGCGCGAGGCGGAGTCCGCCTTCGCCCGGATCGAGGGCTTCGTGCAGCGCGTCACCGAACTCGCCGGGGGGCCCGTCGAGCCCGCCGCCGAGGTGCCGCCCGCCTTCGCCGAGGCGATGGACGACGACCTCGGCGTCCCCCAGGCGCTGGCCGTCGTGCACACCACCGTCCGGCAGGGCAACAGCGCGCTGGCCGCCGACGACAAGGAGGCCGCCGTCGCGCGGCTCGCCGAGGTCCGCGCCATGCTCGGCGTGCTCGGCCTCGACCCGCTGGACGCGCACTGGGCCGGCGAGGCCGACCGCGGCGAGGACCTGCACGGCGTCGTCGACAGCCTCGTCCGCCTCGTCCTCGACCAGCGCGAGTCCGCGCGGGCCCGCAAGGACTGGCCGACCGCGGACGCCATCCGCGACCGGCTGGGCGAGTCCGGACTGGTCGTCGAGGACGGCGCGCACGGTCCCCGCTGGAGCCTCGGCCCGCGCTGACCGGCCCGGCCGCGGAAGATCGACTTGTGCCGCCCGGCCCCCCGGGCGGCACACTGCATACGACACGAAGACCGCGTACGACCCGAAGCCCCCGCACGGCGCGGGCGACCGCGTACGACGCGGGGCGAGAACAGGCGCGCCGCAGGCGCGCACCGGACGCGAGAACAGACGCGAAACAGAGCGGAGACAGGGAACTCATGGCCGCGAACAACCGCCGCATGTCCGGCAAGAAGGGCGCGCAGGCCGGCAGCGGCGGCAAGCGGCGCCGGGGCCTGGAGGGCAAGGGGCCCACGCCCCCCGCCGAGATGCGCAAGGGGCACGCCAAGCAGCGTGCCGCCCAGGCCAGGACGCGCCGCGCCCAGGGCCGCCCGCAGCAGCGGCGCGGCGGTGGCCGGTCCACCTCCGAACTGGTCGTCGGCCGCAACCCGGTCGTCGAGGCGCTGCGCGAGGGCGTGCCCGCCTCGACGCTCTACGTCCAGCAGTTCATCGACAACGACGAGCGGGTGCGCGAGGCCCTCCAGCTCGCCGCCGACCGCGGCGGCATCAACCTCATGGAGGCGCCGCGCCCCGAGCTGGACCGGATGACCAACAGCCTCAACCACCAGGGCCTCGTCCTCCAGGTGCCGCCGTACGAGTACGCGCACCCGGAGGACCTCGCCGACGCCGCCGCCGACGCGGGCGAGGACCCGCTGATCGTCGCCCTCGACGGGGTGACCGACCCGCGCAACCTGGGGGCCGTCGTCCGCTCCGTCTCCGCCTTCGGCGGCCACGGCGTGGTCGTGCCCGAGCGGCGCGCGGCCGGCATGACGGCGGGCGCCTGGAAGACGTCGGCCGGCACGGCGGCGCGCACGCCGGTCGCGCGCGCCACCAACCTCACCCGGGCGCTGGAGACGTACCAGAAGGCCGGGATCGTCGTCGTCGGGCTCACCGCCGACGGGGAGGCCGAGCTGAGCGACCTGGACGCCCTCGACGGGCCGGTCGTCATCGTGGTCGGCAGCGAGGGCAAGGGCCTGTCCCGGCTGGTCGGCGAGACCTGCGACATCCGGGTGCGCATCCCGATGCCGGGCGGCGCCGAATCCCTCAACGCCGGTGTGGCGGCGGGGATCGTGCTCTACGAGGCGGCCCGCAGGCGGGCCTGAGCGCACGGACGCCGGCCCCGCCGAACGGGTGAACCGGCGTTCGACGCGTCCCCCGGGCGGGGTGTTCCCGGCGGTCCGGACATGCTTGACGCGGTCCGGACAGATCCGGCGGGTCAAGGCAGTGTCCTAACGACACGTCACTCGGTTAGATGAGTGTGGACACCAGAACACCCCGCACACCCACGGGGGACCGCTCGTCGCTGGTCGACGACGCTCCCGCGCTGAGCATGGTGAAGGTGCCGAGCGATCCGGCCCAGGTCATCGTCAACCACGCGAGTTTCCGCGTGCAGCTCGGTGCCTCGGCGCGGCGGACCCGGTCCCCGCGGATCGCGCGGCACATGAGCGCCACCCAGGACACCGCGCGCGTCCCCGTGGCCGGTGCCGTGGGCCCGGCCGCCCGCCGCCGCCCCGTCGTCTGGAGCGGCCGGTCCGAACCGGACGACACGGGCGCCCACCGGCTGCTCCAGGCGGTGCGGGCGGGGGCCGGCCGGCATCTCGCGGACCCGGCCGCCGACGGCCCCGGCGACGCCGGGGCCACTCAGGTCATCCCCCGCTTCGGCGAGCCGGCCGGGCCCGGCGGCGGCCTCCCCGGCTACGCGGACGACTACGACGAGGGCCCCGACACGCAGCCGCTGGAGGCCCCGGTCGTCGGCGCCCAGCGCGGTCCCGGCGACGGCACCCGGCTGCTGCCCGCGATGCGCTCCTCGGGCAGCGCCTACGACGAACTCGACTACGCCGACGACGACTTCGACGTCACCCCGGGCACGTACCCGGGCGAGGGCGCCGGTGTCCGCCGGCACGGCGACGACCCGGCGCGGCACGCCTACTACCCCGGCCGCCGGATGAACCTCGGCGTCGTGCTGCTCCCGCTGCGCGTCTTCCTCGGCTTCATCTCCGTCTACGCGGGCATGGGAAAGCTCTGCGACCCCGTCTACTTCGACGGCGGCGAGCGCGGTTCCATGGTCAAGTGGCTCAACACCCTGCACCCGTGGGACGTCGCCGAGCCGCTGCGCCAGTTCGCCCTGGCCCACCCGGTCGGCTCCGGGCTGGTCATCGCCTTCCTCCAGGTGATCGTCGGCGTCCTGACCGTGCTGGGCTGCTGGCAGCGGCTCGCCGCCGGCATCGGCGCCCTGCTGTCGGCCGCGCTGCTGGTCACCGTGAGCTGGAAGAGCGTCCCCGCCTACGACGCGCCGGACATCATCTACCTCGCCGCCTGGTCCCCGCTGATCATCGCGGGCGCCCCGGTCTACTCCGTGGACGGCCGGCTCGCCGGCAGCGCCTGGCGCCGCCTCGGCCCCCGGGCCGACATCTGGGACCTGCGCCGCTACGTGCTGCGCCGCGGGGCCGTGGTGACCTTCCTCGTCACCGGCATCACCCTGCTGGTCGGCTCGCTGCTCGGCGGCGCCGTCCGCGACGCCGACCGCGTGGTCGTCCCCGGGCCCGGCGAGGCCCCGCGCAACGTGCTGCCCGGCTCGCCGCTGCCGCAGGAGCCCGGCGAGCGCACCGCGACCACCACCCCGGAGGCGTCCTCCTCGCCCACCCAGGGCGCCACCAGCGGCGCCACCGCCGGTCCCGGGACCGGGGGAGCCACGACCACCCCGGGCGCGACCCAGGGCACCGGCGCCACCACCGGCGGCGCCCCCAGCCAGACCCAGGGCACCACGGGCCAGGTCCCGCCGCAGCAGGAGGCCCCGGCCGGACAGGCGCCGAGCACCAGCGCCGGGCCGGCCTCCGGCGGCGCCACCACGGGCTCCGACGGCTCCACCGGGGGCACCGGCGGGGGCGGAGGCGAGGAGGGCGAACCGTCCACCGGCCAGTCGGGCGGGCGCCTGGTCGGCGGTCTCCTGGGCTGACCACCGGCCGCCACCGGCCCGACGACGACGGGGTCCCGCACGAGAACCGTGCGGGACCCCGTCGTCGTACGCGGTGCCCGGGAGCCGGGCCGGCGGGCCGCGGAGGCCGTTCGGCGAGCGCGGGGCCGCCGGCGGCGCGCGGTGACCGGCTCAGCGGCGCTGGTCGGCGAGTTCGCGGGCGGCCTCCGTCAGGTCCTTCGCGGTGTCGATCGCCCGCCAGTAGGAGCCCTGCGGGATGGGGAAGCCGGCCAGCCGGCGTTCGCGGGCCAGCCGCGGGAACGTCGTCCGCTCGTGGTCACCGCGCTCCGGCAGCAACTCCGCGAAACCGGACGAGAAGACGTAGACGCCCGCGTTGATCTCGAAGGTCGACGGCGGCGCCTCGATGAAGTCCGTGATGTGCCCGAAGCCGTCGGTCTTCACGGCGCCCCAGGGCAGCCTCGGGCGGGCCAGCGCGAGGGTGGCCACGGCGCCCCGCTCGGCGTGGAAGTCGGCCATGTCGCGCAGCGAGAAGCGCGTCCAGATGTCGCCGTTGGTGGCGTACCAGGGCCGGTCGGGGTGGGGCAGGTGGGCGGCGGCGTACTTGAGGCCACCGCCGCGGCCCAGCGGCTCGGTCTCCACGACGGTGCTGACGGAGAGCGGCAGCTCGGCCGTCTCCAGCCACTTCTGCAGCACCTCGGCGAGGTGGCCGCAGGAGACCACCACGTCGGTCACGCCCTCGTCGGCGAGCCAGGAGAGCTGATGGCCGATGATCGGGGTCCCGGTGCCCGGGATCTCGACCATCGGCTTGGGCCGGTCGTCGGTGTAGGGACGGAGACGGGACCCCTGTCCGCCGGCCAGGACGACGGCCTGAACGGGGCGGCGGGACGCGGCGTTCGGATCGCTCATGACCCGAACTGTACGGGGCGCCCCGCCGGCGCCGCGGCAGCGCGGGGCGGGCTCAGCCGTGCGCTGCCAGCACGCCCGAGGCGAAGGCGGTGTCGCAGACGGGGCGGGCGAACGACTGGGCGCGCGTGGGCCCGTAGACCTTGACCGCGGCGCGGCCCAGCGCCCGCGCGATGGAGGCGCAGTGCCCGGCGAGCGACGGCCGCTCGTTGACGGCCTGCTGGAGGTGGGTCAGGGCGATGCCCGGGTCCTTCTCCTGCAGCTCCGTCAGGAGCTGGTCGCGCAGGACCTCGTGCGCGGCGCGGGGCGCGGTGGTCGCGCCGGTCTGCGACGAGGAGGCGTCGGACGCGGTGAGCACCGAGTCCGAGGGGTCTCCCGACCAGTCGACCCGGGTCACCGCGAGGGTGCCGGAGAGCACCAGGACGACGGGCAGGACGAAGGCGAGCGAGCGGCCGATGCGGTGGGCGGGGCCCCGGCCGTGCCGCCTCTGCGGGATGGCGGAGTGCTTCACGGAGTGCTTCACGCGAGTGAGGGTAGCGTCCGGTGATGATTTGGCGACATTTAGTCACCGGTTCGGGGGATGAAGTGGTGCCACGAAATGGGTAATGGGTTGACGCACACGGCTCGAAACGTCCCGAAGTGCCGCGCTCGTGCCGGGAAACGGAACGGGCCCCGCGATACGCCGCGGGGCCCGGTACGCCGGAGCGGGGGGAACCTCAGTCGGAGAGGCGCTCGCCCGTGGAGGTCGAGAACACGTGGGTCTCGCCCGGCTGCGGGACGACGTGCACGGTCGAGCCCTTCTCCGGCACGGCGCGGCTGCTGACGCGGACGACGAGGTCGCGGGACTCGCCGCCGACCTCGACGGAGCCGAAGATGTAGCCGTCGGCGCCGGTCTCCTCCACGACGTTGACCGAGACCGCGAGGCCGGCCGGGGCGTCGTCGGCGTCCTTCGTCAGCGAGGCGGAGGCGGTGCCGCCCAGCTCGACCACGTCGAAGTGCTCGGGGCGGACGCCGACGGTGACCGTGCGGTCGCCCTTGTCGGCGGCGGCCTTCAGGGCCTCCCGGCTGACCGGGACGACGCTGTTGCCGAACTTCACGCCGCCGTCGGTGATCGGCACCTCGACCAGGTTCATGGCGGGGGAGCCGATGAAGCCGGCGACGAAGAGGTTGGCGGGCTTGTCGTACATGTTGCGCGGCGAGTCGACCTGCTGGAGCAGTCCGTCCTTGAGCACGGCCACCCGGTCGCCCATGGTCATGGCCTCGACCTGGTCGTGGGTGACGTAGACGGTGGTGATGCCCAGGCGGCGCTGGAGCGAGGCGATCTGCGTACGGGTGGAGACGCGGAGCTTGGCGTCCAGGTTGGACAGCGGCTCGTCCATGAGGAAGACCTGCGGCTCGCGGACGATGGCGCGGCCCATGGCGACGCGCTGGCGCTGACCGCCGGAGAGCGCCTTCGGCTTGCGGTCCAGGTACTCGGTGAGGTCGAGGATCTTGGCGGCCTCCTCGACCTTCTGCCGGATCTCCGTCTTCGGCACGCCCGCGATCTTGAGGGCGAAGCCCATGTTGTCCGCGACGCTCATGTGCGGGTACAGGGCGTAGTTCTGGAACACCATGGCGATGTCCCGGTCCTTGGGCGGGAGGTGGGTGACGTCGCGGTCGCCGATGCGGATGGCGCCGCCGTTGACGTCCTCCAGGCCGGCGAGCATCCGGAGCGAGGTGGACTTGCCGCAGCCGGACGGGCCGACCAGGACGAGGAACTCCCCGTCCGCGATGTCGATGTCGAGACCGTCGACGGCGGGCTTGTCGGAACCGGGGTAGATCCGGGTCGCCTTGTCGAACTGGACAGTGGCCATGGTGAGAGGCCCCCTTCTACCGGCAGGAACGTGCCGGACGATCCGTTGTAGGAAGGTGGTGGTGTAGTCCACGCGAGTGAACCGGGTCAGGACGCTACCTGGCGTTCATGTGATCTGTCAGCACCTACCGGCCCGTGAACTTCGCCGCGGCGCGCGCATCCCGTCGTTCACCGGTGCTGTGTACAGTGGAGCAGCCTCCGCGCGGTCCGCCGCGCGCCGCCTCCTTAGCTCAGCTGGTCAGAGCGCCGCTCTTGTAAAGCGAAGGTCGTCGGTTCGAATCCGACAGGGGGCTCGGACGGTCGCGACGGCCCCCCGCCCGTGCAGGGCGGGGGGCCGTTCGCACGACGGGGGTGGCGCGGGCCGCGGTGGCCCGGCCCCGGGCGGGGTCAGGAGGCCGGCTCGGGGACCGGGGTGCCGGCCGGGGTGCCGTGGCGGGGGGCCTTCGCCGTCACCATCAGGCCCGCCACCAGTCCGGCCAGCAGCATCACGCCCGCGGCCACCCAGATCGCCACCGTGTAGCCGTGCACGATGCCCTCCTTGACGATCATCGCGCGCTGGGCCGGGTTCTTCAGGTGCGTGGCGATGAAGGTGGTGCTGCTCGTGGTGGCCACGGTGTTGAGCAGCGCCGTACCGATCGAACCGCCCACCTGCTGCGAGGTGTTGACCGTCGCCGAGGTCACCCCGGAGTCCTGCGGGGCGACCCCGGCGGTGGCGGTGGAGAAGACCGGCATGAAGGTCAGGCCCATGCCGAGGCCCATCAGGATCAGCGCGGGCATGACCTCGGTGAGGTACTCCGAGTGCACCGTGATCCGGGTGAGGACCACCATCCCGGCGGCGGCCAGCACCATGCCCGGGACCATCAGCGCGCGCGGCGCCACCCGGCGCAGCAGCCGGGCCGAGATCTGGGTGGAGCCGACGATGATCCCGGCGGTCAGCGGCAGGAACGCCAGTCCGGTCTTCACCGGCGAGTAGTCGAGGATGACCTGGAGGTAGTAGGTCATGAAGAGGAACAGGCCGAACATGCCGATGACGGCCAGCATCATCGTCAGGAAGCAGCCCGCCCGGTTCCGCTCGCGGATGACGTGCAGCGGCAGCAGGGGTACGGGCGCCCGGGTCTGCCACCACACGAAGGCGGCCAGGAGCACGGCGGCGGCGGCGAAGAGGGCGAGCACCAGCGGGTCGCTCCAGCCGCGCGGCTGGGCCTCGCTGAAGCCGTAGACGAGGGAGACCAGTCCGCCGCAGCCGAGGACGACGCCGGGGATGTCGAGGCGGGCGCCCGCGTGCCCGGGGCTGTCGTGCAGCAGGGACAGCGCGCCGAAGACGGCGATGACGGCGATGGGCACGTTGACGTACAGGCACCAGCGCCAGTCGAGGTACTCGGTGAGCACGCCGCCGACGACGAAGCCGATGGCGGAGCCGCTGCCGGCCAGCGCGCCGTAGACGCCGAACGCCTTCCCGCGCTCCCTCGGGTCGGTGAAGGTGGTGGCCAGCAGGGACAGCGCGGAGGGCGCGAGGATGGCGGCGAAGACGCCCTGGAGGGCGCGGGCGCCGAAGAGCATCCCGGAACCGGCGGCGGCGCCGCCGAGCGCGGAGGCGCCCGCGAAGCCGATCAGGCCGACGACGAAGGTCCGTTTGCGGCCCACCAGGTCCGCGATCCGGCCGCCGAGCAGCAGCAGCCCGCCGAAGGCCAGGGTGTAGGCGGTGATCACCCACTGCCGGTTGGCGTCGGACATGCCCAGATCGCGCTGCGCGGAGGGCAGCGCGATCTGCACGATGGTCGCGTCCAGGACGACCATCAACTGGGCCAGGGCGATCACCACCAGCCCCCACCAGCGGCGGGGATCGGAGGGGGGTGGTGTGTTCGCGTCACCTGTGCGGGCCGCACTCATTGGCCCAGAACACCACGGATCGGGACGTGTCGCATCCCCGCTCACGGTGCTCCGTTCACGGTTCCAGGACCACCTTCCCGATGGTGGCCCGGCCCTCCAGCGCGCGGTGCGCGGCGGCGGCCTCGGCGAGCGGGAAACGGGTCACCGCCGGGACCAGCCGGCCCGCGGCGGCCTCGTCGAGGGCGCGTAGTTCGAGGGTGCGGATCGGGTCGGGGCCGCCGGCCCGCCGCAGCATCGCCGGGCCCAGCACCTCCTCGGAGACGCCCTCGACGAGGTGCGGCCCGCCGTCGCGGATGCCCAGCGCCGACCAGCCGAAGACGAGGTGCCGGCCGCCCGGCCCGAGCAGGGCGACGCACTCGCGGGCCACGTCCCCGCCCACGCCGTCCAGGAC
This sequence comes from Streptomyces sp. SCSIO 75703, assembly GCF_036607905.1. Classification (NCBI taxonomy): domain Bacteria; kingdom Bacillati; phylum Actinomycetota; class Actinomycetes; order Kitasatosporales; family Streptomycetaceae; genus Streptomyces; species Streptomyces sediminicola. The sequence goes on from NZ_CP144555.1 coordinate 3,835,231, forward strand.
GACGGTGGCCCGGGTGCCGAGGCGGTCGAGGTGGGCGCGGACCTCGGCGGGCCAGCCGGGGCGCGTGTAGTCGACCGCGAGGCCGGCGCCGGCCGCCGCGACCCGGGCGGTCTTCTCCGCTCCGCCGGCCAGGCCGATCACGGTGGCGCCGGCGTTCCTCGCGTACTGCGCGAGCAGGGTGCCGAGCCCGCCGGCCGCGGCCGGGATCACCACCACCGCACCGGGCCCGAGGACGGTGAAGCCGAGGATGCCCATCGCCGTGCGGCCCGTGCCGATCATGGCGACGGCCGCGGCGAAGTCGAGGTTCGCGGGGATCTCGTGCAGCCGGGCGGCGTCGACGACGGCGCGCTCGGCGTACCCGCCCGGGGCGAAGCCGAGGTGGGCGACGACGCGCCGGCCGAGCCACGTGCCGGCCACGCCCTCGCCGAGGGCGTCGACGACGCCGGCGACCTCGCGGCCGGGCACGGTGGGCAGCGCGGGCGGCTCGGGGGCGGGCCCCGGGACGCCCTCGCGCAGGGCGGCGTCCAGGAGGTGGACGCCGGCCGCGCGCACGGTGACGCGGACCTGGCCGGGGCCGGGGCGCGGGTCCTCGACCTCCTCGTGGACGAGGTTGTCGGCGGGGCCGAAGGCGTGCAGACGGATGGCGCGCATGAGGAAGTACCCCCGGGGTCGGGTCGGCGGAAGGACGGACGGCGCCGGTTGCGGGCGGTCCGGATGTCAGCCAACGACCTCGACCTTGCTTGAGGTCAAGCCCGTCCGGGCCGGGGCCGGACTGTCGGTGGTGGGGTGCAGCATGGGGCCATGGCGAGGAGAACGGGAACGGCGGGCGGCGGCACGGCTCCCCGGGCGGCGCGGCGCCCCGAGGTGCGGCTGCCCGCCCTGGAGCCGTACGGCGACGGCGCACTGGAGCGCGACGGCGACTACGACGGGCTGGACTTCGACGGGACGGACCTGGCCGGCCAGGACGGCGCGGGCGCCCGCTTCATGGACTGCGCCCTGACCGGGTGCGTGCTGGACGAGACGTCCCTGCGGCGGGCCCGGCTGCTCGACACGGTCCTGACCGGCGTACGGGGCGTGGGCACCGACCTCGGCGAGGCGACCCTGCGCGACGTGGTCCTGGCCGACGCCCGGCTCGGCGGGGTCCAGGCGCACGGGGCCGTACTGGAGCGGGTGGTGATCCGCGGCGGGAAGATCGACTTCCTCAACCTGCGGGGGGCGCGGCTCAAGGACGTGGTCTTCGAGGGCTGCGTGCTGGTCGAGCCGGACTTCGGGGGCGCCCGGCTGGAGCGGGTGGCGTTCGCGGACTGCGCGGTGAAGGGGGCCGACCTGAGCGCGGCGACCCTGACCGACGTGGACCTGCGCGGGGCCGCCCCGCTGGAGCTGGCCCGAGGAGTGGACCGGCTCTCGGGCGCGGTGATCAGCCACACCCAGTTGCTGGACCTGGCCCCGGTGCTGGCGGCGGAACTGGGGGTACGGGTGCTGCCGTAGGGGAGGTGCCGGGCGCGGCGGGTGGCCCCCGCCCGTGCGCCGCGCTCCGCCCTCGGGGGTGCCGGGCGGTGCGCCCCGGGCCGCGGCCGGGGCGTGCCGGGCGGTGCGCCCCGGGCCGCGGCCGGGCGTCAGGGCAGGCGGGGGAAGCGGGCCTGGAGGGTCCAGACGACCGGGTTCTCCGCGAGGTCCTCGTGCAGGTCGGTGAGGTCGGCGAGCAGGTCGTGGAGGAAGTCCCGGGCCTCCCGGCGCAGGCCGGAGTGGGGGAAGGAGAGCGGTGGTTCGCCGGCCGGCAGCCACTCGGCGTCGATGTCGACCCAGCCGAAGCGGCGCTCGAAGAGCAGGCGGTCGGTGGACTCGGTGAAGTCCAGTTCGGCCCGCTGCGGCCGGGCGGCGCGGGAGCCCGCCGGGTCCCGGTCGACGTGCTCCACGATGTCGCACAGCGCCCAGGCGAAGTCGAGCACCGGCACCCATCCCCAGGCCGTGGCGATCTCCCGGTCCGCCTCGGTGTCGGCGAGGTACACGTCCCCGCAGAACAGGTCGTGCCGCAGCGCGTGGACGTCCGCGCGGCGGTAGTCCGTCTGCGGGGGGTCCGGGAAGCGGTGGGAGAGGGCGTAGCCGATGTCGAGCACGGGGAGATGGTGTCACGCCGTGCCGCCCCGGCCGCGGGCCGGTGCCCCGCCGAGGCCCACCGCCCCGGCGCGTGCCGCGGGCCCCGCCGTCGGCCGCTGCCGCGTCGGCGGCCGGTGCCGGGCGGGGGCGGCTGCCCCGTGCCGTGTCCCGGGCTCCGCCGTGCTGCGAACCGCCGCGCCTCGGTGCGCGGTCGCGCCGGGGCCGGTGTCCTTGCCCCGGGGCGGGTGCCCGGTCGGGCCCCGGGTCGGTGCCGTGCAGGGGGCCGGTGCGGTGCCGTCGGTGGTGGTGCCGGGCCCCGGGCCGCCGCCGCGCCGGGGTGCCGTACCACGCGCGGTGCCCGCCGTCGGGTGGGTCACCGCCGTCGGCCACCGCCGGGTCGGTCACCGCCGTCGGCCGGCCGGTGCGGGGGCCGGGGGCCCGTCCCGTACTGCGGGCGCCGGGTGCCGAGTGCTGTCGCGCCGGGGCCGGTGTCCTCGCCCTGGGGCGGGTGCCCGCCGCGCTCCGCCCGACCGTGCCGCGGGCCGGTGTCGTACCGGGGCCCGGGCGGAGCGTGGCGGGTCGTCGCCGCTCGCCCCCTTTCCGGTCACCGCCGCTCACCCCGCCGCCGGCAGGCGCCGCGTCTCGGGCGATGCCCTGCCGGCCACCCCTGCCGGCCGGGGGCGTGCCGTTCGCCGGCGTGCCCGGGGTGTCAGGGGCGGGGTGGGGTGCCCGAGCCGTGGAGCCATTCCCTCCACAGGGGCGTGAAGTCTGTTCCCGGGGCGGACTTCTCGACGTACGCCGTGAAGTCCGCGGTGTCCGCGTTGCCGTGGCGGTGGGCCGCCGCCCAGCCGCGCAGCAGGGCGCGGAAGGCGTCGTCGCCGACGGTCCGCCGGACGCGGTGCAGGACCATGGCGCCGCCCTGGTAGACCGGGCTCTCGAAGAGGTGGGCCGCGTCCGGCGGTTCGGCGGGCGGGAAGGCCCACAGGCCCTCGCCGGTCGCGTAGAAGGTGTCGAAGGTGTGCTGGGCGCTGTCGCCGCCGTGGTCCTCGTCCCACAGCCACTCCGCGTAGGTGGCGAAGCCCTCCGCGAGCCACACGTCCGCCCAGGTCTTCGGCGTGACGGAGTTCCCGTACCACTGGTGGGCCAGTTCGTGCACGAGGGTGCGCAGGTCGGGGGCGCCCGCGAAGTAGGGCCGGGTCTGCGTCTCCAGCGCGTACCCGGCGTCGCCGGGCCGGTCGACGATCGCGCCGGTGGAGGAGAACGGGTACGGCCCGAAGAGGTCGCCCGCCCACTCCATGATCTCGGGAACGCGGCCGAGGACGGCCTTGCCCGCCGCGGCCTGCTCCGGGTCGACGGCGGTGAGCACGGGCAGCCCGTCACGGGTGGTGGTGCGGGTGACGTCGAAACGGCCGATGGCGACGGTGGCCGCGTGGCTCGGCATCGGCTCCGCGCTGTGCCAGGTGGAGGTGGTCCGGCCGCCCTCCGTGCGCTCGCTGGTCAACTCCCCGTTGGAGACGGCCCGCAGGCCCTCCGGCACGGTGACGGTGAGGTCGTAGGCGGCCTTGTCGGAGGGGTGGTGGTTGCCGGGGAACCAGGCCATCGAGCCGGTCGGTTCGCCCAGGCCGACGGCGCCGTCGGCGGTGTGCAGCCAGCCCTCCTCGGAACCGTCGTGGTCGGTGATCGTCACCGGCTCGCCGGAGTAACGGACGGTCACCCGGAAGGTCGCGCCGCGGCGGAGGCCGTCGCGCGGACGGACGGTCAGTTCCTGGCCGGCGCGGCTCCAGCGGGCGGTGCGGCCGTCGACGGTGACCTCCTCGACGGTGAGGCCGTCGAGGTCGAGGTCGAACGCGGAGAGCGCCTCGGTGGCGCGGGCGGTGACGGTCGCGGTGCCCGACAGGTGCCGGCGGGCCGGGTCGTAGTCGAGGACGAGACCGTAATGGCGTACGTCGTAACCGCCGTTGCCCGCCTTCGGGAAGTACGGGTCGCGCAGCCCCGGGCCGCCGGGCGTGCCGTGGACGCCGCTGCCGCCGCATCCGGCGGCCAGCGCGGCCAGCGCCGCGGCGAGGACGAACGGAGGGCGAGGGCGCACGCCGTGATCCTAGGCCCCGGTCCGGAGCCCGGCGCCCCGCGCCGCGCGGGCCCGCGCGGCCACTCGGGTACGGACCGGACGCGGCCCCGCCGGGACGCCCGCACGGGCCGGACGCGCCGCGCGGGCCCCCGTCGGACGTGCCGGGAGCCCGCGCGGCGGACGGGGCGTCAGACGTTGACGCCGAAGTCCTGGGCGATGCCGACCAGACCCGAGGCGTACCCCTGGCCGACCGCGCGGAACTTCCACTCGGCGCCGTTGCGGTACAGCTCGCCGAAGACCATCGCGGTCTCGGTCGCGGCGTCCTCCGACAGGTCGTAGCGGGCGATCTCGCTGCCGCCGGCCTGGTTGACGACGCGGATGTAGGCGTTGCGCACCTGGCCGAAGTTCTGCGAACGGGCCTCGGCGTCGTAGATGGAGACCGGGAAGACGATCTTGTCGATGTCGGCCGGCAGGGCGGACAGGTTGACGTTGATCGACTCGTCGTCGCCGGCGCCCTCGCCGGTGCGGTTGTCACCGGTGTGGACGATGGTGTTGTCCGGCGTCTGCTTGTTGTTGAAGAAGACGAAGTGGGCGTCGGAGTAGACCTTGCCCTCCGCGTTGACCGCGATGGCGGAGGCGTCGAGGTCGAAGTCGGTGCCGGTGGTGGTGCGGACGTCCCAGCCGAGGCCGACGGTGACCTCGGACAGGCCCGGAGCCTCCTTGGTGAGCGAGACGTTGCCACCCTTGGACAGGCTTACAGCCATGGTGTGGGAGTCCTTTCCCTCGTTTGCTTACGGCACGAAAGCTACAGCCACCTCCATGAACGACGTGAGGGGTCCGCAAGGTTCCGGCTCTTCCGGCCTTCTTCGCCGGGCACGCCGGGGCCCGCGGCACGGGGCGCGGCGGGGCGGGGTGACGGGGCCGACGCGGATATCGGGGTGACGCCGGGCGGGTGACGAGGGACCATGGACACATGTCCGGTCCCTACGTCGTCCGCGGTTCCGTCTCGTTGCCCGAGGCCGAGCTGGTCTGGCGTTTCTCGCGTTCCTCGGGGCCCGGCGGTCAGCACGTCAACACCACGGACACGCAGGTGGAGCTGCGCTTCGACCTGGCTCGCACCGAGGCCCTGCCCGAGGTGTGGAAGGCGCGGGCGCTGGAGCGGCTGGCGGGGCGGCTGACCGACGGGGTCGTCACCGTGCGCTCCGCCGCGCACCGTTCGCAGTGGCGCAACCGGGAGGCCGCCGCCCTGCGCCTGGCCGCGCTGTTGGCGGAGGCCACGGCGCCGCCGCCCCGGCCGCGCCGGCCCACCCGCGTCCCGCGCGGTATCAACGAACGCCGGCTGCGCGAGAAGAAGCAGCGGTCGCAGACCAAGCGCGGCCGTTCCCCGAAGGGCTGGGAGTGAGGGCGCCGGCCGCTCAGCCCAGGTGCCGGTAACGGCCCCGGAAGTACATCAGCGGGCCGCCCTCCGCGCTGGGCACCCGCGCGGTCAGCACCCGGCCGATGACGAGGGTGTGGTCGCCGGCGTCGACGCGCTGCTCGGTGCTGCACTCCAGGGTCGCCAGCGCCCCGCCCACCAGCGGTGCCCCGGACGCCTCGCCCCGGCTGTAGGGGATGTCCTCGAAGAGCAGCCGGTCGCTGATCCGGCCCCGCATGGCGAAGCGGCCGGCGATGTGCCGCTGGCTCTCGGAGAGCACGGAGACCGCCCACAGCGGCTGCTCGGTGAGCAGGTCGTCCATGCGGGAGCCCGAGCGCAGGCTCACCAGGACCAGCGGCGGTTCCAGGGACACCGACATGAACGCCGTGGCCGTCATCCCGGCGTCCTCGCCGAGCGGCGCCCGGGGGTCGTCGGGGTCCAGCGGCGGCTCCTGGGCGGTCACGAGGACCACGCCGGAGGAGAGCCGGGACATGGCGGCACGGAACTCGTCGTTGCTCACTCCGCCAGCATGCCCGGAGGCGGGGGAGGGCAACGAGGAGGCGGCGACGGTGGCAGGGGGAGTGTTCGGCACACCATCACGCTAATCGGCGCCGCGCGCGCCCCGCATCGGGCCCCGGGACCAGGCCGGTCCTAGGACCGTGGCCGGAGCCCCGCTTTCTCCACAAGTCGTCCGACGGGTTGGCCGCGATGCGTCGAAAACACGGATACACCACCCAATTGTTCAGGTTTCGTTGTGACTTGAGTCACAAGGGGCGGTAATTGTTGACCCTGTGTACCGAGTGGGCAGCGCGCTGTGATTCAGTGGCGGAAGCTGGTAGGACGATACGCCGAAGAGAACCCTTGATTCACTGCGAGGTCTCGGGGGGAGGGCGAGGATGGAGACCGAGTCGGAGCCCTACGTCCGTCTTGAGTCCCTGCGGCAACTGCACCGCGTCATGGCGGAGATGAACACGGCCCGCAGTCTGGCCGACACCCTGCAGACCGTCGCCGACGGCGTGGTCGACGCCCTCGGGTACGCGCTGGCGTGTGTCAACCTCGTCCGTCCCGACGGCGACCTCGTCGTCGCCGCCTTCGCCGGCGACCAGGCCGCCGAGGCCCTCATCACCGGCCGCGTCGGCTCCCGCGCCTCCTGGGACCGCCGCCTGACGATGGGCGAACGCTGGGGCGACCTGGTCTTCATCCCGCACACCGAGGGCTGGGTCCTCGACGACGACGACGTCCCCCAGTGGTACACCGACGGACCCGAACCGCGTTTCGCCGACGAGTGGCACCCCTCGGACCGGCTCTTCGCCCCCATGTACGCGCCCGGCCCGCAGGGCGGCGGCACCAGCGGCAAGCTGGTCGGCGTCCTGTCCGTGGACCGCCCGCGCAACGGCCGCCACCCCGGCGCCTGGGGCCGCGAGGCGCTCCAGATGTACGCCTTCCAGGCAGCCATCGCCATCAGCAACGCCCACCTGCGCTCCAACATGCAGCGCGCCCTGGTCCGCCTCGAACGCGACCAGCAGGCCCTTCGCGCGAGCGAGGAGAGCTTCCGGCAGGCCTTCGAGTACGCCCCCTCCGGCATGGCCATCGCCGAGATGGGCGGCGACCAGCACGGCCGCATCCTGCGCACCAACGACGCGCTGTGCCGGCTGCTCGGCCGCCCCGCCTCCGCGATGCGCCGCTACGCCTTCTCCGACCTGGTCCACCCCGAGGACATCGGCACCCTGCTGCGCACCTCCGCCGAGGGCGGCCGGGCCGAGCTGCGCCTCGGCCGCCGCGACGGCACCTACGTCTGGGTCTCGCTGCGCAACAGCGTCGTCGCCGACGCCGCCGACGGGCCGCGCTTCCTGCTCACCCACGTCGAGGACATAGAGGAGCGCAAGCGCCGCGAGCTCCAGCTCGCCCACCGCGCCTCCCACGACTCGCTGACCGGGCTGCCCAACTCCGCCGAACTGCGCGCCCGCCTCTCCGCCCGCCTGTGCCGCCGGCCCGGCTCCCCGCACGCCAGCGTGGCCGACATGCTCGATGCCGCCTACACGCGCCCCGGCCGCCGCGCCGAGGACCAGGACCTCGGCTACCGCGAGGACCCGGGACCGTACGCCCCCTACGACCACCACGTGCACGTCGTCGCCCCCGAGGGGGACGACGGCGCCAAGGGGCTCGCGGTCCTCTTCTGCGACCTCGACGGCTTCAAGTCGATCAACGACCGGTTCGGGCACAACGCGGGCGACGCCGTCCTCATCGAGGTCGCCCGGCGGCTCGGCTGCGGGGTCCGCGACGGCGACACGGTCGCCCGGCTCGGCGGCGACGAGTTCGTGATCCTCGCCGACGGGCTCGGCCAGGCCGACGCCGAGGACCTCGCGGTACGCCTGCGCAGCGAGATCATCCAGCCGATCCGGGCCGAGGGGCGGGCCGTCCGCGTGGGCGCCAGTTTCGGCATCGGATGGGCCCACTGCGGGATGACGGCGGACGAAGTGCTGAAGTCCGCTGACGAACGGATGTACGTCGAGAAACGATCTCGTCCCAAACAGCACCGGCGAGCCGGGTGATCCCCAGAACAGTGGGCGGGTACGGCCCGATTTCACCCCTGCCCACCGGCCCTGAGGGGTACCCCCGATCGAGCGAATGGTGCCACCGGGGAAGGTAGGCTCGGCCTCTCACCGCCCGCACCGCACCTGGTTAGGAGACCTAGGGATGACGCCCGGCAACAACGGCGCGAGCACGCCCGAGGACGACGACCCGTTCGGCTACCTCTACGCCGACGGGCAGGCCAACGGGGCCCAGCCGCCGTCCGGTGGCTACGGCTACCCGAACTCCGTCAACCGGGTGCGCCCCGTCGGCACACGGCAGTACGGGGCACCGCAGGCCCAGGCCCCTCAGCAGCAGGGCGTCTACGGCCAGCCCAACGCCCACTACGCCGCACCCGAGACCGTGCCCGGCGCCCCGGGCCCGCAGCAGCAGGGCCGGGCGGGCGGCGGGGGCCGCGGCCGGGGCCCCAACACCAAGGGCCTGCTGATCGGCGCCGTCGCCGTGGTCGCGGCGGTCGTCGTCGGCATCGCGGTCGCCATGGCGAGCAGCGGCGACAAGGACGACGGCAAGGGCGGCAACGAGGCCGGCGCCACCGCGCCCGCCCAGCCCGAGACCGGCGAACCGTCCGCCACCGCCACGGAGGAGGGGAAGAAGGACGACGAGAAGGCGGAGCTGCCGGCCTCGGACGCCAAGGCCCTGCGCCTCTCGCCCGGCCTCTCGACCGCTTCGGACACCCAGGGCGCCCAGGCCGAGGGCGGAGTCTACGTGGCCGGCTTCAACCAGGTCGGCGCCAAGGTCACCTGGACCGTCGACGGCATCAAGGACAAGGGCTCCTACCGGCTGTACGTGCGCTACGGCATCCCCGGTGTGGACGCCAACGCGACGCTCGTGGTCAACGGCAAGGCCGATTCCCGTCCGCTCAACATGCGGAACTTCGCCAATTCGCCCGAGGGCGACTGGGAAAAGGGATGGCAGAGCACCTGGGCCAACGTGAACCTGAACGAGGGCACGAACACGATCGAGCTCGCGTGCAACGAGGGCAACCAGTGCGACCTCAACCTGGACCAGTTCTGGCTGAAGCCCGGCTAGGGTCTTTCGTGCGGATCAGGCCGGACCCCGCGAGCCCGGCGTGATCCACACGAAAGGCCCTGGTGACCTGACTCACCCCGCCTCCGGTGTCACCGTGACGCCGGAGGCGAGCAGGTTCTCGTAGGCCGCGCGGTCGAACTCGCCGGCCGCGGGGGCGAGGACCGTCGCCGCGGACAGGGCGAGCGCGCGGGCCAGCCGGTCCGGCCAGGGCAGGCGTTCCACCAGGCCGGACAGCAGCCCCGCGACGGCGGAGTCGCCGGCGCCGGTCGGGTTGCCGGCCAGCCGGGCGGGCGGGGCGGCCCGCCAGCGGCCCTCCGGGGTCACCGCGAGCAGCCCCTCGGCGCCCAGTGAGGCGACGACCGCGTGGGCACCGCGCCGCCGGGCGGACTGGGTGGCCCGCAGCGGCTCGTGCGCACCGGTCAGCTCGGCCAGCTCCTCGGCGTTCGGCTTGATCAGGTCGGGGCGGGCGGCGACGCCCCGGCGCAGCGGTTCCCCGCTGGTGTCGAGCAGCACCGGCACCCCGGCCGCGCGGGCGGTGCGCACCAGGCCGGCGTAGGCGCCGACCGGCAGGCCCGGCGGCAGGCTGCCGCACAGGGCGACGGCGTCCGCGCCGCCGAGCAGCCGCTCGTAGGCGCGCTGGAAGGCGTCCCACTCGGCGGGGGCGACGGCCGGTCCGGGTTCGTTGAGCTGGGTGGTGTCGCCGGTGCGCCGGTCCACCACGGCGATGGTGCGGCGGCTGGCGCCCTCGGTGGGCACCAGCGCGTCCACGAGCCCCGGCACGGCGGCGAGCCCCTGCCGCACGAGGTGTCCGGTGGTGCCGCCCGCGAAGCCGGTGACGGTCGTCTCGTGGCCGAGGGCGGCGAGCACGCGGGCCACGTTCAGCCCTTTGCCGCCGGGGCGCTCGATGACCTCGGTGACGCGGTGGGAGGCGTGCGGGCGCAGGTCGGGGACCCGGTAGGTGAGGTCCAGCGCGGTGTTCAGCGTGACGGTGAGAATCACCTGTGCCGACCTCCCCCGTCCGCCGGACGCACGGCGCCCGCCCGGTGCGGCCGCCGGACACGATCATGCCAAACGCGCGCCGGGCGGCCCACCCCGCGGCCGTGTGCCCTACGCCCTTCGGGGGGCGGAGTCGCGGACGGATCAGCCCAGTTGGGGATCGACCACCCATTCGCCCCGGCGCATGACGCCGACCAGGTCGAACTCCTCGTCCAGCACCACCAGGTCGGCGTCCTTGCCGGGCTCCAGCGAGCCGACCCGGTCGGAGAGGCCGAGCAGCCGCGCGGGGTTGGCGGAGATCGCGGCGACCACGTCGCCGACCGGCAGCCGGTCGACCGTCACGGCCCGTTTGAAGGCGCGGTCCAGGGTGAGCGTGGAGCCGGCGATCGTGCCGCCCTCCACCAGCCGGGCGACGCCGTCGGCGACCTCGACCTCCAGCGGGCCGAGCATGTAGCGGCCGTCGCCGAAGCCGGCCGCGTCCATCGCGTCGGTGATGAAGGCCACCCGGTCGGCCCCCGCGTGGTGGAAGGCGAGCTGGAGCGAGGCCGGGTGCAGGTGGGTGCCGTCGTTGATCAGCTCGACGGTGACCCGCTCGTCCTCCAGGAGGGCGGTGATGGGGCCCGGGGCGCGGTGGCCGAGCGGCGGCATGGCGTTGAACAGGTGGGTGGCGACCGTGGCGCCGGCGTCGATGGCCTGGAGCGTCTGCTCGTAGGTGGCGTCGGTGTGGCCGACGGCCGCGATGACGCCGTGCTCGGCGAGGAGCCGCACGGAGTCGAGGCCGCCGGGGAGTTCCGGGGCGAGGGTCATCATCCGGGCGTGGCCGTGCGCCGCGTCGATCAGCTTGCGGACCTCGGCCGGGTCGGGGTCGCGCAGCAGCCGCTCCTCGTGGGCGCCCTTGCGGCACGGGGAGATGAACGGCCCCTCGAAGTGGATGCCGGCGATGTCGCCCTGCTCGGCCAGTTCGGCGAGCACCCCGGCGTGCCGGGTGAGGAAGTCCAGGTCGCTGGTGACGGCGGAGGCGACCAGGGTGGTCGTGCCGTGCAGGCGGTGGGTGTGGACGCCCCGGAGGATCTCCTCGGCGGGCCCGCCGGCGAAGGAGGCTCCGCCGCCGCCGTGGTTGTGCAGGTCGACGAAGCCGGGGACCACCCAGTGGCCGCCGGCGTCGAGGATCCGCGCGTCGGCGGGGGCCGTCGCGGCGATCCGCGTGCCGTCGACGATCACGCGGCCGTCTTCCACGGTCCCGGTGGGGAGCACCACCCGGGCGCCGGCGAGAACCTTGCTGGGGGCCATCAGGTGGTTACCTCCGGGGACGTCAGGGTGTGGGTGGCGGGCGGTGCGGTGGTGGCGTGGAGCAGGTCCCAGGCCATGAGGCCGGCGCCGAGGCAGCCGGCGTTGTCGCCGAGGGCCGCGGGGACCAGTTCGGGCAGGCGCTGGAAGGTGACGCGGCGCCGGACGGCGTCCCGCAGCGGCGTGAACAACGTTTCCCCCGCCTCCGCGAGACCGCCACCGATGATCAGGACGCGCGGGTCCAGCAGGGTGAGCGCGGTGACCAGTCCGTCGGCGAGGGCGTCCACGGCGTCCTGCCAGACGCGCCGGGCGCGCTCGTCGCCGGCCACGACGGCCGCGGCGCAGTCGGCGGCGTCCGCGTCCGGGCCGCCGCCGGCCTCGGCCCACGCCTGGCTGACCGCCGACGCGGAGGCGTACCGCTCCAGGCAGCCGCGCTGGCCGCAGGGGCAGGGGGCGCCGCCGGGGCGGACCACGATGTGACCGATCTCGCCGGCGAAGCCGTGCGCGCCCGCCTCGACCCGGCCGTCGAGGCCGATCGCCCCGGCGATGCCGGTGCCCAGCGGCACGAAGAGGAACCGGTCGGCGCCCCGGCCGGCCCCGATCCGCCCCTCGGCGAGACCGCCCGTGCGCACGTCGTGGCCGAGGGCGACGGGGATGCCGCCGAGCCGTTCGGCGAGGAGCGCCCGCAGCGGGACGTCGTGCCAGCCGAGGTTGGCGGCGAAGACGGCGGTGCCGCTCTCCTCGTCGACGATCCCGGGGACGGCGACGCCGGCCGCGCGGGCCGGTTCGCCGAAGCGGTCGGCGCCGTGGGCGCGCAGCTCGGCGGCGAAGTCCAGGATGCCGGCGACGACCGCCTCGGGCCCGCGGTCGCGGCCGGTGGCGCGACGGGCCTCGTGGAGCAGTTCGCCTCCCGGCCCGGCCAGGGCGGCCTTCATCCCGGTGCCGCCCACATCGAGGGCGATGACATGTCTCACGGGGGACAGTGTGACCCGTTGACCCGCGAGAGGTCTAGTCCACTTACGTGGTGTAGACCTTAATCCGTTAAACGAACATGACGGCCGGCAGGTTGGGGCAGGTACGGTGCAGCGGCGTAGGACTGGAACGATCGCGGTGGTGTCCGCACTGGGCATGACGGCGGTCCTCGGCGGCTGCGGGCTCTCCGGCGACTCCGGGGACGTGACCCTCAGGCTGGTCGCCGCCGACTACGGCGACACCAAGGCCAACAGCTCCCGGATCTACTGGGAGGACCTGGCCCGCGCCTACGAGGCCGAGCACCCCGGCGTGCGGATCGAGGTGTCGGTCCACTCCTGGAACGACGTCGACCGCAAGGTCCGCGAGATGGTCGACGCCGGGGAGGCCCCCGACATGGCGCAGATCGGCGCCTACTCGGACTACGCCGCCAAGGACCTGCTCTACCGGGCCGACGACCTGCTCTCCATCCCCGTGCAGGCCGACTTCGTCTCCCAGCTCGCGGGCGCGGGCCAGGTCCGCGGGGTGCAGTACGGCATGCCGTTCGCGGCCTCCACGCGCGTGCTCTTCTACAACAAGGCCCACTTCGAGAAGGCTGGCATCGCCCCGCCGAAGACCTGGGACGACCTGGCGCGGGCCGCCGGGGCGCTGAAGGCGGAGGGCGTCACGTACCCGTACGCCCTGCCGCTCGGCCCCGAGGAGGCGCAGGCCGAGACCATGCAGTGGATGCTCAGCGGCGGGGGCGGCTACACCGACACCAACGGGACGTACGCCCTCGCCTCCCCGGAGAACGTCGCCACCTTCACCTGGCTCAAGGAAGAGCTGGTCGACAAGGGCCTCACCGGGCCGGTCGCCCCCGGCAAGCTCAACCGGGCCGACGCCTTCGCCGCGTTCGCCGATGGCAAGGTCGGCATGCTCAACGGCCACCCGTCGCTGATGAAGATGGCGGCGAGGAAGAACGTGGAGTTCGGCATGGTGCCGACCCCCGGCATCGAGGGCGAAAGCCGCAGCACCCTCGGCGTCAGCGACTGGATGACCGCCTTCAAGCGGAACGGCCACCAGGAGGAGATCGGCGACTTCCTCGACTACGTCTACGGCAGCGAGAACGTCCTCGGCTTCTCCCGCGAGTACGACCTGCTCCCGGTCACCGGCTCCGCCTCGCAGATCATGGGCGAGGCCGAGGAGGACAAGGACCTGCGGCCCTTCCTGGACGAACTGCTCCTCTCCGAGCTGTACCCGGTCGGCAAGTCCTCCTGGGCCTCGGTCAGCGCGGAGGTCAAGAAGCGGATCGGCCAGGCGGTCGCCGCCGGCGGGGACCCGGCGGAGATCCTCGCCGGCGTCCAGGCGACCGCCGTCCGCACGGAGAGCGGCCACTGAGCGGGCGCGGCCCGTCGGCGCCGCCGCCGGCCCGGCGGGGCGTCCGGAGCGGGGTTCGCCCGCCGCTGTCGGCGGTGGGGGTTACCGTGCCGGGCATGGACCACGAGCAGGACGAACGGGCCGGGGAGCCCGGCCGGCGGGAACGGGACATCCTCGCCCTGGAACGCCGGGGCTTCCCCGGCCCCGGCGCGAAGGAACGGGCGATCCGCGAGGAACTGGGCCTCGCCCCGGTCCGCTACTACCAGCTCCTCAACGCCCTCCTGGACGACCCCCGCGCCCTCGCCCTGGACCCGGTGACGGTCAACCGGCTGCGCCGGGTGCGCGACGCCCGCCGGGCGGAACGCTGAGGTTGCCGGGGCGCCCCGCGGGATAGGTTCGCCGTATGGGCAGCCACACGGACTCCACCCCCGACCCCTTCGGCCCCGGCGCGCTGCCGGAGCCCGCGACGAGCGCCGGCCGCGCGGGCCTCGACGCGCTCCTCGCCGACCCCGGCCACGCGGTGATCGCCCTCGACTTCGACGGCACCCTCGCCCCGATCGTGCCCGACCCCGACCGGGCCCGCGCCCACCCCGGCACGGTGCCCGCGCTCGCGGCCCTCGCCCCCCGGGTGGCCTCCGTCGCGGTGATCACCGGCCGCCCGGCCGAGGTCGCCGTCGCCCACGGCGGCTTCGCGGACGTGCCCGGACTGGAACACCTCGTCGTCCTCGGCCACTACGGCGCCGAACGCTGGGACGCCGCCACCGGCACCCTCACCGCCCCCGAGCCCCACCCCGGCGTCGCCGCGGTCCGCGCCGCGCTCCCCGGCGCACTGGAGCACGCCGGGGCCGCCGAGGGCACCTGGATCGAGGAGAAGGGCCACGCGGTCGCCGTCCACACCCGCCGCGCCCCCGACCCGCAGGCCGCCTTCGACGCCCTCGACGGCCCCCTCGCCGCCCTCGCCGCCCGGCACGGCCTGATCGTCGAACCGGGCCGCATGGTCCTGGAGTTGCGCCCGCCCGGCATGGACAAGGGCGTCGCCCTGCGCGAGCACGTCCGCGCCACCGGCGCCGCCTGCGTCCTGTACGCCGGCGACGACCTCGGCGACCTGCCCGCCTACGCCGCCGTCGACGAACTGCGCGCCGCCGGCACCCCCGGCCTGCTGGTGTGCAGCGGCAGCGACGAGGTCACGCGGCTGCGCGAGCGCGCCGACGTGGTCGTGGACGGACCGGCCGGCGTCGTCGCCCTCCTGCGCGCCCTCGCGGACCGCCTCGCGCCCTGACGCGCCCGTCCGGCCGGGCGGACCCGCCCGCGCGGGCCGCGGGGGCGGGTCCGGGCCGCGCCCGTCCGGGCCCCGCTCAGCCGCGCAGCGCCTCCAGTTGCTCCAGGAACCACCGCGCCGGGGGCAGCGCCGTCGCCGCGGCGGCCAGCCGCCCGGTCCGCTCGGCGCGCTCCGCCGGGTCCGTCGTCAGCGCCTCGTGCAGCGCCCGGGCGGTCCCCGTCACGTCGTACGGGTTGACGGCGAGCGCGTCCCGGCCCAGTTCCTCGAAGGCGCCCGCCTCCCGGGACAGGACCAGCACGCACCCCTCGTCGGAGACGACCGGCACCTCCTTGGCGACCAGGTTCATGCCGTCGCGGATCGGGTTGACCAGCGCCACGTCGGCCAGCCGGTAGGCCGCCAGGGACCGCGCGAAGTCGTCCTCCACGTGCAGCAGGACCGGCGTCCACCCCGGCGTCCCGAACGTGTCGTTGATCTCCCGCGCGACGCGCTCCACCTCGGCCGTGTACTCCCGGTACACGGCGAGGTCCTGCCGCGAGGGGTAGGCGAAGGCCACGTGCACGACCCGCTCGCGCCACTCGGGCCGGTCGGTCAGCAGCCGCCGGTGGGCGAGCAGGCCCCGCACGATGTTCTTGGACAGCTCGGTCCGGTCCACCCGCACCACGGTCCGCCGCGGCCGGCCCTCCGGGTCCGTGCCGATCTCCGCCCGCAGCGCCGCCATCCGCTCGCCGACGTCCGCCCGGTGCGCGCGCTCGCGCAGGAACCCGGCGTCCGCGCCGAGTCCGTGGACCCCGATCCGGGCCGTCCCGGTCCCGCCCGTCACGGCCTCGCAGCAGGCGGTGAAGGCGTCCGCCCAGCGCCGGGTCAGGAAGCCGAGCCGGTCGGCGCCGAGCATCCCGCGCAGCACCTGCTCGGCGATGTCGTCCGGCAGCAGCCGGAAGTAGTCCACCGGCGCCCACGGGGTGTGCGAGAAGTGGCTGATGCGCACGTCCGGCCGCAGCGCGCGGAGCATCCCGGGCACCAGCGTCAGGTGGTAGTCCTGGACGAGCACGGCCGCGCCCTCGGCGGCCTCCGCGGCCAGCGCCTCGGCGAAGGCCCGGTTGTACGACTCGTAGGAGGCCCACTGGCGGCGGAACTCCGCGTCGAAGGCCGGTTCCAGCGGTGTCTGGTACAGCATGTGGTGGACGAACCAGAGCACCGAGTTGGCGATCCCGTTGTACGCGTCGGCGTGCACGTCGGCCGGGACGTCCAGCATCCGCACGCCGTCCTCGCCCACCCCGCGCCGGACCGCCTCGCGGTCGCCGTCGCCGAGCGCCGAGCACACCCACAGCGCCCCGGCGTCCGGGCCGATGGCCGACAGTCCGGAGACCAGTCCGCCGCCGCCCCGTCGGGCGTGCAGCGAACCGTCTTCGCGCACCTGGTAGGAGACCGGCCCCCGGTTGGAGGCCACCAGCACCTGAGCAGCACCGAAGCGTGAAGCCATACGCCTCAACCTAGCCACG
The DNA here is from genome assembly GCF_036607905.1 of Streptomyces sp. SCSIO 75703. Classification (NCBI taxonomy): domain Bacteria; kingdom Bacillati; phylum Actinomycetota; class Actinomycetes; order Kitasatosporales; family Streptomycetaceae; genus Streptomyces; species Streptomyces sediminicola. The sequence continues at coordinate 3,851,817 of NZ_CP144555.1, forward strand.
CCCCGGGGGCCTCAAACGTGGCCGGGCGCCCCCGCGCATCGATTCCGTCACACCGCTTGTGTGCGTGGCGTGAAAAGCCTGAGGATATGCGGTGCATATTTTCATCATCGTGGGGGGTGGGCGGCATGCCCGTGCACAGACGGGTCCGAGGCGGCCGGGGGGCCGTCGCCGCGGCGGCCGTGACGGCGGTGTCCGCACTGGTCCTGGCCGGCTGCGGGGGTGGCGGCGGGAGTGCGGCGGCGGACGCCCGTCCGGCCACCGCGTCCGCGACGCCGGCCGCGCGGACGCCGGAGCCAGCCCAGGCACCGGAGCCGGCGGAGACCTCCGAGACGCCCGCGCCCACGCCGGCCGTGGAGACGCTCGCGGACCAGACCGGCGCCACCGTCGGCACCGCCACGGCCGCCGCCCGCTCGGCCGGCCTCGACTACGCCGTCTACCTCCAGGGCACCGGCCTCTCGCTGGACGGCGGCGGCACGCGGGCCTCGTCCTGGGGCGCCGGCGAGAGGGTCTGCGGCCAGGTCGACGACCCCGAGGACGCCAACCCCGCCTACGACGTGGCGTTCACCGTCCCGCGTGACGGCCGCGACTGCGCCGGGAAGGCGCTGTACACGCCCCCGCCGCCCCGGCCCGCGGCCCCCGCCACGACAGGCGGCACCGGCGGCTCCACGGGCGGCACGACCGGCGGCTCCACGGGCGGGACCACCGGCGGCTCCGGCACCACCCGGAACTGCGCCCTCACCAGCCCCGCGGGCAACTGCTACGCCGACGGCCAGTTCTGCGCCAACCGGCACCACGGCATGAGCACCTACGGGCGCGGCGGCGAGTACCTGACCTGTCAGCGCGACGGCGCCGGACGCTGGCGCTGGTCGGACGGCGTCCCTGGCTGATCCCCGGGCCCGGCCGGGGCCTCAGGCCACTTTCCGGGCCGCGTACTCCGCGATCTGCTCCATCGGCGGCCGTTCCTCGGTGTCCACGGGGTGAGTGCGCGGCTCGAAGCCGCCCTCACCCCGCTCGAACTGGGTGAGGGACGGCCGCACCAGGTGGCCGCGGGCCAGCCGGAGCTGGGCGGTGCGGTAGATCGCGGCGGACATCCGGCCGAGCGCCCGCCCATCCTGGTGGCGGTGGTGGCGCACCCCGACGTCGACCTGCGCGAGCGCGTCCAGCCCCACCAGGTGCAGCGCGTCGACCAGCATGCCCAGCTCGACGCCGTAGCCGACCGGGAAGGGCAGCCGCTCCAGCAGCGAGCGGCGGGCCGCGTACTCGCCGCCCAGCGGCTGCACGAAGCCGGCCAGCAGCGGCCAGTGCAGGTTGAGCAGCGGACGGGCCACCAGCTCGGTGACCCGGCCGCCCTGACCGGCGGCGGTGCCCAGCGGACGGTCGTACATCGCCTTGACCAGGTGCACGTCCGGGTCGGTCAGCAGCGGGCCCACGATGCCGGTGACGAAGTCGGCGGAGAACTCGCGCAGATCGGCGTCGACGAAGCACACGATGTCACCGCCGGTCACCAGCAGCGACCGCCACAGCACCTCGCCCTTGCCGGGCACCGCGGGGATGCGCGGCAGGATGGCGTCGCGGTGCACGACCCGCGCGCCCGCCGCCGCGGCCACCGCCGACGTCCGGTCGCGGGAGCCGGAGTCGACGACCACCACCTCGTCGACGAGCGGGCAGCGCTCCATCAGTTCGCGGCGGATCACCCGCACGATCTCGCCGACCGTCGCCTCCTCGTCCAGCGCGGGGAGCACGACGCTGACCGACTGGCCCCCGGCGCGTTTGGCGGCCACGAGCTGCCGGAGCGGGCGGTCGGCGACGGACCACGAGCGGGCGCTCAGCCAGCGCTCGACTTCTTCCAGCACGGTCGGTGGCTCCTTCGTGATCCATCTCGCGGTACGGACGACGGTCTCGGCCGTCATGGCCTTCGGTTACAGTCTTGAACAACGCGGACGACCCTCGCATGCCGGGGTCGCCACCGCCGACAACCGCATACCGCTCATCCAGAGGGGCAGAGGGACACGGCCCGATGAAGCCCCGGCAACCCTCCAGTCGGTTCTTGTCACGCAGACGTGGCGAGGCTCCCGGCTCGGGAAGGTGCCAATTCCGTCTCACGGCGAAACGCGTCGTGGGGAAGATGAGGAGAAAGGGCCTCGCCTCACATGGCTGTGCAGACCGTCGAAAGCGCCAACGCCGCCACCCCTGCCGCCGGTTCGGTCGACCTCGGTCCCGCCGCCGCGCTCTCCTGCCGCGAATGCGGCCACAGCGTCCCGCTCGGCCCGGTCTTCGCCTGCGAAGAGTGTTTCGGACCGCTGGAGATCGCCTACGACTTCGCCGGCCTGGACGCCGGGGAACTGCGCCGGCGCATCGAGTCCGGCCCCGCCAGCATCTGGCGCTACGCCCCGCTGCTGCCCGTCCCCGCCGACGTGGCCGGCAAGCCCAACCTCAACCCGGGCTGGACCCCGCTCGTGCGGGCCGACCGCCTCGCCGCCGAACTCGGCGTCACCGGCGGGCTGTTCGTCAAGGACGACTCCGGCAACCCGACGCACTCCTTCAAGGACCGCGTCGTCGCCCAGGCGCTGGAGGCCGCCCGCGCCTTCGGCTTCACCACCCTGTCCTGCTCCTCCACCGGCAACCTGGCCGGCGCCGTCGGCGCCGCCGCCGCCCGCGCCGGACTGCGCTCGTGCGTCTTCATCCCGCACGACCTGGAGCAGGGCAAGGTCGTCATGGCCGCGGTCTACGGCGGTGACCTCGTCGGCATCGAGGGCACCTACGACGACGTGAACCGCTTCTGCTCCGAGCTGATCGGCGACCCGGCCGGCGAGAGCTGGGGCTTCGTCAACGTCAACCTGCGGCCCTACTACGCCGAGGGCTCCAAGACCCTCGCGTACGAGATCTGCGAACAGCTCGGCTGGCGCGTCCCGGACCAGATCGTGGTCCCGATCGCCTCCGGCTCCCAGCTCACGAAGATCGACAAGGGGCTGCGCGAGCTGATCTCCCTGGGCCTGGTCGAGGACCGGCCGTACAAGATCTTCGGGGCGCAGGCCGAGGGCTGCTCGCCGGTGGCCGCGGCCTTCAAGGCCGGACACGACGTGGTCCGCCCGCAGAAGCCGGACACCATCGCCAAGTCCCTCGCCATCGGCAACCCGGCCGACGGCCCCTACGTCCTCGACATCGCCCGCCGCACCGGCGGCGCCGTGGAGGACGTGACCGACGCGCAGATCGTGGACGCGATCCGGCTGCTCGCCCGCACCGAGGGCGTCTTCGCGGAGACCGCCGGCGGCGTGACCGTCGGCGTGACCCGCAAGCTGGTCGAGAGCGGCGTCCTCGATCCCACCCTGACCACCGTCGTGCTCAACACCGGCGACGGGCTCAAGACCCTGGACGCGGTGGCCGACACCGGCCTGACCGCCACGATCCGCCCCAGCCTGGAGTCGTTCCGCGCGGCCGGCCTCGGCTGAGCCACCGCCCCGCCGTCCCCTCGTCGTCGGGCGGCGGGGGCTGGACGCGCAGCTCCCGCGCCCGTCGGTCCGCCACCCCTTCCGGAGGTTCCCCCGTGAGTGTCACCGTCCGCATCCCCACCATCCTGCGCCCCTACACCGGGGGCCGCGCCGAGGTCAGCGCCGAGGGCGCGACCCTCGCCGAGGTCATCTCCGACCTGGAGAAGAACCACACGGGCATCGCCGCCCGCGTCCTGGACGACCAGGGCAAGCTGCGCCGCTTCGTGAACGTCTACGTCGACGACGACGACGTCCGCTTCGAGCAGGGGCTGGAGACGGCGACCCCGGACGGCGCGGGCGTCTCCATCATCCCGGCGGTCGCCGGCGGCTGACCGACCCTGGCCGTTACCAAAGGTAATGGCGGTGACCCGCCGTGCGCGGGACCTGCCCCCTCCGTGAGAGAAGCGGAGGGGGCAATTCCATGGGGTTGAGCACGGTAGAGTTGGGGAACGCGGTCTCCTCCGACGGTTCGGGGACCCTGAATTCCTGCCGTACGCCCGACAAGATGCAGCCAAAGTCTGGGCGGCATTCGCGGCTTTTGTGGCCTTTGTGTGGCCCGACTTGACCGGAATTCAACCGAATTCTCGCCACTTTCCTGGCCCGGCGCGTCCAGATTTCTCGTCCGATTGACCTGTTGCAGACGGCAGTTGGGCAGATACATTCGGCCGCGGTCGACGCGTTCCGGCGCACGCCCCCAAGCACGGGGGGTGAGGTCTGACCCGGGTCCGCGAAGTGCGGATCTGTGCAAGGGCCAGTAATAGGGGAGTTAGGCATGGCTCAGGGCACCGTCAAGTGGTTCAACGCGGAGAAGGGGTACGGCTTCATCGCGGTCGACGGTGGTGCGGATGTTTTCGTCCACTACAGCGCGATTCAGATGGACGGCTACCGCACCCTCGAAGAAGGCCAGCGGGTCGAGTTCGAGATCTCGCAGGGTCAGAAGGGCCCGCAGGCCGACATGGTCCGCCTCAGCGCCTGAGACGTACGGCCACCGAAAGCGAACGGTTCTTCTCCGAAGGGCCCGCACCCCACGGGGTGCGGGCCCTTCGGGCCGTCCCGGGCGGGGGCTCCCCGGTGTTCGCGGGCGGCGGAGCCGGGCCGCGGATCGCCCGGAGGCGCTTGCACTCGGCAGGGTCGAGTGCTAATCATTGCGTTAGCACTCTGAAGGTGAGAGTGACAACGAGGACCGGGTCGGTGAGGCCCGCGGGCCGGGTGGGGAAGGAACCACGAGGCACGCGAGCCGTCCGTCGCGGGCGCGGGCGCGGTCCGAAGGAATCACCCCCAGTCCTGGAGGGACCACTTCACATGGCCAAGATCATCGCGTTCGACGAGGAGGCACGGCGCGGCCTCGAGCGCGGCATGAACCAGCTCGCGGACGCCGTCAAGGTGACGCTCGGCCCCAAGGGCCGCAACGTCGTCCTCGAGAAGAAGTGGGGCGCCCCCACGATCACCAACGATGGTGTGTCCATCGCCAAGGAGATCGAGCTCGAGGACCCGTACGAGAAGATCGGCGCCGAGCTGGTCAAGGAAGTCGCCAAGAAGACGGACGACGTCGCCGGCGACGGTACGACCACCGCCACCGTCCTCGCCCAGGCCCTGGTCAAGGAGGGCCTGCGCAACGTCGCCGCGGGCGCCAACCCGATGGCCCTCAAGCGCGGTATCGAGAAGGCCGTCGAGGCCGTCTCCGCCGCCCTGCTGGAGCAGGCCAAGGACGTGGAGACCAAGGAGCAGATCGCCTCCACGGCCTCCATCTCCGCCGCCGACACCCAGATCGGCGAGCTGATCGCCGAGGCCATGGACAAGGTCGGCAAGGAAGGCGTCATCACCGTCGAGGAGTCCCAGACCTTCGGTCTGGAGCTGGAGCTCACCGAGGGTATGCGCTTCGACAAGGGCTACATCTCGGCGTACTTCGCCACCGACATGGAGCGTATGGAGGCCGTCCTCGACGACCCGTACATCCTGATCGCCAACTCCAAGATCGGCAACGTCAAGGACCTGCTGCCGCTCCTGGAGAAGGTCATGCAGTCGGGCAAGCCGCTGCTGATCATCGCCGAGGACGTCGAGGGCGAGGCCCTGTCGACCCTGGTGGTCAACAAGATCCGCGGCACCTTCAAGTCCGTCGCCGTCAAGGCCCCGGGCTTCGGCGACCGCCGCAAGGCCATGCTCGGCGACATCGCCATCCTCACCGGCGGCGAGGTCATCTCCGAGGAGGTCGGCCTCAAGCTGGAGAACGCCACGCTGGACCTGCTGGGCAAGGCCCGCAAGGTCGTCATCACCAAGGACGAGACCACCATCGTCGACGGTGCCGGCTCGGCCGACCAGGTCCAGGGCCGCGTGAACCAGATCCGCGCCGAGATCGAGAACAGCGACTCGGACTACGACCGCGAGAAGCTCCAGGAGCGCCTGGCGAAGCTGGCCGGCGGCGTGGCCGTCATCAAGGCCGGTGCCGCCACCGAGGTGGAGCTCAAGGAGCGCAAGCACCGCATCGAGGACGCCGTCCGCAACGCGAAGGCGGCCGTCGAGGAGGGCATCGTCGCCGGTGGCGGCGTGGCCCTGCTGCAGGCCTCCCAGGTCTTCGAGAAGCTGGAGCTCCAGGACGACGAGGCGACCGGCGCCAACGCCGTGAAGCTCGCGCTGGAGGCCCCGCTGAAGCAGATCGCCGTCAACGGTGGTCTCGAGGGCGGCGTCGTCGTGGAGAAGGTCCGCAACCTCCAGGTCGGCCACGGCCTGAACGCCGCGACCGGCGAGTACGTCGACATGATCGCCGAGGGCATCATCGACCCGGCGAAGGTGACCCGTTCCGCGCTGCAGAACGCCGCCTCCATCGCCGCGCTGTTCCTCACCACCGAGGCCGTCATCGCCGACAAGCCGGAGAAGGCCGCCGCGCCGGCCGGCGGCGGCATGCCGGGCGGTGACATGGACTTCTGACCGGACCCGTCCGGTCGCGTCCCGCGCATCCGAGGGCGGCATCCCCTGTTCCGGCAGGGGGTGCCGCCCTCGCGCCGTCTTCGGACCCGGGCGCGGCCCAAGGGGACGGTGGCGCCGGGGAGTTGGATGTGCCGGGGATCACACGGGGCGGTGCCGGAGCGCGGAATGCCCGCGCGGGACGGCCGGTTGTCCCGGACGCGTGCGATGCATGCGCGCGCACATACCCGCCGGTACTCCCTCGACCGAGGAGCCCCCACGTGACCGCCACCGCCCCCGAGGCGTCCGAAGCCGCCGCCCGCGCCGCCCGGCTGCTGGCCCGCCCCGTCACCCTCAACGGGCTGACCGTCCCCAACCGCATCGCCATGGCGCCGATGACCCGCATGTTCTCCCCGGACGGCATCCCCGGCGAGGACGTGCTCTCGTACTACGCGCGCCGCGCCGCCGCCGGTGTCGGACTCATCGTCACCGAGGGCACCTACGTCGGCCACCCCTCCGCCGGGCAGAGCGACCGGGTGCCCCGCTTCCACGGCGAGGAGCAGCTCGCCGGCTGGGCCAGGGTCGCCGAGGCCGTGCACGCGGCCGGCGGCACGATCGTGCCGCAGCTCTGGCACATCGGCATGGTCCGCGAGCAGGGCGACCCGCCCTTCGCCGACGCCCCCGCCGTGGGCCCCTCCGGCCTGCGCATCGGCGAGTCCGTGCCCACCGGCCGGGAGATGACCCGCCAGGACCTCGACGACGTCGTCGGGGCGTTCGCCGAGGCCGCCGCGGCTGCCGAACGCATCGGCTTCGACGGCGTGGAGATCCACGGCGCCCACGGCTACCTCGTCGACCAGTTCCTGTGGGCGGGCACCAACCGCCGCACCGACGCCTACGGCGGCGACCTCGTGGCCCGCACCCGCTTCGCCGCGGAGATCGTGGCCGCCGTCCGCGAGCGGGTCTCGCCCGGCTTCCCGGTGATCTTCCGCTACTCGCAGTGGAAGCAGGACGCCTACGACGCCCGCCTCGCCGGGACCCCCGGGGAACTGGACGCGCTCCTCTGCCCGCTCGCCGCCGCCGGCGTCGACGTCTTCCACGCCTCCACCCGCCGCTACTGGCGCCCCGAGTTCGACGGCAGCGACCTCAACCTGGCCGGCTGGACCAGGAAGCTCACCGGCAAGCCCGTCATCACCGTCGGCTCGGTCGGGCTCGAAGGCGACTTCGGCAAGGCGTTCCTGGGGGAGGGCGCCGCGGTCGGCAGCCTCGACAACCTCCTGGACCGGCTGGAGAACGACGAGTTCGACCTCGTCGCCGTCGGCCGGGCGCTGCTCCAGGACCCGGAATGGGCCGAGAAGGTCCTCGCCGGACGCTTCGGCGACCTGGCCCCGTTCGACGCGGCGTCACTGAAGACACTGAGCTGAGCGCGGTACGGGGCGGCGGCCCCGGTCAGGCGCCGCCGAGCGGTTCGGTGTCCGTGCGGACCGGGGTGCCCCACACCCGCAGCACCTCGTAGTCGGTGAACTCGTGCACCAGCCGGTAGGCCGGCGCCGGGCGCGGGCCGCGGAGCTGGGCGGCGATGTACAGCTCGGCTTCGCGGCGGTCCCGGCGCGGGGTGCCGCACAACTCCCACACCTGGCCGTTCCACCGCTCCGGCAGCCAGCGCTGCTGCGGCTGCGGGCGGTCGCCCCGCACCCCGTACCGGGACGGCACCGGCTCGGCCGGCCGGGCCGGCAGGGGACCGCCGTGGTACTCGGCGCGGCGCGCGGAACGGCGCCGGGTCTCGCAGAGCAGGCACAGGTCGGGAGCGCCCTGGTCGACCGGCCCGGTCGGGTGCTCGGGGCAGCGGGTCGTGGGGACGGCCGTGGTGACGCTCTCCTCCAGCAGGTCCAGCGCGCGCTTCAGATCCGCCCTGACCTCGTGCAGCCGGGCGTCCGGGGTGTCGGCGCCCAGGGCCTCGCCGTGCTCACCGAGGAGACGCAGGGCTCGGCCCAGGGCGGTCCGCTGGGCGTGGTTCATGTCCCTCAGAATCGCACACGGCGCCGGCCGTGCCGTCCGCCCGCGCGGGACGGGGGAGTCCGCGGAGGCCGAACAGGAGGGTCGCCGCGAACCCGGTGACGTAGGCCGTGAGCAGTCCGCCGCCGTACACCGCCGCCGCCAAGGCCCAGCCGCCGTCGCCCGCGAGCAGCGGGAACAGGGCCCAGCCGGAGGGGCCGATGGCGGTCGCGCCGACGTCCCGGCCGAGCATGGCGAAGAACCCGACGAAGGCGCCCCCGGCCGCGCCGCCCGCGCAGGCGGTGAGGAAGGGGCGGCCCAGCGGCAGGCAGACGCCGTAGAGGAGCGGTTCGCCGACGCCGAGCAGTCCGGCCGGCAGCGCCGAGCGGATCGTGGTGCGCAGCGAGGTGTCGTGGCGCGTCCGGAGGCAGACGGCCGCCGCGGCGCCGACCTGTCCGGCGCCGGCCATGGCCAGCAGCGGGAGCAGGACGGTGTGGCCCTGCTGCTCGATGAGCGTGGTGTGCAGCGGGATCAGCGCCTGGTGCAGGCCCAGCATCACCAGCGGGAGGAAGAGCCCGCCGAGGACCAGCCCGGCGAGCGCGCCGGCGGTGCCGAGCAGCCAGGTCGCCGCGGTGCCGATGGCGGTGGCGACCGCGCCGGCCGTGGACATCAGCACGTAGAGCGTGGCGAGGCCCGGGACCAGGACGGTCAGGGTGGGTGTCAGCAGCACGTCCAGGGTGCCGGGCAGGCGGGCCCGGCACCACTTCTCGACCCGGCAGCCCAGCAGCGCCGCCGCCAGCGCGCCGAGCACCCCGCCCTGTCCGGGGGCCAGCGCGGCGCCGAGGACGGTCACCTTCGCCACGCCCGGGTAGACGACGACGGCCGCGACGGCGCCGCCGAGGACCGGGGTGCCGCCGAACTCGCGGGCCGTGTTGTGGCCGACGAAGACCGCGATCAGCGCGAGGAAGGCGGAGGAGACGGCGGTGAGGGCCGGGGTGAGCCCCGCCGCCCAGCCCAGGTTGGCGAGGAGCCCGCCGATGCCCGCGACGATGCCGCAGCCGATGAGGGCGGGGACGAGCGGCACGAAGACCCCGGCCAGGCGGCGCAGGGCGGTCTTCACCGGGGTCGCGTTGCGCCGCCGTTGGCGTTCCCTCAACGCGCTGCCGCGCCGGGCCAGTTCGTCGGCCGTGCCCTCGGCCGCGGGGGCGCCGGGCGGTCCGGCCGCGAGCAGTTCCTCGAAGGCGCCGGTCACCCGGCCGACGGTCCCCGGGCCCAGCACGATCTGGCAGGCCCCGTCGCCCTCGACCACGCCGAGCACGCCCGGCAGGGCCCGCAGGGCGGCGTCGTCCACCCGGGAGCGGTCGGCGAGCCCGAGACGCAGCCGGGTCGTGCAGTGGGCGACGGAGGTGATGTTCGCGGCGCCGCCGACCAGGGGGAGCAGCGCGGCGGCGGTGGCGTGGGGGTCCTTGTGCACCCCCCGAGCCTGCGGTCAGCCGCCCGCCGCCGCCAGCGCGGCGCGCAGCCGGCCGCCGGAGTCCTCCAGAAGGAGGGCGGCCGTGGGGCCGTCCACGTCGGCCAGCAGGACGAGGATGGCGTGCTTGACCTCGCCGCCGGTCGCCGCCAGGGCGCGTTCGACCTCGGCGTCCCCGGCGCCGGTGGCGAGGGCGACGATCCGCCGGGAACGGGCGCGCAGCTTCTCGTTGGAGGCGCGGACGTCGACCATCAGGTTCCCGTAGGTCTTGCCGAGCCGGATCATCGTGATCGTCGACAGCATGTTGAGGACGAGTTTCTGGGCCGTGCCCGCCTTCAGCCGGGTCGAGCCGGTGATCAGCTCGGGGCCGGTGACGATCTCGATGCCGTGCTCGGCGGCGGCGGCGAGGGCGCTGCCGGGGTTGCAGGACAGGCCGACGGTCAGCGCGCCCAGGGCGCGGGCGTGCGCGACGGCGCCCACGGCGTACGGGGTGCGGCCCGAGGCCGAGACGCCGACCACGGTGTCCGCGGGGGCGAGCCCGAGCGCGTCGAGGTCGGCGCGGGCCGCCTCGGCGGAGTCCTCGGCGCCCTCGACGGCGGTGACCAGGGCGTCGGCGCCGCCCGCGATCAGGCCGGTGACCTGGCCGGGGGCGGTGTTGAAGGTGGGCGGGCACTCGGAGGCGTCCAGGACGCCGAGCCGGCCCGCGGTGCCCGCGCCCGCGTAGACCAGCCGGCCGCCGCGGGCCATGCGGGCGGCCACGGCGTCGACGGCGGCGGCGATCTCGGGCAGCCGTTCGGCGACGGCGGCGGGCACCGTGCGGTCCTCGCCGTTCATCAGCCGCGCGATCTCCAGGGTGGGCAGCCTGTCGATCTCGGCCAGCTCGGGCCGGAACGCCTCGGTGGCCAGGGTCTCCAGCTCGGACCGCAGAGCGGGGCCGGGAGCGGCGGGGGTGCCGGGCGCGGGGGAGGGGGAGTTCATGGCGGCGGCTCTCTTCGGTGCGTGTGCGTGTGCGTGTGCGGGGGTGCCGGGGCCGGTCAGCGGGAGCGGGCGCCGCGCGGGTCGCGCCGGTGCGCCAGGGCCTCGTACGAGGCGGCCAGCGCGGGCGCCGCCGTCTCGTAGGTGTGTTGGGCGACCCCCACGAACAGGCAGTCCACGACGAGGAGCTGACTGGTCCGGGAGGACATCGCGGCGGGCCGCAGCTCGCTCTCCCGGCAGGTGGCGGTGGTCAGCAGGTGGTCGGCGTACTGGGTGACGGGGCTGTCGGGGCGGCCGGTGACGGCGATGGTCGTGGCGCCGCGCTCGAAGGCGACCCGCAGCGGTTCGATGACGTCCGCCGTGGAGCCGGAGTGGGTGACGGCGAGGGCGACGTCACCGGGGCGCAGTTGCACCGCGTTGGTGACGGCGAGGTGGGGGTCGCCGGGGGCGTGGGCCATCAGCCCGATCCGCAGCAGCTTCTGGGTGAGGTCCTGGGCGACCAGCCCGGAGGCGCCGATCCCGTAGACGTCGGTGCGCCGGGCGGCGGCGAGCGCGACGACGGCCGCCTCGAGCTGGCCGGTGTCGAGGCCGGCGGCGGTGTCGGCGAGGGTGCGCTGTTCGTCGAGGGCGAGCTTGGCGACCACGTCGGCGATCGGGTCGTCGACCGCGATGTCGGTGGTGAGGGTGGGTGCCCGGCCGGACTGCTGCTGGGCGGCGAGTCCGGCGAGCGCGAGGCGCAGGTCCCGGTAGCCGGGGTAGCCGAGCAGCCGGGCGGTGCGCACGACGGTCGCCTCGCTGGTGCCGGTGCGCTCGGCGAGACCGGTGACGGTGAGGGCGGCGCAGCCCGCCGGATCACCCGCGACCGCCTCGGCGACCCGCTGCATGGACCGGGTCATCGACGGGGCCAGCGTGCGCACCTTCGCGGTGAGGGCGGCGGGCGCCGGGGGCGCGGGGAGCGTGGGGGACGCGGGCACGCTCCGGCCGTCCGGCGTAGCGGACCGCCCGCCCCGCGGTCTGCCGGAAGTTTCCTTCACGTCATCGGTCACCCCTGAAAGATATTTTCGTTTCGGTTCGGGGGTCAAGAGCGCGCACAATGGGAGGCATGGACCCCGTCAGCCCCCTGGAGCAGGCCCTGCACGCCGCCCGCGCCCTCGTCCTCGCCGACCTGATGGCCGGCCGGGTCGCCGAGGCGGACGTCGTCTCGCTCGTCGAGGAGGCCGTCGCCCACCGGCGCTGGTGGGTCGAGCAGTGGCCCGAGGGAGCGGAGTTCGTCGCCGGACTGGTCGCCCAGGACGTGCAGGACGCGCTGCTGGAGCGGTACGGCCGCTGGCCGCTCTGCCCGGTGTGCGTCGCCGGCGAGCCGCACGCGCTCGACGTCGATCCCGAACTCGGCCCGGACCCGCACTGGGTGTGCTCCGAGGCGGGCGTGCGGGTGGCACCGGTCGGCTCGCTGGGCGCCGTCACCGGCGGCGCCCCGTCCGCGTAGGGGCGCCGGTGGCCCTCTACATCGACCCGCCGACCTGGCCGGGCCACGGCCGTCTCTGGTCCCACCTGGTCAGCGACGTCTCCTACACCGAACTGCACGCCTTCGCCGACCACTTGGGCGTGCCCCGCCGCGCCTTCGAACGCGACCACTACGACATCCCCGCCCAGCGCTACGCGGACGTCGTCGCCGGCGCCCTGGAGGTCGGCAGCCGCGAGGTGGTGCGGCTGCTGCACGCGTCCGGGCTGCGCCGCCGCAAGCGGGCCGGGGGTCAGCCCAGCGGGCCGCTCAGCTCGTAGGCGTACTCCTGCGCCTCCCCGCCGGTCCGGGTGAAGCCGGCGCGGCCCAGGACGGCCTGGGAGGCGAGGTTGCCGGGCTCGGTGGTGGCGGTCACGCACGTCACCTCGTCCCGGCCGAGCGCCCAGGCCGACAGCGCGCGCAGCGCCTCGGTGGCGTGGCCCCGGCCGCGGGCGGCGGCGGACAGGTCGTAGCCGACCTCGACGCGGCCCTCGCCGTCCGGCGGGCCGTGGAAGCCGATGCCGCCGACCGCCCGGTCGTCCTCGGCGCGGACGAGGACGAACATGCCCCACTCGGGCCGGTGGGTGCCCGCCTCGTACGCCTTCAACAGCGCCCCGGCCGCGTCGCGGGTGCCCTCGCCGGGGCCGCCCTCCACCCAGGTGAAGCCGCCGTCGCCGCCCATCGCCAGATCGGCCGCGACGGCCGGCCGGACGCCCCGCAGGGCGAGCCGTCCGGCCGGCAGCACCAGGTCGTTGCGCCAGCGCCACTCGGTGAGCCGGGCCCGGCCGGGCAGTTCGCCGCGGCCGGTGGCCCACAGCAGCGTGGGCCACGGGGCCTCGCCGGGCCGCACGTGCGGGAAGATCAGCGTCAGCACGTACGCGCACAGCTCGGCGGGCGGCTCGTAGCCGAGCCCCAGGCCCTCGGCCATGTCGGAGGTGTGCGCCAGGACCTCGGCGACGCCCATCGCGGCGAAGCCGTCGCGGTCCGCGCTGCCGAAGGGGTAGGGGTGGAAGGCGCGTACCCCGGGCGGGGTGGCGCGGAGCGTGGCGGCGAACAGCGCGCCGGCCGTCTCGATCACGTGGAGGGCGTCCGCCGCGTCGGCGTCCGCGTCGAGGGTGATCCGGAAGGGCACGTAGGCGTCTTCGGCGCGGCCCGCCAACTGGCCCGCGTAGGCGAGGAGATCGCTGGCGACGTGCTGTGCGGTGCGCCGGCAGCTCCACTCCAGCCCGCCGGCCCGTACGGCCTCCCAGTCCCGGTCCGCCGCCGTCCGCAGCAGCGCCACGGCGTCCGCGACGGCCTCCTCCACCCGTTGCGCGCCCTCGTGTCCCATGCCGGGCAGGCTACGGCGCCGGATCACCGTCGGTCGACAGCATTTCCAGCTCTCCGGCGAGGTTGTGGCGGGCGGTCGCCTCCCACTCCCGCCGGCCGTGCGGGGTGGAGTAGAGCGCGGGGCGCTCCAGGAGGTGCCGCAGGACGGCGGAGCGGCCCGCGCGGAAGGCGTCGTTCGGCACGAAGTGGTACTCCTCGCGCACGGCGGCGGTGTACGCGGCGTACGCCGAGGGCGGTGCGGCGAGGACCGCCAGGTCGGCGTCGCAGAGCACCTGCCCGTCGCGGTCGTCGTCGGCCGGGTCGTGGCCGGCGGTGAGCCGGACCAGCCGGGCCACCTCGGCGGTCTTCGCCGCCGGGACCCCGGCCTCGGGGAGCGCCCGCTCGGCCAGCCGCGCCGAGCGCTCCTCGTTCTCGGAGCGCTCGGGCAGGTAGACGGCGTCGTGGAACCAGGCGGCCAGCCGGACCACGTCCGGGTCGTCGGCGTGCGCGCTCAGCGTGTCGACGTGCCCGAGGACCGCCGCGAGGTGGGCCGGGGTGTGGTAGCGCCGCTGGGGCTCGCCCCACCGGGCCAGCAGCCGCTCGGCGTAGGGCCCGGGGTCGGGCCCGTCCGCGCCCCGCGCCCCCTCCAGGGCCCGGGAGAACCGGTACCGCAACGCGTCGAGATCGGCCATGCCCCCATTCTCCACGCCGGCCCGCCCGCTGTGCCCGCTCCGGCGCGGGCCCGGCCGGGAACGGGCCGCGAACCGGGACCGGGCGGGAACGGGCCGCGAACCGGGACCGGGCGGGAACGGGCCGCGAACCGGGACCGGGCGGGAACGGGCCGCGAACCGGGACCGGGCGGGAACGGGCCGCGAACCGGGACCGGCGCCCACGCGGGCCCCGGTGGGGCATAGTCTTGATTGGACTAGACCTATAGGCCGATGAATGGGGTCCCATGAGCAAGCGTGCAGTCCTGGAGGTGATCGCCCTCGACGCCAGGGACGCGGTCGCCGCCCAGGCCGGAGGCGCCGATCGCCTCGAACTGGTCACCGACATGGCGGCCGACGGGCTCACCCCGCCGACCGCGACCGTCGCCGCGATCCGGGCCGCCGTCGACATCGACCTGCGGGTCATGCTGCGGCTGGCGGCCGGGTTCGCCGCCGGGGACGTCGAGCGGCTGGCACGGCTCGCCGGGGAGCTGCGGGACGCGGGGGCCACGCAGTTCGTCCTCGGCTTCCTCGACGCCGACGGCGACCTGGACGTCCCGGCGGTCGAGCGGGTCGCCGGGGAGCTGGAGGGCTGCCCGTGGACCTTCCACCGCGCCATCGACCGCTCCCTGGACCGGGCCGCGCTGCGCAAGCGCCTCGCCGACTTCCCCGGTCTCGACACCTACCTGACCGCCGGGGCGGCCGGCGGCGTGGACGAGGGCCTGCCCGTGCTGCTCGCCGAGGCGCGGCGCCGCGACGAACCGGGCTACCGCCAGCAGCTCCTGGTCGGCGGCGGCCTGCGCCTGGACCACGTACCGGTGCTCAGGGAGGCCGGGGTCGACGCCTTCCACATCGGCGGCGCGGCCCGGCCCGACGGCTGGGCGGGGCCCGTCTCGGCGGACGAGGTCGCCCGGTGGCGGACGGTGCTGGACGCCGGGTGAGCCGGCGGGGCGGGGCCGGCGGGGACCGGCCCCCGGCCCGTCACCCCGCCAGTTGCCGCGGCAGCGGCTCCGCGTGGGTCACGATCAGGCCGGAGACCGCCCGGGTCAGGCAGACGTAGAGCCGGCGCAGCCCCGTCCGCTCGTCCGGCTCGGCGCCGGCCACCGCCGCCGGTTCGTCGAGGACCACGTAGTCGTACTCCAGGCCCTTGGCCAGGGAGGCCGGGACCAGCGTCAGGCGGGTCTCGCGGGTGGCCTCCTCACCGGGGCCCAGCGGGCCGAGGCCCGCCTCCGTCAACGCCGCGGCCAGCGCCGGGACCCGGGCGTCGGCGGCGATCAGGCCCACCGAGCCCTCCCGGCCCAGCAGCTCCCGGCAGGCGGCCACCACCTCCGCCGTCCCGGCCACGACCGGACGGACCTCGAAGAAGCCCGGGTTCTCCCGCACCGACGCCACCGGCGCGAGCCCCGGCGCGATGTGCGGCAGCAGCCGGGAGGCGTACGCGATGACGTCCGTCGGTACGCGGAAACCCGCGGTCAGCTCCTCCACCACCGCACCGTCCTTGCCCAGGTGCGCCAGCGCCTCCCGCCAGCTCCCGGTGGCCCACGGCGTGGTGCCCTGCGCCAGGTCGCCGAGGACCGTCGCCGAGCCGGTGGAGCAGCGCCGGCCCACCGCCCGGTACTGCATCGGGGAGAGGTCCTGCGCCTCGTCGAGCACCACGTGCCCGAGCGAGGGCGTGCGCTCGATCAGGTCGGCGGCCTCGTCGATCAGCACCGCGTCCGCCGCCGACCAGCGCGCCGAGCGCACCGAGCGGGCCGGCCGGTCCCACAGGATCGCCGCCCGCTCCTCCCCGGTGAGGACGCCCTCGGCGTGCTCGGCCAGGAACTCCGGGTCCGACAGCAGCCGCAGTACCAGCCTGGCCGGGTCGACCGGCGGCCACAGGGCCTTCACCGCCGCCTTCACCGCCGCGTTGCGGGCCACCGCGTCCTGCACCCGGTCGTCCGGCGCCTCCCCGGAGCGCTCCATGCGCACCAGTACGGCGTGCGCGATGCGCTGCGGCAGGGCCTCGCGGGCGGCGCCGTAGCGGATGGAGCGGTCCAGCAGCTCGCGGACCATCTCCTCCACCTCGTACGCCGGGATCCGCCAGCGGCGGGAGCCGCGCACCACGACCACCGGCTCGGTGGGCGCGGTGACGTGCGCGTACAGCGCCCGGCGCAGCACCTCGGCCATCCGGGCGTCGCCCTTGACCGTCGCCGCCGGCGCGTCGTCGGTGCCGCGCACCTCGACCCGGGCCACCAGCTCGTCCACCGTGGACTGACGCACCGTCAGCTCGCCCAGGGCCGGCAGCACCTGCTCGATGTAGCGCAGAAAGGACCGGTTGGGCCCGACGACGAGGGTGCCGGTGCGGGCCAGCCGCTCGCGGTGGGCGTAGAGGAGGTAGGCGACCCGGTGCAGGCCGACCGCGGTCTTGCCGGTGCCGGGGCCGCCCTGCACGCAGACCGTCCCGCCGAGCCCGGCCCGCACGATCTCGTCCTGCTCGGGCTGGATGGTGGCGACGATGTCGCGCATCGGGCCGACGCGGGGCCGCTCGATCTCCCGCTGGAGCAGCGCGCTGGTCGTCGCCGCCTCCGCCGGGTCGGACAGGTGCTCGTCCTCGTAGGCCGTGAGGTCGCCGCCGGTGTAGCCGAAGCGGCGGCGCAGCGTGACGTCCATCGGGTCCTTGGCGGAGGCCCGGTAGAAGGGCTGGGAGACCGGCGCCCGCCAGTCGATCACCATCGGGTCGCCGTCCGCGTCGTGCACGTGCCGGCGCCCGATGTGGAAGCGGAGGCCGTCACCGCCCTCGGCCCCGCTCTCGCCGGGCGCGCGCAGGTAGTCGAGCCGGCCGAAGAAGAGCGGGGTGTCGGCGAGGTCGGCGAGGGCCTTGACGCGGTCCTCGATCTGGCGTTCCAGGACGGCCGCGTTGACCCAGTTCGCGGCGACGTCGGTGAGGTCGAGGGCTTCGACGTCCTCCCGCATGGCCCGCAGGGCGCGGCGCGCGGCGGCGAGGTGGGCGCGTTCCCGGGCGAGGGGGCCGTCGGCGGTGCCGGACGGGGAGTCGTCGTGGACGGACGTGGTCAAGGGATGCCTCCGGACGGACCTGCGGGACGGACGGGCGCGGGCGACGCGCGGGCCGGCCGGTTTCCGTCCGGGCGGCGGCACTCCGGGGGGAGGCGGGCAGAAGGGGCATCCTAGGGGAGGAGGGGCACCCCGGGCCAAACGGTTTTCCGGCACCGCGGCCCGGACGGTCCCCGCGCCCCCGTGTCGCGCCTTGAGGTCTTTCGTGTGGATCGGGCCGGACCCCGCGAGCCCGGCGTGATCCACACGAGAGGCCCTAGGGGACGGGCCCTCCTCACCCCGGGGGTCCCGGTCCCTCCGCAGGCGTACGCGGCACCGCCGGAAGTTCGGTCCTCGGACCGATGCCGCGCGGGGGGACGGAACGCCACCATGGGGACATGAGTGCAGCAACCGTCTCCCCCGCCCCGGCCCCGCACCGCGCGTCCGGCGCCACTTCCGTGACCGGTGCCCGCCGGCACCGGATCGGCGACGCCCTGCGCGCGGTCCGGGTCTTCGCGGGCGCCGCCTTCGACGTGATCGTCCTCGGCGAGTACGGCGAGGAGGCCGGCGTCCGCCGCCGCTGACCCGCCCCGCGCCGGCCCGTACCCCCCGCGCGGTCCGTACCGCCCGCCTCCTGCCGCCGAGCGCGCACCTCGGAGGGCGCGGGGCCCGGCCCCGCCTGTCCTGACCGCCGGCCGTCCCGGCCGCCTCAGTCGGCGGCCAGCAGGTCGTCCGCGTCCACGATCCGGTACGCGTACCCCTGCTCCGCCAGGAAGCGCTGCCGGTGAGCGGCGAAGTCCTGGTCGATGGTGTCCCGGGCGACCACCGAGTAGAAGTGGGCCTGGTGGCCGTCGGCCTTGGGCCGCAGCACCCGGCCGAGCCGCTGCGCCTCCTCCTGCCGCGAGCCGAAGGTGCCGGAGACCTGGATCGCCACCGTCGCCTCCGGCAGGTCCACGGAGAAGTTCGCCACCTTGGAGACGACCAGCACACCGATCTCGCCCTGCCGGAACGCCTCGAAGAGCTTCTCCCGCTGGGCGTTGGTCGTCTCGCCCTTGATCACGGGCGCATCCAGGTGCTCGCCCAGTTCGTCGAGCTGGTCGATGTACTGGCCGATGACGAGGATCTGCTGCCCCGCGAAGCGGCGCACCAGCGCCTCCGTCACCTTCCGCTTCGTCGCGGTGGTGGCGCAGAACCGGTACTTCTCCTCCGTCTCGGCGGTGGCGTACGCGAGCCGCTCGGAGTCGGTGAGGTTGACCCGGACCTCCACGCAGTCGGCGGGCGCGATGTACCCCTGCGCCTCGATCTCCTTCCACGGGGCGTCGAACCGCTTCGGCCCGATCAGCGAGAACACGTCCGACTCGCGGCCGTCCTCGCGGACCAGGGTCGCGGTCAGCCCGAGCCGCCGCCGGGCCTGGAGGTCCGCCGTGAACTTGAAGACGGGCGCGGGCAGCAGGTGCACCTCGTCGTAGACGATCAGGCCCCAGTCGCGGGAGTCGAACAGCTCCAGGTGCGGGTAGACGCCCTTGCGGCGGGTCGTGAGCACCTGGTACGTGGCGATGGTGACGGGCCGGATCTCCTTCCGCGTCCCGCTGTACTCGCCGATCTCGTCCTCGGTCAGCGAGGTGCGCCGCACCAGTTCGTGCTTCCACTGGCGGGCCGAGACGGTGTTGGTGACCAGGATCAGCGTCGTCGACTTGGCCTGCGCCATCGACCCCGCGCCGACCAGCGTCTTCCCGGCGCCGCAGGGCAGCACGACGACCCCGCTGCCGCCGTGCCAGAAGTTCTCCACCGCCTGCTTCTGGTAGGGCCGCAGCGCCCAGCCGTCCTCGGCCAGCTCGATCGGGTGCGCCTCGCCGTCGACGTACCCGGCCAGGTCCTCGGCGGGCCAGCCCAGCTTGAGCAGGGTCTGCTTGATCTGCCCGCGCTCGGAGGGGTGCACGGCCACCGTGTCGGGGTCGATACGGGCCCCGACCAGCGGCGCGATCCGCTTCGACTTCAGCACCTCCTCCAGCACCGGCCGGTCGGTGGTGGTGAGGACCAGCCCGTGGGCCGGGTCCTTGGAGAGGGTGAGGCGGCCGTAGCGGTCCATCGTCTCGGCGACGTCGACGAGCAGCGCGTGCGGCACCGGGTAGCGGCTGTACTGCACGAGCGCGTCCACGACCTGCTCGGCGTCGTGGCCCGCCGCGCGGGCGTTCCACAGGCCGAGCGGCGTCACCCGGTAGGTGTGGATGTGCTCCGGCGCCCGCTCCAGCTCGGCGAACGGCGCGATGGCCCGGCGGCAGTCGTCGGCCCGCTCGTGGTCGACTTCCAGGAGCAGGGTCTTGTCGGACTGGACGATCAGCGGACCATTCACGGGTGGCACCCCTTCGCGCGCGGTCGGGCCGGACGGCTCGGCCAAACGTCCAGTGTGCCTGATCGGGACCGCGGCTCAGTGGTGCGCGGACGCGGTCGGCGGGACCGTGGTGGCGGTGAGGTACGGGTGGGGCGCGAGGTACGCCGGGGGCTGGGCGGAGGCCCGGGGGGCGAGGGAGCCGAAGAGCGCCGCGGCGGTGATCAGGGCGGCGACGGAGACGGCGACGGCGGGACGGACGGAGTCGGGGAGGGTGGGGCGGCGCATGGGGGTCCGGCCTTTCCTGGCGCTGGGCGCGCGGGTCACGGGGTGGGGGCGCTCGGGGAGCGCGACGGTCCCGCCGGTGGGCGGTCCCGCTCGGGACACCGGGTGGCTGCCCCCGCCGTACCGCTCCGATGCGGAATGCTCCCGAACCTCCCTCGTCGGTGGGACGGGCCCGGCGTGGCGTGCATGAACACTCGCGTACACCCGAATGCGCGGAGCCAAGCGGAACCGTGTGGCGAGGTGTGGTGGGGGCGGCTCAGTCCGCGCCGTCGGCCAGCTCCGCCACACCCGTGATCCGGTGCACCGGGTACGTGCGCACCTCGTCCGCCGTGTGGTCGTACGCCGTCACGAAGCCGCCCTCGACCCGGACCGGGGCGATGACGCGCTGGCTGGCGGCGCCGTCGGCGTTCACGTAGCCGATCCACAGCGCCTCGCCGGTCAGCACGGCGGCCTGGAGGGTGGCCAGGGTCTCGGCGGGACCGGTGCGCGGCGGCGTGCCGTCGGCCGCGGGGGCGGCGCCGGGGGCCGGTCTGCGCGGGGCCGTGGAGGCGAGGTCGCCGGCCCGCACGGCGCGGATCGCGGCCGTCAGCAGCGCCTCGTCCGGTACCGGCGGACCGTCCGGGACCGGCTCGGGCGGGGTGCGCGGCGGGGTGCGGCGGGCGTCCGCGCGGGCGATCAGCACATCGCCCTCGGCGGTCTCGGCGGCCGGCGCGAAGCCCATCGCGCGCAGCCCCTCCAGCAGCGCGCCCGGGTCCGCCCCGGCGGCGAGCACGGTCGGCGCGAGGCGGCGCAGGCCCAGGCCCGGGGCCCGCTTGTCGGCCAGGATCTCGCTGAGCAGCGCGTCGTCGTCGCAGCGCACGTACGCCGAGGCCGCCCCGACCCGCAGCCGCCCGTGCCGCCGGGCCACGTCGTCGATCAGGTACGTCAGTGGCTGGGGCACCGGGGTGCGGGAGTGCGCGGCGAGGAAGGCGTGCAGGTCGGCGGCGGTCCGCCCGGCGTCCAGCGCGCGGCGCACCGAGCCCGGCGTGAACCGGTAGACGGTCGCCGCGCCCTTGGACTCCACGTCGGCGAGGACGCCCAGCACCTCGGCGAGCGGGCGTTCCAGCGGTCCGGGGGCGACGGCCGTCAGGTCGGCCTGGAGCAGGACGTGGTCCAGCGGTTCGGGGAGCAGGGGTGCCAGCAGCCGGGCGGCGGCGGCCCCGGCGGCGGCCCGCTCGGCGGGGGCGAGGGGTGTGGTGAGCGTGCCGTCGGCGCCCGCGGGCGCTCCGATCAGGGCACGGGCGGGCGCGGCGAGGGCGCCGCGGCCGGTGACGCCGAGCAGTTCCGCCTCCGAGAGCGTCCACCGGGCCAGCCGGGTGCGCGGGTCGTCCTCCGCCCCGCCGCGCCCGGCGCCCGCGTCCCGCCCGTCGCGGCGCGTGGCGCGCAGCGGGCGCTCCCAGTGCAGCCGGGCGAGCAGCGACTCCTCGTCCGGCGCGGAGCCCTCGGGCAGCCCGGCGAGCAGTGCCAGCACCCGCAGGCGGACCTCGGGGGCCGCCGAACGGTCCAGGTGGGGGCCGAGGGCGGCGAGGGTGCGGTCCTTGGCGTCCCGTCCGCCGATCAGGCCGGGGGTGCGGGTGGCGAGCAGCCACGCCTCGGCGAGCCGGGCCCAGCGTTCGGCGTCGGGCAGGTCGCGCCACTCGTCGTACGCCGGGGTCGCCGCGTACCGCTCGTCCGGTTCGCCGTCCGGGGCCAGCAGCCCGGCCGCGTAGGCCAGTTCGGTCCAGAAGGCGGCGACCGGCTCGGAGACGTCCAGGGCGACGGCGGTGCGCTTGAGGTCGCGCTGGCTCAGGCCGCCGGCCCGCAGCACCGGGGGACCGCCCTCGTTCCAGTCCGTGAGCAGTTCGTCGACCGTGGCGAGCGCGGTGAGGGCCTGCCCGGCCGCGGTGGCGTCCACCACCTCGGGGCGGTGGCCGGCGGCGGCGGTCACGGGCGGCGGCACCGGCTCGGTCGTCCGGTGGGCCCGGCCGCCGCGCAGGTGCAGGGCGACCTCGCGGGGCAGCACCACGGTGCCGGGCGAGGTGGGCAGCAGCAGGCCGAGGTCGAGCAGCCGGCGCAGAGGGGGCGCGGGGTCGTGGGTGACCTGCCCGTACGGCGGGCCCCAGACCAGCCGGGACAGCACCGCGCGGGACTCCTCGGGGACCGTGCCGAGCAGGGCGGCCATCCGCTCCCGGTCCCGGAAGAGGCCGCCGAGCGCGGCCACGGCGGAGACCGAGTCGTGCGTCGACGGCAGCCCGGCGGCGGCCAGGATCTCCTGCACCCGGCCGGGTGACATGCCCGCCGTCGCCTCCCGCACGGTCGGGCCGAGCCCGGTCGGCGAGGGGTGCTGCGGGGAGGGGGCGAGCAGTTCGCGGGCGGTGCGCACCAGACGCAGCCGGTCGTCGTCGCCCCACACCAGGGCCTGGTCGCGCAGGAGCCCGAGGGCGCGGGGCAGGGCCGTGGCGACCGCCGGGTCGGCCGTGTCACCGGGGTCCCCGGCCAGCAGCGCGAGCAGTTCCCCGTAGGCCGCCGGGTCCGGGGCCACCGCGAGGGCCTCGGCCGTCTGGAGCGCGAAGCGGTCCAGACGTTCCAGCGCCCGCACCACCGAGGCCCGGGTGCCGGCCCGGGTGGCGAGCTGGGTGAGGTCGGTGGGCACGGGCGTGACGAGGTCGGGCCGGGCGCGCAGAAGGGCGGCGAGGGACGCGTCGTCCCTCCCCCGGAGCGCCTCCGCGAGGGACCGGGGGGCCGCGGACTTCTCCTCGGTGCTCATCCGGCCAACGGTAGCCGGTGCGTCCGTCACCGGGGCGGCGCGCGCGTCCCCGGACACACCACGGGCACGGGCGGGGCCCGGTCGGTCACGAGGGGGGTCGGCTTGTGGTGCCCGGTCGGTGGCGAGGGGGGCCGGCCCGTGGGGCCGGCGGGTCACGGCGCGGCCCGGCGGCCGTTCGGTGCCGCCGGGCCGGGGAAGATTCGGTACCTTCGTCCGACGGGGTATCACACCGCACCGCCCCGGAGGGGTTCGTGGGGATCGAGAGCGACCAGGTCGTCTACGAGTATCTGAGCCGCGTCGGCGACGTGGCGCAGCAACGCCAGTTGCCGTCGTCCGCCCGCATGCGGCTGGTCGCCGACCTGCGCAACGAGATCGACCGGCACCGCGCCCGGACCACCGTCGACAGCCCGGCCGCCGTCCGCCGCATCCTGGACCGGCTGGGCAGCCCCGACGACATCGTGGAGGCGGCCGGCGGCTCGCCCGCCGCCCCGGCCGCGCCCCGGCACGTGCCCGCCGGGGTGCCGCTCCAGCCGGAGGGCCCGCCCGGCCCGCCCGAGCCGCCGAAGGCCGCGGAGGACGGGGGCCGGCGCAAGGGCCTGCGGTGGCCCGTGCCGCGCCCCAGGCCCACGGGACCGGCGGACGCACCGCCGCCGCCCTCCCCGCCGCACACGGCCGGCGCGCACGAGCTGGGGGAGAACGTCCGCGAGCCCGACTGGTGGCGGGTGGACGACGGGCCCTTCGGCGGCATGGGGGACGGGGTGCCCGGCTTCGTCGGCGGTGTGGAGCTGCCCGAACTGCTCCGGCCGCCGCAGCGGCCGTCCGAGGCGACGGAGCGGGTGCCGCCGGCGGGGGAGGCCGTCGTGGCCGAGGAGGCGGCGGCCGGACCGGCCGGGCTGCGCGGCCGGCTGTCCCGCCTGTGGCCGCGGGGCGGCCGGAACAGTCCGCTGCTGCTGTGCGCCGCCGCGCTGCTGATCGCCGGCGCCGTGCTCGGCAGCCTGCTCCCGCTGGGGCTGGGCTGGCTGATCGTCTACCTCTCCCGGCGGCTTACCCCCGCGCAGACCAAGTGGGCGGTCCTCGGGCTCCCCGGCACGGTCGCCGTCGCGGGCGCCGTCTGGCTGTGGGGCCGCGCCGACGGCCGCTGGGGCGATCCGGTCCTCCAGGGGCAGATGAGCGACGCGGTCGCCGGCACCTGGCCCTGGGTACTGCGCGGCGCCGCCCTCGCCTCCGCCCTCTACCTCCTCTTTCAGTCCCGCCGCGCCTCCTGAGCACCGGGCGTGCGGCGGGGGCGCCGCGCCCGGCCGGACGAGGGACCCCCGCCCGGCGACGCGGCTCCGGCCGGACGAGACCGACCGGACCGCCTCGGCCCGACCGGACCGCCTCGGCCCGGCGACGTGCCTCCGTTCCGCCGGTGCGCGCCCCGCACCGCGAGAGTCCGCGAGGGCTCCGGCCCCCGCGGGCCCGCCGTGTCCGGCGGAGGGCCGCCGGGGCCTCTCCTGGGGCCGGTCCGGGCCGGGACGGCTGGGAGGGGGCTGCCGCCGGTCACCGGCCGCCCGGCACAATGGGCGGTATGAACCGGACGTCCCGCCCCGCCCCCACCGTCGGTTTCGATCTGGACATGACGCTGATCGACTCCCGCCCCGGCATCCACGCCTGCTACCGGGCGCTGGCCGAGCGGACGGGAACCCACGTCGACGCCGACCTGGCCGTCACCCGGCTCGGCCCGCCGCTCGTGGAGGAGCTGGCCCACTGGTTCCCGGCGGAGCGCGTCGCGGAGGCCGCCGGCCTGTACCGGGAGATGTACCCGGCGTACGCCGTCACCGCCACGCCCGCCCTGCCCGGCGCGCGCGAGGCGCTGGCCGCCGTGCGCGCCGCCGGCGGACGCACCGTCGTGGTCACCGCCAAGTACGAGCCCAACGCCAAGCTCCACCTGGAACACCTCGGTCTGGAACCGGACTCCGTGGTCGGCGACCTGTGGGCCGAACAGAAGGCGGACGCATTGCGCGAGCACGGCGCATCGGTGTACGTCGGGGATCACACGGGCGACGTGCGCGGCGCGCGCGCCGCCGGCGCGCACGCCGTGGCCGTCGTGAGCGGGCCCTGCGACGCGGCGGAACTGCGCGCGGCGGGCGCCGACGTGATCCTCGGCGCGCTCACGGAGTTCCCCGGGTGGTTCGCGGCCTACCTCGGTGGACCCGACGCCTCCCGCGCCTGACGCCGCCCCGCCGCCACCGAACGCAGCACGCCCGCGCCGGAGATCAGGAAACCGACCCCCATGAGCATGCTCAGTCCGAACATGTAGGTGGGAAACGGAGTGGTCCCCAGAAACAGCGGGGCCACCGTGACCAGGGTGGCCGCGGTTCCGATGAAGAAGACGATCGCACCGGCGAGGATCAGCCGGTCGCCCGGCGCGGCGGAATTCGTTCGGGTTTTGTCACGCACCCCACCAGGGTAGTTCCCGACCCGAAGGAACAACCCGGGGGACGTCTTGTCACGGGCGGGAAGACCATTAGCCTGGGTACCGGCGGGTCCCACGACCCGCCCGAGTGCTATCAAGAGCCGTTTCCGCGGTGGTCAGCAGCAGTTTTCCGACGAGTACGAGGACGAGGACAGACGTGCCTACCGGCAAGGTCAAGTGGTTCAACAGTGAGAAGGGCTTCGGCTTTCTCTCCCGGGACGACGGCGGCGACGTCTTCGTCCATTCCTCGGTCCTCCCCGCCGGAGTCGAGACGCTGAAGCCGGGACAGCGCGTGGAGTTCGGGGTGGTCGCCGGACAGCGCGGTGACCAGGCGCTGTCCCTGACCCTGCTGGAGCCGGCGCCCTCGGTCGCCGCCGCCCAGCGCAGGAAGCCCGACGAACTGGCCTCGATCGTCCAGGACCTGACGACCCTCCTGGAGAACATCACGCCGATGCTGGAGAAGGGGCGTTATCCCGACAAGAACTCCGGCAAGCAAATCGCCGGACTCCTGCGGGCGGTCGCCGACCAGTTGGACGTGTGAGGCAGGAGTTCCGCCGCGTTTTCCCGGGTTCCCCGGGGCCTCGGGTTCCCCGGGTTCCTCGGGTTCCCCGGGTTCTCGGGTTGCCCGGGTTCCCCGGGTTCCTCAGGGGAATTCCAGCGCGTCCGGGCCGAGGGCCGGCACCAGGCCCTCGGCCGCCGCGCGGGTCAGCAGTCCGCGCACGGCCGCGTAGCCGTCCTCGCCGAGGTCGGCGGTGAACTCGTTGACGTACAGCCCGATGTGCTGGTCGGCGACGGCCGGGTCCATCTCCTGGGCGTGCTCCATGACGTAGGGCCGGGACGCCTCGGGGTCGTCCCAGGCGGCCCGTACCGAGGTCCGGATCGCGTCGGCGAGCCCGGTCAGCGCGGGCGCCCCCAGCGAGCGCCGGGCGATGATCGCGCCGAGCGGGATCGGCAGCCCCGTGGTCCGCTCCCAGAACTCGCCCAGGTCGGCGAGTTGCGACAGCCCGTACTCCCGGTAGGTGAAGCGCGCCTCGTGGATCACGAGGCCCGCGTCCACCTTCCCGTCCCGCACCGCCGGCATGATCTCGTGGAACGGCATCACGACGATCTCCCCGACCCCGCCGGGCACCGACTCCGCCGCCCAGAGCCGGAACAGCAGGTACGCCGTCGACGTCTCGCTCGGCACCGCGACCGTCCGGCCGCGCAGCCCGCTCCCCGCCGCGTCCGCGTCCCGGCTCAGCACCAGCGGCCCGCAGCCCCGGCCCAGCGCCCCGCCGCAGGGCAGCAGCGCGTAGGGCCCGAGGACGTACGGCAGCACCGCGTACGACACCTTCAGCACGTCGAACTCGCCGCGGGCGGCCATGCCGTTGGTGAGGTCGATGTCGGCGAAGGTCACGTCGAGCGCCGGGGCGCCGGGCACCCGTCCGTGGGCGAGGGCGTCGAAGACGAAGGTGTCGTTCGGGCAGGGCGAGTAGGCGATCCGCAGGGGCTCAGCGAACATCTGGACCATCCGGCTTCCAACTGGTGAGGACGGGGGCGAGTTTCCCGAACGCGTCCGTCAGGGCCGCGAGTGCCTCGCCGACGCGCCAGGCGGCCCGGTCGCGCGGGCCGACCGGGTTGGAGACCGCGCGCAGTTCCAGCACGGGCACCCCGTGCGCGGCGGCGGCCTCGGCGACGCCGAAGCCCTCCATGGCCTCGGCGAGGGCGCCGGGGTGGCGGGCGCGCAGCAGCGCGGCGCGTTCGGCGGTGCCGGTCACGGTGGACCCGGTCAGCACGGTCCCGGGGCGGGCCCCGGTCGCCTCGGCGACCCGGCGCACCAGCGCGGCGGGCGGACGGTGGGTGACGGTGCCGAAGCCGAGTGCGGTGACCGGCACGAAACCGTCGGCGGTCTCGGCGCCGAGGTCGGCGGCGGTGATCTCGTCGGCGACGACGAGCGAGCCGACCGGCGCCAGGGGCGCGAAGCCGCCGGCGATGCCGGCCGAGACGACCAGGGCGAAGGGGGCGCCGTCGAGGGCCGCGGCGGTCAGCGCGGCGGCGGCCGAGGCGGCGGCGAGGGCGGGGCCGACACCGGCGGCCAGCAGGTCGGGGCCGTCCGGCGGGCGGTGCAGCAGCGCGCCGGGGAG
This sequence comes from Streptomyces sp. SCSIO 75703, assembly GCF_036607905.1. Classification (NCBI taxonomy): domain Bacteria; kingdom Bacillati; phylum Actinomycetota; class Actinomycetes; order Kitasatosporales; family Streptomycetaceae; genus Streptomyces; species Streptomyces sediminicola. The sequence goes on from NZ_CP144555.1 coordinate 3,879,167, forward strand.
GGGCATCTCCGCGGGCGTTCCCGGGAACGCCCGCGCCACCGCGTCCCGCTCGGCGGGGACCGCGGTGGCCACGAGGATGCGCGCGGGGGACGTGGTCAGTCGCCCTTCTCCAGCTTGAAGACCCACACGCCGGTGATCTTCTCGCTGCCGTCCTTGCCGTCACGGGCGGCGATGGCGACGTTGGTCGAGTTGCCCTGGGCGCCGTACTGGGCGTTGAAGAAGACGCTGCCGGGGATGGTGCGGTAGGTCTTCGAGCTGTCGTCGACGAGCTGCTGACCGTTCATCAGGATCGTCCAGTGCTTGTCGGCGATGTCCGGATCGACACCGAAGCGCACGGTGCCGTCCTCGTCGACCTTGACGGACTTGGCGTTCTTGTCCTGGAGGCACTTGGTGATCTCGTTGTCCGAGAGTGCCTTGTCGTGACCGCCGCAGGCGGCCTCCGAGCTGATGGAGGAGCTGCCCACCGTGATCGTCGACATGGCGGTCGGCTTCTCACAGGCGGACAGGACGAGCAGTCCGGCGGATACGGCGCCGGCGGCGGCGACGGCGCGGCGGCGTCGCACAACGGATTGCAACGTGGTCATGGGCGAAGGCTATATGCCGACTCGGGCCCGGTTCCCACCTGGGGGCGGCGTGCCGTGCTCACGCCACCCGCGGCCGGGCCGTTCCGCCGTGCCGCGCGGAGCCGATCAGGCCCCGTACGGTGGTCAGCCATCCGGCGGCGACGATGGCCGCGGCGACCGACAGGCCGAGCGTGCCGTTGAGGGGCAGCGCGATGCCGATCGCCCCGCCGAGCACCCAGGAGACCTGGAGCAGCGTCTCCGAGCGGGCGAAGGCCGAGGTGCGCACCAGCTCGGGCACGTCCCGCTGGATCAGCGCGTCCAGCGACAGCTTGGCCAGCGCCTGCGCGAACCCGGCGACCGCCGCCAGGCACGCCACCAGCACCGCGCCGAAGAACACCGCGGAGGTGACCGCCGTGCCCAGCACCACCGCCACCACCGTCACGATGATGATCTCCGGTGCCCGCGAGCGCAGCCAGGCCCCGACCGCCGTGCCCAGCGCGTTGCCCGCCCCGGCCGCCACGCCCACGATGCCGAGGGACACCGCCGCGCTCTGTCCGGTCATGGGGTGCTCGCGCAGCAGGAAGGCGAGGAAGAAGATCAGGAAGCCGGAGAGGCCGCGGATGGCGGCGTTGGCGGCCAGCGCGTGGGTGACCGCGGTGCCGACCGTGCGCAGCCCGGGACGCTTGCCCGCGACCCGGCGCGGTACGTGCAGCCGGTGCTCGTCGGCGGCGAGCAGCGCCCGGGCCTCGCCGCGGGCCGAGTCCACCTTGCCGGGCAGCGAGAAGGACAGCGCCATCCCCACCACGAAGATCACGAAGGCGCCGTAGAGCGGCCAGCGGGGGCCGACCTGCTGGAGCAGGGCCGCGACGGGGGCGGCGGCGCCGGTGGCGAGCAGCCCGCAGAGCGTGACCCGCGAGTTCGCCTTCACCAGGGAGAAGCCGGGCGGCAGCAGCCGGGGCACCACCGCGCTGCGCACCACGCCGTACGCCTTGGAGGCGACCAGCACGCCGAGCGCCGCCGGGTACATCTCCAGTCCGCCGCCGGCGACCGCCGCGGAGAGCACCAGGGCGAGCAGCGCGCGGGCGCCCATCGCGGTGGCCATGGCGGCCCGGCGGCCGTGCGGGACGCGGTCCAGGAGCGGGCCGATGACCGGCGCGAGCAGGGTGAAGGGGGCCATCGTGATGGCGAGGTAGAGGGCGACCCGGCCGCGCGCCTCGTCGGTGGGCACCGAGAAGAAGACGGTGGAGGCGAGGGCGACGGTGATCATGACGTCGCCGGCGCCGTTCACCCCGTGCAGCTCGATCAGCTTGCCGAGGCCCGACTCGCCGGCGCCGTGCGCGTGCGTGGCCCGGCGGATGAGGCGGCCCGCGGCGCTCACCGGCCGGCGCAGGGCACGGCCGACGGCACGGAACAGCCCGGGACCGCGTCCCCGGCTTCCGCCCCTGGACTCCGTCCGCGCGGCTGCCACCCCGTCATAGTGCCCCGAGCGGCGGCCCTCTAGCGCCGCGGGGCCGCGGATGGCGCTGATCGGGTCGTCCGGCGCACCCGGCCCGCGGGGCCCCGCGCCGCGCCCGGGGAGGCCACGGGCCCGCGCCGAAACTCCCGTCGGTGTAGGCCCAGCGCACCTGAGCAGGTAGCGTGCCTAGCGCGCCGTCGCGTCGTTCTCGGCCGCGCGCCTCACGTGCATCCCGCAGAATGGATGACGTAGGTGCGCCCGAGCGCGATCGGGCGCGGACGTCGACGCGGTCCACGGGTCCGCTCCGTCCGCCCCTCGCAGGCAGCGGCGCACTCGTGAGACGGCGTATGGAGAGAAGCGATACCTGTGAGCGCAGCGACAACGCGAAGCCGCACCCCTGACCGCCTGTGCGCCGAGGCGATCGATCTCGCCCGGAGCGCGGCCGAGGAGGCCGCCGCACCGGGAGTGGTCGGCGAGCACACCGGCATGGTGTCGGAGGGCGACCGCGTCGTCACGCACTACTTCGCCTGCAAGGAGCTGGGCTACCGCGGCTGGCGCTGGGCCGTCACCGTGGCCCGCGCCTCCCGCGCCCGCGTCGTCACGGTGGACGAGGCCGTCCTGATGCCCGGCCCGGACGCGCTGCTCGCGCCGGAGTGGGTGCCGTGGAGCGAGCGGCTGCGCCCCGGCGACCTGGGCCCCGGCGACCTGCTGCCCACGGACGCGGAGGACCCCCGGCTGGAGCCGGGCTGGTCGGGGGAGGACGAGCCGCCGCCGAACTCCGCCGTCCTCGCCGAGCCGGCCGACGTGGTGGAGGCCGAGGACGCCGAGGTCACGGCCGTCCCGCCGGCCGAGCTGCCGGTCGTCCCGGCGCGCGGCACCATCGCCGCGCTCGCCGAGGAGCTGGGCCTGCGCCGCGCCCGGGTCCTCTCCCGCTACGGGCTGCGGCTGGCCGCCGAGCGCTGGGAGGAGTCCTTCGGCCCGAGAACCCCGATGGCCCAGTCGGCGCCCGCCGCCTGCGACTCCTGCGGCTTCCTGGTGCCGGTCGGCGGCACCCTGGGCCAGGCGTTCGGCATCTGCGCCAACGAGTTCTCCCCGGCGGACGGCCGCGTCGTCTCGCTGGCCTACGGCTGCGGCGGCCACTCCGAGGCCGCGGTCATGCCGAAGACGCCCCAGCCGGCCCCGCCGGTGATCGACGAGACCCGCGTCGACCCCTTCCCGCTCCGTCCGTCCCCCGACTCGGGCTCGGTCCCGGCCGAGGAGGACGACACGACGACGGACCTGGGCCACTCGTAGGCCCCGGGCGGGCGAGGGGGCGCCCGGCGCGCGAGCGGGCACCGGGGCGGTCACCCGGCGCCGGAAGCGTCCTCGGTCCGGCCGGCGGTCACGGCCCGCACGGGCCACCCCCGCCGCACCTCGCGATCACCGCACTCCTCGATCCGCCGCCGGACGTCCGCGGACGGGCCGGGCCCCCGCCGCTCCGGCCCGGCGGCAGTTCCTCGGGCCCCTGAACCCGGCCCGCTCACGGCCCTGGCCGCGGATCTCCCCGGACGGGTCCGACGTGCGGCAGGAGGGGCCACGGCGCCGGGTGCCTCCGGAAGCGGCCGGACCGGGCCGCGGCGGTGCGGCCGGTTCCGAGGACGGCGCGGGGGCGGCGCGGGGGCGGCGGGCGGGGGACCCGGCACCAGAGGCCCCCGATGCCGACGCCGCGGATTCGTCCGTGCGGGTGAACGCCGGTGGGGGGTGGGGTGGGCGGGGCCGCAGGGACGTCGTGCCGGTCCGTCGGTCCGGAGCGGTACCTTCGAGCTCACGCCGATGAGGGCCGATGAGGAGAGTCAACGTGAGCAAGTTCGTTCGGCCGGCCGTCGAGGGCGCGGACCCGTTCGGTACGGCACGGCTGCGGCGCGGGGTGCTGGACGCCTGGGCGGCGAGCCCCGCCCGGTTCCGGGAGGACGCCAACGCCGAGGAGGACCTCGTCCTCGGCGGCTACCGCGACCGGCTGGTCGTCGAGCTGGCCCAGAACGCCGCCGACGCCGCCGCCCGCGCCGGCGTGACCGGCCGGCTCCGCCTCACCCTGCGCGACGGCGTCCTGGTCGCCGCCAACACCGGCGCCCCCCTGGACGCGGCCGGCGTCGAGTCGCTGGCCACGCTGCGGGCCTCCGCGAAGCGGGACGCCGGGGACCACGCCGTCGGCCGCTTCGGCGTCGGCTTCGCCGCCGTGCTGTCGGTCACCGACGAGCCCGCCGTCGTCGGACGCCAGGGCGGCGTGCGCTGGTCCCTCGCCGAGGCCCGCGACCTCGCCGCCGGCACCGCCGGGGACAGCGCCGGGCTCGCCGACGAGATCCGCCGGCGCGACGGCCACGTACCGCTGCTGCGGCTGCCGTTCCCCGCCGAGGCCAGCGCCCCCGACCCGTACGACACGGCCGTGATCCTGCCGTTGCGCGACCCGGCCGCCGCCGACCTGGCCGAACGGCTGCTGCACGCCGTGGACGACGCCCTGCTGCTCGCGCTGCCCGGCCTCGCCGAGGTCGTCGTCGAGACACCGGAGGGGACGCGCACCCTCGGCCGCCGCGCCGACGGCGACCTGACCGTCGTCGAGGACTCCCGCGAGGGCACCACCCGCTGGCGCACCTCGGCCGCGCACGGCCCCCTCACCCCGGACCTGCTCGCCGACCGGCCCGTGGAGGAGCGGCTGCGCCCCCACTGGTCGCTCACCTGGGCCGTGCCCGTCGACGCGGACGGCGCCCCGGTCCGCCCCCGCACCAGCCCCGTCGTGCACGCCCCCACCCCCAGCGACGAACCGCTCGGCGTGCCCGCCCTGCTCATCGCCACCTTCCCGCTGGACTCCACCCGCCGGCACGCCGCGCCCGGCCCGCTCACCGACTTCCTGGTGCAGCGCGCCGCCGACGCCTACGCCGGTCTCCTCGCCGACTGGCGGCCCGTCACCGCCGGGATCATCGACCTGGTGCCCGGCCCGCTCGGCTCCGGTGCCCTGGACGGCGCCCTGCGCGAGGCGGTCCTCGACCGGCTGCCCCGCACCTCCTTCCTGCCGCCCGCCGTCGTCCCCGAGGACGACGCCGACGACCTGCCCGGGTCCCTGCGGCCCCGCGACGCCGAGGTCGTCGAGGGAGCGGGCGCCGAGACGGTGCGCGTCCTCGCCGAGGTGCTGCCCACGCTGCTCCCCGCCGGACTGGAGCGCCGCGCCGAACTGCGCGCGCTGGGCGTGGCCCGGGTGCCGCTGACCGACGCGATCGACCGGCTGGCCGGACTGGAGAAGGCCCCCGCGTGGTGGCGGCGGCTCTACGACAGCCTCGCCGGGGTCGACCCGGACCGGCTCTCCGGGCTGCCCGTACCGCTGGCCGGCGCGGCGGGGACGGAGTACGGCACCGGCGGGGCGCGCACGGTGATCGGCCCCCGGCAGGTGCTGCTGCCCTCCCCGGAGGCGGCCTCCCTCAGCCCGGACACCCTCACCCGGCTCGGGCTGCGCGTCGCCCACCCGGACGCCGCGCACCCGCTGCTCGAAAAGCTCGGCGCGCTCCCGGCCACGCCCCGCGCCGTGCTCACCACCCCGCAGGTGCGGGCCGCCGTCGCCGCCTCCCTGGACGACGACGCCGGCGCCCACTGGGACGAGGACACCCTCGACGCCGAGGAACTGGCCGACACCGTCCTCGGCCTGGTCCGCGACGCGGGCCTCACCCCCGGCGACGAACCCTGGCTCGGCGCGCTCGCCCTCACCGACGAGGACGGCGAACTCTCCCCGGCCGGCGAGCTGGTCTTCCCCGGCGGCCCCTTCGCCCGGGTGATGCGCGAGGACGAACTCGCCGCCGTCGACGCCGGCCTGGCCGGCCGCTGGGGCCCCGACCCGCTCGCCGCCTGCGGTGTGCTGGTGGACTTCGCCCTGGTCCGCGCCACCGACGTGGTCCTCGACCCCGACGAGCTGGAGCCCCGCGACGGCGACTTCGCCGAACCGGACGACGCCGGACTGCTGGACGCCGTGGACGTGTGGAGCGAGGACATCCTCGACCGCTTCCCGGACAGCCCCGTCCCGCCGGTCGCCACCGAGATCGTCGCCGTCCGCGACCTGGACCTCGTCGACGACGGCAAGTGGCCGGAGGCCCTGGCCCTGCTCTCCCGCCCGCCGCTGCGCGACGCCCTCGTCCAGCCGGTGCGCGTCCTGCTGGCCGACGGCACCCACGAGGTCGTACGGCCCTACACCGCCTGGTGGCTGCGCGGGCACCCGGTGCTCGGCGGACGCCGTCCCGCCGGTCTGCGCGCGGCCGGCACGGACCCGCTGCTGCGCGGCCTGTACGACGAGGCCGACGCGGCCGGTTTCGACGACGAGCAGGTGCTGCGCGCCCTCGGCGTGCGGACCTCCGTCGCCGCGCTGCTCGACGAGCCGGGCGGCGCGGCCGAGCTGCTGGACCGCCTCGCCGACCCGGACCGGCCGGTCACGGCGGCCCAGTTGCACGCCCTGTACGGCGCGCTGGCCGAGCTGAACCCGGAGCGGGTGACGCTGCCGGACGAGGTGCGGGCCGTGGTCGACGGCCGGGTCGAGGTGGTGGACGCCGCCGACGCCGTGGTCGTCGACTCGCCCGACCTGTTGCCCTTCACCGAGGGCGTCCCGCTGCTGCCGGTGCGCCCGGCGCGGGCGGCGGAGCTGGCGGAGCTGTTCCAGGTGCGGCGGCTGAGCGAGTCGGTCACGGGCGAGGTGCACTCCGAGGGCACCGAGCACGAGGTGCCGGAGCCGGTGCGGGTGCTGCTCGGCGCCCGTACCCCCGCCTCGTATGTGGAGCACGAGGAGCTGGTCGTGGACGGCGTGGAGATCGATTGGCGGCGCTCCTCGGACGGGGTCGTGCACGCCGCGACCCTGGAGGGTGTCGCCGCCGCCCTCGCCTGGGCGGCCGGGCAGTGGCCGCGGCGCTTCGAGGTGGCGGCGCTGCTGGAGGACCCCTCGCGCACGGCGGAACTGGCCCGCGACCGCTGGTTCGACTGACCCGGGCACGGCCCCGGGAGCACCCGGGACACGACGGCGGGGCCGGACACCGCGCCCGGCCCCGCCGTCGCCGTCCGGGCCCGGCGGCCCTCGCCCGGCCCCCGATCGCCGGCCCGCCCGGGTCCCGCCGTCACCCCCGCGGGTGGCTCAGACGGGGAAGCGGCGGCCCACCCAGCGCCACACGACCTCCAGCAGGGCCGCCGCCGCCGCGGCCACCGCGACCGCCGCCCACGGCATCGTCACGCCGACCAGCTTCAGCGCGAAGAAGTGCTGGAGCCACGGCACCACCAGCACCACGACGAAGAGGCCGCCCATCGCCGCCACCAGGGTCAGCCGCCACCAGGTGTAGGGCCGGGCGATGATCGCCAGGACCCACATCGAGACCAGGAACAGCGTCAGCGTCGCCGCGCTGGTCTCCGCCTCCAGCGACCCCGGGCCCGTGTAGTGGTGCCGGGCCAGCAGATACGTGGAGAAGGTCGCCAGCGCGGCCACCACCCCGCCCGGGATCGCGTACCGCATCACCCGCCGGACGAAGTGCGGCCGGGCCCGTTCGGTGTTGGGGGCGAGCGCGAGGAAGAAGGCCGGGACGCCGATGGTCAGCGTGGACAGCAGGGTCAGGTGCCGGGGCAGGAAGGGGTACTCGACCTGCCAGCACACCACGAGGGCGGCCAGCAGCACCGAGTAGACCGTCTTGACCAGGAACAGCGTGGCGACCCGGGTGATGTTGCCGATGACCCGGCGGCCCTCGGCCACCACCGAGGGCAGCGTGGCGAAGCTGTTGTCGAGCAGCACGATCTGCGCGACCGCCCGGGTGGCCTCCGAGCCGGAGCCCATCGCCACGCCGATGTCGGCGTCCTTGAGCGCGAGGACGTCGTTGACCCCGTCGCCGGTCATGGCGACCGTGTGCCCGCGCGACTGGAGGGCGCCGACCATCTCCCGCTTCTGCTGCGGGGTGACCCGCCCGAACACGGTGTTCTCGTCCAGCGCCGCCGCCATGTCCTCCCGCTCGGCGGGCAGCCGCCGCGCGTCCACGGCCCCGCCGGACAGGCCCAGCTTGGCGGCGACCGCGCCGACGGAGACCGCGTTGTCGCCGGAGATCACCTTGGCCCGCACGTCCTGCGCGGCGAAGTACCGCAGGGTGTCGGCGGCGTCCGGGCGCAGCCGCTGTTCCAGGACGACCAGGGCGGCGGGCGTGACGTCCTCGGCCACGGCGGGGTCGTCCAGTTCCCGGCCCGAGCGGGCGAGCAGCAGGACGCGCAGCCCCTGTTCGTTGAGCCGGGCGGTCTCGGCGAGCGCCGGGTCGTCCTCGGCGAGCAGCACGTCCGGCGCGCCCAGCAGCCACGTGCGGGGGGCGGCGCCGGCGCCCTCGCGGACGGTGGCGCCGCTGTACTTGCGGGCGGAGGAGAAGGGCAGGGCGGCGGTGCACCGCCAGCCGTCGGGGACGGGACAGGCGTCGATGACGGCCTGGAGGGAGGCGTTGGGGCGGGGGTCGGAGGCGCCGAGGGCGCCGAGCACCGCGCGGACGTGGCCCTCGTCGGCGCCGCCGAGGGGGTGCAGCGCGCTCATGTCCATGCCGCCCTCGGTGAGGGTGCCGGTCTTGTCCAGGCAGACGGTGTCGACCCGGGCGAGCCCCTCGATGGCGGGCAGCTCCTGCACCAGGCACCGCTTGCGGCCGAGCCGGATCACGCCGAGGGCGAAGGCGACCGAGGTGAGCAGCACCAGCCCCTCCGGCACCATCGGCACGATGCCGCCGACGGTCCGGGCGAGGGAGCCCTTGAGCGCGGTCTGCTGGACCACGAGCTGGCTGATGATCAGGGCGATCGCGGTCGGGACCATCATCCAGGTGACGTACTTGAGGATGGTGGAGATGCCCGAGCGCAGCTCGGACCGGACGAGGGTGAAGCGGGACGCCTCCTCGGCGAGCTGGGCGGCGTACGCCTCGCGGCCCACCCGGGTCGCCTGGAAGGCGCCGCCGCCCGCGACGACGAAGCTGCCGGAGAGCACCGGGTCGCCGGGGTGTTTGAGGACCGGGTCGGCCTCGCCGGTCAGCAGCGACTCGTCGATCTCCAGCCCGTCGGCCTCGGCGCAGGTGCCGTCGACGACCACCCTGTCGCCGGGGCCGATCTCGATGAGGTCGCCGAGCACGATGTCGGAGGTGGCGACCTCGGCGGCCCGTCCGTCGCGCCGTACGGTGGGGCGGACCTCGCCGATCACGGCGAGGGAGTCCAGGGTCTTCTTCGCCCGCCACTCCTGGACGATGCCGATGCCGGTGTTGGCGACGATCACGAAGCCGAAGAGGCTGTCCTGGATCGGCGCGACGAAGAGCATGATGCCCCAGAGCACGCCGATGATCGCGTTGAACCGGGTGAAGACGTTGGCGCGGACGATCTCGGTCAGCGACCGGCTGCTGCGCACCGGAACGTCGTTGACCTGACCTCGCGCGACCCGCTCGGCGACCTCGGCCGCGCTCAGGCCCGTCGCCGGCGGGGCGGGTGGGACGGGGGGCACGGCGCCTGGACCCGCTTCCGCGTCGGTGTGCGTCATGCCCTCGACGGTACGTGCGCTCGCCCGGCCGCACCCGCCGAGGGTGCCCAAGATCAGACCTGGGGACGAGGGGGTGGCGCCGCGCGTGCTGCGTGAGGAGGACCCGCCCCGGAAGGGTGCCCCGGGGCGGGGCCGCCCGAGGGGCGGCGGAGCGCCGGCCGTCACCCGGCGGGAGGCCGGCCGCCGGCCGTCAGCCCTGCGCGGAGGCCCGCCGTGCCGCGTCCCGGCGGAGCGCCGCGTCCCGCTTGCGCACGTACCAGATGCCGATGAGCCCGAGGCCGGCTCCGGCCAGGCAGGTCCACACCCACCAGGCGTGCCCGCGGTCGTCGAACCAGCCGTAGAAGGGGAGCTGCGCCACGAAGAGGACGAACCAGAGGACGGTGCCGCCGGTGATGGTCGCGACCACGGGCCCCTCCAGGGGCTCCGGCGCCTCGTGTCTGGGTGTCCACTTCGCCATGCGTACAGCTTACGAGGGGGCCGTGGCGCGGGTGGCGGCGCGTCCGGGGACCGCTCCGGCCGGTTTCTACGCGCGGAGATAGCGATCTCGGGCTCATACGTTCATACTGAACCCGTTTGTCTCTGACCGCTTTCATTCGTAGGAAACACCAAAAGGGCCGTGGGGGAACCCTTGGGTGATGAGGTCTCGCATGTCCACCTCGGCGTCTGCCAAGGTTCCCCCGGCCCCGGGGCAGCAGTCCCCGCAGGGTCCCCTCGACCGTTTCTTCAGGATCTCCGAGCGCGGCAGCACGCTGCCCCGTGAGATCCGGGGCGGTCTCGCCACCTTCTTCGCGATGGCCTACATCATCGTGCTGAACCCGATCATCCTGGGCAGCGCGAAGGACATCTACGGCCACCAGCTCGACAACGGCCAGCTCGTCACCGCGACCGCGCTGACGGCGGCCCTCACCACGCTGCTCATGGGTGTCATCGGCAACGTCCCGATCGCGCTCGCCGCCGGTCTCGGCGTGAACTCGGTCGTCGCCCTCCAGCTCGCCCCCCGGATGTCCTGGCCGGACGCCATGGGCATGGTGGTGCTCGCCGGTTTCGTGGTGATGCTGCTGGTCGCCACCGGTCTGCGCGAGCGCGTGATGAACGCCGTGCCCTACGGGCTGCGCAAGGCGATCGCCATCGGTATCGGCCTGTTCATCATGCTCATCGGCCTCGTCGACTCCGGTTTCGTCACCCGCATCCCGGACGTCGCGCAGACCACGGTCCCGCTCCAGCTCGGCACGGGCGGGCACCTGCTCGGCTGGCCGGTGCTGGTCTTCGTGCTCGGCGTGCTGCTCACGCTGGCGCTGATCGTCCGCAAGGCGCCCGGCGCGATCCTGATCTCCATCATCGTGATGACGGTCGTCGCGGTGGTCATCGAGCTGGTCGCCGACGTCCCGTCCTGGGGCCTGACCACCCCGAAGTGGCCCGGCAACCCGGTCGCCGCCCCCGACTTCGGCCTGATCGGCGAGGTCAGCCTGTTCGGCGGTTTCCAGAAGGTCGGCATCCTGACCGGGGTGCTCTTCGTCTTCACGGTCCTGCTGTCCTGCTTCTTCGACGCCATGGGCACGATCATGGGCGTCAGCGACGAGGCCAAGCTGACCGACGCCGAGGGCCAGATGCCCGGCATCAACAAGGTCCTGTTCGTCGACGGCATCGCCGTCGCCGCGGGCGGTGCCAGCTCCTCCTCGGCCACCACCTGCTTCGTGGAGTCCACGGCCGGTGTCGGCGAGGGCGCCAGGACCGGCTTCGCCAACATCGTCACCGGCGGCCTCTTCGCGGTGGCGCTCTTCCTCTCCCCGGTCGCCACCATGGTCCCGTCCCAGGCGGCCACCCCGGCGCTGGTCGCGGTCGGCTTCCTGATCCTGGCCGGTTCGGTCAAGGAGATCGACTGGGCCGACTTCACGATCGCCGTCCCGGCCTTCGTGACGATGGTGATGATGCCGTTCACCTACTCGATCACCAACGGCATCGGCATGGGCTTCATCACCTTCGCGCTGCTGCGCCTGGCGACCGGCCGCGGCCGGGAGGTCCCGGTGGCGATGTACGCCGTGGCGGGCGTCTTCGCCTTCTACTACCTGATGCCGGCCCTGGGCCTGACCTGATCCGGCCGGCGCCGTACCGGTGAGGGCCCGCCCCGGCCCGGTACGGCCCGCCCCGGTCCGCCGACGCGGCGCGGGGCCGCCGGCCGGACCCCGCGGACCGGTCAGGTGACCCCGTAGAACCGTTCCGTCTCCTCGACGGCGGACTGGAAGCGCTGGTCGAAGTCATCACGGATGAGCGTCTGGACGACATAGTCCTGGACGCTCATCCCTCTTTTGGCGGCATGTTCCCGGAGCCGTTCGAGCAGCTCCCCGTCCATTCGCAGGCTGAGCACGTTGGTCCCCATGGCGTCGAGGGTCACCCCCGCCGGGCCACCCGCGCGAGTGTTTCCGGATTCAGCTCACCCGTAAGGGTGATGCCGAGGTTTCCGTGCCGGGCGTCACGGGAACGCGGCCTGGTGAGCGGTGGTATTTCGACAGACTAATGAGTTACGCTAAGGACCATGCCGGACCTCACCCATGGCGACGACGACGCCGCCGTGAACTCCCTGCGTTCCGCCGTGATGCGACTGTCCCGTCGGCTCAAGCACCAGCGGGTCGACGAGTCCCTGAGCCCCACCGAGATGTCGGTGCTCGGCACCCTCGCCACCTGTGGCAGCGCGACCCCGGGAGAACTCGCCCGCAAGGAACACGTCCAGCCGCCGTCGATGACCCGCATCGTCACGCTGCTGGAGTCCAAGGGGCTGGTCCGCCTGGAGCCGCATCCCGAGGACCGGCGCCAGAAGGTCGTCACGCAGACCGAGCAGGCCGTGGTCATGCTGGACGAGAGCCGCCGCAGGCGGAGCGCCTTCCTGGCGACGCTGGTCGAGGGACTCGACGAGGACGAGTGGGCGACCCTGCGGGCCGCCGCCCCCGTGCTGGAGAAGCTCGCACACCTGTAGGCCGTTCACGAGGAGGCGAACCCTTTGAGTACGGGAACCGGAGCAGATTCCGCCCCCGCACCCGACCCCGACGAACCCCTTCCCCCGTCCGCTTCCCGGACGTCCGCCAGGACGTCGATGTTCGCCTCCCTGAAGGTCCGCAACTACCGGCTCTTCTTCGTCGGGCAGGTCGTCTCCAACATCGGCACCTGGATGCAGCGCATCGCCCAGGACTGGCTGGTGCTGAGCCTGACCGGCTCCTCCGCGGCGGTCGGCATCACCACCGCCCTCCAGTTCCTGCCGATGCTCCTCTTCGGCCTGTACGGCGGTGTCCTCGTCGACCGGATGCGCAAGCGGCCCGCGCTGCTGGTCACCCAGTCCGCGATGGGCGTCACCGCGCTCGCCCTCGCCGTCCTCACCCTGACCGGCCAGGTCCAGGTCTGGCACGTCTACGTCGCCGCCTTCGCCATGGGCCTCGCCACCGTCGTCGACAACCCCGCCCGCCAGTCCTTCGTCGCCGAACTGGTCGGCCGCGACCAGTTGCAGAACGCCGTCAGCCTCAACTCGGCCAACTTCCAGTCCGCCCGGCTGGTCGGCCCCGCCGTCGCCGGCCTCATGATCACCGGCGTGGGCACGGGCTGGGCCTTCCTCGCCAACGGCCTCTCCTTCGTCGCGCCGCTGACCTGCCTGGTGCTGATGCGCGCCCGCGAACTGCACGCGGTCGAGCGGGCCCCGCGCGGCAAGGGCCAGCTCCGCGAGGGACTGCGCTACGTCGCCGGACGGCCCGAGCTGACCTGGACCATCGTCCTGGTCGGCTTCATCGGCACCTTCGGCTTCAACTTCCCGGTCTTCCTGTCCGCCTTCGCCGACGACGTCTTCCGCGCCGGCGCCGGCTCCTACAGCCTCTTCAACACCCTCATGGCCGTCGGCTCCCTGGCCGGCGCGCTGCTCGCCGCCCGGCGCGGCACGGCCCGGCTGCGGGTGCTGATCGCCGCGGCCCTCGCCTTCGGCTCGCTGGAGGTGGCGGCCTCCCTCGCGCCCAGCCTGTGGCTGTTCGCCCTGCTCATGGTGCCGCTCGGCATCTTCAGCATGACGGTCAACGTCACCGCCAACACCAGCATCCAGATGTCCACCGACCCGGCCATGCGGGGCCGCGTCATGGCCCTGTACATGATGGTCTTCCTCGGCGGCTCCCCGGTCGGCGCCCCGATCGTCGGCTACGTCACCGACGCCTACGGCGCCCGGGTCGGCCTCGCGGCCGGCGGCGCGGTCGCGGCCGGTGCCGCGGCGGTCATCGGCCTGATCCTGGCCCGCGTCGGCAACCTGCGGTTGTCGGTCGGCTGGCACCGAGGGCACCCCCAGGTGCGGTTCGTGCCCCGCGAGCGCCGGGAGGAACTGGCCGCGGCGCTGTGAGCGGGGCCGGGCCTCCCCGGGCGGCCGCTGCCCGCCGCGCCCCCGGAGGTCCGGGCAGACTGCCCGTATGAGACTGTTCGCCGCCGTGCTGCCCTCCGAGGAGGCGCTGCGGGCCCTCGCCGCCGAGGAGGCCGCCCTGCGCGCGCTGCCCGGCGCGGACGCGCTGCGCTGGACCGACCGCCCCTCCTGGCACCTCACCCTCGCCTTCTACGGCGAGGCCGACGAGGACACGGCCGGGCGGCTGGCCGAGCGGCTGGACCGCGCCGCCCGGCACACCGCGCCCTTCGCGCTGGCGCTGGGCGGCGGCGGCCACTTCGGGCGGGGCCGGACCCTGTGGACCGGCGTCCGCGGGGACGTCCGGGCGCTGCGCCTGCTGGCCGGACGGGCCGAGGCGGCCGGGCGCCGGGCCGGGCTGCCGCCGGGCGAGCACCGGCCCTACCGGGCGCACCTGACCCTGGCGCGCGCCCGGGGCCCGTACGAGGTGCGGCCGTACACCGAGGCGCTGGCGGGGTTCGCCGGGCCCGCCTGGACCGTCACGGAGCTGGTGCTGATGCGCAGCGAGCTGCCCCGTTCCGGGGTGCCGGGGGAACGGCCCCGGTACGGGACGGTCGCCCGCTCGGCGCTCGGCGGCGCCGGATAGGCTCGGGACCGTGGACCCGAAGACCCGGAACCGGATCATGGCCGGTGTGCTCGTGCTGATGCTCGCCGTGGTGGCTCTGGCGGCGGCGCTCGGACGGTAGCCCCGCGAGGGCGCCCGCCGAGCCGCCGCCCCGTTTCCCCCGCGTCACCGCCACCGGCGGGTCACCGGGCCCCTGGGCCGCACCGGGCGCCCGACGCTCCGCACCACCGCTCCGCCGGGCGCCACGTCCCGCACCGGGTGACCCCTGCCCGGCGGAGCCACGCGGCACCCGGCGGGCACCGGTGACCGGAAGCGGGCCGGCACACCCGGCGGTGCCGTCGCCTTCCGGCGCGGCGCCTTCGCCCTCCGGCGCGGCGCGCGCCGGTCGCCGGGCGTGCGCCTCCGCCCCCGGGCCGCGCCCCGGTCACCCCGCGAAGCGCCCGCCACCGGCCACGGGCCGTCTCACGCGGCGAAGCACCCGCCGCCCGGCGCGGCGCCTCGCCCGGCGAAGCACCCGCCTTCCGGCGGAGTGCCCGCCTGGTGTGGCCCCGGCCCTCCGGCGGAGTGCCCGCCCTCCGCTACGGCCCGCCCTCCGCTACGGCCCCGCCCTCCGCTACGGCCCGCCCTCCGGTACGGCCCCCGTCACCAGGCGAACGCCTCCGGGGACGGTCCCGGGCCCGGGAAGACCTCGTCCAGCCCGGACAGCAGCTCCGGCGACAGCTCCAGTTCCACCGCGCGCAGCGCGGAGGCGAGCTGGCCGGCGGTGCGCGGGCCCACGATGGGGCCGGTCACGCCGGGCCGGGTGAGCAGCCAGGCCAGCGCCGCCTCCCCGGGCTCCACGCCGTGCTTGTCGCACAGGTCCTCGTACGCCTGCACGCGGGCGCGCAGCGCCGGGTCGGACAGGGCCTCGGCGGCCCGGCCGGAGGCCCGGCGCCCGCCCTCGACCTGCTTCTTCAGCACACCGCCCAGCAGCCCGCCGTGCAGCGGCGACCAGGGGATGACGCCCAGCCCGTAGTCGCGGGCGGCCGGGATGACCTCCATCTCGGCCCGCCGCTCGGCGAGGTTGTACAGGCACTGCTCGCTGACCAGGCCGATGGTGCCGCCGCGCCGGGCGGCCAGCTCGTTGGCCTGGGCGATCTTGTATCCGGGGAAGTTGCTGGAGCCGACGTAGAGGATCTTGCCCTGCTGGACGAGGACGTCGACCGCCTGCCAGATCTCCTCGAAGGGGGTGGCGCGGTCGATGTGGTGGAACTGGTAGAGATCGATGTGGTCGGTGCGCAGCCGCTGGAGGCTGGCGTCGACGGCCCGCCGGATGTTCACGGCGGAGAGCTTGTCGTGGTTGGGCCAGACTTCGCCGTCCGGGCCCATGTTCCCGTAGACCTTGGTGGCGAGGACGACCTTGTCGCGCCGTCCGCCGCCCTGGGCGAACCAACTGCCGAGGATCTCCTCGGTGCGGCCCTTGTTCTCGCCCCAGCCGTACACGTTGGCGGTGTCGAAGAGGTTGATGCCGGCGTCCAGCGCCGCGTCCATGATCGCGTGGCTGTCGGCCTCGTCGGTCTGCGGGCCGAAGTTCATGGTCCCGAGGACCAGCCGGCCGACGGTGAGTCCGGTGCGTCCGAGCTGCGTGTACTCCATGTCCTCCAGCCAACGTCCTGGAGTGTGCTCCACGCAAGCGGCCGGTGCCGGTGTCCGGGGCCCTTGTCAGCGTCCGGCGTCGCGGCGCAGCGCGTAGGGGGCGCCCAGGTCCCAGTGCTCCCACATCGCCTGCGCGAACGCCTCGGCGATCTTGTGTTCGCCGCGTTCGTTGGGGTGCGTGCCGTCGTAGGTGTCGGCGTGGAAGTCGTACGAGGGCGGCGGCGGGATGAGCAGGAGCGGGGAGCGGGGCTCGTCCAGGGCGTCCAGGGCCCCGGCGAGCAGGTGGTTGAAGAGGCCGGTCTGGGCGGCGAACCCGGGGTCGGTGTCGACGCGGATGTTGGGCAGCACCGGCAGGACGGCGACGCGCACGCGCGGGTTGGCGGCGCGGGCCTCGGCGACGAAGAGGCGGACGTTGTCGGCGGTCTGCTCGGCGTTGGTGTAGAAGCCGAGGTCGATCAGGCCGAGCGAGACCAGGAGGACGTCGGCGCGGCAGGAGCGCACCGCCTCCCGGACGAGCGGGGCCATGTGGCACCAGCCCTCGCCCCAGCCGGCCAGGTGGGAGCGGGGGAAGCCGGGGTCGGCGTAGGCGTGGGAGGTCGGCTCGTCGGTGATCCGGTCGTGCAGGGCCTCGCGCGGGCCGACGAGGGTGAAGGGACCGCCGTACGCGGCGCACAGGTGCTGCCACAGCCGGTAGCGCCAGGTGTGTTCGCCCGCGCTCCCGATCGTCATGGAGTCCCCGACGGGCATGAACCTGAGCATCCGCTCATGATGGACGATCACCGGGGCGCGCGCGATGTGAGCCCCGACACCCGGGCGAACCCCCGTGTGGTACCCCACTTTTGGGACGGGCGGCGCGCGGGCGGTGTGCGGGCGGGCGGGATGGCAGGCTTGGCGCATGCGCCGACCCCTCGCCCTGCTGTCCCCGGTCCTCCTCGTGGGCGCCCTCGCCGCCCCGGCCGCCGCGGACGGGGTGGACGGCGACGCCGGGTTCACGATCCGGGACCCGCGCATCACCGAGTCCAGTGGCCTCGCCGCCTCCCGCCTCCACCCCGGGGTCTACTGGACCCACAACGACAGCGGCGACGGGCCCTACCTCTACGCGGTGGACGGTTCCACCGGCGAGACGGTCGCCACGCTCACCCTGTCCGGCATCGGCTCGCCCCGGGACGTGGAGGCGATCTCCATCGGCCCGGGTGACCGGATCTTCGTCGGCGACATCGGGGACAACCTCGGCGGCACCTGGCCGCACGTGTGGATCTACGAACTGCCGGAGCCGAAGGAGCTGAGGGACCAGACGGTCCGGGCCACGCAGTACGTCGTCACCTACGAGGACGGTCCCCGCGACGCCGAGTCGCTGCTCGTCCACCCGCGCACCGGGCGGGTGTACCTCATCGACAAGAAGGAGGACGGCGGCCACCTCTACGAGGGCCCCGCCGAACTGTCCCCCTCCGGCACCAACGTCTTCCGGCGCGGCCCCGCCGTCGACCTGTGGGCCACCGACGCCGCGTTCTCGCCGGACGGCGAACGGTTCGTGGTCCGGGGCTACTTCGGCGGCCTCTGGTACGAGTGGAACGGCGGCGACATCCGGCGCAAGGGCCGCATCAGCGTGCCCCTCGGCCAGGGCGAGTCCGTCACCTACACCGCCGACGGCACGAAGATCCTGCTCGGCATGGAGGGGGCGAACAGCCCGGTGCGGGCCCAGGACGCGCCCGGCGGCGGGCCGTCGGACGGCCCCCGGACGCCCTCCGGCGGCACCGGCGCCGCCGCCTCGGAGGACGGGGGCACGGACGAGGGCACGCTCCGTGTCGGTGCGGTCGGCCTGCTCGTGGTGTGCGCCGCGTTCTTCGGCCTCCGCCGCCTCCGCCGCCCCCGCTGACCGGACCAACCCCCCGGTCCCGGGGGGCCGGTGAGGGGCGGTTGCTAATCCTCTTTCGCAACCCCCGGTACTGGCAGGCGGAAACGTGCAGGTCAACCGTGCTGCGATGGCGCCAACCCGTCTTGGTCGCCCCTCCGCACTGGCGACAATCTGCGCCAGGCGGGCGCCGGGATGGTGCCCTGTGCTGGCATGACAACGGCCCCCGCCGTGTGGCGAGGGCCGGTCACTCGGGGGCCGATGGGGGCGCGGGTCATCCGTGGCGCTTGGCGAACTCCACGAGGCCGGCGAACCCCTCACGGGTCAGGGCCAGGTGCGGGCCGTTCGGGCCCTTGCTGTCACGGACCAGGAACTCACCAGTGGCCGCCGCGTGCTCCGGCGCCCACTCGATGCACTGGCCACCTTCGCCACCGCTGTACGTGCTCTTGACCCACCGCAGGGGTCGGGGGCCGTGCGTGCTGCTCATCTGGCGTACTCCTCCGCGATTTCTCGAATCAGAGCCAAGGACTCTTCGGGGTCGCGAGCGGAAGCCCGCAGACGCTCATACGTCGTGCGCGCGTTGTCTACCGCCGTCGCGGAGTCCGTCACGTGCCCCTGCCCCCTGCTCTCCGAGTACAGGACTGTTGCCCCGTCGTCTGGTGTAAGCAGGGTAAACGGTAGGGACGACGCGGGGGCACCCGCGTTGAAGCGAAGAACTTGAAGCGTGACGTGGGGGTTACCTGCGTCTGAGGCAAGGTGGCGGAGCTGGTCAGCCATGACAGCCCGGCCGCCTACCTCTGTTCGCAGCGTCGATTCGTGCAAGATCACCCACAGCAGGGGCGGGGCGTCACGCTCCATGACCTCTCGACGGGCCAACCGCGCTTCAACTCGGGTCTTGATCTGGTCGTCAGTTTCGCGCGGGTGCGTGGCCCGGAACGTGGCTTCCGCGTAGGCCGGAGTCTGCAACATGCCCATGATCAGCGCGTTGGAGTAGTCCTCAACCCGGCTGGCCTGCTTCTCCAAGTTGATGTACGGCACGAACCAACCAGGGTGCCCGTGCTCGCTCACCCGGACCAGCAACCGGGCAAAGTAGCCGGACGTGTTGAAGAACCGGTCAGACCCTTCGGCGAAGTGCATCGACGGCAGTGCCTTGCCGTTCTTGACCTTGGATACGTACGGCTCCTTGTAGCCCGTGAAGTCGGCTAGCTCCCGCTGGGTGGCTCCCTTGTGGGCTAGAGCCGCTTCAACCTCACGCCCGAACCACTCAAGGCCATTCGCGGGCTCACCGTTCAGTTCGGGTGACGCTTCGGTCATCCGTTCAACTCCCATTCTTTCCAAGTGGCTTGGAAAGCCTTCCGACCTGTTGAGCGTACGTCTCGCTGGTGATGCTGGGAGTACACAACGTAAGTACCCGCCCCGCATGAGGGGCGAACGACCAACGGCGTACGGAGTGGCAGGCATGGCGACGGCAGGCAGGCAGCAGACGGCCACGGACAAGGTCAGAGACGCTGAGCGGGCGCGCGACGAGTGGCGCGACGCGCTCAGGGCGGCGGGGGTGCGACTGCCCTCCCTCGGGCTCGACGCCGCTTCGTGCGCCGGGCCTGCCCCGCTCGCGCTGATCGACTTGGGGCGCTGCAACGTGGCCACGGCCCGCGCGCTTACCGCTGCGCTCCGGTCGAACGAGGGCGAGCAGCAGGGGGCGGCGCGGTGAGCCGGCGCGTGTTCCGCTACGTCCCGTTCACCATCGAGCAGGACGCGACGGCAGAGCCGGAGTACGAAGCGCGCTGCGTGTCCGGCGACGAATCCGAGTGCGGGGCCGCGTCCGGCACGCACAGTGACCCGGGGCCGGTCGAGGAGTGGCAGCGTCGGCACACGCAGGAGACCGGGCACCGGCGCTACCGCCGGAACTTCGGCGACTACGCGGTGATGCGGCCCCCGGCGGAACTGGCCGAACTGGCGAACTGGCCGAACTGGCGGGGGCGAACGGAGGCACGGTGTGATGTTCGCCCCGTCCGTTGAGCGCCCCTGGCGCGACGCGTGGCCCCTGGTCGCACAGGTCGGCGACGGTAACGCGTGGCTCACGGGGGCGTGTTGGCTGTTCTGCCGCCGTGAGGGCGTGGCCGTGCTGTGGGTCGGTTCGGTGACCACGCCCGGCGCGACCGGTGACGTGTATGCCTGTGGCCCCTGCCTTGCGGAGCTTGACCACATGGTGCGCGTCCAGGCGCACGACCGGGACGGGCACGGCGACCGCGCCGCGCAGTCCGCCACCCTCGCCGTTCCCGCCCACGTGCCCCCGCCGCGTGCCCTGCCCGCGGCTGGTTCCGGCGGCCGTCACCGGGCACCCCGCCGGGGCCGTGACCTGTACGCCGCGGCCCTGCCGGTGGGGGCGCGATGACCAAGACCAAGACGTGTGAGCACCGGCAGACCGAGAAGCGCGACGGCAAGATCTGCTGCCGGGACTGCAAACGACAGATCTACCTGTGAAGACTCCGCCCCCTGCCGGGGATGACCTGTCAACCGGTTCTCCCACACCAACCCCCGGCAGGGGAGCGGGCACCACCCCCGCCCCGGTTGGATCACCGCCCGCAACCCTTGGACAGGTCGAGCGCCGACCGGGGCGGGTCCTGCACCACAGCCACCTACGAAGCGACCAAGGAGGAGACTTGCAAACGAGCCTCGCAGGTACGGAGACCACCGCACCGGCCCCGTGGGGGCTGCGCCGTATGGCTCCGCTGCGCAACGGTTCCCCCTCGCCCTGGCGGTACGCGGGCATCGACCCGGCCACGCAGACCGGCCGATGGGTCGGGGAGGACGGAACGATGACGCCGGCCGAACTCGGCAAGCACGGAACGAGCGTGAACACCTACCCGCCCACGCAGGTCGGGAAGGACGGCAAGGTAGACAGCGACTCCGGCCACGACGCGACACAGGACTAGGGGCAGCGCCATGGACGGACGCCCGGTGCTGGTCTGCACGGAGTTCGAGGACGCAACCGCTGATCTGGTCATCGCGGAACTGAACCGGCGCCGGGTGCCCGTCCTCCGGTTCGACCCGGGGCGCGACTTTCCGGCGCCCGTGGTGCTCGCCGCGCGCGCCGGGGCGGACGGTTGGGGCGGGCGGCTGACGGTCGGGGAACGTACGGCCGACCTGTCCGCCGTGCGCGCCCTGTACCACCGTCGGCCGAGTCCCTACCCGACGGGTAGCGGCGAGCAGGCGGCCCGGTTCGCCGCGCAGGAGAACCGGCGCGGCCTGGGCGGCGTGCTGGGCGCGCTGCCGGGGTGCCTGTACCTGAGCCACCCGCAGGCCATCGCGCGGGCGGAGTACAAGCCCGCGCAGCTCGACGCGGCGACCCGGGCAGGGCTCACGGTCCCGGCCACCCTGATCACGAACGACTCGGGGGAGGCCAAGGCGTTCTGCGCCGCACAGCCGACCATCTACAAGCCGTTGCACGCGGCGGCGTACGAGGTCGAGGGCGAGCCCGCCGGAATCTGGGCCGCCCCGGTCGAGGCGGGCGAGAGCGACGGCGCGGTGAGCCACAGCGCGCACCTGTTCCAAGCACAGGTGCCCAAGGTGGCGGACGTGCGCGCGGTCGTCGTCGGCGAGCAGGTGTTCAGCGCCCGGATCACCGCGCCGCCTGGGGTCGTGGACTGGAGAGCCGAGTACCAGAGCCTCACCTATGAGCCGGTCGCCTGCCCGGAGGAGATACGCGGGGCGCTGGCGCGGTTCCTCGCCACCTTCGGGCTGAACTTCGGCGCCTTCGACTTCGCCGTGACCGCGGACGGCGCATGGTGGTTTCTGGAGTGCAACCCCAACGGCCAATGGGCGTGGCTCGAAGACGCGGCCGGACTGCCGATCACACACGCAATCGCAGACCTGTTGGAGAACGGAGCGAGTCAGCATGAGTGAACCCCTGCCGTCGGAACACCTACGGGCCGACCTCGCGCGGCGCCTGTCCAAGACCGGTGCCTTGCACAGCCCGGAATGGGGGGCGGCCGTCATGTCGGTGCCCCGCGAGGCGTTCCTCGCGCGCGGCTGGTTCGAGTACGAAGACGGCGGCTGGCACCGGCCCGCGGCCGGAGACTCCGCGGAAGGACTCGCGCGGATCTACGAAGACGACACCCTTGTGACGCAGGTGGCCGGGGGCGTCTTCCCCGACCAGGTCGAGGGGCGCATCGCGGCGGCCCCCTCGTCGTCGTCCACCCTGCCGAGTCTGGTCGTGCGGATGCTCGAAGAGCTGCGGGCGACCGAGGGGACGCGCGTTCTGGAGATCGGCACGGGCACGGGCTACTCAACCGCGCTGCTCTGCCATGTCGTCGGCGAGGACAACGTGACCACGGTCGAGGTCGACGCCGAGGTGTCCACCCGTGCCGGAATCGCGCTCGCGGGCGCCGGGTACTGGCCTGCCCGTGTGGTCGGTGACGGACTGGCGGGCTACAAAGAGGGCAGCCCGTATGACCGCGTGATCGCCACGTGCGGCGTGCACACCGTGCCGGCTGACTGGCTCGCGCAGACACGCCCCGGCGGTGAGGTCCTGGTGACGGTCGGCGGATGGATGCACGCATCCGAACTGGTGCGGCTCACGGTCTCCGACGACGGCACGGCCAGCGGCCCGGTTCTCGGCGGACAGGTCTCGTTCATGCTGGCCCGTCCGCACCTTCCGCCCCCGCTGGGCATTCTGCCGAACCTCAGCGAGGGCGACGCGGTGCCCGCCGAACTGGGCGCGGATGCGCTCGACGACTGGACCGCCCGGTTCGTCGCGCAGTTCGCCGCGCCGCGCGCACAGCGGCTCACACTGGAACGCGACGGCCGGACGGAACACGTCGTGATCGACGTGGACGCCAAGGCGTGGGCGGTCGCCTTCCAAGACGGCGGCCGGTGGATGGTCCGGCAGGGCGGCACGGCGCGTCTGTGGGACGAGATCACCGAGCGTGTCACGCAGTGGCAGGCGGACGGGCGCCCGCCTGCCGACCGTATGCGGCTGCACGTCGGCCCCGACGGACAACGCCTCACCTGGGCGTGACTGCGGGCTGACAGCCTCGATGCCGCCCCGTCCGTCGTTCCCCCGTGGCGGACGGGCGGGGCTTCCTCACGCGCTCGGGGTGGACTCTTCGGGCGCCGGCTCGGGCTTCTGCTCGGCCACGTACGTACCGCGCCCCGACGCCGCGTATACGAGTCCTTCCTCGGTGAGCACGGCAATCGCCCGGCGACGGTCGGGCGGGACAGGCCGTAGTCGTCGGCGAGGGCGTTCTCGCTGGGCATGGCGCGGTTGGGTTTCCCGTCGCCGCGCCTTACGCGTGCGCGCAAGATCCCCGCGAGCTGCTGAAACGGCGCCTCTGGCGCGTCGCGCTCCACCTGGTCATCCGGCCCGTACTCCATGGGCCGACGGTATCCGGCCGACTGCCCCCTGACACCCCCTGACAGGCTCATGCAGCCCTTTATGGGCTTTTACGGGTGGGTCTAGGTCGGCCCACAAGAAAGCCCCGGCAACAACGCTCGTGATCAATACAGCTAGGTCGTCACCGGGGCGGAGTGCCCATCAGCTAATAGGGGCTGACGAAATGGCCGACCTTCTCGCGCGCGCCCGCCTGCCCCGACTGCGCGCCCCACCTCGCCCCCGGCCCGCTCCCCGCGGAGACCGCCCCGCCTCGGCGCGGCTGACTCTCTGCCGACCCCCTGCCCCGTCCGGACGCTTCCGGGCGGGGCTTCGTCGTCCCTGGGACGTGGCGGGCCGGTCGGCACCTACGCGGCGGAGAGCGGGGCGGCCTGCTGGTCGACGGTGCCGTCGACTTCGCGGCGCGGTCCGGCGAGGGTTTCGCGTAGGCCGGGCTTGATGGCGTCGAGGTTGAGGCGGGCGTGCAGTGCCGCGCTCTGCTCGGTGGGCAGGCGGTCGGCGAGCGCGCGCTCGACCGTGTGCACGACGCGCGCCGGGTCGGGCTCGGTGAACTCGGCGCCCGCGAGGCCCTGCGGCTTGGTGTGCCGGGCGACGAGGTAGGCCGGCAGTTCGGCGCGCAGCGCATACAGGGTGTCGGCGTCGGCGCCCTCGATCACGTCGGGCACGGTGCGGCCGGCGTCGAGCAGGGCGCGGGCGCGGCCCATGCGCGGGCCTGCCGGGTCTCGGCGAGCAGTTGCTCGGCCGTGCCCCCTGTCGGGGCGGTGGCGCGGTCGGCGACGGTGCGCACCAGGGCGGCGGCCTGGTTGGCGCGGGCCTCGATGCGGTCGAGGTCGGCGCCGTCCTCCTCGTGGGCGGCCTCGCCGCCCCGGCCGCCGCGGACGGGGTGGACGGCGACGCCGGGTTCACGATCCGGGACCCGCGCATCACCGAGTCCAGTGGCCTCGCCGCCTCCCGCCTCCACCCCGGGGTCTACTGGACCCACAACGACAGCGGCGACGGGCCCTACCTCTACGCGGTGGACGGTTCCACCGGCGAGACGGTCGCCACGCTCACCCTGTCCGGCATCGGCTCGCCCCGGGACGTGGAGGCGATCTCCATCGGCCCGGGTGACCGGATCTTCGTCGGCGACATCGGGGACAACCTCGGCGGCACCTGGCCGCACGTGTGGATCTACGAACTGCCGGAGCCGAAGGAGCTGAGGGACCAGACGGTCCGGGCCACGCAGTACGTCGTCAGGCCCTTTTGGAAGGTCTTCCTACTCCGCGCAAATGGGCGAGTGCGTCGAGGTCGCCCACACGGTTTCCGGCCGCCGGGTCGTCCGGGACAGCAAACGGGAGGACGGTCCCGTGCTCAGCGTCTCCCGTGACGGCTGGGGGGCCTTTCTGCGGCAGTTCGCCCAGGCACCGTGAGCGGACGGCGAAGGGCGCCCGGCGAAACCCCGCCGGGCGCCCTTCGTCGGTCGTCGGTCAGAGGTTCTCGACCACGTGGTCGACGCACTTGGTCAGGGCCTCGACGTCGGCGGGGTCGACGGCCGGGAACATCGCCACGCGGAGCTGGTTGCGGCCGAGCTTGCGGTACGGCTCGGTGTCGACGATGCCGTTGGCGCGCAGCACCTTGGCGACGGCCGCCGCGTCCACGTCGTCGGTGAAGTCGATCGTGCCGATGACCAGCGAGCGCTGCGCCGGGTCGGTGACGAAGGGCTCCGCGAACTTGACGTCCTCCGCCCAGCCGTACAGCGTCCGCGCCGAGGTCGCGGTGCGGCGCACGGCGAAGTCCAGGCCGCCCTGGCCGTTCATCCACTCCACCTGCTCGTTGAGGAGGAACAGGGTGGCGAGCGCCGGGGTGTTGTACGTCTGGTTCTTGCGGGAGTTGTCGATCGCCGTCGGCAGCGAGAAGAACTCGGGGATGTGCCGGCCGCTCGCGTGGATCCGCTCGGCGCGCTCGATCGCGGCCGGGGAGAAGACGCCGATCCACAGGCCGCCGTCGGCGGCGAAGGACTTCTGCGGGGCGAAGTAGTAGACGTCGGTCTCGGCGATGTCGACCGGCAGGCCGCCCGCGCCGGAGGTGGCGTCGACCAGCACCAGGGCGCCGTCGTCCGCGCCCTCGACCCGCTTGACCGGCATCGCCACGCCGGTCGAGGTCTCGTTGTGGGTGAGCGCGTACACGTCCACGCCCGCTTCCGCGACCGCCTCGGGGTGCGTGCCCGGGTCGGCGGAGACGACGGAGGGGGCGGCGAGCCACGGGGCGAGCTTGGCGGCCTTGGCGAACTTGGAGCTGAACTCGCCGAAGCTGAGGTGCTGCGACCTGTTCTCGATCAGGCCGTGCGTCGCCACGTCCCAGAACGCGGTGGAGCCGCCGTTGCCGAGGACCACCTCGTAGCCGTCGGGGAGCGAGAACAGTTCGCGGATGCCCTCGCGGACCCTGCCGACCAGGTTCTTGACCGGGGCCTGGCGGTGGGAGGTGCCCATGAGGGAGGTGCCGGTCGCGGCGAGGGCGTCCAGCGCCTCCGTCCGCACCTTGGAGGGGCCCGCGCCGAAACGTCCGTCGGCGGGCTTGATGTCAGCGGGAATCCGGATCTCAGCCACGATCCGGAGCGTACTGCCTCGGGGAAACCGCACGGCGCCATGTCCGTCCGGTGAGACACGATCTCCGGCCCGTGAACACCCGCCGCACGCCCCCGGCGCGCGCGGGGCGCATCCTGGTGCCATGAGCGATCTGGAGGCAGCACTGCGCGCCGCGGTCCGGGGCGAGGTCGGCTTCGACACCACGTCCCGCGCCCTGACGACCATGGACGCGTCCAACTACCGGCGGGTGCCCCGGGGCGTGGTCGCGCCCCGCGACGCCGACGACGTGGCCGCCGCCCTGGAGGTGTGCCGGACGCACGCGGTGCCGGTCGTGGCGCGCGGCGGGGGCACCTCCATCGCCGGGCAGGCGACCGGCACCGGCGTCGTCCTCGACTTCACCCGGCACATGAACCGGGTGCTCTCCCTCGACCCGGACGCGCGCACCGCCGTCGTCCAGCCGGGGCTGGTCCTCGACCGGCTCCAGGACGCCGCCGCGCCGCACGGGCTGCGCTTCGGACCCGACCCCTCCACCCACGGCCGCTGCACCCTCGGCGGCATGATCGGCAACAACGCCTGCGGCTCGCACTCCGTCGCCTGGGGCACCACCGCGGACAACGTGCGCGAGCTGACCGTCCGTACGGTGCGCGGGCGCACGCTCCGGCTCGGGCCCGACTGGGCGGGCGCCCCCGAGGGGCTGCGGGAACTGGCCGACGGCGAACTGGCCCGGCTGCGCACCGGCTTCCCCGACCTGCCCCGCCGCATCTCCGGCTACGCCCTGGACGCCCTGCTGCCCGAGCGCGGCGCCGACGTGGCCCGCTCCTTCTGCGGCTCCGAGGGCACGCTCGGCGTGCTCACCGAGGCCACCGTCCGCCTGGTCGAGGCGCCCCGCGCCGCCGCCCTCGCCGTCCTCGGCTACGCCGACGAGAGCGCCGCGGCCGAGGCGGCGGCCGGGCTGCTGCCGCTCGGCCCGCTCACCGTGGAGGGCATGGCGGCCGATCTGGTGCCGGCCACCGCCGGGCTGCCCCGCGGCGGGGCCTGGCTCTTCGTGGAGACCGGCGGGGACACCGAGGCGGAGGCCCGTGCGCGGGCGCACGCGGTGGTGCGGGCGGCGGACGTCGTCGACGCGCGGGTGGTGACCGACCCGGCGGGCGTGCGGGCGCTGTGGCGGATCCGTGAGGACGCCTCCGGCACCGCGACCCGCATGCCGGACGGCACGGAGGCGTGGCCCGGCTGGGAGGACTGCGCGGTGCCCCCGGTCCGGCTCGGCGGCTACCTGCGCGACTTCCGCGCCCTGCTCGCCTCCCACGGGCTGCGCGGCACGCCGTACGGGCACTTCGGCGACGGCTGCATCCACGTCCGCATCGACTTCGACCTGCTGACCGGGCCCGGGATCGCCCGCTTCCGCCGCTTCTCCGAGGACCTCGCCGACCTGGTCGTCGCGCACGGCGGCTCGCTCTCCGGGGAACACGGCGACGGGCAGGCGCGGGCCGAGCTGCTGCCCCGCATGTACGGCGCCGAGACGGTCGCCCTCTTCGAACGGGCCAAGGCCGTCTGGGACCCGGACGACCTGCTCAACCCCGGCATCCTGGTACGTCCGGCGCCGCTCGACGCCGACCTGCGCTTCGCCGTCCTGCCCCGCCGCCCGGTGGACGTCGTCTTCGGTTACCCCGCCGACGGGGGCGACTTCTCCGCCGCGGTCCGGCGCTGCGTCGGCGTGGCCAAGTGCCGGACGACCGAGGCGGCGGGCGCGGGCGTGATGTGCCCGTCCTTCCGCGCCACCGGCGAGGAGGAGCACTCGACGCGGGGCCGGGCGCGGCTGCTGCACGAGATGCTCGCCGGGGAACTGGTGACCGACGGCTGGCGCTCCACCGAGGTCCGCGACGCGCTCGACCTGTGCCTGTCCTGCAAGGGCTGCCGCTCCGACTGCCCGGTCGAGGTCGACATGGCCACGTACAAGGCGGAGTTCCTGCACCACCACTACGCCGGGCGCCGCCGGCCCGCCGCCCACTACGCCATGGGGTGGCTGCCGGTGTGGCTGCGCTGGGCCTCCCGCCTGCGCGCCGCCCCGCTCGTCAACGCCCTCGCGGGGGTCGGCCCGGTCGCCGCGGCGGCGAAACGGCTCGGCGGGATCGCCGCCGAGCGGGAGGTGCCGAGGCTCGCCGCGCGTCCGTTCAGCCGCTGGTGGCACGGGCGGCGTCCCGCCCGTCCCGCCGGTGAGCGGGGCGAGCTGGTCGTGCTCTGGCCCGACACCTTCACCGAGCATCTGTCGCCGTCCGTCGGACGGGCCGCCGTACGGGTGCTGGAGGCCGCCGGGCTGCGCGTGGCGCTGCCGCCGACACGGCGGTGGCGCGGCGCCCTCGGGGACGGCCGCTCGCGGACCCCGGCCGCGCTGCTGCCGGCCCGCCGGGGCCGGGTGTGCTGCGGGCTGACCTACGTCTCCACCGGCCAGCTCGACCGGGCCCGCGCGGTGCTGCGCCGCACCCTCGACCTGCTCGCCCCGGTGCTGGAGTCCGGCGCCCCGCTGGTCGTGCTGGAGCCGAGCTGCGCCGCCGCCCTGCGCACCGACCTGCCCGAGCTGTTGCACGAGGACCCCCGGGCGCGGCGCCTCGCCGGGCAGGTCGTCACCTTCGCCGAGGCGCTGGAGCGGTACGCGCCCGGCTGGACGCCGCCCGCCGTGGACCGGCCGGTGGCCGGGCAGACCCACTGCCACCAGCACGCGGTGCTGGGCGACGCGGCCGAGCGGCGGCTGCGGGAGGCCGCCGGGCTCACGGGCGAGCTGAGCGGGGGCTGCTGCGGCCTCGCGGGCAACTTCGGCTTCGAACGCGGCCACCACGAGGTCTCGGTCGCCTGCGCGGAGGAGCGGCTGCTGCCCTCCGTGCGGGAGGCCGGGCCCGGCACGGTGGTCCTGGCGGACGGCTTCTCCTGCCGTACCCAACTGGAGCAACTGGCGGGGGTGCGGGGGCGGCACCTGGCGGAGGTGCTGGCGGACGCGCTGGAGGGCGGTCCGGGGGAGGGACGGGAGACGGGGGAGCGGGGGAGTGGCGACTGAGGTGACGGAAGCGACTGAGGTGACTGAGGTGACGGGCGTGACGGGCGTGACGGGCGTGACGGGCGTGACGGGCGTGTTCTGAGTGGCTGGGGTGACCGGAGCGACGGGCATCGCACAGGGAGGCACCAGGGGCGGTGGCCCCTGGTGCCGGGGCGGGCACGAGTCCGTTCCCGGGCCCCGCGCCGGACGCCGATTGACAGCGGAACCCCGGGCCAGGACAGTTGCGTCACGGGGCCATACACCTGACCCGGTCCATTACCCTGGACCGGGCCGTGCAGTGAGCTGAACCATGATCGGCTCCCCGGCCTCCCGCGTCCCGCTTCCGTCCCGCCCGTCCCCACCCGTCCTTCCGGAAGGTCCCGTGAGTACGCCCAGCACCACCCCCGGCACCCAGGCTCCGGCCGCCCCCGCGACGAGCGCGCCGGCCGCGCGGCCCACCGGCCGGGGTCCCGCCCCGGGCGGTCTGGCGGCGCTCGGTCCCGTCGGCCTGGTCCTGGCCGGCGGGATCTCGGTGCAGTTCGGCGGCGCGCTCGCGGTGACCCTGATGCCCCGGGCCGGCGCGCTCGGCATCGTCACCCTCCGCCTGGCCGTCGCCGCCGTCGTGCTCCTGCTGGTCTGCCGCCCCGGGCTGCGCGGCCACTCCCGCGCCGACTGGGGCACGGTGATCGTCTTCGGCATCACCATGGCCGGCATGAACGGCCTCTTCTACCAATCCGTCGCCCGCATCCCGCTGGGCCCCGCGGTCACCCTGGAGGTGCTGGGCCCGCTCGCCCTCTCCGTCCTGACCTCCCGGCGGCTGGTCAACCTGCTCTGGGCGGCCCTCGCGCTGGGCGGCGTGTTCCTCCTGGGCGGCGGCGGCTTCGACAGCCTCGACCCGCTCGGCGCGGCCTTCGCGCTGGCGGCGGGCGGGATGTGGGCCGCGTACATCGTGTTCAGCGCCCGCACCGGGCGCCGCTTCCCGCAGGCCGACGGGCTCGCCCTCGCCATGGCCGTCGGGGCGGTGCTCTTCCTGCCGCTCGGCATCATCGAGTCGGGGAGCAAGCTGATCGACCCGACGACCCTCGTGCTCGGCGGAGCGGTGGCGCTGCTCTCCTCCGTCCTGCCCTACACCCTCGAACTGCTCGCGCTGCGCCGGCTGCCCGCGCCCACCTTCGCCATCCTGATGAGCCTGGAGCCCGCCCTCGCCGCGACGGCCGGCTTCCTCATCCTGGACCAGGCCCTCTCCGTCCCCCAGGCCGCCGCCATCGCCCTGGTCATCGCCGCCAGCATGGGCGCCGTCCGCACCCAGATCGGCCGCGGCAAGCGCAAGCCCCAACCGGTCCCGGCCGAACCCTGAGCGAGCCGGGGCCGGTCCTTCCCGCGCCCCGGAGTGCCGTCCCGCGCTGCCCGCCGCCCACGGCCGCGGGTCCGCCCGTGCCCCGCCGCGCCGCCCGTCCGGCGTGCCGCCCGCACCCGGCGCGGTGCCCGTACCCGCCGCGCCGCCCGCAGCCGGCGCGGTGCCTCCCCCGTAGTCCCTGGCGGCGCGCCGCGCGTCCCGCCCGACTCCCGTCCCGTCCACGGCCGCACGGGGCCGGAGCCGCGTGTCAGTAATTCATGCAAGCACGCTTGATTGTTTCTTGGCCCCCTGCCATGCTCCTCGCACGCCGCGCCGTGTTCGAGGGGAGCGTCCCGTGGCCGATCCGACGCCCGTGTTCGACGATCTGGACGAGGAGAGCGGGGAGGTCGACGCGCTGGTCGCGTCGCTGGCACCCGAGCGGTGGGCCCTCGCCACGCCCGCGCCGGGCTGGACCCTCGCCCACCAGATCGCGCACCTGGCCTGGACCGACCGGTCCGCCCTGGTGGCCGTCACCGACGAGGCGGGCTTCCGGGCGCTGGTCGACAAGGCACTCGCCGACCCCGGCGGTTTCGTCGACGAGGGCGCCGCGGAGGGCGCCGCGCTGCCGCCCGCCGCACTGCTCGCCCGCTGGCGCGAGGGGCGCGCG
The DNA here is from genome assembly GCF_036607905.1 of Streptomyces sp. SCSIO 75703. NCBI lineage: Bacteria > Bacillati > Actinomycetota > Actinomycetes > Kitasatosporales > Streptomycetaceae > Streptomyces > Streptomyces sediminicola. The sequence goes on from NZ_CP144555.1 coordinate 3,910,176, forward strand.
GCGCTGGCCAGGGCGCTGCGCGAGGTGCCGTCCGGCACGCGTATCCCCTGGTACGGCCCGCCGATGGCCGCCCCGACCATGGCCACCGCCCGGCTCATGGAGACCTGGGCGCACGGGCTGGACATCGCGGACGCCCTCGGTGCCCGACACCGGCCCACCGGACGGCTGCGGCACGTGGCCCGGCTCGGTGTCCGCACCCGGGACCACGCCTTCGTGGCGCACGGGCTGACCCCGCCGGCCGAGCCGTTCCGCGTCGAACTCACCGGCCCCGACGGCGCGTCGTGGACCCATGGCCCCGAGGACGCCGCCCAGCGCGTCACCGGGCCCGCGCTGGACTTCTGCCTGCTGACCACCCAGCGCGCCCACCGCGCCGACCTCGCCCTCACCGCGACCGGTCCGGACGCCGACCGCTGGCTGGACCTGGCACAGTCCTTCGCCGGCCCGCCCGGGGCCGGCCGCCCGCCCCGGGGCACCGCGGGGGAGCCGCGATGACCGCCGCCGCCCCGCGGGGACCGGCCGCGCGGGCACCGGCCGCGCAGGGACCGGCCGCGCAGGGACCGGCCGCGCGGGCACCCGAGTCCGCCCGGCAGGGCACGGCCCCGCTGCGGATCGGGAATGCCTCCGGTTTCTACGGCGACCGCTTCGCCGCGATGCGCGAGATGCTCACCGGCGGCCCCCTCGACGTGCTCACCGGCGACTACCTCGCCGAACTGACCATGCTCATCCTCGGCCGCGACCGGCTCAGGCACCCGGACGCCGGGTACGCCCGCACCTTCCTGCGCCAACTGGAGGAGTGCCTCGGCCTCGCCCACGAGCGCGGGGTGCGGATCGTCACCAACGCCGGCGGGCTCAACCCGGCCGGACTCGCCGATGCCGTACGCGACCTGGCCGGACGCCTCGGCATCCCGGTCCGCGTCGCCCACGTCGAGGGCGACGACCTCACCGCCGCCCACCCCGGCAGCCTCGCCGCCCACGCCTACCTCGGCGGCTTCGGCATCGCCGCCTGCCTGCGCGCGGGCGCGGACGTCGTCGTCACCGGCCGGGTCACCGACGCCGCCCTGGTCACCGGGCCCGCCGCCGCCCACTTCGGCTGGAGCGCGCAAGACCACGACCGGCTCGCCGGCGCGGTCGTCGCCGGACACGTGCTGGAGTGCGGCACCCAGGCGACCGGCGGCAACCACCCCTTCTTCGAGGAGCACCCCGGTGCCCTGCGCCGCCCCGGCTTCCCGCTCGCCGAGGTGCACGCCGACGGCACCTCGGTCATCACCAAGCACGAGGGCACCGGCGGCCACGTCGACGTCGGCACCGTCACCGCCCAGTTGCTGTACGAGACGGCCGGCGCCCGGTACGCCGGTCCCGACGTCACCGCCCGGCTCGACACCGTCCGCCTCACCGGGGACGGGCCCGACCGGGTACGGATCGACGGCGTACGCGGCGAGGCCCCGCCGCCCACCCTCAAGGTCGGCCGCAACCGGCTCGGCGGCTTCCGGGGCGAGGTCGTCTTCGTCCTCACCGGCCTCGGCATCGAGGCGAAGGCCGCCCTGGTCCGCGAGCAGATGACCGACGCGCTGGCCGCGTCGCCGCCCGCCGAGGTCCGCTGGGAACTGGTGCGCACCGACCGCCCCGACGCCCCCACCGAGGAGACGGCCAGCGCCCTGCTGCGCCTCGTGGCCCGCGACGCCGACCAGGACGTCGTCGGCCGGGCCCTGACCGGCGCCGCCGTCGAACTCGCCCTCGCCAGCTACCCCGGCTTCCACGTCACCGCCCCGCCCGGCAGGGCCACGCCCTACGGCGTGTTCGAGGCCGCGTACGTCCCGCAGGACACCGTGCGGCACACCGCCGTCCTGCCCGACGGCAGCCGCGTCGCGGTGCCCCCGGCGCCCGTCACCGCCGTACCCGGGCCGCTCCCCGAGCCGGAGCCGCCCGAGCCGCTGCCCGCCGGGCCGGTGCGGCGGGCCCCGCTCGGCCGGATCGCCGGGGCGCGCAGCGGCGACAAGGGCGGCGACGCCAACGTCGGCGTCTGGGCCCGCACCGAGGACGCCTGGCGCTGGCTGGCGCACGAACTGACCGCCGACCGGTTCCGCGAGCTGGTGCCCGAGGCCCGCGACCTGCCCGTCACCCGGCACGCCCTGCCCCGGCTGCGCGCCCTGAACTTCGTCGTCGAGGGGCTGCTCGGCGAGGGCGCCGCCGCGCGGGCCCGCTTCGACCCGCAGGCCAAGGCGCTCGGCGAATGGCTCCGCTCCCGCCACCTCGACATCCCGGAGGTCCTGCTGTGACGGTCCTGTCTTCCGCCCTGGACCCGGCCGGTCCGGAGTACCGCGCCCACCGGGAGGCCATGCTCGCCCGCCTCGCCGACCTGGACGCCGAACACGCCAAGGCGCTCGCCGGCGGCGGCGAGAAGTACGTCGCCCGCCACCGCGAACGCGGCAAGCTGCTCGCCCGCGAACGCGTCGAACTGCTCCTCGACCCCGACTCGCCCTTCCTGGAGCTGTCGCCGCTGGCCGGCTGGGGCAGCGACCACACCGTCGGCGCCTCCCTCGTCACCGGCATCGGCGTCGTCGCGGGCGTGGAGTGCCTGATCACCGCCAACGACCCCACCGTGCGCGGCGGCGCCACCAACCCGTGGAGCCTGAAGAAGGCGCTGCGCGCCCACGACATCGCCTTCGCCAACCGGCTGCCCTGCGTCAGCCTCGTCGAGTCCGGCGGCGCCGACCTGCCCTCCCAGAAGGAGATCTTCATCCCCGGCGGGGCGGTCTTCCGCGACCTGACCCGGCTGTCGGCGGCCGGCATCCCCACCGTCGCCGTCGTGTTCGGCAACTCCACGGCCGGCGGCGCGTACGTGCCCGGCATGTCCGACCACGTGATCATGGTCAAGGAGCGGGCGAAGGTCTTCCTCGGCGGCCCGCCGCTGGTGCGGATGGCCACCGGCGAGGAGAGCGACGACGAGTCGCTGGGCGGTGCCGCCATGCACGCGCGGGTCTCGGGCCTCGCCGACCACTTCGCCGTCGACGAAGCCGACGCGCTGCGCCAGGCCCGGCGGGTCGTCGCCCGCCTCAACCACCGCAAGGCGTACCCCGATCCGGGCCCCGCCGAGCCCCCGAGGTTCGATCCGGAGGAACTGCTCGGGATCGTCCCCGAGGACCTGCGGACCCCCTTCGACCCGCGCGAGGTCATCGCCCGGATCGTCGACGCCTCCGACTTCGACGAGTTCAAACCGCTGTACGGCGCCAGCCTGACGACCGGGTGGGCGAGCCTGCACGGCTACCCGCTGGGCATCCTCGCCAACGCCCAGGGGGTGCTGTTCAGCGAGGAGTCGCAGAAGGCCGCCCAGTTCATCCAGCTCGCCAACCAGCGCGACATCCCGCTCCTCTTCCTTCACAACACCACCGGCTACATGGTCGGCAAGCGGTACGAGCAGGGCGGCATCGTCAAACACGGCGCCATGATGATCAACGCGGTGAGCAACTCCCGCGTCCCGCACCTCTCCGTGCTCCTCGGCGCCTCCTACGGCGCCGGCCACTACGGCATGTGCGGCCGGGCCTACGACCCCCGGTTCCTCTTCGCCTGGCCCAGCGCCAAGTCCGCCGTGATGGGCCCCCAGCAGCTCGCCGGGGTGCTCTCCCTCGTCGCCCGCCAGTCGGCCGCCGCGAAGGGCCGGGCGTACGACGAGGACGCGGACGCCGCGCTGCGCGCCATGGTGGAGCAGCAGATCGAGTCCGAGTCGCTGCCGATGTTCCTGTCCGGGCGGCTCTACGACGACGGCGTCATCGACCCGCGCGACACCCGCACCGTTCTCGGCCTGTGCCTGTCGGCCCTGCACACCGCCCCCTACGAGGGCGTGCGCGGCGGCTTCGGCGTCTTCCGGATGTGAGGGGCCCCATGATCGCTTCCCTGCTCGTCGCCAACCGGGGCGAGATCGCCTGCCGTATCGTCCGCACCTGCCACGACCTGGGCATCCGCACCGTCGCCGTGTACTCGGACGCCGACGAGGACGCCCGGCACACCCGGCTGGCCGACACCGCCGTACGGCTGCCGGGGGCGGCGCCCGCCGAGACGTACCTGCGCGGCGACCTGATCGTGAAGGCCGCCCTCGCCGCCGGCGCCGACGCCGTCCACCCCGGCTACGGCTTCCTCTCCGAGAACGCCGGATTCGCGCGGGCCGTCCGGGACGCGGGCCTGACCTGGATCGGACCGCCCCCGGCGGCGATCGAGGCGATGGCGTCCAAGACCCGCGCCAAACGGCTGCTCGGCATCGCGCCCCTGGAGCGGGTCACCGACGCGGACCTGCCGGTGCTGGTGAAGGCGGCGGCCGGCGGCGGCGGGCGCGGCATGCGCGTCGTGCGGCGGCGGGCCGACCTCGACGCGGCCCTCGACGCCGCCCGCGCCGAGGCACGGGGTGCCTTCGGCGACGGCGAGGTCTTCGTCGAGCCGTACGTGGAGAACGGCCGCCACGTCGAGGTGCAGGTCCTCGCCGACACCCACGGCACCGTGTGGACGCTGGGCACCCGGGACTGCTCCCTCCAGCGGCGCCACCAGAAGGTCATCGAGGAGGCCCCGGCCCCCGGACTGCCGCCGGAGCTGGCACGGGAACTGTGCCGCCGGGCGGTGGAGGCCGCCCGCGCCGTCGACTACACGGGCGCCGGCACCGTCGAGTTCCTGGTCGCCGACGGCCGGGCGCACTTCCTGGAGATGAACACCCGGCTCCAGGTCGAACACCCCGTCACCGAGGCCGTGTTCGGCATCGACCTGGTCGCCCTCCAGCTCCGCGTCGCCGAGGGCCACGCCCTGGAGCCCGAACCGCCCGCGCCGCGCGGCCACGCCGTCGAGGCCCGCCTCTACGCCGAGGACCCGGCGGCCGGCTGGGCCCCGCAGACCGGCCGGCTGCACCGACTCGCCGTCCCGGACGGCGTCCGCCTGGACACCGGCTACGCCGACGGCGACACCGTCGGCGTCCACTACGACCCGATGCTCGCCAAGGCCGTCGCCCACGCCCCCACCCGCGCGGAGGCCGTCCGCCGGCTGGCCGGCGCCCTGGAACGCGCCGAGATCCACGGCCCGGCCACCAACCGCGACCTGCTCGTCCGCTCGTTGCGCCACGAGGAGTTCACCGGTGGCCGGATGGACACCGGCTTCTACGACCGCCACCTCGCCGCCCTCACCACGCCCGCCCCCGACCCGCTCGCCCCGCTGGCCGCCGCCCTCGCCGACGCCCGCGACCCGTCCCGCTCCCGCTTCGGCGGCTGGCGCAACCTGCCCTCCCAGCCGCAGGTCAAGCGGTACGCCCTGGCCGGCGAGGAGCACGAGGTCCGCTACCGGCACACCCGCACTGGCCTCGCCGCCGACGGCGTCCGCGTGCTGCACGCCGACCCGACCCGCGTCGTCCTGGAGGCCGACGGCGTCCGGCGCACCTACCGCGTCGCCCGCCACGGCGACCGGGTCCACGTCGGCGCCGACGTCCTCACCGCCCTGCCCCGCTTCCCCGAGCCGGGCCTCCGGCACGCCCCCGGCTCCCTGCTCGCCCCCATGCCGGGCACCGTCGTCCGCCTCGCGGAGGGCGTCGCCGAGGGGGCGTCCGTACGGGCCGGGCAGCCCCTGCTGTGGCTGGAGGCGATGAAGATGGAGCACCGCGTCACCGCCCCGGCCGACGGCACCCTCACCGCCCTGCGCGCCGCGCCCGGCACCCGGGTGGAGGCCGGCCACCTGCTGGCCGTCGTCCAGGAGACCTGAGACCGCCGGGTCCTCGCCCCCCCGGCACCGCCCGCGAAGAGAGCATCCACCCGCAGCCGAAGGAGCCGTATGACCACCCTCATCGAGTCCGACGAGCACCAGGCCCTGCGCGCCGCGGTCGCCGCCCTCGGCGAGCGCCACGGCCGCGCCCACCTCGCCCGCCCCGACGGCGAGCCCGCCCACCCCACCGGCCTGTGGGCCGAGGCCGGCAAGCTCGGCTACCTCGGCGTCAACCTCCCCGAGGAGTACGGCGGCGGAGGCGGCGGCATCGCCGACCTCTCCATCGTCCTGGAGGAACTCGGCGCTGCTGGCTGCCCGTTGCTCATGCTGGTCGTCTCCCCGGCGATCTGCGGCACGGTCATCGCCCGCTTCGGCACCGAGGAGCAGAAGCGGACCTGGCTCCCCGGCCTCGCCGACGGCAGCCGCACCATGGCCTTCGGCATCACCGAGCCCGACGCCGGCTCCAACTCCCACCGCATCACCACCACCGCCCGCCGCGACGGCGACGACTGGGTGCTCACCGGCCGCAAGGTCTTCGTCTCCGGCGTCGACATCGCCGACGCCACCCTCGTCGTCGGCCGCACCGAGGACGCCCGCACCGGGCGGCTCAAGCCGTGCCTGTTCATCGTGGCGCGCGACACCCCCGGCTTCGGCCGCCACCCGATCGACATGGAACTGCGCGCCGCCGAGAAGCAGTTCGAACTCGTCCTGGACGACGTCCGGCTGCCCGCCTCGGCACTGGTGGGCGAGCAGGAGGACGCCGGGCTGCTCCAGCTCTTCGCCGGGCTCAACCCCGAGCGGATCATGACCGCCGCGTTCGCCGTCGGCATGGGCCGCCACGCCCTCGCCCGCGCCGTCGCCTACGCCCGCGAACGCACCGTCTGGAAGACGCCCATCGGCGCCCACCAGGCCATCGCCCACCCGCTCGCGCAGGCCCACATCGACCTCGAACTGGCCCGCCTGATGATGCAGAAGGCGGCCCGGCTCTACGACGCCGGGGACGACACCGGCGCCGGCGAGGCGGCCAACATGGCCAAGTACGCGGCCGGGGAGGCGTGCGTCCGCGCCGTCGACCAGGCCGTGCACACCCTCGGCGGCAACGGCCTGACCCGCGAGTTCGGGCTCGCCTCGCTGATCACCGCCTCCCGGGTGGCCCGGATCGCCCCGGTCAGCCGGGAAATGATCCTCAACTACGTCTCGCACCAGACCCTGGGCCTGCCCAAGTCGTACTGAGCACCGAGCCGGTGCCCGCCCGGCACCGCGCGGAGCGAGGAGGAACCGTGTTCCGCAGTGAGTACGCCGATGTCCCGCCCGTCGACCTGCCCCTCCACGAGGCCGTGCTCGGCGGCGCCGCCCGCTTCGGGGACACCCCCGCCCTGATCGACGGCACCGACGGCACCACCCTCACCTACGCGCAGGTGGACCGGCTCCACCGGCGCACCGCCGCCGCGCTCGCCGGGGCGGGGGTCCGCAAGGGCGACGTGCTCGCCCTGCACAGCCCCAACACCCTCGCCTTCCCGGTCGCCTTCCACGCCGCCATCCGGGCGGGCGCCACCGTCACCACCAGCCACCCGCTCGCCACCGCCGAGGAGTTCGCCCGGCAGCTCGCCGACGCCCGCGCCCGCTGGATCGTCACCGTCTCACCGCTGCTGGACACGGCCCGCCGGGCCGCCGCCCTCGCGGGCGGCATCCAGGAGATCATGGTCTGCGACCGGGCCGCCGGCCACCGCTCGCTCGCCGACCCGCCCGAGGCCCCGGCACCCGAGGTCGCCATCGACCCGGCCGAGGACGTCGCCGCCCTGCCCTACTCCTCCGGCACCACCGGCACGCCCAAGGGCGTGATGCTCACCCACCGCCAGCTCGCCACCAACCTGGCCCAGCTCCAGCCGGCCATCCCCGCCGCCCCCGGCGACCGCGTCCTCGCCGTACTGCCCTTCTTCCACATCTACGGGCTCACCGCCCTCATGAACGCCCCGCTGCGGCAGGGCGCCACCGTCGTCGTCCTGCCCCGCTTCGACCTGGAGCAGTTCCTCGCCGCCGTCCAGGACCACCGCATCACGGGCCTCTACGTGGCCCCGCCCCTCGTCCTCGCCCTCGCCAAGCACCCCCGGGTCGCCGCCTACGACCTCTCGTCCCTGCGGTACGTCGTCTCCGCCGCCGCCCCGCTGGACGCCGCGCTCGCCGCCGCCTGCTCCCGGCGGCTCGGCCTGCCGCCCGTCGGCCAGGCGTACGGCATGACCGAACTCTCCCCGGGCACCCACGTCGTCCCCCTGGACGCCATGGACCAGGCACCGCCCGGCACCGTCGGCCGGCTGATCGCCGGCACCGAGATGCGCGTCGTCTCCCTCGACGACCCCGCACGGGACCTCGGCACCGGCGAGAGGGGCGAGATCCTGATCCGCGGCCCCCAGGTCATGAAGGGCTACCTCGGCCGCCCCGACGCCACCGCCGCCATGATCGACCCGGACGGCTGGCTGCACACCGGCGACGTCGGCCACGTCGACGAGGACGGCTGGCTCTTCGTCGTCGACCGGGTCAAGGAACTGATCAAGTACAAGGGCTTCCAGGTGGCGCCCGCCGAACTGGAGGCCCTGCTCCTCGGCCACCCCGGCATCGCGGACGCGGCCGTCGTCGGCGCCCTGGACGCCGACGGCAACGAGATCCCGCACGCCCACGTCGTGCGCCGGGCGGACGCCGCCGGACTCACGGAGGACGAGGTCCGCCGCTACGTCGCCGACCGCGTCGCCCCCCACAAACGCGTCCGCCGCGTCACCTTCCTCGACGCGGTGCCCCGCGCCGCCAGCGGCAAGATCCTCCGCCGGGCCCTGCGGGAGCGCCCGTGAGCGTCGTCCGCACCCGCGACCGGGGCGTCGAGACCCTCACCCTCGACGCCCCGCGACGCCGCAACGCCCTCTCCGGGGCCCTCGTGGCCGCCCTGTCCGACGCGCTCGCCGACGCCGCCGCCGACCCGGACGTGCGGGCCGTCGTCCTCACCCACACCGGGCCCGCCTTCAGCGCCGGCGCCGACCTGCGCGACCCGCCCGACCCCGCGGCGCTCACCGCCCTGCTCCGCCGGATCGTCGCACTGCCCCGGCCGGTCCTCGCCCGCGTCGACGGCCACGTGAGGGCGGGCGGCCTCGGTCTGCTCGGCGCCTGCGACATCGCCGCCGCCTCCACCGCGTCGACGTTCGCCTTCACCGAGGTCCGCGTCGGCGTGGCCCCCGCCCTCATCTCCCTGCCCCTGCTGCCCCGCGCCGAGCCCCGCGCCCTCGCCCGCCACTGCCTGACCGGGGAGCGCTTCGACGCCGCCGAGGCCGCCCGGACCGGCGTGGTCACGGCGGCCGGCGACGACGTGGACGCCGTCCTCGCGCCGGTCCTCGACGGTGTGCGCCGCGCCTCACCCGAGGCCCTGGCCGCGACGAAACGGCTGCTCACGGCTAGGGTGCTGGAGGCATTCGACCGGGACGCGGCCGAACTGACCGCACTCTCGGCCCGGCTGTTCGCCTCCCCGCAGGCCCGCGAGGGGATGACGGCCTTCCTCGAACGACGGGAACCGGAATGGGTGGTGTGAGCACGGCAGACCGTGCGGAACGAGTCCCCAAGCAGGACCGCAGCCGGGCCACCCGGCGACGGCTGCTGGAGGCCGCCGTGGCCTGCCTGGCGGAACACGGCTGGGCCGGTTCCACGGTCCTGGTCGTCGCCGAGCGCGCCGGGGTCTCGCGGGGCGCCGCCCAGCACCACTTCCCGACCCGCGAGGACCTGTTCACCGCGGCCGTCGAGTACGTCGCCGAGGAGCGCTCCGGGGCGCTGCGGACGCTCTTCCCCGACGGGGCCGCCGCGGGGGACCGGCGCGCGGTGGTCGCCGCCCTGGTCGACCTCTACACCGGGCCCCTCTTCCGGGCGGCGCTGCACCTGTGGGTGGCCGCCTCCAACGAGGAGCAGTTGCGGGCGCGGGTGACCGAGCTGGAGGCCCGGGTGGGCCGCGAGAGCCACCGGATCGCGGTGGAACTGCTCGGCGCCGACGAGTCCCGCCCCGGCGTCCGCGAGAGCGTGCAGGGGCTGCTGGACATGGCCCGCGGCCTGGGGCTCGCCACCCTCCTCACCGACGACGGCCCCCGGCGCCGCCGGGTGGTCGACCAGTGGGCCCGGCTGCTGGACGACGCCCTGGGCGGGGCGCCGGACGGCGGCTGAGCGCGGGCGCGGGGCGGGCCGGGCCCGGGAGACCGCACCGGGCCGGACCCCTGAGCCCGGCCGTCCCGCCGCGCTCAGGGGGCCAGCCGCTCCACGCGCCAGGCCCCGTCCGCCGCGGCCACGTAGCGCAGCCGGTCGTGCAGCCGGTTCTCCCGGCCCTGCCAGAATTCCACCGTCCACGGCACCACCCGGTACCCGCCCCAGTGCGGCGGCACCGGCACCTGCTCGCCCTCGGGGTAGCGGCCGGCCAGCTCGTCGTAGGCGGCGTCCAGCGCCGTGCGCCCCGCCACCACCGAGGACTGCTCGCTCGCCCACGCCCCGAGCTGGGAGCCGTGCGGCCGGGTCCGGAAGTAGGCGGCCGTCTCGTCCCGCCCGGTGCGCCGGGCCACCCCCGTGACGATGACCTGCCGGGCCATCGGGTGCCAGGGGAACAACAGCGAGACGTGCGGGTTCCCGGCCAGGTCCCGGCCCTTGCGGGAGCCGTAGTTGGTGTAGAAGACGAAGCCGCGCTCGTCGAAGTGCTTCAGCAGCACCGTGCGGGAGCTGGGGCGGCCCCCGGCGTCCGCCGTCGAGACCACCATGGCGTTCGGCTCGAACAGCCCGCCCTCGGTCGCGGCCTGGCGGAACCAGCGCGCGAACTGCTCGACGGGGGTGGCGGCCAGCTCGGTCTCGGAGAGCCCCTCCGCCCGGTACTGCTTGCGCATCGAGGCGAGATCGAAGGGGACGGCGTCGCGGTCGGTCACGCCGTCATCCTGCCCCATCCCGGGACGCCCCGGAGGCGGTCCGTCCCCCGCGGAACCGGCGGTCACCCACCGTGGTCGCGCGGGTGGGATCAGTCACCCTCGTGGCACTGAGTGCCGCACCCCCTCCCCAAAAGTGGCACTCAGGGATATCGTGCTGGTGCCGTTCGCGTTGGATGACCGCCGGCCGAACGGGGCATCACAGGAGTGACGAGGGAGCCGTGAGTCGCCTGGTGTGACAGCGGACCCACCGAGCGCCGGTCACACCCGCCGTCCGCTCACGCCACGCCTCTCCCCTCACGAACACGATCGAAGGAGCCGCCTGATGTCCGACTTCATACCCGGGCTTGAGGGAGTCGTCGCGTTCGAGACGGAGATCGCCGAACCCGACAAGGAAGGCGGCGCCCTGCGCTACCGCGGCGTCGACATCGAGGACCTCGTCGGACACGTCTCCTTCGGCAACGTATGGGGCCTGCTCGTCGACGGCGCCTTCAACCCCGGCCTGCCGCCCGCCGAGCCCTTCCCGCTCCCCGTCCACTCCGGCGACATCCGCGTCGACGTCCAGGCCGCGCTCGCCATGCTGGCTCCGGTCTGGGGCCTGAAACCGCTCCTGGACATCGATGCCGAGCAGGCCCGCAGCGACCTCTCCCGCGCCGCCGTGATGGCCCTGTCGTACGTCGCCCAGTCGGCCCGCGGCCAGGGCCTGCCGATGGTCCCGCAGGCCGAGATCGACAAGGCCCGCACCATCACCGAGCGCTTCATGATCCGCTGGCGTGGCGAGCCCGACCCCCGGCACGTGGCCGCGGTGGACGCCTACTGGACCTCCGCCGCCGAGCACGGCATGAACGCCTCCACCTTCACCGGCCGCGTCATCGCCTCCACCGGCGCCGACGTCGCCGCGGCCCTCTCCGGGGCGGTCGGCGCCATGTCCGGCCCGCTGCACGGCGGCGCCCCCTCCCGCGTCCTGCACATGATCGAGGAGATCGAGCGCACCGGGGACGCCGAGGGGTACGTCCGCAGGACCCTGGACGCCGGCGAGCGGCTCATGGGCTTCGGCCACCGGGTCTACCGCGCCGAGGACCCCCGCGCCCGCGTGCTGCGGCGCACCGCCCGCGAGCTGGGCGCCCCCCGCTTCGAGGTCGCCGAGGCCCTGGAGAAGGCGGCCCTGGCCGAGCTGCACAACCGCCGCCCCGACCGGGTCCTCGCCACCAACGTGGAGTTCTGGGCCGCGATCGTGCTGGACTTCGCCGAGGTCCCGGCGCACATGTTCACGTCCATGTTCACCTGCGCCCGCACGGCCGGCTGGTCGGCGCACATCCTGGAGCAGAAGCGCACCGGGCGCCTGGTCCGCCCCTCGGCCCGCTACGTCGGCCCCGGCCCCCGCGACCCCCGCGACGTCGAGGGCTACGCCGGCATCGCCGGCTGACCGCGCCCCCGGAACGCGGGCGACCCGCGAGTCTGGTTCCTCCCGGGGGAGGAGCCGGCCGGACGTACCGGCGACTCGCGGGTCGGGTGACTGCTGGAGACTGGGCCGGCCGCGCGCCTCGATCGCGCGCTGGTCCGGCACCGCAGCGTGTCGGTGGCGGACCGCTAGCCCGCAGCCACCTCACGCGTCCGGTTGTCGTACATCTGCCGAACCACCTCCCTTCTCGTGTACCTCACACCCTAGGAACCGTTCGGCCGTCCCTCAACGCCTTTTTCCGGGAACCCCGCCGGTGCCGCGTTCCGGAGGCGTATGCCGGGTTTCCGCGGGGCAACGATTTCCGCCTTCTTGCGGGAACAGGATGTGTGCTGCATCACGTTCGAGTTGAATGAAGGCCAGTAATGAATGAGAGCCAGTGACGACACGACGTACCGCGCGGCGGACGCAGCCTGCAGGGGGTCCAGGTGAGTGCTTCCCGGCGTAGTGGGACCACCGACGAGCTGGGGCCGGACGAGCCCGAGCGGGTCGGCGCGGATCTGCTCGCGGCGCTCCTCGACGGCATGGACGCGGCGCTGTGCGCCTTCGACGCGGACGGCGTCGTCACCCACTGGAACCGCGAGGCCGAGCGCGTCCTCGGCTGGAGCGCCGAGGAGGCCGTCGGCCGGCAGGGTTTCGCCGGCTGGGCGGTGCGCAGCGCCGACGCGGGCGAGGTGGAGGAGCGGCTGCTCTCCGCGATGCGGGCGCCCGGCCGCCAGGTGCACGAGTTCGCCCTGCTCACCAAGGACGGCGGACGGGTGCTGGTGCGTACCCAGTCGGCCGCCGTCCGCGGCCCCGACGGACGGCCCGCGGGGGTGTACTGCGCCTTCAGCGAGGTCCACGCCCAGATCGACCTGGAACGCTCGATCGCGCTGAGCGAGGCCCTGCTGGACGAGGCGGGCTGGGGCGTCGTCCTCGTCGACGTCGACCTGCGCCCCGCCGTGGTCAACGCGCACGCGGCCCGCGCGCTCGGCGCCGGCCGCACCTCCGTCCTCGGCCGCCCCCTCGGCGACCTGCTCTCCCAGGGCGTGGAGGAACTGGAGAACGCGCTCACCCACGTGCTGGCCGAGGGCGCCCCGCCCGCCCCCGCCGAGATGTGGGTGACGGTGCGCGGACCCGAGGGCGAGCGGCGCCGGTGCTGGCGCAGCGGCTTCGTCCGGCTCGCCTCGCCGCTCGCCGAAGAACCGGTTCCGCTCGGCGTGGGCTGGCTGTTCCAGGACGTCACCGACGCCAAACGGGCCGAGCAGGAGGCCGCCCTGCTGCGCTTCCGCGCCAACCAGCTCCACCGGGCGGGCCGGGCCGCGGCCGAGTGCGAGGACCCGGCGGAGGCGGCCACCGTCCACCTCGACTTCGCGCTGGCCGGATTCGCCGACCACGCCCTCATCGACCGGGTGGCCGGCGGGCCCCTGCGGGACGGTGAGCAGGACCGGCCGGTGCGGCTGGTCCGGGTGGTCACCACCCCCTCCGGCACCCCGGCCCCCGGCGTGCCGCCGGCGTCGGCCGGGCTCCCGGTCCGCTATCCCGACGGGCACCCGGCGCTCCAGTGCGTGGAGCGGGCGGGCTCGGTCAGGGCCGGCGCGGGCTCCGGCGGCGGCAGGGAGGCGGTGTCGGCGGAACGGGCCCGGGAGTGGGCGGCGGCCCGGCAGTGGCCCGGGGACGCGGTGCACGCCCTGTGCGTGGTGCTGCGCAGCCGGGGCCGCACGCTCGGCGTCGTCACCTTCCTGCGCGGGGCTGGCCGCAGCGCCTTCGAACGCCCCGACGCGGTCTACGCCGAGGACGTCGCCGTCCGCATCGCCACGCTCCTGGACCTGTCGGGCACGTGAGGGACCGGCCGGAAGAGCGGCGGTCCGTGTGGCCCGTACGCACCGGCCCGGAGGCCGCCTGCCCCGCGGCGCGGGCGCGGGGCCGGCCGTCACCGGGCCCCGCGACGGGGCGCGCGCCGCTCACCTGCGGTAGAAGATCCGGTCCCCGTACCGGTCCAGCACGCGGTCGTTCCATTCGAGGCCGCCGTCGACGTTGCCGGAGCGCAGCAGCGGGGGCTCGACGCCGCGTTCGGCGAGGACGGCGGCGGCGGTCGCCACCATCGCCTGCATGAGGGCCGAGGTCACGACGGTGGAGGCGGGCGCGAACGGCGCCGGGACGGTGTCGAGGCTCAGCTCCGCGTCCCCGACGGCGATCTTGGAGTCCAGGACGACGTCGCAGTGGTCCTTGAGGAACGTGCCGGAGGAGTGCCGCGACACCGTCTCCGAGGCGTACGCCACCGAGGTCACGCCGATCACCCGGACCCCCGCGGCGCGGGCGCCGAGCGCCATCTCGACGGGCAGCGCGTTGCGCCCGGACAGGGAGACGATCACCAGGGCGTCGCCCGCGCGGAGCGGGGAGGCGTCCAGGACCGCCGAGGCCAGTCCGTCGACCCGCTCCAGGGCGGAGCCGAGCGTGGCCGGCATCACGTCGACGCCGACGACCCCGGGCACGGCGAGCAGGTTCATCAGGGCGAGCCCGCCGGCGCGGTAGACCACGTCCTGGGCGGCGAGGGAGGAGTGCCCGGCGCCGAAGGCGAAGAGCCTGCCGCCCGTCTGGACGGTGTCGGCGAGCAGCGTGCCGGCTGTCTCGACGGCGTCCGCCTCCTCCTCGCGCACCCGTTGCAGCAGCCCGATCGCCGCGTCGAGGAACTGGCCGGCCGGCTTGCGGTCGCTCATGCGGAGCCCCTTCGGTGTGCCTGCGTCGCGGATCACCGTGCGGTCTGGACCAGTACGGTGTCAACACGGCCGCCGGGCCCGGGCGGTCCGCGGCTTTTCACAGCGCGGCCCGGTTGTCGGTGGTATGCGTCAGAATTGAATCCAGGGCCAGCGCACACGCCGGGGCCGCGGCTCCCGGAAGATCTCATCAAGGGGCACGTATGTCCGGACTGATCGACACCACGGAGATGTACCTCCGCACCATTCTGGAGCTGGAGGAGGAAGGTGTGGTCCCCATGCGCGCCCGGATCGCCGAGCGGCTCGACCAGAGCGGCCCGACGGTGAGCCAGACGGTGGCGCGCATGGAGCGGGACGGGCTGGTGTCCGTCGCCGCCGACCGGCATCTGGAGCTGACGGAGGAGGGCCGTCGGCTGGCCACGCGCGTGATGCGCAAGCACCGGCTCGCGGAGTGCCTGCTCGTCGACGTGATCGGCCTGGAGTGGGAGCAGGTGCACGCCGAGGCGTGCCGCTGGGAGCACGTGATGAGCGAGGCCGTCGAGCGCCGCGTGCTGGAGCTGCTGCGCCACCCGACCGAGTCCCCCTACGGCAACCCGATCCCGGGCCTGGAGGAGCTGGGCGAGCCGGACGGCGCCGACCCCTTCCTGGACGAGGGCATGGTCTCGCTGGCCGACCTCGACCCCGGGACCGACGGCAAGACGGTCGTCGTGCGCCGGATCGGCGAGCCGATCCAGACGGACGCGCAGCTCATGTACACGCTGCGCCGGGCGGGTGTGCAGCCCGGTTCGGTGGTGAGCGTGACCGAGTCGGCCGGCGGGGTGCTGGTGGGCAGCGGCGGTGAGGCGGCCGAGCTGGCGGCGGACGTCGCCTCGCACGTGTTCGTCGCCAAGCGCTGACCCGGGCCGTCCCGCGGCCCGCGCGCCGTCGTCCGGTGGCCGGTCCGCGGCACCGGGCGGATCGCGTCGAATCCCGGATTCCCGTGCCGAACGGCAGCGCCCGGCCGGTTCGCGTGCCACGCTGTCGCATGAGGCATATGACATGAGGGCTCGGGGCCGGGCCCCCGGCGGTGGCGCCGGGCGGGCCTGGGGGAGGGGGCGGGACGTGTCGGAGAGACGGAGAAGGCCCCGGCGCCGTGTGGCGCCGGGGCCTGTCCTCCCCTGTGTCGACCCGGAGCCCCGAGCTCTCAGGGTCGTTCCCCTCGGACCGTTTTCCCCGAGCGGTCCGCCTCCCGGTGGAGATCTCCCCTCGGTGACGGCGATCAATCCCTGACGGTGTCACTCGATGGAGGGGTGTTGCCCGACGGGACGGCATTTTCGAATGGACATTCGATACTCTGCGGAGGTCGTCCGGACGTCGGGCCGGACGGCACGGCACGGCAGGCAGGACACGGTGCACAGGACCGGCCGGCCCGGGTGGGGCGGTACCGGTGCGAGCGGAGCTTGGGGGTGCCAGGACGGATGGCGCGGCGCATCGACGTGACCGGCGCGGGCGGCGTACGCCTCGCCGCCTGGGAGTTCGGGGACCCGCCCAAGGCCGACGCGGACCCCCCGCGGGACGGGCCCGGCGGGCTGCCGGGGGTGCTGTTACTGCACGGGCTGATGGGGCGGGCCTCGCACTGGGCCCCCACCGCGCGCTGGCTCTCCGCGCGGTACCGGGCCGTCGCCCTCGACCAGCGCGGCCACGGCCGCAGCGACAAGCCGCCCCGGGCCGCGTACACGCGTGAGGCGTACATCGGGGACGTCGAGGCCACCCTGGAGCAGCTCCGCCTCGGCCCGGCCGTCCTCATCGGCCACGCCATGGGCGCGCTGACCGCCTGGCAGCTCGCCGCCAAGCGGCCCGACCTCGTCCGCGGACTGGTCGTCTGCGACATGCGGGCCTCGGCGCTCGGCGCCGCCTCCCAGCAGGAGTGGACCGAGTGGTTCGCCACCTGGCCGGTGCCCTTCGCCTCCCTCGCCGACGTGCGCAAGTGGTTCGGCGGGGACGATCCGCGGGTGGAGCGGCCCAACCCGGCCCGGGGCGAGTTCTTCGCCGAGGTGATGGCCGAGTCCCCCGACGGCTGGCGGCCCGTCTTCGAGCCGGAGCAGATGCTCCGCTCCCGGGAGACCTGGGTCTACGACGCCCACTGGGAGGAGCTGGCCCAGGTGCGCTGCCCGACCCTGGTCGTGCGCGGCCTCGACGGTGAGCTGGGCCGGGCCGAGGCCCAGGAGATGGTCCGCGTCCTGCCACACGGCCGGTACGCGGAGGTGGCCGACGCGGGCCACTTCGTCCACTACGACCAGCCGGAGGCATGGCGCTCGGCCATAACCCCCTTCCTGGACGGCCTCCGCCACCCCTGACCCGGCCGCCGGGGCCTCCCGGCCCGACGGGGCCGCGCCTCGCCCCCGGCAGACACCGCGCCCTGCCGCGAGGGGCGCCGCTTTGGCCGAGGGGCGAGGAGGGCCCCGGTGGGCCGGAGCCCGCCCCGCGGGGCCTGTGCCCGGCGTGGGCGTAGCCCGGCTGACCCGCCGCTCCGCCACGATCCGGAGCACCGGGCAACGGCGACTCCTCGCCCCACTCCTGCCCAGGTCACCACATGCCGGCACCGACCGAAGGACCAATCTGTGACAACGAACAGCCACGCGGCGGGCCGGACGTCTTACAGTGCCGCCGATCGCTCCCGACGGTAGCGGCGAACCGCGCGGGATCGCCGGTATCGGTCAACGATGAGGGCGGCGGCCGGGGCGAGCGTCGGTCTTGAACGGCCGCGGCCGAGATCATGCAGCCGCGAGGTGATGCTCGCCTGTACCGCTGCCGCGCGAAGGGATGTGGACCGCAGGGAGGAGCGGGGGGCCGGGACCTCGCCGTCCTCGCCCGCGAGCCAGCGCAGGGGGGCGTCGGGCTGTTGCGCGAGCGCAGTCGCGACACCGACGAGAGAGAACCCGCGCGCTGTCACGTCCTCTGCGACCCGTGCCCGTCGGATCCCGCCGGTGAGCATGAGGGGAATCGAAGCGTCCGCGACGAGCTCTCCGGCGAGCTCGAGGAAGTAGGCCTCGCGCTCCAGGGTGCGCTCGTCTGCCGGGTGACCGGCCGTGGCGAGCGACTCGACGCTCCCGCCGGACAGCTCGACGAAGTCGACACTGTCGCCGAGCCACTCGATGACGTGGTGCGCGTCTTCGAGGTCGAAGCCGCCACGCTGGAAATCTGCCGAGTTGAGCTTGACGGCGACGCCGAAACCCGGTGACACGCGCGCGCGGACAGCCGCGACGACGTCGAGGAGCAGCCTGGCACGGTTGCGGAGGGAGCCTCCCCACTGGTCGGTCCGCTTGTTGACCAGCGGGGAGAGGAACTGGGCGAGCAGGTATCCATGCGCGGAGTGGATCTCGACACCGGCGAATCCCGCCTGGTCCGCGAGCTCCGCCGTGACCGCGAACCGCTCCACGGTGTCCCGGATGTCGCTCGCTGTCATCGGCTCCGGTGCCGGAAAGAGCTTCGAGAGCGGGCCGATGTCCACGGGCACCGCCGAGGGCGCCAGTGCTCGCGAACCGGTGTCCCGCTGGACGACTCTGCCCGGGTGGTTGATCTGCATCCAGAACGAGCTCGTCTCCGCGGCCGCCGCCCACTCCCGGAAGGGCGCGAGGTCGCTGGTGGCGTCCAGGACGATGTCGGCCGGCTGTGCGACGGCCGACCGGTCGACCATGACGTGTCCCGTCAGCATCATTCCCACACCGCCCCTGTCCCAGGTGCGGTAGAGCGTCACGAGCCGGGCGTCGGGATGGCCGCCCCTGCCCGCGAGTTGCTCCTCCATCGCCGCCTTCACGAGACGGTTGGGAAGAGTGATGCCGCAGGGTAGCCGGAGGGGGGAGGCGAAGCCCGGAGCAGCGGCCCGTTCGCGGTCCTGGAACCGGGATGTCATCGCTGGAGCACCAGCTTTCCGGTGACGCGTCCCGTGCGGCTCTCGTCGACTGCCGCGTTCACGCCCTCCAGCGTCAGGGGGAAGGAACGAGAGATGCGAACGCGGACCCGGCTACCTTCGATCAGCTCGTTCACACGCCGCAGAAGGGTCCCGGAAGCCTTGAGGAAGACGGGAACGTACCTTGTTCCCCGCGGACCCGCGCCGCGGACCCTGCGAGCGGTGATCGTCGTCAGGAGCCGGGCCGCGGAGGCGGGTGTGACCACGCCGTCCTCGTCGCGTGCGATGGTCACGAACCGTCCTCCCGGACGCAGGACCCGCCGCGCCTGCGTCCACTGCTCGCGTCCGCCGACGCAGTCGACCACCACGTCGAACGAGTCCGCGCCGAAGCGGGCCGCCACATCGGTCGCGTTCCTGTCGATGACCTGGTCCGCCCCCAGGGACCGCACGAATTCCTGGTTGCGTGCGCCGGCGACACCGAGTACGAAGGCCCCGGCCGCACGTGCCATCTGGACGGCGAAGTGGCCGACGCCTCCGGATGCCCCGATCACCGCGACACGGGTTCCGGCCGTGACCCGGCCGCGGTCGAGGCAGGTCATCGCTGTCTGCGCCGCGAGCGGGACCGCGGCGGATTCGGCGAAGTCCAGCCCTGCCGGTGCGTGGGCGAGCAGCCGCGAGTGCACATTGACGTACACCGAGGCGCCGCCTCCGCCGACCTCGTTGTCGGCGTGTACTCGGTCACCCACGCGGAACGAGGTGACCTGATCCCCGACCGCGGTGACGACACCGGCAAGGTCGAACAGCGGCGTGAACGGGAAGCGGCGGCGGGTGACGAGGCGCCGGTTCCCCTCGATCATCTGCCAGTCGATGGGGTTGACCGCTGCCGCCCGGACGTGAACCTGCACCTCCTGGGGTCCTGGAGCGCGGACGGGAACCGCCTCCGACAGTGCGAGCACGTCACGAACCGCTCCGTAGCGGCTCTGCACGATCGCTTGCTGGGTGTGTGGCACTGAGGAAGTCATCGAGGAGCTCCTTCAAGGGAACCGGCCTGCGGGACGGTGCGGGAGGAGGTGGGCGGCGCGCGCAGGGGCGAGCCCGCGTTCCGGACCGCTCGGACAGATATTGGACGGGCAGTTCATTAATGTACTGCATGTTCAATAGTGGTCGCCCGGATCGAGAAGGGTTATCCTCCTGGGGTGGCAAAGTCGTCCGGTGGGCCCAGAGATCCGCGTGTGGCGCGCACGCGGCGCGACGTCATCAGAGCGAGCGCCGCGTCACTGCTGGAGGAAGGCTGGGAGGCGACGACGCACGCCGAGGTCGCCCGGAGGGCCGGGTACTCGAAGGCGACCATCTACACGCACTGGCCCACCTCCGTCGATCTCATGCGGGATGCGATCGCCTCCATCTGCGAGGACACGACCCATCCGCCGGCCAACGGAAATCTCCATGAAGACCTCCATGACTCGCTGAGCGCGCTTGCGCTGACGCTGTCAGAAGGCCGGTACGACCGGTTGATGGCAGGCGTCATCGAACGCGCCGGCCACGACGAAGGCGCGCGAGACCTGCGGGACCGCCTGTACGAGACCGCCACGACCGGAGTCCGGGGCGTCCTCGCTGCGCATCTCCAGCCCGACGACGTCGAGCCCTGCCTCGCCATGCTCGTCGGCGCGATCCTCGTCCGAGCGACCTACGAGGGCGAAACGGTGACCTCCGCGTTCATCGCCGACATCATCGATCGCGCTCTCGACCGCACCGCACCCGGCTGAAACGCCTGGCCAGGCGGACGGCCGGTGAGTCCGACCCGGTCGGGGCCTGTATCGGGCCACGCGTGTGGGGTGTGACGGGCCCCGCCCCGGTGGGGGCCCACGGCGGGGTGCGGCGGAGCCGCCGGGGGGTCGGCCGCCCGTCAGCCCTTGCTGACCGCCGCGAGGATCTCCGGGAGGCGGGCCGCCGTGCGGGGCGCCGCCATGCGCAGGCCGAGCAGGGTCAGCGCGCCGCCGTAGGCCGCGCCCGCCGGCAGCAGCAGCCAGCGCCAGCTCTCGCCGGCCGCGCTCACGTTCAGCCAGATCGTGGCCGCGATGACCGGCGCGCAGAGCAGGGCCGCGCCGACCATGCCGCCCACGATGGAGATCCAGGCCAGTCCGACCTGACCGGGGGCGACGTTCTTGAACCCCTCCTGCGGGATGGAGTAAGGGAAGCGTGCCGAGGTCCACGCGCCGGTCGCCAGCATCGCGCCGAGCAGCGCGAAGGAGAGCCCCAGCGCGGGCGGCAGCGCGGCCCAGTCGCCCAGCATCGCCGTCGTCACGACGGTGACCAGGGTGGCGTACGGCAGGGTCACCAGCAGCAGCGCCAGCGCCCGGCCGCGCAGTTCCACGTAGGCGTCCCGGGACGAGGAGATCGTGATCGCCACCAGCCAGAAGGCGGACGTGTCCTGGCCGAACTGGTTGTACATCTGGATGCCGAGCATCCCGGCGGCGAAGCAGGAGAAGTACACGGAGCCGGTGCCCTGCCAGGCGTTGAAGACCGGCACGATGAGACCGATCGCCAGCGCCGTCACCCAGGCCGACTTGGTCTTCGGGTCGCGCCACACGTAGCGCAGGGTGCGCTCCATGGTGGTGCCGGTCCGCCCGGCCGGCAGCCACCGGGCGAGCCCCGCCGAGCCGCGCTCGCGGGCCGGCCGGTCGTCCGCGGCGGCCAGCGTCGAACCGTCCGGCGAGGTCATCAGCCGGGTCAGGTGGCGCGACCACACCCACAGCAGCAGCACCAGCGCCGCCGCGGTCAGCGCGAGCTGGGCCAGCGCGGTCCCGTACCGCCCTTCGCTCGCCGCGGCCACCGCGCCGACCGCGGTGCCCGGCGGCACCCAGCGCAGCACGTCCGCGGCCGGTTCGAGCTGGGCCAGACCGCCGGTGCCGAGGCGCTGCGCCCCGAAGTTGACCAGTTGCGCGCCGACCGCGACGACCAGACCGCTGAGCACCGCGAGGTCGCGGCCCTTGCGGCTGGTCAGCAGCCGGGTGTTGGCGGCGGCCACGGTGCGGGCCAGGGTCACGCAGACCAGCACCGCGAGGACCACGCCGATCACGCCGACGACGAACGCGGCGGCGCCGTGCGCGAGGGCGACCACCGAACCGGCGAAGACGCAGAGCGTGAAGAGCGGCCCGATGCCGACCAGCGAGGAGACCAGCAGGGCCCGCACCAGCGGCTGGGGCCGCAGCGGCAGCATCACCAGCCGGGTCGGGTCCAGCGTCTCGTCGCCGCTGCTGAAGAAGAGCGGCATCACCGCCCAGCCCAGCGCCAGTACCGCTGCCATCAGCACGATCAGCGCGTCCGCGTGGGCGTGTCCGCGCAGCGCGATCAGGCCGAGGGTCTGGAGCGCGGTGAAGAGCAGGACCACGACCGCCGAGGCGATCCAGGCGGCCTTGCGCCCGCCGGACTGCCGCAGTCCGTTGCGGAGCAGCGACAGCTTGAGCCGGATCAGGACGGGGGTGAGGGACGCGGCGGTGGGGAGCGCGGCGCGCGGCGCGGTCGCCGTGGTCATCGGACGCCGCCGCCCAGCCAGTCGAGGTCGGAACCGGCGTCCCGGCCGCCCGCGCCGACCAGTTCGAGGAACGCCTGCTGGAGCGAGGGGGCGTCGCCGCGCACCTCGGCCAGCGGCCCGGTGGCGCGGATGCGGCCGGCGGCCATCACCGCCACCCAGTCGCACAGCGACTCCACCAGCTCCATCACGTGCGAGGAGAAGACGACGGTGGCGCCGGAGGCGGTGTAGCGCTCCAGGACGCCGCGGATGGTCTGCGCGGAGACCGGGTCGACGCCCTCGAAGGGCTCGTCCAGGAACAGCACCTCGGGGTTGTGCAGCAGCGCCGCCGCCAGGCCGATCTTCTTGCGCATGCCGGTCGAGTAGTCCACGACCAGCTTGTGCTGGGAGCCGGCCAGGTCGAGGACGTCCAGAAGCTGGCCGGCGCGCTTGTCGACCTCGGCGCCGGGCAGTCCGCGCAACCGGCCGGAGTAGGCGAGCAGTTCCCGTCCGGAGAGCCGCTCGAAGAGCCGCAGCCCCTCCGGCAGCACCCCGATCCGCGCCTTCACCTCGACCGGGTCGCGCCACACGTCGTGGCCGACCACCTCGACGGAGCCCTGGTCGGGCCGGAGCAGCCCGGTGACCATGGAGAGTGTCGTCGTCTTCCCGGCCCCGTTCGGCCCGACCAGGCCGATGAACCTGCCCGCGGGCAGATCGAGGTCCACCCCGGCCACCGCGACCTGCTGACCGAACCGCTTCCACAGTCCCCGTACCCGTACGGCGCTCTCGCCCACCGTGCACTCCCTCCGTCACAGGCACCCTACGCGGACGTGGGTGCCCCCGGCCGGGCGCGGGCGCGCTACCGGTCCCGGCCGCAGGCGTAGGCGAGGGAGGGCACCAGTTCCTCGGCGTCCGGCAGCCAGCGGTTGGCCGGGGTGGGGCGGCGGGCCCAGAGCACGGCGCCGCGCGTCCCGTAGCGGGTGGGCGGGGCGGCGACGTAGCCGCCCTCTCCGAGCGCGGTCAGGTCCAGGGAGGGCGGCGACCACCCCATCCCGCGTACCAGATCGGCCAGTTTCGCCGCGGCGCCCGGCAGTACGAAGAACCGCATCCTGCGGTCGGGGGCCAGCGTCACCGGGCCGATCGCCCGTTCCATCCGCTCCATCCGTGCGAGCGCGAGGAACCCGGCCGTCTCCGGCACCTCCAGCGCGTCGAACGCCCGCCCCGTCGGCAGCAGGATCGACGCGGCCGGGCGCGCCTGCCACATGCGGCGCACGGTGCTCACGCTGCCGGTCGCCTGCGCGGCCCAGTCCTCGCGCGCCGGGTGCGCGCCCGGCCTGGCGCACGCCGGGTCCCCGCACGAGCACCGCGGCACCCCGTCGGTGGTCTCCAGCCAGGCGCCGGGGACCACCTCCCAGTGGCGTTCCTCGGCGTAACGAGCGGCGGTCTCCAGCAGCGATGCCCCGCGCTGCTGCGGAATCTGGGCGGCCTCGGCCGGCGCGAGAGTGTCTTCCACGCGAAGCTCAACTCCCCTGCTCACGCCGGGTTACGCCCCGCCCGCCGATCCCGCCCCGCGGTCGGTGCCGCCCAGTGCCCGGGGGGTCGTCGTCGCAGGCCGGACCGCCTGCGCGGGGGAGGAGCACCGGCCCGGCCCCGGGGCGCACGGATGCATCCACGGGGGCGCGCGGGAGGTTCCGCGAAGGGAGCTGGGTAGCCAGCTCTGGGGCCGGCGCCGGCCGTTACCCCGGCAATCCTGGCAAGTCTGGCATTGTCGGCACATCGACGGGGCATTGATCTCCCCGGCCGGATCTTTTCGTTCCGCCGAGACAGCATGGGGGTACGCCATGGCCGCAAGGCCTCTCGTCGCGCGGCAGCCCAACGAACGGCTGCAGGCGCTCATTCAGGAAGCGGGCTGCTCGAACGCGGGCCTGGCCCGCCGGGTCAACATGTGCGGGGTCGAGCACGGGCTCGACCTGCGGTACGACAAGACGTCGGTGGCACGCTGGCTGCGCGGACAGCAACCGCGCGGCCGGGCACCGGCGATCATCGCCGAGGCGCTCGGACGCAAGCTCGGCCGGACGGTCACGATCGACGAGATCGGCATGGCCAACGGCAAGAACCTCGCGTCGGGCGTCGGCCTCCAGTTCTCGCCGACGGTGCTGGGAGCCATCGAGCAGGTCTGCGAGTTGTGGCGCAGCGACGTGGGCCGGCGGGACTTCCTGTCCGGTTCGTCCGTCGCCGCCTCGGCGCTGGTCGAGCCCAGCCGCGACTGGCTGATCTCCGCGCCCGACCCGCAGGTGTCGCGGTCGGCCGGTCCGCGCGTGGGCCGGTCCGACGTGGCCGCCGTACGCGCCATGACCCAGGCGCTGGTGGACCTCGACCACGAACACGGCAGCGGGCACGTGCGCCCGGTGGTCGTGCACTACCTCAACAGCGTCGTCTCCGGATTACTGGCGGGCTCCTACCGGGAGGCCGTCGGGCGGGAGTTGTTCGCCGGGGTCGCCCGGCTGACCGAGCTGGCCGGGTACATGGCCGTCGACACCGGCCAACCGGGCCTGGCGCAGCGGTACTACATCCAGTCCCTGCGGCTCGCGCAGGCGGCCGGCGACCGCGGCTACGGCGGCTACGTGCTCGCCGCGTCCATGAGCCACCTGGCCGCGCAGCTCGGGAACCCGCGGGAGATCGCCCAGTTGGCGCGGGCCGCGCAGGAGGGCGCGCGCGGGCGGGTCACCCCCCGCGCCGAGTCGATGTTCCACGCTGCCGAGGCGCGGGGCCACGCGCTTCTCGGGGACGCGAGAGCGGCCCAGGAGTCCGCGGGCCGGGCCGTCGACGCGCTGGCGGCCGCCGACGCGGGCTCCGGGGACGACCCGGCGTGGATCGCCCACTTCGACGAGGCGTACCTCGCCGACGAACTGGCGCACTGCCACCGCGACCTCGGGCAGGCCGACGCCGCGGCCCGCTGCGCCCGGGACGCCCTGGACGGGCACCCCGCCACCCGGGTCCGGCGCCGGGCCATCGGGCAGGTGCTGCTGGCCACCGCGCAGGTGCAGCAGCGCGAGGTCGAGCAGGCGTGCCACACCGCGCTGAAGGCGGTGGACCTCCTGGAGGGGCTGCGCTCGCAGCGCGGCACGGAGTACCTGGAGGACTTCCGCCAGCGGCTGGAGCCGTACCGGGAGGAGGCGGTGGTACGGGAGTTCGGGGCCCGGCTGGATCTCCCTGTGGCGGCGTGAACCGCGGGCGGACGGCGGACGAACGCGCGGCACGCGGCGCGGTGCGCGGCGGAAAGGGGAAAACAGCGTGCCGCGGCCCGGTTTTGTTACTGCGGTCACAGGGAAGGGGAGGAGGCCCGGTGCGGCGTGCCGACGGGCCCGGGGTACCGGTAGCGTGAGCCGACGATTTCGAACGGTCCCCCACGCACAGGAGTCCCGGTGACGCAGAGCGGACAGGGCGAGGAGCCCTCGGCGCGGCCCGCGCACGAAGGCATCGTGCTGCCCTCGGACGGTGGCGAGCCCCTGCTGCCGGGCTCGGCGGGCGCCTCCGCCGGACCGCAGGCCGGCCCGCCCGCCCCCGCCTCGGCGCCGCCCGGCGGCCAGACCTGGGACCAGCCGTGGGGGCCCGCGCAGCCCGGACAGGCCCCCGGCGCCGACCAGGGCTGGCCCACCCCGCCCGGTGCCCAGCCCTGGGGCGCCCCGGAGGTCGGCGCGCAGGCGTGGTCCGCGCCCCCGCCGCAGGCCCCGGGCGCGTTGCCGCCCCAGGCGCCTCCGGGCCCGCTGCCCCCGGAGGACGCGGGCGTCCCGGGCTACGGGGCACCGGCCTACGGCGCCCCGGCCCCGTACTACCCGCCGCACGACCCGCACGACCCGCACGGCTCACCCGGCCCGCACGGCTCACCCGGCCCGCACGGCGGTCACGGCCCACAGCACGGCGGGCACGGCCAGTACGGCGGCCAGGCGTCCGTGCCGCCCCCCGCCGACGAGGGCGCCACCCGGTTCCTGCCGCCGGTGCCGATATCCGACGAAGGGGCGACGCAGTACATACCCCCCGTCGGACCGGGCGCCCTGCCCCCCGAGCAGCCCCCCGGAGCAGACGCCGACGCGACCCAGTACATCCCGCCGGTCCCGTCCGGACCGGCCCCGCACGGCGGCTCCGACGCCGAGGCCACGCAGTACATCCCGCCCGTCCCCGGCGGCCCCGCCTACGGTGACGAGGGCCGGCAGCCGCCCGCCGAGTTCGACAACCTCTTCCGCGGCGCCGACGGCGGCTCCTCCTCCACCCAGCAGATGCCGGTCATGGACGTACCCCACGCCATGCCCCCGGCGGGCGGCCCCGGCCGTCCCCCGGGCCGTGGCGGCGGCGGACGCAGACGCGGCGGCGACGGCGGCCGGGGCGGCGGGGGCCGTACCGGTTCGCGCGCCCCGCTCTTCGCGGCCGTCGGTGTCGGCCTCGCCGTCGTCGGCGTCGGCGCGGGCGCCCTGATGGCCGGGGGCGGCGACGACCGGGCCGACGGGCAGACGGTCTCCGCCACCGCGCCCGTCTCCGCGGAACCCGAGAGCCCCGCCCCGTCCGAGCCGCCCGCCGACCCGGCCCGGGAACAGGCCGAGGCGCTGGACAAGCTCCTCGCCGACAGCGGCAGCAGCCGCGCCACGGTGATCCAGGCCGTGGCGGACGTGAAGTCCTGCAACAACCTGGAGCAGGCCGCCGAGGACCTGCGCGAGGCCGCCGCGCAGCGCGCCGGGCTGGTCACCAGCCTCTCCGAACTCTCCGTGGACCGGCTGCCCCGGCACGCCGAGCTGACCGACGCCCTCACCAAGGCGTGGCACGCCTCGGAGGCGGCCGACAACCACTACGCGGCCTGGGCCGACCAGACGGCCGGCAAGAAGGGCTGCAAGAAGGGCAAGGCCCGCACCACCTCCGAGACCCAGGCGGGCAACCGGGAGAGCGGCACGGCCACCGCCGAGAAGGCCAAGGCCGCCAAGCTGTGGAACGCCATCGCCCAGCGGTACGGCCTCACCCAGCGCGAGCCCACCCAGCTCTGACCCGGCGCCGGGCCCGCCCGGGTCAGCGGACCCGGGCGCTGCGCAGGATCGGCGTCGTGTCGAGGGTGCCCTCCCGGGCCGAGACCAGCCGGCCCTCCCGGACGACGTGCAGGGTGACCTCGGCGTTGACCAGCCGCGGGAAGCCGACCGAGGCCAGCTTGTCCTGGAACCGCCAGCGCAGCTTCGGTGTGAGCCCGCCGGTGCCCACCGACAGCCCGCCGTTGAGCGCGCGGGTGAGGGAGGACGCGCTCACCCCGTCCTCGGGGGAGCCGAGCGACTCGACGATGCCGCGCAGGACCGTGTAGGCGATCCAGGTGGTCTGCACCCCGGCGTCCGCCGGGTCGACGGTGTTGTCGCCGAACGCCTCCTCCTGGATCACCTCCTTCATCGTGTCCCAGCCCGGGTCGTCCACCGGCGGGTACCAACCGGTCACGTACGCGCCCTCGTAGGGCCCCGACGCGCCGCCCGAGGTGTTGATCGTCGACTGGTCGACGCTGCCGAGCACGGTCGCCGTGCGCACCGCGGGGTGGTCCCGGCGGGCCCGCCGGAAGGAGTCCATGAAGGTGCCGGTGCGGTCCCCGAGGGCGGGCACCACGCACCCCGCGGCGGCCGGGTCGGCGGAGGCCGTCCGCAGCGCCAGGCCGGACTGGCCGTCGTACTCGGTGGCGTCCTCCCGCGCGAGTTGGTCGTGCGCCGCCGCGTGCCCGCCGGAGGTCAGCCCGGCGTCGAGCAGCGGGGGCAACTGGTCGCCCGCGAGGGTGTCGGGACGTACCAGCGCGACCGGCCCGCAGGACTCGGCCAGCGCGCTGCCCAGACCGGCGAGCAGCGCGGGCTGCCCACCGTTGACCGGGTAGGACAGGGGGCTGGTGAACTCGGCGTTGGTGATGCCGTAGCCGCCGAGGTACGGGATGCCGGCGCCCTCCAGCACGGGCAGGAAGGAGTCGGCGTGCTGGCTGTAGGAGCCCACCACGGCGACCGCGCCCTGCTTCACGGCCGCGCGGGCGCAGCGGGCGGCGGAGACCCCGTCGTTGCGGACGTTGCAGGTCAGCACGTTCAGCGGGCGTCCGGCGAGGCCGCCGTGCGCGTTGACCCAGCGGCCGTAGGCGCGGGCGAGGGCGGGCATGCCGGGTTTGTTGGTCGCGTTGGTCTCCTGCGGGGCCCAGGTCATCACGGTGACCGGGGCGTGACCGAGTCCCCCCGTGGTCCCGGGGACGACCCCGCAGCCGGCGGTGAGCGCGGCGGCCGCCGCCAGCGCGCCCGCGGCGGTCCAGCGGCGGGACGGGCCGACGGGGCCCCGGGTGCCGCGGGGGCCGGGGAGGAGGATCCTGCTCAAGCGCTGCCTACCGGTCATGGACCCGCACGATTCCCCCACACGGCCAACCGGCAGGTGACGCTGGGTCGACGCATGGTGACGCCGGGGTGAAGAGCGGGGGCGGCGGGGGCGCCCGGCGGGGAAAACGTACGATCGGTGATCGTGCAAGGTTCGGAGAACACTTCCCGTCGCGGCCGTCGCTCCTCCACCATGGGCGGTATGCCACTCAACGACATGCCCTGGTGGCGCTGGCGCAGCCAGGTGCGCTCCGCGCTGCACATGCTCTCCACCCCCGCCTTCCAGCGGGACGTCTGGCTGGCCGGCGTGGACGGCTACGGGGACGTCACCGACGCGGTGTACCGGCTGGTGGAGGACACCTGGCTGGACCACTGGTCGGCGGAGAAGTACGTGGGCACCATCTTCCGCGACTCCCAGGAGGCGGCGCTCGTCGACACCGCCGTGCTGCGGGTGCTGCGGATCATGCACCAGGTGGGGCCCGACGCGCCGGTGCAGGCGTACCTCGACCACCCGGACTGGCCCGAGGCGGTCCGGGCGGCCCGGGACGCGCACGTGCGGCTCGCCACCGGCGACGGCGAGGACCCCGACACGGAGCCCCGCACCCTGGAGGTCCTCCACCTCCTGACCCGGTCCGCCTAGCGGGACGCCCTCCGGCGCCGTGACCCGGTGTGGGACCCTGTCCCGCATGAACGAGCAGTCCGCCCCCGTCGCCGCCCCGGCCGACCAGTACGTCCTCACCCTGTCCTGCCCCGACAAGCAGGGCATCGTGCACGCCGTCTCCAGCTACCTGTTCATGACCGGCTGCAACATCGAGGACAGCCAGCAGTTCGGCGACCACGACACGGGACTGTTCTTCATGCGGGTCCACTTCTCGGCGGACGCCCCGGTGACCGTCGACAAGCTGCGGGCCAGCTTCACCGCCATCGGCGACGCCTTCCGGATGGACTGGCAGATCCACCGGGCCGACGAGCGGATGCGCGTCGTCCTCATGGTCAGCCGCTTCGGCCACTGCCTTAACGACCTGCTGTTCCGGGCCCGGACCGGCGCGCTGCCGGTCGACATCGCCGCCGTCGTCTCCAACCACACCGACTTCGCGGAACTGGTGGGCACCTACGGCATCCCCTTCCACCACGTGCCGGTGACCCGGGACACCAAGGCGGAGGCGGAGGCACGGCTCCTGGAGATCGTGCGCGAGGAGCGCGTCGAACTGGTCGTCCTCGCCCGCTACATGCAGGTCCTCTCCGACGACCTGTGCAAGCAGCTCAACGGGCGGATCATCAACATCCACCACTCCTTCCTGCCGAGCTTCAAGGGCGCCAAGCCCTACCACCAGGCGCACGCCCGCGGCGTCAAGCTCATCGGCGCGACCGCGCACTACGTGACGGCCGACCTGGACGAGGGGCCGATCATCGAGCAGGAGGTGGAGCGGGTCGGCCACGACGTCACCCCGGACCAACTGGTCGCCATCGGGCGGGACGTGGAGTGCCAGGCACTGGCGCGGGCGGTGAAGTGGCACGCCGAGCGGCGCATCCTGCTCAACGGCCACCGCACGGTGGTCTTCGGCTGACCCGTCGGCCGACCGCCGCCGGCGCCCGTACGCCGCACGGGGCCGTGCGCCCCGGTGACCGTCGCTCCGCGGGACCCGGGCGGGCGCTACATCCGGCTCAGGCTCGCCGCCGCGAACAGCACGTCCCGGATCGCCTCCCGGTCGCCCACCTGCCCGGCCGCCGCGTCCGCCGGCGGTACGTGCCCCGCGGCGAGCCGGCAGAACTCCACGCCGTCCAGGGCGACATGGGCCACCTCGTGGTCGGCGGAGCCCACCGCGCCCGGGGAGTCCAGCGGGATCAGCCACTCGCCGCCGCCCGAGCCCTCGATCTCCAGCCGCAGACTGCGCCCCGGCTCGCCCGCCGGGACCAGGTGCCGGCGGGCCGTGGCGGTGGCGGGCCCTTCCCGGCGGCGGGCCGCGAGCACGGTCGGCAGCATCCGCGCGGCGAGGTCGATCATGCCGTGCAGGTGGCGCGGCGCGGGCGGCTCGTACGGGTAGTCGACGGCCTCGGCGATGTCCTCCGCGTGCACCCAGCACTCGAAGGCCCGGTCCAGCATCGCGTCGCGCAACGGCAGCGCGAAACCGCCGTAGGAGACCGGCATGCCGCCGGTGGCGGGGCCCTCGCCGCCGGTGAAGCCGACCGTCCGCACGATGTCGTGGCTCTGCTCCCGCCAGGGCCGGCGCACCGCGCGGGTGGGCGGCCGGCGCGACGCCCGCCAGTACGCCTCGGTACGGCTCGCGGGCTCGGGCGCCGGCGCGGTGATGCCGGCGAGCGGGTCGGGCAGGCCGAGGGCGAGGGCGACCAGCCCGTCGACGGTGAGCAGGTGGGCGATCACCCCGGCGACGGTGGTGTGCCGGCTCGCCTCGTCGTCCGCCTCGAACCAGCGCAGCCGCACCGGCGCGTGCCACTCGGTGTCCCCGATGTCCTGGAGCAGCGCGTCCAGCCGGGCCGTCTCGGCGTCGTAGGGCGTGGCCCACTCGGGCACCGGGACCCGCGGCGGGCGGCGCTCCAGGCAGCCGTCGAGGACGCGGGTGCGCAACGCCGGGTCCAGGTCGAGGCTCTCCGGCCGCTGGAGCAGCCCGACCGCCTCGCGCAGGCGCAGCGCCTCCTCGGCGCAGCCCTCGCAGTCGCCGAGGTGCGCGTCGACGGCGGCGGCCTCCTCGGGGGAGCAGGCGGCCAGGGCCCAGGCTCCGAGGAGGGAGGTCAGCACGTGGTGCTCCAGGACGGGCGGCGCGGCGGGCGCCGGTGCGGGCAGCGGGCGGGCTCCGCCCTCGGCGGAGGCGCGCGGCAGGGGGACGCGGGGCGCCGGCTCCGGTGCGCCCGCGCCGTCGTACCCCCCGTGCTCGTGGTGCGCGCCGCTCACGCCGCGCCCCCGTAACCGGGCGGGGTGGTGCCCCGATGGCCGGGCGGGGGCCCGGGGGTGGCCGCCTCGCGGGCGGTGGCGAGCAGTTGCAGGCCCAGGCGGAGCCGGCGGCGGGCCTCGTCCTCGGTGACGCCGAGGTCGGCGGCGGTCTGCCGGTAGTCGCGGCGCTGGAAGTAGGCCAGTTCCAGGGCGGCGCGCAGCGGGGCCGGCATGGACTGGACGATGTAGTCGGCGCGGGCGGCGACGGAGGCGTGGCGCACCTTGTGCTCCAGTTCCTCGGCGGTGCCGGGCCCGCCGCGGGCGAGGGCGGCGGTCTCGGCGGCGCGCAGCCGCTGCACGGCCAGGCGGTGGGTGAGCCCGGCGATCCAGGTGCGCAGCGGCCCCTCGGCGGGGTCGTAGGTGTCGGGGTGCTCCCAGACGTGGGCGAAGACGTCGCGGGTGATGCGGTCGGCGGCCGTCTCGTCGCCGAGGACGCGGTGTGCCAGCCCGTGCACGAGCGAGGCGAACCGGTCGTACAGCTCGCCGAGGGCGGCGGCCTCGCCGCGTGCCAGGCGCCGCTGCATCGTGCGGTCCCAGCGCGGCGGGGTCTCCTTCTTCGCCATGCTGCCCCTTCACCCCCGGCTCGTCTCGTGCCCTGTCGTGCCCGTGGTGCTCGTCGTGCGTTCCCGCCGAATGTAATGGGCGGGCGGGACGGCGCACTCCCCTTTGTGCCAATGCGCGCCCCTGGCGGGCTGTCCGTGGTAGGGGCACTTGGCAGTACCCCCGCACGGTCGCTTACCCTCCCTCGTGTGACCGGATTCGATTGAACTGGATCGAAAGCATACGAAACAAGCCGTATTTGATCAGCGTCCGTTTTCTGCCCCGGGTTTGCGGGAACGGCCGGTGGGCAGGTGCGCGGCCAAGAAGCGTAGCCATGGCTTCCGTTTCGGGTGAAACCAGACGTTCCGGCGAATGAAGGGCATGGTGGTGGCGTTCAACGTGACCGGCGGCGAGCGCGGCGAGTGGGCCGTGCTCCAGGTGTCGGGCGAACTGGACATGGTGACCTCACCGGTGCTGCGGCAGCGGGTGCACGGCGAGGTGGCGGAGGGCCGGCACAGCCTCGTCCTGGACCTCACGGAGGTCCTCTTCTGCGATTCCAGCGGGGTCGGCGTCCTCATCGCGTCCCGGCGGCTGATCCGCTCCTGCCAGGGCCGGCTGCGCCTGATCCTGCCCGCCCGCGGGGCGGCCGACGGCTCCCACGTCAACCGGGTCCTCGCCGCGCTCGGCGTCCGCCGGCTCTTCGACGTCCACCCCGACCTCGACTCCGCGACCGGCGACGAACCGCGCCCCCTCTCCGCCTGACGGCACCCCCGCGTGTGACCTGCGCCTCCCCTCACGGGTGGACGGGACGCGATCACGCGGCGGTCCGCGCCCCGGCGTCGTACGCTCCGATCGAGATCACCCTTCGACCTCGACGTAAGGCGGCCAGAGAAGACATGGTCAGCAACGATCACGAGCGCCGGATCGCCGCGCGGTTCGCCACCTTCGACCAGGACGGCAACGGCTGCATCGACCGGCAGGACTTCAGCACGGCGGCCAAGGCGCTGCTCGCCGAGTTCGGCGTCGCCGCCCGCTCCGACCGGGGCCAGGCGCTCTACGACGGCGCCGAGGCGTTCTGGCAGGGCATGGCGGGCATCGCGGACCGGGACGGCGACCAGCGCATCACCCGGCAGGAGTTCGTCACCGGCGCGGTCAAGCGGCTGCGGGACAACCCGGAGCGGTTCGGCGAGATCGCCCGCCCCTTCCTGCGCGCGGCCCTGCGGGTCGCCGCCGCGGACGGCGGCCCCACCGCCACCGTCGCGGACACCGCCCGCGTGCTCACCGTCCTCGGCGTCCCCGGCGAGGCGGCCCGCACGGCCGCCGCGGCGCTCGACACCGACGGCGACGGGCGGATCGGGGAGGCCGAGGTCGTCCCGGCGTTCGCGCGCTACTTCACGGTCCCCGACTAGGTCTTTCGTGTGGATCAGGCCGGATCCTGCGAGCCCGGCGTGATCCGAGCGAGGGGCCCTGGTGCGTCCGACGCGTTCGACGCGTCGCCGAAGGTGGCATTCCGGCGGCGGCCCGGCCGCCGGATGTCACGGATCGTGGCGACAGGGCGTCACGGAGCGTCGACACCGGGTCGTGTCCGGCGCGTGACCCGTCACGGCCCGGAGTCGGCGCCGGACTCCGGTACCTTGGGCGGGATGCGACTGGTCCCGGGCCCCGGCCACGCCGGAGCGGCGGTGGCGACGGCTCCGCCGCCGGCGGCACACGCCTTGTCCCGCAGGGCGGAACGGCCGTCCGCCGCCGCTTGTTCGACTCCCCGCGGCGAGCGTCGCACAGTATGCCGCACGGGTACTCCTTCGCGCGGGAATATGCCCGAAGCGCTTGTTGGCGTGACTGTACGTCAACCATGCTGTCCCACAGGGGGATCACGGTCCGTGATCCCCGAGTCGGCCTTTGTTCTGGCCATGCAGAGAATGGCTACGATCGTGGCCCTCATGAGGCGAGAGCCTTCATGTCCGCCGGTTCGGATGGTGTGAGCGGTGCAGGTGCTTCAAGTGCAGCTGGAGATCCGGCCCGACCCCGCAGAGGTGGGGCGCGCGAGGAGGTGGGCGCGCTCCCGGCTCGCCGCGTCCGTGATAGCGGCGGACGAGTCGCTCGCCGAGACGATGGCCCTGCTCGTCTCGGAGCTCGTCACCAACGCCGTGGTGCACACCGGCCGTCCGGCCGTGCTGCGGCTGCACCTGCCGGCCGAGGCGGCCGACGGGGCCACCGTCCGCCTCGAAGTGGACGACATCAGCGGCCGTGCCCCGGCGCCCCGTTGCCCGAGCGGCGACGCGACCGGCGGCCGGGGCCTCGCCCTCGTCGAGGGGCTCGCCGACCGCTGGGGCTGGAGCCGCGAGGGCGCCGGCAAGCGCGTCTGGTGCGAACTCGACCGCACGGGCGGCACCTCCGCGCCCGCGGCGTGCGGCACCGGCGTCGTGCCGTACGGCGGTCTGGCGTACGAGGCGGTCTGACGCCCCCTCTTCCGGGCCCTGCGGCGGGCCGTGGGGCCCCGGGGTGCGGGCGCCCCGCGCACCGGGGGTGGGCCCCTCGGGTGCGCCGGGGGCACGGACTCCCGTTCCCTCGCGGCGAGATGCTGTGGTGCGCCGGGGCGTGCTTCCGTGCGCGCACCACACCAACCGGGCATACGGGAGGAATACCCCGGGCCCTGTTGACGGATCGTGACCATTTCCTCACGCTGTAGGCAACGATTCGCCGTGAGGGGACGACGAGGGTTCGGTGACGGGAGCCCTCGACGAGTGTGGGTCGTGATGCGGCGTCGCTTCTCCCGGGGGACGACTCGGGGGGTCGGGGAGAAGCCGGGGCGGGAGCGCCGGAGCCGAGTGGCGGCGGGCGGTGCCATGCTCGGGGCGGACATCGCCACGCCGTCGCCGGTGCAGGGGGGGATGGCCGGCGGCCCGCCGTCCACAGCCTGTGGACGACCGTCGCGAACGGGCACGGAGGCCGGGGGCTCCAGGGGGGCGCCTCCGGCCGCCCCGACCGGCGACCGACCCCACCGGGGGGCGGGGCGCGGCGCCGGGCACCTGCCAGGTCGCGCGCTGACGGCGCTGGTCATCCGGCGCCGGCCGGTGCCCGTACCGGCCTGACCTCCGGTCCGCGCGGGCGGGGCGGGGGTCAGCGGGGGAGGCGGGAGACGGGACCCGAGCGGCCCTTGGCGTCCCGGCGGGCGACGGCCCGCGCGATCCGCTCCGCGTCGAGCGCCAACTCGCGCAGCATGCCGCTGATCGGGTTGGTGAAGCCGGTGAAGTACAGCCCGGGGGCCCCCTCGGGGGAGCGGCCCCCGCGCACGGCCGGCCGGCCCCGCTCGTCGAGCACCCCGAGGTGGCCCACCAGCGGCTCCAGCCCGCGGCGGTAGCCGGTGGCCGCGAGGACCACGTCAGGGGCGACGCGCTCGCCGTCGGCGAGGAGCACCTCGCCGTCCTCGAACCCCTCGACGGCCGCCACCACCTCGACCCGGCCCGCGCGCACCGCGGCGATCAGCCCGGCGTCCTGCACCGGTATCGCGCCCTCGGCGACCCGGCTGTAGAGGCCCGTACGGGGGCGCGGCAGCCCGTGCGCCGACAGGTCCGGCACGCTGATCCGGGCCACCGGCCGGGCGAGCCGGTCCACCAGGCCGACCGGCAGCCGCCGCACCAGGACACCGGTGTACTGGGAGGGCCAGCCGGCCGTCGAGCGGCGCAGCAGGTGCGGTGCCGTGCGCACCGCGAGCCGCACCCGCGCGGCGCCGCCCTCGGCCAGGTCCACGGCGATCTCGGCACCGGTGTTGCCGACGCCGACGACGAGGACGTCGCGGCCGGCGTAGGGGGCCGCGTTGCGGTAGTCACGGGCGTGCAGGATCTCGCCGGT
This sequence comes from Streptomyces sp. SCSIO 75703, assembly GCF_036607905.1. Taxonomy (NCBI): domain Bacteria; kingdom Bacillati; phylum Actinomycetota; class Actinomycetes; order Kitasatosporales; family Streptomycetaceae; genus Streptomyces; species Streptomyces sediminicola. Next base: position 3,946,093 of record NZ_CP144555.1, read on the forward strand.
GTACGTGTCGCGGCCGGGCCAGTCGGGCAGCCGCGGGGTGTGGTTGTGGCCGGTGGCGACCACGACCGCGGCGCCGGTCAGCTCACGGCCCCCGGAGCCGCGCAGCAGCCAGCCCCCGTCGGGCAGCGGCTCGACGCGGGAGACCTCGACGCCGGTCACGATCTCCAGGTGGTGGTGCTCGGCGTACTTCTCCAGGTAGCGCACGACGTCGTCGCGGGCCGGCCAGCGGCCGAAGCGGCGGGGCATCGGCAGTCCGGGCAGCGAGGACAGGCGGCGGGTGGTGTGCAGCCGGAGCCGGTCGTAGTGGCTCCGCCAGGAGGCGCCCACGCGGTCGGACCGCTCCAGGACGACGGCGCGCAGTCCCCGGGCGCGCAGTTCGTGGGCGACGGCGAGACCGCCGGGTCCCGCGCCGACGACGTACACGGGGCGGTCCGCGGGCGCGGTCCGCGACGGAGCGGAGGGGGGCTCGGCGGAGGCGGAGGAGTCGGCCATGCGCCGAGCGTAATATCGCACCGGTTTGATGGGTATCGGTCAAGACCGAAATCGGTTGCGAATCGATCACGACTGTCCCGCCGGCCCCTCCCCGGGGCGGTCGCGCCGTCGCGCCGTCGCGTCGGGACGGCGGGCCGGGGGACGGGCCGGTCGGATTGAATGGGCGGATGGCCCACACACCGATGCGCACCCTCGCCCCCTCCCTGACCGAGCCGCGCGGACACGGACTGCGCCTGTGCGCCTGGGACGCGGGCTCCGACGCCGACGTACGGACCTGGCTGCGCGGCCTCCAGGACCCCGAGTTCCTGCGCTGGAACACCCCGTTGACCGTGCTGACCGGGCCGGACGCGGCCCGCCGATCGCTGCGGGCGCGGGCGCTCGACGCGGGGGAGGGCCGGTCCGCCTCCTTCCGGATCACCGGCGCGGAGAGCGGCACGGCGCTCGGGCACATCGGCGTCAACGAGATCAACCGCCCGATGAAGCTCGCCCGGGTCGGCTACTGGGTGCTCCCCGAGGCGCGCGGCCGGGGCGTCGCCACCCGCGCCCTGCTCCTCGCCTCCCGCTGGGCCTTCGCCGAACTGGGCCTGCACCGCCTGGAACTGGGCCACGCGGTGGGACACGTGATCTCGTGCAGGGTCGCCGAGCGCTGCGGGTACCGCCACGAGGGCACCATGCGCGGCGCCCTCTTCGAAGCCGGCCGTCAGGACGCCTTCCGCGACGCCCACCTGCACGCCCGGCTGGCGGGGGACGAGGAGCCCGAGGCGCCCGCCCTGCCCTGAGCGCCGGTCACGGCCACAGCAGCCCGCGCTCCCAGGGCCCCTCGCCAGTGCGCCGGTAGACGAGGCGCACGTGGCGGCGGCGGGCCTCGCCCTGGAAGAACTCCACCTCCTCCGGACGCAGCCGGTACAGCGTCCAGGACGGCACCGGCGCGTCCGGTTCCCGGGCCGCCCGCTCCCAGGCCGCCTCCGAGGCCCGCGCCAGCTCCCGCGCCGAGCCGAGCGGCGCGCTCTGCCGGCCGGTGAGCGCGGCGGCGAGGGCGCCGGTCGAACGGGCGCCCAGACCGGCCCGCGCCTCCCGCGCCGGGGCGGTGGCCACCGGTCCGCGCACGCGCACCTCGCGGCCGAGTACCGGCCAGTAGAAGACCAGCGCCGCGTACGGGCGGGCGGCGAGTTGGCCGCCCTTGCGGCTGTCGGCGTGCGAGGCGAAGGCCCAGCCGTCGGCGCCGGCGCCGTGCAGCATCACGATGCGGGCGTCGGCGCGGCCCTCGGCGTCGGAGGTGGCCAGCGTCATGGTGTGCGGTTCGCGTTCCCCGGCCGCCACGGCCTCACCGAACCAGCGGGTGAACAGCTCCAGCGGTTCGCCGGGCGCCGCGGCCGTGTCGAAGGGCGGCAGGCCGGTGACGTCCGGGTCCCACACCCGCAGCGAGCGCAGCAGTACGTCGAGATCGGTTCCCATGGCCCGATTGTCACGCGGCCGGCGGGCCGGCGGTCACCGCGGCGCGGGCCCGGTCGCCGGGCCGGACGGAGAGGGCCGGGGCCGGGGGCGGCGGCCGGGTCAGAGCGATCCGAGGTCGGAGGAGACCCAGTGCTCGGGCCGCATCCGCAGCACGACCTGCTCGCCGTGGCCGGCCGCGGCGGCGGTGACGTAGGCGTCGACCTTGTCCGCCGGCAGGTAGCGGGCGGACAGCTCCCGCAGCCGCTCGGCGGTGGAGGGGGCGGTGTCGACGACGGGACCCTCCACCGAGACGTAGCGGACGGTGGGCGTGACCCGGTCGACCAGCAGGGTGAACCGGCCCGCGGCCTGGATCAGCCGGTTCTTGCGGCTCTCCGCCCCGGTCATGATCCAGACCTCGCCGCCGGGCGCGTACTGGTACCAGATCGGCACGGACAGCGGGGCGCGGTCCGCCCCGGCGTGGACCGAGAGCGCGGCGACGTGGGGCTCGGCCAGGAACGCCTCGCGCTCTTCGCGGGTGAGGGCCATCACGGTCTCCTTCGGCGGTGGGGGAGGGAGGGGCCGCGGGGCCCCGGAAGCACGACAGGCGGTGGCCCACTCTCGGGGTGGGCCACCGCCTGCGGGACAGGACGTGGAGGGCGGACGGTGCGGTGGGGCAGGGATGACAGGCTGCCGCGGCGTCGCTCGGAGCTGGGCGGGGGTTACCGGGCGGGCTTCCTCCCGGTGACACCGAGGTAGGTCAACAGCGCCAGGGTGGGCTTGAGTTCGGCCTGCTTGACGCCCCAGGAGGTGAAGCCCTTCTGGTGCGAGGCGGCGGCGGCGAGCATGACGACCAGCGAACCGGCGACCGCCGCCGGGTTCACGTCCGGGTCGACCCGGCCCTTGGCCTGGAGTTCGGCGACCGCTTCCGACAGGGAGGAGTTCACCGCGTTGAGGACCTTCATCCGGATCTTGGCGAACCGCTTGTCGCCCTCGGCCGCGCCCAGGTCCACGACCCGCAGGATCGCGTCGTGGCGCCGCCAGAACTCCAGGAACCCGTCGACGAGTTCCTGTGCGGTCTGCCAGCCGGCCTTGCCCGCCCAGGAGCGGCCGGCCAGCAGCGCGGAGAGGTCGGAGGTCTCGGCGGCCATGCCGTCCGCCAGCTCCAGCACGGCACCTTCGACGTCCGGGAAGTACTGGTAGAAGGTCGCGGGGGAGGTGCCGGCCTTGCGCGCGACGTCGATGACCTTGACATCCCGGTAGGGAGAGGAACGGAGCATCTCGCTGAGGCAGTCGAGCAGCTTCTGCCGGGTCGCCTGCCCACGCCGACCGGCCACGCGGCCGTCGACGGTACGCACTTGTCCTGTCATGCCGTCAGCTTACCGACGGGGGGTGGGAGCGCGATTCGGCCGACTGCAAATGGGGTGCGGGGGCGATATGTACGGGTGATTCCTGGTCTGCGGCGTGCCGGAGGGACCGCTACGTTGACCGCATGGCCGAAAAAGGTGCATCCGCGGAGAGGGTGTCCGCGTACACGGAAGGCGTCCCCTGCTGGGTGGACGCGCAGCTCTCCGACATCGAGGCGGGCAAGCGTTTCTACGGCGGGCTGTTCGGGTGGACCTTCGAGGAGACGGGCCGCGAGGACCGGTCGGTGTGGGCGCTGCTGGACGGCGAACCGGTCGCCGCGCTCGTCCCCAAGACGGACGGGCGGCTGCCCAGCGTCTGGACGGTGTACTTCGCCGCCGACGACGCGGGGGCCCTGGCCGGGCGGATCCGGGCGGCGGGCGGCACGGTCGTCGTCCCGCCCCACCCGGTCGCCGACCTGGGCACGGCGGCCCTGGTCACGGACCCGCAGAACGCCGTCTTCGCCCTGTGGGAGGCGGGACCGGCCCCCGGCCGCGCACGGGACGCCGCCCCCGCCGCCGGGCAGGCCGCCCCCGCCGCCGGGGACGCCGGGCACGCCGAGGGTGCCGAGGACGCCGGGCACGCGCCGCCCGCCGAGGGCACCCCGTCCGGCGGCGCCGGCGCCCCCGCGGGTACGGGCACCGCCCGCCCCCGTACCACCGACCTGCGCCCCTTCCCGGGCTTCGGCAGGCGCCGGGTGCCCGGGGCGTTCGTGTGGGCCGAGCTGTACACCCGGGACACCGGGGCCGCCAACGCCTTCTACGGGGACCTCTTCCACGACGCCCTCTTCGGCCCCGGCGCCGACCCGGACGTCGGCCGCGCCCGGGTCCTCGACGTCTTCCCCGCCGAGATGCCGCCGCACTTCCTGGTCCACTTCCTGGTCCGCGACTGCGAGGCGGCGCTCGGCGAGGCGGCCCGGCTCGGCGGACGGGTGCAGGTCCCCCCGTTCGAGACGTCCTACGGGCGGGTGGCCGTGGTCTCCGACGGTCAGGGCGCCTCCTTCGCCGTACTGCAACGCTGAAGCGCCCCCGCGCCCCGCCCCCCGCCGTCCTTCGCCCGGGATTCTGGCGAGACACCCGGATTGTCCGGGGGTTCGCCAGCAGCGCCCGGGACAGGAACAATCGGGGGGCGTGCCGCGATGGCGGCGGGGTGGTGAGACGCTGCACTTCGGTCGCGTCCGGATGTGGGCGACGCGGCTCGTACGGGGAGGTGGCAGGCAAGTGGTGGATCAGCTGACGCAGCACGATCCGCGGCGCATCGGGCCGTTCGAGGTGCTGGGGAGGCTAGGGGCCGGCGGCATGGGGCTGGTCTACCTCGCGCGCTCGGCGTCGGGCCGGCGGGTGGCGATCAAGACGGTCCGCACGGAACTCGCCGAGGACCAGCTCTTCCGCGTCCGCTTCACCCGCGAGGTGGAGGCGGCCCGCGCGGTCTCCGGCTTCTACACCGCGGCCGTGGTCGACGCCGACCCCCGTGCCGCCGTGCCCTGGCTCGCCACCGCCTACGTCCCGGCGCCCTCGCTGGAGGAGATCGTCAACGAGTGCGGCCCGATGCCCGCCCAGGCGGTGCGCTGGCTGGCCGCGGGCGTCGCCGAGGCGCTCCAGTCGATCCACGGCGCCGGCCTCGTGCACCGCGACCTCAAGCCGTCCAACGTGCTGGTCGTGGAGGACGGCCCCCGGGTGATCGACTTCGGCATCGCCTCCGGGGTGTCGAACACACGGCTGACGATGACCAACGTCGCCGTCGGCACCCCCGCCTACATGTCCCCGGAGCAGGCGAAGGACTCGCGCAGCGTCACCGGCGCCAGCGACGTCTTCTCGCTCGGCTCGATGCTGGTCTTCGCCGCCACCGGGCATCCGCCCTTCCACGGGGCCAACCCGGTCGAGACGGTGTTCATGCTGCTGCGCGAGGGCCCCGACCTGGAGGGGCTCCCGGACGAGCTGCGCCCGCTCATCGAGGCGTGCATGCAGATGGAGGCGACCGCCCGCCCCAACCCGGCCGACCTCCAGGCCCAGCTCGCCCCGCACCTCTTCGGCTCCGGCTCCGACGACAGCGGCACCGCCTCCGCCTGGCTGCCCGAGCACGCGGTCGGCCTGATCGAGGAGCGCCGCAACGGCCGGCCCCCGGCCCGCCCCGGCGGCACGGGCGGCGGCCGGGGCCCGCAGGGCGCCCGGCCCGCCCTGCCGCTGCCCCCGCCGCCCGCGCACGACCCCGTCGTCCCGCCGCTGTCCGCCGCCCCCGACACCGGCCCCGTGCGGCTGCCCGGCGCCGCCGTGCCGATCGGGCCCGGCCCCCGCGTGTCCGACGTGCGGGCCGCCGCCGTCGCCGCGCCCCCGCCGGAGGCCGCCCTGGCCGCCTCCTGGTCCCGGCCCCGGCCCGGGGTCAACGGCGCCGACCCCGCCGTACCGCCCGTTCCGGCGGCGCCCCCGGAGTCCGCCTCGCCGGCGGGCTGGCGCCCCTGGCGCTTCCGCATGTCCAACGACGTGTGGGGCACGCCGTCGGTCGCCGGGGACCTGGTCTACGTCACCTCCTTCGAGGTGCACGCCCTGGACGTGGCCACCGGGCGGCGCCGCTTCAAGACCCGGGACGTGGCCTGGTCGATGGCGGTCGCGGACGGCCGCGTCCACGCCTCCGACGGGCCCACCCTCTTCGCCCTGGACGCCCGCGAGGGCTCCGACCTGTGGCGGCTCCAGACCGACGCCTGGGTCTACTCGGTCCAGGCCGACCGCGGCACCGTCGTCACCGCCACCCGCGGCGGCGGCGTCCAGGCGTGGGAGGCCGCCAACGGGCAGCGGCTGTGGGAGATCACCGGCGCCCAGACCGACTTCGAGTCGGCCGAGGCGGGCCCCGTGGTCCACGAGGGCACGGTCTACGTCTGGCAGGACGCCCGGCTGCGCGCCCTGGACGCCCGCACCGGCGAGGAGCGCTGGTCGTACCCGATCGGCGACGCCGCCTCCTGCGGCGGGGTGCCGGTCCGCCTGACCCCGGCGTCCGACGGGTACGTCTACGTCGCCGCGGGCACCCGCGTCATCGCCCTGGAGGTCGCCGGCGGCCACGTGCGCTGGCACTTCGAGGCCCCCGCGGTCTTCCTGTCCCCGCCCGCCTTCGTCCCGGGCCCGGCGGTGACCGGCGGCGGCGTGTACCTCGCCGACTACCTGGGCACGGTCTACGCCCTCGACGCCACCGACGGGCGCGACCGCTGGCGGATCGCCACCGAGGCCCGCTCCGCGGCCGACCCGGTGCTGGTGGCCGCCGGCCACGTGCACGTGGGCAGCGGCAAGGGCCTCTACACCCTGGACGCCGTCACCGGCACGCCCAAGTGGCGCTTCCAGGCGGGCGGCGACATCGTGGGGGCGCCCGCGGTGGCCGAGGGCCGTATCCACTTCGGCTCCACCGACCACCTGCTCTACACGCTGAAGGCCGACGACGGGCGGCTGCGCTGGAAGCTGGCGACCGGCGGCGAGATCACCGGCTCACCGGTGGTGCGGGACGGCATCGTGTACGCGTGCAGCAAGGACCGCTGCGTCTACGCGCTCGACGCGGAGAAGGGCACCGGGACGGCCCGCACGGCCTGACGCGCCGGCGGCCCCCGCGGTCACCCGGAGTACGCGGCCGTACCGCACTGGTGACATGGCCGTGACAGTCGGGTCGCTACGCTGACCGCCATGACGACACGGGGGCGAGTACTCAGGTTCACGACGGTCTCGGTGGCAGTGGTCCTCTGCCTGACCGGATTCTCCACCGGCACCGGACACGGCGGCGGGAGCAAGAGCAGGAGCGGTTCCGGCGGGAAGAGCAGCAGCAGCCGCGGCGGGGGCGGATGCAGCAGCTCCCGCCAGAACCACGACACGTCCACCTCGACCTCCGGGGGCGGCTACCGGGGCGGCGGCCACCGCGGCTCCACCGGCACCAGCAGCCCCAGCCCCACCACCCAGCCCGCCACGGTGCGCCTGGTGAGCTGCGCGACCGCGAAGCGGCCCTACGCCACCGTCGAGGTCACCAACCCCAACGACCGGCGGCGCACCTTCGACGTCGCCGTCTCCTTCCGGGACGCCGAGGGCCTCACTATCGAGGACGTCGTCCGCAGCAGCTCCGTACCCGCCCGGGAGACGATCCGCGTCCGCCTGGCGCTCACCGGCGCCGCGCCGCGCACCCCCGACCACTGCCAGACCGACCCCACCGCCCTCCCGGCCACCTGACCGGCGGCGGAGGCGGTACGCGGCGCGCGGGAAGACCGGCGCGCGGGAAGACCGGGGCGCGGGCGAGACGGGGGCGCGGGCGAGACGGGGCGCGAGGGAATCCGGGACGCGGAGACGCCTCGGCCGCGGCGGCTCCCCCTTACCCGCGCCGCCGCGGCCGATCCCCGTGTGGAGGAAGGTCTACTCGCCGTCCCGTCCCCGAGCGGGCGGGGCGGGCATGTGGCTGTCCTGCGTGGTGACGGTGCCGTCCTTGGGCGGCGCCGGCATGTGGCTGTCCTGCGGAGTGGCGACGCCGTCCTTCGGCGGTGCCGGCATGTGGCTGTCGAGCGTCGTGATCGTCTCGTCGGCCTTCTTCTGCGCCTCGTTGTTCCCGACGGCGTTGCTCATCGTGTGGACCCCCATGAAGTGACGGTGCGGTTGGCTGGAGTCCGCCCGTTCGGCGACTCCCCCGCGGATCGCCGAACGGGCGCTCCGGGGCCGCTCACCCTACCGGCGGGGCCCCGGCGGCCCGTCTGCCCCCCGACGCGACGGACCGTTGCCAAGACAGTGACAGGCGGCCATAAACGTTCGATGAACGCCCCCCGCGAGACGGTCCTCAGGCCGCGCCCACCGGCCGCAGCAGCGTGCGCAGTTCGCCCGCCTCGGGCGCGTCCAGCCGCTCGTAGATGGCGAGCGCGTCACGCCAGCAGGCCCGCGCCCGGTCGGTCTGCTCCAGCCGGCTCAGCGAACGCCCCAGCAGCGTCAGGATGTTGGCGCGCATCCAGTCGCCGCCGATGCTGCCGGTGCTCAGCGCCTGCTCCGCGTGGCGGGCCGCCTGCGCCGGACGGCCCGCCGACAGGTGCACCTGGGCGATGCGGAAGTGCGTCGCCCCCTCCCACAGCCGCTGCCGGTTCTCCACGAACGTCTGCAGCGCCGCGGACAGTTCACGCAGCGCCTCGGTCTGCCGGGAGGCGTGGCTGAGCGCGATGCCCAGCGCGTAGCGGGCGTTGGCGAGGCGGAAGGTCAGGCCCAGCTCGTCGTAGATGGCGATGCCCTGGCGGACCAGGTCGATGCCGGAGGACGTGCGGCCGACCGAGACCAGCACGCGGGAGAGGTTGCACAGCGCGCTGGCCTCGCCCGGCCGGTTGCCGTCGGCGCGGAACGCCCGCACGGCCTCCAGCAGATGGGCCTCGCTCGCGGCGCGCAGGTTCTTGCAGTTGGCGATGATGCCCTGCTCGTTGTGGGCGTTGGCCCGGGTCCACGGGTCCTGGGTGCGGGCGCCCAGCTCGATGGCGCGCTCGGCCTCCGGTCCGGCCTCGTCGAACCGGCCGGCCCGGCTGAGCACCTGGGCCAGCGTGGTGCGCGCCCGCCCCTCCGCGTGGTCGTCGCCCGCGGCGGCCGTGGCGTCCCGGGCGGCGAGCGCCGCCGCCTCGTAGCCGAGCGCGCTCGCCCCCGACTCCGCGAGGTCCTTGGCGGCCAGCAGCAGGTCGACGGCGCGGCGCAGCGTGCTCGGCCCGAGGGACTGGCGCACGCAGGCGAGGATGCAGGCGGCCTCGGCGTGCAGCCAGTCCAGCGCGTCGGCGTCGTCGGTGAAGACGGTGCCGGGGAACGCCGTCGGCGCCAGGTGGTCCACCGTGCGGTCGCCGGGCCGCTCGATGGCGTACACCCCGGCCGCCGTGGCCAGGTAGAAGTCCAGCAGCCGGGAGAGCGCCGCCGCCCGCTCGCCCGGCGGGTGCTCGTCGCGTTCCGCGCAGGCGCGGGCGTAGAGCCGGACCAGGTCGTGGAAGCGGTAGCGGCCGGGCGCCGCCGACTCCAGCAGGGACGTGTCCACCAGCGATTCGAGCAGGTCCTCCGTCTCGTGCGGCGGCAGGTCCAGCACCGCCGCCGCGGCGGCCAGGGAGATGTCCGGCCCGTCGGCCAGCCCCAGCAGCCGGAACGCCCGCGCCTGGGCGGGCTCCAGTTGTCCGTAGCCGAGTTCGAAGGTGGCCTCGACCGCGAGGTCCCCGGCCTGCAGCTCGTCCAGCCGGCGCCGCTCGTCGGCCAGCTTCGCGGCGAGGACGGAGACGGTCCAGGTGCGGCGGGCCGCCAGGCGGGAGGCGGCGATGCGGATCGCCAGCGGCAGGAACCCGCAGGCGGCGACGGTGTCCAGGGCGGCCTTGCGCTCGGCGGCGACCCGCTCCTCGCCCACGATCCGGGTGAAGAGCGCGAGCGCCTCCTCCGGGGACATCACGTCCAGGTCGACCAGGTGCGCCCCGGCCAGCCCCACCATCCGCACCCGGGAGGTCACCAGCGCCGCGCAGCCCGCCGTGCCGGGCAGCAGCGGGCGCACCTGGGCCGCGTCCCGGGCGTTGTCCAGCAGGACCAGGACCCGGCGGCCGTCCAGCACGGAGCGGTAGAGCGCGGCGCGCTCCGCCGGCGAGTCCGGCACCGCCGAGTCGGGGGTGCCGAGCGCCCGCAGGAAGGCGCCGAGCACCGTCTCCGGTTCGGCGGCCCGCGCGCCGGCGCCCTGGAGGTCGACGTAGAGCTGACCGTCCGGGAAGGCGGACCGCGCCTGGTGGGCGACGTGCACCGCGAGGGTCGTCTTGCCGACGCCGCCGATGCCCGCCAGCGCCGAGAGCGCCATGACCCGGCCCTTTGCACCGGAGGCGGCGGACAGCACCTCGCCCAGCTCCCGGACGACGGCCGCGCGCCCGGTGAAGTCCGGCACCGTGGCGGGCAGTTGGGCGGGCCGTACGAGGGTGGCGGCCGGTTCCGCGGCCGGGGCCTGCGGCTGGGCCAGCGCCGGGTCGGCGCGCAGGACGCGGTTCTGCAGTTCCCGGAGCTGCGGGCGCGGGTCGACGCCCAGTTCGTCGGCGAGCAGGCGCCGGGTGTCCGCGTAGACCGCCAGGGCCTCCGCCTGCCGCCCGCTGCGGTAGAGGGCCAGCATCAGCAGTTCGCGGGGGCGCTCGCGCAGCGGGTGCGCGGCCGTGAGCGCGGTCAGCTCCGAGACGGCCTCGGCGTGGCGGCCCTGCTCCAGGTCCAGCTCCAGCCGGGTCTCCAGGAGCTGGAGCCGCCACTCCTCCAGCCGGACCCGCTGCGCCTGCGCGTACGGCCCCGGCACGCCCGCCAGCGCCTCGCCGTCCCACAGCGCCAGCGCCCGGCGCAGCGTCTTGCGCGCCGTGCACAGGTCCTGGGCGGCACGGGCCTTCTCCGCCTCGGCGGCCAGCTCCTGGGCCTCCGTCAGGTCCAGGGTGCCGCGTACGGCGTACCCGCCCGACTCGCTCACCAGCACCCCCGCGCCGAAGAGCTTGCGCAACCGGGACGCGTACGTCCGCACGGCGGCCAGCGCCCGCGCGGGCGGGGCCTCGCCCCACAGGGCGTCGATCAGCTCGTCCGCCGTCGCGGTACGGCCCTCGCGCAGCAGGAGGGCGGCGAGCAGGGCGCGTTGCTGGGGGGAACCGGCGGCCAGCGGTTCGCCGCCGCGCCAGGCGCGCACCGGCCCGAGCACGCCGAAGCGCGGCGGTACCGGCCCGGCGGCCGGTTCCCCCGGCCCCACCGGGGAGCCGGGCCCCCGCTGCTCCGGGGTCCGCGCCACACCGTCCATGGAGTCCCCCTAGGCTTCCTGAGCAACCAGGCCAAGTTTGCCTTGCCCACGGCGGCTCCGTCAGCCGTGGGGACGCCGATCACCGCGCCACGCCCCCGGCCCCGCAACGCCCTCACACTCTCTTCGCACGGACCCCGCTTTCGGGGGGCGGGGGCGCGCCGCCTCCCCGGTGACGCCGAGCGCGCCGCGCCGACCGCCCCGCCCTCCGTCACCGACCGGTCGTCCGTCACCCGCGCGGGGTCCGCCGACCCCGGTGCCCGCCCGCCGCCGCCCCCGCGCCTGGCCGGCCGGGCCGACGCCCCGCCGGTCCCCGCCCCGCCCCGCCCCCGGGGGCCCGGCGAGTCGATCACCCCGCTCGTATGCTCGAAGGATGACGACCTCCGTGCCCCTTGGAACCGGCCCCACCGAGAACGCCCTGCGCCGCGCCCTCAAACGGGCCCGCGACGGCGTCGCGCTCGACGTGTCCGAGGCGGCGGTGCTGCTCCAGGCGCGCGGCGGGCACCTCGACGACCTCACCGCCTGCGCCGCGCGGGTGCGCGACGCCGGGCTGGAGGCCGCCGGGCGCCCCGGCGTCATCACGTACTCCAAGAGCGTGTTCATCCCGCTCACCCGGCTCTGCCGCGACAGGTGCCACTACTGCACCTTCGTCACCGTCCCCGGCAAGCTCCGCCGCGCCGGACACGGCATGTTCATGTCTCCGGACGAGGTGCTGGAGGTGGCCCGGCGCGGTGCCGCCCTCGGCTGCAAGGAAGCCCTCATCACCCTCGGCGACAAGCCCGAGGAGCGCTGGCCCGAGGCGCGCGAGTGGCTCGACGCGCACGGCTACGACGACACCCTCGCCTACGTCCGCGCCGTCTCCGTCCGCGTCCTGGAGGAGACGGGACTGCTCCCGCACCTCAACCCGGGCGTGCTGACCTGGACCGACTTCCAGCGGCTCAAGCCGGTCGCCGCCTCGATGGGCATGATGCTGGAGACCACCGCGACCCGCCTGTGGTCCGAGCCCGGCGGCCCCCACCACGGCTCCCCGGACAAGGAACCGGCCGTGCGGCTGCGGGTCCTGGAGGACGCCGGACGCTCCTCCGTCCCCTTCACCTCCGGCATCCTCATCGGCATCGGCGAGAGCCACGAGGAACGCGCCGAGTCCCTGTTCGCGCTGCGCCGGATCGCGCGGTCGTACCACGGGCTCCAGGAACTGATCATCCAGAACTTCCGGGCCAAGCCGGACACCGCCATGCGCGGCATGCCCGACGCCGAACTGGACGAACTGGTCGCCACGGTGGCCGTCGCCCGGCTCATCATGGGCCCCTCCGCGAACCTCCAGGCCCCGCCGAACCTGGTGGACGCCGAGTACGGGCGGCTCATCGCCGCGGGCATCGACGACTGGGGCGGCGTCTCCCCGCTCACCATCGACCACGTCAACCCCGAACGCCCCTGGCCCCGGATCGACGAACTGGCCGAGCGGTCCCGGGCGGCCGGCTTCGAGATGCGCGAACGCCTCTGCGTCTACCCGGAGTTCGTCCGCCGCGGGGAGCCCTGGCTCGACCCGCGCCTCGGCCCGCACGTGGCCGCGCTCGCCGATCCGGACACCGGGCTGGCCCGCCCGGACGCGGTCGTCGAGGGCAGGCCGTGGCAGGAACCGGACGAAGTGTTCACCGCCTCCGGCCGCACCGACCTGCACCGCACCATCGACACCGAGGGCCGCACCGGCGACCGCCGCGACGACTTCGACGCCGTGTACGGCGACTGGGACGCCCTGCGCGAGGCCGCCGCGCCCGGCATGGCCCCCGAGCGCATCGACACCGACGTGCGGGACGCCCTGGCCACCGCCGCCGACGACCCCGAGAAGCTCACCGACGCGGAGGCCCTGGCCCTGCTGCACGCCGACGGGCCGGCGCTGGACGCGCTGTGCCGGGTCGCGGACGACGTGCGCCGCTCGGCGGTCGGGGACGACGTGACGTACATCGTCACGCGGAACATCAACTTCACCAACGTCTGCTACACCGGCTGCCGCTTCTGCGCCTTCGCCCAGCGGCGCACCGACGCGGACGCCTACACCCTCTCCCTGGACCAGGTCGCCGACCGCGCCCAGCAGGCGTGGGAGGTGGGCGCGGTGGAGGTGTGCATGCAGGGCGGCATCCACCCCGACCTGCCCGGGACGGCGTACTTCGACATCGCGCGGGCGGTCAGGGAACGCGTCCCGGGCATGCACGTGCACGCCTTCTCCCCGATGGAGGTCGTCAACGGCGCCGCCCGCACGGGGCTGTCGGTGCGCGAGTGGCTGACGGCGGCGAAGGAAGCCGGCCTGGACTCGATCCCGGGCACCGCGGCGGAGATCCTCGACGACGAGGTCCGCTGGGTGCTGACCAAGGGCAAGCTGCCGGCGGCCACCTGGATCGAGGTCGTCGAGACGGCGCACGAACTGGGCCTGCGCTCCTCGTCCACGATGATGTACGGCCACGTCGACCAGCCCCGGCACTGGCTCGGGCACCTGCGCACGCTGGCCGGCATCCAGCGGCGCACGGGCGGCTTCACGGAGTTCGTGACGCTGCCGTTCATCCACACCAACGCACCGGTGTACCTGGCCGGCATCGCCCGCCCCGGCCCGACGGTGCGCGACAACCGGGCGGTCACCGCGATGGCCCGCCTGCTGCTGCACCCGCACATCCCGAACATCCAGACGAGCTGGGTCAAGCTCGGCGCGGAGGGCGCCGCCGAGATGCTGCGCTCGGGCGCGAACGACCTGGGCGGGACGCTGATGGAGGAGACGATCTCGCGGATGGCGGGCTCGTCGTACGGCTCGTACAAGTCGGTGCGCGATCTGGTCGCCGTCGCGGAGGCGGCGGGCCGCCCGGCGAAGCCCCGGACCACGCTGTACGGCGAGGTCCCGGAGGAACGGCGCCGGGCGGCCGAGTCCTCGGACGGCCACCTTCCGGAGCTGCTGCCGGTGCTGGACTGAGCCTGCCGGGGCAGGGCGCAGGGCGCAGGGACGGGGGCACGGGCCGCCCACAGTACGATGATCGGAACCCCGGGTGTGTCGGGGTTCCCAAGCGGAGGAGATGCGTGCCCGTGCCTGCCCGAGTTCCCTCATGGGCCTGGGTCTCCGGTCTGACCGTGGGGGCGATCGCGGCGGTGACCGTCCTGGCGGCGCAGGCGGCCCAGGGCCCCCACCCCGTCGCCTCCGCGCAACCCGGCCCCACGGCCTCGGCGTCGGCCTCGCCGAGCCCCACCCCGAAGGCGCCGCCCCCGGCCGCCGTGCCGGACGGCTCGGGCACCGGCCGCCGCATCGTGTACTCCCTCGGCCAGAAGCGCGTCTGGCTGATCGACGCCAGCGACGCCGCCCGGCGCACCTTCACCGTCTGGCCGGGCACCGTGAGCCCCGCCCCCGGCACCTACCAGGTGGGCACCCGCACGGAGGCCACCACCGGCTCGGACGGCGTCCAGGTCGAGCACATCGTGTACTTCGCCCTCCAGGACGGCGTCTCCGTCGCCTTCTCCAACGCGGTCGACGGTTCCTCCCCGCCCCCGCCCGCCGCGGGCACCACGACGGGCGGCATCCGCCTGAAGAAGCCCGACGGCACCGCCGTCTGGGACTTCGCCACCCCGGGCACCCCGGTCACCGTCGTCGGCTGACCCCCGCCACGCCGGCCCCTGCACGAGGTCCCGCACCCCCGCCCCGCCCGGGGCGGTCATGTTGTTCGATTACAGTGCTGGGCGTCGTACGTACGGGTGGTGCCGTGGGGAGGTCCGGATGGGGGCGACGGGCGGTGCCGTCTGGGGCCGGACCGAACAGCAGGACTTCCGCAGCCGGGTGCGCGGCACGCTGCTCGGCGTGGCCGTCGGCGACGCCCTCGGCACGCCCGTCGACGGGACCGGCCTCGACGGCATCCGCGCCGCGCACGGACCGGACGGCCCCGCCGAGATGACCGTCGCCCACGGACGTCGCGGCGCCGTCACCCACCTCACGCAGCTCACCCTCTTCTCCGTGGACGGACTGATCCGCGCCCAGGTGCGCCGCGACACCGGCGCCTGGCACCCGCCGACCGACCTGCACCGCGCCTACCGGCGCTGGGAGACCACCCAGCGCGACTGGGGACCCGACGAACGCCGCGGCGAGGACGGCTGGCTGGCCCGCCAGGAGTGGCTGTACGCCCGCCGCGACCCGCCCCGCCCCCTGCTGCTCGGCCTCGGCGACGACACCATGGGCACCCCGCAGGCCCCCAAGAACCCCGCCGAACAGGGCCCCGAGGCCGCCGCCCGGTCCGCGCCGTTCGGGCTGCTGGTCGGCTGGGAACCCCAGCTCGTCGCCCAGCTCGCCGTGGAGTGCGCCACGCAGACCCACGGCCACCCCACCGCCTGCCTCGCGGCGGGCGCGTACGCCGTGATCGTGCAGGGGCTGGCCCGCGGGGAGGTGCTGGACGGGTCCGTGCAGCGGGCCCTCGCCCTGCTCTGCGCCCGGCCCGGACACGAGCCCGTCGCCGAGGCGCTGCGCCAGGCGCTCGGCGCGGTGCGGCAGGGCCAGCCCGGCCCCGAGCGGATCACCGACCTGATCGGCGACGGCACGGCGGCCGGCCTGGTCGCCGCCGCCGTGTACTGCGCCCTCGTCGGCGAGGACGTCCGGCACGGACTGCGGCTCGCCGTCACCCACGGCGGCCCCTCCGCCACCACCGGCGCCCTCACCGGCGGCCTGCTCGGCGCCCTGCACGGCGAGACGGCCCTCCCGCCCGCCTGGCTCGCCGAACTGGAGGGCCGGGCGACCGTCCTGGAACTGGCCGACGACTTCGCCATGGAGATGACCCAGGGCCCCGCCCTGCACGGCCCGGCCGGCTCGTCCCCCGCCTGGCTCACCCGCTACCCGAGGGCCTGACCCCCCGCCGGCCGGCCCTCGCGGAGACCTCCCGGCCGCCCGGCCCCGTCGGAAAGCCCCCGGCGGCCGGGGGAGCGGCCGGTCACGGCTGCGCGGGAGTCACGGCCCCGGCGACCGGGGCCGGTTCCCTCAGCTCGTCCGGGCACGGCGTCCCCCGCGGCACGGTGTACGGCGCCGCCAGCCGGTACGTGCCCGCCTCCGGCGCCACCAGCAGCGTCCAGGTGTCGCCCGCGGCGTTCTCCTCCGTCTCCGCCAGGCACCCGTGGACGTTGTCGAAGGTCCGCGGCGTCCCCTGGTCGACGCGGTTCCTGGACGCCTCCGTCTCCTGCGGCGGCTCCAGCTTCCTGCCCTCCTCGTCCACCAGGCTCAGCCACGGCGAGTACGGGATGCGCACCAGGACCCGCCCCGGCCTCCGCACGTCGATGGTCCACTCGCCCTGCTCCGCCCGCTGCACCACCGCGTCCGGCTCCGCCAGCGGCGTCGGGTCGGTCACCCGGAAGAGCTGCCAGTTGGCGTCGCCCCAGATCTGCTGCAGGTACGGCAGCCCGCGCTGCACCAGCTCCCGTTCCCGCTCGCCGCCGTCACCGTCCGGCTCGTCCTTGGGCAGCACCACGAAGTGCACCGCCCAGCGGCGCAGCCACTCGTGGTAGTTCGCCGAGTTGAGGGTGTCGTCGTAGAAGAGCGGGTTGCGCTCCATGTCGGCCTGGCGGTTCCAGCCGCGGGCCAGGTTCACGTACGGGGCGAGCGCCGACGCCTCCCGGTGCGAACGGGCCGGGACGACCTCCACCCGGCCCCGCTCCGCGCCGACCTGCTGCAACTCGTTGACCAGCGGCGCCAGCTCCCGCGCCCAGGACGCGGCCGGCGTGGTGTGCACGACGTCGTCGACCGACTTGAAGCCGATCCACGCCACGAAACCGGTGAAGGCCACCACGATCGCGTACCACCTGCGCGAGCGCGGCACCGCGAACGGCAGCGCCGCCACCAGCGCCGTCCCGGCGAAGAGCATCGACAGGCGGGTGACGTTCGAGCCGATCTGCGAACTGATCAGCCAGACCAGCAGCACGGACAGCCCGTAGACCGCGGACGTGATCCGCACCGTCGTCCACGAGGACGGCACCACCAGGCACACGACGACCGCGTACACGATCGGCAGCGCCGCCGAACCGAACCCCATCGGCTGCGTGCCGGAGAACGGGAACAGCCACGCCGACAGCCCCACCACCGCGGCCGGCGCCAGCCCCAGCGCCCAGGCGCCCGGCCGCCGCTTCTGGAGGAAGAGGGCCACCGCCACCAGGCCGACGAAGAGCCCCGCCACCGGCGAGGCCATCGTGGCCAGCGCCGCCAGCGGCGCCGCGCACAGCGCCTTCGCCCAGCGCCGGTAGCGCCAGCGGTAGGGCCAGCAGAACACCACCGCGACCGCGCCCAGCGCGAACAGCGTGCCCAGCCCGAAGGTCACCCGCCCCGAGACCGCGTTGCCCATCAGCCCGAACAGGCCCGCCATCGAGGCCCACAGCGGATTGCGCACCGACCGGCCGCGGATCAGGATCAGCGTCAGCAGCCCCGCCGACAGCGTCCCCGCGATCATCATCGTGGTCCGCACCCCGAGCACCGACATCAGGTACGGCGAGACCACGCTGTACGACACCGGGTGCATGCCCCCGTACCAGGCGAGGTTGTACGCCGAGGCCGGATGCCGGCCGACGAACTCCGCCCACGCGTCCTGCGCCGCGAGGTCGCCCCCGCTGTTCGCGAACGTGAAGAACCAGACGACGTGGAGCAGACCGGCCAGTGCGGTGACGAACAGCACCGGGTGCCGGTCCACGCGACGGCGCGCGCCCGCCACGAACGCGGCGACGGACGGCGGCAGCGCACGGGCGGCGGACGCCGCCGGCGCCGGCCCGGGGGAGCCCGGGACCGGGGCACGGCCGGGGGCGGCGTCCACGGACTCGTCGGGGCCCTCGGCGGGATCGTCCGGTGTGCCCGTGCGGCCCGCACCGGTCCCGGTCATCGTGTCCCGCCCCCGGGGCGCGGGGACGCGTGGCCGCCGCTCACCGGCGTCCGGGCCCGGTTCCGCGTCGTCGGCATGTGTCGGCTCCGCACTGGCCACTCGAAGGCACTCCCCGTGTCCCGTCTCCCGCTGCCCGCAGCGTCCGCATCCGTCGTCCGTACCCCTCACCGGCGCGTCCACGCGACCGGCGACCTGCCCCGTTTCGTGACGCTAGCACGCACCCGCCGGCCCGGCTGCCGCGTCCGCCGCCCGCCCGGACACGACGGCGGCCCGCGGCCGGGGGTGCCGGCCACGGGCCACGGTCGCCGGCGGGGCCCCGCGCACGGGCCCCGCGCCGGTCAGCCCAGTCGTGTCAGCTTCGCGCCGAAGCCCGGCTCGACGAGGTCGTCCTGCAACGCCACCGGCACCTTCACCGCGCCGCTGCTGTCGCCGTCACCCACGGTGAGCGTGCCCACCTTGGTCCCGGCGGGCGCCGTGTGCGGCACGTCGTCCGCGCGGAACGTCAGCTTCACCGTCAGGCCCGGCCAGCCGACCGCCGTGACGTCCTGCGTCGCCACGACCGGCGTCCGGCCGCCGAGACCGTCGTCCACGTACCCGACGACCGTGCCCTTCTTCAGGATCGTCGACGACTCCAGCGCGGCCTGCGCGGCCCGGATCAGCTTGTCGCTGCTGTCCAGCGCGGCGGAGAGGATGGTGTTCTCCGGACCGCCCGACGGCTGGCGCACGACCGCGCCGACGATGGTCCGCGTCTCCCCGCCGACCTCCTTCTTCGCGGCGAAGAGCAGGTTGCCGAGGGCCGAGGTGGTGGTGCCGGTCTTGATGCCGACCACGTCGTTGCTGCCGACGAGCTGGTTCCAGTTGGAGTGGTTGACGCCCTTGTAGTCGTCGTACGACATCATCGCGGCGACCTCGCGGAACGCCGGCTCCCGCATCGCGGCCCTGCCCAGCTTCACCTGGTCCGTGGCCGTGCTCACCGTCGTGTTGTTCAGCCCCGACGGGTCGGTGTACGTCGTGTTCGTCATCCCGAGGTCCTTGGCGGTCTCGTTCATCTTGTCCACGAACGCCTGCTCCGACCCCGCGTCCCAGCGGGCCAGCAGCCGCGCCACGTTGTTCGCGGAAGCGATCAGAATGCTCTCCAGCGCCTCCCGCTGGGTGATCGTGTCGCCCGCGGTGACGTCGACCGTCGACTCCTGACCGGCCCGCGACTGGTCCTGCGCCGCCTGGTCGATGTCGATCTTCGGGCCGTCCTCGCCGCTCTTGAGCGGGTGCTCGCGCAGGATGACGTACGCCGTCATGACCTTGGCGACGCTCGCGATCGGCACCGGCTTCTGCGCGCCGGACGAGCCGAACGTGCCGATGCCCTGCACGTCCAGGGCGGCCTGACCGCTGGCCGGCCACGGGATGTCGACCTTGCCGCCCTCGAAGGTGAAGCTGTCCCGCGCCGTCAGGTCCAGCTCCGGCGCGGGCAGCGGGCGCATCGACTGCACGACCCCGAAGACGATCACCAGCAGGATGACCAGCGGCGTCCAGATCTTGACCCGGCGCACGGCGGTGCGCAGCGGCGTCTCCGGCGGCGGCGGGGTGTTCGTCAGCTCCGCCAGCAGGTCCAGCGGCGGCTTCGGCGGCAGCGGCTGCTGCGTCGTCCGCTCGGGCACCGCCGGGGGCACGGCGGTGCCGGGGCCCGCGGCGGGGGGCCGGGCGGCGCCCACGGGAGGCGCGGGGGGCTTGCGGGTCGCCGGGCCGTCCAGGTGCCGCAGGGCGACGAACTTGCTGGTCCGTTCCGCCTCGGTCTCCGGGCGGGGCGGCGCGGGGACGGCGGTCCCGGCGCCGGTGGCCCCGCCCTTCCCGGCGCCGCGGGCGGGCTCCGCCGGCGCGCCGTCCTCGTCGGCCGTCGTCTTCGCCTCGGCCGGACCGGTCTCGCCGCCGACCTTCAGCATCGTCGTCGGCTGGTCGACGGGCGATTTCGCGGAGGCCGGGGTACGGAAGATGGCGGTGGGCTGGTCGACGGCGGGCCCGGCGGGGGCCGAAGGGCCGTCGGGACCGTCGTCGGCCTCGGGGTCCTCACCGGACGTGGCGCCGTCGGCGTCCGGGGCGGCGGCGTCCGTGCCGTCCGCGGCGTCCGTGGCGTCGGCGGTGTCGGCGGGCTCGGTGTCCGCGGCGGGCTCGGCGTCGGGCTTGGAGGTGCCGGGCCCGGTGTCCTCGACGGAGGCCGTGGGCTTGCCGGGAGCCTTGTCGGGCTCGGTGGTGGCGGGCTCGTCGGCGGGCTCCGCGTCCGCGCCGGGCTCGGCCGGCTCGGCGTCCTTGGAGTTCTCGGTGCCCTCGGCGGGCTCGGCGGGCTCGTCCTCGGCGGAGTCCTTGCCGTCGGCTCCGGCCTTCCCGTCGGCCTTGCCTGTCTTGCCTGTCTTGCCCGCCTCGCCCGTGTCGGCGCCGGCGTCCGCGTCGTCGGCCGCCCGTTCGCAGGCGTCCTCGCGGCGGGCGTTCGCGGCCTCCCGCTGGTCGGCGGTGACGATCCACGCCGCCACGGCGTCCCGCAGGCGCCCCTCGTCCGAGGCGGGACCGTCGGCGCCCTGACCCGCGCCGCCCGTCTCGCCCGTGTCTTCCCCGCCCTCGGCCTCGGCACCGTCGGCGTCCGCGTCCTGCGACGCGCCGTCGGTCCCCGACTCCGACCCCGCACCGCCGGCCCCGGTGTCCCCGTCCGTCGTCTCCGCGTCCCCGTCCGTCTCGGGCACCGTCAGCACCCGGGTGGCGGTGTCGACGCCGCCCCGGGGCTCCGCGGCCGTGCCCGGCGCTCCGGCGGACTCCCGGGTCACCGAGAGCCGGGGGTCACGGGCCTCGGTGTCCTCCGCCCCCGCCCTGGCCTCGGGGACCGGACCCGCGCTTCCCGACGCCGGGTCTTCCGACGACTCACGCTGCTTCGACCTGTCGGGGGACTCGCCCGCCACCGATGCCTCCTCCATGCGCCGCACGTCCTGTGTGCGCTACCGAACCATGTACCAGTGTCCTGTGTTACGGGGAGAACCCACGCGTCAGACGAGTACGACATACCTACCGGTTCCCTTACGAACCGGTCACGCACCCTCGACAGACCAATGTGAGAGGGGTCACCCTGTCATTCATCCACGCGGGGAGGCATGGATGGGCAGGAGCCGCAGAACACTTCCGGAGGAGCTTCTGTTGCTGGCTTTGGACCCGACCACGGGTACCACGGCACAGCCGCAGTCGCTCGATCTCGGTCTGGCCGGAGCACAGCTCGTCGAGCTGGCGCTGGCCGGACGGATAGCCCCAGACGGGGATCGTATCGCCGTGGTCGTGCCACGGCCGACTGGAGACCCAACCCTGGACAGTGCGTTGGAGTTGCTGCGCAGGCGCGGCGCTCCGGTACGCGCCGTCCACTGGATCGGCGGGCCGCGTCTCGGGCTCCGCCAGACCTACCTCTCACATCTGGAGCGCTGCGGCATGGTCGCCGCGGTACCGGGCCAGATGTGCGGGGTGCTGCCGACGACTCGCTACCAGGCGACGGACACGGCGATCAGCCGGGAGATCAGGGCCCGGCTGGACTCGGCGATCCGCACCGGCGTACCGCCGGACCCGCGGACCGCGGCGCTCGCCGCGCTGGCCCACGCGGTCGGTCTCGGCAAGCACCTGTACCCGGGCAACGAAGGACGTTCCTCACGGTCCCGCCTGCGGGACCTCATCCGGCACGACCCCATGGGCGGGCTGGTGGCACACGCCGTGATGGACGTCCAGAACGGCGTGGCGGCGCAACCACGCCGGACCGCGGCCGGCCGGCAGGCCGGAGGTCCCGGAGCCCGGTCCGCTCCGGAACCCGCCCGCGGTGTGCCGGCGCAGCCGCGCCACGGATCGATGGCGCGCGCGGCGGTCCACTGACCCGGAGCCCCGAAGGGGCCGGCAGGTGAGGCCCCGCGGGCCGCACCACGGGCGGACGACCGCACCACACCACCACACACCGCACCACGGAACACCGAGCACCAGGGCACCAGGGCACCGGAGCACCGAGCACCGGAGCACCGGAGCACCGAAGCGAGAACGACAGAGCACCACCACGCGTACCGGCGGCGGACCGCCGTACGCACCACACCCGCACCGCCGTACCGGACGTCCCCCAGGACCCGGTCACGGGAGCCACAGGCCGGCGCGGGGCGACGGAACGCGACCGCACGTCCGGAGCACCGGACGCCGGCGCGGTACGGTCGCCCCGCGCCGCCGTTTTTACCGCACGGTGCGGGCAGACACACCGAAGTGGCGCCTACGCGGCGCATATCGACCGTTTCCCAGCGGTAGAAAGCACCTTGGTGGCAATCTGCTCAGCAGCAGATACGCAAAGTGGCAAGTATGAGTCACGCAGCAGCCGGAGGTGCACGCCCCGTGGCGTCCAATGTCAATCCCACCGTCAGGCGGCGCCGTCTGGGCCAGGAGCTGCGCCGGCTCCGCGAGCTCAAGGGCATGACCGCGGAGGAGGTGGCCGAACGGCTCCTGGTCTCCCAGTCGAAGATCAGCCGCCTGGAGAACGGCCGGCGCAGCATCAGCCAGCGCGACGTCCGTGACCTGTGCGGGGTCTACGAGGTCGCCGACCAGCGGATCGTCGACTCGCTGATGCAGATGGCCAAGGACTCGCGCCAGCAGGGCTGGTGGCACGCGTTCGGGGACATCCCGTACAGCGTCTACATCGGCCTGGAGACGGACGCGGAGTCGCTGCGGACCTACGAGCCCCAGATCATCACGGGCCTGCTCCAGACCCGTTCGTACGCCGAGGCCCTCATCCAGGGCGCCCTGCCCGAGACGTCGGTCGCCGACATCGAGAAGCGGGTCCAGGTGCGGATACGGCGACAGGAGCGCGTCACCGCCGACGCGAACCCGCTGCGGCTGTGGGTCGTCCTCGACGAGGCCGCCCTGCACCGGGTGGTGGGCAGTCGCCAGGTCATGCGCGAACAACTGGAGCACGTGGCGGAGATGTCGCAGCTCCCGCACATCACCGTGCAGGTGCTGCCGTTCGACGTCGGGGCGCACCCGGGCATCAACGGGCAGTACTCGATCCTGGAGTTCGCCGACACGGCCGATTCGAGCGTGGTCTACCTGGAGGGCGTCACGAGCGACCTGTACCTGGAGAAGGCACAGGACGTGCAGAAGTACACGGTGATGTACGAGCACCTGCGGGCGCAGGCCCTGAACGTGGACCAGTCGCGGCAGCTCATCGAGGACATGGCGAAGGGGTACGCCCGCTGAGCCCCGAAGGCCGGAAAGGCGGGAAAGGCGGGGGATGCTACACCCCGGCCGGGTCGTCCTGGAAGAGTCCCTTGGAATATGCCATCCGGTCGGGTGAATGCCTGCTCCGAACGTGGAGGTCAGCGAGTAGCGTCGATCACGCCAACGAAGCACAGGACATTGGCGTAATCCGTGCCGCGGCCCCGCGGGCCCGTGGCGCGGCGACAGTGACTCAGCAACTCTGGCCATCGGAGCAGACATGGCAATTCTTCAGGGCGCCACGGATTCATGGACCAAGTCCTCCTACTCCGGAGGAAACGGCGCGTGCGTCGAAGTGAAGTCCCCGGTCACGGCGGCGCTCGCCGTCCGTGACTCGAAGGTCCCCGAGGGCCCGGTGCTGGCGTTCCCCGCCGACGCGTGGAACGTCTTCGTGGCCTCGGTCAAGGGCTGACGACCCGACGGTCGCCGACCCCGCCGAGCACACCGGTCCACGGCAAGCACCACGCGGCAAGCACCACGAGTACCGGAACACCGCAACTCCCCGGCGCCGACCTCGTCGACGCCACCGGCAGGGCTCTCTCGACCAGTTCGCCGACCTCGCCGAGAGGGCCCTGCCCGGCCCCGTGCCGCCCCGCCGACCAGGGGCGGCGCGTGGGCCGGGCCGGTCCGGCATCAGCCGGCCAGTGCCTCCTCCACGGCCGCCACGACCTCCGCCGCCTCCGGCTCCGTCCGCGGCGAGAAGCGGGCGGCCACCGCACCGTCCCGCCCGATCAGGAACTTCTCGAAGTTCCAGCGCACGTCCCCGCTGTGCCCCTCCGCGTCGGCGAAAGCGGTCAGCCGCTCGTAGAGCGGATGCCTCCCCGGCCCGTTGACCTCGACCTTCTCCGTCATCGGGAAGGTGACACCGTAGGTCGCCGAGCAGAACTCGGCGATCTCCTCGGCGCTGCCCGGCTCCTGCCCGAGGAACTGGTTGCACGGCACCCCGAGCACGGTGAAGCCGCGCTCGGCGTACCGCTCGTGCAGCCGCTCCAGACCCTCGTACTGCGGGGTCAGCCCGCACTTCGAGGCCACATTGACCACCAGCACGACCCGGCCCGCGTACTGGCCGAGGTCCGCCGGCCCGCCCTGGAGGGCGCCGACCTGCACATCGAGGGGAGAGGGGGCCGTACCGCCCCCGGCGGTCTGTCCGTTCACAGTGCTCGTCATGCCCGGATGCTAACGGTGCCCTTCCCACGCCGGGCGGACCCGGCCCCCGCCCCCGACGACGCCGGGCGGACCCGGCCCCCGCAGACG
The DNA here is from genome assembly GCF_036607905.1 of Streptomyces sp. SCSIO 75703. NCBI lineage: Bacteria > Bacillati > Actinomycetota > Actinomycetes > Kitasatosporales > Streptomycetaceae > Streptomyces > Streptomyces sediminicola. The sequence goes on from NZ_CP144555.1 coordinate 3,970,566, forward strand.
CCGGGCGCCGCTCCCGCCCTGGAGGACCATGCCCCCGGCCACACCGGGCCCCGCTCCTCGCCGCCTCGGGACCCGCCTGTCACGTCGGCCGTCCGTGCCCCCCGCCCCGGAGGGCCGTAGCCCCGCCCCGGAGGGCCGCGCCCCGGCCGCACCGGGCCCGCCGCACCGGGCCCACCGTCGCCTCGGCAGTCGGTGCCACCCGGCCCCTGCCCGGTCCGCCGCGGGCGGACCCGTCGGTCAGCCCCGCGTCCTGTCCCGCGCCGGCCCGTCCACCCGCCGCCCGGCCCCGCCCCCGGCCTCCACCAGGACCTCCCCGGCCGCCGTCCGCGAGTACAGCACCGAGCGCCCCGCCCGCCGCCGCTCCACCAGACCCGCGTCGAGCAGCACCCGCAGGTGCCGTCCCACCGAGCCGAGGCTCTGTCCGGTCACCCCGACGAGCTGGCTGGTGCTCATCGGCGTCCCGAGCAGCGCCAGCACCCCGGCCCGGGACGGACCGAGCAACGCGCCCAGCGCCCCCGGCACCGGCCGGGCCCGGTCGTCCGCGAGGACCCCGGCGCACGGGTAGACCACCGCGTACCGCTCCGCCTCCTCCCACGACACCCACCCCTGCCGCTGCGGCGTCACCGGGACGAGGAGCAACTCCCCGCCGGTGAGGGTCCGGGGCGGATGCGCGTGCAGGTTGACCTGGAGCCGGTCGCCACCGAGCCAGCGCGTCCTCCCCGGCCGCAGGGCGTCCAGCGCCGCCGCCCAGCCACCCCGGCTGACCTGCGCCGTGCGCGCGACCACATCCGCCTCCAGCACCCGCCGACGCCGCTCCCAGGACGGCCGTACGGCGTGCTCCCACACGAACTCCAGCAGCGCGGCGGCCCGTTCGCCCAGGTCGTCGCGGTCCAGGGCGCTCGGCAACGGGCCGCCAAGCGAGACCGTGAGATCCGCGCGGGCCACCTCGCCGGGCGCCGCCCGCACGCGCGCGAGCCCCGCCGCCAGGGTCTCGCCCTCCCGAGGGGCGGGCGTGAGGAAGTCGGCGATCCAGCCCCGGCCGATCCCGGCTCGCACCAGCAGCGCGGCCACCGGATCGTCGGCCAGCCGGGCCCGGTAGGCGGGCAGATGGGCGTCCAGCCACTGCCGTTCGCCCGGGTGCGCCGCCTCCCCGGCGTGCAGCAGCTTCAGGCAGGCGAAGGTCTCGGCCAGCGGCGAGACACGGAACCGGCTCCGCGCGAGCGTGTCCGCGCTGACCTGCCACCACCCCATGCCCGGCCCCCGCCCACGCCGTCGCTCCGCCCGCCGGCCCCGTCCGCCCGCCCTCGCCCCGCTCCCGCGAACCCCTTGGTCCGGGCACGGACCGGACCCGCCCTTTCGCGCACCGGCGAAACAGTAACGGCCCCGGCCGGAGCGCCGCATGCTCTCCGCATGGCCGCCGACATCCGCTACCGAGACCTGTTCCGCACCCCCGAGTTCACCCCGCTCTTCATCTCCTCCTCCGCCTCCATCAGCGCCCAGACGGTCAGCGGACTCGCCCTCGGCACCCTCGTGTTCCGGGCGACGAACTCACCGCTGCTCTCCGCCGTGAGCATGTTCGGCCCGTCCCTCGCCCAGGTGGTGGGCGCGACGTTCCTCCTGTCCGGCGCCGACCGGCTGCCCCCGCGCACGACCCTGGCGGGCATCTCCCTGGCCTTCGCCCTCACCACGGCGCTCCTCGCCACGCCCGGCCTGCCGGTCTGGGCCGTCTTCGCCATCGTCCTCGTCCAGGGACTGATCGCCTCCCTCGGCGGCGGCGTCCGCTGGGGCCTGCTCAACGAGATCCTGCCCGAGAAGGGCTACCTGACCGGGCGTTCCGTCTTCAACATGATGACCGGCCTCCTCCAGATCGCCGGATTCGCGGCCGGCGGCCTCCTGGTGGCCCTCCTCTCCCCGCGCGCCACCCTGCTGCTCGCCGCCCTGCTCTACGCCGCCGCGGCGCTGCTCGCCCTCCGGCTCACCCGGCGCCCGCCCCGCGCCACCGGCCGCCCCTCCGTCGCGGCGACCCGCCGGGCCAACGCCGCCCTGTGGTCCTCCCGGCCCCGCCGCCACGTCTACCTCGCCCTGTGGCTGCCCAACGGCCTCGTCGTCGGCTGCGAATCCCTCTACGTCTCCTACGAACCCCGCGCCGCCGGAACCCTCTTCGCGGGTGCGGCGCTCGGCATGTTCACCGGCGACGTGCTGGTCGGGCGCCTGCTGCCGGCCCGGCTCCGCCCGCACCTCGGCATCCCGCTCCTGGTGCTGCTGGCCGCCCCGTACCTGGTGTTCTTCCTGCGTCCGCCGCTGCCTGTGGCGACCGTGCTGGTCGCCCTGGCCTCCGTCGGCTTCGGCGCCTCCCTGGTCCAGCAGGAACGCCTCGTCGGCCTCACCCCCGACGACCTCACCGGCCACGCCCTCGGTCTGCACTCCGCCGGGATGCTCACCATGCAGGGCGTCGCCGCGGCGCTCGCGGGCACCGTCGCCCAGTTCACCTCCCCGGCCACGGCGATGACGGCGATGGGCCTCGCCTCCCTCACCGTGACCGTCGCGCTGACCGCGACCAGCCGCCGTACGACCCCCGGCGGGGGCCTGCTGCCCCTCCGGGCGGCCTGAGCGCCGGACCGGCCCCGGGGCTCAGCACAGGGCGGACGCCTCGCGGTCGGCGAGGATCTCTACCAGCAACTCCCCGTCCTTTGGGCCCTCGACGGCGAGGTGGGCGGTGGTGCCGTCCACCTCCTTGACGAAGCACCCCGGCACGTCCGTGCCGCGCCAGCCCGCCGCCGGGGCCGCCCCGCCGTAGTGGCGCAGCGCCTGCGCGGCGGAGCCGCCGTACCGGTACGCGGCCCCCGCGACGACCCGCCGGTCGTCGTCGTCACAGCCCCGGTAACGCTCCCGCTGCCGTGCCCCCTCGGGCGCGGCGCCGAGCACGGACTCCCGGGCCAGTACGGCCCCGAGCCGCTCCTCCCGCTCCCCGCACCCGTACTCCGCGAGGAACGCCACCGCGGGCACCCCCACCCCCACCAGGCCCACGAGCCCGGCAACCAGCACGATCCCGCGTGTCCCCGCCCCGACTCTCCCCATGCCCACGGACGCTAGCGCACGCACCCGCCCAGGGAGCCCGCGAGCAGGCCGGGAAACGCCGCCACCGGCCGCCGACGTACGCTGCCGGAACGACGTCCGAGCCGCCACCCCGGGGAGTGCCGCGTGACCGAACCGACCGAGACGGCCCAGAAACCCTTCCTGTACGTCGTCGTCTGCGCGAGCGGCGTCGCCGGGGAGGCCGGCACGCTGGTCACGGCGGCCCAGCGGGCCGGCTGGGACGTCGGCGTCGTCGCCACGCCGCAGGGGCTCCGCTTCCTCGACGCCGAGGCGATCGAGGAGCTGACGGGATACCCGATCCGCTCCGCCTGGCGCGCGCCGGGCGAACCGCGGCCCCTGCCGCCGCCGGACGCCATCGCGGTCGCCCCGGCCACCTTCAACACCCTCAACAAGTGGGCGGCGGGCATCTCGGACACCCTCGCCCTGGGCATCCTGTGCGAGGCGTACGGCATGGGCGTCCCGACCGTCGTCCTGCCCTGCCTGAACTCCGCCCAGGCCGCCCACCCCGCCTACCGCGAGAGCCTGGCCCGCCTGCGCGGCATGGGCATCCGCTTCGGCTCCCACGAGCCCCACCGCGCCAAGTCCGGCGGGGGAGCGGACACGTTCCGCTGGGAGGAGGCCCTGGACCTGCTGGCGCAGGCGGCACCACGGGACCCCGCGTAGGGACCCCGCCCTTGGCCGCCGCCCCCACCCGCACACCCGCCCGCGGGCAGGACCCGACGGCGGGCCTCCCCTCGGAACCCACGAAGAACGAGGTACACCGGTGCGGCCCACGACCCTGCGCACCCGCCACGGCCTGTTCCTGGCCGTGGGCGCGCTCTGCGTCCTGCTGAACCGGCAGGGGCTCGGCCCCCTCTGGTACACGGGGGTCGCCCTGCTGGCCCTGAGCATGCTGCTGCGCTGGTCCCTGTGGCGCACCCAGCGCCCCCCGCGGGGGCGGACCCCGGTACGGGTCGGGGTGCCGGTGACCGGACGGTGGCGGGCGCTCAACAGCCCCGCGACCAAGGTGCCGAGCCACACCCACAGCCATGCGCAGACCTACGCCATCGACCTGACCCACCACCCCGCCGGGCGGCCCACTCCGGCGTTCCACTGGCTCCGGCCCTTCGGCGTCCGCCCGCACCACTACCCGGCGTTCGGCAGTCCGGTGCTCGCCCCGGCCGACGGGGCCGTCGTCGCGGTGGTCGACGGCACCCGGGACCACCTCTCGCGCACCTCGCTGCCGGGACTGCTCTACCTCGTCGTGGAAGGCTTCGTGCGCGGCATGGGATGGCCGCGCCACCTGTGGGGCAACCACGTCGTCCTGAAGCTGGACGAGGGCGTCTACGCCGGTTTCGCACACCTGAGGCGCGGTTCACCGTGCGTGGCCGTGGGCGACACCGTCAAGGCCGGCGAGCGGCTGGCGGAATGCGGCAACTCGGGCAACTCCTCCGAACCGCACCTCCACTTCCAGCTCATGAACGGGCCGGACCCGGAGACGGCCCAGGGCCTGCCCTTCGCGTGGCACTACGAGGACGACGACGGCGCGCGACACACGGGCGTCCCCGCGGACCTGGTCCACTTCACCCCGGCACCGCCGTGACGTCCGTCGGCCGGAGCAGTGCCTCCCATGGCACGGCCACGCGAGGGCACCCGGCAACCGCGGGCGGGGGAGCGGTTCCGCACGGCCACGGGAGGGCGAGGACGCTGAACGACGACGAGCCGGCCGTCGCCAGGACCAGCCGGTGGGTCGGCTACGCGGGCCTGGCCTTGGCCCTGGGCTGGGCCTGTGGCCGACCCTGACCGTGTTCCTCGTCCACGGCCGAGGGACTGAGGACGCCTCCCGGTCCCGGCACCGGGACGCCGCCCGCGTTTCACCGGCCTCGTGACGACCGCCACCGCCCCACCGCCCCACCGCCACCGCCATCGCGACGAGCGCCATCAGCGCGTCCTCCGCGGGTAACACCCACGACAGCGAAGGACTGAAGCCGATGGTGGAGGGTCACCAAACGAGACACGACCCCCACAACGGCCGGTACTTCAAGCCGCAACGCCTGCACGCCGACAAGGCATACGACCGGGCTGATCTGCGCAGATGACTCCGGGGCAAGCGGATCGGCGTGCGCATCGCCCGCAAGGGCATCGAGTCCAGCGAACGATTAGGGCGCCGCCGCTGGGTCATCGAGCGGACCCAACGCCCTGGCTGTCCGGCTACCGCCGGCTCAGCCCCCGCTACGAACGCGATCCCCGCAATTACCTGGCCTTTCTCGGCCTCGCCGCCGCCCTGTGCTGCTACAAGCGATTCATCCGCCTCACCACGTAGGACACGGTCTTAGAACCGGGCGTGATGCAGCGCGTCCAGCTGAGCCAGCCCGTACCGCAAGCCCTGCGCGCGGACTTGCTCCCACCTGGCTTGCTGCTGCTTCCGGTGAAGCCAGCCGCCGGCGGCCTGAGCCAGCCACAGCCCAGTGCGCCGACCTCCTCTGAGCGTGGACTGTGCAGGGACCGGCGGGGGCGGGGGCGCGAGTTCCTCTCCCCGCGCCCCCGGGGAGCGAACAGGGCCAGCACGGCCAGGGATTACGGCTCAGGAGTCGCCGTGTTCCGTGCGCTCAAGCCTCTCGACTGTGATGTGAGGATGCTTGGGCGGTGTGTGACCAGCGTCTCGCACTGTCAGTTCCGTCGGCCAGGAGGTGCCGGGGTACAGGCCGACGACTTCCATTGATGCGCCCGCTGTATGGTCGAATCCGTTGGGACCCGTGACCCGGATGGTGAAACGGTAGAAGGCACGCTTGCTACCACTGTTGGTGACCTTGACTGGGATGGTCAGCGTGTCTCCGTGAGCTGTCGGTGTGTACACCGTCAGATCGTCCTTGCGCGCTACAGGAGCCCCGAAGTCTTCTTCGGATGTTCCTGCGACGCGCGAAGGGGTAATCACCTCGCCTGGAGGGGCCACCTCGCGCCGCTGCCGCTCGGCCTCGTCTGCAGCTGCCTCTGTCCTTCCCTCCTCCGACGTCCCGGATGAGGCACGAGGGCCGGGGGTTGCCGCAGACGGGCTGACGGGACTTCCATCCCCGATCGATTGGACCTCTCTTTGATCGGTCCCGCGCTGTTGCGCGGCAGAGTGGTCGGATCCGCACCCCGTCAGTAGGAGAGTGCTCGACAATGTGCAGGCCAGGACAGATGGCACGCTGGTACGCAGAAGCCTAGACATGGTCAGTCGCACGGTGCTACGGACCTGACTCGGTCGATGATCGCGACGCCGTCTGACCACATGATCGCAGTCACCTGGGAACAATTGTTCCAGCCGGCGTCGCGGTTTCCCTCGCCTTTGGCCGGGCCTGCGTACTGCGAAAAGGTCCCCTCGTCTACCTTGCAAGCCACTCCAGTCCGGTTCGGGCACAGCTTCAACTTCATCTGCTTTGCCACGCCGAGGTTGTTGTCGAACACTGCACAAGCCCCCGACACGCTGGTCGTGGATCTCGTGTACGTGTACAGGGTGCCGAATCGGCGCGCGTCCGGGAGTCGCTCGACGAACTCGAGTTCGTACCCGGATCCGCACAGTGTTGCGGTGGCGCTAACAGCGGCAGGGTTCTCCGCCGCGATAGCACGCGTCTGGGCGTCACGCGCTCCGTTCTCGGAGAACTTAACACTCGTTCCGGGGACGAGCATGCTGGTGCTTGAGGGGGCGTGGTCTTGGGCCAGAGCCTGAGGGGTGACTGCGAGAATGGAGACGAGAGCAGCAGCCGGGGCAATGGCACGTATCAGTCTGTGCATGGGAGTCAGGTGTTCCCTTTTTCGAGGATTCGCTGGTTCAGAGGTAGGCCGCAGCCCTTTTGCGGCGGTTCGGAAGGAATGGGTCGATGGATCCAGCGCCGGACCCGGGGTCGGCCTCCTCTCCGCGGATTCGGCGGGCAAGACTGGCCAGTCCGGGATCACCGGGGCGAACGTCGATCTGGAAGTGGGACTCCTTGACCGGCTTTGCGTGTCCGCCCCAGCGGATGACGCCCTGGCAGTCAGCGAGGATGTCCGCGACGACGACCTTCTCGAGATCGGACACCCCTGTGCCCCTCTGCGCTCCCAACGGGTAGAAGAGCGGGCGGATCGCAATCGCGGTACCGGAGAGGTAGTTCGACTCGAAGCCGGCCCCCACGGCGCGGTGGTCGGTGTGGCCCTGGACGTCGCCGGGGCGGAGCATATCGATCTCGTACGCGAACCGGCGGGCCACATACAGCAGCACCGTGGCCACGTCGCCCTTCAGTAGTGGCACGTTGACGCTGGTACCTTCGATGCGAAAGGTGTCGGTGTGGCTGTCGTCGATGACGGGCCAGCGGTTCTGCGTTCGTCTGCCGCGCCACGCACTCTGCTCAGAGGCGGCTGCGGCGCTGGGAGTGTTGGCGAGGAGGGTTCCCGCAGCGAGGCCCGCGGTAATGACGAGGGTCTGACGGCGGGTGAATATGTGAGCAGTGTCGCTCAACGCGTATGTCCTTTCCGGTAGCGGCGGTAGGCAAGGACCGCCAACGTCACCAGACAGCTGACCAACACGGCCATACAGGTGAACAGGAGTGGATTGACCCAGCCGCTCACAAGTTCCTTCCGCTCACCGTCGTCCCAGTAGCAGGTGGCGTGCAGCGGGAAAGTGCCGTCCTCGTAGCGGTCGAAGCGGACGATAGGGCGCATGTCGGGGAAGTCGGGGCATGCATGCGAGGGGAAGGCGAAGTGGACCTGAAACCAGCCGAGCAGGTAGCACAGGGTTCCAGTGGTGGTGGATGCCTTGATCAGGCCGAGGAGCCGTCGGCCCTTTTTGACGCGTACGAAGGCCAGACCAAATCCAACGAAGAGCGCCGCCAGGATCCAGGAATCCATCAGGCTGAACTGTCCGCGAACAGCCTGGCGTGGTTGGACTTCATCTTCGCCTGGCTGCGGGCCTCCAGCCCGGCATGAGCGATCAGTGTATCCGCGAAGCCAAGGCAGTAATTCCTCAGCCTGTCCTCCGGAAGTAGATGAGAAAGGACCATGGCGACTCCTCCCGTCTGCTGTTCGAGGGAGATACGTCCGAGATTGATGAGCGGATCATCGATCGATGTGAGGATGTAGAACGCCGCATCCGCTGCGGTGGCCTGTGAGGTGCCGAACCGCTTGGCGAGATAGTCCCTGAACCTGGTTACCCCGCCGGTCTTCTCGTAGTGATCGCGCAGGGCCGTGGTGATGGGCACGCCGGACCGCATCTTCTCGGCAAGGAGGAACCCGTCAGCGTCCTCGATGAGGTCGTCGAAGCTGAACGAGGAGAGCGTACCGACCTTGCCGAGGCGTTCGGTGCAGTAGGTGTAGCCGGAGGCGTAGGAGTCGCTGTCGCGACGCCATTCCCCGTAGAACGTCATGAGGTCCCCGGCCCACCCGGCCACGTCACCCCGGTTGGCCTTGTGCGTATCGGACAGAGGTGGCTTGATCATGTGTCCCGCCGCGGTGGCCAGCAGGTGCTGTGGGCGCAGGGTCTGGCCCGTGAAGGGGTCAGTGAAGTCGGACATCAGTTCCGCACCTCGGCTGTTGGCGTAGTCGATGAACGACCAGTCGACTTCTCCGATCAGGCTCTTCCACTCGAACCCCGCATAGCGCTTCTGTCGGTAATAGTCCGTGATCAGCCGGTTCGGATCGCCCTTTCCGTAACTCTTGGCGAGGCTGTACAACTGGTCGATGTTCGCGAGAAGGTCCGCGGCGGGGGACACGGCACGGTTGACGGTCTTCTGGCCGTCGTCGGAGCCGACCCGGTGCGCGTCGCGGTCCAGCCAGAACGTGTCACTGCCGTTGGTGACCTGGTACTCCTTGATCTGGTTGAACGACCAGTTCGCCGGCAGGGGAAAGCCGAGGTTGCCGGAGAATCCCCAGGACATGCCGGAGACGAACGAGTACGCGGCGTAAGTCTCCTTCGTTACCTCCGCGCACACGTTCCGTGAGCCGTACACTCCGTGGAGGTACCGCTTGCCCCTGGACGCGAGGCCGGAGGTGACCCCGCGGAAGTACTCCAGGATGTGCGGCATGTCCTCCTGGGTGGCGTCGTAGTCGACAGCGAAATAGATCACGGTGCCCCGGTTGAAGCCGAAATGAACGGCTTGATCATGGGCAAGCTGGCTGTGTTTGTAGCCATTGCCCCAGTAGTACTCCGACAGGCTCCTGCCATTGTCCTGGAAGATCGGGAAGACGCGCAGCCCGGCCTTGAAAATGTTGTCGAGCTCACCCGGCTCCAGCATCTTCGATCCGCCGCCGGTCGATGCCTCGTTGATGTACCGGCCGACATACCGGTAGCCATCGGCGTATCGCGATCTCCTCGCGCTCCTCGAAGCTCAGGTAGCGGCCGGTGGGCTCGGCCAGAGAGATCGGCGCCATGCCGCCAGCGTGACGGAACCACCGAGAGCCGACCGGCACCGACACCCCGACCGCCAGCGATGCCTCAGCCGTCGTGACGCCCGTGGCGATCAGCCGCCAGAACTGCCGCTGCACCACCCGAGACGGATCAGGCCGGCCAGGCGAGCGCATCGCCGGCCTCAGCACCCGGTCAGCACGCCACTGCCGCCGAAGTTCCGCGGGCGCATCGCCGGTCTTCCTGCTCCAGTCCTCCGTAGCGATCTTGAACACCTCCGAAATCAAGGTGTTGCGACGACCGGTTGAATCCGCCCTGCGACCCGCGATCGGAATGAACAATGCACCCGGCGACCTGGCCGCGACGGGCCACCGCTGATTCAAGGGCTCTCACCGCGAGACTGGATTTCATCCGGGCGTCGATGGAATAGCCCACGATGCGGCCGGAGTGCATGTCCTTGACCGCGCACAGATACAACTTGCCCTCGCCGGTGGCGTGCTCGGTGATGTCCGTGAGCCACAGCCGGTTCGGCCCGGCTGCGGTGAAGTCCCGCCGCACCCGGTCATCGTGGACAGGCGGCCCGGCCTTGGCGTTCTTCCCATGGAGCCTTTTCCATCATCGGTGTGAGCTGGTCAGATGCAGCGTGAGGACGGCTTGGACGAGAGCGGTGATGCGGGTGGTCGAGCACCGGAGCTTGCGGAGGAGCCGCCAGGACTTGAGGGTGGCCATGGCCTGCTCGACGAGTGCGCGGATCTTTGCGTGGGACCGGTTCACCGCCTGCTGACCGGGTGGAGAGAGTCTCCCAGCGTTCCCAGCACGGGGTACGGACCGTGCCGCCGGCACCCCGGTACCCCTTGTCGGCCCAGCACGTGACGTAGCCTCGGCAAGGGATTCGACGATGCCGTGTTCGCGGGTCGCGCGGACGTCGTGGACGGCGCCGGGCAGGGCCGGCGAGGCCCACAACAGTCGGCCGAAAGGATCGGCGAGGACCTGCACGTTCATCCGGTGCCTCTTGTGTTTGCCGGAATAGAAGGGCCGGTCAGCGGCGATGCGGTCGATCGGCAGGAGTGTGCCGTCCAGGAGCGGATACGCCTTCGTCGACGCGGTGCGGACGGTGTCGGCCAGGCTGGGTGCGAGGGCAGCCAGAAGGTCGACGGCCTCGGTGACGTACCGGTGAGCCGTTGTGGTTCCAACGCCGAATCCGGCCGCGAGCTGGCCATAGGTATGCCCCACCCGCAGATGGGCGAGTGCGAGGAGAGCCTGACGACCGGCACTCAGCCGCCGCCAACGGGAGCCGATCACACGGCGGTGCCGCCGCAGAGCTGGACACGTCGACGCCCGACGGGTAAACAAGCACGTGAAGCCTCTGGTGGAGACGGATTTCTTGGTCGAAAACCCATCTACCAGGGGCTTCACCACGTTGTCAGCCCAACGGCCAAGCTCCGAACTCAGGTTGGAAAGGGCTCATGGCCTCTTCGCTTGCCGAAGGCGCTCCACCAGCCGTTGTCCCGGCAGATCCGCCAGGCGGTCCGCTCGGCCATCGCCTCACCGGCGGCACGGGCCTCGTCGGGCAGGAAGCGGTGGCCGAACTCGGGATCGTCGCGGTGCGCGTCGAACAGCGCGTCGGCCCGATACGCTTCGGCCAGTTCGGCGTCGGTGACCGGCCTGTCCAGTCACCGGTAGTAGGGCTGGCGGGCCAGATTGAGCACCCGGCACGTCACCGCCACCGGCACCCGGTGAGGGGCAGCGGCGGCGGCCAGCTCGCGGACGAGCGGGTACATCATTTTGCTGGCAGGTTCGCCTGCGACAGATACGCCGCAGCCCTCCTGAGGACCTCGTTGTCCTGCTCCAGCAGCCGGATGCGCTTGCGGGCCTCGCGCAGCTCGGCCGACTCACCCGACGCCGTCGCGGGCCTGGCGCCATCGTCGGTGTCGGCACGGCGCAGCCACTTCGACAGCGTGATCGGGTGGACGCCGAAGTCGGCGGCGATCTGTTCCAGCGTGACGCCGGGCTTACGGTTGCGCGCGACCCGCACGATTCCTCGCGGAACTCCTTCGGATACGGCTTGGGCACTGCAACATCCTTGCAGGCCGCCTCTCAGCAAGCCAGGTCAGGTGTCACCTATCCGTGCTGCAGTCCCCCTGGCCCAGATTGCCGAGTTGCTGGAGAAGGTGGCCGACGAGAAGGCCCCGCTGCCGGACATTGAGGCGACCCGCAGGCGCCTGAGCCACGGCCTGGACCTGACGAGTCGACTCACGGTCGGCGAGTGGCTGGACATGTGGCTGGCGGGCAAGAAGGGGCGGCAGAGCGCCATCAGCCGCGACGAGAGCAACATCCGGGTGCACCTCAAACCCAGGATCGGGCACCTGCGGCTCGACCGTCTCCGGGTCACCCACCTCTCGGAGATGTTCGAGGCCATCGCCGGAGCCAACGTCGAGATCGCGGAGGGCAACGCAGCCCGCCGCAAGGCGTTCGAGGATCTCGCCCAGATTCCCTGGACGGGGCGTGAGCACCCTGCTCGCCGCAAGGTGATGAAGGCGGCCATCGCCGAGATGGAGCCCTACCGCCGCATTGTCGGTCCGGCCACGCGGCAGCGTGTCCGCTCCACCCTGCGGGCCGCGCTGAACGCTGCGATCGCCCAGCAGCTCATCACCTTCAACCCGGCAGCCCACGTCGAGCTGGAGGCGGGCAAGCGGCCCAAGGCGTTGGTGTGGACGGACGAGCGCATCCTCCAGTGGAAGCGCACCGGCGAGAAGCCCTCGCCGGTGATGGTCTGGACGCCGGAGCACACCGGCCTCTTCCTCGACCACGTTGCGGAGGACCGCCTGTACGCGCTGTTCCACCTGATCGCGTTCCGCGGGCTGCGGCGGGGCGAGGCGTGCGGGCAGAGGTGGACCGACACCAACCTCGATGCCGGTCTCATCACCGTCGCCAAGCAACTTGTCGTGGACGGCTGGGAGGTGTACGAGGACGACCCCAAGACCGACGCCGGCGCCCGGACCATCGCGCTGGACTCCGACACGGCCCAGGCCCTCAAGCGGCACCGCGCCCAGCAGGACAAGGACCGTAAGGAGTGGGAGAGCGCCTGGGTGGAGACGGGACGCGGCTTCACCCAGGAGAACGGCGAGATGCTCCGCCCCGCCAACGTCACACGGCGATTCATCGAGCTGTACGAGGAGATCGGCCTCCCACCGGTGCGGCTCTACGACCTCCGCCACGGTGCCGCGACCCTCGCCCACGCGGCCGGGGCCGACCTGAAGGACATCCAGGAGATGCTCGGCCACTCCTCGATCACCATCACGGCCGACACGTACACGAGCCTGCTCCCCGAGGCGGACCTCGCTATCGCCGAGGCCGCTGCCCGGCTCGTACCGCGCGCCCGCGCCAGCTCCGAAAACACCGCCCCCGAAGCGGAGAGGGAGCCCGACGACGCGGAGCATCCCGGCCCGGAGTCTGTGCCGGATGCTGCTGATCCGTTGGGAGGAATTTCGGAGATCAACTCTCCGTCCGCTCACGCACCGCTCACGCAAACGGCCCCGGACGAGGAGTCCGAGGCCGAGTAGGAGCCCTCCCTGGGGGATAAACCCCAGGTCAGAGCGGTAATGCATGGTGCCCCCGGCAGGATTCGAACCTGCGACACCCGCTTTAGGAGAGCGGTGCTCTATCCCCTGAGCTACGAAGGCGGGGCTTGTGCGAAACCTTGCACGGAACTCGTGAACAGACCGTGCCGGGGTCTCCCGGTCAAGCCCTGAGTGATCTGGATCATGATGCTGCGGTGACGAGGCACGTGGTGGACCGCGTGACACGCTGCAGCGCCCGCCCGGAACGCTCGGTCCACAGGGTACCGGATCGAGGCTCGGGCGGGCTCTGGTGTCTGAAGGTTGATCGCCGGCGTCAGGCCGTGGGCCTGAGCGTTGGTGCTCCTTCCTCGTGCAGTGCACGGCTGGTGGAGTTCTGTGCGAGGACGAACCCGAGGGTCAGGAGTTGCTGGGCCTCGACACCGTAGGAGATGAGGCGTCCGTTCCACAGGGAGGCGTCGAGCTGCGCGTGGCCCGACTCGGCGTCGCTGCGGTAGGGATAGACGAGCTGGTGGGTGCGGGTGAATTCCGGGATCTGTTGCAGGTGCTCAGCGCGGTGGAAGCCGCACTCCTCGTCGCTTTCGCCGGGTGGCCGCTCGCCCTTGCGGCTGGTTGTACCGACGCCGACCCGGTGTTCGTGGACGCCATGGCGGCACGGGATGGCCAGCACGTGGTACCAGCGGAACGTCCGGACCCCGCGTCGTTCCAGTCTCTTGATCGGCACAGGGACGAGTTCAGCTGTTGCGTCCACGAGGGGGACTTTCTCCGCGATACGTCCGCTGGCAGCCCACAATTCGTGGGTGCAGCGACCGCGGCGCAGTGATTCATAAAACTGCGGTTCATTCCCTTTGTGCTGCTTGTTGATGACGAGGCCACCGTAGCGAGCGATGGCGTCCCGGTGTACGCCCCGCATGGCGCCGTCGTAGAGGGTTCCCATGCAACCGGGGGCCGCGGCCATGATGTCGATGACGCCCTCTACGGCCACGGCTGCTTCTCCGCCGGGGCGGAGGTGGGGTACGTACCGCGAGTCGAGGAAAACCCGGGACAGGTAGTTCTCGTCTTTTCTGGCGGAGAAGAAGACGTATTTCGGGCCGAAACCTCGGTGCCGCCTCCTTCAGTCTGGGAGACGGAGGCCGGGTCGATGCGGTGATAGCGGATCGCGCCGGTCGTCATGTCGACGCTTTGGCTGGCCCGCGCCAGGGTCGGTGATTTGAGTACCGTGCCGTCGGCGGCTATCAGCTGGTGCCGTTGCGGACTGCTCCACGACCGGACCTCCTGCTCGGGGAAGATCCCTTGCTTGAGCGCCTGCTCCAAGGCGAGAGGGCGGTATGCGTCCCAGAGATCGTGGGATTGCTCCTGTAGCCGTCGCTGGGCGCGGAGCCACTGTGCACGCGTTGGCCCCGCTTCGGGGAGCCGGGCTGCTTCCGCAGCGCCGAGTTCTGCGCGCGCTCCGGCCTTCAGGATGGTCCACACCTCTGGGTCTTCGAGGTGCGCGGCGGTGCGGCGCGCCGAGGCCAGGGCGCTCCGGGCTGCGAGGAAGAAGAGGAACGCGATGTCAGGATAATCACGGCGTCTTCCGACCCTGCCTGGTGGCGGGAGCATCTCGGCCAGCTCGTAGAGGTCGGGGTTGTGGGCGCAGTCAGTGAGGCGCTCGTGAAGGGTGCGGCGGTCCTTGTCGCTGAAGGCCCTCTTGCGTGGGGCACGCTGAGCCGGCGGGACGGCGTCTCCGAAGATGTCCTCAGGCACTGGCGGCCTGCTTTTCGGCCGCGGGGCGGGCCCAGTCGTAGCCGACGAGGTCAGCGGCTCGATCCAGGGAGCGCAGCCCGAGCCCGCGGGCGACATCTTCGATCTTTCCGGTTCCGCTGAAGATCCGTACGGCGGCGTACGCGGTCAGGGATGCTGGTTTCACTCGCGGGTCCGTGCCCAGACCAATGCGGCGGATGAGATCGGACAGGGCGACGCAGGCCCGGGCCTGTAGCTGTTCGTCCGGCGCGGGGATCGAGGAGACAGCGAGTCGGGCCTCGGGTACGGCTTCGAGACTGCCCTGCTGGCGGGCGACGAAGGCGGCTCGGGCAAGTAGGACGCGCAGGGCCCACGGGTCGAGCGGGCACCACCGTGCGTCGGTACGGGTGGAGCCGTGAATCCACACGGCTGCGGCACTCTGGTCGAGGTCGCGGATGCGGATGTGACCGATCTCGCCGGTGTGTCCGCCCGACAGGGCGGTGTTCTGTCCCGGGAGGTTGTGGACGGGTGAGTCAGGTCTCGGTTGTGGGATCTTGAACAGGTGAGGGCCTTCCGGTTCGGTGTGGATTGCGACGTCTACACCTGACCGAAAGGCCCTCGTGCCCCACCGTAATGCACCCCTGACCGAGACCGGACGGCTGCGCCTGGCTTGCTGCGTGGTCGAGGACGGCTGGCCCCTGCGCCGGGCCGCCGAGCGCTTCCAGGTCTCGCCGACCACCGCCCAGCGCTGGGCCGGGCGCTACCGGCAGTTCGGCGAGGCCGGCATGTCCGACCGCTCCTCCCGCCCGCACGCAAGCCCGCGCCGCACCCCGACCCGCACCGAACGCCGGATCATCAAGGTCCGTCTCCTGCGCCGGTGGGGACCGGCCCGCATCGCCCACCTGCTGCGTCTGGTGCCCTCGACCGTGCACCGGGTACTGACCCGCTTCGGCCTGGCCCGCCTCACCCACCTGGACCGGGCCACCGGCCGGGTCATCCGCCGCTACGAACGCGAGCGGCCCGGCGAGCTGGTGCACGTGGACATCAAGAAGCTGGGCAACATCCCCGACGGCGGTGGCCACAAGATGCTGGGCCGGCAAGCGGGCCGCAGGAACCGCAAGAACGTCGGCTACAGCTACCTGCACACCGCCGTCGACGACCGCTCCCGCCTCGCCTACAGCGAGATCCACACCGACGAGAAGAAGGAAACCGCCACCGGCTTCTGGACCCGCGCCCACGCCTTCTTCACCGAGTGCGGGATCACCGTCGAGCGCGTGCTGACCGACAACGGCTCCTGCTACCGCTCACGCGACTGGCGCGACGTGCTCACCGCGGCCGGGATCACCCACAAACGCACCCGGCCCTACCGCCCGCAGACCAACGGCAAGGTCGAACGCTTCAACCGCACCCTGCTCGACGAATGGGCCTACGCCCGCCCCTACCGGTCCGAAGCCGAGCGCCGCGAAGCGTTCCCGCAGTGGCTGCACACCTACAATCACCACCGCGGACACACCGCACTCAACGGCCAACCACCCGCCAGCCGCGTCCCCAACCTCACAGGGCAATACACCTAGGCCGACCGGGCAAACCTCCCGGCCTCACGGCGCGAAGCGGTCATCGCCTGCCACCGCTATCTCACCGGCCACCTCGGCCAACTCCACTGCGACACCGCACTCGCCGCGGGCTGGCCCATCGCCACCGACGCGATCGAAGGCGCCTGCCGGCACCTGATCGCCGACCGCCTCGACATCACCGGCGCCCGCTGGGGCCTCGCCGGCGCCGAAGCCGTCCTCAAACTCCGCGCCGTCACCAGCAACGGCGACCTCGACGACTACTTCAACTACCACACCGCCCGCGAACACGAGCGGCTCTACACCACCGCTGAACAGGCCACATACAGACTGACCGCCTGATCCACCACCTTCACTTCAGAGGAGCCGCACCCGTCTTCGTTTGCTGGTCGAGGAGTTCGTCGGCTATGGGGTGTCTGGCGACCAAGCCACTCAAGGTGTCCTCGACGGCACCGAGGTAGATCGGCGGAGAGCGGAGTGCGTCGACGGTCTGCGGCAGACCGAGACGTCGAAGCGCGCCACCAGCGACTCGACGGACCTCAAGCACAAATAGGGGACCTCGAAGCCCTCCGCGAACTTATGGCTGGCCTCGTTGCCCCCTCATGGTGACGGCCCATGGGATCGTCACCGTGAACAACACGAAGAACGTGATGGCTCTCCAGCGTCAGATCGAGGAAGGCGGGTCGACCAGACGGTCGAACCCGGTGCGTTGGGTTCAGGCCGCTGGTGCGAAATCCGGCGAGATGACGCGAGGAGCCCGCATGCCGTCGCACAGTACGCGACGGCATGCGTCACTCGCGCAGCACGTCGTTCCGCCCTGCAGTGCGAGCAGGTGGCACCTGCTTCTTGACCTTCACAAGGCCCAGTTCGACCTTGAGCTGCTCGAAGACCAGGTCCGGAGTTCCGATACGCCCCACGGCATGGCTGTGTGCGGTCAGCGTGGCTTCGGCGAACGGGCTGTCGAGGGTGGCGACGCGGTCCCAGCTTCTGGCCTCTGCCAGGGGAACGGACTTCACGTTCTCCCTGTCCAGCAACAGATGCGGGATGTCCAGGTACTGAGGCAGGAGCTGGAACCTGTTGTCGTCCGTTCGGAACACCCTCAGGAGAGCGTCGCGGTTCCTTTTCGTCCCCTCCTCGCGCCACTTGGCCACGAGGGTCGACTCGAACAGCGGGCCTGCCTTGGCGACCCGAACGAACTCTGCCTTCGCCTTCCGCAGCGGACGGCTCGGATGGGGCACTGGAGGGTCCTCGTACAGGTCACAGGCGGGTGTGAGCACCAGCCACCAGGATCCCTCTGGATCACGCAGAAGGTCGGCCGAGGTGAGGTGCAAGGTCACGGGCGGCTTGAGGTAGGTCCGGGCGGCCGACGAGTGGCCGACCACGGTGCCGTCCGCCCCGTCGAGGGCACCGTCCAGCTCTCGGATCGCGTTCTCCTTGAGCCAGGCGGCCAGCCGGTGTACGAGCAGCGGGGCGATCTGCTGCTGGTCGGCCTCGGCCATGTCCGGCCAGTTCGGCGCAATGACGTCCCGCAGGAAGTCCCGGATCTCCCGGTCCACGAGATCACCGAGCCGACGGGTCAGCGACGGGACTCCGGACTGGAGTCCGATGCGCACGGCCTCCAGAACCTCGTCCAGCCTGTGCTTCGTCACGACCTGGACGAGCGGTGGCGCCTCCAAGTCCTGCACTTGACCGGGGACGTTGGTGCAGAAGATCACCGGAACCCAGCGGGTCTTCGCGATCCTGTCGTACAGGTCCCGACCTCGCCGTTCGAGACCAGGGACTATGCCCGGCCCCTGAGACGAGTCCCTGACGTCCAGAACGACCAAGTCGATCTGTTCTCTCGCGAGGATCAGTTCGGCCTCGCCGAAGTCCTGTTCCGTCTCGATGGAGATGGAGCCCAAGTCGCTGAGCTCCTCCTCCAACATGTCCTTGAGTTCACCTGCGATGTCCTCCTCGTCGTCGACGACGAGTATCCGGAACACCGCGCCCCCCTCTGTCACCCAACTCTCCTTCGAAGACGTGCTCTGAAACATGCGCCGGCAAGTGGTCCTGGCGAGACCAGGTACAGGTCGCCGTCGTAGAAGTCCTTGACCACGCTGCCGGCGATGCTCAGCCCCAGCCCGATCCCGTCGGGCTTGTCGCTGAAGTAAGTGTCGAAGATCAGGTCCCTGATCTCCTCCCTCACTCCCGGACCGTTGTCGCTGACATCAATGTCGACCTCACCGTCGGGGGTGCGCTCGGTCGTGATGAGGATGCAGCGGTCAGCGCCCTCTGGAAGGGTGGACAGCCAGTAGATCGCGTTGCCGACGAGATTGAGGATCACCTGGGCGATGTCGCTCGGCTCTGCCGTCACGGTCACGTCTTCTCCGCCGACAGTGACGGTTATGCCCTGCTTGGCGAGCTCCGCCTCGTGTACGGACACCGCCTCGTCGATGGCCTCGTGCAGCGAGATGTTCTTGGGACGACCGCGCTGGCGCCCGCTGAGGGGCTCGACACGGGTGAACAACCGGTCGAGGGCTTTCTCCTGAGCGCTGAAGTCGGTGTGGACCTTGGTGAGAGCTTCGTAGAGGCCGGGATCCTGCTCGCTCGTTCCCTTCGCCAACCTGTTCAGCCTCCGCAGCACGTAGGCGATACGTGTCAGGGCGGCCCGGCCGTCGTGGAGCACCACGTCCACCAGGGTTCCGAGCGTGGCGAGCCGGGAGAACTGGGAAATGATCTCCTGGACCTTCTGCACACTGTCGTTGATGGCCTCCGTGGCCTCGTCCAGAGCGCGTCCGAGTACGGCGTCGTCCGGATAGCGCTGGTTGACCACATCGCGGAGTGGGTCAAGGGTGAAGTTCTGGAAGACCCCGTGGCCGCCGCCCTCTGTCGGGGGCAGCAGGGGCTTGCTGTCCGGAGACCGGGGAGGCTCGGGCCTGCGGAGTCTGTACCGCCATGTCTCCAGCCTGCTCACGGCTTGGACCATGATTCTCTTGAGTTCCTCGTACTCCGGGGAGTCGATCAGCCCTTCGCGGTGAGAGCGGTCCCGCAGTCCGGGGTTCCCGTCGGCTGTGACGTAGACGAAGCCCGCCACCTGGTTGTTCGAGAGTCGCATGGTGGGGTTGTTCACGCGGCGCTGGTCGAACTCCAGCCAGTCGTATCCGGTCTCTCCGAACGGCTGGACACGGAAACCGTCGCGGTACAGGGCGATGCCGGTATTGCCCCGGATGAGTTGTCTTACCTCGCTGACGTTCCGGGCGCCGAGGTCGATCTTGAGAAGTCTGCGCAGTGAACCGCTGTCCAAATCCCAGGTTCGGATGTCCAGCTTCACGGGGCCGCAGCTGGGGAGAGTAGCGTCCTGCCGGAAGTCGTCGCGGATGACGAGTTCCTCCTCCACACCCATGGCAGTGAGGGTGAGGTGTGCCTGTCCGTTGGCGTCCACAGCGCCGACGAGTCGGTAGTGAGGATGTGCCAGCGTCTCGCTTGCGCTCACGAAACCCGAGTAGTGATGCAGTTCGCCTGGCGGAGTCTCGATGTAGATCGAGAATTCTGGCTGGTCCGGCACTGCCAGCTCCGTGGGGGGCGGAGGCGGGAGCAACCGGGAGAGGGACCGTTTCAGAGTCTCGATGGACTCCGCCGTCCACTGCTGGCGAAGACCTTCGAGGCGCACGACCGTCCCGTGCGGCCTCCGGTCCGGTTCTGCGGCCACGCCAGTGTGGAACTCTCCGGCCAGGTCGTCGAACAACTGCTCCGCCTCGCCGCCGATGGCGAAGACCTTCGGAGACCGAACCGACCAGTTGACCGGGACTTGATCCAGATAGGCGTCCTCGACGGAGAAGCTGCGCCAGTCGAGTCGCAGAGTCACCTCTTCACCGTCACCACGGCACGTCGCCAGCGAGGTCACACGTGCCAGACGAGCGGCGGAGAACCTTCCGATGCCCTTGGCCCCGAGCACTCGACGCCCGCGCCCTTCACTGAGGGGGCGCCGGTGTCGATGGGAAGTCGCGATCTCCATCCAGGTGCCGCGGACGGTTTCCGCTGACATGCCGTGTCCGTCATCCCACACCTCGATGGAACCCACCCCCTCTTCGAGGGGTGCGTTGAACCGAATCACGACGAGGCTCGCGTCGGCGTCGTACGCGTTCTTCACCAGTTCGGTGAGGGCGACCCGCTCGTTGCTGATCAGTTCCTCACCCAAGGTGCTCATCAGTCGCGCGCGCGGCCGGAGGTACGCCTCCGTGTCCTCCGAGTCCACCTGAGCCCCGCTTTCGGTCACCATCTGCGCTGCCTGTTCGCATAGCAGGCCGGGGTCAGAATCCTATAGGCGACACGAGCGGCGAATGGTGCCTACGGATGGCACGCCGGGTGCTTCGGCGCCGGAGTGGCCGAAAGTCACCCGAATCAGCCGTGCTGGCGAAGACGAACCGTTTCGAATGTGTCTTCTGGAGCGCGCCCTCGTTGGGACGGGTATGCAGGGTTGGCACAAGATGGCTGTGTGTGCGGGCCGCCGACAGCAGTGTCGGTGGCGTCCCGTACCATAGATCACCTCAGGATGCACCAGGAGACCGCCTCGGACGCCGGCCGCGCGCTACGCCGACCATGTGGGCGCGAGGCGGGTCAGACCAGGCGAAAGTCAAGCGTTCCGGCAGTCCAGGGGTGCCGGAATCATTGCCTCCGCAGGTTGGTCCGTGATCTCCTGGTGCTCATTCATGTCGTGTGTACGGAGGGCGTGCTGTGGAGAAGGGGAAGTACGGCGTACCCCTGGAGCGGAGCGACTACCTCCCGTTGGAACCCCATGAGGAGAGCTGCTCTCCAGGGAACTTCCGGAAATGGCTGAAGACCTACGGTAAGGGCAAGCGACTGGCGGTCGACCTCTTCTCCGGGGCCGGCGGCCTGAGCTTCGGCGTGAAGCAGGCGGGGTGGACGGTCGCAGCCGCTGTCGACTTCGACGAGCGTGCGCTGGAGACCCACGCGGCGAACTTCCCGGGCATGAGCCTCCGCATGGACCTCGGCAACTCGGACGAGCGCGACACCCTGATAGGACTCCTGAAGGGCGCCGACATCGACCTGATCGCCGGCGGCCCTCCCTGCCAGCCGTTCAGCCGTGCCGGACGCAGCAAGATCCGGGATCTCGTGGCCAACCACAATCGGGATCCGCAGGACCTTCGTAAGGAGCTGTGGCGCTCCTACCTGCACGTGGTCGAGGAAGTCCGACCTCGCGCGGTACTCATGGAGAACGTTCCCGACATGGGGCTCGGCGACGACTTCTTTGTCGTACGCACGATCGAGCAGCGCCTGGAGGATCTCGGGTACGCCACACAGGTTCGCCTGGTAGACGCGTGGCACTACGGTGTCCCCCAACACCGGAAACGACTCATCCTGCTCGCCAGGAACGATGTCGAGCGCTTCGACTGGCAGCCGAAGCAGGAGGGATTCACCAGCCTCCGTGATGCGATCGGCGACCTTCCCGATCTCGACCCGCAGCCGATAAAGCGCGTCGGTGAACGAGAGCTGCCGTACTGCGCTCCGGAGGCTCCTTCCTCGTTCGTGGAGATGATGCGCAAGGACGCACCAGAGGGACTGATCTGGGACCACATGACGCGGCGGGTCCGCGAGGACGACTGGGAGATCTTCTCCAAGCACATGGACTCCACGACCCTGTACTCGGACATCCCGAAGCGGCTCCAGCGCTACAGCGCCGAGCACTTCACGGACAAGTACAAGAAGCTTGCCTGGGACGAGCGCAGTCGGTCGATCACAGCGCACATCGCCAAGGACGGCTACTGGTACATCCACCCGGACCAGCCGCGCACGCTCACTGTGCGTGAGGCGGCCCGGGTGCAGACCTTCCCTGACTGGTTCCGGTTCGCCGGCACTCGCAGTGACGCCTTCCGGCAGATCGGGAACGCGGTGCCCCCGCTGCTGGGCAAGGCAGCCGCCGAGGCCCTCGCACCGGTGCAGGGTGTGCAGGCGCCACTCGGAGGGCTGCAACCGCACTGGCGACAGGTCCGGGAGGAACTGGCGGCCTGGGCAGAGAGCCGGCGAGACGGTGACGACTGGTGGCATCTCCCAGGAGAGCAGCTGTCACCACTCTCAGCGGCGGTGATCGCGCTCCTCTCCGGTACCAAGCTGTCAGCAGCCCAGATGGACGAGGTCTTGGCGGACGTGAGATCGCGTAAGTCTCTCACCACCAAGGCGTACGAGAACCTCCTGCAAGCGGCTCCCTCGGAGAAGGCCAGAACCCGGCTGGAACGTCTCGCCCCTCTCGTCGATGACACAGCGGCCTGGCACAAGAGCAGGCGTCTCGAGATTCCCGAACGCCTCGCGTTGAAGCCGGCCGAGTCCTCGCTCTACCGCCTGCTGGCGGGCGACGACCTTCTCTGGGTGGGGCAGGGCGCGCTGCGAGTTGCCGCGCGCCTGAACGACAGTGACGCGGACCGCACGAACAGGCTCAGCGACGGCCGCGTCAACCTCGTGAGACTCGTGGGTGCAGGAGACGACAGCGCGCCGCTCCGTATGGCAGCGCTGCGCCTCCTCGGTAACACGGTCTGCGGTACCCAACGGTCGCTGTGCTCTGACTGCCCGCTGAGTAAGTACTGCCCACGGAAGTCCGATGAGGTCTCGGCGGTGGAGGCCAACAGCAAATCGAAGGGCAACGCAAAGGGAAGGAGTAAGCAGTAGTCGAAGCAGGGGGAGACATGCCGAGGTCGATCACCCGGGCCTACGGCCGCACGCCACGGAGATCCTGAGCGCTGCCTGCTCTGCGTCCGAACGTACCTCGCACTCCCAGACGCGAATCACGGTCCAACCGGCGCCCTCGCATGCCTCGGTGTTGCGTCTGTCGCGCCTCCTGTTCGCTTCGATCTTGTCGGACCACCGCTTGGCGTTCGGCCCCTGGAATTCGACTACACCGTGGACAGGGCAACCGTGCCAGAAACATCCGTCGACGAACACGGCCACCCGATGACGAGGCAGGACGAAGTCCGCAGTGCAGCGGGGAGCGACTCTGCGCTGGAGCCGGTAGCGGAGCCCAAGACGGTGAACTGCTTGCCGCAGCTTCACCTCCGGGCCGGTGTCACGGGACCGGCGCCCGCGCAGATGATCACCTTTCCCGGTTCGCACCCAGCCGCTGGCCGGCTTCTCGACACTGCGGTCCATGATCAGTGGTCCAGTTCTCCAGGTACTTGGGGAGGGAGCGTGCCACACTCCTTCCATGCTCCGAGAACCCGCCGAAATCCGCATCGGTGACCACGGTCAGGTCGAACTTCCCATGGGTCTTCTCGCGGAGGCGGGCCTGATGCCAGGTACCGAACTGCTCGCCTTCAGCGACGGTGACGGCCGCATCGTCCTACGGCGCGCCGAGGACGCAGCCCGTGACCTTCTGGGGAACGGAACTTTGTGACAGTGCAAGGAACCTCGCTCCGGACCGCGTGGTGAAGCTGCACCGGTTCGAGGAGGTCCTCGGCCGCTTCGTGGACCAGGGCGCTTCTGACGGCTCTTGGCCGGCCGCGGGACGGATTCCGTCGACGCAGCGCAGCGCGAGCCGCCTCGTGAGGCTCAGACCGCCACGCCGGGGCACGCCACCGCGACGTCCTGGCCGCGAAACAGAGGAAACGCGTCCGTACCCGCAGCGCCGCTGCGGCCTGAGCGACCCGGCGAACCCATCCGGGCAGAGCAATCGCCGTAGCTATCCAGACGGTCCGCGCTTGAAGAGTGACATTTGCAGACACGGTAGGACCAGGTGTAAGAGCTTCGACACCCTCAAGAAAAGGGATGCGAATGAACCGAAGCCAGAACCAGTGGTTCGATCACAACTACTACAGTACCTATCGAATCGCCAGCAAGGTGGAAAGGCTCGCAATGAGCCCTGACTACCACTATCTCGAAGCTCTGATGCTGGATGACGGAATCCTTGAATTCCTGCCGCACTGGCAGAGGGATAGTGCGCTGCACAAATTCATTCGCTACGTTACGGACGAAATTCTGGAAGCGGACAACGCTGGGGACAGAGTTGTCCTATTCGGCTCAGATCCCATGCAGCCCAAGCGGACGATACCCATTGAAGCGGCCCTGGTTTCCTATGGCCTGCAGGACAAAATTTCTTTTGAGATTCCAGACGTCCCGCTCATAGCTCATACTGAAGGGAACGTGACGCGATTTGAGGTCGCAACGGAGGTGTATGACGCTTGCTACGAGCACTTCCTCGACCTGCGATGGGGTCAAGAGTACGAAGACCTTCTGGCCAGGATTTCTGGCGAGGTCTTCTATTTGATGTTCACGAACCGAGTTGCCCTCCAGGCGCTCCATGAGTACTTGTCCCTGTATGTGAGGGGGCTGGCGTACGATGTCGATGAGTTGCAGGACTCTGGGTACATGAAATGTTTGAAGAGGGCCGGAGTGCCCAGGAGGGCAAAAATGCCCAAGTGGGTGCAGCGTGCCGTATATTTTCGCGATCGCGGCATGTGTGCCAAGTGTGGGCGCGATCTCACCGGACTGGTGAACCGGTTCAGTTCTGAGAACTTTGACCACATGATTCCGCTCGCTCAAGGAGGCTTGAATGACGTCACCAACCTCCAACTGCTCTGCTCTTACTGCAACAACAAGAAATCTGACAAGTTCCAGCTGGTGAGCAGTCGATATCAGAATTGGTACTGAAAGTTCTGCCGTTACTGTACATACTGCAGAGCTTCCAGGCGCAGCACGCCGAACAGAGCCCCCGGGTGGTCTCAGGGGCTGGCAGCGTGCTGACGCTGTTCACCGGCGAATGATCAACCTGCTCTGCAATCTGCTGACTGCACCCGGTGAGGACGTGAGGGTATCTGCAGTTTCTGCCACCCTCCTGGAGCGCCAAGTCTGCGCACATGAGCAGGCCCAGCCGCCGCGCCTTCAGCGGTTGGATCGCGGACCTGCGCGGTCAGAGGGCTAGACGACGGCCGGGCTGAATCCGATGCCGATCGCCTTTTCGTGCACCAGCAGCGCCTGGCTGGCCTGGGCGGGGGATATCTCGCCCTCGGTTCGCAGCTTGGTGGCGACGGCCTTTGCCAGTTGCCGTTCGGAGGGTGCCAGATTCCGGGTCTGGAGCGCCCACTCGCCGAGTGACTCCCACTCGGCCGAGCCGATCCCCCGTACCTCGGCCAGGTTCTCCCCCTCTGTTTCCGAGGTGTCCACCGCGAACTCGACTGGCTGTTCGAGGAGTTCGGCTTCGAGTGAATCCGGAACCTCCCAGTCCAGGTCGGAGACGTCTTCCCAGCAGGTGCTGCTCTTCGCCCACTCCGTGACGTGCTTGCCTTGCGTGATGACCTTCTCCATCACGAGAGGGCAGAGGTCGTTCACTGCGGACAGCAGGGCTGGAGTCACTCCCTGTTGGCGCCAGATACGGTCGAGGTCGATCCTCTGGGCTGTGGCGGCAGACAACCGAGCCATGGTGTACGTCGTCACGAGCGCCTTGTGGCTTCCGGCCTCGTGCTCTCTCGCCACCGCGTCAATGGCCTTGAAGAGCAGGCCCATGGCGATGACTCGCTGACAGTAGGCGACGTTGACGACCGGTGGGGCGCCCTTCATGATGATCATGAACTCGTTGAAGTTCTTCTGGGCACCGCGGCTCACGTGGTGAGGCAGCTGGTTCCAGGAGTTCACGTACTTCGCGAGGTCGGACTTGTTGAACCGCTGCTTGGTGGGGTGCTCCTCTCGGAACTTCCGTCTGGCGGTGACGGTGGGCGTCTTGGCCTCCTCCTCCGCGTACTGGCCGCGCGCCCGTTCGTAGAACCAGCGGGTCTCCTTCTGCGCACCTCCGTCCACTGCGGGAGCCCAGAGGGACCTGCTGACCCGCTCGAAGTCCACGTGGAATCTGTGGTTCGAGCTGAAGTCGACCAGCGTCACCTTGTTCTGGGTGTTCGAGTAGCGGGAGATCAGGGGGACGATCTCCTCAAGGTGGTCTGGGGCGACCAGGGACAGTTTCATCTGCACCCGGACCTGCGTGAGGTCCTGCTTGTCACGCTTCATGACGTGGTGCAGCGTGGCCGTGGTCTGGCCGCCGTTGACGATCTGAAGTCCGGTCAGCTTGCGGATGGCCACCGGGTGGCCATCCGGGCCCGTGACGAAGTCGGCCTCCGACGCTGTGGCCGTGATCCCGTTGTTGTACGCGAGGAAACGCGCCGGCCGGTTCAGCAGGGTGTCCCGGATCCCGCGGTTGACCGCTGTACGGGCCTGGAGGAACGCTCGGACGTTCAGCTCCAGCAGACGCGTCCGGTGTTCGTCGTATAGCTGGGCGAGCCGTTCACCGGGCAGTACGGCGAGGATCACTGAGTGGTTCGGCTCGGTGCTCTCGGCCGACAGGCAGGAGAGGGGCGGGTCGAACTCGACCACGATGGGCTCGCTGATCGAGCCCGAGGTTTCGTGCCGATACAGGCGGGTGAGGTCCCAGAGCTCATGACTGACAGGCAAGCCGTTGAACTCGGTCGGCTCTGGGAGAGCGCCCGCGGTGCTCACCTGGTTGGTGAACAGGAACAACCGGATCTTCACCGCGTTCGCCATGGCCTTCTCGACGCCCTCGCACAGCTGATGGACCTCGCTCGCCTCAGGGTGGTTGTGGCGGATGGTTCCGCACTTTCGCAGGAACGCCAGCAGCCTGCGGAACGCCTTCGAGGAGTCGCCCTTGGTGAGCTTGTCGGCACCTGGTTGACCTTGGGCGAGATCGTACTCGGTGGTGTACAGGTCGAGAGTGGATCGGTCCTCGCTCACCCCGAACCCATAGATGACGAGGCCGTGCTCCTGGTGGTAGGCGACGGTGGTGTTCGAGACCACGCCGGCCTCTTCGAGCTGATCCAGAACCCGCCGGGTGAACGTCGTCGGGATGGACGCGGCCTCGTTCTCGGCGAGCGACTGTATGTCGCTCATCAGCGTGCGGGCGTAGTCGTGAAGGGCCAGCTCAGCCATCGGTACCTCTGATCAGGGCGGTGACCTCGTCGGTCGTGACACGGTGCTGCTCGAGCGCGGAGACGCTTATGTCGTAGGTGCAGTTCCCTACACCGCGGGGAAGGGCCGACTCCACGATGCGGGGGAAGCTCTCGTCGATCTTCCACAGATCCGTACGACGAAGTGTGAACCTGGGCTCGTCGTAGAGGTGGCGGTGATTCGCGAAGTACCCTGCGCGGACCAGTTGGATCTCGAGACGTGCGCGAGCGGACGGATTGCTGAGGCTGTCCCTGACGCTCTCGACGAGCGAGTTCAGGCTCTCGCCTGATCCACCTCGACGTTCGTCCACAGCGAGTTGGACGAGCAGGATCGTCTCGACACCCGTGTCGTCGAGCTGGCGCTCGTTCGATATCCGTACGAAGCGAGGGCTCTTGACTGTGGTCGTCTTGACCTCGACCGCCGCGTTCGGCAACTGGAAGTCCTGGTTCGTGCCTTCGGGGCCTGTCCACGACGACAGAGCGGTGCTCTGCGGCTGCACGGGCAGCACGAACTTCCGCAGGACGTAGAGCTCGCCGAAGAGGCCGCGTCTGGCTTCACCCCGGAGACCCTCGCTGCCGATGCTCCGCATCAGCTGCTGCCAGTGGAGGAACCGGCGCACGGCGGCCTCCAGAGCGGTCTCGCCTGCTTCGGTGTCCTTCACCACGCTCGCTATGTCCTCGACCAGTGGCGTGAACACCTCGCGCAGCTCGTCGGCGGTCAGGGAGACCTGAAGCTCGAACTCGCGAGGGGAGACCGAGCTGAACGACAGAGTCAGCCCGTTGGTCTGCGGCAGGTCCACAAGGAGGTGTCGTACCTTGTTGGCTGCACGGGCATCGGCTCGCAGCAGCAGCATCCTTCGATGACCAGGATGCGATACCGAGAGGTGGATGTCGTGAGGTGACTCGGGGAACAGCCGCCTGGTGGAGCGCCCGGTGCCGGCCTGCGGGGACTCCAACTCACGCCACAGACTCTCGTCGATCACTGGTCGACCTCGTCTTCGTCCTCGCTGTCGAAGTCGTCAATGTCCGAACCCTGCTTCCACCAGACCTCGTTGACCACGTACTCGGTCTTGCTCTGATGCTTCGAGAACGGGAAGCTCACCGCGAAGCCGATCAAGGGGACCGACGGATCCTGGCAGTCCGAGGCTGGCGGTTCGATCGGGTAGATCAGGAGCAGCGGCTGGTCGGGACGACGCTGAGCGCGTAGCGGGGTGCCGGTGGGGGTGGTGGGGTTCCTGGGCTTGCCGTCGCGCTTGAGCTTGCCTTCAGCGGCTCTCTTCGTCGCCGCCATGGCCCTGTCGTACTGTCCCTGGTCAAGATCGGTGCTCTCGTCCTTGGGGCTCAGTACACGCTTGATCGTGTAGCGGCTTTCCGAGGTCCTCCTAGAGGCGGCCCGGGTGACCATACCCAAGGAGTGCCCGGCGACATCCACCGGTCTGGTGACGGGCTTCCTGCCCACGACACGCACCGTCCAGTCGCTCAGCTCACCGTACTTCGCGCACTGGCGGATGTAACCGGCGATGAACTGGGGACGGACCCGGTGGGCTTCCTTTGCGGTCTGGTACCTGTCGAAGAAGGCAGCGGCCACCGTCTCCGGGGGGATCCCCCGCCAGACGAGGCTGCCACTGGCCTCGTCGACCACCGGGGCGGAGAGCTCGGTCAACGTCTTGGTGAAGGTGTGGAGCGTGTCGAGATTCTTCTTGGCCACGCCGTCACTGAGGTTGAAGATGGTGGTCTCGGCCAGTTCGCCGGAGTAGCTGAGCCGCACGCGTGTCCCCTGACGCATCTTGTTCGCGGCGGTGATAGCCAGACCGAGCGACGAGGTCCGGACCTTGAGGCCGAACTCCCGGGGAGTGAGGCCCAGAACCGCCATCTCCTCCACGTCGCGGCGCAGCTCGTCGGTCGCCGCAGTGATCTCCGCGTATGCCGACTTGAGCGCACGTGTCGTGTATAGGCGACACAGGTCCTCGTAGCCAGGCCGGTAACCGAACCAGCGGCCCATCTGGAGCAGGGTGTCGTACGTCTTCGAGAAGCGCAGGTAGTAACTGACCGAGAGGCCCTCGAGCGTGAGACCTCGGGAGAGCTTCTCGCCACCGATCGCGATGACGGAGAGGCCCTTGTGGCGGTTCTCGTAGTAGTCGAGAACGTCCTTCGCGGCACCGTTCACGGCCTTGACCTGGAACTTCTGGATGGCGGGGAGGATCTCCTCAGCCACCTCGTCCCAGGTGAGACGTTCGGCCTCGTCTGCCGGGAAGTAGTCCGTAGTGGAGACGAAGTCCTTCTCCCAGACGTCCTGGAGCTCAGCCAGGCAGGCTTCTGATGCGCTTCCGTAGCGGTCGCGGAGACTGTCCGTGAGGAGGCGCACGAAGTCGTCCACCTGATCACGCACACGTCCCTGGACCGCCGTGAACCGGGTGACATGCACCAGCATGGAGTTGTGCTTGTGTACCTGCCCCCGTGCACGGCGAGCAGCGCAGGTGAGGACGAAGGAGTGGATCGCCCGTTGGAGCGAGGCAGGCAGGTCGCCGGCCGGGGTGTGACCTGACTTGTGCTTCTCGGGGATCCACGCGGAGGTGTCGTCCACGTGCCGGATCAGGGGCAGCGGCTCGATGTCGTCCTCTTCCTCGTTGTCCACACGGAGGCCGAACAGGCGCTCCGGGCCGAGGTAGTTGGACGGGGCGCGCAGCGTGCGGATGAAGCTGTCGGGGAAGAGGTCGCCGCCGAGGGTATCGTGGTCGGCGTCGGGATCGACGTAGATGTTCGCGAACGGTGTCGCCGTGTACCCGACGTACGAAGCTTTGGCGAAGCTCCCTACCAGCAGGCGGATCGCTTCGTTGATCTTCGAAGGCTCGTTGTCAGGGTCCGAGGTGTTGATGGACGCGTTGTCGGCCTCGTCGTCGATCACGAAGAGAGGGATGTCCCGGACGGTCTTCCGGCCCGTCGTCGGGTCGTCCTCGCCATGTACCTCGGTCACCCAGGTACGCAGGTAGTCGATGATCCGACGGTGCTTCTTCACCACGAGGACGACGGGGAAGCTGGCGATGGGCAGGTTGGCCTTGGCGGCCGTGCGGCGGTCGAAGTCGCCCTTCTCCGCGCTGTTGGTCAGCGACGCGACCGGCAGCTGATCCACGTGGGACATGGCGCCCACACCGATCTTCCAGTTGGCGCCTTCCTGGTCGGACCGCAGCTGGTACTGGGTGTCGAAGCCGAGGAGGCCCTCGTCGATGCGGAGCTGCGTCTGGCTTCGGAGATCGTTGTGAATGCCTGCGAAGACGACGATCAGCCGGTAGCCGGCGTCTGCGGCCTTCGTCGCGAGCCCGATGTACTGCCCGGTCTTGCCTGACTGCACCTGACCGATCACGAGACCGGTGCGTCGCCACGCGCCGGGACGACGCGGGTCCTCAAGCTCGCCGAGGATCTCCTCGGTGCTGCGGTCGATACCCCGTGCCACCTGTGGAGGCAGGTCACGGACGGTCTTCAGGTACCGGTAGTAGCGTTCCCAGAAGGCCCACGTGCGGTCGTTCTTGGCGTCTGCGAGCCAGGGGATGTGGCCGTCGGAGTTGTGCAGGGCCGACGACTCCTCCTGGTAGACGCTCGTTTTGGCCTCGAGAGCCTTGATGAGCCGTACACGGTCGACGGTCATCTCCTTCAGGCTCACCACGTTCATGGCCATGGTCGCTGCCTGCTCGACCTCCTGGGGTGTGGCCTGACGATCGCCAGGCAGGAACATGAGCGCCGCCGTCACGGCATGGGCGAGTGCCTCGTCGGCGGTGGAACTCACGGAGACCTCCAGGCTTTCTGGTCTGTCAGTGTGGCGAGAGTGAGGAGTGGGTGATGGCGCAGCCAGGGGTCAGCTGTTCCAGAACCCGTCCAGCTGGTCGAACGGCTGGGTCGTTCTGATCAGGTATCTCGCCTCCTCGGCGGATTTTCCCTGAGACAGGAAGACCTTGAACATCTGCTGTGCCACTTCGATCGCGTGGTGGTCGGCGGGACCCGGGCCGCCGAAAGGCTCGGGATCGTCTGCCGTGTCCGTCTCATGCAGGACTCGCAGCGCGGGAACGGGCACCGTCTCCTCCAGAAGGCGAAGCAACGCCCGGACACGGGCCGGGTCCGATTCGCCGTCCTGGAGAACTGCCTGCACGAGTGGATGTCGTCGGTTGATCTTGCAGCTGACCTTTCCGCCGTCCCTGCGCACGCTCCAGGGGAACGACAGCGGTCCGCTGTGCTGGCGTGCCGCGATCCGTCCGCGATGCCGTACCGTCTCGGCGGCCTCTCTTCGGACCATGTGAGCGACCCGTGTGAGGTGTCGACGTAGAGCCACCGGGGCGACCACGGTGGCTTTCCGTACATCGACGCGCCACTCGGCGTCCATCTCGGCCGGGATGTTGATGGCGACGCGGGCAAGGTTGTAGCGCTCTTCACGGCGGAGTCCGCGCAGTCCGAGCCAGCTCCCGGAGAGAATGAGGCGGTTTCGCCGGTAGACATAGAAGCCCTGGTGTCTCAGCCAGCCCTGAGGGCCGCCGGCAGTCGCGTACGCGGACTCCGCCAGGCGTTGAGGGTCTGGCAGCACGAACGGCTCCACCAGGACTGTTCGGCCTTCCAGCGGCAGTGGCTCGGGCGGCAGGCGCCGTACTGACGGGTGTGACGAGAGGAACGGGTCCCAGGGAGTGACATGGCAGCCGGACACTCGAAGCGTGAGGGCGGATGCGCCAGTGAGGAAGCGGGCGAAGACGAGACCGAGGTGGGTCTTCACCTTCTCGGTCTCGTCGTAGAACTGCTGTTGCATCCGCCTGTCGCCCGCAGTCGCGTCTTGGTAGCCGGAGAGTCTCTGCCACAAGACCACGGTGCCGTGACTCTGGCCCTTGGTGATCCGGCCGAGGATCTCCGACGTGTCAGGAGCCGGCGTGTGCAACAGTCGCCATTCGCCGGTCCTCTCGACGACGTCGAGGTCCCAGGTTCGAGTGAGCCAGACACCGTCAGTGGCCGTGCACACCGTGACCAGACGGCACTGGGAGAAGGAGGCGGACTTGAGTCCGACTCCATAACGCCCGAGGTCTGAGGAGGATCTGTTGGCCGCAGGACCACGCGCTGCGACTGTCATCGCGGTGACGAGGGACGTCTCGGCCATGCCGCATCCGTCGTCCACGACCGCCATCCAGGACTCCGGACCGGCCCACGTGAACTCGATGTCGATGTTCCTGGCCCTGGCTGACACGCTGTTGTCGACCAAGTCCGCCAAGGCGTCCGGGAGCGAGTACCCCAGTGCGCTGAGGGAAGCCACCATTCCGACCGGCGCAGGCGGCGCGATGTCGTAGGTCATGCCTGGTATCAGCCCTGCCTCCCCGCTCCGGACGCGTCAGATGCGCGCGGCTGTCCCGGAGCCAGAGGCATCGAGCAGGCGTACACCCTGGGTTCGGGAGTGCTCGCCTGCTGGTCCAGTAGATTGATAGTGCAGCCCCCGCCCGACGGTGATGCTACTGGAGCAGAGGGGTGAAGATCTATGCTTCTCTCAGGCTCTGGTCCCTTATGACGGCATATGCGGCGTCGATGGGTGCTCGAGAGGGTGATCGGTGCGTCATGGGCGGTGCCGCGGTCCGGCAACTGGCGTTCAGCAAGCGGTATGACCCGCAGATGTATCGAGGCCTCAGAGGCTGTTGTCTTTCCGAGTCTGATGACTGCGTTTTCGCTGGTCAGGGATAGGAGTGGCATCCGTGTGGGAGTGATGGATCGTCGTTTCGTCGCTCCCGTGGAGGTCGCGGATGCCGTCGGTTGTCGGACTACTGGAACAGCACGAGCTTGCCGCCCGTCGTCGTGTGGATGGGCTGCGTGAGGAGGCCGACCGGATCCAGGCCGAGCTCGCGGCGGCCGAGCAGGAGCGGCTGGAGTGGACGATCGCCCGCGAGCGTGTCGGTGCGGTGCTGTCTGAGCCGGGCGGTGCCGGAGCGGAAGTCGAGGTGCGGGCATCACCGCTCGTGGCGGCGAAGGCGAAGTCGCAGGTTCCGGTGTGGCGCGAGGGGTTGGCCTGGACGGCATTGTCGGCGGACTATCAGCGCATCCTGACCGCGCTTGCAGATCGGGTCCGTCTCGGTCAGGGCCCGCTGACCTGCCAGGAGATGGCCTCCGGGTTCGGTATGGACCTGGTGCCGGCCAAGGTGGAGGCACTGCGGTCGAAGGCGAAACGCCTGGTCGCGCGGGGCTGGCTGACCGAGCCTGCGCCGGGCCGGTTCACGCTCACGCGGGGCGTGAGCGGGCAAGACGGCGGGTCATGACCATGGTCATCGACCAGTAGACCATCGCCTCGGCGCTGCTGGTGCGGCGTTCGAAATCGCGCACCAGGCGGCGGCTTCGCATCAGGTGGGCGAAGAGCCGCTCGACGATCCACCGCTTGGGCAGCACCACGAAGCCGCGCGTGTCGTCGCTGCGTCTGACGATCGCCAGGACCAGGGCGAGCACGGCCAGGCAGTGCTCGACGAGGCTGCCGGTGTAGCCGCCGTCGGCCCAGACGAGCTCCAGCCGGTGGTGGGCGCCGGCCACCTGGGCGAGCAGCACCTTCGCGGCAGCACGGTCACCGATGTCCGCGCTCGTGACCATCACACCCAGCAGCAGGCCGAGAGTGTCGACCACGACGTGCCGCTTGCGCCCGTTGATCAACTTCCCGCCATCGAAGCCGCGGCTGTCGGCGCCGACCACGGCGTCCGCCTTGACCGACTGCGAGTCGATCACCCCGGCCGTCGGCTCCGCATCCCGCCCCGCCTCCTGGCGGACCCGGCCGCGCAGACGGTCGTGGAACTCCTTGACCAGCACGTGGTCGCGCCAGCGGCGGAAGAACGCATAGACCCGGTCCCACGGCGGGAAGCCGGCCGGCATCGCCCGCCACTTGATCCCGTTGTCCACCAGGTAGCGCACCGCGTCCAGCATCGCCCGGTGGCAGTACGCCTCCGGCTGCCCGCCCCGGCCCCGCAGCCAGCCCGGCACCGGCAGCAGCGGCCGGACCACCTCCCACTCCGCGTCCGTCATGTCCGAGGGATACCGCCGAACACGTTCCGGGTGATCGGCCGCATTCCCGAACCGGTGAGCGACACAATCACACGACGGAGCAGCCGAGTTGAACTCCACCGGCGCGAGCACGTACAACTGCGGCAACAGGGTCTCCTGGATCTCGGTCGGCTTCGCAACCCCGAGCTACCAAGAGGCCCTGTTCCCATGCCCGTAGCCAGCCGCGATCACCCGATCGAGACTCCCGTTCGACGGCCACCCCTCAAGATCGGAACGACAACAGCTACTAACGCGTCATGGCGCTGTCGGCACCCTCGGAAGCCACGGTCAGCTGGTGACCAGCCGCAGTGCCGGCCGCTGCCGTTCCTCGGTCTTGGTCGTGCTGCCGCCGCTCTCGACGGTGGTGAGGGTGAGGCCGAACAGCATGGAGTTCATCTCCTCGACGGTGATGTCGAGTTCGGCGGCGACGTCGGCGGGCCGGATGCCCTTGGTCCGCAGGGCCCGGAAGACCTTGGTGAGGACCTGTGAGGTCTCGCGTTGCTTCAGACCGTTCGGTTCTCCGGTGCGGTAGCCGCGGGAGCTGAGTTCGGCGCAGACGGAGCGGTACTGCCAGTCGGTGAGGAGGTTGAGGTCGTGCAGCCGATAGGTGAGGGCCATGGCCGACACCTTCCAGATCGACTTCGCCTCGAGGACCTGGTCGACTCGGGCGCCGGCCGGCATGTGGCCGAGGACGCTGGCGGCGGGCATGAGGAATGCGCTGGCAAAGCTGTTGGCCTGGCGCTCGGCGTCGGGGCCGCTGCAGTGTCTGTCGTCGCTGCCGTGCATCACTAGGTGGCCGAGCTCGTGGGCGGCGTCGAAACGGCCTCGTTCGACGGACTTCATGGTGTTGAGGAAGACGAACGGGATGGTGCCCCGCCAGACGGCGAAGGCGTCCACCTCGAGGGAGTCCGCGGGAAGGGAGAAGACGCGGACGCCGTGGGCCTCGAGGAGGTGAACCATGTTGGGCGCGGCGGCGTTCCCCAGGCCCCATCGGCTACGGACCATCTCGGCCGCGGTCTCGGCGTCAGGCTTCGTCAGCGAGGGGAGGTCTGGTTCAGGTAGGCGGAACTGCTCGTCGATCCAGTCGTAGAGGCGGGCTGCCAGGGTGCCGGCCGCTCGGGCGGCGTCGAGTGTGCGGGGTGGCGTCTTGGTGCGTGCCCGCCAGGAGATCCCTTCGGCAGGCAACTCGTCGATCTCGCGACCGCTGAAGAAGCCTTCCGGGAACCCGAGCGCCTCGGCGAGACGGCGCACGGTGGTGGAGCGAGGAGCGGTCCGGCCCGTCTCGTAGTTCGACAGGCTCTGCAACGACAGGCCCGTTGTTCGGGAAAGCTCGGCGAGGGTGAGCCCCCGGCGTCTCCGGGCCAGCGTGATGCGGGATGGGGTCACCATGGTCGTCGACTGCCTCGCGGGTTGGGTGGTGCGGGGTGCGGCACTCCCGCCAAGAGCGCCGCACCCGGACGGTTGATTAGCGGAAATCGATGGCGATGTTGATCTCGCCATCCCCATCATCGTCCGGACGTTCGATTCCGTCCATCTGAAACGCCGGGAGAAGGATCCGCTGCTCCCACCGCGTGACGTACCCGTCCGTTACGTCCCCAGGCAGGGACAGCTCGCAGGGAAAGAACACCTTGTCGCCCACCTGATGGCGGTACCAGACGAGGAACCACACCTGCAGGCGCTGGGCCTCATCCTTGCTGAGAACGATCTCGTTGCGAGGGCGGGGACCGGAGAAGAGCTCCATCTGCTGGAAGGCGTTCTCCTCGGCTGCCCGCGCCGTCGATCCGCCGCGGCGGCGGGCGTTGCGGGGAAGTAGAAGAGGGTCGCCCGTCGCCGTGTCGCCGGGCATGACGCCGATGGCGACGGCTCCGTCCGGCGAGCAGACGAGCTCAAGGTAGTCGTGGCGGAGTCGCTTCCAGCCCTCGTGCCGGATGTGCATCTCGCGAAGGATCCGGACGTGCTCTTCGTACGCCCGAGTGCCCGCCGTGTTGGCCGGGTGGTTGAGGGTCGCGGTGCGACGAGCTTCCTCGCCGGCGCGCAGCGCCTCGTACAGGTACTCCAGCTTGGTGCCGAGGGCGGCAAGCCGCGCGTGACAGTCGTGGTTGTCGGGCGCGGCGAGGGGAAGGACTGCCATGCAACCTCCGGGGTGGGGAACTGATCTTATAGGAACCATACCGCATCTGCGGTTCCATTCTTATAATCGCCTGCTGCTGGCGGAGCGTTACATCGCCCCCGTCTATCCCCGGTTGGGGACTGGAAACCTGGGGTCGTTCTGTTCGG
Source organism: Streptomyces sp. SCSIO 75703 (assembly GCF_036607905.1). NCBI lineage: Bacteria > Bacillati > Actinomycetota > Actinomycetes > Kitasatosporales > Streptomycetaceae > Streptomyces > Streptomyces sediminicola. Next base: position 4,007,110 of record NZ_CP144555.1, read on the forward strand.
CGGCGCTGTCGACCTGACCACGCAGTCGCTCAGCTTCCGCCGTGGCGTCCTCGACGGGGAAGCCTGCCTCGAGGAGGTGGCGAATCCCGGTCTCGAGGGACAGGACCTTGGCCTGCACGCCCCGGGTGCCGAGATCGAGATTGCCCGCTCGGTCGGTGGGGAGGAAGGCACCGAAGGGGAGGGGGCCCGGGGGTAGTGCGCCACCGAGTTGGTAGAGGCGCTGCACCATCTTTAACAGCAGCGGGTACTTGGCCTCCCGTGCCAGGCGCATGGACCTGACCATCGCCTCCAACAGCCCGAAAGGTGAGCTGTAGGGCGTAGCCGGACCGCACTTCGGCCGGGCTGACGGTGCCGATGACGCTGACGGGGAGGCGGGAGACGACGGAGGGCTGCTCCCGCAGGGTCTTCACGTAAGCCCGTAACTCCGCGAGCTGGGTAAAGGTGTCCACGGTGCTCAGCCGGCCATCGTCGCTGAGGGGCCACACTATGCCTGGCTCCACCTGGACCGGTAGCGTCTGACCTGTCCGGCGGTCAACGGGGGCCGGGCGCCGGACAAGCCGATGATCGGTGAGCCGGTGGTGGCGGAGGCCCGCTGGCTGTCCGTGTCGACGGAGGCGATGTCGTCAAGGAGCTGGGGCGAGCGCCAGCAGGCTGGACTGGCCGAAGTGGCCGACGCTGCTCACGGTGTTCGGCACGTGTACGAGCGGAATGAAGTCGAACTCCAAGTCGAGGTGGTCGAGCACATCGCCGTCTGCGCTCGTGCGGAACCGGGCGTCCACCGTGCCGGTGCGGTCGACCTTCTCGAGGTCCCATTCCGCGCCCGTCAGATAGCACGTGACCGAGCTGGGCCGTGCCGACCACGGGTAGATGCGAGTCGCCGTTCGGCTCTCGTCGATCGTGCCGAGCTCGTACGTCACCCTCCGGAGAGTCGCCCTCCGGCCGGTGGCCGGGTCCGCGGGAACCTGCGGCAATTACATATGCACGTCTTCGCGGATCGCCATGCTCAGGGCCGCTCCCGCTCGGTCCACGCCTCCAGGCCAGGCCACAAGCGAGCTCCCAACGCGACCTCAAGGCGGGCGAGGGTTCCCAGGTCCGGCAAGACCATCCCGCGCAGCAGCCGACTGATCGTCGCGTGGGAGACACCCGCTCGGTCTCCCAAGGCCCGCAGGCCGATCTCGGACGCTTCCATGGTGTGCGTCAGGTTGCGCGCAAACGCCTGGCCGTAATACGCACTGACTGGAGCATCCCCGGACAGTTGGGCGTACGGCCAGTCGCCTGACGCGACGTATGTCGCAGGCAGTTGGTCGTTGTTGCTCCGGGGCATGCCGAGATGATCCCACGTCCTCATGGGTCCCGTCCCTCCTGCCGCAGGAGTCCGCGCACACCTCCGGCTGGTGCAAGTACACACCACACTAGAGGATGGAAGAGCCGGTTGTGTGGTCTTGCTCGCATTCCGGCGAGCCGAATCCCTCGGCCCAGAGGTGCACGCGCTTGATCACTCGACGAGCGTGATCGGGCCATCAGGAATCCAGCCTTCGACATACCCCCGGAGAAGAGGGCCGAGCTCACGCGGATGCACGTCGAACTCTGCGGCCTCGGCTTCCGGAGGTCCGCGTGGCCTTGCTCGGGGCGGGCGGCGGCGTTTTTGGCAAGTTCGCGGGGCCGCGTCCGGCCGGCGGGGTCGAAGCACCAGTTCACGGGGCTCCAAAGCTGTTTAGTGAACAACTTACTGTGCGGGATCTGCCTAAGTAGGTATTTTTTCGCCCGAAATCTGCGCAGATCAAGTCGTTCATCGATAGCTTGTGCGCATGACCGCAACCCGCCGGATAACCAAGGCAGTCATCCCTGCCGCCGGGCTTGGTACCCGTTTTCTCCCCGCGACAAAAGCCGTTCCCAAGGAAATGCTGCCGGTGGTGGACCGGCCCGCCATTCAGTATGTCGTGGAGGAGTCCATCGCGGCCGGCTTCTCCGAGATATTGATGGTGACCGGACGCAACAAGTCGGCCCTGGAAGACCATTTCGACCGCAGTTACGAACTCGAGAGCGTGCTGCGTGAAAAGGGCGACGACGTCAAGCTCTCCCGGATGGAGTCGTCCGCCGCGTCCGCCGACATCCATTACCTGCGTCAGGGCGACCCCCGCGGGCTCGGTCACGCTGTGCTGCGGGCCGCGTCCTACGTCGGTGACGTCCCCTTCGGGGTGCTGCTCGGCGACGACCTCATCGGTGCCGGCGACGACCTGCTGGGCCGGATGGCCGCGGTGCGCGCGAGGTACGGCGGCAGCGTGCTGGCGCTCATGCAGGTGCCCGCCGAGCAGATCTCCCGGTACGGGTGCGCTGCCGTGGAACCCACGGACGACCCCGGCGTCGTCCGCGTGAGCGACCTGGTGGAGAAGCCCGCGCCCGGGGAGGCGCCGAGCAACTACGCCGTGCTCGGCCGTTACGTCCTCGACCCGGGCGTCTTCGGCATACTCCGCACCACCGCACCCGGCCGCGGCGGCGAGATCCAGCTCACCGACGCCCTGCGCGAGATGTGCGGCGGCGGGGCGTCCGGACCGGTGCACGCGGTGGTGTTCTCCGGGCGCCGCTACGACACCGGCAACCCGGGTGACTACCTGCGCGCGGTGGTCGAGCTGGCCTGGGACCGCGCCGATCTGGGGCCGGCGTTCCGCGAGTGGCTGGGCGGGTTCGTCGCGGCGAACGCCCACCGCGCGTCGGCCGGTGCGGGCTCTCGCGCCGCGTAGGCGCTTTTCCGCGCGAGCCGTGCCTGGACTCGTGCGCGTCACCGTGCGCGGAAACGTGGGAATCGGCGGTGGCCGTTCCCCGGTCCGTGGGTGCCAGGTAATCAGCGGTGGCAGTTCAAAGGCCCGGGGCCGGCCGCCCGGAAATCAGCGGTGGCCGTTCCCCGGTCGGGGGGCCGCCGGGAAATCAGTCGGAGAATTCGAGAAGGGAAAAACGTTGGATCTGCACCTCTCCGGAAAGGTCTACATCGTCACCGGGGCGTCGGCGGGAATCGGCGAGGCGACCGCGCGGTTGCTGGCCGCCGAGGGGGCTCACGTCGTCGGAGTGGCCCGCAACACGAAGGCGATCGACTGGATCGGCGAGCGCGTCTCCTCCGTTTCCGCGGACGTCACCGACCCGGATGCGGCACGGGCCGTCGTGGACGCCGCTCTCGCCCGCCACGGGCGGGTCGACGGACTGGTGAACAACGCCGGCGGGCTCTTCTCCCGGAAGGGTTTCCTGCACACCACGGACGCGGACTGGAAGGAGACGTTCGAACTCAACCTGCACGCGGTCGTCCGGATGACACGGGCCGTCCTGCCCCTCCTCGTGGAGCAGGGGACGGGCAGTCTCGTGCACCTCGCCAGTGAGGCGGCCCGGTTCCCCGACGCGCCGCTGCTGGACTACGCGGCGGCCAAGACCGCGCTCCTGTCGGTGTCGAAGTCCCTCTCGGCCGAGTTCGCGCCCCAGGGGGTGCGCTCCAACGTGGTGTCCCCGGGGCCGACCCGGACCGCGCTGTTCGACGCCCCCGGGGGCTTCGCCGAGCAGCTCGCCGAACGGTACGGCATGTCCCCCGACGACGCGGTCGACCACTTCATCCGGGAGGAACGCCGGCTGCCCAGCGGGCGGATCGGCCACCCCGACGACGTGGCCAGGGTCATCGCGTACCTGCTCTCGCCGTCGGCCGGCCAGGTCACCGGCGCGGAGTGGGCCGTCGACGGCGGCGCACTCCGCCAGATCTGAGGAGACGGGGCCCGGGACCGCCCGGCCTTCCCCGGGCCCCCGGGACCGCCCGGCCTTCCCCGGACCCCCCGGGACCGCCCGGGACTGCCCGGCTTCCCCGGCCCCCCGTACCCGTCTCCCCTTCCGGCCCCGCCCCGCCCGCCCCGACCGCCGACCCGCCCCCACCCCGCACCCCACGCACCCCATACACCCCATACACCCCACGCGCCCCATACACCCCATACACCCCACGCACCGCACCCCACACAGCCCGCACACCCCACGCAGCCCCACACACCCCCCCGCCCGACCACAAGATTGAGGTGCCCATGACCACAACACCCATGGACCGGCGCTCCGTCCTCGCCCGGAGCGCCGCCCTCGCCGGAGGCGCCACCGCCGCCGCCGCGGGCCTGACGACCGCCGCGGCGGGTCCCGCGGAAGCCGTCCCCGTGACGGCCGGGAAGCCCCCCTCCGGGGCCGGCGCGCTCATCGGCCCCCACGACCCGCGCTACCCGCTGCTGACGACCGGGAACAACCAGCGGTACGTCGCCGCCCCCGAGTACGTGAAGATGATCCGCTCCACCGCCGACGCCGAGAAGGCGCTGCGCACCGCCCACCGGGCCGGCAAGCGGATCTCGGTGCGCAGCGGCGGCCACTGCTTCGCCGACCTCGTCTGCAACCCCGAGGTCGAGGTCATCCTGGACTTCTCCGAGATGACGGGCGTCGGGTACGACCCGTCCAGGCGGGCCTTCTACGTCGAGCCCGGAGCGCGGCTGCTCAACGTCTACGAAGCCCTCTACAAGGGCTGGGGCGTCACCATCCCCGGGGGCATCTGCTACAGCGTCGGCGCGGGCGGCCACATATCCGGCGGCGGCTACGGGCTGCTCTCCCGGGCGCACGGCCTCGTCGTCGACCACCTCTACGCCGTGGAGGTCGTCACCGTCGACAAGAGGGGCACGGTCCGCACCACCGTCGCCACGCGGGAACGGAACGACCCGAACCGGGACCTGTGGTGGGCGCACACCGGCGGGGGCGGCGGCAACTTCGGCCTGATCACCCGCTACTGGTTCCGCTCGCCCGACGCCAGGGGCAGCCGGCCCGAGGACCAGTTGATCTCACCGCCCTCCAAGGTGCTGGTCCAGGCCGTCGACCTGCCCTGGGCCGACCTGGACGAGGCGAAGTTCCGGCGGCTGCTGAAGAACTTCGGCGCCTGGCACGAGAACAACAGCGCGCCCGACTCCCCGTACCGGCACCTGTCCAGCCTCTTCAACGTCAGTTCCAGGGCGCACGGCAGCCTCGGCATGTTCACGCAGGTCGACGCGACGGTGCCCGGCGCGCGCAGGCTGCTCGACGACTACTTCGCCGCCGTCACCGCCGGTACCGGACTGACGGCCAGGCCGATGACCAAGGCCAACGGGGAGATCCCCCACCTGACGGACCTGGCCGAGCCGCGTGAGATGCCGTGGCTCAACGCCACCCGGATGGTCGGGACCAACAACCCCACCATCACGGACCCCATGTCGCGCGCCGCGCACAAGTCCGGCTACATGCGGAAGAACTTCAGCGACCACCAGATCTCGGCGCTGTACCGGTACATGACCCGCCCGGACTTCACCAATCCGGACACGATGCTCGTGCTGTTCTCGTTCGGCGGCCGGGTCAACGCGGTGGCGCCGGACGCGACGGCCAACGCGCAGCGCGACTGCGTGTTCAAGATGACCTTCCAGACGTTCTGGCCGGACGAGCGGGACGACGCGTTCCACCTGGACTGGATACGCGGCCTGTACGCCGACTTCTTCGCGGAGACGCGGGGCGTGCCGGTCGTCGGCGGCCGTACGGACGGCTGTTACATCAACTACTGCGACACCGACATGGCGGACCCGGCGCACAACCGTTCCGGCGTTCCCTGGCACACCCTCTACTACAAGGGCAACTACCCCCGGCTCCAGCAGGTCAAGAAGCGCTGGGACCCGGGCAACTACTTCCGCCACGCCCTCTCCGTCGAGCCGCCCCGGCGTTAGCACCGCCCCGGAGCCGACGGCCGCCGGTCCGTGTGCGGGAACAGCGCGGTTCCCGCGTACGGCGGACCGGCCCTCCACGTGACATCTCGATCGGGAGACACCTGATGCGACCCGTTGCCGTGGTCCTGGGCACCCGCCCGGAGGCCATCAAGTTCGCCCCCGTGATCCACGCTCTGCGGGACGACCCCCGCTTCGAACCGATCGTCATCTCGACCGGCCAGCACCGGGAAATGCTGGACGAGACGATGAAGGCGTTCGACCTCACCCCCGACATCGACCTGGGCGTCATGGTCCCCCAGCAGACGCTCTCGCAGACCACGTACCGCGCGCTGCGCGAGCTGGAGGGGCAGCTCAGCACCCTGAAGGCCGAGGCCGTGCTGGTGCACGGCGACACCGCCAGCACCATGGCCGGCGCCCTGGCCGGCTTCCACCACCAGATCCCCGTCGTCCACGTGGAGGCGGGCCTGCGCAGCGGATTCCTCGGGTCACCGTTCCCCGAGGAGGGCAACCGCCGCATGATCGCGCAGATCGCGGCGCTGCACCTGGCCCCCACCCCCGGCAACAAGGCCAACCTGCTGGCCGAGGGCATCGCCGAGGAGGCGATCGCGGTGACCGGCAACACGGTCATCGACGCCCTCCAGTGGGCCGGCGGCAGGACCGACGACTTCGGTCACCCGGCGCTGGCGGATCTGGACGCCGATCCGCGGCGGGTGGTGCTGGCCTCCGCCCACCGGCGGGACGCCTGGCCGCACCTGCCCGAGATCGCCAGGGCGTTCGCCGACATCGCCGACGAGCCCGGCACCCGGGTGGTCGTGCCGCTGCACCGCAACCCGTCGGTGCGGCAGGCGATGCTGCCGCACATCGGCGCCCACCCGGACATCACGATCGTCGACCCGCTGCCGTACCTGAACTTCTGCCGGCTCATGCGGCGTGCCGACATCCTCCTGTCGGACTCCAGCGGGGCCCAGGAGGAGGGCCCGGCCCTGGGCAAGCCGACGCTGGTGATCAGCAACGTCACCGAGCGTTCGGAAGCGGTGGAGGCCGGCACGGCCCGTCTGGTCGGCACGGCGTACGAGGGCGTGTACGGCCACACGGTGCGCCTGCTGCGGGACGAGGCGGCGTACCTGCGGATGGCCTCCGCCGCCAACCCGTACGGCGACGGGCGGGCCACGCGGCGCACGATCGACGCGATCGCGCACTTCTTCGGCGACGGCCCACCCGCGGACCCCTTCGTCCCCAGGACCCCGCTCGGCGAGGCGGACGGCAGGACGGAGTACGCGCGGACATGAACGGGACGACGACCGGCGAACGGCCGGCACCCGCGGGACACCCGCGGGGCGTGCGCGCGATGAACTTCACCGGCCCCCACGTCACCGCGACCGTCGTGAAAGACGTCGCGGAGTACCGGGTCGACGGGCGGGCGATCGTGGTCAACTGCGGGACGCGCGACGCGTACGTCGACGCGGCCCCCAGGCGCCCGATACCGCCCCTGACCTCGACGATCGTGGTCGACTCGACGATCGGGTCCGCCGGCCTGCTCATCGTGCTCCACGTCCGCGACGAGACGGGCGGCACCCTCGCCGGCATCACCGCCGAGCCGGGCTGGGAACTGCTGGGCGAGGCGATCGGCGACGACCCCGGCACCACGGGCGGCCTGCCCTTCGACAGGAAGACCCCTCTGTGGCGGGGCCCGCAGGACACCGTCGGACAGGTCGCGTTCGACCCGGCCCACCTGTTGCGGGAGACGGCGACGGCGGGCGCCCCGCAGCCGTTCGAGGTCCGGGCCAACCTGTGGTTCGCCCCGGCGGGCACCGACTGCTTCATCCACCGCCTGCACGACTTCGTCGAGGTCCACACCCAGGTGGCCGGCCTGGGGCGGATGCAGAAGTTCGCGGCCCAGGACCACGCCACGCTCTACCAGGACATCCCCATGAGTCCCGGCCACACCACCGCGGACCCGTTCTGCTCCCTCGGGCCGGACGGCTCCTTCACCTACCCCTGGCACCAGTACTACGCCGACACCGACTGCGTATGGCTGGCCATCGAGTACCACCGCGTCACGCGGCGACCGTCGAGTGGAGACACGACATGACCGAGATACGGACCCCGAAGTTCACCGCGGAACCGGTGGCCGAGCAACTCCGGGACGGCTACTGGCTGGAGGCCCCGGACATCGACGGCGACGGCCGTCCCGACCTGTTCGGCTACGGGCTGCGGCTCGGCGAGATCTACTGGTACCAGAACGACGGTGACTGGACCCGGCGCCTGGTCGCCGACGGCTTCCGCATGCCGGTCGGCGCGGACTTCGCCGACGTCAGCGGCACCGGCTCGCCGGACATCATCGTCTGCTACGAGCTGTACGGGCCGATCGGCACCATCGTCGACCCCGACCCCGAGGGCGGGAAGATCGCCTGGCTGGAGAACCCGGGCTCGCCCGACAAGGACCCCTCGCGCTGGACGAAGCACTACGTCGGCCGCGCCACCGGCATGCACCGGCTGCGGGCCGGCCACTTCACGCAGTCCGAGCGACTGGAGATCATCGGCCTGCCGATCGTCGCCGAGGCCGACGTGCACGCGGTGCTGCCCGTCGTGCTGTTCACCCAGCCCGACGACGTGCTGACGGCGACGGAATGGCCGATGACGGTCATCGACGACAGCAACTTCCGCATGATCCACGGTGCGGAGAAGAAGCGCGGCCTCATCCCCGGCTCGGACCTGGACTCGATCCTGCTCGCCTCCGACGAGGGAGTCACCTGGCTCCACTACGACACCGGGCGCGGCGAGTGGGTGCGCGAACTGGTCGGCACCGGTGAACTCACCCAGTTCGAGCAAACCGGTTTCCGGGGCAGCGGTGACCTCGACGCCGGGCGGCTGGGCGACGACCCGATGGCCTACGTCGCGGCGATCGAGCCGTTCCACGGCAACACGGTCGCCGTCTACACCAAGCGCGAGGGCGGCCCGGCCGGCGGGGGAGGCTGGGAGCGGACGCTGCTGGACGTGTACGGCGACCCCAACGAGAACGGCGAGGGCCCCGGGCACCAGATCGTCTGCGCCGACTTCGACGGGGACGGCGACGACGAGTTCCTGGTGGCGCTCCGCGGCCCGTGGCCCTGGCAGGGCGTCATGTACTACAAGGCCGTCGACGCGGCCAAGGGCATCTGGGCCAAGTGGCGGGTGTCCGACGAGTCCGTGGCGCGGATCGCCACCGGCGACTTCAACGGCGACGGGCGGCTGGACTTCGCGACGATCGCGTACTCGGTGCAGAACTACTACGTGGCGAAGGACGCGAAGATCGTCCTGCACCGCAACGAGACCGGCACCGCCGGCCGATGACCCGCGCCCCGCGCTCCGCGTCCCGGACCCGGGGCGCGGGGCCCCGCCGCCGTTCACCCGGTCCCGTCGCCCAGAGGACTGTCATGACTCCGCCCAGAACGTCCAAACTGCCGTCCCTCACCGGCCTGCGCTTCTTCGCCGCGCTGTCGGTGTTCTTCTTCCACTCCTCGCTCTCCAACTCGCCCATCCCGCCGAACGATCCCATCAACCCCTTCGCCGACCCGGGCATCGCGGGGGCCTACGAGAAGGCGCTGCTCAACGCCGGCTACATCGGGGTGTCCTTCTTCTTCGTGCTCTCCGGCTTCGTGCTCGCCTGGTCGGCGCGGCCGGGGCAGTCGGCGCGGGCGTTCTGGCGCCGCCGCATGACGAAGATCTTCCCCAACCACCTCGTCGTCTTCGCGGTGTCGCTGGTCCTCTTCGCCGGCGCCACGATCACCTCGGTCGGGCAGTGGCTGCCGAACATGCTGCTGGTGCACACCTTCTTCCCGCAGCCCGAGATCAACCTCAGTGTGAGTCCGCCGAGTTGGTCCCTGGGCAGCGAGTTGCTCTTCTACCTGCTGTTCCCGCTGCTGATCGTGCCGGTCCGGAAGATCCGCGACGGGGCGCTGTGGGCGTGGTCGGCGGTGATGGTCGCCGGGACCGTGGCGGTCCAGCTCGTCTCGACGCACCTGGTACCGGACACGCCGAAGTCCGCGATCACTCCCATCTCCGACCTGCAGTTCTGGTTCGGCTACCTGTTCCCGCCCGGCCGCCTCTTCGAGTTCGTCCTGGGCATCCTGCTCGCGCGGATCGTGCTCGCCGGCCGCTGGCCGCGCCGCATCGGCATCGGCTGGTCCCTCGTCCTGTGCGCGGCGGGTTACGCGGCCGGGTTCGTGGTGCCCTTCCCGTACACGTTCGTCGTCGCGACGATCGTCCCCATCGGCGCGCTGATCGCCGCGGTGGCGGCGGCGGACGTCGCCGGGCGCCGCACCCGGCTGCGCGGGCGGGTGATGGTGTGGCTCGGCGAGGTCTCCTTCGGCTTCTACCTCGTCCAGGGCGTGTCCATCTTCTACCTGCGGTCCCTGCTGGACGGGGCCACGTACGGGGTGCCCGGCGCGGTGCTGCTGATCGTGGGCTTCTTCGGTACCTCGCTGCTGGGCGGCTGGCTGCTCTACCGCTTCGTGGAGATGCCCGCCATGCGCCGCCTCAGCGTGGGCCGCGCCGAGGTCCGCCCCGCGCCCCCGGACACGCCCGCCCCGGCCGTCGCCGACGCGGAGCCGGCCGGGCAGGCCCCGCTGCGCTCGCTGTGACGGACCCCGGCCCCCCGCCGACGGGGCCGGGGTCCGTCGGCCGGGGCCCGGGGCCCGGCTCCCGGTCCTCCCGGTCGCCCGCGGTTCACCTCCCCGCGGCGGCGGGCCGCGGCCGGGCGGCGAACGCCTCGGCGAGCAGCCGGTGGGAGTCCAGGCGGTCGGCCGGATCGCAGGTCAGGGTGTTGACCATGAGTTCGCAGACGCCGTGCCGGGCGGCGAGTTCCGTCAGGCGTTCGCGGACCTGCTCCGGCGTCCCCCACACCAGGGAGCCCCGGCGGACCTCGGCGCGTTCCGCCTCCAGGGCGGTCCACTCGTGGCGGAGGGCTTCCGCCGGGGTGGGCAGCGGGAGGTCGTCGCCGAGGTCCTTGCGGCTGCGCCACAGCAGGACGCTCTGGGCCAGCGCCTCGGCCCGCTCCTCGCTCGCGGCGGTCACGACGCGCACCGCGAGGACCCCGCCCGGCGCGGGGCGTCCGGTGTGCTCGGTGTACGCCGAGCGGTAGGAGGTGAGCGCCGCCCGTGCCGGGCCGGGCACGAGGAAGTGCGCGAAGGCGTAGTCGGTGCCCAGCTCGCCCGCCATGAAGGCGGAGCCGACGCCCCCGCCGAGGAGCCACATCCGGGGGCGCACGGTGGCGACGGGGTTCACCCCGGCCCCGGCGGGCGGCCCGTCGCCGTCCAGGTCCATGAGCCGGCGCACCGCGCGCACCCGCTGCGGATAGTCGTGTGCGGGGCCGCCCGCGCGGCCGAGGCCCAGGTCGACGCGGCCGGGGAAGAGCGAGGCCAGGACGCCGAAGACCTCGGCCACCTTCGCCGGGGGGTAGAGGGGCAGCAGCACGCCGCCCGTTCCCACCCGCATCCGCTCGGTACGGGCCAGCAGCACCGAGGCGAGGATCTCGGGGGCGCTGCCCGCGAAGCCGGGCGAGCCGTGGTGCTCGGCGGTCCAGTAGCGGACGTGTCCCCACTCCTCGGCGGCCTGGGCCAGGTCGACCGAGGCGTGCAGGGCGTCCGCCGCGGAGAAACCGGTGCCGACGGGTGACTGGTCGAGGACCGACAGCCGTGGTGCGGAGGGTGCCACCCGTCCTCCTCAGTTCCCGGCCCGCACGATGGCGGGCACGATGCGGTAGTCACGCTGGAAGACCAGGTTGTGCAGGTCCCCGGTGGCGATCGCGCGCAGTGTGGGCACCTCCGCCGCGGCCTGTTCGGGCGTGAACACGTTCAGCGGCCAGTCGTGGACGGTCGCGCCCCGCAGGTGCGGGTGGTGGAAGCCGCGCCCGAAGTGGGCCAGCAGCGTGATCGGCGCGATGCCGCTCGTCCGCTGCTCGGGCCAGGACAGGGTCCAGGAGGCTCCGAGGCCGGCGTCCTGGGTGCGCCGGACCCCGCTGGCCTCGACCTCGCCGGTGCCGCCGAACAGGGTGCGGTCGAACTCCTCGAGCACCTGGCGGGCGTACGGGTCGAGCAGGGCGACGGCCCGGTGGAAGTGCCCCTCCTTGCCGAGCCGGGACACGGTGTCGCCGGCGTCGCCGTGGGTGCCGTCGCGCAGGTCGGAGAAGTGCCGGGTCAGGGCCTCGATGTGGGGGAGGCCCGTGGTGTCCGGTGCCTGTGGTGCGGTCATGGTGTCTCCTTCCGTGGCCTCAGCCGGTCGCGCAGCGCCGTGCCGAGCCAGTGCCTCAGGGGAGGGTGGTGCGGGGTGGACCCGACGGCGGCGAGGAAGGCGGCGTGCGGGGTGTGCGGGAAGACCCGCAGCCGTACGTCGTTGCCCGCTGCCTCCAGCCGCCGCGCGTACCCGGTGACGTCGTCGAGGACCGGGTCCAGGTCCCCGACGGCGAGGACGGCCGGGGCCAGCCCGTCCAGCCGGCCGGCCTCCAGCGGTGTGCTGTGCAGCCGTTCGCCGTCGCCCGCGGGGGGCGTGCCCCGTCCCCGGTACTGCCGCCAGGCGTGCCTCAGGTCCTCGGCGGAGGGGAAGACGCCCGGCCCGCGCCCGTACGAGGGGGCGGCGCAGTCCGGGTCGAGCGGCGGGTAGGCCAGCACCTGGGCGGCGAGCGGCTCGCCCCGGTCCCGCCGGGCGAGGGCCGCGCAGGCGGCGACGGTGCCGCCCGCGCTGTCGCCCCCGACCGCGAGCGGTTCGCCGGGCCGTGCCCGGTCCCCGGCCCAGGAGAGCGCGGTCAGGACGTCCTCGATCTGCGCCGGGTGCCGGTGGCGCGGGGCCAGGCGGTACCCGGTGCTGACCACCGTGCAGCCCGACGCGCGGGCGAGGTCCGCGACCGGTTCGTGCCAGTACTCCACGGACCCCGCGCGCCAGGACCCGCCGTGCGCCCACACCAGCCAGCCGTACGGGTCGGGGCCGGGCCGGTAGACCCGTACCGGGACCCGGTGGGTGCCGGCGTCGAGCCACCGGGGCTCCCAGCGGACGGCCTCGTCCGGGTGCGTGGCGGCGGGCCGCCGGCCGTCGGCGGACGGCTCCCGCCGCCCCTCGTCACCGCGCACTCGACCGGGCGCCGCGCAGGAACAGGGCGCTGGTGAGGGTGCCGAGGAGCACGATGGCGGCGTTCACGGCGATGGCGACCTTGAGGCCGCCGAGCATGGCGGCGGCCCCGGCGCCGGCCATGGCGCCGGTGGCGATGGCGCTCATGATCGGCGTGCCCATGGTGATGCCGATCTGCTGGGTCATGGTGGCGAGGCCGGTGGCGAGGCCCTGCTCGTGGTCGGCGAGGCCGGAGGTGGCGGTGACCATGAAGCCGACGATGACGAGCATGTTGCCGACCCCGCCGGCGAAGGTGCCGATCAGCAGCAGCCACATCCAGGAGCGGTCGTCGCCGAGGCCCAGCAGGGCCGCCGTGGCCACCGTCTGCAGGATGCCGCCGGTGATCAGCGTCTGCTTGCTGCCGATCTTCCCGATGACCCGCGGGGCGACGGAACCGCCGACGACCGTGCCGACGCCGAGCACGCCGAAGGAGAGGCCGGCGGCGAGCGGGGAGAAGCCGAGCACCTTCTGGAGGTAGAGGGTCAGCAGGAAGACGAGGGAGGTCTCGGTGAGGAACGCGATGAGGCCGGCGATGTTGCCCCAGGCCACCGACCGCTTGCCGAGCACGCTGAGCGGGACCAGCGGCGCGGACACCTTGCGCTCGACCGCGTAGAAGACGAGCAGCAGCACCACGCCCGCGGCCAGCGGCAGCAGCGCCTCCGGCGAGCCCCAGCCCGCCTCGCCGGCCTGGGTGAGGCCGAACACGATGGCCAGCAGGCCCAGCGTGACGCTGACGGCACCGGGCAGGTCCAGCTTCGGCCGCTCGTCCGGACGGGACTCCTTGATGACGGTCGGCGCGACGATCAGCACCGCGACGACGACGGGCACGTTGATGAAGAACGCCCAGCGCCACGACAGCAGGTCGGTCAGGAGGCCGCCCAGGATGGCACCGGTCGTGAAACCGGCCGACATCAGCGCCCCGTTGAGGCCGAGCGCCTTCTCGCGCAGCGGCCCCTCGGGGAAGGAGGTGGTCAGCAGCGACAGCCCGGCCGGGGTCACCGCGGCCGTGGCCAGGCCCTGGAAGACGCGGGCCAGGATCAGCACCTCGGGGTTCTGGGCCAGGCCGCCCACCAGCGAGGCCACGCCGAGCACGACGAGACCGCCGAGGAACAGCCGGCGCCGGCCGAACAGGTCGGCGACCCGGCCGAAGAGCAGCGTGAAGCCGGCCGCGCACAGCGCGAACGAGGTGGCGATCCACTGCAGGTGGGACAGGGAGAAGCCCAGGCCCTCGCCGATCACCGGCAGCGCCACGTTCAGGATGGAGAAGTCCACGGCCAGCATGAACTGGGCGGCGAGCAGCAGCACCAGCACCAGCCGCAGCCGGGGGGTGAGCGTGGCGGGAGCCGGGCCGGCGGCGGCGCCCGACCTCTCCGCATCGGTGACAGACATGACCTGGGGTCCCTTTCCTCATGGTGTCCAGCCGCGCGGCGCGGGCTGGGCCGCGCCGCGCGCGGTCATGGGGAAGAGACTCGTCGGCGCCCGGGACCCGAGCCAGAACCCTGTCGCGCACAGCCAGCGCGAGGGTAGTCATCACAGGACCACCCTTGGCGCCCCGCCCGCCGGTACCGGCGGGCATCATGGGAGGCCGGTGGACACCGCCGGCCGCGCACAGCCGACCTGGAGGCACTGATGGACGCACCGTCCGAGCTGGGAGACTTCCTCAAGTCCCGCCGCGCCGCGCTGCGCCCCGAGGACGTCGGCATCACCGCGTCCCCGACCCGCCGCCGCGTCACCGGACTGCGCCGCGAGGAACTGGCGATGCTCGCCGGGGTCAGCATCACCCACTACACGCGCCTCGAACAGGGCCGCGTCACCAGCGCCTCCGACAGCGTGCTCCAGGCGATCGCGCGCACCCTGCGCCTGACCGACGACGAGACGGCCCACCTCAAGGACCTGGCCCGCCCCGCCCACGCCGCGCTCCGGCCGGCGCCGCCCCGGGTGGAGCACGCCGGCGCCTCGGCCCGGCAGCTCCTGTCGGCCATGGCCGACGTGCCGGCCCTCGTCCTGGACCGGCGCAACGACGTCCTCGCCTGGAACCGGCTCGGCCACGCGCTGCTCGCCGGGCACCTGGACGCCACGAGCCCCGACACCCCGGCCACCCGGCCCAACCTGACCCGGATGCTCTTCCTCGACGAGCAGTACCGGGAGCTGTACCCGAACTGGAACGAGGAGGCACAGCTCGCGGTGGCCTCCCTGCGCCTGGTGGCCGGCCGGCACCCCGACGACCGCGCCCTCGCCGAGCTGGTCGGCCAGCTCAGCATGAAGTGCGACCGGTTCGCCTCCCGATGGGCCCGGCACCCGGTGCGCACCTGCACCTCCGGCGTCAAGCACCTGCGTCATCCGCTGGTCGGCACGATGGACCTCAGCTTCGAGAACCTCGTCATCCCCGGCACCTCGGGGCAGCGCCTCATCGCCTACACCGCGGAGCCCGGGTCGCCGTCGGAGGCGGCGCTGAGGCTCCTGGGCAGCGCCACCGCACCGGTGGCGGAGGCCGGCTCGACGGTGGTCGGGCGCTGAATCACCACCTGCCGGCCGTACGGCGGCGGTGCTCCGGCCGGGGCCGGGGTGCCCTGCCGCCGGACGGGCACCGGCTCGACGGGGTGCCCGGCGTGGGCGAGGCGCATGTGGGCGTAGGCCGCCGAGACCATGGTCATGTGGTGGTGCCAGGCGGGGAACGAACGTCCGGCGAAGTCCAGCAGCCCGTAGTTGCCGTCCAGGCAGTCGGCGGTGATGGTGGAACTGATGTAGAGCCGGGTCAGTTCGAGGAGTTCGTCCAGCCGGTGGTGGACGAGGTTGGTGAGCCACACCCGGGAGGTGGGCTCGCCCTCCGCGTCCAGCTCGGTCAGCAGCCGGTAGGCCCGGCGCTCACCGCCGTTGTGCTGCCAGGTCAGGGCGGAGAGGATCTGGGCCTGCCGGAACCGCCCGTCCGCCCCCGTCATGGCGGCGATGTGCCGGCTCCAGGTCCGCTGCGCCTCCGGCACCGGGGGGCCGCCGACCAGCACGCCGTGCCCCGCTCTCCCGCCGGTGAGCGCGCCGGCGGCCGGGGACCGTTCCCGTGCTCCCCTGTCGGGCGCCAGGAACCGGGAGTGCACGACGACGACGAAGTCCCGTCGGGTGCCGTCCAGCCGGGACGTCAGCTCCGCGAGGTCGGGCGCGTCGCTCATGTCGGCCACGACGGGCACCCCCGGTGAGGCGGAGCGGCCGGCCACGTGGTCCACCAGGTCGAGCATCTGTCTCCACTGCGGCCGGAAGCACGCCGTCTCGGGGATGCGGGCACGCCGCCGCAGCTCCGGGTCGCGGTCCCACGGCCGGGGGAGGAACAACCGCCAGTTCACGGGGAAGTTCGCGCCCGGGCACGAGAGGAAGAGGGCGATTCCCACCTGGCAGTTGAGGCTGCGGCCGGCCGAGGCGACGAACCGCTGGTGGACGCCCACGGAGTGGCGGCCCCGCTTCGGCAGCACGACCGGGGTGAGGGCCCAGGCGCGGACGGAGGAGCGTTCCTCGACCCACCGCGTCAGCGCGTCGCGCGCCGGTTCCCACTCCCACGGACTGTTGTTGATGAATTGCTGTAACGAGTACCAGGCCGTGGGCGAGGTGGACACGGACTCGGCCAATCGCCGCATCGACTTCTTGCCCTGGGTGGTTATCAGGGCCGTGAGGTAGGCGTGCGCCCACCGGCGTTGATCTGCTCGTGGTAGATAGTCGAAAAGCCGCTCGGCGAAGACGTCCACGGATCGCGAGCTGGTGAGTTCCCGGCCCCGTTGCTGGCGTACAGAGTCTGTCATTGGAGTCTCCTGCGTCCCCCGCGCCGACGACTTACTCATATTGGATCGCCAAGGGCCCGCCACTGCACACCAGTTGAAGGCCCCGATGAAGCTATCCACTGCTTCCAGCCACGTCAACTCCCATTGGGTGAGCAGTTGCTCTCTTTGCACACCGGTCCGGCCGTAAGGTAAGCCGAGGAGGGAGGTCCGGTGCGGTGAAGGAAGCCGAAAGCAGGCCGGGAAACAGTCTGGCCGGGAAGCTCAATCACTTGTTCATGAGGGTGAGACCCGCAGGTCGGGACCGGTATACCAGCGAGGAAGTCGCGCGTGCCATCACGGCTTCCGGAATCCCGATCTCCGGTAGTTATGTATGGCTGTTGCGTAAAGGGAAGCGTGACAACCCGACGCTGCGCCACGTCGAAGGACTCGCCAGGTTCTTCGGCGTACCCCCCGCGTATTTCTTCGACGACGATGTCACCGAGGCGGTCGACGCCGAGTTGTCCCTTCGCGTGGCGCTACAGGACGCGGAGGTGCAGAGAATTACCCTGGGCGCGGCCGGACTCTCGGAGCGGAGCCTCAAGTCCATCGGTGACGTCATTGCGCGCGTGCGCGAGTTGGAGGGGCTTTCCCGCGAGCCGTCGGGAGTGGACCGCTGATGCGCCCCCGGAGCGCGTCGCCTAAGGCGGGTTCCGGCCACTTTCCGGGTAAAGCCATGTCGCGTCCCTCCGATGAAAAACCCTATGGCTCAAAAGCCTCTGGACTTTCCGGGAAATGGCCGGGGTGAGCCGTACGGATTCTCGGGGGAACGGTTTCCGCGGCGGCCGGACCGGCGGGGGCCGCGCCCGCCCGGATCACGGCCGGGTGCCGAGCAGGGACCAGGCCAGGGCCGCGAGGTCGGCCGGGGTGGCCGGGCCCGGCAGGGTGCCCCGGGACCAGTGGGCGATCAGGGCGACCAGGCCGCCGCCGACGAAGTGGGCGGCGGCCGTCGCCTCCGGGCCGGTCTCCTCGTGTTCGCCCCGGACGCCGGAACGCCATGCCTCCGCGAGCCGGCTCTGCAGGCGCGCGGTGCAGCGGGCGCTGCCGTCCTCACCCAGCATCCGGGCGTACAGCGGGCGGTGCCGGGCGACGTGGGCGAAGAGGGTGACCAGATGGCCCGGCGGCGTGGGATCGGCCGGGTCCGGCCCCGGGGTGCCGCGGCAGGCGCGGACCGCCTCGACCAGGTCGGCCATCGCGCTGTCGGCCGCGTCGAGGAGGAGGTCGTCGCGGTCCTTGTAGTGGAGGTAGACCGTCGCCCGGCTGACCTCGGCGCGTTCCGCGATCTCCGCCATGGTGACGGTGTCCGGGTCCCGTTCCGCGGACAGGGCGAGCACGGCCGCGTGGAGCCGGGCGCGGGTGCGGCGGGCCCGGGGGTCGTGCGAGGCGGTCCGGGCGACGGGGGACGAACTGGTGCCGGTCACGGGTGCGGGGTCCTCCGGGGGCGGGAGAGGGCTCGGGGCGGGCAGGCGAGGGAAAAGCTGGGGGCGGGGGAGGGGCCGGGCGCAGGGCCGCGGGGGTTGTCGCTCACGTCCCGTACGACGGGGTCATCGCCGTCGCCAGGCGCAGGTGGGCCGCCGCCTCCTCGGCGCGCCCCCGGCGTTCCAGGGTGCGGCCCAGCAGCAGGCGGGCGTACGAGTCGTCGGGGGCCTGCGTGACCAGGGGCCGCAGCATGGCCTCCGCCTGGGCCAGTTGGGCGGAGTGGAAGTAGGCGCGGGCGGCCAGCGTGCGGACCCCGCGGTCGGTCCCCTGCTCGGCCAGCAGCGGGGTGAGCAGGGTGAGACAGCCCAGCGGGTCGCCCAGGTCCAGGAGGGCTTCGGCCTCGCGGAACCGCCGTACCTCGGCCGGCAGGCCCCGCTCCTCTTCCGGGGCCGTGGCGCGCAGGAACTCCGCGAGGGTCTTTGGCGGTTGCGCGCCGGTGAGGGAGCGGCCCGCGACCACGAAGGTCGGGGAGTTGGTGACGCCCCGCGCCTTCCCGGAGAGCAGCAGCTCCCGTACGCGCGTCTCGCCCTCGCCCCGGGCGAGCCGGGCCGCGCCCTCGGGGAAGCCGGCCGCGCGGGCCGCGTCGGCCAGGACCTGCGGTGAGCCGATGTCGCGGGCCTCGACGAAGTGGGCCCGCAACAGGGCCTGTGCCACGGCGTCCTGCACGCCGGGGGCGCCGTGGTCGAGGGCGAGGACGAGCAGGCGGTGCGCGTCGTGGCTGCTGGTGCGCCAGGCCGCGCCCCAGCGGGGTCCGATGCCCTCCCGCGCGGCGATGCGGGAGACCCGGGTCCGGTTCCCGGCCGTCGAGAGACCGGGGGCGCACTGGCGCAGCGCGTCGTCCACCAGCGGGTCGCGCAGTTCGTCGTCGAGCGGGACCGCCGGGTCGGGAGCCATCGGGTCGACGCGGAACGGGCGCCACACCACCTCCGCCCCCTCGCCCGCGTCCAGGCCGGCGAGGGCGCGTTCCAGTCGGCGCCGGCCGATGAAGGCCCACGCGCACACGACGTCCGCCCAGATCTCGATCACCATACGGCCCAGAGTAGGCGACGCCTGTCAAGTAAGCGACACCTGTCCAGGTGTCGCTGCTCACGCCGGGGCCACCCCGGTGAACCGTCCGGCCACCCTGAGGTCCGCCTCGATGGCGTCGGCCGTGCGGCGCAGCTCCGGCAGGATCTCCGCGACGCACTCCCCGGGCGTCCGGCGGGCGGCGTGCATCGCCACGTTCAGCGCCGCCACCGCCCGGCCCGTACGGTCGCGCACCGGCACCGCGAGCGACCGCAGCCCGGCCTCCAGCTCCTCGTCGACCAGGGCGTACCCGCGCTCCCGCACCTCCTCCAGGAGCCGGGGCAGACCGGCCGCCGGGGCCGGGGGGCGGGCGTCGGCGGGGAGACCGGCCAGCAGTACCCGGCCCAGCGAGGTCGCGTACGCGGGGAGGCGGGAGCCGAGGGCGACGCGGGCGCTCATCACCCGGCCCGCCGAGGCCCGCGCCGTGTACTGGATCTCCTCGCCGGTCTCCGACAGGACGGCCAGCGACGCCGATTCGCGCACCCGGCCGGCGAGCGCGGCCAGGTGGGGTTCCGCGATCCGGGGCAGCGAGGTGCGGGAGAGCGGCGGGAAGCCGAGGGACAGCACCCCGGGGGTCAGCGTGAAGGTGCGGCCGGGGCCCGGCGCGACCAGCCCCGCCCACTCGTACGTGATCAGCGCGCGGCGTGCCGTCGCCCGTGCCAGGCCGGTCGCCTCGGCGACCTGGGTGAGCGTGAGCGCGGAGCGGCCCTCGCCGAACGCGGTCAGGACGGTCAGCCCGCGGGCCAGCGAGGCGACGAACTCCCGGCCCAGTTCCTGCTTCGAGGCGCCCGTCCAGGTGGCCAGGCCCGCCGGGGCGGGTCCCGGTTCCGGCGGCGGGGCGTCGCGCAGGTCGGCCTCCATCGCCTCGACGGCGGTGCGCAGCCGGGGCAGCAGCGTCTCGCGCAGGCCCTGGGCGGTGTGGCGGCTGGTGTGGCTCACCACGTTGGCCACGCACGCCACCCGGCCGGTCCGCGGGTCGTGTACCGGCGCCGAGACGGCCACCAGACCCGGTTCGATCAGCTCGTCGTCCAGTGCCCAGCCCCGGGCCGCCGCCTCGGCCGCCCGCTGCGCGAACTCCTCGTCCGGCGCCGGGTGTTCGCGGGGCGGGACGGCGGGGAAGGTGTGGTCCCCCGGGTCGGCGGCCCGGCGTGCGCGCCAGTGCCGCCAGTCCTCCTCGGTCCACTCGGCGGCGAACAGGGGGCCCGGCGCGGTGCGTTCGGCGGGCAGCAGGTCGCCGATGCGGAAGCTCAGGGACATCGCGCGGCGACGGGTGGCCTGGTGGATGAAGCGGATGCCGTCCCGGTCGCCGACCGCGAGGGAGACCGACTCGTCCAGGGCGTCGGCGAGGGCGTCGGCGCGGGTGCCGAGCAGGGCGGGCAGGCGCAGGGCGGCGAGGTAGGCGTTGCCCAGTTCCATCAGGCGGGGGGCCAGGGTGACGTCCCGGCCGTCCGGGCGGACGTATCCCATCCGGGTGAGGGTCGCGGTGATCCGGTCGACGGTGGAGCGGGCCAGCCCCGTGGCCCTCTCCAGTTCGCTGGCGCTGAGGGTGCCGTCCGCCTCGGTCAGCTCGCGGAGCACGGCGATCCCGCGCAGCAGCGGCGTGACGGCCTCGGCGGGGGCGGCCGTCCGGCCGCGCGTGAGCGTCGGGGCCGCTTCGGCCGGCGCGGCGGCGCCCTCGTCGCGGGCGGCGTCGTTCGTGGTCTTGGCGGGCATCGGCTCTCCGGTACGGCGGGTGAGGCAGGGCTACGGTAGTCCGGGCGCCTCAGCGCCGGGTGATCCGTACCTCGTGGTCGCCCTGGGGGTCCGCCTTCGTCACCTTGATCGTGATGCCCCGCTCGGGGTCCTTGAAGGTCTCGCCCGGGATGAAGGCGGCGTCGGAGAGTTCGGCGTGGACGTTGGGGCTGCGGGTGCAGCCGCCGCTGTCGCGCCGGGAGTCGTAGACCGTGACCGGCCCCATCCCCGTGTCCACGTCGGCGTCGACCCGGTAGATCAGCACGCCGGGCCGGCAGACGGCCTCGTCGTTGCCCTCGCGGGTGCGCAGCTCCATGGCGTACCCGGACTTCCCGTCCAGCGGCACGACGACCAGTTTGTCGCCGCCCTCGCGGGCCAGTGGCGTCAGCGTGTACTTCGCCGAGCCGGGCGCGGAGGCGCAGTGCACCTGGGAGGCGTCGAGCCAGCCGAGCTTCCACTTGTGCCAGCCGAGCAGGTCGTTGTTGGCGCCCCAGTCCTCGCTCATGATGTCCCAGTGGCCGACCGCGCCGCCGCCCTCCTGGGTGTAGAGGTCGGGCAGGCCGAAGACGTGGCCGTTCTCGTGCGGCAGCACGCGGTAGCCGGTGCGGTCGTAGGAACCGGAGCCGTCGTCCTGGCGGGAGTAGACGAAGGACGCGTTGGCCACCGGGACGCCGTCGGCCACCGGTGCCTCGGCGTTGCCCGCGAAGGTGACGGACAGGACCGTGTCCAGGGCGGAGGGGCCCGCGTTCGGGGTGACCAGCACGTTGAGCAGGTCGTAGGCGCGGAAGTCCACCTTGGCGTCGGTCGCGGAGACCAGGTCCTGGATCAGCTCCCGGTAGCCCGGGTCGAAGGGCGCGCCGCGCTCTATGCCGTACTCGGCGAACGGTTTCGGCATCCGCAGCCACTCGCGGAGGGGGGCGTCGGGGCGGTAGTCGAGGCGCCCGTAGGAGCTGGTGGTGAACCAGTCGCGGGTCTGCGGGAAGAACTCGGCGTACCGGTCGAGGGCCTTGCCCTCCCCGGGCGCGTCCGGGAAGTCGACCATCAGGTTGAGGGCGCGGACGGTGCCGGTGGAGCGGGCGTAGCCGGAGGCGGTCGGGACGCCCTCGGACATCTGGATCTCGGGGCCGCCGCTGATCAGGCAGGGGCTGTGCGCGGGGGTGCGGGAGAGGGTGGCCGGGCCCGGGCCCGCCGTCGTGGTGCCCGGGGCGAGGGGGCCGGTGCCCGCCGAGGTGCTGACGGCGAGGGTCAGGAGGGTGACCGCCGCGAGGGCGGCCGGACGGCGGGGGCGTATCCGCCGGTTCGGCGGCTGCACCTGCGGCCGCATGCGCACCTCCCGGACCCATGGCAGCCGCACGTCACCGGCTGCACCCTTGCGCTCACCCTCTGCCGGGGGGTGCGGGGGCGCGCGCTGGAGGGGCTGAACGTGGGTTACCCGGCGGTAGCCGCCGTTCGGAGGAGTTCCGGGGCGGGGTGCGGGGCGGGGGAGGGGGATGTGCCGGGTGGCGGCGAGGTGTGGCGCGGGTCACCGGAAAGAGGGCGCGGCGGTGGTGCCGTCGGGCTGATCCCCGTCGGATGCGTCACGTCACCTGGACTGGCGCTGGGCCTTCTGCGTCGACATCCCGTTCGCCGTCGTCGCGGCGGCCGGCGCGTACCTCGTCGTCCGCGAGCCGCGCGGGCGGCCGGAACCGCTCCCCCTCGGCGTCCCCGGCGTGGTCCGGTCCCTCCTCGGTCTGGTGGCGCCGGTCTACGGCTTCACCCGCGCCGAGCCCGGGGGGCGGGGGCCGGCGCGGCCGGGGCGGGTCGGCTCAGCGCAGCCAGGGCAGGTCGGCGCCGGTCCCGTCCGGCTCCAGTCCCTCGGCGACGATCCGCATGATCTCGCCGAGGGACTTCTGCTGCTGCGGGGTGAGCCGGTCGAAGACGGCCTGGCGTACGGCGTCCACGTGCCCCGGCGCGGTGCGGGCGAGCACGTCGTGGCCCTCGTCCGTGAGCACGGCGAACTGGCCCCGCTTGTCGGAGGGGCAGTCCTCGCGGCGGACCCAGCCGTTCTTCTCCAGGCGGGCGACGGCGTGCGAGAGGCGGGACCGGGTGATCTTCGCGTACCGGGCCAGCTCCGTCATCCGCAGCCGCCGCCGGGGCGACTCGGCGAGCTTGACGAGGAGCCCGTAGTAGACGTGCGGCATCCCGGCGTCGCGCTGGAGCTGGCGGTCGAGGTGGTCCTCCAGGAGGGTGCCGGCCTCGATGTAGGCGCGCCAGACGTGCTGTTCCTCGTCGGTCAGCCAGCGCGGTTCCTGGCCGGGAGGGTTTCCGGGTGCCCTGTTCATGGGTCCACTGTAAGGCAAATTCTTGAACGTTAAACAAAAGCGGCGTATCCTCGCGTTAGAGCTTGAGGATTCAAGCAACTCGAGCAGTCGAGGAGGGAACCGCCGCCATGTCCGCCGCCACCGGGGACCGCATGCCCGCCCTGTACCTGAGCCACGGCGCCCCGCCGTTGGCCGACGACCCCGTCTGGCCCGGCGAACTCGCCGCCTGGTCCGCCGGCCTGCCGCGCCCGCGCGCGATCCTCGTCGTCTCCGCCCACTGGGAGGAGGCGCCCCTCGCGCTCGGCGCCACCCGGACCGTCCCGCTCGTCTACGACTTCTGGGGCTTCCCCGAGCACTACTACGGCGTGCGCTACGAGGCCCCCGGCGCCCCCGCGCTGGCCGATGCGGTGCGCAAGCTGCTGCGCGCGCCCGGCACCCCCGTGCAGGACGTCCCCGACCGGGGGCTCGACCACGGCGCCTACGTCCCGCTGGTCGAGATGTACCCGGACGCCGACGTCCCGGTCCTCCAGGTCTCGATGCCGACCCTCGACCCGGTACGGCTCATGGAGATCGGCCGCAGGCTCGCGCCGCTGCGCGACGAGGGCGTGCTGATCATCGGGTCCGGCTTCTTCACCCACAACCTGGCCGCCCTGCGCCAGGCCGGGGTGCCCTCCTGGTCCGCCGAGTTCGACGACTGGGGCCGGCGCGCGCTGGAGGACGGGGACGTGGACGGGCTGCTGGACTTCGCCCACAAGTCCCCGGCGGGCACGCTGGCCCACCCGCGCACCGAGCACTTCGCCCCGCTCTTCGTGACGATGGGCGCGGCGGACGCGGCCGGCGAGCTGGACCTGCGCCGCTCGGTGATCGACGGCTTCTGGATGGGGCTGGCCAAGCGGTCGGTGCAGTTCGGCTGAGCGGCGAGGCCGGCCGGGCGGTCGCCGTCATCCGGCCGGGGCGGGGGCGGCGGTCGGTCCCGCCCTGCTGCCCGCCCGCGCCGCCCGGCGGGGTGCCCCGGCAACCTCCCGGCCGCGGGAACCGTCTGGTGGGGCGGGGGCGTTCTCGTGGGGAGGCCGCCGGAGCCCGGGGGAGGGGCACCGGCGTACGTGACGGAAGTCTCATCCGGGGCTCCGCCCGGGGGCCGGTGGGGCGCGGAAGTATCGCACACCCCCCGTCTGACCTGGCGGTCCGCCCCTTTCGGCGGCGACGCCGGAGGCTGCGGCCCGACAGGGTACTGCATGATCAGAAAAATCGGGGAGCGGGTGGGGAATTCTGTCCGGATTCCAGTCGTTGTTTCCATCGGATGCAGGGCACCCGGCGAGAGTTCCGGAGCAGACCGGAGGAGTTCTCCACGGTGCCGTACGTCCGAAGGACCACCCGCTGAACCACCATCGCAAGGGAGCACGCATGGCAACCCGTGCCGTCGCCCGTCGTCAGTCCGCCACCGGCCGGACCACCGACGCGGCAACCAGCGTCCGCGCGAACGGCGGCGAACTCGCCGACCGCGATCTGGTCGGCATGTACCTCGACGAGATCGCCCGGACCCCGCTGCTCGACGCCGCCAAGGAAGTCGAGCTGTCCCAGACGATCGAGGCGGGTGTGTTCGCGCGGCAGATACTCGCAGGCTACGAGGAGACCGGGACCGACGCCACCCGTGAGGAACTGGAGGCGCTGGAGAGGGAGGGCGAGCGCGCGAAGGACGTGTTCATCCGCTCCAACCTCCGCCTGGTCGTCGCGGTCGCGCGCCGCTACCCCCGCAGCGGACTGCCGCTGCTCGACCTCATCCAGGAGGGCAACGCCGGCCTGGTCCGCGCGGTCGAGAAGTTCGACTACCGCAAGGGCTTCAAGTTCTCGACGTACGCCACCTGGTGGATCCGCCAGGCCATCACCCGGTCCATCGCCGACCAGTCCCGCACCATCCGGCTCCCCGTCCACCTCGTCGAGGAACTGGGCCGCATCCGGCGCGTGCAGCGCGAGTTCAACCGGGAGCACGGCCGTGAGCCGGAGCCCGCGGAGATCGCCGCCGAGCTGGGCTCCACGCCGGAGCGCGTCACCGACGTGCTCGACTGGGCCCGCGACCCGGTCTCGCTGAACATGGCGGTGGACGACGAGGGCGAGACCCAGTTCGGCGACCTGCTGGAGGACACCTCCGCCGTGTCTCCCGAGCAGTCCGTGCTGACGCTCCTGCGCAGCGAGGAACTGGACGACCTGATCGGCCGTCTGGAGCCGCGCACGGCGTCGATCATCAAGATGCGCTACGGCATCGACGACGGCCGGGAGCGCACCCTGACCGAGGTCGGCAAGGAGCACGGACTCACCCGCGAACGCATCCGCCAGATCGAGAAGCACGCGCTGCTGGAGCTGAAGAAGCTGGCCCACGACACCGGCTTCGAAGCCGCCGCCTGACCCACGGCGGCCACGGCCGGCCGGTTCCCCACGGGGCGTCCGAACATGGCCGTGTAACGCCGCTTCAACCCGCCGGGGCCCGGGAACAAGAACTCCGGGCCCACCGATGCCGATCCGATCCGCATGCGGTCCGATCCGAATCCGAGGCGATGCGCACCGATCCGGAACCGGGTCACGGACCGGCCCCGGCCCGAGGTACGAGCCGTCGTGTCCGGGCGCCCCGTGGCCACGGGTGCCCTACGCCCGCCGGGCCGCACGCACGTGCGCCCGACGCCTGTGAAGCACGCCCGTCAGTCAACCGAGTGACCGACCCACCCGTACGCGTCCGTCCGACCGGTCCGTTCCCGCGCCCCGCCCCCGAGCCCGTGGGCGCCGGACCCGGCCGGACACCCGCACCCCTCTGAACCACCCTGGACCTGCGGACACCCGGAACCACGTCCCGACGTACTCCCCCCGGCGCCGGGACTTCCCCGAGCCGGGTCGCGGTGCCTCTCCCCCTGGGCACGGCGGCCCGGCTCCTCTCGTGCCCACCCCCCGTGCGAACGGCGAGGTGGAGAGGGCCGCGGGGCGGCGGACAGGCCGGAAGGGCGGGGCACCCCGGACCTGAACCCCGGGGTGGCCCGCCGGATGGCAGATTGTGCCACAGGGGCATAGCCTGCCGAAGTGAGGACCACCCCCGCGACCCAGCCCGCCACCGGTCCGGAACCCGCCACCGCGCCCGGTCCCGGCACCCTCCCGCCGGCCGGGCGGCGCAAGGCCGAGACCCGGATGGAGATCGCCCGCACCGCGGCCCGGCTCTTCGTGGGGCAGGGGCTGCGGGCCACCCGCGCCGAGGACATCGCCAAGGCGGCCGGGGTCGCGCCGCGCACCTTCTACCGGTATTTCGCCACCAAGGAGGAGGCCGTCGCGCCCCTCTACGCCCTGGGCGCCCAGCGCTGGGCCGAGACGGTGCGCACGGCGCCGGCCGCACTGCCTCCGCCCGAGGCCCTCGCGTACGCCGCCCGGCACACCCTCACGCCGGGCGCCGGTGTCGCGGCGTCCTCCTGGCGGTGGGCCGGCGCCCTGATCCGCCTCGCCGAGGACAGCCCGGCGCTGCGCAAGGTGTGGACGGAGGTCTGCCACACCGCGGAACGGACCCTCGCCCAGACGCTGGCCGCCCGGCTGGCGCCGGGGGACGACAACGTTGCCGCGCGCCTCGCGGCGTCCCCCGGTCTGCGCTTCGCCGCCGCCACCGCGGGCGGTGCCGTCCGGGTCGCCGTCGAGCACTGGGCGTCCGCCCCGGAGGCGACGCCGGGCCCGCTGGACGCGGCCCTGCGCAACCTGGACGTGCTGCGGCACTTCCCCTGGGAGCGGTGGGGGAGCGGCTGGGACCAGTGGGGGAGCGGCGCGGACGAGCCGGTGGCGGCGGGCGTTCGCCGGGGCGAGGGGGCGGCGGGGGCGCCCGTGGGGGATGGCACCCACCGGGCCGACGCGGTGGCCGGGGAGACTGAGGAGGGTGGCGTCCGCCGGGGTGAGGCGGCCGGCGGGTAGCTCCCGCCGAGGGCGGGGCGGCGCCTCGACGGCGCAGCGGCTCCGGCCGTCCCGGCCCCCTGCCCGTCAGCGCACCGTCCGTCCGTCCGTCCGGCGCGTACCCCCCCCGGATCTGACCGCCGGGCCTCCTCCGTGGTCGGAGACCGCGGACCCGCTGCTGTCCGCCCTGGCGGCCTCATGCCCGGTTGCTTCCGTTTCGCTGGGGTTTCCACCCCCTCTGAGGGGCGGCCCGGCCTTCCCGCGTCGCCCGCCTCGGCGGACCGGTGCGGGTGCCACCCCGCACGCAGAGTAGCCGCGCCCGTTCGCGCCCGATTGAGTCCGTTCACTTCTGTTTACGTGTTTACTTTCCGGAAAATGGGACGTACCCTCCCAGTGAAGTCACAGGTTCGGGCACCACGTCGGAGGTGAAGGGCATGTACGCACCCGAGCGGCAGCAGGAGATCCTCCGGCTCGCCCGGGACGGCGGCCGGGTCGACGTGGTGTCGCTCGCCGAGGAGTTCCAGGTCACCGCGGAGACCATCCGCCGCGACCTGAAGGCCCTCGACCGCGCCGGACTGCTCCGCCGCGTGCACGGCGGCGCCATCCCCGCCGGCCGCCTCGACTTCGAACCGGACCTCGCGGAGCGCGAGACCACCGCCGCCGACGAGAAGGACCGGATCGCCCAGGCCGCCCTGGCCGAGGTGCCGGTCGAGGGCACGATGATCCTCGACGCCGGTTCCACGGTGGCCCGGCTGGCCTCCGCCCTGCCGCGCGAGGCGTCGCTCACCGTCGTCACCCACAGCCTGCCCATCGCGGCCCGCCTCGCCGACCACCCCGGCATCCAGCTCCACCTGGTCGGCGGACGCGTCCGGCACCGCACCCGCGCCGCCGTCGACGCCTGGGCCCTGCGCGCCTACGGCGAGATCCGCGCCGACGTGGTGCTCCTCGCGGCCAACGGCTTCTCCGCCGAGCACGGCCTGACCACCCCCGACCTCGCCGAGGCCGCGGTCAAGCGGGCCGCCGTCGCCTCCGCCCGCCGGGTCGTCCTGCTCGCCGACTCCTCCAAGCACGGCCAGGAGCACTTCGCCCGCTTCGGCGGCCTGGGCGACGTGGACCTGCTGATCACCGACAGCGGGCTGAGCCCGGAAGACGCCACCGCCATCGAGCGCGACGGCACGGAAGTGGTACGCGCATGATCCTCACCGTCACCCCCAACCCCTCCCTGGACCGCACCTACGAGGTGCCCTCCCTCGACCGGGGCGAAGTGGTCCGGGCCACCGGGGAACGCGTCGACCCGGGTGGCAAGGGCGTCAACGTCTCGCGCGCGGTCACCGCCGCCGGCCGGCGCACCGTCGCCGTCCTGCCGCTGGGCGGAGCACCGGGCGCCCTCGTCGCCGACCTGCTCGACGCGCAGGGCATCGAGGTCGCGCCGGTGCCGGTCGGCGGGGCGACCCGCTCCAACATCGCCCTCGCCGAGGCCGACGGCGTCCTGACGAAGATCAACGCCCCGGGCCCCGAACTCACCGAGGCCGAACGGGAACTGCTCCTCGACACCGTCCGCCGCCAGTCCCACGGCGCCGACTGGATCGCCTGCTGCGGCAGCCTCCCGCGCGGACTGGCCCCCTCCTGGTACGCCGAGCTGGTCGCGCGGGCGCACACCGCCGGGGTCCGTATCGCCCTGGACACCTCCGGGCCCGCCCTGCGCCGGGCGCTGGGCGAACGCCCCGACGTGGTCAAGCCCAACGCCGAGGAACTCGCCGAGGTCGTCGGCCGCCCCCTCGCCACCGTCGGCGACGCCGTCAAGGCCGCCGAGGAACTGCGCGCGCTGGGCGCGGTCGCCGTCCTGGCGAGCCTCGGGGCCGACGGGCAACTGCTCGTGTCCGACGCCGGCACCTGGTACGGCAGCGCCCGCGT
The DNA here is from genome assembly GCF_036607905.1 of Streptomyces sp. SCSIO 75703. NCBI lineage: Bacteria > Bacillati > Actinomycetota > Actinomycetes > Kitasatosporales > Streptomycetaceae > Streptomyces > Streptomyces sediminicola. Next base: position 4,036,195 of record NZ_CP144555.1, read on the forward strand.
GGACGCCGTGCGCAGCAACGTCGGCGCGGGGGACTCCTCCCTCGCCGGTTTCCTCATCGCCGGGGGCACCGGCCCGCGCGCCCTCGCCTCCGCCGTCGCCCACGGCGCCGCCGCGGTGCGGCTTCCCGGCAGCGTGATGCCGACGCCGGCCGACCTGGACCCGGCCGCGGTGACCGTCACGGCCCGCGTCCCCGTCGACCGCCCGCTGACGGAGCCGGTGCCATGAACCGACGGCCCCCGTGGCGGTACGGCTCCGCCCCCGCACCCCTCACCTGCCCCCAGTACCTCCCCGACCCCGGCGTTCCGGCCGGGGCCCGCCTCGTCCCCCACGGCGGGACCCCCGTCCCCCACGGCGGGACCCCCGTCCCCCACGGGGGCGGCACCCCCCTCCCCACCCCCGCCCACCACCCCACGTTCCGGGCGATACGCGAGCGAAGGAGCCCGCGATGAGCGAGATGATCACCGCGGATCTGGTCGACCTCGACCTGTCCGCCGACACGAAGGAAGCGGCGGCCCGCGCCCTCGCCGAACGGATGGTGGCCCAGGGCCGGGTGACCGACCTGGAGGGCTTCCTCGCCGACGTCGCGGCCCGCGAGGCGCAGATGCCGACCGGACTCGACGGCGGCATCGGCATCCCCCACTGCCGCAGTGAGCACGCCACCGAGCCCACGCTCGCCTTCGGGCGCAGCGCGCGCGGCATCGACTTCGGCGCGGCGGACGGCCCGGCCGACCTGATCTTCCTGATCGCCGCGCCCGCGGGAGCGGACGACGCCCACCTGACGATCCTCTCGTCGCTGGCCCGGCAGTTGATGAACGCCGACTTCACCGCCGCGCTGCGGTCGGTGGACGACGCCGGGGCCGCCGCGGCCCTGATCCGGGGCGAGGAATCCCCGGCGGCGGGGACGGGCGCGTCCGCCGCCGAGGGCGCGGCCGGCACGGGAGAGGCCGGTACGGGAGAGGCCGGCACGGGAGTTGCCGGAGGCTCCGCTTCCGATCACTCCGATGACTCCGTGGCGGGGCCGGCGGCGGCCTCCGCCGGCCCCGCCACGGTCACCGACGCCGCATCCGACGGCGCACCCGACGGCGCCGCGAGCCCCGCGGCCGGCGAGAGCGCCCAGGGCGCGGGGGCTTCCACGGACGGTTCGGAAGGCGCCGGGCGTCCGTTCCGTATCGTCGCCGTCACCTCCTGCCCCACCGGCATCGCGCACACCTACATGGCGGCCGAGTCGCTGGAGAAGGCGGGCCGTGAGGCGGGCGTCGAGGTCGTCGTCGAGACGCAGGGCTCGGCCGGCTTCACCCGGCTCGACCCGGCGGTGATCGAGGCCGCCGACGGCGTGATCCTCGCCCACGACGTGTCGGTGCGCGACAAGGAGCGGTTCGCGGGCAAGCCCACCGTCGACACCGGCGTCAAGGCCGGCATCAACCGGCCCGGCGAACTGATCGCCGAGGTCCGCGCCAAGGCCGCCCGCGGCGAGGTCACCTCGGCCGCCGCCCCGGGTACCACGCCCGTCGAGCGCACCGGCGAGAGCGGCGAGGGCTACGGCACCAAGCTCCGCAAGTGGCTGATGTCCGGCGTCAGTTACATGGTCCCGTTCGTCGCCGCGGGCGGCCTGCTCATCGCCCTCGGCTTCGCCATCGGCGGGTACGAGGTCGACCAGGCGCCCTCGGTGATGGAGCACTTCGCCTGGGCGCAGGCCGACAGCTGGGCGGCGCTGCTGTTCCAGATCGGCGGCGTGGCCTTCGGCTTCCTCGTGCCGGTCCTGGCCGGTTACATCGCCTACGGCATGGCCGACCGGCCCGGCCTCGTGCCCGGCTTCGTCGGCGGTGCGATCGCGCTCACCATCAACGCCGGCTTCCTCGGCGGTCTGGCGGCCGGTCTGATCGCCGGCGCGGTGGTGATGGCGATCCAACGCCTGCGCATCCCGGCGGCGTTGCGCGGCATCATGCCGGTGGTCGTGATCCCGCTGATCTCCTCGGCGATCGTCGGCTTCCTGATGTTCGTGGTGATCGGCAAGCCCATCGCCTCCGCGCAGAGCGGCATGACCGACTGGCTCAACGGCCTCTCCGGCGCCAACGCCGTCCTGCTCGGCGCGCTGCTCGGCCTGATGATGTGCTTCGACCTCGGCGGCCCCGTCAACAAGGTCGCCTACACCTTCGCCACGGCCGGCATCGCGGTCTCCAGTCCGAGCGACTCGGCGATGAAGATCATGGCGGCGGTCATGGCGGCCGGCATGGTCCCGCCGCTGGCGATGGCCCTGGCCACGACCGTGCGCGGCAGGCTCTTCAACGCCACCGAGCGCGAGAACGGCAAGGCCGCCTGGGTGCTCGGCGCCTCCTTCATCTCCGAGGGCGCCATCCCCTTCGCCGCGGCCGACCCGCTGCGCGTGATCCCCGCCTCCATGGTCGGCGGCGCGCTCACCGGTTCGCTGTCGATGGCCTTCGGCGCGACGCTGCGCGCCCCGCACGGCGGCATCTTCGTGGTCCCGCTGATCGGCAACCCGCTGCTCTACATGGTCGCCATCGCCGCCGGCGTCTGCGTCACCACCGCCCTGGTGATCGTCCTCAAGGGGCTGCGCCGGAACGCCCCCGCCGTCGCCCAGGGCACCGGGGACGCGGAGGCCGGCCAGGCTCCCGAGGCGCAGCAGCCGGTCGCCGTGTGACCCGCGGCGCCTGACCGCACACCGGCACGGCACAGGCACCGGCACGCGCAGGCAGACACTTCCGGGCCGGAACCCTCCGAGGGTTCCGGCCCGGAAATGTCCAGCCGTCCAGCCGTCCAGCCGTCATGCACACTGCCCGCAGCCGTTCGCCGTCGTGGCCGGTGCCCGGCGTCTTCGGCGGACACCGGCGGGCGTGCGGGCCGCCGCCTCAGATCACCCGGGCCGCGCGCCGCTCCATCGTCCGCCGGGCCACGTCCTCGCTGACGTACACCTCGCACATGTGCCGTCCGTCGGGCGTCGCCGTGTGCTCGACTTCCCACAGGGAGATCTCGACGCCGTTGCCCAGCAGGAAGGCGTGCTCGTAGAGCGAGATGCTGAGCCGGCCCCGGCCCGCGCGGCCGGGGCCGCCGAACGCCTGCGTGATCCGGTGCGCCGACGCCAAGGCCAGCAGGGCGGCGATCTCCGGGCCCGGCCGGTCCGGGTTCTCCGCGCGGCGCAGCAGCCGCCGCGCGTGGTCGGCCGAACCGTCGGACACGTACGTGTGCCGGGGCGCCGGGACCGGCGACAACCGCACCGGCAGGGGCAGCTCGAAACCGGGCGAGTCCGGAGGCAGCGCCAGCCGGGCGGTGGCGGCCCGCGCCTCCTCCTCGTCGACGTACACCTCGTGCTGCGGGGCGCCGTTCGGTGCCGTGTTGTGGACCAGCTCCCAGAGGGTGAGCGCCGAACCGTCCGCCAGCAGCCACGTGTGCCGGTACGTCTCCCGGTGCAGACCCGCGCTGTGGTGCGCGGAGTGCAGCGAGTCGTCGTACGCCAGCGCGCCCTCCACCCGCCGCACCGTCTCGTCGGGCAGCTCGAACGAGTTCAGCGCGCGGCCGAGCAGTCGCGCGAGGTGCTCCTCCGGAGACTCGGGCGACTCGGGTGGTTCGTACGCTGCCGTGTCGTACGGAACGCTCAAGGTTTCTCCCGGCGTTGCTGCATGTCACCTTGTGGGTGCATACCGTAGCCCCTCGGTCGGACGTCGTACCCGGGAACCGGGAAAACGCCTGATCGGAAAACGCGCCGCCCACCCGAAAAGTTTCCGCGGGATCCGATGGGCCGTCAAAAAACCCTGCCCGCACCCCTCTTGGTGCCCTACAGCATGCCCCGTTCCCCGCCCGGCACTCCTGCGCTTTTTCCTCGCCGGCCCCGGTGGCGTCCGCTACGGCGCCCCGCCCGCACCGCCGCCCGCGCCGTACAGCCGGGTGTACGACGGCCAGGCGCCGCCCGGCCCGTCCACCGGCGTGGCGGCCCGGACGGCACGCACGATCGCCCGCGTCACCATGTCGGCGCCCGCGGCCAGCACGTCGTTCAGCGCGAGCGGCTGCCGGGCGTCCAGCGGGTGCCGTCCGGTCGCCAGGGTGAAGACGGTGTCCCCGTCGGTGAGCAGGTGCACGGGGCGGACGGCGCGGGCGATACCGTCGTGCGCCGTGCCGGCCAGCTTCTGGGCCTGCGCCCGCGACAGGTCCGCGTCCGTGACGACCACGGCCAGGGTGGTGTTGAGCGGGGGAGGGGCGTTGAGCGCCGCGACCTCCGCCAGCCGACGCCGCGCCGCCTCGTGCACCTCCCGCGCCGGGTACGCCACCCGCCGCCCCTCGAAAAACTCCCCGTACAGCACCCCCGTCTCCGGGTCCAGCGCGGACCCCGCCGCGTTGGCCACCACCAGCGCCGCCACCGTGATCCCCGACTCCAGCACCGTGCTCGCCGTGCCGACCCCGCCCTTCAGGGTCCCGGCCACCGCCCCCGTACCGGCCCCGACGCACCCCTCGGCCACGGGGGCGCCGGGCGCGCTCGCGTGGGCGGCCTCCACCGCCGCCCGCCCCGTGCCCGCGTCCGGCCGGGCCCGGAAATCACCGCCACGCCCCAGGTCGAAGACACAGGCGGCGGGCACCACCGGCACCACGTGCGCCGGGTCCGGCCCGACGCGGACCCCGCGCCCCCGCTCCTCCAGCCAGGCCATCACCCCGGACGCCGCGTCCAGGCCGTAGGCGCTGCCACCGGTCAGGACGACCGCCTCGACCCTCTCCACCACGTTGCGCGGGTCCAGCGCGTCGGTCTCCTTGGTGCCGGGACCGCCGCCGCGGACGTCCACGGCGGCGACCGCGCCGCCCTCCGGCGCGAGCACCACCGTGGTGCCCGTGAGCCATCCGTCTCCGCTGCGCGTCGCATGTCCGACCCGCACGCCCGCCACGTCCGTCACCGCGTCGACTCTCATGCCCACAGTGTCGTCCAGCGGGCCGCGTCCGCGCCGGTATCAGCCGCCCGACGCCACCGGACCCCGCCCCCGGGGGCCCCGGCGGGCGGTCAGCACCACTGCGGAGACCACCGCGACCGCCAGCACGATCCCAGCCGCGAGCACCGCCAGGTCCCCGAGGAAGGTGCAGCAGATCACCAGCAGCGCGGCCAGCGGCAGCACCACCTGCTGGGAGATGCCGGCCTTGAAGTGACGCGAGTGCAGCACCCACACCGTGAGCAGGTACAGCGCCGTCGGCAGCGTCACCGCGGCGGACGCGGCCAGGTCCGAGACGTGCCCCTTGCCGACCGCGTGGTCCACTGCCACCTCCAGCCCCGCGCCGATCGCCGCCGCCGAGGCGAACACCAGGTAGTGGCCGTACCCCCACAGGAACGCCTCCCGGCTGGACCGCAGCCGGCCGTGGACGGGCACCCCGAAGTAGATCCACCAGGCGGCGAAGACGATCAGCAGCCCGCCCACCGCGATGGGCAGCACCTCGTGCAGCGCGTCGTGCTCGTCGATGCCCGACTTCACCGCCACCGTGGCCGCGGCGATCGTCTCGCCGAGCACGATGATCGTGAACAGTCCGTACCGCTCCGCCACGTGGTGCGGGTGCCAGGAGGAGGGGTGGTGCCACTCCGCGATCAGCGGCACGCACATCTCCAGCAGCGCCATCCCCGGGAACAGCCACAGTCGCCCGCCCTCCGGCAGCAGCACCAGGCCGAGCCAGCCGACCTGGCAGACGAGCACCCCGACCGCGTATCTGCGGGCCATCACGCGCTCCGCGGGCGGGGCGCCGCGGGCCGCCCGCAGCCACTGCGCCGACATGGCGATCCGCATGATGACGTATCCCAGCCAGACCGCCAGGAAGTCGTGGTCGGCGAAGGCCCGGGAGATCCCGGCCGCCAGCACCAGCACGCCCGCGATCTGCACCAGGGTCATGACCCGGTAGAGCACGTCGTCGTTGTCGTAGGCGGAGGCGAACCAGGTGAAGTTCATCCAGGCCCACCAGATGGCGAAGAAGACCATCGCGTAGTCGAGGATGCCCTCCCCGGCACGGCCCTCGGAGACCGCGTGCACCAACTGGGCGCCCGCCTGGGCGACCGCCACGACGAAACACAGGTCGAAGAGGAGTTCCAGCGGGGAGGAGACCCGGTGCGGCTCGTGCCGGTCGCGGGCGGTGAGCCGGCGCAGCGGTCGTCGCCCCTCGGGCGGGCTTGACGGGCCCGGGGAGCCGGGCGGGGTGGCGGCGGGCGGGGGGCCGGACGTCATGACTCCCAGCACAGCAGACGGGGAGCGGACGCGCTCGCCGCCCGGGAGGTCCTGTCCGCCACGGGGAGTGGTGCGGCCTCGTCCGGCGGGGGCCGGCCCGTGCCGGACGGCGGGGGCGGGGTGTGGTCCCCCGGGCGGGGAGGCCGTGCGAGGGCGGCGGCCGGTGCGCGCGGGGGACGTACCCTGGGAGCATGAGCAGCGCACCCGCATCCGAGCCGAGTGGCCCCCGGCCCGCCCTGGTCTTCGACGACCCGCTGGACCAGCAGTCCTCGGACGACACCGACCGCGGGTGGGGCGAGCGGACCGAGGGCGGGAGCGCGGCCGATCTGAAGCGCTTCCTCGACGAGAAGCCGCCGCACCACATCTGAGCCGGCCGGACCGGTACCCGCCGTGCGGCGGGCCACCCGGCCGGCCCCGGCGTCACTCCCGGTCGTGGCCCGAGCCGCGCTGCGCGACCAGCGCGTCGCGGATCTCCTTGAGGACCTCCAGCTCCGAGACCTCGATGACCTCCTGGGTGCCCTCCTTCGCCTTCCGGCGGGCCTCCTGGCGGGCCAGGTACTTGGACATGGGCAGGACCATCAGGAAGTAGACGACGGCCGCCGTGATCAGGAACGTCAGGGTGGCGCCGAGCACCGAACCCCACAGGATCCGCACCCCGGTCGCCGTGTCGCCCGAGCCTTCGCACGGGCCCTTCAGACACGAGCTGTAGCTGTCCAGGTTCTGCGTGCCGAACGCGCCGACCAGCGGGTTGATGATGCCCTTCACCACCGAGTTGACGATGTCGCTGAAGGCGGCGCCGATGACCACCGCGACCGCCAGATCGACGACGTTTCCGCGCATCAGGAAGGCCTTGAAGCCGTCCAGGATGCTCGGTTCCTTCTTCTCGCTCACCTCGGTAGCACTCCTCGCATGAACAGATCGGCGAACAAAACGACTCGCAACCTACGTCAGCCGTGGGCCGCCTTGTCCAATCGCGCCCCTCGAAAGAGTGACTTGACAGCGTCAGCACAGAATCACCGCCAACCGTGACAAGGCCCCCGCGCCGGCCAGCCGGTGGGCGGTGTCGCGGGGCACCGTGAGCACGACCAGCGCCCCCTCCCCGGCGACCGCCCCGGGCTCCGGCTCGGGCACCCGCGCCACCCGCGCCCCGTGCGCGAGGACCGCGGTGTCCGCGCCCGCGCCCTCCGGGCCGGCCGCGACCACGTCGACCCGGTCGCCCGGCGCCAGCAGCCGCACCGTAGCCGCGTCGGCGATCCGTACCGGGGCCGTCACGAGCGCGCCGGCCGGTCTCTCCGCCATCCGCTCCGCCACCGGACGGGCCCGTGCCCGCGCCTCCCCGGCCTCCTCCGTGCCCGGCCGCGCGCCCGCCACGACGAGGGAGGCGGCGGTGACCGCGAGTCCGGCGGCCAGCAGGCGCCGCCGGTGCCGCGGGAGCCCGCGTGACCGCAGCCGTCCGCCGCGCACCCGGACCGGGGCGAAGGGCGGCACCTCACCGGTGGGCGGTGTGTCCGTGCCGAGCGGAGGGGACGGGAGAGCGGGGGCGACGACGGGGGCGCCGGCGCGGTAGGCGACCGGGACCTCCGGCGGGAGGACGGCGGAAGGGGACAAGGTGACCACCACCTGCGGTGAGATCGGCTGGTGTCCCCACGATGAGGCTCCGCGCCGCAGCCCGCCGGCGCCCGTGGACGACCGGCCGGTTGTGGACAACTCGCCCACTCGAACGGGACGTTCCGCCCGGGTCGTGGTCCCGAGTGACCCCCGCCCTACGGCAGCGTGATCCCCGGGTCCATGCCGCCGAGGGCCCGCCCGCACGCGCAGTCCCGCTCACCGTCCGCCGGCAGCGCGGCCACCGTGTCGAACAGGACGCCCCGCAGCCGGTCCACGTTCGCGGCGAAGACCCGCAGCACCTCGTCGTGCGAGACGCCGTCGCCGTTCCCCGCGCCCGCGTCGAGGTCGGTGACGAGGGTCAAGGAGGTGTAGCACAGCTCCAGTTCACGGGCGAGGGCCGCTTCCGGGTGACCGGTCATGCCGACCACCGACCAGCCCTGCGCCCGGTGCCACAGCGACTCGGCGCGGGTGGAGAAGCGCGGCCCCTCGACCACCACGAGGGTGCCTGCGTCCACCGGCTCCCAGTCCCGCCCCCGGGCCGCCTTCAGCGCGGCGCTCCGCCCCGCGGGGCAGTACGGGTCGGCGAGCGAGACGTGCACCACGCGGGGCATCGTGCCGTCGGGCAGCGGCATGCCGTCGAAGTACGTCGAGGGCCGGGACTTGGTCCGGTCGGCGAACTGGTCGGGCACCAGCAGCGTGCCCGGACCGTACTCGGGCCGCAGACCGCCCACCGCGCAGGGACCGAGCACCTGGCGGACGCCGACGGACCGCAGGGCCCACAGGTTGGCGCGGTAGTTGATGCGGTGCGGCGGCAGATGGTGACCGCGGCCGTGCCGGGGCAGGAAGGCGACGCGCCGGCCCGCGATCTCGCCGACGAACAGCGAGTCGCTCGGCGGCCCGTACGGCGTGTCGACCCGGACCTCGCTCACGTCGTCGAGGAACGAGTAGAAGCCGGAGCCGCCGATCACACCGATCCCGGCACTCACCGTGTTCGCCATGCCCGCACCCTAACCGCCGCCCCGGGCGCGCGGGAACGCCCTCCGGAACACCGCGGCCGCACGGACGACGAGGTCCGCACTGCGGGCGGCGCGGACAACGAGGTCCCCGTCGTCCGGTGACGACGGGGACCCGAGGAGAGCGTGCGCTGCTACGCGGCGGTCGTGCTCCCGCTGGAGCTGCTGGAGCTGCTGGAGCTGCTGGAGGCCGACGACCCGGAGCCGGAGGAAGTGCCGGAGGAGCCGGAGGACGAATCCGAGGAACCCGACGACGCCGAGGCGGCCGGGGACGACGCCCCGGAGGACGTCTTCGCGGCGGTGGAGCCGCCCGAGGAACTGCCGCGGCTGTCGTTGCGGTAGAAACCGGAGCCCTTGAAGACGATGCCGACCGCCGAGAACACCTTCTTCAGGCGCCCCTGGCAGCTCGGGCACTCGGTCAGGGCGTCGTCGGTGAACTTCTGCACCGCTTCGAGGCCCTCGCCGCAGGCGGTGCACTGGTACTGGTAGGTCGGCACTGTTGTTCCTCCTGGCACTCTCACTCGATGAGTGCTAACGACGGTCCATAGTGACGCATTCCCGGGGATCAGTCCACTGCGGCAGGCGCGCGGTGACCGACACCACGTGCGACGGTGCGCCCCTGCGAGGGCGCTGCCAGCCAGGACCGCAGCGTCAGCAGCACCGCCAGCGCGAGCAGCGTGCCGCCCGCCGGGACCAGGAACCCGGCACCGTCCCAGAGGCGGTCCTCCAGTTGCCCGGCGACCGTGACGGCCGTCGCCTGCCCGAGCGCCACGGCGCCGGTGAGCCAGGTGAACGCCTCGGTGCGCGCCCCGGCCGGGACCAGACCGTCGACCAGGGTGTACCCGGTGACCAGGGCGGGTGCGACGCAGACGCCGACCAGCAGTCCCAGCCCCGCCAGTACGGGCACCGACTGGGCGGCCCACAGGCCGGAGGCGGTCAGGGCCAGGGCGCCGTAGCCGACGAGGAGGCGGTGGTGCGGGGCCGCCTTCCAGGCGAGGGCGCCGCAGACCAGACCGGAGAGCATGTTGCCCGCGGCGAAGACGCCGTACAGGACGCCGTTCAGGCCGGGCCGGCCGATCGACTCGGTGAAGGCGGCGAGGGAGACCTGCATGCCGCCGAAGACGGCGCCGATGCCCAGGAAGGCGGCGATCAGCACGCGCACACCGGGCACCCGCAGGGCGGAGGCGTGCGGCACGCGCGGGGAGCCGTCCCCGGTGCGGCCGGCGGGCGGCTGGGTGCTCCGGCTGGCGGCGAACAGCAGGCCGCCCACCAGGGTCAGCCCGGCTTCGGCGACCAGGCCGGCGGCCGGGGTCACGCCGGTGCACAGGGCGGTCGCCAGCAGCGGGCCGAGGACGAAGGTCAGCTCGTCGGTGACCGATTCGAAGGCCGCCGCCGTGCTCATCAGGGGCGAGCCCTTCAGCTTCGCGGCCCAGCGGGCCCGCACCATGGGCCCGATCTGCGGCACCGACGCGCCGGTCGGGACGGCCGCCGCGAACAGTGCCCACAGGGGCGCGTGCGCGAGGGCCAGGAAGGTCAGGCCGAGCCCGGACACCGCGTGCACGAGGACGCCGGGGAGCAGGACGGCCCGCTGCCCGAGGCGGTCGGCGAGCCGTCCGACGTAGGGCGCGCAGAGGGCCATGGAGACGCCGGTGACGGCGGCGACGGCGCCCGCGACGCCGTAGGAGCCGGTGGTGTGCTGGACGAGGAGGACGATGGAGATCGTCAGCATGGCGAAGGGCTGACGGGCGGCGAAGCCCGGGAGCAGGAAGGTCCACGCTCCGCGCGTGCGCAGGAGCGGTCCGTATCCGGGACGGGCGGGCGGGGTGCCCGGGGTGCCTTCCGAGGGGGTCTTCGACGGGGTGACCGCGGCTGCCACGGTCCGTGCCTTTCCGCCGCCTGGTAGCGCCGTCCCCGTCGTGGCGGCCACCGGGGAGCGCCGAGAGCTGTCCTCTTGCGCGGACTGCGGTAGATACCGGAGCCCGGTGCGGAAGGGGGCGTTCCGGCCGCCATACGGTCGCGCCAGCTCTGCGTCAGGCAGAGTTGGTTCGATCAGGTGCCGCCTTCATCGTACAGGGGAGGGGCGGGTCGGCACCTGTGAAAGTGAGCACGCGCGCTCCGCCGACCCCCGCACCCGCAAGCGCACCCCGGTACGCGGGGGCACCCCACCTCTCACCCCACGGGTCCGCCCCTCATCCCACGGGCCCACCCGCCCGCCGTCGCGTCTTGCCCGCCCCGCCGGCCCTGCCGGGCCTGCCGCCCGGACCGCCGACCCCCCGTGCCCCGCCGGAACCACCGGCCCCGGGACCACCGTCCCCGTTCGTACCGAGCCACCCGGCGAGCTTGCCGCCGCGGCCGACCGCGCGCAGCCGCGCCTCGGCGGCGTCGCGGACCGGGTCGGTGGCGACCACGAGGAGTTCGTCCCCGCGCCGCAGGCCCGTCGTCGGCAGCGGCACGAAGGAGGTGCCGTCGCGGACCACGAGGGTGACGGCGGCCCCGGCCGGCAGCCGCAGTTCGCTGATCTCCACGCCGTGCATGCGGGAGCCCTCGGGGACCGTGACGGAGAGCAGGTGGCCGCGCAGGCGCTCCAGGGGCGCCGACTCGACGCCGAGGTCGGCGGTCTCCTCGCCTTTGCCCAGGCCGAGCAGGCGGGCGAGCCAGGGCAGCGTCGGGCCCTGGACCAGGGTGTAGACGACGACCAGCACGAAGACGATGTTGAAGATCCGGCGGCTGCCCTCGACGTGCTCCACCATCGGGATCGTCGCCAGGATGATGGGCACCGCGCCGCGCAGCCCCGCCCACGACATGAGGGCCTGCTCCTGCCACGGCACGCGGAACGGCGTCTGGCACAGCACCACGCTCAGCGGGCGGGCCACCATGGTCAGCACCAGCCCGATGATCAGGGCGGGAAGGATGTCGTCGCCCAGCTCGTGCGGTGTGACCAGCAGGCCCAGCAGCACGAACATGCCGATCTGCGCGATCCAGCCGAGGCCGTCGGCGAAGCCGCGGGTGGCGGGCCAGTGCGGCAGCCGCGCGTTGCCCATCACCATCGCGGCCAGGTAGACGGCGAGGAAGCCGCTGCCGTGGGCCATGGCGCCGGTCGCGTACGCGGCGACGGCGATCGCCATCACGGCGATGGGGTAGAGGCCGGAGGCGGGCAGCGCCACGTGCCGCAGCCCCCAGGTGCCCAGCCAGCCCACCGCGAGCCCGATGGCCGCGCCGATGGCCAGCTCCAGCGCTATCTCGCCCAGCAGCACGTACCAGTGCTCGATCGGCCCGGCCATGGAGAAGGAGACGACGAGGATGACCACGGGGGCGTCGTTGAAGCCGGACTCGGCCTCCAACGTGCCCGTCACGCGCGCGGGGAGGGGGATTCGGCGCAGCACCGAGAAGACGGCCGCGGCGTCCGTGGAGGAGACCACCGCGCCGATGATCAGTGCCTGGCGCCACTCCAGCCCGGTCAGGTAGTGGGCGCCGGCCGCGGTCACGCCGACGCTCACCGCGACGCCCACCAGGGCCAGCGCGGAGGCGGCCGGGAGTATCGGCCGGATCTCTTTCCACTTGGTGCCGAGGCCGCCCTCGGCCAGGATCACCACGAGGGCCGCGTACCCGATGACCTGGACCAGCTCGGGCCGGTCGAACCGGATGTGGCCTATGCCGTCCTGGCCCATGGCGATGCCGATGGCCAGGTAGATGAGCAGGCTGGGGAGCCCGCTGCGCGAGGAGATCCGCACCGCCGCGACGGCGACGAGCAGGACCAGCGAGCAGACGAGCAGGAGCTGGTTGAGGTCGTGGACAGTCAGCGGCCCGAATCCTTCCCTGGTGCACAGCGCCCGTATGACGACGGGCCTGAGGCACGTACATGGCACACGAAGCCGGGGGACCCCGCGAACGACTACTTCGTTACCTTACCTAACTCTTGACGTTTTCTTGACGCAAGGGCGGGCATGATCGAACGCCCGTGCGTGCCGGTACCCGACTCCGCGTCAAGGGGGCGCCCGCCCTGCGCCTAGAGTTGCCCCAGCGCTCAGTACGAAGCACAGCCCGCCCCTGCCGCTCGTGTTAGGACAGCAAGGACAGCGATGCCCCCCAACACCACCGCCTCCACGGGCCAGCAGCCCGTCAAGTCCGGCAGGAAGAAGGGGCGCAAGGCGCGCCTGCTCGTCCTGGTCCTGGTCCTGGCCCTCGTCGGCGGCCTCGCCTACGGGGCGTACTGGTCCGTCGGCACCGTGCGCGCGTCCTTCCCGCAGACCAAGGGCTCGCTCACGCTGGAGGGGCTGTCGGGGCCGGTCGACGTGCAGCGCGACGGGTACGGCGTCCCGCAGATCTACGCGTCCTCCGAGGAGGACCTGTTCATGGCGCAGGGCTACGTCCAGGCGCAGGACCGGTTCTACGAGATGGACGTGCGCCGCCACCTGACCGCCGGGCGCCTGTCGGAGATGTTCGGCAAGGGCCAGGTCAAGAACGACGCCTTCCTGCGCACCCTGGGCTGGCACCGGGTGGCGAAGAAGGAGTACGACGAGAAGCTGTCGGACGCCACGAAGAAGTACCTCCAGGCGTACGCGAAGGGCGTCAACGCCTACCTCGCCGGCAAGGACGGCGCCGACATCTCCCTGGAGTACGCGGCGCTCGGCTTCACCAACGACTACGCGCCGCAGACCTGGACGCCGGTCGACTCGCTGGCCTGGCTGAAGGCGATGGCCTGGGACCTGCGCGGCAACATGCAGGACGAGATCGACCGCGCCCTGATGACCAGCCGTCTCGGCCCGAAGCAGATCGCCGACCTGTACCCGGCGTACCCGTACGGCCGGAACAAGGCGATCGTCCAGGAGGGCGGCTACGACGAGCTGACCGGCACCTACGACGGCGGCGCGAGCGGCGCCACGGGCACCGGCACCGGCACCGGCACGGGCGTCGGTACCGGCACGGGCGTGGGTACCGGCACCGGCACGGGCGCGGGTGGCACCGGCGTGGGCACCGGCACCGGTCTGCCGGGCGACGCGGCCGGCGCCCTGGAGGGCCAACTGGCCGGACTCCAGGAGGTCCTGTCCGGCCTGCCCACCGCCGTCGGCGTGAACGGCGACGGCATCGGCTCCAACTCCTGGGTCGTCTCCGGCGACCACACCATCACCGGCAAGCCGCTGCTCGCCAACGACCCGCACCTCTCCCCGGCGCTGCCGTCCGTCTGGTACCAGATGGGCCTGCACTGCCGCGACGTCTCGGACAAGTGCCGTTACGACGTGTCGGGTTACACCTTCGCGGGCATGCCCGGCGTCATCATCGGCCACAACGGCGACATCGCCTGGGGCCTGACCAACTCCGGCGCCGACGTCACCGACCTCTACCTCGAGAAGATCACCGGCGAGGGCTACCAGTACGACGGCAAGGTGGTGCCCTTCACGACCCGCGAGGAGACCATCCAGGTCGCCGGCGGCCCCGCCAAGAAGATCGTCGTCCGTGAGACCGGCAACGGGCCGCTGCTCTCCGACCGCGACGGCGAACTGGTCAAGGTCGGCAAGAAGGCCACCGTCGACACCCTCGCCCCCGACCGCGGCGACGGCTACGGCATCTCCCTGCGCTGGACGGCGCTGGAGCCCGGCACCACCATGGACGCCGTCTTCGCCATCAACCGCGCCAAGAACTGGAACGACTTCCGCGGGGCCGCCGCGCTCTTCGACGTGCCCTCGCAGAACCTCGTCTACGCCGACACCGAGGGCCACATCGGCTACACCCTGCCCGGCAGGATCCCGGTGCGCGCCGAGGGCCACGACGGCTCCCTGCCCGTCCCCGGCTGGGACCCCAAGTACCGCTGGACCGGCACGTACCTGGACGCGGACGAGATGCCGTACGAGTACGACCCCGACCGCGGCTACATCGTCACCGCCAACCAGGCCGTCATCGGCCCCGACGACTACCCGCACACCCTCACCACGGACTGGGGCTACGGCACCCGCAGCCAGCGCATCAACTCCCTGATCGAGCAGAAGATCAAGGACGGCGGCAAGATCTCCACCGACGACATGCGCCAGATGCAGATCGACAACAGCAGCGAGATCGCCAAGCTGCTCGTGCCGCAACTGCTGAAGATCGACGTCGAGGACAAGGACGTCCGCGAGGCGCAGCGCCTGCTGGAGGGCTGGGACTACACCCAGGAGGCCGACTCGGCCGCCGCCGCCTACTTCAACGCCGTGTGGCGCAACATCCTCAAGCTGGGCTTCGGCAACAAGCTCCCCAAGGAACTGCGCGTCAAGGGCCAGTGCCTGTGGGTCGACCCGGTCAACACCACCGGCCCCGCCGACCCCACCAACAAGGTCCGCGAGTGCGGCCAGCGCGACGCCGACCAGGCCCAGCCGGACGGCGGCGACCGCTGGTTCGAGGTGGTCCGCACGCTCATGGACGACCCCAAGAGCGAGTGGTGGTCCACGCCGGCCTCCGGTACCCGCAAGGCCGCCGACAACCGCGACGACCTCTTCCAGCGGGCCATGGTCGACGCCCGCTGGGAGCTGACCGCCAAGCTCGGCAAGGACATCGACACCTGGAACTGGGGCCGGCTGCACCGCCTGTTCCTCAAGAACCAGACACTGGGCACCGAAGGCCCCGGCTTCCTGAAGTACGCGCTCAACCGCGGCCCGTGGAAGCTCAGCGGCGGCGAGGCCGCCGTCAACGCCACCGGCTGGAACGCGGCCGGCGGCTACGGGGTGGTGTGGGTGCCGTCCATGCGGATGGTCGTCAACCTCGGCGACCTCGACAAGTCCCGCTGGATCAACCTCACCGGCGCCTCCGGCCACGCCTTCAGCGCCCACTACACCGACCAGACGGACAAGTGGGCCGACGGCGAACTGCTCCCCTGGCACTTCTCGAAGGACGCGGTCGACAAGAACACCGGCGACACGCTGGTCCTCAAGCCCTCCTGACGGAAGGGCGACACACCGGCCGCCCCCTCGGGGGCGGCCACCGGGCGGTACGGGAAAGACCTCCACGCGCGTGGAGGTCTTTCTCTCATTCCCGGGACGTGCGGAACCGGCGGACCCCCGACGGCGTCACCACCGCGTCCACCGGCCGGTCGTGCGGCTCCGCCGGGACCCGGTCGACGACCTCCGCGTCGTAGAGCAGCACCAGCAGCGCCGGGCGGGCCCCGGCCCGCTCCAGCCGGGCCAGCACCCGGTCGTAGGAGCCGCCCCCGCGCCCCAGCCGCATGCCGCGCCCGTCGACCGCCACCCCCGGCAGCAGCACCGCGTCGGCGGCCGTCACCGCCTCCGGTCCCAGCCGCTCCCCGGACGGCTCGCGCAGCTCCATCCGCCCGCCGTGGCGCACCCGCGCGAGCGAGCCGGGACCCGTGTAGAGGCCCCAGTCCAGGTCGTTGTCGGCCAGCAGCACCGGCAGCAGCACCCGCACGCCCCGCGCGCGCAGTGCGTCCAGCAGCGCGAGCGTGCCCGGTTCGGTGCCCACCGAGACGTACGCCGCCACCGCACGCGCCCGGGCCAGCTCCGGCAGCGTGAGGGCGCGGGCCGCCAGCTCCCGGGCCGCGGCCTCCGCCTCGCCCGGCCCCAGGGCCTCGCGCGCGGCGAGCAACGCCCGTCGCAGCGCCCGCTTCCCGGACCCGTCCGCACCGCTCGTACCGCTCATCGCGCGCTCCCCTGCCGTTCTCGTGACCCCGCCCCGGGCCGGTGCCCCGGACCCGGGAAGGGCCCCGGAATTCACCGGATAGGGTGGCGGGCATGACTCAGTCCCACCCCAGGATCAGCAAGGCTGTCATCCCCGCAGCAGGTCTCGGCACCCGGTTCCTTCCGGCCACCAAGGCCACTCCCAAGGAGATGCTGCCGGTCGTCGACAAGCCGGCGATCCAGTATGTGGTCGAAGAGGCCGTGTCCGCGGGTCTCGGAGACGTCCTCATGGTCACGGGCCGCAACAAGCGCCCCCTGGAGGACCACTTCGACCGCAACTACGAGCTGGAGTCGGCCCTCCAGAAGAAGGGCGACGCCGGCCGTCTCGCCAAGGTCCAGGAGTCCAGCGACCTGGCGATGATCCACTACGTCCGGCAGGGCGACCCCAAGGGCCTCGGCCACGCCGTGCTCTGCGCCGCCCCGCACGTCGGCGACGAGCCCTTCGCCGTCCTGCTCGGCGACGACCTGATCGACCCGCGCGACCCCCTGCTCCAGCGCATGATCGACGTGCAGGCGCAGTACGGCGGCAGCGTCGTCGCCCTCATGGAGGTCGAGCCGGAGCAGATCCACCTCTACGGCTGCGCCGCCGTCGAGGCCACCGGCGACTCGGACGTCGTCAAGGTCTCCGGGCTCGTCGAGAAGCCCGACCCGTCCGAGGCCCCCTCCAACTACGCCATCATCGGCCGCTACGTCCTCGACCCGGGCATCTTCGGCGTACTCCGCACCACCGAGCCCGGCCGCGGCGGCGAGATCCAGCTCACCGACGCCCTCCAGCAGCTCGCGGCCGACGAGAAGGCCGCCGGCCCGGTGCACGGCGTCGTCTTCAAGGGCCGCCGCTACGACACCGGCGACCGCGGCGACTACCTGCGTGCCATCGTCCGCCTCGCATGCGAACGTGAGGACCTGGGCCCGGACTTCCGGACCTGGCTCCGCAGTTACGTAGCCGAGGAGATGTAAGGACCTTGAGCAGCGCCGAGCACCGTGCCGCCGGCCACGACCGGACGGCCCCGGACCACACCCCGGGCCCCGACGGACTGTGGACGGTGGAAGGCCACCTGGAGGACATCCTCACCACCGTCCGTCCCCTGGAGCCCATCGAGCTGAACCTGCTCGACGCCCAGGGGTGCGTCCTGGTCGACGACGTCACGGTGCCGGTCTCCCTGCCCCCCTTCGACAACAGCTCCATGGACGGCTACGCCGTCCGCGTCGCCGACGTGGCGGGCGCGAGCGAGGAGTACCCGGCCGCGCTGGAGGTCATCGGCGACGTCGCCGCCGGAGCCGCCGGGGAACTGCGGGTCGGCCCCGGCCAGGCCGCCCGCATCATGACCGGCGCCCCGCTGCCGCCCGGCGCCGAGGCCGTCGTCCCGGTCGAGTGGACCGACGGGGGCCTCGGCGGGGGCCCCGTCGACGGCATGCGCGCCCGCAGCCTGGCCCCCGAGGGCGCCGAGGGCCAGGTCCTCGTGCACCGCCCCGCCGGACCCGGCGCCCACGTGCGCTCGGCGGGCGACGACGTCCGGGCCGGCGACCTCGCCCTGGAGGCCGGCACGGTGCTCGGCCCGCCGCAGATCTCCCTGCTCGCCGCGATCGGCCGCGGCCGGGTCCGGGTGCACCCGCGCCCGCGCGTGGTGGTGCTCTCCACCGGCAGCGAACTCGTCCAGCCCGACGAGGAACTGGCCTACGGCCAGATCTACGACTCCAACAGCTTCGCCCTCACCGCGGCGGCCCGCGACGCCGGCGCCATCGCCTACCGGGTCGGCGCCGTCGCCGACGACGCCGACACCCTGCGCTCCACCATCGAGGACCAACTGGTCCGCGCCGACCTGCTGGTCACCACCGGCGGCGTCAGCGTCGGCGCGTACGACGTGGTCAAGGAGGCCCTCGCTCACGTCGGGGACGAGGACGAGCCCGGCGGCGGCGTGGACTTCCGCAAGCTCGCCATGCAGCCCGGCAAGCCCCAGGGCTTCGGCTCCGTCGGCCCCGACCACACCCCGCTGCTGGCCCTGCCCGGCAACCCGGTCTCCTCGTACGTCTCCTTCGAACTCTTCGTCCGCCCCGCCATCCGCACCCTGATGGGCCTGGCGGACGTGCACCGGCCGCGGACCACGGCGACGCTGGCCGCGGAGAAGGCGCTGACCTCGCCCCGGGGCCGCCGCCAGTTCCTCCGCGCGACCTGCGCCGACGGCACGGCCACCCCGGTCGGCGGCGCCGGCTCCCACCTGGTGGCCGCCCTCGCGCGGGCCGACGCGCTGATCGTCGTCCCCGAGGACGTCGAGACCGTCGAGCCCGGCGCCGAGGTCGAGGTGGTCCTGCTCCGCTGAGCACCCCCGGTTGGCGGTACCGTGTCGCGCACAGCAGGCCCGCGCGCACCGCACCGCCGGGCCCGGACCGGGAGCGCCACAGAGCATGAGCACGCACGACCCCCAGGCGCCGGACACGCGCCCACAGGACCGACTGACGCACATCGACGACACCGGCGCCGCCCGCATGGTCGACGTCTCCGGCAAGGACGTGACCGCGCGCACCGCCCGCGCCACCGGACGCGTCCTCGTCGCGCCCCGCGTCGTCGAACTGCTGCGCGGCGAGGGCGTCCCCAAGGGCGACGCCCTCGCCACCGCCCGCATCGCGGGCATCATGGGCGCCAAGCGCACCCCGGACCTGATCCCGCTCTGCCACCCGCTGGCGCTCTCCGGTGTGACACTGGACCTGTCGGTCGCGGACGACGCCGTGGAGATCACCGCCACGGTGCGCACCACGGACCGCACGGGCGTCGAGATGGAGGCGCTCACCGCGGTCTCCGTCGCCGCGCTCACCGTGGTCGACATGGTCAAGGCGGTCGACAAGGGGGCGGTCATCACGGAGGTGCGGGTGGAGGAGAAGACCGGCGGGGCCTCGGGCGTCTGGAGCCGGTCATGAGCTACCGCGCCCTGGTGGTCACCGCCTCCAACCGGGCGGCGGCCGGGATCTACGAGGACCGCGGCGGCCCGCTGATCGCCGGGCGCCTGGCCGGGCTCGGCTTCGCCGTCGACGGCCCCCGGGTCGTCCCGGACGGCGAGCCGGTGCGCGAGGCACTGCGCGAGGGCGCCGCGGCCGGCTACGACGTGATCGTCACCACCGGCGGCACCGGCCTGTCCCCGACCGACCGCACCCCGGAGGCGACCCGGGCGGTGATCGACCACGAGGTGCCGGGCATCGCCGAGGCCATCCGCGCCCACGGCCGGGAGAAGGTGCCGGCGGCCGTGCTCTCCCGGGGACTGGCCGGGGTGGCGGGGCGCACGCTCATCGTCAACCTGCCGGGTTCCACCGGCGGGGTGAAGGACGGCCTCGCCGTGCTGGAGCCGGTGCTGACGCACGCGGTGGACCAGTTGCGCGGCGGTGACCACCCGGGCCCGGGAAGCGCCGGGGGTGCGAGCTGAACGGCCCCTCCTGGCCCGCGGAGCTGAGGGACGGCGACGTCGTCCTGAGGCCGATAAGGCTGCGCGACCAGCGGGCCTGGCGCGAGGTCAACCGGCGTAACCGGGACTGGCTGCGGCCCTGGGAGGCGACCATCCCGCCGCCCGGCCCGGCCGGCCCCGTCGTCCACCGGCCGACCTACCGGCAGATGGTGCGCCACCTGCGCGCGGAGGCGAACGCGGGCCGCATGCTGCCCTTCGTCATCGAGTACCGGGGCCGGCTGGCCGGGCAGCTCACGGTGGCCGGGATCACCTGGGGCTCGATGTGCTCCGGTCACATCGGGTACTGGGTGGACGAGGCGGTCGCCGGGCGCGGGGTGATGCCGACCGCCGTGGCGCTCGTGGTCGACCACTGTTTCCGCACCGTCGGACTCCACCGCGTCGAGGTCTGCATTCGCCCGGAGAACCGGCCCAGCCGCCGGGTCGTGGAGAAGCTCGGATTCCGCGAGGAGGGGCTGCGTCCGCGTTATCTCCACATCGACGGAGCCTGGCGCGACCACCTCGTGTACGCCCTCACCGTCGAGGAGGTCCCCGAGGGTCTGGTGCGCCGACGGCACCGGTCCGAGGGCCGGGACGGTGCCCCCCACCTGCCGAACTCTCCGGGAAATGCCGCACACCCAGGCCCCGGAATGGAATAAGTGTTCGAAATTGGCCGTATGCCGATCATCCCGAAGTGGGAAATTCACGGCATTGTCGGTCGGCTGATCGCATCGGTCACAAAAAAAGTTCGAAATATCAGCCAGATCGTGCGACACACCGGCTCAATTGGCGGATGGCCTCAGGTAAACCCCTCTACCGTGTGAGGCGTGAGCAGCAGCGGCCTCATCTACGCAGTCATCGTCGGGGCCTGGGCCGCCTACTTGGTGCCGATGTGGCTCCGTAGGCAGGACGAGCTGAACGAGGCCCGTCCGACGGAACGCTTCAGCACCGCCATCCGGCTGCTGTCCGGACGGGCGGGCATGGAGCGCCGGTACGCCAAGGACCGGGCGCGCTCCGCCGACGAGGCGGAGCCCCCCGCACCGGCTTCCGACGCGCCGGACCCGGACCACGGGGCCGGCGCGGTGGACGTCCGGGAGTTCGCCGTGTCCCGGCCCCCCCGCCGGCCCGGTGCCCCGGTGCCCGCCGCGCAGCGGCCCGAGCCGGCCGACGCGGACCCCGCCCCCGTACGGACCACCCGTCCCGAGCCCGGCCCGCCCCGCCGCCGGGCGCAGCCCGCGGCGCCCTCGCCCGCCGAGGCCGCACGCGCCCGGCGCTCGAAGGTGCTCGCGCGCCGTCGGCGCACCACCGTGGTGCTCTTCCTCGCCTTCACCGCCGGCTCGGTCGTCGCCGCCGTCGGCGGACTCGCCTTCCTGTGGGCGCCGGGCGCCCCCGCGGTGCTGCTCAGCGCGTACATCGTCCACCTGCGTACCCAGGAGCGCCGCCGGTTCGCCTTCCAGATGGACCGCCGGCAGGCCGAGGTCGCCGCACAGCGGCTGCGGGAACGCGGGTCCCGCCGGCGCGCCCCGCTCGACCCCGCGGACGTCACCGACGCCGACGAGCCCGACGAGGAGCCCGAGGCGGAAGCCGACCCCGGCCTCTCCGCCCTCGCCGCCGACCGGCGGGCCCTGGTGGAGCAGACCGACCACGCCGAGTGGGTCGACCAGCAGCGCGAACGGCAGCGCCGCCCCGGCCAGGGCGGCGAGAGCTGGGACCCCGTGCCGGTCCCCCTGCCCACCTACGTGACCGCGCCGGTCGCCCCCCGGGCCACCCCCGACGTGGACCTGGGCGGCCCGGACGCCTGGAGCTCGGCCCGCTCCAGCGCCGTACCTCCGGAGCAGCGGGACGCGGGCGCCGGGTCCGCCCCGGAGGCCGGCCGGCCCGCCCCCTCCGCCGAGGACCGCCCGGAGGACCCGGGCCGCAGCGGCGCCCGTCGCGCCGCCTCCGCCCGCCGCTCCCGCGAACGCGGCCGGACTCCCCTCTTCGACCAGTACGAGGAAGGCGACCGGCCCCGCGCGGCCAACGAGTAGTCCCCCGGGGAAGTGATTTTTGAGCACGCCCCCCGGGGTGCTAAAGTTTCACTCGTCGCAAGGGCCTGTGGCGCAGTCTGGTAGCGCACCTCGTTCGCATCGAGGGGGTCTGGGGTTCAAATCCCCACAGGTCCACGCACGACTGTTCTTGAGTTCGCTCAGGAAGAGTTCACGAGATCCCGTCCGATCTGATTGATTGGACGGGATCTCGGCGTTTCCGGAGCTTGTTCGAGGTGTTGTCCGAACGGGTTCGGTGCCGGGAGCGGTTGCCTGGCGGTCGTCGGGCTGAAGTTTCGGGGGTGGTCCGGTGCGGGGGCGTTCTAGGACTGTCGACGGGCGTGCGTGATCCCTGCTGGTGGTGCTGAGGTCTCAGGTGGTCGTGCGGATCTCCGGACCGTTGGGTGGAGGCAGGCCAGCCGTGTCGGGTGGCCGTGCGGCAGGTCTGGAGATGGGGGCGACTTCATGAGTGGTCGCGGTCGCTCGGGCTCCGGTGGTCTGCTGCCAGGTGAAGAGGATGTGCAGGTTGATGCTGCAGATCATCAGCGCGAGCAGGATGGTCTGCGCGACCCGTCCGTGGGCGAGGCGCTTGGTGGGGTCGGAGATGTCGATGCCGTGACTCTTGGCCCTGCCGTTGAGGCCCTTGATGTTCGCTCGTTCGGGCCGGTAGGCGTCCTGCCAGGTGGGGTGGAGGTAGTGCCGGTCCTGGCGGAACTTGTCGAGCTTGCCGAGGTCACCAGGGCGGATGGTGATCGTGGGCTTCTGGCAGATGCGCGGCAACTCGCTCCTGGGCAGGGGACGCAGTCGTTCGCCTTGGGGGATCGGGACGGTGGGCTTGGCCGCAGCGTGTGCGGCGGCGGCCCGTTTGTTCGTGAGGTCGACCACGGCCGGCCGTGGTGCCGGGACGCGGTGGACCTGGTTGAAGCGGGGACACGATACGGCGGGCGAGGGCCCGCTCGCCGGGCACTGGAGCCTGATCGCGCCCCGCTCGTCCGCGGACTGCTTGAGCTTGAGGAAGTACGGCTCCCGGGCGGCGATCAGATCGTGGAGCTCGCCGCTGTCGCCGATGCCGCGTACGGCCCTGTCGTCGAGCCCGGCCGTCGCACGGGCCAGTGCGTCCGGCATGGCGGGGCAGGCGAGGGAGCCGTCGACGAGGAGGGCGCCTTGGTGGGTGCCCTGGACGCCCCGGTGCTGCTGCTTGTAGTCGAGAACCAGCTGGTAGCCCATGGTGCGGACCGGCTGGGCGAAGTGCTCGGTGTTCTGGTCGGTGTAGGCGCGGTCGGCCGCCAGCAGCCCTGCCGGGAAGCCGAACGGAGCAAGTCGGGCGAGGGAGTGGACCGCGTTCGGGCCGATACGTTTGCCCGGGGTGTCCAGGACGAGACCGAGGGCCAGTTGCGGATGGTGGCTGACGCGTTCACCGGCCTGCGGGTGTCCTGCGGGGTGGCGTCGGCTGGAGGCGACCAGAAGGCTGGCGGAGTGTCCGAAGATCCCTTCCTCGGAGCCTCCGCAGTAGTGCCAGCCGGCGGTGAGTTCGACGGAGGCCAAGCAACGTCGTTCCTGGGGCGGCTGGTGCCAGGCGGGGATCGGGGTGGTGTCGGCGGCGATGTCGCCCCGCCAGCCTTCGAACAGTCCCCGGCGGTGGGCGAGGCGGACGGTGATCAGCACCAGACGGTCACTGACCTCCTGCAGCAGCTCCCGCCGACGTGTGCGCTCGGCGTCCGTGTCCTCCCAAGCGGCTGCCACGACGTGGGCCTCCTCGGCGGGAAGCCGACGTCGCCGGTCGCAGCGAAGGGGGTCGAGGGCGGTGGTCAGCCGGTCGAAAGACTGGTAGACGCGGCGGGAGAACGCGATCCTGGCGTGGTCGTCGGCACGGCTGCCGTCCGGAACGCCGAGCCACGACCGCGCGGGGGCCCGAAGCTCATCGAGCAGCACTCTGCAGACATCCGCGAGGCTGGCGCTGCGGTGATAGTGCAACGCAAGCAGCAACCCCACCAGCACGGTCCGGACCGGGAGCCCCTTCGGACCCGGGCGGCCCTGCAACTCGGTGTCGATCAGCTCAAGCACTCCGGACTCCTGGAGGAGTGCGTCGAGCTGACCGACCTTGGAGTCGGGGGCCTGGGCGGGTGCGTCGGTGACCGGCCGCGGCCGGCACTGTCTGATCTTCTCCGGGTTCCGCCAGGCCCGGGGCTTGGTCACCTCTCCTCCGGGCCTCGCAGGAGCCGGGCCGCAGTCACCTCGTCCACGGGCGGCACCAGGTGCTGCCAGCGGGCCAGAGACGCGGCGGAAGCGAGGCCGGCCGCCTGGGCGATCAGATGGTGATCGATATGCGCGCGCATCAGCTCGACGATCCACGTCGCCCGCAACCGGCCTACCGACACCGCAGGCAGATCCCGCGGCGGCCGGTGGAGCAGGGACCAGGAGCCGATCAGGTTCTTGGAGTACTCGACGGTCCGCCTCGGCCGGAACAAGTCCCCGTCGCCCGCCCGATCTGCCAGTTCACCCAGGATCGTGTCCCAGGCGGCCCGTGCGACGAGCGGGACCAGCCGCTCGACGCCCTTGTGCAGCAGCGGTCCGTCCTGGCGCGGACGGCGCAGATCGATGCCCCGACTGGCCGCGACCTCCTTCGGCATCAGCCCCAGACCGGCACCCAGCCCCAGCAGCGCCAGCGCGTCGGTCTTTTGCTGGCGGGGCAGATGAGTCGCCCAGTGCCGCAGTCCCGCCAACTCGGCTGCCGTGTAGGGCTGGTGCGGACTCACCTCAGCGTGCATCCGGGCCGGGGGCGCCTCCCCGCGCTCACTCCACGCCAGGGCATCGCGTACGCGCAGCAGCCACGTCCGGTACGTCCGTACCGACGACGCCTCAATCTCCCCGGCCCGCGAGAGCACGAACGCGTCGATCACCTCGTTGCGCAACCACGCGTCTGCAGACCGCTCGATCCCCGCCGCCTCGGCCCACAACGCCAGTCTGCCGACGACGTGCAGCAGCCGCTCCACGTCATAGGGCACCGCCGTCACGGCCGCAGCGACGACCGACCGCACCAGCGGCGCGACCTCGGCCCACACAGGCGGAACGCTCTTGGGCCGGTAGCGGGTGATCTTCGCGGACGTGACGGGATCAAGGATCACGGTCCATGCATACCGGCTGGACAAGCAGCCATTCCACAGCTGATCAATTTCAACGGACAGGATGGTGCGCGCATGGTTGGCGGACGCGCCCGCGCACGCTCCCCCAGGGAGCTGACCGACAATCCGGAAGCCTGGCCCGAACAGCCGAGCACCGATGCGGCCGCCGAAGCGGTACGCTACATCGCTCGTACTCTCGCCCTGGTCCTGGACGGCCGGGGCCTGAGTCTGCGCGCGACCGCCGCCGGCTCCGGAGTGAACAGGCAGGCCGTAGCTGACCTTCTCGCGGGACGGTCCCGGCCGGACGTGGCCACCGTCGCCCGCCTCGCCCACTTCACCGGCGCCAACCTGTGGCCGGACTTCATCGCCCGACCAGCCCCCGCCAGCAGCACCAGCATCCGCTCTCGCGCCTCTTCCCACTCCAACGGGCCGCCAGACGCCGCCCCGCTGGAAGGTACTTCTGCATCAGCAGGCCGGGAATCGGGGGCAGGGGGTCGTTCGGTCACCGGTTCGTCCGCAGGGGCTGCCAGCGGCTCCTGCATGACGCCGTCGTCCTGGTCGGCGTACTCCTTGCCAACCAGGGACAACAACGTCTCCCGCGTGATCGTCAGGTGAGCCAGCCGTTCCTCGGTCACCGCGATCTTCTCGCGCAGGGAGGACAACTCTCCACGCACGACCGCCTCTTCCAGAGCAAGACGCTCGAACAGCGACGTCATCGCGGTCCGCCCTCTCCCCACCGGCACTACGGCCCCAACGGCAGTCGGAGCCCGAGCCAAACGTAGGGCGAGCCGCAACAAGATCGCAGAGCGAGACCGCAGATATCCCCAACCGACCGCACGCGTTCGCCTTCCGCTCACTCAGAATCGGTGCGGGATCACTCCTGTCCCCGTTCAGGCAGGGCTCAATGTCAGTGGCTGCTGTCAGGATGCCCGGAACCGGCCACGATGCAGGAGGGCAACATGGGCACTTGGGATGTCGGCCCCTTCGACAACGACACCGCAGCGGACTTCAGCTACACCCTCGACGAGGCAGCTGCGGATGCGCGCGCGGGCATCATCCTCGGCACCCTCACACGCGTGATCGACACAGCCGGCTACCTCGAAGCACCCGAATCCGAAGAAGCCGTCGCCGCAGCCGCCCTCGTTGCCGCGCAGTGCCCCGAGGGTGAGCCGACCGATCCCGTCTACGGCCCCGAAGAGCCACTTCCCGACCTCACCGGCGTGCGCGACCTTGCCCTCCAGGCCCTCGACCGCGTCATGACCGAGCCGTCCGAGCTGATGGACCTCTGGGATGAATCGAATGGCGGTCCCTGGCGCACGCACATCCGCAACCTACGGAACGTGCTCACGCCACAGCCTCCCGGCGAACAGCTCAGCCTGATCTGAACCACCGCACCCTCTACGAGTTATCCCCGAAAGGTCACCATGAGCTGGGACGTGCTCCTCCTCCGCCTGCCCAATGACGTCACCTCGGTGCAGCAGATCTCTGACGACTACGCCCCCGCCCCGCTCGGCAGCCAGCACGACGTCCTCGCAGCCATCACCCAGGCCATCCCCGACACCGACCTTTCCGACCCCACCTGGGGCGAACTCCTCGGCCCCACCTGGTCCATGGAGCTCAACATCGGCACAGAAGACCCAGTCGACTCGATCATGCTCCACATCCGCGGAGGCGGCGACGACGTCCTCACCCCTGTCTTCCGCCTCGCAGGAGCCCTACGCTGCAAGGTTCTGGACTGCGCCGAAGGAGACCTGATCACTCCACTAGAAACCTCCGGATGGTACCGCTTCCAGCAGTACCGCGACCGCATGCTCCGCTCCCATCGCTAAAGGCTGAGGCGCGAGGACACACTCTCCGTGACGGCGGAGGCGATCAACGCCACGAGATTGTCGGTCCAGCAGTCAGACTCCTTGGTCGCGACCTCGACACCGCAGCCGCTGCACACAAGGTTGGGGCCGTCCTGGCCGGCGAGTCCGCAGCAGCCAACGAGACGCCGAGAATCGGGGTGCAGCGCAGTCCCCGGAACGTCATCCGGGTGAAAGATCAGCAGACTGGCGTCGAAATTGACCTTGAAGGTCCCCGGGGCCATCCGGGGCGAGACGACCTCATGGCCCACCGGCCGCTCCGGCCCCCTCAGCGGTTCCCCCGGAGCCACCTCCCTTGTCAGGAGCTGCTGACAGCTGACGCAGTGAAAGGTGGTCATAGCGTTTTCCTCCTTGCCTCCGCACGAAGAGAGGCGCGAGCCGCTATGGCAGTCACGCAGCTGCCGTGGCCTGCCACACGGCGGTGACACACCCTTCCTCCCAGTGCCACCACCCCTTGGCCTCTCCATGTTCCAAGAGCTTCCGAATCCGAGGCAGGTCCGCATCCGGTGGCACATCGAGCGCCACCATCCGGAACTGCTCGATACCCTCGCCGGTCGTGCCGAGCCGGTGAAAGGTCTCCAGCACGGTCTGCCGAGCGGCAGCTGAGCCGCCGTCCTTCATGACGATCAACCGGATGGTGCAGTTCTCTGAAGCCTGCACCGTCTCGCCAGCCCAGCGGACGCCTTCATCATCGAGCTCCACCCGGATGATGTCGTCGCTGGCGACTCCGCGTACGAACCAGGGAGTGTTGTCCAACCGAACGGTTCCGTCGCCGAGGTCCACCGCCCACAAACTCTCCACGCTCGCCGGCGGCCAGCCGTCCTCGTCTACCTCCAGGCGGAAGTGGACCTTCACGTGGTCGTCCCTGATGCTCGTCACCGCACCATCATCCACAGCCACCGTCGTCGTGGGAAACGATGGGAGTCCTGGTAGGACTGATCCATTCCTCAGGAACGCTCAGGCGTGAAGTGCCTTCAGAGCCGCGGTATTCGGGTTTCAGGCGACGGACAATCTGTGCCACCAGTGACTGCAGCCGTCGGAGCAGAAGCGCTCACGGCGTCGCGCATCGGCAATCGTGAGCACCGCGATCAGCAGCCTGAAAGCCTTACGACGTTCGTCGAGGGGGGCGAGACCGGCAATCTTCCCCAGCTGCTCGTCGATCCGGCCTCGTGAGATCAGCACTGCGGGCGTATGGGTCAGGCGCAGCCCGGCACGGCGGATGGCCTCCTGCGCGTCCTCGGCGACAGCGCGCGCCTGGACGCAGTGATGGCGCAGGAACAGCAGCGCCTCGGACTGCTTTTCCTGGCCGAGGCTGTCGAACCATTCGATGCCCTCTGACATCGGGCGCAGCCCCTGTGCGAGCTCGTTGAGCAGGACGTCGCGTTCGTTCATGACGGCCTCCCGTGGGACGGACGCCGCTCCGCAGCGGTGATCAGGACTCCGAGCAGCCTTGCCAGATCGGCCGCGCCTTCGGCGTCGTCGGCCCAGCGGGTGGTCTGCAGCGGGTGAACCTGGTCGAGGAGGACGCCTTCGCGTGCAAGGACGAAGGCCAACGCCAGCATGGCCGCGCGGGCATTGCCGTCCTCGAACGGATGGAAGAAGAGGACGTCGAGGTAGGCCCGGGCAGCACGTGAGGGGAGGGGCAGATTCGGTAGAACGCTCTCGGACAGACAGTGCTCGAACAGCGTCTGCGTATCGGGTGCAAGACCGTAGCGCTCCCGTCCGCCCTTCGCGAAGGCCGGCATCGTGCGGAAACCGACGAGGTCGTGGCCCAACACGGTCCGCTGCCACTTCGCCATCAGGGCGAAGGCCAGCGGCCTGCCCTGCTCCGCGTCGGCAAAGGCCACGTCGAGGGCGGTCAGAACCCGCGCGGTTCCCCCGCTGTCACGTCCACCTCGCGTTGCCATGAAGAAACTCCGGAAGCCGTCGCGGGCCGGTGCTCCAGAGACAGGGGATGCGCCGCGCCAGGACGGCCAGGAGATCTCCGGGCGGATGAGCAGCCAGTCGGCGAGGCTGTCCTTCGGTTGGCCGGACCCGGAGGTCATCTGATGCCGCCCACGCCTCTGGCGAACCGCGAACTCACCGCGTCGACCACCGGAACGTCAGGCGCGATCCAACTGCCGAACCGGCCGCCGACCGCGTTCTCGACGATCTCCTCGGCCTGGCCCTCGTCGATGCCGTTGTAGGCGAGGAACCATCGGAGTACTTGCATGCAGTGCCCGTACCAGCCGCTCTCGGCCTGGGTGCGGTCAGCCACCACGGTGACCAGGCGCGTGCACGCCCGCTCCCAGTTCCAGAGGTCCGCCGAAGAAGCCGCGGTGTTCTCCGGCGGGGCCAGGGCCGCGAACCGCTCTGCCAGGTCCTCCAGCCTGCCACGCCATTCCCGAAGGGCCTCGACAACCAGCGGGGCAGCCGCATCCGGGGTCGTCACAGAGTCGGATGAACAGCACCAGACCTCGACGACGCCTCCGTCGACGTCACCCTCGCCGACTGACCAGTTCCATCCGCAGGCCCATCGGCTGTACCGGCTGGCCAGGAACTCGGTGACGGGATCCAGCGAACGCCAGCGATCCTCGCGAGCGACGTCAGCGTTGGGCAGCAAGGGCGCGACAAGGCTCGCCAACTTCTCCGCCGCATCGTCGTCCATCTCGAACGGATGCTGAGCCGGATCCACATCTGCCCACGTCAGGGTATGTGCTCACAGTTCACTCACCGTCTCACTCTGCCTTGCGTGGCCGCCCTGACTCCACTCCATATCGTGGGGTCGCCCCATCAGCGGGAAACGATCTTCGGCTAACTGGGAAGCGATCTTCAACCGCCTCTGTCCCGCCTGGTCAGGCGTACTCGTGAACAGTCCACGCACGACTGCTCCTGAGCTAGCTCAGGAGCGTTGACGAGATCCCGTCCGATCGAAAGATCGGGCGGGATCTTCGTCGTTTTGAGGGTCGTTCGATGCCTGTTCGGGGTGGTGGATGGCGGCGTATCGGGTCTGGCGGGTTGCTCGGCAGGCGCCTCACCGCTGCCGGGGTATGCGAACCGACCCCGGTCGCCCGGGGCTGGTGGTCGTGATGTGTGGCTGTGGCGCCGCTCGTTCAGAGGTTGGTCGGGGGATGCCGTCCCATGTCGAGTAGTGCGGGGCTGGACGCCTGGTCGTGATCTGGGGCAGCAGGAATGGAGTCGAAGTCGGCGTCGGAGAGTCGGCTGCCGGTGCGCTCGTAGAGCCAGGTTTCCAGGATGTCCAGGTTTCCGATGGCCAACATGATCGCGATCAGGATCGTCTGGGCCACCTGGCCGGGTGCTCGTCGGTGCATCGGGTTGCCGATGTCCAGGTAGGCGCCCTTGAGGCGGCCGTTGAGGCCCTCGTTGTGGGAACGGATCGGCCTGTAGATCCGATCCCAGGCGAGGCTGAGGTAGTGGCTGTCCTGCCGGAACTTGGCGATCTTCAAGTCTCCGGCCGCGTCGACGGGGACGCTGATCGCGGAGGCCCCGCAGTCGGCGGGCAGCGCCTCCTTGCCGGGAGGGCCCGTCCACTCTCTGTCAGGGAGCTGGACGGTCGGGCGAGCCGAGGCGTGGCTGGCGCGGGAGCGGAGAACCGCCAGTTTGATCACGGTCTGATGCGGGCCCGAGGCGGTCGGTCGAGCAGGGCGGAGGCGTTCTCGGCGTGGACAGTTCACCGAAGGGGACGGCCCGGCCGCCGGGCGTACTTCGCCGACTCGACTCGGAGGTCCGCGAGTTCTGCTTCGAGCTCCGAGATCCCCGCCAGCGCCCGATCGGTCTTGCCGGAGTAGATCCCAACAGCCGTCCGCAACCCGGGAGTCGCATCCGGCTCGCTCGCCTCTGTGCAGTCCATCCGCCCTCCTCGGCCCTCCCGCATGACAGGACAACGGCAGTCATCGTGGGGAATGCCCGTCGCGCTCGGCAGCTAAATGACCAACGGAGTCTGGCAGTTGAGGCGCGACGGAGCGGGAGCCTGATGTCTGGCGTCCCTGACCTGCGTGACTGCGACGCCAGTCGTAATGCTTAACACCGTGAACAATTACGGCAGATCAGGCTCTGCCACGATTCCTGACGTCACGTCTTCGAGGACGAGGCCCGGAAGGATGGCCAGTCCCAGACTCTGAAGCTCCACGTTCGGGCTGGCTGCCTTCTCTGCAACGCGGGGCGACCAGGAGGCCAGCCCGTCCAGTGCAGGCACCAAGCCTTCTCGATCGTCACTGAGCAGGGCTGCCACGAGCGACACGACATCGGCGCGGGAGTTGCCTGCTGGAGTCGGGAGAACGGCCAGCCCTGAGAGTGCGCGCTGGTCACGAGAGCCACAGAGCGCCGTGAGGGCGGCGAGAGCGAATCGGACGGCGTCGCTCTCGTTCTCCCAGCGGGACAGCAGTCTCGGCAGCTCGCTGCCGATGGCCCGCCGTGTCAGGTACTCAGCTGCAGACTCCTCCCAGCCACCCCCGAGTGCGGTGATGCGATCGGCCAGTGAGACCTCTGCAGCCGGCCCCGAAGCAGCAAGCCGCAACAGGTCGCCGAGCAGAACCAGCCGGCTGCCGGGCGCGACGCTGTCGTCGCAGACCAGTTCCGTGAGGAATGGGACAGCCTCGACGGTGGCGTCGGTGCAAGTGCCTTGGTGGGCCACGGCATCCGCGAGATCGCCGAGGAAATCGCCCGTTGACCCGTAGGGCTCGCCGAACGCGAACTCCTCGTCAAGCAGCCACCCCACGGCATCCGGAGCATCCTCCGCGCTGCCGTACATGCGCTCTGCGACCGCCACCACGGCCTGGACCAGCACTGCGGGATCACCGACCTCACTGCTCTTCCACGGTGGTCCGGCCGGCGGACGCACGGGATCCTTGGGTAGATGACTGGGAAGGACGACGTCGGCACCGGCCCGCTCATGGACCAGACCGTCCCGTGTGAAGACACCTTCGAGAGTCGCAGCATGCCCCTCGCTGTCCCCCTGATGAAAACCGCCATGGGCACGGGCAACACGAGCCACCCGAATCCGCTCACTCCGAAAGAGCGGCTCGAGAGCCATGCGCTCGTACCCGCTGTAGACGGCCAGCGAGAAGACCTGCCACCAACCCTCCAGCTCCGGGTCCATCGACGGCTTGCCGCACCAGAAACTCGACGGAACGAACCGGAAGTGATCGTGGACGCGCACCGCCGTCAGACGGTGCCCCATCCCGGACAGCTCAGCCGCAGCGGCGCGGGCAGCGTCCTCGCTCGGCAGGCTCAGCGTGTACTGGACTCCCCAGGCGGGAGGTGCCGCGCTCATCAGCAGCACTGCCAGGTGAACATCGCCCGCTCGAAGCGCCGCTCGGCCAGGTCTTCCGGGCGGATCAGCCAGTACAGGGCTCCGGCATCGCCCCACATCATGTCCGCGGCGTCCTCGCTGTCGAACTGGGCCAGCAACACCCAGTTGCTCGCCTCCTCGGATAGACGCGGGTCGTCCCAGGACACCTCGCCGCCCAAAACCGCCTCCGCGATCTCGATCTCCACAGGGTTCTGAACAGAGTGAGCGTGGCCGCCGACCTGATGTCCCACCTCGTCGTCGAACTCCCACAGCGCCTCGAGGAACTCCTGCGCGCAGACGGGGTGGTCGTACCGGTTCCCTAGCGGGGCGTCTGGGGCGAAGGCGGCCCGAACAGATGGATGCCAAGGCTCGGTCGCAGTCATCTCCACCCGAGCGGTCAGTGGCACCACCGGGTACGGCTTGAGCCCGGCAGGCGCCCCACGCTCTGACACCTCCTCGTCAGCCCCCACGTAGAGCACGCGGGCGCCCGCCCAGCTCTCCCGGTCCTCAGCAAGAACGAGAGCATCGCCATCGTCCAACTGCCCATCGAAGTAGAAGAACAGCAGCGTCCCTGTCGCGGGCAGGTCGATGTCCAGCGCAGCCGCCTGGAGGCGCGTGCAGTCGATCGAGGCGATGAAGGAGAGTGGACCGTGACCATCCCATGCCGGCCACTCTGCGGAGGCTGGCAAGGCCGGCAGGCCGCCAAGATGGCCGACCCCGTCGTCAGAGCCAGCCGCTATCTCAAGACGCACACCAGGGCGAAGCAGACCGAGCCACTTCTCGGCAACCTCAGGCGATAGATGCTGCAGGGCGAGAGAGTGCAGGGCATCTCGGGAACCATGTGTCATGCGGCCGATCATCCACGGCGCCACCGACAGCTGGCCCGGCAGTCCCTCCCGAGAGCAGGCGTAGCCGCACGTCCGCGACGGTCTGATCGGTGGCTCGCATTGATACCGAGCCTGACAGAGGCTTGCCCCATAGCGGGCGACAGCGCGTAACCACCTTCGTTATGCAGTCGCCGCGATGCCACATCTCAGTCACCACGCCACTCTGCCGCGTGGAGCCTCTGCAACTCCAGCCAGTATTGGGCGGACTCCGGCACGGCGAGGAGGCCCTCGCTCAGCCTGCCTCAGGATCGACGGCCGCAGGAAAGCGCAAGCGGTCCAGAAGCGTGTCGAAGAGCTCTTCCGCGAAGGTCTCCTGAGAGCGCAGGACCTTCTCGAACACGGTCACGTCCGCGCCGACACCGACCCCCGCAGACCGAGCCCAGGACAGAGCCTTGCGGGCGCCGACGGGTACGGAGGCATCCAGCTCGGCCAGTGGACGGTCCAGCATCTCTGCCGCGATCGGGAGATTCAGCCACACGTCCCACTCGTCGCCACCAGGCTCCAGACCCGACACCAACGCGACGTCACTGTCGTGCACGGACGCCACACAAGCCGGAGCTCCTGTCCACTCGACTACGGCGCGCAGGACGTCCTCGGCCCCGTCGGGCAAGGTCCCGTGGAACTGCCACATCTGCCACCCACCGAGCCGCGTCCACCAAGCGGTTATGCCGCCCTCGTCGTCCTCTTGAGCACCGCCGAAGACTGGGGCCTCGATCAGTGGACGCTCACTGCGGCCGAAGACCAACTCACCTGAAAACCCCCTTGCTTTTCCTCTCCATCATCGTTGCCCGCACGATAGAGGCGACCTCTGACAACGAGGGGCGGTCAGCGGATCTTTACCGTGGCGCAGGTGAACCTCGTGTCCTGGAGCAGCGTGGGAGTGATGGCGACACCGGTCAGGTGCTCGGCCAGGGCGAACGCCGCTGGCGCGGACAGATCCGTTTCCGGGTCGTCATCGTCGAGGCGGAAGCCGATTCTCTTGATGACGGCGAGGAGTCCGTCGGGATCGGCGCCCCAGCGGTCCTCCGGGAACATGGGGTCGAAGCACAGCCGCAGCACCTGGTCCTCTGCCCAGAGGAACGTGCTGACGGCGTTGATGTTGGTGAAGTGGGAGATCCAGCTTGTTCCGGCGGAGGCCGGCAGCGCTTGTTCTTCGGTGACTCCGAGGTAGCCGTTGGGTTCGATCAGCAGCGTCCAGGTGCCCACGGTCGTCATGGCGATCAGCTGCCGGTCCCCGTCCTCCTCGTCGTACTGGGCGAAGGTGGCGTCGACGACTGCGGCTATGCCCTGCAGGGGAGCCTCCGGTCGTGCTTCGAGCCGGGACATCAGCTCAACGGGCGACGGATCGCGCACCAGGGTGAAGCAGTACGCCTCGGCGATGTCTGGAAAGTCGTCCTCGAACCATGCGTAGTCCGCTGCGGTCTTCGTCATGCCGCCCATCCTTGCCCCTGCGTCTGACAGCGGGCGGCGCCCGGTCGTAGGCGGGGTGGGAAGCGATCTTCGTAGGTTTCTGGAGTGCCTGGTCAGGCGTACTCGTGAACACCCCACGCACGGCAAAGCCCCCACCGGGTTCATCTGGTGGGGGCTTTGAGTTGTCGTCCGGCGGAGGGTGGTGCGCGGGCGGGCGGGTGGTGTGCCGTCAGTCTGCCGGGGGGACCGGGCCCGGAGCCGGGGGCACGGTGCCCGCGATCCCGGGCCTCGGCGCCCCTGGGGGCGGGGCCCTGACCAGGGCGCCCCCACCTGGATGTTCACCGTGACCACCTGCCCGCCCGGTCCCGCACCCGCTCGGAGACGTCGCGGTGGTCGCGGGCCACCACGAAGACGTCCGCCGCGACGGGCGGTTCGGTGGCGGGTGGCGAGGGGTGTTGTCGGTGGCGGGTGTCAGGATGCGTCGAGTGACGGCGTGATCCGGGAGGAACCATGGGTACGTGGGACAGCGGCCCCTTCGACAACGACACCGCGGCGGACTTCTGCGGTGGCCTCGACGACGTGGCCGCCGAGGAGCGGGAGGGCGTGATCCGGGCCGCCCTCGCCTCCGTGACCGGTACCGAGGGCTACCTCGACGCCGAGGAGGCAGAGGTGGCCGTGGCCGCCGCCGCCCTCGTCGCCGCGCAGTGCCCGGGGGGCGACCCCGTGCGTTCCGCCTACGCGCCCGAGGAGCCCCTGCCCGACCTCACCGGTCTGCGCGGGCCGGCCCTGCGAGCCGTCGACCGGGTCGTCACCGAACCGTCCGAACTGCTGGAGCTGTGGGAGGAGTCGGGCGCCGGGCCCTGGCACGCGGTGATCCGGCGGCTGCGGAGCACGCTGCTGCCCGAGCCGTCCGGCGAGCAACTCCGCCCGCGCTGACCGCTCCGCGCCCCGTTCGGAAGGCTTCCGATGAGCCGACGTGCTGCTGCTCCGTCTGCCGGGCGGAGTGACCACCCTGGGCCGGATACCCGAGGACTACGAGCCTCCACCCCCACCGGGCGGCTGCCCGGCTGGCTCGGCGAGCGGAACCTCGACGTCCACGCCGGGGAGTTCGAACGGACCGGTCTGCCCGGGGCGCTGAACCGCTACCGGAACATGGACCGCGACTGGGCGGACCCCGCCGCCTTCCACGGCGCCCCCTCACGCAGCCGTCCCCGTTCCTCGGCGGCGCCCGGGACGCCTCCACGACCTGGCTGGCCGGCGCGATCGAGGCGTACCCCGTCACCCTGCCGGGCCTGGTCACGTCCCGCGTCCTGGAGGGCTGCGGCCACTGGATCCAGCAGGAGCGTCCCGGGGAGGCCAACCGCGCGCTGACCGACTGGCCCGCCACGCTGCCCGCCTGACGTCACCGGGCGGCTGGGGCCACCGTCCGTCACCGGGCGGCCGGTCGCCCCGGCGGGCGGCCGGGTCAGGGGCGGGCGAGGGTCTTGGCGTAGCAGAGGCTCTCCTCGTGGTGGCGGTAGTAGCCGAACTTCTCGCAGGGGGCGTAGCCGCTGGAGGCGTACAGGGCGACCGCCTCGGGCTGCTTCGTGCCGGTCTCCAGGACCATGCGGACGCGGCCCGCCGCGCGCGCGTCCTCCTCCAGCAGTGCCAGGATGCGCCGGGCCAGGCCGCGCCCGCGCATCTGCTCGATCACGAACATCCGCTTCAGTTCCGCGTCCCCGTCGAGGTTGCCCTCGTCGTTGGCGTCCTGGCCGCGCCAGCCGCCGGAGGCGACCGGGACGCCTTTGTCGTCGTACGCGAGGAGGTACAGCCCGTGCGGCGGGGCGAAGTCCAACGGGCTCAGGTGGGTGGCGTCGCCGCCGTCGCCGTAGCGCACGTCGTACTCGGCCTGTACCTCGTCGTTGAGCTTCAGCGCGTCGGGGTGGTCGAAGGGGACCGGGCGGATGTCCATGCTGCCTTCCGTGGGTCGATGCGGTCCCGGAGCGGGACACCGTCCAGTGTGCCGGTATCGTGCCGGGATGCTCACCGTGACCTCCGTCAACGTCAATGGTCTGCGCGCCGCCGCCAGGAAGGGCTTCGTGGAGTGGCTCGCGGACACCCCTGCCGACGCGCTGTGCCTCCAGGAGGTGCGGGCCGAGCCGCACCAGCTCCCCGAGCACGTCCGCGCCCCCGAGGGCTGGCACGTCACGCACGTCCCCGCCGAGGCCAAGGGCCGGGCCGGCGTCTCCCTCTACACCCGCCGCGAGCCCGACCGGGTCCGGGTCGGCTTCGGCTCGGCGGAGTTCGAGAACAGCGGCCGGTACGTCGAGGCGGACCTGCCCGGTGTGACGATCGCCTCCCTCTACCTGCCCTCGGGCGAGGTCGGCACGGAGCGGCAGGACGAGAAGATCCGCTTCATGGACGCCTTCCTCGGCCACCTCAAGGAGCTGCGCGAGCGGGCCGCCGCCGACGGGCGCGAGGTCGTCGTCTGCGGCGACTGGAACATCGCGCACGAGCAGGCCGACCTCAAGAACTGGCGCGGCAACACCAAGAACTCCGGTTTCCTCCCCGAGGAGCGCGCCTGGCTGAGCCGTGTCCTCGACCCGGCCGACGGCGGGTACGTCGATGTCGTGCGCGCCCTGCACCCGGGCGTCGAGGGGCCCTACTCGTGGTGGTCCTACCGGGGCCGGGCCTTCGACAACGACACGGGCTGGCGCATCGACCTCCAGGCGGCGACGCCGGGTCTCGCCGCCCGCGCCGTCAAGGCGTACGTCGAGCGGGCCGCCTCGCACACCGAGCGCTGGTCCGACCACGCGCCCGTCACCGTCGTCTACGACGTGTAGGGCTCCCCGCGCGGGCCCGCGTCCCCCGCGGACCCGCGCGGCGCGCTCCCCGGGCCCGCGTCCCCCGCGCCGTCCCCCGGGCCGCCTTCCGCCCCCGGCCGGTCGCCGCCCCCCTCGCCCGCCGCTCCGTCCGCCCGCCGTATCCGGCGGTCCAGGGCGAGGGAGAGTTCCGCCTCCACCACGCTGCGGGCCAGGGGGCGCAGGCGGTGCAGGTCGGGGTCGGGGGCGTGGCGCAGGACCAGGTCGGCGAAGAGCGCGGCCAGGGCGTCGGCGTGCTCGCGTACCCGGCGGCCGGCGCCGAGCACCTCGGCGAGGGGGATGCCCTCGCGGACCAGGGCGGAGGAGACGTCCAGGAGGCGGTTGCTGATGTGGACGATCTGGTCGCCGTCGGTGCCGACGTACCCCAGTTCCATCGCGGCGGCCAGGTTCTCCGGGGTGACCTCGCCCTCGAAGCGCGCCGCCAGTTCCTGCGGGGTGAGGCGGACCGGGGTCTCCTCGGTGGGCTCGCCCACCCCCAGCAGGTCGCCGACGTCGCGGCCGTGGTCGAAGGCGTCGGCCAGCTCCGCTATGCCGTTCAGGGTGTGCCCGCGCTCCAGCAGCGCCGCGATGGTGCGCAGGCGGGCCAGGTGGTGGTCGTCGTACCAGGCGATGCGGCCCTCGCGGCGGGGTGGCGGGAGCAGTTTGCGTTCGCGGTAGAAGCGCAGGGTGCGCACCGTGACGCCGGCCAGCCGGGCCAGCTCCTCCATGCGGTATTCGCGCTTCTCGGTCACTCCCCGACCTTAAGTCGTACCGCCGGTAACTTTCCTCGTCCCGCCCCCTACCCATCGGTACGGCGCTGTTCTACGCTCCCATTGCGCCAGTGTTCACTGGCGTGGTTCCGGCGACGCGTGGAGGCTTCGGGATGGCCGAGCACGAGCAGGCACGAGAACACGTACGGGTGGCGGTGATCGGGTCCGGCTTCGGCGGACTCGGGGCCGCCGTGCGGCTGCGCCGCGAGGGGATCACCGACTTCGTCGTCCTCGAACGGGCCGACGGCGTGGGCGGCACCTGGCGGGACAACAGCTATCCGGGATGCGCCTGCGACGTGCCCTCCCACCTGTACTCCTTCTCCTTCGCGCCCAACCCCGACTGGCCGCGCACCTTCTCCGGGCAGCCGCACATCCGGGCCTACCTGGAGCGCGTCGCCGACACCTTCGGCCTCCGCCCCCACCTGCGCTTCGGCGCCGAGGTCGAGCGGATGGCGTGGGACCCCGGGCGGCTGCGCTGGGAGCTGACGACCGCGAGCGGCGAACTCACCGCCGACGTCGTCGTGTCCGCCACCGGCCCGCTCTCCGACCCCCGCACCCCGGACATCCCCGGCCTGGACACCTTCCCCGGCAAGGTCTTCCACTCGGCCCGCTGGGACCACGACCACGACCTGACCGGCGAGCGCGTCGCCATGATCGGCACCGGCGCCTCCGCCATCCAGATCGTCCCCTTCCTCCAGCCGCGGGTCTCCCGGCTGACCCTCTTCCAGCGCACCCCCGCCTGGGTCATGCCCCGCATGGACCGGGCCATCGGCGGCGCCGAACGCGCCCTGCACCGGGCCCTGCCCGTCACCGCCAAGCTGCGCCGCGGGCTGCTCTGGGGCATCCGCGAACTCCAGGTGCAGGCGTTCACCAAGCACCCCGGGCAACTGGGCTTCGTCGAGCGGATCGCCCGGCGCAACATGGCCTCCGCCATCAAGGACCCGGCCCTGCGCGCCAAGCTCACCCCCGACTACCGCATCGGCTGCAAGCGCATCCTGCTCTCCAACGACTACTACCCGGCGCTCGCCCGCCCCAACGTGGACGTGGTCGCCTCCGGCCTCGCCGAGGTCCGCGGCTCCACCCTGGTCGCCGCCGACGGCACCGAGGCCGAGGCCGACGCCATCGTCTTCGGCACCGGCTTCCACGTCACCGACATGCCCATCGCCGACCGGGTGGTGGGCGCCGACGGCCGCACCCTCGCCGAGACCTGGAAGGGCGGCATGCGGGCGCTGCGCGGCGCCGCCGCGGCCGGCTTCCCCAACTGGATGACGATCATCGGGCCCAACACCGGCCTGGGGAACTCCTCCATGATCCTCATGATCGAGTCCCAGTTGAACTACATGGCCGACTACCTGCGCCAACTCGACGTCCTCGGCGGCCGGGTGGCCCTCGACCCCCGGCCCGAAGCCGTGCGCGCCTGGAACGACCGGGTGCAGCAGCGGATGGAGCGCACCGTGTGGAACACCGGCGGCTGCACGAGCTGGTACCTCGACCCCAGCGGCCGCAACACCACCATCTGGCCCGGCACCACCGCCGAGTTCCGGCGCGAGACCCGGCGCGTCGACCTCGCCGAGTACGCGGTGCTGCGGCCCGCCCCCGCCGCCGTCGCCCCCGGCGCCGACGAGAGCGTGGAGGTGGGCGCGTGAGCCGCCTGACCCGCGCCGCCGACGGGCCCCACACCCCGCCCGCCCCCGCCCGCGAACTCACCGTCGTCTCCGCCGACGGGGCCCGGCTCCACGTCGAGGTGCACGGCCCCGAAGGCGCCCCCGCGATCGTCCTCTCGCACGGCTGGACCTGCTCCACCGCCTTCTGGGCCGCCCAGATCCGCGCCCTCGCCGCCGACCACCGCGTCATCGCCTACGACCAGCGCGGCCACGGCCGCAGCCCGGCGAGCGCGGCGTGCGGCACCGAGGCCCTCGCCGACGACCTGGAAGCCGTCCTGGAGGCGGTGCTCGCGCCCGGCGAACGGGCCGTGATCGGCGGGCACTCGATGGGCGGCATGACGGTGCTGGCCGCCGCCGGCCGGCCCTCGCTGAGCGTCCGCGCCGCCGCCGTCCTGCTGTGCAGCACCGGCGGCTCCCGGCTGGTCGCCTCCGCCACCCTGTTCCCGCTGCCGCCCGGCCGGGCCCGCACCTGGCTCACCCGGCGGGCGCTCGGCTCCCGCGCCCCGCTCGGCCCGGTCACGCCGCTGTCCCGCGCGATCCTCAAGTACGGGACCATGGGCCCCGGTGCGGCACCGCGGATGGTCGACGCCTGCGCCCGCGTCGTGCACGCCTGCCCGCGCGACGTCCGGCACGCCTGGTCGCGGGTGCTGGACGGGCTCGACCTCGACGAGCGCGTGCCCGCGCTGGACCTTCCCGTGGAGATCGTCGTCGGCACCGCCGACCGGCTCACGCCGCCCGTGCACGCCCGCGCGCTCGCCGCCCGCCTGCCCCGGTGCACCGGCCTCACCGAACTGCCCGGGGTCGGCCACATGACCCCGGTGGAGGCGCCCGACCTCGTCACCTCGACGCTGCGCGCCCTCGCCGCCGCCCATCTGCCCGCCAGGGCCGCCGTACCCGCCAAGGAGGA
This sequence comes from Streptomyces sp. SCSIO 75703, assembly GCF_036607905.1. Taxonomy (NCBI): domain Bacteria; kingdom Bacillati; phylum Actinomycetota; class Actinomycetes; order Kitasatosporales; family Streptomycetaceae; genus Streptomyces; species Streptomyces sediminicola. The sequence goes on from NZ_CP144555.1 coordinate 4,076,885, forward strand.
CGCATGACCAGGGTGAACCTGGAAGGACGGGTCGCCGTCATCACCGGGGCCGCCCGCGGCGTCGGAGAGCTGCTGGCCCGCAAGCTCTCGGCGCGCGGCGTGCGCGTCGCGCTCGTCGGACTGGAGCCGGACGCCCTGCGGGAGGTCGCCGGGCGGCTGCACGGCGAGAGCGCCTGCTGGGACGCCGACGTCACCGACGCCGAGGCGATGGCCCGCGTCGCCGAGGAGGCCGAGGAACGCTTCGGCCGGATCGACATCGTGGTCGCCAACGCGGGCGTCGCCACCGGCGGCCCGTTCGCCGACTCCGACCCGGAGTCCTGGCGCCGGGTGATCGAGGTCAACCTCGTCGGCTCGGCGGTCACCGCCCGCGCCTTCCTGCCCGCCCTGCTGCGCAGCCGCGGCTACCTGCTCCAGATCGCCTCCCTCGCCGCGATCACCCCCGCGCCCATGATGACCGCGTACTGCGCCTCCAAGTCCGGTGTGGAGGCGTACGCCCACTGCCTGCGGGCCGAGGTCGGGCACCGGGGCGTCAAGGTCGGCGTCGGCTACCTCTCGTGGACCGACACCGACATGGTGCGCGGCGCCGACCGGGACGACGTGATGCGGGAGTTGCGGCAGCGGCTGCCCTGGCCGTCGAACAAGACGTATCCGCTCGGGCCGGCCGTCGACCGCCTCGTCGAGGGCATCGAGCGGCGCTCCGCCCACGTGTACGGGCAGTGGTGGCTGCGCGGCATGCAGGGGGTGCGCGGCTGCCTGCCGTCGGTCATCGGGACCGTCGGGCAGCGCGAGGTGCGGCGCGTCGCGGACCGGCTGACCGGCATGGGCACCGGACTGGTCGGGGCGGGCGGCGCGGCCGACGAGAAGCACCGCACCACGGTGCGTCACTGATCGACATGCGGAGGGTCACCGCCCGTGTGACGCTGAGCGGGCCCGGCCGATCCGGCCGGCCCCGATCAGCACAGGAGTTGACCCTCATGGGTATCAAGGACCAGTTCCAGGACAAGGCCGAGCGCATGCAGCAGCAGGGCAAGCAGCGTGCCGAGCAGGCCAAGGAGCAGATACGCGACCGAGGCCGCCGCGACGACGACGAGAGGGACCAGCCCTCGCGCCGCGAGCCGGACGACCGCTTCTCGCAGGACCGCGACGCCTGACGCGCCGGCCGCACCGAAGGGGCGCTCCCCGCCGCACGGGGAGCGCCCCTTCCGCCCGCCCTGCCCCTACCGGCGCGGCGGCAGCGGCGGACGGGAGCGGTCGGGTACGTCGCCGTAGTCGGGCGGCGACGCCGGCGGCTCGGTCTCCAGCAGCTCCAGCGCGATCCGCACCGCCTCGTCCAGCACCGTGTAGCGGCCCTCGGCCCAGTCCAGGGGCGTGCGCAGCGCCTCCACGTCGGGGGCGACGCCGTGGTTCTCCACGGACCAGCCGTACGCGTCGAACCAGGCGGCGTTCATCGGCACCGTGATCACCGTGCCGTCGCCCAGCCGGTGGCGTCCGGTCATGCCGACCACCCCGCCCCAGGTGCGCTGTCCGACCACGGGCCCGAGCGAGAGCAGCTTGAACGCCGCCGTGATCATGTCGCCGTCGGAGGAGGTCGCCTCGTCGGCGAGGGCCACCACCGGGCCCCGCGGGGCGTTGGAGGCGTACGACACGGGCTGCGCGTCCCGCGTGAGGTCCCAGCCGAGGATGGTGCGGGTGAGCTTCTCGACGACCAGTTCGCTGATGTGGCCGCCCGCGTTGCCGCGCACGTCCACGATGAGGGCGGGCCGGGACACCTCCATGCGCAGGTCGCGGTTGAACTGGGCCCAGCCGGAGCCGCCCATGTCCGGGATGTGCAGGTAGCCGCAGCGTCCGCCGCTCAACTCCCGGACCACCTCGCGGCGTTTGGCGACCCAGTCCTGGTAGCGCAGCGGGCGTTCGTCGACGAGGGGCACGACGGCGACCCGGCGCGGCGGACCCGCCGTCCGGGGTGCCCCGGCCCCCTCCGCGACCCGCGCCACGTCCGTGGCGGCCGGGACCTCCGGGTTGCCGGGGAGTTCGGGCAGCCCCCGGGCCGGGGGCGGTGGGGCGGCGGGCTGCTCGAAGGTCAGCTCCACCGTCGTCCCGCCCGCGCCCGCCAGCAGCGGGGAGGGGCCGGCCACCGGGTCCACGGGCCGGCCGTCGACGTGGGTGAGGACCGCGCCGTCCCGGATGCCGGTGCCGGCCAGCGGCGAGCGGGCCCGCGAGTCCGAGGAGTCGCCGGGCAGGATGCGCTTGACCGTCCACCGGCCGTCCCGGGAGACGAAGTTGGCGCCGAGCAGGCCCTGCCAGCGCTGGTAGGAGGCCGGCCCCTCGTTGCGCCGGGCGGCGGACACGTAGGCGTGCGACGTGCCCAGCTCGCCCAGGACCTCCCGGAGCAGGTCGGCGAACTCGTCGGGGGAGGCGACGCGTTCGACCAGCGGGCGGTACTGGTCGAGCACCGCGTCCCAGTCGATGCCGCACATGCCCGGGTCCCAGAAGTAGGCCCGGATGAGCCGGCCCGCCTCCTCGTACGACTGGCGCCACTCGGCGGCCGGGTCGACCTGGTGCAGGATGCGGCGCAGGTCGATCCAGGTGGTGGAGTCGCCGTCGCCCGGCTCGGTGGCGGGGACCGCCCGCAGGTCCCCCTCGTCCAGCACCACCAGCCGGGTGCCGTCGCCGCTGACCTGGAACCAGTCGAGGTGGGCGACGAGTTCGGACTTCTTCGCCTTGGCCGGGCTGAAGTGCTCCAGAGTGGGCCGTTCGCTCGGGTCGTCCGGGTTGGCGAAGGTCTCGCCGAGCGCGCCGGAGATCGGCCAGCGCAGCCAGACCAGTCCGCCGCCCGCGACCGGGTGCAGCGCCGAGTACTTGGACGCGGTCACCGGGAACGGCGTCACCCGGGCCTCCAGCCCCTCCGTCTCCACGGTCACCGCGCCGCCCTCGCCGCCCTCGTCCTCCACCGGGTCCAGCCCGCCGGCGGCCGGACGGCCCTCGGGGTTCAGCGCGAAGGGGGACGGCGTCGCCGACGACAGCGGGACGAGGTAGGGGCGGCAGCCCAGCGGGAAGGACAGGTCGCCGGTGTGCACGTCGTAGACCGGGTCGAAGCCGCGCCAGGACAGGAAGGCGAGGTAGCGGCCGTCGCGGGTGAAGACCGGGTTCTCGTCCTCGAAGCGGCCGTTGGTCACGTCGACGACGAGCGGTCCGTCCCCGTCGGCGATGCGGGCCATCTTGATCTGCCGCAGCGAGCGGCCGATCCCGGGGTGGGACCACGTCAGCCAGGCCCCGTCCGGGGAGAAGGCGAGGTCGCGCACCGGCCCGTTGACCGAGCGGATCAGCTCCGTGACCCCGCCGCCGGGGCCGAGCGCCCCGGCGTCCCCGGTGTCCGGGCCGGCTCCGGGGCCGTCGGCCGTCCCGGTCTCGTCCGGGACCGGGGGCGGGCCCGCGGCCTGGGTGTCGTCGGCGACGTCCAGCAGCAGCAGCCGGCCGTCGTGCGAGGCGACCGCGAGCCGTTCGCCCTCCGGGTCGGACACCAGCTCCAGCACCCGGCCCAGCTCTCCGGAGGCCAGCCGCCGCACCTCCCGGCCGCCGGTCGCCCGGGGCAGGTGGGCGATCTCGACGGCGTCCTCGCCCTCCGCGTCGGTCACGTAGGCGACCCGGCCGCTCGCCCCCAGCATCTCCGGCAGCCGCACCCGTACGCCCGGGGTGTCCGCGATCGTGCGGGCCGGCCCGTCGCGGTGGGTGAGCCAGTACAGGCTGCCCCGGACGACGACCGCGCTCGCCCGGCCCGTCTCGTCGACGGAGAGCCCGCCCACGTGGTGCGCGGCCGGCACCTGGTACGGGCGCCGTCCCGCGCGCGGCCCGCTCAGCCGGACGTCCAGCCGCCGCGGCACGGAGTCGGGGGCGAGGTCGTCGACGATCCACAGGTCGCCCGCGCACTGGTACACCACCCGGGTGCCGTCGCTCGACGCGTGCCGGGCGTAGCAGGCGTCGTGGTCGGTGTGGCGGCGCAGGCCGGTGCCGTCGTGGGCGCAGGAGTAGAGGTTGCCGACGCCCTCGTGGTCGGAGAGGAAGGCGACCCGGCCCCCGACGAGCATGGGGGAGTGCAGGTGCCCGCCGAGACCGGGGAGCAGGCGCCGCCCGTCCAGCCAGAGCCGGCCGGTCGCCCCGCCCCGGTAGCGCTTCCAGGCGGCCGGTTCGTGCGGCGGGGTGCCGGTCAGGAGCAGGGTGCGGCACCGGCCGTCGAGGTCGGCGGCCTGGATGTCGGTGACCGGTCCCCAGGGCAGTTTGCGGCCGGGGTCGCCGTCGGGGGAGAGCTGGTAGGCCCAGGTCAGGTACGAGAAGGGTTCGCCGTGCGAGGCGACGGCGAGGATGTCGGCGGCGCCGTCCGGTCCGGGCGGGGTCCAGCCGCAGACGCGGGTGTCGAAGCTGCCCCAGTGGGTGAGCTGCCGTCCGGGGCCGTCGTCCACCGGCACCACGTGGACCTCCGGCTCCAGGCTGCGCCAGCTCGTGTAGGCGATCTGCCGGCCGTCGGGGGAGAAGCGGGGGTGCCCGGCCTTGGTGCGGTCGACGGTGAGCCGCCAGGCCCGGCCCGGACCGTCCAGGGGCGCGATCCAGAGGTCGTCCTCGGCGACGAAGCAGAGCAGGTCCCCGTGCAGGTGCGGTAGGCGCAGATAACTCACCGCTCCATGCTTCGCCGCGCCCCGGAGCCCGGCAACTTATGGGTGCCCGACAACCGTGACCCAGGCCACGTACGAAACCGTTTCGTTTCGCTAGTGGGCTGCGCTATCGTCGTCGTGTACGAAACGGTGTCGTTCCACCGGAGCGAGCGCCGCCGAGCGAGAGGAGAGCGAGATGGCCGGGGCCACCGCACCACGCCGCAGCCGGATCACTCCCGAACGCGAGGCCGAGCTGTACGACGCCGTCCTCGACCTGCTTCGCGAGGTCGGCTACGACGCCCTCACCATGGACGCCGTCGCCGCCCGCACGAGATCCAGCAAGGCCACGCTCTACCGCCAGTGGGGCGGCAAGGCCGAACTCGTCGTCAAGGCCATCCGGCACGACAAGCCCGTCGAGATCGGCGACATCGACACCGGATCGCTCCGCGGCGACCTGCACGCCCTGACGTCCCGCGAGGACGACTGCGTCATGGAGCGCAACTCCGCGCTCATGCGGGGCGTGGCCATGGCGCTCCACCAGAACCCGGACCTGCGCCAGGCCTTCCGGGAACAGCTCATCGAACCGGAGATGGCCGACTTCCGGCGCGTACTGGACCGGGCCGTCGACCGCGGCGAGATCAGAGCGGACTGCCCCGCCCTGGAATTCCTCGTCCACATGTTGGTCGGCGGGTTCGCCACCCGCACCCTGCTGGAGGACCAGCCGCCCACCCGGGCCTTCCTGTCCTCCTACATCGACGCCGTGATGCTCCCCGCCCTCGGCGTCCCCACCGCTTCCTGACCGTCCCCGCAGTCAAGCCCCCCACTGACGTCGCCTCCCCGCGGCCCGCAGGGCCCGGGAGGTATCCCCAACGTCGTCGGGCTGATCACCCCTGCCCTGAAGACCCCACGACCTGACTGGGAGAACGTCCTCGTGGCCACGTTCCTCTACAAACTCGGCCGGTTCGCCTTCCGGCGACGGCACTTCGTCGCCCTGATCTGGGTGGCGCTCCTGACCCTCGCCGGGGTCGGCGCCGCCCAGGCGCCACCGGCCGGCAACGGCTCCTTCTCCATCCCGGGAACCGAGGCGCAGCGCGCCTTCGACCTGCTGGAACAGCGCTTCCCCGGACAGAGCGCGGACGGGGCGACGGCCCGCGTCGTCTTCAAGGCCCCCGCGGACCAGAAGATGACCGACCCGGCCAACAAGTCCGTCGTCGACAAGGCCGTCGGCGAACTGGCCGACGGCTCCGAGGTCGTCGCGGTCGCCGACCCGTACCAGTCCCAGGCCGTCAGCCAGGACGGCACCATCGCCTACGCCTCGGTGCGCTACGACGCCCCCGGCATGGAACTCGACGACTCCAGCAAGGACGCCCTCCAGGAAGCCGCCCAGAACGCCCGGAGCGCCGGGCTGACCGTCGAGATCGGCGGCGACGCGCTCCAGGCGGTCCCGGAGACCGGCGCCACCGAGGTCATCGGCATCGGCGTCGCCGCGGTCGTCCTCGTCGTCACCTTCGGCTCGCTCATCGCGGCCGGCCTGCCGTTGATCACCGCGCTGATCGGCGTCGGCATCGGCGTCTCGACGATCACCGCGCTCGCCGGCGTGCTGGAACTGGGCTCCACCACCTCCATCCTGGCGATGATGATCGGCCTCGCCGTCGGCATCGACTACGCCCTCTTCATCGTCTCCCGCTACCGCGCCGAACTGGCCGAGGGCCGCGAACGCGAGGACGCGGCCGGCCGCGCCACCGGCACCGCCGGCTCCGCCGTGGTCTTCGCCGGACTCACCGTCGTCATCGCCCTGGTGGGCCTCGCCGTCGTCAACATCCCCCTGCTCACCAAGATGGGTGTCGCCGCCGCCGGCACGGTCGCCATCGCGGTCCTCATCGCCCTCACCCTGATCCCCGCGCTGCTCGGCTACGCCGGCGCCAAGGTCAGGCCCGCCGGTGCCAAGAGCCGGCTGGCCCTCCGCCGCGGTGCCGGGGCGGCGGAGGGCGGGACGGGCGCGGACGCCGGACCCGCCCGGGCCAACCTGGGCACCCGCTGGGCCCGCTTCGTCATCCGGCGTCCCGTCGTCGTCCTGCTGGTGGGCGTCATCGGGCTCGGCGCCGCCGCGATCCCCGCGTCCTCGCTCGCCCTCGGCCTGCCCGACGACGGCGCCCAGCCGACCTCGACCACCCAGCGCCGGGCCTACGACCTGCTCTCCGAGGGCTTCGGCCCCGGGTTCAACGGTCCGCTGATGGTCGTCGTCGACGCCAAGGACAGCACGTCCCCCCAGGACGCCTTCACCAGGGTCGGCGACGAGATCAAGGGCCTGGAGGACGTCATGGCGGTGACCCCGGCCCAGCCCAACAAGGCCGGCGACACCGCGATGATCACCGTCATCCCGGACTCCAAGCCGTCCTCCACCGAGACCGAGGACCTGGTCCACGCCATCCGCGACGCGGGCGCCTCCCTCAAGGCCGACTCCGGCGCCGAGGTCCTGGTCACCGGCTCGACCGCGATGAACATCGACGTCAGCGAGAAGCTCAACGACGCGCTGCTGCCCTACCTGGTGCTGGTGGTGGGCCTGGCCTTCCTGCTGCTGATCGTGGTCTTCCGCTCGATCCTCGTCCCGCTCAAGGCGGCCCTCGGCTTCCTGCTGTCCGTCCTGGCGGCGCTCGGCGCGGTCGTCGCGGTCTTCCAGTGGGGCTGGCTGTCCGCCGTGATGGGCGTCGAGGAGACCGGCCCGGTCATGTCGATGATGCCGATCTTCATGGTCGGCGTGGTCTTCGGACTGGCCATGGACTACGAGGTCTTCCTCGTGACCCGGATGCGCGAGGCCCACGTCCACGGCGAGTCGCCCGGCCAGGCGGTGGTCACCGGCTTCCGGCACGGCGCCCGGGTGGTCACCGCGGCGGCGGTCATCATGATCGCGGTCTTCGCCGGCTTCATCGGCTCCAGCGAGTCCATGGTCAAGATGATCGGCTTCGGCCTCGCGGTCGCCGTCCTCTTCGACGCGTTCATCGTGCGCATGGCCATCGTCCCCGCGGTCCTCGCCCTGCTGGGCAAGCGGGCCTGGTGGCTGCCGAAGTGGCTGGACCGCGCGCTGCCCAACGTCGACGTCGAGGGCGAGGGCCTGCGCACCGCCGAGACCGGTCCGGCCGACCCGGACGGCGACCGGGAGCTGGCCCGCGCCTGACGCGCCACCGCTTCCGACGGCAGACCAGCCGGTGAGGGCCCCGTGGGGACGGGACGGCCCTCACCGGCTTCCGTCTCCGCCCGTGCGGGCGCCGCGGGGCCGCCGGCCGACCCGGTCGCCCCCGGCGCCCGCGTCCCGCTACCGTGCCCCCCATGACCACGACCGACGGCACCTCCCCCGCCCACCCCCGCTTCGCCGACGCCCTCCGGACGCTCGGGCTCGGTGAACTGGCCGAGCGCGCCCGCCGCTTCCCGGACTCCACCCGCACCGCCGCCGAGGCCGCCGCCGCGATCGGCTGCGAGCTGAGCCAGATCTGCAAGTCGCTGATCTTCGCCGCCGACGGCGTCCCGGTCCTCGTCCTCATGGACGGCGCCTCCCGCGTCGACCTGGACCGGGTCCGCGAGGAACTCGGCGCCGAGAAGGTCACCCGGGCCAAGGCCGACCTCGTACGGGAGACGACCGGGTACGCCATCGGCGGTGTGCCGCCCTTCGGCCACCGCAGCCGCACCCGGGTCCTCGCCGACCGCTCCCTGCTCGCGCACGACGTGGTCTGGGCCGCCGCCGGCGACCCGCACACGGTGTTCCCGATGGAGCCCAAGGAGCTGATCACCACCGCCGGAGCCGCCCTCGTGGACGTGCGCGAGCGCACTTCGTGACCCCGGGCGTCACGGCCGCCGTCCTGCTGGCCGCGCTCACCCACGCCTGCTGGAACGCCATCGCGCACCGCATCCCCGACAAGCTGAGCGGCTTCACGCTCATCTCGGGCGGGGGACTGCTGATCGGGCTCGCCCTGCTCCCGTTCACGGCGTTCCCGGCGGCCGGCGCGTGGCCGTACCTGCTGGCCTCCGCGGCCGTCCACATCGCCTACTACGCGCTGCTGATGCGGTCCTTCCGGCTCGGCGACTTCGGGCAGGCGTACCCCATCGCCCGCGGCACCGCGCCGCTGCTGGTGACCCTGCTCGCCGCCGTCTTCGCCCACGAGGTGCCCGGCGGCTGGGCGGCGGCGGGCGTCGTGCTCTCCTGCGCGGGGCTGACCGGCGTCGCCCTGTGGGGGCTGCGCGGGCGCCGGCCCGACTGGGCGGCGATCGGCGCGGCCCTGGCCACCGGCGTGACCATCGCCGTCTACACCGTCGTGGACGGGCTGGGCGTCCGCGCCTCCGGCTCCTCCCTCGGCTACATCGCCTGGCTCATGACCGTCCAGGGCACCGTCCTGCCGGCCCTGTTCCTGGCCCGCCACCGGGCCGCCGCCTGGCCGATGCTCAGGCCCGACGCCGCCCTCGGGCTGCTCGGCGCGGTCCTGTCGGTCACCGCGTACGCCCTGGTGCTGTGGGCGCAGACCCGCGCCCCCCTCGCCCCGATCGCGGCCCTGCGCGAGTCGTCGATCCTGGCCGGCGCGGCGATCGGGGCGGTGTTCTTCCGGGAACGGTTCGGCGGGCCCCGGATCGTGGCGGCCGGGCTGCTGGTCGTGGGGATCGGGCTGATGCTGCGCGCCGGGTGAGCCGGGGCGGGCGCGCGGGGTGCCGGCCGGACCCGGACCGTACCGGCGCGGGGCCCGCCGCCGGCCCCCCGACCGGCGCGGGCTGCGCCGGACGCCCGGGAGGCGCACCCTGGAAGGAGGTCTTCCGGAGGTGAACAGTCATGATGCACACGACGGTGGGATGGCACGTCGAGATGGAGTTCATGGAGGACGAACGGCACACCAAAGCCGTCGCCATGGTGCGCTTGCCCGACGGCACCGAGGTCCGGGCGCACGGGCACGCCAGCCGTCACCGGGTCGACAGCCACCAGCCGCGCGTCGGCGAGGAGGTCGCCGGGGCCCGGGCGCTGAACGAACTGGCGATGCAGTTGCTCACCAAGGCGCACGGCGAGATCGACGAGGCGTCGGGGCGGATCTCCCACCCCATCCACGTCTGACCGTCGGTCCCGGGGGAAGTCCGTCCGGGGCCGGTGCCCGCCAGGGGCGCCGGCCCCGCCCCGTCAGCGTCCGCCGAGCGCCGCCCGCACCGCCGCGACCAGGGCCTGGGCCCGCGGGTCCGCGGTGACGGTGCGGCGGAAGCCGTTGGTCACGTAGCCGAAGGCGATGCCCGACTCCGGGTCGGCGAAGCCGAGGGAGCCGCCCCTGCCCGGGTGGCCGAAGGAGCCCGGGGAGAGCATCGGCGACGCGGCGCCGTGCAGCATGTGGCCGAGGCCGAACCGGGTGGGCACGACGAGGACCCGGTCGGGGCCCGCCGACTCCTCCGCGCGGGCCCGCGCCAGCGTCTGCGCGTCGAGGAGGCGCACACCGTCGACCTCGCCGATCAGGGCCGCGTAGAAGCGGGCCAGCCCCCCGGCGGTGGCGATGCCGCCCGCGGCGGGCTGGACGGCGGCCCGGTGGGCCGGGTCGTTCGGGTCGGGGGCCGGAAAGACGGCGGTGAAGGCCCGGCGGGTGAGCGACTCCGGGTCGCGCTGCGCCTCGGCGACGGAACGCCTGGGGCGCAGCCGCAGTCCGCCGGCCGGCTCGGTGTCCTCGACGGGCCCGACGCGGCCGGCGCGGCCCGCGGCCTCCTCGGCGGGCGGCAGGCCCAGCCACAGCGCGGCGCCGAGCGGGCCGGCGATCTCGTCCGCGACCCAGGCTCCGGTGTCCCGTCCGTCCGCCGCGTGGCGGACTAGCCCGTCCAGCAGCCAGCCGTGGGTCAGCGCGTGGTAGCCGTGAGCGGTGCCCGGCTCCCACACGGGCGCCTGCGCGGCGACCGCCTCGATGCCCCGCAGCGGGTCCAGCGCCTCCCGCGGGGTGAGCGGGGTGTCGAGGACCGGGAGCCCGGCGCGGTGGTTCAGCAGGTGCCGGACGAGGACGCGCTCCTTGCCGTGGGCCTTGAACCCGGGCCAGTACGTGGCGACCGGGGCGTCCAGGTCGAGCACCCCGCGTTGGTGCAGCAGCAGCGGGACGACCGCGGCGACGCCCTTGGTCGCCGAGCGGATGACCTGGGCGGTGCCCGGCTGCCAGGGCTCGGTGCCGTCGACGTCCCTCGTGCCGCCCCACAGGTCGACGACCTTGCGGCCGTCCCGGTAGACGGCGACGGCCGCCCCGCGCTCCCCGCGGACGGCGAAGTTCCGGGCGAAGGCGTCCCGGACCCCTTCGAAGCCCCCCTCGACCGTGCCCCGCACGTCCACTTCCACGTCCCCGTGTCCTTCCCGCCCGGCGTCTGCGACGAAGGGTGCAACACCACGGGCCGGGCGGCGATTCCTCAGGCGCGCGGGGCGACCGTCCGGGGATCGAAGCCGTAGGGCAGTTCCAGCCGGTGGGCGCGCATCAGCGCGCCGTCGCCCAGCAGTCCGGCGGTGGGACCGTCGGCGGCGATCACCCCGTCGGAGAGGATCAGCGCCCGCGGGCACAGCTCCAGCGCGTAGGGCAGGTCGTGGGTGACCATGAGGACGGTGACGTCCAGGGCGCGCAGGATGTCGGCGAGTTCGCGGCGCGAGGCCGGGTCGAGGTTGGAGGAGGGCTCGTCCAGGACGAGGATCTCCGGCTCCATGGCGAGCACGGTCGCCACCGCCACCCGGCGCCGCTGGCCGAAGGAGAGGTGGTGCGGGGGCCGGTGCCCGGAGCCGGCCATGCCGACCAGGGCGAGCGCCCGTTCCACCCGCGCCTCCAGCTCCGCGCCCCGGAGCCCGGCCGCCGCCGGTCCGAAGGCCACGTCCTCGCGCACGGTCGGCATGAAGAGCTGGTCGTCGGGGTCCTGGAAGACGATGCCGACCCGGCGCCGGATCTCCGCCATGTTCCGTGTGTCCACGGGGAGTCCGGCGACCGTGACGGCGCCCGCGCCGGCGGTGAGGATGCCGTTGAGGTGGAGGACGAGGGTGGTCTTGCCGGCGCCGTTGGGGCCGAGCAGCGCGACCCGCTCGCCGCGTTCGACGCGGAAGTCGACTCCGAACAGGGCCTGGTGTCCGTCGGGGTAGGCGAAGGCGAGGCCGGCCACCTCCAGGGAGGCGGGCGGGGCGGGGGCGGCGGAGCCGGTCACAGGGTCCATCCCAGCAGGCAGACCGCGAGGGCCGCGGCGGGCAGGGAGAGGGCGCGGGACCACTGGGCGCGGGAGGCGGTCACCTCGTCGATCACCGGCAGGGTGCCGGTGTAGCCGCGGCTGACCATGGCGAGGTGGACGCGTTCGCCGCGTTCGTAGGAGCGGATGAACAGGGCGCCCGCCGAGGCGGCGAGGACGCCCCAGTGGCGTACGCCCCGGGCCTCGAAGCCGCGTGAGGCGCGGGCGACGCGCATCCGCCGCATCTCGTCGGTGATCAGATCGCCGTAACGGATCATGAAGGTGGCGATCTGGACCAGCAGCGAGGGGAGCCGGAGCCGCTGGAGGCCGAGGAGCAGGTCGCGCAGCGGGGTGGTGGCGGCGAGCAGGACGGAGGCGGCGACGCCCAGGGTTCCCTTGGCGAGGACGTTCCAGGCGCCCCACAGTCCGCTCACGCTCAGCGAGAGGCCGAGCACCTCGGTCCGCGGGCCCTGGGCGACGAACGGCATGAGCAGCGCGAAGGCGACGAACGGCACCTCGATCAGCAGCCGGCGCAGCAGGAAGCCGGGCGGGACGCGGGCCGCGGCGGCGACCCCGGTGAGCAGGGCCGCGTAGAGGGCGAAGGCCCACACCGCCTCGCGCGGGGTACAGACCACGACGACCACGAAGGCGAGGACGGCGGCGAGCTTGGTGTGCGGCGGCAGGGTGTGCACCCGGGAGGTCCCGGGCCGGTGGAGCCGGTGTGCGTGGCCCGCGCCCATGTCAGGCGTCCGGGGCGGTGGGGTCGGCGGGGGAGGCGCACCTGCGCCGGCGCCGGCGCAGGACCCGGAAGACGGTGCTGCCGGCGACGACGGTGACGCCGACGCCGATCACCCCGGCGAGTCCGCCGGAGACCCGGGCGTCCGTGATGTCCCTGACGCCGTACTCGGCGAGCGGGGAGCGGGAGGTGGCGTGTTCGCGGGCCTTGGCGTCGAGGCCCTTGTCGGAGGCGACCTTCTCCAGTCCGTCGGGGTGGGCGGAGGCGTAGAAGCTGACGAAGCCGGCGAGGACCAGGGAGGTGACCAGGCCGGTGATCCACACGGCGCGGTGGGAGCGGGCGGCGGGGGCGGCCGGCTCCGGTCCGGGTGCGTCGACCAGTTCGCCGCCGACCCGCAGCCGCAGCGGGCGGCGCAGGCCCCGGGCGCCGTACACCAGGTCGGGGCGGACGGCGATCACGGCGGCGACGGTCAGGGCGGTGATCACGGCCTCGCCGAGGCCGATCAGGACGTGCACGCCGACCATGGCGGTGGCGACCCGGCCGATGGCGATGTCGGTGGTGCCGCCGATCCGGTAGAGCAGGGTGAAGGCGAGGGCGGCGGCCGGGACGGAGACCAGGGCGGCCACGAAGGAGGCGGCGGTGACCGGCCGGCGTCCGCGCGGCAGCAGGGTCACCAGGCCCCGGAAGACGGCGTAGCCGGTGACGGTGGTGACGACCGCCATGTCGAGGATGTTGACGCCGAGCGCGCTCAGCCCGCCGTCGGCGAAGAGGATGCCCTGCATCAGCAGGACGACGCTGACGCACAGGACGCCGGTGTACGGGCCCACGAGGATCGCGGCGAGCGCGCCGCCGAGCAGGTGGCCGCTGGTGCCGGCGGCCACGGGGAAGTTGAGCATCTGGACCGCGAAGAGGAACGCGGCGACCAGGCCCGCCAGGGGCGCGGTGCGTTCGTCCAGCTCGCGGCGGGCGCCGCGCAGGCTGACCGCGACGGCGCCCGCCGCGACGACGGCGGTCACGGCGGACGTCGGGGCGTCGATGAATCCGTCGGGTACGTGCACGTCTCGATGATGAGGTTGTTGCGAATCCCTCGCAAGAGCGCTGAAGGCGCTTTTGCCGGCCGGGGGCGGCAACGGGGGGCGGGGCGCCCGGTGAGCCGAGCGGCGGCGGGAGCGGGGCGCGCGGTGAGCCGAGCGGCGGCGGGAGCGGGGCGCGCGGTGAGCCGAGCGGCGGCGGGAGCGGGGCGCGCGGTGAGGGGGCGGCGGCGGGAGCGGGACGCCTGGTGAGGGAGTGGAATCGGTCACGATCCGCCCTCGTCCGAGCGGGAAGAGGTGTAGTCCGTGCGATTCGGGACATTGGGGAAGGTGAACGGGTGCGAGGCGGCACGCGGCCTGCGCACCGTGGCACAGGGTGAAGGGCGATCCGATGTCCGCGGTCGAACAGCACGTACGAGCCCGTATCGTCACGGAAGCGGACGTCGCCCCGGTCGAGACCGGTGAGGGGGCCCTGCCGGTCCTGCTCCGCTACGACCCGGCCGTCGATCCCGACGCGGTGCGGGTCGCGCTGCCCCACGACACCGGCCCGCGCGAGTGGGTCCTCCCCCGGGAACTGCTGGAACGCGGGCTGCGGGCACCGGCCGGCACCGGTGACGTACGGGTCTGGCCGTGCGGGCGGGTGCAGACGGTCGTCGAGTTCCACGCCGGCGAGACGTGCTCGGTGGTTCAGTTCGAGAACCGGGCCCTGACCCGCTTCCTGCGCCGCACCCACCGCGCGGCGGCCGAACCGGTGGCCCACTGAGCCACCGGCGCCGCCGCCGCGCACCGGGGTCCGGTCAGCCGGCCGCCTTCAGCAGGGCCGCCACGATCGGCCCGGCCGTCTCGCCGCCGTGCCCGCCCTGCTGGACCACGCCGGCCGCCGCCAGGTCGTCCCGGTAGGCGGTGAACCAGCCGTTCGGCTTCTCCTGGTTGTCGACCTCGGCCGAGCCGGTCTTCGCGCCGACGTCACCGCCGACCCCGGCCATCGCCTGCGCCGCCGTGCCGTAGGCCGCCGTGTACGCCATCATCTCGCGCAGTTGCGCCAGCGTCCCGGGTGCCAGGGTGCGCGAGGCGGTGGCCAGGGTGCGCCCGTCCACCGACGGGGCGACCAGGTACGGCTGGTGGAAGGTGCCCGACTTCACCGTGGCCGCCACGGACGCCATGTTCAGCGGGCTCATGCGCACCCCGCCCTGCCCGATCAGCGAGGCCGCCATCGGCGCCGCCGTCTGCACCGGCACCGCGCCGTCGAAGGACGGCACGCCGACCGCCCAGTCGTCGCGGCCCAGGCCGAAGACCTGCTGGGCCTGCTGGGTCAGGTCGTCGTCCTTCAGCTTCGGGGCCCGGCCGATGAAGGCGGTGTTGCAGGAGCGGGCGAAGCTCGCCTTGAAGGTGCCGTCCTTGATCTCGAACTTCTTGTCGTTCTGGAACTTCCAGCCGCCGTAGCTGAAGTACTTCGGGCACGGGTGCTTCTCGTCCATCGAGGCCAGGTTCTTCTCGATGAGCAGCGAGGCGGTGACGACCTTCATCGTCGAGCCCGGCGCGAGCGAGCCCTGGAAGGCGGTGTTGAAGCCGTGCCCGCCGTTGGCGACCGCGAGGATCTCGCCCGTCGAGGCGCGCATCAGCACCACCGACGCCCGCTTCTTCCCGGCCACCTCCTTCTCCGCGGCGGCCTGCAGCGCCGGGTCCAGCGTGGTGCGGACGGTGCCCGGGGTGCCCTTGCTCAGCTCCAGCACGGTCGTGTCCGGGGCCTCGTCCGCGGCGGACGAGGCGGCGGGCTTGCCGTCGCCCCCGGCCGGCTTGCCGCGCACGACGCGCAGTTCGATCCCGGCGGTGCCGCCGGCCTGCTTGCCGTACTTCTCGCGCAGGGCGTCCAGGACGGTGCCGAGCGAGGGGTAGGTCCGCGCGGACAGTTCCCCGCCGTCACGGTCCAGGGCGGTGACGGGCGGGGCGCCGGCCGCGCCGGTCACGAGCCGGTCGCCGTCCCTCAGTTCGGGGTGGACGACGTCCGGCCGCCAGCCGACCCGCGGTTCGCCGTCGCCCTCGCGGCGCACGACGGTGAGCGCGCTCTCGTACGCCAGCGGCTTGGACGTCCCCTCGTACGTCACCGTCCCCCGGACGGAGAACGGCACCTTGTCGCCGTCCGGGGTGCCCGGGGTGAGGGTGACGTCCGTGACGCGGGCGTCCTTGGCGTAGCCGGTGAGCTGGGCCTCGGCCGCCTCGGCGTCGTCGGTGGCCTCGGCGGCCGCGGCCGTGTCGCCGCTCTGCCAGGCCGTCAGGAACCGCTCGGCGGTGGTGGTGACCTCCGCCGCGGACAGCGGACCGCTCTTCACCGCGTCCCCGGCCGCCGTCGACGCGGGCCGGGAGCCGTCCTCGGCGGCGCCCCCGCCCCACAGCGCGTACGCGCCGATGCCGGCGCCGCCCACGACCACCGCGACCACGCCGCCGATGACGGCGGGTCTCGTCTTCCGCCGTTCGACGGCGGCCCTCCTGCTGCCCACTGACGTTCCGTTCCTCCACCCGCCCGGCGCCCCTGCGGCCCGGGTCCCTCGTCGTCCGCGCACACCCACGACGGACGACCACCCTAGGGCCTTTCGTTGGGATCACGCCGGGCTCGCGGGGTCCGGCACCGCGCCTCGCCGCGTTGTCGTCGGTTGTCAGGGCTCCGCCCTGCCGCCCTCCTCCGCCTTGCGATGCACGGCACCGGACCCCCCTCCCTGATCCGGCCTGATCCCAACGAAAGACCCTGGGGTCCCGCACGGAGCGGTCCACTCCGGACCGGGGGGCGCCGCGGCGGTCCGGCCCGGTCCGGACACCCCGCGCGGCCGGGAAGCGGCGCCGGATGTCCGGATCGGGCCGGTCAGCCGGCCGCGCGCAGCACGTCCGCCACGATCGGGCCGGCCGTGTCGCCGCCGTGGCCGCCGGACTCGGACATGGCCGCCGCCGCGACGTCGTCGCGGAAGCCGGTGAACCAACTGTTGGACACCGCCTGGCCGTCCACCTCGGCGGAGCCCGTCTTGGCGCCGATGTCGCCGCTCAGCCCGGACATGGCCGTCCGGCCCGTGCCCTGGGTGGCCGTCAGCCGCATCATCTGCCGGAGCTGCGCGGCCGTCGCCGGGGGCAGGCCCTTGGCGGTGGCCGTCCGGCGGTCGTCCAGTCCGGGCGCGACCAGGTAGGGCTGGCGGAAGGTGCCGGTGATCGCGGTCGCCGTCACCGAGGCCATGGTGAGCGGGTTCATCTGCACCTGGCCCTGGCCGATGGCGTTGGCCGCCCGGTCGGGGCCCGCGGAGGCGGGGACGCTGCCGTCGAAGGACGCGATGCCGGTCTTCCAGTCGTCGCGGCCCAGCCCGAACCGCTCCCGGGCCTCCGCCGTCAGCGAGGCGTCCGTCAGCGGCTCCTCGTCGACGAGCTTGATGAAGGCGGTGTTGCAGGAGCGCAGGAAACTGTCGGCCAGGGTGGCGCCCGGGTTCGCCGGCAGGCCCGTGAGGTTCTTGAAGGTCTGGCTCTGCCAGGTGGCGGTGTCGGGACAGGGCGCCGGACCGTTCATCGAGGTCACGCCGTTGTCGATGAGCATCGCCGCCGTGACGATCTTCATGGTGGAGCCGGGGGCCGCGGCGCCCTCGAAGGCCGCGTTGAAGCCGTCCGCGCGGTTGTTGGCGACGGCCAGCACCTCGCCCGTGCTCGGCTTGACGGCGACCACCGACGACTCGCCGTGGCGCTTGACCGCCGCCTCGGCCGCCGCCTGCGCCGTGGCGCTGATCGTCGTGCGCAGCTCGCCCGGCTTGCCGTCGGCCAGTGTCAGCAGCGGGGTGTCGGGGACCGTGCCCTCGTGCCGGATCACCAGCTCGACGCCAGGGGTGCCGCCCGCCCGCTCGCCGTACCGC
Source organism: Streptomyces sp. SCSIO 75703 (assembly GCF_036607905.1). Classification (NCBI taxonomy): domain Bacteria; kingdom Bacillati; phylum Actinomycetota; class Actinomycetes; order Kitasatosporales; family Streptomycetaceae; genus Streptomyces; species Streptomyces sediminicola. Next base: position 4,094,370 of record NZ_CP144555.1, read on the forward strand.
TCGCGCAGCGTCTCCAGGACGGGGCCGAGGGAGGGGTACGTCCGCGCGGTCAGGACGGTGCCGTCGCGGCCGAGCGTCCTGACCGGCGGGGTCGTCGACTCGTCGGTGACCAGTGTGTCGCCCGGCGCCAGCTCGGGGTGGACGACGGAGGGCCGCCAGTCGACCAGGGGCCGGCCGCTGGTCCGCCCGCGCACCACGGTGAGCTTGCTCTCGTACGCCAGCGGCTTCGAGACGCCCCCGTGGGACACCGTGGCCCGCACGGTGAACGGCACGGCCGCTCCGCTCACGCTCACCTCGCCGGGCGTGACCGTGAGGCCGGAGATGCGGGCGTCCTCGGCGTAGGCGGTCAGCAGCGCCTCGGCGGCCTCGGCGTTGTCGGTGTGGCCGGCGGCGGTCACCGCGTCGCCCTTCTCCCAGGCCGTGAAGAACCTCTCCGCCGTCTCCCGCACCTCGTCCGCGCTCGGCGGACCCGACGTCACGGACGCCGCCTCCGGCGTGCCCGTGCCCCCGTCCAGCGCCGACATGATCGTGTGGGCGCCGTACGCGGCACCGCCCACCATCGCGGTGAACACGCCGCCTATGACGGCGGCCCTCACCCCCCTGCCCATCGGCAGTCCCCTCCCCGTAGAGCCCCCGAACGCTTTCTTGAACGCGTTCAGAAAGCTGTGTGGCTCCACACTCTACGCACGGCCGGGGTGCCGTGGCGGGGACGTTTCCGGAGGGTGGCCGAAAGGAGATCGGCCACCGCCCTCACACCCAGGTGTCCAGCCACATCCGGGCCCGCCACGAGTCGAGCGGGATCGCCGTGCCCGTGTACAGCGGCCAGAAGTAGACGAAGTTCCAGGCGATCAGCAGGACCAGGACGCCCGCGCCGGTCGCCCCCACCGCCCGGCGGGTGTCGCCGCACCCCGGCCGGCCCGCGATCGCCCCCAGCAGCATCGCCACCGCCAGGCACAGGAAGGGCAGGAAGACGACGGCGTAGAAGAGGAAGATCGTGCGCTCCTGGTACAGGAACCAGGGCAGGTAGCCGGCGGCCAGACCGCAGGCGATGGCGCCCGCCCGCCAGTCACGGCGGAAGGCCCACCGCCACAGGACGTACAGCAGCGCGAAACACCCCACCCACCACAGCAGGGGCGTGCCGATCGCCAGCACCTCGCGGGCGCACTTCTCGCCCGCGTCCAGCGGGCAGCCGTCGGTGCCGGGGGCGGGGGACTCGTAGAAGTAGGAGACGGGACGGCCCAGGACCGGCCAGCTCCACGGGTTCGACTGGTACGTGTGCGGCGAGGTCAGGTTGGTGTGGAACTCGAAGACCTGCGTCTCGTAGTGCCACAGGCTGCGCCACCAGTCCGGGAGGAGCCAACTCCACGCGCCGCCCCGGCCGTCCGTCGCCGCCCAGTCGCGGTAGTAGCCGCCGGTGCCGTCGGCGGGGGAGAGGATCCAGCCCAGCCAGGACAGCACGTACGTGCCCACCGCCACCGGCACCGTCGACAGGAACGCCCAGCCCAGGTCGTACCGGACCACCGCCAGGTGCGGCCGGCGGGCCCCGGCCACCCGGCGCGTGCCCACGTCCCACAGCACGGCCATCACGCAGAAGGCGGCCAGGATGTACAGGCCGTTCCACTTGGTGCCGATCGCCAGGCCCAGCATCAGCCCCGCGGCCCAGCGCCAGGGACGCGGCCCGAGCCGGGTCGTCTCGGCGACGCGCGTATCCGGGCGGGCCCGTCCGTCGGCGTCCACCGGCAGCGCGGCGGCGAGCCGGGCGCGGGCCCGGTCCCGGTCCACGACCAGGCAGCCGAAGGCGGCCAGCACGAAGAACATCAGCACGCTGTCCAGCAGCGCGGTGCGGCTCATCACGAAGTGCAGGCCGTCCACCGCCATCAGCGCGCCCGCCAGGCAGCCGAGGAAGGTGGAGCGGAACAGCCGCCGCCCGATCCGGCAGAGCAGCAGCACCGAGGCCGTGCCGAGCAGCGCCGTCATGAACCGCCAGCCGAACGGGTCGAAGCCGAACACCAGCTCGCCGAGCCCGATCACGTACTTGCCGACCGGCGGATGCACCACGTACGCCGCGTCCGCCGGGACGGGGACGTGCCCGCCGGAGTTCAGGATCAGGTCGTTGGCGTTCTTGTCCCAGTTGACCTCGAAACCGCGGTGGACCAGCGCCCACGCGTCCTTGGCGTAGTACGTCTCGTCGAATATCACCGCCTTGGGGCTGCCCAGGTTCCAGAACCGCAGCAGGCCCGCCACCAGCGTCACCAGCAGCGGACCGCCCCAGGCCGACCAGCGCGTGATCCGGCCGGCCGCGCCCTCGGACAGGCCGAGGAAGGCCCACAGCCGCGGTCCCGGCCGGGTGAACGGCGGCACCAGCCGGTCCCGCACGTCCTCCGTGGCCACCGGGGTGTGGCCGAAGCGGCGCAGCCGTTGCTGCCAGGGGGACGGCTCGTCGTGCGGGGCCTGGTCCTGGCGGGTGTCCGTGGCGGACGCGGTACTGGTCACCGCGCCATCGTAGGGAACCCGCCCCCGCGCGTCCCGCGCATGGCCCCGACCGGTCCGGTCGCGTCCCCGCCCGCGCGCCCCTGGGAGGATGGGCACGTGACTGGAACCCTTGTACTGGCGGGCACCCCCATCGGCGACGTCCGGGACGCCCCGCCCCGGCTCGCCGAGGAACTGGCCGGCGCCGACGTCGTCGCCGCCGAGGACACCCGGCGGCTGCGCCGGCTCACCCAGGCGCTCGGCGTCACGCCCCGCGGACGCGTCCTCTCCTACTTCGAGGGCAACGAGTCCGCCCGCACCCCGGAACTGGTCGAGGAGCTGGCCGGCGGAGCGCGGGTGCTGCTGGTCACCGACGCCGGGATGCCCTCGGTCTCCGACCCGGGCTACCGGCTGGTCGCCGCCGCGGTCGAGCGGGACGTACGGGTCACCGCCGTGCCCGGCCCCTCCGCCGTGCTCACCGCGCTCGCCCTCTCGGGCCTGCCGGTCGACCGGTTCTGCTTCGAGGGCTTCCTGCCGCGCAAGGCCGGCGAACGGCTCGGCCGGCTCCGCGAGGTCGCCGGCGAGCGGCGCACCCTCGTCTACTTCGAGGCCCCGCACCGGCTCGACGACACCCTCGCCGCAATGGCCGAGGTCTTCGGCGGCGGACGCCGGGCCGCCGTCTGCCGGGAGCTGACCAAGACGTACGAGGAGGTCCGGCGCGGCCCCCTCGCCGAGCTGGCCGACTGGGCCGCCGAGGGGGTGCGCGGCGAGATCACCGTGGTCGTCGAGGGGGCGCCGGAGCAGGACCCCGCCGAGATCGGTGCCGGGGAACTGGTGCGCCGGGTCCGGGCGCGCGAGGAGGCCGGGGAGCGCCGCAAGGAGGCCATCGCCGCGGTCGCCGCCGAGCTGGGGGTGCCCAAGCGGGACGTGTTCGACGCCGTGGTGGCGGCCAAGCACGCCGCCGGCTGAGGGGGCGGGCACGGGCGCGCCGCCGCCGGCCGTCCGCGCGGCCCGCGGCCCGCGGCCCGCGGCCCGTGCCAAGGGATTCTCCCGGGCGGCCCAAGGGAGTCCCCGCGGCGGCCCAAGGGAGTCCCGGGGCCGGGACAAGGATGCGTTAAAACCGGGCCCGATGCCCCGCACAGGGGTGCGTCCTGGCCCGCCGAGGCGTCCACTGGACGACGGGGACGGACACCGTCCCGGGTCCACGGGGTCCAGCGGAAGCGGGAGCCGGATATGACAGCAGGAACCGGCAGGAGCGACGGGACCGGGCGCACCGGAACGCGCGCGGGCACCACCGCCGTCGTCCGGGAGTCGTACTCCTTCGTGTGCATGCGCTGCGGCAACGGCTGGGAGCAGTCGTACGACATCGAGCACCACCGTGCCGCCGACGACCGCGTGCTCGTGCTCTGGGTCGCCGACGGGCACGTCGTGCCCTCACCGCTCAGCCGCCCCACGTGTTCCGTCTGCGGCGGCCACGTGGTGCGGATCATGCGGCCGGGGCGGGTCGCCTCGGTGCGCGGCGCCGGGCCCACGGCCCACCGGGTGCCCCCGGCCGGGCCGCTCCAGGTGCCCCGGGTGCCGGGCACGGCGGCAGCGGTGGGCGGGCACCGCGCCCACCACCTGCTGCGCCTGCTCCAGGCCCTCCACCTGGTCCGCAGGGCGGGCTGACCACGGGCGGCCGGCGCCTTCCGTAGGATCGGGGGCATGCCTTCGAACAGCCAGGGCGGCTCCGCGCGCGACGCCGCCCCGCCGCTCCCCGCGCCGCTGCGGGTGCCGGTCGCCGACTCCCACACCCACCTCGACATGCAGGCGGGCACCGTGGCCGAGGCGCTGGAGCGGGCCGCGTCGGTCGGGGTGACCACGGTCGTCCAGGTCGGCTGCGACCTCGCCGGCTCGCGCTGGGCCGCCGACACCGCGGCGGAGTACGACGCCGTCCACGCCACCGTCGCCCTGCACCCCAACGAGGCCCCGCGCATCGTGCACGGCGACCCCGACGGCCGGTCCCGGCAGGGCGCCCGGGAACCGGGCGGGGACGCCGCCCTCGACGAGGCCCTCGCCGAGATCGACCGGCTGGCCGCGCTGGACCGGGTCAAGGGCGTCGGCGAGACCGGCCTCGACCACTTCCGCACCGGCCCGGAGGGCAGGGAGGCCCAGGAGCGCTCCTTCCGCGCCCACATCGAGATCGCCAAGCGGCACGGCAAGACGCTGGTCATCCACGACCGTGACGCCCACGAGGACGTGCTGCGCGTCCTCAAGGAGGAGGGCGCCCCCGAGCGGACCGTCTTCCACTGCTTCTCCGGCGACGCGGAGATGGCCCGCGTCTGCGCCCGCGCCGGCTACTACCTCTCCTTCGCGGGCAACGTCACCTTCAAGAACGCCGGGAACCTGCGCGAGGCCCTCGCGGTGGCCCCCGCGGAGCTGGTCCTCGTGGAGACCGACGCGCCCTTCCTCACCCCGGCGCCCTACCGGGGGCGGCCCAACGCCCCCTACCTGATCCCGGTGACGGTGCGGGCGATGGCCGCGGTGCGCGGCGTCGACGAGGACACCCTCGCCACGGCCCTCGCCGCCAACACCGCCCGCGCCTTCGGCTACTGAGCGGGCCCGCTCCGCAGGAGGCGGCCCCCGCCCCGGCCGGCGGCGGCGTCGCGGCGCCCCGGGACCCCGCCCGCGCCCCGGCTACCCTTGCGGGGTGAGCAGCCCCACCCATGACGCCCTGCTGGGCCCCGCCGACATCCGCGACCTCGCGGCGGCCCTCGGCGTACGCCCCACCAAACAGCGCGGTCAGAACTTCGTGATCGACGCGAACACGGTCCGCCGTATCGTCCGCACCGCCGAGGTGCGTCCCGACGACGTGGTGGTCGAGGTGGGACCGGGTCTCGGCTCGCTCACCCTGGCCCTGCTGGAGGCGGCCGACCGGGTGACCGCCGTCGAGATCGACGACATCCTCGCCGCCGCCCTGCCCGCCACCGTCGCCGCCCGGCTGCCGGAGCGCGCCGGGCGCTTCGCGCTGGTCCACTCCGACGCGATGCACGTCGCGGAGCTGCCCGGCCCGGCCCCCACCGCGCTCGTGGCGAACCTGCCGTACAACGTGGCCGTGCCCGTGCTGCTGCACATGCTGGAGACCTTCCCGAGCATCGAGCGCACCCTCGTCATGGTCCAGGCCGAGGTCGCCGACCGGCTCGCCGCGGGCCCCGGCTCCAAGGTGTACGGCGTCCCCTCGGTGAAGGCCGGCTGGTACGCGGAGGTCCGCCGGGCCGGCGCCATCGGCCGCACCGTCTTCTGGCCCGCGCCGAACGTCGACAGCGGACTGGTCTCCCTGGTCCGCCGTGCCGAGCCGGTCGACACCACCGCCACCCGGGCCGAGGTGTTCGCCGTCGTCGACGCCGCCTTCGCCCAGCGCCGCAAGACGCTGCGGGCCGCCCTGGCCGGCTGGGCCGGGTCGGCCGCCGCCGCCGAGGCCGCCCTCGTCGCCGCCGGGGTGTCGCCGCAGGCGCGCGGGGAGTCGCTGACCGTGGAAGAGTTCGCGCGTATCGCCGAACACAAGGAGTGACGAGCAAGTGAGCGTGACGGTCCGCGTCCCCGCCAAGGTCAACGTCCAGCTCGCGGTGGGCGCCGCCCGCGCCGACGGCTACCACGACCTGGCCAACGTCTTCCTCGCGGTCTCCCTGTACGACGAGGTCACCGCGGCGCCCGCCGACGCGCTCCGGGTCACCTGCGAGGGCCCGGACGCCGGTCTGGTCCCCCTGGACGCCGGCAACCTCGCCGCCCGCGCGGCCACGGCCCTCGCCGCGCGGTACGGCCGCAGCCCCGCCGTGCACCTGCACATCGCCAAGGACATCCCGGTCGCCGGCGGCATGGCCGGCGGCAGCGCCGACGCCGCGGGCGCCCTGCTCGCCTGCGACGCCCTGTGGGGCACCGGCGCCTCCCGCGAGGAACTGCTGGAACTGTGCGCCGACCTCGGCAGCGACGTGCCCTTCAGCCTGGTCGGCGGCGCGGCGCTCGGCACCGGGCGCGGCGAGCGGCTGACCGGGCTGGAGGCCGGCGGCACCTTCCACTGGGTCTTCGCCCAGGCCGGACGCGGGCTCTCGACCCCCGCCGTCTACCGCGAGTTCGACCGGCTGGCCGAGGGCCGGGAGATCCCCGAGCCGGCCGCCGCGCAGCCCGTGCTCGACGCCCTCGCCAAGGGCGACGCCGACGCGCTCGCCGTCGCCCTCGCCAACGACCTCCAGCCGGCCGCCCTCTCCCTGTGCCCCGAGCTGTCCGACACCCTCGCCGCGGGCCGTGCCGCCGGCGCCCTCGCCGCGCTGGTCTCCGGCTCCGGGCCCACCACGGCCTTCCTCGCCGCCGACGCCCGCTCCGCCGCCGAGGTGGCGGCGGTGCTGCGCGCCTCGGGCACCTGCCGCGACGCCCGCACCGCCACGGGCCCGGCACCCGGCGCGACGGTGCTGTGAGCCGCCGACGGGGCCGTCCGGCGCCCCGGGCCGCCGCGGGACCGGCGGCGGCCGGTGCCGTGGACCCGCGTCGGCCGGTCCCCCGGAGGGCCTACGCTTGAGGGCTGAGCACACCCCCAGGCAGGAGAGAAATGGCCGTCAATCTGGTCAATGTCGAGAACGTCAGCAAGGTCTACGGCACCCGTGCCCTCCTCGACGGCGTCTCCCTGGGCGTCTCGGAGGGGGACCGCATCGGGGTCGTCGGCCGCAACGGCGACGGCAAGACGACGATGATCCGGATGCTGGCCAGGCTGGAGGAGCCGGACACCGGCCGTGTCACCCACTCCGGGGGCCTCAGGCTCGGCGTGCTCACCCAGCACGACTCCCTCGACCCCGCCGCCACCGTCCGCCACGAGGTCATCGGCGACATGGCCGACCACGAGTGGGCCGGCGACGCCAAGGTCCGCGACGTGCTGACCGGCCTCTTCGGCGGACTGGACCTGCCCGGCTTCCCGCAGGGCCTCGACACGGTCATCGGACCGCTCTCGGGCGGCGAGCGGCGCCGCATCGCGCTCGCCAAGCTGCTCATCGAGGAACAGGACCTCATCGTCCTCGACGAGCCCACCAACCACCTCGACGTCGAGGGCATCGCCTGGCTCGCCGCGCACCTGCGCGAGCGGCGCTCGGCCCTCGTCTGCGTCACCCACGACCGCTGGTTCCTCGACCAGGTCTGCACCCGCATGTGGGACGTGCAGCGCGGCGTCGTCCACGAGTACGAGGGCGGCTACTCCGACTACGTCTTCGCCCGCGCCGAACGCGAGCGCATCGCGGCCACCGAGGAGGCAAAGCGGCAGAACCTGATCCGCAAGGAGCTGGCCTGGCTGCGGCGCGGGGCGCCCGCCCGCACCTCCAAGCCCCGCTTCCGGGTCGAGGCGGCCAACGAGCTGATCCAGGACGTGCCTCCGCCCCGGGACAGCGGCGAGCTGATGAAGTTCGCCTCCTCCCGGCTCGGCAAGACGGTCTTCGACCTGGAGGACGTGAGCGTCCAGGCCGGTCCCAAGGTGCTGCTCAAGCACGTCACCTGGCAGCTCGGCCCCGGCGACCGCATCGGCCTGGTCGGCGTCAACGGCGCCGGCAAGACCTCCCTGCTGCGCGCGCTCGCCGACGCCGCCGCGACCGGGGGCGAGGCACAGCCCGCGGCCGGCACCATCCGCGTCGGCCGGACGGTCCGGCTCGCCTACCTCTCCCAGGAGGTCGCCGAACTCGACCCCGCCTGGCGGGTGCTGGAGGCCGTGCAGGCCGTCCGCGAGCGCGTCGACCTCGGCAAGGGCCGCGAGATGACCGCCGGACAGCTCTGCGAGACCTTCGGCTTCGGCAAGGAGAAGCAGTGGACGCCGGTCGGCGACCTCTCCGGCGGCGAGCGGCGCCGGCTGCAACTGCTGCGCCTGCTCATGGACGAGCCCAACGTGCTCTTCCTCGACGAGCCCACCAACGACCTCGACATCGAGACCCTGACCCAGCTCGAGGACGTGCTCGACGGCTGGCCCGGCTCGATGATCGTCATCTCGCACGACCGCTTCTTCGTGGAGCGGACCACCGACCGGGTCTTCGCCCTGCTCGGCGACGGCGCGCTCAGGATGCTGCCGCGCGGCATCGACGAGTACCTGGAGCGGCGCCGGCGGATGGAGGAGCAGGCCGCGGCGTCCGCCCCGGCGCCGGCCGCCGGGCCCGCCCGGGAGACCGCGGAGCGGAGCGCCGCCGACGTCCGCGCGGCCAAGAAGGAGCTCCAGAAGATCGAGCGGCAGCTCGACAAGGTCTCCGAGAAGGAGAGCGCGCTGCACGCCCGGATCGCCGAGCACGCCACCGATTTCGCCAAGGTCGCCGAACTCGACGCGGAGCTGCGCGGGTTGGCCGGGCAGCGCGAGGAGCTGGAGCTGCGCTGGCTGGAATTGGCCGAGGACGCCTGAGTACCCCGGGGCGTGTAGCCCCACGCGAGCGCCGGGCGCGCGGCGCGTGAAGGGGGCGTGAAGGCGCGTAACAGAGGCATCACGGGCCGGTCCTCCCTTGGGAACAGGGGTGGACGCGGCCCGGTGTGCCGTCCGGGCCTGGTGATAGAAAGAGTCATCGGAGAAATGTCCGAGTGACTGCCGGTAGACGACTCTGGGGGCGAGCGCGTACCTCAGGGCGTGGCGGGAAATCAGTGAGTACTAAGGGGGAACGCGCTGATGACGCAGCCGCCCAGCCAGCCGCCGTCCGGCGGCTTCGGAGCGCCGCAGGACCCACCGCCGTCCGGAGGCTTCGGCCCGCCGCAGACGCCGCCGGCCCCGCCGCCGTCCGGCGGCTTCGGCGCGCCGGCCCCGCCCCCGCCGCAGGGTCCGCCCCAGACGCCGCCGCCCCCGGCGGGCCCGCCGCAGCCCGGGTACGGGTACCCGCAGCAGCCCGGCCCGTACGCCCCCGGCCCCTACGGACAGCCCCAGCAGCCGGGCCCCTACGGGCAGCCCGGGTGGGGCCATCCGCAGCCGCCGGCCCCCGGTGCCCCGCCGCCCGGCGGGTCCCGCAACCCGTTCAAGGGCAGGCCGGCGCTGGCGATAGGCGCCGCCGCCGTGGGCCTGGCAGTGATCGGCGGCACCGTGTGGGCGGTCACCGGCAACGGGGGCGACAGCCCGGAGAAGAAGCCGGTCGCCCAGCAGAGCGAGGCACCCGAGCCCTCCGCCTCCGGCGGCGCCCCCGTCGACACGGGGGACGGCCGCGGCGACGGCGACGACGGGGCCGAGGACCTCAACGAGGGCCGCCAGGCCGGCGAGTCCAAGGTGCTCTGGTACAAGGAGGCGCCGGACGCGCCCGGTTCGGGCGCCGAGGCCCCCGGGATGTGGATCACCGGCAAGGCCGCGGTGAAGGCCGCGTACAAGCAGGTCCTCGCGTACGACGTGGCCGACGGCAAGCCCGCCTGGGAGCCGGTCTCCTTCCCGGAGAAGATCTGCGCGGTCACCCCGGAGAAGACCGCCGCCGACAAGATCGTCGTCGCCTACATGAGCGGCTCCAGCAGCCGCGCCAAGTGCAACCAGCTCCAGGAGATCGACCTCGCCACCGGCGAGAAGGGCTGGTCGCAGAAGGTCGCCGACGGCGAGCTGTTCGACTCGGCCCTCTCCATCGAACTCACCCTGAGCGGCGACACCCTGATGGTGGGCCGCTCGCAGTCCGGCACCGCCTACGACGTCACCAGCGGCGACAAGCTCTACGACAAGAAGCGGTACGACGACTCCTGCTTCCCCGCCGGGTTCGCCGGCGCCGAGGGCTCGCTGGTCCAGGTCGCCTCCTGCGGCGCCGGCGGCGACAACGCGCACGACGAGCTCCAGGGCCTCGACCCGAAGACCGGCAAGGTCCGGTGGACCTACAAGTACGACAAGGGCTGGCGGGTGAGCCGCGCCTACTCGGTCAGCCCGCTCGTCGTCTACGCCACCCACGAGGACAAGAAGGTCTGGAACATCGCCGCCTTCACCTCGGGCGGCCGGGTCCAGTCCCAGGTCGCGGTCGACGAGGAGTTCGCCCCCGACTGCGGCTGGGCGATCCTCGAACGCGACCTGCAGGGCTGCTCCGGCGTGGTCGTCGCGGACGACACCCTCTACCTGCCGACCAAGGCGGCCACCGGCGCCAACGAGGTCGTCGCGATCGGCCTCGGCGACGGCAAGGAGAAGTGGCGGGTGAAGTCCCCCGTCGCGCAGAACATGACCCCGCTCAAGGCCGAGGGCGGCAAGCTCGTCGCCTACGTGCGCCCCTCCTACGACGCCGGCGGCCAGGTCGTGGCCATCGCCACGGGCTCCGGTGACCACAAGCCCGCGAAGCTGCTCCAGAACCCGCAGCACACGGCCCGTATCGAGAACGGCTTCTACTCCAAGGACATCGACTGGGTCGACGGGCGCTTCTACCTCTCCACCACCCGCCTCACCGGGAACGACGACGCCAAGGAGAAGCTGATGCTGGCCTACGGCAAGTAGGCTGCCCCGCTCGGCCGTTCCCGTCGTCCCGCCCCCGTCCCCGAAGGTGACCACGTCATGACCCAGCCGCCTCCGCCGCCCCACCAGCCCCCGCCGGAGGGCGGGTTCGGCCCGCCGCGGGACCAGCCGCCCGCGCAGCCGCCGACGCCGCCCGCGGGGAGCCCGCCGAGCCTCGACAAGAAGCCGGAGCCGCAGGCACCGGCCCCGCCCGCCTCGCCGCCGCCGGCCCCGGCCGGGCCCCCGGTCCCGCCGGCCGGCCCGCCGCAGCCCGGGTACGGGTACCCGCAGACCCCGCCGCAGCCCCAGCCGGGCTACGGCTACCCCGGCCCGCCGAGCCCCTACGGCCCGCCGCAGCCCGGCTCGTACGGAGGGCAGCCGCCCACCGTGCCCGGTCACGGCTATCCGCAGCAGGCGGCGACCATGCCGATGCAGTCCCCGGCGGCCCCCACGGGCGGCAACCGCAAGGCGCGCAACACCCAGTTGGCCATCATCGTCTCCGCGGTCGTGGCCATCGGGCTCATCATCGGCGGCGGCGTCTGGTACTCCGGCAGGGACGGCGGCGGCAAGGACACCACCGCCACCGGCGACACCGGCGGCGGCACCAACGCCAAGGGCGGCGCCGACGCCTCCGGCGGCAGCGCCGGGGGGAAGGAGAAGGCGCCCTCCGACCCCTCCGCGAAGGTCCTCTTCCAGGTGCCGTCCCCCGCCGTCAGCAAGGAGGACAGCACCATCGTCGTCACCGGCTCCTGGCTCACCGACAAGGTGTACGCCAAGAGCGGTGTCGCCGAGGTCGTGGGCTACGACCCGGTCAAGGGCAGCAAGCTGTGGACGCTCCCGCTCGCCGGGCCCGTGTGCGCCGCGAGCCCGCACACCAGCGACGACGGCAAGGCCGTCGTCGTCCACCAGCCCGCCATGCCCACCAAGACCGAGCGCTCCCACGGGTGCAGCCAGGTCGCCGTGATCGACCTCGACACGGGCAAGGAGGTGTGGAACAAGTCCGCCAAGGCCGGTGACCGGCCGATCAACTTCTCCAACGTGACGGTCAGCGGCGGTACCGTCGCCGCCGGCAGCACCAGCGGCGGCGTCGCCTGGGACCTGGCCAAGGGCACCGTCCTGTGGTCCCCCAAGCCCACCGACTCCTGCTACGACGCGGGATACGGCGGCGGTGCCAAGCTGGTCGCGGTCCGCAAGTGCGGCAGCTACAGCGCCCGGCAGCTCCACATCCAGACCCTCGACGCCACGTCCGGCAAGGTGGTCTCGGAGTACAAGATGTCCAAGGGCATCGAGTACGCGGGCATCGTCTCCACCGATCCGCTGGTCGTCGCCGCCGACGTGGGCGACTCCGCCGGCGACGGCAGCGGCATCTCCGACTTCTTCTCCATCGACAACAAGACCGGCGAGCTGCGCACCCGCATCTCCGCGCCGGGTGCCGAGTTCGCCGCCCGCTGCGACACGATCACCAAGATCGAGCACTGCACCGGCCTGGCCGTGGGCGAGGACCGGCTCTACATCCCGACCGAGGAGCACGAGGGCGACGGCAAGGGCTACAGCCGTACCAACGAGGTCGTCGCCTTCGACCTCGCCAGCGGCAAGCAGACCGGCCAGCGCGCCGACGCCGGCGAGGGCTACACGATCATCCCGCTGCGCATGGACGGCGCGAACGTGATCGCGTACAAGCGTCCTCCGTACGACAAGGGCGGGCAGGTCGTCAGCATCGACGGCGCGTCCTTCGAGCAGACCACGCTGCTGGAGAACCCGGCGACCGAGTCGGTCCGGGACGCGGAGACGAGCATGTCCCCCGACTACGCCGAGTTCCTCTACTCCGATGGGCGGCTGTACATGTCCCAGGTGTTCGCCAGCTCACGGTCCGGCGGCTCCGGCCGGGAGTACCTGGCCATCGCCTTCGGCACCGGCGGCTGACCGGCCGGCGCGCGCACCCGGCCCGGCGGTCCGACGGCCCCGTCCCCCATCCGGGGGGCGGGGCCGTCGCGCCGTCGTTTCCCGCGATCCGGGCTGTTTGTGCCGGGAGGGGCAGCGCGACGTCGTCGCAGCGTGTAGCTTCCGGGGGCAGGCGAAGGGCGGGCCGGAGGACGGGGAGCCGGGAGGGGGCTTCGCCGTCCGTGCCGGGGGGACTGGGGGGATGGCCGATGGGTGTGCGGCTCATGGTGGTCGACGATCACCGATTGCTCGCCGAGGCGCTGGCCTCGGCACTGAAACTGCGGGGGCACCGGGTGCTCGCCGCGGCGGCGCCGGCCGCGGGCGCGGCGGATCTGGTGATCAGCCGGGCGCCCGAGGTGTGCCTGCTGGGCACGGCGGCGCCGGCCGAGCCGGGGACCTTCGATCCGGTGGTGCGGATCAAGCGGGAGCGTCCGCAGGTGGCGGTGCTGGTGCTCGGCCCGGTGCCGAGCCCGCGCGGGATCGCCGCGGCCTTCGCCGCCGGGGCCCTGGGGTACGTCCGGCACGACGAGCGGATCGAGGGCGTCGAGCGGGCGATCATGAAGGCGCGGGCCGGGGAGGTGGCGGTGGCTCCGGCGCTGCTCCAGGGCGCGTTCGGGGAACTGCTGAACCCCGCGGCCCAGCCGGACGACGAGGGGCAGCGGCTGCTGCGGATGCTCACGCCGCGGGAGGTGGAGGTGCTGGTCCGCGTCGCCGACGGCGAGGACACCCGGGTGATCGCGGCGGGCATGGGCATCGCGCCGTCGACCGCGCGGACGCACGTGCAGCGGGTGCTGATGAAGCTGGGGGTGGGGTCGCGGCTGGAGGCGGCGGCGCTGGCGGCGCGGACCGGGCTGCTGGACCGGGTGGCGGGGGAGTGATCCCGCGCCGGGCCGTGCCGGGGGCGTCCGACTGCCGGTGGGCGGACCGGCGGCGGCCGGTCCCCCGTCGGCCCGCGCCGCCCGGCCTGCCACCGCGGGCGGACACCCCGGTCCCGCCCCCGCCGCCGTACGCGGCCCGGGGCTACGCGTCCTCGCCCGCGTCCTCCCGCGCGGGGGGCGGCGGGACCGTGGGGCGCAGTCTCAGCCAGGCGAGGAAGAAGAGGCCGAGCAGGAGCATGCCCAGGCCGGTCCACAGGTTGATGTTCACGCCCTGGGCCTTGTCCAGTTCGGCGTCGGAGGCGACGAGGCCCGCGATCGTCACGATGACGCCGTAGACCACGAAGAGGCCGCCGATGATGCGCCGGATGTCGAAGAGCCGCGCGGCCGTGGCGGACTCGGCCTCCAGTGCGGAGACCTCCCGCTGGACGTTCCGGTCGGAGTGGGGGTCGGACATGTTCTCTCAATCCTCCCGCGTTCAGAACGAGAACGGGATGTAGCAGGCGGCGGCCAGGACGACCGCGCCCCAGCCCAGCAGGGCCGGCTTGCGGTACCAGGCGTCGTCGCCGTGGGCGGGCGGTTCGGCCAGGCCGGGGGAGCGGGTGCCGTAGACCAGGCCCTGGAGTTCCGTGACCGGCTTGGGCTCGGTGAAGAGGGAGACGGCGACCATGACGACCGCGCCGGCCACGAAACCGGCGATGGCGGAGACGAAGTTGGCGCCCTGGTCGGAGGGGATGCCGATGATGCCCTGCTTGTAGACGACGAAGTAGTTCACCATCGCGGCCGTGGTGCCCGCGAGCAGCCCCCAGAAGCCGGACTTCATGGACGCCCGCTTCCAGAACATGCCGATGATGAAGACCACGAACATCGGCACGTTGAAGAAGGAGAACAGCGTCTGGAGGTAGGCCATGATGTTCGAGAACGACGAGGCCAGGAAGGCCGTGCCGATGGAGGCGAGGACGCCGATCACGGTGATCAGGCGGCCGAAGCGCACGTAGTAGCCGTCCTCCCGGTCCGGCACCACGTACCTCGCCCAGATGTCCGTGGTGAAGACGGTGTTGAAGGACGAGATGTTGGCCGCCATGCCCGCCATGAAGGCGGCCAGCAGACCGGTCACCGCGATGCCGAGGACGCCGTTGGGCAGCAGTTGCTGCATGAGGTAGGGGATCGCGTCGTTGTACTGGAGGTCGGAGCCGGCGGTGCCGATCTTCGGGACGAGGACGGCGGCGACCAGGCCGGGGATCATCACCAGGAAGACGATGAAGATCTTCGGGAACGCGGCGATCAGCGGCGTCCGCTGGGCGGCCGAGAGGTTCTTCGCCGACAGGGCGCGCTGCACCTCGGCGAAGTTCGTCGTCCAGTAGCCGAAGGAGAGCACGAAGCCGAGGCCGAGCACGATGGTCAGCCAGTTGGCGCCCAGCGGGTTGGCGCTGCCGATGCCGGTGCCGCCCCACGAGGTCATGAAGTCCGCGCCGTGTGAGCGGGTGAGGGAGCCGGAGAGCCCGTCCCAGCCGCCGACCTTCTTCAGGCCGAGGACCGTGATGGGGATGAGGGCGGCCATGATCACGAAGAACTGGAGCACCTCGTTGTAGATCGCCGAGGAGAGGCCGCCCAGGGTGATGTAGGCGAGGACGAAGAAGCCGGCGACCACGATGGCCACCCACTCCGGCCAGCCGAGCAGGGCCTCGACGACGATCGCCAGGGCGTAGAGGTTCACCCCGGCGATGAGGACCGCGGCGAAGGCGAACAGGACCGAGCTGAGCAGGTGCGCCGCCCTGTCGAAGCGCAGCAGCAGGAACTCGGGGACGGAGCGGACCTTCGAGCCGTAGTAGAAGGGCATCATCACCAGGCCGAGGAAGACCATCGCGGGGATGGCGCCGATCCAGTACCAGTGGGTGGTGTAGACGCCGTACTGCGCGCTGTTGGCGGCCATGCCGAGGATCTCGGTGGCGCCCAGGTTGGCGGCGATGAAGGCCAGGCCGGTGACCCACGCGGGCAGGGAGCGGCCGGACAGGAAGAAGTCCAGGCTCGTGCGGACCGAGCGGCGGGCCGCCAGGCCGATGCCGAGGACCACGACGAAGTAGATGCCGAGGATCGTGTAGTCGAGCCAGTTGGTGGGGAGTCGAAGCCCGGCGGCCAGGACGGCCGGATCTGTGGGGGTTTGCATGAGCACTCGCTTCGTTGCGCGCGAACTGATCCGCACCGGAACCTACGCCGTGGTGTTCAAAAAATGAACACCCCATGGTGCTCTTTGTTTGATTGTGATGAGCGGTGAGGTCTGGTGACGTGTGAGCTGTTATGTTTGATTGTGTTGGGTGATTGGGTGTGGGTGCGGGCGTAGCGGAGGAGTGCGGCAGTGAAGAAGACCTCGACCCGGCTGGCCGACGGTCGTGAGCTCGTCTACTACGACCTGCGCGACGACACCGTCCGCGACGCGGCCGACCGCCGCCCGCCGGCGCCGACGGTCACCACCTCCGAGATCCGCGCCGACCCGCTCCGCGGCGACCGGGTCGCCATCGCCTCGCACCGCCAGGGCCGCACCTACCACCCGCCCGCCGACGCCTGCCCCCTGTGCCCCTCGCGGGACGGGCGGCCGAGCGAGATCCCCGACTCCTCCTACGACGTGGTGGTCTTCGAGAACCGCTTCCCCTCGCTGGCCGGCGACTTTGGCCGCTGCGAGGTCGTCTGCTTCACCCCCGACCACCACGCCTCCTTCGCCGACCTGAGCGAACCGCAGGCCCGCCTGGTCCTCGACGCCTGGACCGACCGCACCGCGGAGCTGTCCCATCTGCCCTCCGTCACCCAGGTGTTCTGCTTCGAGAACCGCGGCCCCGAGATCGGCGTGACCCTCGGCCACCCGCACGGGCAGATCTACGCCTACCCCTTCACCACCCCGCGCACCGCCCGCACCCTCCGCTCCCTCGCCGGGCACAAGGAGGCGACCGGCGGGGAGAACCTCTTCGACGCGGTCCTCGCCGGGGAACTGGCCGGCGAGCGGATCGTCCTGGAGGGCGAGCACTGGGTGGCCTTCGTGCCGTACGCGGCGCACTGGCCCTACGAGGCGCACCTCTACCCGAGGCGGCGGGTGCCCGACCTGCTCGGGCTGGACGAGGCCGCGCGGGCCGAGTTCCCCCGGGTCTACCTGGAACTGCTGCGGCGCTTCGACCGGATCTTCGGCCCCGGCGAGCCGCCCACCCCGTACATCGCCGCCTGGCACCAGGCCCCCTTCGGGTCCGGCGTGCGGGCCGCGGCGGGGGCCGGGGTGAGCCGCGACGACTTCGCGCTGCACCTCGAGCTTTTTACCATTCGCCGTACGTCCGGCAAGCTGAAGTTCCTCGCGGGCTCCGAATCCGGCATGGACGTCTTCATCAACGACGTGCCACCGGAGCGCGCGGCCGAACGTCTGCGGGAGGTAGCGAGTTCATGAGTGGGAAGTACCTGGTCACGGGTGGCGCGGGGTATGTGGGCAGTGTGGTCGCCCAGCACCTGCTGGAGGCCGGCCACGAGGTGGTCGTCCTCGACAACCTGTCGACCGGCTTTCGCGAGGGCGTGCCGGCGGGCGCCACCTTCATCGAGGGCGACATCCGCGACGCCGCGAAGTGGCTCGACCCCTCCTTCGGCGGCGTCCTGCACTTCGCCGCGTTCTCGCAGGTCGGCGAGTCGGTGGTGAAGCCCGAGAAGTACTGGGACAACAACGTCGGCGGCACCATGGCGCTGCTCGACGCGATGCGCGGCGCGGGCGTGCGCCGGCTCGTCTTCTCCTCCACCGCCGCCACCTACGGCGAGCCCGAGCAGGTGCCGATCGTCGAGACCGCCCCCACGCGCCCCACCAACCCCTACGGCGCCTCCAAGCTCGCCGTCGACCACATGATCACCGGCGAGGCGGCGGCCCACGGCCTCGGCGCGGTCTCCCTGCGCTACTTCAACGTCGCCGGCGCCTACGGCGAGTACGGCGAGCGGCACGACCCCGAGTCGCACCTGATCCCGCTGGTCCTCCAGGTCGCCCAGGGCCGCCGCGAGGCGATCTCCGTCTTCGGCGACGACTACCCGACGCCCGACGGCACCTGCGTGCGCGACTACATCCACGTCGCCGACCTGGCCGAGGCCCACCTGCTCGCCCTGGACGCGGCCGTCCCCGGCGAACACCTCATCTGCAACCTGGGCAACGGCAACGGCTTCTCCGTCCGCGAAGTCGTCGAGACCGTACGCCGGGTGACGGGCCACCCGATCCCGGAGGTCGTCGCCCCCCGCCGCGGCGGCGACCCGGCCACCCTGGTGGCGTCGGCCGGCTCGGCCCGCGAGAAGCTGGGCTGGCGCCCGTCCCGCGCGGACCTCACCGGGATCGTCGCGGACGCCTGGGAGTTCGCGCAGCGGCGCGCGAGGTAACGGACGAGGGATCAGGGGACAGGGCATGAGCGAGGCGGTCGCCGAGCGGTTCACGCGGTGGTACGGGAGCGCGCCGGAGGGGGTGTGGGCCGCGCCGGGCCGGGTCAACCTCATCGGCGAGCACACCGACTACAACGACGGTTTCGTCATGCCCTTCGCCCTGCCGCACACGGCGGTCGCCGCGGTCTCCCGGCGCGAGGACGGCGTGCTGCGCGTGCACTCCGCCG
This sequence comes from Streptomyces sp. SCSIO 75703, assembly GCF_036607905.1. Taxonomy (NCBI): domain Bacteria; kingdom Bacillati; phylum Actinomycetota; class Actinomycetes; order Kitasatosporales; family Streptomycetaceae; genus Streptomyces; species Streptomyces sediminicola. The sequence goes on from NZ_CP144555.1 coordinate 4,112,690, forward strand.
ACATCGGCGGCGACCCCGTCACCCTGCGCGTGGCCGACCTCGCCCCCGGCACCGACCGGTCCTGGACCGCGTACCCGGCGGGCGTGGTCTGGGCACTGCGCGAGGCCGGGCACGCGGTGACCGGCGCCGACGTCCACCTGTCCTCCACGGTCCCCTCCGGCGCGGGCCTGTCCTCGTCGGCGGCGCTGGAGATCGTCGTGGCCCTCGCGCTGAACGACCTGTACTCCCTCGGCCTGCGCGGCCGGCAACTGGCCCGGCTCTGCCAGCGCGCGGAGAACGTCTACGTCGGCGCCCCGGTCGGCATCATGGACCAGACGGCGTCGGCCTGCTGCCGGGACGGCCACGCCCTCTTCCTCGACACCCGCGACCTCTCCCAGCGCCAGATCCCCTTCGACCCGGCGGCCGAGGGACTGCGCCTGCTCGTCGTCGACACCCGCGTGAAGCACTCCCACAGCGAGGGCGAGTACGGCAGGCGCCGGGCCGGCTGCGAGAAGGGCGCCGCCCTGCTCGGCGTCGACGCGCTGCGCGACGTGGACCACGCGCGGCTCGACGAGGCGCTGGCCGAGCTGGGCGACGAGGAGGAGGTGCGCCGGCTGGTCCGGCACGTCGTCACCGAGGACCGGCGCGTCGAGCGCGTCGTCGCCCTGCTGGAGTCCGGCGACGTCCGTGCCATCGGCCCGGTCCTGACCGAGGGCCACGCCTCCCTGCGGGACGACTTCCGCGTCTCCTGCCCGGAACTCGACCTCGTCGTCGACACCGCCGTCGGCGCGGGCGCCCTGGGCGCCCGGATGACCGGCGGTGGCTTCGGCGGCGCGGCGATCGTCCTGGTCGAGGAGGCGGCGGCGGCCCCGGTCGGCGACGCGGTCCGCGCCGCCTTCGCCACCGCCGCCCTCCCCGCCCCCCGCCTCTTCGAAGCCACCCCGTCCCCGGGCGCACGCCGCCTGACGTGAGACGCGCCGGCCGCGGCGCTGCCCGGGTGCCCGAGGGCGGCGCCCAGGCCCCGTGAACCCGCGACCGGCGACGGTAGGTGCGAAGCCGCGCCGTGGTGACCGACGGTGCGCCGTCGTACACAGGGGGAAGACATCCATGGCATGGGACGAGTGGGAAGAGCTGAAGGCCCGGGCGGCCGATCGGCAACCCACCCGGATGCGGCTCAACCAGTACCCGGCCGACCAGGGGGGTGACGGCACCCAGGGGGACCTGGTGGTGGGCCACAAGGATCTCGAAGCGGTCGGCAAGGCGGCCCACGACCTCTTCGACGACTTCACGGCGTACAGCGGGCACGCGCGCGTCGCCTCCGAGGCGGCCGCGGGCGGACTCAAGGGTGAGGGCTTCGCCTTGGGCGGCGCGCTCGACCACGTGACGGAGCGCTGGGGCGAGCAGACCAAGACGCTCCTGGACGCCTGCGCCCACATCGCCAACCACCTGCGCCGGACCGGCGTCCAGCATGCGTCCGACGATGCCTACATCCGCGGCGTGGTCAGCAGCATCTCCGTACTGGACGAGGGATTCGACACCCGGAAGGGGGACTGACGGCGATGGACCTGGACACGCTGTGCCACACCGACTTCACCAAGCTCGGAGAAGCGGTCACCGACTGGGAACAGATGACGAAGAACCTCGCCGACCTCAAGAAGGACGCCGAGGACAACCTCAACGCCAAGTCCCTCAAGGCCAAATGGGCAGGTGTCAACGCCGCCGTCAGCCGTGAGTTCATCACCAGGACCGCCGCGGAATTCGCCGACGCGCACACGCAGGCCGACTCCATCGCCAAGATCCTCCGCGATACCCACGACGAACTCGTCGGCTACCGCACCCAGCTCAACGACGCGATCGCACGGGCCCACCAGCAGAGCCTGACCGTGTCCGACACCGGTGGCGGCACGTTCACCGTGGTCGCGAACACCCGGCCCGACTGGGCGGCCGACCCCAGCGGAGAGACCGGGGCGACGGATCAGCAGGTGGTCGACGCCTTCCGCGAGGAGATCCAGGGCATCCTGACCAAGGCGACACGGAGCGACACCAGTGCCGCGCAGGTGCTGAGGCTTCTCGTCGACCAGGCCAAGTACGGCTTTTCCGACGCCTCCTACGCGGACCGGGACGAGGCGGCCAAGGCCGTCGCCGCCGCCGAGAAGCTGGCGGAGATGGCCAAGGACCCGTCCGGCATGACGCTGGAGGACATCGCCGCCTTCAACAAGACCATGGGCCGCTACCAGGACGACCCCTTGTTCGCCGAGCAGTTCGCCAAGCGTCTGGGCGCCAAGGGAACCCTCCGGTTCTGGACCGAGATGGCCTACACCCACGCCGGTGCCCGGAACGCGGATCTCGAGACGATGAAGGATCTCCAGACGAAGTTGGGGCTGACCCTGGCCACCGCGTCCTTCTCGGACTCGGATGCCATGAGGGACTGGAAGAAGGACCTCATCGCCGAACGCAACACCAACTTCCGGGCGTCGGGCTCACCCCTGCCCGTCGGCGCCCTGGGTGCCCGGGTGATCAGCAGTCTGCTCCGAGAGGGGCGGTTCGACACCGAGTTCCTCGACGACTACCGCAAGCAGCTCTTCAAGGCGGACAAGGCGGCCGGCGACTCGAACACCAACGACCTGTGGGTCAAGGGGTACGACACCGTGGACCTGGTCTTCGGTGACGGTGACGGCCGTGACCCGCTGGAGGGGCTGTTCGCCGGTCTCTCGCACAACCCCGAGGCGGCCGTGCACGCCTTCGCGTCCTCGCCGGACCTCGACCACCTGCTCGCCACGGTCAAGTACACCGACCGGGCGGAGTCCCTCGGCCAAGCCCTGGAGAGCGCCGTCACCGGCGTCGCCCGAGGCGACATCGGCGTCATGGCACCGCCGCACAGCGAGGCTCAGGTGGAGATCATGAACAACGTCATGCATGCGGTGGCGGTACCTGGGGCGGACCGCGATCTGGTGAAGAAGATGGGCGACAGTCTTGGCACCATGGCTGCCGCCTACATGCCGGAGATCAGCCAAAAAATCGCCGGAAAGGGATCGGATGCAATCTTCCTCACGGACAGTTCCGCTCCTGATGGGCTGAAGAAAGTCGAGGACGTCATCAGGTTCCTCTCGGTAGTGGCTGAGGACCCGTCGGGAAGGGCAGGAATCATTTTGGGTGAGACCATCTACACCAGCAGTCTCATCGAGGCACATCTGACCGACCCGACTCTGTTTGATGGTTCCCCTGACAGGGTTCTTGAGAGTATTGGCAAGAACGTGGGAATGCTCGAAGGGACTGTCGCCCACTCGGTCGCGGACAGTGAGGTCCGGGCCGCTGTTGCGGGGGAGAAGGAATACAACGACGCCTTGAAGGAAAAGGGCGAATTCGCCAAGTCCTGGGCGGCCATCGGCCTTGCCGGTGTCAAGCTTCCCGAGCGGCTCGGCGGGGAGGTCATGGGTTCCGTGATCGGCGGGGGAGTGGGCGCCATCGTGGGCGGAGTTGTTGATCGGGTCATCGAGGGGCAGAAGCTGGACGGCACACGAGACGAGGCTCTCTACCATAGCGCGGGAGATCTTTACGATGCTCGTGACTCCGCCACCCAACAGACTCTGTGGGCGGCGGAAGAAGTTATTGACCACTACAAGCTCGATTTCCCCCGCGATGGAACAAGCGCTCTGATTCGTGAAGCCGTCACCGATGGCTGGGACGCCAGTAGCGAGGCCCTGAGCAGTACGAGGGAGCGTCCGCGTGGATGAGGTACCGGTGGAGCGCGCGGGTCTGTATACGGCAAAGGGGTTCGTGCTGAGTCTGGCGATCTTCTGCGCGCTGGGGCTCGCCTGCTGGTTCGGGTACGTACAGATCTTCACCAAAGGGCTGGAGCGCCTGCCCGCGAAGGTGTGCGGAGGAGCGGTCGACCGGGAACTCGCGGTCAGGGTGCTGCCGTCGGCGAGGTCGGCAGAGGACGGGGCGCGGCGTAGAGGGTCGGGGGAACGCTTCACTTTCTCCTGTCGAGTTGTCACCAGTGACGAGGCGTCCCTCCAGGGGAGGGTGCAGATTCGTCCCTTCTCCGCGGCGGAATGGCTTGCCGACTATGAGAAGAGCACCGGTGACCGGACGGTCGTCCGTACTTCTGCCGGCGAGGTGGAGGCGCTGGCCCAGTACGACGAGGAGTACGTCACCGGGGCCATATATGTGCGTTGCACTCCCCGAGGGGCACCCTCGTACCACGACTCCAAGGAGTCCGCGATCGTCGTCGAGTCGGAGGTGTACGTCCCCGAGGGGGGTGAGGCCACCGGGGCGGAGCTGGCGCAGCCGATGACCGACTTCGCCTATCAGCTCGCCCGGCATGCCTACGGGATGGCCGAGTGTGAGGAAGCGCGCGAGTTTCCCGCCGAGTTGCCCCGGTTCGGGTCGTGAGCGCAGGTCAGGGGAGGCGTTTGAGGAGGGTGTATTCCGTGATGCCCGGGGGGTAGTCCGGGATCTCGCAGACCACGCGGTAGCCGTGGGCGCGGTAGAAGCCGGGGGCCTGGAAGTCCCAGGTCTCCACCCGGGCGGCGGCGCAGCCGCGCTGGGCGCCGGCCGTGTGCTCCGCCTCGGCCAGCAGGCGGCTGCCGAGCCCCGCGCCCCGGTACCGGCCGTCCACCCACAGGTAGGTGACGTGCAGCCAGGTCGCCCAGGTGTGGCCGACCAGTCCGCCGGCGAGGGCGCCGGTGCCGTCCAGGGCCCACACGTGCAGCGGGCTGTCGCGTTCCTGCTCGGTGCCGCGCAGCGAACGGAGCGCCGCCGAGGCGGAGGTGTCGGCGTCCCGCAGGCGGGTGCGCAGGAGTTCGCGCCGTGTCCTGTCCACTTCTGTCACGAGCCGGAACATGCGGCTCACCCTAGGGCCTCCGTTTGGGCCACGCCGGGCTCGCGGGGCCCCTGATCCGGCCTGATCCACACGAAGGACCCTGGGCGCACCGGGCCGTCAGTTCGGCGAATCCCCCACCGCGCGGGGCCCCCGCCCGTACTCTGAGGGGCAGCACCGGCGGGGGGCCGGTGCCGATCAGGGGGCGGTTCGGCCGGGTACGGCACCCGGGTCGGGGGTAGCGGTTACTGGACGGCCGTGGCCGTGCGGACCGCGGCGACCCGACCCCGGACACCAGCGCATCGACGGACACGGGGGCCGCGGGCGCCGTACCCGTGCGGTGGCGTCTTCCGGTGATGGTCTCCCCTTGCTCCTCGGGAGCCTGGGGAAGGGGGGTTTCGTGGTTCGAGTCCGAGTCCTGGTCGTGGACGACCACCGCATCTTCGCCGAGTCGCTCGCCGCGGCCCTGGCCGCCGAGCCGGACGTCGAGGTCTTCGCGGCCGGCAGCGGTCCGGCGGCGCTGCGGTGCCTGGAGCGGGCCGCGGCCGACGGCCGCCGGTTCGACGTGCTGCTCGTCGACGCCGACCTCGGCGGCCGGCCGCCCGGCGCCCGTCCGGCGGTCTCCGTGCGCGAGGGCGACGCGGAGGGGATGGTGGACGGCATCTCGCTGGTCGCCGGCGTGCGCTCGGCGCAGCCCGGGGTGCGGAGCGTGGTCCTCGCCGAGCGGGACGACCCGCGGCGCGCGGCCCTCGCGCTCCAGGCGGGCGCCTGCGGCTGGGTGGCCAAGGACTGCTCCCTGTCCCGGCTGCTCAGCGTCATCCGGGGCGTGCTGCGCGACGAGACGCACCTGCCGCCCGCGCTGCTGACCGGCGTGCTGCGCGAACTGACCGCCGCCCGCAAGCACCGCACCGAGAGCGAGCGGCTGGTGGAGTCGCTGACCCCGCGCGAGCGGGAGGTGCTGCGGTGCATGGTCGCCGGGCTCGGGCGCAAGGCGGTCGCCGAGCGGCTGTACCTCTCCCCGCACACTGTGCGCACCCACATGCAGAACGTCCTCGGCAAGCTGGGCGTCCACTCCACCCTCGCCGCGGTCGCCCTGGCCCGGCGGGCCGGGGTCGGTCCGGTGGACCTGGGGCCCGACGGGCGGATGGGTCCGGAGGAGAGCAACAGCGCCTGAGCGCGGGCGCGGTCCGCTCAGCCGGGGATGTTGTCGAAGGGGCCGGTGAGCCGCCGCAGCAGGCCGGCCAGTTCGCCGCGCTGGGTGTGGGACAGTTCGGCGAGGATGGCCCGCTCCTGGTCCAGCAGCCCCGCCAGCGCCTGGTCGGCGCGGTCCCGGCCCTCGTCGGTGAGGCGGACCAGCACGCCGCGCCGGTCGTTCGGGTCCGGCAGCCGCTCCACCAGGCCCTTCTTGGCCAGGCGGTCGATGCGGTTGGTCATCGTGCCCGAGGTGACCAGGGTCTGGGTGAGCAGTTGCCCCGGGGAGAGCTGGTAGGGGGTGCCCGCGCGGCGCAGCGCCGTCAGGACGTCGAACTCCCAGGGCTCCAGGTGGTGCTCGGCGAATGCCAGCCGACGCGCGCGGTCCAGGTGCCGGGCGAGCCGGCTGACCCGGCTCAGCACCTCCAGCGGTTCCACGTCGAGGTCCGGGCGCTCCCGGCGCCACGCTGCGACCAGCCGATCGACCTCGTCCTCCATGACGATCAGTGTAGTGGTTGTGTCGACGTGAAGTCTCTTGATGTCGACTGTCTTGACATCGAGAGATCCCTCCGGTGAGGCTGGGTACACCCGCCCCTACGGTCTTCCCCTCCGGAGGCGCCTCATGTCCGCCGACTGGGACCCCGCCCGCTACCTGCGCCACGCCGGGCCCCGCGCCCGCCCGTTCGCCGACCTCCTCGCCCGCGTCCCGGACCTGCCCTCGGACCGGCCCCGCGTCGCGGACCTCGGCTGCGGCCCCGGCGCCCTCACCGCCCGCCTCGCCGACCGCTGGCCCGCCGCCCGCGTCACCGGGTACGACACCTCCGCCGCGATGCTGGAACGGGCCCGCGCGCACGCCGGGCCCACCCCGGGCGGCGGCAGCGTGGACTTCGCCGCCGCGGACATCGCCACCTGGACACCGGACGGGCCCCACGACCTGATCGCCAGCAACGCCGCCCTCCAGTGGGTGCCCGGCCACGCCGGACGCCTCCCGGCGTGGATCGCCGCCCTCGCCCCCGGCGGCGTGCTCGCCTTCCAGGTGCCCGGCAACTTCGACGCCCCCAGCCACCGCCTGATGCGCGAACTCGCCGCCGCTCCCCGGTGGCGGGACCGGCTCGGCGGCGTCCTGCGCCACGGCGACGCCGTCCACACCCCCGCCGAGTACCTCGCGGCCCTCACCGCCGAGGGGTGCGCGGCCGACGTGTGGGAGACGACGTACCTCCACCTGCTGCCCGGCGAGGACCCCGTCCTGGACTGGGTCTCGGGGACCGGGCTGCGGCCCGTCCTCACCGCCCTCGCGGACGACCCGGAGGCGCGGGACGCCTTCCTCGCCGAGTACGGCGCCGCGCTGCGCACCGCCTACCCGGCGGGCCCGCACGGCACCCCGTTCCCCTTCCGCCGCGTCTTCGCCGTCGCCCGCAAGGAGCGGTGACCGCCGGGGCCGGCGGCGCCCTCGTGGTGACGGCCGTCGCGCAGCGGCTACGCCTTGCGGTGGCCGATCAGGCGGGGGCGGGGTTCGAGGCCGTCGAGGCCGTGCCAGGCGAGGTTGACGAGGTGGGCCGCCACCTCCGCCTTCTTCGGGCGGCGCACGTCCAGCCACCACTGGCCGGTCAGCGCCACCATGCCCACCAGCGCCTGCGCGTACAGCGGGGCCAGCTTGGCGTCGAAGCCGCGGTTCTTGAACTCGCGGCCCAGGATGTCCTCCACCTGCGTGGCGATGTCCGAGATCAGCGAGGCGAAGGAGCCGGTGGACTGCGGGATGGGGGAGTCGCGGACCAGGATGCGGAAGCCGTCCGTGTACTCCTCGATGTAGTCGAGGAGCGCGAAGGCGGCCTGTTCGCACAGCTCGCGCGGATGGCCGGCCGTCAGCGAGCCGGTCACCATGTCCAGCAGCCGCCGCATCTCGCGGTCCACGACCACCGCGTACAGGCCCTCCTTGCCACCGAAGTGCTCGTACACCACCGGCTTGGACACCCCGGCCTTCGCCGCGATCTCCTCCACCGAGGTGCCCTCGAAGCCCTTCGCGGCGAAGAGGGTGCGACCGATCTCCAGCAGTTGCTGGCGGCGCTCCGCACCGGTCATGCGGGTGCGGCGCGCACGCCGCGGCTTGTCGTTGCTGGGGGTGCTCGAGTCGGTCGCCACGGCGCCCATCATGCCGCCTCGGCGGTTTCCCTCCTCCGGCGGGAGCCGCCTCCGCCCGCGTGGCGGCGCGCATCGATACGCGCGCGCGACGGCCAGCGCACGTCGTACGCCCAACCCAGCCGTTCGAACCAGCGGATCAGCCGGGCGCTGGAGTCGATCTGGCCGCGCTCCACACCGTGCCGCGCGGAGGTCGGGTCGGCGTGGTGCAGGTTGTGCCAGGACTCGCCGCAGGACAGGACCGCCAGCCACCACACGTTGCCCGAGCGGTCCCGCGACTTGAACGGCCGCTTGCCCACCGCGTGGCAGATCGAGTTGATCGACCACGTGACGTGGTGCAGCAAAGCCACCCGAACGAGGGACCCCCAGAAGAAGCCGGTGAAGGCACCCCACCACGACATGGTGACCAGGCCGCCGATCAGCGCCGGCAGCGCGAGGGAGACCGCCGTCCACAGCACGAACTGGCGGGAGACCGCCCGCAGCGCCGGGTCCTTGATCAGGTCGGGGGCGTACTTGTCCTGCGGGGTCTGCTCCTCGTCGAACATCCAGGCGACGTGGGCCCACCACAGGCCCTTGAGCAGCGCCGGGACCGTCTCCCCGTACCGCCACGGCGAGTGGGGGTCGCCCTCGGCGTCGGAGAACTTGTGGTGCTTGCGGTGGTCGGCGACCCAGCGGACCAGCGGCCCCTCGACCGCCATCGAGCCGGCGATGGCCAGCGCGATCTTCAGCGGCCGCTTCGCCTTGAAGGAGCCGTGGGTGAAGTGCCGGTGGAAGCCGATCGTGATGCCGTGGCAGCCCAGGAAGTAGAAGAAGACCATCAGGCCCAGGTCCAGCCAGCTCACGCCCCATCCCCAGGCCAGCGGCACCGCCGCCACCAGCGCGAGGAACGGGACGATGATGAAGAGCAGCAGCGAGATCTGCTCGATCGACCGCTTCTGCTCGCCACCCAGGGTGGCGGTGGCCGCGGGGGTGCCGTCGGGTGTCTTCGAAGGCTCTGGGATCACATCGGAGCGCGTGGTCATGCAGGTCCCCTGTGGGGTCGAGGATGGGTGGCCGATGCCGGGCTCGGGACCGCTGCGCCGCATCCCTACGGTTCCGTAACCTACGGCGACGTAAGTATGGCAGCGCGTCGCCCCGCGGCAAGAGCCCGAGAACCCGCGCGTCCCCCCGGCACCTATCCTGGAACCCGGTCGGACAGCGCGGTCCGTTCTGATGTCTTCCCGGACGTCCGCCCCGTAAGCGGCGCCCGCCGCGCGTGACGCCGTCCGGGTCCCTCCCAGACGATCCCACCCGTCGCCCGGAACCGCTCCCCACGGCGAGCCACCCGGGCGACGCACCTTCGATCACTGCAAGGAGCCGCACCTGTGAGCAGTGCCGACGACCAGACCACGACGACCGGCAGCGCCCTGCGGGCCGACATCCGCAGGCTGGGCGACCTCCTCGGGGAGACCCTGGTCCGCCAGGAGGGCCCCGAGCTGCTCGACCTCGTCGAGAAGGTCCGCCGACTCACCCGGGAGGACGGCGAAGCCGCCGCGGAGCTGCTGCGCGGGACCGAGCTGGAGACCGCGGCCAAGCTGGTCCGCGCCTTCTCCACCTACTTCCACCTCGCCAACGTCACCGAGCAGGTGCACCGCGGCCGTGAACTGCGCGCCCGGCGCGCCGCCGAGGGCGGACTGCTCGCCCGCACCGCGGACCGGCTGAAGGACGCCGACCCCGAGCACCTGCGCGAGACCGTCCGCCACCTCAACGTGCGGCCCGTCTTCACCGCCCACCCCACCGAGGCCGCCCGCCGCTCCGTCCTCAACAAGCTCCGCCGCGTCGCCGCCCTCCTGGACACCCCGGTCATCCCGTCCGACCGGCGCCGCCTGGACATCCGGCTGGCCGAGAACATCGACCTGGTCTGGCAGACCGACGAACTCCGCGTGGTCCGCCCCGAACCGGCCGACGAGGCCCGCAACGCCATCTACTACCTGGACGAACTCCACGCCGGCGCCGTCGGCGACGTCCTGGAGGACCTGACCGCCGAACTCGAACGCGCCGGCGTCACCCTCCCCGACGACACCCGCCCGCTCACCTTCGGCACCTGGATCGGCGGCGACCGCGACGGCAACCCGAACGTCACCCCCCAGGTCACCTGGGACGTCCTGATCCTCCAGCACGAGCACGGCATCAACGACGCCCTGGAGATGATCGACGAGCTGCGCGGCTTCCTCTCCAACTCGATCCGCTACACCGGCGCCACCGAGGAACTGCTCACCTCCCTCCAGGACGACCTGGAGCGGCTGCCCGAGATCAGCCCCCGCTACAAGCGCCTCAACGCCGAGGAGCCCTACCGGCTCAAGGCCACCTGCATCCGGCAGAAGCTGGAGAACACCAAGCGGCGCCTGGCCACGGGCACCCCGCACGAGGAGGGCCACGACTACCTCGGCACCGCCCAGCTCCTGCACGACCTGCGCATCATCCAGACGTCGCTGCGCGAACACCGCGGGGGTCTGTTCGCCGATGGCCGCCTGGCCCGCACCATCCGCACCCTGGCCGCCTTCGGCCTCCAGCTCGCCACGATGGACGTCCGCGAGCACGCCGACGCCCACCACCACGCGCTCGGCCAGCTCTTCGACCGGCTCGGCGAGGAGTCGTGGCGCTACGCCGACATGCCCCGCGACTACCGGACCAAGCTGCTCGCCAAGGAACTGCGCTCGCGCCGCCCGCTGGCCCCGACCCCGGCGCCGGTGGACGAGGCCGGAGAGAAGACCCTCGGCGTCTTCCAGACCGTCCGCCGCGCCCTGGAGGTCTTCGGACCCGAGGTCGTCGAGTCGTACGTCATCTCCATGTGCCAGGGCGCCGACGACGTCTTCGCCGCCGCCGTCCTCGCCCGCGAGGCCGGCCTGATCGACCTGCACGCCGGCTGGGCGAAGATCGGCATCGTGCCGCTGCTGGAGACCACCGACGAGCTGAAGGCCGCCGACACCATCCTGGAGGACCTGCTCGCCGACCCCTCCTACCGGCGTCTGGTCGCCCTGCGCGGCGACGTCCAGGAGGTCATGCTCGGCTACTCCGACTCCTCCAAGTTCGGCGGCATCACCACCAGCCAGTGGGAGATCCACCGCGCCCAGCGCCGGCTGCGCGACGTCGCCCACCGCTACGGCGTGCGCCTGCGCCTCTTCCACGGCCGCGGCGGCACCGTCGGCCGCGGCGGCGGCCCCACCCACGACGCGATCCTCGCCCAGCCCTGGGGCACCCTGGAGGGCGAGATCAAGGTCACCGAGCAGGGCGAGGTCATCTCCGACAAGTACCTGATCCCGGCGCTCGCCCGGGAGAACCTGGAGCTGACGGTCGCCGCGACCCTCCAGGCGTCCGCGCTGCACACCGCCCCCCGCCAGTCCGTGGAGGCCCTGGCCCGCTGGGACGCCGCCATGGACGCCGTCTCCGAGGCGGCCCACACGGCCTACCGCCGCCTGGTGGAGGACCCGGACCTGCCGGCGTACTTCTTCGCCTCCACCCCCGTCGACCAGCTCGCCGACCTGCACCTGGGCTCCCGGCCCTCGCGCCGCCCCGACTCGGGCGCCGGACTCGACGGGCTGCGCGCCATCCCGTGGGTGTTCGGCTGGACCCAGTCCCGGCAGATCGTGCCCGGCTGGTACGGCGTCGGCTCGGGGCTGAAGGCGCTGCGCGAGGCCGGGCTGGACACGGTCCTGGAGGAGATGTACCAGCAGTGGCACTTCTTCCGGAACTTCGTCTCCAACGTGGAGATGACCCTCGCCAAGACCGATCTGCGCATCGCCGGCCACTACGTCGACACGCTCGTCCCGGACGACCTCCGGCACGTCTTCGACACCATCCGGGCCGAGCACGAGCTGACCGTCGTCGAGATCCTGCGGGTGACCGGTGAGGAGGAACTGCTCGACGCCGACCCGGTGCTGAAGCAGACCTTCGCCATCCGTGACGCCTACCTGGACCCGATCTCCTACCTCCAGGTGGCGCTGCTCGGCCGCCAGCGGGAGGCCGCCGCGGCGGGCCAGGAGCCGGACCCGCTGCTCGCGCGGGCCCTGCTGCTCACCGTCAACGGGGTCGCCGCCGGACTGCGCAACACCGGCTGACCCGGCCGCCGTCGGCCGCCCCCGGCGCCCCGCGCCCGGGGGCGGTCGCCCCTGCGCCCGCCGCGGGAGGGCCCGTCCGCGCCGGGCGGCTCAGGCCGCGAGGAACGCCGCCGTCAGCAGGGCGACGCCCGCCCCCGCCATCAGCCAGGCGGGCCGCGTGCGGCGCAGACCGCCCGCGACCACCACCGAGGCCAGCAGCAGGGCGCCGCCCAGCGGCACCCACGCCAGCAGCAGCCCGCCCGGACCCGAGCGCACCGCCTCGTCGCTGCTCGGCTTCACCACCACGGTGTACGTACGGCCCTCGGCCACGGCGCCGGAGTCCTCGACCACGACGCGCTCACGGGGCCGCGAGCCCTGGGACAGCGGGGTGTAGGGGCCGCCGCAGACGCCGTCGGCGCAGCCGGTGACGGTGACGGTGCCGCGCTCGCGGCCCTGGGGCAGCATCACGTGCTGCGCGGAGCCCCAGGACGCCCACACACCCGCGATCAGGAGCAGCGCCGTGACGGTGCCCATCGCCGCGATCCGTCCGTGGTGCAGCAGCGGGTGCGGGGGCCGGGGGGCCCGGCGGGAGCGCGCGGCGGAGGCAGGCATGGCCGGGATCATTGGCCATACCTGCGCGGCCGGTCAACCCGTCCGCTGGGCGTCGGCGGACGGGGCGGGCGGGGATCAGGAGTTGTAGGCGCTCTGCGCGCGTTCCAGTCCCTCGGTCACCAGGCACTCCACGGCGTCCGCCGCGCGGTCCACGAAGTAGTCCAGTTCCTTGCGCTCCGCCGCGGAGAAGTCCCGCAGGACGAAGTCCGCCACGGGCATGCGCCCCGGCGGACGGCCGATGCCGAACCGGACCCGGAAGTACTCCGGCCCCAGGGACTTGGTGAGCGACTTCAGCCCGTTGTGCCCGTTGTCGCCGCCGCCGAGCTTGAGCCGCAGCACGCCGTAGTCGATGTCCAGTTCGTCGTGGACGGCGATCAGGCGGCCGGCGGGCACCTTGTAGAAGTCGCGCAGCGCCGTCACCGGCCCGCCCGACAGGTTCATGTACGACATGGGCTTCGCCAGCACCACCCGGCGGCCGGCCGGTCCGGGCGGGCCGACGCGGCCCTCCACCACCTGGGCCTGGGCCTTGCCGTGCCGCTTGAACTTCGCCCCCATCCGTTCCGCCAGCAGGTCCGCCACCATGAAACCGACGTTGTGCCGGTTCGAGGCGTAGTCCGGTCCCGGGTTGCCGAGTCCGGCCACCAGCCAGACGGCGTCCGCGTCGGTCGTCACGTGCGTGTCTCCTTGGATAGGCGTCGGCCGCCGCCCCCGCACGGGAGCAGCGGCCGACGAAACGATGGCGTCCGGGCTCAGGCCTCGGCGCCCTCGTCCTCGCCCTCCGCGGCCTCCTCGGCCTGGGCGGCCAGGACCTGGAGCACCACGGTGTCCTCCTCGACGGAGAGGGTGACGCCCTCCGGCAGGGGGATGTCCTTGGCGAGGACCGCGGCACCGGCCGCGAGGCCCGCGATGGAGACGGTCACCTGGTCGGGGATGGCCGTGGCCTCGGCCGCGACCGGCAGTGCCGACAGGACGTACTCCAGGAGGTTGCCGCCCGGGGCGAGTTCGCCCTCGGCGACGACCGGGATCTCGACCTGGACCTGCTCGCCGCGCTTGACCAGCAGGAGGTCGATGTGCTCCAGGAAGCCCTTGATCGGGTCGCGCTGCACGGACTTCGGGATGGCGAGCTGGTTCGGGCGGCCCTCGATGTCCAGCTCGATCAGGACGTTGGAGGTGCGCAGCGCCAGCAGCAGGTCGTGGCCCGGCAGGGCCAGGTGCAGCGGGTCGGTGCCGTGCCCGTACAGGACACCGGGGACCTTGTTCTCGCGGCGGATGCGGCGGGCGGCGCCCTTGCCGAACTCGGTGCGGGGCTCGGCGCTCAGCGTGACGTCAGCCATGATCACTCCTCGTAGGAAATCGGGAACGGACGTGGTCACCCGGCCACGAACGGCCTGCTACGAAGAGCGCGTCGATTACGGACCGCCGGACTCGTGGACACGAGTACGGCCTCCCTCGCCGAGCAACTCGGGCAGTCTACTCGGAGCGGGAGGCCGTACCCAAAACGATCGACGAGTGGTGCCTACTGCTCGTCGAAGAGGCTGGTCACCGAGCCGTCCTCGAACACCTCGCGCACCGCGCGCGCGATGGTCGGGGCGATGTGGAGCACGGTGATCTTGTCCAGCTCCAGCTCGTTCGGCGTCGGCAGGGTGTCGGTGAGGACGAACTCGCTCACCTTGGAGTTCTTCAGCCGGTCCGCGGCCGGGCCGGAGAGCACGCCGTGCGTGGCCGTCACGATGACGTCCTCCGCGCCGTGCGCGAACAGGGCGTCCGCCGCGGCGCAGATGGTGCCGCCGGTGTCGATCATGTCGTCCACCAGCACGCAGATCCGGCCGTCCACGTGGCCGACGACCTCGTGCACGGTCACCTGGTTCGCCACGTCCTTGTCGCGCCGCTTGTGCACGATCGCCAGCGGGGCGCCGAGCCGGTCGCACCAGCGGTCGGCCACGCGCACGCGGCCGGCGTCCGGGGAGACCACCGTCAGCTTGGAGCGGTCGACCTTGGCGCCCACGTAGTCCGCCAGCAGCGGCAGCGCGAACAGGTGGTCCACCGGGCCGTCGAAGAAGCCCTGGATCTGGTCCGTGTGCAGGTCGACGGTGAGGATGCGGTCCGCGCCGGCCGTCTTCATCAGATCGGCGATCAGACGGGCCGAGATCGGCTCGCGTCCGCGGTGCTTCTTGTCCTGCCGCGCGTAGCCGTAGAAGGGCACGATGACGGTGATGGAGCGGGCCGACGCGCGCTTGAGCGCGTCGATCATGATGAGCTGCTCCATGATCCACTTATTGATCGGAGCCGTGTGGCTCTGCATCAGGAAGCAGTCCGCGCCCCGCGCCGACTCCTGGTAGCGCACGTAGATCTCGCCGTTGGCGAAGTCGAACGCCTTCGTCGGGACGACGCCGACCCCCAACTGCTGGGCGACCTCCTCGGCAAGCTCGGGGTGGGCGCGGCCGGAGAAGAACATCATCTTCTTCTCGCCGGTCGTCTTGATCCCGGTCACAGCACTTTCTCCTCAGAGGTTCGCAGCTGAGCGTCACAACGGTCTCCCGGCTGGGCCCGGGAGGCGGATCAGCTGGTGGGTGCGGATGTGCACTTATCACGGTACGCCCAGTTCGACGCACCGGTTTCCGGTCAGTCTTCGCCGTCCGGCCGGCGGGACGCCGTCTCGGCGGCCTTCGCCGCCGCGCTTCCGGGGCGCTTGCGGGCCACCCACCCCTCGATATTCCGCTGCTGACCACGGGCCACGGCCAGGGAACCGGCCGGTACGTCCTTCGTGATCACGGAGCCCGCGGCGGTGTAGGCGCCGTCCCCGATGGTGACAGGCGCCACAAACATGTTGTCCGAGCCCGTCTTGCAGTGCGAGCCGACGGTGGTGTGGTGCTTGTGCTCCCCGTCGTAGTTCACGAACACGCTGGCGGCGCCGATGTTCGTGTGGTCGCCGATGGTCGCGTCGCCCACGTAGGACAGGTGCGGGATCTTGGTGCCCTCGCCGATGCAGGCGTTCTTCGTCTCCACGTAGGTGCCGACCTTCGCCGCGGGCCCGAGCCGGGTCCCCGGCCGCAGGTACGCGTACGGGCCCACCGTCGCCCCCTCGCCCACCTCGGCGCCGACCGCGACCGTGTTGTCCACCCGGGCGCCCGCGCCGACGCGGGTGTCGGTCAGCCGGGAGTTCGGGCCGACCTCCGCGCCCTCGGCCAGGTGCGTCGTGCCGTGCAGTTGCGTGCCCGGGTGGACGACCGCGTCCCGCTCGAAGGTGACGCTCACGTCGACCCAGGTCGTCGCCGGGTCCACCACGGTCACGCCGGCCAGCATCGCGGCGGTCAGCAGCCGGTCGTTGAGGACGCGCCGGGCCTCGGAGAGCTGCACCCGGTTGTTGATGCCCGCGATCTCCCGGTGGTCGGCGGCGACCGAGGCGCCCACCCGGTGCCCGGCCTCGCGCAGGATGCCGAGGACGTCGGTGAGGTACTCCTCGCCCTGGCTGTTGTCGGTGCGCACCTTGCCGAGCGCCTCCGCGAGCAGCCGCCCGTCGAACGCGAACACCCCGGAGTTGATCTCGCGGATGGCCCGCTGCGACTCCGAGGCGTCCTTGTGCTCCACGATCGCGGTGACCGCGCCCGAGGCGCCGTCCCGCACGATGCGGCCGTACCCGGTCGCGTCCGGCACCTCGGCGGTGAGCACGGTCACCGCGTTGCCGTCGGCGCCGTGCGTGGCGGACAGGGCCGCGAGGGTCTCGGCGGTCAGCAGCGGGGTGTCGCCGCAGACCACGACCACGGTGCCGTCGACCGTGCCGCCCAGCTCCTCCAGCCCCCGGCGCACGGCGTGTCCGGTGCCGTTCTGCTCCTCCTGCACGGCCGTCCGCGCCTCGGGCGCGATCGCCGCGAGGTGCCCGGCGACCTGCTCGCGGGCGTGTCCCACGACCACGACGAGGTGCTCCGGGCGCAGCGCGCCGGCGGCGGCCAGGACGTGACCGACCAGGGACCGGCCGCACAGCTCGTGCAGGACCTTGGGAGTGGCCGATTTCATACGGGTGCCCTCACCCGCTGCGAGGACGACGACGGCTGCCGGGCGGTTGGCGCTCACGGAATGCCCTTCGGCTTTGAGGGGGTGGGACGACACCCGCAGGATACCGGGGCGCTTCCGGGCCGACATGCGAGTGGGCCCCGACGGTGCTGTCGGGGCCCCTGGTACGGCTGTCGCGCGCTGGCTCCCCCGCAAGGATTCGAACCTTGTCCTGCTGGTACCAAAAACCAGTGTGCTGCCAGTTACACCACGGGGGACGGCGCGTCAGACCTTACCGGAGTCGCGTCCCGGGGACAGCAGCGACGGCCGGGCCCCGGCCACCGGCCCCGGCACGCGCTCCGGTCCGGGAATGTCACCCCGGGGACGCCCGCGCGCGCCCGTAGTCTGGGAGGCATGACCACGACGGGGGAAGACCACGCACCGGCCCGGGGCGGGCCCTGGTGGTGGGACCGGCGGCGCGGCGCGGTGCTCGATGCGGGCCTCGCCGTCGCGTCCGCCCTGGAATGCGCGGTGGAGGGG
The DNA here is from genome assembly GCF_036607905.1 of Streptomyces sp. SCSIO 75703. Taxonomy (NCBI): domain Bacteria; kingdom Bacillati; phylum Actinomycetota; class Actinomycetes; order Kitasatosporales; family Streptomycetaceae; genus Streptomyces; species Streptomyces sediminicola. Next base: position 4,130,036 of record NZ_CP144555.1, read on the forward strand.
GTCCCGTTCGCGCGGGACGCGGGCATCCCGGCGACGGCCGGTGTCCTGTTCGGGCTGCTGGCCGGCTCGGTGCTGGTGGTGCGGCGCAAATGGCCCATCGCGGTCGTCCTGGTGACGATCGCCGTCACACCGGCCCAGATGGGCGTCCTCATGGGCGTCGTCGGCCTCTACACCCTGGCCGCCTCGGAGCTGCCGCGCCGGATCATCGCCTCGCTGGCGGGAATGTCCCTGCTGGGCACGCTGATCGTCACCTATGTACAGGTGCGGCAGGACATGGCGCGCGAGGACCTGGGGATCGGCGAGTGGTTCGTGCCGTTCGCCTCGATCACCACCTCGCTCGGCATGACGGCTCCGCCGGTGCTGCTCGGCATGTACGTCGGCGCCCGGCGGCGGCTGATGGAGAGCCTGCGCGAACGCGCGGACAGCCTGGAGCGGGAGCTGCAACTGCTCGCCGAGCGGGCCGAGGAGCGGGCCGAGTGGGCCCGCAACGAGGAGCGGACCCGGATCGCCCGCGAGATGCACGACGTCGTCGCGCACCGGGTGAGCCTCATGGTGGTGCACGCCGCCGCCCTCCAGGCCGTCGCCCGCAAGGACCCCGAGAAGGCGGTGCGCAACGCGGCGCTGGTGGGGGACATGGGCCGGCAGGCGCTGACCGAACTGCGCGAGATGCTCGGCGTGCTGCGCAGCGGGAGCGACGTCCCGCGCGAGCGGACGCCGGTGCCGCTGGCGGCGGTGGGCGCGGCGGCCGCGGCGGCGGCCTCGCGGGCGGCCGAGGACGAGGTCCGCGCGGCCGAGGGGCCCTGGCTGTCGGAGCTGGACGTGCTGATCGGCCAGTCGGCGGCGGCCGGCATGGTCGTCGCCCTCTCCGTCGAGGGGGAGCAGCGGGCGTACGCGCCCGAGGTGGAGCAGACGGCGTTCCGGGTGGTGCAGGAGGCGCTGACCAACGTCCACAAGCACGCGGCGGGGGCGAAGACGCACGTACGGCTCGCGCACCGGGTCTCCGAGATCGCCATGCAGGTCGAGAACGAGCCCCCGCCGGAGGCCGCCTCGGCGTCCTCGGCGCGGCTGCCCTCGGGCGGCAACGGGCTGGTCGGGATGAGGGAGCGGGTCTCCGCGCTGGGCGGCGCGTTCGTGTCGGGGCCGACCGACGCGGGGGGCTTCCGGGTGTCGGCGGTGATCCCGGCGGCGTAGACCGGGCGGAGCCGGGCGGGCCGTGCGAGCGCCGGGGCCGGGTCGTGCGGGCCGGGCCGCGGGTGCCGGGCGGTGCCTCGGCGGCGGAGGGCTCCGACGGGGGCGCCGGGCGGGCGGCGGTGCCTGTCGGACGTGCCGGGGCGGGGAGCGGTGCTCAGCCCAGGGTGAGGCGGTCCGGGCGGGTGCCGGCGACGAGGGCGGTGAGCGCCTGGTCGATGTCGGCGCCGAGGTACCAGTCGCCGGTGTGGTCGAGGGCGTAGACGCGGCCCTCGGCGTCGATGGCGAGCAGCGCCCGCGTGTCGGTCTCGGCGCCGATCGGGCAGGTCTCGGTGCCGAGGGCGCGGCCGAGGTCGCCGAGGGTGCGCGCCATGTGCAGTCCGTGCAGCGGGTCGAGGTCGAGCGCGGCCGGGGCGATCTGCCGGCCGGGCCCCGCGGGGGCGATCCGCAGGCCGCCGAACTCGGCCCACGCCTCGACGGCGGCGGGGAAGACGGCGTGCCGGTGGCCTGCGGGCGAGGTGTGCTCGCGCAGGGTGTCGGCCCAGATCTCGGCCTGCTTGATGTCCCAGCGGCCCGGCTGCCAGCCGGCGTCGCGCAGCGCGGCGTCGACGGGTGCGGGGAAGCGGGTGGTGGAGGTGCGGTCGGCGTGCATCTGCCTTTGGTTCGTCTCGTGCGTCCGGTCGGTGCGGCCCCGTGGGGAGCGGCCGTCAGCCGTCGCCCCGCGTGGGGTCCACGACGCGCACGCCGAAGTGGGCGCTGAGCGCGGCGCAGGCCCGGCAGGGGGCGGCGAAGCCGCCGTGCAGGGGGTCGCCGTCCTCGCGGATGCGGCGGGTGGTCAGTTTGGCGTGTTTGAGGGCTTTGCGTGCCTCCCCGTTGGTCATGGGCTTGCGCGAGGCGCGTTTGCTGCGGGCGGCGTCGGCGGCGGTCAGGTGGCGCGAGATGAGGATCGCCTCGGCGCAGCGGCCGGTGAAACGGTCGCGCTGGCCGCTGGTGAGGGCGTCGAGGAAGTCCTGGACGAGCGGGTGCAGCGCGGGCGGCGTGTCGGCGCGGGCCGCGGTGCCCGTGAGGGTCGTGCCGCGGACGGACAGGGCGGCGGCGACGGTGGGCAGGATGCCGTCCCGGCGGTGCAGCAGGACGGGTGTGTGGGCCGTCTCACTGGCGCTCCAGCCGATACGGGGGTCACCGGTACGGGGGTCGTCCGACCGGTCCGCGTGAGGCCCCGTCTGCGTCGCACTCATGATCATCTTCCCCTCCTGAGCATCCCCCCGGAAGCCACAGACTGCCAAATCGCGGGGCTGGTGCGGTAGCTGGGGCGGGCCGACACGCCAGGCCGGGGGCGGTCCGTCACGGCGGGGTGACGGCAGGTCACGGATCCGGGCGGGCGGGCGTCCGCCGCCGATGACCGGTGGTCCGCGTACCGCATAGGCTGTCGGCACCGCGCATTCGGGCGGTGACGCCGGAGAGTGCTGACAGACGACGGACAGACGCCGCAGGGGGCAAGAGCCATGACGACAGGTGGGCTCGGGCTGGGAGTACCTCCCGGCCGCCAGGCCGGGGCAGGCAGCGCGCCGCCGAACGCGGCGTACGCCGGGCAGGTCGTGCACTTCCCGGATCCCGTCCGGGCGGCCCGTCACCCGAGAGGGGTACGGGTCGACGAGGGCGGCTACCCCGTCTTCACGCCCTACGCCCGCGCCATCGCCGAGATCGCCGAACCGCCCGAGGGTTTCGGCGTCGACGAACTGCGGCTCACGGACTACGTGTCGGCCAACGCCGCGCTGTCCGCCTCCGGACACGACCTGTGGGACACCGTGCCCGCCGTGGCGACGCCGCACGGCTGGACCTGGCACCACGTGGCCGGCACCCGGCGCCTGGAACTGGTCCCGGTCGAGGTGAAGGCGCTGCTGCGGCACCACGGCGGCATCGCGCTCGCCCCCGTGGACCAGGACAAGCGCGGGACGCGCCCGCTGCAGGAGACGCGGCCGGCCCACTTCGGACTGCCCAAGCCGGGCGTGGCGGTGACCGAGCAGCAGGTGCAGGGCGTCGAGGAGGACCTCGGCTACCGGCTGCCCGGCGCCTACCGCTCCTTCCTGAAGGCGGCGGGCGGCTGCGCCCCGGTCGGCACCGCGCTCGACGCGGAACTCGGACTCCTGCTGGACCAGCCGTTCTTCACGGTGCGGGACGAGGCGGCGGTCAACGACCTCGTCTACGTCAACAAGTGCCTGCGGGACCACCTGACCAAGGACTACCTGGGCGTCGCCTTCGTCCAGGGCGGGCTGCTGGCCGTGAAGGTGAAGGGCGAGCGGATCGGCTCGGTCTGGTTCTGCGCCTACGACGACGCGCGGGACGTGGACCCGGCCTGGTCCCCGGCCGAGCGGGTGGAGCGGCTGCTGCTGCCCTGCGGGGACGACTTCGACGCGTTCCTGGGCCGGCTGGCGGGCTCCCCGCCGGAGCTGGAGACGGTGGCGAACCTGATGGTGGACGGCGGTTTCGCGCGAGCGGTGCCCGTGGCGTCGGTAGGGGAGTGAGCTGACGATGGTGACGTTCGCGCAGGCGCAGGAGCGCGCCGAGGAGTGGATCAACGGGGAACTGCCGGCGTACCAGCACCGCGAGGTGCGGGTGCGCGAGTTCGACCTCGGGTTCGTGGTGTGGGCCGAGGACCGCGCCGACGGTCCGCGCTCGGACGGCGGCGCCCAGCGGCTGGTGATCGCCCGGGACAGCGGCGAGGCCACCCTCTGGCCCGGCCTGCCGGTCGGCGAGGTGATCCGCCGCTACGAGGAGGAGTACGGCCGTCCCGAGGGGGCCGGTCAGGAGCCGGCGCCGGCCCCGGCGGCGCGGGTGGACCTCAACCAGACGTCGTTCCTGCTGAGTCCGCCGGAGTGGCTCCAGGAGGCGGCGGACAAGCTGGGCATCCCGGACCGCCGGGGCGGGGACCAGGAGCGGCGGGACGAGGCGGGGGCCACGCCCGCGGGCGGGTTCACGGCTGCGAGCGGGCCGACGACGAGTGCCACCACGTCCGGTCCGGGCACCGGCCCGGCCCCGGACGCCGGTACCGGTCCGGACGGCGGAGCCCGGTGGCCCGCGGCGGCGGGCACGGGCGGGGCCGGTGCCCCCGCCCAGACCCTCGCGGGCCCGCCCGCGGCCCCGGGCTCCGGCGCGGACCCGGCCGGCGCCCCGCGCGACTCCGGTACGGGGTGGCCGGCGGCGGGCGGTGAGGAGGGCGCGGCAGCGCCGGGCGCACCGGGCACGCCCGGGTCCACCGTCGTGCCGGGTGCTCCGGTGGCCCCGGGTGTCCCCGCCGGGGGCGCCCCGGAGGCCCCGTTCGCCCCGGCCGCGCCGGTCCCGTCCGAGCCGACCGGGTCGGCCTCCGGGACGACGCCCTGGGCGGGGACGGACACCACCGCGGACGCCGGTGAGGACCGTTCCGTACCGCTGCCCGAGACGGTGGTCGCGCCGCCGCTGAGCAACCCGGACGCGGGGAGCGAGCCGTCCGTGACCCCGGACGCCAAGACGGCCCTGATGTCCGGCGGCAGCGGCCTGCCGGCCACCGCCGTCGCGCCCGCGCTCCCGACCCCGGACGGCCCGCCCGCCCCCGTCACCCCGCCCTCCGGGACGGCCACGCCGCCGCCGCCCGCGCCGGACGCGGGAGACATCGCGGACGCGGCGACCAGCAAGGCGACGCCCCCGCCGCGGCGGGGCGACGGCCCCGCGACCCCGCCCCCGCCGCCTCCGCCGGGCGCCCCCGGCGGGTCGCAGGGCGGGTCCGCCGGCGGCTACGTGCCGACGCAACTGGTGTCGTCGATCGGCGGCCCCGGCGGCGTCGGCGGTGCCGCGGGCCCCTCGACGCCCCCGCCGCCGAGCCCTCCCGCCGCCCCGGACGGCACCCCGCCCCCGGCCGGGCCCCCCGGGGGCACGACGCCCCCCGGCGGGGTGCACCACGCCGCCACGATGCTGGCCGACCCCGGCCGCACCGGCGGCGGGACGCCCCCGCCCCCGGCGCCGCCCGGCGCGCCCGGCGCGGCCCCCGGCGGTCCCGGCACCCCGCCGCCCCCGTCGGCGCCCGGCGCGCACGGCTCGGCGGGCGGCGCGCACGGCGCCGTGCACCACGCGCAGACGGTGCTGGCCGCGCCCTCGGTCTCCGGCCCGCCGCAGCCCCCCGGCCCGCCCGGTGCCCCCGGCGGGTACGGCGCCCCGGGGGCCGTGCCCCCGCCGCCGCCCGGCGCGACGCCGCCGGGGCAGCCGCGGGCGTACGGCTATCCGCAGCCGCCCGCCGGACTGCCGACCGTCGGCCCCGGCTACCAGGCCGTGCTGCGCTACCGCGCGCAGGACGGCTCCGAGCAGCAGCTCATCCGGCGTTCGGCGCCCGGCACGCCGCACCCCGAGTGGCAGATCTTCCACGAGCTGCGGGCCATGAACGTGCCCCCGGACCAGGTGCTGGAGCTCCACACCGAGCTGGAGTCCTGCGAACTGCCGGGCGCCTACTGCGCGCGGATGATCCGCGAGCAGTGGCCGCAGGCACGTATCACCTCCATCGCCCCGTACGGCACCGACCACGCGAGCCGGCAGCAAGGCATGCAGCAACTCCTCGCACATCAAGGAGAGTTGCACCAGGTCGCCGACGGTCCGGCCCGCCCCGCGCCGGTGCGGGCACCGCTGCCGCCGGTGCCGCCCGCGCCGCCGGTCCCGCCGGAGGCCGTCGGACAGGAACTGGCGGGCGCCTTCGGGCCGGGCGTCTTCCGGTTCGAGCACGCCGCGGTCTCCCGCCAGGGGGTGCCGCCGGTCGTCGCGCACACCCTGGTCGCGGCCGGACTCCCGCTGGACATGGGCCCGTTCTTCTGGGCGCAGGCCCAGCCGGGCCGCCCCGTGCCGACGCTGGCGGAGCTGGCGGCCGAACGGTCCGTGCAGCCGTCCTCCGACGCGGGCTCGTACCTCGTCGTCGGCAGCGACTTCGGCCGGGCGATCTGCGTGCAGTACGGCACCGCGAACATCGTGGCCGTACCGGTGGAGGGCGGCCCCGGCGGTGCCCCCGTGCCACCGCAGTTCGTGAACACGGGGCTGCCGGAGTTCGCGCGGTGCCTGGCGCTGCTCGGCCGGATGTGGCGGCTGAGGTTCGGCCTCAACCAGGAGCAGGCCGGCCGCTGGACGGTCGACTTCCAGGCCCAGCTCGCCGCCCTCGACCCGGCAGCCCTCGGCTCGCCGGAGAGCTGGTGGTCGGTGCTGCTGGAACAGATGTGGGACGGGTTGCTGTAGGGCCCCGGCCCCTGGCAGCCGCCGCGCGAGCCCGCCCGGAAGGGGCCGGGCCCGGACACCCCCGTACACGGGGCAGCCACCGGGCCCGGCCCCTTCCGCGTGTCCGGCCCGTGCCTGGCCCCTTCCGCGTGTCCGGCCCGTGCCCGGCCCGTATCCGGCCGTGCGCCCCTCCGTGCGCCCCCCACGTGCCCTCCCGCCGGAGTGTCGCGTGAGGAACGCCCCCGTCCGATCCTTCAAGATGTGCGCGGATTGTCATGGAATCGGGGGGAATCGCGCGAACTGGAGGACCGGCATGAGGAACACACCGGCGTCCCCGCACGGCTTCGTGACCGTACGCGGGCGCGGTTACCGCCCCGACCGGGCCGACGCCCTGACCGCGGCCCTCTCCGCGGACCGCGACGCCGCCTGGGAACGCGCCGCCCGGCTCACCGTGCTCGCCCGCGAGATGGGCACCGAACTGGACCGGCTGCGGGAGACGGTGGCGAACCTCGCCCCGCAGACCTACGAGGAACTGGGCGAGGACGCCCACGCCCTGTTCCGGCTCGCCCACCGGGAGGCCGACGCCGTACGGGAGCGGGCGCGGCGCGCGGCCGACGGCGCACGGGAGGAGGCGCGCGCCGCCGCGCAGGGCGTCGCGGAGGAGGCGCGGGCGTGGGCGGTCGCCGTACGCGCCGAGGCGGACGAGACGGCGCGGCGACGGCTGTCGGCGGCCCGCGCGGAGGCCGACGCGGTACGGATCGCCGCCCGGAGGGAGGTGCGCGCCGGGCGCCGGGAGTTGCTGACCGCGCTGCGCGCGACGCGCCGGAAGGCCGCCGCCCTCCGTACCGGGCAGGACGAGCGGCACACCGCCCGCGCGGCCCGCGCCGAACGCGCGGCGGACCGGCGCGCCGCGGCCCTCGACGCCCGGCACGCCGAACGGGCCGGCCGCGCCGAACGCCGGCTCGCCGAGGCCGAACGCGCCCTCGCCGACGCCCGGGAGGCGGCCCGGAGCACCCAGGAGGAGGCGCAGGAACGCGCCGCCGCGCTGCTCGCCGGGGCCGGGGCACGGGCCGAACGGATCGCCCGCGAGACGGAACGCGTGCTGTGCGAGCACGGCGATGCCTGGGACGACGTCCAGCACCAGACCGCGACCGTCCGCGAGACCCTGCGCACCCTCACCGCCCAGGGCTCGGAGTGAGGGAGGCACCCGCCACCCGCGCGGCCCGCCCCGCCCGGCCTCACTCCCGAAGGACCGGGAAGCGGCGGGGCGCCAGCAGCAGGAGCACCAGGAAGGCCAGCGCCGCCGCGCCCGCCGCCCCCAGGTACACCGCGTGCACCGCGTCGGCGACCGCCCGGCGCAGCGCCTCCGCCGCCGGGCCCGTCGCCGGCGCGCGGGCCACCGCGTCGAGGTCGCCCGCCCCGCCGAGCCGGTCGGCCAGCACCCCGTTGGCGACCGCGCCGAACACGGCGGCGCCGAGGGTCTGCCCGGTCTGGCGGCAGAAGAGCACCGACGCGGTCGCCGTGCCCCGCTCCGCCCAGCCCACCGTCGACTGCACCCCCACGATCAGCGGCAACTGGAAGAGGCCGAGCGCCGCCCCGAGCAGCAGCATCAGCAGGGTCGGCTGCCAGGCCCGGCCCGGGTAGGGCAGCAGCGGGAACACCGCCAGGATCAGGGCGGCCGTGCCGATGCCCAGCAGGGCGGTGTCGCGGAAGCCGATCCTGCGGTACACGTGCTGGCTCAGCGCCGCCGACAGGGGCCAGGTCAGCGTCCACACCGACAGCACGAAACCGGCGGCCACCGGGGCGAGCCCCAGCACCGACTGGGCGTACGTGGGCAGGAACACCGTCGGCGCCACCATCAGCACGCCCAGCGCGCCCAGGGCGAGGTTCACGGCGGCGATCACCCGCCGGCGCCACACCCAGCCCGGGATGACCGGGTCCTCCGCGCGGCGTTCGACCGCCACCACGGCCACCAGCAGCGCGAGCCCCGTGCCACCGAGGGCCAGCGAGGGCGCCGACAGCCACGGCCAGGCCACCCCGCCCTGCACCAGCGCCGTCAGCAGCACCCCGCCGCAGGCGAAGACGCCGACGGCACCCGCCCAGTCGACGCGGGCCCGCCGCCCGGCCGGCTCCCGCGGGGGTTCGTGCAGGTACCGGACGATCAGCCACAGGGCCACGGCGCCGACCGGGAGGTTCACCAGGAAGATCCAGCGCCAGTCGGCGTACGCGGCCAGCACCCCGCCCAGGCCGGGGCCCGCCACCGCCGACACCGCCCACACCGTGGAGAGCCGGGCCTGGATGCGGGGCCGCTCCTCCAGCGGGTACAGGTCCGCCGCCAGCGTCTGCACCGTGCCCTGCAAGGCGCCGCCGCCCAGCCCCTGCACCACCCGGAAGGCGATCAGCGCGGCCATGTTCCAGGCCAGCGCGCACAGCAGCGACCCGGCGAGGAACACCACCGCGCCCGCCACCAGCACCGGCTTGCGGCCGAAGGTGTCCGAGAGCCTGCCGTACACCGGCAGCGTCACCGTGGCGGCCAGCAGATAGCCGGAGAACAGCCAGGAGAAGAGGGAGAAGCCGCCCAGGTCGCCGACGATCTGCGGGACGGCCGTGGAGACGATGGTCGAGTCCAGGGCCGCCAGCGCCATCGCCAGCATCAGGGCCGCCACCACCGCCCCGCGCCGCCGCGTACCGGGGTCCCCGGACGCCTTCCGCACCACCGGTCTGGTGCCGTCCATCCTCGCCGCCCCCTCGTCCGCCGTCCGCCGTCCGCCACTTCGTTTCACGGTGCAACCAACCGCGGAGGCCAGCTTGCCACTTGACCCTCACGCGGCGGGAGGGCGGAGGCTGGGCACACCGGGGACACGGACGGGTCCGCGGCCGTGCCCGGGCCCGTGCCCGGGCCCGTGTCCGGTCCGCGTCGAGGTGGGGGACGACCCCGAGACGGCCTCCCTCCCGAGGCGGAGAGCCCCTAGGGGTACCTCCGTACAAGGGCCCGGGGCGGGGTCGTACCGGCGGAGGACGAGCCGGAGGCGTCGCTGTCCCTAGGCTGGCCTCACGCCGCTGGGGGGCGGTGTGCCGGAGCGTGGGGGGTGGGGTTTTCCCCCCTCGAAGAGTGCGCCGAGCACCATCGCCGACGGGCCCCGTGCCCGGGAGACTCTTCGGTGCGGGGCGTTCCCCCCGCCGTGGCGCGCACCCGGCGCGGGCCCACCGGCCCGCGTCCGCCGCCCGCACGACGTCCACGACCGCGCAGTACCCGCCGCCGGCACCCGGCGGCCCGCCGCATGACCGACATAGGAGACAAGAGATGACATCGGCCGTGACCATCCCCCGACACGGGAGCACCGAAGGGCGTACGGCCGTCGCCGCGCGGGCGCGTCAGGTCGTCAAGGCGTACGGGGCCGGGGAGACCCGGGTGCTGGCCCTGGACCACGTGGACGTGGACATCGCCCGCGGCCGGTTCACCGCGATCATGGGTCCCTCGGGCTCCGGCAAGTCCACGCTGATGCACTGCCTGGCCGGCCTCGACACCGTCACCAGCGGCACCATCCACCTGGACGAGACCGAGATCACCGGCCTCAAGGACAAGAAGCTCACCCAACTGCGGCGGGACCGGGTCGGCTTCATCTTCCAGGCGTTCAACCTGCTGCCCACCCTGAACGCCCTGGAGAACATCACGCTGCCCATGGACATCGCCGGCCGCAAGCCCGACCGGGCCTGGCTGGACCGGGTGGTGGAGACCGTCGGGCTCGCCGGGCGGCTCAGGCACCGGCCGAACCAGCTCTCCGGCGGACAGCAGCAGCGCGTCGCCGTGGCCCGCGCCCTCGCCGCCCGGCCCGAGATCATCTTCGGCGACGAGCCCACCGGCAACCTCGACTCCCGCGCCGGCGCCGAGGTGCTGGGCTTCCTGCGCCGCTCCGTCGACGAACTGGGCCAGACCATCGTCATGGTCACCCACGACCCGGTCGCCGCCAGCTACGCCGACCGCGTCCTCTACCTGGCCGACGGCCGCATCGTGGACGAGATGCTCCACCCCACCGCCGACGCCGTCCTGGACCGCATGAAGGACTTCGACGCCCGGGGGCGCACGTCATGACCGTCCTCAAGACCTCGCTGCGCAACTTCCTCGCGCACAAGGGGCGGATGGCCCTCTCCGGGGTGGCCGTGCTGCTGTCGGTGGCCTTCGTCTGCGGCACCCTCGTGTTCACCGACACCATGAACACGACCTTCGACAAGCTCTTCGGCGCCACCTCGGCGGACGTGACCGTCCTGCCCAAGGACGCCAAGGCCGAGGAGACCGGCCCGAACGGGCTGCCCCGGACCCTGCCCGCCGCCACCCTGGACCGGGTCCGCTCGGCCGAGGGCGTCGCCGCGGCCGAGGGCTCCGTCTTCTCCATGAACGTCACCGTCGTCGACGGCCGCAACAAGAACGTCGGCGCCTCGGGCGGCGCCCCCACCATGGCCGGCAACTGGACGAAGACCGACCTCAAGTCCATGGAGATCACCTCCGGCCACGCCCCCCGGGGCGCCACCGAGGTGATGGTCGACGCCGACACCGCCCGCAAGCACGGCCTCGAACTGGGCGACACCCTGCGCACCATCGCCCAGACCGGCGACGTCACCGCCCGGATCGCCGGCATCGCCACCTTCAAGACCACCAACCCCGGCGCGTCCGTCGTCTACTTCGACACCGCCACCGCCCAGCGCACCCTGCTCGGCAGCACCGAGGCGTTCAGCCAGCTCCACGTCACCGCCGCCGACGGCGTCTCCGACGAACGGCTGAAGGAGAACGTCGCCCGCACCCTCGGCGCCGACTACAAGATCCAGACGTCCCAGGAGAACGCCGACGAGAACCGGCAGGACGTCGCCGAGTTCATGAACGTCATCAAGTACGCCATGCTCGGCTTCGCCGGGATCGCCTTCCTGGTCGGCATCTTCCTGATCGTCAACACCTTCTCGATGCTGGTCGCCCAGCGCACCCGCGAGATCGGCCTCATGCGGGCCATCGGCTCCTCCCGCCGGCAGGTCAACCGCTCGGTGCTGACCGAGGCGCTGCTGCTCGGCGTCGTCGGCTCGGTGCTCGGCGTCGGGGCCGGCGTCGGCATCGCCGTCGGCCTGATGAAGCTGATGTCCGCCGCGGGCATGAACCTCTCCACCGACGACCTGACCGTGAAGGCCACCACCCCGGTCGTCGGCCTGGTCCTCGGCATCGTCGTCACCGTCCTCGCCGCCTACCTGCCCGCCCGCCGGGCCGGGAAGATCTCCCCGATGGCCGCCCTGCGCGACGCCGGGACCCCGGCCGACGGCAAGGCCGGCCGGGTGCGCGCACTGGTCGGCCTGCTCCTCACCGGAGCGGGGGCCGCCGCCCTGCTCGCCGCCGCCGCTGCCGACAAGGCGGGCGACGGGGCCTCGCTCCTCGGTCTCGGCGTGGTCCTCACCCTCGTCGGCTTCGTCGCGGTCGGCCCGCTGCTCGCCGGCGGCGTGGTCCGGGTGATCAGCGCCCTGCTGCTGCGCGCCTTCGGCCCCGTCGGCCGCCTCGCCGAGCGCAACGCGCTGCGCAACCCGCGCCGCACCGGCGCCACCGGCGCCGCCCTGATGATCGGCCTCGCCCTGGTCGCCTGCCTCTCGGTGGCCGGCTCCTCGATGGTCGCCTCGGCCACCGGCGAACTGGACAAGTCGGTCGGCGCGGACTTCATCGTCCAGGGCACCCAGCCGATCGTCCCGCAGGCCGAGAAGGCCATGCAGGACACCCCCGGCCTGGCCCACGTCACCCGCTACAAGGTCCTCGACGCCACGCTCACCTCGCCCGACGGCAAGACCGACGACACCGGCGTCACCGCCGCCGACCCCACCTACGCCGAGGACCTGCGCCGCCCGACCACCCAGGGCAGCCTGCCGGACGCCTACGCCCCCGACGCCATGTCGGTCGGCTCGAAGTACGCCGAGGAACACGGCGTACGCGTCGGCGACACCCTCACCGTCGCCTTCGAGGGCGGCGAGACCGCCCGGCTCAAGGTCGCCGCCGTCACCGACGACGACACCGCCATCGACCAGGGCGCCCGCTACCTGAGCATCGACACCATGCTCAAGTACGTCCCGGCCGACAGGATCCCGCCCAACGTGATCATGTTCGCCAAGGCCGAGGACGGCCGGCAGACCGAGGCGTACACCGCGCTCAAGAAGTCCCTGGACGCGTACCCGCAGTACCAGGTCCTCGACCAGACCGACTTCAAGCGGGAACTGCGCGACCAGGTCGGCCAGCTCCTCAACATGGTCTACGGGCTCCTCGCCCTGGCGATCATCGTGGCCGTGCTCGGCGTGGTGAACACCCTGGCCCTCTCCGTGGTCGAGCGGACCCGCGAGATCGGCCTGATGCGGGCGATCGGCCTCTCCCGCCGCCAGCTCCGCCGCATGATCCGCATGGAGTCCGTCGTCATCGCCCTCTTCGGCGCCCTGCTGGGCCTCGGCCTGGGCATGGGCTGGGGCGTCACCGCGCAGCGACTGCTCGCCCTGGAGGGCCTCAAGACCCTCGACATCCCGTGGCCGACCATCCTCGGCGTGTTCGTCGGCTCGGCCTTCGTCGGCCTGTTCGCCGCCCTGGTCCCGGCCTTCCGGGCGGGCCGGATGAACGTCCTGAACGCCATCGCCACCGACTAGCCCAGGGGCACGGGAGTGGGGCCGGGCCCCGCGGACGAGGGGACGTCCGCGGGGCCCGGCCCCGTTCCGCGGTGCGGGGCGCCGCGTACGGGCGCGGCGGTGCCGGCGCGTGCGGTACGGGGCGGGGGACCGCGCGCCGGGTGTGCGGGCGCGGGGCACGCGTACCGATTCCGGGTGCGCGGGGTGTGCGGTACGGGCCGGGGCGCGCGGGCCGCGAGTGACCGGCGCGCCTCGTACACGTCCGCCCGCGTCCGCCCGCGTACGCTTCGCCCGCCCGGTGCCCGCTGGGCGGGCGGAGCCCCGTGACCGGGCTCACCGCGGACCCCCGCAGCCCTTGCCGCGCCCGGCCGCCCGGGGCGGGCGCGGGGCCGCCCCGGGCCGTTCTCCCGGGTGAACCGTCCGCCGGGGTCGTACGCTGGACACCCCCGGCCCGCCCCGCGTGTCGGGCCCGTCGTGTTGTCCACCCACGGAAGCGCCCCCTTCATGAGCCTGCACGGTCTGCTCGACGCCGTCGTCAAGGACCCCGCCCTCGCGGAAGCGATCACGGCCGCCTCGGACGGCAACCGCATGCACGTCGACCTGGTCGGGCCCCCCGCGGCCCGCGCCTTCTCGGTCGCCGCGCTGGCCCGCGAGTCGGGCCGTACCGTGCTCGCCGTGACGGCGACCGGCCGGGAGGCGGAGGACCTCGCCGCCGCCCTGCGCTCCCTGCTGCCGCCCGAGGGCGTCGTGGAGTACCCCTCCTGGGAGACCCTCCCGCACGAGCGCCTCAGCCCCCGCAGCGACACCGTCGGCCGCCGCCTCGCCGTCCTGCGCCGCCTCGCCCACCCCCGGACCGACGACCCCGAGACCGGCCCCGTCTCCGTCGTCGTCGCCCCCGTCCGCTCCGTACTCCAGCCGCAGGTCAAGGGCCTCGGCGACCTGGAGCCGGTGACGCTCACGGCCGGGGCCGCCGCCGACCTCGAAGAGATCGTCGACGCCCTCGCCGCCGCCGCGTACTCCCGGGTGGAGCTGGTGGAGAAGCGCGGCGAGTTCGCCGTGCGCGGCGGCATCCTCGACGTGTTCCCGCCCACCGAGGAACACCCCCTGCGCATCGAGTTCTGGGGCGACGACGTCGAGGAGATCCGCTACTTCAAGGTCGCCGACCAGCGCTCCCTGGAGGTCGCCGACCAGCGCTCCCTGGAGGTCGCCGACCACGGGCTGTGGGCCCCGCCCTGCCGCGAACTGCTGCTCACCGACCAGGTCCGCGAACGCGCCCGCGTCCTCGCCGAACGCCACCCCGAACTGGGCGAACTCCTCGGCAAGATCGCCGAGGGCATCGCCGTCGAGGGCATGGAATCCCTCGCCCCGGTCCTCGTCGACGACATGGAACTGCTGCTCGACGTGTTGCCCGAGGGCTCCATGGCCGTCGTCTGCGACCCGGAGCGGGTCCGCACCCGCGCCGCCGACCTGGTGGCGACCTCGCAGGAGTTCCTGCAGGCGTCCTGGGCCGCCACCGCGGGCGGCGGCGAGGCCCCCGTCGACGTCGGCGCGGCCTCCCTGTGGTCCCTCGCCGACGTCCGCGACCGGGCCCGCGAGCTGGACATGATGTGGTGGTCGTCGTCCCCCTTCGCCGCCGACGACGCGCTGGAGGAGGCCGACACCCTCCAACTCGGCATGCACGCCCCCGACACCTACCGCGGCGACACCGCCAAGGCCCTCGCCGACACCAAGGGCTGGCTCGCCGACGGCTGGCGCGCGGTCTACGTCACCGAGGGCCACGGGCCGGCCTCCCGCACCGTCGAGGTGCTCGGCGGCGAGGGCATCGCCGCGCGGCTGGACGCCGACCTCACCACGCTGGGCCCCTCCGTCGTGCACGTCTCCTGCGGCTCGATCGAGCACGGCTTCGTCGACGCCGGACTCCGGCTCGCCGTGCTCACCGAGACCGACCTGTCCGGGCAGCGCAGCGCCGGCCGCGACGGCGCCCGGATGCCCGCCCGGCGCCGCAAGACGATCGACCCGCTGACCCTGGAGTCCGGCGACTACATCGTCCACGAGCAGCACGGCGTCGGCCGCTACATCGAGATGGTGCAGCGCACCGTCCAGGGCGCCACCCGCGAGTACCTCGTCGTCGAGTACGCCCCCGCCAAGCGCGGACAGCCCGGCGACCGCCTCTACATCCCCACCGACCAACTGGAGCAGATCACCAAGTACGTCGGCGGCGAGGCCCCCACCCTGCACCGCCTCGGCGGCGCCGACTGGACCAAGACCAAGGCCCGCGCCAAGAAGGCGGTCAAGGAGATCGCCGCCGACCTGATCAAGCTCTACAGCGCCCGGATGGCCGCTCCCGGGCACCCCTTCGGCGCGGACACCCCCTGGCAGCGCGAGCTGGAGGACGCCTTCCCCTACGCGGAGACCCCGGACCAGCTCACCACCATCGCCGAGGTCAAGGACGACATGGAGAAGACGGTCCCCATGGACCGCCTGATCTGCGGCGACGTCGGCTACGGCAAGACCGAGATCGCCGTGCGGGCCGCCTTCAAGGCCGTCCAGGACGGCAAGCAGGTCGCCGTCCTCGTCCCCACCACGCTGCTCGTGCAGCAGCACTTCGGGACGTTCAGCGAGCGGTACGCCCAGTTCCCGGTGAAGGTCCGGGCGCTCTCCCGCTTCCAGACCGACACCGAGGCCAAGGCCGTCCTGGAAGGGCTCCGCGAGGGCTCCGTGGACGTCGTCATCGGCACCCACCGCCTCTTCTCCTCCGAGACCACGTTCAAGGACCTGGGCCTGGTCATCGTCGACGAGGAGCAGCGCTTCGGCGTCGAGCACAAGGAACAGCTCAAGAAGCTGCGCGCCAACGTCGACGTCCTCACCATGTCCGCGACCCCCATCCCGCGCACCCTGGAGATGGCGGTCACCGGCATCCGCGAGATGTCCACCATCACCACCCCGCCCGAGGAACGGCACCCGGTGCTGACCTTCGTCGGCCCCTACGACCAGAAGCAGATCGGCGCCGCCGTCCGCCGCGAACTCCTGCGCGAGGGCCAGGTCTTCTACATCCACAACCGTGTCGAGTCCATCGACCGCGCGGCGGCCCGGCTCCGCGAGATCGTCCCCGAGGCCCGTATCGCCACCGCCCACGGCCAGATGTCGGAACAGACCCTGGAACAGGTCGTCGTCGACTTCTGGGAGAAGAAGTACGACGTCCTCGTCTCGACCACCATCGTCGAGTCCGGCATCGACATCTCCAACGCCAACACCCTCATCGTCGAACGCGGCGACAACTTCGGCCTCAGCCAGCTCCACCAGTTGCGCGGCCGGGTCGGCCGGGGACGCGAACGCGGCTACGCCTACTTCCTGTACCCGCCGGAGAAGCCGCTCACCGAGACCGCCCACGAACGGCTCGCCACCATCGCCCAGCACACCGAGATGGGCGCGGGCATGTACGTGGCCATGAAGGACCTGGAGATCCGCGGCGCGGGCAACCTGCTGGGCGGGGAGCAGTCCGGCCACATCGCCGGCGTCGGCTTCGACCTGTACGTACGGATGGTCGGCGAGGCCGTCGCCGACTACCGGGCCTCCCTGGAAGGCGGTGCCGAGGAGGAGCCGCCGCTCGAGGTGAAGATCGAACTCCCCGTCGACGCCCACGTCCCGCACGACTACGCCCCCGGCGAGCGGCTGCGCCTCCAGGCGTACCGCTCCATCGCCTCCGCCAACAGCGAGGAGGACGTCAAGGCCGTCCGCGAGGAACTCGCCGACCGCTACGGCCCGTTGCCCGAGCCGGTGGAGAACCTGCTGCTCGTCGCGGGACTGCGCATGCTCGCGCGGGCCTGCGGCGTCGGGGAGATCGTCCTGCAGGGCACCAACATCCGCTTCGCGCCCGTGGAGTTGCGGGAGTCGCAGGAGCTGCGGCTCAAGCGGCTGTACCCGGGCAGCGTCATCAAGACCGCCGCCCACCAGGTCCTCGTGCCGCGCCCCAAGACCGCCAAGGTCGGCGGCAAGCCCCTGGTCGGGCGCGAACTGCTCGGCTGGGTCGGGGAGTTCCTGACCTCCATCCTGGGCTCGTGACCCGGCCCGAGACCGTCCCACACGCGGCGAAGCCGTCCGCGGAGCCGACTCCGCGGACGGCTTCGCCGTCGGGGCTGCCGGCCCGGTGACGCCCGGCCGGTGCGCGCCGTCACGGACGCGCCCGCCTGCCGGTGACTACCGGTCGTCCCGCGACCCTTCACCACCCCGTTCGCGACCCATGCCGAACCGCTCTTCGGCCTTCTGCTGCGCGGTGTCGACCTGGTCCTCGTACTTGCCGCCGGTCTTCTTGTTGACCTGCTTCTCGACCGCGTCGGAGGCCTGCTTGGCCTTGTCCTTCGCCGCCTGGCTGCTCTTGAACCTGTCGAAGATGCCCATGCAGGAGCTCCTTCCGAACGTGACTCGCCTCCGACGATACGCCCCACATGCACGGTATGCCCGTTGAGGCCCCCTATGGTCTGGACCTCTGCCTGGATACGGTGTGTCCATGCAACAAAGGGGAGGGACGCCCGCGAGGCGTCACAACAAGGCGGCGGGAACGTTCCGCCGGGTCGGCGGAGCGATGGCGGCGTGCCTGGCGCTGGCCCTGGTCACCGGATGCGAGGGGCTGGACGAGACCCCGTCCGCCGCGGGTGGCGGGGAGGCGGCCGCCGGACGGTCCGTCAGCCCCCTGGACAACCCGGACGGGATGAAACCCGGCCTCGCGCCGGTCACCGGCGAGGCGGACCAGGCCAAGGCCCGCGAGATCATCGAACAGGTCAGGACCAAGGGGCGCGGCCCCAAGACCGGATACGCCCGCGACGAGTTCGGCTACGCCTGGATGGACACCGCCGACGGCGTCCCGCTGGCCCGCAACGGCTGCGACACCCGCAACGACGTGCTCCAGCGCGACGGCGAGGACCTGCGCTTCCGCGACGGCTCCGACTGCGTGGTCATCTCCATGACCCTCGACGACCCGTACACCGGGACGACCATCGACTGGCGCAAGGAGAAGGCGAGCGAGGTCCAGATCGACCACGTCGTCCCCCTCTCCTACAGCTGGCAGATGGGCGCCAAGCAGTGGCCCGTCAGCAAGCGCAAGCAACTCGCCAACGACGTCCTCAACCTCATACCGGTCGAGGGCCGCGCCAACTCCGCCAAGGGCGACTCCGGCCCCGCCACCTGGCTGCCGCCCAACAAGAGCGTCCGCTGCGCCTACGCGGTCCGCTTCGCCCAGGTCGCCGTCAAGTACGAGATGGCCGTGACCGCTCCCGACCGCGACGAGATGCTGCGGCAGTGCGGCGGCTGACCCGCCGAACTCCCGCCGGGCACGGCCCCCGGGGCGACGGCGACGACGGCTGAGCGTCACTTCCCCGGCCTTCTCCTCGGCCACGGCGAGAGCCGGAGCCGAGGAGAAGGGCGTGGCGTGCCGCGGCGGAGGACGTGGCGGAGGGCGCGCCCCCGTCATCGTGCCGGGTGCGCGCCCTCCGCTCCGCTCGTGGTGCCGTCGTACGGGGTCAGCCGTCCAGCGCGTCCAGGTCGATGACCTTGCCGGCGGGCGCCTCGGCCCGCACCGGCTCGTCGTACGCGCCGAAGGTGAGCGTGCCGGGCTCCTTCGCCGACGTGCCGTCCAGGCGCAGCACGTAGGGCTTGCCCTCGGCGGCGACGTACATCGTGTGGCGGTCCGCGCCGTCCTTCTCGTGCAGGACGACCGCCGGCGTGCCGTCGACGCTGGTGGACTCGCCCCGCGTCACGTCGGAACCGGCCGGCTCGGCCTCGCCCAGCACCGCCTCCAGATCGCACAGGCCCCCGATGTCCTTGGCGTCCTCGCCCGCGGCGGACGTCTTGGTCCACTGGCCGGCGAGGAGCGCCACGGCCGCGTCGACGTCCGCCTTGGGCTCGCCCTCGCTCTGTGCCCGCAGGAACCGCTCGTCGTACTTCATGTACAGCGTGTCGCCGGTCCGGATCAGCTCGGCCTTCCCCTCGCCGCCCAGGCTCATCGTGCCCGCGCAGCGGCCGTCCCGGTCCACCGCGATGTCGATCCGGATCGTGCCGCCGGTCTCCTCGTCGGGGACGTCGCCCTTCATTCGCAGCGAACCCGCCTCCCTGGTCGCCTTGAAGGCCCGGTCGGCGATCTCCGCCGCCGACAGCCCCGCGAAGGGGTCCGCCGGGGACGTGCCGGGCTTCGCGGACCGGGCGGGCTTGCCGGAGGAGGCGGCGTCGGCGTCGGAGCCGGCGTCGGAGCCGGCCTGGCAGCCGGCGACGGCGAGGGCGGCGGTGGCCGCGAGGCAGAGGGCGACGAGCGGGGTGCGCCGCATGAGGGCTCCTTGGTGGGGTGTGTTCGGTGGGGCGAGGCGGGGAGGGGCGAGGCCGGCGCGGGGCGCCGGGCGGGGCGGATGCCCTTGGGTGCCGGTGCCGGTGCCGGTGCCGGTGTCGGTGCCGGGCGAGGCGCGGCGAGGCGTCCTGAGGTGGGTGCCGGGTGCCGGGTGCCGGTGCCTGGTGCCTGGTGTCGGACCCCGTGGCGTGCCCGGTGGGCCCCGGGGGTGGTGCCGGGGTGCCCGGTGTGCGCGGGGGTGACAGTGGCAACCGGGGCGCGGGGCGGGGCGGGGTGTCGCGGGCCCGGCGGGTGGTGCGTGGGCCGGGGACGGGCGGGGGGCCGGAGGGTCAGCCGGTCTTCTTCCAGTCCTCACAGCCGGTGGTCTTGAAGTAGCCGTCCGAGGCGCTGATCGTCACGACGGCGGAGCCGGAGACGTTGTTGTTGGCGATGATCGAGTCGAGCGAGTGGCCGGCGTCCTTGGACCGCTCCCAGTAGCAGCCCATGTCGCTGTTGCCCGAGGACTTGTAGGTGCCGGGGGCGATGTCGGAGCCCACCGCGAACATGCCGCCGTTCCCGGCCATCGACGAGGCGGGCGAACCCTTCGCCTCGGGGTCGACGGCCTCCCAGTCCTTGCAGCCGTTGGACTTGAAGATCTTGTCGGTGGCCTTGACGGTCACGTAGGAGGTGCCGGTGACGTTGTCGTTGGCGAGGATGGAGTCCAACTCGCCCGAGGCGTCCTTGGCCCGCTCCCAGTAGCACATGCCGTCGTTGCCGGAGCTGCGGTAGGTGCCGGGCTTGACGTCCGAGCCGACCTCGAATTCGCCGCTGCCCTTGATGTCAGCCTTCTTCTTCGCCGGCTTCGACTCGTCCGCGGCGCCCTTGGTCTTGTCGTCGCCGCCGGACTGCGGGCCGGCGGACGCCGAGGAGTCCTTGCCGCTCGTGTTCTTGTCGTCGTCGCCTCCGGCATTGGCCGAGATGGCGCCGATCACGACGATCCCCACGACGGCCCCCAGCGCGATCTTGCCCTTCGTGCCCATGACGGTGTCCCCTCCCCAGCGTGGCAACCGCCATCCGTCGACGGCTGCTCGTTCGCGGGGTCAATGAGATCAGAGCTTGTGAACCGAGTCAACCGTGTTCACATGGTTCGAGCAGTTCACGCCGTGAAGCCTTCGAACGCGCGTCCATCGGTATGCTCGGCGTCACACATGGGACGAGGGGAGTCGGCCGGGTGCAGGACAACGCGACAGAGGTGACCGCCGCCGGGATCGCGCGGCTCGCCGGTGTGGGCCGTGCCGCCGTGAGCAACTGGCGCCGCCGCCACGGCGACTTCCCCAAGCCCGTCGGCGGCACCGAGACGAGCCCCTCCTTCGCCCTGGCCGAGGTGGAGGGCTGGCTGCGCCGGCACGGCAAGCTCGCCGAGGTGCCGCTGCGCGAGCGGGTCTGGCAGCAGCTCGTCGGCCACCCCGAGGGGCCGGTCACCGCGCTGACGCACGCCGGCTGCGTCCTGCTGCTCCTCCAGGACCGGCCCGCGGTGTGGCCGGAGCTGGCGGCCGGTTCCGACGAACGGCTCGCCGCGATGCTGCCCGAGGCGCTGGACGGGGTATTGGCGCCGCGCTTCGGCCTGGCGCGGGGTGGCGGGGGCGGCGGAGGTGGCCGGGGGGGCCGGGGCGGCGGGGAGGGCCGGCCGGACCGAGCTGTTCACGGCGAGGCCGGGACGGGCGGGAGCGCGGGTGTGAACTCCGGTTCCGCTGTGAACCGCGCTGCTGCTGTGAACTCGGATGACGGTGTGAACAGTGATTCCGTCGAGCCCGCCGCTCCCGGTGTTCACACGAAGGGGTCGGTTCACAGCCCGCCGGTGACGCCGCCAGATGACACCGCGACCGCGGTTCACAGCGACACCTCGGTTCACAGTGGCGGAGCTGTTCACAGTGCGACCCCGCTTCACGGCGGAGCCGCAGTTCACAGTGACGCATCGGTTCACACGCCGCCGTCCTCCGCCGAGCCAACGTCTGTGAACACGCCCTCACCTGTTCACACCTCGCAGATCCCGGAATCCCCGGCAGCCTCACCGGCCCCGCCTGCCGCACCCCCCACCGGAGCCGCACCACACACCCCGGCCACCTCCCTCACCCCATCTGCCTCATCCACCCCATCCGCCTCATCCACCCCATCTGCTCCCTCCACCCCCTCCACCCCCTCCACCCCTTCCGTCCCCTCCGCTATCCGGACCCCCACCGCCCCCGCCCTCCTCGCCTCCGCCCCCCTCCTGCGCGGCGTCGCCGACCTGGCCGCCGAGACGGGCGCCCGGGAGACCTTCGAGTTCCTGCTCGGCCGGCACCTGGACGCCAACCCGCGCCAGTACACGCTCACCCCCACCGACCTCGCCGGCCTCATGGCCGACCTGGCCGCGCTCGCCGGCCCCACCCGCACCGTCCTCGACCCCGCCTGCGGCACCGGCGCCCTGCTCCGCGCCGCCGTCCGCCGCGGCGACCGCGCCGAACACACCGGCCGTGCCGGTCACCCCGACCACCCCGATCACCCCGACGGCACCGACCGCACCGACCGTGCCGAGCGTGCCGAGCGGCCGGGTCGCCCCGGCGGCACCGATCACCCGGAGGACCCCGGCCAGGAGCTGTTCCTCCAGGACACCGCCGCCGACCTCGCCGCGCTCACCGGGTTCCGCCTCGCCCTGCACACCCGTGCCACCGTGCGCGGCGCCGCCGCCGACACCCTGCGCGCCGACGCCTTCCCCACCCTGCGCGCCGACGCCGTCCTCTGCCACCCGCCGTTCAACGAGCGCAACTGGGGACACGAGGAACTCGCCTACGACCCCCGCTGGGAGTACGGCCTCCCGGCCCGCACCGAATCCGAACTGGCCTGGGTGCAGCACGCCCTCGCCCGGCTCCGCGACGGCGGCACGGCCGTCCTGCTCATGCCGCCCGCCGCCGCCTCCCGCCGCTCCGGGCGCCGGGTCCGCGCCGACCTGCTGCGCCGGGGCGCGCTGCGGGCCGTGGTCGCGCTGCCGGTCGGCGCGGCACCGCCGTACAACATCCCGCTGCACCTGTGGGTGCTGCGCCGGCCCGAGCGGGCGCCCGCGCAGCCGGAGGTGCTCCTCGCCGACGTGGGCCGCTTCGGCGGCGAGGGGCGCGGCGGCCCGGACTGGCGGGCCGTGCGCGAGGCGGTGCTCGACGCCTGGCGCGTCTTCGACGCGGACGGGCGGCTGGAGGAACGGCCCGGCCTCGCCCGTTCGCTGCCCGTCATCGAACTCCTCGACGACGACGTCGACCTGGCCCCCGCCCGCCACCTGCCCCCGCCCACCGCCGCCGGCGGAGCCGACGAACTCGGCGACGTCCGCGCCCGCCTCGGCGAGACGCTGCGCCTGACCGTCGCCCTCGCCCCGGACGCCGCCGAGCCCACCCGGTCCGCCCCCCGCTGGACGCTGACCACCGTCGGCGAACTCGCCCGGGGCGGCGCCCTGGTGATGCGCACCGGCGGAAACGGCGGCCCCGCGCGCGTGCCAGTCCTCACCGACCACGACGTACTGACCGGAAACCGGCCGTCCGGCACGCTTCCGGAGAGCGACGAGGAACCGGTGCTGACCGAGGCGGGGGACGTCGTCCTGCCCGTCCTCGGCGGCGGCTCCGTCGCACGCGTCGTCGACGACACGACCGCCGGTGCCGCCCTCGGGCGCAACCTCGTCCTGCTGCGCCCCGACCCGGCGGCCCTGGACCCGTGGTTCCTCGCCGGCTTCCTGCGCGGCTCCGCCAACAACCGCCAGGCCAGCAGCTACGCCTCCACCGCCACCCGCCTCGACGTGCGGCGCCTGCACCTGCCCCGGCTCACGCTCGACGCGCAGCGGCCCTACGGGGCGCGCTTCAGGGCGCTCGACGAGTTCGAGCGCACGCTGCGGCTCGCGGGCCGGCTCGGGGAACGGCTGGTGCGCGGGACGTACGACGGGCTGACGGACGGGACGGTGTCGCCGGGCGGCTGAGAAGCACCGTTCCCGGCCGGCCCACCGCCCCGTCAGGCCCCGGCCGGGACGCGCCCGGTGACCGGGACGTGATCGGTACGGCAACGGTTCGGCACATCCCGGGACCGCGGCCCGACGACGGCCGATACGCTCGGACGTATCCGGCGGACGACTCGTCCGTCTGTTCGGCACGTCGGCGACACCGGTCCAGGAGCAGTCATGTACGGCAACAGCGCGGGACCGCCCTCCTCCGGGAGGGCCACCGTCATCACCCTGCGCGTGTTGTTCGCGGCGGCCGGTTTCCTCTCCTGCGGTCTGCTCGCCTGCCTGCCGCTGTTCCGGATCGCGTTCGTGCGCGGCCGGCCGGTCGACTGGGCGCTGGCCTGGATCGCCCTTCCGGTGTCCTTCGTGTGCCTGGCCGTGGTCGGCTCGCTGCCGGAGACGAACCCGGCGACCGACGTCGCCCTCTTGATCATGCTGCTGTCCGGTGCGGGGGCGAGCGTGTACTTCCTGGTGGGAGACGTACGGGCGCACGCCGAGCCGTGGAAGTACGCCGGGTACGCGCCCCCGGGGGCGCCGGACGCCGGCGCGTACTACGGGCAGACGCACGTGATGGGCGCCCACCCGGGCCCGGCCGGCGGACCCGCGCCCGGACCGGCGCAGGGACCGGCGCCCGGCCCGCAGCCCGGACCGTACGGGCCGGCGCCGGGTCAGCCGCACACGCACCCGCAGGGTCAGCCGCACACGCCCCCGCCGGGGCAGCCGGCCGGGCCGGTGCCGCCGCAGGCACCGTACGGCGACGTGCGGCAGCCGCCGTTCGCGCCGCTGCACCCCTCGCCCCCGGTCGTGCCCCAGGCCCCCGCCGCGCCGACGGGACCGGTGCCGCCCGGCCCCGCCCGCATCGACCAGGTGCGCGCCGAACTCGACGAGCTGAGCGACTACCTGCGCCGGCACGACGGCAACCACGACGGCGACCACGAGGGCGGAAGGTGACCGTGACGGCGGGACGTGTCGTCGCCGGCCGCTACGAACTGTCCACGCTCGTCGGACAGGGCGGCATGGGCCAGGTGTGGACCGCCTACGACCGCCGGCTCGACCGGCGCGTGGCGGTGAAGCTGCTCCGCCCCGACAAGGTGGCCGGCCAGGAGGCCGAGGAGTTGCGCCGCCGCTTCCTGCGCGAGTGCCGGGTGACCGCCCAGGTCGACCACCCGGGTCTGGTCACCGTGCACGACGCGGGCAGCGAGGGCGAGGAACTCTTCCTCGTCATGCAGTACGTCGACGGCGCCGACCTCTCCGACCACCTCGCCGAGCACGACCCGTACCCGTGGCAGTGGGCGGTGGCGGTCGCGGCCCAGCTCTGCGCCGTGCTCAGCGCCGTGCACGCCGTGCCGATCGTCCACCGCGACCTCAAGCCGCGCAACGTGATGGTCAAGCAGGACGGCACCGTCACCGTGCTCGACCTCGGGGTCGCCTCCGTGATGGACGCGGACACCACCCGCCTCACCCACACCGGCACGCCCATCGGCTCGCCCGCCTACATGGCGCCGGAACAGGCGATGGGCGGCGCCGTCGGCCCGTACACCGACCTGTACGCGCTGGGCGTACTGCTGCACGAACTGCTCAGCGGCAACGTGCCGTTCGCCGGTTCGACGGCCCTCGGCGTGCTCCACCGGCACCTGTACGAACCGCCGCTGCCGGTGCGCCGCCTGCGCCCCGAGGTGCCCGAGGCGCTGGAGGCCCTGGTCCTGCGCCTGCTCGCCAAGGACCCGCAGCACCGCCCGGCCTCCGCCCAGGAGGTCTACGAGATCCTGGCGCTGCTCCTGCCCTCCCGGGGCGTGCCGACCGGCGGCCCGCTCGACCCCACCCGCCCCTTCGTGCGCCCGCACGCCCCGTGGCCCGACCGGGCACGCACCCCCGCGCCCCGGCCCGCTGCGGTCACGCCCCCCGCCGAGGCCCGGAGACCGGACGTCGCCCACGCCGTCGACGAGGTCAAACGGCTGCTCGGCGAGGGCCGCATCACCCAGGCCGTCGACATCCTCGGCGCGATCCTGCCCACCGCCGCCGAGGAGCACGGCGAGAACTCCCCGGTGGTGCGCACCCTGCGCCGGCAGTACGCGGCCACGCTGCTGGACGACGGCCAGTACCGGCGCGCGCTGCCCGAACTGCGCCGGCTCGCCGACGAACGCGCCGCCGAGGCCGGCCGCGCCGACCCGCAGTCGCTGCGCCACCGCTACGAGGCCGCCCAGTGCCTGGAGCAACTGGGCGATCCGGCGGCGGCCCTCGCCGAGTACCGGGCGCTGTTGCCGTACTACGAGAACCAGTACGTGGCCGGGGACCCCGACCTCGCCCACGACGTCCGCCGCCGCATCGGCCACCTGCTGCTGGCCCTCGGCGACCGGCCCGCCGCCCACGACACGCTGGCCCGGCTCCTGCACGACGTGGAGCGCGTCCACGGCCCCGGGCACCCGCTCGCCGGGGAGGTGCGGCGCACGCTCCAGTGGCTCGGCCAGGTGCGCGGCTGACCGTTCCGCGGCCCGGCCGGGCCGCGGGGAGCGCGGCGGTGCCCGAAGAGCCGGTGAATCGTTGGTCGAATGGGTTGGCCAGAGCTGGGCCACTGCCTACCATCGATCTTCACAAGGACCACGTGCGACCGCCCGGACCCCGACCGTCACACCGGCCGGGACGCCACGGCCGCACCCGTCTGCCGCGCTCATCACGGGAGGTCTCCTTGCACCGCCGTCGTCGTACCGCGCTCCTCCTCACCGCCGCCCTCGTCGCCGCGGCCCCCTTGCTCTCCGCCTGCGGCAGCGACGCGCACCCCGGTGCGGCGGCCGTCGTGGGCGACCAGCGGATCACCGTCGCCCAGCTGGAGGGCCGGGTCGGCGAGGTGCGCGAGGCGCAGCGGGCCGCCGTCCCGGACGACGAGCAGTACCAGCAGGTCGTGGCGAGGACCGGCACCCTCACCCGCGACACCCTGCACAGCATGGTCCTGGACCGGGTGCTGCACCGGGCCGCCGAGGACGCGGGCGTCAGCGTGTCCCGCAAGGAGGTCCAGCACATGCGCACCGGCCTGGAGCGGCAGGCGGGCGGCGCGCAGGAGCTGGAGACCGTCTGGCTCCAGCAGTACGGCGTGCCCCCGGTCCGCCTCGACGAGAACCTGCGGCTCCAGCTGGAGGCGCAGAAGCTCGCCGAACACCTCGGCACCGACACCAGCCGCCCGGAGTTCTGGAAGGCCCTCTCCGCGGCGTCCGAGAAGCTCGACGTCGACCTCAACCCGCGCTACGGCTCCTGGGACGTCCAGAAGAGCAGCCGGGTCGACTCCGGCGCCCCCTGGCTCCGCGACGTCACCGAGCAGACCTGACCCGCCTCCGGCCGGCCCCGCGGACGCCCGCCTGTGGACGACTCGGGGCCGGCCGGCGGCGTGCGTTACGTTCGGAGGGTGAACGCACTCAGCCCCGACTCCGCCGACCCCGGCCGGATCGTCCTGCTCACCACCAGCCACCGCGTCGCCCCCGGACTGCTGTCCTGGCCCGCCTGGCAGGCGCTGCGCGCCGCGGACCGCGTGCTGTGCGCGGACGGGACGCATCCGCAGCTCCCCTACCTCCGGGAGGCGGGGATACGCGTCGACGAGGCGTCCCCGGCCGCCGAGGACCTGATCGGGGCGTGCGCCGGCGGGCACACCGTGGTCGTCGTGGCGACCGGCGAGGGCGAACCGGCCCTCACCGGCCAACTGGCCCGCCTCGCCGGTTCCGGCCGGGTGGCCATGCCCGAGCTGGAGCTGCTGCCCGCCTCCTACGACCTGCCGGGCGCCCGCCTGCTGGACCTGGTCCAGGTGATGGACCGCATCCGCGTCGCATGCCCCTGGTCCTCCCGCCAGACCCACGAGGACCTGGTGAAGTACGGCATCGAGGAGGCGTACGAGCTGGTCGAGGCGATCGAGGACGGCGACCGGGAGGAACTGCGCGAGGAACTGGGGGACGTCCTGCTCCAGGTCGTCTTCCACGCCCGGATCGCCGAGGACCACCCCGAGGCGCCGTTCTCGGTGGACGACGTGGCCGCCACCCTCGTCGCCAAGCTGGTCCACCGGCACCCGCACGTGTTCGGCGACGCGACCGTGGAGACCCCCGAGGAGGTCCGGGCGCAGTGGCTGCGGACGAAGGCGGTCGAGAAGCGGCGCACGTCGGTCACCGAGGGCATCCCGCTCGGGCAGCCGGGTCTGGCCCTCGCCGCCAAGCTGGCCTCCCGGGTTCGTACGGCCGGTCTCGACGTGCCCCTGCCCCGGGGCGGGGGCGTCGGGTACGAACTGCTGGCCCTGGCCGCCCGCGCCGAGGCCGGCGGCACCGACCCGGAGACGGCCCTGCGCGCGGCGGCCCGCGCCTACCGGGACGCCATCAGAGCGGCCGAGGACGCCGGCCGTCCCCCGGGCCCCGGACCGGCCGACGGCACCGATGCCACCGACGGCACCGGCGCCTGACCCATCGCCCGCCCGCCCCGCAGGGGGCCGTCCGCCCCGCTCCTTGCCCCTCCTGATTCCGTCCGCCCGCGCACGCACCGGCGCCACGGGCCCGCCCGCCCCGTGGCGCCGGCACGGCGCCCTGAGCGAGCCTGCGAGGAGAACCCCTCTATATAGGGGGCGCCACCCCGGCCCGGGTCCGGCGCACCGCCCCGGCGCCGGAGGCCCCGCGCCTCACGGACCGCCCCCGCCGGAGGGCGTCCCGACCGTGTCGGTCGCCCCCGGCCGTGACCGATACGGTCGGGGGGTGACCGACCAGCCCGTGCCCGACGGCCCCGCCCCCCAGCTCTTCACCTGGGAGTTCGCCGCCGATCCGTACCCCGCCTACGCCTGGCTGCGCGCGCACGCGCCCGTGCACCGCACGACCCTGCCGAGCGGGGTGGAGGCATGGCTGGTCACCCGGTACGCCGACGCCCGGCAGGCCCTCGCCGACCCCCGGCTGTCGAAGAACCCGGCGCACCACGACGAGCCGGCGCACGCCCGGGGCAAGACGGGCATCCCGGGGGAGCGCAAGGCCGAGCTGATGACGCATCTGCTGAACATCGACCCGCCGGACCACACCAGGCTGCGCCGGCTGGTCAGCAAGGCGTTCACCCCCCGCCGGGTCGCCGAGTTCGCGCCGCGGGTGCAGGAGCTGGCGGACGGACTGATCGACCGCTTCGCCGGCACCGGCTCCGCCGACCTGATCCACGAGTTCGCCTTCCCGCTGCCCATCTACGCCATCTGCGACCTGCTCGGCGTCCCCCGCGAGGACCAGGACGACTTCCGCGACTGGGCGGGCATGATGATCCGCCACGGCGGCGGCCCGCGGGGCGGGGTGGCGCGGTCGGTCAAGAAGATGCGCGGCTACCTCGCCGACCTGATCCACCGCAAGCGGGCGGCGCTGCCGCCCGAAGCGGGCCCCGGCGAGGACCTCATCTCCGGTCTCATCCGCGCCTCGGACCACGGGGAGCACCTCACCGAGAACGAGGCCGCGGCGATGGCGTTCATCCTGCTCTTCGCCGGTTTCGAGACCACCGTCAACCTCATCGGCAACGGCACCTACGCCCTGCTCACCCACCCCGGGCAGCGCGCCCTCCTCCAGGACTCCCTCGCCGCGGGCGAGCACGGGCTGCTGGAGACCGGCGTCGAGGAGCTGCTGCGCTACGACGGCCCGGTGGAGCTGGCCACCTGGCGCTTCGCCACCCGCCCGCTGACCCTCGGCGGGCAGGACATCGCGGCCGGGGACCCGGTCCTCGTGGTGCTGGCCGCCGCCGACCGGGACCCGGAGCGGTTCCCCGGCCCGGACACGCTGGACCTGGCCCGCCGCGACAACCAGCACCTCGGCTACGGCCACGGCATCCACTACTGCCTCGGCGCCCCCCTGGCCCGGCTGGAGGGGCAGACCGCGCTCGCCACCCTGCTGACCCGGTTGCCGGATCTGCGCCTCGCGGCCGAACCCGCCGAACTACGCTGGCGCGGTGGTCTCATCATGCGGGGACTGCGGACGCTGCCGGTGTCCTTCACACCGGTTCCGTCAGGGCCCGTCGACGGTCCGTGACAAGAGCGAAGATGACAGGCGCTCACCTTCGTGACCGTCATGTGATCTGCGCGGCATGAACTTGTGACAAGTGATCGTCTGCCTATACGTTCACGGATCAACGTGGTGCCCCGCATCAACCGCCACGTGCTCATCGCTGCCTCGCGAAAGGTTGTCGCATGCTCTCCGGGAACGGTCGTCACCGTCGCCCCCGCCAGGCTCCCGCCCTGGTCGTCGCCGCCGGAGTGACCGGCTCCGCCATCGCGATCCCGCTCCTCGGCGCCACCGGCGCCCACGCGGCGGACGCGGCGAACTGGGATCGGGTCGCCGAGTGCGAGACCGGTGGCGCGTGGAGCCAGAACAGCGGAAACGGCTACTACGGCGGCCTGCAGTTGTCGCAGGCGGACTGGGAGCGCTTCGGCGGTCTCGACTACGCGCCCAGCCCCGACCAGGCCAGCCGCTCGCAGCAGATAAGAGTGGCCGAGGACCTGCTCGCGGAGCAGGGTGTCGCCGCCTGGCCGACCTGTGGGCCGCTCGCCGGGCTCGGCAACGGCTCGTCCTCGATCGGGGTGGACGCCGGCACCGCGGGCGGAACCGCGTCGGCGACCCCCCAGGCGCCCGGTTCGTCCGGCTTGGCCGGCCTCGGCACGCCGACGCCCGGATCGTCCCCCTCGGCCTCCCCCTCGCCGTCCGCTGACGCCTCCTCGGGCGCGTCGTCCGGCGGTGGCCACTCCTCCGATTCCGGCACCCACGGGAGCGAAGGGAAGGGGAGGGGTGAAGGCGGCGGCCAGGGGCAGAACCAGGGCGGCTCCTCCGCCGAAGGTGCGAAGGGTGGCGAATCGGGCGACTCGGACCAGCGGGCCGGTTCTTCGGGCCTCGCCGAGACCGGCGAGGAGACCTCGGGCCGGCACCGCGGCGACAGTGCCGAGGAGGGCGCCTCCGAGGGGCGCGGGGCCGACCGCCCCGGCCGCCACGCCGCGCGCGCCGGCGACGGCGCCCGGGGCCTCACGGACGGCACGTACACGGTCCGCGCCGGAGACAACCTCTGGGGCATCGCCGACTCCCTTGACGTCGACGGCGGATGGCCCGCGCTCTACGCCGGCAACAAGGGTGTCGTCGGAATCGATCCTGACCACATCGTGCCCGGTCAGACGCTTGAGATTCCGGGCGAATCGGGCGATAACCAGGGGTAGTTAGCGTCATGGTTCAGGCCGAATGCCCGGTTTAAACTCCGTGAGAGATAGGTCTCAGAAGCCCTGATCGTCTTTGTCTTTCCCCCGACGGCGTGGCTACGGTCATGACCGCTCGCCACCGCGGGCCCCGACCGCCGCAACGCCGAATCCTGCCAGCGGCGGTCCGGGAACAGTCGTCGCGTCAAGCGCCGCAGGCAGGAGCGGGGGACCCAAGGTAAGTGCCGCACCGGGCAGTTGAGCCGGAGCGGCTTGGGGTGAAGCCGCGTCCCGCGAGGGACGCGGCCGGGCAACTCTCAACCGGCCCGAACCCGACAGCTCACCTCGCAGGCGTCGGTGAGGGGATTCCACCATGCTGTTTTCCGGCAAGGGCAAGCACCGTCGTCCGTCCAAGGCCACCCGTGTGATCGCCGTCGCCGGCGTCACCGGTGCCGCCGTCGCCGCCCCGCTGATGGCGGCCGGCAACGCCTC
Organism: Streptomyces sp. SCSIO 75703; assembly: GCF_036607905.1. Classification (NCBI taxonomy): domain Bacteria; kingdom Bacillati; phylum Actinomycetota; class Actinomycetes; order Kitasatosporales; family Streptomycetaceae; genus Streptomyces; species Streptomyces sediminicola. The sequence goes on from NZ_CP144555.1 coordinate 4,161,062, forward strand.
CGCCGCCACCGCCGCCGAGTGGGACGCCGTCGCCCAGTGCGAGTCGGGCGGCAACTGGTCCATCAACACCGGCAACGGCTACTACGGCGGTCTGCAGTTCTCCGCCTCCACCTGGGCCGCCTACGGCGGCACCCAGTACGCCGCGACCGCCAACCAGGCCAGCAAGGCCCAGCAGATAGCCGTCGCCGAGAAGGTCCTCGCGGGCCAGGGCAAGGGCGCCTGGCCGGTCTGCGGCCGCGGTCTGTCGAGCGCCGCGTACACCGGCGGCGGCTCCACCGGCTCCTCGCAGTCCGGCACCTCGCAGTCCACCGGCTCCTCGCAGTCCTCCGGCTCCGCCCAGTCGAAGCCGCAGGCCCCGGCCAAGCCGAAGTCGCAGTCCACCGGCTCCTCGCAGAGCCGCGGCGAGCAGCAGTCCTCGCGCTCCACCGAGCGCCCGGCCGCCAAGAAGACCGTCACCACCCCGACCGGCAAGAAGGTCAAGAAGGGCGACGGCGAGTACAAGGTCGTCAAGGGCGACACCCTCAGCGCGATCGCCGCCGAGCACGGCGTCAAGGGCGGCTGGAACAAGCTCTTCCAGCTCAACAAGGACATCGTCGAGCACGCCGACCTCATCTACCCGGGTCAGCAGCTCCACCTGAAGTAAGGGCCGCGGGCGATCCGTCCCGTCCCTTCCGGACCCCCCGCCCCGGCGCGTGTTCCCCCGTACGCGCCGGGGCGGGGCCTTTTCCGCGCCCGGGTGCCGGGGCGGGGTTACCGGCGGGAGCGGCGGCCCGGCGGGCGGTGTCCTCGCCTCCCTGTTTTGTTCCGTACGGAAACAATTTACTCTCGGTTCTGTCCGACGGGTGGGCGACCGGCTGGCCGATCGTCCGGAGCCGGTTAGGCTCATCCCGCAGAGCCACAGGTGTGGGCCGCGGAGCCACCGCGGCCCGCCACAACGCGTCACATCCCGAGAATGGAGATGCTCGTGCCGTCCATCGACGTCGTCGTAGCCCGGGAAATCCTGGACTCCCGAGGCAATCCCACGGTCGAGGTCGAGGTCGGCCTCGACGACGGCAGCACGGGTCGTGCCGCCGTTCCGTCCGGTGCCTCCACGGGCGCCTTCGAGGCCGTCGAGCTTCGTGACGGCGACCCCAACCGCTATCAGGGCAAGGGTGTCGAGAAGGCCGTCCTCGCCGTCATCGAGCAGATCGGCCCGGAGCTGGTCGGCTACGACGCCACCGAGCAGCGCCTGATCGACCAGGCCATGTTCGACCTGGACGCCACCGACAACAAGGGCTCCCTCGGCGCCAACGCCATCCTCGGCGTCTCCCTGGCCGTCGCCCACGCCGCCTCCGAGGCGTCCGACCTGCCGCTCTTCCGCTACCTGGGCGGTCCCAACGCGCACCTGCTGCCGGTGCCGATGATGAACATCCTGAACGGCGGCTCGCACGCCGACTCCAACGTGGACATCCAGGAGTTCATGATCGCCCCGATCGGCGCGGAGTCCTTCTCCGAGGCGCTGCGCTGGGGCACCGAGGTCTACCACACCCTCAAGAAGGTGCTGAAGAGCAAGGGCCTGGCCACCGGCCTCGGCGACGAGGGCGGCTTCGCCCCCGACCTCGGCTCCAACCGCGAGGCGCTCGACCTCATCCTGGAGGCGGTCAAGGAGGCCGGCTACACGCCCGGCGAGCAGATCGCCCTGGCGCTCGACGTCGCCGCGTCCGAGTTCTACAAGGACGGCTCCTACGTCTTCGAGGGCAAGGAGCGCACCGCCGCCGAGATGACCGACTACTACGCCGAGCTGGTCGAGGCGTACCCGCTGGTCTCCATCGAGGACCCGCTCTTCGAGGACGACTGGGAGGGCTGGCAGACCATCACCGAGCGCCTGGGCGACAAGGTCCAGCTCGTCGGTGACGACCTGTTCGTCACCAACCCCGAGCGGCTGGCCCGCGGCATCGAGGACGGCGCCGCCAACGCCCTGCTGGTCAAGGTGAACCAGATCGGCTCGCTCACCGAGACCCTGGACGCGGTCGAGCTGGCCCAGCGCAACGGCTTCAAGTGCATGATGTCCCACCGCTCCGGCGAGACCGAGGACGTCACCATCGCCGACCTCGCCGTCGCCACCAACTGCGGCCAGATCAAGACCGGCGCCCCGGCCCGCTCCGAGCGCGTCGCCAAGTACAACCAGCTCCTGCGCATCGAGGAGATCCTCGACGACGCCGCGGTCTACGCCGGCCGCAGCGCCTTCCCGCGGTTCCGTCCCGCGGGCCAGTGAGCACCGCGACAGCCGCGGCCTAGGCAGCGACGTCCGTACGTCCCCGTACCCGGTCCCGTACCGTGTGCGGGGACGTACGCACGTAGGACGACGCACCAGCCGAACGGGAGGCGCGGGACATGGCGGTGAAGGAACGGGACCGGTTCTCCACCGCGACCAGGATCAGGCTGCTCGGCGAGCAGACCGCGGCCCGGGTCTACCGTTCGCAGACCAAGCGCCAGGCCCGCCGCTCCCGGCTCACCGGCCGCGCGGCGCTGCTCGCCATGGTCCTGTGCTCCCTGGTGGTGGCCCTCGCCTACCCGATACGGCAGTACGTCGCCCAGCGCGCCGAGATCGCCGACCTGCGCCAGGAGCAGCAGCGCGCCCGGGGCCGGGTCGAGGAACTGCGCGATCTGAAGGCCCGCTGGCAGGACGACGCCTACGCCGAGCAGCAGATCCGGCAGCGGCTGCACTACGTGCTGCCGGGGGAGAAGGGCTTCGTCGTGGTCGGCCCCGACGCCTCCGAGCCCTCCCGGGGCGCCGACGGCGCCGACGACCGCCCCTGGTACAGCAACCTCTGGGACGGCGTCGACAAGTCCGACGCCCGCGACCAGTGAACCGACAGAGAGACATCCGGAAGACAGTCATGCAGACCCCTCCGCCGCCCACCCCGCGCACCGAACCCACCGACGCGGACGTCCGGGCGTTCCGGCAGCAGCTCGGACGCCCCCCGCGCGGCCTGCGGGCCATCGCGCACCGCTGCCCCTGCGGGCAGCCGGACGTCGTGGAGACGGCACCCCGGCTGCCCGACGGCACTCCCTTCCCCACGCTGTACTACCTGACGTGCCCGAAGGCCGCCTCCGCCATCGGCACGCTGGAGGCCGACGGCGTGATGAAGGAGATGACCGAGCGGCTGGCCACCGACCCCGTCCTGGCCGCCGCCTACCGGGCCGCGCACGAGGACTACATCCGGCGGCGCGACGAGATCGAGGAGCTGACCGGCTTCCCGAGCGCCGGCGGCATGCCCGACCGCGTCAAGTGCCTGCACGTGCTGGTCGCGCACTCGCTGGCGGCCGGCCCCGGCGTCAACCCGCTGGGCGACGAGGCCCTCGCCCTGTTGCCCGAGTGGTGGCGCAAGGGCCCCTGCGTCACCGGCACCGAAACCGGGACAGGCGCCGAAACCGGAACAGGCACCGGAGCCGGCACCGGCACCGGTGGGGCCGGCCGGACCGGTGGGACCGAGGGGGAGGGCCGGTGACGCGCGTCGCCGCCATCGACTGCGGGACGAACTCCATCCGCCTGCTGATCGCCGACGCCGACCCCGCCACCGGCGTCCTGACCGACCTGGACCGGCGCATGACCATCGTGCGGCTCGGCCAGGGCGTCGACCGCACGGGCAGGCTGGCGCCCGAGGCGCTGGAGCGCACGTTCGCCGCCTGCCGGGAGTACGCGCGGGCCATCGAGGAGCACGGCGCCGGCCGGCTGCGCTTCGTGGCGACCTCCGCCTCCCGGGACGCCGAGAACCGCGACGACTTCGTGCGCGGCGTGCGGGACATCCTCGGCGTGGAGCCGGAGGTCGTCACCGGCGACGAGGAAGCCGCGCTCTCCTTCGCCGGCGCCACCCGCGAACTCGCCGGGCCCACCGCGTCCGGGGACCGGGCCGGCGCACCGTACCTCGTCGTGGACATCGGCGGCGGTTCCACCGAGTTCGTCGTCGGCGACGACCGCGTGCGCGCCGCCCGCTCCGTCGACATCGGCTGCGTGCGGATGACGGAACGTCACCTGGTGCGCGACGGGGCGGTGAGCGACCCGCCCGCCGAGGAGCGGATCGCCGCGATGCGGGCCGACATCGAGGCGGCGCTCGACACGGCCGAGCAAGCGGTGCCGCTGCGTGAGGCACGCACCCTGGTGGGGCTCGCGGGGTCGGTGACGACGGTCTCCGCGATCGCGCAGGACCTGCCCGCGTACGACTCGGCGGCCATCCACCACTCCCGCGTCCCCGTGGACCGGGTCCGTGAGATCACCGGCCGGCTGCTGCGCTCCACCCACGCCGAGCGCGCGGCCATCCCCTCGCTCCACCCGGGCCGCGTCGACGTGATCGGCGCGGGCGCCCTCGTCCTGCTCTCGATCATGGAGCGCGCGGGCGCCGGGGAGGTCGTCGTCAGCGAACACGACATCCTCGACGGCATCGCTCATTACGCGGCGAGCGAGGCGCGTTGAGGGGCGGTGCCCGGCGACATGGGTGCCGGGCGGGGCGTCACAGGTTGCGGTAGACGTCCCGCCGGTCGCCCACCTTGACGACCAGGACGACGAGTTCGCCGTCGTTGATCTGATAAGCGATCCGGTAGCTTCCGACCCGGAGCCGGTAGAGCCCGGACGGGCCGGTGAGCTTCTTGACGTCGGCGTCCTGACGGTAGGGGTCGTCACCGAGTGAGGTCAGCGCGGTCAGGATGCGCATGGCGTCGGGTCGGCTGAGGGACCGCAGTTGCCGCTGCGCCGCCGTGGTGAACCGGAAGGCGTACTTCACGCCGCCTCGCCTTCCCGCTCGGTGAACAGGTCCGCCAGCAGTTCCGCCATGGTCACGGTGGTGCCGCCCTCGGCCAGCACCGCTTCGGCCTCGCGCGCCAGCATCACGTCGGCCGCTTCCTCCAGCGCTTCGAAGTCCGAGATCGGAACCACGGCCGCCACCGGGGCGCCGTTGCGCGTGATGACGGTCGGGACGCCTTCCTCGGCCCGGTTGATGTGGTCGGCGAGGTGGGCGCGGGCTTCCCGTACGGTCACGGTGTTCTCAGTCATGAGCCCAGTGTACGCGCGCTCGTGTACACGCGGGCAGATGCCGGGAGTCGCGTTCGTGAGCGATCCTCGACGGCATCGCCTGGTCCCTGGCCGAGGCGTCCGGCCCCTCCGGAGGGGCTTTCGGAGGGCGTCCGGTCCGCGATTCCTACTGGCCGGTAGCCTCCCGCTGAGCAGGGCGGTTGGCATCCGAGCGGCCCTCCTGGGGCCCGGGAAAGGGCCCTTGGGGGCACTCCGCGGAAGAAACTTCGTGAAGTTCTTCACAAGGAAATGGCCCCCGATGGGGGCCGAAACCGCGAGGGCTGACCCTTTTGGGGGGTCAACTGCCGTTTGAACGTGTTCAGGTCGGTGTCGCGGAGGTCTGCGGAAAGCCCCTTCCAAGGTGTCGTGCGGACCGCCGGAAGGTGCGGAGACGCAGCTCACGCGGTGTTGACAAGGGGACAGACCACCCTCGGTTCCCCCCTCCGTCATGATCTTCGTCACGGGGGGCGGGGATGGTAACACAGGGTACGACCAAGCTTGTGAAGGGGCGCACTAACCACCCCCCACGGGCAGGTGGATACTCGATGGCATGAGCACCACGGAGCGTCCCAGGATCCTCGTAGTAGGCGGTGGGTACGTAGGCCTGTACGCAGCTCGACGCATCCAGAAGAAGATGCGTTACGGCGAGGCGACCGTCACCGTCGTCGACCCGCGGTCGTACATGACCTACCAGCCCTTCCTCCCCGAAGCCGCCGCCGGCAACATCTCCCCGCGGCACGTCGTCGTCCCCCTGCGGCGCGTGCTCCCCAAGGCGGAGGTCCTCACCGGCCGGGTCACCACCATCGACCAGGACCGCAAGGTCGCCACGATCGCCCCGCTGGTCGGCGACGCGTACGAGCTGCCGTTCGACTACCTGGTCATCGCCATGGGCGCGGTCTCCCGCACCTTCCCGATCCCCGGCCTCGCCGAGCAGGGCATCGGCATGAAGGGCATCGAGGAGTCCATCGGACTGCGCAACCACGTCCTGGAGCAGCTCGACAAGGCCGACTCCACCACGGACGAGGACATCCGGCGCAAGGCGCTTACCTTCGTCTTCGTGGGCGGCGGCTTCGCCGGCGCGGAGACCATCGGCGAGGTCGAGGACATGGCCCGCGACGCCGCCAAGTACTACAAGAACGTCTCCCGTGACGACATGCGCTTCATCCTCGTCGACGCGGCCGACAAGATCCTCCCCGAGGTGGGCCCCAAGCTCGGCCAGTACGGCAAGGAGCACCTGGAGAGCCGCGGCGTCGAGATCTACCTGTCCACCTCCATGGACTCCTGCGTCGACGGCCACGTGGTGCTGAAGAACGGCCTGGAGGTCGACTCCGGCACGATCGTGTGGACGGCGGGCGTCAAGCCCAACCCGGCACTGTCCCGCTTCGGCCTGCCGCTCGGCCCCCGCGGCCACGTCGACGTCGACCCGACCCTCCAGGTCAAGGGCACCGACTACATCTGGGCCGCGGGCGACAACGCCCAGGTGCCCGACCTCGTCGGCCGCAAGGCGGGCAACGAGAACGCCTGGTGCCCGCCGAACGCCCAGCACGCGCTGCGCCAGGCCAAGACCCTCGGCGACAACGTCATCTCCGGCATGCGGGGCTTCCCGCAGAAGGAGTACAGCCACGCCAACAAGGGCGCGGTGGCGGGCCTCGGCCTGCACAAGGGCGTCGCGATGATCGTCATGGGCAAGATGAAGATCAAGCTCAAGGGCCGTCTCGCCTGGTACATGCACCGCACCTACCACGGCCTGGCCATGCCGACCTGGAACCGGAAGATCCGCGTCTTCGCGGACTGGACGCTGGCCATGTTCCTCAAGCGCGAGGTCGTCTCCCTCGGGGCGATCGAGACGCCGCGCGAGGAGTTCTACGAGGCCGCCAAGCCGGCCCCGGCCGCCGCGCCGAAGGCCGAGACCGCGCCGAAGCCCGCGGAGTCGGAGAAGGCCGCCGCCTCCTGACCTCCGGTCACCGGCAGTCCCGGAAGGGGCCACCCGCCATCCGTGGTGCGGGCGGCCCCTTCGTCCGTTCCGGTACGGCACACGCGGCGCGGACCCGGGGCCAGGGAGTCGGCCGTGGTGCGGGGGCTCCGCGACGTCCGGGTGCCGCCGGCCGGTGACGGCCCCGCTCACCGACGACGAGGAACGGCGCCGCCGGGCCGTGCCGTTCGCCGCGCTCGGGCGGGCGCGCTCTCCGGGCGGGACCGGGCGCGCCACCCGGCGTACGCACCGGAGCACCGCAGCCGTCCGGTCGAGGCCGCCCGGCGCCCGACCGCCCACCGGGGACTGCCGGTGTCCGTCGACGCCGAGGACGCGACCCGCGCGCGCCTCGGCCCGCCGGGGTACGAGCGGGCCCCGCAGAGCCTTCCCGGCCCCCGCGCCCGAGCGGGCGTCCGCGGTGGGCGGGGCGTACCGGAAGGGTGACATGGGCACCCATTTTGCCCAGCCGTGACTTCGTGGCGGGACTGTCCCGCGGGTCCCGGGGTGTTTACGTGGTGTTGGACATTCCGGGATCGTTCATCACGGAGGTACGCCATGGCTGACGCCGCGCTGCGGCTGCAGAACCTCTTCGAACAGTTGCTGGGAACCCCCCTCTCGGTGCGCATCCGTGCCTGGGACGGTTCCGAGGCCGGGCCGCCGGGAGCGCCCGCGCTCGTCGTCCGCAACCGCCGGGCCCTGCGCCGGCTCCTCTTCAAGCCGGGCGAACTCGGCCTCGCCCGCGCCTGGGTGGCCGGCGACCTCGACATCGACGGGGACCTCTACACCGCCCTCGAATCGCTCGCCGGCCTCGTCTGGGAGCGCGGCGAGGACGCCCCCGGCCTGCTGGCCTCGCTGCGCGACCCCGGGGCGCGGGCCGCCGCCCGCGGACTGGTGCGGCTCGCCGGGCCGCCGCTGCCGCCCGCCCCGCCGCCGGAGGAGATCCGCCGGGTCCGCGGCCACCTGCACACCCGCCGCACCGACCGCCGTGCCATCAGCCACCACTACGACGTCGGCAACGCCTTCTACGAGCTGGTCCTCGGCCCGTCCATGGTCTACTCCTGCGCCTACTGGAACGCCCCCGAGACCGAGGGCGGCACCCTGGAGGACGCCCAGCGCGACAAGCTCGAACTCGTCTGCCGCAAGCTGGACCTGAGCCCCGGCCGGCGGCTGCTGGACGTCGGCTGCGGCTGGGGCTCCCTGGCCATCCACGCCGCCCGCGAGCACGACGTGCGGGTCGTCGGCGTCACCCTCTCCCAGGAGCAGGCCGCGTACGCGCGCAAACGCGTCGCCGAGGAGGGGCTCACCGACCGGGTGGAGATCCGCGTCCAGGACTACCGGGACGTCGCCGACGGCCCCTACGACGCCATCTCCTCCATCGGCATGGCCGAGCACGTCGGCGCCGAACCGTACCTGCGCTACGCCGGGGACCTGTTCCGGCTGCTCAGGCCGGGAGGGCGGCTGCTGAACCACCAGATCGCCCGGCGCCCCCAGAACGACGAGTCCGCGTACACCGTCGACGCCTTCATCGACGCGTACGTCTTCCCCGACGGGGAACTGGCCCCGGTCGGCACGACCGTCACCCAGTTGGAGCGGGCCGGATTCGAGGTCCGCGACGTCGAGTCGATCCGCGAGCACTACGCGCTGACCCTGCGCCGCTGGGTCGCCAACCTGGAGTCCGAGTGGGCGGCGGCCACCCGCCTGGTCAGCCCCGGCCGGGCCCGCGTCTGGCGCCTCTACATGGCCGCCTCCGCGCTCGCCTTCGAACGCAACCGCATCGGCGTCAACCAGGTCCTCGCCGTGAAGACCCCCGAGTCGGGCCGCTCCGGCCTGCCGCTGCGCGCCCGCACCTGGAACTGAACGGCACCGCGCCCGCGCGAGGGCCCCGCCGCCGTCGGTACGGCCGCGGGGCCCTCGCACACCGCCTCGCGCGGCGGCCGGCGCACCGGCTACTCCGCCTTGATCGCCTCCAGCATGTTCAGCCGCGCGGCCCGCCGGGCCGGCCACAGCGCCGCCAGGATGCCCACCACGGCGGCCAGCAGCAGGAAGACGGCCATCCGGCCCCACGGCAGGACCAGTTCGTACGTCGGCATGCTGGTGCCCACCAGTTCGCCCGCGGCCCAGCCGAAGAAGACGCCGAGCCCGATGCCGAGCACCCCGCCGAACAGGGAGATCACCAGGGACTCCAGGCGCACCATCCGCTTGACGCCCCGCCGGTCCAGGCCGACCGCCCGCAGCATGCCGATCTCCTGCGAGCGCTCGAAGACCGACATGGCCAGGGTGTTGATGACGCCGAGGACCGCCACGATCACGGCCATGGCGAGCAGTCCGTAGAGCATGTTCAGCAGCAGCGTGAACATCGACGCGATCTCCTCGGAGAGATCCTGCTTGGTCTGGATCTTGATCGCCGGGTTGGTGCCGAGGGCCTCGCGCAGCACGTCCTCGGCCGCGTCCGAGGCGCCGTCCGCGGTCTTGACCATCACCAGCATGTCGGAGGGCTCGGACAGGTGCGGGGAGAGGGTGGCGTTGTCGAGGAGGATGCCGCGCAGCATGTCGTTGCCCTCGTACACCCCGGCGACCGTCAGCCGCTGCTTCTCGCCGTCGCCGTAGGAGACGGTGAAGGACGAGCCGGCCCGCCAGTCGTGCTTCCCGGCGGTGTCGCCGTCGACGACCACGTCCGTGCCGCCGATCCGGAAGGCGCCGTCCCGCACCCGGAGGTCGGTCAGCTCGCCGAAGGCCGGGCCGTCGACGCCGGTGAGGTACTCGGTGCGCTCGTCGACGCGGGAGATCCCGCCGCGCATGGGGCTGGCGGCGGTGACGCCCTCCGCGGCGCGCAGCTTCTCGCCGACGTCCGGGGAGAGTGCGTTGCCGTTGGCCATGGAGACCACGTAGTCCGCCTTGATCGCCGCCGACGCCATCTTGTCGATGGAGGTCGCCAGACTGCTCGCCATCACCGTCATGCCGGTGATCAGGGTCAGGCCGATCATCAGCGCCGAGGCGGTGGCGGCGGTGCGGCGCGGGTTGCGTACCGCGTTCTGCCGGGCCAGCTTGCCGGCCACGCCGAAGACGCGCAGCACCGGACCGGCGGCGGCGATCAGCGGCCGGGACAGCAGCGGCGTCAGGATGAAGACGCCGATGATCAGCAGCCCGGCGCCGAGGCCCATCGGGGCCTGCCCGTCCGAACCGCCCATGGTGGTCGCGGCGAGGACCACGGCGACACCGCCGCCGGTGAACAGGGCGCCCAGGACGTTGCGCACCACCAGCGACTTGGTCGTGGCGGCTGCGTGCACGCTGCTCATCGCGGCGACCGGCGGGATCTTCGCGGCGCGGCGGCCCGGCAGCCACGCGGCCAGCATCGTGATGAGGATGCCGACGGCGAGGGCGGCGGCGACCGTCTGCCAGGTGACGACCAGCGGGCCGGCGGGCACGGTGGCGCCCATCGTGTCCATCAGGGAGCGCAGCAGCGCGCCGATGCCGACGCCGGCCGCCAGACCGGTCACCGCGGCGACCGTGCCGACCGCGAACGCCTCGATCAGCACCGACCGGGTGACCTGCCGTCGGGAGGCGCCCACCGCCCGCATGAGGGCCAGTTCCTTGGTGCGCTGGGCGACGAGCATGGTGAAGGTGTTGGCGATGATGAAGGTGCCGACGAACAGCGCGATGCCCGCGAAGACCAGCAGGCCCTGCTTCATCCCGCTCATCGACTCGGCGATCAGCTCGGCCTGCTCGTCGGCGAGTTGCCCGCCCGTGGTGGTCTCCACCAGGCCCTTGGGCAGCGCCTCGTCGAGCTGCTTCTTGAGGGTGGCCTCGCTGACGCCGGGCCGGGCCTTGACGTCGATCTCCTCGAAGGTGCCCGGCGTGCCGAACAGCTTCTGCGCGGTCGGCGTGTCGAACAGGGCGAGGCTGCCGCCGGCGGCGACCGTGCCGTCGTCGGTGGTGAAGATGCCGGTGATCTTCGGGGTGAGGACGGGGCCGTTGACCGAGAGGCGCACGGTGTCGCCGACGGCGTACCCGGAGCGCTCGGCGGTGCGGGAGTCGATGAGGATCTCGCCCTCGCCGCGCGGGGCCTCGCCGGAGACCAGCGGGTACCGGGGGTCCTCGGTGCCCCAGTAGTTGCCGCCGAGGGTGCTGAAGCCGTCGCCGATCAGCTTGCCGTCCCGGTCGGCGATGGCGGTGAAGCCGCCGACCACCCCGAGGGCGGACTCGGCGCCGGGCACCCGGGCGCTGTCGTCGAGCACGGCCTGCGTCAGCTCGGAAACCCTGCCGACCTTGTCGCCCTCGGCGTCCTGGTAGGAGGCGCGGACGGCCACGTCGACGTGGGCGAAGCCCTTGGCCGAGCTGTTCTGGAGGGCGTCGGAGAGGGTGTTGGTGAAGACCAGGCTGCCCGACACGAACGCCACGCCGAGCATCACGGCGAGCACGGTCATCAACAGCCTGGCCTTGTGCGCGAACACGTTGCGCAAGGCGGTACGGAACATGGGTCTTCTCTGTCCGGAGGTACGTGCGGGAGGGGGAGCGGGCGCGAGCGCGCGCCGGGGGCGGGGCGCCGGCGCCGGTCCGCGCGCGGGGCGGGCGCGGGTGGCGGCGCGCGGGTCCCCGGAGGGGCGTCAGCTCGTGCGGCCCTTGGCGTCGAACCGCTTCATGCGGTCCAGCACCGAGTCGGCCGTCGGCGCGTGCACCTCGTCGACGATCCGTCCGTCCGCGAGGAAGACCACCCGGTCCGCGTAGGCGGCGGCGACCGGGTCGTGGGTCACCATGACGACCGTCTGGCCCATCTGCCGCACGGAGTTGCGCAGGAAGCCCAGCACCTCGGCGCCGGAACGGGAGTCCAGGTTTCCGGTCGGCTCGTCCCCGAAGATGATCTCCGGCCGGGAGGCGAGCGCGCGGGCCACGGCGACGCGCTGCTGCTGTCCGCCGGAGAGCTGGGAGGGGCGGTGGCCGAGCCGGTCGGCCAGCCCGACCATGCCGATCACCGAGTCCAGCCACTCCCGGTCCGGCCTGCGGCCCGCGATGTCCATCGGCAGGGTGATGTTCTCCAGCGCCGTCAGCGTCGGCAGCAGGTTGAACGCCTGGAAGATGAAACCGATCTTGTCCCGGCGCAACCTGGTGAGCTGCTTGTCCTTCAGGGAGCCCAGCTCGGTGTCGCCGATGCGCACGGAGCCGGAGGAGAAGGTGTCCAGCCCCGCGACACAGTGCATCAGCGTGGACTTGCCGGAGCCGGACGGCCCCATGATCGCGGTGAACTCGGCCTGCCGGAAGTCGACGGAGACCCGGTCCAGGGCGACCACCCGGGTCTCGCCCTGGCCGTAGGTCTTGGACAGCTCCGTGGCGCGCGCGGCCACGGTGGTGGACCGGTCGGCGAGGGATGCGGTGGTCACGGAAGGGCGCTCCTGTCGGTACGGGGGGCGGTACGGGGGGCGGTACGGGGGGTCGGTGGAGGGGACGTTCTCCATCGTCCCGGCGCCGGGAGGCCGGGGCGTCAACCGCTGCTCCGGTTCCCGGGGGCGACTCCGGTCGGACGGCGTGGGCCCGTGTCATACCTGGGGAGGACGGGCACCCCTGACGGCACCCTGGGGGGCGCGCGACGTGAGAACGGGGCGCGCGCCCTTGTCGAGACGGTGAAATTCCGTCATTCCGCGTGCGCACCCGGTCACCGCACGCCAGGCTGTTGGCAAGTGCGGATGGCCTACCCACGAAGCTGATGCTCCCTCAGGCGCCAATAAAATAAGACAACATCGGTCCTCCCGCCCGCTGTTCGGCGGGGGTGTCCCGATAGGGTCAAGGCACGAGACGCGGAGCCCATGGCCTGCCCGGATGGTGGAATGCAGACACGGCGAGCTTAAACCTCGCTGCCCCTTCGCGGGCGTGCCGGTTCAAGTCCGGCTCCGGGCACCACCTCCACGGGCGGCGCGACCTGCCGGAACACCGCTGTGGGGGCGTTTCCCTTTTTTCCGCGTTGGCGCACATCTGGCGCACGCGTCCATATTCTGCCGCTATGGCATGCGTGCAGGCGGTGAGAAACCGTGACGGCAGGATCACCAGCAACCGAGTGAAGTGGCGCCTGGGCGGCGTCCGGGACGGCGAGTGGCAGGCCGGGCGGTTCCCGGGGACGACGAGGGAGCGGAGGCGGCCAAGGCATCCTGTGAAGGCGTCAACGAGGCGGACGAGGCGGTCGCCTCATCGCCTGCTTGAGCGTCCGCAGGACCACCCCCTGGTCCGCGTCGCGAACGGGACCGGCATGTGCTGGGGGAGGGGGGGAACTGACAGCGCTCGCGAAGCGGCACGCCCGTACGGAGCCGGGCTTGCGCGTGGTGCGGGCCTGGAGGCGCCCGCCGAAGACGCACCCGCAGCCGGGCCCGTGCATCGGCTCCCCGAAGGCGAAGGCGTGGCCCGACGGCGGTGGAACGTGAGTCCGCTCCGAGAGGCGGGCAACCCAACGCCCCGTGTGCTCAAGGGAGTCACACGGGGCGCTGTCACGAGTACCGTTTCGAGTGTCCAGGCCGAAACGGAGGCGCCAGTATGTCACCTACTCCTGAGTACCCCACCCTGGGGGCGGCAGTTCGCTCGCGTCGCCGCACGGCTGGCCTGAGCCAGGCTCAACTCGCGGAGGCGGCGGGGCTGTCGGTCTCCACCATCCGGAAGATCGAGCAAGGCGGGCAGGCCCGCGTGGACACCCTGCACCTGCTCGCGCGCACTCTCGGCGTGGAGACGAGCACGTTTTTCGTCCCGGGGTCACCGGCGCCGGTGACGGAGGACAGTACCAACCGCCAGGTCCTCGTCGAGCTGCGGCGCGTGCTCATGCCGCCGGTGGGTATCGCGGCGGAGCCCGTGCCCGACCCGGCGCCGCCGGCGGCCGGGCTCCCGGAGCTGCGGCAGCAGGTGGAGGACACGCTGGTCCTGCACAACACGGATCGGTATGCCTCCGTCGCCAGGGCGCTCCCCGGGCTGCTGAGTACGACTCGGGCGGCGGCCGCCACCGCCGAGGAGGAAGACAGTCGGGAGGCAGCCCTCGTGCACATTCACGCGCTGCTGCTGGCCGGGAAACACCTGACGCAGGTACGCCAATACGACCTGGCGTATCAGGCGCTCGTGGACGGTATCCGGCGGGCGCGGGAGCTGGACGACTCGCTGACCGCCGCGGTGGGCGTCACGGGTCTCTGCTGGCTTCTGCTGCGGCAGGACCGTTTCACGGAGGCGGAGAGCCTGGCGGCGACGACCGCGGACGCCATGGAGCCGAAGTTCTCGATGGCGTCCCCCGGGCAGTTGGCGACGTGGGGGGAGCTGTGCCTGCGGATCGCGGCGGCGGCGGTGCGGAACAACCGGCCCGACGAGGCGAAGGAGGCGCGGCGGATGGCGGCTACGGCTGCTGCCGCGGTCGGCGTGGAGCACTCGGACTACCGCACGCACTGGGCGAACCGGTTCGGGCCCGTCACGACGGAGTTGAAGGCGCTGGAGGACCGGTCGCTGGCGGGGGACGCGCGCGGGGTGCTGCGGCGGGCGGATGAAGGGCTTCTCTCCCGCCGGTCGCTGGAGTCGATCGGCCGGCCGTCCCGGATCAATTGGTCCCGCCACCGGCTGGATGTGGCGCGGGCGCACGTCCTGCTCGGCTCGACGCAGGACGCCATGGACGAGCTGACTCACATCCGGCGTACGTCGGGGACGTGGATGCGGCACCAGCCGATGGCGCGGTACGTCATGGAGGACATCCTGACGAAACGGAAGCGGACCCTCACGACGGAGATGCGGGACATGGCGAAGCATCTGAACGTGCACGCCTGAGCAGGTGCTACGCAGCGTGGTAGTCCGCTCGCTTTGTGCAGCGGACTACCACGTTCTCTCTGTGGTGGACGACACATGGCGGTCATACGGTCCTGGGCATCGAACCGACGCCTACGCCTGAGGACTCCCGATGCGTGCCACACCGGACACCGCCCTGCCCGAGGTCTTTGACGGCCTCGGCTCCCTGTCCGTCTACGACGATGATGAAGCGCGCGGGTTACGGGACCTCGCCGTGGCCCACTGGCTGCTGTCCACCGTGAGGGACCAGCACCAGGTCGTGGAGGACTGGAGACGGACGGACACCGCGCTCCTCCCTTGCGGCCGGCTCTTCTCTGCCGTACGCATCCCCGCCGCTCTGGTGTGGGCCGCAGTGGGCGCCGAGAACCCTGAGGCCGTGGACCCGGTCCTCCGCGGCTTCTTCCCCCGCGGCGCCGTGGCGATGGACCAGCGGTCGCACATGTACTACGCCCTCGTTCCCCCGGGCACGGAGTGGCCGGCGTCGAGCGGACGGCACTCCACGGAGTGCTTGGACGCGAGCTATTACCTGGGCCTGCCCCCGATCCCGCGGCGGGATCCGGGCGGGCGCTGCTACTGGTGCGTGCCCATGAAGGCCCCCGGTGCCCTCTGCGACGCGAGCCGGGTCGCGGAACTGGTCCGCCTGGGCCGGGAAGCGACGGCCCCGGGCGAAGACGAGACGTGAAGCCGACGGCCGGGGACCGGGCGGCGGACGCCGGTCGCGGACGCCACCCGAGAACGAGCGTACGGCCCGACAGCCCGGCCGGTCAGGCGCTCTACGTGCTGGCCCTGGCCCTCGTGCTCGGCGCGCTCATCATCGGCATCACCGCGGCGTAGACGCCGCCACAGACCCCGCCCGCCTCCCGGGTGCCACCTCACTGACCGAGGGGCGGGCGGACCAACTCGTACAGAGGGACCTCGACATGGCTGTCCACAGCCTCGTGTTACCGCCCGCACTGCCGGGCATCGTGCCGTACATCGCCGGGTGGAGCAGGGAGACGCTGGTCACTCCCCGGCTTACGACCCGCGCGGACCGCGTTGCGTTCGTGGATGAGTCGCATCTCGACCGGGACTCTGGTGGTCGTGGGTACGGCCGACGCTGCTCCCGAAGAGCCGTCGGGGAGAGCCGCGGCTACGGGAGGTGCACCCGTACCGGCAGCGGCGGGCGATGCGGGACGGGCTGTGCCAGGTCTGCGCGCTGCTCCCAGATGACCCCGCCGCGCCGCTCCTGTTTCTCCTGCGAGGGAACAGTCCGATCGTGGAAGGGGAGCGGACGGCGAGCCCGCCGGTGTGCGTGCCGTGCGCGGGGATCTCCGTGCAGCTCTGCCCGCGCCTGCTGCGGCACCATGTGGCGGCCACAGTGGCCAGCGCGTCGGCCTGGGGCGTGACCGGCATCGTGCACGACCCGGCGACCCTCCAGCCGATGGGCGGCGACGAGAAGAAGGTCGCGTACGAGTCGCTGAGCGCCCGTTGGGTGGTAGCCGCCCAGGTGGTCGTCGAACTGCACGGCGTGACGCTGGACCGGGCCGCCCGCCCGCTTCGCCCCTCGTGCTGCTGCCTGTTAGCCGGAGGGAGGGGCCAGCGCCTCCGGCTCGTGAGACCGCACACACCTACTGCCCTCGCCCCGTGCAGCGCCTTCGCCGGCCACCCCGGCGCGCACCGTACGGCGGACCAAGGCGGCTCTCGTCCAGCCCCTGCCCTATGACTCACCCGTAACGCGCGACCGGCAGGACGCGCGATTCCACAAGGAGGCGGTCGGTGACCCTCACCACGAGCGAGACCACGACGGTGTCCACGGCGGTGCTGCACACCACCAGCCGGCAGATCATCACCGGCGCGGTTGCAGAGCTGTGGCCGGACAAGGACGTCGTCCTCGGCCCGCAGTGCCCGAGCGTCACGTCATACGTCTGCCGGGTCACGGTGGACGGCGAGGAGGTGATCGCCAAATACAGCTGGCTCGGCATGTCCTTGGTGTCGATCCTCCGGGGCGCTGGAGGGACGTGGGACGAGGTACAGGAAGCGCAGCGCGCCTACGCCGCCGGCACCGACCTGCTGACCGCGCGAGAGGCGCAGAACCTGGAGGTTTTGCGCAGGCTCGGCCGTCCCCGGGTGTGCGGGACCGCCGGTCTGCACGGCGGGGTGCTGCTCACGCACGTCGCCGCGGGTAGACCGCTCGCCGACGAGTTGGCCGCCCGCCCGTGGGAGACGGGCGCGCTCCTCGAAGCCGTGCTCGACGCGCTCGGCGACCTGCACGGCCCGGCCGGCGCGGAGCGCCTGCGCACAGCGGCACCGATCGGCGAACGGTCCGTAGCCGGTGTCTTCCGCCGCAAGTTCGACGGCCTGAGCACCACCGCCTATCTGCGGGCGCTCGGCCGGGACAGCGGGCTCCCGGAGCGCGAGCGCCGCGAGACCATCGAGCTGGTACAGAACGCGGTGTGGCGGCTGCTGCGGATGGCGAGTGCGATCTCGCCCCGCCGGGACACCGTCGTCTTCGGGGACCTCAAGCCCGAGCACGTCTTCCTCGACGGCCGGCGCCTCAACTTCATCGACCCGGCCGTGCAGTGGGCCGCCGGCCCTCAGCCAGACGTCGCGAAGCTCACCGGCCGGGCGCTTCTCCTCGCGGTCGGGCACCCGCAGCCGCAGGCCGGACGGCAGATCGTGCAAGGCGTCGCGTCCACGCTCGCCCGGCACGTCGCGGCGCTGCCCGAGCGGGAACGGGCGGCCCGGCTCCGGGAAGTCCTGGTCCTGTGGCTCATGGACACCGTGAGCATCCTGAGTACCTGCCTCAGCGCGCCCCAGGGGCTCCCCCTGGCGTCCCATCAGCAGGCCCTCGTCGCCCAGGCCCGCACGGTCGCGGGTGTCGTCGACCGGGTGAGCGCCCTCCTCGTCGGGTCGATGGCCGGCCCGCGGCTCCTGGACGCGGTGTTCTCCGAGGTGGAGCACACCGCGGGGAACGCGCGATGAGCGGCCCGGTGGTGGGGATCGTGGGTGCGGGTGCTGTCGGACAGACCGTCGCCACGAGCCTGGTGGCCGCCGGCCTGTCCGAACGGCTCATCGTCGTGTCCCGGCGGCCCAGCCAGGTGCAGGGCCTGTGCGCCGACCTCCAGGACCTCGCGCACACCGCCCGGTCGCGGTCCCTGATCGAGGCCGGTGAGGTCGCCGACCTCCACGGCTGCGACGCCGTGGTGATCGCCCTGCGAACCGCCTTCACGAACACGGCCCAGCGGGACATCCGGCGCGGCGGGGCGGCGGCGAACGCTCCCGCGCTCGGCGCGCTGGCGCGGGAGCTGCGCGGGTACGGCGGAACCGTCCTCGTCGTGACGAACCCGGTCGACCTGATGGCCCGCCGGTTCGCCGACGTGTCGGGCTGCTCCCGGGTCTTCGGGATCGGCTCGAACCTCGACTCGGTCCGCTACCGGGTCCTGCTCGCCCGGTACGCCCAGGTCTCCCCGGAGCTGGTGCACGGCCACGTCATCGGCGAGCACGGTGACCGCGCCGTGGTGTGCGCGTCGACGACCACCGTCGGCAGCCGCCCGGTCGCGGTCCCGGTCCGCACCGTCGTGAACGACCTCCGGCAGCGCCCGGCGCTGATCCGGGACGGCATAGGCCGGACCCGATGCGGCCCCGCCGGAGCGGTGCTCTCCACCCTCCGCAAGGCCCTCGCTCTGGTCGACGGCATCGAGGAGCTGTCCGTCCCATACGGGGACGTGTTCCTGGGAATCCCGTTGCGCTTCACCGGCGGGCAGCCCGTACGGTGCCTGCCTCCCCTCACCCGTTCCGAACGTCTGCGTCTGGACTCTGCGGCCGGCAGTCTCCGCGACGCCTACGCCCAACTCCCAGCTCTCCCCGAGAGGATCACTACGTGATCACAGCAACGCGTCTGGAAGCCGCCGCGGCGGCCGTCACCGTGCTCAGCAACCGTCAGGAGGTCACGGGCTGGACCCTGCGCTACTTCGGCCCGTGGTGGAACGCCACGACGGTGGACGCCGCCGCCGTGTGCGCCGGGCCCGTGGTGATCGCGGACGTCAAGCCGGAGGACTACGAGGAGATCACCCTCCTGGTCCACGACGGCCGGCCTGCCGCGAAGGTGGCCTACGCGAAGCACCGGCTCCTGGTGGCGAGCGACGGCGAGGACATCATCGCCACGTCGCCGGAGGAGGGGATCGCGTACCGCAGCACCCCGTCCTCGGACCGTCTCGTCCTCGCCGGTTCCGACGCTCAGCCGCTCGCCCTGGCCGCCGCGCGCCTCGCGCGGGAGGCGATCCGTGGCCGGCTCCTCCGCGACGGGTGGGCGGTGCTCCACTCCTCCGCCGTCGTCCGGCCGGACGACGGCGCGACCCTCCTGGCCTTCGGCGGCAAGGGGGCCGGGAAGACCACCACGGCGCTGCTGCTCGCCTCGCGCGGCTGGCAACTCCTCGCCAATGACCGAGTACTGGTCCGGCCGACCGGCGACCGGGACGTCGAGGTGGTGCCGTGGCCTGCCGCTGCGGCGCTCGGCCTCGGCCTGATGGAGTCGCTCGGCTGGTTCGAGATCTCGCGTGAGCACCTGCGGGCCGGAGGGAGCTTCCACCCGACGCAGCACGAGGCGGTGACGGAGGCGCTGCTCGCCGGCGACCACACGCCGCTGTGGGAGAACGCGAAGCGGGAGCGGAAGGCCCAGGTCTTCCCGGACCAGTTCCCGGTCCTGTTCGGCGTGCCGCTGGCCACCAGCGGCCGGGTGGCCGGGCTCCTCTTCCCCCAGGTCGACGCCAACGCGGTGCCGGACATCACCGACGGCGTCCGGACACTGGCCGAGGCGGACTTCATGTCCGGGGCGATGGAGGACCGGTACCCCGACGTCTTCGGGCAGGCGCAGGGCGTGGACGGCGGCGGCCGGGAGAGCGCGCGGGCCGAGGTCGCGGCGCGTCTCGCCGGGTTGCCGCACCGCACGGTCCGGCTGAGTCACGACGTACCGGCGAGCGCTGCCGTGCTGTGCAAGGTCGCCGACGGCATTCGCTGAGACCGACACGGCTCCGGACCGGGCGCGCGTGTCGGCCATCCGGTGCTTCTAGACTGGCGCACTCCCCGCCCGGCCCGAGAGGAAAGATCACCTATGCGCCCCGCCACCTTCCAACGGTTCCTCCTCGATGAGCTTCCTCACCGCGGCGATGTCACGCGAGTGCAGACCCTGGCCGACGCCGGGGACGCGCAGTACCCGTACGGTGTGGCGATCAGCGCGAGCGCTGGTGAGACGCGCTGGCAGATCATGGGACAGCTCGTGGAGGGCGAGCGCCATGAGCACCAGGAGCAGCGCGTGGAGGGCGAGCCGGCGGCCTGGGCGGACGCGGCGCCGGGCAGCGGGCCGGTGGGGTGGCTGGCCTCCGCGATCGGCGAGGTGAAGAACCCGGAGATTGCCGCGATCGAGCCGTTCAAGGGATCGGCCAGCGAGGGCCTGAAGATCACTTTCCACAACGGCGCGCGAGCGTACGTGCGGAAGCTCTGACCCTCCCCGGCCGGGGGCGGCCGGGGAGTTGCACAGCACGACCAGTCAGCACCACCACACCGACGTGAGGAGCTGGATATGGACTGCATGCACCACCGCCCCGGCCACCGTTTCGACCCCGGCCTGTGCCCCGGGCACTGCCCTGTCTGCGGCGCGGGCGTGGGCTCGGCGCCCGGCACGCCGACCACGATGCATCAGGCGCAGGGGAGCCGCGAGACCTGTCCCGGTAGCGGGCAGCCGGCCGCCTAGCTGTATTGATCACGAGCGTTGTTGACACTGCTGGATCTTGAACATGGCGAAGACCTCCGGTGTGGTGGGAGCTGTCTAGGAACTCACCGCACGGAGGTCTTCGTGCCCCACCGTAATGCCCGGCTGACCGTCTTCGGTAGAAGACTGCTGGTCGAACGTGTCTGCTCAGGCCGTCCGGTCGCTCACGTGGCCGCCGAGATGGGTATCTCCCGGGCCACGGCTCACAAATGGATCCGCAGGTGGCGGGCTGAAGGCGAGGCGGGCCTGCACGACCGGTCGAGCCGGCCTCACACGACGCCGCACCGGACCGCGGCCTCGGTCGAAACCCGCGTCTGCGACCTGCGACAGAGCCGCAAGCTCGGGCCGGCCAGGATCGGCCCGATCCTGGGCCTGCCCGCCTCGACCGTCCACCGGATCCTGACCCGCCACCGGCTCAACCGCCTGGCCTGGCTCGACCGCCCCACCGGCACGCTGATCCGCCGCTACGAACGCGAGCGTCCCGGGGAACTCATCCACGTCGACGTGAAGAAACTCGGCCGGATCCCCGACGGCGGCGGTCACAAAGCGCTGGGCCGCCAGGCCGGCCGGGCCACCCGCAACAACATGGGCTTCGACTACGTCCACTCCGCCGTCGACGACCACACCCGCCTCGCCTACAGCGAGATCCACGGCGACGAGAAGACCGCGACCTGCGCGGGCTTCCTCACCCGCGCGGCCACGTTCTTCCACAGCCAGGGCATCACCCGGATCGAGCGGGTGCTGACCGACAACGCCTGGGCCTACCGCAAGGGCCTGGCCTGGAAGGCAGTCCTGGCCGAGCTCGGCGCGACCGGCAAGCTGACCCGGGCCTACCGGCCGCAGACCAACGGCAAGGTCGAACGCTTCAACCGCACCCTGCTCGACGAATGGGCCTACCTGCGGCCCTACACCTCAAACACCGAACGGACCGAAGCCCTGGCAGACTTCCTCCACACCTACAACCACCACCGCTGCCACACCGCACTGGACGGACACCCGCCCATCAGCCGTGTCAACAACGCTGCGGGTCAATACACCTAGCGCCCCTCATGGACGGCCCCGCCCGTCTGCTCATCCCCCGTGGCGGATGGGCGGGGCCTTGAGCCTCGTCAGCGTGTCCCGGCCCGTCATGTCCCTTCTGGACGTGCCGGGCCGGCTGCGTGAGGGTGCCGTCTGGGTGGGCAGGCAAGCCGTGCGCCAACTGGCGCACGAGGGTGCGGCCGAGTCGGGTTCAGAAGGCCCCAGGCTGGCCCAGGCTGGACGGATTCGAAGGCCAGCCTGCTGACCTGCGCGGATGTGGGGCACCCGAAAGGGTTCACGTCCGGCTCCGGGCACCACCGCCTTCAGGGGGACAGGCCGGCGGGAACGACAGCGGAACGCCGCACCCCCTTCAGCGGAACGCCGGCGCGGCCCACCGCCGCCCCCTCTCGGACCCCGGTGTTCTCCGCCCGCCCCTCCCTCGCCCCCTCCTCTCCCCCTCCCCGGGCGTCCCGTCGCGGGCGGGTGTAGGGGGCGATATGCCGCGAACCGTTGACAGGCGCGCCGAAGGGGCCGAGACTCACGTCGAACAGTTGGTGAAGGAAACTTCACTACGCGAACAACGCGGGGCGACGCCCCCCGGCGTGACGGCAACGACGCCCACCGAAAGGAACGACCGATGCGCACCACCGTCGGCATCATCGGAGCCGGCCCCGCCGGGCTCCTCCTCGCCCGGCTGCTCCACAACGCGGGGATCGACTCGGTCGTCCTGGAGAGCCGCGACCGCGACTACGTCGAACGCCGCCAGCGCGCGGGCATCCTGGAGCAGGGCACCGTGGACGTGCTCCGCGAGGCCGGCGCCGGAGAGCGGATGGACCGCGAGGGGCTGCGCCACGACGGCATCGAGCTGCGCTTCGACAAGCGGCGCCATCGCGTCGACTTCCCCGCCCTCACCGGCGGCAAGTCCGTGATGGTCTACGCCCAGACCGAGGTCTGCAAGGACCTCATCGCCCTCCAGCTCAAGGACGGCGGCCCGCTGCTCTTCGAGGCCGAGGCGCTCGCCGTCGAGGGCGCCGAGACCGACCGCCCCCGGATCCGCTTCCGGCACGAGGGGGTGGAGGACGTCCTCGAATGCGACTACGTCGTCGGCTGCGACGGCTTCTGGGGCGTCGCCCGCCGGGCGTTCCCGGCGGAGCTGAGCCGCACCTTCGAGCGGACGTACCCCTTCGGGTGGCTCGGCATCCTCGCCGACGTCGCCCCCTCGCACGACGAGCTGGTCTACGCCCGGCACGACCGCGGCTTCGCCCTGCTGTCCATGCGCTCCCCGTCCGTCTCCCGCCTCTACCTCCAGGTGCCCGACGGCACCGACGCCGCGGACTGGAGCGACGAGCGGATCTGGGACGAGCTGGACCGCCGCTTCGAGACCGCCGACGGCTGGACGCTGGAGCGGGGCCCGATCACCCAGAAGTCCGTCACGCCGATGCGCTCCTACGTCCACGAGCCGATGCGCCACGGCCGCCTCTTCCTCGCGGGTGACGCGGCCCACATCGTGCCGCCCACCGGCGCCAAGGGCCTCAACCTCGCCGTCGGCGACGTCGTCACCTTCGCCCGTGCCCTGACGCACCGTGAGGCCACCGGGTCGGACGAACTGCTCGACGCCTACTCCGCCACCTGCCTGCGCCGCGTCTGGCAGGCCGAGCGGTTCTCGTACGACATGACGACCATGCTGCACCCCGCCCCGGAGGCCGGCGGCTTCGACCTGCGTCTCCAGCTCGCCCGGCTGGAGCGCGTCACCGCCTCCCGCGCCGCCGAGACCGACCTCGCCGAGTCCTACACCGGCTTCCCGATCGGCTGAACACGCCCGGCCGGGGGCGGGCGCCCCTCCCCCCGGCCGTGAGGGGAATCACCGTTCCGCGTAGCGTGTTGCCCGGCAGGGTGAGGGAAAGATCCTCCGCAGGCAGTAGGGTCTATCCTTTGCCGTTCTATTACTCTTGAGCCAAGGCTGCGCAGTGTGGCCATGGAGGAGTGAAATGAGGAGCAGAAACCCGGTCTTCTCGCGACGGGGGTTCAGCCGCGACAACGGCTACGCGGGCTTCAACGCCGCGCCGCAGGCCGGGGGTCCCGCCGTCGCCACGCAGGGCAACCCGTACGCGCAGGGCAACCCGTACGCCCAGCCGGCCGGCAACCCCTACGCGCAGAACCCGTACGCGCAGCAGGACCTGCAGCACGGCGCGCCGCCGCAGGCGCCCGCGGCCACCGGCCGGATGACGATGGACGACGTCGTCGTCCGCACGGCGAGCACGCTCGGCCTGCTGATCGTCACCGCCGCGCTCGCGTGGGCGCTGCTGCCCGTGGACGAGGCCAACATCGGCCGCGCCTACGGCATCGGCATCGGTGCGGCCGTCATCGGCATGGTGCTGGCGTTCGTCCAGTCCTTCAAGCGCAAGGCGTCGCCCGCGCTGATCCTGTCGTACGCGGCGTTCGAGGGCGTGTTCCTCGGCGTGGTGTCCAACATCGTGGACACCCACATCGCCAGCGGCGCGGCCATGCAGGCCGTCATCGGCACCATGGCGGTCTTCGTCGGCGTGCTGATCGCCTACAAGGCCGGCTGGATCCGCGTCAACCGCCGTTTCTACGGCTTCGTGATGGCCGCCGCGCTCGGCTTCGTCCTGCTCATGATGGTGAACATGCTGTTCGCCGTCTTCGGCGGCGGGGACGGCCTCGGCTTCCGCAGCGGCACGCTCGGCATCGTCTTCGGCATCGTCGGCATCCTGCTCGGCGCCTGCTTCCTCGCCCTGGACTTCAAGCAGGTCGAGGACGGCATCGCCTACGGCGCCCCGCGCGAGGAGGCATGGCTCGCCGCCTTCGGCCTCACGCTGACGCTGGTCTGGATCTACATGGAGTTCCTGCGGCTCATCTCGATCCTCAACAGCAGCGACTGACACCGTCGCCGGCACACGCCGCGCCCGAAGGGCCCCGGACCGGGTACGGTCCGGGGCCCTCGTCGTCGCCCGGCCCGCCGCGCCCGCCCCGGGACGGCGCCCGGAGCCGGGGCGCGCTGGCACCGGCGGCGCGGGGCCGCGTACGCTCGCGCCGTGGTGGATACGACGCCTTTGACCCGTGCCGTGGACGACTTCGCCGACCGCCTGCGGGCCGCCCCGCAGAGCCGGCTGCAACGCGGGGCCGCCGCCGAGGCGCTGGAACTGGCCCGGGAGTTGGCCCGGCGGGCCCAGCGCGTGGAGGAACCGGGCGCCCGGCCGCGGGAGATGCCGGACGCGGGGATGTTCGCGGCGGCCGACCAGATCGCCGTCGCCGCACACGATCTGGCCCTCGTCCTGGAGGACGAGGGCCAGGTGGCGGAGGCCGCGGAGCTGGTCCGCGAGGCCCGTGGGCGGGCCGGGGTCTGACACCGGGTCGAGCGCGTCCGGGGGAGTCTGCCGTACGCGCCGGCCGCCGCCTGCCCCGCCGGACCGCGCGGACGCGGGGGCGGTGGGGCCCGCCACTACAGGCCCCCGGGACTACAGGCCCCCGGGACTACAGGGCCCCCGGGATTACAGGGACGCGATGACCCGGTCGGCCAGGATGTAGACGTTCTCCTCGCCGCAGGCGAAGGTCAGCGTGTAGGCGCCGGAGACGCCCGACCCGCCCAGCAGGTACGGGGCCGCGCCCGCGTCGAGCGCGTCGGCCAGGCGCTCGGAGGTCTCGCGGTGGCCGGGCGTCATGCACAGCGTGGTGCCGTCGGCGAAGACGTACACGTCGAGCGTGCCGAGCGGACCGGGGCGCACGTCCGTCAGGGGCACCTCGGCCGCGGCCAGTTCCTCCAGCGTGTCGACGGTCTGCTCGTGATCGTCGACGACCGGCGAGGGGTTGGGCACGAAATCCGGGTGCGAGGGGTGCCGGCGCCGGGCCGCGGCCAGCTCCGCCGACTCCTTCGGGGCGTCCTCCTGCACGGCGTCCCCCGGAGCCTCGTCGAAGCCGGGCCCCGGCTCGACCACCGGCTCCAGGCCGGCGAGGTCCGCCTGCCGGGGCAGGAACAGCTCGCTGTCGGACAGGCCCAGCAGCAGCGGGGCGTCGGCGGCGTCGCGCGCCTCCTGCGCGGCCCAGAACGCGCGCGCCTCGGCCAGCTCGCGCTCCCGTTCCTCGGCGAGCGCGGCGGCGACGGCGGCACGGATCTCGTCGGTGTCCGCGGTGGTGCGGGCGGCGGGGACGCGGCCCCGCGCGTCGGCTGTCCTGCTCTCGGTCAGCTCGGCGTGCAGGGCCGCCACCTGGCGGCGCAGCACCAGTACGGCACGCAGGACGGCGACGCCCACGGCGCCGGTGGCGGCCGTGGTGAGCAGCAGGGCGATCGATATGGCGCTCACTGACATACTCCCGGTTCAAAGTCGACCCCCGACTTCCTACATCAGCTTGAAGGGCGGACTAACCTTCTGTCAGTGCGTAACGTCACGAAACGGACAGGACTTTGGGCCCGGAAGGGGCGGGCTCAACGGCTCTGACCTGCGGTGACGGCCCCGAGGGGGAGATAGGTCACATCCTGGGGGAGATTGGGTCACGGAACGGCCCGGAACCCGCCGGCGGCAGGATTCCGGGCCGTTCGTCACCCTCGGTGCGGCGGCCGGCACCGAGGGTCCCGTGTCCGGGTCAGCTCAGGCGCTCGATGACCATCGCCATGCCCTGGCCGCCGCCGACGCACATGGTCTCCAGGCCGAACTGCTTGTCGTGCCACTGGAGCGAGTTGATCAGCGTGCCGGTGATGCGGGCGCCGGTCATGCCGAAGGGGTGGCCGACGGCGATGGCGCCGCCGTTGACGTTCAGCTTCTCCAGCGGGATGCCCAGTTCCCGGTAGGACGGGACGACCTGGGCGGCGAACGCCTCGTTGATCTCCACCAGGTCGATGTCGTCCATGGTCAGCCCGGCCCGCCGCAGCGCCTGCCGGGACGCCTCCACCGGGCCGAGGCCCATGACCTCGGGGGACAGGGCGGAGACGCCCGTGGAGACGATGCGCGCGAGCGGGGTCAGGCCCAGCTCGCGGGCCTTGGTGTCGCTCATGACGACGAGGGCTGCGGCGCCGTCGTTCAGCGGGCAGCAGTTGCCGGCGGTGACCAGGCCGTCGGGGCGGAAGACGGGCTTGAGCCCGGCCACGCCCTCCAGGGTGACGCCGGCGCGGGGGCCGTCGTCCTTGGCGACGACCGTGCCGTCGGGCAGGGTCACCGGGGTGATCTCCCGCTCCCAGAAGCCGTTCTCGAGGGCCTCCTCGGCGAGGTTCTGCGAGCGGACGCCGAACTCGTCCATCTCCTGCCGGGTGACGCCCTTCCAGCGGGCCAGGTTCTCCGCGGTCTGGCCCATCGCGATGTAGGGGTCGGGCAGCAGGCCGTCCTCGCGCGGGTCGTGCCAGGTCGTGCCCTCCTGCGCCGCGACGGCCGCGGTGCGGGCCTCCGCCTCGGCGAACAGCGGGTTGCGGGTGTCCGGCAGGCTGTCCGAGTTGCCCTTGGCGAACCGGGAGACCGTCTCGACGCCGGCCGAGACGAAGACGTCGCCCTCCCCGGCCTTGATGGCGTGCAGCGCCATGCGGGAGGTCTGGAGGGACGAGGAGCAGTACCGGGTGATGGTGCAGCCGGGCAGGTGGTCCATGCCCATCTGCACGGCGACGATCCGGCCCAGGTTGTTGCCCTGCTCGCCGCCGGGCAGGCCGCAGCCGAGCATCAGGTCGTCGATGTCCCGCGGGTCCAGCTCGGGGACCTTGGCGAGGGCGGCCTGGATGATCGTGGCGGCCAGGTCGTCGGGCCGCAGGTCCTTCAGGGAGCCCTTGAAAGCGCGGCCGATGGGGGAGCGGGCGGCAGAGACGATCACGGCTTCGGGCATCACGGCTCCAGTGGCGTACGTACGGGGAAACGGGCGGACGGTTGGGAAGTTACCCGGAGGTATGGGCCGGGTCACGCCGGTGGGGGTGTGACTTCGGCCGCAGCTTTCTAAGCGCTTGCTTTTTCCTGTCGGCGGCTGGGCCGGGGAGACGGTGCGGCCCCCTGGCCGCCGCGCCCGGGGCCGCCGCGCCCGGGGCCGCCTGGGCCCGGGGGAGCGCCGGCGGCACCTGGCCCCGCCGCGTGCCCCCGGCGCCCGCCGTCGGCCCGCCCGGCGCCCGGCGCGGGCACGCGGCCGGGCCGGGCGGCACGGGCGTCAGGTCGGCTGGGTGGACGAGGCCGGTTCCGCCTCCGGGACACGGCGGCGGCGCCGGCGCTTGAGGAGGGCCCACGGGCCCCGGGGCCCGGACGGCATCGCCGCCGCGACCTCCGTACCCGCCTCCGAGGCGGCCTCCGCCGCCGCACGGGCCACCGGCAGGAAGCCCTCGCGGCGGGCGGCGTCCGGCCGCTCCTCCTCGGCCGGCCACAGCCCGAGCGCCGCGCAGACCGAGGGCAGCACCGCCATCGCCGCGGTGGCGTACCCCTCGGCGGAGGGGTGGTAGTTGTCGGGGCCGAACAGCTCGCGCGGGTTCTGCGCGAACTCGGGGCCGAGCAGATCGCCCAGCGACACCGTGCGGCCGCCCTGCTCCACCGTGCCGATGGTCTGCGCCGCCGCCAGTTGCCGCGAGGCCCGCCGGGCCAGCCAGCGCAGCGGCTGCGGCACCGGCTCGATGGTGCCCAGGTCGGGGCAGGTCCCGACGACCACCTCCGCCCCGGCCGTGCGCAGCCGCCGCACCGCCGACGACAGGTGCCGGACCGAGCGCGTGGCCGGCATGCGGTGGGTCACGTCGTTGGCCCCGATCATGATCACGCAGATGTCCGGCACCCGCCCCGGGTCCGCCAGCACCTCGCCCACCTGCCGGTCCAGGTCGTCCGACCGCGCCCCCGGCACCGCCGCAGAGCGCAGCTCCACCGGCCGTTCGGCCACCGCCGCGAGCCCCGAGGCCAGCAGCGCGCCCGGCGTCTGGCCGACGCGGTGCACGCCCTGCCCGGCGGCCGTGGAGTCGCCGAGCATCACCAGCCGCAGGGGCAGCCCTCCCGGCGCCGGCAGCGCCCCGCCGTACAGCCCCTGCGCGTTCGGCACCCGGTCGGGCGTGCCGATGCCCACCCGGCGCCGCGCGAGCTGCACCTCCGCCAGCAGCAGACCGACCGCGGCCGCGCCGGCCAGCCCGATCCCGCCGCCGCCGTAGGCCGCGCCCGCCGCGATCCGCCGGGCCACCCTCGCCCTCGACATGCTCGTCATGCCTCGCCGCCACCTCCTCCAAGCCGTACATCCACTGCTTGCCCCGTACGGACCGTCGTCCAATCTCCACAGGGGGTGAACGGCGCCCCGGGGCGCCCCCGGGGCGGCAGGCCATAGGGTGGCGGAACCACTACGACCACACCTTTTGCAGCATCCGGAGACAACGGTGCAATTCCACGACTCGATGATCAGCCTCGTCGGCAACACCCCGCTGGTACGGCTCAACAGCGTCACCAAGGGCATCAAGGCCACCGTCCTGGCCAAGGTGGAGTACTTCAATCCCGGCGGCTCGGTCAAGGACCGCATCGCCCTGCGCATGATCGAGGCCGCCGAGAAGAGCGGGGAGCTGAAGCCGGGCGGCACCATCGTCGAGCCGACCAGCGGCAACACGGGCGTGGGCCTGGCGATCGTGGCCCAGCAGAAGGGCTACAAGTGCGTCTTCGTCTGCCCGGACAAGGTGTCCACGGACAAGATCAACGTACTGCGCGCCTACGGTGCCGAGGTGGTCGTCTGCCCGACCGCGGTCGACCCCGACCACCCCGACTCGTACTACAACGTCTCCGACCGGCTGATGCGCGAGACGCCGGGCGCCTGGAAGCCGGACCAGTACTCCAACCCGAACAACCCGCTCTCCCACTACCACTCGACCGGCCCCGAACTGTGGGAGCAGACCGAGGGCAAGATCACCCACTTCGTGGCGGGCGTCGGCACCGGCGGCACCATCTCCGGCACCGGCCGCTACCTGAAGGATGCCAGCGAGGGCCGGGTCCGCGTGATCGGCGCCGACCCCGAGGGCTCGGTCTACTCCGGCGGCTCCGGCCGGCCCTACCTGGTCGAGGGCGTCGGCGAGGACTTCTGGCCGACGGCGTACGACCGTGACGTCGCCGACGAGATCGTCCCCGTCTCCGACAAGGACTCCTTCCAGATGACGCGGCGCCTCGCCAAGGAGGAGGGCCTCCTGGTGGGCGGCTCCTGCGGCATGGCCGTCGTCGCGGCGCTGCGCGTGGCCGAGCGGCTCGGCGAGGACGACGTGGTGGTCGTGCTGCTGCCGGACAGCGGGCGCGGCTACCTCAGCAAGATCTTCAACGACGAGTGGATGGCTGACTACGGCTTCCTGGACGACACCGGACCCAGCGCCCGCGTCGCCGACGTCCTCGACCACAAGGAGGGAGGCTCCATCCCCTCCCTGGTCCACATGCACCCCGAGGAGACCGTCGGCGAGGCCATCGAGGTGCTGCGCGAGTACGGCGTCTCGCAGATGCCGATCGTCAAGCCGGGCGCCGGCCACCCGGACGTGATGGCCGCCGAGGTCGTCGGCTCGGTCGTGGAGCGGGAGCTGCTGGACGCCCTGTTCACCCGGCGCGCCTCGCTGGACGACCCGCTGGAGAAGCACATGTCGGCCCCGCTGCCGCAGGTCGGCTCCGGCGAACCGGTCGAGGACCTGATGTCGGTGCTCGGCGGCGCGGACGCGGCGATCGTCCTCGTCGAGGGCAAGCCGACCGGCGTGGTCAGCCGCCAGGACCTGCTCGCCTTCCTCGCCAAGGGCGGCAAGTGACGTCGTCCCCGGGCGCCGGGCGGACCACCCGTCCACCGCGCCCGGGGACGGTGCGGGCGGGGAGCCGGGCCGGGGGCGGTACGGACGTCCCGGCCGGTGCCGGAGTGTCCCGCCCCGGCACCGGCCGGCGTGCCGGGCGGTGATCTTCGCGGACTTCGCGGAAGCGGTACGCGCGCGTCACGTGCCCGCAGCACGGGCTTAACAAGCGACCGGCACAGTGGGAGACGTCGGCGGGCGGGGTGCCCTTCGGGTGCGGAGCAGGAGGAGTGCCCCCGTCCGGCCGGCACCGCACGGCGTCGGGGACCTTCCGGAGCGGCTCCCGGACCTCCACGGACGCCACAGGACGCGGGGCCCCCGCCGCTCGGACCGGGGCGCCGCGTCCCGCGCGGGGGCCGCCGTCGTCCCGGCCCCCGGCCACCCGGCCGGGGGCGCGCCGGTCCCCGCGCGCCCCGGTTCCCTGGGCCCCGGTCCCTCCCGGGCGTGCGGCCCCTGTCGGGCCCGTGGCCCCTCCCGTACGTGCGGCCCCTGTCGGGCCCGTGGTCCCTCCCGGGCCGGCGGTCCCTCTCCCGGTCAGTCCTTCCAGCCGTCCTCGCGGCGGTCGTCGCGGCCCGGACGGCGGTGGAACAGCTCGGGCGTGCTCCGCGCGGCCTGGATCAGATTGACCCCGACGATGCCGATCCACACCACCAGGAGCCCCGGCAGCCTGGCGATCCCGCCGCCGATCGCGGACAGCGGCATGGCGAGCACCAGCGACACGATGGCGAAGCCGAAGCGCTCGCCCCAGGAGTCCGTGGGCCGCGGCGACCGCGCGCCCCGCACCGCCGTCACCTGCTGCTCGGCGAGCTGGCGCCGCACCCGCCGGTCCACCGCGATGTCGATGCGCTGGTCGACCTTCTCCAGGAACGAGTCGACCAGCGCGGAGTCGTACTCCTCGCCCAGCTCCCTGCGGGCCCGCAGAGTGGCGTCGAGGTCCTTCTTCAGATCGGCGTCCCGCGCGTCCATTCCCGTCATGCCCCCACGCTAGGGACCGGGCCGCCCCGGAACACTGGTGCTAACCCCCGTCTCCGCCCGGGGGGACGCCGGGTGGGCCCCGGGAAGCCCCCGGGGAGCGGGTCACCGTCCGGTACCCGCCGCTCCCGTACCGGGGGCCGGTGGCGCGCTGTATAACGGTATGCAGGAAACGGGGTACGTGAATAGGCACGAGGGGGAGCAGGGGATGAGCGGGAGCGACAGCCCGGCCGCGCGGCTGCAGACGCTCTTCGAGGGGCACCGGCTCACGCCGACCCAGCGGCGCATCGCGCACAGCATGGTGCGCCGCGCCGCCGAGGTGCCCTTCCTCTCCAGCGTCGAGCTGGCCGAGGTCGCCGGGGTCAGCCAGCCCTCCGTCACCCGCTTCGCCGTCGCCCTCGGCTTCGACGGCTACCCCGCGCTCCGCCGCCACCTGCGCGAGGTGGTGCCCTCGGCCGAACCCGCCCCGCGGGACACCGGGCACAACGAGTACCAGCAGGCCGTCGCCGCCGAGATCGAGAACCTGCGGCACCTCGCCGAGGCTCTCGCCGACCCCGCCCCCGTACAGGAGGCCGGGCGCACCCTCGCCGCCAGCCGCCCCCTGCCGGTGCTCGGGCTGCGGGCCGCCGCCGCGCAGGCGCACGGCTTCGCCTACTTCGCGGCCAAGGTCCACCCGGACGTGCGGCTCCTCAACGAGGGCGGCACCATGCTCCACGACCGCATCGACGCCGCCGTCCGGGCCGGCGCGAGCGCCCTGCTCTGCTTCGCCCTGCCCCGGCACCCCCGCGAGGTCCTGGACGCCCTCGTCCACGCGCGGGCGGCCGGGCTCACCGTCGTCACCGTCGCCGACTCGGCCTTCGCGCCCGTCGCCAAGGCGTCCGACCTGCTGCTGCCCGCCGCCGTCGGCACCGGGCTCGCCTTCGACACCGCCTGCGCGCCGATGCTGCTCGGCCGGGTGCTGCTGGAGGCGATGTGCGACGACCTCCCGCAGGCCCAGGCGCGGCTGGAGGAGTTCGACGCGCGGGCCGCGGCCCGGGGGCTGTTCGTGGAGTGACGGGCGCGGGCTCCGGCGGGCGGGTTTCTCTCAGACGCGTCTCACCTTCTCCCGCTACCGTGCCTACGCTGACAGACCCTCGGACGTTCGCTTCGGACAACAGGGACAGGAGGCCGACGTGGCGCGCGCAGGACAGGGTGGAGGACGGGGACTGGCCCGGGTCGCCGTCGTCGTACGGGCGGGGGCGGCACCGCTGTGGTGGCTGGGGCTGCTCGCGGCGGGCGTCGGGGCGCTGGTGCCGGGGCTGACGGGACGCCGGATCGGCGTCCTGGCGGGCGCCGCGCTGTTCGTGATCGCGGTGCCCGCGGTGGCGGCGGTACGGCGCGGGCGGTACGCGGCGCTGGCCGGCTCGGCCACCCGCGCGGGGCGGTACGACGTGCTCCAGGACCGGGCCGTGACCCTGCGCAACTGGCGCCGGGGCCACCGCTGGTGGCTGCTGCTCGCCTTCCTCGCCGCCGTCGGCGCCTCCTTCGCCGTCCCGGCCGCCGCGGGGCTGCTGATGGCCGGCTGCGCCGTCGGCCTGTGGCTCAAGTCGGCCTGGATCGGACGGCGTGAGGAGGCCGACGGGGTCCTGTTGTGGGTGCGCGTCGACTGGCTCGCCCGGGGCGGCCGTCCGGCCGGCCCCGCGGTCGGCTCCTACCGCGGCACCGGTATCGCGGCCGGCGACGCGGCCCCGGGCGGCGCCCGCCGCAAGGCGGCGGCCCCGGCCTGAGCCGACGGCCGCGCGTCCGGAGTGCCCGCCCCGCGCCGTCGGGCCGGGCGCCCCGGGCGCCGCCGGCCCCTCAGCCCCGTCCCACCAGGGCGTCCGCGTGGGCCCCGCCCGACTCCGCCACGATGTCGGCCACCGACTGGGCCTCCCGGACCGTGACGAACGAGATCCCGCCGCGGCCGTCCGGCAGGAAGCCGTGGACGGCGGGCCGGGCGAGGGAGTTGTACGCGTAGTGGTGGGCGAAGTAGTACGCGCCCGTGTCCAGCACGGCCGCGTGGTCCCCCTGCTCCAGCAACGGCAGCGCGCGGCCCGTCGCCAGGAGGTCCCCGGCGAAGCACGCCGGTCCGGCCACGTCCTGCACCACCTCGGGCCCCGCCTTCGGACGGCCCCCGGCGTCGTACGCGGCGATCCGCAGCGGCCACGCGTCCGGCGCGTAGACCGTGCGCGTCGCCACCTGCACGCCCGCGTGCGTCACCGCGACCGGGCGCCCCCCGGCGCTCTTGGCGTACTCCACCCGCGCCAGCATCGTGCCGTGCTTGGCCAGCAGCGACCTGCCGAACTCGGTGACCAGCCCGTAGCGTCCGTCGAAGAGCCCCGGCACCGCCTCCCGCAGCACCCGCGCGTACTCCGCGTGGCTCGGCGCGGTCTCCTCCGAGGCGAAGTTCACCGGCAGTCCGCCGCCGATGTCGAGGGTGTCGACCTGCCGCCGCCCGGCCCGCGCGTTGATCTCCTCGGCGAGGGCGTGGACGGCGGCCACCCCCTGGGCCATCAGCGTGAGCGGTACGCCCTGCGAGCCGGTGTGCGCGTGCAGCCGGGTCAGCCAGGGCCGGTCCAGATACGCCCGCACCACCCACTCCCGGGCCCCCTCGTCCCGGAGCGCCACCCCGAACTTCGAGGTCGCGGTCGCCGTCGACAGCGCCTCGATGGCGCCGCCGCCGACCTGCGGGTTCACCCGGACACCGAGCGGGGAGGAGGTCCGGCCCGCGGCGAGCAGCGCGTCGAGCCGGGCCAGCTCCTGCGGATTGTCCGCGTTGACGGCGACGCCCAGGGCCAGCGCCTCGCGCAGCTCCCCGGGGGTCTTGGCCGGCGAGTCCAGCACGGTCCGCGCCGCCGGCACCCCCGCGGCGCGGGCCAGCGCCAGCTCGCCCGCGCTCGCCACCTCCGCGCCGATGCCCTCCTCGTGCAGCAGCCGCAGCACCGGCACCAGGGGGGTCGCCTTCACCGCGAAGGCGTGCAGCACCGGCGTCCCCGGTGCCGTCACCGCCGCGAACGCCGAGCGCAGCGCCGCCGCCGACGCGCGGATGCCGGTCACGTCGAGCAGCGCCACCAGCGGCTCGCCGGGCCCGAGCAGCCCCTGCTCCACGGCCGCCCGCACCGCCCGGTCCCGCCGGGCGGCCCGCTCCTGGCCGCAACCCTCGTACCCGTCCGTGCCCTCGCTCACGCGCTCCTCCGTCCCGTCGCCGCGGATCTCCGCTTCCCCGCGGCTCCCTGCCCCGTATCCAGCCAAACATCCGCGACGCGCCGCCGCGGGCCCACACCGTGTATTGACTAGCCATATTCAGCGGGACAGGATGTGAATATCCGCAGTAACAGTCGCCGGGAGCGAGCCACCAGGAGGCAGACCATGTCCGGACCCCGCCCATCCGAGGCCCGCCCCGTCAGGGCGCCCCGCGGCACCCTGCGCACCGCCCGGGGCTGGCCGCAGGAGGCCGCGCTGCGGATGCTGCGGAACAACCTCGACCCCGAGGTCGCCGAACACCCCGACCGGCTCGTCGTCTACGGCGGCACCGGCAAGGCGGCCCGCGACTGGCGCTCCTTCGACGCCATGGTCCGCACCCTGGAGGGGCTCGGGCAGGACGAGACGATGCTCGTCCAGTCCGGCCGCCCGGTCGGCGTCATGCAGACCCACGAGTGGGCCCCGCGCGTGCTGATCGCCAACTCCAACCTCGTCGGCGACTGGGCCACCTGGGAGGAGTTCCGCCGCCTGGAGGCCCTGGGCCTGACCATGTACGGGCAGATGACCGCCGGCTCCTGGATCTACATCGGCACCCAGGGCATCCTCCAGGGCACCTACGAGACCTTCGCCGCCGTCGCCGCCAAGCGCTTCGGCGGGACCCTCGCCGGCACCATCACCCTCACCGCCGGGCTCGGCGGCATGGGCGGCGCCCAGCCCCTCGCCGTCACCATGAACGACGGCGTCGTCATCTGCGTCGACTGCGACCCGCGCGCCATCGACCGGCGCATCGAGCACCGCTACCTCGACGTCCGCGCCGACTCCCTCGACCACGCTCTCCACCTCGCCACCGAGGCCCGCGACCGGCGCGCCCCGCTGTCCATCGGCGTCCTCGGCAACGCCGCCGACGCGGTGCCGCGCCTGCTCGCCATGGGCGCCCCCGTCGACATCGTCACCGACCAGACCTCGGCCCACGACCCGCTCGCCTACCTGCCCACCGGCATCGCCTTCGAGGACATGGCCGACGCCGCCGCCAAGGACCCGGCCGGCTTCACCACCCGCGCCCGCGAGTCCATGGCCCGCCACGTCGAGGCCATGGTCGGCTTCCAGGACGCCGGTGCCGAGGTCTTCGACTACGGCAACTCGATCCGCGGCGAGGCCCGGCTCGCCGGGTACGACCGCGCCTTCGCCTTCCCCGGCTTCGTCCCCGCCTACATCCGCCCCCTCTTCTGCGAGGGCAAGGGCCCCTTCCGCTGGGCCGCCCTCTCCGGCGACCCCGCCGACATCGCCAGGACCGACCGCGCGATCCTCGACCTCTTCCCCGAGAACGAGTCGCTGGCCCGCTGGATCAGGCTCGCCGGCGAACGCGTCCACTTCCAGGGCCTGCCCGCCCGCATCTGCTGGCTCGGCTACGGCGAACGCGACAAGGCCGGCGAACGCTTCAACGACATGGTCGCGAGCGGTGAGCTGGCCGCCCCCGTCGTCATCGGCCGCGACCACCTCGACTGCGGCTCCGTCGCCTCCCCCTACCGCGAGACCGAGGCCATGCGCGACGGCTCCGACGCCATCGCCGACTGGCCGCTGCTCAACGCCATGGTCAACGTGGCCTCCGGCGCCTCCTGGGTCTCGATCCACCACGGCGGCGGCGTCGGCATGGGCCGCTCGCTGCACGCCGGACAGGTCACCGTCGCCGACGGCACCCCGCTCGCCGGGGAGAAGATCCGCCGGGTGCTCACCAACGACCCCGGCATGGGCGTCATCCGCCACGTCGACGCCGGTTACGAGAGCGCCGAGGCCGTCGCCGACGAGCGGGGCGTGCGGGTGCCGATGCGTGAGGGCGGCGGCGCGCGCGAGGGTGACGGCGCGTGAGCTTCCACAGCATGTGGGCGGAGCTGCTGCCCATCGGCCGCAGCCCCGCCTCCGGCGGCTACCACCGCTTCGCCTGGACCGCCGCCGACGCCGACTGCCGGGCCTGGTTCCGGCGGCAGGCCGAGGACCGCGGCCTCGCCTACGAGACCGACCGCAACGGCAACCAGTGGGCCTGGCTCGGCGACCCGGCCGCCGGGAACGCCGTCGTCACCGGCTCCCACCTGGACTCCGTCCCCGACGGCGGCGCCTTCGACGGGCCCCTCGGGGTCGTCTCCGCCTTCGCCGCCCTCGACGAACTCCGCGCCCGGGGCGTCCGGCTCACCCGGCCGCTCGGCATCGTCAACTTCGGCGACGAGGAGGGCGCCCGTTTCGGCCTCGCCTGCGTCGGCTCCCGCCTGAGCGCCGGAGCGCTCACCGCCGAACAGGCCCACCGCCTGACCGACGCCGACGGCATCACCCTCCCGCGCGCCATGGAGGCCGCCGGCCACGACCCGGACACCCTCGGCCCCGACCCCGAACGCCTCGCCCGCATCGGCGCCTTCGTCGAACTCCACGTCGAGCAGGGCCGCGCCCTGGACCTGTCCGGCGACCGGGTCGGTATCGCCTCCGCGATCTGGCCGCACGGCCGCTGGCGGTTCGACTTCCGCGGCGAGGCCAACCACGCCGGCACCACCCGCCTCGACGACCGCCGCGACCCGATGCAGCCCTACGCCGAGACCGTCCTCGCCGCCCGCCGCGAGGCCCGGCTCGCCGGCGCCCTCGCCACCTTCGGCAAGATCGCCGTCGAGCCGAACGCCGTCAACGCCGTCCCCTCCCTCGTACGCGGCTGGCTCGACTCCCGCGCCGCCGACCAGGAGAGCCTGGACACCGTGGTCGCCGGCGTCGAGAAGGCCGCCCGCGAACACGCCGCCGCGCACGGCGTCGACCTCGACGTCGTCCGCGAGTCCTTCAGCCCCGTCGTCGAGTTCGACCACGCCCTGCGCGACGAACTCGCCCGCATCCTGGGCGCGACGGCCGACGCGCCCGTGCCCGTCCTCGGCACCGGCGCCGGACACGACGCCGGAATCCTCTCCGGACGCGTCCCGACCGCCATGCTGTTCGTGCGCAACCCCACCGGCGTCTCCCACTCCCCGGCCGAGTTCGCCGCCGAGGACGACTGCCTGGCCGGGGTCGCCGCGCTCGCCGACGTACTGGAAGGACTGGCCCGCACGTGAACCCCACCCCGCGCACGTACTGGCTGGAGCACGCCTGGCTCGGCACCCACGTCGAGCCGGGCGTCGCCGTGGACGTACGGGACGGACGCGTCGCCTCCGTCCGCACCGGCGTGCCCGCCCCGCCGCCCGGCGCCGAGCCCCTGCGCGGACTGACCCTGCCCGGACTGGCGAACGCCCACTCCCACGCCTTCCACCGGGCGCTGCGCGGCATCGTCCAGACCGGCTCCGGCGGGGGAGCACCCGCGCGCCCGGGGGAGACGAACGCCGCGGGCGCCGAGCGGGCGCCGGACTCCTTCTGGGCCTGGCGCGACGTCATGTACGCCGTCGCGGACAAGCTCACCCCGGACAGCTACTTCTCGCTCGCCCGCGCCGCCTACGCCGAGATGGCGCTGGCCGGCATCACCGCCGTCGGCGAGTTCCACTACGTCCACCACGCCCCCGGCGGCGCCCGCTACGCCGACCCCAACGCCATGGGCGAGGCCCTGATCGAGGCCGCCGCCGAGGCCGGCATCCGCATCACCCTCCTCGACACCTGCTACCTCGCGGCCGGTTTCGGGCGCGGCCCCGACCCCCACCAGCTCCGCTTCTCCGACGGCACCGCCGATGCCTGGGCGGAACGCTGCGCGCTCCTCCGGGAGCGGGACCACGCGCGGATCGGCGCCGCCCTCCACTCCGTACGGGCCGTGCCCGCCGACCAGATGGCGACCGTGGCGCGGTGGGCGGAGGAACGGCAGGCTCCGCTCCACGTCCACCTCTCCGAGCAGCCCGCCGAGAACGACGCCTGCCGCGAGGCCCACGGACGCACCCCCGCCCGGCTCCTCGCCGACCACGGCGTGCTGGGACCGCGCACCACCGCCGTCCACGCCACCCACCTCACCGACGAGGACATCGCCCTGCTCGGTGGCAGCACCACTGGCACCTGCATGTGCCCCACCACCGAACGGGACCTCGCCGACGGCATCGGGCCGGCCGTCGCCCTCCAGCGGGCCGGCTCGCCGCTCTCCCTCGGCTCCGACAGCCACGCCGTCGTCGACCTGCTCGAAGAGGCCCGCGCGATGGAGCTGAACGAGCGCCTGCGCACCCGTACCCGCGGGCACTGGACGGCCGCCGCCCTGCTGCGAGCCGCCACCGCCGACGGACACGCCGCGCTCGGCTGGCCCGAGGCGGGGCGCATCGGGACCGGCGCCCCGGCCGACCTCACCACCCTCGCCCTGGACTCGGTCAGAACGGCCGGGCCGCCGCCACGGCTGGGCGCCGAGACGGCCGTATTCGCGGCCACGGCCGCCGACGTCCGGCACACGGTGGTGGGCGGCCGGCACGTGGTGCGCGACGGGGCGCACACCCTCGTCCCCGACGTGCCCCGCGAACTGGCGCGGGCCGTGGGCGCCCTGCACGCCTGACGCCCCGGCCCGCCGTCCCCCGGGCGCCCCCGCCGCCCGCCCCCGCCCCCGCCCCCCGCGACGCCGACGAGGACGCCATGAGCAGCAGCACCGCCATCACCCACATCGCCGCGCTGGTCACCAACGACCCCTCCCTCCGTGACGGCGACCCCCTCGGACTGGTCCGCGACGCGGCCGTCGTCATCGACGGCGACCGCGTCGTGTGGACCGGTGAGACCAGGAAAGCACCCGCCACCGACAACCGGGTCGACGCGGGCGGCCGGGCGGTCCTGCCCGGCTTCGTCGACAGCCACTCCCACCTGGTCTTCGCGGGCGACCGCACCGAGGAGTTCAACGCCCGCATGTCCGGCCGCCCCTACAGCGCCGGCGGCATCCGCACCACCGTCGCCGCCACCCGCGCCGCCACCGACGCCGAACTGGAGGCGACCCTCGTGCGGCACCTGCGGGAGGCGCTGCGCCAGGGCACCACGACCCTGGAGACCAAGTCCGGCTACGGGCTGACCGTCGACGACGAGGCCCGCGCCCTGCGCATCGCCGCCCACCACACCGACGAGGTCACCTACCTCGGCGCCCACATCGTCGCCCCCGAGTACGCCGACGACCCCGCCGGCTACGTCGCCCTGGTCACCGGCGAGATGCTGGACGCCTGCGCCCCGCACGCCGGCTGGATCGACGTCTTCTGCGAACGCGGCGCCTTCGACGGCGACCAGGCGCGCGCCATCCTCACCGCCGGCCGGGAACGGGGCCTGCGCCCGCGCGTCCACGCCAACCAGCTCACCCACGGGCCCGGCGTCCAGCTCGCCGTCGAACTCGACGCGGCCAGCGCCGACCACTGCACCCACCTCACCGACGCCGACGTCGACGCCCTCGCGCACGGCGGCACGGTGGCGACCCTGCTGCCGGGCGCCGAGTTCTCCACCCGCGCCCCCTGGCCCGACGCCCGGCGGCTGCTCGACGCGGGCGCGACGGTGGCGCTGTCGACGGACTGCAACCCGGGCTCCTCGTTCACCTCGTCCGTGCCCTTCTGCGTCGCGCTCGCGGTACGGGACATGGGGATGACGCCGGACGAGGCGGTCTGGTCGGCCACCGCGGGCGGCGCGGCGGCCCTGCGCCGGGACGACGTGGGGCGCCTGGTCCCGGGCGCGTACGCGGACCTGGTCCTGCTGGACGCGCCGAGCCACGTGCACCTGGCCTACCGGCCGGGCGTGCCGCTCGTCACCGGGGTGTGGCGGCGCGGCGTGCGGGTGGTGTGAGCCGGAGCGGCGACGGGCCCCGCGCGGGCCGGAACGCGCGCGGGGGCGGTCCCTCGTGGGACCGCCCCCGTGGCGGGGTCACTCCGTGACGGTCACTCCTCGACCGTCAACCCCTTGCGCAGCCGTACCAGCGTCCGCGACAGCAGCCGGGACACGTGCATCTGGGAGATGCCGAGTTCGTCGCCGATCTCGGACTGGGTCATGCCCGCGACGAACCGGAGGGAGAGGATCTTCCGGTCCCGGGGCGGCAGTTCGGCGATCAGGGGCTTCAACGACTCGACGTACTCGATGCCTTCGAGGCCGTGGTCCTCGTAGCCGATCCGGTCGGCGAGCGCGCCCTCGGCGTCGTCCTCCTCGGGCTGGGCGTCGAGGGAGGAGGCGGTGTAGGCGTTGGACGCCGCCATGCCCTCGACGACCTCGTCGCGCGAGAGGCCGAGGTGCTCGGCGAGTTCGCTCACCGTGGGCGCGCGGTCCAGCCGCTGGGCCAGCTCGTCCCCGGCCTTGGCCAGGTCGAGACGGAGTTCCTGGAGCCGCCGCGGTACGCGCACGGACCACGACGTGTCGCGGAAGAAGCGCTTGATCTCGCCGATGATGGTCGGCATGGCGAACGTGGGGAACTCGACGCCCCGGGACAGTTCGAAGCGGTCGATCGCCTTGATCAGGCCGATCGTGCCGACCTGGATGATGTCCTCCATGGGCTCGCTGCGCGAGCGGAAGCGGGAGGCGGCGAACTTGACCAGCGCGAGGTTCAGCTCGACGAGCGTGTTGCGTACGTAGGCGTATTCGTGGGTGCCTTCCTCCAGCGACTCCAGCCGCTCGAAGAGGGTCTTGGACAGGGCCCGTGCGTCCGCCGGAGCGACCTCGTCGTAAGCGGGGATGTCCGGAAGCCCCGCGAGGGCGTCGTCGGGGTCGACGACCGCGTCGAGATGCGCGATGGGTTCCAGATGTTCCGGAGGGGGTGTCGACGTCGCTTTGTGGGTAGGCGATCCGTCGAGCCGGGGTGACATGATGTCCTCCATCGTTCTCGGCATAAGGCTGCCGAAGCCAAGGATGTGCACTGCGGTGTGCGGCGCCTCCAAAGCCGGCCGTGTCGGGTACGTGTTCCTCTAGGGTTACCGGGTTTACCGAGCCCACCGCAAGTGTGTTCTGTGTACGTATGTCCGGTTATGTGCGTTTGTCAGGTGTCGTCGGGCGGTCGGAAGGCGTAGTGTTCGAGGGCATCGGCAAGGCACTCACGAGGTCGGGAGAGAGAGACGGCATGGACCGCGGGACGGTCGGCAGCGCACAGTCGGGCCGGCTTCTGGTGGAGGTGCGGGAAGAGGGCTCCAGCGCCGTCGTGACTCCGGCGGGTGAGCTGGATCACCACACCGCAGATCTGCTGCGGGAGCCGCTGGAGGAGTGTGTCGCCAAGGGGTTCAGCCGGCTCGTCGTCGACTGCTCGCGCCTGGAGTTCTGTGACTCCACGGGACTCAACGTCCTGCTCGGCGCGCGGTTGAAGGCGGAGGCGGCGGGGGGCGGCGTCCATCTCGTGGGCATGCAGCCCGTGGTGGCCCGCGTGTTCGAGATCACGGGGGCCGAGGCGGTCTTCACCCTGCACGACACGCTGGCGGACGCCCTGCCGGGCGAGACCGGCTGAGCCGGTCCGTGAACGGATCGGCGCGGGTACGCGTGGGCCTTCGGGGACGGTGGTGCCGCCGCGTCCGCCCTTTCGCGTCGAAGACGGGGGTGTTCCCCGTGGCGGGTCGGGCAGGAGAACCTCTGGGTACCTCCGGCCGGCGCGACTGAGTGTGCACGACGGTGGAATGTGAATTCGGTGGATCGGTGAGGTGAAGCGCTGATGAGCACCACCCGGCCCTACTCGCCGGGCGACCGCGGTCCGGAGCCCGGCGGCGCTTCCGGGGCGTCCGAGGGGGGCGTGTCCGGGACGGGGAAGTCCGAGGGGGGCGCGCAGATGTCCGGTACACACCTGTCCGCGGGGCCCGGTGGGCCCGTGGCGGCGCAGCCGGCCCCGGGCGGAGCGCCCCGGGCGGACGGCGCGCGGCCGGCCGGTACCGGCCCGGGCCGGCAGGTCCGCAGACTGAGCTTCGACGGGCAGAGCGGCGTCGTGCCGCTGGCCCGCGACTTCACCCGCCAGGCCCTGCACGCGTGGGGCTGGCTGCCCTCCGCCACCGCGGACCAGCGCGCCGCCGCCGAGGACGTGCTCCTCGTCGTCTCCGAGCTGGTCACCAACGCCTGCCTGCACGCCGAGGGGCCGGACGAGCTGTGGATCACCTGCGACCGCAAGGTGATCCGGCTGGAGGTCTCCGACCGCGGTACGGGCCAGCCGGCCCCGCGCACCCCGCACCGCGCGGGACGCCCCGGCGGCCACGGCATGTTCATCGTGCAGCGCCTCTGCCTGGACTGGGGCGTCGTCCGCACCCCGGGCGTCGCCGGCAAACGCGTCTGGGCGGAACTGGGCGCACCGGCGTAGCCCGCCGGCCCCTCCGGCGCTGGAGACGCGGGGCGGTACCCCCGGGCCCCCGACGCACCCCGCCCCGACGCACCCCGCACCGGCGTGCGCCCCCGGCGTCCCCCGCACCGGCGCGACTCTCGGCGCACTCGCCCCGGCACGTCCACCCCCGGCGCACCGCACGCGGAAACGACCGGAGGGCCACCGCCTCCCCAGGGGAAGCGGTGGCCCTCCGTCGTGCCGTCCGGGCCGGCAGGGCTCAGCGGATGTCGCCCATCAGCTCCTTGACCCGCTTGCGGTACACCCACACCGCGAGTCCGGCGACCACGGCGAGCGTGGCCTCCATGCCGACGATGCCGGTCCTGTCCAGGTCGACCCCGAAGAGGGACAGCAGGCCGGTCGTGGCGTCGCCCGCGGTGACGGCCAGGAACCAGACGCCCATCATCTGCGAGGCGTACTTCGCCGGCGCCATCTTCGTCGTCACCGACAGGCCGACCGGGGAGAGCA
This sequence comes from Streptomyces sp. SCSIO 75703, assembly GCF_036607905.1. Lineage (NCBI taxonomy): Bacteria > Bacillati > Actinomycetota > Actinomycetes > Kitasatosporales > Streptomycetaceae > Streptomyces > Streptomyces sediminicola. Next base: position 4,204,270 of record NZ_CP144555.1, read on the forward strand.
GCAGCTCACCACAGGTCTGGACGAAGTAGATCGCCACCAGCCACATCGCCGCGGCCTTGTGGCCGTCGCCCGCGATGCTCAGCGGGGCCAGGAAGAGGAAGAAGGAGACGCCGACCAGCACCAGGCCGGAGGCGAACTTCACGATCGTGCTCGGCTCCTTGCCGCGCCGGTTCAGCGCCAGCCAGACCCAGGCGAAGACCGGGGCCAGCGACATGATCAGCACCGGGTTGATCGACTGGTACCAGGAGACCGGGAAGTTCCAGCCCAGGACGCTGTTCTCGGCCGAGGAGTCGGCGAAGATCGACAGCGTCGAGCCGCCCTGGTCGTAGATCATCCAGAAGACCGCGGCGGCCACGAAGAACCAGATGTACGCGGACATCTTGGACTGCTCGGAGCGGTCCAGTTCCTTGTCGCGCTTGATGCGCGCCAGCACCATCACCGGGATGATCACACCGAGCAGGGTCAGCGGGACCAGGATCCACTTCAGCGTGTAGTGGCCGCTGAAGCCGACGATCGCGTAGAAGACGACGGCGAGGGCGGCCCAGAAGGCGGCCTTGCGCAGCGTCGACACCTTCTCCTGGGCGGACAGCGGCTTCGGCACGACGCTGGAACGCGGGTCCAGGTGGCGGCTGCCCAGCAGGAACTGGACCACGCCCAGACCCATGCCGACCGCGGCCAGGGCGAAGCCCAGGTGCCAGTTGACGCTCTCGCCGACGGTGCCGATCACCAGCGGCGCCGCGAAGGCGCCCAGGTTGATGCCCATGTAGAAGACGGTGAAGCCACCGTCGCGGCGCGCGTCGTCGGGGCCGTGGTAGAGCTGGCCGACCATCGTGGAGATGTTGGCCTTGAGCAGGCCCGAGCCGATCGCCACCAGGCCGAGCCCGGCGAAGAAGGTGCCGGACGCGGGCAGGGCCAGCGTCAGGTGGCCGAGCATGATGATGCCGCCGGCGATGGCGACGGTCTTGCGGGGGCCCCACACACGGTCGCCGAACCAGCCGCCCGGCATGGCGAGCAGGTACACCAGCGACACGTACACCGAGTAGATCGCGGTGGCCGTGGCGGCGCTCATGTGCAGGCCGCCCGGGGCGACCAGGTACAGCGGCAGGAGGGCCCTCATGCCGTAGTAGGAGAAACGCTCCCACATCTCGGTCATGAAGAGAGTGGCCAGTCCGCGGGGGTGGCCGAAGAAGGTCTTCTCGGAGCCGGGTGTGCCCGGCTGGACCGAGTCCTTCGTCAGGCTGGACGCCATGTCGTTCCTTGCTGGTCGGGACGCGCTCATGAGGCGATGCGCGCCCGGTGGGGGGAGCCGGCACCGGCGGTCGTCCCGTCCGATCCCACGCCTGAGGGATCGCGCCCCGGATCGCGGGACGGCGGACGGAGACCACCGGGATCCACGCTCCGGCACGCGTGCTGCGCGCGCCGGAGCCCGGCCACAGGTCATTCCTTTCAAGGCCGGCCGGAGCCGGCCCGCACACAAAAGAGACCTTCAGCGTCGAACAGATGCCAAAGGTCATTGGGTGCTACAGGCGCTGATTCACCATACGGCAGGACACCGCCCGGTATGGAAGGGATTGAGACGCGGATCACAGGAGCAATCGGAACCGCGCTCGACCTTTCGAAGGTCCGTTCCAGGGTCTCACCCCAGACCCGCAGGTCCCGGCCCGGGGGCCCTCGTGCGCGCGCGACCGTCCGGCCCGCCGGGCCGCGCCCCGCCATGTCCCCCGATGTCAGGAGGTTTCACCAGGTCTCCCCAGGTGTCGGGAGACGGGTCGTCCGCGCCGTGATCGGCCCCCTGGGCCCCTGCCGGGCGGACTACCATCAGCCCATGACCCGTGTACTGCTCGCCGAGGACGACGCGTCCATCTCGGAGCCGCTGGCCCGCGCACTGCGCCGGGAAGGGTACGAGGTCGAGGTGCGTGAGGACGGACCCGCCGCGCTGGACGCCGGGATGCAGGGCGGTGTCGACCTGGTCGTGCTCGACCTGGGGCTGCCCGGCATGGACGGGCTGGAGGTCGCGCGCCGGCTGCGCTCCGAGGGCCACACCGTGCCGATCCTCATCCTGACCGCCCGCGCCGACGAGGTGGACACCGTGGTCGGCCTGGACGCGGGCGCCGACGACTACGTCACCAAGCCCTTCCGCCTCGCCGAGCTGCTCGCCCGGGTCCGGGCCCTGCTGCGGCGCGGCGCCGCCGAGCCCCAGCAGCCGCCCGCCACGCACGGCGTGCGCATCGACGTCGAGTCGCACCGGGCCTGGATGGGCGACGAGGAGCTCCAGCTCACCGCGAAGGAGTTCGACCTGCTGCGCGTGCTCGTGCGCGACGCCGGCCGGGTCGTCACCCGCGACCAGCTCATGCGGGAGGTCTGGGACACCACCTGGTGGTCCTCGACCAAGACCCTCGACATGCACATCTCCTGGCTGCGCAAGAAGCTGGGCGACGACGCGGCGAACCCCCGCTACATCGCCACGGTGCGCGGCGTGGGCTTCCGCTTCGAGAAGAGCTGAGCCGGGCCGCCCCTCGCCGGGCACCGGGGCGGGGGCGGCACGGGCACGAACGGGTTTGAGAGGTCATGCGCCGCCGACTGATCCAGTCCACGCTCGCCGTGGTGCTCGTGGTGATCGCCGTCTTCGGCGTCTCCCTCGTCATCGTGGAGGCCCGCACCATCACCAGCACCGCCCAGGAACGGGTGGACCTGGAGGCGGTGCGGCTGGCCGGCATCGTGGACAGCCGGCTGCTCGGCTCCGGCACCGTCGACGCCGAGATCCTGAGCGAACAGGTCTCCCGCGACCGCTACGCCGTGATCCGCATCCCCGGCCGGCCGGTCATCGAGGTCGGCGAGCGGCCCTCCGGCGAGGTCCTGCGCGGCAAGGCGGTGGGGGAGGAGGGCGAGACCGTCCTCGTCGAGGAACCGCGGTCCTCGGTGACCCGGGAGGTCGGCCGGACCCTGCTGATCATCGGCCTGGTGGCGCTGCTCGCGGTGATCGCCGCGGTGCTGCTGGCGCTGCGCCAGGCCGGCCGGCTCGCCTCCCCGCTCACCGACCTCGCCGAGACCGCCGAACGCCTCGGCTCCGGCGACCCCCGTCCGCGCCACAAGCGCTACGGCGTCCCCGAGCTGGACCGGGTCGCGGACGTGCTGGACGCCTCCGCCGAACGCATCGCCCGCATGCTCACCGCCGAGCGGCGCCTGGCCGCCGACGCCTCGCACCAGCTCCGCACCCCGCTGACCGCGCTGTCCATGCGGCTGGAGGAGATCACCCTCACCGACGACCCGGAGACGGTGAAGGAGGAGGCCACCATCGCCCTGACCCAGGTGGAACGCCTCACGGACGTGGTGGAGCGGCTGCTCACCAACGCCCGCGACCCGCGCAGCGGCTCCGCCGTCTCCTTCGACCTGGACGACGTGATCCAGCAGCAGATCGCCGAGTGGCGCCCCGCCTACCGCAGCGCCGGGCGGGCCATCGTCACCTCCGGCAAACGGCACCTGACGGCGGTCGGCACGCCCGGCGCGGTGGCCCAGGTGCTCGCCGCGCTGATCGAGAACTCCCTCATGCACGGGGGCGGCACGGTGGCGCTGCGCACCCGGGTCACGGGCAACCAGGCCGTGATCGAGGTCGCCGACGAGGGGCCCGGCGTCCCCGCGGACCTGGGGGCGCGGATCTTCGAGCGGACCATCAGCGGGCGCAACTCCACCGGCATCGGCCTGGCCGTCGCCCGGGACCTGGCCGAGGCGGACGGCGGACGGCTGGAACTCCTCCAGCCCCGGCCGCCGGTCTTCGGCCTGTTCCTGTCCCGCACCTCCCCGCCGAAGAAGGCCCCGACGGGCACCACGGTCCGCTGAGCGGCCGGTCCACGCCGCCCGCGGCGGGTCCGCGGGCCGGTGCTACGGCCGGCGGCTCGCGCCCAGGCCGGTGGCCCCGGCGGGACGGGCCGCGCGGGCGCTGGGCTGGGGGTGCAGCGCGGTCGCGCGCCCCCGCTCCGCCGCGGTCCGCGCCGCCGCCTCGGGGGAGGGCAGCGCCCGGAACACCCAGGTCCGGTACGACCAGAAGCGGAAGAGGGTGCCGAGACCGATGCCGAGGAACTTGAAGATGTTGCTCTGCAGCGGGGTGTCCCAGCCGAAGCCGTAGGTCGCCGTGTACAGCACGCCGTTCTCGATCACCAGGCCGACCACGCTGAACAGCAGGAACAGCGACATCTCCCGGGTGCGGTGACCCTTCTCGCGGTCCCGGTAGGTGAAGTACCGGAAGCCCAGGTAGTTGAAGACGATCGCCACGATGGTGGCGATGACGCTCGCCCGCACCACGGGCAGGTCGCTGACGTGCCGGACGAAGTTGAAGACGAGGAGGTTGACCAGGACGCCCGCGCCGCCGACCGCGCCGAACTTGGCGACCTCGGCGACCAGCCGGCCGATCCGCCCCCGCAGGGCGCCGGAGGGCGCCGGGGAAGGAGCCGTGGGAGACCCCGGGGAGCCGTGTTCCATGGTCGTGCAGGCCCCCGTCCGTCGGTTGGGCATCAACTCAGTCATGCTAACCACCCGGACGTGCGATCTTCCTGCGGACGGCCACGGCAGACGGGGGAGCGCGCGGGGAGGGCGGAAAACCGGCCGCCCCGCCGTGGCCGATACGCTAGGGGTGTGACGTTCCCGGTAGTCGGCATGGTCGGCGGGGGCCAGCTCGCGCGTATGACACACGAAGCGGGCATCCCGTTGGGCATCAGGTTCAAGCTCCTCAGTGACACCCCTCAGGATTCCGCGGCACAGGTCGTGCACGAAGTCGTCGTCGGCGACTATCGCGACCTGGACACGCTGCGCGATTTCGCGAGGGGCTGCGACGTGATCACCTTCGATCACGAACACGTACCGACCGAGCATCTACGGGCGCTGGAGGCGGACGGCATCCCCGTGCGCCCCGGCCCGGACGCGCTGGTGCACGCCCAGGACAAGGGCGTGATGCGCGAGAGGCTGGCCGGGATCGGTGTGCCCTGCCCGCGGCACCGGATCGTCTCCGACCCGCGGGACGTGGCGGCCTTCGCCGCCGAGGGCGACGGCTTCCCGGTCGTCCTCAAGACCGTCCGCGGCGGCTACGACGGCAAGGGCGTCTGGGTCGTCGACAGCGCGGAGGAGGCCGCCGAGCCCTTCCGCGCCGGGGTGCCCGTCCTCGCCGAGGAGAAGGTCGACTTCGTCCGCGAGCTGGCGGCCAACGTCGTCCGCTCGCCGCACGGCCAGGCCGTCGCCTACCCGGTCGTCGAGTCCCGGCAGGTCGACGGCGTCTGCGACACCGTGATCGCGCCCGCCCCCGCCCTCGACGAGGAGCGGGCGCTGCGCGCCGAGGAGATGGCGCTGCGCATCGCCAAGGAGCTGGGCGTCGTCGGCCACCTCGCCGTCGAGCTGTTCGAGACCCGCGACGGCCGCGTCCTTGTCAACGAACTGGCGATGCGCCCGCACAACTCCGGCCACTGGACCATGGACGGCGCGATCACCAGCCAGTTCGCGAACCACGTCCGCGCCGTCCTCGACCTGCCGCTCGGCGACCCGCGTCCGCGCGCCCCCTGGACGGTCATGGTCAACGTCCTCGGCGGCGACTACCCGGACATGTACTCCGCGTACCTGCACTGCATGGCCCGCGACCCCCAGCTCAAGATCCACATGTACGGCAAGGACGTGAAGCCCGGCCGCAAGGTCGGCCACGTCAACACCTACGGCGACGACCTGGACGACGTGCTGGAGCGCGCCCGTCACGCTGCCGGCTACCTGAGAGGGACGATCACCGAATGAGCCCGGTCGTAGGCATCGTCATGGGGTCGGACTCCGACTGGCCCGTCATGGAGGCCGCCGCCAAGGCCCTCGACGAGTTCGAGGTGGCCTACGAGGTCGACGTCGTCTCCGCGCACCGCATGCCGCACGAGATGATCGCGTACGGCGAGCAGGCCGCCGGACGCGGACTGAAGGCGATCATCGCCGGGGCCGGGGGCGCCGCCCACCTGCCCGGCATGCTCGCCTCGGTCACCCCGCTGCCCGTCATCGGCGTGCCCGTGCCGCTGAAGTACCTCGACGGCATGGACTCCCTGCTGTCCATCGTGCAGATGCCGGCCGGCGTCCCCGTCGCCACCGTCTCCGTCGGCGGCGCCCGCAACGCCGGGCTGCTGGCCGCGCGGATGCTCGCCGCCCACGACGAGGAGCTGCTCGCCCGGATGCGCGAGTTCCAGCAGGACCTCAACGACCAGGCCACCGAGAAGGGCAAGCGGCTGCGCTCCAAGGCCGAGGGCAGCGGCGGCTTCGGATTCGGGAAGTGACGCCGGTGACCGCGCTGGACCGGGCCCGGGAACTGCTGCGCGAGTTCCCCGTCGTCGACGGCCACAACGACCTCCCCTGGGCGCTGCGCGAACAGGTCCGCTACGACCTCGACGCCCGTGACATCGCCGCCGACCAGTCCGCCCACCTGCACACCGACATCCCCCGGCTGCGGGCCGGCGGCGTCGGCGCCCAGTTCTGGTCGGTGTACGTCCGCTCCGACCTGCCCGGCGCGGTGACGGCCACGCTGGAGCAGATCGACTGCGTACGGCAGCTCCTGGAGCGGCACCCCCGGGACCTGCGGGCCGCGCTGACCGCCGCCGACATGGAGGCCGCGCGCGCCGAGGGCCGTATCGCCTCCCTCATGGGCGCCGAGGGCGGCCACTGCATCGACGAGTCGCTCGCCGCCCTGCGCGCCCTGTACGCGCTCGGCGTGCGCTACATGACCCTCACCCACAACGACAACGTCTCGTGGGCCGACTCCGCGACCGACGCGCCCGGCGTGGGCGGCCTGTCCGCCTTCGGCCGCGAGGTCGTGCGCGAGATGAACCGCGAGGGCATGCTCGTCGACCTCTCCCACGTCGCCGCCACGACCATGCGGGACGCGCTGGACACCTCCGCGGCGCCGGTGATCTTCTCCCACTCCTCCGCGCGGGCCGTCTGCGACCACCCCCGCAACGTCCCCGACGACGTGCTGGAGCGGCTGCCCGCCAACGGCGGCCTGGCGATGGTGACCTTCGTGCCGAAGTTCGTGCTCCAGGCGGCCGTGGACTGGACGGCCGCCGCCGACGAGAACATGCGCGCGCACGGCTTCCACCCGCTCGACTCCGGACCCGAGGCGATGGCCGTGCACCACGCCTTCGAGGAGCGCTCCCCGCGTCCCGTCGCCACGGTCGCCACCGTCGCCGACCACCTCGACCACATGCGCGAGGTCGCCGGCGTCGACCACATCGGCGTCGGCGGCGACTACGACGGCACGCCCTTCCTCCCGGACGGGCTCGGCGACGTCTCGGGCTACCCGAACCTGATCGCCGAACTCCTCGACCGGGGCTGGTCGCGCGCCGACCTGGCCAAGGTGACCTGGCAGAACGCGGTCCGCGTGCTGGGCGCCGCCGAGGACGTCTCCCGCGAGCTGCGGGCCACCCGCGGCCCGTCCCACGCGACCCTCGCGGAGCTGGACGGCTGACGCCGGCGCGGGTGGGGCGCGCGTACACCGAACGCCCCACCCACCGGGAAGGCCCCGCCCCGTCGTGCGACGGTGACCGAAACGCACGACGACGGGACGGAGCCCGCCATGGCAGATCTCCAGGACGACCTGCACATCCGCACCGGGGCCGGTGGGATGCCCGTACCGTCGTCCGCGGAGATCCACCCGCCCGAGCCCTGCCCGCCGATACCCAGCGCCTGCGCCGGACACGCCCCGGACCCCGGCGCGGGACCCGGCACCGCCCCGGCCCCCGCCGGTGAGGACGACCTCGCGGCCCGGGCCCGCGCCGTGCTGCGCGCCCACCCGGTCGCCGACGGCTGCGGCGGACTGCTGCGGGCCCTCGAACGGCTCCGCTGGTACGCCTACGACCTGGAACTCGGCGAGAGCGGCGTCGAGGCCGACGTGCCCCGGCTCCGCGAGGGCCTGGTGGGCGCCCAGTTCTGGGCCCTGCACCAGCCCGGCGGCGTGCGCGGCGAGGGGGCCGTCGCCGCCGCGCTCGAACAGCTCGACCTGATCGGCGCCGTCGTCCGCGGTCACCCCGACGGCCTCGCCCTGGCCCACGACGCCGGGCAGATCGCCGACGCCCGCAACCGGGGCCGCGTCGCCGTGGTGCCGGGGCCCGTCCGGGCCACCGCCCTCGCCGACAGCCTCTCCGTCCTGCGCTCCCTGCACGCCCTCGGGCTGCGCGTGCTCACGCTGACCGGGGCGGACTGGGCGGGGGAGGCCGGGCTGACCCGCTTCGGCGAGGAGACCGTGCGCGAGATGAACCGGCTCGGCGTCGCCGCCGACCTCTCCGGGGCCTCCGCCCCGACCGCCCACCGCACCCTCGACGTCTCCCGCGCCCCGGTCCTGTGCACCCGCTCCGCCGCCGGGGCCCTGCGCGCGCACCCGGACAACCTCCCCGACGACCTCCTGGCACGCCTCGGCGCGGCCGGGGGCCTGTGCATGGTGCCGCTGGCCGCCGAGCAGACCGGCCCGACCGTGAGCGACGTCGCCGACCACCTCGACCACGTCCGCGCGGTGGCCGGCCGGCACGCCGTCGGCCTCTCCGGCACCTACGACACCGGCACCGCCCACCCCCTGGAGCTGGGCGACCCCAGCGGCTACCCGCGCCTCGTCGCCGAACTGCTCCGCCGCGACTGGCCCGAGGCCGACATCGCCCTGCTGACCTGGGGCAACGCCCAGCGCGTGCTGCGCGCCGTCACCTTCGCCGCCCGAGCCGCCCGGCAGCGTCGCGAGCCCTCCGCGGCGACCCGGGCGGACCTGGACGGCCGAGGGGAGGCGGGACCCACCGGGGGAGCGGTGGACGAAGGCCGGTGACGCGGCCCCGGGAGGCGCCCGGCGCCGCTGACGTCGCTCAGCAGGCGCAGAGGCAGAACGGGTGCCCCGCGGGGTCGGCGTAGACGCGGAAGGCGCGCGTGCGGTCCTCCGTGTCCAGCGGTGTGGCGCCCAGCTCCAGCGCGGCCCGCTCCGAGGCGTCCAGATCGGTCACCGTCAGGTCGAGGTGGGCCTGCTGCGACCGGTCGGGCGCGGGCCAGACCGGCGGGACGTGCCCGGGGGCGGCCTGGAAGGACAGCACGCGCCCGCCGGGCAGCCGCAGGTCGATCCAGTCGCCCTCGCCCTCGACGGTCCCGCCGAGCAGACCGGCGTAGAAGCCGGCCAGGGCACGGGGGGCGCGACAGTCCAGCACGACGGCACCCAGTTCGGCGACGGCCATGACGTCCTCCTCGGGAGACGGGGCCGGTTGCCCGACAGGCACCGGCAACCAGGGCGGTTACCGATGAACGCCGGTAACCGGTAACGGTTACCGTATGTTGCCGTATCGGGGGTAACGTCGCAACCATGAGTGGGAAATCGCCCGCACCGGGAGGGCTGGCCCTGGTCGAGTCCCTGGTGAACACGCTGGACCTCGAGACGGGCGCCGACTCGCTGGACACCCCCGAGGGCCGCGCTCCCTTCGCACTGACCGAGCGGGAGACACCGCACGCGCGCGTGCTGCGCGAATCGCTGCGGGCCGCCCTGCTCGCCCACGCCGGCCACCCGCCGCACGCGCCGGTCACCCCGCTCGGCGCGCTGCTGGCCGAGGCGCCGCTGCTGGTGACGGTCGACGACGCGGACGGCTCGGCCGCCCTCGCGCCGGCCGACGGCCGCCCCCTGACCGCCCGGATCGCCGCGGCCGTCGCGGAGGCGCTGGTCGCGGGCACCTGGACCCGGCTCAAGGCGTGCGAGGCCGCCGACTGCCACTGGGCGTACTACGACCGCAGCCCCGCCGGACGCGGGCGCTGGTGCTCGATGGCGGTGTGCGGGGCACGCGCCAAGATGCGCCGCTACCGGGCCCGGGAGACCTGAGCCGCGCGGGGTCCGCCGTCCGGCACGGCGCGCCGTGGTGCAGAATGCGACGAGCGCCGGTTCGGCCGACTGAGCCTCGGCCGAACCGGCGTCCCGCCGCGCCCGGCGCCGCTCAGGCGGTCGGCCGCCCCATCGCCCGGTACGTCCACCCGGCCCGCCGCCAGACCTCGGGGTCCAGCGCGTTGCGCCCGTCGAGCAGCACCCGCGCCGCCACGTTCCGGCCCAGTTCCGCGGGGTCCAGCTCCCGGAACTCCCGCCACTCCGTCAGGTGCAGGACGACGTCCGCGCCGCGCACCGCCTCCACCGCCGAGTCCGCGTAGCCGAGCGTGGGGAAGATCCGGCGGGCGTTCTCCATGCCCTTGGGGTCGTAGACGGTGACCTGGCCGCCCTGGAGGTGGATCTGCCCGGCGACGTTCAGCGCGGGCGAGTCCCGGACGTCGTCCGAGTCGGGCTTGAAGGTGGCGCCGAGCACCGCGACCCGCTTGCCCAGGAAGGGGCCGCCGCCCAGCGCCTGCCGGGTCAGCTCGACCATCTGGCCGCGCTGGCGCATGTTGATCGAGTCGATCTCGCGCAGGAAGGTCAGCGCCTGGTCCGCGCCCAGCTCGCCGGCGCGCGCCATGAAGGCCCGGATGTCCTTGGGCAGGCAGCCCCCGCCGAAGCCGATGCCGGCCCGCAGGAACTTCTTCCCGATCCGGTCGTCGTGCCCGATGGCCTCGGCCAGCTTGGCCACGTCACCGCCGGCCGCCTCGCAGACCTCGGCCATCGCGTTGATGAAGGAGATCTTGGTGGCGAGGAAGGAGTTGGCCGACGTCTTGACCAGCTCGGCGGTCGGGAAGTCGGTCACGATGAACGGCGAGCCCTCGGCGACGGGCACCGCGTACACCTCGCGGAGCACCTTCTCGGCCCGCTCGCCGCGCACGCCGACCACGATCCGGTCCGGGTGCAGGGTGTCGTCGACGGCGAAGCCCTCGCGCAGGAACTCCGGGTTCCAGGCCAGCTCGGCGTCCTCCCCGGCCGGGGCGTGCTCGGCCAGGTAGGCGGCCAGCCGCTCCGCCGAGCCGACGGGCACGGTCGACTTGCCCACCACCAGGGCGGGGCCGTGCAGGTGCGGGGCGAGGGAGGCGAGCGCCGACTCCACGTACGACATGTCGCAGGCGTACTCGCCGTGCTTCTGCGGCGTGTTCACGCACAGGAAGTGCACGTCCCCGAAGGCCGCCACCTCGGCGAAGTCCGTGGTGAAGCGGAGCCGGCCGCTGGAGCCGTCGAGGCCGGCGACGTGCCGCCGCAGCAGCTCCTCCAGCCCCGGTTCGTACATCGGGACCTCGCCCCGCCGGAGCGTCTCGATCTTCTCCGGCACCACGTCCAGACCCAGCACCTCGAAGCCCAGCTCGGCCATGGCGGCCGCGTGGGTGGCGCCCAGGTAGCCGGTGCCGATCACGGTGATCTTGAGGGCCATGACTGCTCCAGACGGTGTACGGCGGACGTGCGCGCCCGAGCATATCGGGGGCCCGGAAGGCCCCCGCGCCCGGCGGCGCCACCCTGTCGTCAAGCTCACCTATCCAGGACGGCGGCGGGGCTCTAAAATTTGGGTTACTTAACGGTAGTTAGCGTCAGCATCACTGCGTTTTGGAGCGTGAGAGACCTTGGCCGGATCGGCTGACTTCGACCTGTACCGCCCGTCCGAAGAGCACGACATGCTCCGTGACGCCGTCCGCTCGCTGGCCGAGGCGAAGATCGCGCCGTACGCCGCCGCGGTGGACGAGGAGGCCCGCTTCCCGCGGGAGGCCCTCGACGCCCTGACCGCCAACGACCTGCACGCCGTGCACGTCCCCGAGGAGTACGGCGGCAGCGGCGCCGACGCGCTCGCCACGGTGATCGTCATCGAGGAGGTCGCCCGCGTCTGCGCGTCCTCGTCCCTGATCCCCGCGGTGAACAAGCTGGGCTCGCTCCCCGTCGTCCTCTCCGGCTCCGAGCAGCTCAAGAAGCGCTACCTGGGCCCGCTCGCCAAGGGCGACGCGATGTTCTCGTACTGCCTCTCCGAGCCCGACGCGGGCTCCGACGCGGCCGGCATGAAGACCAGGGCGGTCCGCGACGGCGACCACTACGTCCTCGACGGCGTCAAGCGCTGGATCACCAACGCCGGCGAGTCCGAGTACTACACGGTGATGGCGGTCACCGACCCGGAGAAGCGCTCGAAGGGCATCTCCGCCTTCGTCGTGGAGAAGGGCGACGCGGGCGTCTCCTTCGGCGCCCCGGAGAAGAAGCTCGGCATCAAGGGCTCCCCGACCCGCGAGGTCTACCTCGACAACGTCCGCATCCCCGCCGACCGCATGATCGGCGAGGAGGGCACGGGCTTCGCCACCGCGATGAAGACGCTGGACCACACCCGCATCACCATCGCCGCCCAGGCCCTCGGCATCGCCCAGGGCGCCCTGGACTACGCCAAGGGCTACGTCCGCGAGCGCAAGCAGTTCGGCAAGCCGATCGGCGACTTCCAGGGCGTGCAGTTCATGCTGGCCGACATGGCCATGAAGATCGAGGCCGCCCGCCAGCTCACCTACGCCGCCGCGGCCAAGTCCGAGCGCGTGGCCGCCGGAGGGGGAGAAGGGGACCTCACGTTCCAGGGCGCCGCCGCCAAGTGCTTCGCCTCGGACGTCGCCATGGAGGTCACCACCGACGCCGTCCAGCTCCTCGGCGGCTACGGCTACACCCGCGACTACCCGGTGGAACGCATGATGCGCGACGCCAAGATCACCCAGATTTATGAGGGCACGAACCAGGTCCAGCGGATCGTGATGGCCCGGAACCTTCCGTAGCAGGGTTTATGCAGGTCAGGGGCGGTTTCGAGGGTCCGCGTGGGCATTCTGGGCTGTCCGTCCATTGCGGCCGGACCAGGGCCCTTCCTGGGCGTCATGCTGGGGGAAGCCTGGGCGGATGCCGGACTGAAATGGCCAATGACCTGCACAAACAACGCAGCCCCCGGCGTGACGCCGGGGGCTGTTGGCGTTTGCCGATCAGGCAACCTCTGACGCCTCCGTAGGGTCGTCGGCGCCGGGCGCCAGGCCCTCCTCGCACTCGCCCACCTGCGGGTGGGACCAACCTATGCCCAGCTCGCGGCTGGATTCGGCGTCGCTCCGGTGCTCGACCACCCGGACCACCAGCCTCGTCCAGGCCGTCCTCACCCTTCATCTGGCCGGCTCAGACCGATGATGGAAAAGCCTCACTGCCCGAAATCGTCGTGACTGTGGAGCGGTCGGGGGAAGACCGGCCGACCGGCCACCGCCTTCTCACTCCGCGTTGACACCTCCGGTGACTCTGCGCCCCAGCCGGTCGGTTCGAAGAGTGACCGGAACCGGGGCACTGACCGTCACGCAGAGCCGTGGCCGGCCAGCGCGGAGCGTGAGCAGAACCGCGCAATCGTCGTCCGCCTGGACGCCTACCGCCCGGAACCGGAGCAGGCCCCGGAGCCTGCGCCAGAACCAAAGCGGCCGGAACCTTCCTGGCGCTGCTCTCACCAATGCAGAGTGCCCCGGCCGCATGACCGGGGCCCGTTTCGTTGCTTGGACTACCTGACAGGGCACGCCAGTTCAGGCTTTGAGCGATTCGGTGAGCACGTCACCACGGCCAGGGAGAGATACGAGGGGCGTTCGAGGTAGAAGCCGTACGACACATCAGCACCCGAGCGCAGATGCTCGGCAGCAGTGTTCACCAGCCGGGCCAGACGTGTGGTGTCTCGGTCCCTCTCCGGTGCGAACCGGGACGCGTACTCGGCCAGTCGCGCACCGATCCAGGCCGCCGCTTCCTTCGCTTCATCACACGTGTCACGGACAAGGGAGCGGGGCTTGATGAGCCAGTACGCCGTTTCCAGCGGCGGCAGATCGACAGTCGGGAACTCGGCTGCCACTTCCCGGTACCGCTGGATCAGTTCAGGCCTGCTTCCGGCCGGGGGCGGCTCGGGGTGCGGGGGTCGCCGTAGGGCTTCCTGGTCAAAACGCTCTTTCGGGCCGGTCCAGAGATACGCGTGGTGGTGCACGAGTCGTTCCCGTTCGAGAAGTACCAGCCGGGCCCGGACCCAGGGACGGGGATGGACCCGGGCCCGGCTGGCGGGAGGGGAAGGATCAGATGCTCAGGCCGAAGCGGGCCGGGTCGATTCCGGCCGCGTCCAGTTCCTCCGTGGTGAAGCGCAGCGGCTCCGCATTCGGCCGCTTGCTGTCACCAAGGGCCCAGGCGTTCTCGCCGATCTGGGCCAGGATCACGCACCCCTCGGTGCAGGGGCCGCCGCACGCCTTCACGAACGGGGCCCCGTCGATGTCGAGCGCGTACAGGTCGGTTCCGTTCAGCATTACTGCACCTTCCTGTTCAACTGATCGCGGCCATGGCTGACCGCCGCCGCCCATGCCGGGCGGGAGTTCATGGGAGAGGAGAGATCCGTCAACGACCAGAACGCTTACCGCGCCCAGCACAGCGCCAGCACTGACACGGAGGCCATTGGGACGTCCTGAGGGGCGGGAGGTCATCCGTGGTGGACACGGCGCGTTCCGGCCCCCAGGTCTGGCCGGAGTCGCGAGAGACCCGCATGGTCATCAGGGGCCGGTCCGCGAAGAGGTTTGCGCCTGTTCCCTTGCTCATGACGTGTGCGCCTCTGCGTGGTGCTTACGCAGCCTCACGTTGGCGTCAGAAACAGCGCTGTGGTCCCCCGTGGAGCGGGCGTTCTCGCGGGCCACCGACAAGGACAGACAGCCAGAGCAACCAGGCCTGGCATACGGCTCGCTGAGTGGCTCCGTCAGACACGTCCCCAACCTGGCTGGGGTCTCAGGACCGGAAGTTCTCTCTTCGCTCTCCATGGCGTCATTTTGGACTGCGCCGAAGAAGCGGCTCTAGCCTGTTTCCTGTTCTCGCAAAAAGTCGTCCCGGATGGCTTCGGTCAGGCACCGCATTGCATCTCCGGACAGGGCCGCTCGTTCGAAGCCTTCGAATTTATCGACGTAGAGCCCTACATCCCTCGGGTCTGTGGCGACTACCTCGGCATGGACTGTCTCTATCGTGACCATCCGGTCATCACGAATGACGAAAGCATGATTCGCGATGTCGCGCTGCTGAATCCCCAGCGGGACTATTCGGATGTCCACATGGGGCAGGCGGGAAATGGAAACGATGCGGTCGAGCCGAGCCGCCATCATCTGTGGCGGGATAATGCGCCACCGTAGGACTGGTTCGGTGATGATGAGCCGCAGCCTCTTGGTGTTGTCGTAGAGGACCGCTTGCCGTTCAAGTCTGCCGTTAATTGTTCGTTGGAGAGAGTCCTCACTGAGGTCGTGCCGTTGGAGGATGGCCCGGATGTACTCCGGCGTCTGAAGCAACCCCGGCACCAAGGCCGGTTGGAACAGCCGGAGCATGGACATCTGCGCCTCAAGCGCCTTGGCCGCTTGTTGGCCCTTGTGGACCCCGATGCGCTTCAGAAGTCGCCATGCCGTCGCTTCCGTGGCCGACGCGCGGGCGGCCTCGGCGTACTCCGCCTTGACCTCATCCGAGACGCCGATGGCGGTCAGGATGCGCTCCACGTCAGTCGCATTTGCCGCGAGCTTCGCATTTTCGATCTTGGACAGCTTGGACGGAGACATGAGGGCGCTGCGGGCCACCGCTTTGGCTTCCTTACCGGATGCCACTCGCAGGGCCCGCAGCGCTGCCCCAAGATGTCCTCTGTTCACGCCCTGTACTTGGCCCACCAATCCGTGAACGGTTCGGCGTGGGAGAGTGCCACGTCACGGTGTCCGGAGAATTCCGTCACTCGATCCGGTGGCAGGACTTCCGAGCCCATGGATCAAGAGCGTGCCGCGATCCGTCGCGTAGATCGTCGGGCAGTCTTTGATGTCGCACGTGCTGACCAGCTTGGTGACCTTCATGGTCTGGGTTCCCCTCTCCCGTGCTGCCAGTACCCCGCATCTGGGTTGATGCTCCCGAGGCCAGGGCGCGCGGGTCAAGCGATCACGGTTGACGGAACGGGAAACCGCGTAACCTCCCCGGAGTCTGCCGCCCCTCCGACCGGTCGGGGAGGCTGCCGCCAGTACCGCGCCGACCTGGGCAGACTCCTGACGATCATGGGGAAATGCTGGGCAGGGCTCAGCCAAGAGGGGTGTCCGTGCAGGTCAGCGCCGTATGGCCTGTAAAGCACCCAGATCTACGAGGGCACCAACCAGGTCCAGCGCATCGTCATGGCCAGAAACCTTCCGTAACAGGGTTCAGGACCGTCCCCAGACGTCATGCTGGGGAAAGCCTGGTCTGCCGCCCGCGCTGCTTGCGCCGACGGTTGACCCGTTGGTCCTTCGGCTCCGGGGTCGTGTTCTGGATGCGGCGCCGCCAAAGAACGCCCCTGCCATTTGCGGCAGGGGCGTTCGTTTGTCGGTCAGCGTCGCATGTGGTCACTCGTCCGTGGGGGGAATGACGAATCCCCGCATCGGCCCTGGTCCCGGTTTCTCCTCAGGGAATTTGGCGGCCAGGGATGCCAGCGCGTCAGCCGTGACGTCCCGGCGCGTGGCCGGGTCGTACACGCGCCAGGGGCCTGCCGTGTTCTCCGGGTTCTCGAGTGCGACCACACCGGGGATTCCCAACCGCCTCAGCACGGCATCGACTTGCCGGGCCTGCTCAGCGTCCACACTTCCGCCTTCCGTCCGCACGTGGCCGGCCTAGCCATCGCCATCTCCGTCGCCCGAGCAGTGCGAAGCGCACTTGCCCGGATTGATCGGGCCGCAGCCGCCAGGCTTGGGGGTGTGGGAGCAGTTGGCCGCCACCGGCACCAGGGCCTTGGCCGGGCCCGTCCACAGTTCACTGTCCACGGTGTGCCCGGCCTGCTCGATGATGGCCACCGTACGCGTGAGCGCGTGCTCGTCGTGACGCGCCGCGTCGGGACGCTCGGGCCAGTGATGCACGAACCGCCCCAGACGCCGGCACAGCTTCTTGTACAGGTTCGTATGCAGGATCAGGGCGTGCCACCCCTCGTCCACCACGTTGGACGGCGTGATTGTGACGGTGGGGAACTGCGCCGCCGTGTCCATGAACTTGAGCGCTTCCACCACGATCCGCTCGGCCGTAGCCTTCTGCATGCCGGGGTTGTTGTCGACAACGGTTGCGACCACACCCCCGAACGCGGCAGGGGTGAGTAATGCGCGTACGTCGTGCATGTGGGTTCCTCCCTGTTGTGGCATGGCACAGCCCACCCCGGTAGCCCGACTGTCCAAGGTTTCCGCTACCGGGGTGGGACAGGCCGGTGGGCCGTCACGGGGACGACGGACGCACCGGAGACTTCTCGACCCGCCGGACGGAATCCGGCGGGACCAGCCATTCCGCGCCCCCGGACTCCGGCCACAGAAACGCCGTCGGGCGCTTCCGGCGTTCCTGCGGCGGGTCGGCGGGGTCCTCGAAGTCCGGGATCACGTCACGCAGGACTCCGACCCTGCCCCACGCATCCGTGACGAGGGCCCCGATGTCCCGGGCCGTGACCATCAGTGGCCCTCCGGATGCCGCCGCAGGAAGACGTTGCAGTCCGACACCGTGGTCATGTCGCCAACCACCCGCGCGCGGTCTCGCGCGTTGGCCAGTTCCTCGCATCCGGCGCAGCCCGGCACAGGGGTGGGTTCACGGTCCACGGTCAGCGGAAGCTCCACCGGCTCACCCGGATGAGTTCTCGGCTCACTCGTACCGACACCCCTGTGAGTACGCACGCCGCGAACTCCCCGGCTCCGTCTGCCGACTTCATCCCGCCCACCATGCTGGCCTTCCGATCGATTCCGCGTCGATGTCGTGACCGTAGGAAGCGGAGATGATCGGGCTCCACGAACTTGCACGAGCTTGCACGTCAATTCACGTGACTCATTGCGGTATTGACGCTCTCTTCGCAGGTTGAGGATGCTGGTGCAAGCCCGAGCAAGTACCTAAATCAGGGAGCCTGCCGTGGCCGTGGAGTTCGTTGGGATCGACCCCGACACCGACCGGGACCACTGCCTCACCGTGTGGGCGGACGCGGAAGCACAGGAGATCTTGTTGCAGGGGTGGAAGCCGACCCCCGAGGCTCAGGCGGACTGCGAAGGAAGCAGCCCCGCGAACGGTCCGGTACCCGACAGCGAGGCCATCGTCAGGCTTCCGGCCCGGATGATTCCGATGATCAGGGAGGCATGCGATGCCGTCGAGCGTGCCCGGCTTCGCTGAGCTGCTTGGCCGGTGCGAGCGGTCCGCCGTCCACCTGGAGTTGCGTGACGCCTACGCCGCCACGGACCGGTTCGAGGCATGGAAGCGTGGGGAGCGGATCAACTGGGAGGACCGCCAGTCCTGGTGGCACCCCTACGACCAGTTGATCGCTGACACCGTCGCCAGGGGCGTGGTGATCCGAAGGGCGCGGGTGATCTCCGAGCCGGTGTCGGAGTACATCCGCTGGGAGCACTACGTCACTCACGCCAACGTCACAGCAGGCGAGCGGGTCCGCTGGCTGCCCCGGCGACAAGCCACGACCGTTCCCCTGCCCGGCAACGACTTCTGGTTGTTCGATGACGCGCTGCTCCGGGTCCACCACTTCTCAGGTGACGGCGCGGTGGTGGAGGATGAGATCACGGCAGACCCGGAAACCGTGAAGCTGTGCTCCACCGCATTCGAAACGGTCTGGGAGCGAGCGATCCCGCACCACCAGTACAAGGTCTGACGAAAGCCGGCTCCATGCCCCCACACCCCTCTTCACGCATACAGAAGGCCCGCCAAGCCCTGGCCAACCGTCTGCGCGAGATCCGGAAAGACGCGGGAATCAGCGGGCGGGAGCTGGCCGTCAGTTGCGGCTGGTCCGAGTCGAAGTCGTCCCGGATCGAGAACGCCAAGACGCCGCCGTCCGATGCCGATATCCGGGCGTGGTGCCGGGCCTGCGCCGCCGAGGACCAGGCCCCCGACCTGATCGCGGCCAACCGGCAGTCCGCCGAAGCACACGTGGAGTGGAAGCGACTCCAGCGGACCGGCCTCCGGAGACTCCAAGAGAGCACCGGCGACCTCTACCAACAAACCAGGACCTTCCGCGTCTACGTATCCGACGTGATCCCCGGCTTCCTTCAGACACCGGGGTACGCCTCCGCCCTGCTGACCTCCATCGCCGATTTCCGAGGAACGCCCGACGACGTGAGCGACGCAGTGGCAGCCCGCATGAGGCGCAACGAAGTGCTGAAAAAGGGCGGACGCCGATTCTCCTTCGTACTGGAGGAGTCGGTATTGCGGTACCGGCTGTGCAGTTCCGAGACCATGGCGGCGCAGCTCGGCCACCTGCTCGGGGTCATGGACCTCCACAACGTCGCCGTGGGCATCGTCCCGTTCTCAGAGCGACGGGCCGTATGGCCCATGCCCACCTTCACGGTCTTCGACGACAGAAGAGTGCACGCCGACACCCTCGACGCCGCCTCCACGCTCGCACAGCCCAGTCAGGTCGAGCTGTACACCCGAGCCTTTGAACGTCTCTCGCAGGGGGCGGCGCGAGGAGCGGCGGCCCGTTCCCTTATCGCGGACGCGGTGGCGTCCCTGGGCTGACCAGCAACGCAGACACCTCACGTGATGATCCAGGGGAATGCCGGGAAAGCACCCGGTCGCGGCCCCCGGAGGGTCAGTCCTCGTAGCCCTCCGCGGCCCGGGTCCGGCGCAGCTCCATGATGGCGCGGCGGCGGGCCAGGCGGTGGGTGCGGCGGATCTGGGCCTCCTGGTAGCGGCGCCGGTCGCGGTCGGTCTCGGGCAGGACCGGCGGGACCGAGCGGGGCTTGCCGTCGGCGTCGACCGCGGCGAAGACCAGGTAGGCCGAGCCGACCTGGGTGGCCGGGGCGGACTCGTTCCAGCGTTCGGCCAGGACCCGGACGCCGACCTCCATGGAGGTGCGGCCGGTCCAGTTGACCTGGGCCTTCACATGGACGAGGTCGCCGACGCGGACCGGTTCGAGGAAGGCCATCTCGTCCATGGACGCGGTGACGGCGGGGCCGCCGGAGTGCCGTCCGGCCACGGCACCGGCGGCGTCGTCGACGAGCTTCATGATCACGCCGCCGTGCACCGTCCCCAGGAGGTTGGTGTCGTTGTGCGTCATGATGTGGCTGAGGGTGGTACGGGAGGCCGAGGTCGGCTTGCCCGGGATCTCCGGAACCGCCGCATGCTCGGCGGAGGCCGGGTCTGCCTGGTCTGTCATGGCCTCCACCTTATGCCGGTCCGGCGCGCCGGACGGTTTGTGTCAGCTTCGCAACAGCGGAGCCCCGGAACCCCACCGCCCCTGTCAGCGGCCCGGCCGCCCACTGCACACTGGTCCGCATGAGCGAATGGCCCGAGGGATGGTCCGGTGACGACCGCGGCAGCCGTTACGGACGCGGCAGCGCGAGCCCGCGGCCCGAGAACGCCCGCGTGATGCGGCAGGTCCGCCGCGGCCAGGCGGCCCCGCCGCAGGCCGGCGGGGTGCCGCGGCAGCCGTCGTACGTCGACGGCGCGGGCCACGGCGGCCGGGACGGCTACGACAGCGGGTACAACACCGGCCGGGTCTACGGCGGGTCCGGCGGCGGTCCGCACGGACCCGCGCCCGGCGCCGGACGCCCCGCGCCCGACTGGCGCCGCCGCGTCAAGCGGACGGCGATCACGGTGGTGACCGTGTTGCTCGTCACAACGGTGGGCACCTACTTCTGGGCCGACTCCAAGCTCAACCGCGAGGTCGACCTCTCCAAGGTCATCGAGCGGCCGGAGGCGGGCAAGGGCACCAACTACCTGATCGTCGGCTCCGACAGCCGCGAGGGCATGACCGACGAGCAGAAGAAGCACCTGCACACCGGCTCCGCCGAGGGCAAGCGCACCGACTCGATGATGATCCTGCACACCGGTGGCAACGGGTCGACGCTGGTCTCGCTGCCCCGCGACTCGAACGTGGAGATCCCGAGCTTCGTCGGCTCCGACTCCGGCAAGACCTACCCGGGCACCGGCCGGCACGTGAAGCTGAACGCCGCCTACGCCGAGGACGGGCCCGAACTGCTCGTGCGGACCGTCGAGTTCAACACCGGGCTGCGGATCGACCACTACGTCGAGATCGGCTTCGCCGGCTTCGCCAACATCGTGGACGCGGTCGGCGGCGTGGAGATGGACATCCCGCAGGACATCAAGGACACGAAGTCCGGCGCCGACCTGAAGAAGGGCAGGCAGACCCTCGACGGGCAGCAGGCGCTGGCCTTCGTCCGCACCCGCTACGCGCTGGCCGGCTCCGACCTGGACCGCACGAAGAACCAGCAGAAGTTCCTGGCCGCGCTGGCGAGCCAGGTGGCCACGCCCGCCACGGTCCTGAACCCCTTCCGGCTCTACCCGACCATGGGCGCCGGCCTCGACTCCCTCATCGTCGACAAGGACATGAGCCTGTTCGACCTGGCCGGGATGTTCTGGGCGATGAAGGGCGTCAGCGGCGGCGACGGCACGTCGCTGAACATGCCGGTCTCCGGCAGCGCCGGCGGCAACCTCACCTGGGACTCCGCCAAGGTGAAGACGCTGGTGGACCAGTTGAGGAACGACGAGAAGGTCACCGTCACCGGCAACTGAACCGGCGGCCCGCCCCGGCCGCTTCCGTCATCCCTTGCCGCAGACCACCTCGTCGCCGCGCACCACCGTCCCGGACTCCTGCCGCGGTTCGGCCGGCCGCACCTTGCGGACCTCCTCGAAGTCCGCGCCCGCGATCACCTTGAGCGTGGCGCCCTGTCCCTCGACCGGCCGCAGCTCACTGCCGGGCAGGGCGGCGGCCAGGGACTTCGCCGAGCGGTCCCAGCGGGGGTCGTAGGCGACCACCGTCCGCCGCGCGGTGCGGTCCGCGGCGTTCACCGGAGCCCGCGTGGTGGCGAAGCCGGTCGCGGCCAGGGCGTCGTCCACGCGCTTGCCGAGCCCGGAGGTCGCGGTGCCGTTCTCGACCTGGACCCGGATCTCCCGCGGGTCCACCGGGACCGGCACGGCCGACGGGGCCGGCGCCGCGCGGTGCGGGGCGAGCGGCTTGTCCTCGCGCAGCGCCGCGAAGATCCGCTCCGAGGCGGCGGGGTCCCACTTCAGGGTCGACCCGACGCCCTCGACGGTGTGGCCCATCTTCCCGATCGGCACGGTGGTGAACTCCGAGGAGGACGGCGAGAAGTTCCGCATCGCCCGCCCCAGGGCGAGCAGTTCGTCGGTGCCGAAGCCGCGGTCCGCCCGCACCGAGCCCAGGACGGCCTGGGTGATCTCCCGGAACTTCAGTGGGTTGAGCAGGATGCCGGAGGAGGTCGCCCGGTCGACCAGGGCCGCCAGGAAACGCTGCTGGCGCGTCATCCGGCTCAGGTCGGACGCCCCGTCCAGGTGCCGGGAGCGGACGTACTGGAGCGCCGGCCCGCCCTTGAGCAGGTGGGTGCCGGCGGCCAGGTCGAGGCCGGTGTAGCTGTCCTTGAGCGGCTGGGCGGTGCAGATCTCCACCCCGCCGATGACGTCCACGGTCTTCATGAAGCTGGTGAAGTCGACCTCCAGGTAGTGGTCGATCCGCACCCGCGTCATGTGCTCGACGGTCCGGATGGTGAGCTGCGGGCCGCCCTCCGCGTAGGCCGCGTTGAGCTTGATCGGGTGCCCGGAGTGCCGCTCGCCGGTGGTCTCGTCGGTGTGCGGCGGCGTCTCGGCGTACGAGTCGCGCGGCAGGCTGACCACGCTGGCCCGCTCCCGGTCCTCCGAGATGTGCACCAGCATGATCGTGTCGGTGCAGTGGCAGGGGGCGCCGCCGAGCCGGTACGCGCGCCGCTCCTCCTCGGTGATCTTGTCGCGGCCGTCGGTGCCGACCAGCAGGAGGTTGGTGCCGTGGCCGCCGCGCGGCCGGTTCTTCATGTCCTTGAAGGCGTCCACCCGGGCGATGTCCGCGTCCAGCCCCGACAGCACCGCGTGACCGATGCCCGCGGAGGCGAGCAGCACCACCGACAAGGCGGTGGCCACCCGCACGGCCCACCGCGGCCGCTTGCGCCGTACGGCGGTACCGGCCGGCCGGCGCGACGGGCCGGTACGGCCCCGCCGGGGCGGGGGGCCGCCCGGTGGGGGCGCTGCCGGAACCCTGGGGGGACGGGGCGGCGTGGGCAAAGGAGGCACCTCCGCGAGGTCGGGACGCCGGTCCGGACGTGGGACGTCCGAAAACCGTAGGCCCATACGATCTGCTGCCCGGCGCTGTGGCCCCCGCGGCGCGCACCCGTGTCCCCCGTTCGCGGTAACGTGAGCACCGATGAACGCCAAGTCCGACGTGCGGCTGCCCGCCGTTTCCGTGATCATGCCCGTCCTCAACGAGGAGCGGCATCTGCGCGGCGCCGTCCGCGCCATCCTCGCCCAGGAGTACGCCGGCGAGATGGAGGTCGTGATCGCCCTCGGTCCCTCCGCGGACCGCACGGACGAGATCGCGGCCGAGCTGGTCCGCGAGGACCCGCGCGTGCACACCGTGCCCAACCCCACCGGCCGTACGCCCGCCGCGCTGAACGCCGCCATCAAGGCGTCCCGCCACCCGGTCGTCGTCCGGGTGGACGGTCACGGCATGCTGTCGCCGGACTACATCGCCACCGCCGTACGGCTCCTGGAGGAGACCGGCGCGCAGAACGTGGGCGGCATCATGCACGCCGAGGGCGAGAACGCCTGGGAGGACGCCGTCGCCGCCGCGATGACGTCCCGGATCGGCGTGGGCAACGCGGCCTTCCACACCGGCGGGCGGGCCGGGCCGGCCGAGACCGTCTACCTCGGGGTCTTCCGCCGCGAGGCGCTGGAGCGCCTGGGCGGGTACAACGAGGAGTTCATCCGCGCCCAGGACTGGGAGCTGAACTTCCGCATCCGCGAGTCCGGCGGCCTGATCTGGTTCTCGCCCGAGCTGAAGGTCTCCTACCGGCCCCGCCCCTCGGTGCGCGCGCTCGCCAGGCAGTACAAGGACTACGGCCGTTGGCGGCACGTCGTCGCCCGCTACCACGCCGGCTCCATCAACCTGCGCTACCTCGCCCCGCCGGCCGCGGTGTGCGCCATCGCGGCCGGTCTCGTGGCGGGCGCCGTGCTCACCCCGTGGGGCTTCGTCGTACCCGGCGGCTACCTCGCCGCGATCGCCCTCGGCTCGCTCCCGGCGGGCAAGGGGCTGCCCCTGAAGGCGCGGGCGCGGATACCGGTGGCGCTGGCGACCATGCACATGTCGTGGGGCTGGGGTTTCCTGACCAGCCCCCGGTCGCTGGCGCGCAAGGTGATCGCGAGCCGGCGCCCCGCCGTGCGGCCGGACGCCGACGCCCAGACCCGCTGACCCGCCGGCCGCGGCGCGGCCCGGCAGACCCGCGGTTCCCGGGCCCGGCCCGGGGGCCCGCGTTCCCGGTCCCCGGCCCCGCCGGCCCCGCGGACCCGGGTGTCCCGCACCGTTCCCCGTGCGGGCCGCGACGCGCCGGCCCGCCCCCGCGCGGGTCCGGCCGCCTCATCCTCACTCCCAGGTGAAAGCCGGGTTCACCCGCATACAGGCGCTCTCGTCGGCACCGTTGAGGGCCTCGGCCGACTCCGGCGTCGTGTCGTCCTTCGGCGGCGCCTCGTACGAGGTCCCCTCCCGCCAGTCCGCGCCGACGACGAGCGTGACGCCCGACACCTCGGTCGAGCGCAGGACGGCGCTCTGCGGGAGGCCGAGGACCTCGGCGACCCGCCGGGCGTCGCCCTCCAGTTCGGCGCTCGGGTAGCGCACGACGGTCCGCTCCTCTCCGGGCAGCGGGGAGGAGTCGGCGAGGGCCCGGCCGAAGCCCTTCTCCACCAGCAGCGCCGCCACGGCGCTCGCGCGCCCGCCGACCGCCGCGCGGTCCTCGGTGCGGGTGCCGTTGCGGACCTGCACGGAGATCCGGTCGTCGGCGGCGGGCGGGTCCTCGGAGGGCGTCGCCTCGGGGGCGGCGTCCGGCTCCTTCGGCGCGTCCTTGCCGTCCAGCGCGATGTCCTCGCGCACCAGCCGGAAGAGCTGCTCGGCGTCCTGGGTCGGCTCCACCCGGGCGCCCACGTACCGGTTGGGCATCGTGGTCATGGTGATGCGCTCGGGTTCCACCTTGCGCATCTCGTTGCTCAGGTCGTACAGCTTCTTCACGGTGTCGAGGCCCGGGTCGACGGTGAGGGCGTCGGTGGCCTGCTCGGCCAGCCGGCGCAGCTTGCCGGGGCTGCTCAGCGTGGCGTTCTCGCGCAGTTCGCGGACCATCGAGTTGAGGTACATGTGCTGCGCCTTGGCGCGGGCCAGGTCGCTGCCGTCCTCGAAGCCGTAGCGGGTGCGCAGCCACTGGAGGGCCTGTTCGCCGCGGACCGGGTGGGTGCCCTTCTCCAGCTTCAGGCCGGAGCCGTGCCCTTTGGCGTCGCGGGAGTGGATGTTGGCGTCCACGCAGACCGGGACGCCGCCGACGGCGTCGGCCATGGCGACCACGCCGGCGAAGTCGACCATCACGAAGTGGTCGATGCGGATGCCGGTCAGCTCCTGCCAGGTGGCGACCGTGCAGCCGGGGCCGCCGTGGCCGAGGCTCTGGTTGGTCATCACCCGGCCCTGGCTGGCCGGGTAGACGGTGCCGTCCTCAGGGTCGGTGCACTTGGGGATCCGCACGAGGGTGTCGCGCGGCATGCTGATCACCGACATGTTGCTGCGGTCGGCCGACACGTGCACCAGCATCTGCACGTCCGCGAGGGGCGTGGAGCCGAACGTCTCGCGGGCGCCGCCCAGTTGCTGGTTCTCCTCGGTGTCCCGGGCGTCCGAGCCGATGACGAGGATGTTCAGCGGGGTCTGGCCGGCCGCGTTCGGCGTCGGGTCGGCGAGCCTCTTGTCGCCCAGGTTGAGCGTGTCCTTCTTGATGTTGCCGTTGAGGTGCTCGTAGTACAGGTAGCCGGCGCCGGCCGTGCCGGCTATGAGCACCGCGAGGGTGAGGGCGGTCCAGCGCAGCGCGCGCCGGCCGCGGCGCGGCCGTTTGCCGGCCTCCTTCCCGCCCCCGCCGCCCCCCGTGCCGCCGTCGCCGCCGTCACCGCCGTCACCGCCGTCACCGGGAACTTCGGTGTCCTGCGCGACCTCGTCCTCGGGAGCCCCGGACACACCCTGCCGGGCGTCCCGCTCCCGCACACTGCTCTGCGTCACTTACGCGTCCTTCCCCAACCCCGTACCACGGTGCGGGCCCACCGCACGTCACGTCAGACGCACGAGGGGCCCACAGGGTTACTTCGCGCACTGGGCCTTGTCGGCGGTGGACTTGTCCAAGTCCGGTGTCTTCACCGAGGCCGCGTCGAGCTTGACCCCGGCGCCCTTGAAGTCCTTGCCGAGGGTGAGCGTCATCGTGGGCAGGCCCTGGGAGTTGGTGACGCTCTCGCCCGGCTTCATCGCCGAGCCGGACAGTCCGAGGAGACCGGCGAGGGCGCGCGCCTGGTCGGCCTGGTCGGGGGCGTACTCCAGGGTGGTCTTCGCCAGTTCCTTCGGCGCGTTGCCGGCGTTCTCGGACTTGGTGACGCCGGCCTGGGTCTGGAGCCAGGCCAGTTCCTTCTGGGCGCTGCCGGTGGCCGCCCCGCCGTTGAGGATGCGGACGCGGATCTCGGAGGGGTCGGACTTGGCGCCCTCCAGCCGGGCGGCGACCGCGGCGGCCTCCTTCTTCTCCTGCTTCTTCACCTCGGTGAAGGAGATGTCGTTGATGATCATGTCGAAGACCTGGGCGGCCTCCGGCTTCATCACGACCGTCGCCTTGACCTTCTCCGCCGGGTTGTCGTCCACCGGCACCGTGGCGAAGGTGATGTTCTTCGTCGGCACCTTCTTCAGTTCCAGGGCGACGTCCTTGAGCGTGCCGACGTTGCCGATCGCCGCGTCGACCGTCAGCGCGTCGGTCGCCGCCTCGGCCAGCTTCACCAGCTTGGTGGGGCTGGTGAGGGTGTCGCCGGAGGCCATCTTCCGCATCAGCGAGCCGAGGAACTGCTGCTGCACCTTGATCCGGTCCAGGTCGCCCTCGTTGCCGAAGGCGTGCCGGGTGCGGACGAAGGCGAGGGCGTCCTCGCCCGCGACGTTGGACGTGCCGGCGGGGAGTTTGAGCCGGGACTTCTTGTCGTCCACGGCCTTCTCCACGCAGACCTCCACGCCGCCGACGGCCGTGGTCAGCGTCTTGACCGCGTTGAAGTCGGCCATCATGAAGTGGTCGACGGGGATGCCGGTCGCCTCTTTGACGGTGCGCATGGCGCAGCCGGCGTCCCGGCCGCTCTCGCCGAGGCTGCGGTTGAAGCGGACGTCCGTCTCGCCGGGGATGATCTGGGTCGAGCCGTCGTCCTGCTTCGTCGGGCAGTCCGGGATGTCGACGATCATGTCGCGGGGGATGCTGAGCGCGGTCGCGTTGGAGCGGTCCTTGGCGACGTGCAGCAGGATGTTGGTGTCGGCGTGCCCGACGCTGCCGGCGTCGCCGTAGCCCTCGTTCCCCTCACCGGTGCGCTTGTCGGTGCCGATGATGAGGATGTTGAAGGCCTCGTCCTTGCTGAAGTTGCTGCTGCCGGCGTTGCCGACGTCCGTCGTCGAGACGTTGCCCTCGAGGTGCTTGAGGTAGAGGTAGCCGCCGACACCGGCCGCGAGGACGACGAAGGCCGTGGTGCCGCCGGTCCACAGGAGGATCTTCCCGCCGCGCCGCTTCTTCGCGGGCCGGCGTCCGCGCCGGCCGGGGGCCGGTTCCGGGGGCGCGGAGCGGCGCCGCCGCTGCGGCGGCACCTCACGGCCGGGCGCGGCGGTGCGGGAGCGGCCGGCGCGGGCGGGCGGCGCGGCGTCCTCGGCGTCGGCGGAGGGGGCGGACCGGTCCGCGGCGGACGGCCCGGGAGCCCGTGCGGAGCCGGTGGTGTGCGGGGCGGCGCCCCGGGGCGGGGGGACGTCCGCGTGCGGCGCGGAGCCGGCGTCCGGTCGCGGAGCGGAAGGGGGCAGTCGCAATTCGTATTCGCCCGTACGCGGATTCCGCACCCACTGGTCTGCGGGGTCGATGTTCTCCGCCCGCCCACGTCCTTGCGCGTCCACGGTCTCCCAATCCTCCGACGGGGCCACGCGGCGCCTTCCCGGAAGGCGCACGGTAAAGGTGTCAGCAAGTGCACGCGGCCAGGACGGAGCACGTGGCGCGGGCACTGGAGCGCTCACACTATCCGCCAAGTTCAGCGCCGAACGACACAGGTGACAAATTCGACGATCCTACAACAGGGCAATTTGGCTCATATTCCTGAGCATCTCCGCCCGGTCGGTGTCCAGTCAGGTCACTTCGCGCACGCCACCTTGTCCGCCGTCGACTTCCGGAGTCCCTCGGGCGCCTTCGCGGCGGGCGCGTCGAGCCCGATCCCGGCGCCGGGGGAGTCCTTGCCGAGGGTGAGCGTCATCGTGGGCAGGCCCTGGAGGTTGACGACGCTCCCGCCCGGTTTCACGGCCGAGCCGGACAGGCCGAGGGCGCCGGCGGGCCTGGCGGCCCTGGCGGGGGCGTACGCGGGGGTCGTCCTCGCCACCTCGCGCGGGGCGTCGCCGGCGTTCTCCGGCCGTGTGACGCCGGTCTCTTTCTGGAGGTGCGGCAGTTCCCTCCGCGCGCTGCCGTCGGGGGCGCCGCCGTCGAGGACGCGGACCCGGACCTCGGGCGCCGTGGACCTGGGGCCCGTCCGCCGGGCCGCCGCCGCGTCGGTCCGCTCCGCCTTCCCCTCCTCTCGGCCTCGGTGAAGAAGACGTCGTCACGGAACATGCGGAAGGCCTGGGCCGCGCAGTCCTCGCTGAGCACGACCGTCGCCTTGGCCTTCTCCTCCGGGTTGTCGGCCACCGGCACGGTGGTGAAGGGCAGGTTCCTGATGTCGAGCCGGCCCAGCTCCAGGCCGAGGTCCTCGGGCGGTCTCACCGGATCGCTCAGATCAACCGCCCGAGTCGGCACCGCAGGTCGGCAGGGACGTGTTCCACGGCCTCCGCAACCGGCTGTTCCACCCCGTCTTTCGGGTAAGGGCCGCGGTGTCCGGCTCTTCTTGGCGGGGTTTTGGAGGGCGCTTTCGCGGAATCGCGGCGAAGACGTCGCGGGCCCCTTCGGCACCGTGACGAACCGACCTGCGGGGGGCCGTTCCCCCCGGGGGAGTTCGGGCACTCCGGGCACCCGTCCGGCCCGCCCCTGGGAACGGAATCCCCGGGCGGGCCGCCGTCCGGGCACGGCGGGGGAGCACCCCGGGGTAGAGCGTCCCGGGCTCTGTCATGGTCGATCAACGCCCTTGCGAATAAAAGGAATCGAGAAGAACTCGGGGGGATTTGGCGCAGATCGCGCGAGAGTGCGGACGGAAGCACGCAAAGGGGCCGGGCGGGCCGTTGCGGAGGAGGCGGGAGCGGGCCTTCCGCAATGGCGGTCGATACCGCCGAGGACAAAGCGCTTTGCCGAGGAGAGCCGCCCCGGCGCGCGGCGCCCGCCCGCCGGAACGCGACGGCGCGACCGCGTGCCGACGGCGGCGGCGACGGCATCGGCGCCGCGGCGCCGACGAGGGGCCGGGACCGCGGCCGTGGGCCGCCCGGCCGCCGCGCTCCCGGCGGCGGGTCAGCGTGCCGTCGCCGACACCCGTTCCGTCTCGATCCGCTGATCCAGCGTCTCCTGCCCGGCCAGCTCCAGATGCCGGCAGAGCACCACCGAGCCCCCGGTCGCCAGCGGCCCGTACAGCCCGGCGTTCAGCCCCTCCCAGGTGTCGTACGCGAGCCCCGACAGGATGCGCGTGCCCGGCCCGATCAGGCCCATCTCGGACGCCTCCGCCCGCGCCCGCTCCACCACCTCGGCGCCGCTGAACTCCCGTCCGGCCACGATGAGCGCGGGCTCGTCCGGGTCCACCGGCGCGTACGGCGCGAAGCGGTCGCCCTGCCCCGGCACCTCCACCGCGTAGTCCGCGAACCCCTCCGGAACCTCGGGGAACCGGCCTCCCAACGGGCGCAGCGCCAGCGCGATCCGCGCGCCCCGGCAGGCCCGTGCCGCCTCCAGGGACTCCGGATCGGGTCCGCTCACCACCACGTCGGCCGCGGCCGGCTCGCCCGCCATGTCGGCGACCACGCCCACCGAGGCGCACGCCAGCAGCCACACCGCCGTCTGCCAGTGCGCGGGCAGCAGCAGCGCGACCCGGTCACCGGGTTCGACGGAGAGTTCGTCCTGAAGGAGGTTGGCGGTCTTCGCCACCCAATTGGCGAAGGTGGCCACGGAAAGTTCGACGCGTTCGCCGGTGGCGTCGTCGTAGAAGGTCACCAGGGGGCGTCCCGGGTCCGCGGCGAGCGCGGAACTCAGCAGGTCGGCAGGGGTGCGGTCGGTCGCGTTCACCCGGGCAAGCGTACGCGCCGCCGCCCCGCGGCACCGAGCGGCCGGGCCACCCGGGCGGGCGGCGGCACCCTACGGGCCGTCAGATCCCGGATGGACAGATTTATCCGAATATGTTCAGGATCAGGGGCATGCGTGGATTCCTTGCTTCCTCGATCGGCGTCACCTGCGCGACCGCACTCGCCCTGCCGGCCGCCGCGCCCCCCGCGACGGCCTCCCCGGCGACCCCCGCGAGCCCGACGCCCTCCGGCACCGGACGAACGACGGCGACGGCGCCCAACGGGGCCGCCGTGCCCGGCTCCACCCAGTCGCTGCCCCTGCGCTCGGTGGGCCACGACCGCGCCCAGAGCGCCCCCGGCACCGCCCAACAGGGCGTGCCCCGCCAGTCCGTACGCCCCTTCTCGCTGGTCGGCGTCGTCTGGGACGACCCGGACGCCCCGCTGCACGGCCAGGTCCAGGTCCGCACCCGCGCGGCCGGCAGCGGCACCTGGTCGCCGTGGCGGGACCTGGAGACCCACCAGGACGACCACGCCCCCGACCCCGGCACCGCGGAGAGCGCCCGGGGCGGGACGCGGGGGGCCACCGCCCCGCTGTGGGTGGGCGACGCGGACGGCGTCGAGGTCCGCGTCCGCGCGGCGGACGGCACCGGCGACCCGCACACCCGGGGCCCCGCCGCCCCGCTCCCCTCCGGGCTCCGCCTCGAACTCGTCGACCCCGGGGACGACATGCCCCCGCCCGCGGCCTCCGGCCGGGCCGGCGCCCCCACGGGACCCGCCGCGCCCGCCGCCGAACTCCCCGCCCTGGACCGGGCGGCCACCGAGAGCCGGCTCGCGGGCGCGACCGGCGTGCCGGCGGCAGCGCGGGCCAAGCGGTACATCGGACCGCGCCCCGCCATCGTCACCCGCCACGGCTGGGGCGCGGACGAGAGACTGCGCGAGAAGTCCTTCGTCTACACCAAGAAGGTCCGCGCCGCCTTCGTGCACCACACCGCCACCGGCAACGACTACGCCTGCGCCCAGGCCCCCTCGGTGATCCGCGGGATCCACCGCTACCACGTGCGCAGCCTCGGCTGGCGCGACGTCGGCTACAACTTCTTCGTCGACAAGTGCGGAAAGATCTACGAGGGCCGGGCGGGCGGCGTCGCCAAACCCGTCCTCGGCGCCCACACCATGGGCTTCAACTCCGACAGCACGGGCATCGCCGTGCTCGGCACCTTCGGCTCCCACCAGCCGCCGTCCGCCGCCGTGAAGGCCGTCGCCCGGCTCACCGCGTGGAAACTCGGCCTCCAGGGCGTCAACCCGCGCGGCAAGACCTCCCTGAAGTCCGCCGGCGGCAACCTGTACCGCAAGGGCAGCAAGGTCCGGCTCGACACCATCTCCGGCCACCGGGACGGCTTCTCCACGAACTGCCCCGGCGCCAAGCTGTACGCGAAGCTCGGCACGGCCCGCTCCACCGCGGCCTCCTACCAGGGACGCTGAGCACCGTCCGGGGCGGCACCACCGCCGCCGCGCCCGGGGCGGCCCCCCGTGCGGCCCCCCGCGGCGCCGGGCGGCGGTCTGCCTACACTGGCCGGTCGAAAGAGAGTTCGGCCGGTCCGGCAGGAAGCAGAGACGACAGGTGACAGAAGCGATCCTCCTGGTCGGCGGCAGGGGCACGCGGCTGCGTCCGCTCACGGTGCGCACCCCGAAGCCCATGGTGCGCGCGGCGGGGGTGCCGTTCCTCACCCACCAGCTCGCGCGGGCCAAGGCGGCCGGCGTCGAGCACATCGTGCTCGCCACCTCCTACCTCGCCGAGGTCTTCGAACCGTACTTCGGCGACGGCGCCACGCTCGGACTGCACATCGAGTACGTGACCGAGGAGGAACCCCTCGGCACCGGCGGCGCGCTGCGCAACGTCGCCTCCCGGCTGCACTCCGGTCCCGAGGAGCCGGTACTCGTCTTCAACGGCGACATCCTGACCGGCCTGGACATCCGCGCCCTGGTGCGCACCCACACGGAGACGGGCGCGGACGTCTCCCTGCACCTGACCAGGGTGAACGATCCGAGGGCGTACGGACTGGTCCCGACGGACGGCACGGGACGCGTCCTCGCCTTCCTGGAGAAGCCGCAGACGCCCGAGGAGATCGTCACCGACCAGATCAACGCGGGCGCCTACGTCTTCCGCCGCTCCGTCCTCGACACCATCCCGGCGGGCCGCCCCGTCTCGGTCGAGCGGGAGACCTTCCCCGGGCTGCTGGCGAACGGGGCCCACCTGCAGGGCATGGTCGACTCGACCTACTGGCTGGACCTCGGCACCCCGGCCGCCTTCGTGCGCGGCTCGGCCGACCTGGTGCTGGGCCGGGCCCCGTCCCCGGCGGTGCCGGGCCGCTGCGGGGACCGGCTGGTGCTGCCCACGGCCACCGTCGCGGCGGGCGCCGAACTGTCCGGCGGCACGGTGGTGGGGGAGGGGGCCTTCGTGGCCGACGGCGCGCGGATCGTCGGCAGCGCGATCCTGCCGGGGGCGGTCATCGAGCCGGGCGCGGTCGTCACCGACTCGCTCGTCGGCACCCGCGCCAGGGTCGGCACGCGCTCCGTCCTCACCGACACGGTGGTGGGGGACGGCGCGGTCGTCGGCGCCGACAACGAACTCCGCTCCGGCGCCCGCGTCTGGTGCGACGTCCGCATCCCGGCGGGCTCGGTGCGCTTCTCGTCCGACACGTGAGCGGGCGGCCGTCCGGCGGGGCGACCGCGGACCGCGGACCGGGGCACTGGCCCGGCCGCGTGGGCCGGGGCCCGGCCAACCGGCCCAGTGGGTTGGGGCCCGGACGCGCCGGCCCGCTCGTGCGGGCGAGGGCCGGCCGGGGTCAGAGGCGTTCGATGCGGCGCGGTGCCATCCGCGGGGCCCGGCGCGGCGGCACCTGTCCGCTGAGCAGCACCAGCCGCGCGGCCCGGTGCCGCTGACCGGCGTACGGCTCCAGCAGCCGCAGCATCTCCGCGTCGTCCGCCGACCGGTCACCGGCCAGCGCGTACCCGACGATCCCCGGCAGGTGCAGGTCGCCCACGGTGACCGCGTCCGGCGCCCCGTGGCTGCGCTGCACCGTCTCCGCCGAGGTCCAGGGGCCGATGCCGGGCACCACCTCCAGCCGCCGCCGGGCCTCCCCGGGCTCCATCGCGGCCGTCTCCTCCATCCGGGCGGCGAGCCGCACGGCCCGCAGCACGGTGGCGGCCCGCTTGTCGTCCACACCGGCGCGGTGCCACTCCCACGACGGGATCAGCGCCCAGGTACGCGGCGCCGGCATGACGGCCATCCGCTCGGGCGCGGGCCCCGGCGCGGGCTCCCCGAACCGGAGCACGAGCAGCCGCCACGCCCGGTACGCCTCCAGGGTGGTGACCTTCTGCTCCAGCACCGAGGGGATCAGCGATTCCAGCACGAGCCCGGTCCGCGTCAGCCGCAGTCCGGGCCGCCGGCGCGCGGTGAGCGCCAGCAGCCGGTGCCGGGGCACGAACGCGGCGGGGTCGTCGTCGGCGCCGAGCAGCGCGGGCAGCCGCTCCAGCAGCCACCCGGCGCCCGGTCCCCAGGCCTGGCCGCGCACCTCGCCCCCGCGTACGGAGATCCGCAGCGTGCCCGGACCGGCGGGGGTCCGGCTGGCCCGCCACACCGACCCGTCGGGCAGCGACCGGAAGGTCGGGTCGCCGGGGCCGCGCCGCAGCGGGCCGAGCACCAGCCCCGGTTCCAGCGGCCCGTCCGGCACCCACACGCGGACCGCCCCGGGCGCCGGCGCCTGCCGCGGCACGCGTCCGCGCGCGGGCACGGCGGCGGGCCCGCCGGGCGACACGGGGGTCGCGCGCGGGGGCCGGGGGGAGAAGCGTCCTGCCACGGAGGGTCCTGGGCCTGGGGAGCGGGGGTCCCTACGAGAGTAGGGGGTCGCCGCGGCGGACCGGCGCGTCCGCCGCGGTGGTTCAGCGCACGGTGACGAAGGCGTCCGGGTCCCGCTCCGGCCGCGCCCGCGGCTCCTCGGCGGGGTGCCCCACCGCGACGGCGCCCATCGGGTCCCAGTCGCCGGGCAGGTCCAGCACCTCGCGGACGACGTCCCGGCAGAACATCGTCGAGGACACCCAGGCCGAGCCCAGCCGCTCCCCGGCGAGTGCCACCAGCAGGTTCTGCACGCCGGCGCCGGTGGCGACGAGGAACATCTCCCGTTCGGCGCCGTCGCGCCGCGCGTCCCCGTAGGTGTGCGAGCCGTCCATGACCAGGCAGGGGACGACGAGGTAGGGGGCGTTGCGCAGGACGTCCCCGCGCCGCACCCGCCTGGCGATGGACTCCTCGCTCTTGCCGTCGCGGCGCAGGTCCGCGATCCAGGCGTCCCGCATGGCGTCCAGCAGCCTGAGCCGGGACGCGGCCGACTCCAGCAGCACGAACCGCCACGGCGTGGTGTGGTGCGGGGCCGGCGCGGTGACCGCCGCGGCCACCGCCCGGCGCACGGCGCCCGGATCGACCGGCTCGTCGGTGAAGGCCCGTACCGTACGGCGCTGGGTGACCGCCTGCCGGACCGCCTCGGAGGTGCCGAGGCGGAACATGTCGTCGCGGGCGCCGCGCACCAGGGCCCGCGTCCCCTCGCCGTCGTCCTCGGCGACCACATGCGGGAGCCCGCGCACCACGGCGACGGGCAGTCCGGCGGACTTGCCCTTGACCAGGTCGCCGGCGGCCGCGAGTTCGTCGGCGGTGGCGACGACGGTGGCGCTGAGCGGGTGGCCGTGCGCGTCGGTGCCGCCGCGCAGGTCGTCGAGGACGCGGACACCGGCGGCGCCGATCGCCACGTCGGTCAGCCCGGAGCGCCAGGGGCGCCCGAAGGTGTCGGTGACGATCACGCCGACGTCCACGCCGAGCAGGTCGCGCAGCCCCTCGCGGATCGTCCGCGCGGAGGCGTCGGGGTCCTCGGGGAGCAGCAGTACCGTCCCGGCGGGGGTGTTGGAGGCGTCGACCCCGGCCGCGGCCATGACCAGGCCCTGCCGGTTCTCGACGATGCGCAGCGTGCCGCGCCGGGCCACCACCCGGACCGTCTCGGCGTCGATCGCGGCCTCCCGGTCGGCGGCCTCGACCACGCGGCCCTCGGCCTTGGACACGATCTTGGAGGTGACGAGGAGCACGTCCCCGTCGGAGAGGCCGGGTTCGGCGGCGGCGATCAGCTTGGCCAGGTCGTCGCCCGGCCGGATCTCGGGGAGTCCGGGGACGGCCCAGACCCGGTACCCGTCCGCGGGGGGCGTGCTCATGCGGCCCGCACCTCCCGGGCCAGCGCCAGCGCCTCCTCGGCCATCCGGGCCGCGGCGTCCGGGTCCGTCATCATCAGCGGCACCGCCCGGCAGCGGATGCCGGCCGCCTCGACCCGGTCGACGACGCCCGCGTCGACCGTGTCGACCAGCCAGCCGTCGAGCAGCCCCGATCCGTAGTGCTCGGCGACCGCCGCCGCCGAGGTCTCCACGCCGACCGCCGCGAGCACCTTGTCGGCCATCCCGCGCACGGGCGCGTCCCCGACGATCGGGGAGAGGCCCACCACGGGCACCCCGGCGTCGGCGATGGCCTCCCGGATGCCGGGCACGGCGAGGATGGTGCCGACGGACACGACCGGGTTGGAGGGCGGGAAGAGGATGACGTCCGCCTCGGCGAGGGCCTCCAGGACGCCGGGCGCGGGCTTCGCCTGCTCGGCGCCGACCGGCACGATGGCCTCGGCGGGGACCGAGGCCCGCAGCCGCACCCAGTACTCCTGGAAGTGGACCGCCTTGCGCTCGCCGTCCACCTCGACGGCGACGTGCGTCTCCACCCGGTCGTCGCTCATCGGGATGAGCCGGACGCCCGGCTGCCAGCGGTCGCACAGCGCCTGGGTCACGGCGCTGAGCGGATAGCCGGCGCCGATCATCTGCGTCCGCACGATGTGGGTGGCGAAGTCCCGGTCGCCCAGGCCGAACCACTTTGGCCCGACGCCGTACGCCGCGAGTTCCTCCTTGAGGTGGAAGGTCTCCTCGGAACGCCCCCAGCCCTGCTCCTCGTTGATGCCGCCGCCGAGCGTGTACATCACCGTGTCGAGGTCCGGGCAGACCTTCAGCCCGAAGAGGTGGATGTCGTCCCCGGTGTTGCCGATGACCGTGATGTCCGCGTCCGGCGCGGCCCGCTTCAGACCGCGCAGGAAACGGGCACCGCCGATGCCGCCTGCCAGAACCACAATGCGCATGGGGGTCAGTCTTGCAGGCGGCGCCGACAACGCGTCGGCCAGTCGTCGACGCGCGGACCCGTACGGCACCGTGCCGGGGCCGCGCGAGCGCGGGCGGCGCCGGCACGCGCCCGGCCCGGCCGCCCGCGCGTCAGCCGGCCGTCACCGCGCCCGCGCCCGTGTCGCGCGGCGCCGCGGCGGCCGGGCACTGCGGGGAGTGCATGGGCATCCGGGTCAGCCCCGGGTGGTAGACGTGCAGGCTGACCGCGCCGTCGAGGGAGTCGTTGACCACCGTGTGCGCGTACCCGGGGGCGAACACCCGCTGGGCGCCGGCACCCAGCACGCGCGTGGAGCGCCGGGTGCGCTCGGTGAGCGTGCCCTCCAGGACGGTCAGGATGCCGCTGGAGTCGCCGTGGTCGTGCGGGCCGCTGCCCTGGCCGGGCACCCAGGAGAGGAGCCACACCTCGTAGCCGGGGCCGGTGCGCAGCCGGTGGTACCAGCGGGTGGTGGCGTCGTAGCGGACGAGCGGGGCCCACTGGGACCGGTCGGCGGCCAGCGAGCGGGCCAGCCCGGCGAACTCGGCGACGGTCGCCGGGTGCTCGCGCGGGGGCTGGAGGAGGTGGGGGACTTCGAGGATGTCGCCGGCGATCTGGAGGTCGCTGTCGCTGTTCATGGGTGGGGTGGTTCCTCGGCGAATGAGGGCGGAAGCCGGTGGGAGACGCGGCGGAGGAGAGCAGGGAGGCGGGCCGTGGACACGCCTCGGGCGGGGGAGCGCGCGCCCGGGTGGGGCGGGACGCGGGGGGAGGGCCGGTCGCGTGGACCGGATCACCGGGTGCGGTTCGGCCGGAGCGGGTGGCTCAACGGCCGCGGCGCGCGGGACACGCGCGACACGCGGTACGGAAGGAACGGCGACAGCTACGACGAGCGCGGGCAGCACCGTGGGACCCGGCGAGGCGGGTCGAGGCGTGTGCCAAGTTCGCGAGCATGCCCCCTAGGACAGCGGCTCACACTCACCGTGTCAACTTGCCGACCGTTTTGTGGGATATGTTTCACCTCATCCGGTTCATCTCTCCGGTGAAAGGTTTGCTCAGACGGGTTGCGGGACACATGGCGCTCAAGCCGGGCACACGACCTCCGTTGCGATCCCGTGATCTCGCTGTGATCAGGCTCGCTTCGGTCCGTGTGTCGGAACGAGAACGAACGCCGGCGCGTCTCCCCCTGTAGGGCACGACGGGGCCGGAGGTCGCCGGCGGGGCTCGTCGGGGTGTCAAGGTTTATGCCGATTTGAACACTTTCCGCATGGCCTTGGTTCCGCAGAGTGAATAAGGGGCCCAATAGCAGATCTCGGCTTGACTCGCCCGGAGCAGCACACTTGTAATTTCACTCGTGTCGTTCAGCCGGAATCGGTAACGGCTACATCACGGGGACGCGAAGAGACAGACGAGGGGCGCACATGACCGAGCTGGTGCAGCAACTGCTGGTCGACGACGCGGACGAGGAACTCGGCTGGCAGGAGCGCGCGCTGTGCGCCCAGACCGACCCCGAGTCCTTCTTCCCCGAGAAGGGCGGTTCCACCCGGGAGGCGAAGAAGGTCTGCCTCGCCTGCGAAGTCCGCTCCGAATGCCTCGAGTACGCCCTCGCCAACGACGAACGCTTCGGCATCTGGGGCGGACTGTCCGAGCGTGAGCGCCGCAGGCTGAAGAAGGCCGCGGTCTGACCCGGACCCGGACCGCGCGCACCCGCGCCGGCCGGGCCGGCGCGCGCGGACCCCACCACCTCCCCCTCGGTACGCCGGCGGGAACGGCCCGTCGCGGGTGGCTTGTCCACAGGCGGCGGGCCGTCGTCATGCCCAGCCGATAGTGTGGTCGCTCGTCCGAGAAGCCCGGCCCTCCTCACAGGTCACGGGCGTCCACCGCAGTCCACCGAACCGGGGCCCGTACCTCGATGTCCGTGCACAGCCACACGGCAGCCCAGCAAGACCTCGCTGCCACACCTGAGTTCCCGCGTCACGTGGTGACCGCGGTCCTCGTTTCCCACGACGGAGCCCGCTGGCTGCCCGACGCGCTCGCGGGGCTGCTCGGCCAGGAGCGCCCCGTCCAGTACGCGGTGGCCGCCGACACCGGCAGCGCCGACGACTCCGCCCGGCTGGTCACCGACGCGCTCGGCGACGACCGCGTGCTGCACCTCGCCCGGCGGACCGGCTTCGGCCAGGCCGTCGGGGAGGCCGCCCGCAGCGCGCCGGAGCCGACCCCCGACGACCTGCCGTACCTGAAGCGGCCCAGCGGCTGGGACCCCGTCACCCGCACCTGGCGCGACGACGCCTACGACCTGCCCGAACTGCCGCACGGCGAACCGGTGCAGTGGCTCTGGCTGCTGCACGACGACTGCGCCCCCGAGCCCGACGCCCTCGCCGAACTCCTCCGCGTCGTCGACACCGAGTACGAACTCGGCCGCGACGACGTCGCCGTCGTCGGCCCCAAGCTCCGCGGCTGGTACGACCGCCGGCAACTGCTGGAGGTCGGCGTCTCCATCGCCAACTCCGGCCGCCGCTGGACCGGCCTGGACCGCCGCGAGCAGGACCAGGGCCAGCACGACCACGTCCGCTCCGTCCTCGCGGTCTCCACCGCCGGGATGCTGATCCGGCGTGACGTCTTCGACCGGCTCGGCGGGTTCGACCGCCGGCTGCCCCTGATGCGTGACGACGTCGACCTGTGCTGGCGGGTGCACGCCGAGGGCCTGCGCGTCCTCATCGCCCCCGAGGCCGTCCTGCGCCACGCCGAGGCCGCCTCCCGCGAACGCCGCGCCGTCGACTGCGCGGGCCGCACCACCGCCTCCCCGCACAAGGTGGACAAGGCCGGCGCCGTCCACACCCTGCTCGTCAACACCCGTACCGCGGCGCTGCCCTGGGTGCTGCTGCGCCTCGTCGTCGGCACCCTGCTGCGCACCCTCGCCTACCTCGTCGGCAAGGTCCCCGGCCAGGCCGTGGACGAGATACGCGGCCTGCTCGGCGTCCTGCTGCGGCCCGAACGCGTCCTCGCCGCACGGCGGGAGCGGGGCCGCCCGCGGATCGGCAAGGAGGAACTGCGCCCGCTGTTCCCGCCGCCCGGCGCGACCATCCGCGTCACCGTCGAGCAGATGGCGGGGAACCTGGGCGGCGGCTCCGACGAGACCGCCTCCGGTGCCGGACGGCACGGCGGCGGCATCGAGTCCGGGCCCGGCGGCGACGACGCCGACTTCCTGGAGGTCGAGCAGTTCGCCCGGCTCAAGCGCGTCGCCCGCAAGCCCGCGCCGCTCCTCTTCGCCCTGCTCCTGCTCGCCTCGCTGGTGGCGTGCCGTCAGCTCCTCGGCGGCGGCGCGCTGGCCGGCGGTGCCCTGCTGCCCGCCCCCGGCGGCGCCGGCGAACTGTGGTCGCGCTACTTCGACGCCTGGCACACCGTCGGCACCGGCGGCACCGCCTCCGCCCCGCCCTACCTCGCCGTCGTCGCCCTGCTCTCCTCGATCCTGCTGGGCTCGACCGGGCTGGCCCTCACCGTGCTCCTGGTCTGCTCGGTGCCGCTGGCCGGCCTCAGCGCCTACTTCGCCTCCCGGCCGCTCGTCACCTCCCGGCTGCTGCGCGCCTGGGCCGCCGTCGCCTACGCCTTCCTGCCCGCCGTCACCGGCGCGCTGGCCGGCGGACGCATCGGCACCGCCCTTCTCGCCGTGTTGCTCCCGCTCCTCGCCCGCGCGGGCGTCGCCGCCGCCGGCCTCGCCCACGAGGACGGCACCCGCGGCACCTGGCGGGCCACCTGGGCCTACGCGCTGCTGCTGACGGTCACCACCGCCTTCACCCCCGTGGTGTGGCCGATCGCGCTGCTCCTCGGCATCGGCGTGCTGGCGCTGCGCCGGGCCGACCTCGCGGCGTACGGGCCGCGCTTCCTCGCCCAGTTCGGCACCCCCCTGCTGGTCCTCGCGCCCTGGTCGCTGTCGCTGCTGCCCTTCGGCTTCCTCGCCGAGGCCGGCCTCGGCCACGGCGCCTCCGCCGCCTCCGCGCTCGACCTGCTCGGGATCAGCCCCGGCGGACCCGGCACGGTCGGCGGGCTCGTCCTCGTCGGCATCGTGCTGGCCGCCCTCGCCGCCCTGCTGCGCTCGGAACGCCGGCTGGGCATCCTGACCGCCTGGGCCGTCGCGCTGACCGGACTGGTCTTCGCCGTCCTGGCCAACGCCTCCGCCTGGGCCGGCCCCGCCACCCTCGTCTACGGCATCGCCCTGCTCTCGGCCGCCGCCCTCGGCGCAGACGGCGCCCGGTCGCGGGTGGCCGAGGAGAGCTTCGGCTGGCGCCAGCCGGTCGCCGCGCTGATCGCCCTCGCCGCGGCCGTCGGACCGCTGATCTCCGCCGCGGGCTGGATGATCGGCGGCGCCGACGGGCCCCTGGCGCGCCGCGACCCGGTCCAGGTCCCGGCGTTCGTCGCCGAGGAGAGCCGCACCCGCGACCAGCCCCGCACCCTCGTCCTCGACAGCGACTCCGCCGCCCGCGTCCGCTACTCGCTGGTCCGCGGCTCCGGCGCCCGCCTCGGCGACGCCGAACTGGCCGCCGAGGCCGGCGGCGACGCCCGCCTCGACAAGGTCGTCGGCAACCTGGTCGCCGGCTCCGGCGCCGACCAGGCCGGCCAGCTCGGCGGCTTCGCCGTCCGCTACGTCCTGGTGCGCAAGGGCGCCCCCCGCGACGTGGCCCGCGTCCTCGACGCCACGCCCGGCCTCAGCCGCCTCAGCCAGCAGGACGGCAGCGGACTGTGGCGGGTGAACCGGGAGGTCGCGCGCGCCACCCTCGTCTCCGAGGGCTCCGGCGGCGCCACCCCGGCCCGCCCCGAGCCCGTCGCCGCCGGCCCCGTCGAGATCCACACCGAGATCCCCGAGGGCGGCACGGGGCGCGTGCTGCGCCTCGCCGACAGCGCCGACGAGGGGTGGGTTGCCACCCTGGACGGCAAGCCGCTCACCCCGACCACGGTCGACGGCTGGGCCCAGGGCTTCCGGCTCCCCGAGACCGGCGGCAAGCTCGACGTCACCTACGAGGCCCCCTTCACCCACGGCGTCTGGCTCTGGACGCAGGGCTGCCTCGCCGTCGTCCTGGTCGTGCTCGCCCTGCCGGGCCGGCGCCGCGACGTCGACGACGACCTGCCCGAGGAGCCGGCCGTGCCCGAGCAGGCCGTCGCCGGGGAGGGCCGCCGGGCCCGCCGGCTGCGCGCCCAGGCCGAGGCCGAGGCGGAGGCGAGCGGAGTCCCGGCGGGCACCGGCCCGGACCCGGACGCCGGGCCCCACGCGGTGGACCCGCACGGCGAGCCCGCCCCCGTCCCGGCCCAGCAGTCCGGGCCCTACGAGGAGTGGGACACCGCCGGACAGCCGGCCCCGGGCCACGGCGGTCACGACGGGTACGGCGACCGGCAGGACGCCCCGCCCTACGACCAGGGCGGCTACGACCACAGCGGGTACGACCAGGGCGCCTACGCCCGGCAGCAGCCCTACGACGGGCAGGACCCGTACCAGGGCGGCGCCTACGACGGCACGCAGTACGGGGGCGGCACGTACGACCCGTACGGCTACGGCGGCCGGACCCCCGACGGCGGGTACGACCCGGCGTACGGCCGGGGCGGCTACGACACGCCGTACGACCCGGCCCGGCCCCCGCACCCCCA
Source organism: Streptomyces sp. SCSIO 75703 (assembly GCF_036607905.1). NCBI lineage: Bacteria > Bacillati > Actinomycetota > Actinomycetes > Kitasatosporales > Streptomycetaceae > Streptomyces > Streptomyces sediminicola. The sequence continues at coordinate 4,246,264 of NZ_CP144555.1, forward strand.
CGGCACGGCCGACGAGCGTTCCGACGGGAGCCAGCAGTGAACCGCACGACCCTGTCCCTGATCGCCGGCGCGACCGCGCTCGCCGCCGTCACCGGATTCGCGGCGCTCACCTCGCCGGACGCCTCCGGCGCGGACGCCGTGGGCGCGGCGGCCCGGCTCCCGGTGGAGCGCACCAGTCTGCTCTGCCCGGCCCCGAGCACCTCCGACCTCGCGGAGACGACGTACACCTCGTTCACGCCGGTCACCAAGGGCGCCGAGGCCAAGGGCACCGCCGCGCTGCGCTCCGCGCGGGCCGGACGGGCCGAGGCCGACGCGGACGACGCGGCCGGGGCCGAGGACGGAGCGGCCGACGAGAACTCCGGGAGCACCGGTGACGACGAGAAGGACGAGAAGGACGAGAAGGACGGCAAGGACGGCAAGGACGGGGCCAAGGGCTCGGCGGGGGAGGTGAAGCCCCCCGTGGAGCCGGAGGCACCGGGCAAGCCGGCCACCGGCACGGCCTCCGGCGGCGAGACGCCGGCCTTCATCGGCACCGCGGACGGCAGCCACGCCTCCGGCTGGACCGTGCAGCAGACCACGGAGGTCACCGCGGGCAACGGCCGGGGCATGCTGGGCGTCGCCTGCACCCCGGCGGACACCGAGTTCTGGTTCCCGGGCGTCAGCACCGCGAGCGGCCGGACCGACTACGTCCACCTGACCAACCCGGACGACTCGGCGGCCGTCGTCGACATCGAGCTGTACGGCAAGGACGGTGCCCTGGAGTCCACGGCGGGCGAGGGCATCACCGTGGCCCCGAACTCCAGCGAGCCGATCCTCCTCTCCACGCTCAGCGAGGCGCGCGAGGCCGACCTCACCGTCCACATCGGCGTGCGCAGCGGCCGGGTCGGCGCCGCCGTCCAGTCCCTGGACGAGACGACCGGCGGCGACTGGCTGGCCGCGGCCACCGACCCGTCGGGCTCGCTGGTGCTGCCGGGCATCCCCGAGGACGCCACGGCGGTGCACCTGGTGGTGTTCACGCCGGGCGGCATCGACGCCGACCTGAAGGTGCGGCTCGCCTCCCCCTCCGGGACGATCACGCCCGCCGGGCACGAGACGCTGCACGTCAAGGCCGGGACGACGACGGGCGTGGACCTCGGCGACGTCATGCGGGACGAGGCGGGCTCGCTGGTGCTGACGCCGACCGGCGGCTCCGTGCCCGTGGTGGCCGCCGCCCGGGTGGTGCGCGGCAAGGGCGAGGGCCAGGAGTCGGCGTTCGTCCCGGCGACCCGGCCGGTCGGGAAGCGGGCGACGGCCGCGGACAACCGCGCCAAGGCCACCAGGCTCTCCCTGGCCGCCCCCGCCGAGGGCGCGAAGGTCAGGGTCACCGCCTCCGCCGGCAGCGACGGGGGCGCGGCGGCCTCACGCGAGTACACGCTCAAGGCCGGGACGACGCAGAACGTGGAACTGCCCGTCCCCGAGGGGCTGGAGGGCGTCTACGCGCTGACCGTCGAACCGCTCTCCGGCGGCCCGGTCTACGCGGCCCGCACGCTGCTGGGACCGGAGAAGGGCGACGTGGCCGCCTTCACCGTCCAGACCCTCCCGGACGACCGGGGCATGGTCGCGGTGCCGCACGCCGAACAGGACCTCTCCGTCCTCGTCCGGTGACGGCCCCGGGCGGGGCACCCGGGTCGCCGGCCGCCCCGCCCGCCGGCCGGCCGGTGCCCCGCCTCGCCCGACTGTCTCCGCCCCGCCCCGCGGGACCCGCGGGCATCCGGTCCTGCCGGTCCGCCCCCCGGCCCCGCCGTCCGGCCGGGCCGGGCACCTTGTTCCCAGTCCGGCCCGGCCCGATCCGCCCGGCCCCGCGGCCGGGCCTCGCGCCGGGCGGTCAGTCCTCGCCGTAGCGCGGGTCCACCGTCTCCGGGGTCAGGCCCAGCAGTTCGGCGATCTGCTCCACGACCACCTCGTGCACCAGTGCCGCGCGCTCGTCCCGGCCCTTGCTGCGGATCTCCACCGGCCGCCGGTAGACGACCACCCGCGCGCGGTGTCCGTCCCGCGCCGGCAGCACGCCGCCCAGCGGCACCGCCTCGTCGTTCCAGACCGGGTACGCCCCGCCCGCCTGCGGCACCTCCAGGACGTGGAAGTCGACGTCGGCCAGTTGCGGCCACCGCCGCTCCAGCCGTTCCACGGAGTCCTGCACCAGGTCCGCGAAGAGGTCGGCGCGGCTCGCCGCGAGCGGTACCTGGGGCGGGGCGATCGGGCCTCGCATGCCCCGGCCGTGCCGGTCGCGCCGGCGGGGCCCCGGGCCGCCGGCGGGGGGCGTCATGGGGGAGTCCATCACGCCTGAAGGGTAGTCCTCGCGGCCTCCGGGCGCCCGAGCGCGCGCCGCGCGCACCCCCGCCGCCGTGGCGGCCCGCACCGCATGTCGCAGGATGACCATTCCAGCCAAGATTGGGCTCGATTCCGTACCTCTCCATGACCGGGGCGCTCACGGCAAATGGCCCCCTTTATAGCGACTAGTGACCGCTCCGCAGCGTGTCCGGTTCGCCGAAGTACGGCGTCCACGCAGGTCAGGAAGGAGCGTCCGCGGGGCGTGTGGCGTGATTCACACGGCGACACGGTGGTGTGACCTGAGGGGGAGTCGTCGCGGCCCGCTCAAGAGTGCGGTACCGTCCAACATCGTGAGCCCTGTACGTCGCTGTTCGCGCACCGCCTGCGGTCGTCCCGCCGTCGCGACGCTGACGTACGTCTACGCCGACTCGACCGCGGTCCTCGGTCCGCTCGCCACCTACGCCGAACCCCACTGCTACGACCTGTGCGCCGAGCACTCCGAGCGCCTCACCGCCCCGCGCGGCTGGGAGGTCGTCCGGCTCCTCGACGGTTCGGCCCCCGCCCGCCCCAGCGGCGACGACCTGGAGGCGCTGGCCAACGCCGTGCGCGAGGCGGCCCGCCCCCAGGAGCGGCGCACCGCCGAGGGCGGCGGACCGCGGACCGACCCGATGGAGGTCGCCCGCCGGGGTCACCTCCGCGTCCTGCGCTCGCCGGACAACTGAGCGGCGCCGGCGCCCACCTCCCGTACCTCTTTCCCCTCCCGGTGCCGCCCCGCGGTCTTCCGCCTGGTGAGCGGTGTCTCCCGCGTCCCACCCGCCCCACGCTCCGGCATCCGTTGCCGCACACCCATTGACGCGCGCTTGTCGCGGACACGACCATTCCGGGATCGCGAGATATCACTTTCGCATGGCGGAAACCGGGGAGGCGCCCGTGTACGTCCAGGAACTGGAACCCGTCGCCGATTCGCTGGCACTGTCCGCCCTCGTGGCGGCCCTGCCCCTGCTCACCGTCCTCGTCCTGCTCGGCGGCGTCCGCATGAAGGCGCACCTCGCCGGGCTCACCGGCCTGCTGGCCGCCGTGCTCGTCGCCTGGCTCGCCTACGGCATGCCGCTCGGCCAGACGGTCTCCAGCGCCGCCCAGGGCGCCCTGTTCGGCCTGTTCCCCATCCTGTGGATCGTCGTCAACGCCCTGTGGGTGTACCGGATGACCGTTCGCACCCGGCACTTCGACGTCCTGCGCCGCTCCTTCGGACGGCTCTCCGACGACCCGCGCATCCAGGCCCTCGTCATCGCCTTCTGCTTCGGCGCCCTGCTGGAGGCCCTCGCCGGCTTCGGCGCCCCCGTCGCCATCTGCTCGGTGATGCTCGTCGCGCTCGGCTTCGACCCGGTACGCGCCGCGGTGGTCTCGCTGGTCGCCAACACCGCGCCGGTCGCCTTCGGCGCCATGGGCACCCCGGTCGTCACCCTCGCCCAGGTCACCGGGCTGCCACTGGACGACGTCGCCTCCGTGGTGGGCCGTCAGACCCCGCTGCTCGCCCTCGTCGTGCCTCTCGTCCTGGTCGGGCTCGTCGACGGCCGCCGGGGACTGCGCGAGACATGGGCGCCCGCGCTGGCCTGCGGAGCCGCCTTCGCCGTCGCCCAGTTCGCCGCCTCCAACTTCCTCTCCGCCCAACTCGCCGACATCGTCGCCGCGCTGGCCGGCGCCGGCGCCCTGGTCGCCGTCCCGGCCGCCCGCCGCCCCGCCGCCGAACCCGTCCGCGCCGCCGTGCTGACCGGCGCGCGCAGCGAGGAACTCGACGAGGAGGACCCGCGCCGCGAGACCGTCCGCGCCTACGCCCCCTACGCGCTGATCGTCCTCGTCTTCTCCGTCGCCCAGATCCCCGCCGTCAAGCACCTGCTGGACCGGGCCACCCGGAGCTGGGACTGGCCGTTCCTCGACGTCGTCGGAGCCGACGGCACCCCGGCCGGCGGCAACGTCTTCACCTGGCCGGTCCTGTCCACCGGCGGCACCCTCGTGCTGATCGCCGGGCTCGGCACCGCCGCGGTGCTCGGCGTCCGCGCCGGGACGGCGGCCCGCGAATGGCTCGCCACCGTCCGCGAACTGCGCTTCGCCCTGCTCACCGTGACCTCCGTCCTCGCCCTCGCCTACGTGATGAACCTCTCCGGACAGGCCGCCACCATCGGCCACTTCGTCGCCGCGGCCGGCGCCGGACTGGCCTTCCTCTCCCCGGTGCTCGGCTGGTTCGGCGTCGCCGTCTCCGGCTCCGACACCTCCGCCAACGCCCTCTTCGGCGCCCTCCAGGTCACCGCCGCCCGGGAGTCCGGCCTCTCACCCGTCCTGCTCGCCTCCGCCAACAGCTCGGGCGGCGTCCTCGGCAAGATGATCTCCCCGCAGAACCTCACCATCGCCTGCGCCGCCGTCGGGCTCGCGGGCCGCGAGGGCGACCTGCTGCGCAAGGTGCTCCCCTGGAGCGCGCTCCTGCTGCTGGTGATGTGCCTCATCGTCGTCGCGCAGTCCTCGCCGGTCCTGGGCTGGATGCTGCCCTGACCGGGCCCTGCGCCCGTCCCGTCCGCGTGCCTACGGGTAGTTTGTGGGCACCGACAGGACTCCAGGAAGGTTGGCCGTGGCTGCTGATCTGTCACAGATCGTCAAGGCGTACGACGTGCGCGGCGTGGTCCCGGACCAGTGGGACGAGACGCTGGCCGGACTCTTCGGCGCCGCCTTCGCCGAACTGACCGGCGCCGGCGCGCTCGTGGTCGGCCACGACATGCGGCCCTCCTCCCCCGGACTCTCCGGCGCCTTCGCCCGGGGCGCGGCCTCCCGCGGCGCGGACGTGACCGAGATCGGCCTGTGCTCCACCGACCAGCTCTACTACGCCTCCGGGGCGCTCGGCCTGCCCGGCGCCATGTTCACCGCCTCGCACAACCCCGCCCGCTACAACGGCATCAAGATGTGCCGGGCGGGCGCGGCCCCCGTCGGCGAGGACACCGGCCTCGCCGAGATCCGCGCCCTGGTGGAGGGGTGGACCGAGACCGGCGCCCCCGAACCCGCCGCCCGCACCGGCACCCTCACCCGCCGGGACACGCTGGGCGACTACGCCGCCCACCTGCGCTCCCTCGTCGACCTCACGGGCATCCGCCCCCTCAAGGTCGTCGTCGACGCGGGCAACGGCATGGGCGGCCACACGGTCCCCACCGTCTTCTCCGGCCTGCCCCTGGACCTCGTGCCGTTGTACTTCGAACTGGACGGCACCTTCCCCAACCACGAGGCCAACCCGCTCGACCCGGCCAACCTCGTCGACCTGCAGCGACGCGTCCGCGAGGAGGGAGCCGACCTCGGCATCGCCTTCGACGGCGACGCCGACCGCTGCTTCGTCGTCGACGAGGCCGGGGCCCCCGTCCCGCCGTCCGCCGTCACCGCCCTCGTCGCCGCCCGCGAACTCGCCCGCAACGGCGGCACCGGCATCGTCATCCACAACCTGATCACCTCCTGGTCCGTGCCGGAGGTCGTCGAGGAGAACGGCGGCACCCCGGTCCGCACCCGCGTCGGCCACTCCTTCATCAAGGCCGAGATGGCCCGCACCGGCGCCCTCTTCGGCGGCGAGCACTCCGCCCACTACTACTTCCGCGACTTCTGGAACGCCGACACCGGCATGCTCGCCGCCCTCCACGTCCTCGCCGCCCTCGGCGGACAGGACGGCCCGCTGTCCGCGCTGGTCGCCCAGTACGACCGCTACGCCGGCTCCGGCGAGATCAACTCCACCGTCGCCGACCAGGCCGGCCGCCTCGCCGCGATCCGGGCCGCCTACGAGGACCGCGACGGCGTCACCCTCGACGAACTCGACGGCCTGACCGTCACCGCCGCCGACTGGTGGTTCAACGTCCGCTCCTCCAACACCGAACCCCTGCTGCGCCTGAACGCCGAGGCCCGCGACGAGGCCACCATGCGCGCCGTCCGCGACGAGGCCCTGGCCCTGATCAGGGGCTGAGCCGCGCTGCCTGCCGGGCCCCCGGGCGGGCCCTCACCGGCTCGACCGAGGGGCCCCCTCCGGAGGTACCCTGACCAGCACATCAGCACACGCCGAACGCTCCCGAAGGGAACCCCCATGCCGCTCGAAGCCGGCCTCCTGGAGATCCTCGCCTGCCCGGCCTGCCACGCCCCCCTCGAAGAGCGGGAGGCCGAACTGGTCTGCACCGGCCAGGACTGCGGCCTGGCCTACCCGGTCCGCGACGGCATCCCCGTCCTCCTCGTCGACGAGGCCCGCCGCCCCGAGTGACCCGCCCGGGAGCCGGCCGCCCGGCACCACCTTGGCCACTGTTCTCCCGGACACCGGGTAGCCGACCACGGGAGAGCACCTGACGCCCCGGCGATCGGAGACTGCCGCCATGCTCGACGAATCGCTGCTCGACACCCCCGAGGGCCTCGCCGAGGCCGACCGGCGCGGACTGCTGCGCGGCGCCGCGGAGGCCGGCGCACGCGTGCGCACCGCCGCCCGGCACGCCGCCGAGGCCGGCGTCGGCGACCTCAAGCCCGACGGCCGGCCCCGCGCCGTCCTGATCGCCGGCCCCGGCGCCGCCGCCACCCACGCCGCCGACCTCCTGGGCACCCTCGCGGGTGCGGGCAGCCCCGTCATCCGGCTCGCCCCCTCCGGCGTCGCCCCCGCCGCGGGCGCCCTGCGCTGGGAACTGCCCGGCTGGGCCGGCTCCGTGGACCTCCTGCTGATCGCCAGCCCCGAGGGCACCGAGCCGGGCCTCTCCCTCCTCGCCGAACAGGCGTACCGGCGCGGCTGCACCGTCGTCGCCGTCGCCCCCGTCCGCTCCCCGCTGAGCGAGACGGTGAGCGGCTCCCACGGCATGTTGCTGCCGATGGACACCGCCCCCTACGACCAGGAGGAACCCGTCGCCGGGTCCGCCCCCGGCGTGCTGTGGGCGCTGCTCACCCCGCTGCTCGCCCTGCTGGACCGCATCGGACTCCTGGACGCCCCGCCCGACGCCGTCGAACGGGTCGCCGACCGCCTCGACCGCATCGCCGAACGCTGCGGACCCGCCGTCGCCACGTACGGCAACCCGGCCAAGACCCTCGCCGCCGAACTCGCCGACGCCCTCCCGCTGATCTGGACCGAGGGCACCTCCGCCGGGCCGGCCGGACGCCGCTTCGCCGCCGGCCTCGCCGAACTCTCCGGCCACCCCGCCGTCGTCGCCGAACTCCCCGAGGCCCTCGCCGCGCACGGCGCCCTGCTCTCCGGCCGGCTCGCCGCCGGCGCCGACCCCGGCGACTTCTTCCGCGACCGCGTCGAGGACACACCCGCGCTGCACGCGCGCGTGGTGCTGCTCCGCGACCGCCCCGCGGGCGGCCTCACCGCCGCCCCCGCCGCCCGTGACCTGGCGCTCGGCCACGACACGCCGATCAGCGAACTCGAACCGGAGGCGGGCGGCGAACTGGAGACCCTCGCGGAACTGATCGCCATCACGGATTTCGCCGCCGTTTACCTGGCGCTCGCCTCGGGCGCCTGACCTCGTACGTACCCGGTACGCGCCCCCGTCGGCACGCACCACGCGCACACCCCACCGACACCACGTACCTCGTGGTACCCACCGGCACCTCGTGATACGTCGTACGTACCGGACGACCACATACGCGGACCCCGCCACCGGCACCCCACCGCCGGACCGGCACCCGCGCCCAGGAACGGCAGAGAGAGTCCATGGACCGCCTCGACAACACCATCCGCCCCTACGCCTGGGGCTCCACCACCGCGATCCCGGCGCTGCTCGGCACCGAGCCGACCGGCGAACCGCAGGCGGAGATGTGGCTCGGCGCCCACCCCGGCGCCCCCTCCCGCACCGGCCGGGGCAGCCTCGCCGAGGTCATCGACACCGACCCCGAACGGGAACTCGGCGCCGCGAGCGTCGCCGCCTTCGGCCCGCGCCTGCCCTTCCTCCTCAAGATCCTCGCCGCCGGCGCCCCGCTCTCCCTCCAGGTCCACCCCGACCTGGCGCAGGCCGAGGAGGGCCACGCGGACGAGGAACGCCGCGGCGTCCCCCTCGACGCACCGCACCGCAACTACAAGGACGCCAACCACAAGCCCGAACTGCTCTGCGCCCTCACCGAGTTCGACGGCCTCTGCGGATTCCGGACCCCCGAGCGGACGGCCGGGCTGCTCGACGGACTCGGCGTCCCCTCCCTCAAGCCCTACGCCGACCTGCTGCGCGCCCACCCCGAGGAAGCCGCCCTGCGCGAGGTCCTCACCGCGATCCTCACCGCCGACCCCGAGGAGACGACCCGCACGGTCACCGAGACCGCCGCGGCCTGTGAACGCCTGGGCGGCCCCTACGCCCCCTACGCCGACATCGCCCGCCACCACCCGGGCGACCCCGGCGTCCTCGCCGCGCTCCTGCTCAACCACGTCCGGCTCCAGCCCGGCGAGGCCCTCTACCTCGGCGCCGGCGTCCCGCACGCCCACCTCGCCGGCCTCGGCGTCGAGATCATGGCCAACTCCGACAACGTGCTGCGCTGCGGACTGACCCCCAAGCACGTCGACGTCCCCGAACTGCTGCGCGTCGTCCGCTTCGCCTCCGGCGACCCCGGCGTCCAGCGCCCGGAGGCGTCCCCGGACGGCGAAGAGGTCTACGACACCCCGACCGACGAGTTCCGCCTCTCCCGGTACGTCCTCCCCGAGGGCGGCGCCACCCGCGACCTCACCGGCCCGGCCGCGCAGATCCTGCTCTGCACCGCGGGAACGGTCCGGGCGGGCGACCACGACCTCGCCCCGGGCGGCTCCGTCTTCGTCCCCGCGGGCGAACCGGCCGCCGTCTCCGGTACCGGCACCGTCTTCCGCGCCACCGTGCGCGTCTGACGGCCCACCGGCAGCCCGGTCCGGCCCACGCCGCCGGACCGGGCTGCGACAATGACGCCCCGCACACCACGGACCCACCGCCGGGACGCCGCGCCGACCGGGGACGTGTCCGTGACCACGGGTCGCGGCGACGCCGCGGACGCACCAGCACGACGACGAGACCGGCACACAGCCGACGAAGGTGAAGGGGCAACGCGACACATGAGCGCGTCAGGCGGTACCAAAGCGATCGTGGCGGCACTCGGCGCCAACCTGGCGATCGCGGTGGCGAAATTCGTGGCGTTCGCCTTCAGCGGCTCGTCCTCGATGCTCGCCGAGGGCGTGCACTCGCTCGCCGACTCCGGCAACCAGTTCCTGCTCCTGCTCGGCGGCAAACGCGCGCAGCGCGCCGCCACCCCCCAGCACCCCTTCGGCTACGGCCGCGAACGCTACGTCTACGCCTTCCTCGTCTCCATCGTCCTCTTCTCGGTCGGCGGCATGTTCGCCCTCTACGAGGGCTACGAGAAGATCAAGCACCCGCACGCCGTCGAGCACTGGTACTGGCCGGTCGGCGTCCTCGTCTTCGCGATCATCGCCGAGGGCATCTCCTTCCGCACCGCCATCAAGGAGTCCAACACCCTGCGCGGCACGCTCTCCTGGAAGGAGTTCATCCGCCGCGCCAAGGCCCCCGAACTCCCGGTCGTGCTCCTGGAGGACTTCGGCGCCCTCATCGGACTCGTCCTCGCCCTCGGCGGCGTCGGCGTGGCCCTGCTCACCGGAGACGGCGTCTGGGACGGCGTCGGCACCCTCTGCATCGGCGTCCTGCTCATCGTGATCGCGCTCGTCCTGGCCGCCGAGACCAAGTCCCTGCTCCTCGGCGAGGCCGCCGGCCCCGAACAGCTCACCCGGATCGAGTCCGCCCTCGTCGACGGCGACAGCGTCCCCCGTGTCATCCACATGCGCACCCTCCACCTCGGCCCCGAGGAACTCCTCGTCGCCGCCAAGATCGCCGTCCGGCACGACGACACCGCCGCCCAGATCGCCACCGCCATCGACGCCGCCGAGGCCCGTATCCGCCAGGCCGTCCCCATCGCCCGCGTCATCTACCTGGAACCGGACATCTACAGCGAAGCCGAGGCAGCCAAGGGCCCCGACCGCGAGGCCACCCCCGGCGGACCCGGCTCCGACGCCCACTGACCGCCCTCCCTCCACCGCCACCTGCCACGGAGCCCCGCACCGGGACCGGCCTGCACCGGGCGGACCCGGCACGGCGACCGGTGACCCTGCGTGAAGACGACGCTCCGCAAACGTCCGGAAGTGTGCGGAGCCGGACTGGGGCCGCCGCGCTCCCCGGTGTAGCTTGGTGCGGAGCCAGACGTCGCTGCTGATGGCGGTCGGGCGGTCCCCACGGACCGGCCGAGGGAGAGAGGGCCTCCGACGGACTGCGCTGCGCGCACGCGGGCATGCCTGTGTCCTCTTCGGGGCACCCCTGTGTCCGCCGCCGCGCAGGTCAGCCGTACCCACCTCGACCCGAACCCGAGGAGCAGCCCGTAATGACGACTGTCGACAGCCGACAGGACTTCAAGGTCGCCGACCTCTCCCTGGCCACGTTCGGCCGCAAGGAGATCACCCTCGCCGAGCACGAGATGCCCGGCCTCATGGCGATCCGCAAGGAGTACGCCGAGGCCCAGCCCCTCGCCGGCGCCCGCGTCACCGGCTCCCTGCACATGACCGTGCAGACCGCCGTCCTCATCGAGACCCTGGTCGCCCTCGGCGCCCAGGTCCGCTGGGCCTCCTGCAACATCTTCTCCACCCAGGACCACGCCGCGGCCGCCATCGCCGTGGGCCCCGACGGCACGCCGGACGACCCGCGGGGCATCCCGGTCTTCGCCTGGAAGGGCGAGACCCTGGAGGAGTACTGGTGGTGCACCGAGCAGGCCCTGACCTGGCCGGACAGCCCCACCGGCGGCCCCAACATGATCCTGGACGACGGTGGTGACGCCACCCTCCTCGTCCACAAGGGCGTCGAGTACGAGAAGGCCGGCGAGGTCCCCGCCCTGGAGACCGCCGAGTCCGACGAGCACCGCGTCATCCTCCAGCTCCTGCACCGCACCCTGGGCGAGAACGCGCAGAAGTGGACCCACCTCGCCTCCGAGATCCGCGGCGTGACCGAGGAGACCACGACCGGCGTCCACCGCCTGTACGAGATGCACCGCGAGGGCACCCTCCTGTTCCCGGCGATCAACGTCAACGACGCCGTCACCAAGTCGAAGTTCGACAACAAGTACGGCTGCCGCCACTCGCTCGTCGACGGCATCAACCGCGCCACCGACACCCTGATCGGCGGCAAGACCGCGGTCGTCTGCGGCTACGGCGACGTGGGCAAGGGCTGCGCGGAGTCCCTGCGCGGACAGGGCGCCCGCGTGATCATCACCGAGATCGACCCGATCTGCGCCCTCCAGGCCGCGATGGACGGCTACCAGGTCACGACCCTCGACGAGGTCGTCGAGCAGGCCGACATCTTCGTCACCACGACCGGCAACAAGGACATCATCATGGCCTCGGACATGGCCAGGATGAAGCACCAGGCCATCGTGGGGAACATCGGCCACTTCGACAACGAGATCGACATGGCCGGCCTCGCCAGGATCCCCGGCATCGTCAAGGACGAGATCAAGCCCCAGGTCCACACCTGGACCTTCCCCGACGGCAAGGTGATCATCGTCCTCTCCGAGGGCCGCCTGCTCAACCTGGGCAACGCCACCGGCCACCCGTCGTTCGTGATGTCCAACTCCTTCGCGGACCAGACCCTGGCCCAGATCGAGCTGTTCACCAAGCCCGACGAGTACCCGACCGACGTCTACGTGCTGCCCAAGCACCTCGACGAGAAGGTCGCCCGTCTCCACCTGGACGCGCTCGGCGTGAAGCTGACGACGCTCCGCCCCGAGCAGGCCGAGTACATCGGCGTCACGGTCGACGGCCCGTACAAGCCGGACCACTACCGCTACTGACACGGCCCCGGCCGGAGGGACACGCCCGCGCGTCGACGCGTCCCCCGGCCGATCGCCGGCTCCTCCGAGACAGGCCCCCGCACCCCCGTGCCGGGGGCCTGCCCCGTCGGCGCCTCAGTGGCAGCACCCGCCCGCCGTCACCCAGGACCCCCATGCCCCGCGGCCGTTATTCGCTCCACGATCCGCACGATCACACCCCCCTCGCGGAAGAACACTTCCAGTGCGCCACCGGCCCCTCCGGCTGGCGTTACACGTCCCGGCTGACCACACCCGCCGGCGACCCCCACGGCTCCGTCGACCTCACGCTCGACGACCTCGGCCGCCCCCTGCGCCTCGAACTCCACGCCGGTGGCTGGCAGGTGCGCGGCGCCGCCCTCGACGGCGTCACCTGGGTCCGTACCGACCCCACCGGAGACCACGCCACCGAAGGCAATGTGCGCGCCCACGCCTTCACCGGCACCTCCCCGGCCTTCCTCGTCGCCACCGCACGACTCCTGCGCCTCACCCCCTCCGCGTCGGAGACCCGGGTCCGCCTGGTCGCCCTGACGGACCCGGTCCTCGCCCCCCGCACCGTGGACCAGTCCTGGACCTTGCGGGAAAGAGAAGCACACGCCACTGACAACGGCCCCCTCGTCGTGGAGGAGTACCAGGTCACAGCCCTGGACACGGGCGAACGGCATACCGTGCACCTCGCCGGCGACGTCGTCCTCGCGGCCCCGGGGACCGAGCTGGAGGACCTGGAGTCACCGCCCTCCGTCTTCCCCTGAGCGGAAGCTGAGCGGCACCTCGCACGAGGCCGCGCCCCCGAGACGACACGAGGCCGCGCCCCCGAGACGAACCGAGGGGCAGGCGAACGGTCCCCGGCGACAGCCGGGGACCGGAGGACGGAGTGGCGGGACGGGACCGGCCCGCTACGCCGGAGGTACGAACCCCGTGCCGGCGCCGCCGCCCGCCCCTCCTCCGGCCGGAGGAGGGGGCCCTCCTCCGGCCGGAGGAGGGGCGGGGGAAGAGGCGGGAGAGGACGCCGGGGGAGCGACGGCGGGAGCAGCGGGCGGGGCCACCGCAGCCGTGAGGGAGGACGGCGGCACCGGAGCCGTCGACGGGAGCCGCGTCGGCGGAGTCGTCACCGGAGCCATCGGAGTCACCGGAGAGGGGCCGGCGGCCCAGGGGCCGGGTGCCCCGGCAGCGGTCGCACCCGCAGGCGCGCCGCTCCCGAACGCGCGCCGCGCCTCCCGGGCCTGCCGCTCGTGCAGCACCGCCGACAGGTACGCCGGCGCGGGTACGCCGTACGGCGGCGGCGTCCCCGTACGGGCCGCGACGTCGGACGCCAGCCGCTCCGCCATGGAGTGACGCACCTGCCCGTCGAGCTGCCCCATCCGCGTCAGGTACTGCCGGACGGCGAGCCACAGCCCGTCCGGGACCGCGGAAAGGTCGAGCTCCGCGAACCGTCCGGCCAGCCAGGGCGGGGGCGGCGGCACGTACGCCGCGGGCGTGACCGGCACCCGCTCCCGCACCACCAGGGTCCCCGCGAACACGTCCCCGACCCGCCGGCCGCGCGCGGACACCAGGGAGGCGATGCACGCTCCCGCGCCGAAGGTCAGGAGGATCTCGATCACCCCGATCAGGCCCCGCACCAGCGCGTGCCGGAACCGGATCGGTCCTCCGTCGTCGCGGACCACCCGCAGCCCGCACGCCAGCTTCCCCAGCGAACGGCCGTGGGTCAGCGTCTCCACCGCGATCGGACCGCCCACCAGGACGAGGACGAACGACGTGATCGACAGCGCCGTCTGCGCCGCGTCGTCCAGCGAGGACGTGGCCGCGACCAGGGCGATCGTGACGATCAGGTACACCGTCACGGCCGCCGCCAGATCGAGCAGCAGCGCCATCGCCCTGCTGGGCAGCTTCGCGTGGCGCAGTTCCAGCGCCACCGCCTCGCCCGTCACCAGCTCACTCACCGCACGCCGCCCTTCCCCGTCTGCCTCTCGTCCGCCCAGTCTGCCAAGCTGTGGGCGCACCGCGCCGCGGTACGACAAGCAGATCCACGACGAGCCGCCGACGATAGCCGAGGAGCACGCACACCGATGGACCTCGACGTCTTCGTCTCCGCCCACCGGGCGGAGTGGGACCGCCTCGACGACCTCCTGCGCCGCCGGCGCCGGCTGACCGGGGCCGAGGCGGACGAACTCGTCTCCCTGTACCAACGGACGGCCACGCACCTCTCCGTGGTCCAGTCGAGCGCGCCCGACCCGCAGCTCACCGGGCGCCTGAGCCAGCTCGTCGCCCGCGCGCGCAGCGCGGTGACGGGCACCCGCCGGGCATCCTGGCGGGACGTGACCCACTTCCTCGCCCACGGTTTTCCCGCCGCGGTCTACCGGGCCCGCCACTGGTGGGTGCCCACGGCGCTGCTCTCCACCGCCGTCGCCGCCCTGCTGGGCTGGTGGATCGGCACCCATCCCGAGGTGCAGTCGGCGATCGCGGCGCCGAGCGAACTGAGGGAGCTGACCAGGCCCGGCGGCCAGTACGAGACCTACTACTCCTCCCACCCGGCGGCGTCGTTCGCCGCACAGGTCTGGACGAACAACGCCTGGGCCGCGGCGCTCTGCCTGATCCTGGGCGTCTTCCTCGGACTGCCGGTCCTCTGGATCCTGTTCCAGAACATGCTCAACCTGGGCATCGGCTTCGGCCTGATGTCGTCCGCCGGCCGCCTCGACACCTTCCTCGGCCTGGTGCTGCCGCACGGCCTGCTCGAACTGACCGCCGTCTTCGTCGCCGCGGGTACGGGGATGCGGCTCGGCTGGACCGTCATCGACCCGGGACCGAGGACCCGTCGCGACGCTCTCGCCGAGGAGGGCCGGGCCGCCATCGGCATGGCGATCGGGCTGGCCCTGGTCCTGTTCGTCTCGGGTGCCATCGAAGGCTTCGTCACCCCGTCCGGGCTGCCCACCTGGGCCCGCATCACCATCGGCGTCGTCGCCGAGCTGGCCTTCCTCGCCTACGTCTACGTCCTGGGCGGGCGTGCCGCGCGCAGCGGCCAGACGGGGGACCTGGAGGCTGCCGGACGCGGTGCCACCGTGCCGACGGCGGCCTGATGTGCGTCCGGCCCGGGGGAGCTGCTAGTGTCCTCATCGTTCCCCACACGAGCCGTTGACACGGACCGCGTGGGGAGGTAGATTCAAACAGTTGCCCGGAGATGGGGTTCACTCCCGGAGGGCGTCTTGAGAACCTATCCGCTTCCCGAATCCTCGATTCCGAGGAAGCATCCCCCCGATGAATCGGAAACAACGGCCGGTCGGACCGGCCCGAAAGTTCTGCTAAAGTCGGGTCCGCCGGAAAGGGAAACGCGAAAGCGGGAACCTGGAAAGCACCGAGGAAATCGGATCGGAAAAGGTCTGATAGAGTCGGAAACGCAAGACCGAAGGGAAAGCGCCCGGAGGAAAGCCGGAGACAGTGTCTCGGGTGAGTACAAAGGAAGCGTCCGTTCCTTGAGAACTCAACAGCGTGCCAAAAGTCAACGCCAGATATGTTGATACCCCGACATCGGGACTCTGTTCCTGATGTTGTGGTTCCTTTGAAATACACAGCGAGGACGCTGTGAACGGTCGGACTATTCCTCCGACTGTTCCGCTCCCGTGAAAAGCATTCACGGAGAGTTTGATCCTGGCTCAGGACGAACGCTGGCGGCGTGCTTAACACATGCAAGTCGAACGATGAACCACTTCGGTGGGGATTAGTGGCGAACGGGTGAGTAACACGTGGGCAATCTGCCCTGCACTCTGGGACAAGCCCTGGAAACGGGGTCTAATACCGGATACTGATCCTTCTGGGCATCCAGAGGGTTCGAAAGCTCCGGCGGTGCAGGATGAGCCCGCGGCCTATCAGCTTGTTGGTGAGGTAATGGCTCACCAAGGCGACGACGGGTAGCCGGCCTGAGAGGGCGACCGGCCACACTGGGACTGAGACACGGCCCAGACTCCTACGGGAGGCAGCAGTGGGGAATATTGCACAATGGGCGCAAGCCTGATGCAGCGACGCCGCGTG
Source organism: Streptomyces sp. SCSIO 75703 (assembly GCF_036607905.1). NCBI lineage: Bacteria > Bacillati > Actinomycetota > Actinomycetes > Kitasatosporales > Streptomycetaceae > Streptomyces > Streptomyces sediminicola. The sequence continues at coordinate 4,262,455 of NZ_CP144555.1, forward strand.
AGGGATGACGGCCTTCGGGTTGTAAACCTCTTTCAGCAGGGAAGAAGCGAGAGTGACGGTACCTGCAGAAGAAGCGCCGGCTAACTACGTGCCAGCAGCCGCGGTAATACGTAGGGCGCAAGCGTTGTCCGGAATTATTGGGCGTAAAGAGCTCGTAGGCGGCTTGTCGCGTCGGTTGTGAAAGCCCGGGGCTTAACCCCGGGTCTGCAGTCGATACGGGCAGGCTAGAGTTCGGTAGGGGAGATCGGAATTCCTGGTGTAGCGGTGAAATGCGCAGATATCAGGAGGAACACCGGTGGCGAAGGCGGATCTCTGGGCCGATACTGACGCTGAGGAGCGAAAGCGTGGGGAGCGAACAGGATTAGATACCCTGGTAGTCCACGCCGTAAACGGTGGGCACTAGGTGTGGGCAACATTCCACGTTGTCCGTGCCGCAGCTAACGCATTAAGTGCCCCGCCTGGGGAGTACGGCCGCAAGGCTAAAACTCAAAGGAATTGACGGGGGCCCGCACAAGCGGCGGAGCATGTGGCTTAATTCGACGCAACGCGAAGAACCTTACCAAGGCTTGACATACACCGGAAAGCATTAGAGATAGTGCCCCCCTTGTGGTCGGTGTACAGGTGGTGCATGGCTGTCGTCAGCTCGTGTCGTGAGATGTTGGGTTAAGTCCCGCAACGAGCGCAACCCTTGTCCCGTGTTGCCAGCAGGCCCTTGTGGTGCTGGGGACTCACGGGAGACCGCCGGGGTCAACTCGGAGGAAGGTGGGGACGACGTCAAGTCATCATGCCCCTTATGTCTTGGGCTGCACACGTGCTACAATGGCCGGTACAATGAGCTGCGATACCGTGAGGTGGAGCGAATCTCAAAAAGCCGGTCTCAGTTCGGATTGGGGTCTGCAACTCGACCCCATGAAGTCGGAGTCGCTAGTAATCGCAGATCAGCATTGCTGCGGTGAATACGTTCCCGGGCCTTGTACACACCGCCCGTCACGTCACGAAAGTCGGTAACACCCGAAGCCGGTGGCCCAACCCCTCGGGGAGGGAGCTGTCGAAGGTGGGACTGGCGATTGGGACGAAGTCGTAACAAGGTAGCCGTACCGGAAGGTGCGGCTGGATCACCTCCTTTCTAAGGAGCACTTCTAGGCTGCTTCGGCAGTCCAGAGGCCAGTACATCGGCGAATGTCCGGTGCTGGTTGCTCATGGGTGGAACGTTGACTACTCGGCATTCTTGGTCGTCTTCTCCTTCTAGTACTGCCCTTTGCGGGGCGTGGAACGGTGAGGGAAGCGGTGGGGGTGTCGGGCACGCTGTTGGGTGTCTGAGGGTGCGGCCGTGATGGCTGTGTCTTCGGTTGCCGGCCCCGGTATAGATCTGCTTCGGCGGGTTGTGACGGGTGGCTGGTCGTTGTTTGAGAACTGCACAGTGGACGCGAGCATCTGTGGCCAAGTTTTTAAGGGCGCACGGTGGATGCCTTGGCACCAGGAACCGATGAAGGACGTGGGAGGCCACGATAGGCCCCGGGGAGTCGTCAACCAGGCTTTGATCCGGGGGTGTCCGAATGGGGAAACCCGGCAGTCGTCATGGGCTGTCACCCGCTGCTGAACACATAGGCAGTGTGGAGGGAACGCGGGGAAGTGAAACATCTCAGTACCCGCAGGAAGAGAAAACAACCGTGATTCCGGGAGTAGTGGCGAGCGAAACCGGATGAGGCCAAACCGTATGCGTGTGAGACCCGGCAGGGGTTGCGCATACGGGGTTGTGGGATCTCTTGTTCACAGTCTGCCGGCTGTGAGGCGAGTCAGAAACCGTTGATGTAGGCGAAGGACATGCGAAAGGTCCGGCGTAGAGGGTAAGACCCCCGTAGTCGAAACGTCAGCGGCTCGTTTGAGAGACACCCAAGTAGCACGGGGCCCGAGAAATCCCGTGTGAATCTGGCGGGACCACCCGCTAAGCCTAAATATTCCCTGGTGACCGATAGCGGATAGTACCGTGAGGGAATGGTGAAAAGTACCGCGGGAGCGGAGTGAAATAGTACCTGAAACCGTGTGCCTACAAGCCGTGGGAGCGTCGGAGCAAGGCTTGCCTTGCTCTCGTGACTGCGTGCCTTTTGAAGAATGAGCCTGCGAGTTTGCGGTGTGTTGCGAGGTTAACCCGAGTGGGGAAGCCGTAGCGAAAGCGAGTCCGAAGAGGGCGGTGGAGTAGCACGCTCAAGACCCGAAGCGGAGTGATCTAGCCATGGGCAGGTTGAAGCGGAGGTAAGACTTCGTGGAGGACCGAACCCACCAGGGTTGAAAACCTGGGGGATGACCTGTGGTTAGGGGTGAAAGGCCAATCAAACTCCGTGATAGCTGGTTCTCCCCGAAATGCATTTAGGTGCAGCGTCGTGTGTTTCTTGCCGGAGGTAGAGCACTGGATAGGCGATGGGCCCTACCGGGTTACTGACCTTAGCCAAACTCCGAATGCCGGTAAGTGAGAGCGCGGCAGTGAGACTGTGGGGGATAAGCTCCATGGTCGAGAGGGAAACAGCCCAGAGCATCGACTAAGGCCCCTAAGCGTACGCTAAGTGGGAAAGGATGTGGAGTCGCAGAGACAACCAGGAGGTTGGCTTAGAAGCAGCCATCCTTGAAAGAGTGCGTAATAGCTCACTGGTCTAGTGATTCTGCGCCGACAATGTAGCGGGGCTCAAGCGTACCGCCGAAGTCGTGTCATTGCGATATGTACCTCTAACGGGGATCGTGATGGGTAGGGGAGCGTCGTCTGCCGGGTGAAGCAGCACCGGAAGGTAGTTGTGGACGGTTGACGAGTGAGAATGCAGGCATGAGTAGCGATACAAACGTGAGAAACGTTTGCGCCGATTGACTAAGGGTTCCTGGGTCAAGTTGATCTGCCCAGGGTAAGTCGGGACCTAAGGCGAGGCCGACAGGCGTAGTCGATGGATAACCGGTTGATATTCCGGTACCCGCTGTGGAGCGTCAAACATCGAGCATCGTGATGCTAAGGCCGTGAAGCCGTCCTGGATCCTTCGGGTGAAGGGGAGTGGTGGAGCCGCTGAACCAAGCGGTTAGTAGGTGAGTGATGGGGTGACGCAGGAAGGTAGTCCATCCCGGGCGGTGGTTGTCCCGGGGTAAGGGTGTAGGCCGTGAGGTAGGTAAATCCGCCTCGCAATAGGCTGAGACCTGATGCCGAGCCGATTGTGGTGAAGTGGATGATCCTATGCTGTCGAGAAAAGCCTCTAGCGAGTTTCATGGCGGCCCGTACCCTAAACCGACTCAGGTAGTCAGGTAGAGAATACCGAGGCGTTCGGGTGAACTATGGTTAAGGAACTCGGCAAAATGCCCCCGTAACTTCGGGAGAAGGGGGGCCATTCCTGGTGATGATCTTTTCGGTCTGAGCTGGGGGTGGCCGCAGAGACCAGCGAGAAGCGACTGTTTACTAAAAACACAGGTCCGTGCGAAGCCGTAAGGCGATGTATACGGACTGACGCCTGCCCGGTGCTGGAACGTTAAGGGGACCGGTTAGCTTGGATTCGTCCAGGCGAAGCTGAGAACTTAAGCGCCAGTAAACGGCGGTGGTAACTATAACCATCCTAAGGTAGCGAAATTCCTTGTCGGGTAAGTTCCGACCTGCACGAATGGCGTAACGACTTCTCGGCTGTCTCAACCATAGGCCCGGTGAAATTGCACTACGAGTAAAGATGCTCGTTTCGCGCAGCAGGACGGAAAGACCCCGGGACCTTTACTACAGTTTGATATTGGTGTTCGGTTCGGCTTGTGTAGGATAGCTGGGAGACTTTGATGCATGCACGCCAGTGTGTGTGGAGTCGTCGTTGAAATACCAGTCTGGTCGTGCTGGATGTCTAACCTGGGTCCGTGATCCGGATCAGGGACAGTGTCTGATGGGTAGTTTAACTGGGGCGGTTGCCTCCTAAAGGGTAACGGAGGCGCCCAAAGGTTCCCTCAGCCTGGTTGGTAATCAGGTGTTGAGTGTAAGTGCACAAGGGAGCTTGACTGTGAGACCGACGGGTCGAGCAGGGACGAAAGTCGGGACTAGTGATCCGGCGGTGGCTTGTGGAAGCGCCGTCGCTCAACGGATAAAAGGTACCCCGGGGATAACAGGCTGATCTTCCCCAAGAGTCCATATCGACGGGATGGTTTGGCACCTCGATGTCGGCTCGTCGCATCCTGGGGCTGGAGTCGGTCCCAAGGGTTGGGCTGTTCGCCCATTAAAGCGGTACGCGAGCTGGGTTTAGAACGTCGTGAGACAGTTCGGTCCCTATCCGCTGTGCGCGTAGGAGTCTTGAGAAGGGCTGTCCCTAGTACGAGAGGACCGGGACGGACGAACCTCTGGTGTGCCAGTTGTTCTGCCAAGGGCATGGCTGGTTGGCTACGTTCGGGAGGGATAACCGCTGAAAGCATCTAAGCGGGAAGCCTGCTTCGAGATGAGGGCTCCCACCCACTTGATGGGGTAAGGCTCCCAGTAGACGACTGGGTTGATAGGCCAGATATGGAAGCACTGTAAAGTGTGGAGTTGACTGGTACTAATAGGCCGAGGGCTTGTCCTCAGTTGCTCGCGTCCACTGTGTTGGTTCTGAAACCACGAACAGTCTTTGTTGGCTGGGTTTTATAGTGTTTCGGTGGTTATAGCGTAGGGGAAACGCCCGGTTACATTCCGAACCCGGAAGCTAAGCTCTACTGCGCCGATGGTACTGCAGGGGGGACCCTGTGGGAGAGTAGGACGCCGCCGAACAAATATTGGGAAGACCCCGCACCTTTGGTGCGGGGTCTTCTGCGTTTCCGGAGACATTTCCCGGCCCGGGGATCCTGCGTCGGCCGAGGGGACGGGCCCCTCTCTCCCGAGGGCGCCCGTCCACAGCGTCACAGACGGCCGGCGGCCTTCAGTTCCAGATAGGTGTCAGCCAACGCGGGCGCCAATTCGTCCGGCGTCGCGTCCACGACCGTCACACCGTGCCGACGGAGCTGGTCCGCCGTGCGTCGACGCTCCTCCTGGTCCTGAGCTGCCGCCGCGGCCTCGTACAGGGCGTCCACGTCGCCCCGGGTGCCGGCCATGCGCGCCACGAGCGGGTCCGCCACCGAGGCCAGGACGACCGTGTGACGTCGGGTGAGCCGGCCGAGGACCGGAAGCAGCCCCTCCTCGATCGGGGCCGCGTCGAGCGATGTCAACAGGACCACCAGGGAGCGGCGCGGAGCCGACCGGAGGGCCGCCGCGGTCAGACCCCGCGCGTCCGTCTCCAGAAGTTCCGGCTCCAGCGTCGCCATGGCGTTCACCAGCGAGGGGAGCACATCGTTGGCCGTACGGCCCTGGACCAGCGCGCGGACCCGGCGGTCGTACGCCAGGAGGTCCACGCGGTCACCGGCCCGGGAGGCGAGCGCGGCCAGCAGCAGCGCGGCGTCCAGGGAGGCGTCGAGACGCGGTGCCTCGCCCACCCGGCCCGCCGACGTACGACCGGTGTCGAGGACGAGGAGGATGTGCCGGTCACGCTCGGGACGCCAGGTGCGCACCGCGACCGTCGAATGCCGGGCCGTGGCCCGCCAGTCGATGGAACGGGTGTCGTCACCCGGCACGTACTCGCGCAGGCTGTCGAACTCCGTGCCCTCGCCGCGGGTGAGCACGCTGGTGCGGCCGTCGAGCTCACGCAGCCGCGACAGCCTCGAAGGCAGGTGCTTGCGGCTGGTGAAAGGCGGCAGCACCCGTACCGTCCACGGCACGACATGGGTGCCCTGACGGGCGAAGAGACCCAGCGGGCCGTACGAGCGGATCGTCACCCGGTCACTGCGGTGATCGCCGCGGCGCGTCGGCCACAACCGGGTGGTCAGCCGGCGGCGTTCGCCCGGCGGGATCGTCAGCCGGTGACGCGAGGCCGCCGGCTCCGTCCCCGGACGCCAACTGCTCGGCGGCCAGGCGTCCCGGAGCCGGGCACGGAGCCGGCGGCGCGACGGATTCGCCACCGTCAACACAACGTCGGCAGAGTCGCCCAGTCGTGTGGAGGTGTCGCCGGAGCGGGTCAGACGCAGGCTCCGCACCGGAGCGGCCAGGGCGAAGTCACAGGCGCACGCCACGGCCAGCGGGGCGTTCACCGCGAGGACACCCGTCCAGCTCGGGTCCCAGATGCCGACGGGGACCGAGCCCAGGGCCGCCAGGAGCGCGGCGCGGCCGGTGAACGCCATCAGCGCGGGACGGGGACGTGGGCGAGGATGGCGTTGATCACGGAGTCCGTGGTGACGCCCTCCATCTCGGCCTCGGGACGGAGCTGGACGCGGTGGCGGAGCGTCGGCAGCGCCAGCGCCTTCACGTCGTCGGGCGTGACGTAGTCGCGGCCGGTCAGCCAGGCCCAGGCGCGGGCCGTCGACAGCAGTGCCGTGGCGCCGCGAGGGGACACCCCGAGGGTGAGCGACGGCGACTCGCGGGTGGCGCGGCAGACGTCCACGACGTAGGCCGCGATCTCCGGGGACACGGTGGTCTTGGCGACCTCGGCGCGGGCCGCCTCCAGATCGGCGGCGCTCGCGACGGGGCGTACGCCGGCGGCGCCCAAGTCACGCGGGTTGAAGCCCGCCGCGTGCCGGGTGAGCACGTCGATCTCGTCTTCGCGGGAGGGCAGCGGCACGGTCAGCTTGAGCAGGAACCGGTCGAGCTGGGCTTCCGGCAGCGGGTAGGTGCCCTCGTACTCGACCGGGTTCTGGGTCGCGGCGACCAGGAACGGCTCCGGGAGCGGGCGGGGCGTGCCGTCGACGGTGACCTGCCGCTCCTCCATGGCCTCGAGGAGGGAGGACTGGGTCTTCGGCGGGGTGCGGTTGATCTCGTCGGCGAGGAGCAGGTTGGTGAAGACCGGGCCCGGCTGGAAGGAGAACTCGGCGCTGCGCGTGTCGTAGACCAGGGAGCCGGTCACGTCGCTCGGCATGAGGTCGGGGGTGAACTGGACGCGCTTGGTGTCGAGTTCGACGGCGGCGGCGAGAGCGCGGACCAGGAGGGTCTTGGCGACGCCGGGGACGCCTTCGAGGAGGACGTGGCCGCGGCACAGGAGGGCGACGACGAGACCGGTGACGGCGGCGTCCTGGCCGACCACGGCCTTGGCGATCTCGGCGCGCAGGGCCTCCAGGGAGGCGCGGGCGTTGCCCGGGACCCCGGTCCGCCCGGCGTTGTCAGTGGTCGGGTCCATCATGGACGGCGTACCTCTCTTTCGAGGGCGTCGAGTCGGTCGGTGAGTGCGACGAGAGCCGCGTCGTCGCTCGGCGTCGGGCCGAACAGGAGGGTGTGCAGGGACCGTTCTCCGTCACCGTGGAGGTGGGCGGAGAGCGCGGGGAGCAGGGCCTCGGGCGCGTGCGCCTGGGAGACGGGGACGCCGACGAGGGGGGCGAGGCGGGTGCGGGTGGCGGAGCGGAGCGCGGAGGCGGCGCGGTCGCGGGCGTTCGCCTTGCGGTAGAGGCGGGCGCGGCCTTCGACGGTCTCGGAGGCGCGGACCACGACGGGGAGGTTCTCCGGCACCAGGGGGCCGAACCGGCGCGCCCGCCACAGGGCGGCGAGGCCGGCGGCGACGAAGAGCTGGAGCGTGCCCCAGAGCCAGCCGGAGGGGAGCAAATCGAAGAAGCCGCGCTCGTCCCGCGGGGCCGAGGCGTCGGACAGCGAGGGGAGGTACCAGACCAGATGCGGCCGGGAACCGAGGAGTTGAAGGGCGAGCGAGGCGTTGCCGTGCTCGGCGAGCCGGTTGTTGCGCAGGATGTCGGAGGAGCCGAGGACGACGGTGTCGCCGCCGGTCTCCGTCCCGTCCGCCGCGGCCTCCGGGACGCGCAGGAGGGTGGCGAGCCGCTGGCTGCGGTAGCACGTGTCGGCGTCCGCGTCGGTGCTGCTGTAGCGCAGGCCGCCGGTGTCGGCGGTCCCCGCGCGCCGGGCGGCGGGCAGATCGCAGTCGGGGGAGAGGGTCGAGGTGGGGCTGAGGGCCGGGTCGGCGGTGACGCCCGGGGCCAGCCGCTCCACGGAGGGGCCGCCCGGCGCCACGAGGACGGTGCGTCCGCCCGCCGCGGCCGTCGCCGTGCGCAGTTCGGACTGCTGTCGCTCCGTCAGGAGGTCGGGTATCGCCACCAGGAGGGTGGTGTCGGGGCCGGCCGCGGACCGGGCGCCGTCCAGCGTGGTGACCACACGCGTGTCCACCCCGCGGTCGGCGAGGAGTTCGGCGACGGCCCGGCTGCCGTAGGGGTCGGCCGAGCGCGGGTCGAGTTCGCCGTGCCGGACTCCGGAGCGGGCCGCGGCCATCACCACGGCGCCGACGAGCAGCAGGACGAGGGCGAGTGTGACGCCCCGCGCGCGGCTCCACAGTCCGCGGACGGTGGGCGAGGCCGAGGTGCCGGGCAGGGTGGCCTCCGTGGTCATCCGGCGGCTCCCCGGGACGTGGTGAGGTCGGTGTCGGCGGTGCCGCCCGCCTGCCGCGGTCTGGTGCGGGCGATGTCACGGTCGAGGGCGGCGAGCTGCCGGTACGCCTCCTCGGAGCCGGGCCGGCCACCGTACGTGACGTCGTCGAAGTCGCGGGCGGCGGCGCGCAGTCGGTCGCCGTGGCCGGGCAGGGCGCGGCCGGCCTCCGTGGCGGCCTCGTCGGCGGTGCGGCCCGGCCGGACGTCGAGCAGGGCGCGTTCCTCCAGGGCGCGGACGAGCGCGCGCATGCGTTCCTGGACGGCCTGGCTCCAGTGGCCCTGGGCGGCGTGCGCCTCGGCGGCGGAGCGGTGGTCGGCCGCACTGCGGGGACGTTCGTCGAAGAGGGCCGAGGCGGAGACGGGCCGGCCGCGGGGGGTGCCCAGGCGCCACCAGAGGGCACCCAGCACCACGAGGACGGCCACGATGACGACGACCAGGCCCACGGTCCCGCCGGGCGTCGCGCCGGAGGCGGCGGTGAACAGGCCGTCGAGCCACTCCCAGAAGGCGGTCAGCGCCCGCTGTGCCCAGCTCGGCTCGTTCTCGTGGTACATCCGCTTGGCCAGCTCGCGCCGCGCCGCCTCCCGCGCGGGGTCGCGCGGGAGGGTCACGGGCGGCTCGTCGCCCGAGCGCGCCGATGCGAGTACGGAGACGTCGACGGCGTGCCGCGTCACCCGGATGGCGGTGCGTGGCAGCACCTCCGTGAGCATTCCCCCCGCCGGACTCACCGCATCAGCTCCCCGGGACGGTGCCGGGGGCGCCGGCCCCGGGGGCCTGGACGCCGGCGGCACGGGCCAGTTCGAGGTCGAGGGCTTCGCGGCGGATGCGCTGGTCGATGTACAGGAGCACGGTGACGCCCGCCGAGATCGGCAACGTGATCATCGAGCCGATCACCGAGCCGATGCCGCTGATGATGAGGAAGGCCCAGCCGAGGCCGCCGGCACCCTCCACGAAGTCGCCGAAGCCGTCGCCGGCGACCAGGCCGGCCACGAAGGCGAAGGGGATGACGACGAGCACGCCGACGGCGCCCACGATCAGCGCGGTGAGGAGCTGGATGCCGAACATCCGCCACCAGGAGCCGTCCACCAGCCTGCCGGAGCGGCGCAGGGCCTTCACGATCCCCTGCTTCTCCAGCATCAGCGCCGGGGAGGCCAGGGAGAGACGGACCATGAGCCGCACCACGTAGACGGCGGCGCCCAGGAAGCCGAGGACGGTCAGGGCCGTCCCGGCCCCAGTGTCGCCCCCGAGGAAGGTGACGAGGAGTCCGGGCAGCAGCCCGGCCAGCAGTACGCCGGACACCATGAGCATCATCAGCAGGACCAGGCCGAGGAGCCGCGGGACCTGGGGCCGGGCGTCGCGCCACGCCTCACGGGTGGTCACCGAGGCGCCGAGGACGGCCCGGCTGGTCACCGTGGTCAGCAGGGCCGTGGCCACGACGGTGCCGACGAGCGTGACGGCGAAGACGAGCGCCGAACCGAGCAGAGCGCCGAAGAAGACGTCGGCCACCTCGCCCGGCGAGGGGTCGCGGTCGAGGGCGGCCGTGCCGGTCTTGTCCAGGAGGAACCCCTGGAACAGGACGGTGACGACCTCCGTGAGGACCGCGACGGTCAGCGAGATGCCGAGGACGGTGCGCCAGTGGGCGCGCATGGTGGAGACCGAGCCGTCCAGGATCTCGCCCAGGCCGAGCGGGCGGAGCGGGATGACGCCGGGCTTGGCCGCGGGCGGGGGACCGCCCCAGCCGCCTCCCCAGCCCCCGCCGGGGCCTCCCCAGCCCCCGCCGGGGCCTCCCCAGCCCCCCGGGGCGCCGTAGCCGCCCTGGCCTCCCCAGCCGCCGCCGGCGGGCGGGGCCTGCCCGCCGGGGTGGGGAGCCTGGCCGGGGCCCGCGGGCGCGGACCACTGGCCGGGGGGCGGCTGCCGGTCGGACCACTGCGGACCGGCGTGCCCCTGCTCCGGGGCCGGAGCGCCGGCGGGCCGTTCGGTGCCGGGGGGGACGGCGGGACCGGACGCGCCGGGCTCCCGCCCGTCGGACGGGGCGGGTCCGGGCGATGCCCAGCCCGGAGTGTCGTTCATCGTCGCTCCTTCACGGTGCCCGTCCGCGGTCGCGGTGGCGTTTCGGCTGCCATCGTGCCATGGGGTGGTCTCGCGGGGACCGGGCGCGGTCCGCCCCGCACACCTGCCAGGGGCCGCCCCGCAGGGGGCAGACTGGCCGCATGGCTGATCAGTACGCGCGAACCGGCGAGGACCGGCGCCCTGGCGGCATCCCCGCCCTGCGCTGGGAGGAACTGCCCGACGGCCCGGCGCTGGTCCTGCTGGACCAGACCCGGCTGCCGGCCGAGGAGGCCGAACTGGTGTGCCCCGACCCGTCCGCGCTGGTGGAGGCGGTCCGTTCGCTCGCCGTGCGCGGGGCGCCGCTGCTCGGCATCGCGGGAGCCTACGGGATCGCGCTCGCCGCCGCACGCGGTCACGCCGTGGAGGAGGCCGCGGTGGCGCTGGCCGGGGCCCGCCCCACCGCGGTGAACCTCGCCGTCGGGGTGCGCCGCGCCCACACCGCGTACCGGGACGTCCTCGCGCGGAGCGGCGATCCCGAGCGGGCCGCCGCCGCGGCGCTCGCCGCCGCACGGGCCCTGCACCGGGAGGACGCCGAGGCCAGCGCCCGGATGGCCGGGCACGGGCTGGCGCTCCTGGACGAGCTGCTGCCGGGCGGCGGACACCGCGTTTTGACCCACTGCAACACCGGGGCGCTGGTGTCGGGCGGGGAGGGCACGGCGTTCGCCGTGGCGCTCGCCGCGCACCGGGCGGGCCGGCTGCGGCGGCTCTGGGTGGACGAAACGCGTCCGTTGCTGCAAGGTGCTCGCCTGACGGCCTATGAGGCGTCCCGCCACGGCATGGCGTATACCTTGCTCACCGACAACGCGGCCGGTTCGCTGTTCGCCGCCGGTGAGGTGGACGCCGTGCTGATCGGGGCGGACCGCGTCGCGGCCGACGGTTCGGTGGCGAACAAGGTGGGGAGCTATCCGCTCGCGGTGCTCGCGCGGTACCACCATGTGCCGTTCATCGTGGTGGCGCCGGTGACGACGGTGGACCCCGGCACACCGGACGGGGCGTCCATCGAGGTCGAACAGCGCCCCGGCGGCGAAGTGACGGAGGTCACAGCGCCCTGGGTGCGGGTGACGGGAGGGGGAGGTGGGATTCCGGTGGCACCGCCGGGGGCCCAGGCGTACAACCCGGCGTTCGACGTGACGCCGCCCGAGCTGGTGACCGCCATCGTCACCGAGGAGGGCGCGGTCTCGCCCGTGACGGCCGGGGCCCTCGCCGAGCTGTGTGTCAGGTCACGCCAGGTCACGATGAGCTAATGGGATGATGTCGTTTATGAAGGGACGAGTCCTTGTCGTCGACGACGACACCGCACTGGCCGAGATGCTCGGCATTGTGCTGCGTGGTGAGGGTTTTGAGCCGTCTTTCGTAGCCGACGGCGACAAGGCGTTGGCCGCGTTCCGGGAGACCAAGCCCGATCTGGTGCTGCTCGACCTGATGCTTCCCGGCCGGGACGGCATCGAGGTGTGCCGCCTGATCAGGGCGGAGTCGGGTGTGCCGATCGTGATGCTGACGGCCAAGAGCGACACGGTCGACGTCGTGGTGGGCCTGGAATCGGGCGCCGACGACTACATCGTGAAGCCGTTCAAGCCCAAGGAGCTGGTGGCCCGCATCCGCGCCCGGCTGCGCCGGTCCGAGGAGCCCGCGCCGGAGCAGCTCGCCATAGGCGACCTGGTCATCGACGTCGCGGGGCACTCCGTAAAGCGGGAGGGGCAGTCCATCGCCCTGACGCCGCTGGAGTTCGACCTGCTGGTGGCACTGGCCCGCAAGCCGTGGCAGGTGTTCACCCGCGAGGTGCTCCTGGAACAGGTCTGGGGCTACCGGCACGCGGCCGACACCCGTCTGGTCAACGTGCACGTCCAGCGGCTGCGCTCCAAGGTCGAGAAGGACCCGGAGAAGCCGGAGATCGTGGTGACCGTCCGCGGCGTCGGCTACAAGGCCGGACCGAGCTGACATGACCAGGGACAGCGCCGCGGCGGCGCCGGGCCGTTCCGGGCCGGGCGCCGGGCGGCCTGTCGACCCCGGCCCCACCGGCTCCCGCTGGGAGCGCCTGCTGGAGGGCGGGCTGCTGCACGGCGGCGTCCAGGGCAGCCCCGTGCTGCGTCTCCTCGTGCGCTGGGTGCGCCGCCCGCTGCTGCCCGTCATGCGGCTGTGGCGGCGCAACATCCAGCTCAAGGTCGTCGTCACCACCTTGCTGATGTCCCTCGGCGTCGTCCTGCTGCTCGGCTTCGTCGTCATCGGGCAGGTCCGCAACGGGCTGCTGGACGCGAAGGTGAAGGCGTCCCAGAGCCAGGCCACCGGAGGGTTCGCCGCGGCCAAGCAGAAGGCCGACGAGGCGGCCAGCACCACCACCGGCGACGACGGCGGCACGCCCGCCGACGGCCGCGCCCCGCAGAACGTCATCCAGTGGATGAGCGATCTCGTGAAGGCGCTCTCCAGCGGCGGACAGGGCGCCTTCGACGTGGTCACCCTGCCCGTCGGCGGCGACAGCGGCAGCGGTCGCGGACCGCGCGCCTCCGGCCTGGTCGACCCCTCGGCCAGCGTGCCCGAGGCACTGCGGCAGCGGATCGACGGCAGCACGGCGGCGGCCCAGAGCTACACCCGGATTGTCTACAGCTCCGACCAGGGCTCCCAGCCCGCCCTGGTCATCGGCAAGCAGGTCAACGACCCCAACGGCGAGCCGTACCAGCTCTACTACCTCTTCCCGCTCACCCAGGAGGAGAAGTCCCTCAGCCTGGTCAAGGGCACCCTGGCGACGGCCGGGCTCTTCGTCGTCGTCCTGCTGGGGGCGATCGCCTGGCTCGTGGTGCGCCAGGTCGTCACGCCCGTGCGCATGGCGGCCGGCATCGCGGAACGGCTCTCCGCCGGACGCCTCCAGGAACGCATGAAGGTCACCGGCGAGGACGACATCGCGCGGCTCGGCGAGGCTTTCAACAAGATGGCGCAGAACCTCCAGCTCAAGATCAACCAGCTCGAGGAGCTGTCGCGGATGCAGCGGCGCTTCGTCTCCGACGTCTCGCACGAGCTGCGGACGCCGCTGACCACCGTGCGGATGGCCGCCGACGTCATCCACGACGCGCGCGTGGACTTCGACCCGGTGACCGCGCGCTCCGCCGAACTCCTCGCCGACCAGCTCGACCGCTTCGAGACGCTCCTCGCGGACCTGCTGGAGATCAGCCGCTTCGACGCGGGCGCGGCGGCACTGGAGGCCGAGGCGATAGACCTGCGCGAGGTCGTCCGCCGGGTGGTCAGCGGCGCCGAACCGCTCGCCGAGCGCAAGGGCACGCGGATCCGCGTCCTCGGCGACCAGCAGCCCGTCGTCGCCGAGGCGGACGCCCGCCGCGTCGAACGGGTGCTGCGCAACCTCGTCGTCAACGCCGTCGAGCACGGCGAGGGCGAGGACGTCGTCGTCAGGCTCGCCGCGGCGGGCGGCGCGGTCGCCGTCGCCGTGCGCGACTACGGCGTCGGGCTCAAGCCAGGCGAGGCGACCCGGGTCTTCAGCCGGTTCTGGCGCGCCGACCCGGCCCGCGCCCGGACCACCGGCGGCACGGGCCTCGGGCTGTCGATCGCCCTGGAGGACGCGCGGCTGCACGGCGGCTGGCTCCAGGCGTGGGGCGAGCCCGGCGGCGGTTCGCAGTTCCGGCTGACGCTGCCGAGGACCGCGGACGAGCCGCTCCGGGGCTCCCCGATCCCGCTGGAGCCGCCGGACTCCCGGCGCCACCGCGAACACGACACCACCGGCACCCAGGACGCGGCCCCCTCCGACGGCTCCGGCACGGGGCCGCCCGCACCGGTCCGCACGGCGACCGCCGCGACGGCCACGGCCACCGGCCGGGGCCCGATACCCCCGCTGACCGCAGCCGAGCCCCCGACGGCCGACCCCACCGCGCTGCCCGGCAACGGCGCGCGCGTGGTGGCCCGGCCCGCCGCGGACCCGCCCCGGCCGGACGGGACCGACGCGCCGGAGGCGGCACGGGACACGCGGCGCCCCGACACCGGTCACGGACCGGGCACCGGGCACCGCCCGGACGCAGGAGCCGGGTCCGAGGACACGCACAGGCTAGGGGAGGCATCACGTGGGCGCTGACCGCGCGGGGAGCGGCCGGCGGGCACCGGTGCGCGCGGTGACGTACGCGGTCTGCGGCGTCGTCCTGCTCGCCGGGTGCGCCTCCATGCCCGACAGCGGCGACCTGCGGGGCGTGGAGTCGACGCCGCGGCAGGACCCGCAGGTGCGGGTGTTCGCCATGCCGCCGCGCGAGGACGCCTCGCCCGTGGACATCGTGCAGGGCTTCCTGGAGGCGCTGACCAGCGACGACCCGCACTACGAGACGGCCCGCAAGTACCTGACGGCGCAGGCCGCGAAGTCCTGGAGCCCCGAGCGGTCCACGGTCGTCCTCGCGGGTGCCCCCGGCACCGTCTCCGACCATTCGGGCAGCCGCGAGGAGGGGAACGACTACTCGGTCACCCTGACCGGCGTCCAGGTCGCGACGGTGGACGCCCAGCAGTCGTACGCGCCGGCGGAGGGCTCGTACCGCAAACCGGTGCACCTCACCCGGGACGGCAAGAGCCGGCAGTGGCGGATCGACGTGCCGCCGCAGGGCGTCGTCATGGGTAAATCTGACTTCCAGCGCAACTACCTGTCCGTCAACAAGTACTACTTCGCCGCGAACACCGTCCCGGAGACGGCGTCCGGCACCGGCAGGCGCCCCGCGGCCGTGGCCGACCCGGTGTACGTGCGCCGGCGGGTGGACTCGATGACCCAGGTGGTGCGGTCCCTGGTGCAGGGGCCGACCCGGCTGATCGGTCCGGTGGTCCGGTCGAGCTTCCCGGCCGGGACGGCCCTGGCGCGGGGCGCCGCCCCGCTGACGCCGGACGACCGCAACAAGCTGACCGTGTCGCTCAACGAACGGGCGGCACGGGTCGGCGAGGACACCTGCGACGAGATGGCCGCCCAGCTCCTGTTCACGCTCCAGAGCCTCACGCCGGCCGTGGACGAGGTCGAGCTGCGCTCCGGCGGCACCCGGCTCTGCTCGCTCACGGACGACCGGGCCGAGGCGGTGGCGACCCGAGGCTCGGCCCAGCGCCCCGACTCGCTGTACTTCGTGGGCGAGGAGCAGCGGCTGGTGCGGATCGCCGCCGGCAGCAACGGCACCCGCCCCGACCCGGTGCCCGGCCCGCTGGGCGAGGGCGAGCAGGCCCTCGGCTCGGTGGCCGTCTCGCGCGACGAGCACTGGGCGGCCGGGGTCGGCGCCGACGGCAAGTCCCTGTACGTCTCCTCCCTGGTGCCTGGCGCCTCGCTCGGCGACCCGCTGCTGAGCAGCGCGGGCAAGCGCGAGGCGGACCGGCTGACGCCGCCGAGCTGGGACGCCCAGGGCGACCTGTGGATCGCCGACCGCGACCCCGCGGCGGCCCGGCTGCTGGTCTTCAGGCAGGGCGAGGGCGAGCCGTCCCAGGTGCGGATGCCGGGCCTGGACGGGCGTGTCCAGGCGGTGCGGGTCGCGGCCGACGGGGTGCGGATCGCGCTGATAGTGGAGAAGGACGGCGAGCGCTCGCTGCTCATCGGGCGGATCGAACGGGACACCCGGGACGGGGAGGAGCACCCGACGGTCACCGTCCTCGAACTGCGTTCCGCGACGCCCGAGCTGGAGGAGGTCACCGCCATGTCCTGGGCCGGCGACAGCCGGCTCGTGGTGGTCGGGCGTGAGCAGGGCGGTGTGCAGCAGATCGGGTACGTGCAGGTCGACGGCTCCACGCCCGAGGCGTCCGTGCCCGCCGCCCTGACCGGGGTGAAGGAGATCGCCGCGACGGAGGACGAGCGGCTTCCGCTGGTCGCCTACTCGGAGGACACCATCGTGCGGCTGCCGTCCGGTATGCAGTGGCAGAAGGTCACGGAGGGGACGGCACCGGTCTATCCGGGGTGACGGCGCGGCGGGGACGCCCTGCCGTGGAGCGGTGCGCAGCCGCTGTTGCCTGCTGTGGCCCCTTGTGGCTCGCTGCGGCCTGCTGCTGTGGCCTGCGCTGATGCGCGTGTGGGTGACGGCCGTCGCGCGGTGCGCCGGGTTGTCCACAGGGCCTTGTCCACAGGGGCGGCGGGGTCCGGCGGACTCGGGCACAGTGGGCGCCATGTGGACGTGGTGGCGGGACCTGATGGACCTGGTGCTGCCGGCCGAGTGCGGAGGCTGCGGCGGAGCCAGGACGGTGCTGTGCGCGCCCTGCCGCGCGGCGCTGGGCGGGGCGGCGCCGCGCCGGGTGCGGCCGTCGCCGGAGCCGCCCGGACTGCCGCCGGTGTACGCGGCCGCGCCCTACGCGGACGAGGTGCGGGCCGTCCTGCTGGCCCACAAGGAGCGGGGCGCCCTGACCCTCGCCGGACCGCTCGGCACGGCCCTGGCGGGGGCGGTGGGGGCCGCGCTGGCGGACGCGGGAGGGGAAGCGCCCCGGGCGGCGCGGGCCGGGCCGGGCGGTCCGGCGCCGGGGCGGGAGGCGGTACGGGTGCGCGCGGGCCCGGTGCTGCTCGTGCCGGTGCCGTCCGCGCGGAAGGCGGTGGCGGCACGCGGACACGACCCGGCGCGGCGGATCGCTCTCGCGGCGGCGGGCGAGTTGCGGCGCGGGGGCACACCGGCACGGGTGCTCACCGCCCTGCGGCAACGCCGGGCGGTGGCCGACCAGTCGGGGCTCGGCGCCCGTGAGCGGCGGCGCAACCTGGCCGGCGCGCTGGCGGTGGCGCCCGGCGCGGTCCGGTCGCTGGAGGACGCCGGCGTGGTCGTCCTCGTCGACGACCTCATGACCACCGGGGCGACCCTGGCGGAGGCGGCACGCGCGGTACGGGCCGCGATGGGCCCGCCCGGTCCGGCCGTGCCGCGGCGCGCGGCCGGGGCTGGACGCGGGCCGCTCCCGGCGACGTACGCGGGGGTGGGCGGGGGAGGGGAAGGCGAAGGGTTCTCCGCAAGGGCCGGAAGGGCGCGCGGAAGGGGCGGATCGGCCGTGTATCCGCCGGCGGCAGGGGAAGGCAGAGAACAACGGACGAAGGGGCCGGTACGGACCGTCCCCCACGAAGGCGGTGATGCCATCCGTCGGACTCTCCACGCGGCAGTGGTCGCGTCCTCACCGGATTCCTTCGAAATAAACCGGAACTGATCGTTAACTTGCCGCGTTGCAGGTAATGAGGGAATCAATTCACCGGAACGGAGGTACACCGCGTGAGAGGGTGACGACATCCGTCCGGGCGAGATATGTTCGGTTGAGAGGTAAAGCCGCAGGCCACACCTCGTACACCGGAATGCCGTGCTGCGGGTTCTCCCCGTCATCACCCGCACCGGTGGAGTGGAGTTCTCGTCCGCTGGGGAGGAGGTGGAAGTCACCGAGTCCGAGGCTCCGGACCACACCGGAGCCTGGTGCGAAAGGGAGACGCTCCGCCATGGAAGCGGAGCGATCCGGGAACGGAGTTCTGCGTGGACATCGTCGTCAAGGGCCGCAAGACCGAGGTGCCCGAGCGGTTCCGGAAGCACGTGGCCGAGAAGCTGAAGCTGGAGAAGATCCAGAAGCTCGACGGCAAGGTGATCAGCCTCGACGTCGAGGTGTCCAAGGAGATGAATCCCCGCCAGGCCGACCGCTGCGACCGGGTGGAGATCACCCTGCGTTCGCGCGGGCCGGTGATCCGGGCGGAGGCGGCGGCGAGCGACCCGTACGCGGCGCTCGACCTGGCCGCGGAGAAGCTGGACGCCCGGCTGCGCAAGCAGCACGACAAGCGCTACTCACGGCGCGGTGCCCGCCGGATCTCGGCCGCCGAGGTCCCCCACCACGTCCCGGACGCGGCGACCCTCAACGGGAACGGCGCCGTCGCCGCCCAGGAGGGCCAGGCCGGCGTCCCCACCAGGAAGATCGGCTCGCTGGAGGTCCAGGGCGACGGCCCCCTGATCGTCCGCGAGAAGACCCACGTGGCCGCGCCCATGACCCTCGACCAGGCTCTCTACGAGATGGAGCTGGTCGGGCACGACTTCTACCTGTTCGTCGACTCGGAGACCAAGGAACCCAGTGTCGTCTACCGACGGCACGCGTACGACTACGGGGTGATCCACCTCAGCACGGACACGATGGTCACGCAGGAGCTCTCCCCCGAGGCGGGCGACGCACTCGGCGCCTGACCTCGCCGGGCGACAGTGAAGCGGTGCCCCTGGAGCGTGCGTGCGCCCCCAGGGGCACCGGTGTGCGACGGTGCGCGAGGGCGTGCGACCCCTGCGCCGCCGTGCTCTGTCACCCCGGCGCCGGTCAGCATGGAATCATGGCGTCAACGGCCCAACCGGTGGGCCGTTGCCTTGGGTTGGCGAGGGCCCGGAAACGCGGGACCGCAGCCGTCAGGGGGAGGAACGATGGCCAACAGTTTCGGACCGATGCAGGACGAGGGCGTCGTCGACGGCGTCGACGGCATGGGCCCGGACGGAGGCTCGCCACGCAAGGAGCCCATCAGAGTCCTTGTCGTGGACGACCACGCCCTCTTCCGCCGCGGTCTGGAGATCGTGCTCGCGGCCGAGGAGGACATCCAGGTCGTGGGCGAGGCCGGCGACGGCGCGGAGGCCGTGGAGAAGGCCGCCGACCTGCTGCCGGACATCATCCTCATGGACGTGCGGATGCCCCGGCGGGGCGGTATCGAGGCATGCACCTCCATCAAGGAGGTGGCCCCCAGCGCGAAGATCATCATGTTGACGATCAGCGACGAGGAGGCCGACCTCTACGACGCGATCAAAGCCGGAGCCACCGGCTACCTCCTCAAGGAGATCTCGACGGACGAGGTGTCCGCCGCCATCCGCGCGGTCGCCGACGGCCAGTCCCAGATCAGCCCGTCCATGGCGTCCAAGCTGCTCACCGAGTTCAAGTCGATGATCCAGCGGACCGACGAACGCCGGCTCGTGCCCGCGCCGCGGCTCACCGACCGCGAGCTGGAGGTGCTCAAGCTCGTCGCCACCGGCATGAACAACCGGGACATCGCCAAGGAGCTGTTCATCTCCGAGAACACCGTGAAGAACCACGTCCGCAACATCCTGGAGAAGCTTCAGCTCCACTCCCGGATGGAGGCCGTGGTCTACGCGATGCGGGAGAAGATCCTCGAGATCCACTGACCGCCCGGCGCGGGATCGGCGGGATCGGCGGGATCAGGCGAGCAGCCGGGCCAGCTCCCGGGTGAGGGGCTCCCGCAGCCCGGGCGCCTCGACCCGCTCCAGGCGCACGTTCGTGCAGTCCACCCAGCCCGCCGCCTCGACCAGGGCCTGAGCCGCCGCCGGGACCGCCTTCACGCCCTCCAGCGTGATCTGCCTGGCGACCAGCGTGCGTCCCTCACGCGCCGGGTCCACCCGCCCGACGAGCCGACCGCCCGCCAGGACCGGCATCGCGAAGTAGCCGTGCACCCGCTTCTGCCGGGGCACGTACGCCTCCAGGCGATGGGTGAAGCCGAAGATCCGCTCGGTGCGGGCCCGCTCCCAGACCAGGGAGTCGAAGGGGGACAGCAGCGTCGTGCGGTGCCGCCCGCGCGGCGGCGTCGCCAACGCCTCCGGGTCCGCCCAGGCCGGCCGCCCCCACCCCGCCACGGACACCGGGACCAGCCCCGATTCCGCGATCACGGCGTCGACCTGCTCCCCCTTGAGCCGGTGGTAGTCGGCGATGTCGGCACGGGTCCCCACACCCAGCGAACGCCCCGCCAGGCGGACGAGGCGGCGCAGGCACTCGGCGTCGTCCAGGTCGTCGTGGAGCAGCGCCCCGGGCACGGCGCGCTCGGCGAGGTCGTAGACCCGCTTCCAGCCGCGGCGCTCGACGCAGACCACCTCGCCGTACATGAGGGCGCGCTCGACGGCGACCTTCGTGCCCGACCAGTCCCACCACTCGCTGGTCCGCTTCGCGCCGCCCAGCTCCGTCGCGGTCAGCGGACCCTCGGCGCGCAACTGCTTGACGACCTGCTCGTAGGCGCCGTCGGGCAGGTCGTGGTTCCAGTGCGGGCGGTCGCGGTAGGCGCGGCGGCGGAAGGCGAAGTGGGGCCACTCCTCGATGGGCAGGATGCAGGCCGCGTGGGACCAGTACTCGAAGGCGTGGGTGTCCTTCCAGTAGGCGTCCTCGACGCGGGTGCGGCCGACCGCGCCGAGGCGGGCGTACGGGATGAGTTCGTGGGAGCGGGCGAGGACCGAGATGGTGTCGAGCTGCACCGCGCCCAGGTGGCGCAGGACCCCGCGCACACCGCCGCGGCGGTCGGGGGCGCCGAGGAAGCCCTGCGCGCGCAGCGCGATGCGCCGGGCCTCGTCGGCGGACAGTTCCAGGGCGGGGGCCGGGAGTGTCGTCATGCGTCCGCACGATAAGGGGTGGGTACGACAGCGGGTCCGGGTCCGCCGGCGTACCCGCCGCTCACCGCGGGGACGGCAGGTAGGGCGTTCTGGCGGGCAGGGACAGGTCGGACGGGAGCAGGGAGCCGACCCAGCAGTCCCGGCGCACGCCCCGCTGTTCCAGGGCGGCCCGCAGCGTGCCCTCCATGGTGAACCCGGCGCGCAGCGCCACCGCCCGGGACGCGGTGTTGCCGGCCTCGGCCCGCCATTCCAGCCGTTCGACGCCCCCGCGGGTGAAGACCCAGCGGGCGACGGCGACGGTGGCCTCGGTGAGGTGGCCCCGGCCGCGGTGCTCCTTGACCGACCAGTAGCCGATCTCCCCCAGGCCGGGGGCGTGGATCGTGACCCCGGACATGCCCACCAGCTCGCCGTCGGGGAGGAAGACGCCGAAGGTGAACATGGTCTCGTCCGCCCAGCCCTCGGGCACCATCCGCTCCGTGAAGTCGCGGGCGTGTTCCGGCAGGTAGGGCGAGGGGACCACCGTCCAGCGCTGGATGTCGGGGTCCTGGCAGGCGGCGTACACGGCATCGGTGTCCCGCGGGCCGACGGCGCGCAGGACCAGGCGTTCGGTGGTGAGGGTCTCGGGGTCCATCGTGCGATTCTGCTCGGCGGCGCACGCCCGGCGCCATCGCTTTGCGGTGCGTGACCGCCCGTGCGCGCACCGCGGGATTTCCCGCTGCGGGGCGGCACCATCGGCGGGCCCGGGACGTTGTACCCGTCGGGAGCGGCCGGCGGCGGGGCCGATCGGGCGTACGATCCCCGCTTCGGCGGGCTCCCGGGGCGGCGGGGTCCTCGCATACCATGGCCGTTGCTCCATCAGTACAAGGGAAACCGACCGTCCCAGGCCCGACCGGCAAGGAGACCAACCCCCGTGTCCGTCCTCTCCAAGATCATGCGTGCAGGCGAAGGCAAGATCCTGCGCAAGCTGCACCGCATCGCGGGCCAGGTCAACTCCATCGAAGAGGACTTCGTCGGCCTCTCCGACGCCGAGCTGCGCGCGCTCACCGACGAGTACAAGCAGCGCTACGCCGACGGGGAGACCCTGGACGACCTGCTGCCGGAGGCGTTCGCCACCGTGCGTGAGGCGGCCAAGCGCGTCCTCGGCCAGCGCCACTACGACGTGCAGATGATGGGCGGCGCCGCCCTGCACATGGGGTACGTGGCCGAGATGAAGACCGGTGAGGGCAAGACCCTCGTCGGCACGCTGCCCGCGTACCTGAACGCGCTCTCCGGCGAGGGCGTCCACATCGTCACGGTCAACGACTACCTGGCCGAGCGCGACTCCGAGATGATGGGCCGCGTCCACCGGTTCCTCGGGCTGGAGGTCGGCTGCATCCTCGCCAACATGACCCCGGCCCAGCGCCGTGAGATGTACAACTGCGACATCACCTACGGCACGAACAACGAGTTCGGCTTCGACTACCTCCGCGACAACATGGCGTGGTCCCAGGACGAGCTGGTCCAGCGCGGCCACAACTTCGCCATCGTCGACGAGGTCGACTCCATCCTCGTCGACGAGGCCCGTACGCCGCTGATCATCTCCGGCCCCGCCGACCAGGCCACCAAGTGGTACGGCGACTTCGCCAAGCTGGTCCGCCGCCTGAAGAAGGGCGAGGCCGGCAACCCGCTCAAGGGCATGGAGGAGACCGGCGACTACGACGTCGACGAGAAGAAGCGCACGGTCGCCATCCACGAGGCGGGCGTCGCCAAGGTCGAGGACTGGCTCGGCATCGACAACCTCTACGAGTCGGTCAACACCCCCCTCGTCGGGTACCTGAACAACGCCATCAAGGCCAAGGAACTCTTCAAGAAGGACAAGGACTACGTCGTCATCGACGGCGAGGTCATGATCGTCGACGAGCACACCGGGCGTATCCTCGCCGGCCGCCGCTACAACGAGGGCATGCACCAGGCGATCGAGGCGAAGGAAGGGGTGGAGATCAAGGACGAGAACCAGACGCTCGCCACGATCACCCTCCAGAACTTCTTCCGCCTCTACAACAAGCTCTCCGGCATGACCGGTACGGCGATGACCGAGGCCGCCGAGTTCCACCAGATCTACAAGCTCGGCGTGGTCCCCATCCCGACCAACAAGCCGCTGGTCCGCAAGGACCAGTCCGACCTGATCTACCGCACCGAGGTCGCCAAGTTCGAGGCGGTCGTCGACGACATCGCCGAGAAGCACGAGAAGGGCCAGCCGATCCTCGTCGGCACCACCTCGGTCGAGAAGTCCGAGTACCTCTCGCAGCAGCTCAGCAAGCGCGGTGTCCAGCACGAGGTGCTCAACGCCAAGCACCACGAGCGGGAGGCGTCCATCGTCGCCCAGGCCGGCCGCAAGGGCT
Source organism: Streptomyces sp. SCSIO 75703 (assembly GCF_036607905.1). Classification (NCBI taxonomy): domain Bacteria; kingdom Bacillati; phylum Actinomycetota; class Actinomycetes; order Kitasatosporales; family Streptomycetaceae; genus Streptomyces; species Streptomyces sediminicola. Next base: position 4,285,668 of record NZ_CP144555.1, read on the forward strand.
CGGTCACGGTGGCCACGAACATGGCCGGACGCGGTACGGACATCAAGCTCGGCGGCAACCCGGAGGACCTCGCCGAGGCGGAGCTGCGCCAGCGCGGCCTCGACCCCGAGCAGCACATCGAGGAGTGGGCGGCGGCCCTGCCCCAGGCCCTGGAGCGGGCCGAGGCGGCGGTCAGGACGGAGAAGGAGGAGGTCGAGAAGCTGGGCGGCCTCTACGTGCTCGGCACCGAGCGCCACGAGTCGCGCCGCATCGACAACCAGCTCCGCGGTCGCAGCGGACGCCAGGGCGACCCCGGCGAGTCCCGCTTCTACCTCTCGCTCGGCGACGACCTGATGCGCCTCTTCAAGGCCCAGATGGTCGAGCGCGTCATGTCGATGGCGAACGTCCCGGACGACGTGCCGATCGAGAACAAGATGGTCACCCGCGCCATCGCCTCCGCCCAGTCGCAGGTCGAGCAGCAGAACTTCGAGACCCGCAAGAACGTCCTGAAGTACGACGAGGTCCTCAACCGGCAGCGCGAGGTCATCTACGGCGAGCGGCGCCGTGTCCTGGAGGGCGAGGACCTCCAGGAGCAGATCCAGCACTTCATGAACGACACCATCGACGCCTACGTGCAGGCCGAGACGGCCGAGGGCTTCCCGGAGGACTGGGACCTCGACCGCCTGTGGAACGCCTTCAAGCAGCTCTACCCGGTGCGGGTCACCGTGGAGGAGCTGGAGGAGGCCGCCGGGGACCGGGCCGGGCTCACCGCCGAGTTCATCGGCGAGTCCGTCAAGGACGACATCCACGAGCAGTACGAGGCGCGGGAGACGCAGCTCGGCTCCGAGATCATGCGTGAGCTGGAGCGCCGGGTGGTCCTCTCCGTCCTGGACCGCAAGTGGCGCGAGCACCTCTACGAGATGGACTACCTCCAGGAGGGCATCGGCCTGCGCGCCATGGCGCAGAAGGACCCGCTGGTCGAGTACCAGCGCGAGGGCTTCGACATGTTCCAGGCCATGATGGAGGGCATCAAGGAGGAGTCCGTCGGCTACCTGTTCAACCTGGAGGTCCAGGTCGAGCAGCAGGTCGAGGAGGTCCCCGTCGAGGAGGCCGCCCCCTCCCTGGAGAAGGCCCCGCAGGAGGCCGTGCCGGCCCAGGCCGGTGCCCGCCCGGAGATCCGTGCCAAGGGGCTCGACGCCCCGCAGCGCCGGGAACTGCACTTCTCGGCGCCGACCGTCGACGGTGAGGGCGGTGTCATCGAGGGTGAGTTCAGCACCGACGGCGAGCCCGTGCGCTCCGAGTCGGACGGCCTCACCCGGGCGGAGCGCCGCCGCCAGGCCAAGGGCGGTCGCCGCCGCAAGAAGTGACCGCGCGGCGCCCGTGGCGCCCCGAGCGTGGAAGGGCCGGTCGTCCCCCGGGGCGGCCGGCCCTTCGGCGTGCCGGGGGCGCACCGGGCACCGGTCCGCACCGGGCCGTGGTGGGGCCGGGCGCCACATGGGCCGCTTGGGCCGCACGGGTTCCACAGGCCCCATGGGCCGCATGGGCCCCATGGGCCGCATGGGCCCCATGGAGCGCTGAGGGGGCGGGCCACACGGGCCCCACAGGCCACAGGCGCCGCCGCACTGGCCGCACGGGCCCGACAAGCCCCACCGGCCGCATGCGGCCTCAAGCGCCCGCGCCTCCCGCGTCTCCCGCGCCTCCCGTGCCCCGAGCGTCCCGCGCCCCCGCCTCAGGGGCCGTCGGCGCGTGGCCGGCGCGGGCCGCCCAGCTCGACCGCGGTGCAGCGCCAGCGCAGGTCCCGTCCCAGCTCCAGGCGGAACGCCATGGCCCGGAGCTGGTCGCCCGCGCCGATGCGGGCGAAGACCTCCAGGGCGCCCGGACGGGGCTCGTAGTAGCCGATGTCGCGGACCACCGGGAGGGTGCCCCGGGTGCGCAGGGGGCCGCGTTCGGCGAGGAGCGCCAGCTCGTCGTAGGCGCGGCCGGCGGTGTGCCGCAGCATCGCGTGCACGGGGCGGCGGCCGCTGAGCACCCCCAGGAGCAGTTCGGCGAACCGGTCCGTCGGGCTCGGCTGCGGGACGGGGCGGCGCGGCGTCTGGGCGGGGACGACGCTCCGGACCTGCGGCGCGGGCGGACGCGGGAGGTCCGGGGCCGTCCGGGGGGCCGTCCGGGCCCGGCCGGGCCCCGCACCCGGCCGGCCGTCCGCGGGCCGGGTGCGGGAGCGGGCGGAGCGGCCCGGGGAGGCCGGCGGACGGCCACCGGACGGAGCGGTCCGCGCGGGGGCGCCGCCGGGGCCGCGGGGCGGCACCTCGCCGGGCGCGGGGGAGAGCGGGCCGGCTGGTGTGCGGGGGACCGGGCGGAGCCGGGTCCTGGTCATGACTTTGTGCATGGGACTTCCCCGTTCGGCGGCCCGGCGATACCGGGCGGTAACTTAACCGTCGGGGATCTTGTACTGGCCCGGCGGCGGTGCGGCAAGACGGAGGCCGGCCGGTGTCGGACCCCGCGGAATTCACCGGTACGAGTGATCCGGAGGGCGATGGGGCCCGCAACGGGGCGGGGGAACCGGGTGACGTCCTGGCCGGAGGTGGACGTACGGGGCACCCCGGGCGGGGACTCGAAAGGGGACACCCGCACGTATCCTGAAGGCCCTCCGGCACGGCCCTTCGGCCCTGGCCCCGACCACGAAAGCGGTCCGTCATGCGTGTCTACGTCCCCCTGACCCTCTCCGGTCTCGCCGAGGCGCACCGGACGGGCGAACTGGCGACGGGAGCGACCGGACCCCTCGTCGCGTACGCCGTCACGCCCGCGCTGCGGGAATGGTGCCTCTCCGACGACATCGAGGAACTCGAGTACGCGGCCCTCGGCCGGGCGGGAGCGGCCTCGCTGCGGCTGCTGGCCGCCGATCCGCGGGCCGCGCGCCGCCGGGTCGTGGTCGCCGCCGACGTGCCCGACGAGGCGGCCTCCGTCGACCCCGCCGGGAGTCTCGACCCGCGGGCCCTCGGCGAGGTGCGGGTCACCGGCGCGCTGCGGCTGGCCGAGGCGGCCTCCGTGCACGTGGACTCCGCCGACGCGGAGGCGGACGTGACCGCCGCGGCAAGGGCGCTGCCCGCGGCGGACGCCGGGGACGGCGACGCCCGTCTCGTGGCGGACGGCGCCGAGGACCACGAACTGCTGTGGTACGCGACACAGGAGATCCCGAACCTGCTCGGCCCCGGCGCCTGACGCCCGCGCCCACCCCCGGAACCGGGCACCGCGGAGCCCGGCTGTCCGTGGGGGCGAGTACGTTTTCCGCATGGGGATGCACACGGGCGCGCACATCGTCTGGGACTGGAACGGGACGCTGTTCCACGACAACGAGGCGATCATCGCGGCGACCAACGCGGCCTTCGCCGAGCTGGGGCTGGAGCCGATCACGCTGGAGCGGTACCGGGAGCTGTACTGCGTGCCGGTGCCCAGGTTCTACGAGCGGCTGATGGGGCGGCTGCCCACCGGAGACGAGTGGGAGGTCATGGACGCCGCCTTCCACCGGCACTACACCGAGCACCGCCCGCGGTGCGGGCTCACCGAGGGCGCCGCCGAACTGCTCGCGGGCTGGGGGAGCGCCGGACGCAGCCAGTCCCTCCTGAGCATGTACGGCCACGACGAGCTCGTGCCCCTGGTCCGCGGGTTCGGGATCGAACCGCACTTCCTGCGCGTCGACGGCCGCACCGGGCCCTCCGGCGGCAGCAAGGCCGAGCACATGGTGCGCCACCTCGCGGCACTCACCGGCGTCGCGCCCGGCCGGACGGTGGTGATCGGCGACGCCGCCGACGACGCGGTGGCCGCCCTGCACGCGGGGGCGCGGGCCGTGCTCTACACCGGCGGCTCGCACAGCCGGGCCGGCCTGGAGAGCGTCGGCGTCCCCGTCGTCGACACCCTCGCCGAGGCCGTGGCGGAGGCGGAGCGGCTGGCCTCCTGAGCCCCCGCCCGGAGAGCGGGGCCGCGGCTCCCTCGGCCGCCAAACCCGTTCCGGGCCCCGCACAGCTGTGCAGAACGTCAAACTTCCGGCCCCGGATTTGTACACAAGCGGCCCATGACGGACCCCAGGGGAGGGGCGATAGCCTTGTGGGCGTGATCAGCGCGATAGCTCGCGGGGGCATCGGTGCCTCCGCCCCGCGCCCGGTGCGCACGGACGACATCCGTGTCCGGGCGGCGGTCGCTGGTTCTCGCGGGCGGGACGGGGCCGCCCGGCCCCCGCACGACGCCACGCACTCCCCGGTCGACGACGAGAGCGACGTCACACCGGCGAAGGCGACGACATCGGCCGATATGCCCCCGCTCCTCTCACCACGCGGCATACCGTCGGAACAGACCGGACACCCCGCGTTCCGACACCACGCCGCAGGGCGGGAGACCGTACTTCCTTCTACGTCACGCAACGGCGCGCGACAGGAGCCAGAGGACAATGCAGACCAAGCTGGACGAAGCCAAGGCCGAGCTGCTCGAACGGGCCGCGCGGGTAGCTGAGAACAGCCCGGTCGGGGGCAACCTACCGACCGGGACGACGGACGAAGGCACCCCGGGCTTCCCGGACCAGGCGTCCGTGTTCGCGTTCCTCCAGCGCTACTACCGGCACACCGCACCGGAGGACCTGGGCGACCGCGACCCGGTCGACGTCTTCGGGGCGGCCGTCTCCCACTTCCGGCTCGCCCACCACCGTCCGCAGGGCACGGCCAACGTGCGCGTGCACACCCCGACGGTGGAGGAGAACGGCTGGACCTGCCGCCACTCCGTCGTGGAGGTGGTCACGGACGACATGCCCTTCCTCGTCGACTCCGTGACCAACGAGCTGACCCGGCAGGGGCGCGGCATCCACGTCGTCGTCCACCCGCAGATCGTGGTCCGCCGCGACGTGGCCGGCTCCCTCGTCGAGGTCCTCGCCGACCCGCCCGCCGACGACCTCCCGCACGACGCGCACGTCGAGTCGTGGATCCACGTCGAGATCGACCGGGAGAGCGACCGCGGCGACCTCAAGCAGATCACCGCCGACCTCCTGCGCGTCCTCAACGACGTCCGCGAGGCCGTCGAGGACTGGGGCAAGATGCGGGACGCCGCCGTGCGCATCGCCGACAGCCTGACCGGCGAGCCCCTGCCCGGCGACCTGGGCCCGCTGGAGGTGGAGGAGGCGCGCGAGTTGCTGCACTGGCTCGCCGACGACCGCTTCACCTTCCTCGGCTACCGCGAGTACGAGCTGCGCGAGGACGACTCGCTCGCCGCGCTCCCCGGCACCGGCCTCGGCATCCTGCGCTCCGACCCGCACCACGACGTCGACGAGGACCACCCGGTCAGCCCGTCCTTCGAGCGGCTGCCCGCCGACGCCCGCGCCAAGGCGCGCGAGCACCGCCTGCTCGTCCTGACCAAGGCCAACAGCCGCGCCACCGTCCACCGGCAGTCGTACCTGGACTACATCGGCGTCAAGAAGTTCGGCGCCGACGGCGAGGTCGTCGGCGAACGCCGCTTCCTCGGCCTGTTCTCCTCCGCCGCCTACACCGAGTCGGTGCGCCGCGTGCCGGTGATCCGGCGCAAGGTCGAGGAGGTGCTGGAGCAGGCCGGGTTCTCGCCCAACAGCCACGACGGCCGCGACCTGCTCCAGATCCTGGAGACCTACCCGCGCGACGAGCTGTTCCAGACCCCGGTCGCCGAGCTCCGGCCCATCGCCACCTCCGTGCTCTACCTCCAGGAGCGCCGCCGCCTGCGGCTCTACCTGCGCCAGGACGACTACGGGCGCTACTACTCCGCCCTCGTCTACCTCCCCCGGGACCGCTACACCACCGGCGTCCGGCTGCGGATCATCGACATCCTCAAGGAGGAGCTGGGCGGCACCAGCGTCGACTTCACGGCCTGGAACACCGAGTCCATCCTGTCCCGCCTGCACTTCGTGGTCCGCGTTCCGCAGGGCACCGAACTGCCGCAGCTCTCCGACGCCGACAAGGACCGCATCGAGGCCCGCCTCGTCGCCGCCGCCCGCTCCTGGTCCGACGGCTTCGGCGAGGCGCTCACCGCCGAGGTGGGCGAGGAGCGGGCCGCCGAGCTGACGCGCCACTACGGCGGCGCCTTCCCCGAGGGCTACAAGGCCGACCACGACCCGCGCTCCGCCGTCGCCGACCTCGGTCACCTGGAGCGGCTCGACGACGAGCACGCCTTCGCGCTCAGCCTCTACGAGCCGGTGGGCGCCGCCCCCGGGGAACGCCGCCTCAAGATCTACCAGAAGGGCGGCACCGTCTCCCTGTCCGCCGTCCTGCCGGTGCTCAGCCGGCTCGGCGTGGAGGTCACCGACGAGCGGCCCTACGAACTGCGCTGCGCCGACCGCAGCACGGCCTGGATCTACGACTTCGGGCTGCGCATGCCCGCGTCGGTCGCCGGCGACCTCGACGACGACGCGCGCGAGCGGTTCCAGGAGGCGTTCGCCGCCACCTGGACCGGCAAGGCGGAGAACGACGGCTTCAACGCCCTGGTGCTCAGCGCCGGGCTCACCTGGCGCCAGGCCATGGTGCTGCGCGCGTACGCCAAGTACCTGCGTCAGGCCGCCTCCACGTTCAGCCAGGACTACATGGAGGACACCCTCCGCAACAACGTCCACACCACCCGGCTGCTGGTCTCGCTCTTCGAGGCGCGGATGTCGCCGGAGCGCCAGCGCGCCGGGCTGGAGATCGTCGACGCCCTCCTCGAAGAGGTCGACGCCGCCCTGGACCAGGTCGCCAGCCTGGACGAGGACCGCATCCTGCGCTCCTTCCTGACCGTCATCAAGGCCACGCTGCGCACCAACTTCTTCCAGGAGTCGCGCGAGGGCGGACCGCACGACTACGTCGCCATGAAGTTCGACCCGACCGCGATCCCGGACCTGCCGGCGCCGCGCCCGGCGTTCGAGATCTGGGTCTACTCGCCGCGCGTCGAGGGCGTCCACCTGCGGTACGGCAAGGTGGCCCGCGGCGGGCTGCGCTGGTCGGACCGGCGGGAGGACTTCCGTACGGAGATCCTCGGCCTGGTCAAGGCGCAGATGGTGAAGAACACCGTCATCGTGCCGGTCGGCGCCAAGGGCGGCTTCGTCGCCAAGCAGCTCCCCGACCCGAACGTGGACCGCGACGCCTGGATGGCCGAGGGCGTCGCCAGCTACCGCACCTTCATCTCGGCACTGCTCGACATCACCGACAACATGGTCGCCGGCGAGGTCGTCCCGCCGCTGGACGTCGTCCGCCACGACGAGGACGACACGTACCTCGTCGTCGCCGCCGACAAGGGCACGGCGAAGTTCTCGGACATCGCCAACGAGGTCGCCGAGTCGTACAACTTCTGGCTCGGGGACGCCTTCGCCTCCGGCGGTTCGGCCGGCTACGACCACAAGGGCATGGGCATCACCGCCCGCGGCGCCTGGGAGTCCGTCAAGCGGCACTTCCGGGAACTGGGCGTGGACACCCAGTCCGAGGACTTCACCGTCGTCGGCATCGGCGACATGTCCGGTGACGTGTTCGGCAACGGCATGCTGCTCAGCGAGCACATCCGCCTGGTCGCCGCGTTCGACCACCGGCACATCTTCGTTGACCCGACCCCGGACGCGGCCGTCTCGTACGCCGAGCGCCGCCGGCTGTTCGAACTGCCGCGCTCCTCGTGGGCCGACTACGACGAGAAGCTGCTGTCCCCGGGCGGCGGCGTCTTCCCGCGCTCGGCCAAGTCGATCCCCGTCAACGCGCACATGCGCGAGGTCCTGGGCATCGAGGACGGCGTCACCAAGATGACCCCCGCCGAGCTGATGCGGGCGGTGCTCACCGCGCCGGTCGACCTGCTGTGGAACGGCGGCATCGGGACGTACATCAAGGCGTCCACCGAGTCCCACGCCGACGTCGGCGACAAGGCCAACGACCCGATCCGCGTCGACGGCAAGGACCTGCGCGTCCAGGTCGTCGGCGAGGGCGGCAACCTGGGCCTGACCCAGCTCGGCCGGATCGAGATCGCCATGAACGGCGGCCGGGTCAACACCGACGCGATCGACAACAGCGCCGGCGTGGACACCTCCGACCACGAGGTGAACATCAAGATCCTGCTCAACGGTCTCGTCAAGGACGGCGACATGACCGTCAAGCAGCGCAACAAGCTGCTCGCCGAGATGACCGACGAGGTCGGCGCGCTCGTCCTGCGCAACAACTACGCGCAGAACACGGCCATCGCCAACGCGCTCGCGCAGTCCAAGGACATGGTCAACGCCCAGCAGCGCTTCCTGCGCCACCTGGTGCGGGAGGGCCACCTCAACCGGGCGCTGGAGTTCCTGCCCACCGACCGCCAGATCCGCGAGCGGATCAACGCCGGGCAGGGCCTGACCGCCCCCGAGACGGCGGTGCTGCTCGCCTACACGAAGATCACGGTCGCCGAGGAGCTGCTGCACACCTCGCTGCCGGACGACCCGTACCTGCGCGGACTGCTGCACGCCTACTTCCCGACCGCGCTGCGCGAGCAGTTCGGCGACCGGATCGACGGCCACCCGCTGCGCCGGGAGATCACCACCACGGTGCTGGTCAACGACACGGTCAACACGGGCGGTACGACCTACCTCCACCGGATGCGCGAGGAGACCGGCGCTTCGCTGGAGGAGATCGTGCGGGCGCAGACCGCGGCGCGGGCCATCTTCCACTCGGCCGAGGTGTGGGACGCGGTGGAGGCCCTGGACACCAAGGTCGAGGCCGACGTCCAGACCCGCATCCGGCTGCACTCGCGGCGCCTGGTGGAGCGCGGCACGCGCTGGCTGCTCAACAACCGGCAGCAGCCGGTGGAGCTGGCCGAGACCGTCGAGTTCTTCACCGCGCGCGTGGAGGAGGTCTGGTCGCAGCTCCCCAAGCTGCTGCGCGGCGCGGACGCCGAGTGGTACCAGCGGATCTACGACGAGCTGACCGCCGCGGGCGTCCCGGACGAGCCGGCCACCCGGGTCGCCGGGTTCTCCTCGGCCTTCCCGACGCTCGACATCGTCTCCGTCGCCGACAGCATGGGCCGCGACCCGCTGGAGGTCGCCGAGGTCTACTACGACCTCGCCGACCGGCTGAACATCACGCAGCTCATGGACCGGATCAGCGATCTGCCCCGCGCCGACCGCTGGCAGTCCATGGCCCGCGCGGCCATCCGCGAGGACCTGTTCGCCGCGCACGCGGCGCTCACGGCCGACGTGCTCGCCGTCGGCGGGGAGGCGTCGACGCCGGAGCAGCGGTTCGAGCTGTGGCAGGAGAAGAACGCGGCGCTGCTGTCGCGGGCCCGCACCACGCTGGAGGAGATCCACGGTTCGGACGCCTTCGACCTGTCCAACCTGTCGGTGGCCATGCGGACCATGCGGACGCTGCTGCGCTCGCACTCGTGACACGAGCGCCTGTGACACCGGGCGCGTGTGACACCCGCCGGTGACACCGGGCGCTCCCGACCCGGGGACTCCCGGCACGGAGCACCGCCGACAGGGAGCACGGCACGACCGGGAACGCGCCCCGGGCCCCACGGCCCGGGGCGCGTTCCCCTGTCCGGGCGGGGCGACGGAGCGCGTACGGCCCGGCCCGCCCCGCCGCCCGCCCGGAACGACACAGACACCCCAGACACCCCAGACAGTGCGGATATCGACGACATGGCGGGCATGGAAGGCATGGCGGGCATAGCAGGCATCGCGGATAAAGTGGCCGCGTGATCGGCTACTCCGGGGACACCCGCGCCACGTCGCGCCGAACGGGGTCCGCGTCCGCGGCCGTCGCCGGGACCCTCGCCGCGCTCGTCCTCCTCCTGCTGCTCCCGGTGATCGTCCGCCTGCCCTGGATCGGCGACCTCGGCATGCACGCGGCGACCGTGGAACGCCTGCGCGGCGACCTCCGCCACCCCGGCAACCCGCTCGTCGACGCCGACACCCCGAGCCCGTACTACTCGCCGTGGACGCTGCTGCTCGGCTGGGTCGCCCGGGTGACCGGCCTGTCGGTCTTCGTGGTCCTGCGCATCGGCGCGCTGGTGGGGCTGACGCTGCTGGTCACCGGCGTGTGGCGGTACGTGCGCACGCTGAGCCGGCATCCGGCGGCGCCCCCGCTCGCCCTGCTCTGCCTGGTGCTGCTGTGGGGCACGACGCTGTTCGCCTGGAGCGGCTTCCTCGCCCTGGACTCCCTCGCGCTGACCGTCGCCTACCCGAGCGTGCCGGCGCTCGGTCTCGCCCTGCACCTGTGGGCGTGGCTGCCCCGCGCGGCGGCGTCCGGCGGCTGGGGCACGTGGATCGCGCTCGGGGTGCTGTGGGCGGTGATCCTGCTGTGCCACCAGTTCTCGGGCGTCGTCGCCTCCCTCGGCGCCCTCGCCACCGTGCTCGCCGCGTGGCCGGGGCGCCGCCGCGGGCTGCGGCCCGTCGCGGGTCTCGCGGCGGGGGCGCTGGTGCTGTGGTCGTGGCCGTACTACGACTTCTTCGCGCTGGTCGGCGCCGAGAACGGGCTGGAGTCGGTGCACCGGTCGCTCTACGACGACCTGCTCGGGCGGTACTGGCTGGTGCTGCTCGGCGTCGTGGCCCTCGGCGCCCGGTTCCGGCGGGACCGGCGCGATCCGCTGGTGCTCTTCTTCGCGTGCGGAGCCGCCGTGTTCGTGGCGGGCCGGGCGACCGGGCACTGGTCGTGGGGCAGGGCGCTGCCCGCCGCGCTGATCCCGGCGCAGCTCGCGGCGGCCCTGGAGGTGCTGGAGCCGGCCCGGCGCCGGGTGCGCGCGGCCTGGGCGGCGGCGCTGGCCGGAGCCCTGATGGCGGGCGCGTGGGCGCAGGCGGGGACGCTCGGCCACGCCACCGGCCGCGCGGCGCTGCCCCGGGCGGTCGGCGCCGAGTACCGGCGGCCCTGGGCCGGGTACCACTGGATCACGCCCTGGGTACGCCGCGGGGACGTCGTCATGGCCCGCGTCGAGCCGTCGCGGCAGATCCCGGCGTACGGGGCGTACACCGTGGCGCCCGGCTACCCCGACGTCTTCCTGGCGGACGCGGCGGACCGGGAGGCGGCCGTGGAGCGGTACTTCGCGCCGGACGCCCGCTCGGACGCCCGGCGGGAGACCGAGCGGCGGTACGGGGTGCGCTGGGTGGTGGACCGGGACGGCGTCCTCGGCGGGGACGCCGAACTGCGCGAGGTCGCCCGGGGGCCGCACGGCCAGGTCCTCTACGCGGCGCCGGGCCCGGCCCGGCGGCGGCCCGGCGGATAGTCGCCGGGCCACTGCCGGGCGGGCCCGGCGACCGGGCCGTGTGCCAGGGCCTCTCGTTCGGATCACGCCGGGCTCGCATGGTCCGGCCTGATCCAAACGAAGGACCCTAGCGCAGGGCGCTCGCCGCCAGGCGGGCCGCCTTCCGCACCCGCGGGGTGGCCAGGCGCCGGGCGACCGGCCGGATCACCGCGGTCGCCCCCACCGGACGCCAGCGGAGCTGGAGCCGGCCCGGGTCGTGGCCCTCGGGCTCGACGGTGACCTCGTGCGGGGCCGCGCCGCCCCGGTAGGCCACGCGGACGGTGCGGGCCGGGAAGTCCAGCGGCGCCAGCAGCACCCCCGTGTGCGTCTGGCCCTGGTGGCGCAGGCGCAGCACCGGGTGGCGCGCCCCTTCGAAGCCGTGGAGGGGCAGCGGCACGGCCGCGGGGTCGAGCCGCACCCGCCCCTCGAACAGGCCCGGCCGGACGGGGGCGAGGCGGAACGGCAGCGCGAGGCGCCGGCGGCCGGGGGAGAGGTGCAGCACCGCGCGCTGCGGGCCGACCGGCAGCCGCCGGGCGGGGTCGTGGGTGCGGACCGTCAGGTCGACCGAGGCGTCCGGGCCCTCCTCGACCGCGGTGATCTCGTGGCGGAGCAGGGCGGCGAAGAAGGGGCAGGTGTCCGGTTCCAGCTCGGTCAGGTCCAGCTCGCGGCGGGCCTCCTCGGAGCCGGGCACGCCCTCGCCCCAGAAGGTCCGCCCGCTCTCCGGGTCCGGGGTCACCTCGCGCGGTCCCACCGCGTGCCCGAGCCCGCGCGCCGCGGTGCGCACCTCGTCCAGCCGCCCGTCGCGCAGCAGCCGGAGCACCACCCGCTCGGGGCGCGCCAGCCGCGCGTACGCCCCCGGCGCGAGCGTGTCGAGGTAGGGGACGACGAGGCCGGCGAAGGAGGCCAGCCACTCCTCGTCCCGGTAGGGCAGGTCCCCGGCGTACATCCGGAAGTCGTGCTTGAGGAACTTGTGGTCCTTGTCCTCCCGCAGCGCCTCGTGCCCGCTCTCGGCGAGGAAGGCGTCGATGAGCCGCTGCACGTGGACGCGGTCGCGGACGTTGTCCAGCTTGTGCCGCTGGTTGGAGATGGAGGCGGCGGCCCCGGTGGCGTACGGCTCGATGTACCAGCGGTAGACCGGCTCCGGGACGATGGTGAAGGTCTCGGCGAGGCAGTACGCCTGCGCGGAGAAGAGCTGGTCCTCGTAGTGGATGCCCTCGGGGAAGCGCAGGCCGTGCCGGTCCAGGAAGGCGCGCGAGTACATCTTGCTGGTCGCCAGGTGCTCGAAGAGCAGCCGCGGATCGGCCTCGATCCCCTCCAGCGTGCGCCGTTCGGCGACCAGGTGCGGCATCCAGGTGGTGCGGCGCCCGTTGTCGACGCGGATCCGGCGCACGGCGCCCATGGCGAAGTCCAGCTCGCGTTCCCGGTGGGCGGCGAGCAGGACCTCCACCGCCCGCTCGGGCAGTTCGTCGTCGCTGTCGAGGAACATCAGGTACGGGGCCCGCGCGATCTCCATGGCCCGGTTGCGCGGGGCGCTGCACCCGCCGCTGTTCTCCTCCAGCCGCAGGTACACGATCCGCGGGTCGCTCGCCGCCAGTTCCCCGGCCACCCGCGGGGTCTCGTCGGTCGAGTGGTCGTCGCTGATGACGATCTCGACGTTCGCGTGGGTCTGGCGGCGGACCGAATCCACCGCGCGCGGGAGCCGCCCGGCGTCGTTGTAGACGATGACCGTGACGGTGACGTCGGGAGTCACGCGACCTCCTCGGGGCGCGGGGCGGGGGTGCGGTCCGCGAGCGGGACCACGGGCGGCAGGGACGCCTCGTCCTCGCCGAGGAAGACCCGGCGCACGACGCGTTCGGCGGCGCGGCCGTCGTCGAACTCGCAGAACCGGCGGCGGAAGGCGGCCCGCCGCTTCTCCGCGCGCTCGTCGCGCCAGGCGTCGCCGGCGAGCAGTTCGGTCAGCTCCTCCTGGGTGCGGGCCACCGGTCCCGGGGCCTCCGCCATCAGGTCGAAGTAGACGCCTCGGGTGGTGCGGTAGGTCTCCCAGTCGTCGGCGTGGATCACGATCGGCCGGTCGAGGTTGGCGTAGTCGAACATGATCGAGGAGTAGTCCGTGACCAGCGCGTCGGCGGCCAGGCACAGCTCCTCCACCGGGTCGTAGGAGGAGACGTCGACGATCCGGCCGGTGCGGCGCAGCCCGGTCGTCGGGGAGGTGGCGCCGTCGTAGAAGTAGTGGGCGCGCACCAGCAGGACGGTGTCCTCGCCGAGCCGGTCGGCGAGGGCGGCGAGGTCCAGGCGTGGCGTCCAGCCGGCCTCGTAGTCGCGGTGGGTGGGCGCGTAGAGGACGGCGCGGCGCCCGGGGGCGATGCCGAGCCGTTCGCGGGCGGCCCGGACCTCGTCGGCGCCGGCGGTGTGGAAGACGTCGTTGCGCGGGTAGCCGTGGTCGAGGGGGACCCAGCGCGAGGGGTAGGCGCGCTGCCACATGCGGGTGGAGTGGCTGTTGGCGGAGACGCTGTAGTCCCACTTGTCGACGCGTTCCATCAGGGCGGCGAAGTCCAGTCCGCGGGCGGCGGCCGGGTAGGGCATCTGGTCCAGGCCCATCCGCTTGAGCGGGGTGCCGTGGTGGGTCTGGAGGTGGATCGCGTCCGGCCGTTTGACCACCGCGTCCGGGAAGTTGACGTTGTTGACGAGGTACCGGGCGCGGGCCAGCACCTCCCAGTAGCGCGGGGTGCCGGGGACGACGTGGTCGGTGCCGGGCGGCAGCAGGGCGGCGTTGTCGGCGGAGACCGTCCACACGGGGTGGACGTGCGGGGCGAGTTCGGCGAGCTTGGCGGCGACGGCGGCCGGGTTGCAGGCGACACCGCGGGCCCAGTACGCGGAGAAGACGGCCAGGCCGGGGTCGACGGGGCGGGCGAGGGCGCGGCGGTACCCCTGGTCGCGCAGGCGGGTGACGGCGTGCCGCCTGCCGGTGCGCAGCGCCGAACGCACCTCGCGGCGGGCGCGGTTGGCGGACTGGAGCGCCCGGTACCTGGTGTACGCGCCCTCCTCCAGCAGGGCGCGGCGCACGCCCTCGAAGCCGGCCGGGTGCGTGTGGCCCTCGGGGCGGTGGCGCCGGGCGGCGGCGGAGGCGCGGCGGAAGAACTCCCGGGCGGCGTGCTCCGGCATCGCCGACCGGGCGAAGGTGCGCAGGCAGTCGCGGAGCATCAGGTCGTAGACGGCGCCGTGGACGGCGGGGCGGCCGGCGGCGAGGCCGAGCAGCCGTTCGTACCGGTCGATGACGGCGCCGTGCCGCTCCGGCGGGACGCCGGGGAGGCTCTCGGGGCGCAGCCCGCGGTCCTCCAGGGCCGGGTGGGGCAGGCAGGCGACCCGGTCGGCGAGGAGCAGGGCGGCCCGGGCGGCGAGTTCCTCGTCGTCGGTGGTCAGCAGTTCCTCGTGGGCCCGCCAGAAGGCGGCGCGCACGGCGCGGTTGCCGAGCAGCGGGCTCAGTCCGAGCAGCCCCACGCCGTCGTCCAGGGTGAGGGCGGCGCGGCCGGCGCGGGCGAGGCGGGGCCCGTCCGGAGAGGGCAGCCCGGTCGCCCGCCAGGTGCTGCGGACGTGGTCGAACAGGAGGACGTCCACCTGGTCCGGCAGGCCCGCGGCGCGCTCGGCGACCGCGTGGGGTCCGCCGGGCGGCAGGCCGTCCTTGGCGTGGACGAAGTGCAGCCACCGTCCCGTCGCCCGTGCCGCCCCGGCCGCGCGGGCCGCCGCCCCGCCGGTGCCGTCCGGCAGCGGCAGCACCGTGAAGGCGGGGGCGTGTTCCTCGGCGGCCTCCCGGGCCCAGTCGCCGACCGCCGCGACGACCACCTCGGTGCCGGGCAGGGGGTGGGCGTCCAGGGAGCCGAGGAGTGCGGGCAGGTGGTCCTGGACGTTGTCACCGTGCACGACGACGCTCAGTACGGGTGGCTCGGGTCTCACGCGGGGCTCCTTCGGTCCGACGCTCCGGCACTCCTGTTCGACCATGGTGTCACCGTTCGGCCGAAACGGCTGCCTATGAGGGGACCGTTCGGGTGTAAAAGGGTTTAGGGCGAGGTGGAGCCTTTTCTTCCGTTTTTGCCGGGCCGGTCCATGGGGCCCCGGTGGACCCCGTGGACCGGGGGAAAGGGCGTCAGCAGGCGGGTGACGGCGCGGAGTCGGGCTGCGCCGTGGAGTCGGGCCCCGCCGCGGGCTTCGCGCGCGGAGCCTTGCGGTCCGGTCCGCCGGTGAAGCGCTCGTACTCCTTGAGGACGTCCTCCGCCGGCCCGTCCATGCGCAGTTCGCCGCGCTCCAGCCACAGCACCCGCTCGCAGGTGTCCCGGATCGACTTGTTGCTGTGGCTGACCAGGAACACCGTGCCCGCCCGCGCGCGCAGTTCCCGGATGCGCCGCTCGGACCGCTTCTGGAAGGAGCGGTCGCCGGTGGCCAGCGCCTCGTCCACCAGGAGCACGTCGTGGTCCTTGGCGGCGGCGATGGAGAAGCGCAGCCGGGCCGCCATGCCGGAGGAGTAGGTGCGCATCGGCAACGTGATGAAGTCGCCCTTCTCGTTGATCCCGGAGAAGTCGACGATCTCCTGGTAGCGCTCCTTGATCTGCGCCCGGGACATGCCCATCGCCAGCCCGCCGAGGTGGACGTTGCGCTCGCCGGTGAGGTCGTTCATCAGCGCCGCGTTGACGCCGAGCAGCGAGGGCTGGCCGTCGGTGTAGACGCGGCCCCTCTCCACCGGGAGCAGGCCGGCGATCGCCTTGAGCAGCGTCGACTTGCCGGAGCCGTTGGTGCCGATCAGGCCGATCGCCTCGCCGCGGTGGGCGACGAAGGACACGCCGCGCACCGCGTGCACCCGGCGGACGCCGGACGCCTTCCCGGCCTTCCCACGGCGCAGCACGCGGTGCAGGGCGGCGGTCGCCGAACCGCGCCCCGCGCCGGTGCCGTTGACCCGGTAGACGATGTCGACGCCGTCGACGACGACGGTGGGGACGCGCTCGCCGGTCCCTTCGGTGAGGTCAGCCACGGCCGTAGGTCTCCTCTGCCTTCCAGAAGTACAGGAAGCCGCCGGCCCCGGCGAGCAGCGCCCAGCCGGTGGCGAGGGCCCACACGTGCGGGGGCAGGTGGCCGCCGCCGAAGCTGTCGATCAGGGCGAAGCGCATCAGGTCGATGTAGACGGCGGCGGGGTTGGCCTGGAGCACCGTGCCGAGCCAGGACGGCAGGTCGCTCTGGGCGCTCACCATGCGGTCGATGCTGAACATCACGCCGGAGGCGTACATCCAGGTGCGCAGCAGGAACGGCATGAGCTGGGCGATGTCGGGGATCTTCGCGCCCACCCGGGCCATGATCAGCGACACGCCCGCGTTGAAGACGAACTGGAGCACCAGCACCGGCGCGGCCAGCAGCCAGGAGGGGGCGGGCGGCACGCCGAAGGCGAGCAGGATCACCACCAGGGCGGCCATCGAGAACAGCAACTGCTGCAACTGCTGGAGGCAGAAGGAGACGGGCAGCGCGGCGCGCGGGAAGTGCAGGGCCCGCACGAGCCCGAGGTTGCCGGAGATCGCCCGGGTGCCCGCCATGATCGAGCTCTGCGTGAACGTCCACACGAACACGCCCGTGACCAGGAACGGCACGTAGTCCGGCACGCCCCGCCTGGTCTGCATCAGCACGCCGAAGATCACGTAGTACACGGCCGCGTTGAGCAGCGGGGTCATCACCTGCCAGAGCTGGCCCAGCCGCGCCTGACTGTACTGGGCGGTGAGCTTGGCGGTGGCGAAGGCGCCGATGAAGTGCCTGCGCGCCCAGAGCCGGCGGACGTAGACGGCCAGTGTGGGGCGGGCGCCGCTCACCGACAGACCGTGGCGGGCGGCGAGCGCCGCCAGGTCTTCGCCGGGGGCGCCGGCCACCGGGGCCGGTGAGGGGGGCGGTGTGTCGAGGACCTGGCTCACATCCGCTGCTTTCGCTCGGGGAGTTCGGGAGGGGGCGACGTCGGGGCCGGCCGGGGCACGCGGTGTCCTCCCGCGGGACGCCCTGCGTTCACGTCGGGACGGGACCGTATCGTCGCTACGCGAGCGTAGGGCGTGGGTACGTCGGGACGCAACCGTTGCGTCGTGACGCCCCTATGCTTGGCTCGCATGACGACCAACGCCGACCAGCCGCAGCAGCCCCCGCGCCGCCGGGCCCCCGCCGGGGCGGCCGTGCTGCGGGAGGACGTGACGGAGGCGATCCGGGCGGCCGTCTTCGCGGAACTGGCGGCCGTCGGCTACGCGCGGATGTCCATCGAGGGGATCGCGCGCCGCGCGGGCGTCGGCAAGACCGCCGTCTACCGGCGCTGGCGCTCCAAGCTGCACCTGGTGCTGGACGTCGTCTCCGCGCTCGCCGTCGGCGGCCTGCCCGCCCCGGACACGGGCGCGCTGGAGAGCGACCTGCGCCTGCTCTACGAGGTGACGTCGCGTGCGCTGCGCCACCCGGTGGCCTCGCAGATCATCCCGGACCTCCAGGCCGAGGCGGCCCGCAACCCGGAGATCGCCGAGGCGCTGGGCAAGGCGCTGCGGGAGGGGCAGGACGGGGTGGCCAGCGCGATCCTGGAGTCGGCGGAGGACCGCGGCGAGGTCCGCCCCGGCCTCGACATGGACCTGGCCCTGGACCTGATCTCCGGGCCGCTCTACTGGCGGTCGGTGGTCGTGCGCGGCCCGAAGCCGCCCAAGGGGTACCTCGCGGCGCTGGCGCGGGCCACGGCGCGGGCGCTCAAGGCCCTCTGAGCGCCCGCGGCCGTGGCCCGCGGCCGTGGCCCGCGCGCAGCCGTGCGCCACCGGGCCGGGCCGCGGGCGGGTTCGCCGCGCGGGCCGGGGGGTGGGGCGCGGGCGGGTTCGCCGCGCGGGCCGGCGGCGGGGGCGCCCTACGCGTTCGCCGCCTCCGGGTGGAGGGCCACCCAGCCCTCCCAGGCGGACGTGATCATGTCCTGGACGCCGTACTTCGCCTTCCAGCCCAGCTCGGCCGCGGCGCGCTCGGACGAGGCGACGACGCGGGCGGGGTCGCCGGGGCGGCGCGGCCCCACCGTGGGCGGCAGGTCCCGGCCGGTGAGCGCGTTGATCCGGTCGATCATCTCCCGGACGGACACACCCTCCCCCCGGCCGATGTTGAGGGTCAGGGCGCGTCCGGGGGACGCCTCCAGCGCGCGGGCCGCGGCCACATGGGCCTCGGCCAGGTCCACCACGTGGATGTAGTCCCGTACGCAGGTGCCGTCCGGCGTGTCGTAGTCGTCGCCGAAGATGCGCGGGGCGGCGCCCTCCGTCAGCTTCTCGAAGACCATCGGGACGAGGTTGAAGACGCCCGTGTCGGCCATCCGCGGGCTCGCCGCGCCGGCCACGTTGAAGTACCGCAGGGCGGCCGTGGACAGGCCCGTGGCGCGGCCGGTCGCCCGGACCAGCCACTCGCCGGCCAGCTTGGTCTCGCCGTAGGGCGACAGGGGCACGCACGGCGTGTCCTCGGTCACCAGGTCGACGTCGGGCATGCCGTACACGGCCGCGGAGGAGGAGAGGACGAAGGACGGGACACCGGTCTCCGTCACCGCCGTGAGCAGGACGCGCAGGCCCTCCACGTTCTCCCGGTAGTAGAGCAGCGGCAGCTCCACCGACTCGCCGACCTGCTTCTTCGCCGCGAGGTGGACGACACCGGTGACGCCGTGGTCGCGCATGGCGCGGGCGACGCGCTCGCCGTCCAGCACGGAGCCCACCACGAGGGGCACGCCGTCGGGAACGCGTTCGGCGACGCCGCTGGACAGGTCGTCGTACACGACCGCCCTCTCGCCCGCCGCGGTCATCGCGTGGACGACGTGCGCCCCGATGTAGCCGGCGCCGCCGGTGATCAGCCAGGTCATTGCGGCCGTCCCCTCGTCAGTGGATCTCGCATCGTCGGTGGTCCCCGGTGGTCATGGTCGGTCATTCCCGTGCCCCGGACACCCGGAAGGTCAGGACGGGGCGGGCGCGGCCGCCGGGCCGAAGGCGTCCAGGGCGGCGGTGAGCCGGTCCAGCCGGGCGCGCAGGTCCTGGACCTCGGCCAGGTCGAACCCGGTCGCCGCCGCGACCCGGAGCGGCACCTCGGCGGCCCGCTCGCGCAGCGCCGTCCCCGCCTCGCTCGGGCGCACCCGCACCGAGCGCTCGTCGCGCTCGCTGCGCTCCCGCACCACCAGCCCGGCCGCCTCCAGCCGTTTGAGCAGCGGCGAGAGCGTGCCGGAGTCCAGGCGCAGGTGCTCGCCGAGCCGCTTGACCGGCAGGTCGCCGTGCTCCCACAGCACCAGCATCACCAGGTACTGGGGATAGGTGAGCCCGAGGTCCTTCAGCAGCACCCGGTACACGCCGCCGAAGGCGCGGGAGGCCGCGTTCAGGGAGAAGCAGATCTGCTGGTCGAGGCGGAGCCGGTCCGGCACGGGCGTGGTCATGCCTCCCAGAGTAGCTTTCCGCCCGAGATTAGATTGCGCGCAATTTAATTGCGTGCTCTACTCGGAGTGTCGGCACCCGGCTCCACCACCGCAGGGACGGTTCCCATGGACGCGCTCTACACCGCCGCAGCCACCGCCACACACGGCCGCGAGGGCCGTGCCGTCAGCTCCGACGGCACGCTCGACCTCCCCCTCGCCGCGCCGGTGGAGATGGGCGGCGACGGCCGCGGCACCAACCCCGAGCAGCTCTTCGCCGCCGGGTACGCGGCCTGCTTCGGCAGCGCCCTCGCCCTGGTCGCCCGCCGGGCCGGGGCCGACCTCTCCGACGCGGCGGTCACCGCCGAGGTCGGCATCGGCCGCGAGGGCGAGGGGTTCGGGCTCGCCGTCACCCTCCGGGTCGAACTGCCGTCGGGCGTCGACGAGGCGACGGGCCGTGACCTGGCCGGCCGGGCCCACCAGGTCTGCCCCTACTCCCGCGCCACCCGCGGCAACATCCCGGTCCGGCTGGTCGTCGAGTAGCCGGGGCCGGACCGGCTCAGCCGCCGACCCGCGCCAGTACCTCGCCGGTCTCCTCGCTCCAGGCCACCACCACGGCCTCCTCGGGCACCGCCCGCCAGCGCGTCAGCAGCAGCCACCGCACGTGGTAGCGACGGGCGACGGCCTCGCGCTCGTCCCGGGTCGAGGAGGGAGCGAGGTACGCCGCCACGTCGGCCACCCGCCGCCCGCGCTCCCGCTCGTCCAGCGACGGGTCCGGCCAGGCGGGCGCCGCCAGGTTCGGCCCGTACCCGGCGATGGCGTGCCCGGCGTAGTAGCCGTCGGTGATCACGACCTCGCCGGGGCCGATGTGCCGCGCCGCCCAGGCGTACTGCGGCCACCGCGGCGGCTGCGCGAAACCGGCCGGGACCACCGCGCCCGCCTGGACGGTGAGGAGGCCGGCGAGCGCCCCCGCCGCCGCCGTCCAGCCCAGCGCCCGCCGCCGGCGCCCCCACGGCCGGGGCTCCGCCAGCTCCACCGCCAGCGCGAACTGCGGCGGCACCAGCGTGAGTCCGAGGATGCGCCCGTAGGTGTAGTGGCCGCTGAACCAGCCGTACGCCACCACCGCGCACTCCAGCGCGAACATCAGCACCAGCGGGTCCCGCGCCGAGCGGCGCCCGCGCAGCCACAGCGCGGGCAGCCCCAGCAGCGCCAGCCAGAACTGCCCCGGCAGGTCCGCGTAGAGCACCCGGTGGATGCCGTCCACGCTCCCGTCGCCGGTCAGCGCGAACACGTCGAAGTACGGCCAGCACGCCGCCGTCGCCGCCGCGGTGCCGCCGGTCAGCGCCCACCGCCCCGCGACCGCGCCCCGCCACCCGCGCTGCCCGCCGGCCACCAGCGCCACCGCGCCCAGCGCCGAGGCCACCGACGTGATCGGGTGGACCAGCAGGACCAGCCCGTACAGCACGCCGAGGCCCGCGTACCCGGTGAGCCCGCGCAGCCCGTCGGGTCCCACGTAGCGCACCCGGCGGGCGTCGAGCGCCCGCGCCCCGGTCAGCGCCCAGG
Source organism: Streptomyces sp. SCSIO 75703 (assembly GCF_036607905.1). Taxonomy (NCBI): domain Bacteria; kingdom Bacillati; phylum Actinomycetota; class Actinomycetes; order Kitasatosporales; family Streptomycetaceae; genus Streptomyces; species Streptomyces sediminicola. Next base: position 4,306,846 of record NZ_CP144555.1, read on the forward strand.
CCCAGAAGGTGAGCCCGATGGCGAAGGCCGAGGGGTAGCCCAGGTTGCCGGTCATCGACATCAGCCCGAGGTACCCGCTCCACCAGGCCCGCTCGGTGCCCCACAGCAGCGTCATCGCGCCCAGCGCCAGCACCGGCGCCCACGGCCGGGGCGACAGCACGCGCACGAAGCGGTTGAGGCCGGTCAGCAGCACCAGCAGGTTCAGCGGGCCGGCGAGCCGCACCACCTCCCAGCCGCCCAGCCCGGTCAGCCGGGCGAAGGCGCCCTGCGCGACGGCGTACGGCGAGTAGTAAGCGCTGCCCGCCCCCGGCAGGTCGGCCATCGGGTGCCGGGGGTGCAGGAGGGACGCCTTCAGCCGCTCCACCACGGCGGCGTGCTGCCCCGCGTCACAGCACAGCGGCACCCGCCAGTACGCGAGGGTCATCACGAGGAAGAACAGGAACCCGGCGGCCTGGTACGGGGTGGGGCGCCAGGAGCGGCCCCCGCGCAGCGCCGAGGCGCCGCGCACGGACTGCCGGGTGAGGACGCCGGCGCTCACGGGATGATCGAGGACGGGGACATGCAGGACATTTGGCGTATGTTCCCGATGCCGTCAAAGACATGACGTCAGATCACCTGATCGGGTGAGAGGTCGTTGTCGAAGGGGGACGGTCGCCCCGGGACCGTCCGGGGCGAACACGTCAGCCCGTGGCCGCGGCCCGGTCCCGACGGCCCTGCCCCGGCAGCGGCACGCGCGCGTGGACCACCGGCTCCAGCAGCAGCGGCAGACCCACCACCGGCAGCAGCCAGGCCAGCACGATCAGCCGCTCGCCCCAGATGGTGATGTCCGGGTGGCCGGCCTGGGTGAGCACCCCGGTGAACGCCGCCGCGACGAGGAACACGCCGACGGTCCCGCCGCGCCGCAGCGCGCCCCACGCCCCGGCGGCCAGCGCCGCCACGAACAGCGGCTGCCACGCCTGCCGGCGCAGCCACTCCACCCAGAAGTTGCCCTGCAACTGCCAGAACTCCCGCCAGGGGTGCTCGCGGTCCGGCAGGGCGAAGTGCTGGGTCAGCAGGTCCTGGAGGCTGTCCATCTCCGAGGGGTAGTGCAGCAGCCGGGTCAGCGCCATGGTGCACAGCACCCCGGCCGCCCCCAGCGCCCCGACGGCGAGGACGTCCCGGTCCGGAGCCTCGCCCCGCGCGCGCCGCCGCAGCGAGACCAGCACGGCCGCCGCCGCCAGGCACAGCCCCAGGAACAGCGCCTGGGAGTGCTTGACGGCGAACAGCGCGGGCAGCGACCCGCCGACGAGCAGCAGACCGGCCCGCCGCCGGCCCGCCCGCAGCACCAGGGCGCACCCCCACACCGCCGCCAGGGTGAGCGCCATCAGCAGGCCCTCGGTCATCGGGCGCATCGCGGTCGTCCCGCTCGGCAGCACGTAGTACAGCACCTGCCCGGCCAGGGCCAGGGGCACCGACACGGACAGGGTGCGCAGGATCAGGAAGACGAGGACACCGCCCGTCACCGTGATCGCCACGCTCGCCGCCCACACGCCCCACGTCACGCCGAACGCGGCGATGAACGGCACCAGCACCGCCGGATAGCCGGGCCGGACCTCGAAGATCCGCATGAAGCGCTCCGACATGTACGGCGCCGTGTGCCCGGCCGTCTGACCGGCCGCCAGCCGCGGCTCCACGTGACGCCACTCCCGCTCCCGGCACGTGTCCGTCACCTGCCGGGTGGGGTCGGCCCGGTGGAACCGCACCACGTCCACGCTCTGGTCGCGCCGGGCGACCGACGCCTTGCCCGCGCAGACGTAGTCGATGGTGGCCGAGGCCGCCCCCCGCTTGCTCTCCCCGCTCAGACTGAGGGCGTACGAGAGGTAGTTCCGGGTGTCGGGCGTGTCCCGGCCGGTGACGTTCGCCAGTTGGAGCACGGCGAACAGCGCGGCCAGGACCAGCACCCAGGTGCGCGGCCTCACGAAGAGGCGAGCAGGTCGCTGTCGGCGGGCACGGACCGGGCCACGGGCACCGAGACCGCGGGAGCGGGCATCGACTCGCCCAGCAGCAGCGTGCGCACCACGCGCTCGGCGGCCCGGCCGTCGTCGAACTCGCAGAACCGCTCCCGGAACGCCGACCGCAGCCGCCGCGACTCCGCGTCCCGCCAGCTCCCCGAGACCAGCACCTCGGACAGCTCCCGCTCGGTGCGGGTCACGGGGCCCGGCGACTCGGCGGTGATGTCGAAGTAGGCGCCCCGGCTCGCCGCGTAGGCGCCCCAGTCGTCGGCGTGGATCACGATCGGCCGGTCCAGCAGCGCGTAGTCGAACATCAGGGCCGAGTAGTCGGTCACCAGGACGTCCGAGGCGAGCATCAGGTCCTCGACGTGCGGTTCGTCCGTGGCGTCGATCAGCACGCCCCGGCGGTGCAGGTCGGCCAGGCCCATGCCGCGGGCGGGACCGGTGGCGAGCGAGGGGTGCAGGCGGACCACCAGCGTGTGGTCCTCGCCGAGGGCGGCGGCGAGCTTCGCCAGGTCGACCCGGTCGACATGGCCGCCGCGCCGGTACTCGCGGCGGGTCGGCGCGTACAGCACCACCGTCTTCCCGGCCGGGACGCCGAGCCGCTCGCGCACCCGGGCGCCCTCCTCCGCTCCGGCGGCGACCAGCCGGTCGTTGCGCGGGCTGCCGGTGCGCACGGAGGTGAACCCGCAGGGGTAGGCCCGCTCCCACACCAGCTCCGAGTGCCGGTTGGCGACCAGGCTGTAGTCCCAGCGGTCGGCGCGGCGCAGCATCTGCGGCACGTCCACCCGGTGCCGGGCGCCCGGCTTGCCCAGGAGGTCGGCGCCCATGTACTTGAGCGGTGTGCCCTGGTGGGTGTGGATGTGCACGCTGCCGGGGCGCTTGGTGAGGCTGTTGGGCCAGTTGACGTTGTTGACGAAGAACGTGGCCCGCTCCGTCACCCGGCGGTAGGCCGAACTGCCCAGCAGCACGTGCTCGGTGCCGGGCGGCAGCAGCTCGGCCTCCTGCTTGCTGCGCACCACCCACACCCCGCGGAGCTGCGGGGCGATCTCCCTGGCCTTGTGGTAGATCGCGGCCGGGTCGCCGAGCACGCCGCGGTGGCGGAACGCCGAGTACACCACGAGGTTCGGGTCCAGCGGACGGCGGTTGTTCACCGCGGCCCGGACCCGGCCGACCCGCCGGATCGCCGCCGTACGGGTCTTCCTGGCCCGCCGCACCACCGTCTTCCTGGTCTGCGCCGAGCGGCGGCCGAGCCGGTAGGAGGCCCAGCTCCCCTCCAGCACCCGCAGCTCCGGCGGGACCGTCGCGCCCTCGGGCCGGAACTCGCGGAACATCTCCGCGGTGCGCTGGAAGAACTCGGGCTTGTCGGACGGCGGCAGCCGGTCCGGCTTGGCCAGGATGTCCAGGCAGTGCTCGCCCATCTTGGCGTGCAGGAACGGCCGCCAGTGCGCCAGGTGCGGGCGCTCGTCGAGGAACGCGAAGACCCGCGCGTACTGGTCGTGTACGTCGAAGTGCTTGCGGCTGGTGGTGGAGAGGATGTTGCCCTGGCGGCGCTGGCGGTAGTACAGGCAGATGCGGTCCAGGGTGGCGATCCGCTCGGCGCTGAACATCACCGGGAAGGTCCACGGCGTGTCCTCGTAGTAGCCGGGCGGGAAGGCGAAGCCCTCGCGCTCGACGAAGTCGCGCCGGTAGACCTTGTTCCAGACCACCATGAGGAGGTCCATGATCTCCGGCTGCTCGGCCGCCGTGAACGTTTCGCCGGCGGTCTCCGCGAGGACCCGCGCGAGCGCGTTGCGCCGGGTCCCGCCCCACCAGTAGGTGCGCGCGTAGTCGAAGACCAGCACGTCCGGGTCGTCCGCCTCGTCGAGCCGGTCGGCCATGGCGGCGAGCGCGCCCGGGGTCAGCGTGTCGTCGCTGTCCAGGAAGAACAGGTAGTCGCCGGTGGCCAGCGGCATGCCCGCGTTGCGGGCGCGGCCCAGGCCGACGTTCTCCTCCAGGTGCAGCACGCGCAGCCGGTCGTCGCGGGCCGCGTACTCGTCCAGGATCGCGCCGCAGCCGTCGGGCGAGCAGTCGTTGACGGCGATGACCTCGATGTCCCGGTAGGACTGGCCGAGGACCGAGTCGAGGCACTCGCGCAGGAAGCCCTGCACCTTGAAGCAGGGGAGGATGATGCTGAAGCGGGGCACTGCGGGGTCAGCTCCTAACGAGGGTGGCGGCGGGGGCCGGGACGCGGTCGGCGAGCGGGATCACGGACGGGATCGCCTCCGGCGGCTCACCGAGCAGCACCCGGCGCACGACGCGCTCGGCGGCGTGCCCGTCGTCGAACTCGCAGAACCGTTCCCGGAAGGCCGCGCGCAGGGCCGTCGCCCCGGCGTCCGTGTACGAGCCGTCCGCGAAGACCCGGGCCAGCTCCTCAGGGGTGCGCGCCACCCGGCCGGGCGGCGCCTCCATCAGGTCGAAGTAGACGCCGCGCGTCTCCCGGTAGATCTCCCAGTCGTCGGCGTAGACGACGATCGGCCGGTCGAGGTTGGCGTAGTCGAACATGATCGACGAGTAGTCGGTGATCAGCGCGTCGGCGGCCAGGCACACGTCCTCGGAGGAGCGGTGCGAGGTGACGTCGATGATCCGGCCGCTGCCGCGGGCCCCGCCCCGGTCGTAGAAGTAGTGGGCGCGCAGCAGCACCACCACGTCCTCGCCGGCCGCCTCGCAGAACGCCTCCAGGTCCAGCGCGCCCGCGCCGAACCCGGTCTCGTAGTCGCGGTGCGTGGGCGCGTACAGGACGGCCGTCTTGCCCTCCGGCACGCCCAGTTCGCGGCGCACGCGGGCCACGTCCTCGGCGGTCGCCGTGTAGTAGACGTCGTTGCGGGGGTAGCCGTACTCCAGGTGCTCGTAGGAGCCGGGGAAGGCGCGCTCCCACATCTGGGTGGAGTGGCTGTTGGAGGAGAGGTTGTAGTCCCAGCGGTCCACGCGGCCCAGCAGCTTGCCGAAGCTGCCGCTGTTCGCGGCCACCACCGGGTACGTCGACTGGTCGACGCCCATCGTCTTCAGCGGCGTGCCGTGCTGTGTCTGCAGGTGGACGCTGCCGGGCCGCTTGACGACCTCCTCGGCGAAGTTGGCGTTGTTGATCAGGTACGTGGCGCGGGCCAGCACCTCCCAGTAGCGGGCGCTGCCGATGACGGCGAAGTCGACGCCCTCGGGCATGGTGTGCGCCTGGTCGGCCTCGACCAGGAACACCGAGCGCAGGTGCGGGGCGAGTTCCCTGGCCTTGGCGTGGATCGCGGCCGGGTTGCAGGCGTAGCCGCGGCCCCAGTAGGCGCAGTACACGGCGAGGTGGGGGTCCAGCGGGCGGCGCAGGTGGCGGCGGTAGCCCATGGGGGTGCGCGACCCCCGCGGACGCGGCAGGGAGACGCGGGCGCCGCTCTCCTCCTCCGCGCCGCCGGCGCGCAGCGCGCGGAAGGCGGTGTACGAGCCGGAGGCCAGCATCCGGTACTGCGAGCCGGCGCGGCCGGCCGGCGGGCGGAAACCCGCGGGGCGGTGGCGCCGGTAGAGGCGGCTCGCCCGGTGGAAGAAGGCCCGGCGCCCCCCGGTCAGCAGCTTCGGGTGGGCGGCCGTGCGCAGGATCTCCGCGAAGAGCTGCTCGAACAGCGGGCGGCGCCGCTCCTCCGGCAGGCCCTTCTCGGCGGCGTGCGTGAGCGCCAGTTCGGCCTGGTCCAGCAGTTCGGCGTGGTGCTCGCCGGGCTGCTCCAGCCGGCTGCCCTGGCGCCGCTCCTGGTGCCTGACCACCACGGAGCGCAGGACGGCCACCCGCTCGGCCTCCGCGGCGACCCGCGCGCCGAAACCGATGTCCGTGAAGTACCCGTCGGGGAAGACCAGACCGCGCTCGTCGAGGAAGGCACGGCGGTGGACCGCGCTCCAGGCGGGCAGCGTCACACCGGTCAGCCGCGGCGCCCGGTCCGGGGTGAACGCCCCCTCCGGCGCCTCGGCGAGCAGGGCCGCCGCCGGGTTGACCGGATCGCCCTCCCACCAGGGCACCCGCTCGTGCTCCGTGTAGAGGACGTCGACGCCGCCGGTGTCGGCGAGCCGTGCCTCCACCGCGGCGAGCGCGCCCGGGGCCAGCGTGTCGTCCCCGTCGAGGAAGAGCAGGTACGCCCCCTGGGCCGCGGCGATCCCGGCGTTGCGGGCCCCGGCCAGCCCGGCCGACGGCGGCGAGTGCACGGGCCTGACCCGTGAGTCCCGCCCGGCGAGGCCGGTCGCGACGTCCGCCGCGGCGCTGTCCGGCCCGTCGCAGACCGGGATCAGCTCGAAGTCCGTGAAGGACTGGGCTAGGACGGAATCCAACGCCTGGGACAGCCGGCCCGCGACCCCATGGGACGGAACGACGATGCTGAAGCGGGGCATACTGCTCTTTCTCTCGTTGTCCTGGTCCGCCGTGAGTCCTCCGCGGTCCGGACCGCCTGGCGGCCCGGACGACCGCCCGGCCGCCACGTGGGCGGCCGGGAGGGGATGGGCCGCGAAGAGCTGCGGGGCAAGTGGACTCCCGGTGGACGGAAAGCCGAATCAAAGGCTATCTGTGGTCCTGCGGGAACCCGCAGAGTGTGGCACGCGGGCGGAGGCACCGCGTCCAGAAAGGGCCGCGGCGGACCGGGCCGGGCGGCGCGCGGGGAGCGGTACGACCGGCGGAAGGTCCGTTTCCCCCAGCACGATGTGACGTACGACACGCTCGGCGGCGTGTCCGTCGTCGTACCGGCAGAACCGCTCGCGGAACGCGGCCCGGAGCCGGGCGGACTCCGCTCCGTGCCACCGGCCCGAGGCGAGGAGGTCCGCCAGCCCGTCCTCGGTGCGCACCACCGGCCCCGGCGGGCGGGCCCGCACGGCGGCCCGTGCGGCGCGGACCGCGTCGTGCGCCGAGGGGACCTCCGGACCGTCCGGGCGGGCCCCCTCCTCCCCGGCCAGGACCACGATCGGGCGGTCCAGCACCGCGTAGTCGAACACCAGCGGCGAACCGTCGGTGACCAGGACGTCCGCGGCGAGCAGCAGCGACTCCACGCGCGGGTGCGCGGTCACGTCCAGCAGCCGGGGATGGCGCGCGGGCGCGGGGACCGGCGCGGCGCCGCCCGGGGGCTCGGCGCGCAGCAGCACCGCGTGGCGCCGGCCGAGCCGGTCCAGCAGGCGCCCCAGGTCCGGGCCCGGCGGGCGGGCCGGGCGGGGCGCCCGGTACGCGGGCGCGTAGAGGATCGTGACCATGCCGCCGGGGATGCCGAGCGTCTGGCGCAGCCGGGCCACGTCCTCCTCGGTCGCCCGCAGCAGCGGGTCGGTGCGCGGCTGCCCGAACTCGGGGACCGGGCGGATCCGCCCGCGGGCGGGCACCGGGCGCGGGGAGAGCGGGATCACACCGTCCCGGACGCCGGTCCCGCGTGGCGGACGCCCGGGGACCGGCCCCCGGGCGGCGGCCGGGGCGGGCCCGGTGACGCCGAGCGGGGCGCCCGCGCCGGCCCTGACGACGATCTGGCCGCGCCGCCGCACCAGCCGGCCGTCGAGGTCGCTGCCGTGCACCAGGTAGCGGGAGCGGGCCAGCGCCGTCCAGTACGCCGCCGTGCCCGGGGTCAGACGCCGGGGGCCGGGCGGCAGGGCGTGGTGGTGCGCCGGGTCGGCGGCCCACGCGGTGCGGATGTGCGGGGCGACGGTGCGGAACGCCTGCTCCAGCGCCCCCGGATCGCCCCCGGCGCGTCCCCGGTCGGCGGCGAACAGGGCCCGGTCGGCGCGGAGCGGCAGGGTCCGCTGGAACCGGTAGTGCAGCCGCAGCGCCGGTCCGCGGACCGCGCGCAGCACTCCGGCCAGCGACCGCCGCACGGACGTCCGGACCAGGTGCGCGGGGGCGATGACACGGAACCGGGGCACGGGGCATCCCTCACAGGAGCGGCGGGGGCGTTCGGCCCGGGAACGGCCGATGAACCGATTTGGTTACGGCCGCCGCGGCATTCGGGGGTCCACCGGGCACGACGAGGGGCGGACCGGAGACCCGGCCCGCCCCTCAAGGGTGATGTCGCGGCGCTTACTTGACGGCGCCCGCCATCACGCCCGACACGAACTGCCGCTGGAACGCGAAGAACACGGCCAGCGGGATCACCATGGAGATGAACGCGCCCGGCGCCAGCACGTCGATGTTGTTGCCGAACTGCCGTACCTGCGTCTGGAGGGCGACCGTGATGGGCTGGCTGCCGGAGTCGGCGAAGATCAGCGCCACCAGCAGGTCGTTCCACACCCACAGGAACTGGAAGATGCCCAGGCTCGCGATGGCGGGGCCGCCGAGCGGCAGCACCACCCGCGTGAACAGCCGCAGTTCGCCGGCGCCGTCCAGCCGGGCCGCCTCCAGCAGTTCCCGGGGGATCTCCGCGAAGAAGTTCCGCAGCAGGAACACGGCGAACGGCAGCCCGAAGCCGACGTGGAACAGGACCACCCCGGGCACCGAGCCGAACAAACCGACCTTCCCGAAGAGTTCGGCGATCGGGATGAGCGCGACCTGCACCGGCACGACCAGCAGCCCGACCACGGCCAGGAACCACCAGTCGCGCCCCGGGAACTCCATCCAGGCGAACGCGTACCCGGCCAGCGAGCCGATGACGACCACCAGCACCGTCGCCGGGACCGTGATGAGCACGGTGTTGACGAGGGAGCCGGTGATGTCCCCGTTGCGCAGCAGCTCCGCGTAGCTGTCGAAGGTGAGCTGCGACGGCTTCGTCAGCACCGTCCACCAGCCGTCCGCCGCCATGTCCCGGGGACTGCGCAGCGAGGACAGCAGCAGGCCGATGGTCGGCACCAGCCAGAACAGGCCCACCAGGACCAGGAAGACCCGCACCGCCCCGCCGCCGGCCCGTTCGGCCAGCCGGGACCCCAGCGACCGCCTCGCCGGGCCGGGGGAGCCGGGCGCCGGCCGCTCGGCCGCCCCGGTCACCGTCTCCGCCTGCACGGTCATCGCCGCACCTCCCGCCTGAGCCGCCGGACGTTGAACCACATCACCGGGATGACCAGGAGCAGCAGGAGCACCGCGATGGCGCTCGCCACGCCCGGCTGGTCCGCGGCGAAGCCCTTGCGGTACAGCTCCAGGGCGAGCACGTTCGCGTCGTCCTGGGAGGAGCCGGGGGCGATGATGAAGACCAGGTCGAACACCTTCAGCACGTTGATCATCAAGGTGACGACGACGACCGCCAGGACCGGCGCCAGCATCGGCACCGTGATCCGCCGGAAGACCTGCCACTCGTTGGCGCCGTCGACCCGCGCGGCCTCCATCAGCTCCCGGGGTACCGCCGCCAGGCCGGCGGCGATCAGCACCATGGCGAAGCCCGCCCACATCCACACGTACGAGCCGATGACGGCCGGGGTGACGAGGGTGGGGCCGAGCCAGTCCAGCCCGTTGTAGGGCTCCCTGAAGTTGTCGGCGGGCAGCCGCAGCAGTGCCCCGTCGGCCGCCGCGGGCAGCGTGAACGTGCCGTCCGCGGACGCCTTCGTCGTGGCGACGACCCGGCCGTCCTTGACGGCCTCGATCCGCATCCCGGCGTAGCCCGTCTCGCCCGCGTCGACCTCGCCCAGCCGGCCGACGCCCTTGCCGCGGGTGAAGTCCTGCCAGGCGGTGCCGGTGACCTTGTCCGGCTCGGGCCGGGGGGCCGCCGCGGCCTTCGCGTCGTCCGGCATCCGCTCCGGGGCGACGCCGACCAGGGGCAGCGCCACCGGCTCGCCCACCCGCACCGGCTCCCGGGTGACGAACGCCCCGCCGCCCGCCGCCTCAAGCGGCGAGTCGCGGCCCGGGTGCGCCTTCGGGAACGCCGACGACTCGGCGAAGGTGTCGTGCACGCCGACCACCACGGCGTTGGCGACGCCCTTGTCCGGGTCCTGGTCGTAGACCAGGCGGAAGATGATGCCCGCCGCCAGCATGGAGATCGCCATCGGCATGAAGACGACCAGCTTGAACGCGGTGCCCCAGCGGATGCGTTCGGTCAGCACGGCGAAGACCAGGCCGAGCGCGGTGGCGACGGTCGGCGCGAACACCACCCAGATGACGTTGTTCCGCAGGGCGGTGCGGATGCCGTCGTCGGTGAAGAGCGCCCGGTAGTTGTCGACTCCGGCGAACTGGTCGCCGGACTGGTCGTAGAGGCTGCGGATCAGCGAGTACCCGATCGGGTAGACCACGAGCGCGCCGAGCAGGACCAGGGCGGGCAGCAGGAACAGCACCGCCACGGTCGTGCGGGTGCCGGTCACGCTCTTGCGCGGAGCGGGTGCGGCGGGGGCCCCGGAGGCCCCCGCCGCGCCGGAGGACGCCATCGGTCAGCCTCCGTAGGCGGCCGCCGCGTCCGCCTCCAGCCGTGCCTGGGCGCCGTCGACGTCCTTCGGGTTCTTCAGGAAGTCCTGGAGGGCCTTCCACTCGCCCTTGCCGGGCGTGCCGCCGAACGCCTGCGGCGCCTGGTCGGACATGTCGAAGCGGAAGTCGTCACCGGCCGCGATGAGCGCCTCGGCCGTCTTCCGCTGCACCTCGTTGGGGTACGCGGAGGTGTCCACGGCCTTGTTCGGCGACAGGAAGCCACCCAGCTTCGCCTGGATCACCGCCGCGTCCGGGGAGGCGAGGAAGGTGGCGAGGGCCTGCGCGGCCTCGGAGTCCTTCAGGATGACGGCCGCGTCGCCGCCCGAGACCACCGGCGCGGTGTCGCCGACGGCCGGGAACGGGAACACCTTGGCGTCGGTGCCGACCTTCGCCTCGGTCTCCGCGATGTTGACCTGCACGAAGTCGCCCTCGTAGACCATGGCGGCCTTGGGCTGGTCGCCGCCGGTGAAGGTCTGCGTCACCGAGGCGGGGAACTCCGTCTGGAGCGCGCCGGAGGGGCCGCCCGCGACGTAGTCCTTCTTGCCCCAGATCTGGGCGAGGGTGGTCAGGGCCTCCTTGACCGAGGGGTCCGTCCACTTGATCTCGTGCTTGGCGAGCTGGTCGTACTTCTCCGGCCCGGCCTGCGACAGGTAGACGTTCTCGAACCAGTCGGTGAGCGTCCAGCCGTCCGCGCCGGCGACCGAGAAGGGGGTGACGCCGGAGTCGTAGACCGTCTGCGCGGTGCTCAGCAGTTCGTCCCAGGTCTTGGGCTCGGCGGCGCCGGCGTTCTCGAAGACCTGGGCGTTGTACCAGATCAGGGACTTGTTGGCGGCCTTGTAGTAGACGCCGTACGGCTTACCGTCCACGGAGCCGATCTCCTGCCAGCCCGCGGAGTAGTTCTTGCCCAGCTCCTTGGTGGCCTCGGCGCCCAGCGGCTTGGCCCAGCCCTTGTCGACGGCCTGCTTGATGGCGCCGGGCTGCGGCAGCATCGCCACGTCCGGCGGCGCTCCGCCCGCGATCTTCGAACCGAGGAAGTTGATGATCGGGTCCTGGGCGGGGACGAACGCCACCTTGGCGCCGGTGCGCTTCTCGAACTCGGCGAGGACCTTCTTGAAGTTGTCCTGTTCGGCGCCGGTCCAGACGGCGGCGACCTCCAGGCTCTGGCCGTCCAGCCGGGGGAGGGTGACGGTGGCCGCGGTCTTGCCGCCGCCCTCCGCGCCGCTCTCGCCGCCCTTGTCGCCGTCCCCGCCGCCACAGGCGGTCAGGGAGAGGGCGAGGGCCCCCGCGGCGACGACGGCCGCGGTCCGCGCGGCTCTGCCTGTCCGGATGCTGTTGCTCGTCCGCATACCTGCCCCGTTCTTCGTTCCTCGTCGAACGCTCGGCGCTTTTCCCGTGCGGCTCTGGTGTACGCCAGGGGGGTGAGGGCGGCAAGGGCGCGTCCCGTGCCGGGCCCAAGATCGTAATGCCCTCGTGACCAGGGCCGGGGGCGGCGGGCGCCGGGCGGTCTACGCGCGTACGTCAGGGGCGGCCCGCGGGGTGTGGGGCGGGGCCGCGCGGGGTATCAGGGGCGGGGCTTCCCCGGTGCCGGCCCCGCGGGTGCGAAAGGCCGCCCGGGGCGCCCCCCGGGAGGGGCGGGGGCACCGGGCGTTCGGCGGGCCGGGCGGGTGGCCGGCGGATCAGAGCAAGGACGGCACCCGCGCCGCCGAGACCTCCCGCGCCGCCCGCTCCAGGGCACTGGCCAGCAGCGCCAGATCGGTCGGCCCGTTGCCCAGCTCGCGGACCGGGCGCCGGGCCGGCGGATCGCCCATGCGGTGCCACTCCAGCGGGACCACCGTGGGCCGCAGCGTCGCCGTCCGCGGGATGCGGCCGGTGACCCGGCCCGCCTGGAACACCGCGTCCCGGCCGTCCGGGTACGTCAACCGCCCCCGGCCGGGGGCCGGTTCCTCCGGGCCCGGCACGGGCGCGTCCAGCGTGACCCGCAGCGCCGCCCGGCGCACCGGCTCCGTCTGCGCCGTACGGCCCCCGGGGCCGGCCGCGGCCACCAGGTGCACCCCGAGCCGCCCGCCCTCGCGCGCCACCGCCTCCACGGCCCGCATCACCGAACCGGCGGCAGGCCGGCCCGGCGAGCCGAGCGGGGGCGCGACCAGGGCGTCGAGGTCGTCGACGACCACCACGAGCCGCGGCAGCGGCGGCGCCGCCTCCGCCCGGCGCCGGGCCGCACCGGGCCGCAGCCGCAGGGTGGAGCTGGGCGGGGAGTCGAGGTCCCCGGCGCCGGATATCGCCCCCGGGCCGCCGGTCGCCGTGCGCGGGGCCGCCGCCCGGCCCGCCCCGCCCCCGGCGGCCCCGGAGTGCAGGACGTGCCAGTCGGCGAAGTCACCGCGGCCCAGCAACTCGGCCCGCCGCTTCAGCTCGGCGCTGAGCGACTGGGCGAACTCCCGCATCCGCAGCGGGTCGTTGGCGGCGAGATGGGTGGTGACGTGCGGCACGTCCGTGCAGACGTGCAGGCCCTCGCCGTGCGCGGTGCCCGCGCCGACGGCGTCCCGGCCGTCGACCAGCACGATGCCGAGCCGGTCGGGGCGTTCGGCCGAGGCGAGCGAGGCGACCAGCGCCCGCAGCAGTTCGGTCCGTCCGCTGCCGGGCGGCCCCTCGACCAGCAGGTGGGGGCCCTCCGCCGCGAGGTCGGCGCCGACCGGGCCGCGGGCCCCCGCGCCGAGGACGGCCTGCGCCCGTCCGCCCAGCGTGTCCGGGTCGTCGGCCGCGTCCGCCCAGCGGGCCATCAGGGAGGCCGGGGTGGCCCGTGCGAGGCCCAGCTCGTCCAGGAGCCGGGCCGCCTGCGGCAGCGGCGCCGACACGCGCGCGTGCCGCCCGCCCGAGGCGTTCGCGGCCCGCAGCGGGGCCAGACCCCGCGCGAACCGCTCCGCCCACGCCGGGGAGACCGCGTCCACCCTGCCGAGGGTGCCGTGCCCGGCCGGCCCGCCGGGCGACGTCCCGTACGGCGCGACCCGCAGCAGCCGCAGGGCGGTCGCCACGTCCCCGCTGAGCAGGGCGACGGCACCGCAGCGCCGGAACACCGGCGACACCGAGCAGGCCGCCTCGTAGGTCCGGGCGACCGGCGAGGTGGGGGAGGCGGCGGCCGTCTCGGCGAGGCACACCACGTGCACCCCGGCCCGCGGCCCCTCCACCGCGAGCCGCACCAGCGCCTCGCGTTCCTCCGCGCCGCCCGGGTCCCCGTCCACGACGACCACGGTGAAGGGCCCGGCGAAGCCGTGGGGTCCGGCCGCGCCGGCTTCCGGCCCGGCCGCGCCCCCCGGGGACGGCGGGGCCGCCGGGGGTGCCGGGGGAGTGCCCGAGCCCGCGACGGGCTGGACCGGGATCGCGCCGGAGCCGGCCGTGGCGACCGTGCCGCCCGGACCGGCCGGTGTGCCCCCCGGCCCTCCGACGCCCCTGGTGTCCCTGATGTCCCGTGCGTCCCGGGTGTCGGCCAGGTGGTCGTCCAGGCGGCGCAGCAGCTCCCGCGCGCGGGCCGCGCTCTGCTCCCGGTCGTAGGCGAGCAGCAGCCGGCAGTCCTGGCCGTGCGCCGGGCGCAGGTGCGGCAGCCAGCCGAGCCAGGACCACTCCGCCTCCCGCTCGGCGAGCGGACGGGAGCGGTCCGCGCTGATCAGCACGATCTCCAGCACGTCGGGGGAGTGCAGCGCGGCGAGCTGCGCCACGACCGAGCGGGCCAGCCCGGCGAGCCGTTCGCGGGGCCCGGCCAGCCCGAGCGCCCCGGCCTCGCGCAGCCCGGCGGTCACCGGGACGGCCGGCAGCGGTGTCCCCGCGCCGGGTACCACCCGGTCGGCGGTACCGAGCCGCACCGTCAGCGCCTCCGGATGCCCCGGGCCGCGCTCCCACAGCCGCGGGCCCGGTCCGAGCGCCGTCAGCAGCAGCGCGGCCGGGTCCGGCCAGGTCTCCGGCGCCGGGGCGGGGCCGGCCGGCGGTCCGGCGGGGGCCGCCTCCTCGTCGTCCGCCGCGTACGCGTCCGCCCCGGTCGCCTCCTGCGGGCCGCCGCGCCCGCCGGTCAGCCGCCGCGCCCACGCCCCGAGCCCGCCACGCCGACGGGTGCCCTGGTGCGCGTCCTCCGGCGTGTCGCGCCGGCCGCCCCGGGCGACGTCCCGGGGCACGTCCGTGCCCCGCAGCGGCGTCCCCTTGCGGCCCGTGCCCTCGCCGGGACCCGCGAGGCCCGCGGGATCGGCCGGGGAAGCCGCGCCGAGCGACGTGGCGCGCGGCGGGCCGCCGTGGCTCTCGATGCGCGGGGCGCCGCCCTGCCCCGGCACCACCGGCTGCCCGCCCGGTGCCGTGCCGGGTCCGGGCGTGCCGTACGCCGTAGTGCCGTGCCCCGGCGTGTCGAAGTCCCGCGTGTCGTACGCCGCCGTGCCGTGCCCCGGCGTGCCGTCACCCGGGGCGCCGTACGGCGACACGCCGGGGCCCGCCGTGCCGTACCCCGCGTCGCCGTAGGCGTGGTGTGTCGGCGCGTCCGGCGCGCCGACCCCGCCGGGCCCGCCCGCGGGGGGCGTCGCGCCACCCGGCGGCAGGGCGGACACCCGGATGTGTCCCTCGCCGTCCGGCGTCGTCGCCACCCGCGCCGCGGCCGGGGCGGCGGCGGGCACCAGCCGCAGCGCCGACTCGCCGATCCGCAGCAGCGCGCCGGGCGTGAAGCGGACCGGGCGTTCACCCACCCGGACGCCGTCCAGGGTGGTGCCGTTGGTCGAGCCGAGGTCGGCGACGCGGACCCGGCCGTCGGGGGAGAGGGTGACCGCGCAGTGCGTCCGGGAGACGTCCGGGTCGTCGAGCGCGACGTCCGCGTCGGCCGACCGGCCGAGCCGGATCTGCCCGCCGTGCAGCAGGTGGACCCCGCCCGCGTCGGGACCGGCCACCACGTGGAGCTGGGCCGGCGCCCCGGCCGGCTCGGCGTGCGGATCGGGCTCGCCGGGGGCGCCCAGGGTGAGCACGGCGCCGTCGATCAGAGGGGGCTCGCCCAGGGTGCAGCGCCGGGCGTCGAGGCGCTGCGCGCCGGCGTAGAGCACCACCGGGCCCGAACCGGCGCCGTCCCCGCCGGGGACGGCCGCGGCGAGCGCCGAGGCGACCGCGGCCAGCGCCGTGCCGGCCGGCGCCGTGACCAGGGCGTCACGGCTCGCGGAGACGCCCTGCCCCGGTGGGCCGGACGGTCCCGGGCCGAGCGGGTCTACGACGGTCAGCCGGATCTGCATCGCCGTCAGCGGTCCCTTCGCGCGGGCGCCCGCGCGCCGGGGACGAAGCCGTTCTCCGCGGTCCCCCACCGCGGGCTTCCCCCCACGCCACACGAGCACGTCGGCCAGTAACTGGAGGCATCCTCGCACCTGACCCCGGCACCGTGCCCGTCGGCCGCCGATAAATGATCTTGAATGGTCGGCTCTGCCCGTAAAAATGCCCGACAGGTGACCTCTGGGCGATCGGATGACGCATGCTGGAGACCGGCTGTGTCCGGCTCCGGCAACCAAGCGATCAGGTCGAGCGTCTTCCCCTCGAAGCCGGGCACCGCGCCCCGCACACCGGCCGCCCGCCGTCCGCACCCCGGACCGGGCGGAGCGAGCGGGAGCACGGGAAGGAAACGGCCGCCGCCGCGCACGCGGCACTAAAGTGGGCCGTCGCAGCCGGCGGGCGACACCGCGAGCCGGTGGGCGACCCGGCGGGCGGACGGCCGGCGGACCAGCAAGCAAGCCAGCAAGCAACAGGGAGCGCATGACGTGCGGCCGGTAGGCAGCAAGTACCTCCTGGAGGAGCCGCTCGGTCGCGGCGCCACCGGGACCGTCTGGCGTGCCCGCCAGCGCGAGACCGCGGGCGCGGAGGCGGCCGTGGCGGGACAGCCCGGCGAGACCGTCGCGATCAAGGTCCTCAAGGAGGAACTGGCGAGCGACGCCGACATCGTGATGCGCTTCCTGCGGGAGCGCTCCGTCCTGCTCCGCCTGACCCACCCCAACATCGTCCGGGTCCGCGACCTGGTGGTCGAGGGCGACCTGCTCGCCCTCGTGATGGACCTCGTCGACGGCCCCGACCTGCACCGGTACCTGCGGGAGAACGGCCCCCTCACCCCGGTCGCCGCCGCGCTGCTGACCGCGCAGGTCGCCGACGCGCTCGCCGCCAGCCACGCCGACGGCGTCGTCCACCGCGACCTCAAGCCGGCCAACGTCCTGCTGCGGCAGACCGGCGACGAGATGCACCCGATGCTGACCGACTTCGGCATCGCCCGCCTCGCCGACTCGCCCGGCCTCACCCGCACCCACGAGTTCGTCGGCACGCCCGCGTACATCGCGCCGGAGTCCGCCGAGGGCCGCCCCCAGACCTCCGCCGTCGACGTCTACGGCGCCGGCATCCTCCTCTACGAGCTGGTCACCGGCCGTCCGCCGTTCTCCGGCGGCTCGGCCCTGGAGGTGCTGCACCAGCACCTGAGCGCCGAGCCGCGCCGGCCCTCCACCGTCCCCGAGCCGCTGTGGACGGTCATCGAGCGCTGCCTGCGCAAGAACCCCGCCGAGCGGCCCAGCGCCGAGAACCTCGCCCGCGGCCTGCGCGTCGTCGCCGAGGGCATCGGCGTGCACGCGAGCAGCGCGCAGATCGGCGCCGCGGACGGCGTCGGCGCCCTCCTGCTGCCCGACCCCACGCCCGCGCAGGTGCCGGGGGAGCCCGGCGCCGCCGACGCGACCCAGGTCCTGCCCCACGGCTCCCAGGGCGCCTTCGACCCGAACGCCGCGACCAGCGTCCTGCCGCACACCGGCGCCCCGGGCGGCCCCGCCGCCGACCCGACCGCCGTCCTGCCGCCCGTGCCGCCCGGCCCGCCGGGACAGGGCGGCCCCGACCCCGCCGACCCGCACCCCTGGCAGAACCAGCTCCGCGCCGCCCGCGACCGCAACGAGCAGACGCAGGTCCAGTACCTCGACCCGGGCGAGGACCCGCTGCGCCGCCGTCCCCAGCGCCAGGTCAGCCGCCCGCAGCAGCCGCCGCAGGGCTACGGCTACCCGCAGCAGCAGCCGTACGCGCCGCCGCAGCCGCCCCAGCAGCCGCAGCGGCCCCACCCGCAGCGGTACGCGCCGCCGCCCGCCCCCGAACCGCGGCGGCCCGCCCCGGAGCCCCGCCCGCCCCGCGAGCCGCGCCGGCGCGGCGCCAACCCGATGCGCATCCCCGGCCTCGGCTGCCTCAAGGGCTGCCTCTTCACGATCGTCATCCTGTTCGTGGCCGGCTGGCTGGTCTGGGAGCTGAGCCCGCTCCAGAGCTGGATCGGGGAGGGCAAGGGCTACTGGGCGCAGCTCGGCGACTGGTTCGGCTCGGTCACCAACTGGTTCCGGGACCTGGGCGACGCCGCGGGAGGCAACGGCTGACCCGGGCCGCGGCCCCCGCCGGGGCCCGGTAGGCTCCGGCGTCCACGCCCGGACACCGCGATGTCGGAGACTTGTCGACATCCGGCGGGTGATTCGGGCCGCCCGCACGGGTGCGGCCCGCCCGGGCGCGTAGGTTGGGCGACTGGGGTCCGGGTGTGCCGGCCGGAGGCGGGGCACCGCCCCGCGCGCCCGCGGCATCGGCACCACGCGTCGGTAGGAGCAGTCTTGGCACGGATGATCGGCAGCCGGTACACCGCCCACCAGATCCTCGGGCGGGGCAGCGCCGGCACGGTGTGGCTCGGGGAGGGGCCCGAGGGAGCCGTCGCCATCAAGCTGCTGCGCGAGGACCTCGCCTCCGACGAGGAACTCGTCGGACGCTTCGTGCAGGAGCGCACCGCCCTGCTCGGCTTGGAGCACCCGAACGTCGTCTCCGTGCGCGACCTCGTCGTCGACGGCAACGACCTCGCCCTCGTGATGGACCTGGTCCGCGGCACCGACCTGCGCACCCGCCTCGACCGGGAACGCCGGCTGGCCCCCGAGGCCGCCGTCGCCATCGTCGCCGACATCGCCGACGGGCTGGCCGCCGCGCACGCCGCCGGGGTCGTCCACCGCGACGTCAAGCCCGAGAACGTCCTGCTGGACATGGAGGGCCCGCTCGGCCCCGGGGGCGCCCACCCCGCCCTGCTCACCGACTTCGGTGTGGCCAAGCTCATCGACACCCCGCGCCGCACCCGCGCCACGAAGATCATCGGCACCCCGGACTACCTCGCCCCGGAGATCGTCGAGGGGCTGCCCCCGCGCGCCTCCGTCGACATCTACGCCCTGGCCACGGTCCTGTACGAGCTGCTCGCCGGCTTCACCCCGTTCGGCGGCGGCCACCCCGGCGCCGTCCTGCGCCGTCACGTGACCGAGACCGTCGTCCCGCTCCCCGGCATCCCCGACGAGCTGTGGCAGCTCCTCGTCCAGTGCCTCGCCAAGGCGCCCGCCTCTCGGCTGCGCGCCTCCGAGCTGGGCGCCCGGCTGCGCGAGCTGCTGCCGATGCTGGCCGGGATGGGCCCGCTGGACGTGGACGAGCCCGGCGACGACCAGGGCCCCGACCCCGACGAGCCCCCCGCCTTCGCCGCGCCGGCGGGGGAACCCGCCCGGCGCCGCGGGGCCGTCCCGCTGGTCCCCGGCGGCAGGCCGGCCGATTCCAACCGCGACACGCACACCTCCATGCGCGTCCCCGCCCCCGACGAGCTGGCCGGCGGCGCCCGCGGCACCGCCCGCGCCCCGCGCGCCTCCGGCGCCCCGCGCCCCGGTTCCGCCCGCAACCGGGCCGCCGCGCGCCGCCGCCGGCTGGCCCTCGCCACCGCCGCCGTCGCGCTGCTCGCCGCGGCCGGCGTCGGTACGTGGATCGCCACGGACGGTGACGGTGCCCCCGCCGGCCCCCAGGACTCGGGGAACTCGGCACCGGCCGCGCCGTGACCCCGGCCGGGCCGCCCGCGCGCCCGCACACCCGTGCCCATGACGCCCGCGGGCCCCGGTGCGGCGAGGGCCGCCCGGCGGAGCCGTTACGCTGGACGCGTGGCAGTCGTCGATGTATCCGAAGAGCTGAAGTCCCTCTCCTCGACCATGGAGTCGATCGAGGCCGTCCTGGACCTCGACCGGACGAGGGCAGACATCGCCGTGCTCGAGGAGCAGGCGGCCGCGCCCTCGCTGTGGGACAACCCGGACGAGGCGCAGAAGATCACCAGCCGGCTCTCGCACCTCCAGGCCGAGGTCAGGAAGGCCGAGGGGCTGCGGCAGCGGATCGACGATCTCGCCGTGCTCTTCGAGATGGCCGAGGAGGAGGACGACCCCGACACCCGTGCCGAGGCCGAGTCCGAGATGGAGGCCGTCCGCAAGGCGCTGGACGAGATGGAGGTCCGCACCCTCCTGTCGGGCGAGTACGACGCCCGTGAGGCGCTGGTCAACATCCGCGCCGAGGCGGGGGGCGTGGACGCCGCCGACTTCGCCGAGAAGCTCCAGCGGATGTACCTGCGCTGGGCCGAGCAGCACGGCTACAAGACCGAGGTCTACGAGACCTCGTACGCGGAGGAGGCCGGCATCAAGTCGACCACCTTCGCCGTCCAGGCGCCGTACTCCTACGGCACCCTCTCCGTCGAGCAGGGCACGCACC
Source organism: Streptomyces sp. SCSIO 75703 (assembly GCF_036607905.1). NCBI lineage: Bacteria > Bacillati > Actinomycetota > Actinomycetes > Kitasatosporales > Streptomycetaceae > Streptomyces > Streptomyces sediminicola. Next base: position 4,326,739 of record NZ_CP144555.1, read on the forward strand.
GGCTGGTGCGCATCTCGCCCTTCGACAACCAGGGGCGCCGCCAGACCTCCTTCGCGGGCGTCGAGGTGCTGCCGGTCGTCGAGCAGGCCGACCACGTGGAGATCGACGAGGCCGACCTGCGGGTCGACGTCTACCGCTCCTCCGGCCCCGGCGGCCAGGGCGTCAACACCACCGACTCCGCGGTCCGCATCACCCACGTGCCCACCGGCATCGTGGTCTCCTGCCAGAACGAGCGCTCGCAGATCCAGAACCGGGCCACCGCGATGAACGTCCTCCAGGCCAAACTGCTGGAGCGCCGGCGCCAGGAGGAGCAGGCCAAGATGGACGCCCTCAAGGGCGACGGCGGCAACTCCTGGGGCAACCAGATGCGCTCGTACGTGCTCCACCCCTACCAGATGGTCAAGGACCTGCGCACCGAGCACGAGGTGGGCAACCCCGAGTCGGTCTTCAACGGCGAGATCGACGGCTTCCTGGAGGCCGGTATCCGCTGGCGCAAGCAGCGCGAGAAGTAGACCGCGCGGAGGTCACGGGTGTTCCGCCGGGACATCCGCCCGCCGCTTTGTCGATAAGGCAACTGCTGTCCCAGGGGCGGCAGTTGCCTTTTTCGATGCCGCTTACGTACCCGAGGTGACAGTTCTTCATCCCTTTGTGTCCGGCATACGTTCCGTACCGGGACAACGCGCGCGGAACGACCTTGACGCCGACTTGAACATTCGCCAGGGTGATGCGCGGCATGCGCATTTCCGGGGCGCATGTGAACCGGGGGATCGTGCACAGCCACCCCGTCGATCACGGCCCCGCGCGCGGCCTCACCGACTATTTCGGCTACTGGGGGTAGCAGCTACATGACGAAGAAGACACGTGTCCGTGTCGCGCGCATAGCGGCCGGCGCGGTGATCGCCGCCGGTGCCTCGCTGACCGCCGCGGGCGCCGCGTCCGCCCTCGACATCGGTGTCAGCGCGGACGTGGCGGGCACCGGCGTCCGGGCGGGCCTCTCCGTCCAGGGCGGCGACGAGGACGGCGACGGCGACGGCTGCGACATCGGCACCGGTCCCGAGTGCGAGACCGGCGGCGGCGAGAACGGCGGCGGTTCCGGCGGCGAGGACAACGGCGGCGGCGAGAGCGGCGGCGGCTCGGGCGGCGAGGATAACGGCGGCGGCGAGAGCGGCGGCGGCTCGGGCGGCGAGGACAACGGCGGCGGCGAGAGCGGCGGCGGTTCCGGCGGCGAGGACAACGGCGGGAACGGCAACGGCGGCGGCTCCGGCTCCGGCGGCAACGAGACCGGCGGGAACGAGACCGGCGGCAACGGCAACGGCGGCAACGGCAACGGCGGGAACGGGAACGGCGGCGGCAACGGCTCCGGCGGCGGCTCCGGCTCCGGCGGCAACGAGACCGGCGGTGGCAACGGCTCCGGCGGCAACACCGGCGGGACCGGCGGCAACACCGGCGGCTCCGGCGGTACGGGCGGCTCCGGCAACGAGGGCGGCACCACCCCCGACGGCGGCAGCAACGACAACGTCACCCAGGACGAGGGCTCCTCGGCCCTCACCGAGACGGGCAACGCGTCCGACGCCTCGGCCCAGGGCGACGGTGCCCAGCTCGCCGAGACGGGCGCCGCGCAGACCACGTTCCTGCTGGTCGGCGCCGCGACGATGATCGCCGGCGGGATCGGCTTCCGGGTGCTCCCGCGCCTGGTGACCGGCCGCGACGGCGCCGCTGCCTGACGGTAGCCGCGCGCCCACCCACGGCACGCACGAGGGCCCGGAGCAACGGCTCCGGGCCCTTCCCGTCTCTCGCGCCCCGTGCCGGGACTCCGCGCACCCCCGGGTCAGACGCCCTGGCGCGCCAGGAGCACCACCGTGGCGACCAGCACCGCGAGCAGCACGATCAGCGCCGTCGGGTGGAGACCCGACAGGAAGTTGTTCTCCTGCTGCAACCGCTCGCGGCTGGCCCGGCACACCGGGCACCGGCCCTCGCTCACGGGCGCCGCGCAGTTCGCGCACACCAACCGGTCGTACGTCATGCGCCTCGCCCTCCTCGCAACCGGCTCTACCAGAACAACGCCCACGCGCGCGTGAACGTTCCCCCCTCCCACTGTGCCAGGTTCCGCAAGGGCCCGCCCCCGCTCCCCGGGGGCCCGCGACACGCCCGGGACGAAGGCGCGCGGGGACAAAACGCGCAACTGATGCGCAACCCCGACCGGTGACTGCGGCGGACTCCCCGGTTCGCGTAAGGTCACGCTCATCTACCCCCGGCGACCCGTGGTGCATCCGTGATCCGATTCGACAGCGTGTCCAAGGTCTACCCCAAACAGAACCACCCGGCCCTCAGGGACGTCTCCCTGGAGGTCGAAAAGGGCGAGTTCGTCTTCCTCGTGGGGTCCTCCGGCTCCGGAAAGTCCACCTTCCTGCGGCTGATCCTCCGCGAGGAGCGGTGCAGCCACGGCCAGGTGCACGTCCTGGGCAGGGATCTCGCCCGCCTCTCCAACTGGAAGGTGCCGCAGATGCGCCGCCAGCTGGGCACCGTCTTCCAGGACTTCCGCCTCCTGCCGAACAAGACCGTCGGCGAGAACGTCGCCTTCGCCCAGGAGGTCATCGGCAAGTCCCGCGGCGAGATCCGCAAGTCCGTGCCGCAGGTGCTCGACCTCGTCGGGCTCGGCGGCAAGGAGGACCGGATGCCCGGCGAACTCTCCGGTGGTGAGCAGCAGCGCGTGGCCATCGCCCGCGCGTTCGTCAACCGGCCCAAGCTGCTCATCGCGGACGAACCCACGGGCAACCTCGACCCGCAGACCTCCGTCGGCATCATGAAGCTGCTCGACCGCATCAACCGGACGGGCACCACCGTGGTCATGGCGACGCACGACCAGAACATCGTGGACCAGATGCGCAAGCGCGTCATCGAGCTGGAGAAGGGCCGTCTCGTCCGCGACCAGGCGCGCGGCGTCTACGGCTACCAGCACTGACACCGCCGCTCCCGCGCGGGTATCCACGGAAAGGCTTAATCAGACGCCATGCGCGCCCAGTTCGTGCTCTCGGAGATCGGTGTCGGTCTTCGCCGCAATCTGACGATGACCTTCGCGGTCGTCGTCTCCGTCGCCCTGTCCCTGGCCCTGTTCGGCGGCACACTGCTGATGAGCGACCAGGTCAACGCCATGAAGGGCTACTGGTACGACAAGGTCAACGTCTCCGTCTTCCTCTGCAACAAGAGCGACGCGGCGAACGACTCCAACTGCGCCAAGGGCGCGGTGACCGCGGACCAGAAGAAGCAGATCCTGGCCGACCTCGACAAGATGGCCGTCGTCGACAAGGTGACGTACGAGTCGCAGGACGAGGCGTACAAGCACTACAAGGAGCAGTTCGGCGACTCGCCGCTGGCCGGCTCGCTCACGCCGGACCAGATGCAGGAGTCGTACCGCATCAAGCTCAAGGACCCGGAGAAGTACCAGGTCGTCACGACCGCCTTCGACGGCCGGGACGGCGTGCAGTCCGTGCAGGACCAGAAGGGCATCCTGGAGAGCCTCTTCGACCTGCTGGACGGCATGAAGTGGGGCGCGCGGGCGGTGATGGCGCTCATGCTGGTCGTCGCGCTGATGCTGATCGTCAACACGGTGCGCGTCTCGGCGTTCAGCCGTCGGCGCGAAACGGGCATCATGCGCCTGGTGGGCGCCTCCGGCTTCTACATCCAGGCCCCGTTCATCATGGAGGCGGCGGTCGCCGGGCTCATCGGAGGTGGTCTCGCCTGCGCCTTCCTGCTGCTCGCGCGGTACTTCATCATCGACCACGGACTCGCGCTCTCCGAGAAACTGAGCGTGGTCGACTTCATCGGCTGGGACGCCGTGCTCACGAAGTTGCCGCTCATCCTCGCCACCAGCCTGCTCATGCCGGCCCTGGCCGCTTTCTTCGCGTTGCGCAAGTACCTGAAGGTGTGACGCATGCCAAGGGGGCCGAACGGTCAAGCGACCGTTCGGCCCCCTCGCGTTGTCCTAGACTCACCGGCATGTCAGGCCGTGACCTGTTCTGTCAGCCCCGCCGCGCACGCCACGGGGCCGCCCTGACCTTGGTGTTCACCAGTGTCCTCGCGGCCGGCGCCGCCACCGGTTCCCTGCCCGCGAGCGAGCCGGAGACCGCCGCCGCCCCGGCCGGCACCACCGCCGTCGCGCTCCGCCACGAGGACGTGGCCCGCGCCGCCGCCGAGGCGATGGCGGACGGCACGTCCCCCGTCGAGGCCGCCGAACGCGCGGTCAGCCGCAGCGGGGACCGCTGGGGCGCCGTGTACTCCCGGGGCGAGTACGAGGAGTTGGAGGAGGCCCTCGACGGCCGCTACACCGGCGTCGGCCTCTCCGCGCGCCGCGAGCGCGACGGCCGTATCGAGGTGACCGGGGTGCGCTCCGGCTCGCCCGCCGCCGACGCCGGCGTCCGCGCGGGCGACCGGCTGCGCGCCGTCGACGGCGAGAGGGTCGACGGGCGCCCCGTCACCGAGGTCGTCGCCCTGCTCCGCGGCGACGCCCTCGAGCGGCCCGCCGGCACCGCCGTCCGGCTCGGCCTGGAGCGTGGCACGCGCGCGTGGACCGAGACCGTCCGCCGCGCCCGGCTCTCCACGGACCCGGTGACCGTACGGACCCTGGCGGGCGGCGTCACCGTCGTCCGGGTCGCCTCCTTCACCAAGGGCGTCGGCGACCAGGTGCGGGCCGCCGTGGGCCAGGTCCCCGACGGCACCGGCGTCGTCCTGGACCTGCGCGGCAACTGCGGCGGACTGGTCGCCGAGGCCGTCACCGCCGCCTCCGTCTTCCTCGACGGCGGCCTGGTCGCCACGTACGACGTCGACGGCGACCAGCGTGTCCTGCACGCCGAGGCGGGCGGCGACACGGCACGGCCCCTGGTCGCCCTCGTCGACGGCGGCACGATGAGCGCCGCCGAACTGCTCACCGGGGCACTCCAGGACCGCGGACGGGCGGTCGTGCTGGGCTCCCGCACCTTCGGCAAGGGCTCCGTGCAGATGCCGAGCCGGCTGCCCGGCGGGTCGGTCGCCGAGCTGACCGTCGGCCACTACCGCACGCCCTCCGGCCGGGGCGTCGACGGCGCGGGCATCACCCCCGACCTGGAGGTCGACCCGGCCGGACCGGCCGCGCTGGAGCGTGCCCGCACGGTCCTGCGGGGACTGGGCCGCTGACCTCCGGCGGGGCCGCGCGCCGCCGGGGAAACGGCTTTCCCGGAACGGGCTCCGTAGTGCCAAAATGGGCCGCACTATGGCTAAGGAAAAAGGGCGCAAGCTGATCGCGCAGAACAAGAAGGCGCGGCACGACTACCAGATCCTCGACACCTACGAGGCCGGGATCGTCCTCACCGGTACCGAGGTGAAGTCGCTGCGTCAGGGGCGGGCCTCGCTGGTGGACGGCTTCGTGCAGATGGACGGCCACGAGGCGTGGCTCTACAACGTCCACGTCCCGGAGTACAGCCAGGGCACCTGGACCAACCACAGCGCCCGGCGCAAGCGGAAGCTGCTGCTGCACCGCACCGAGATCGACAAGCTGGAGTCGAAGTCCCAGGAGACCGGTCACACGATCGTGCCCCTGGCGCTCTACTTCAAGGACGGCCGCGCCAAGGTCGAGATCGCCCTGGCACGCGGCAAGAAGGAGTACGACAAGCGGCAGGCACTGCGCGAGAAGCAGGACCGGCGCGAGGCCGAGCGGACGATCTCGGCGATCCGGCGCCGCCAGCGGGCCTGACCGGCCCCCGGCGGGCCGGGAATACGCTGGCACCCGGCCGCGTTGGTCACGTACGATGGCACCAGCGCCTCACAGCGGGTGCGAGCCCCCTCCTCGGAGGGTTTGAAAAATCAACATGGGGATGATCGGTTTCGACAGCGGCTGTCGAAGCAGGGGAAGCGTGTCGAGGAAGCGGCCATGATCTCGTAAACCACAGGCCGAAACAAATAATCGCCAACACCAAGCGCGATTCCTCCCAGCAGGCCTTCGCCCTCGCTGCCTGATCTCAGGTAGCAAGAGCGAGCCTCCTACTACGGGAGTGTCAGCCCGGGGCTGTTCCCGACCCGGATCCTGGCATCAGCTAGGGGACTAAACCTCGATCCCGGTCACGGGGTGAAGAGGGAAACCACACAGTGACTGAGCCCGTCGGAGACTTGTCCGCGTGATCTCCGGGGCTGAGAAAAGCGCAGCGGACTGCACACGGAGAAGCCCTGGTTCCACACCGTTGGACGCGGGTTCGATTCCCGCCATCTCCACAATTCCCATGTGGGCGAAGGCCCCGCCGCTTCCGGGCGACGGGGCCTTCGCCATGCCCGCGCCGGGCGGGCCGCGACGCACCCGGGTGGCCTGTCATCCTGATGCTCCCCCCCCGGCCCCGCTCCGCGCGGCCGAGACCGCGTCACCCTCCGCGCCCTGTTCGCCGTCCGGTGACCGCCGCCACCCGGAAGGGACCGCCATGAAGCCGTCCGACGCGATCACCCCCGTGATCGTCCAGCCCCCGTGCACCGGCCGGGCCACCCGGCGATGACGCCTCCCGAACGCTCCGTCGGCGTCCCGGCGACCCGGGCGACGGCGCTGCGCCTCGTCCAGACCGCCGTGTACGCGGTGTGCCTGGTGGTGGCGGTCCTCTTCTTCCGTGACTCCTGGCTCTTCCTGCCCACCGTGATCGCGGCGGGCCCCCTGAATCACGTCCTGCTCCCGCATCTCTTCCGGGGCCGGGGCGGCGCGGGAGCGGGGATAGTTCCACCGGACCCCCCGGGGTGAGGCGGCAGGCCCCGCCGGGGCCGGGAAACGGCGGTGTCCTGGTCCTCGTGAGCGGGGCCTATCTGGTGATGACGCTCATCTGACCGTCCGGCTTCCGGCGGCGCGCGCCCGCCGGCGCCACGAGCAGGGCCAGCGCCGCCGCCGTCGCCGGGAGGGCGTAGCCCGTGGCGGGCGGGGTGTGGTCCGCGGTCCAGCCGCCGGCGGCGCTGCCGAGGGCGATGCCGGTGAGGAGGCCGGTCACCGCGAGGGTCATCGACTCGTTGAGGCGGCCCTCGGGGGCGCGTCGCTGGACCAGCGTCATGGTCGTGACCATGGTCGGCGCCGTGGCCGTACCGGCGACGAACAGCGCCGCCGAGACCAGGAGCACCGAGCCGGACGTGGCGGCCAGGAACGGCAGGGTCATCAGGACCGCCATCGCCGCCACGCACCACGGCAGCCGCAGCGCCGCCGACCCCGGCAGCCGCAGTGCCCCGTAGGCCAGGCCCGCCGCGCACGAACCGGCCGCCTGGAGGCCGAGGGCGACACCGGCCGCCGCCCGGTGCCCCTGCGCGTCGGCGAAGGCCACCGTGACGACCTCGGTCGCGCCGAACACCGCGCCCATGGCGACGCAGAGCGCGAGCAGCGCCGGCATCCCGGGGGAGCGGAGCGGCGCCCGCGCCGAGGTGTGCCGCACGGGCGGCGGCTCGGTCGCCCGCTGCGCGGCGAACAGCAGCGTCCCCGTCACCAGCAGCACCACTCCGGCCGCCGTGCCCGCCTCCGGGAACCACGCCGTGCACAGGAAGGCCGCGAGCACCGGGCCCAGCATGAAGCACAGTTCGTCCGCGGCCTGTTCGAGGGCGTGCGCGCTGTGCAGCGCGGCGGCGTCCCGGCCGACCAGGCGGGACCAGCGGGCGCGGGCCATGCCCCCGGTGTTCGGCGCCGTGGCCGTGGCGGCGTGGGCGGCGAACAGGGTCCACGCGGGGGTGCCCGCGCGGACGCACAGCACCAGGGCGAGTGAGCCGAGCGCGGCGAGCAGCGCGGCCGGCACGGCCACGCGGGCCTGGCCGTGCCGGTCCACCAGCCGCGCCACCCAGGGCGCGACCAGCGCCGTCACCGCGAGCCCCGTGGCCGTGACGGCACCGGCCAGGGCGTAGGAGCCGTACCGGGCGGCGATCATCAGCACCGCGCTCACGCCGAACATCCCCATCGGCAGCCGCGCGAGGAGGCTCCCGGCCGTGAACGCCCGCGCCCCCGGCAGCGCCAGCAGCCGGCGGTAGGGGCCGGGCGGCCGGTCCCGCCCGCGGGGACGGAAGTCGGCGAGGACCAGGGTGTCCGCCGTCAGGGCGGGCAACACCTGGGGCGGGCGGGGGTGTTCGGGCGTCGGTCGCGGCATGCGCCCACCGTCGCCCCGGGCCCGCCCGGCGGTCCAACACCTGTGCGCCACCCATTCACGCACCCACGTTGTAAATTCGGGGGATGTCCGCACCCGCCCACCTCGACCCCCGCCTGCTGCGCGCCTTCGTCACCGTCGCCGAGGAACTGCACTTCACCCGCGCCGCCGCCCGCCTGTTCGTCGCCCAGCAGGCGCTCAGCCGCGACGTACGGCGCCTGGAGCGCGAACTGCGCCGTGAACTGTTCGTACGCACCACCCGGCAGGTCACGCTGACGCCCGACGGAGAGCGGCTGCTGCCGTACGCCCGGCGGGTCCTCCAGGCCCAGGCCGATCTGCTCGCCGCCGCCGGGCAGGCCCGCCCGCTCCTGGTCGACCTCAACTCCCCGGGGCTGGCCACCGGCCGCGCGGTCCTGGAGCGCGCCCGCGAACTCGCCCCGGACCAGGAGCTGATGGCGCGCTACGAGAGCGGACTGACCGGCGCCGCCGCCGACCTGCTCGCCGGCCGCCTCGACGCCTCCTTCGGCCGCTTCGCGGGACTGCCCGCCGCCCTGCGCGCGGGACTCGGCCACCAGCCCGTGCGCCTGGAGGCGATGGCGGTCCTGCTGCCCGAGGACCACCCGCTGGCCCCGCTGGCGGAGGTCCCCCTCGCCGCCCTGGCCGGGGAGACGGTCTACGCCGGGGCCGGGAACCCGCGGACGCCGGAGTGGACCGACCTCGCCCGCGGCCTCTTCGAGGGACGCGGCATCGAGGTCGCGCCGCCCCATCCGCTGGCCGTCGGCGACGCGGAGTTCCGGCGGCTCATGGAGAAGACCCGCCACCCCGTCCTCGCCGTGGTGGGCTTTCCGGCCATGCCCGCCTCCGTGGTCCGCCCGCTGGTCGACCCCGTGCCGCTCTCGCCGGTCTCCCTGGTCTGGCGAAAGGGGCTGGTGCATCCCGCCTTCGACGCGTTGCGTTCGGCCGCCGCCCGGCTCGCGGCCGAAAACGGATGGCTGCGCGTCCCCGAGGGAGGGTGGATTCCGGCCAGTGACGCCGCTGTGATGTCAGTCCTTTAACCGGCACACGGCAACCACCTTTCCTCCGCGTGCGCTACATTCTTGGCCTGAGCACGGTGTGGTAGAGGGGGCGCGCGAACCTGGTGGGGGCCGGTTCGGCCGACGGGTGCTCGGAGTCGTACGCGCACCCGGAACCGTCCCGTGGGGGGAAGAGTGCGCGCGTGAAGAATTGGCAAAAAGACGCCCAACCGGAGTGGCCGGATGCGGCGTCCGGAATTCGTGATCTCCCGGAGGCACGACAGGATGGGGACGCCACTCAGGCGTTTCCGGCGAACGGGAGCTTCCCGGGGACCGGGAAGTCACCGATGAGCGGAACGACCGACGGACGCCCCGGCGGGGGCCCGGGGCCGGACGGGCCCGGTGCCCACGACGGGTACCCGGGCTCCGACCGGAGGTTCGCACACCCCGCGCCCGGCGCGCGCCGCCCCGGGAGGCAGATACCCGGGCCCGCCTCGTCGTGGCCCGAGGACGCCGCCGAGACCCGGCTCGTCGATCCCTACGCCGGCCCCGGCCGGGGGGAATTCCCCGGGGCGCGGACGGACCGGTGGCGCACCGGCCTCGACAGCACAGGCGGGAGCCCGATGGGCGCGGACAGCAGCGGCGGGGACGCCGGGGGCCAGGACGGACCCTGGGCCGGCATACCCCGCGGCGGTGCCGGACGGCACGGCGCCGGCCGGAGCGGGCCGGGCCACGGCCGCACGGCGCGGCACGGCAGGGACCGGGGCGCGGCGAGCCGCGACAGCGACCGGGGTGACATATCCCCCGGCACACCGCCGGCCCACGGGTTCCCCGCGACGGACGCCACGACCACCGCCTACCCCGACCCGGCCGCGGCCCGCTTCGCCGCCGAACCGGGCCCGTCCCCCTCGCACTTCCCCGATCCGGCCGCCCCGACCGCGGTCTTCCCCCGGGCGGGGGGAGCCCCACCGGCCTTCGCCGATCCGGCTGCCCCGATCACGGACTTCCCCGACCCGACCATGGCCTTCCCCGCCGGGGGACCGGCCACCGCGGCCTTCGCCGATCCGGCTGCCCCGATCACGGACTTCCCCGACCCGAGCACGGGCTTCCCCGCTCGGGGCCCGGCCGCCGCGGCCTTCTCCGACCCGGGCGCGCCGACCACCGCCCTGCCGGGCCCCGTTGCCGGCCCCGGCCCCGCCACCGCCGCGCTGCGCGACCCCTGGCGGGACCCGCTGGGCGCCGGTGTCCCGGAGGCCGAACAGACCCACGACCCGCACGAGGTGACCGTCCAGCTCGACGCCGTCCAGTTCGGCGACGGCGTGCTGCGCCAGGCCGAACGGAGCCCCGCCAAGGGCGGTCCGGACGGCTCCGACGGGCCGGTCTTCGTCGACGAGTCGGGCCGCCGCAGCCGCCGCTTCCGCCGGCTGGGCATCGCCCTCGGCATGGCCTGCGCGGTCTACGCGGTCGTGATCGTCAGCACCCTGCTGTCGGGCGACTCCGACGCGCCCTGGCTGCCCGTACCGGGCCAGGAGGAGGGGCAGCCGGCCGGCCGGGTCGACACCACCCCGCCGCCGGCCGAGTCCGCCGACCCGTCCGCCGGGGTGAGCGAGGACCCCCTCGCCGAACCGTCCGCCGACGACGCCACGACCACGGCACCCGGCGCCGGGACCACGGTGCCCGGCACCACGGGCGGCCCGAGCGCGCCCGGCGGCGCCGCCGACCCGCCGCCGGCCGCGACCGGGTCCGCCGGGCGGACCGCGGGCACCGACCCGGACCCGAAGCCGAGCACCCCGCAACAGCCCCCGCCGGCCGGCCGGCCGTCGCCCCCGTCCGGCGGCGAGTCGCCGGCCGACCCGAGCCAGCCGTCCTCGGCAGGACCGAGCACCGACCCCGGTGACGGCACCACCGCCAACGGCTCCGCCGACTCCACGCCCGTGGCCGCCGGCCGCGCCACCGCGCCCGTCGCCGGTTCGCGCGCCCCGTCCACGTCCCCATCCCTGTCCCCGGAGAACACTCTCTGATGGCCTCCCGCTCCCGCCGCCACAGGGCCGCGCACCGCGCCCGTGGCGGTGCCCGGCGTCCCCGCCTGCCGCTGCGCCTGCTGCTCCCGCTGGTCGTCCTCGCCTCGCTCGCCGCGATGCTCATGCTCCGCGGCTACGTGCACAGCGAGATCCTCGCCGACCACCGGGTGCGGCCCCCCGCCCCCACCGACCAGGTGCCGAGGAAGATCCTGGAGGGCGGGCCGGTCATCGACACCCGCGGCGGGCGCACCGAGGGCCTGTCCGTGCCCGACCACCGCCTCGTCCTCACCTTCGACGACGGACCCGACCCGGTCTGGACCCCGCGGGTGCTGGACGTGCTGAAGAAGCACGACGCGCACGCCGTCTTCTTCGTCACCGGCACCATGGCCTCCCGCTACCCCGACCTCGTCAAGCGCATGGTCGACGAGGGGCACGAGGTGGGACTGCACACCTTCAACCACCCCGACCTCTCCTACCAGTCGACCAGGCGCATCGACTGGGAGCTGTCGCAGAACCAGCTCGCCATCACCGGCGCGGCCGGCATCCGCACCTCGCTCTTCCGCCCGCCGTACTCCTCGTACGCCGACGCCATGGACAACAAGTCCTGGCCGGTCACCGAGTACATCGGCAGCCGCGGCTACATCACCGTCGTCAACAACACGGACAGCGAGGACTGGAAGAAGCCGGGCGTCGGCGAGATCATCCGCCGCGCCACCCCGCACGGCGGCAAGGGCGCCATCGTCCTCATGCACGACTCCGGCGGCGACCGCCACCAGACCGTGCGGGCGCTCGACCGGTTCCTGCCCGACCTCAAGGAGAAGGGCTACCGGTTCGACAACCTGACCGAGGCCCTGGACGTGCCCAGCGCCATGACCCGGGTCGACGGCGCCGAGCTGTGGAAGGGCAAGGCGTGGATCTTCCTGGTCCAGGCGTCGGAGAAGCTCACCGGCGCCCTGGTGGTCGGCCTCGCCGTCATCGGCACGCTGGTCATCAGCCGCTTCGTGCTGATGCTGCTGCTCTCCGGATTCCACGCGCGCCGCGTGCGCCGCAGGAACTTCCGCTGGGGGCCGGCGGTCACCGAACCGGTCTCGGTCCTGGTGCCCGCGTACAACGAGGCGAAGTGCATCGAGAACACGGTGCGTTCGCTGATGGACAGCGACCACCCCATCGAGGTCATCGTCATCGACGACGGCTCCAGCGACGGGACCGCGCGGATCGTGGAGGCCATGGGCCTGCCCAACGTCCGCGTGGTGCGCCAGCTCAACGCGGGCAAGCCGGCCGCCCTCAACCGCGGTCTGGCCAACGCCCGGTACGACATCGTCGTGATGATGGACGGCGACACCGTCTTCGAGCCGTCCACCGTCCGCGAACTCGTCCAGCCCTTCGGCGACCCCGGGGTCGGCGCCGTGGCGGGCAACGCCAAGGTCGGCAACAAGGACAGTCTCATCGGCGCCTGGCAGCACATCGAGTACGTGATGGGCTTCAACCTGGACCGCCGCATGTACGACGTCCTCGGCTGCATGCCGACCATCCCCGGCGCGGTCGGCGCCTTCCGCCGCTCCGCGCTGGAGCCGATCGGCGGCATGAGTGACGACACGCTCGCCGAGGACACCGACGTCACCATGGCGCTGCACCGCGCCGGCTGGCGCGTCGTCTACGCCGAGAACGCCCGCGCCTGGACCGAGGCGCCCGAGTCGGTCCAGCAGCTCTGGTCCCAGCGCTACCGCTGGTCGTACGGGACCATGCAGGCCATCTGGAAGCACCGCCGCGCCGTCATCGAACGGGGGCCCTCGGGCCGCTTCGGACGGATCGGCCTTCCCTTCGTCTCCCTGTTCATGGTCCTGGCCCCGCTGCTGGCCCCGCTCATCGACGTCTTCCTGCTCTACGGCCTCGTCTTCGGCCCGACCCAGAAGACGATCCTGGCCTGGCTGGGCGTCCTCGCCATCCAGGCGGTCTGCGCGGCCTACGCCTTCCGCCTCGACCGCGAACGCATGACCCACCTGATCTCGCTGCCGCTGCAGCAGATCCTCTACCGCCAACTCATGTACGTCGTGCTGCTCCAGTCCTGGATCACCGCGCTCACCGGCGGCCGGCTGCGCTGGCAGAAGCTGCGCCGCACCGGCGTCGTCGAGGCGCCCGGGGGCGGCGGCGCGGTCCCGCGCCAGCGTGCGCGCGGCGACGACGATCGGAGGCCCGTGGCATGACCCACGGATACCCGCCCGGCACCGGCAGGAGCCCGGAGCCGGCCGGCCCCTACGGAACCCGCCCGCCGGGCCGCCCCGGCGCGGACCCCTACGGTGCCGCGCCGGGGACCGGCCGCGCCGCCGGGGCGGGGGCGCCCCACGCCATCCCGTGGCAGAAGACCGCCGGGGCCGCCGGGATCGCCGAGAGCGCCGGGACCGCCGGGAGCGGGTGGGCCGCCGCGACCGGCGCGCACGCCGGCACCGGCTTCGGCGAGGCGGCCGGGACCGCCGGCGCCGCGGAGCCCGCCGCCGAGGCGCCCGCCCCGGCCCGGCCCGGCCGGGACCGCTACCTGGACGTGCTGCGTTCCGTCGCCCTGGTCCGGGTGGTGGTCTACCACCTGTTCGGCTGGGCCTGGCTGACCGTGCTCTTCCCCTCGATGGGCGTGATGTTCGCGCTCGCCGGCTCGCTGATGGCGCGCTCGCTCAAGCGGCCGGCGGCGAGCGTGATCCGCAGCCGCGTGCGGCGCCTGCTGCCGCCGATGTGGGCGTTCGCCGCGGTGGCGCTGTCCCTGGTGTTCGCGGGCGGCTGGAACCCCCGGGAGGACCCCGACCACGGCGGCACCTGGGGCCTGCTGTCCCTGCTGAACTACATCGTCCCGATCGGCGCCCCGCCCTACCCGGCCGAGACGGGGTTCCCCGGCGGGCTGCTGGAGAGCGGCTGGGCGGTGGATGCCGTCGGACCGCTCTGGTACCTGCGCGCCTACCTGTGGTTCGTGCTCGCCTCCCCGCTGCTGCTGTGGGCCTTCCGCCGGGCGCCCTGGCCGACGCTGCTCGCCCCGCTCGGGCTGACCGCGATCGTCGGCACCGGCCTGGTCACCCTCCCCGGGGAGACCGGCAACGCGGTCACGGACTTCGCGGTCTACGGCGGCTGCTGGGTGCTCGGCTTCGCCCACCACGAGGGCATGCTCCAGCGGATCCCCCGGTACGTCACGGTCTCCTGCGCCTCCCTGGTGATGGCCTTCGGGCTGTGGTGGGCCTCGGGCCACCTGGGCCCGGACGGCTGGGACCTCAACGACATCCCGCTCGCGCAGGCCGCCTGGTCCTTCGGCTTCGTCGTGATCCTGCTCCAGTACTCGCCGTCCTGGCGGGAACTCCCCGGCCGGCTCGCCAAGTGGGACAAGCTGATCACGCTCTCCAACAACCGCGCGGTCACGATCTACCTGTGGCACAACCTCCTCATCCTGCTGACCGTGCCCGTCATCGACCTGATGTACCGGCTGCCGTTCATGCAGAGCGAGCGGGCCTCCGCCGCCCTGGACAGCGCCTCCTCGCTGTGGATGTTCGCCCTGGTCTGGCCGCTGATCGGCCTGTCGGTGCTGGCCGTCGGCTGGATCGAGGACCTCGCGGCGAAGCGCCGGCCGAGACTGTGGCCGAACGGCGGCGGCCCGGCCGGCAGGGGCGGCGCCACACGGTCGGCCCGCCGGGGCTGACCCTCGGGGGCCGGTCCGGCGCAGGACCGGCCCCGGAGCCGCCGTACCCGGCGGCGCACCGTCGTGCGAGACTGCCCCGATCGCGGCGGTGAACAGGGAAAGCAGGTGGGGATGAGCAAGCGCCAGACGCAGAAACTGCTGCGCATGATGGCGGGCGGAGAGCCGGTCGAGCTCACCAGTCCGATGGCGTCCGTCCGGAAACTCGCCCGACTCGCCTTCCTGGCCCAGCAGTTCGGCTACGAGTACGCGGACGTCCGGCAGGGCTCGGGACGCAACGCCGCCCTGACGATGCTGCTCGTGCCCGACCCGTCCCCGCAGGCGCGCTCCCGGGCCGTCCAGAACTGGGCGCAGTACCCCAACGCCCACGACGGCGTCTCCCTGCCGCCCCTCGTCCCCGACGCCTTCGAACTCCTCAAGGCCCGCATCAACTTCGACCTCACCGGCAAGAACGCCGAGAAGCGCATGGGGTACGGCGCGGCGGGCGTCACCGTCGGCTGCGTGATCCTCGCCCTGCGGGCGGGCGGCGACGGCGGCGCGTTCGCCGTGGCCGGGATCGTCTGGGCCCTCGTGATGGCGCTCCTCGGCGTGGGCCTCGTCGTCACCCGCAAGCGCAACGCCACGTTCGGGGCCCGGCTGCGCGCCGCCGGGTTCCGGCCGGTCACCGACGAGAGCGGGCGGGTGCGCTACCTGCCGCCCGGCACGCCCCCCGCCGGAGCGCCCGGCCCCGGCGGACCCTACGGTCACCAGGCCCCCGCGGGCCCGCGGGCCCAGGGCTACGGCCACCCCGCTTCGCCCCCGTACCCGCCGCAGGCGCCCGGCGGTCACCCGCATACCCCGCAGGCGCCTGCGCCCCAGGCCCAGGGGCCGTACGGGCAGCAGCCGCCCGGCCCCTACGCCCCCGGGCCGTACGCGCGGCAGCCGTACCCGCCCCAGCATCAGCCGTACCCCCAGCAGCCGTACCCCCAGCAGCCCTACGGGCAGCAGCCGTACGGGCAGCCGCCGGCCCAGCCCCCTCACCCGCAGCAGCCCCTCCAGCAGAATCCGCACTGGCAGCCCCAGCCGCCACAGGGCTGAGCCGGGGACGCGCCGCCGCTGCCTACGACGGGAACGGGACGGACGACAGTGACGCACGACGACGCACAGCAGCACGCCGGGACCCCCGAGGCCGCCGGGACCCCCGGGAACACCGAGGCTCCCGGGACCCCCGGGGCCGTCGGCTCGCCGGACGCGCGGCGGACGGACGGGGAGGACCGGGCCGGCGGGGGGCGGCGCGGACAGACCGCGGAGGAGCCGCCGCCGCTCGCCGGGTTCACCGTCGGGGTGACCGCCGCCCGCCGGGCCGAGGAGTTCGCCGCGCTGCTGCGACGGCGCGGCGCCGAGGTCGTGCACGGCCCCGCCCTGCGCACCGTGCCCCTCGCCGACGACACCGAACTGCTCGCCGCGACCCGCCGGTTGACCGAGCGGGCCCCCGACGTGGTGGTCGCCAACACCGCCGTCGGCTTCCGGGGCTGGCTGGAGGCGGCCGAGGGATGGGGACTCGGCCCGGCCCTGCTCGACCGGCTGCGCGCGGCCGAACTCCTCGCCCGCGGGCCCAAGGTCACCGGTGCCATCCGGGCCGCCGGACTCACCGAGCGCTGGTCGCCCGCCTCCGAGGCCCTGGCGGAGGTGCGGGACCGGCTGCTGGCCGAGGGCGTCGACGGCCGCCGCGTCGCCGTCCAGCTCCACGGCGAACCCCTCACCGAGTTCGTGACCGCGCTGCGGGACGGCGGCGCCGACGTGGTCGAGGTGCCCGTCTACCGGTGGCTGCCGCCGAAGGACCCGGCCCCGCTCGACCGGCTGCTGGACGCCCTCCTCGAACGCCGCCTGGACGCCGTCACCTTCACCAGCGCGCCCGCCGCCGTCTCCCTGCTCTCCCGCGCCCGGGAACGCGGCCTGCTGGACGGGCTCCTCGCCGCCCTCGGCCACGAGGTGCTCGCCGCCTGCGTCGGCCCGGTCACCGCCGCGCCGCTCGCCGACCGGGGCGTCCCCACCGTCCACCCCGAGCGCTTCCGCCTCGGCCCGCTCGTCCAGCTCCTGTGCCGGGAACTCCCCGGACGGGCCCGGCCCGCGGGCGGGGCCGGGCACCCGAAGGGCTGACGGGGCGCCCCCGGGGCCACCGGGTGCGGCAGGAGGGGTTCCGGGCGAGGCCCGGGAAGGGCACTGTAGGGGGAACGCTTCCCGCTCCCTTTCGCCCGCCCCCGGGCACCACCTAGGCGGTGACAGGAACATGGCACTGGGTACGGCCGGCGCCCCGTCCGAGCCGCGGTTCGACACCGGACGGGTCTGCCTGGACCTCCTCGCCACCACCCACCCCGCGGAACGGCTCGGCTCGGTCGCCGCGCTCCGCACGTGGATCGCGCACTCCGGGCTGGTGCCGCCGGGCACCCCCCTCGCCCACGCCGACCCCTCCTGGCTCACGGGCTTCCGCGAACTGCGCTGCCGCACCGCCCAACTGGTGCGCGCCCACGCCCCGTCCGCCGCCCCCGGCACCCGGCCCCGCGAGGAGGCGGCCCGCCCGTACGAGGCCGCCCGCCCCTACGACCTCGCCCTCGTCCGCGTCAACGACCTCGCCCGCGCGGCGCCCCCGGCGGTCCGCGCGGTGCGCGGCGAGGACGGCACGCTGACCCGGGCGCCGGCCGGCCCGCCCACCCGCACGGCGCTGCTCGCCGCCGTCGCCCGGGACCTGGTGGACCTGCTCACCGACCCCGCCGCGCGGGCGGCGCTGCGGCAGTGCGAGGGTGACGACTGCCCCGTGGTCTACGTGGACGCCTCCCGGGGGCGCCGGCGCCGCTGGTGCTCCAGCGAGGTCTGCGGCAACCGGGAACGCGTCGCCCGGCACCGCCGTCGCGCCGCGGCGGCCCGCTGATCCCGGCCACCGGGCACCCTCCACCGCCGACGCGGCCGGCGCCCTCCATCGCCGACGCGGCCGGAGACCGCCCCGCCCCTCACGCTTCCGCCCCGCTTCCGCGTGGCGGAAGTGTGAAGAAAACACGGAGGTGATGTGTCCCCTTGTCGGCCCACATGCCCCCGTTCGTCGCGGCAACCCTGAGAAAACTCCCACCTCGCGTTGAACACACGGCACTTCACGTCCGTACCGGATGGGCGAGCGACCGACTGGGGGAACCCCCGGACATCGGAGGTGGGCGTGCGCAAGGATTCCGTCGTGGCCAATGGACGAGGAGCGAGGGCCCGACATCGCATGTCCCCGTCCTCGGAGCCGGACGAGGAGTTGATGCGTGCGCTCTACCGTGAGCACGCCGGCCCCTTGCTGGCCTACGTGATGCGGCTGGTCGCGGGGGACCGCCAGCGCGCCGAGGACGTGGTCCAGGAGACGCTCATCCGTGCCTGGAAGAACGCCGGTCAGCTCAATCGTGCGACCGGATCGGTACGCCCCTGGCTGGTGACGGTCGCCCGGCGCATCGTCATCGACGGCCACCGCAGCCGGCAGGCCCGGCCGCAGGAGGTCGATCCGTCGCCGCTGGAGGTCATCCCCGCGGAGGACGAGATCGACAAGGCGCTGTGGCTGATGACGTTGTCGGACGCGCTCGACGACCTGACCCCGGCTCACCGGGAGGTCCTCGTCGAGACGTACTTCAAGGGACGTACCGTCAATGAGGCGGCGCAGACGCTGGGCATACCCAGCGGCACCGTGCGGTCGCGGGTGTTCTACGCCCTGCGTTCGATGAAGCTGGCACTGGAGGAGCGGGGGGTGACGGCGTGATGAGCGGTTACGGGGGATTCCAGGGGTTCGGCACGGGTGATTCGGGTAACTCTGCCCCTATGCAGGGGTCATCGGTGCCGAACGAACACGAGACCGTCGGAGCCTATGCCCTCGGCATCCTCGACGACGGCGAGGCGACCGCGTTCGAAGCGCACCTCGCCGGCTGCGAGTGGTGCGCCCGGCAACTCGACGAACTGGCCGGCATGGAGCCCATGCTCGCCGCCCTCGCGGACCTGCCGGACACCGGCACGCCCGAGATCGCGGAGTCGCTCGTGGCCCGGCCCAGCCCGCGGCTGGCCGAGAGACTGGCCGACGAGGTCGCCGAGCGCCGCGCGAAGAAGCGGCGCCGCAACTTCTACCTCGTGGGCACCGCCGCCGCGCTGATCATCGGCGGCCCCTTCGCGGCCGTGGCGACGACCGGCGGGGGCGGCGACGGCGGAGGCGGGCGGACCACCGAGGCGCGGACCACCGGGAGCCCGGCCGAGTCGGCCTTCGCCGCCATGCCCGACCGGATCACGGCGACCGACCCCACCACCGAGGTCAGCGCCACCGTCGCCCTGGAGAAGAAGGTCTGGGGCACCGACGCGGTGGTCGAACTGAAGAACGTCAAGGGCCCGGAGAGGTGCTCCCTGATCGCCGTCGGCAAGAACGGCGAACGGGAGACCCTCGCCTCCTGGGCGGTCCCGAACGAGGGGTACGGCATCCCGGGCGCCACCACCGAGAAGGCCCGGGAACCGCTCTACGTCCAGGGCGGCGCCGCCTTCGAACCCAACCAGATCGACCATTTCGAGATCATGACCTTCGACGGCAAACGGCTGGTCGAAGTGGACATGTAGGACGCGGCCCGTAGCCTCACGGGGCCCCCTTCGCGTACGGTTGACGGCTGCCCAGCACGTCAGAAGGGGGCCCGGTGGCCGCACAGGCTCAACAGGATTCCGCGGTCGACTCGGTTCACACCGCCGCGCACGACTCCGTACGGGATCGGGAGATCTCCGGGGAGCAGGCACACCTGGACCGGGTGTACCGGCGCCTGGAGGAGAAGATCCACGAGGCGGAGTTCCTCATGCGCGACGCGGCGCAGCGCGGCCAGGTCGGCACGCCCGGCGCGCTCGCCGAGCGCGACGCCCAGGTCTTCCGGGCCGGCGTCCACCTCAACCGCCTCAACAGCGAGTTCGAGGACTTCCTCTTCGGCCGGATCGACCTGCTGGCCGGCAAGGACGGCAAGAAGGGACCCGACGGCGCCTACACCGCCGTCGAGCCCGCCGACGGCGCCATCCGGCCGGACGACACCGCCGACATCGCCGAGACCCTGCACATCGGCCGCATCGGCGTCCTCGACGAGGACTACACCCCGCTCGTCATCGACTGGCGGGCCCCGGCCGCGGCCCCCTTCTACCGGTCCACGCCCGTCGACCCCGGCCGGGTGGTGCGCCGCCGGGTGATCCGCTCCAGGGGACGGCGCGTCCTCGGCGTCGAGGACGACCTGATGCGCCCCGGGATCCGGGCCTTCCTGGACGGCCGCGAACTGCCCGCCGTCGGCGACGGTGCCCTGATGGCCGCCCTCGGGCAGGCCCGCACCCACACGATGCGGGACATCGTCGCCTCCATCCAGGCCGAGCAGGACCTGGTGATCCGCGCCCCCGCCGCCTCCGTGACCCACGTCGAGGGCGGCCCCGGCACCGGCAAGACCGCCGTCGCCCTGCACCGGGCGGCGTACCTGCTCTACCGGGACCGGCGCCGGTACGCGGGCGGCATCCTGATCGTCTCCCCGACCCCGCTGCTGGTGGCGTACACCGAGGGCGTGCTGCCCTCCCTCGGCGAGGAGGGGCAGGTCGCCATCCGCGCCCTCGGCTCCCTCGTCGACGGCGCCGAGGCCACCCTCTACGACGCGCCCGCCACCGCCCGCGCCAAGGGCTCCGCCCGGATGCTCAAGGTGCTGCGCAAGGCCGCCCGCGGCGCGCTGGAACCGAGCGGTTCCCCGACCCGGCTGCGGGTCGTCGCCTTCGGCCGGCGGCTCGAACTGGAGGCCGAGGAGCTGGCCGGCATCCGGCGCGCCGTCCTCGGCGGCACCGCCCCCGTCAACCTGCTGCGCCCCCGCGCCCGCCGGCTGCTCCTGGACGCCCTGTGGGACGCCTCGGGCGCCGGCGCCCGCCACACCGACCCGGAACTCGCCGCCGAGCTGCGCTCCTCCTTCGACGAGGACGTCAGCTCCGAGGACGACTTCGTCGCCTTCCTCGACGCCTGGTGGCCCGAGCTGACCCCGGCGGCCGTGCTGGACGCCATGGCCGACGAGAAGGCGCTCGGCCGCTGGGCCCGCCGGGTGCTCACCCCGGGCGAGGTGCGCCGGGTGGCGCGCTCCCTGCGGCGCGAGGGCCGCAGCGTGCACGACATCGCCCTGCTCGACGAGTTGCAGGCCCTGCTCGGCGCCCCCGCCCGGCCCCGCCCGCGGCGCGATCCGGACGCCTTCGACCAGTTCGGCGGTGTGGAGGAGCTGATGCCGCAGCGCGAGGAGAGCCGGCGCGAGCGCGCCGAGCGGCTTGCCCGGGAGCGCACCGAGTACGCCCACGTCATCGTCGACGAGGCGCAGGACCTGACGCCGATGCAGTGGCGGATGGTGGGCCGCCGCGGCCGGCACGCCACCTGGACCGTGGTCGGCGACCCGGCCCAGTCCTCCTGGTCCGACCCGGACGAGGCGGCGGCGGCCCGCGACGAGGCCCTCGGCAGCCGCCCGCGCCGCCGCTTCCGCCTCACGGTCAACTACCGCAACCCGGCCGAGATCGCCGAGCTGGCCTCCCGGGTGCTCGCCCTCGCCCTGCCCGGCGCCGCGGCGCCCTCCGCGGTGCGCTCGACCGGCGTGGAGCCCCGCTTCACCGTCGCGGGGGAGTCGCTCGCCGCCACGGTCCGCGAGGAGGCGGCGCGGCTGCTGGAGCGGGTCGACGGCACCGTCGGCGTCGTCGTCGCCATGCACCGGCGCGAGGAGGCCCGGCGCTGGCTCGACGGGCTCGGGGACCGGGTGGTGGCGCTGGGCAGCCTGGAGGCCAAGGGCCTGGAGTACGACGCGACGGTCGTCGTCTCGCCGGCGGAGATCGCCGACGAGTCGCCCGCCGGGCTGCGGGTGCTCTACGTGGCCCTGACCCGGGCCACCCAGCAGCTCACCCTCGTCTCCGGCGAGCGCGACGAGCCGGACGCGCGGGGCGTGCCGGACCTCCTCCGCGACTGAGCCCGGCCGGCCCCCGGTCGTGTGACGTACGGAACGCGGGCCCGGACGCTTCCGGGGCGTGTGACGAACGAGACGGCGGCGGGGGGCCCGAAGGCCCCGCGGGAGAGGGGGCCGAGACAGGTGAGAGGCCCGTGCCGTGCGGCGCGGGCCTCTCTCGTGGTCTCACGGAATTCCAGGTGGCACCGACCCGCCATGCTCGCCTCGCGGCAAGTGGTCGCTCGCAGCGACGAAGGTTGGGCCCGGGGGCTTGGATCGAGCCGGTGCCACATCCACGGTAACAAACGATGCCCGTGAGGCCATTCCCTCGCGCAGGTGGGTTTCCGGGAGCCGTACGCCCCTTCCGTCACGGACGTGATTTCTCGTATGGTGGAAGTCGTTTTCCGAAAGAACATCCGCCGGTCGGGTGGAGCGTGAACAAAAAGTTCGCAATCCGGGGCGGCTACCGCGTACTCGGCGGTAGGTGCGACGATCGGACGGCACAACCAGCGACACCGTGAAAGCAGAGGAAGTCGGCCATGGCAACGGCGCCCAGCGTCTCCTACTCGATGACCATCAGGCTGGAGGTGCCCGCGAGCGGAACGTCCGTGTCGCAGCTCACCACCGCCGTCGAGTCCTCCGGAGGCTCGGTGACCGGCCTCGACGTCACGGCGTCCGGCCACGAGAAGCTCCGCATCGACGTCACCATCGCGGCCACCTCGACCTCCCACGCCGACGAGATCGTCGAGGAGCTGCGCGGTGTCGAGGGCGTCGTCCTCGGCAAGGTCTCCGACCGTACCTTCCTGATGCACCTCGGCGGCAAGATCGAGATGGCGTCGAAGCACCCCATCCGCAACCGCGACGACCTCTCCATGGTCTACACCCCCGGTGTCGCCCGCGTCTGCATGGCCATCGCGGAGAACCCCGAGGACGCCCGCCGCCTGACCATCAAGCGCAACTCCGTTGCGGTCGTGACGGACGGCTCGGCCGTGCTGGGCCTCGGCAACATCGGCCCGAAGGCCGCGCTGCCGGTCATGGAGGGCAAGGCCGCCCTCTTCAAGCGCTTCGCCGGCATCGACGCCTGGCCGCTGTGCCTGGACACCCAGGACACCGACGCCATCGTCGAGATCGTCAAGGCCATCGCCCCGGGCTTCGCCGGCATCAACCTGGAGGACATCTCGGCGCCGCGCTGCTTCGAGATCGAGGCCCGGCTGCGCGAGGCCCTGGACATCCCCGTCTTCCACGACGACCAGCACGGCACGGCCATCGTCGTCCTCGCCGCCCTCACCAACGCCCTGCGGGTGGTCGGCAAGGGCATCGAGAACGTCCGCGTGGTCATGTCCGGCGCCGGCGCGGCCGGCACCGCCATCCTCAGGCTGCTGCTCGCCGCGGGCGTGAAGAACGCGGTCGTCGCCGACATCCACGGCGTCGTGCACGCCGGCCGCGAGGACCTGGTGGACGCGGCGCCCGACTCGGCGCTGCGCTGGATCGCGGACAACACCAACCCGGAGAACGTGACCGGCACGCTGAAGGACGCGGTGCGGGGCGCCGACGTCTTCGTCGGTGTCTCCGCCCCCAACGTCCTGGACGGCGACGACGTCGCCGCCATGGCCGAGGGCGCGGTCGTGTTCGCGCTCGCGAACCCGGACCCCGAGGTCGACCCGGCCGTCGCCCGGCAGACCGCCGCGGTCGTCGCCACCGGCCGCTCCGACTTCCCGAACCAGATCAACAACGTCCTGGTCTTCCCGGGCGTCTTCCGCGGTCTGCTCGACGCCCAGTCCCGCGCGGTCACCACCGGCATGATGCTGGCCGCCGCGCAGGCCCTCGCGGACGTGGTGACCGAGGACGAGCTGAACCCGAACTACATCGTCCCGAGCGTCTTCAACGACAAGGTCGCGGGCGCCGTCGCGGGCGCCGTGCGGGACGCGGCGAAGGCCGCGGGCGTCGCCCCGTAGGCCGGGGCGCGCGCCGGCGGGCCCGCGGGTCCGGGCCGCGTGCGGGCGATCCGCACACGGCTGCGCCCCTCCGGCGCGTCGCGGACCGGCGGGCCGCGTGTCGCCCTCTAGGGTGGCGCCAGGCTCGGGCCGTCTCTTCGTGTGACTCCCTGGGGTGTTCTCACCTCTCCTGGGGGTGCCGGATTGGCATTACCGCCGCAGGTGCAGGCAGGATGCCTCCCTGGGCGCGACGGTCCGACGACGGACCCGGGTGAGGGAACTGTCCGAGGGCCCTGGCAGCATCGGCTTTCGCTGTGCCTGACATGCGGCTCCGCCGCGTGGCACGCCTCCATGGCAAGAAGAACACGGGAGTAAGAAAATGAACCGCAGTGAGCTGGTGGCCGCGCTGGCCGACCGCGCCGAGGTGACCCGCAAGGACGCCGACGCCGTGCTGGCCGCGTTCGCCGAGGTCGTCGGCGACATCGTCTCCAAGGGCGACGAGAAGGTCACCGTCCCCGGCTTCCTGACCTTCGAGCGCACCCACCGTGCCGCTCGGACCGCCCGCAACCCGCAGACCGGCGAGCCGATCCAGATCCCGGCCGGCTACAGCGTGAAGGTCTCGGCGGGCTCCAAGCTCAAGGAAGCCGCCAAGGGCAAGTAAGCAGGCGCCCCGCTCCGGGCGCAGGGTGACTGCGGGCCGTCGCGCGGCTCGCGGGCCGCCCGCGGCCGGCCGCGCGGTTCCCCGGGCCGCTCGGTGGGGCTCCCCCCTCCAGACGCCGATGGGGCGGCCACCCGGGACCCGGGTGGCCGCCCCATCGGCGTGCTGGCCGCTAGCCGAGCGCCTTGCCGGGCAGTTCGACCTTGGCTCCCAGCTCCACGAGCTTCTCCATGAAGTTCTCGTAGCCCCGGTTGATCAGGTCGATGCCGTGCACCCGGGAGGTGCCCTGGGCCGCGAGGGCGGCGATCAGGTACGAGAAGCCGCCGCGCAGGTCGGGGATGACCAGGTCGGCGCCCTCCAGCCGGGTCGGCCCGGAGACGACCGCGGAGTGCAGGAAGTTGCGCTGGCCGAAGCGGCAGTCGGAGCCGCCCAGGCACTCGCGGTAGAGCTGGATGTGGGCGCCCATCTGGTTGAGCGCGGAGGTGAAGCCGAGCCGCGACTCGTAGACCGTCTCGTGGACGATGGACAGCCCCGTGGCCTGCGTCAGCGCCACCACCAGCGGCTGCTGCCAGTCGGTCTGGAAGCCGGGGTGCACGTCCGTCTCCAGGGCGATGGACTTGAGCCGGCCGCCCGGGTGCCAGAAGCGGATGCCCTCGTCCTCGATCTCGAAGGCGCCGCCCACCTTCCGGAAGGTGTTCAGGAAGGTCATCATCGAGCGCTGCTGGGCGCCGCGGACGTAGACGTCACCCTCGGTCGCCAGTGCCGCCGAGGCCCACGAGGCGGCCTCCAGACGGTCCGAGAGGGCGCGGTGGTTGTAGCCGCCCAGCTCGTCCACGCCGGTGATCCGGATGGTGCGGTCGGTGTCCATGGCGATGATCGCGCCCATCTTCTGCAGCACGCAGATGAGGTCCTCGATCTCCGGCTCGACGGCCGCGTTGGACAGTTCCGTGACGCCCTCGGCGAGCACGGCCGTCAGCAGCACCTGCTCGGTGGCGCCGACCGACGGGTAGGGCAGCCGGATCTTGGTGCCGCGCAGCCGCTGCGGTGCCTCCAGGTACTGGCCGTCCGCCCGCTTCTCGATCCGCGCGCCGAACTGGCGCAGCACGTCGAAGTGGAAGTCGATGGGCCGGCCGCCGATGTCGCAGCCGCCCAGACCCGGGATGAAGGCGTGCCCGAGCCGGTGCAGCAGCGGGCCGCAGAAGAGGATCGGGATGCGCGAGGAACCGGCGTGGGCGTCGATGTCGGCGACGTTCGCGCTCTCCACGTGGGTCGGGTCGAGCACCAGCTCGCCGGGCTCCTCACCCGGGCGGACCGTGACCCCGTGCAGTTGGAGGAGCCCGCGTACGACCCGCACGTCGCGGATGTCCGGCACGTTGCGCAGCCGGCTCGGCGCACTGCCCAGCAGGGCGGCGACCATGGCCTTCGGCACGAGGTTCTTCGCACCGCGGACCCGGATCTCGCCCGTCAGCGGGTTTCCACCGTGGACAAGCAGTACGTCATCAGCGCCGTTGACGGTCATGGATCTCGCGTTCCGTGGAGGGGGCAGGGCCAGAAAGGAAAGGGTAGTCGCCCCCGGGAGCCGGGGAGCATGCCCGTGGGGGGTCCGCGCGGTCATGGATCTGTCACAACACGAGCCGTCGCCCGGCGGGCACGCCGGGTCACGGCGAGCGCGCGTTGCCGGGGCGTGTTCACCCCCGTGCCCCCGATTGCCTCCCCACGGAGCGGGAACATGCGGGATCATGTCTGGCATGACCGAGGTGTCCTCGCTCACGGGGCGGCTGCTCGTGGCGACCCCCGCCCTGGCGGACCCGAACTTCGAGCGTGCGGTGGTGCTCCTCCTCGACCACGACGAGGAGGGTTCCCTCGGCGTCGTCCTCAACCGGCCCACCCCGGTCGGCGTGGACGACATCCTGGACGGCTGGGCGCGGCTGGCCGGCGAGCCCGGGGTCGTCTTCCAGGGCGGGCCCGTCTCGCTGGACTCGGCCCTCGGCGTCGCGGTCGTCCCCGGCGGCTGCGGCGAGTCGGAGGCCCCGCTGGGCTGGCGCCGGGTGCACGGCGCGATCGGGCTGGTGGACCTGGAGGCCCCGCCGGAACTGCTGGCCCCCGCGGTCGGCTCCCTGCGGATCTTCGCCGGGTACGCGGGCTGGGGTCCGGGCCAGTTGGAGGAGGAGCTGACGGAGGGCGCCTGGTACGTCGTCGAGTCCGAACCCGGCGACGTCTCCTCGCCCCTCCCGGAGCGGCTGTGGCGCGCGGTGCTGCGCCGGCAGCGCAGCGAGCTGGCCATGGTGGCCACGTACCCGGACGACCCCTCGCTCAACTGACGCGTGTGAGCTCGGATACCCCGGCTTTCAGTACCCTGGCACCTATGAGCACTCTCGAGCCCGAGCGCGGGACTGGTACGGGGACCCTCGTAGAGCCGACGCCGCAGGTGTCCCACGGCGACGGCGATCACGAGCGCTTCGCCCACTACGTCCAGAAGGACAAGATCATGGCGAGTGCCCTCGACGGCACTCCCGTCGTGGCGCTGTGCGGCAAGGTCTGGGTACCGGGCCGCGACCCGAAGAAGTATCCGGTCTGCCCCATGTGCAAGGAGATCTACGAGTCCATGAGCGGCGGCGGCGACCAGGGCAAGGGCGGCGACGGCAAGAAGTAGCGGTCCCCTCCCGCGGGCCGGTCTCCCGAAGGCCCCCGGAGCGCGTTCACGGCGTGCTCCGGGGGCCTTCGTGCCGTTCCGCGTTGCGCAGGGCGCAACCGGCGGTCACAGAGTGGTTGAGACCTCTTGTGGGGGTGATCCCGGAGTACCTAGCCTCCGTGGGAGTTGTGCAGAGCAAAACCGTCATTGCGCATGTTGCAACGCTCCTTCGGAGGATGGCTCGATGAAGCTCCCCGCAAGACTCCCGGCCCGGCTCGCCGTCTTCCTGGCCGGCGCCGCCCTCACCGCCACCGCCTGTGCCCCCCAGACCTCGGGCGGTTCCGCCTCGGGCGCCGACGAGAAGTCCGGAACCCTGCGGGTGTGGCTCTTCCAGGAGGTCAACAACCGGCCCAAGGAGAAGGTCGTCGACTCCGTCCTGGCCGGGTTCCGCAAGGACCACGAGGACGCGGACGTCACCGTCGAGTACATCCCCGTCGAGACCCGCGCCGAACGCATCAAGGCCGCCTTCAACGACCCGAAGAGCGCCCCCGACGTCATCGAGTTCGGCAACACGGACACCGCCGGGTACGTGAAGGACGGCGGACTCGCCGACGTCACCGCCGACTTCGACGCCTGGGACGAGGCCAAGGACGCCGACCCGACCGCCCGCCAGTCGGTCACCGTGGACGGAAAGGTCTACGGGGCCCCCTACTTCGTCGGCGTCCGGGCCCTCTACTACCGCACCGACGTCTTCGACGACCTCGGGCTGAAGCCGCCGGCCACCCTCGGCGAACTCGCCGACACCGCCCGCGAGATCACGGCCGCCCGTCCCGGCATGTACGGCATCGCCGTCGGCGGCGCCTACACCTACGGGGCCCTGCCCTTCCTGTGGGCGCACGGCGGCGCCCTGGCCACCGGCAAGGACGGCTCCTACGCCTCCGGCCTCGACACCCCCGCCGCCCGCAAGGGCATCGAGGCGTACACCTCCCTCTTCGGCGACGACAACTGCCCCGCGTCCAAGTGCGCCGGCATGGGCGGCAACGACACCGTCACGGCCTTCGCCTCCGGCAAGGCCGCCATGGCGATCGCCGGCGACTTCAGCCACCAGGCCGTGGAGTCCGGCTCGGTCAAGGGCAAGTACGCCGTCGTCCCGCTGCCCGGCGCCAAGGCCGGCACCATCGCCCCCGCCTTCGCCGGCGGCAACAACATCGGCGTCCTGAAGGGCACCTCCCACCGCACCCTCGCCGTCGACCTGATGAAGCGGCTCGCCGCCAAGAAGACCCAGGGCGAACTCTTCGACGCGATGGGCTTCCTGCCCACCTTCACCGACGTACGTCAGCAGGCCGCCGAACGGGAGCCGTTCGTGAAGCCCTTCGTCCAGACCCTCGCCGCCGGCACCGAGTTCGTGCCCGCCTCGCCGGCCTGGGCGCAGATCGACGCCTCGCTCGTGCTGCCCACCATGTACCAGGAGATCGTCAGCGGCCGGAAGGACGTGGCGACCGCCTCCGAGGACGCCGCCAGGAAGATGAACGACGCGTTCGGCTCCGTCGGATGACCGCGCCCGCCACCCCGGTGGCCGCGGGCCGCCCGCCCGTGCGGGCGGCCCGCGGCGGCCCGGTCCACGGCACCCCCCGCCGCCGGGGTGGCCGCGCCACCCCCTGGATCTACCTCGCGCCCGCCCTCGTCGTCCTCGGCGGACTGCTCGTCTACCCCGTCTACCAACTCGGCCTGATCTCCCTCCTGGAGTACACCCAGGCCCAGGTCTCGGGCGGCGAGCCCACCACGTTCCAGGGCCTCGGCAACTACGCCACCCTCTTCCGCGACGAGGAGTTCTGGCGGGTCCTGCTCGCCACCCTCCTGTTCGCCGCCGCCTGCGTCCTCGGCACCCTCGCCGTCGGCTGCGCCCTCGCCGTGCTCCTGACCCGCGTCCGCGCCCTGCCCCGGCTCGCGCTGATGCTCGCCGGGCTCGGCGCCTGGGCCACCCCCGCGGTCACCGGCTCCACCGTCTGGCTGCTCCTGTTCGACGCCGACTTCGGCCCGGTCAACCGCGTGCTCGGCCTCGGCGACCACTCCTGGACGTACGGGCGCTACAGCGCCTTCCTCCTGGTCCTGCTCGAAGTGGTCTGGTGCTCCTTCCCGTTCGTCATGGTCACCGTCTACGCCGGCATCCGCGCCGTCCCCGCCGAGGTGCTGGAGGCCGCCGCCCTCGACGGCGCCTCCCCCTGGCGCGTCTGGCGCTCGGTGCTCGCCCCGATGCTCCGGCCGATCCTGGTGGTCGTCACCATCCAGTCGGTCATCTGGGACTTCAAGGTCTTCACCCAGATCTACGTCATGACGGGCGGCGGCGGCATCGCCGGCCAGAACCTCGTCCTGAACGTCTACGCCTACCAGAAGGCGTTCGCGTCCTCGCAGTACAGCCTGGGCGCCGCGATCGGCGTGGTGATGCTGCTGATCCTGCTCGCCGTCACGCTGGTGTACCTGCGGCTGCTGCGCCGCCAGGGGGAGGAGCTGTGAACTTCGTACGCGCGCGGGTGCGCCGCCCGTGGCGGCTGGCGGCCGAGGCGTCGGCGCTGCTGATCGCGGCCCTGGTCGCCTTCCCGCTCTACTGGATGGTGCTCAGCGCCTTCAAACCGGCCGGCGAGATCGCCTCCGACCGGCCGCGGCCGTGGACGCTTTCACCCACGCTGGATTCCTTCCGACGCGTCTTCGGGCAACAGGAATTCGGCCGCTATTTCCTCAACAGCCTGCTCGTGGCGGGCGCCGTCGTCGTCGCCTCGGCGCTGATCGCGTTCCTCGCCGCGACCGCCGTCACACGGTTCCGCTTCCGATTCCGGACCACCCTTCTGATCATGTTCCTGGTGGCCCAGATGGTGCCGGTGGAAGCGCTCACCATCCCGCTCTTCTTCCTCATGCGGGACTTCGGCCAACTCAACACACTGGGCGCGCTGATCCTGCCCCACCTCGCCTTCTCGCTGCCCTTCGCGATCTGGATGCTGCGGGGCTTCGTGAAAGCCGTGCCGGAAGCCCTGGAGGAGGCCGCCCACGTCGACGGAGCGAGCCGTACGCGCTTTCTGTGGCAGATACTTTTCCCCCTCGTCTTCCCGGGGCTCGTGGCCACCAGCGTGTTCTCCTTCATCTCGGCCTGGAACGACTTCCTCTTCGCCAAGTCGTTCATCATCAGCGACACCTCGCAGTCGACGCTGCCCATGGCCCTGCTGGTCTTCTACAAACCGGACGATCCCGACTGGGGCGGCGTGATGGCCGCCTCCACGGTGATGACGATCCCGGTGCTGGTCTTTTTCGTACTCGTACAACGACGACTCGTCTCCGGCCTCGGCGGAGCGGTAAAGGACTGACGTGACCGACACGACCCCGACGACGGGCCCGATCCCGGCCCCGCTGACCCTCGACGGCCCCGGTCAGGGCGCCGTCGCCCTGACCCCCGAGACCACCCTGGCGGGCGGCCCCGGCACCGGGACCACCGAGCGCTGGCTGCGCGCCGTCCTCGGCCCCGCCCTCGGCCTCACCCTGCCCACCGCCCCGCCCGGCGCCCCGGCCGGCCTGCGGCTGCGCGTCGACGACACGCTCGGGCCGGAGGAGTACCGGCTCACCTCCGGCGCCGACGGCGTCGAGATCGCCGGCGGCGACGCGGCGGGCGTCTTCTGGGGCGCGCAGACCCTGCGCCAGCTCATCGGCCCGGACGCCTTCCGCCGGGCACCGCTCAGGCCCGGCGCCGAACACCGGGTGCCGCACCTGACCGTGCGGGACGCGCCCCGCTTCCGCTGGCGCGGCCTCATGCTCGACGTCGCCCGGCACTTCATGCCCAAGGACGGCGTACTGCGCTACCTCGACCTGATGGCCGCGCACAAACTCAACGTCCTGCACTTCCACCTGACGGACGACCAGGGCTGGCGAATCGAGATCCTGCGCTATCCCGAACTCACCGCCACCGGCGCCTGGCGGCCCCGCACCAAATACGGCCACCGGGCCTCCCCGCTGTGGGAGGACAAGCCCCACGGCGGCCACTACACCCAGGACGACATCCGTGAGATCGTCGCCTACGCCGCCGAGCGCCACATCACCGTCGTCCCGGAAATCGACGTGCCCGGCCACTCGCAGGCCGCCATCGCCGCCTATCCGGAACTCGGCAACACCGACGTCGTCGACACCGCGGCCCTCGGCGTCTGGGACACCTGGGGCGTCTCCCCGAACGTCCTCGCCCCCTCCGAGAACACCCTGCGCTTCTACGAGGGCGTCTTCGAGGAACTGCTCGGCCTTTTCCCCTCCGAGTTCGTCCACGTGGGCGGCGACGAATGCCCCAAGGAACAGTGGCGCGCGTCGCCCGCGGCACAGGCCCGTATCGCGGAACTCGGGGTCGACGGCGAGGACGGACTCCAGTCCTGGTTCATCCGGCACTTCGACCGCTGGCTCACCGAACGCGGGCGCCGGCTCATCGGCTGGGACGAGATCCTGGAGGGCGGCCTGGCCGAGGGCGCGGCCGTCTCCTCCTGGCGCGGCTACGCGGGCGGGATCGCCGCCGCACGCGCCGGACACGACGTCGTCATGTGCCCCGAGCAGCAGGTCTACCTGGACCACCGGCAGCACGGCGGCCCGGACGAGCCGGTTCCGATCGGGTACGTGCGCACTCTGGAGGACGTCTACCGGTTCGAGCCGGTTCCGCCCGCGCTGACCGAGGCGGAGGCCGCGCGCGTGCTCGGCACCCAGGCCAACGTGTGGACCGAGGTGATGGAGAACCAGGCCCGCGTGGACTACCAGGTCTTCCCGCGGCTCGCCGCCTTCGCCGAGGTCGCCTGGAGTGCCCTGCCGGCCCCCGCCGACCGGGACTTCGCCGGCTTCGAGGAGCGCATGGCCGAGCACTACCGGCGCCTGGACGCCCTCGGCGTCGCCTACCGGCGGCCCGGCGGCCCGCTGCCCTGGGAACGCCGGCCCGGGGTGCTCGGCCGCCCGGTCGAGGGCGCGCCCCCGAACAAGTAGGGCGCGCCCCCGAAAAAGTAGGGCGCACCGCCGGACACGTACGGAAAACGCCCCCAAACACCACTCAAGAGTGGCAACTCGCACGCAACGCCGATCACCGGAGGTCCCGTGTGAAACCTGGCCATCTCCCTGGCCAGGTGGGCGAATGCCGCCTAGCGGACCCCTGCGTTCGGGCCCTGCAAAGATGTGCCAGAGTTGCCACGTCGGCCCTGTCAGCACGTACCGTACGGCGACACGGGCGGGACCAGTGGGACAGCGGGAAGGGGCAGTCGGGTTGACCACGCACGCACCGCAGGCGGCGCAGGCCGTCACGCTGCCCACGACACTGGACGAGGCCGTGGCGGTGCTCACCGCCACGCCCGCCGCGGTGCCGGTGGCGGGCGGCACCGACCTGATGACGTCCGTGAACTCCGGCCAGCTGCGGCCCGCCGCGCTGGTCGGACTCGGCCGCATCAGCGAGATCCGGGGCTGGCAGTACCAGGACGGGCACGCCCTGCTCGGCGCGGGACTCACCCACGCCCGCATGGGCCGCCCCGACTTCGCCGCCCTCATCCCGGCGCTGGCCGCCGCCGCCCGCGCCGCCGGCCCGCCGCAGATCCGCAACGCGGGCACCCTGGGCGGCAACATCGCCTCCGCCGCCCCGACCGGCGACGCGCTGCCGGTCCTGGCCGCGCTGGAGGCGACCCTGATCATCGCGGGCCCGTCCGGGGCCCGCCGGGAGATGCCGGTCTCACACCTGCTGGCCGGCATGGAGATGCTGCGCGCGGGCGAACTGATCGGCCACGTGCGCGTGCCGCTGCTGCACGCCCCCCAGGTCTTCCTGAAGGCCACCGGCCGGACCGGTCCGGGGCGCGCGCTGGCCTCGGTGGCCCTGGTCCTCGACCCGGCCCGGCGCGGCGTGCGCTGCGCGGTCGGCGCCATCGCGCCGATGCCCCTGCGCCCCCTGGACGCCGAGGAGTGGGTCGCCCGGCTCATCGACTGGGACAACGGCCGCGCGATCGTCCCGGAGGCCCTGAGCGCCTTCGGCGAGTACGTCGCCGCCGCCTGCATCCCGGACGCCACGCCGGCCGAGGACGGCTCCGCGCAGCAGCTCCCGCCCGCCGTACTGCACCTGCGGCGCACCGTCGCCGCGCTGGCCCGACGAGCACTGGGGAGGGCGCTGTCGTGACCGACGACCAGCAGGGAGAGGGCGCCGCGCCCCGCGGCGGCGGGCGTTGGGACCCGCTGCCCCAGGGCGAGTACGACGACGGTGCCACCGCCTTCGTGAAGCTCCCCGAGGGGGGCGTCGACGCGCTGCTCGCCTCCGCCGACAGCCCGCTCGCCGCGCCGGGCCACGGCTACGTGCCGCCGCAGATCACCGTCACGCCCGCGAGCACCGCCGGCACCGACCCGGCGGCCACCGCCTGGGCGACGCCGCCCGACGGCACCCGGTGGCAGCAGGCCCCGGACGCCGGGGGACCGGCGGCGCAGCGCTTCCCCGGGCAGGGGTACGCGGGACAGGAGTACGCCGGGCAGGGGTACGGGAGCGGGTCGTACGCGGCCCCGGCCGAACCGGACGCCTACTCCGGCCAGGTGCCCTACCAGGGCCACGGCGGGCCGGACGGTTACCCGGCGCAGGACCCGTACGGGCGGCCCGGCCCGGAGGCCCACGGTGGCCAGGCCGGACAGCCGGGGCAGCGGCCGGCGGACGGCGGGCACGACGACCGGTTCGCGTACCACCCGGACGCCTCCGGTCAGTGGGACCTGGGTGGCGAGGCGCCCGCGCCCGCCCCGGGCCCCGGCGCCGCCGGCCCCGACACCGCCGGACGCGGTCCCGCCGGGCCCGGCCCGTCCGGGCAGTGGTCCATCCCGCTGGCCGAGGGCGAACTCCCCGACGACTCGGGCGAGTTCACCACGTCGTCGCTGGCAGGCCAGTGGGCCGGCGGCGCCGCTCCGCCGGCCACGCTCCCGGGCGGCGCCGCCGCGCCCTGGGCGCCCCAGCCGGCCGGACAGCCGTGGGGAGAGCAGGGGCGGGAACGCCCCGGTGGGCTGCCGGACGCCGGTCCCCGGACCGACGGGCGCGGCGAGGCACTCGCGGGCGGGGAGGCCCCCGCGCCCGCCGAGGCCGGTGGGGTCCACGGGGCGACGGAGGGTGCCGGAGCTGGTGGGGCCAGTGCGTCCGGCGTGACCGGCGGGGTCGGCAGTGCTGCTGAGCCCGGTGGGTCCGCCGATGCCGGCGGTGCTGCCGGCGCCTCGGCGTCTGCCGAGGCCGGAGCGTTCGGCGCGACCGGTGAGACGGCCGAGAGCAGCGCCCCCGCCCAACCTGACGATCATGCTGGTGCGGCTGGTGCGGCTGGTGCGGCTGGTGCGGCTGGTGCGGCTGGTGCGGCTGGCGCCGGCGAGGCCGAGGCGACTCCTGGGTCCGTCGAGGCCGAGGAGGTCGTCGAGGCGGGCGAGGCGCCTGGGCCGGAAGGGCCCCAGGAGGCCCCTGAAGGCCCCGTGGAGCCCTCCGTGGCCCCCGCGGGGCACTCCGAGGCCACCCAGGGGCCGGAGGCCGCCCAGGCCCCCGTGCCGGACCCCGCCCAGGCCCCGGTGCCGGACCCGGCGTCCGACGGGGAGGCACCCCCCGGGACCGGCTCCGCCCCGCTGCCCGAGCCCGTCGCCGACCCCGCCGCCGACCCCGCGGCCACGGGCCGGGGAGCCTCGCTCGGCGCCCACGACGAACACCCCCTCGCCTCCTACGTGCTCCGCGTCAACGGCGCCGACCGGCCCGTCACCGACGCCTGGATCGGCGAGTCGCTCCTGTACGTGCTGCGCGAACGCCTCGGCCTCGCGGGCGCCAAGGACGGCTGCTCCCAGGGCGAGTGCGGCGCCTGCAACGTGCAGGTCGACGGCCGCCTCGTCGCCTCCTGCCTCGTCCCGGCCGTCACCGCCGCCGGCAGCGAGGTGCGCACCGTCGAGGGGCTGGCCACCGACGGCCGGCCCTCCGACGTCCAGCGGGCCCTCGCCCGGTGCGGCGCGGTGCAGTGCGGCTTCTGCGTGCCCGGCATGGCGATGACCGTGCACAACCTCCTGGAGGGCAACCCGGCCCCGACCGAGCTGGAGACCCGCCAGGCCCTCTGCGGCAACCTGTGCCGCTGCTCCGGCTACCGGGGCGTCCTGGAGGCGGTCCGCGAGGTCGTCGCCGAACGCGCCGCCGACGCCGGGACCGAGGGGGAGGAGGACGCCGGCCCCGGCGAGGACGAGGCCCGCATCCCGCACCAGGCCGGGCCCGGCGCGGGCGGTGCCGGCCCCTCCGCCTTCGACCCGGCGTCCCGGGCCGCCGCCCCCGACCCGCACGGGGGCCCCCCGCACGACCACCGGCCGCCCGAGGGCCGGCCCCCGTACGACCAGCCCTACGACCAGCCGCCCCACGGTCAGGACGGAGGCCAGGCGTGAGCGACGAGACCGCCGCCGCGGAGGCCGGCGCGGCGCAGACCGACCCCGACGCGCCCCCGCTCGGCCTCGGCGCGTCCCTGCAGCCCGCCGACGCCCGCGCCAAGACCGAGGGCACCTTCCCCTACGCCGCCGACCTGTGGGCCGAGGGGCTGCTGTGGGCGGCCGTCCTGCGCTCCCCGCACCCGCACGCGCGCATCGTCTCCATCGACACCAGCCACGCGCGCGAGATGCCCGGCGTCCGCGCGGTGATCACCCACGAGGACGTGCCTGGCACCCCGCTGCACGGCCGCGGCCGGGCCGACCGGCCGCTCTTCGCCTCCGAGGTCGTACGCCACCACGGCGAACCCCTCGCCGCCGTCGCCGCCGACCACCCGGACACCGCCCGGATGGCCGCCGCCGCCGTCATCGTCGAGTACGAGGTGCTCGACCCGGTGACCGACCCGGAGCGGGCGTTCGAGGCGGAACCGCTGCACCCCGACGGCAACCTGATCCGGCACATCCCGCTGCGCCACGGCGACCCGGACGCCGCCGGCGAGATCGTCGTCGACGGCCTCTACCGCATCGGCCGCCAGGACCCCGCCCCCATCGGCGCCGAGGCCGGCCTCGCCGTGCCCCGCCCCGACGGCGGCGTGGAGCTGTACCTGGCCTCCACCGACCCGCACGGCGACCGCGACGCCGCCGCCGCCTGCTACGGGCTGGAACCCGAGCGCGTCAAGATCGTCGTCACCGGCGTGCCCGGCGCCACCGCCGACCGCGAGGACCAGGGCTTCCAGCTCCCGCTGGGCCTGCTCGCCCTCAAGACCGGCTGCCCGGTCAAGCTCACCGCCACGCGCGAGGAGTCCTTCCTCGGCCACGCCCACCGCCACCCCACCCTGCTGCGCTACCGCCACCACGCGGACGGCGAGGGCCGGGTGGTGAAGGTCGAGGCACAGATCCTGCTCGACGCGGGCGCCTACGCCGACACCTCCTCCGACGCGCTCGCCGCCGCCGTCGCCTTCGCCTGCGGCCCCTACGTGGTGCCGAACGCCTTCATCGAGGGCTGGGCGGTGCGCACCAACAACCCGCCGTCGGGCCATGTGCGCGGCGAGGGCGCGATGCAGGTCTGCGCCGCCTACGAGGCGCAGATGGACAAGATCGCCAAGAAGCTCGGCCTCGAACCCGCCGAGGTCCGGCTGCGCAACGTGCTCGCCACCGGCGACGTGCTGCCCACCGGCCAGACCGTCACCTGCCCGGCCCCCGTCGCCGAACTCCTGGAGGCGGTACGGGAGTTCCCGCTGCCGCCGCTGCCCAAGGACACCCCCGAGGACGAGTGGCTGCTGCCCGGCGGCCCCGAGGGCGCGGGCGAACCGGGCGCGGTGCGGCGCGGCGTGGGCTACGGCATCGGCATGGTGCACATGCTCGGCGCGGAGGGCGCCGACGAGGTGTCCACGGCCACCGTCCGGGTCCAGGGCGGGTCCGCGACCGTGCTGTGCGCGGCCGTCGAGACCGGCCAGGGCTTCACCACCCTCGCCCGGCAGATCGTGCAGGAGACCCTCGGCATCGACGACGTGCGCGTCGCCCCGGTCGACACCGACCAGCCGACGGCCGGCGCGGGCTGCCGGGGCCGGCACACCTGGGTGTCGGGCGGCGCGGTCGAGCGGGCCGCGAAGATGGTCCGCACCCAGCTCCTCCAGCCGCTCGCCCACAAGTTCGGCATGTCCACCGAGCTGCTCCAGATCACCGACGGCAAGATCACCTCGTACGACGGGGTGCTGTCGACCACCGTCACCGAGGCGATGGACGGCAAGGAACTGTGGGCCACCGCGCAGTGCCGCCCGCACCCCACGGAGCCCCTCGACGCCGCCGGGCAGGGCGACGCCTTCGTCGGCATGGCGTTCTGCGCGATCCGCGCGGTCGTCGACGTCGACATCGAGATCGGCTCCGTGCGCGTGGTGGAACTGGCCGTCGCCCAGGACGTGGGCCGGGTGCTCAACCCGGCGCAGCTCGCCGCCCGCATCGAGGCGGGCGTCACCCAGGGCGTGGGCATCGCGCTCACCGAGAACCTCCGCACCCCGCGCGGGCTGGTCCGCCACCCCGACCTCACCGGCTACGCCCTGCCGACCGCCCTGGACACCCCGGACATCCGCATCGTCAAGCTGGTCGAGGAGCGGGACGTCGTCGCCCCCTTCGGCGCCAAGGCGGTCAGCGCGGTGCCCGTGGTGGCGTCCCCGGCGGCCATCGCCTCGGCGGTGCGCGCGGCCACCGGCCGCCCGGTCAACCGGCTGCCGATCCGCCCCCAGGCCGCGGTGGTCACGGGCTGATCCCGCGCGGCGGGGGCGTTGTCGGTGGGACGCCCTAGTGTGGCGGTCGGTGGGGCGGTCGTGCCCGCCGGGACCAGACGCGCGGGGGACGCATGAGCACACCGACCGGGTACCGCCCCGATCCGTACCGGACGGGGTACGACACCGATCCGTCAGCGGCCGGGCACCGCCCCGATCCGTACGCCGCGCACCGGCCCGCGCGGCGCCGCCCCGCCCCTGTGCCGCGCTCCCTGGCCGGTTGCGCGGCGGTGGCCGACGCGCTGGCCGCCCTGCGCGCCGGTGCCCGGGGGCCCGCCGCGACGCCCCGGTGGGCGGCCGCGCTGCTGGGCGACGATCCGCGGGCGCTGCGCGCGGTGGCGTCGCTGCTCCGGCCGGCCTGCGCGGCGCACGGTCCGGTCCGCCCCGGCGGCCTCGCCCTGGACCTGCCCGCCCGGCTCCTCGCGGAGGGCTTCGGCGCCGGGCGGATCGTCCGCTTCGAGGACGTGGACTTCCCGGCCGGGCTCACCCACGAGCCGAGCCGCCGTTTCCTGCGCGAGGTGGGCCTGCCCGAGGACGGACCGGGGTTCCGCCTCGACACGGACGTGCCGCTGCCGACCCTGGCGGAACTCCACGCCCTCACCGACGACCCGGACGCCTACGCCGACGCCCCGGACACCCCGCCGATACCGGGCACGGACCACCTGATCCACCTCGGCCGCCTGCCGGACGACGGCCGGCTGCTCCTCGACGGCACGACAGGCACGGTCCTCCACCTCACGACGACCGCCGCCCGCCCCCTCACCACGGACCTCTCCACCCTCGCCCTCACCCTCTGGCTCACCCACCGGTCGCGGACCGGCCCGGGGAAGGCGGAGCCCCTCCGGGCGGACGGCTACCGGAACCCGGCCCGCACAGAAGCCCCGGCGGCGGCCCCCAGCCGCGAAACCCGCCCTCGCGTCCCGGGTCCCCGCGGAACGACGCCCGCCCCGCCGGGCCCGGCGAGCCGGCGATGGACACCACCCCGCACCCCCCCTCCGACCTGCCGCCCCGCATCCCCAACGCGGTCTTCCACGACGACCGGGACTTGTCCTTACGGCGTCAGGATCAGACGAGTTGGCGAAGTCCATCAAGGACGCGTTGCATGAGGGCGGTGGTGGCGACCCTTTCCATCCGGCCGGCCCGCGGCCTGGTCTCGCCTGGCACCCGAGCCGGCAGGCCGGGAACGCATGGCGGCTTCGGAGGCTCACTGAGTGGCATCTCAGCCCAGACGACCTTGCCGCCGACGTTCGGACGGTAGACGTCCCACCGTTCGGTGATGGCCTCGATGAGCAGCAGACCGCGTCCACCCTCGGCGTCGTCGTCCGGCTTCTTCCTCACAGGAGCATCAGTGCTGCGATCCCAGACCTCGATGTACAGCCGGGCGTCGGTGATCCGAAGTTGTACCCCGATGACGTGCGCCGCCGTGATCGCCGTCCACCTCGGCTGCGGCTCGGTGATGCCGGTTGCCTCGACCGCGTTGGTGACGAGTTCGCTCACCACCAACTCGGCAACGTCGATGCAGTCCGGCACCTTCCAGCGCTGGAGCGTCTGCCGGATGAACATACGCGAGCAACTGACCGCTGAGGAGACCGCGGCCAGGCGCAGATTGGTCGCGTAGTACAGGTGAGGCGTGGACGTCTCGTTCACCAGCACACCCCGTGCGAGAGGTACGACTGATGTACGAGTCCCGTCGCGTCAGTCCGAGCGAACCACACTCGGCCCGCTAAGGCGTCCTCGATGACGGCGCGCATCAGGCGGGCCAGTTCCGGCATGGAGTGCAGGTGCCGGTAATCCGGCACGACCACATTGCGCACGCCATGCTCGGTGCAAAACATGACGAGGGCGTCCCAGGCGGCCGACTGCTGCCGGCGATGCTCTACGAACACCTTTTCAAGAGCGAAGTGATCCCGGCCGGCAAAGGCTGACAGGTCACTCCGAAGGCGCTCGACGGTATGCACCGACAGATCAGGCAGCGCGCGAATGTAGCCGTAGGCAGTCGGTTTCACCCTGGTCATCGGGCCACCCCTTGGACGACCCACAGCTTCACGCCGAGTTCCTGCTCGATGTGCTCACGCATGGCAAGCTGGAGACCCGGCAGCCGGGCGAAGTGCCAAAGTGACGGCACGATCACGTGCTTCACGCCGCTGCCCTTGATCGCCTCGGACAACGAAAACAGGGCCGACTCGTCGTCATTCAGCCGCTCGATGAACAGCCGCCGCAAAGCGAAACCCTCACGATGAGCGTGTGCCGCAAGTTCCCGTTCGGTTGCGTTTGATTCGTCGGCGCCGTCACCGTTCACAGCAAGGCGCATGTAGCCATACATGGTGGGTCGCATCCGTTCCTCCTGGCCGACTGGAACGGGCAACCGGTAGCGGGCTCGTACGTCAACCACAACCGGTCGCCCGATGAGCCAGATAAGCCCTGTGACGTGCAAAAACCCACAGCAGGAGTGATGCACGAATGCCGCATCTGTGCTGCACTTGGATGCCTGGCCTGCACGAACGTGCCCGTAAGTCCTATGGTGTTGGCCTGCCCAATGTCAGCCGGAGGGGGATGGGCGATGCCGGTCAAGCGCATACGCCTGGTGCAGCACCGTAAGGCCGCCGGATTCACTCAAGAGGGATTAGCCGAACATCTCGGCGTCGAGCGGTCCACCGTGGGTCGCTGGGAAAGCGGCGAGACGGAGCCGCAAGCGTACCTACGTCCTAAGTTGGCACGCGCGCTCAAAGTAACGTCAGAACAACTGCAAGAAGCTCTTGCCGATGTCACCGTGCTTCAAGCGCAGCCGAATGAACGCATGACGTATGCGCTCCAAAATCCGGCTTCCGCCGACTTGATGGTCGTGGCCTACCTGCACGAGCGACTGCGGCAACTGGACGAGTCCTACGACGAGGCATCGTCCACCGGACTGCTGGGCCCAGCGGGACAGGTGCACGGTCAGGTGAAGTCCCTCCGGGAGAACGCCACCAACCCGCGTGTGCGTCGGGCGCTTTATGAGGTCGAGGCCGACTCGGCAACCCTGATGGGCCAACTGGTGTGGGACGTCAGCCAACGGCGAGACCACCAAGCGCCGCTGGGCTACTTCCAGGAATCAGTCGAGGCGGCCCGGCATGGGCATGATCCGTCCACGGAGGCATACGCGACGCTCCGCATGTCGTACGTAGCGCTCTACGGCGAGAAGGACCCGACGCGTGGGGTCATGCTCGCGCAGCGGGCAGCCGAAGTCGCCAAGCCGGCCAGCCCCTCGCTCACGGGTTTGAGCCTGCTTCACGTTGCCGAGGGGCACGCCATGACCGGCGCGACCAGCGAGTGTGAAGCAGCGCTGAAGAAGGCCGAGGACCAGTTCGCTCGCATTCATCCCGATGATGTGGCCGCGGCGTACTACACGCCCAACGAGTACAACCGGCTGGCCGGAAGCTGCTATCTGTTCCTCGGTCTCCCCGAACGCGCTGAGCCGATCCTCCGTATGGCCACGGGAGCGCTGGCGAACAAGAAGAAGTCCCAGGCCATCGCGCTCGGCAACCTGACACTGGCGCTCCTCCGGCAAGGCAAGCTGGACGAGGCGGCATCCGTGATGCACCGCACCATTGACGCGGTGGAGCTGACGCGCGGTGGGGGCGGTCTCAACCTGGCGTTCTCTGCTGGGCGTGAACTGCGGCAGTGGCGGCGGGAACCGTGGGCACAAGACATCAACGACCGGCTGCTTGCTCTGATGGCAGCGATCTGAGTAAGGGCGGGGTGGGCGTGATCGACATCGGCCAGGCGAAGCAAGAGCTGCGCGAGAAGGTGTGGCGCCGTCTCATCGACGGCGGCGGCGCACCGGATGACTCCTACGGGAAGATCCCCGGCTTCCACGGCGCCGAAGACACTGCCGAGATGCTGGCAGGTCAGGACTTCTGGCGCCGCGCCACCACCGTGAAGGCCAACCCCGACTGGGCGCAGCTTGCCGTCAGGGTCCGTGCGCTCAAGGACGGTAAGCGTCTCTACATGGCCGTCCCGCGCATGGCATCACCGCAACCCTTCTACCTGCTCGATCCGGAGAACCTCGGGCTTCCTCCCGAGGAGGCCGCCGAGAAGAAGGGCGCGGCTCGGATCGCCCGCCGGATCGGGGTCGAGTCGATGGAACCTGTCGACGTCGTGGTGTGCGGCAGTGTCGCCGTGAACCGCTCCGGCGCGCGCATCGGCAAGGGTGCTGGGTACTCCGACCTGGAGGTCGCCCTCTTGATCGAGGCGGGCTTGGTGACGGATCGGACGGTGATCGTCGCGCCGGTTCACCCGCTCCAGGTGGTCGAGGAGGACATCCCCGAGACGGAGCACGACTTCAGCGTGGACTGCATCGTCACTCCCGACGAGGTGATCCCCTGCCCCAACCGCAGGCGTCCGCGCGGCATCGTCTGGGACGATCTGACCACCGACAAGATCGCAGCCATCCCCGTGCTCACCCAACGGGAACGCCAGGGACGCGCGTAAGGGCCTCGAACAGCCTCTGGCCCGAAGCACACTTCGGCTGCGTCGTACCCGGCCTGTTGCGCGCGTCTCCCGGTCATGTTCCACAGGCCCGAGTAACCCAGCTCTGTACCGCGTCAGCCATGGACCATGGCTGACGCGGTTCGAGGAGCCAGGGCGGCAAGCGGCTTACCCGGCTTCGTGACGACAGGAGCCACAGAGCCGGGAGGCACTGGCTGTTCCGCGTTTACGCAGCTCATGCTGCGTATAAGAGGCCGTGACGGGATTCGAACCCGTGTCGCTCGCTTTGCAGGCGAGTCCCTGAGCCGCTCGGGTACACGGCCGCGCTCTCGTGCGGTGACCCGACCGTAGGCCGGGGCCGAGGGCGCGCTCAAGGCAGACCGGGGCGGCGCAACACGACTGCCATACGGCGTTCACGGGCGGCGGGGAGCTTGGGCCCGGGGACGTACGACCAAGGTCGGGCGACCGTACCGCCTCCCGACAGGAGTCACCGCGCGGTGCGCCCCTTACTCTGGCGGTCATGACCGTCCCCGAGCCGCGCGACACCGATGTCGCCGTCCCCGCCGTCCCCGCCGTCCCCGCCGCCCCCGCGCCCGCGGATGCCCTGGGCCACCC
Organism: Streptomyces sp. SCSIO 75703; assembly: GCF_036607905.1. Lineage (NCBI taxonomy): Bacteria > Bacillati > Actinomycetota > Actinomycetes > Kitasatosporales > Streptomycetaceae > Streptomyces > Streptomyces sediminicola. The sequence goes on from NZ_CP144555.1 coordinate 4,369,555, forward strand.
GGGCCCCGCCGATCCCGCCGGGGCCGCCATGTCCCCGCCGGACGGCGAGACCGTGCTGAGCCGCGCCTACCGGGCGCTGAGCATCGGCATCGTCTCCGTCGTCGTCCTGATCGCCTTCGAGGCGACGGCGGTCGGCACCGCCATGCCCGTCGCCGCCCGCGAACTGGACGGCGTCTCGCTGTACGCGTTCGCCTTCTCGGGGTACTTCACGACCAGCCTGTTCGGGATGGTCCTCTCCGGCCAGTGGTCGGACCGGCGGGGCCCGCTGGCGCCGCTGACGGTGGGGATCGGCTCCTTCGCGGCCGGACTGGTGCTTTCCGGAACGGCCGGCGCGATGTGGCCGTTCATCCTCGGCCGGGCCGTGCAGGGCCTCGGCGGCGGGCTGGTCATCGTCGCCCTCTACGTGGTCGTCGGCCGCGCCTACCCGGAACGGCTGCGCCCGGCGATCATGGCCGCGTTCGCGGCGGGCTGGGTCGTGCCCTCGGTCGTCGGACCGCTCGCCTCCGGCGCGGTGACCGAGCACCTGGGCTGGCGCTGGGTCTTCCTCGGCATCCCGGCGCTCGTGGTCTTCCCGCTGGCCCTCGCGCTGCCCCAGATACGCCGCCGCGCCTCCGGCTCGGTGGGGGAGCCCGGGGAGCGCGGGACGGCGCCGGCCTCCTTCGACGGCCGCCGCATCCGCCTCGCCCTCGCCATCTCCCTCGGCGCCGGGCTCCTCCAGTACGCCGCCCAGGACCTGCGCTGGATCTCCCTGCCGGCCGGCGCGGCCGGCGTCGCCCTGCTGGTCCCGGCGGTCCTCGGGCTGCTCCCCCAGGGCACCTGGCGGGCGGCGCGCGGACTGCCCTCCGTGGTGCTGCTGCGCGGGGTGGCCGCCGGTTCCTTCATCGCCGCCGAGTCCTTCGTCCCGCTGATGCTGGTCACCCAGCGGGGACTGAGCCCCACGCTCGCCGGGCTCTCCCTCGCGGCCGGCGGCGCGACCTGGGCCTTCGGCTCCTGGCTCCAGTCCCGGCCCGGCATGGAGGAGCGCCGCGAGCGGCTCATGTCCTTCGGCATGCTGCTGGTGGCCGCCTCCATCGCCGTCGCGCCGAGCGTGCTGATCCCCGCCGTGCCGGCCTGGATCGTGGCCGTCGCCTGGGGCTTCGGCTGCTTCGGCATGGGGCTGGTGATCTCCTCCACCAGCGTGCTCCTGCTGCGGCTCTCCGCCCCCGAGGAGGCCGGCGCGAACTCCGCCGCCCTCCAGATCTCCGACGGCCTGTCCAACGTGATCCTGCTCGCCGCGGGCGGGGCCGCCTTCGCCGCCCTCGGCGGGGGCACCGTCACCCATGCCGCGGCCGACGTCACCGGTTCCCACCCGGCCGCGTTCGCCGCGGTGTTCCTGCCCATGGCCGCGGTGGCCCTGGCCGGGGCCTGGGTGGCGACCCGGCTGCGCGAGCGGTGAGCCGCGGGGCGCGCCCGCGCCGGCTGTGACGTCGGTCCCACCCCGGGCCGGCGGGGCGTGGTCCTGGCCCGGTCCGGCGCGGGGCGCGGATAGGGTGGCCCGGTCGTCATACGTGGCCGCCGTCCTACCCCCCTCGGAGACCGTGACTACCACCGCCAGCCCCAGCGCCTCCCACCACCTCTCCCCGGCCTTCCCGGGCCGTGCCCCCTGGGGCACCGCCGGCAAGCTGCGGGCCTGGCAGCAGGGGGCGATGGAGAAGTACGTCCAGGAGCAGCCCCGGGACTTCCTGGCGGTCGCCACCCCCGGGGCGGGCAAGACCACCTTCGCCCTGACGCTCGCGTCCTGGCTGCTCCACCACCACGTCGTGCAGCAGGTGACCGTCGTCGCGCCGACCGAGCACCTGAAGAAGCAGTGGGCGGACGCCGCGTCCCGGATAGGGATCAAGCTGGACCCGGAGTACAGCTCGGGCCCGCTCGGCCGCGAGTACCACGGCGTCGCCGTCACCTACGCGGGCGTCGGCGTCCGCCCGATGCTGCACCGCAACCGCTCCGAGCAGCGCAAGACCCTCGTCATCCTCGACGAGATCCACCACGCCGGCGACTCCAAGTCCTGGGGCGAGGCGTGTCTGGAGGCGTTCGAGCCGGCCACCCGGCGGCTCGCGCTGACCGGCACCCCGTTCCGCTCCGACACCAACCCGATCCCGTTCGTCACGTACGAGGAGGGCGACGACGGCATCCGCCGCTCGGCCGCCGACTACACCTACGGGTACGGGTCCGCGCTCGCCGACGGCGTCGTGCGGCCGGTCATCTTCATGAGCTACAGCGGCAACATGCGCTGGCGCACCAAGGCGGGCGACGAGATCGCCGCCCGGCTCGGCGAGCCGATGACCAAGGACGCGATCAGCCAGGCGTGGCGCACCGCGCTCGACCCGCGCGGCGAGTGGATGCCGGCCGTGCTGCGCGCCGCCGACCAGCGGCTGACCGAGGTGCGCAAGGCCATCCCGGACGCGGGGGCGCTGGTCATCGCCGCCGACCAGGAGTCGGCCCGCGCCTACGCCAAGCTGATCCGGGAGATCACCGGGGACAAGGCCACCCTGGTCCTCTCCGACGACACGGGCGCGTCCAAGAACATCGACACGTTCAGCCAGGGCACCGACCGGTGGATGGTCGCCGTCCGCATGGTGTCCGAGGGTGTCGACGTGCCGCGGCTGGCGGTCGGGGTGTACGCCACCACCATCTCCACGCCGCTGTTCTTCGCCCAGGCCGTCGGCCGCTTCGTCCGCTCCCGGCGACGCGGCGAGACCGCCTCGGTGTTCCTGCCGACCGTGCCCGACCTGCTCACCTTCGCCAACGAGATGGAGCGCGAGCGCGACCATGTCCTCGACAAGCCCAAGAGGGGCGGCGAGGACGACCCGTACGCCGAGTCCGAGAAGGAGATGGAGGAGGCGAACCGGGAGCAGGACGAGGACACCGGCGAGCAGGACATGCTGCCCTTCGAGGCGCTGGAGTCCGACGCCGTCTTCGACCGGGTCATGTACAACGGGGCCGAGTTCGGCATGCAGGCCCACCCCGGCAGCGAGGAGGAGCAGGACTACCTCGGCATCCCGGGGCTGCTCGAACCCGACCAGGTCCAGCTCCTGCTGCAGAAGCGGCAGGCCCGGCAGATCGCGCACAGCCGCAAGCGGCCCGACGAGGAGGCCGACCTGCTCGAACTGCCGGCCGAGCGGCGTCCGGTCGTCTCGCACAAGGAGCTGATGGAGCTGCGCCGGCAGCTCAACACCATCGTCGGCGCCTACGTCCACCAGAGCGGCAAGCCGCACGGCGTCGTCCACACCGAGCTGCGCCGGGTGTGCGGAGGCCCGCCGAGCGCCGAGGCCACCGCCGGGCAGCTGCGTCAGCGCATCGACAAGGTGCGGGAGTGGGCGACCCGGATGAAGTGACCCGCGTGACGGGTGAGGCCCGCGGACGCGGTGCGTACCGGGACAATCGCGGAGGGTTCGCCCAGGTGACTGACCGGATTCTGGACGGAGCCTTCCGCTGAGCGGACCTGGGTCGCTACTGTCCCGCTACGCACACGCCCCGTGGCAGCGCTGCCGCGGAGCGCAGCCGTGAAGCGACTGGGTCCGGGCACAAGGCCGGGCCGTCAGCCGACCGGCGGCCTCTCTGAAGCGCGTCGCCGACGGGACTCGGTGACGCACATGCCGCGAGGGGGCCGCCGACCTCACCACGAAGGAGTGGGCGTCGTGACCGCGGAGACCTCCCAGACGCTCGACAGGGGACTGCGGGTCCTCAAGCTGCTGGCCGACACGGACCACGGACTGACCGTCACCGAGCTGTCCCACCGGCTGGGGGTGAACCGGACCGTGGTGTACCGGTTGCTCGCCACGCTGGAACAGCACGCCCTCGTCCGCCGCGACCTCGGCGGACGCGCCCGGGTGGGACTCGGGGTGCTCGGCCTGGGCCGTCAGGTGCACCCGCTGGTGCGCGAGGCGGCGATGCCGGCGCTGCGGTCGCTGGCCGAGGACATCGGGGCCACCGCCCACCTGACGCTGGTGGACGGCGCGGAGGCGCTGGCCGTGGCGGTGGTCGAGCCGACCTGGACCGACTACCACGTGGCCTACCGGGCCGGGTTCCGCCACCCGCTGGAGCGGGGCGCCGCGGGCAAGGCGATCCTCGCCGCCCGCCGGTACCGGGCCGCCGATCACGACGACCCCGGCTTCACCCTGACCCAGGGCGAACTGGAGGCCGGCGCGTGCGGTGCCGCCGCGCCGCTGATAGGGGTGAGCGGGGTGGAGGGCAGCGTCGGGGTGGTCATGCTCTCCGACGTGGTGCCCGAACGGGTCGGCGTCCGGGTGATGGACGCGGCCCGGGAGGTCGCGGAGGCGCTGCGCTGAGCGGTGCGGGCGCCCGCCCGGCCGCCGGGCGGGGCGCGTTAGATTGACCCCGTGCTCTCACGTCTCACGCGTCCCCGTGCCCTGGCCGTCTGCGCCCTGCCCGTCGCGGCCCTGCTGGCCACCGCGGTCTCCGCGCCGCTGCCGTTCTCCGTGGCCCGGCCCGGACTGACGGCCGACGTGCTGGGCGAGAACAAGGGCACCCCGGTCATCACCGTCTCCGGAGCACCGACACGGACCACCGAGGGCCAGTTGCGGATGACGACGATCGAGGCGACCGGGCCCGACGCCGACATCCGGCTCGGCGAGGTGATCGGCGGCTGGTTCGACACCGACAGGGCGGTCATGCCGCGCGACGCGGTCTACCCGAGCGGCGGGAACGTCCGCGAGATCGAGCGGTACAACGAACGCCAGATGGCGCGGTCCCAGGACGCGGCGACCACCGCCGCCCTCGGCTACCTGGGCCGCGACGGCCAGGGCATCGACGTCACCCTGCGGCTCGCCGACGTCGGCGGCCCCAGCGCCGGGCTGATGTTCGCCCTCGGCATCGTCGACAAGCTGGACGGCGACGGCAGCGGCGGCGACCTCACCGGCGGCCGGGTCGTCGCCGGCACCGGCACCATCACCGACCGCGGCGCGGTCGGCGCGGTGGGCGGGGTGCCGTTGAAGACGCAGGCCGCCCGCCGGGACGGCGCCACCGTCTTCCTGGTGCCGAAGGCCGAGTGCGCGGACGCGCGGGCGGAGCTGCCGAAGGGCCTGCGGCTGGTCCCGGTCGCCACGCTGGAGGGCGCCGTCGACGCCCTGCGCGCCCTGGCCACCGGCAAGGGCGACGTCCCCGCCTGCTGACGGCGGGGCCGGGGGCCCCGCCGCCCCGCCTACTTCTCCTTCACGAAGCCCTTCTCCTTCATCCAGTCCAGCGCCACCTGGTGCGGGTCCTGGCCGTCCACGTCGACCTTCGCGTTCAGCGTCTGCGCCACGTCGTTGTCCAGCGCCTTGGTGACCGGCGCCAGCACGTCGGCGATGGCCGGCCACCTCTTCAGCGTCGAGGTCCGGATCACCGGCGCCGCGTTGTAGTTCGGGAAGAACTTCTTGTCGTCCTCCATCACCACCAGGTTCATCGACTTGATCCGCCCGTCGGTGGTGAACACCTCGCCGTAGGTGCAGGCGCCCTTCGCGGTCTGCGTGTAGATGATGCCGGTGTCCATCTGCGTGACGTTGCCGGCCGGGACGCGCATCCCGTACCTCTTCTCCATGCCGGGCAGGCCGTCCGCCCGGTTGGCGAACTCGCCCTCCACGCACAGCGTCACCGCCCCCGGGTCGGACGCGGCCAGCTCGGCCACCTGCGAGAGGGTGTTCGTCCCGTACCTGCGGTGGTTGGCCTGGTTCATGGCCAGGGCGTAGGTGTTGTTGAGCTTCGACGGCGGCAGCCAGGTCAGGCCGTGCTTCAGGTCGGCGTCGTGGACCGCCTTCCACTGCTGCCCGGGGTCGGGGATCGGGTGGCTGTGGCCGAGGTAGGTGATCCAGGCGGTGCCCGTGTACTCGTACGTGGCGTCGGCGTCGCCGTTCTCCACGGCGGCGCGGGTGCCGACCGAGCCCTGGATGCCGGTGCGGTCGAGCACCTGCGCGCCGGCCGCCTGGAAGGCGATGCCCATGATGGCGCCGAGGACGAGCTGCTCGGTGAACTCCTTGGAGACGACCGTGAGGTCGGCCCCCTCCAGCGGCCGGCCCTGGCCGACCGTGCCCGGCCCCACGTTGTCGACCATCGGCGATCCGCTGGTCAGGCCGCAGCCGGAGGCGGCCACGAGGACCGCCGCCAGCAGCAGGCACGTACGCCTTCTCATGTCCCCACCTCCAGGCCGCGGGGCCGCATCAGGACCTCGGCCAGCGAGGCCAGCCAGTCCACCAGCAGCGCCAGCGCCACCGTCAGCACCGAGCCCAGCACCAGTACCGGCATCCGCTGACTGGTGATGCCGGTGGTGATGAGCACGCCGAGTCCGCCGCCGCCGCCGAAGGTGGCCAGCGTCGCGGTGCCCACGTTCAGCACCAGGGCCGTGCGCACGCCCGCCAGGATCAGCGGCACCGCCAGCGGCAGCTCCACGCGCGTCAGCACGCCGAGCGGCGACATCCCGATGCCGCGGGCCGCCTCCAGCAGCGTCGGGTCGTTGGCCCGCAGTCCCGCGATGGTGTTCGACAGCACCGGCAGGACCGCGTAGATGATGATGCCGATCAGGGCCGAGCGGCGGCCGATGCCCAGCCAGATCACCAGCAGCGCCAGCAGGCCGATGGCGGGTGTCGCCTGGCCCATGTTGGCGAACGCCATCGCCACCGGTGTCGCCCTGCGGAACGCCTTGCGGGTCAGCAGGATGCCGAGCGGGATGGCGATGATCAGCACGAAGAAGGTGGAGATCACCGTGAGCTGCACGTGCTGCCACAGCGCCTTGGTGACCTGGCCGTCGGAGAGCGCGTTGCGGCTGAGCTGGTCCAGGTCGGCCTGGCGGAACCAGAGCCAGGTCGCCAGCAGCACCACGATCAGCGCCACCGGCAGGACCGTCAGCCGCTGCCAGGTGAGCCGGGCCGCGGGGGCCCGTGGCGGCGGTCCGGGCTCCCGCCCGTCGTCGTCCGGTTCGTGCGCGTGGTCGTCGTGGTCGTCGTGGTCGTCGGGGAAACCGGGCTGCCGGGGGCCGTGGTCGCCGGCGGGGTACCGGCCGGGGGAGGTGCTCACGCCTTCGCCGCCTCCCCGCCCGGTCCGCCGACGCCCTCCTGCTCGGAGTGGGTCTGTCCGGCCCGCGCCTCCTCCAGTTCGTGCCGGTGCTCCAACGCGTCCAGCCGGTCCTCCTCCAGCAGTTCGTGCACCGAGTTCATCAGGGTCTCCATGTCGACGACGCCGGTGTACTCGCCGCGCCGCCCGGTGACCGCGACCCGCCCCGCGTTGTCGGTGAGCACCGCCTCCAGCGCGTCCCGCAGCGTCGCGTCCCGGGTCACCGTGTCGTTGACCAGCGTCCCGGCCCGCGCGAGGGAGCCCTTGGCCCGCATCAGGTCGCCGCGCCGCAGCCACTTGTAGGGCCGCCCGCGCCGGTCCAGCAGCAGGATCTCGTTGGTGCCGCCCGCCCGCAGCAGCCCGAAGATGTGCTGGAGCGGGTCGTCCACCGTCACCGTCGGGTAGTCGGTGATCTCCACGTCCCGCACCCGGGTCAGGTTCAGCCGCTTCAGCGCCGCCCCGGCGCCGACGAACCCGGAGACGAAGTCGTCCGCCGGGTTGGTCAGGATCGCCTCGGGCGTGTCGAACTGGGCGATGTGCGACCGCTCGCGCAGCACGGCGATCCGGTCCCCCAGCTTGATCGCCTCGTCGAAGTCGTGGGTGACGAAGACGATCGTCTTGTGCAGTTCGTGCTGGAGCCGGATCAGCTCGTCCTGGAGGTGGTCCCGGGTGATCGGGTCGACCGCGCCGAACGGCTCGTCCATCAGCAGCACCGGCGGATCGGCGGCCAGCGCCCGCGCCACGCCCACCCGCTGCTGCTGGCCGCCGGAGAGCTGACGCGGATAGCGGCCCTGGAACTCGCCGGCGTCCAGGCCGACCAGGTCGAGCATCTCCTCCACCCGCGCGCGGACGCGCGTCTTCGACCAGCCGATCATCTTCGGCACCAGCGCGATGTTCTGGGCGACCGTCATGTGCGGGAAGAGACCCGAGGACTGGATCGCGTAGCCGACCTTGCGGCGCAGCCGGACCGGGTCGATGTCGGTGACGTCCTCGCCGTCGATGCGGATGCGTCCGCCGCTCGGCTCGATCAGCCGGTTGATCATCTTCAGCGTGGTGGACTTCCCGCAGCCCGAGGGCCCCACGAAGATCACGGTCTCGCCGGCCCGGATCTCCATGGACACGTTCTCCACGGCCGGCTGCGGATTGCCCGGGTACCGCTTGGTCAGGCCCTCCAACTCGATGGTCGCGCCCGTCGTGGCGCCCGGCGTCGTCTCAGGCACGGATCCCCCTGGAGATGGTCAGCCGCCCCAGCAGGACGTAGGCGGCGTCGAACAAGAGCGCCAGGATGATGATTCCCAGCGTGCCGGCGAGTACCTGGTTGAGCGCGTTCTTGCTGCCCAACGAGGCGATCCCGCGGAAGATCTCGTTGCCCAGCCCGGGACCGGAGGCGAACGCGGCGATCGCGGCGATGCCCATCAGCATCTGCGTCGAGACCCTGATCCCGGTCAGGATCGGCGGCCAGGCCAGCGGGAGCTCCACCCGCAGCAGCCGGGCCGCCCGCGACATGCCGATGCCCTTGGCCGCGTCCACCAGCGCGGGGTCGACCCCGCGCAGTCCCACGATGGCGTTCCGCACGATCGGCAGCAGCCCGTACAGGGTCAGCGCCGTCACCGTCGGCGGGACGCCGAGCCCGACCACCGGGATCAGCAGGCCGATCATGGCCAGCGAGGGGATGGTCAGGATGCCGGAGGTGACCGTGGTGGCCAGATTCCCCGCCCAGTCGCTGCGGTAGGTGACCACCCCGATCAGCACTCCCAGCACGGTGGCCGCCACCATGCACTGGAAGACGGCGCTGGCGTGCTGGTAGGCGTCGGTGAGCAACTGTTGATGGCGGTTGCCCAGGAACTCCCAGAAGTTCACGTCCCCCCCTCCTCTCGGCTGGGCCGGCTCCCCGAGCGGCCGGCCGGTTCACTCGCGTCTACCCTCGTTTCCGGCCGCCTGTTCCACCAGCGGGATGATCCGCAGCGGAACCGGGTTTTCCATCACGATCGCCGTGGCGGCCCGGACGATGCCATCAAAACCGACGACCCGGTCGATCACCCGCTGAAGATCGGCATTGGAACGGGCCACCAGGCGGCACAACATGTCCCCCGTACCGGTGGTCGTGTGCAGCTCCAGCACCTCCGGGACGTTCGCCAAGTGCGCCCGCACGTCGGGCCCTTGGCCCTGGCGGATCTCCAGCGTGGCGAAGGCCGTCACCGGATAGCCGAGCGCCGCGGGATCGACCTCCGGACCGAAACCGCGGATGACTCCATTCGACTGAAGCCGGTCCAGCCGCGCCTGCGCCGTGCCCCGCGCCACCCCCAGGCGGCGGGACATCTCCAGCACCCCGATCCGCGGCTCCCGGGCCAGCAGCCCGATGATCCGTCCGTCCAGACGATCGATCCCCATCGCACCCCTCCGGCTGGTCATCCTGTACAGATCGCCCGCCCCCACCGACGGGGTACTGGTCAGACTGCCCAGTGAACGCGCGAACTATTGCGCACCTTGCAGACGCGGGGGATTCTGCGACTATGACGCAGACCACACACCACTCTCCCGACACCGCACGGCAGGCCGACCCCTTCCCGGTCAAGGGAATGGACGCGGTCGTCTTCGCCGTGGGCAATGCCAAGCAGGCCGCGCACTACTACTCCACCGCCTTCGGCATGCAGCTGGTCGCCTACTCCGGACCGGAGAACGGCAGCCGCGAGACCGCGAGCTACGTGCTGGAGAACGGCTCCGCGCGCTTCGTCTTCACCTCCGTCATCAAACCCTCCACCGAGCGGGGCCGCTTCCTGGCCGAGCACGTGGCCGAACACGGCGACGGCGTCGTCGACCTCGCCATCGAGGTCCCCGACGCGCGCGCCGCCCACGCCTACGCCGTCGCCCACGGCGCCCGCTCCCTCGCCGAGCCGCACGAGGTGAAGGACGAACACGGCACCGTCGTCCTCGCCGCCATCGCCACCTACGGCAAGACCCGGCACACCCTGGTCGAGCGCACCGGCTACGACGGGCCCTACCTGCCCGGCTACACCGCCGCCCAGCCCATCGTCGAGCCGCCCGCCCGCCGCACCTTCCAGGCGATCGACCACTGCGTCGGCAACGTCGAACTCGGCCGCATGAACGAGTGGGTCGGCTTCTACAACAAGGTCATGGGCTTCACGAACATGAAGGAGTTCGTGGGCGACGACATCGCCACCGAGTACAGCGCCCTCATGTCCAAGGTCGTCGCCGACGGCACCCTCAAGGTCAAGTTCCCGATCAACGAGCCCGCCGTCGCCAAGAAGAAGTCCCAGATCGACGAGTACCTGGAGTTCTACGGCGGCGCCGGCGTCCAGCACATCGCGCTGGCCACCAACGACATCGTGGAGACCGTGCGCCAGATGAAGGCGGCCGGCGTCCAGTTCCTCGACGCCCCGGACTCCTACTACGAAACCCTCGGCGAATGGGTCGGCGACACCCGCGTGCCCGTCGACACCCTGCGCGAGCTGAAGATCCTCGCCGACCGCGACGAGGACGGCTACCTGCTCCAGATCTTCACCAAGCCGGTCCAGGACCGTCCGACCGTCTTCTTCGAGATCATCGAGCGCCACGGCTCGATGGGCTTCGGCAAGGGCAACTTCAAGGCCCTCTTCGAGGCGATCGAGCGCGAGCAGGAGAAGCGCGGCAACCTCTGAGACCGGGGCGCCACGCGCCCAGGGCCTCTCGTTCGGATCACCCCGGGCTCGCGGGGCCCGGCCGGACGCAACGAAAGACCCTAGAGGGGCGGCGGGCTCCCCAACGGGGGCCCGCCCAGCCCGTCCAGCGCCTCCCGCGCCGCCGGGGCGTGCAGCGGCGAGAAGTACGGGTTGATCCGCAGCGCCTCCTCCAGACGCCGCCGCGCCGGACCTACGAGGCCCAACTCCCGTTCCACCATGCCCCGGTGGAAGGCGTACAGCGCGCTGCGCACCCCGCCGCCCCGGGTGCCGTCCGTCGCCGTCACCGCGAACCCGAGAGCCTCCTCGTCCCGCCCGGCCCGGTGCAGCGCCCAGCCCAGCGCGTCCGCCACCTCCGTCGACGGCTGCCGCCCCCACTCCGCCCGCAGCCGCTCCACCGCCGCCTCCGCGTCCCCGTGGTCCGCCTCGGCCAGGCCCAGCACCAGCGACCCGTCCGCCCCGGCGGCCTCGGCCTGCCGCACCCGCTCCCGCACCCGCTCCCCCTGCTCCGCGGCCTCCCGCCCCCGCCCCAGCGACGCGAACAACTCGCCCAGTTCCCGCGCGTACTCCGCGTCCGGCCGCGCCGCGTACGCCGCCCGGTACGCCGACACCGCCTCCTCGGTCCGGCCCAGCGCCGCCAGCGCCCGCGCCTCGCCCGCCCGCGCCTGCGCCCGGTCCGGGCCGGCGCGCAGCGCCTCCCGGGCGTAGCGCAGCGCCTTCTCCCGGTCGCCCCGCTCGAAGGCCAGCCGGCCCGCCTGCTCCAGGTACGCGGCCCGCTCGGCCGGCGTCCCGGCGGCCGCCGCCGCGTCCGCGACCTGCGCCTCCGCGTCCTCCCGCCAGCCCCGGTCCCGGTAGACGGCCGCCGCCCGCGCCCGCACCGCGGGCAGCCCCGGCCGCAGCTCCAGCATCCGGTCGAGCGCCTTCCCCGCCGCCTCGTGGTCGCCGAGCCCGGTGTACGCGTCGATCAGCACCGCCTGCGCCGTCCACCGCTTCGGCCCCCGCCCCGCCGCGCGCTCGCCCCACGTCCGCGCCTCGGCGAAGTCCCGCCGCGCCACCGCCAGCGCCGCCAGCGACTCCAGCGCCCCCGGATCGCGCGCCGCCCCCGTCTCCAGCGCCGTGCGCAGCGCCCTCTCGGCCCGCGGCCAGTCGGCGGCGTCCGCCGTGCGCCGGCCCCGCTCCACGTAGGCCGCGCCCAGCACCGCCCACGCCTCCCCGTCCCCCGGGCGCTCCCGCACCCGCGCCTCCCCGTCGCCGATCAGCGCCGCCAGACCGGACAGGGCCGCCGGCGCGCCCGCCGCGACCGCCCCGCGCGCCGCCGCCGCGGGACCCGGCACCGGCGGGGGAGCGCCCCCGTCCCGGTCCGCCACCAGCACCAGCGCCCCGCCGAGCACGGCACCGCCGGCGACGCAGACGATCAGCACCCGGCGCGCACGGCCGGCCCGGCGCCGGGGACGGCGGCCCGGGGCGCTCGACGTGTCGTGGTCCATGGCGCCCACTGTGCGCCCGTACGACAAGCACACCCGGGCAGGTGACAGGTGCCGTCCACGGGGTTCACACCGATGGCCCCGGCTGCCACGCTGTGATCATGAGCCGCATCGAAGCGCCACGCGACGAAGACGGCGCCGCCGGCACCCTCGTCGGCCGCCTGCTGGGCGTCCTGCCCCCCGACTCCGTGCTCACCGACCCCGACGTCACCGCCTCCTACGCCCACGACATGGCGAGCTTCTGCCCGGCCGGCACCCCGGCCGCCGTCGTCCTGCCGCGCACCGTGGAGGAAGTCCAGCACGTCCTGCGCACCGCCACCGACCTGCGCGTCCCGGTCGTCCCGCAGGGCGCCCGCACCGGACTGTCCGGCGCCGCCAACGCCACCGACGGCTGCGTCGTGCTCTCCCTGACCAGGATGGACCGCATCCTGGAGATCGACCCCGTCGACCGGATCGCCGTCGTCGAACCGGGCGTCGTCAACGCCGTCCTCTCCCGCGCGGTGGAGGAACACGGCCTTTTCTACCCGCCGGACCCCTCCAGTTGGGAGACCTGCACCATCGGCGGGAACATCGGCACCGCCTCCGGCGGCCTGTGCTGCGTCAAGTACGGCGTCACCGCCGAGTACGTCCTCGGCCTCGACGTGGTGCTCGCCGACGGCCGTCTGATGTCCACCGGCCGCCGCACCGCCAAGGGCGTCGCCGGATACGACCTCACGCGCCTGTTCGTCGGCTCCGAGGGCTCCCTCGGCGTCGTCGTCCGCGCCGTCCTGGCGCTGCGGCCGAAGCCGCCCGCACCCCTCGTGCTGGCCGCCGAGTTCGCCTCCGCCGCCGACGCCTGCGACGCGGTGTGCCGGATCATGGAGGGCGGGCACGTGCCGTCCCTCCTGGAGCTGATGGACCGTACGACCGTCGAGGCCGTCAACGACCTGGCCCGCATGGGGCTCCCGGAGACCACCGAGGCCCTGCTGCTCGCCGCCTTCGACACCGCCGACCCGGCCGCCGACCTCGCCGCGGTCGGCGCGCTGTGCGAGGCGGCCGGCGCCACGCAGGTGGTCCCCGCCGAGGACGCCGCCGAGTCCGACCTGCTGCTCCAGGCGCGGCGCCTGTCCCTCACCGCCCTGGAGGCCGTCAAGGGCACCACGATGATCGACGACGTGTGCGTGCCCCGCTCCCGGCTCGGCGCGATGCTGGAGGGCATCGAGCGGATCGCCGCGAAGTACCGCCTGACCATCGGCGTCTGCGCCCACGCCGGTGACGGCAACACCCACCCCACGGTCTGCTTCGACGCCCGGGACCCCGACGAGTCCCGGCGGGCCCGGGAGTCCTTCGACGAGATCATGGCCCTCGGGCTGGAGCTCGGCGGCACGATCACCGGCGAGCACGGCGTGGGGGTACTGAAGAAGGAGTGGCTGGCGCGCGAGATCGGCCCCGTCGGGCTGGAGATGCAGCGGGCCGTGAAGAAGACCTTCGACCCGCTCGGCATCCTCAACCCGGGCAAGGTGTTCTGACCGGCCGTCCCGCGCGCCCCTCGCACCGTCACCGGGCGAGCAGCTCGGCGATTCCGTCGTCGATGCCGAGCTGTTCGCCCTCCGACCCCGGCGGCACCGCCCGCAGCGTCCGCTCCAGCCACGCCGACACCTGTGCGGCGGGCGCCTCCAGCAGGGCGTCGCCGTCGGGGCTGCTCAGCGCGATCAGCACGACGCTGCGGCCCTCGGCCTTCGACGGCCACACCCGCACGTCCCCCTGCCCGCCCGGCCGGAAGACGCCCTCGACCAGCAGATCGCGGGCGAACGTCCAGTGCACGGGGTGGCCCGAGTCGATGTGGAAGGTGACGTGGACCGCGTAGGGGTCGTCGGAGTGGTAGGCGAGCAGGGCGGGGACCGCGAGTCCCCGCTCGGGCGACAGGATGAGCCGCATCTCCAGTTCGCGTTCGACCACGATGGGGTGCATGGCGGTGTCCTTCCTCGGTTCTCGTACGGTTTCGCGGGGGCCGCGGTGAGCGTCCCCGTACGAGGGAGAGGAGGCGGGGGCGTGAGCATTACGCGAGTTCGCGAAAGTTTTTTCCGGACCTCCGTCCGGTGGGCCCCCGAGGGGCACGCCCGCCATGTGAAGGTCCGGGCACAGGCGTTGCCCGAAAGGGGCCCGTCCGGCCGGACGGGCGGTATGGCGTGTTCCCGTCTGGTAGATGTGGACACTCCCCCCAACCATCCCCGAGCAGATACGGGACGACGGACATGAGCGCCCCAACCCCGGCACCCGGCGACGACAGGCCCCGCGAGGGGTATTACCCGGACCCCTCCATCCCCGGATACGTCCGGTACTGGAACGGCGCCTCCTGGGTGGCGGGCACCAGCCGGCCGGCTCCCCGGGACGGCGAGTCGCTCGCCCCGCCGCCCGGCGCGCTGCCCTCCGTGGAGGAGACCGGCCCGCACTTCTTCGACGAGGACCCGCTCCAGGAGCCGCCCCCGGCCGCCGCGTCCCAGCACGGCAGCCGCCCGGAACCGGCCGCCGCGTGGGGCGCCGACGCGCAGCCGGCCGGCACCGGAGCCCCCGAGGTCGCCTGGCCCAGCCCGCCGGGCCCGGACCAGGGCGCCGTGCAGGACGCCGACCCGCGGGTGGACCCGAGGGTGCCGCACTCCCCGGCCCCGGTCCCGCACCCGGCCGCGCCGTCGCCCGCGGCCGCCTCGCCCGCCTCGCCCGCCTCGTCCGCCTCGTCCGCCGTCGGCACGGACGGCACGGACGGCGCGCGGGGCGGCGGCACGGGCACGGCCGGCGCTCCCGCGCCCGCCGAGGCGCCCGCCGCCTCCGCGCCCGGCGACACCTTCGTCTTCCGCCGTCCGGGCGCGGGGCCCGGGACCGCGGCACGGCCGGCGCCGACGGCCGCCGAAGGGCCCGCCGACGAGGGCACCATGACCTTCCGTCCCGTACCGCCGCGCACGGCGGGGGAGCCGGGGCCCCGGCCGGGCCCCGGTCCCGGCGCCGGGAAGGCCGCCGCCGCCCGCGCGGGCGCGGCACGGGCCGGAGCGCCGGCCCCGGCCGCCCCCGCGGCCCCGTCGCCCGCCCCGTCGCCGGCGTCCGGGCCGTCCGGCCCGCAGGGGGCGGGACCGGCTCTTCCCCGGCAGCCGGCGAGCCCCGGGCCCGCCGAGGCCCCGCAGCAGCCCGCCGTCCCCTTCCCGCCGGTCGCCCCGGCGGCGCCGCTGGCGGCCGGACCCGGCGGCGGCCAGCCGTCCTGGGCCCAGCAGGTGCACCGGCTCGCCGCGACCGGCGGCGACGAACAGCCGCCGGTCGCGCCCTGGAAGCCCCCGGTCGACGACGTGTTCCAGGCCGCCGCCCGGCGGCAGGCGGCGGCCCGCCCCGCGCCCCTCGGCAAGCGGCTCGCCGCCCGGCTGGTCGACACCGTGGTCCTCGCGGGCGTCACCGCCGCGGCCGCCGTCCCCCTCGGCACCCGGGCGGCCGACCACCTCCAGGCCAAGATCGAGGAGGCCCGGCTCTCCGGGGAGACGGTCACCGTCTGGCTGATCGACGGCACCACCGGCCCCTACCTCGGCATCGTCCTGGCCGTCCTGCTGCTCTTCGGCGTCGCCTACGAGGTCCTGCCCACCGCCAAGTGGGGCCGCACCCTGGGCAAACGGCTGCTCGGCGTGGAGGTGCGGGACATCGAGGCGCACGAGCCCCCGTCCTTCGGCGCCGCCCTGCGCCGCTGGCTCGTCTACAGCGTCCCCGGCCTCCTGGTGATCGGCGTCGTCGGTGTGGCCTGGTGCCTCTTCGACCGCCCCTGGCACCAGTGCTGGCACGACAAGGCGGCCCACACCTTCGTCGCCGGCTGACCCCGCGGCGCCGCCGCCCGGGGCCTGATGTCCGGGCGGCCGGTCCGGCCCCGGGGGGTGGCGCGAGGACGCCCCACCCCCTCGGGGCCGGCACCGGCGCGGGCGGCCCGGGGGCCGGTCAGTCGTCGGTCTCCCCGGGAAGACCGTCGTCCAGGACGATGCGGACGGTCGCGCCGTGGCACGCCACCTCGGCGAGCTGGGCCGCGATGCGGCAGTAGGCGGTCGTGGCCATCGCCCAGTCGCCGTCCAGGGGCGTGGTGGCGCCCCGGGTGTCCCACAGTTCGATCAGCAGGGCGATGAGGGTGCGTCCGGACAGGACGGTGTGGACGCGGCCTCCCCCGATGTCCTCGACCGAGGGCGGGATGCGGAAGTGGGCGTGCCCGACGGCCCGGCCGACGAGCCATTCCCAGGTGTCGCGGTGGACGACCAGTTCGGCGGCGGCCACGCCGGCGGCCTTGAGCAGCAGGACACCGTGGGCGATCCGCGGGTCGTCGTCCCGACCGGCCGATCCGCGGCGGGCGTCCGGCGCGGCGGGACCGTCCACGCCCCGGTAGGCGGCCTCGATGGCCTCCCTGAGGCCGTGGTCCTGGCCCTGGTCGTGGTCCCCGTCCCGGCCCTGGCCGTGGTCCCCGTACCGGTCCCGGTCCCGGCCGTGGTCGCGGTCCCCGTTCCCGGGCCGCTGGTCGCCGTTCTGCATGGTTCCCCCCTGGGAGTCGGTGTCGGACGGGGCGGGCGGAGGCGCCTCGGTGGGTCCGGCGGGTACGTGTCCCGGTTCCTCGCCGGACCCGGCCCCCGGCGCGGGC
Source organism: Streptomyces sp. SCSIO 75703 (assembly GCF_036607905.1). NCBI lineage: Bacteria > Bacillati > Actinomycetota > Actinomycetes > Kitasatosporales > Streptomycetaceae > Streptomyces > Streptomyces sediminicola. Next base: position 4,386,429 of record NZ_CP144555.1, read on the forward strand.
TCCTCCGGTGTGCTGCCGCGCACGGGAGCGTCCCCCTGTTCGGCCGCCGCGCCGGTGCCGAGGGCCTCGACGGCTTCGCGCAGCCGGAGAAGCTCGTTTCGCATCTCGTCGAGGCCGCCGATCACCCGGTCCTGACGCCGGCCCGCCGTCCGGTACTCCTCGCGTGAGCCGGCGATGCCCTGGTCGATGCGTTCCAGCACCTCCAGGCGGCTCCGTGTGACGTTCTCGTCCAGCCTGGTGAGCCCGACGGCAGGAGAGTCGAGTTGCTCCCTCGTCGCCTCCAGATATCTCCTCGCGTCATCGAAAGCATGTCTCCACCGCACGTGACCCCCTCGTCGCTCTGTGTGTTCGGCTGCTCGTACCTCCCCAGGAAGACCGCGCGTGACGCGGCGGTTTCCGGCCCTTCCCTGGCCGGTACCCGCCCCGAACAGAGGCCGGTGCCGGGCGCGTTGGCCCCGTCGGCGGGCCCGGTCCGGCCGGCGTGCCCGGCGGCGTCGCCCTCGGCCGCGCGGTGCGCGGCCGGCGGGGGAGCGTGGGGCCGGGCGTCCGCCGGGGGCGGGCCGGAGTCATCCGGACGGCCGCTCGCCGGATGCGGGGGTGGGGGGTTTCGGGGTCGACTCGGGCCATGAGCAGCGAACCGCCCTACGGCTCCGGCGGGCAGCCGCCGGAGGACGACCCGTTCCGCAAGCGCCCCCCGTCCGGACCCGGCCCGGAACCGGGCCAGGGCGCGGGCGGCGCGGGCTCGCCGTACGACACGCCGCCGTCGTCGGGCGGCGGAGAGCCGCCGCCCTGGGGCGGGAGTCCCTACGGCGGCGGACAGCCCCCGCCCACGGGCGGCCCCTACGGCGGGGGCGGGCAGTACCCCGGCGGCCCCTACGGCGGTGATCCGTACGGGGGCGGGGGCGGGCCCGGCGGCCCGCTCGCCGGCATGCCCCCGCTGGCCGACAGCGGGCGCCGCACGCTCGCCCGGATCATCGACATGATCCTGGTGGGCCTCGTGGTCTGGCTGCTGAGCTGGGCGTTCAACGTCGCCGAGTTCCGCGTCAACGGCGACCAGCTCGACGCGGGCAGGTCCTTCGGGCAGTCCGTGATCGCCGCCGTGCTCTACATCGGCTACGACACCTACATGACCGCGACCCGGGGCCAGACGCTCGGAAAGAAGTGGTTCGGCCTGCGGGTGGCCAACCTGGACGACGGCGCCACGCCCTCCGTGCAGACCTCGCTGATCCGGGCCGCGGTGCTCTGGCTCCCGTTCGCCTTCTGCTGCGCCTGCGTGTGGACGATCATCGCGGGCGGCTGGAGCTTCTTCGACAAGCCCTACAAGCAGGGCCTGCACGACAAGGCGGCCAAGACGGTGGTGGTCAGCGCCCGTTGACGTGCCGGGCGCGGGTCCGCGGTGCGCCGGGAGGGCGTGCCGCGGACCCGCGGCGGCGGGTCAGGCGGCGCGTCCGCGCACCGGCTCGGCGGCCGGCGCGGAGAGCCGCGGCGGCGGCACCGGGAGCGGACGTCCGGCCGTCGCGGACGGCGCGGCGGCCGGACGCCTGCGGGGCGACGGGGCCGTCACGGCGACCAGCACGCCGAGCGCGAGCGCCGCGACGGCGACGACCGCGACGCCGGGGCCCGAACGCGTCTGCGACAGCAGCAGCATGGCGAAGGTCGAGAAGACCACCGTGCACGAACCGTAGACGAACTGTGCGGGAGTCGGACGGGGCATGGCCATCGTGTCCTCGGAAGGCGATCTGGGGGTCGGGACCGGCTGTCGGCCCGGCGCCGCGCCGGTTCGGGGCGCCGTGCCGGGCGACTCTCACGGGCTGTGTGCCCGAGTGCCTCTCACAGTAAGCGCGGCCCGCGGGGCGGGGCAGATGCACGGGGGGCGCACGGAGTCATGGCGTTCGGCAACCGGACGGTATCGCGCGCCCGCCAGGGGTGACCAGGTGTCCGCTGAGCGAACACCCGCTCACATAATGCAGTTGATATGCCCAAGTCAAGATCTGTCTTTTCCTCCGAACCTCTAGTCAAATAACGGCACTTGACTACACGCGTTGATCACGGGTGCGCGGACCTGCCATGTCCTTGTCCTTTTTCTTCCGCGCGCGTGGACGCGGGGGAGGAAATCAAGTGACCAGTAGACCCTGGACGTTCAGGACGGCGGCCACCGTCGTCGCACTGGCCGCCGCCGCGGCCACCATGTCCGCGGCGACCGCGGCCCAGGCGGACGCACCGGTCCGCCCGGCGGCCTCGGAGGGCAACGACCCGCACCCGGCCGAGGGCATGGACGAGCACAACCTCGACGGCCCGCTCAGCCGCACCCAGGAGGCCCAGCGCCAGGAGGCCCTGGACCAGGTCCTGTCCGGCCGCGCCTCGGTCAAGGACCGCGACGGCTCGAAGGTCGTCCAGCTCAAGGGCAACGGCAAGGGCAAGGGCAAGAAGGGCGACACCAAGTACGTCGAGCTGGGCCGGGAGAAGACCGACAAGATCTTCACCATCCTGGTCGAGTTCGGCGACCAGGTGGACAGCCGCTACGGCGGCACGCCCGGCCCGCTGCACAACGAGATCGCCGAGCCCGACCGCCGCAAGGACAACTCCACGGCCTGGCAGGCGGACTACAACCGCGAGCACTTCGAGGACCTGTACTTCGGCACCGGCAAGAACACCGAGTCGGTCAAGAAGTACTACGAGAAGCAGTCCTCCGGCCGCTACTCCGTCGACGGCGTGGTCTCCGACTGGGTCAAGGTGCCCTACAACGAGGCCCGGTACGGCAACAACGCCTGCGGCGCCTCCACCTGCTCCAGCGTGTGGAACATCGTCAGCGACGGCCTCGACGCCTGGGTCGCCGACCAGAAGGCCAAGGGCCGCACCGACGCCCAGATCAAGGCCGACGTCGCCCAGTACGACCAGTGGGACCGCTACGACCACGACGGCGACGGCGACTTCAACGAGCCCGACGGCTACATCGACCACTTCCAGATCGTGCACGCGGGCGAGGACGAGTCCGCCGGCGGCGGCGCCCAGGGCACCGACGCGATCTGGGCCCACCGCTGGTACGCCTTCGGCACCGACGCCGGCGCCACCGGCCCCGAGGGCAACAAGCTCGGCGGCGCGCAGATCGGCTCCACCGGCATCTGGGTCGGCGACTACACCATCCAGCCGGAGAACGGCGGACTGGGCGTCTTCGCCCACGAGTACGGCCACGACCTCGGTCTGCCCGACCTCTACGACACCGCCGGCGGCGACAACTCCACCGGCTTCTGGACCCTGATGTCCTCCGGCTCCTGGCTCGGCACCGGCCGCAAGGAGATCGGCGACCTGCCCGGCGACATGACCGCCTGGGACAAGCTCCAGCTCGGCTGGCTGAACTACGACACGGCCAAGGCCGGGATCAACTCCTGGCACAAGCTGGGCCTGGCGGAGTACAACACCAAGCACAAGCAGGGCCTGGTGGTCCAGCTCCCGAAGAAGGCCGTCACCACCGAGATCGTGCCGCCCGCGCAGGGCGAGACGCAGTGGTGGAGCGGCAGCGCCGACAACCTCAAGAACACCCTGACCCGCACGGTCGACCTCACCGGGAAGCGGAGTGCCTCGCTCACCCTGGACGCCTGGTACGACATCGAGGCCGAGTACGACTTCCTCTACACCGAGGTCTCGACCGACGGCGGCGCCAACTGGACCGCCCTGGACGGCACCTTCGACGGCAGCCCGCTGCCGCGTGACGGCAGTGACAAGCCCGGCCTGACCGGCACCGCCGACGCCTACGGCACCCTGGTCTACCCGCTGGACGCCTACGCCGGCCGCACCGTCGACCTGCGCTTCCGCTACCAGACCGACGGCGGCGTGGCCCAGAAGGGCTTCACCGCCGACCGGATCACCGTCACCGCCGACGGGGCCGTCCTCTTCTCCGACGACGCCGAGACCGCGGACGCCGCCTGGACCGCCAACGGCTTCACCCGAGTCGGCGCCTCCTTCACCAAGGACTACGCGCAGTACTACGTCGCCGAGAACCGGCAGTACGTGTCGTACGACAAGACCCTGAAGGTCGGCCCGTACAACTTCGGCTTCGCCTCGCGGCCGGACTGGGTGGAGCACTACCCGTACCAGAACGGCCTGTTGATCTGGAAGTGGGACACCTCCCAGAAGGACAACAACACCAGCGTCCACCCGGGCACCGGCCTGATCCTGCCGGTCGACTCGCACCCGCAGGCCCTGCGCTGGTCCGACGGCACGCTGATGCGCAACCGCATGCAGTCCTACGACTCGCCGTTCAGCACCTTCCGGACGGACGCGATCACGCTGCACAAGGCGGACGTCAAGACCCGCGTGCCGGGCAAGCCGGGCGTGCCGGTCTTCAACGACCACACGAACGACTACTACGACCCGGCCAACCCGACCGGCGGTGTCAAGATCACTGACACCAACACCAAGATCAAGATCACCAAGGAGGCCGGCAACGGCTCCACGATCGAGCTGGAAGTCGGTCCGGCGGTGAAGTAGCTCACGTCCTCCCAGGTCAGAGCATGATCGGCGGCGGTCCCCTGGCGGGCCGCCGCCGATCCGTGTTTAGGTGCCTGTGTGGTTCTCTTATTGACACCGGTCCCGGCACCGGCCGACGCGGGGGGATGAGCGCATGTCCGCAGGAGGCTTCTGCAAGCTGCCGAACGGCACCGTGGTGGTGGCGCTGAACCTGCCCAGCCCCGCCGCCGGGACGCCGGGCAGCGTCCGCGTACTGGTCCACGCCCAGAACCGGCCGCGCGCCCTGACCAGGCTGCGCAACCTGGGGCTGCGCGCGGTCTACCTGCGGGGCAACGCGGCCCCGCCCACCCTCGACGAGATCACCGCCGTCCTCCACCATCCGGACGGCCTGATATGGCGCACGGCCCCGACGGGCGGCACCGGCGGCCCGGACCTGGCCCAGGAGCTGTGGCGCCCGATCCGCGCCCTCCTCGGCCGCCCGGTGGCCCGCACCTGAGCCCCGGCGGCCCGCACCCCGGGCCCACCCGCTCCTGAGCCCCCGGCGGCCACACCCGCCCGGTCCCCCGGCGGCCCGCCGGCGGGCCCGCGGTGACGTCGGACCCGCCCGGCGGCCCCGGCGCCCCGCGCGGGCCCCGGTCACCGGCACGCGCCCCCGCGCGGCCGTCGCCCCCGGCGGGGACCGCCTACGCCACGACCGGCCTCCCGGTCAGTTCGACGCCGGCCTCCCGCAGCTCCGCGAGGGCCCGCTCGGTGGTGGCCGGCGCCACCCCCGCGGTCAGGTCGAGCAGCACGTGCGTGCGGAAGCCCTCGCGGGCGGCGTCCAGGGCGGTGGCGCGGACGCAGTGGTCGGTCGCTATGCCCACCACGTCGACCTCGTCTATCTCCCGCTCCCGCAGCCAGTCGGCGAGCGGGGTGCCGTTCTCGTCGGTGCCCTCGAAGCCGCTGTAGGCGGCGGAGAAGGCGCCCTTGTCGAAGACGGCGTCGACGGCGCCGGAGGCGAGGGCGGGCGCGAAGTTCGGGTGGAACCCGGCGCCCTCGGTGCCGGCGACGCAGTGCGGCGGCCAGGTGCGGACGTAGTCGGGCCGGTCGGCGAAGTGGTCGCCGGGGGCTATGTGGTGGTCACGGGTGGCGACGACGTGCCGGTATCCGGCCGGGGCCTGCCCGATCAGTTCGGTGATGGCGGCGGCCACGTCACCGCCGCCGGTCACGGCGAGGCTTCCTCCCTCGCAGAAGTCGTTCTGTACGTCTACGACGATCAGGGCGCGGCGCATGCTCGGTGTCCTTCGTGTGGGTCGGAAAGGGGACGGGGCCGGACGGCGTTCGCGGTGGGCGGTCTCCCGCCGCGCCGGGTCAGCCGACCGAGGCCGTGTGGACGTATTCGGTGGGGATGACGGGCTCTCCCCGGGAGAGCTGGACGGCGGAGAGCGGCAGGCCGGCCCGGGCGGCGGTGTGCCGGTCCCGGGCGGCGTCGAGCGGTTCGCGGGCGACGGTCTCGCCGCCCTTGACGAGCTGGACCAGGAGCTGCCGGCCGGCCAGGTCGGCGGGGACCGGCCCGGTGCCGATCACCTCGGCCTCGGCGGTCCCGGAGGCGTCCAGCCGGCGCGCGGCCCACTTGCGGCCGCCGATGGAGGTCTTGCCGCCGGTCGACCTCTTGGCCACCGGCACCAGCGGCGCGGCCTCGTCGTCGGACTCGGCGCGGGCGACCAGCTTGTAGACCATGGAGGCGGTCGGGTGCCCGGAGCCGGTCACGAGCTGGGTGCCGACACCGTAGGCGTCCACGGGCGCCGCGGCGAGCGAGGCGATGGCGTACTCGTCCAGGTCCGAGGTGACGACGATCCGCGTGCCGGTGGCGCCCAGCTCGTCCAGTTGCCGGCGGACCCGGTGGGCGACCAGCAGCAGGTCGCCGGAGTCGATGCGCACGGCGCCCAGCTCGGGCCCGGCGATCTCCACGGCCGCGCGGACCGCCTCGGCGACGTCGTAGGTGTCCACGAGCAGGGTGGTGCCCCGGCCCAGCGAGTCCACCTGGGCGCGGAACGCGTCGCGCTCGCTGTCGTGGAGCAGGGTGAAGGCGTGGGCGGAGGTGCCGACGGTGGGGATGTTGTAGCGGAAGCCGGCGGCCAGGTCGGAGGTGGTGGCGAAACCGCCGACGTAGGCGGCGCGGGCGGCGGCCACGGCGGCCAGCTCGTGGGTGCGGCGGGCGCCCATCTCGATCAGCGGGCGGTCCCCGGCGGCGGCGGACATGCGGGAGGCCGCGGCGGCGATCGCCGAGTCGTGGTTGAGGATCGACAGGATCACCGTCTCCAGCAGCACGCACTCCGCGAAGGTGCCCTCCACCCGCAGCAGCGGGGAGCCGGGGAAGTAGACCTCGCCCTCGGGGTAGCCCCAGATGTCGCCGGTGAAGCGGTAGCCGGCCAGCCACTGCAGAGTCGTTTCGTCAACGATGTCCCTCTCCCGCAGGAAGCGCAGGACGTCCGCGTCGAAACGGAAGTTCTCCACGGCGTCGAGCATCCGCCCGGTACCCGCGACGACGCCGTAGCGGCGCCCGTCGGGCAGGCGGCGGGTGAACACCTCGAACACGCTCCGGCGCCCGGCGGTGCCCGCCCGCAGCGCCGCCTGGAGCATGGTCAGCTCGTACTGGTCCGTGAAGAGCGCCGTCGAGGGGACGTCCACCGGCAGCCCCAGGTCCGCTACGTCCACAAAGCTCTCCTCGCCATGACTCGCGGGTGCCCCGGCAGCGGCCGGGGAGCCGGGTTCCGCCCCGGCACGTACAGCATGACGTTGGATGCTACCCCCATCTCGTCAATCTGACGATTTTGGGTTCCGGGTCCGCCCCCGCGGCGCGTTTGTGCGAGTACCCCCCTGTGGTGGCAGCATGGGCCTTGTGACGGCAGCCGCACCCATCGAGATCGAGAAGACCGAGCCGGCGGAAGAGGTGTCCGCCGTACCCGAGCCCGACGTGCCGTGGGTGACGATCGTCCACAACGACCCCGTCAACCTCATGAGCTACGTGACGTACGTCTTCCAGTCGTACTTCGGCTATCCCAAGGACAAGGCCACCAAGCTCATGCTCGACGTGCACCACAAGGGCCGGGCGGTCGTGTCCAGTGGTACGCGCGAGGAGATGGAACGGGATGTCCAGGCCATGCACGGCTACGGTCTGTGGGCCACCCTCCAGCAGGACCGGAAATGACCCACGCCCGCCCGCAGGACGGAAGTAGCTGAATCGTCTCCATGCCCGGACAATTCGAACCGCTCCCCGGCGGCGGTGCCGCCGTCGCCCTCGACGACGTCGAGATCTCCATCATCCGGTCGCTGGCCGTCCAGCTCCTGGAGCTGATCGGGCCCGGTCCCGCCGAGCACGTCTCCGGCGACCCGCTCGCGGAACTGTTCGCCGAGGGCCCGAGCGAACCGCCCACCGACCCGGTCCTGCGGCGCCTGTTCCCGGACGCCTACGGCGACCCCGGGGGTACCCCGCGGGCCGCGGAGGCCGAGGAGCAGCGGGCTCACTCCGCCGAGTTCCGCCGGTACACCGAGAACGACCTGCGGGCCGGCAAGCGCGAGAACGCCCTCGCCGTGATCCGCACCCTGGACGCCCTCTCCTCGGCGTCGGCGGGGGAGGGCGGGGCGGTGCTGAAGCTGTCGCCGGAGGAGTCCCGGCAGTGGCTGAGCGCGCTCAACGACCTGCGCCTGGCGATCGGCTCCCGGCTGGAGATCACCGACGAGGACGACAGCGAACTCCTCTTCCGGCTCCCCGACGAGGACCCGCGCAAGCCGATGGTGATGGCCTACCTCTGGCTCGGAGGGCTCCAGGAGACCCTCGTCTCCACTCTTATGCCCTGATTCGGCCCCCTTTGGCCGTCCGCTCAGGCGAGCCTCAAATCCGGATAACGATCGCGTCAATGGGCCGCCCTTTTCGGGGCGCCCGCGTCTCCTTTGTCCGCTCTGTTGGTGTGACCTGCCCCACGTAAGCCCTGTGATCAGCGCTGTCAGCGTGGTACATCTTCACGACCGCCCGGCGAACACCACCCGAATGTTCGGCCGGGTGCGCCACCGAGCCGGCGACCGCCGGCCAGGCACGAGCGGGAAGTGAGGCCCGCTCCGCTCCATCATCCGGGGGGATCGAGACCCGATCCGCGGCCGACAGGGCCCGGGTCGGCATGGAGAAAGGCGCACCACACATGACCTCAGCGCAGGTCGACAGGGAGCAGGCCCCCGAAGAGGGGTACGAGCGAGGGCTCGGCAGCCGCCAGGTCCAGATGATCGCCATCGGCGGCGCCATCGGCGTCGGCCTCTTCCTGGGAGCCGGGGCCAACATCGCCAAGGCCGGCCCCAGCCTCATCGTCATGTACGCCCTCGCGGGCGTGATCATCTTCTTCATCATGCGGGCGCTCGGCGAGCTCCTGCTCTACCGTCCCGTCTCGGGCTCCTTCGCCGAGTACTCACGCGAGTTCCTCGGCCCGTTCTTCGGCTACTTCACCGGCTGGACCTACTGGCTGATGTGGGTGGTCACCGGCATGGCGGAGCTGACCGCCGCCGCCATCTACATCCACTACTGGTTCCCGAGCATCCCGCAGTGGGTCTCGGCGCTGGTCTTCCTCGTCGTGCTCTTCGGGGCCAACCTGATCTCGGTCAAGCTCTTCGGCGAGATCGAGTTCTGGTTCTCGATGGTCAAGGTCACCGCGATCATCGGCATGATCGTCATCGGTCTCGGCGTGCTCACCTTCGGCTTCAGCCAGGCCGGCGACACCGCCGCGGTCTCCAACCTCTGGGCCTTCGACGGCTTCTTCCCCAAGGGCGTCGGCTCCTCGCTGATGACCCTCCAGGGCGTCATGTTCGCCTACCTCGCCGTCGAGCTGGTCGGCGTCACGGCCGGCGAGTCGGCCGACCCGGAGAAGACCCTCCCCAAGGCCATCAACACCCTGCCCTGGCGCATCGCCCTCTTCTACGTCGGCGCCCTCACGGTCATCCTGTGCGTGGTCAAGTGGACCGAGTTCGCGCCCGGGGTGAGCCCCTTCGTCGCCGCCTTCGCCAAGATCGGCATCCCGGCCGGCGCCGGCATCGTCAACTTCGTCGTGCTGACCGCCGCGCTCTCCTCCTGCAACTCCGGCATGTACTCCACCGGCCGGATGCTGCGCACCCTCGCGGACAACGGCGAGGCCCCCGGCGTCTTCCGCCGGCTGTCCTCCTCCAAGACACCGGCGTTCGGCATCACGGTCTCCGTCCTCTTCATGGGCGTCGGCGTGGTCCTCAACTACGTCGTCCCGGAGAAGGCGTTCGGCTACGTCACCTCCATCGCCACCGCGGCCGGCATCTGGACCTGGCTGATGATCCTCATCAGTCACGTGCGCTACCGCCGCGGGGTCGTCGCGGGCCGGCTGCCCGCCTCGTCCTTCCCGGCGCCCGGCGGCTCGGTCTGCTCGTACATCGCCATCTTCTTCCTCCTCTTCGTCACCGGCCTGATCGCGTACGACGCCGACGCCCGCGTCTGTCTCTACGTGATGGCCGTCTGGGCCGCCGCCCTCTGGATCGGCTGGGTCGTACTCAAGGGCCGCAACCCGCGGATCACCGAGCGGTACGGCGAGCCGGAGCTGGAGAAGGTCGGCTGACCGGCGCGCACCCGCGCGCCCCGGACACCGGGCCGCACGGAGCGCTCGTGGCGCTCCAGCGCGGTCGCCGCTCACGGCGTCCGGCATGTGGGCCGTCGCGTACCACCCCTCGGTACGCGGCGGCCCTCTGCTTATGCTGGCCGCATGCTGACCCTCACCCAGGCCCTGTACGACCAGATCGTCGCCCACGCCCGCCGGGACCACCCGGACGAGGCGTGCGGCGTGGTGGCCGGTCCGGTGGGCGAGGGCCGCCCCGAGCGCTTCGTCCCGATGCTCAACGCGGCCCGCTCGCCCACGTTCTACGAGTTCGACTCGCAGGACCTGCTCAAGCTCTACCGCGAGATGGACGACCGCGACGAGGAGCCGGTGATCATCTACCACTCCCACACCGCGACCGAGGCGTACCCCTCCCGCACCGACGTCACCTACGCCAACGAGCCCGGTGCCCACTACGTCCTGGTCTCCACCGCGGACGCCGACGGCGCCGGCGACTTCCAGTTCCGCTCCTTCCGCATCCTCGACGGCGAGATCACCGAGGAGGAGGTCCAGGTGGTGGAGGCGTACTGACCCGCGCCGTACGCCGCCGCGCCCGGCAGCGCCGCCCCGGACACCGTCTCGCAGTCCGGATGAGCGGCGTCCGAGGCATGAGATCACATTCCGGGATCCGGACCGGGAATCGATACGATGAACCCATGGTTCTTCCCGACGTGAGCGAAACGGCGACGAGCACCCTGCTCGTGGCGCGGCTGCACGTCGATCTGTGCAGGCTGAACAGCGCCATCTGTTGATCTTCCGCCGCCGCCGTACGGCCCGGTGCCGAGGCGGCCCGCCGGCGCGGCCGAAACAGCCCCCGGGGACCGCCGCCGCGCGCACCCACCGCACCTACGACACCTTCCGACAGGAGCCCTCAGCCATGGCCATCGAGGTCCGCATCCCCACCATCCTCCGCCAGTACACCGACGGTCAGAAGGCGGTGGAGGGCACCGGGAACACCCTCGCCGAACTCCTCGCCGACCTGGAGACCCGCCACGCCGGCATCCAGGCCCGCATCGTGGACGACGGGCAGCTCCGCCGTTTCGTCAACGTCTACCTCAACGACGAGGACGTCCGCTTCCTCGACGGCATCGAGACCAAGCTCGCCGACGGCGACTCCCTCACGATCCTGCCGGCGGTCGCCGGCGGCATGGCCTGATCGGGATGCGGTACGACTCCCCGCTGGCCGCGGTGGGCAACACCCCTCTGGTGCGCCTGCCGCGGCTGTCGCCGTCGGACGACGTCCGCATCTGGGCCAAGCTGGAGGACCGCAACCCGACCGGCTCGATCAAGGACCGCCCGGCCCTGTACATGATCGAGCAGGCGGAGAAGGAGGGCCGGCTCACCCCCGGCTGCACCATCCTCGAACCGACCAGCGGCAACACCGGCATCTCGCTCGCCATGGCCGCGAAGCTCAAGGGCTACCGCATCGTGTGCGTGATGCCCGAGAACACCTCGCAGGAACGCCGTGACCTGCTCGGCATGTGGGGCGCGGAGATCATCTCCTCGCCGGCCGCGGGCGGCTCCAACACCGCGGTGCGGGTCGCCAAGGAACTCGCCGCCGAGCACCCGGACTGGGTGATGCTCTACCAGTACGGCAACCCCGGCAACGCGGGCGCCCACTACGCCACCACCGGCCCGGAGATCCTCGCCGACCTGCCCTCCGTCACCCACTTCGTGGCCGGGCTCGGCACCACGGGCACCCTCATGGGCGTCGGCCGCTACCTGCGCGAACACCGGCCGGACGTGCGGATCGTCGCCGCCGAGCCGCGCTACGACGACCTCGTCTACGGGCTGCGCAACCTCGACGAGGGCTTCGTCCCCGAGCTGTACGACGCCTCCGTGCTCACCACCCGCTTCTCGGTGGGCTCGGCCGACGCGGTCACCCGCACCCGCGAACTCCTCCAGCAGGAGGGCATCTTCGCGGGCGTCTCCACCGGCGCCGCCCTGCACGCCGCGATCGGCGTGGGGAAGAAGGCGGTCAAGGCGGGCGAGCGCGCCGACATCGTCTTCGTCGTCGCCGACGGCGGCTGGAAGTACCTCTCCACCGGCGTCTACACCGCGGCCACCACCGAGGAGGCCATCGAGGCGCTCCAGGGCCAGCTCTGGGCCTGAGCCACCGGCCCGGCCCCCGGGCGCGCGTCCGGCGGCCCCGGCCCGCGCGCCCGCCGGGGCGGCTCAGCGCGCGAGGTGACGGACCCGGTCCCACAGGGCCGGGTCCAGCACACCCACCCGCCGCCGGAAGCCGCCCAGCCCCACCTCCCGCAGCTCGTCCGTCTCCAGGAAGCTCGCCCGCCCCCGCGCGTCCCCGACCGAGCCCGGCGGCAGCGCGATCACCCCGGCCCGGCCCGACCGGTCCCGACTGGTGATCTTGGCGACCAGCACCCGCCGTCCGCGCACCGCGATCACCAGGCACGGCCGGTCCTTCGCCGCCCGGGTGTCCTCGAAGGGCACCCGCGCCCACCAGATCTCCGCCGGCCGCGGCCGGGCCTCCCGCCGCGCCGCCCGCCGCGGACCCCGCGGGCGCCGCGGAGGGCGCCGCGTCCCGCCGGGCCGCCCGCCCCGGCCCCAGCCGTCGACCAGCGTGGCGACGAAGGCGAGCAGGACCACCGCGACCACCGCGAGCCACCAGGACCTGTCCATACCCCGCGACGTTACCGGCGCCCGCGGCACCCGCGCGCCCCCTCACGGGTCCCGGGCGCCCTGGTTCCAGCCGAACCGGTGACACCCCAGGTGAGTTCGCCCACAACCCACCCGGGCGGAGGAGCGACCGGACGTTTTGCGCCTTACGCTCGACGCACCGCACGACCCCCCGTCTCTCCACATCCGCCAGCGGAGGTTTCTGCTTCATGAAGCTCACCGTCGTCGGCTGCTCGGGGTCGTTCCCGTCCGCGGAATCGGCCTGTTCGAGCTACCTCGTCGAGGCCGACGGCTTCCGGCTGCTGCTCGACATGGGCAACGGCGCCCTGGGCGAGCTCCAGCGCCACTGCGGTCTCTACGACCTCGACGCGATCTTCCTGAGCCATCTGCACGCCGACCACTGCATCGACATGTGCGCCTACTTCGTGGCGCGCTACTACCGGTTCGACGGAGGGCCCTGCGACCCCCTCCCCGTCCACGGACCCGAAGGCACCGAGCACCGGCTCACCACCGCGTACGCGGACACGCCCTCGGCCTCGTCGATGAGCGAGGTCTTCGACTTCCACACGGTCAAGCCGGGCACCTTCGAGATCGGCCCGTTCACCGTGCACACCGAGCGCGTCGCCCACCCGGTGGAGGCGTACGGCATCCGCCTGGAGCACGGCGGCCGGTCGCTGACGTACTCCGGTGACACGGGGGTCAGCGCCGCGCTGGACGAACTCGCCCGCGACAGCGACCTCTTCCTGTGCGAGGCCGCCTTCACGCACGGCAAGGAAGACATCCCCGACCTCCACCTCAACGGCCGCGAGGCGGGTGAGACCGCCGCCAGGGCCGGCGCCCGGCGGCTGATCCTCACCCACATCCCCCCGTGGACCGACCCCCGGATCAACCTGGAGGACGCGCGGGCGGTCTTCGACGGCCCGGTGGAACTCGCGGCCCCCGGCGCCGTCTACCGGGTCTGACCCCTGCGCAGCGCCGCCCCGCGCACCGCGCCCGCACCCGCACCGCACACGAGAGGAGGGGCCCGGCCGTCACCCGGCCGGGCCCCTCCTCGTCGGCGTACGCGCTACTTGGCCTCGGCCTTCTGCAGCTCGGCCAGCTCCTCGTCCGTCTCACGGCCGGGGGTCGGCAGGTTGAACTTGGTGATGGCGAACCGGAAGACCACGTAGTAGACGCCCGCGAAGCACAGGCCCACCAGCGCCAGCCCCCACGGGTTGGTCGCGATGCCCAGGTTCAGGAAGTAGTCGACCGCGCCGGCCGAGAAGCCGAAGCCGTCCTTCATGCCGAACGCCCAGGTCAGTGCCATCGAGACACCGGTGAGCACCGCGTGGATCGCGTACAGCACCGGGGCGATGAACATGAACGTGAACTCGATCGGCTCGGTGACACCGGTGACGAAGGACGTCAGCGCCAGCGAGAACATCATGCCGCCGACGACCTTGCGGCGCTCGGGCCGCGCGCAGTGCACGATCGCCAGGCACGCGGCCGGCAGCGCGAACATCATGATCGGGAAGAAGCCGGTCATGAACTGGCCCGCGGTCGGGTCGCCGGCCAGGAAGCGGGCGATGTCGCCGCTCTTGCCCTCGTAGTCGCCCGCCTGGAACCAGGGGAAGGAGTTCAGCAGGTGGTGCATGCCGATCGGGATCAGCGCGCGGTTGGCGACACCGAAGATGCCGGCGCCCACCGCGCCCGAGCCGACCAGCCACTCGCCGAAGTTGTGCAGGCCCGTGCCGAGGACCGGCCAGATGTAACCGAAGACGATGCCGAGGAGCAGGCCCGCGAAGGCCGACAGGATCGGCACCAGCCGGCGCCCGCCGAAGAAGCCCGCCCAGTCCGGCAGCTTGGTCCGGTAGAAGCGCTGGTAGAGCAGGGCGACCACGATGCCCATGACGACACCGCCGAGCACCTTGGCGTCGACCGGCGCGTCGGTCATGACGACCTTGCCGTCGACGACCTCCGCCACCTGCGGCAGGTTCTTGTCGGTGAAGGTGCCGAGGACGTTCTTGAAGACCAGGTAGCCCACGACCGCCGCGAGCGCCGTCGAGCCGTCCGCCTTCTTGGCGAAGCCGATGGCGATGCCCACCGCGAACAGCAGCGGCATGTTGTCGAGGATGGCGTTGCCGCCGGCCGCCATGAACCCGGCGATCTTCGTCAGGAAGCCGGGGAACTCGGGGCGGCCGAGCATGTCGTCGTTGCCGAGGCGCACCAGCAGGGCCGCGGCGGGCAGCACGGCCACCGGCAGCATGAGGCTGCGGCCGATGCGCTGCAACACCGACATCACGCCGGCGCCCTTCTTCTTGTCGGCCGCGGATGCGGCGCTGGCCGTGGTCACTACAACCTCCAGGTGGGGCAGGGCGCCGCACGGCAACGCAGGGGGACGGCGGCGTCTCTGGTCTACACCACTAAGTGGTGTAGACCTGTTGTAGCACGATGGGGGCCGCATGAGGAACCCACGATCGAGCGACCGCGGGGCTACGCGCCGTATCCGCCCTGGCCTGCGCACACGCGGGTGCGGCACCGCGCGGCGGGCTGGGTGCGGGGCGCGTCGAAGGCCCCCGGACAACGCTGTCCGTAAGGCCCGTACACAGGTTACGCGCCTTTCCCCCTTTCGGGCCCCTGCCGAAAGCCCCCCGCGCCGGGCCGAAAGCCCCGCCCCCGCGCGACGGCGCCGACTCCCGCGCGACGGCGCCGACTCCCGCGCCCGCGCGCCCGGTCGCCGCGACGCCCCCGGCGGACCGGGCGTTTGGCGACCGTCCACAGGGTGGTGTAGACCAGGCGAGGGACGGTCCGCCGTCGTGACGTCGTCATCCGGTACCCCGCCGCATGACCGTTCGCGCGGAGGGGCCGACTGTGGGTTACTGCGACAAAGCGGTTTCGGATCAGGGAGAAGGAACATGGCCAGCAAGGCTGAGAAGATCGTCGCCGGGCTCGGCGGCATCGACAACATCGACGAGATCGAAGGCTGCATCACCCGACTCCGCACCGAGGTCAACGACCCCGACCTCGTCGACGAGACCGCCCTCAAGGCCGCCGGCGCCCACGGCGTGGTCCGCATGGGCACCGCCGTCCAGGTCGTCATCGGCACCGACGCGGACCCCATCGCCGCGGAGATCGAAGACATGATGTGACGTTTCGGCGCACCGCCCGCGGGGGTCCGCCCGGCCACGGGAAGGCCCCCCGCAGGCGGACGCTAGGCTCACCGCATGTCACGCATCGACGGCCGCACCCCCCAGCAGCTCCGCCCCGTCACCATCGAACGCGGCTGGAGCAAGCACGCCGAAGGCTCCGTCCTCGTCTCCTTCGGCGACACCAAGGTCCTCTGCAACGCCTCCGTCACCGAAGGCGTCCCGCGCTGGCGCAAGGGCAGCGGTGAAGGCTGGGTCACCGCCGAGTACGCCATGCTGCCCCGCGCCACCAACACCCGCGGCGACCGCGAGTCCGTCAAGGGCCGCATCGGCGGACGCACCCACGAGATCAGCCGCCTCGTCGGCCGCTCCCTGCGCGCCGTCATCGACTACAAGGCCCTCGGCGAGAACACGGTCGTCCTCGACTGCGACGTCCTCCAGGCCGACGGCGGCACCCGCACCGCGGCCATCACGGGCGCCTACGTCGCCCTCGCCGACGCCGTCGCCTGGGCCCAGGACCGCAAGCTGATCAAGCCTGCCCGTAAGCCGCTCACCGGCACCGTCTCCGCCGTCTCCGTCGGCATCGTGGCCGGCGTCCCCCTCCTCGACCTCTGCTACGAGGAGGACGTGCGCGCCGACACCGACATGAACGTCGTCTGCACCGGCGACGGACGCTTCGTCGAGGTCCAGGGCACCGCCGAGGCCGAGCCCTTCGCCCGCGACGAACTCGACGCCCTGCTCGGCCTCGCCACCGCCGGCTGCGCCGAACTCACCGAGCTGCAGCGGGCCGCGCTCGCCACCACCCTCGAACGGTGAGCGTCTGAGCGGTCCCTGACGAGGAGGCGGGGGACGCGCCGGGAGGAAGGACCGCGGGCAGGCAACTGCCCCGCCCCCCGCCGCGTCTTGGCCGGTACGGGCGCACGGCCGGCTCCGCGCGCCCGGCGCCGCACCCGGGCCGCCCGGCCCGTCCCCAGGGGAGGACCGAGACCCATGGCCGCGATCCGCCGCCGCCCGCGCCGTACGACCCTCGCCGCCGTGGCGGCCCTGCTCACGGCCGGCCTGACGGCCGGCTGCGACGCCGTCGGCCGGGCCGTCGACTGCGTCCAGACCGCCGACGCCCTCGCCGACGGCGTCACCGAACTCCAGCAGGCCGTCGAGACCGCCTCCGAGGACCCGGACCGGCTCGACACCGCCCTCGGCGCCATCGAGCGCGACCTCGGCGAGATCGGCGACGACACCGAGCACGCCGGGAACACCGACGTCGGCCGGGCCGTCGGCGACCTGGAGGCGGCGGTCGGCACCGTCCGCGCCGCCGTGGAGAAGGGCGACACCGCGCCCGACCTCACCCCGGTCACCGCCGCGGCCGGCGAACTCACCAAGGTCTGCACGCCGTAGCGCCGGCGGAACGGGCCCGGGTCCCGGCGAGGGTACGGCGGAGCCGCCGCGGGCACGGGCCCGGCGCCGGATGCGGGGAGCGTGGGCGGACGCCGGGGCGGCGCGGGAGGCCGCCGCGCACCCGCGATACTGAACCCCATGACCCGCTTGATCCTCGCCACCCGCAACGCCGGAAAGCTCACCGAGCTGAAGGCCATCCTCGCCGACGCCGGACTGCCCCACGAGCTCGTCGGCTCGGACGCCTACCCCGACGTCCCCGACGTCAAGGAGACCGGCGTCACCTTCGCGGAGAACGCCCTGCTGAAGGCCCACGCCCTCGCCCGCGCCACCGGGCTGCCCGCCGTCGCCGACGACTCCGGCCTCTGCGTCGACGTCCTCGGCGGCGCCCCCGGCATCTTCTCCGCCCGCTGGGCCGGCCGCCACGGCGACGACCGGGCCAACCTCGACCTGCTCCTCGCCCAGCTCCGCGACATCGCCGACGAACACCGCGCGGCCCACTTCGCCTGCGCCGCGGCCCTCGCCCTGCCCGACGGCACCGAACGCGTCGTCGAGGGCCGGCTCACCGGCACCCTGCGCCACGCCCCCGCGGGCACCGGCGGCTTCGGCTACGACCCGGTGCTCCAGCCCGACGGCGAGACGCGTACCTGCGCGGAACTGACCGCCGCCGAGAAGAACGCGATCAGCCACCGCGGCAGGGCCTTCCGTGCGCTGGTCCCCGCACTGCGGGACCTGCTCGGCTGACCCGCCCTGGTGCGGCCGGAGGGACTCGAACCCTCACGGGATTTCTCCCACTGGGACCTAAACCCAGCGTGACTGCCCATTCCACCACGGCCGCCCGGCGCTGCTGCCCGGCCATGGTACTGGTCGGGCAGCGCCGTCAGATCCCCAAGTCCTTGATGATCTTGGCCACGTGGCCGGTGGCGCGGACGTTGTAGAGGGCGCGCTCGACCTTGCCGTCCTCGTCGACGACGATCGTGGAGCGGATGACGCCCTGGTAGGTGCGGCCGTAGTTCTTCTTCTCGCCGAAGGCCGCGTAGGCCTCCAGGACCTTCTTCTCGGGGTCGGCGAGCAGGGTGACCTCGAGCGACTCGGTGTCGCGGAACCTGGCCAGCTTCTCCGGCTTGTCCGGGGAGATGCCGATCACGTCGTACCCGGCGCCGGCGAGCAGCTCCAGGTTGTCGGTGAAGTCGCAGGCCTGCTTGGTGCAGCCCGGGGTGAGGGCCGCCGGGTAGAAGTAGACGATGACCTTGCGGCCCTTGTGGTCGGCGAGCGAGACCTCGTTGCCGTCGGCGTCCGGCAGGGTGAAGGCGGGGGCCACGTCTCCGGGGGTGAGGCGTTCGGTCATCGGTTCGGGCTCCTCGTGCGTAGTCCATGCGTGGATCGGGTACCGGGATCGAGCGTAACCGGGGGTCCTGACCGTGCGCGGCGGCCCGGAGCTGACAAACTGTGCGGAACAGCGTCAAGCGACTTCGGAGGCCGTACGGTGGCGGACACGTCGGACATCAGAACCCCGGCGCAGATCGAGGCGGACATCAAGCGCCGCCGCGAGGTGCTGGCCGAGACGCTCGACGAGCTCGGGATGCGGGTGCACCCGAAGACGATCGTCGGGGATGCCAAGGCCCGGGTGGCCTCCAGCGTCGACCACACGCTCGGCCGGGCCTACGTCGGGGTCAATCGCGCGGTGAGCGGCGTGAAGGCGCGGTTCGTCGACGAGGAGGGCGCCCCCCGGCTGGAGCGCGTCGTCCCGGTCGCCCTCGTGGTCGTCGGCGTGGTCGGGCTGCTGGCCCTCGGCGGCTCGCGGCGGCGCGGGCGGTGAGCGGGCGTTCCGCGACGGCCCACCCGGCCGCTCGCGGACCGGCCCGGGGCAGGTAGGTTCGAGGCGTGAGCGCCAACAGAAACGAGCACAGCCCCCACGACGACAAGCTGCCCATCCGGATGCTGCACGACCGCGTACTCGTGCGGCAGGACACCGGTGAGGGCGAGCGGCGTTCGGGGGGCGGCATCCTGATTCCCGCCACGGCGGCGGTGGGCCGGCGACTGGCCTGGGCCGAGGTCGTCGCGGTGGGACAGAACGTCCGGACCGTCGAGCCGGGCGACCGGGTCCTGTACGACCCCGAGGACCGTGCGGAGGTCGAGGTGCGGGGCACGGCGTACGTGCTCATGCGCGAACGCGATCTGCACGCCGTGGCCGCGGACCGCTTCGAGGGCTCGGAGGACTCGACCGGGCTGTACCTGTGAGCCCCGGCCCCCGCGCGGGCCGGGCGACGTGAAAGGGCCGGTGACCCGAGGTCACCGGCCCTTTCACCTGTCCTGCCGCCGGGCCCGCGCCGTCACTGGCGCCGGGGCGGGAAGACGACCCCGCCGGGCCCGGTGCCCGGGTCGGTGCCGCCGCCCCCGTCGGCCCCGCCGCTGCCGGCCCCGTCCGTGGCGCCCTCGCCGCCGGTCTCGCCGCCGGTCTCGGCCCCGCCGGTGGGACCGGGCTCGGTGGTGGCGCCGCCGGGTCCGCCGGGCCCGGCGCCGTCCGTGGTGCCGTCGCCCGGTTCGGTGCTGGTGCCGCCGTCGGCGCCCGGGGTCTCGGTGCCGGGGTCCGTGCCGCCGGTGGGGTCGTCCCCGGGCGTGGCGCTGCTGTCGGTGCCGCCGTCCTCGTCGCCGGACGCCTCGGAGGAGGGCAGTTCGGTGGGACCGCTGCCCTCGCGGACCCGCAGGTCGAAGTCGCTGACCGGGGTGCCCTTCAGCGCCTCGCGGGTGAACTGGGCCCAGATCTCGGCGGGCGGCCCGCCGCCGTTGACGCGGCTCAGGCCCATGACGCCGTACAGCGGCTTGTGCTGCGCGGTCTCGGGGTCCTGGCCCATGACGGCGACGACGGTGGCCAGGTCGGGGGTGTAGCCCGCGAACCAGGCGGCCTTGTCCTCCTCCGCGGTGCCGGTCTTGCCGGCCGCGGGCCGGCCGGCGGCCTGGGCGGCGGTGGCGGTGCCGTTCTGGACGACGCTGCGCAGGATGGACGTGGTGGTGTCGGCGGCCTCGCGGCTGACGGCCTGGCGCTCGCCGCGCTCCGGCAGCGTCAGCTCGTGCTTGCCGTCCTTGACGACCTTCTCGACCAGCACGTACGTGCCGTGCCGGCCGTGGTTGGCGAGCGTGGCGTAAGCCTGCGCCATGTCCAGCGGGCTGGCGGTGGCGGTGCCGAGCGCGAGGGCCGGGCCCTCCGGCATCTCCGGGGTGTCGGCGGCCAGGCCGAGGTCGACGGCGGTGTCGCGGACCTTCTTCGGCCCGACGTCGACGGCCATCTGCGCGTAGACCGCGTTCACGGACTTGTCGGTGGCCTCGGTGACGGTGATGTCGCCGTAGTCGCGGTGGTCCTCGTTCTCCGGGGCGTACGCGCTCGGCCAGCCCTGGACGGGGCGTTCGCTGGTGCCGTCGTACTTGGTGTTCGGGCCGATCGCGCGGCCGTCCTGGGTCTCGGAGCGGTTCTCCACGGCCGAGGTGAACACGAAGGGCTTGAAGGTGGAACCGACCTGGAAGTCGCGGCGGGTGGCGTTCGGCGTGTACTGCTTCACGTAGTCGATGCCGTTGTACATGGCGACGACCTTGCCGGTCTTCGGGTCGATGGCGGCGCCGCCGGCGCGCACGTATCCGTCGACCTTGCGGTTCTCGTCCAGTTTGGACATCAGCCGGTCGTCGACGGCCTTGACGAAGGCGTCCTGCTTCTTCTTGTGGAGCGTGGTGGTGATGCGGTAGCCGCCGCGGTCCAGCTCCTCCTCGGTGACGATCTTGTGGGAGATCAGGTAGTCGCGGACGATGCGCACCACGTAACCGCGCTGCCCGGACATGCCGGTGGAGACGGTGGTCTCCTTCGGCACGGGGAAGGCGCTGGCGTCCCGCTCGGCCCGGTCGAGCCAGCCCATCTTGACCATGCCGTCCAGGACGTAGTTCCAGCGGGCCTCGGCGGCGGGCTTGTTCTCCGGGTGGGCGACGACGTCGTACGCGCTGGGCGCGTTGAGCAGCGAGGCGAGGTAGGCGCCCTGGGGGGCGGTGAGGTCCTTGGCGTCGACGCCGTAGTACGCCTGGGCGGCGGACTGGATGCCGTAGGCGCCCCGGCCGAAGAAGCTGGTGTTGAGGTAGCCCTCCAGGATCTCGTCCTTGCTCTTCTCGCGGTCCAGCTTGATCGCGATGAAGAACTCCTTCACCTTGCGGGTGACGGTCTGTTCCTGGGCCAGGTAGTAGTTCTTGACGTACTGCTGGGTGATGGTGGAGCCGGACTGCTTGCCCTTGCCGGTGGCCGTCTTCCAGCCGGCGCGGATCATCGCCTGGGGGTCGACCGCGGACTCGGTGTAGAAGTCGCGGTCCTCGGCGGCGAGGACGGCGTGCTGCGCCTCCTTGGAGATCTGGGCGAGGGAGACGCTCTCGCGGTTGATCTCGCCGTCGCGGGCCAGGACACTGCCGTCGGAGTACAGGTAGACGTTGCTCTGCGCGGTGGCGAGCGCGTTGGCGGACGGGATGTGGACCATCGAGTAGCCGACGAAGAAGCCGCCGACCATCAGCAGGACGACGAGAACGGCCGTGCCGAGCACCATGCGCCAGGTCGGGATCAGCCGGCGCCAGCCGGTGCGCTTGGGCCGCTTCGCCTTCTTGCCCTTCTTCCCCTTCGGCCCGCCGTCCGGGCCCTCGGGGCCGCCGTCCGTCCGCGCGGCGGCCTGCGCGGACGCCGCGGCGGTCTGCTCGTGCGGGGGCCGGCCGTGGGGGGCCTGGCCCTGCGGGCCCTGGCCGTGGGGGGCGCGGGGCTGCTCGGGGCGGGGGGTCTCGCCCTCCGGACGCCGGGGGCCGGGGCCCGGGGGCGGCGGTGCGGGGGCGGCGTGGTCCCGGGCGTCCGGGCGGCCGGGGGCCGAGGGGGGCCGGTTCTCCGGGGCCCGGGGGCCGGAGGGCCGCCGGCTCTCCGGCCGGCCGGGGCCGGTGCCGGGGGCGTCCGGGGTCCGGCCCGGCGCGGCGTCGCGCGTCGTGGACCGGGATGCCTCGCCCGGGGCGCCGTCGCCCCGGGGACCGCCGCCCTCGGGGTGCTCGCCCCGGGTGCCCATGCCCCGGGTGGTCCCGCCCTTCGGCGCCTGACTCCGGGGTGTCTCGCTCTTCGGGGTCTCGCCCCGGGGTGTCTCGCTCTTCGGGGTCTCGCCCCGGGGTGTCTCGCTCTTCGGGGTCTCGCCCCGGGGTGTCTCGCTCTTCGGGGTCTCGCCCCGGGGTGTCTCGCTCCTCGGGCTCTCGTCCCTCGGGCCCTGGCCCCGGGGGGCCTCGTCGCGGGTGCCCTCGTCCCGGCCCCGCGCCGGCCGCGCGGCCCGGTCCGCCGGGGCGGCCTGACCGCCGCCCTGTCCGGCCCGCGCCGACTCGTCCTCCGCGCGCGGGGCCGGCTCCGGGTCCCGGGGCCCGGAGCCCCGGTCGTCCCGGCCCGGTGCCCGCGGGCCGCCGGCGTCCCCGCCCCGGGGCCGGTCGCCCCCGTCGCGGGCGTCCCCGTCCCGGGTCGCCTCGTTCCCGGCGTCCGTGCCCCGGGTGTCCTCGCCCCGGGCTCCCGGGTCACCGGCCGCCGGCGGCCCCTCGGGTGCCGAGCCCTTCTTCGGCTGCTGCGGCTGCGGCTCGTCGCTCATCTCGTGCACGGACTCCTGTTTCGCGTCGTACGGTCTGGTCCCGTACGGCCTCGTACGCTTCTGCGCCCTGTGGTGAAGACTCTCGCACCGGGCATTCCGTTCCCGGTCGGCGGCACACCCGTGAAACTCAATGCCGCCCCGGAGCATTCTGTACCGGCCCGGGCCCCGGGAAATTCCGTGGCACGGTCGCTCACCGGCCCATTAGGCTCCTCCGGTTCGGTACGGCGGAGCGGGAAGGGCGATGGACGTGGGCTCGTGGCGGTTGTACACGGCCGTCGCGGCGGGGGGATTCCGACGGTACGCGACGTACCGGGTCGCCACCGCCGCCGGAGTCTTCACGAACACCGTCTTCGGACTCGTCCTGGTGTACGCCTATCTGGCGCTGTGGGACGAGAAACCGCAGCTCGGAGGGTACGACCAGGCCCAGGCCGTCACCTATGTGTGGCTCGGCCAGGCACTGCTGGCCACCCTGGCGATCGGGGGCGGAGGCATCGAGGACGAGCTGATGGAGCGCATCCGTACGGGTGATGTCGCCGTCGACCTGTACCGTCCCGTCGACCTCCAGCTCTGGTGGCTGGCGGCCGACGGCGGCCGGGCGGTGTTCCAGTTGCTCGGGCGCGGCGTGGTGCCGTTCGTGTTCGGGGCGCTGGTCTTTCCGGCCTCGCTGCCGAGGGAGCCGTCCACCTGGGTGGCCTTCCTGGTGGCGGTGGCGCTGGCGATGCTGGTGAGCTTCGCGATCCGGTACCTGGTGGCGCTCTCCGCCTTCTGGCTGCTGGACGGGACGGGGGTGACGCAGATGGGATGGCTCGTGGGGTTCTTCTGCTCGGGGATGACGCTGCCGCTGAACGTCTTCCCGGGCACGCTCGGCGAGGTGGTCCGGGCCCTGCCCTGGGCGTCCCTGCTCCAGGCGCCGGCGGACGTGCTGCTGGGCGAGGCCGACCCACTGGCGACCTTCGCCTTCCAGGCGGGCTGGGCGGTGGCGCTGCTGGCGCTGGGCCGGCTGGTGCAGTCGGCGGCGACCCGGCGGGTGGTGGTCCAGGGTGGCTGAGACGGACGTGGCCCGGGAGCCGGGCGGGCACCCGGCCGACGGCACGGAGGGGACCGACGGGCCCCGTGCGGGCGGCCGGGCGGGCGGGGGGACCGGCGGGGCCGCCCGCCGCGGGGACACCGGGTGGGGCCGGGTCGCCGAGGGACTGCGCGCCTACCGGCTGATCGCCGGCATGTGGCTCCGCTCCACGATGACCTACCGGGCCTCCTTCGCGCTGACCGCCTTCGGCAACTTCGCCATGACCGCGCTGGACTTCGTGGCGATCCTGCTGATGTTCTCCCGCATCGACGCCCTCGGCGGCTACGCCCTGCCCGAGATCGCGTTCCTCTACGGGCTCTCCGGCGTCTCCTTCGGCCTCGCCGACCTGGCGATCGGGTCGATGGACCGGCTCGGCCGGCGGGTGCGCGACGGCACGCTGGACACGTTGCTGGTGCGTCCGGCGCCGGTGCTCGCGCAGGTCGCCGCGGACCGCTTCGCGCCGCGCCGGCTGGGCCGCGTGCTCCAGGGCGGGCTGGTGCTCGGCTGGGCGCTGACCGCCGTCGACGTGGCGTGGACGCCGGCCAAGCTGGCGCTGCTGCCGCTGATGCTGGTCAGCGGCGCGGGGATCTTCGCCGCGGTGTTCGTGGCGGCGGCGGCCTTCCAGTTCGTTGCGCAGGACGCCTCCGAGGTGGCGAACGCCTTCACCTACGGGGGGACGACGCTGCTCCAGTACCCGCCCACCGTGTTCGCGCGGGAGCTGGTGCGCGGGGTGACCTTCGTGGTGCCGCTGGCCTTCGTCAACTGGCTGCCCGCGAGCCACGTCCTGGGGCGGCCGTACCCGCTGGACCTGCCCGGGTGGACGGCGTTCACGCCGCCGCTGGTGGCCGTCGCCTGCGGTGCGGCGGCCGGCCTCGCCTGGCGGGCGGGCCTTCGTTCCTACCGCAGCACAGGGAGCTGACGATGCCGCACGCGACACACACCGGGAACGCCGGGAACGCCGGGAACACCCGGGCCGGCGAGGGGGGCCGGGCCGCCGCGGGGGCCACCGCTTCCGGCGGCGGCTTCATCGAGCTGGACGGGGTCGAGAAGGTCTTCGAGGTGCGCCGCAGGACCGGCCTGTTCCGGCGCGAGCGGCGGCAGGTGCGGGCGGTGGACGGGCTGTCGTTCACGGTGGCGCGCGGCGAGATGGTCGGCTACATCGGCCCCAACGGCGCCGGCAAGTCGACGACGATCAAGATGCTCACCGGCATCCTCACCCCGAGCGGCGGCCGGCTGCGGGTGGCCGGCATCGACCCGTCCCGGGAACGCACCCGGCTCGCGCACCGCATCGGCGTGGTCTTCGGACAGCGGACGACGCTCTGGTGGGACCTGCCGCTGATCGACTCCTACCGGCTGGCGCACCGCATGTACCGCATCCCCGACGCCCGTTACCGGGAGAACCTCGACCGCTGTGTCGAACTCCTCCAGCTCGGCGCCCTGTTGGACGTGCCGGTACGGCAGCTCTCGCTGGGCCAGCGGATGCGCGGCGACATCGCGGCGGCCCTGCTGCACGATCCGGACGTGCTGTACCTGGACGAGCCGACGATCGGCCTCGACGTGGTCTCCAAGGCCCGGGTGCGGGAGTTCCTGCGGGAGTTGAACGCCGAGCGGGGCACGACGGTGCTGCTGACCACCCACGACCTCCAGGACATCGAGCGGGTCTGCTCCCGCGTGATGGTCATCGACCACGGCCGCCTGATGTACGACGGACCCCTCGACGGCCTGCACCAGGCGGGCGAGAGCGAACGGACCCTCGTGGTGGACCTGGAACGCGAACTGCCGCCCATCGACGTGCCCGAACCCGCCCGCGTCGTCCGCGTCGAGGGGCCCCGCCAGTGGGTGGCGTTCCCGGCGTCGGAGTCGGCCGCCGACCTCGTCGCCCGGGTCGCGGCCGGCCATCCGCTGGTCGACCTGTCCGTGCGCGAGCCCGACATCGAATCCGTCATCGCCAAGATCTACGCGGAACGGACGAGCGCGTAGTGCCCGGGGCGCCGAACTCGTAGGCTGCTGTCCATGACCGACGACGTACCGGAGCTGCGCGCATCCGACGCCGACCGTGAACGAGTCGCCGAGGTCCTGCGGGACGCCCTCGCCGAGGGCCGCCTGGACATGGCGGAGTTCGAGGAACGGCTGGACGCGACCTACCGGGCGCGTACCTACGGCGAGTTGACGCCGATCACCCGTGACCTGCCGACCGGCGCGACCGTCGCGAGCGCCGCGCCGCGCTCCGAGGCACCGGCCCGCGCCGAGGGCTGGGCGAGCCGGATCACCGGCGGTGAGGGCTCCTCGTCCTGGGCCGTGGCCCTGCTCTCCGGTTTCCAGCGCCGGGGGCGCTGGACGGTTCCCAAGCGCTTCACCTGCTACGCCCTGCTGGGCGGCGGCGAGGTCGACCTGCGGGACGCGGACTTCGCCGAGCGCGAGGTCGTCATCACCTGCGTGACGGTCATGGGCGGCGTCAACGTGATCGTGCCGCCCGGCGTCGAGGTCTCGGTGAACGGTTTCGGCGTCATGGGCGGCTTCGACCAGCGCGAGGACGGGGTCGCCGGGGACCCGGGCGCGCCGCGCGTGATCGTGAAGGGCTTCGCCTTCTGGGGCGGGGTCGGGGTGGTGCGCAAGCTGCCGCGGGCCGAGAAGCAGCGGCTGAAGGAGGAGCGCCGCCGGGAGAAGAGGGCGCGCGGCGACCGGGACCTGGAGGGGGGCTCCGGGCGCGGGATGCTGGAGGGCCGGGGGGAGCGGTCCGACCCGTTCGGCAAGGACGGGCAGGGGTCGCGGGAGACGGAGCGGGAGCGGCGCGAGGACTGACGTCGGGCGCCCGGGGAGCCTGTCCGGGGCGCCGCGATGCCGTGAGCCGGGGTGCCGTGAGCCGGGGTGCCGTGACGCGGGGCGCCGCGGCGGAGGCCGGGAGCGTGCCGCGGGTGTGCCCCGGACCGCGCCGGCCCCCGCTCGGAGGCGGACTTCCCGCTTCCCGGACCCGCTCAGAGGCGGGCCGGGGCCGCCCCCTTCAGGCTGCGCAGGTCGAGCACCTCGGCCATCCGCTCGTAGCCCCGGTCGTTGGGGTGCAGGTGGTCGCCGCAGTCGTAGTCGGCCCGCAGCCGGCGCGGGTCGTACGGGTCGCGCAGCGCCTTGTCGAAGTCGACCACCTCGTCGAAGACCTTCCCGGAGCGGATCCGCGCGTTGATCTCCTGCCGCATGGTCTCGCGGGCGGCGGTGTACCCGCCGTGCCCGCCGAACGGCGTCACCGTCGCGCCGACGACCTTCAGTCCCCGGGCGTGCGCCAGGTCCACCATGGTCCGGAGCCCTTCGAGGACGCCGTCCCGGTCGGCCAGCTCGGGGCTGTTGAGGATGTCGTTGACGCCGAGGGCGATGACGACGGCCTTGACGTTGGTGCGGCCGAGGACGTCCCGGGGGAAGCGGCTGACCCCGCTCGGGTTGTCGGCGGGCCGCCCGGACCGGCTGGTCAGTACGCGGTTCCCGCTGATCCCCTGGTTGACGACGCTGTAGCGGGGCACGTCGGCACCGGCCTCGGCCGCCGTGCGCAGCCGCTGCGCGAGGTGGTCGGGCCAGCGGTGGTTGGCGTCCACCGTGGACGCGTACCCGTCGGTGATCGAGTCGCCGAAGGCGACGACCGTCCCCACGGCCTCGTTGCTCAGCACGTCCAGCGCGGTCAGGTAGCGCCAGTACGGCGTCTGCTGGCCGTACGGCGCTGCCGTCGGGTCCTCGGTGTGGTCGCCGTCGGCCAGGTAGCTGGTCTGCCGGGCGAAGGGGTGGTACGTCACCGGGCCCGACGTACCGTCGGAGAAGAGCGTGACCAGCACGTCCGCGCCGTAGGGGACGGGGACGCGGGCCGCGTCGCTCATCACCTCGCCGCCCGGCGGGACGACGACGCGGGCGCTGCCGCCGAAGGTGAGCCGGCGCATGCTGCCCGGGGCCGCCGCGGCCGTGCCGGGGCCCGCGGCCAGGGCGAGCGAGGCGTGCGAGACGGTCAGCGGGGACTGGCCGTAGAGGTTGGAGAGGGTGATGCGGGCGGCGGTGCCGCCGACGGAGACGTGGACGACGTTGCGGACCGAACGGCCCGCCAGTCCGGTCGTCTCCGTGCCCGGTTCCGCCGCCGCGGGGGAGGCGGACCAGGCGCCGACCCAGGTGCCGGTGGACGCGGGCGCGGCTTCGTTGTGGGGCAGGCGGCTGCCCGCGGGCTGTGCGGCGCGGCTCTGCGCGCCACCGCCGGAGGAGGTGGTGGCGTAGATCGCGGCGGAGATGGCGACGATCAGAGCGACGATCGCGGCCAGCAGGGCACGGTGTTGGGTGGGGCTGACGCTCGCACCCCGGTCACGACCCCGGGTCATGCTGTGTTGTTCTCCTCGGGCGAGGGGGAGCACCGAGGCTCCGGTCCGATGTGCCCATGATGGGGCATGGGCCGGGTGGAGGGCGCGGGGACCCCGGGCCTTCTCCCCTCCCTCAGACGCCGGGAACGGATGATCCGTTCCGTCCGCCGGTCAGGAAGGGACAATGGTGAGGTGACGGACCGGCGACGGGTGGAGCGGATGGAACGGGCGAAGGCGCGGCCTGCGGAGGACACGGGCGCCTCCGACGGGCGCGGCCCGGAAGGGCGCGGCCCGGAAGAGCGCGGGGCGGAAGGGCGCGGGGCGGAAGGGCGCGGGGCGGGCGGGGCCGGTGGGACCACCGGGGCCGCCGGTACCGACGGGACGGAGGGGGGCGCCGTCGCGGACCCCACCGCGAGCCCCGCCCCGGGCTCCGCCTCCGACCCCGCCCCCTCCGGCGGTGCCCCCCGCCACCGCTCGATGGCCGTCTTCAGCGCGGCCGACGAGGAGAAGCGCCGCGGCGTGCGCCGGATGAAGATCACCGCCACCGGCCTGCTGCTCTTCGTCGCCCTCGTCTACGTCCTCGCCGAATGGGCCTCTCACCAGGGCGCCGGCCCCTGGGCGGGGTACGTCTCCGCCGCCGCCGAGGCCGGCATGGTCGGCGCGCTGGCCGACTGGTTCGCGGTCACCGCCCTCTTCCGTCGGCCGCTCGGCCTGCCCATCCCGCACACGGCGATCATCCCGCACAAGAAGGACCAGCTCGGCGTCTCGCTGGGGGAGTTCGTCGGCGAGAACTTCCTCTCCGAGGACGTGGTGCGACGGCGGCTGCGCGCGGTCGGCATCGGCAGCCGCCTCGGCGCCTGGCTCGCCGTGCCCGAACACGCCGACCGCGTCACCGCCGAGCTGTCCGCCGCCCTGCGCGGCGCCCTGACCGTGCTGCGCGACTCCGACGTCCAGGCGGTGGTCGGCGAGGCCGTCACCCGGCGGGCGGGCGCGCGGGAGATCGGCCCCGGCCTCGGCAAGATGCTGGACCGGATCGTGGCCGACGGCGGCCACACCCGCGCCGTCGACCTGGTCGTCACCCGCGCCCACGACTGGCTGGTGCTGCACGGTGAGTCCGTGATGAACGCCGTCCAGGGCGGCGCCCCCGGCTGGACCCCGCGCTTCGTCGACCGCAAGGTGGGCGAACGCGTCTACCGCGAGCTGCTGCGCTTCGTCACCGAGATGCGTGACATGCCCGCCCACCCGGCGCGCGGCGCCCTCGACCGCTTCCTCACCGACTTCGCCTCCGACCTCCAGTCCGACACCGAGACCCGGGCGCGGGTGGAGCGGCTGAAAGCCGAGGTGCTCGCCCGCGACGAGGTCCAGGACCTGATCGCCTCCGCCTGGACGGCCGTACGTTCCATGATCGTGTCGGCCGCGGAGGACGAGCGCAGCGAACTGCGCACGCGGGTCCGCGCCGCGCTGCTGTCGCTGGGCGCCCGGATGGCCTCCGACGCCCGGGTGCAGGGGAAGGTGGACCAGTGGGTGGAGGGCGCGGCGGTGTACGTCGTCACCACCTACCGCCGCGAGATCACGTCCCTGATCACCGACACCGTGGCCGGCTGGGACGCCGAGCACACCACCCGGAAGATCGAGGCGCACATCGGCCGCGACCTCCAGTTCATCCGCATCAACGGCACCGTGGTCGGCTCGCTCGCCGGGCTGCTGATCTACACGCTCTCCCGCATATTGGGTGCGTAGCCCCGGATCGGGCCCCTCCCCGGTGCGGGGTGTCCGCGCGGGGGAGGGGCGCGACGGCGAGGGAGCCATGCCGGCGCAGTCGTCGGCCCGGTGCCCGCGCCCCCTCGGGACCGTCACCACCGCCGTGCCGGCGCGGCTGGACCGGCCGCCCTGGGAGGGCGTCCGGGGCGGACGGGGACGCCGGGGGTGAGCAGACGCCGGGAGCGGGCAACGCGAGGGTGTGAGGCCGGGTGGGCCGGCCGTGAGGAGGCGCACGATGACCGTCCGCAGGATCGTCCCCGACATCCCGGTCGTGTCCGGGGAGCACCTGGACGCCAACCGGGACTTCTACGGCCTCCTGGGCTTCGAGGAGGTCATGCACCTGGGCTGGGTGACGACCCTGGCCTCCCCGTCCAACCCCACCGCCCAGATCAGCTTCCTCACCGAGGACCCCGGCGCGCCGGTCGTCCCCGACCTCAGCGTCGAGGTGGCGGACGTCGACGGGGTGTACGCCCGCCTGGCCGCGGCGGGCGCCGAGATCGTCCGGGACATCCGGGACGAGGAGTGGGGCGTACGGCGCTTCTTCGTCCGGGACCCGAACGGGCGGGTGGTGAACGTCCTCACCCACGGGGCGGGCGGGACCGGGGGCTGACCCGTCGGTGCGGCCCCCGGGACGGGTGCGCTCAGGGCGCGGCGGACCGCGGTGTCCGGGCCCGCGGGGCGCGGTGGGCTCAGGCCCGCCGGCCGGCGACCGCCCAGGGGGTCAGGGCTCCGCCCTGCCGCCCTCCTCCGCCTCGCGACGCACGGCACCGGACCCCCCTCCCTGATCCGGCCTGATCCAGACGAAAGACCCTGGGCTCCGGCAGCCCCGCCGACCTGGAACCGCCCGGCCGCGACGACCTCATCGCGTACGGGCCGCTGCTGTCCGACGCCGGGGACGCCTGGCTCGGCACGGCGGCGCTCGTACGGGCACCGGACGCGCGGGCGGCGCGCGGGCTCCTGACGGCGGAGCGGTACGCCGCCGTCGAGGTGCACCGCCGGGAGGCCGGCGGCCGGCGGTGACAAAGAGCCACCCCACTCACCCGAACGAGTGAGGCGCAGGTCACACCCTCGGTCGCGGTCGGTGTGTCACATCCGGAAGCGGTGTTCCGTCGTCAGGAGGCAACGCGCAACGGCGCACCAGCGACACCCACGGAGGACGCCACGATGGACGCCCGTCTCGACCTGTTCGGCACCCCGCTCGCGGGCAAGGTCCTGCGACACCTCAACTCGGCGAGCAAGGTCATCGGTGACTCGACGCTCCCGGCCGCCACACAGGAACTCGTGAAGATCCGCGCCAGCCAGATCAACGGCTGCGGCTTCTGCCTCGACATGCACACCAAGGACGCCGCGAAGGCGGGGGAGACCTCGCTGCGCCTGAACCTCGTCGCGGCCTGGCGGGAGGCCACGGTCTTCACCGACGCCGAGCGCGCCGCCCTCGAACTCGCCGAGCAGGGCACCCGCGTCGCCGACGGCACCGGCGTCTGCGACGAGGTCTGGGCGGAGGCCGCCAGGCACTACGACGAGGAACAGCTCGCGGCCCTCGTCTCCATCATCGCCGTGATCAACGCCTACAACCGCCTCAACATCCTCACCCGCCAGCCGGCCGGCGCCTACGAACCGGGCATGTTCGGCTGACGCTCCGCGAAGCGCCGTCGCGCTTCAGGCAGCCACCTCGTCGATCTCGCCGATGTGTGCCTGTAGCGCGCCGGTGAGGTCTTCCAGCCCGCCTTCCGGCGGGACGAAGCCGAACGTGGTGCGCCGGGCGTCGGGGCCCGTCACGTCCTCCTTCGCCAGGAGACGCAGCGCGCGGTGCCGTTGACTCCGCTCACGGCCGGTGCCCGGCCGTGGCATGACACCCAGGCCACGGGCACCGGCACCACTCGGGGAACCGGGAACAACGGCCGGCCCAGGGACCAGCGGCTCTCCCGGGGCATCTCCCTTCGGCAGCGGGTCCGCTTCCCCGACGAGCCGAGGGGGCGCGCCCCACAGCCGAGGACCGCGTCCTGAAGCGGGACGTCACCGGGGTACGCGGACAACCCCGCGCCACCCTCGGTCTCACTGTCACCGACGGTCAGCGCGCTGAGCCGTTGAATCCGGCTATGGCATCGGGAAGCTCGGCCAGGCTCCCGATACGGAAGGTGGGCAACTCCCTGGCGTCGGCGCCGTTCCACTGGATCGTGGCCCAAGGGCCACGGCGCACGAGCGCGGTGGCCATGCCGGACCGCCGGGCCGGCCGGACGTCGTTGTCGCAGCGGTCGCCGACGTAGAGGATCTCCCCGGTCTCGAAGGGCGTGGCGTCGGCGACCCGCGTGAAGAACAGGGGATCCGGCTTGGCGGTGCCCCAGTCGTCGGACGTGCCGATCAGATCGACGTCCTCGGCGAACAGTTCCCGCAGGATGCGTCCGGCGCGCACGGTCTGGTTGCCGGCGATCCCGAGCCACAGCCCGTCCGCGCGGAGCCGCCGGAGGGTGGGCCGGACGTCGTCGTACAGGTCCTCCTCCCCGAAGGTCTCGGCCTGGCCCGCGGCCACCCTCTTCTCGCGCTCGGCGTGGAGGTCGAACCCGGGGCGGAACTCCTGGAAGGCATCCCGGTAGTCGCGCCCCTGCGCGATCACCGCGCCGAAGACGGAGTGGAAGGTGTGCCGTGGCACGCCGAGCCAGTCGGCCCACGTTCCGTACTCCCGGGTCTCGTCCACGAGGCACTCACCGACATCGAAGACCACCGCGCGAATCACGCGGGCAGGTTACCGGGAGGGGCCCGGGGCCGGGGCCTCTCGGGAGCACCGAGGACCCCTGTCGGAACTGTCGACTACGGTCGTCGTGGCGTCGCATCATGATGAGGTTTGCATCTCTCACAAAGCGGACGTCTCATCGAGAAGGCAGGACATGGTCAGCGAGTGGCAGTTCGAGGTCCCGACCGCCGGCAGCAAGCGGCTGCCTCCGGATGGGCGGTACATGGAGGCCCTCAGCAGCCAGGGCTACGGCTTCGAGGCCGCCATCGCCGACCTGGTCGACAACTCCATCGACGCCGGATCCCGGAACGTCCTCGTCCACTTCCTGCGTGACGCCGAGGAACTCGTCAGTCTGGTGATCGTGGACGACGGCAAGGGCATGAACGAGGACGAACTCGACGTGGCCATGACCGTCGGTGGTCGGCGCGGTTACGGCGCCGGGTCGCTCGGCATGTTCGGCACCGGCCTCAAGTCCGCCTCGCTCAGCCACGCCGACTCCGTGACCGTGGTGAGCCGAACCAAGCGGAGCCGGCCCGTGGGACGGCGATGGCTGATGGAGCACGCCAAGCAGGGGTTCGAGTGCGACATCATCGACCCGACCTACGCCCAGGACTTCGTGGACTTCTACCAGGGGCGCCCCATCCACTTCCAGGGCACGATCGTCCGGTGGGACGGCGTCAAGGACTTCCCGAGACACGGGGGCGGCGGCCAGACGGATCGTTACCTCCACCGGACGGTGAACCGCCTGGGCCTCCATCTGGGACTGCACCTCCACCGCTTCCTGGCGCGCGAGGACTTCCACATCACCGTCTCGGTCCAGGACGTCCGCACCGGCATCGAGTACGCGAACTACGGAGTGGAGCCCCTGGACCCGTTCGGTTACCCCGTCCCCGGCGATCCGACGTACCCCAGCGCCTTCACCGCGCGACTGCCCACGCTGGGCCCGCTCACCCTGAACGCCCACATATGGCCGCCCCAGTCCTCGCTCGACGAGTACAAGGCATTCGGCGCGGTGGCGGAGCGGGAGGGTTTCTACTTCTACCGCAACGACCGCCTCGTGCAGGCCGGCGGGTGGAACAACTACCGCCAACCCGAACAGCACCTGGCCCTCGCCCGCGTGGCGGTGGACCTGCCGGACGACCCCGACGCGAGGGTGTTCCGGCTGACGGTGAAGAAGGACGGCGTGCAGGCGTCGCCCGAGTTCGTCGGATCACTCGACTCGGCCGAGGACCCCGGGGGCCGTGCCTTCACCGACTACCTGGCGAACGCCGAGCGCGTGTACCGGGAGGCCCGCAAACGGGCCGGCGTCACCCGCAGACCCGCGCTCCCGCCGGGGCGGGGCATCGATCCTCAGGTCCGTCACGTGATCGAGGAGGAACTGCCGGTGCTCACCCACGACGAGCCCGTGCACTTCCGTTGGCACAAGCTGCCCAACGACAAGTTCTTCGAGATCGACCAGGAGGCGCACCTGGTCCTGCTCAACCAGCACTACCGCGCCGCCCTGCTCGGCGGGCGCACCGGCGCCCTCAACGACGCCCCCGTGGTCAAGACCCTCATGTACCTCCTCATGCAGGACGCCTTCCAACGCGAGCGCATGGGCAGCCGCCTCAAGGACAACATCGAGCTGTGGCAGTCCGTGCTCGTGGCCGCGGCCCGCGCCGAACTCGACCGGATGGCCGACTGATGGCGGCCGACACGGTGGACGGCGGCTCCGCGGCGGACGCGACCACCGAACCCGGCGGCCGTGTCCCGGTCGAGCTGCCGTGGAGCACGGTCGAGCACTACCTCGGAAGTGGCCTCGCCACCGGCTACCGGCTGTCCGCTCCCGGGGAACCCCTGGTCTCCTACGAGATCGAGGACGCCGGTCGAGGTATCGCCCTGCACGTGGAACTCGGCGAGCGGCACCGCCTCCCGCGCTCGACGCTGCCCGCCGTACGCGTCGACCAGGTGATGTGGCGCGAGCGGCGTTTCGCCCGACTCACCACTCCCGACCTCGGGCTCCTACGCGACTTCCACGACCTGCTCCTGGCCGTCGCCGGCCGTCTCGTCGTCGAGGGCGGGTCCTTGAGCCGGGCCTTCGACGAGACCGTGCACGGATGGAGTGCCCTGCTCGGCAGGTCGCCCCGCATGTCCACGGAGCGACGACTCGGCCTCCACGGCGAACTGGCGGTGCTCACCCGGCTCGCCCGATCCGTCGGCTGGCGCGCGGCCCTCGACGCGTGGGTCGGACCGAGCGGGGAGGAACACGACTTCGCCCTCCGCGACATGGACCTGGAGGTGAAGACGACCGCGTCGGAATCGCGGCGACACACCATCCACGGGCTGGGCCAACTCTCCGCCGCTCCGGGGCGTTCGCTGTGGTTCGCCTCCCTGCGCCTGACCCGGGGCGGCACCGGGGGACGCACCCTGCGGGAGTCGGTCACGACCACGCGCGACGACGTCGCCGCCGAGAACATCGCCCTGGGCCACCGACTGGACCGACTCCTCGCCGCGTCGGGGTGGCAGCCCGAACAGCCCGACGACGAGCGCTGGACCCCTCGGGACGGCCCGCTGGTGCTGGCGGCCCCCGCGATGCCCCGACTCACCGCGGACGACCTGCCGGAGAAGGCGCGCGGTCGCGTCGAGCGGGTCTCCTACGTCGTCGACGTGACCGGCCTGCCGCCGACGGCCGCGCCCCCACCGGTCGGCGACCTCCGCGACCTGACCCTGCCCTGACCGCCCCGACCCGACATCGCCACCCTTTCGGCCCCGAGGAAGACCATGACCACCGGTTCCCCCGACGACCTGCTCCTGCGGTTGCACACCGCCGCCCTCTCGGACATGCGCACCAGCCGCCCCAAGAAGCTGCTGCGCGCGCTGCGCTACCAGGCCGAGGACCTGCCGGAGCGGGCGCACGACCTGGCGACGGAAGAGGCGTTCACCGACGCGCTCGAAGGCTCCGGAGCGACCGATCCCCTGGTCGAGGCGTGGCGCCGCAGGCTCACCGAGTGGGACTTCGTGAAGGATCCCGCCTGGTCCCGGGCGCCGGAGCGCACCGCGGACCGCCGCGGTGACGTCTACGGCCTCCTCGACCTCTCGGAGCGGACGCGGAAGCTGCTGGACACCCTGGTGCCGGTCTCCCGCGTCGAGGCGCCCGTCGTGATCACGGACGAGTTCACCCCCTGGTACACGCCCGGGGCGGAGCGGGGTCGCCCCTGGTACTGGGAGTCGTACCGCTCCTGCCTGGAGGGCAAGGGCTGGACCCCGGAGGCGGTGGCGAGTCTCGACGCGGCCTCCGACGCGGTCGTCGAACGGCTGGCCGACCCGACGCAGCCGACCGCCTACCAGTCGAAGGGGCTCGTGGTCGGGTACGTGCAGTCGGGGAAGACCGCCAACTTCGCCGGTGTCATCGCCAAGGCCGTGGACGCGGGGTACCGACTGGTCATCGTCCTCGGCGGCACGCTCAACATGTTGCGGGCACAGACCCAGAGACGCCTGGACATGGAACTCGTCGGACGCGAGAACATCCTGCGCGGCGCGAGCGAGTTCGAGTCCGACTACGCCGACGACCCTGCCTGGAGCCAGGGGAGGTTCGTCTCCTTCGGTGACCTCCCCTCCGTCCTCGGCGGCTTCGACATCGTCCGGCTCACCACCCGGGACGACGACTACCAGAGCCTGCTCCAGGGCATCACGGCCCTGGAGTTCGAGAAGCAGGAGCCCGCGCTCCCCCTCCACGACCCGCGCAACCTGCACCGGTCGAGCGCCCGTCTCATGGTCGTCAAGAAGAACAAGGGCGTGCTGACGAAGCTCGTCCAGGACCTTCGCAAGATCAAGACGCCGCTCTCCGAGATTCCCGTCCTGATCGTGGACGACGAGTCCGACGAGGCGTCCGTCAACACGTCCAACCCCACCAAGACGGACGCCGACCGCACCGCGATCAACCAGAAGATCTCCGAACTGCTCCGCATGCTGCCGCGCGCCCAGTACGTCGGCTACACCGCCACCCCGTTCGCCAACGTCTTCGTCGACCCCAGTGACAGCGAGGACATCTTCCCCAAGGACTTCATCGTCTCCCTGCCCCGGCCCGAGGGGTACATGGGAGCGCGTGACTTCCACGACCTGGACTCCCCCGTCCCCGAGGAGGAACGCACCTTCGCCAACTCCAACGAACGGGCCCACGTACGGGACATCCTGGTGGAGGGCGACGGCGACGACGCCTGCCTCCAGAGCGCCATGGACATGTTCGTGCTGACGGCGGCCATGAAGCTGTACCGCGAGGACCGGGGCGGGCTGGGGGACAGGTACTTCCAGCATCACACCATGCTGATCCACGAGTCCGTGCGCACCGACGTGCACCGCGAACTGCTCGGGCAGGTCACGCGGTTGTGGTGGAACGCCGGGTACATGGGGCCGTCCGGCCACGAGCGGCTGCGGACGCTGTTCGAGACGGACGTCGCCCCCGTGTCGGAGGTACGCGCCGGCGGGCACGGCGTCCCGTCCTCGTACGAGGAGTTGGCCGCGTACGTCGGACCGGCCGTCACCCGCATCGGCGGCGACGACAAGCCGATCATCGTCGTCAACGGCGACAAGGACATCGAGACGGGCCAGGCCGACTTCGACAAGCGGTCGATCTGGAAGATCCTCATCGGCGGGCAGAAGCTGGCCCGGGGGTTCACCGTGGAGGGGCTGACCGTCTCCTACTTCCGTCGCCGCGCCGGGAACGCCTCCACCCTGATGCAGATGGGACGTTGGTTCGGCTTCCGCGAGGGATACCGCGACCTGGTGCGCCTCTTCCTCGGACGGGCCGAGACCGTGGGCGCCAAGGAGATCGACCTGTACGCCGCCTTCGGCGCCATCTGCCTCGACGAGGAGAACTTCCGCACGGAACTGCGGCAGTACGCCACGGTGATCGACGGGCGACCGCAGGTCACTCCCGACCGGGTCCCCCCGCTCGTCTCGCAGCACCTGCCCTGGCTGAAGCCCACCAGCCCCAACAAGATGTACAACGCCCGTCTGGTCTCCGTCGATTCGTCCGGGCAGTGGCAGGAGCCCACGGCCTATCCGACCAAGGCCGCGGATCTCCGGCACAACACCCACCTGTGGGCCCCGGTGTTCGACGCGCTGCCCGCGGACCTCACGTCGTTCTCCTGTCACTTCCCCGCCGACGGCGAACGGCCGGCCGTCACCCACCGCTTCGACGCCTTCGTCGGCCGGCTCGCGCCCGCCGACTTCCTCGCCCTGGCGCGGGACACCCGGTGGGGCGCGCCCTCCCAGTTCGCACCCCACCTCGCCTACCTCACCGAGATCACCGAGGCGGCCACCCCGCTGGTCGACGACTGGCTGGTCCTCGCGCCGCAGCACGCCAAGCGCGGAGCCCGTCTGAAGCTCGGCGGTTCCGGGCGCGACCTCGCCTGGTTCGGGCGGGACCGACGCAGGCACCCGCTCTTCGGTGCCATCAGCGAGCCCAAGCACCGCGGCTCGGCCCTGCGCATCGCGGGCGCCCTGGCCGACTCGGGGGACCCGGTGACCGAGGGCCTGGTGGCTCCCCGCCGAGGTGTGGTGATCCTCTACCCCCTCGTCGAGCCCAGGCACCGGTCCGAGATCGCGGCCGACGGTCGCCTCGCACCCGAGAAGATCGTGACGGCCTTCTCCTTCGTGGCCCCGTCCACCGCCCGCCGGGCCGACGGGAAGGTGTTGCACTTCACCACGTTCGACTCCTCCAAGGAGGGAACGCCGATCATCGACACCCGATGAGGTGACCGCCGGACGGGGCGTCCGTCCGGCCGTTACGCTGCCCGTTCGGTGAGGTTCGCACGAGTGGGGGAACGTGTCGCACAACGGGGGAATCGGCGAGGGCGGGGCGCGGTCACGGCTCACCTCGTTCGAGGTGTGCGCCGGTGCCGGAGGATTGGCGTCGGGGCTGGAGGAGGCCGGATTCGATCCGGTGCTCCTCCTCGACAACCGGCCGGTCGCCTGCGAGACGCTGCGACTCAACCGCCCGAGGTGGGATGTCCGGGAGACGGACCTCCTGGACTTCGACCCGGCCGCGGAACCGCAGGTGTACGACGTCGACCTGCTGGCCGGCGGCCTGCCCCGGGTGAAGTCCCCGGCCGCCGCGGTCCGCACACGCGGCGACGACCCGGAACTCTCCGTGCTGGCGGCGGCCGTCGATCTGGTCTACGGCGTGCAACCCCGCGCGCTCCTCCTGGAGAACGTGTCGGATCTGGTCACCAGGAGCGAGTACGAGGAAGTCCGCGCCGAGGTGGCCGGCGAGTTGGAGCACCTGGGCTACCGGCATCGGTGGCACGTGCTGAACGCCAGGGACCACGGTGTTCCGCAGAGCCGGGAGGTCGGTCTGCTCGTCGCCTTCAAAGGGGACCTGATCGACCGGTTCGCCTGGCCGAAACCGCACGTCGGCCCACGGCCGAGCGTCGGACGGACCCTGCGCGACTCGATGGCGGCCCGCGGGTGGACCGGCGCCGCCGCGTGGGCGGACCAGGCGGACGTGACCGCCCCGACCATCGTGGGCGGTTCCTGGGAACGAGGGGGAGCCGACCTCGGTCCCACCGGCGCCAAGAGGAGCTGGGCACGGATCGGGGTCGACGGAGGCACGGTGGCCGACGACGTACCTGACGCCGACTTCGTGTGGAACCCCGCGGCGGGACGCGACGGGATGGTGCCGCTCACCGTCGAGCAGGTCGCCGCGTTGCAGGGTTTTCCGCCGTCCTGGCGCATCGCGGGCCGCAAGACCGCCCGCCACCGTCAGGTGGGCAACGCCACGCCCCCTCCGCTCGCACGCGCCCTGGGCGAAGCGATCGCCTCCGCCCTGCGGGCCCCGGCGACGGCCCCGGAGCACGACCTGTGATCGGAAGGTGATCACGAGACATCCCCCGGGAGGCGAACCGTCGGGTCCGCGATCGTTAGACTTGCGCCCCATGAGCCCCACGCCGTCCGACCGGTCCCCCTGCGAACGATTCCGTATGGTGGACCTCTTCGCCGGACCCGGTGGGCTGGACCTGGCGGCCGAGATTCTGGACGTGCCCTCGATCGGCATCGAGTGGGACGACGACGCGGTGAGCACCCGGCAGGCCGCCGGTCTGCGCACGCAACACGGTGACGTACGTCTCTTCGGGCCGGGTGACCGCCGGTTCGCGGACTGCAACGTGCTCGCCGGCGGACCGCCCTGCCAGACGTTCTCCATCGCCGGGAGCGGGACCGGCCGCAAGGCCCTCGACCTCGTGACCCGCTTCATCCACCGCATGCACGACTGGTACGACCGTGAGAAGGCGGGCCTGCGGGGGGAGACCTGGGAGGACATCCAGCGCGAGCTGGACGAACTGGAGGACGAGCGCACCGGGTTGGTCCTCCAACCACTGCGGTGGGTGTTGGAGGCGATGCTGCGCCCGCGCCACGGCGGCGACGAGCCCCGGCCCTTCGACGTGATCGTGCTGGAG
The DNA here is from genome assembly GCF_036607905.1 of Streptomyces sp. SCSIO 75703. Classification (NCBI taxonomy): domain Bacteria; kingdom Bacillati; phylum Actinomycetota; class Actinomycetes; order Kitasatosporales; family Streptomycetaceae; genus Streptomyces; species Streptomyces sediminicola. The sequence continues at coordinate 4,426,635 of NZ_CP144555.1, forward strand.
CAGGTCCCGTCGGTTCTCCAGGTGTGGCACGAGTACGAGAAGGTCCTGCGTGCCGTCGGCTACAGCACCTGGGCCCGCGTCTTCCACACGGAACAGTACGGCGTGCCCCAGACGCGCCGGCGGGCCGTGCTGGTGGCGCGGCTCGGCGACCGGTCGGCCGCCGAGCCGGCACCGACCCACCAGCAGTACCGCAAGGGCGTCCGCCCCGCGGAACTCCCCCTCGAAGGCGTGCGCGCGCCGTGGATCTCCATGGCCGACGCGCTGCGGGAGGTCTACGGACACGTGGCGGAGGCGACACGCCGCGACCTGCCCTTCCGAGTCGTCTCCAACTACGGGTCCGGCGGCGATCCGAAGGCGAGAGGGCGCCGTGACTCGAACGAGCCGTCCGCGACCATCACCGGCAAGTGGAAGCGCAACCGGATCGTCAGCACGGGCACGCCCGAGATCGACCTGGACCGACTCCGCAACGAGGAGGCGGGCGTCCTCCAGAGCTTCCCCTACCGCTACCCCTGGCGGGGAAGCGACCCGGCGCAGCAGATCGGCAACGCGGTGCCCCCGTGGTTCGGCGCGCACGTCCTGAGCGCCGCCCTCGGCTTCGAGGTGCCGGGCGCGCGACTGCGCGAGCGCCTGCTGTGCTGGAAGCCCGGGGAGACGGCCCCGGTGCCGGCCGCCCGCGAGGAGAAGGTCCTCACCGGGCACCTCGGCTGATCCGCGAGCCGCCTCACACGGTGTGGGGCGGAAGGTCCTTGTCCAGGCTCACCCCTCGTGGCGCGGGCACGGTCGGTTCCCGCGCGGACTCCGCGGTCGACCCCGCGCCGGCGCCCCGGCGACGCAGGGGGGCCTCGACGCGCAACCTCTCGAAGAGGGGGAGCAGCGCCCGGACGGAGGCCGCGGGGACACGACCGTCGTCGGGGCCCTCCGGAAGCCGGTTCCACGGAACGGGCGGCGCGTGTTCCGCCTCCGCGATCCAGGCCTGGAGTTCGTCGAGGAGCGGTGGCCCGTCCGGTGCCAGGACGTCGTAGACGAGGGTGCTGCCGGCGGCGTTGACCGCGGCGGACAGTGCGTTGACGTGATCGCCCGGTCGTGCGACCCCGGAGGAGAACAGGGAGTCGAACACGGACAGCAGGGCGTGCGCCGTGGGGCGGTGGTCGACGACGTCCAGGCGCAGCGTGGTGTTGAGCACGTCCTGCACCCGGCAGGCGATCTCGACGGGCCGGTAGTCGGGTCCGTCGCGGAAGAGTTCGGCGGCCCACCAGAGCCGGGAGAAGCACTGCGTGTAGTGGGGGCCGGCGAACCGGGAGGCCTGCGCGATGTCGGCGCCCTTGTGACGCCAGACCACGTAGTCGGGGGCGACGACGACCGCCAGGTGGTTCCACAGTCGGCCGTCGCCCGCCTCGGCGCGTGTCATGCGCAGCGTGGCGTGCAACCGCGGGGCGAGCCAGCCGTCGGCGGCCGTCCGGTCCTCCGCGAAGCGGTGCGTCGCCTCCTCCAACAGTTCGCGGACCGGTTCGGTGCGCCACCGGACCGCCGCGGCATCGGGAAGGGGCACGCTCGCCTTGCGGAGGGCGACCTGGGGCGGGCCCTCCTGGCCGGACTGCAGGCCCCGGCCCAGGTACTTCGCCACCGCCGCGTCGGGCAACAGCGCCAGTGTGGGCGGTACGTCGAAACCGAGGTGGCGGGGCATCAGTCGGTGATCCTCTCCGCGCCGTCGACGGCGCGTACCGCGGTGGTCAACTTCCGGGCGACCCGCGCGCGCCGGCCCGCCGCGTACTGGATGCCGGTCTGCAACTCGGACCAGCCGAAACCCTTCGCGCGTCGTTCGTCGATCTCGTACAGCGCGTCCGTCGGCTGCCGTCCCGGCAGGACGTCCGGCAGCATCGCCCGCAGCACGGACTCGCGCCAGCCGGTGGGCATGACCGGGGTGCCGTCCTCGTCCACGTCCAGGTCGTTGACGGCGGTGTGGAACATCGCGGTCCAGGCGTCGTGCGCGATGTGGGACGCCGTCATCTCCCGCAGGGTCCTCTCCGCGGGGGAGCCGCCCCGACCGGAGAGCACCTCCATCAGTCCCTCGACGGCCGCCGTGTTGAGGTAGACGACCGGCATGTCCCCCGAGGTCTCGACGATCCACGGGGAGTCCTTGTAGGGGCGCAGCCACTCCTGCGGTCCGTCGCGGAAGTCGGCCTGGACGATCTCGATGTCCCGCTGCCTCACGGGGGCGGCCTCCCGGAGGTCCACGTACCAGTCCCGTTCGTCCGTCGCCACCAACCGACCGGGCACGCCGTCGACGGTGGCGACGATCGCCAGCGACAGTGTCGCCCGGCGCAGGTGGCAGGCGTGCGCGAGGACGATCGAGCCGGTGTGGGAACCGTCGGCCTCCCGGCGCAGCCGGGCCGTGGTGCGCGCGTTGGTCGCCTTCTCGGTGAGCACCGCGAGGCACACGACGTCCTCCCACGGCCCTTCCCGCAGTTCGTCGTCGGGCAGCCTCGCGCGCAGGCCGAGGACGGCCTCCTGCCAGTCGGCCCGCCCGGTCTCGTGCAGGGCGACCACCCGTTCGGCGGGGGACACCTTGGTGTAGGGCAGCGGTTTGCCGTCGACCGAGACCGACACGACGTCGCACACCACGTCGCCCACGAGGGTGGGGTAGGGGAACACGGGCTTCACGCCGCACCTCCGCGGGCCTTGGGCACGTCCACCGTCAGACGGGCGTAGCCGGCTCGTACGGGGTGCGTGGTCGGGTCGGTCACGGCGCTGAAGACGGCCGCGCGCACGCCGGGTTCGACGACGATCGTGCCGTTCTCGGCGCGGCAGGTCTCCGAGCCGACCAGCATCTCCCACTCGACGGCCGGACGGCCGCCGGAGCGCACGTCGAACTTGGCGACCGGCGCCAGCACCCACGGGTCGTCGGCCTCCGGCAGGCGCAGGTGCACGGTGACGTGCCACGCCCCGCGGTCGTCGACCCGCGCGTCCACGTTCCGGACGGTCGGGAACGACTGGGTCCGTCGCGCCCCGCCCTGCCCCGGGGAATCCAGCCGCAACAACTCGCGCAGGACGGCCGGTCCGCCCGTCCGCGCGATCTCCCGCCTGCCGACCAGGTCGCGGACGGTCCTGTCGATCGCCGCGCGGAACTCCTTCAGCCGGGTCGGGGCGCCCCGTTGGTACGTCGTGGTCAACTCCTCCGTCCGGTCCCAACGGTCGTGCTCCGGTGGTTCGGAGGCACGCAGGAACGCCTCGGCGAGAGCCACGTCCTCGCCGTCGCGCCCGGTCGCGTACCCGGCGAGGAGGACGGCCTGGAACGAGGGGGTGCCCAGCGGCAGGTCGCGTGGCCGCAGCTCGGTGATGGTCATGCGGCTGCCGCGCATGCACACCACCCGGTTCACATGGGTGTCGTTCTCGTCGGCGGGGGTGAGCAGCAGCGTCGCCAGATGCTCGCGGCCCTTGTCCCGGGAGCGCCCGATGTCCTTCAGGGGCGTGACGATCAGCGGCACGTCGGCCCGTACCACCTGCCCGGCGGTGGTCAGCTCCTCGACGGTGTCGCCGTCCAGGTACGCCTGGAGGGCGCGGGAGAGGGCCGGATGGTGGTGGTGCGGGTCCACCTGTTGTTCCGGCAGGTAGACCTCGCCGTTGCGCAGCGTGGTGACCCGGGCGTCCAGCAGGGGGGCGGCGGACCGTCCGCCGATCATGGCCGCCCAGAAGTCGTTCGCCAGGGACCGCACGATTTTGTCGTGCATGTCCTGGAGCGACTCGGTGTCGCCGGAGGCGTCGTGGGCCCCGACGATGAGGAAGGACGTGCCGGGGCTGTCCCCGGTGCGTTCGAGGTGCAGGGAGCGCAGGGTGTCGGCGTCGGCCCACCAGGAGCGGGAGACCCCTCGGTGTTCCGGGTCGGTGTCGGGTTCCCCGAGCCAGGCCGGGCCGGCGTACGCCACGCCGTCGACCTCGTGCCACGGCAGGTCCACGCGTCCGATGACGCGGCCCTCGGTGCGGCCCTCGTGGGGTTCGGACAGCGTGGAGTTGACGAGTACGAGCCCGAGGCGACTGGTCGCCCAGAGGGTGGCCTTGCCCAGCCCGTAGGACCCGCCCGCGCGTCCGGCGGCCACCTTGTGGCTGTCGAGTTGGCGCCGGACCACCGCCGCGAACCTGCCGTCGCCGTATTCCGCGCCGGTGAGACCGGCCGCGTTGTGGTCGTCGACGCGCAGGACGCGCAGCCTGCGTTCCCGGCTCAGGTCGTCCAGGGCGGAGCGCAGACTGCGCGAGACCTTCCGGTCTCCCTTCGCCGCCTCCTCGTAGTGGGGCAGGAGGGCGTCCCAGCGCAGAGCCGCGAGGAAGGCGTCGAGAGGGGCTCCGTCGAGTTCGTGCAGCGTGTAGTGGACCCGCACGGGGGTGCGCGGGTCGTGGCGCTCGTCCAGAGAGTTCTGTGTCGCCTCGCGCGCCAGCACCGACAGGTCCGCGTCGAAGGCGAACGCCGCCGCGTTCCCGTACTCCCGACCGCCGTCGGCGTGGGCCGGGCGGTGGTGCCAGCGCACCGGTCGCTCGACGGGGACGTCCACGGTGCGGGTCACGACGGAGGCCAGGTCGGTGCCGAGGATGTCGGCGATCAGCGCCTTGGTCTCCTCCCGTGGTTCGGCGCGGTCGTTGACCCAGGCGGAGACGGCGGCCCGGGTCTTGCCGAGCCGCAGCGCCAGATCGGCCTGGGACATGTCGGCTCGGCGCAACTGGCGCTTCAACCAGGGACCGAAGGCCTCGCCGTCGGTCCCCCGCCGCGACGGTTCGAGCATCGTGGACGTTCCCCTCCCCCTGCCGGCCTCCGTACGGCCGGTGACGTGGAGGCCCAACCTAACAAACACGTTTGACGGTGGACGCCGAGTGAAAGGAGGTTTGACGAGGAGACGTGGGTCACGGTCGGCGGTGGCGGTGTGTCGTCCGCCGGCAGGGCCCGACCGGCCCTGTCGAGGGTCACGCCGGCGGGGAGGCGGCGGCCCCGGAACGGCGGTTCGCCCTGGCGAGTTCGCGCTCCGCGCGGCGCTCCGTCACGATCTCCCTCACCCGATCGGCGGCCTGGATCGGGTCCTCGTGCTCCCACACGCGTACCGCCAACCAGCCGGCGGCCGCCAGTCGTTCGTCGGTGTCGCGGTCGCGGCGCCGGTTCCCCTCGATCTTCGTGCGCCAGAACTCCGCGTTGTTCTTCGGCCAGGTCGCGTGTGTCGGGCACCCGTGCCAGAAGCAACCGTCCACGAAGACGGCGACCTTGGCGGGACTGAACAGCACGTCCGCCTCCCGCCGCACGCCCGGCAGCGGCCGTCGATGGACCCGGTAGCGCAGTCCCGCCGCGTGCAGCGCCCGCCGCAGGGTGAGTTCGACCTCCGTGTCACGGCTCTTCTGCCTGCTCATCCGCGCCCGGGTCCGCGCGGTGGTCCTCACCGTCCGCACCACCCTCCACCGGACCCCGATCCCCCGACGGGGACCGCAGGTTCGCCGTGTCTCATCCCTCGACCCCGTGACACCCCTCGTACGCGCGGGTGGTGCCGCACCAGCAGGGGGTGCCGCGCTGGGGTGGCCAGGGCACGGCGTGGCCTCGGGCGGCGAGGGTGGTGGCGTACTGGGGGAGGAGGGAGGCGTCGGCGGGGGAGGCGGCCTCGGAGGCGGCGAACGCCTCGTACGAGGGGACCGTGCCGTGGACGACGCCGAGGTTGGGGGTGCCGGAGGCGGCGAGGTCGCGCAGGGCCGTCTCTATCGAGGCGAGGTGCTCCTCGCGGGAGGGGTACTCGGCGGCCAGCGACGGGTACGCCCCGGTCAGTTCGGCCAGCTCGCCGGCGGGCCAGTGGAGCATCGCCACCGGGAAGGGGCGGGACAGCGCCGCCCGGTAGGCGCCCAGTTCGGCGCGGAGCCGGGACAGCTCGGCCTCCAGTTCGGCCGGCTCCTCCGAGCCCAGCGACCACACGCGCTTCGGGTCGTGCAGTTCGTCCAGGGTGACCGGCAGGGAGTGCAGGGTGTCCGCCAGCCGGTCCCAGTCGTCGTGCGCGGCGCCCAGCATGCGCCGCACCCGGTGCCGGGCGACGAGGAGCGGGCGGGCCGCGTGGGGCGGTTCCGCCACGCCGGTCAGGACGCGGCGGGCGCCCTCGGTCAGCGTCTCGTGCGCCGCTTCCAGCTCGTCGTGGGTCTCCAGCGACTCGGCCACCACCACCCAGGGCGCCGGATCGGCCGGCGACGCCGTGCGGACGCCGTCGATGATCGCCCTGGCCTCCGCCTCGTGGCCGTACTCCCACAGGTTCGCCGCCTTCAGCGCGCGGACCAGGGACGGGTTCTCGGCGCCGTCCGGCGAGGAGAGCAGGCGGTCGTAGAGCGCGGTGGCGGCGGGGCGGTCGCCGCCCAGTTCCCGGTGGGCGGCGGCGCGCAGCAGCAGCGCCTCGGCGTCCTCGGGGTACAGGCCGGCGGTCCGCTCCAGACGGGCGGCCTCGGCGGCGTGGTCGACGTGTGCGGCAGGCGTGTCGGGGCGCATGGGGGACACCGTACTGCCGCCGGGTGACGGAGGGCAGGTGTCCCCGGGGCCGGCCCCGGTGGGAGGGGGGCGGGGGGGGAAGGCCGGGGCGCCTCCCGCGCCGGGCCCTGTATAACTGGGGGACGAGCGGATGGGTCGGAGGAACGGTTCCGTGCTCCGCCGGGCCGGTGCGGTCCGGGGTGCCGGCCGGGACGGCGACGCCGGAAGGAGGGGTGCGGGTGAACCGGGTACGGTCGCTTCCGCGGCCCCTGCTCGCGCTGCTCTTCGTGCTGCTGCCCGTCGCCCTCGTCGACGCCGGTCCGCTCTCCCTCGCCGTCGGACTCGCCGCCACCGCGGCGGCCGGTGCCGCGCTCGCCGCGTGTGCCCTCGCCGCCGCCCGCCGCGCGCCCGTCGTGGCCCCCACCCGGGTGCGCACCGCCCTCCGCGACCGGGACCGCCGTACGGCCTTCCTGCCCCAGCGCGATCCCGACGCCCCGGGCCGCCGACGGCCCCGGGCACCCGGGCGTGCCCTCCCGGCGACCGCCGCGTAGGGCGTCTCTCCCTCACGTCAGGTGAGGTCCCGCCCCGCGCGGGTCGTCATGCCGCCTCTTTCCACCCGGCACGACGAGACCCCCGGAGGGCTCACCCGCTCATGTCCGTTTTCGCCGATCTGGTCGGCCGCCTCGCCGACCTGCTCCAGCCGCTGTTCGGCGCGTCCGCCGCGGCCGCCGCCATCGTCCTGTTCACCGCCCTGGTACGCCTCCTCGTCCACCCGCTGTCCCGCGCCGCCGCCCGCGGCCAGAAGGCGCGCACCGCGCTGGCCCCGCGGATCGCCCAACTGCGCCGCAGGCACGGGAAGGACCCGGAGCGGTTCCGGCGGGCCGTCATGGAACTCCACGCAGCGGAGAAGGTCTCCCCGCTCTCCGGCTGCCTGCCGAGCCTCTTCCAGCTCCCCGCCTTCTTCCTGCTCTACCACCTCTTCTCCAGCACCTCCGTCGGCGGCCGGCCCAACGGCCTCCTCGGCCACCGGCTCGTCGACGCCCCGCTCGGCGGCCGTCTCGCCGACGCCCTCTCCGGCGGCGCGGGCCCCGGTGCCGTCCTGGTGTACGGGGTGCTGCTGGCCGTCGTGGCGGTCGTCGCCGCCTTCGGCCACCGGCTCGCCCGGCGCGCGGCGGCGGACCGGCCGGCGCCGCTCGCGGACGAGGGGGAGCGGGTGCCGGGGCTGGGCGCGGTCGCCAGGGTGGCGTCGTTCACGCCGTATCTCACGCTCGTCACCGTCGCCGTGGTGCCGCTCGCCGCTGCCCTGTACGTCGTCACCAGCACGGCGTGGAGCACCGTCGAACGGGCCGTCCTGCACCGGTGAGCGGCCTTCCGGCACGCGGCCGGTACGGGGCAGGCGCCCCCGCCGGCACGCCACGCCCCACCCCGGTGATCGCCGTCCGCTGGGTGAACGCGGTCTTGCGGAGCCGCCGCGGGCCCTGGAGGATCGGCCGGTCCTCCAGGGCCGCGCGCACGGCCGCACCCGGCCGCGTCCCCGGGCGGGCACCCCCTACCCAGGGAGCTGTGGATCATGAAGCTGCTGCGAGTCGGTACGGCGGGAGCGGAGCGTCCGGCACTGCGCGACGCCGACGGGGCCCTGCGCGACCTGTCGGGCCTCGTGCCCGACATCGACGGCGCGCTGCTCGCCGACACCGCCGCGCTCGACCGCGTACGGGCCGCCGCCGACGCCGGCCGGCTGCCCGTCCTCGATCCGGCCGGGCTGCGCGTCGGGCCGCCGGTGGCGCGCATCGGCAAGGTCGTCTGCATCGGGCTCAACTACCACGACCACGCCCGCGAGACCGGGGCCGCGACGCCCGCCGAGCCGGTCGTCTTCCTCAAGGCGCCGGACACGGTGGTCGGCCCGTACGACCCGGTGCTCGTGCCGCGCGGCTCGGTGAAGACCGACTGGGAGGTGGAACTGGCGGTCGTCATCGGGCGTACGGCGCGGTACCTGGAGTCGGCGCGGGAAGGGCTGGCGTGCGTCGCCGGGTACGCCGTCGCGCACGACGTGTCGGAGCGGGAGTTCCAGATGGAGCGGGGCGGCACCTGGGACAAGGGCAAGAACTGCGAGACGTTCAACCCGCTCGGGCCCTGGCTGGTCACCGCCGACGAGGTGCCCGACCCGCAGCGGCTGCCGCTGCGGCTGTGGGTGAACGGGGTGCTGCGGCAGGACGGCACGACCGCCGACCAGATCTTCCCGGTCGGCGAAGTCGTCCGCTCCCTCAGCCGGTTCATGACGCTGTACCCCGGTGACGTCGTCAACACCGGGACCCCGGCGGGGGTGGCGATGGGGCAGCCCGAGCCGAAGCCGTATCTGCGGGCGGGGGATGTGGTCGAGCTGGAGATCGAGGGGGTGGGGAGGCAGCGGCAGGAGATGCGCCCCGCGTAGCGGCCGCTCGGCGGAGGAGCCCCGCGCGGCGGCTGCGCTCCGCCGGCGGCGGGATCGCGGGCGGGTGCGGGCGGGGCTCGTCGCCTGGCGCCCCGCTGGTGCCCCGCGCCTTCCGGGGATTGGCGGCCGTCAGGCGAGGAGGGCGGCGAGGGTCTGCCAGGCGGGGCGGGGGAGGGCGTCGGGGGCGGGCTGGACCACCTGGAGGGCCACGTGGTCGGCGCCGGCCTCGTGGAAGGCGGTGATCCGGCGGCGGATCGTGTCCTCGTCCCCCCAGGCGAACAGAGCGTCGACCAGGCGGTCGCTGCCCCCGCCCGCGACGTCCTCCTCCGTGAAGCCGAGGCGCAGGAAGTTCCGGGTGTAGTTGGGCAGTTCGAGATAGCGGGCGAGGCAGGCGCGGGCCGTCGTCCGGGCGCTCGCCGGGTCCGCGTCGAGGACCACCTTGAACTCCGGGGCCAGCAGCGGCCCCTCGCCCAGCGTCTCGCGGGCCCGCGCCGTGTGCTCCGGCGTGACCAGGTACGGGATTGCGCCCCCCGCCCGGTCCCGGGCCAGCTCCAGCATCCTCGGGCCCAGCGCCGCCAGCACCCGGTGGTCCGCCCGCAGCCCCGCCCGGTCCAGGTGGTCGAGGTACCCGGTCATCGCCGCGTACGGACGCCGGTACCCCGCGACGCGCGGACCGTGGCTCACCCCGAGCCCCAGCACGAAGCGCCCGGGGTGCGCCACCTCCAGCTCCGCGAAGCCGGCGGCGGCCTCGGCGGCCGTGTGCTCCCAGACGCTCTGGATGCTCGTGCCGACCACGATCCGCGAGGTCGCCTCGATCAGCGGGGCGGCGTGCCGGGCGGCGCTGTTGCCGCCGAGCCACAGCGCGCCGAACCCGAGCCGTTCCAGCTCGGCCGCCGCCTCCGCCCGTCGGGCGCGTCCCGCGGGGTCCTCGGAGCGCAGTCCGGTGCTCCAGACGCCGTAGCGTCCGACGGATTTCCTCAGCGCGCTCCTCGTGTCGCTCATCTCTTCCGATCCCTCCGGTGGGCACCGACCGTCACGTCGTCTGTGCCGCGTGCCGACCGGAGGGAAACGCCGCCGGTTCCCGCGTACCGCCGTCCGGGGCAGGGCCCTTCGTCAGCCGGCGAGGAACCGCCGCAGCGCCTCCACCACCAGCAGGTGGTCCTCGGCCTGCGGAAGTCCCGAGACGGTCACCGCGCCGATCACGCCCACCCCCGCCACGGTGATCGGGAAGGAGCCGCCGTGCGCCGCGTAGGTGTCCGGGTCCAGCCGGGAGGACTCCTCGAACGTGGTGCCCTTGGCCCGGAACCGCGCCCCCACCAGGTACGACGCGCAGCCGTACCGTTCCACCACCCGGCGCTTGCGGTCGATCCAGGCGTCGTTGTCCGGGGCCGAGCCGGGCAGTGCCGCGCGGAAGAGCTGGCGCCCGGCGCGGTGGATGTCGACGGCGACCGGGGCGTGCCGCTCGCGGGCCATGCCGACCAGCAGCGAGCCGAGCGCCCAGGCGTCGTCCTCGGTGAACCGGCGAAGGACCAGGCGGCGTTCCTGTTCCTCCAGCTCCTCGACGGTGGGCACGGAGGGCCGTTCGCGGGTCACAGCGACACCACCACCCCGTCGCGGGCAGAGCGGCGGGCGGCCTCCAGCACGTCCAGGGCGGCGGCGGCCTCCCGGGCGCCGACCGGGTTCGGGCCGTCCTCGCGCAGCGCCTTCGCCACCGCGGCGTAGTAGGCGGGGTAGTCACCGGGAAGGGTGGGCTCCACGCGTCCGCCGCCGGTCACCGGGGACTGGCCGGAGCCGACGCGGCCCCACAGCGACTCGTCCTCCTCGCCCCAGCCGGGGCCGGGCCGCGCGCCCTCGCGCAGCGCCGCCTCCTGCGGGTCGAGGCCGTACTTGACGTACCCGGCCCGCGAGCCCAGCACGCGAAAGCGCGGGCCGAGCTGGGCGGTGGTGGCGGAGACGTACAGGTGGGAGCGGACGCCGCCGGCGTGGGTGAGGGCGATGAACGTGTCGTCGTCCGCCTCCGCGCCCGCGCGCCGGACGACCGCCTCGGCGTACACGGCGCTCACCGGGCCGAACAGCACGAGGGCCTGGTCGACGACGTGACTGCCCAGGTCGTACAGGAGGCCGCCGATCTCGGCGGGGTCGCCGGACTCGCGCCAGCCGCCCTTGGGCTTGGGCCGCCAGCGCTCGAAGCGGGACTCGAAGCGCCACACGTCGCCGAGGGCGCCCTCGGCGAGCAGCTTGCGCAGGGTGCGGAAGTCGTTGTCCCAGCGGCGGTTCTGGAAGACGGAGAGCAGCAGGCCGCGCTCCTCGGCGAGGGCGGCCAGCTCGCGCGCCTCGGCCGCCGTGCCCGCGACCGGCTTGTCCACGACGACCGGCAGACCCGCCTCCAAGGCGGCCGTGGCGAGCGGTACGTGCGTCTTGTTCGGGGACGCGATCACGACGAGGTCCAGGTCGCCGGCCCGGTCGAGGAGCTGCTCCGGGCCGGCGACGGTGCGTGCCTCCGGGAAGGCGGCGCGGGCCCGCGCCTGCCGTTCCGGGTGCGAGGTGGCGACCGTGTCCAGGACGAGGCCCTCGGTGGCGGCGATCAGCGGGGCGTGGAAGACGGAGCCCGCGAGCCCGTAGCCGATGAGGCCGACGCGCACGGGGGTGCCGGGGGGAGTAGCAGTCATACGGCTACTTTCGCAACGGTGTTGCCATAGTGCAAGCGCCGGGGACAATGGCGACGTGGACAGGGCGAACGACGGTAGGGACGGCAGGGCGGACGGCGCTCCCCGCGACGAGCCGGCGGGCACGGCGGGCGACCGCGCGCGACACGCCGGTGCCGCGCACGGGAACGGTGCCGCGAGCGGCGGCGTGTCGCGGGGTGGCGGGGCCCGGCCCGGCGTGTCGTCCGGCGTGTCGGTCGGCGGGCGCGGCGCGCGGGGCGTCGGCGTGTCGCCGGGTGCGGACGCGGGGGACGGCGGGGTGCCGGGCGCGTCGAGCGGCGCCGGAGGCGCGCGGGCCGGGGGTACGGGGGCGTACGGCGGGTACGGCGGCGGGGGGAGCGGCGGCGGCTCGCGGAGCGCGCCGGGCGGGCTGCGGAACGCGCCCGGCGGGGCCAACCTGCTCGCGCTGCGCAGCCACAACGCCGCCCTCGTGCTCGATCTGCTGCGCACCGCCGGCGAGGAGGGCATCAGCCGGCTCGAACTCGCCGAGCGGACCGGGCTCACCCCCCAGGCGGTCAGCAAGATCACCGCACGGCTGCGGGAGGACGGGCTCGCCGCCGAGGCCGGGCGCCGCGCCTCCACCGGCGGCAAACCCCGCACCGTGCTGCGGCTCGTGCCGGAGGCCGGACACGCCCTCGGCGTCCACCTGGACCGCGACGAACTGCGCGCGGTGCTGGCCGACCTGACGGGCGCCGTCCTGGCGGAACACCGCGCACCGCTGGACCTCGGCGCGGGGGCGGAGGCCGTGCTCGGCGGCGTCGTCCGGGCCGCGACCGAACTGTTCGCACGGGCACCGGCGGGAGCCCCGCCGCGAGGGCGACCGCGTCCGGGTCGCCCGGGGGACACCGGGTGGAGAGGGGGCGGCGGGGGCGGCGCGGGTCCCGGGGAGCCCGCCTGGCCGCCGACGCTCCTCGGGCTCGGGGTCGCGCTGCCCGGTCCCCTCGACCACGTGAGGGGCGTCCTGCGCAGGGTGACCGGCTTCCCGGAGTGGGACGGCTTCCCGCTGCGGGACGCGCTCGCCCGGCGGCTCGGCGTGCCCGTCGTCGTCGACAAGGACACCAACGCGGCGGCGCTCGCGCTCGCGGTGGGCGGGGAGCGCGGCTCCTTCGCGTACCTGCACCTCGCCACGGGACTCGGCGCGGGGCTGGTGATCGGCGGCAGCGTGCACCGGGGACCCCGGACCGGGGCCGGCGAGTTCGGGCACCAGGTCGTCCAACTCGACGGACCGCCCTGCACCTGCGGCGCCCGGGGCTGCGTCGAGGCACTGTGCCTGGCCGCCGTCGCGCGCGGCGACCTCGCCGAGGCGGCCCGCGTGCTGGGCACCGGCGCGGCCAACCTCGCCGGACTCCTCGACATCGACCTCGTCCTCCTCGGCGGCCGGACCGTCGCCACCGCGCCCGGCGCGTTCACCGAGGGGGTCGGCGCCGTCCTCGACGCCCGCGCCCGGCGCGCGGGCGGGCGTGACGCCGCCGTCCCGGTCCGGATCGCCCCCGGCGGGGCCCGTGTGGTCGCCGAGGGCGCGGCCCAGCTCCACCTGGCCCCCCTCTTCGGCCGCGACGACGCCTGACCACCCGCCACGGCGGGACGTCGCCGCGCGCCGGACGGGCCACAGACGCTACGGACGCGGTCGCGGGCCCCGGCCCGGTGCGACGGCCGGTACGGTGCCGGTCCCCGGCACTCCGCCGCCCCCTCTACGCGGGAGCGCCCGCCGTCACCGGGCGCCCAGGCACCCTCAACCCCGGCCTTCCGTGCGGTGGGGCCCGCCCGGTGCGCCCTGGCCGGGCTCGGCCCCGGTCGGTACCCGGGCCTTCCGCGAGGGAACGCCCGCCACCACCCGGCCCAGGCACCCTCACCCCGGCCTTCCGTGTGGCGGGGCCCGCCCGCCCCCGCGTACCCCGAGCCGGGCTCGGCGCCGGTCGCGTACGAGTGCGGCCCGCGTGCACCGCCCGCCTGCGGGCGCGCCCCGTGTAGCCCGGATGTCCCAGGCGGTGGTGGGCCAGGCGTGCGGGGGTGTGCGGCCGTTCGGGCGGACGCGCTCGGACGGCGGTGCCCTGTGGCCGGACCCTCCGACACGCTCATGTGCCTATGCGACCGTTTGCGCCCGCCTCCGCCTCCCTGACGGCGGCAGCCGCCCTGCTGGCCGCCGCCGCGGCCCCCGCGCCCACCCCCGCCGCCGCGGAACCGCGCGCCCCGCTGCCCGCCTGCGCCGCGGCCGAGGACGGCCACGAGTTCCCCCTCACCACCCGCATCCACGGCGGCCCCGACGACTACGAGCCCGGCGGCGGCCCCGGCACCTGGTACCTGGACCTCACCAACACGACCTCCCGCGCCTGCGAGGGCGTCCACCCCGTCCTCTTACTCGTCGACGAGCGGCACGACCTCGCGCCCACGCAGCCGCACCTGGAGTTCGACGACGAGGGCCGTACGTACCCCGTCGCCTTCGAGCACACCGACCGGGACGAACTGGTCGCCCCCTTCGGTGAGGAACCCTCTCCCGCTCCCGGCGGCACCGCCCCCGCCGCCCCCTTCCGGGGCTTCACCGTCCGGCCCGGCGAGACCCTCACCGTCACCGTGCGCCTCGCGTTCGCCGCCCACACCGCGCCGGGCGACGTCACGGCCACCGCGGCCGTCGTCCAGCGCCGGGGCGACGACGGGGAGTGGGTCGGCCAGTCGGACGACTACCGCTTCCGCATCGGTTCCGGCGAGGGCGGCACCGGCCGGGGCGCCGGCCCCGTCGCCCCCTCGGTCGCCTCCACCCCGGACGGGCGGCGCGGCGCCTTCCCCTTCGCCGACCAGCTCGCCGGCACCGGACGGGGCCGCCTCAACGCGGCCCTGGCGGTCACCGCCCTGCTCCTCGCCGCCGGCGGCACGGCCCTCCTCCTGACCCACCGACGCCACTGACCGCCGACGCCCCCGACCCGCCGACGCCCCCGACCGCCGACGCGGTCGCGCCGCGCCGGCGCACGGCGGGCAGGGAGGTCCTCCGGCTCGGCCGGGTGGACATCGGCGGCAAACCCACCGCGTATGCGGACGGCTGGAAGGAAGCCGCCGGAAGCCGACCATTCCCCAAGATCGGGTGAGTGTCTAGGCTGGAGGTCACCGCTGGACCGCGTACGGCAGGAGAACCCGCGCATGGCAGACCGCAGGCCCATCGAGTCCTGGCTCACCGACATGGACGGGGTGCTCATCCACGAGGGCGTACCGATCCCCGGCGCCGACGCCTTCGTCAAGCGGCTGCGCGAGTCGGGCAAGCCGTTCCTGGTGCTCACCAACAACTCCATCTACACGCCGCGCGACCTGCACGCCCGGCTGCGCCGCATGGGTCTGGACGTGCCCGTCGAGGCCATCTGGACCTCGGCGCTGGCCACCGCCAAGTTCCTGGACGACCAGCGGCCGGGCGGCTCCGCCTACGTCATCGGCGAGGCGGGTCTGACCACCGCCCTGCACGACATCGGCTACATCCTCACCGACCACGAACCGGACTACGTGGTCCTCGGCGAGACCCGCACCTACTCCTTCGAGGCGATGACCAAGGCGGTCCGGCTGATCGAGGCCGGCGCCCGCTTCATCTGCACCAACCCCGACGAGACCGGCCCCTCCGCCGAGGGGCCGCTTCCGGCGACCGGCGCGGTGGCCGCGCTGATCACCAAGGCCACCGGCAAGCAGCCGTACTTCGCCGGCAAGCCCAACCCGCTGATGATGCGCACCGGGCTCAACGCGATCGGCGCCCACTCCGAGTCCAGCGCGATGATCGGCGACCGCATGGACACCGACGTGCTGGCCGGCATGGAGGCCGGGATGCGCACCTTCCTGGTGCTCACCGGCCTGACCCGGCCCGAACAGGTCGAGGACTTCCCCTTCCGTCCCTCCGAGGTCGTCGACTCCATCGCCGACCTGGTCGACCGGGTCTGACCGTCCCGGGCCCCGGACGCGGGGCCCGGCGTCGGTCACCCGACCGGCGCAGCGGGCCCCCGCACCGGCGTGCGGGGGCCCGGCCCGCGGGGGACTCTCCAGGTAACTGGAGGTGCACGATGGGTTCACGCAAAGTCACTCTCTGTGCCGCGGTGTTCCTGGCCGCCGCGCTCACCCCGCAGGCGTACGCGGCGGACGGCGGCGTCGCGGTCGACCCGGCCGCGCCCGCCCCCGGCTCCGACGTCACGCTCCGCGTGACCGACTGCACCGAACGCACGGCGGTCGCCGTGTCGGCCGCCTTCGAATCCGACGTACGGCTCTCCGTCTCCGGCTCGCAGGGCACGCTGACCGGCTCCAGCCGGGTCCGCGCCTCCGTCACCGCCGGCGTCTACGCCGTCCGTGTCACCTGCGGCGACCGGGCCCGTGAGGGCACCCTCACCGTCGGCGAACGCCACGGCACCGGCCGGCCCGACGCCCCGGCCACCCCGGTCGCGCCGGTGCACGCGGGCGGCGGCGGCACCGCGCGGCTGGCCTCGGGCGACGACGCCCGCGCCGACGCCCCCGGCACCGGGCACGCGGTGACCGGGTTCGCCCTCGCGGGCGTCGCGGCGGTGGCCGTCGCCCTCGGCGGCGTCCGGCGGCGCCGGACGCGGGAGGCGCGCCGGCCATGACCGACGTCTCCCCGCCCGCCGGGGCCCGGACCGGCTCCGGCCGGCTGGTGACCGGCGTGGCCTGGGCGGTGCTCCTGCTCGCCCTGTGGCTGTGGGGCCGCGAGTCCGACCCGGCCGGCGCGGCGGCCCGGCCCGCCACCGGCGACATGGCGGCGGCCGGCCGGCCCCCCGGCGTACGGCTGCCCCCGGCCCACCGGCCGCTCGGCGACGCCCCGCCCGAGCGGGTCGACATCCCCGGCCTCGGCCTGCGGGCGCCCGTCGTGCCCGCCGGCCTCGACGGCGACGGCGCCATCGAGGCACCCTCCTTCGCCGACGCGGACACCGTCGGCTGGTACGCGGACGGCACGACGCCCGGCGCCGCCGGCGCCGCCCTGCTCGTCGGCCACGTCGACACCGACACCCGGCCCGCCGTCTTCTACGAACTCAGCACCATGGAGCCCGGCGAGACGATCCGGGTGGTCCGCGCGGACGGCGCGACCGCCCGCTTCACCGTCGACGACATCCGGGTCCTGGACCGCGACGGCTTCGACGCCCGCCAGGCGTACGGCCCGCGCGCCACGGGCCGCGCCGAACTCCGGCTGATCACCTGCGGCGGCACCTTCGACCCGGCCACCGGCGGCTACTCGGCCAACGTGGTCGTCTCCGCCTACCTCACGGGCACCGAGGCCGGGCCCGCCGGGGACACCGGGCCCGGCACCCCGGCCGGCGCCCGCGCCTGACCCGCTCCGCCCCCGTCCGCCCGGCCCCGTGTGTCAGGATTGGGCGTTCGCACAGGCGGTCAGGTGGGGGTGGGATGGACGGCGGCAGGCGAGCCGGGAGGACGTCCGCACGGCGGATCTCCGCGGCAACGCTGGGGGCGGCACTGCTGCTCGCCGGATGCTCCGGCACGAAGGACGCGAAGGACGACGCGAAGGACGGCGGCGGCACCGGCATCACCCAACGGCCCGCCGCGGAAGGCCCGTTCTGGGTCAACCCGGAGGGCACCGCGGCCCACGAGGCCGCCGCCCTCGCCCGCGACGGCAAGAAGGACCAGGCCGCGCAGATCCGCAAGATCGCCGCCTACCCCGCCGCCGAGTGGATCAGCCCGGAGAACCCGCGGGAGCAGGCCCGCGCCTTCACCGAGGCCGCGGCGAAGGCCGGCCGCACCGCGCTGCTCGTCCTCTACAACGTCCCGCACCGCGACTGCGGCCAGTACTCCCAGGGCGGCGCCGCCGACGGCGACGCCTACCGCGCCTTCGTCGCCGCCGTGGCGGAGGGCATCGGCGACCGGCCCGCCACGGTCATCCTGGAACCGGACGCGGTGCTGCACCTGGTCGACGGCTGCACCCCGGAGGAGTTCCACGAGGAGCGCTACGACCTGCTCAAGGGCGCCGTCGCCACGCTCGCCGCGCTGAAGGACACCGCGGTCTACCTGGACGCGGGCAACGCCGGCTGGGGCGACCCCGACCAGATCCACGAGCCGCTGACCTGGGCCGGCGTCGAACAGGCCGACGGCTTCGCGGTCAACGTCTCCAACTTCTACTCCACCGAGGACTCCCTCGCCTACGGCAAGCGGCTCTCCGCCAAGGTGGGCGGCAAGCACTTCGTCATCGACACCAGCCGCAACGGCAACGGCCCCTACACCGGAGGCGATCCCGGCGAACGCTGGTGCAACCCGCCCGGCCGCGCCCTCGGCGAGACGCCGACGACCGAGACGGCCGACCCGCTGGTCGACGCCTACCTGTGGATCAAGCGGCCCGGCGAGTCGGACGGCGAGTGCAAGGGCGGCCCCCGGGCCGGCCGCTGGTGGCCCGAGTACGCGCTCGACCTGGCCCGCGCCTCCGGCTGACCCGCCCCGCGGGCCCGGCTGACCTGCTCCGCGCCTCCGGCTGTCCCGCCGCGCGGGCCCGGCCCGTCCCCGCGCGGCCGGCCCGCCCGCGGACGGAAGCCGCCGCCCGTGGCCGAACGCCTCCCGCGCTCGGACGGGCGGCCCCCGGCCACGGCGAAGGGCGCCCTCCGCGACGGAGGGCGCCCCCGGTGTGCCCGTGGTGCCGGCCCGGTGCCGGTGCCGGGTCAGGGCACCTTGACCCACTGCGCCTTGCTCGGCGTGCCCTGGTCGTCGACGGCGAAGAGCATGTACCAGCCCGACTGGACCAGGTTCTTGCCCTGTGGCACGGTCACGGTCACCTGGTCGCCCGAGACCTCGAAGTCCACCGCGATGGACCGCTGGTCGACGTCCGTGACGTGTGTCGACGCGCTCGGCCGGATCAGCCGCATCTTCTTCACCGAGGCCGCGGCCCGCGAGGTGAACGTGCCCGACGCGCCGCGTTCGATGGTCTGCGGACCGCCCGACAGGTCGGGCCGCGAGTCGCGGTACAGGTAGGGCGGCGTGTAGATCTCGATGCGCTGCTCGAAGGTGCCCGGCTTGGTGTTGGCCTTGTCGCCGTAGAGCGAGTCGGAGCCGAAGAACATCAGCCGGCCGTCGGGCAGCAGGATCGACCCGGCGTGGTAGTTGCGGCCCACCAGCGGGTCGGCGACCCGCTGGAAGGTGTTGCTCGCCGTGTCGTAGATCCGCGCCTGGAGGATGTTGGAGTCGCTGCGGCCCCGGTAGTCCTCCGAGCCGCCGGAGACCATCACGGTGTCGTCGGGCAGGAGCGAGGCCTGCGGGTAGCGCGTGCCCTTCTCCATCGTCGGCCCGTCCACGAACCTCGGCGCGTCCGCCTTCAGGTCGACCAGGCGGGTCTTGTTGCTGGCGAGCTTGGACTCGCCGACCCCGCCGCCGCCGATCACCATGTACTTCTCGTCCTGCGCGGGCGGGAGCAGCACCGTGCCGGAGGTCTCCAGCATGTCGGCGTCGCTCAGCCCGGGGATCTCGGTGAACGTGTTGCTCTCCACGTCCCAGATGCCCGGGTCGCGGCCCAC
Organism: Streptomyces sp. SCSIO 75703; assembly: GCF_036607905.1. Lineage (NCBI taxonomy): Bacteria > Bacillati > Actinomycetota > Actinomycetes > Kitasatosporales > Streptomycetaceae > Streptomyces > Streptomyces sediminicola. The sequence goes on from NZ_CP144555.1 coordinate 4,445,724, forward strand.
GTCGTCCGGCCCGTACCCGGCGTTCGAACCCGAGTAGAAGATCTTGCCGTCCTGCTTGAGGAACAGCGCCGGGTAGGTGGGGAACTGGCGGACCTTGTCGGTGTAGGTCCACTTGCGGGTCTTCGGGTCGTAGATCTCGTTCTTGCCCGGGACGATCTGGCCGATGTCGTCGAGGCCGGAGACGCTGAGGATCTTCCCGTCGCTCAGGGTGGTGAGCGTCGGGTACCAGCGGGCCTCCAGCATCGGGTCGACCTTGATGTACTTCTCGGCGACCGGGTCGAACTCGAAGGCGTCCCGGATGCCCTGGAAGTCCTTCTTGTCGAGGGCGAGCTTCTGCGCGATGCCGTACGTGTTGCGCTCGTCCTCGCCCGACAGCCCGTGGATGCGGTAGTTGTCCTCGGTGCCGGTCTCGTACTGGGAACCGCTCTTGTCCGCCTCGACGTAGACCCGGCCGTAGCCGGGGTCGTTGCGGAGGAAGGCGCCGGTGGCCGGGTCGAAGACCTTCTCGGCGCGCGGCACCAGCACGGGGTCCTTGGAGACGAAGGTCTTGCCGCTGCCCTTGCCGGTGAAGCGGGTGCCCGCGGGCAGCGTCATCGGCTTGTCGGGGTTCTCGTTGTGGACGATCATCAGGCCGCCGGCCTTGGTGACGTCGCCCTTCAGCTTCTCGTAGCGTTTGGTGCCGCCCGCGATCAGCAGGTTGCCGTTGGCGAGCTGGGTGTGGCCGGTGCAGAAGAGGTCGGACGGCGTCGGCACCTTCTTGATGGTCCCCTCGACCGGGTCCCAGATGCGCGTGTCGTACTGCTTCGCGTCGAAGTTCTTCTTGTTGTTGCCCGATCCGGCGACGAGCAGCACCTTGCCGGTGTGCAGCAGCGCCGCGTGGATGGTGTTCTGCCGGTACTCCTCGGGAAACTCGACGATCTCCCACTTGCCGTTCTCGGCCTTGTACTCCGGCTTGTTGATTGCGTACTGGTGGTATTTCTCGGTCCCGAAGCGGTAGAGCCACGGCCCGTTCATCCCGGCCAGCGCGACTACCACCGCGGTGCCTATCGCGAAGCGACGGGCCCGGCGGCGGCCGGCACGGTCCTTCATTCCTTACGTCCCCCAAGTCCACCAAGGGCGATCTGCATGGTCTGTTCATCGGTGCCGTCGGGCGCACCCCACGACGGCTGCTGCTGCGACGGGTACGGCGGTCCCGCGGGCGCCGTGTCCACGGGCTGGGTGCGCGGCTCCGCGGGAGCCGCCGCGACGGGCTTCTTCCTCGCCTCCCGCAGCGAGTGCCGCCAGGCGAAGATCGGCGAGGCGGTGATCAGCAGCGCGAAGCACGCCCAGACGATCATGGCGGGGTGCGAGTGCCCGAAGACGAAGCCGGCGGCGATCGAGGCACCGAAGATCACGATGAAGTACCAGTGGTACCGGAAGGTCCCGAAGAGCGTGTCCGGGCTGGCCGAGTCGCCCTTGGGCGTGACCACGAACTTGCTCTTGCGGCGCAGCGCGGAGTCGATGAGCGCCTTCGCGTACAGCGGCGCCGACAGCGCCGACATGACCATGCCGGCCACGCCGCCGGAGCCCTCGGGTTCGTGCGGGGAGACGTTGTGGCGGCGGTTCCAGACGTAGAGCCCGATCTGGAGGGCGGAGGCGTTGCCGTAGAGCATCAGCCAGACCACCGGGTCGATGTTGACGCCCGAGGCGCCCAGGCCCAGGAAGAGGGCGCAGCTCAGCGCGGCCAGGATCCAGTTGAGCGCCGACATCGGGTAGAAGATGATCATCATGGTGTAGTTGAAGAGCTTGCCCGGAGGCAGGGAGTACCAGCCCTTCCAGTACTGCGTGAGGATCGTCTCGTAGGTCCCGCGCGACCAGCGCATCTGCTGGGTGAAGAAGTCCGTCCAGGCGTTCGGGCCCTCGCCGACCGCGAGCACGTCCGGCGTGTAGACCGAGCGCCAGCGGCGTCCGGTGGCCGGGTTCTTGTGGCGGTGGATCTCGAAGCCGGTGGCCATGTCCTCGGTGATCGAGTCGTACAGGCCGCCGATCTGCTTCAGCGCCGTGATGCGCACCGCGTTGGAGGTGCCGACGAACATGGGCGACCCGTAGCGGTTGCCGGCCCGCTGGATGAGCGCGTGGAAGAGGAACTGCTGCGACTCGGCGGCCTTGGTGATGGGGTTGTCGTAGTTCCCGTACACCTGGGGGCCGATGACGAAGCCGACGTCCGGGTCGCGGAAGAAGCCGAGCATCCGCTCCAGGTAGTTGGGCAGCGGCACGTGGTCGGTGTCGACCGAGGCGAAGAAGTCGTAGTCGTCGCCGTGCGCCTCCAGCCACGCGTTGTAGTTGCCGTGCTTGGTCTTGGCGCGGTGCGGTCCCTTGGGCCGGTTCCAGCGGGCGACCCCTTTGCGGGAGAAGTGGTGCACGCCCAGGCGCGCGCAGACCGCCTTCACCTCCGGATCGTCGCCCTCGTCCAGGAGCCAGACGTGCATCAGGCCGCGGTGGCGGATCCTGACGGCCGCCTCCAGGGTCTTCGTCACCATCTCCAGCGGCTCCTTGCCGGGCACGAAGGAGGTGAGGAAGGCCACGCGGGTGCCGGTCTCGGGCACCACGGGGACCGGGTCGCGGGCGACCAGGGTGGCGTGGGCGTTGGAGAGGACGTTCAGGCAGCGGAACAGCTCGATGAGGCCGATCGCCACGAGCATCACCACGTCGAGCGCGGGCAGCCAGTCGAAGGCCGGGTAGTCGCGCTCGGTCCAGTGCTCGGGGCGCAGCAGCCACACCAGCAGCACCACCGAGAGCAGCGGCGCCGCGGCCAGCATCAGCGCGACCCGGACGCGGTGCGGCTCCTGGGAGAGCAGCGAGCGGTACTGGACCCGGTAGGGCCGGCCGGGATCGGGCTGGGTGAGGGGGCCGGCGAGCCGGCTGTAGTGCTCGTAGTCGTAGCGCGGCAGGGTCTTCTTTATCCGGCGGAAGGCCCCCGTGTTGCCGCTGCGGTGCGAGACCACCCTGAGCTGGGTGGTCCGGGACGGGTCGTCGTCCCGCCCGGCGCCCGTCGGCGTCGACGTCATTGAGTCATCCCCCCACACGCGGGTCAGCGCGTGTTTCGTCGCTTCCTTCGTCTGTGAGGGGTCCCCCTCCGCCGTCACAGACGTGTCAATGGTGGGCTGCTGTCACCACGGCATCCCCACACCTTATAGAGACATGGGACGGCGATTCCCGGTTGCATGATGCCCCCCTCGGCATCCGGCCGCGCACGGACCCTCCCCCGGGTCCGCGGGCTGCCGGCCCGGCGCCCAGCCGGACCAGGGTTCTACGGCGTTCGTCATGATCGCAAGAGGGTCCCGGCACTCCGGGACGCGGGGACGCGGAAGGCCCCCCGTGGGAACGGAGGGCCTTCCGGTGTCGGTGCGCCGCCAGGGACTCGAACCCCGGACCCGCTGATTAAGAGTCAGCTGCTCTAACCAACTGAGCTAGCGGCGCCTGCTGACCGCGCCCACTCTACCGGACGCCGGGGCGTGCTCCCGACCACCGCGCCGGGGGCGGTCCCCGCTCACCCGCCAGGGGTCCTCCATTCGGCAGAGCATTCCATCGTTCGGACCGTCAACATGCGAGTGGAGAAGACAGTTGAGAAACTAACGACATGTACCGCCGCGGAACGTTCCATCGTGAGTGTGAGGGGAATCGCATGGCGACTCCGGTATTCGAGGACATCGATCCCGCGAGCGATTGCGACTGCCCGGGGTGCCGCCTCTGGCACCGCGTCCTCCCGCATTCCCGGGCCGGCAGGGGACTGGCCCATCCGGCGTCGCACCGGGCCGTGATCGTGGCCACCGCCACCACCGCCGCACTCGGCGCCGGAGCGGGGGTGACCGTCCCGACCACCGCCCACGCGGCCCACTTCCCCGGCGTTCCCGCAGCGGAGGAGGGGGACAGCCCGCAGGGGGAGCCGGGCCCCCTGTACGGGAACGTGGGCAAGACGGCGACCCCGACCGCGGCGCCGGCCCTGCCCGCCATCACCCGCTCGGAGATCATCGACCGGGCCCGGAAATGGGTCACCGCGAAGGTTCCGTACAGCCTTTCGGCGTATTGGTCCGACGGTTATCGGCAGGACTGCTCGGGTTATGTGTCGATGGCCTGGAACCTGCCCGGGAACGAATGGACGGGAAGCCTCGCGCAGTACGGCGTCCGCATCACCAAGGCGGAACTCCAGCCGGGCGACATACTCCTCTTCCACAATGCGGCCAATCCCACGAACGGCTCCCACGTCACGATCTTCGGCGGCTGGACCGACTCCTCCCGCACCACCTACCTCGCCTACGAGCAGACCAAGCCCTCCACCCTGGCCCGCACCACGCCCTACGCCTACTGGAGCAACTCCGCGCAGTACGTGCCCTACCGCTACAAGGGGGTCACCACGGGTGCCGCCGGCGCCCCCTCGGCGAGCGGCTTCCCGGGCACCGGCGCCTTCGGCCCCGGCGCGGTCAACGCGCACGTCACCCGGCTCGGCACCATGCTCGTCGCCCGGGGCGGCGGGCACTTCTACACCTCGGGCCCCGGGCCGCGCTGGACGGAGGCGGACCGCCGGGCGACCGAGGCGTTCCAGCGCGCCCAGGGCTGGCGTGGCAAGGACGCCGACGGGCTCCCCGGCCCCACCACCTGGCGACTGCTGGCCGGCGGCAAGGGCAAGGACATCGCCCCGCCCGCCTCGCACGGGGTGCCCGGCTTCCCGGGCCGCGGCGCCTTCCGGCCGGGCGCGGTCAACGCCTACGTCACCCAGCTCGGCGAACGGCTCGTCGCCAAGGGCCACGGCGCCCATTACACGACCGGACCGGGGCCGCGCTGGACCGAGGCGGACCGGCGCAACGTCGAGGCGTTCCAGCGGGCCCAGGGCTGGCGGGGCGGCGCGGCGGACGGCTACCCCGGCCCCGAGACCTGGCGGCGCCTCTTCTCCTGACCGCCCGCCCCGGGCGGCTCCGGGGCCACGACCACCCGTTCATGGCGCATCTGGCGCGGAGGCTGGAGCACGCATGAGTACGACCTCGTCCACACCCTCGTCCACGGCCGCGCCCGCGGCCTCCCCGGAACCCGTCCCCGGGTCCGGCGCCGCGGAGGGCGCGGCCCGGCACACCCGGCTCATCCACAGCGAGGCCACCACGGAGATCCCCGTCCACCTGCTCTTCCGCGACGAGTCGGGACCGGCGCCGGTCCCGCTGCGGCCCGCGGTCGTCGCCCGCCGGCAGGGCACCGGGGAGCAGCCCCGGGTGCGGCGGCCCGGTCCCGCCGTGCCCCGGCCGGTGCCGCCGGTCGACCCGGAGCTGACGGAGCGTCCGGCCCGGGTGCTGCCCGGCGCGGCGGGCGTGGCCGCCGGGGCGCTCGGGCTGGCCGGCTGCGCGGCCACGTCCTGGTGGGCGGGGCTCGTGCCGCCGCTCGTCCTCCAGTCGCTCGCGCTGCCGCCCGCCCCGGCCGCCGGGGGGCTCGGCCCGGTCGCCTGGGCGGCGTACGCGGCGGCCGGCACCCTCGGCCTGTTCGGGTTCGGCGGGCTGGCCCGGGGCCGTACCGGCTCGGCCTGGGTGCTCGGCCTGTTCGGCCGCTACCGGGGGAGCGTGCGGCGCACCGGCCTGATGTGGGTCAACCCGCTGCTGCTGCGCCGCCGGGTCGACGTGCGGCTGCGGCACTGGCGGGGCGAGCCGATGCCCGCGGCGGACGGCAACGGGGTCGCGCTGCGGGTGGTGACGCTGGTGGTGTGGCGGGTGCGGGACACCGCGCGGGCCACGCTGGCGATCGAGGACCACGAGGCGTACCTGCGCCAGTGCGTGGAGGCGGCCCTGGCCCGGGTGCCGGTGGAGCCGCCCGGCGGGGCGCGGGCCTCGGCGGACGGGGCGGGGGAGGCGCTGACCCGGATGGTGGCGGCGGACGCGGCACCGGTGGGGCTGGAGGTGTTCGCGGTGCGGCCGCTGCGGGTGGAGTACGCCCCCGAGGTGGCGGCGGCGATGAACCGCCGGCGGATCGCCGCGCTGGAGGCCCGGGAGCGGGCCGACGCGCTCGACTCGGTCGTGGACTCGGTGGAGGACACGGTGACCCGGCTGACCGTGCGCGGACTCGTCGACCTGGACGACTACGAACGCAAGGCGCTGGTCCGGGACCTCACGGTGGCGTTCTGCGCCGGGCGGGGCGACACGGGCGCCTAGACCCGCCGTACCCGGGGCCGGGGAGCCCGGCGCCGGGCCGGTGCGGGGTCCGTGTGGGGCCGGGCCGGGGCGGTGTGGGGCCGTGCGGGGCCGGCGGGGGAGCGGGCCGGTGCGGGTTCCCGGATTGGTATGGACATGTTCAACGCTGAGCAATAATCTGGGACTTGGTCTAGACCTGCACGGCTCACTGATTCTCCCCCACGTCACAGGAGCAGCAGTATGCGCACAAGGACCAAGTTGTACGCCGCCTCGGTCGGCATGGCGACCGCCGGAGCCCTGGTGCTCTCCTCCGGTGGCGCCAGCGGTCACGGCTACACCGACCTGCCGGTCAGCCGCCAGAAGCTCTGCCAGAACGGGTCGGTCTCCAACTGCGGCAACATCCAGTGGGAGCCGCAGAGCGTCGAGGGCCCGAAGGGCTTCCCCTCCTCGGGTCCGGCCGACGGCCAGCTCTGTTCGGCCAACAACGGCCAGTTCGCGCAACTCGACCGCCCGAAGACCCCGAACGGCCAGAACTGGCCCACCACCAAGGTCAACGGCGGCCAGAGCTACACCTTCCGCTGGCAGTTCACCGCCATGCACTCCACGACCGACTTCAAGTACTACGTCACGAAGCCGGGCTGGGACCAGAACCGCAACCTGACCCGCGCCGACCTCAACCTCACGCCGTTCCTGACGGTGCCCTACAACAACCAGCGTCCGCCGGCCACGCTCTCCCACAGCGGCACCCTGCCGTCCGGGCTGAGCGGCCACCACGTGATCCTCGCGGTGTGGACGGTCGCCGACACGAACAACGCCTTCTACGCCTGCTCGGACGTCACCTTCTGACCGGCGCGGAACGCGAAGGAGCCCCTCGCGGGGCGAGGGGCTCCTTCTGTTGTGCGCCGCCAGGGACTCGAACCCCGGACCCGCTGATTAAGAGTCAGCTGCTCTAACCAACTGAGCTAGCGGCGCATGACTCCCGCCGTCCGCCTGGGGCGGTCGGCGACGAGGAAAATCATACCTGCTCTCCGGGCGTGCTCCGACCGCCCGCGCCCCGGCCGGGACGCGCGGGGCGGGCCGGCCGGGAATCGGCGGGCAGGTCCTGGATCGCCAGCGAGAGCAGCACCGGCGTCGCGCCGCGGTTCAGCGTGTCCGCGGCCCGCCGCAGCCGGTGGGCGTGCTCGACCGGCAGCGACAGCGCCAGACTGCCCGCGGCCGAACCGGCCGGGATCGGGACCGCCGCGCAGACCGTGCCGACCGCGTACTCCTGGAGGTCGAGGACCGGCATGCCGGCCGGCTGCGACTCCAGCCGGGAGAGCAGCAGCCGGTCGCTGGTGATGGTGCGCGAGGTCAGCCGGGCCGCCCTGTGCCGGGCCAGGTGGTCACGGCGGCCCGCGGGGTCCAGCTGGGTCAGCAGGCTCTTGCCGAGCGCGGTGGCGTGCGCCGAGCGGCGGAAGTCCACCCACTCGTTCACGCGGGGCGCCGCCGGACTGTCCGCGCAGTGGACGACGCGGACCTCCCCGTCCACGTACCGGCTCATGTAGACGGCCGCGCCGACCGTGTCCCGCAGCCGGTCCAGGGTGCGCTGGAGCCGTTCGCGCACCGCCTGCTCCCGCCCGTGCGCCGAGTCCGGGCGGGTCAGCGCCTCGCCGGTGACGTACGCGCCGTCGGCGCCCCGCTCCACGTAGCCCTCCTGGCGCAGCATGCGCAGCAGCGGGGCCAGCCGCTCCCGGCCGAGGCCGCTGTGCCGGGCGAGGTCCGTCTCGCTGATCCCGGCGGGGTACCGCGCCACGGTCTCCAGGGCGCGCAGGGCGTCCTGGGTCGGATGGTGCGGCGCGGTCGGCTTGTGCTGCAGCGCCACGGTGGTCTCCCCCTGCGCGCGCTCGATGGGCCCTGATCCGGACGGCTCGTGCCCTTCACGATAACCGTCGGCCCCGCCGCCGCGCGGGCCTCTCGGCGAGATCGCCGGCGCTCCGGCCTGGGGCACCGGCCCCTGGCATATGCCAGGGGAACGCCCCAACGTCCCGGCCTCGGACGTTGGGGCGCGGACTCCGCACGGTCACAGGACCGCGCTGAGGAATTCCCGGGTCCGGTCGTGCTCCGGCTCGCTGAAGATCTTCTCGGGGGCGCCGGCCTCGATGACCCGCCCCGAGTCGAACATCAGCACCTGGTCGGAGATGTCCCGCGCGAAGTTCATCTCGTGGGTCACGCAGAGCATGGTGATGTCCGTGCTGCGCGCGATGTCCCGCAGCAGGTCGAGGACGCCCGCGACCAGCTCCGGGTCGAGCGCCGAGGTCACCTCGTCCAGCAGCAGCACCTTGGGCCGCATCGCCAGGGCGCGCGCGATCGCCACCCGCTGCTGCTGGCCGCCGGAGAGCTGCGCCGGGTGCGCGTCGCACTTGTCGGCGAGGCCCACCATGTCCAGCAGTTCCCTGGCCCGTTCCACCGCCTCGTCCCGGGACAGGCCGAGCACGGTGACCGGGGCCTCGGTGATGTTGCGCAGCACGGTCATGTTCGGGAACAGGTTGAACTGCTGGAACACCATCCCGATCTGCTTGCGCACCTCCCGGCACTGCTTCTCGGGCGCGGGGAAGAGGTGCTGCCCGTCGACGACGATCGTGCCCGCGTCGGGCTTGATCAGGGTCATCAGCAGCCGCAGGATCGTGGTCTTGCCCGATCCGGACGGACCGATCAGCGTGACGTGCTTGCCGGACGCCACCGAGAAGTCGAGGTGGTCCAGGACGATGTTGTCGCCGAAGCGCTTGGTGACCCCCTCCAGGCGGATCAGCTCGCCGCCCGGCTTTCCGGGGCTCTTCTCGGGATGGGGCACGGTGTCAGTGGACAAGGCGTCGCTCCAGGGCTCGCAGGGCAAGGGAGGCCAGGTAGGAGACGATGACGAAGGCCACGCCGATCACCGTCAGGGGTTCGGTGAACTGGAAGTTCTGCTGCGAGAACAGCCGCGCCTCGCCGAGCATCTCCAGCACCGTGATCGCCATCAGCAGCGGGGTGTCCTTCAGCATCGAGATCACGTAGTTGCCGAGGGCGGGCACCACGCGGCGGACGGCCTGCGGCAGGATCACCGCGGTCCAGGTCCGCCGCAACGGCAGGTTCAACGCCGTCGCGGCCTCCCACTGGCCCGCCGGCACCGCCTCGATGCCGGCCCGGTAGACCTGCATCGTGTACGTCGAGTAGTGCAGGCCGATGCCGACCACGCCGGTGGTCAGCGCGGAGAAGGTCAGGCCCCACTCCGGCAGCACGTAGAACAGGAAGAAGAGCTGCACCAGCAGCGGTGTGTTCCGCACGAACTCGGTGACCACGCCGACCGGCCAGGTCACCCAGCGCGACGGCACCCGCATCAGCAGCGCCCACACCAGGCCCAGCGCGAACGAGATCACCGAGCCGAGGACCAGGATCTGCAGGGTGACCAGCAGCCCGTCCCACATGTGCGGCATGAAGTCGGACACCGCGGTCCAGTCCCAGGTCATCGCACACCCCCGGCTCCGGCCGGCTCGGCGGCGACGGCCTCACGCCGTGGCGCCGCCTTCCCGACGCCCGCCTTCAGCTTCTTCTCCAGGCCGCGCATCATCCGGGTCAGCAGGAAGGCGATCACGAAGTACAGCAGCAGGATGTACGTGTAGATCTCCGCGCTCTCCTGGAGCGCCAGCCGCACCAGGTTCCCGCTGAACGCCAGGTCGCCCATGCCCATGACGGACACCAGGGCGGTGCCCTTGAGCAGTTCGACCAGGAGGTTGGAGAAGGGCGGGATCATCTCCGGCACCGCCTGCGGCAGCAGGATCAGCCGCATCCGCTGCCAGGGCGTGAAGCTGAGCGCGATGCCGCCCTCCCGCTGTGCCGGGTCGACCGCGCCGAGCGCGCCGCGCACGATCTCGGAGCCGTACGCCCCGTAGGTCAGCCCCAGCGCGAGCGTGCCCGCCCACATCGGCACGAGCTGCCAGCCGAAGGCGGGCGGCAGCACGAAGAACACCCAGAAGATCATCACCAGTGCGGAGGTGCCGCGGAAGATCTCCGTGTAGAGGCCCGACAGGAAGCGGACGATCCACAGCCGGTGGGTGCGCGCCACACCGGCCACGAAGGCGACCGCCGTCGCCAGCAGGGCGCTGAAGACGAGGAGCTGGACCGTGACCCAGACGCCCCGCAGTACGAGTTCCCACAGTCCCGAGGTCATCCGCCGCACAGCTCCTTCGCGGTCAGATCGGTCATCTCGTTCTCGGTGAAACCGAAGGGCCGCAGGATGCGGAGGAGTTCCCCGCTCTTCTTGAGCTTGCGCAGCTCGACGTTGAAGGCGTCGCGCAGGTTGGTCTCGGTCGGCCGGAAGGCGAAGCCGCCGCCGTCGACGTGCGGCTTGCCGTCGACCAGCGGCGCGAACGCCTCGGTCACCTCGGCCTTGGCCGACTTCTTGACCACCTCGCGGGTGGTCAGCGCGGTCCCCGCGAAGACGTCCACCCGCCCGGCCTCGACCGCGTTCAACCCGGCCACCTGGTCGGGGACGATCAGGATGTCGCTCTCCTTGTACCCGGCGTCCACCGCGTACTGGATCTCCGCGTACCCGGTGCCGGTGGCGAACCGGGCCTTCTTCGCCACGACGTCCCGGTAGTCGCGCAGCCCGAGCGGGTTGCCCTTGCGCACGATGAAGGAGTCGAGCATCTGGTAGTCGGGGTCGGCGAAGATGACCTGGCGGCACCGGTCCTCGTTGATGTACATCCCGGCGGCCACGACGTCGAACTGCTGTGAGGCCAGCCCCGGGATGAGCGAGCCGAACTCCGTCGGCACCGGCTGCACGCGGTCGACGCCGAGCCGCTTGAAGACGGCCTTGGCGAGTTCGGGTGCCTCGCCGGTCAGCTCACCGTCCCGGTCGATGTACCCGAACGGGATCTCGCCGGCGATGCCGAGCCGGACGACGCCCTGGGCCCGGAGCCGGTCCAGCAGGTCGCCGCCCCGCACACCGGAGGCGGTGGCCACCCGCGAGCAGCCCGCCGCCCCGAGCGCGCCGAGCGCCGCGACCCCCGCGAGCAGCGACCGGCGTGTCGGCCTGGGTGTTCGAACGGATATCCCCCATGGAGGGGTTCTCAGTGGTCGAGCCATGGCCGCGCAGCTACCCGAAGCGCCCGGGGTTATGCCGATCTTTTTCCGTCCGATACAGAGCCGCACCCGGCCATCGCCCGGACCCCGGGCCTCCGGTGTCCGTCAGGGGACACGCCCGGAGGGACACCCGGGCCCCGGGGCCGTGGGCCGGGGTTCGGGGGGCGGGGCCGGGGTTCGGGTCCGGGGGAGCGCGTCCCGTCCGGACCCGGCGCACCGGCCCGTGCCCCCACGCCGGCCCGTGCCCCCACGCCGGTCCCGGAGCGTGCCTCCGTGCCCGCCCCTGCCCGCCGACGGTGAAGCCCGTGCCGCCCGCGGTGCGGAGGCGCCGGTCGGGGGGCGGGGCCGCGGGGGTCCCCTCCGGGCGGCCGGAAACCGCCCCCGGCGGGCGGCCGGGGGGCGGAGCGGGCCCGGGTGGCGGGCCGGTACGGCCGCGGCCGGTCTCAGCCGCCCACCGCGACGGGCCGCCCGCCCCGCGCCGCCCCGCCCGGCAGGGGCGGGGTTCCGGCCAGGCCCGCCTCGTGGAGCACGTGGGCGGCCCGGAGGGGGAGGGCGTCGTGATGGCGGGCCGCGACGAGTTGCAGCCCCACCGGGAGGCCGGCCCCGTCCGTGCCGACCGGGACGGTGACGGCCGGCTGGCCGGTCAGGTCGAACGGGTACGTGAACGGCGTCCACCCCGTCCACCCCCGCCGGCCCGGACCGCGCGGCGCCCGCGCCCCCGCCTCGAACGCCGTGACGGGCACCGTCGGCGTCACCAGCAGGTCGTACGTCTCGTGGAACAGGCCCATCCGGCGGCCCAGTTCCGCCTGCGCGTCCACCGCCGCCAGGTAGTCGAGCGCCGAGCGCGCCGCGCCCTGCCGGCACAGCTCCCGCAACGCCGGATCCAGCTCCTCCCGCCGTGCCGCCCCGAGGCGCTGCGCCGCCCGCGCCGCCCCGCACGACCACAGCGTCTCGAACGCCGCCACCGGGTCCGCGAAGTCGGGGTCCGTCTCCACCACCCAGGCGCCGAGCCCCGCCAGCCCCTCCACCGCCCGCCGCACCGCCGTCGCCACCGCCGGGTCCACCGCCACCTGCCCGCCCAGCGTCGGCGAGTACGCCACCCGCAGCCCCCGTACCCCCTCCGCCAGGGCCCCCGCGAACGACCCCGGCGCCGGGCCCGGCGCCGAGCCGTCCCACGCGTCCGGCACGCCGACGACGTCGAGGAGCAGCGCCGCGTCCGCCGCGTCCCGGGCCAGCGTGCCCACGTGCGCGAGCGAGCCGAAGGGGCTCGCCGGGTACGGCGGCACCCTGCCGTGCGTCGGCTTCGTGCCGAGCACCCCGCAGAAGGCGGCCGGCACCCGCACCCCGCCCCCGGCGTCCGCGGTCAGCGCGAGCGGTCCCGCCCCGAGCGCCACGGCCGCCGCCGCGTCCCCGGCCGGCCCGCCCGCCGTGCGCGAGGCGTCGTACGGATTGCGCGCGCCGCCGGCCGGCGACGCGTCCGGCACCGCCTTCCCCCCGTACTCCGAGGCCGTCGTCCCGCAGACCAGGACGGCGCCCTGCTCGCGCAGCCGCGCCACGGCCGGCGCGTCCTCGTCCCAGGGCCCCTCGGGCGCCAGGGAACGCGGGCCGCGCGGCGCGGGCCGGCCGCGCACCGGCAGCGCGTCCCCGACGGTGACCGGGACCCCGTCCAGCGGCCCGCGCGGCTCCCCGCGCCGCCACCGCTCCTGCGACTCCCGGGCCCGCGCCACGGCCTCCTCGCCGGTCGGGCCGCCGTCGGCGTCCCCCTCCGGCCGGACCCGCCGGGACCGCTCCAGCACGGCCCGGGTCACCTCCACGGGACCGAGAACGCCCGTGCGGTAGCCGTCGGCGAGCCGCACGGCGGTCAGCTCGGTGAGGTCGGTCATGCACCCTCCCTGGGACTCGGCGTCCGGGTACGTACCCGTGCTTCCTGTCGGCCACGTCGGACGACGGACGACCCGCCGCCCGGAATGGGGGGAACGCGGCGCACGGCGCCCCCGAGGCCGTCGAGGAGGGCGGGCGGCGCGGGAGCGGACATCGACAGGCGTTCTTCCGGGACACCGGCGTCTGACGTGCGGTTTCGACCACGCTCGCACCCCGGCCGACCTTCGTCAACAGGGGGAGGGGCGGGGCCGGTTGCGGGGCGGCGCGGCGGCTGGGGGCCGGGTGCGCCGCCCACGGGCGCACCGGCCCCGGCGGGGCGCCGCGCCCCGTGGCGGCCCGGGGGCAGGCGGTCCCGGGCCCCCGGTGCCGGCCGGCCCGGGTCCGGCGGAAGCGCCGTCCTCGGCCAACCCGGTGACCGAGGGGAGCGGCCCCGCGCCTACGGGGTACCCGTGCCGTGGGGCCGTGGCGGGTCCCGGCACCACGCGGCCGGAACCGGACGGAGCCGGCCGTACGCAGCGCGAGCGGGAAGGGCGGACATGACAGCACTGGGGATCCTCTACCCGGGCCACTCCGGAGAGGACGACTATCCACGCATCGAGCAGTTGCTCGGCAGCAACGTCCGGGTCGACCTGGTGAACACCGAGACCGCCGGGGACGACGCCCTCGGCGCGGACCCCCTGCGCGCCATGGGCACCCCGGCGCGGCTGGAGGCCGACGTGGCGGAGCTGCGGCTCGCCGGTGCCGACGCGCTCGTGTGGGCCTCCACCAGCGGCGGCTTCCTGCACGGCCGGGACGGCGCCAGGGTGCAGATCCGCACCCTGGCCCGGATGGCCGGCATGCCCGCCTCCTCCACGTCCTTCGCCTTCGTGCACGCGGCCAGGGAGATGGGCGTACGGCGCCTGGCGGTCGGGGCGACCTATCCGGACGACATGGCCGCGCTCTTCGCGGAGTTCCTGCGGTCCGCGGGCGCGGAGGTCGTGTCCGTCACCGGCGCCGGGGCCGGCGCGGCGGAGACCGCCGCCTGGGGCGAGGGCGAACTGCTGACCCTGGTCCGCGGCGCCGACCATCCGGACGCGGAGGCCGTGCTCGTGCCGGACAACGCCCTGCTCACGGTGGCCCACCTGCCCGCGCTGGAGAAACACCTGGGCAAACCGGTCCTCACCGCCAACCAGGTCACCGTCTGGGAGGCGCTGCGCCTGGCCGACCGGCGGCTGAACGCCCCCGAGCTGGGCGCCCTCTTCACCCGGGAGCCCATCGTCCAGGTCTGACCGGGCCGGGCGGGACCCGGCGCTCCGGAGGGGCGGTCGGCTCGGCCAGCCTGCCGCCGTTCAGGTACGCGCACGCTGTTCCGTACCTCGTACGCCTCGAAGCCGTGTCGCCCTCACGGGGGCGCCCGCACTCACGCGGAGAAAACGCTTCCCCTCCCGGTTATTGTCATGCGCGCGCCATATCGCCCTTTCCGGCCCGCGCGGCCCCGGCGCGGGCGCGCCACCCGGCAACCACCCCACCGCCCGACGAGACCCCACCAGAAGGGGGACGCGAGGAGCAGACGACGAGGTCCACGGCGACTCCAGGCCGCGCCGGCCACCCTGGCCGCCGCCACCGGCAGGGTGCCGTCGATGCCCGAGGCGTCGGCCGCCGCCCCCACCGGCTACGCCTCCCGGAACGGCGGCACCGCCCGCGGCGCGGGCGGACGCCCCCGTCCGCGCCACCACCGGAACGGCGCCGTCCTCGCCACCGGCGCCGAGTCGGGCGCGGTCCCGTCCCCTGGGCGGGGGCGGAGGGCGGCCCCGCCGTAGGCGCCTCGTCCGCGCCCGCCCGCGCCCTCCGCGAGGTGCCCCCTGCCGTCTCGCGGCCCGGGGGTGCCGGAATAACCGGTGTCCGGACCCGGTTGGCACCCGAGCGCGGTACTTCCCCCGCGCGCACCGGCACGCGCCGCGGACCCGAGGTGGCCGGCGCGGCCCGAGAGCCGTCGGCACGCCCGACCCGAGCCCGACCCAGGAGGCACCGCACCATGGCCGCAGACGCCGCAGAGGAGATCCGGGGCACCGCCCACGGCACCGCGCCCGTCCCCCTCTCCGTGCTGGACCTGGTGACCGTCGGAGCCGGCCGCACCGCCACGGACGCGCTGCGCACCAGCGTGGACATCGCCCGGCTCGCCGAGGCCCGCGGGTACCACCGGTACTGGGTCGCCGAGCACCACTCCATGCCCGGCGTCGCCTCGTCCTCCCCGGCCGTGATCCTCGCCCACCTCGCCGCCCACACCGACCGCGTCCGGCTCGGCTCGGGCGGCGTCATGCTGCCCAACCACGCCCCGCTGGTGATCGCCGAGCAGTTCGGGACGCTGGAGGCGATGGCGCCGGGCCGCGTCGACCTCGGCCTCGGCCGGGCCCCGGGCACCGACGGCGCCACCGCCGCGGCCCTGCGCCGCAGCGACCGGCTCCACGAGGGCGCCGACGAGTTCCCGCGCCAACTCGCCGAGCTGACCCGGTTCCTGGACGACGACTTCCCCGACGGCCACCCCTACGCCCGCATCCACGCGGTGCCGGGCCCGGTCCAGGGCACCTCGCCCGGCGGGGTGCAGTCCCCGCACCGGCCGCCGATCTGGCTGCTGGGCTCCTCCGGCTTCAGCGCCCGGCTCGCCGCCGAACTCGGCCTGCCCTTCGCCTTCGCGCACCACTTCTCCGCCCGCAACACCATCCCCGCGCTCGACCTGTACCGGGAGACCTTCCGGCCCAGCGAGGTCCTCGACGCCCCCTACGCCCTCATCGGCGTCTCCGCGCTCGCGGCCGACGACGAGCGGGAGGCCCGCCGCCAGGTGCTGGCCGCCGCGCTCAACATGGTGCGGCTGCGCACCGGCCGGCCCGGCCTCGTGCCCACGCCGGAGGAGGCCGAGGCGTACGACTTCTCGCCGATGGAGCGGGAGTTCGTCGACTCCTGGAACGCCGACGTGATCCACGGCACCCCCGACGCGGTCCGCGCCGGCCTCGACGACCTCCAGCAGCGCACCGGCGCCGACGAGTTGATGCTCACCGCCAACGCCCACAGCCCCGAGGTGCGGCTGCGCTCCTACGAACTGGTCGCGGACGCCTACGGTTTGCCCGCGCGGGCCTGAATCCCGAGGGCGCCCGCCGCGCCGAGCAGGGCCGGGATGCGGTCCGGTGCGACCGGCCGCGAGTAGAGCCAGCCCTGCCCGGTGTCGCAGCCGATGCGGCGCAGCCGGTCGGCCTGGTCCGAGGTCTCCACGCACTCGGCGGTGACGGTGAGCCCGAGCCGGTGGGCGAGTTGCACCATCGCCTCGACGATGACCTCGTCGGCCGGGTTCGCCGCCGCCGCGCCGGCCGGCGGCTCCTGGCCCGCGTACTGGAAGCCGCGGACGAAGGAGCCGTCCAGCTTCAGCACCGACACCGGCAGCCGGCTCAGGTAGGCGAGGTTCGAGTAGCCGGTGCCGAAGTCGTCGATGGCGATGTGCACGCCCATGTCGCTGAGGGCCCGCAGGACCTGGAGCGGGCGCCCGGCCGAGCCCATCACCGCGGACTCGGTCAGCTCCAGTTGCAGCAGGTGCGGGGCGAGCCCGGTCTCCTCCAGCGTCCGCGCCACGTCCGCGACCAGATCGGAGTCCCAGACCTGGCGGACCGCCACGTTGACGCTGACGAAGACCGGAGGCTCGTCGGGGTGGTCGAGCTGCCAGCGGCGGGCCTGGCGGCAGGCCGTGCGCAGGATCCACCGGCCGAGCGGCACGATCGAACCGTCCTCCTCCGCCAGTGCGATGAACCGATTCGGCGCGAGGACCCCGAACTGCGGGTGGTTCCAGCGGATCAGCGCCTCGACACCCCGCACCCGGCCGTCCGCCATGCCCACCAGCGGCTGGTACTCCAGCGCGAACTCGCCCCGGTCGATGGCCGGCCGGAGGGTGGCGGCGAGGGCCTGACGGGTCATGCGGCTGGCGTTGCGCTCGGGGTCGAAGAGGGTCCAGCGGGCCCGCCCGTCGGCCTTGGCCCAGTACAGGGTGGTGTCGGCGGCCTGCATCAGCGCGGTCGGCGTGGTCCCGGCGGTGTGGCGTTCGACGACGCCCGCCGAGGCGGTGACCGACAGTCGCCGGTCGCACAGCTCGAACGGCTCCTGGAGCGCGGCCAGCACCGACTCGGCGAGGTCCGCGAGCTGGTCGGTGCCGGTGGAGTCCTCCACCAGCAGCGCGAACTCGTCGCCGCCGAGCCGCGCCACGAGCGGGGTGCCGGCCCGTGCGGCGGGGCCCGCGTTCTCCGCGCAACGCGTCAGCCGTTCGGCGACGGCGGCCAGCAGCCGGTCGCCGACCCGGTGGCCGAGGGTGTCGTTGACGGCCTTGAAGCCGTCCAGGTCCAGGTAGCACAGGCCGATCCGGCCGGTGCCGCCGTGCTCGTGGGCGTCGGCGTCGAGCGCGGCCGTCAGCCGGTCGAAGAACAGGGCGCGGTTGGGCAGCCGGGTCACCGGGTCGTGCATCTGCAAGTGACGCAGCCGCGCCTGGAGTTCACGCCGGACGCTGACGTCCGCGACGGACAGCAGCAGGCCGGGCGCGTCCGGGGCCAGCGGCGCCACGGTGACCTGCGCCCACAGGGTGTGGCCGTCGGCCCGCTTGAGGTGCCGGGTGCAGCGCATCCGGGGCTGCCTGCCCTGGAGCACCTCGCGGTAGGCGTGCCAGGTGCTGGCGTCCGCGGCGAGGTCGACGAGGTCGGCGGCCACGCTGCCGGTCAGCTCGGCCGGGTCGGTGCCGAGCAGGGTGCCCAGGGTGTCGTTGGCGCTGACGACCAGCCCCTGGGCGTCGACCACGGCCATGGCGAGCGGCGCCGCGCCGAACGCCGAACGGTAGGCCGGATGGGCCGGGGTCGTGGCCGGTCCGGGACCACGGTCCGTGACGGCCGGCCGGCCGGGGTCTGCCGCGGGCGCCGGCCCTTCGGAGGTTCCGCTCACCGCTCGCTCCCGCAGTGCCTCGATACCGGTCCGTCTCTTTCTGTGCAGGTAAGTGTGCCGATCATAGAGGCTGACTCCGGGCCCTTCCAGCCGCCGTACCGGGTACAGGGCCCGCCGCCCCAGGGAGCGGATCGTTTCTGCTCACACCTGGCCAGGTTGTTCACGCCCCCGATCGGTTGTGACGTTCCGTGAGTGCGCGGGGGTCGTACGCCGGGCGCGGCGGCGAGTGTGGGGATGCTCACTCGTCCGGTGCAGGTGAACGAGGCGCACCCCGGCGAACCGGCACAAGCTGGGTGCGGTATCCCGTGAACCGCCCCGGAGGTCCCCGTGCCGCGCCCGTTCCCCCTGAGGCGACTGCCCCGCCGGTCCCTCGGAAGGCCCGGCGCCGGCTGTCCGGGGGAGCGGGCCGGGCGGCCCCGGCTGCTCGGCCCGGCCGCGCTGTGCACCACGATGTCCGCCCTCGCCGCGACCTCCCTGGTCACCGCCCCCTCGGTCGCCGAACCGTTCTCGCCGGACCCCTGCGCGCTGCCCCGCACCGCCGCCCACCACTCGGAGGGCCTGGACACCTGGAACGCGGCCTACCCGCGGCCGGTGCGCGAACTGGACGCGGTGATGGTGTTCCTGTCCTTCCCGGACGCCCGCCCGAAGACCTCCCCGGACGAGCTGGCCGCCGACCACTTCCCGGCCACCACCCGCTTCTTCCAGCGCGCCTCGTACGGCAAGTTCACCCTGCGCCCGCACCCCCTGCGCCGGTGGGTGCCCATGCCGCGCACCTCCGTGTCCTACGAGCTGAAGCGCGACTGGGACCCGGCGCACCGGGCCGCCTACCTGCGCGACGCGCTGGCCGCCGCCGATCCGCACGTCGACTTCTCCCGCTACGACGTCGTCTACCTCGTCGCCGACCCGGACGCGCCCGGCGTCGACTCCGACGCCACCAAGGTCGTCAACCTGGACGTCCCGCTGCACGCCGACGGCACCGACATCCGCCGGGTGGTCACGGTCTTCGAGAAGCATCCCCCCGACCGGCTGGTGCTGGCCCACGAGACCGGGCACGTCTTCGACCTGCCCGACCTCTACCACCGCCCGGCCGACGGCAAGGGCGACTGGGACACGCACGTCGGCGACTGGGATCTGATGGGCAGTCAGTTCGGTCTGGCACCCGACCTGTTCGGCTGGCACAAGTGGAAGCTGGGCTGGCTGGAGCCGCGCCAGGTGGCCTGCGTGCGCGGAAGCGGCCCGGTGCGGCTGACGCTGGAGCCGCTGGGCGCGGGGCCCGGAGTCGAGGTGGCGGGGGCCGCGGGGGCGCCCGCGTTCGGTCTCGGCCGGGGCACGAAGCTGGCGGTGGTGCGCACCGGCGAGGACAGCGCGCTGGCCTTCGAGGCGCGGGGTCCGGTGGGCAGCGACGCGGCGGCCTGCCGCTCGGGGGTGCTGGTGTACCGGGTGCGGGCGGGGGCGCGGTCCGGGAGCGGTCCGGTCGAGGTGGTCGACGCGCATCCGGACACGGCGGCGTGCTGGACGGACTCGGTGTACCCGCCGCTCGCGGACGCGCCGGTGGCCCTCGGCGAGAGCTTCACGGTGCCGGGGGAGGGGGTCCGGGTGGAGGTGGAGGGGCGCACGCCGTCCGGCTCCTGGACGGTGAACATCACGCCCGGCTGAGGTGCCGGGCCACGGGGCGCGTCCGAGGGCACGGGGCTCGCGGGGGTGCGGGCGCGGCGGGAGTGCGTGATCGGGGTCACCGAGCGAGACGCCGCTGACCTGGGGGAACGACGAAGGCGAGGCATCATTCACGTTTCCGTGAAATCGCCTCGCCATCGGCCATGTGCGCCGCCAGGGACTCGAACCCCGGACCCGCTGATTAAGAGTCAGCTGCTCTAACCAACTGAGCTAGCGGCGCCTGCTGACGTCGTAGACTTTAGCATCCTGGTCGGCGGGAGGAAAAATCGATATCCGCACCGCCGCGCGGGCCGCCCGCACCGCCGCCCACAGCAGCACCTCCGGCCCCGGCAGCCAGGGCCGGCGGGTGTCCGGGGCGACCAGCCAGCGGGAGCCCGAGCGGGCGCAGGAGCCGGTGGGCGCCGGCACGGTCACCGTGTCCCCGGCGCCGTGGCACAGCAGCGGCGGGACGGCGCCCGCACGGCTCGTCGCCCGGTCGCGCCCGTCCCACTCCTCCCACTCCAGCAGCGAGGGTAGCCGCTGGGCCGTGCCAGGCGCGGTGAAGAGCAGCATCCGGCCCCGGTACTCGGCCACCGGGCCGGACCCCGGGCCCTCGTCCCACATCCGGTCCAGCATGCGGCGGCCGAAGATCGTGGGGGCGCTCACCACGTCGAAGGCGGAACCGCAGGGCAGCGCCACGGGGGCCTGCGGCCGTTCCTCCCAGAAGGCGAGCGCGGAGCGCGGATAGACGGCCGCCGATGCCAGCCAGGCGGCTCCGTCCGAGGTGACGGTGGAGACGTTGCGTGCACTGCTCATGGCGCATACATCTACCCTCCGTGAGGGTGGTATCGCGCTGAGTTCCGGGAAACCGGGACACGGGCATGCCCGAGGGGGTATCGTGCCGCGCCCATCTGGCATATGCCCCGCCTGTCGCGGCCGTCACCCGCCTGTCGCGGCCGTCACCCGCCTGTCGCGGCCGGCACCCAGGCGTCATGGTCGGCGTCACCCCGGCGTCACGCCGCGCCTCACACCGGATCCGCGTGCCCGGTCCGTCCCTCGCCGCCGCGCAGCAGGTCCCGGCCGAACTCCACCATCTTCTTCGCGTAGTCCTCGGTCCACTGGGCCCGCTCGGCCAGGTCCGCCGCCGTCAGCCGGTCGAACCGCCGCGGGTCGGCCAGTTGGGCCGCCGCCATGGCCTGGAACTCGACCGCCCGGTCCGCCGCGGCCCGGAACGCCTGTGTCAGTTCGGTCGCCCGGTCCAGCAGGGCACGGGGGTCGTCGATGGATTCGAGGTCGAAGAAGTGCTCGGGATCGGCGCCCGCCGCCGCGGGCTCGAAGAGCAGGGGCGCGGGGCGTAGCCGCGGTTCGTTCCGACGCGGCGTGGGCTCCGCCATGTCTTCTCCTCACTGGTACGTCTCGACCCGCCGGGGAGTGGGCCACCGTCCATTGTCCCGCGCCGGTGCAAGGGGGCGTCGAGCGCACACGGGCCACCCGCGTACCCCGGCATCCGTACCCTGCCCGGGCCCGGTCCATGGCCGCCCGCCAAGTGCCGGGGGTCCAGTCGTCCGGGTGGTTGACGGCGTACCTCGCGACGCCGAGGGCGCCCAGGCCGGAAGACCGAGGTCCGTCCGGCCGACCCGTCCGCCGGGGCTTCAGCCCGCGCCGAGGCGGTCCTCTCCGGAGCGTCCGGCGGAACGGGGGCGGAGCCGGTCGCCGCTCACCCCCGCCAGGGCACCCGGTGTTCGGTGAGGTGGGCGAGGATGGCGTGGTTGGCTTCCCGGCCCTGGGAAAACAGGATCACCACACGGAGTGGGCCCAGGGGGCAGTTCGACAAGCTGATCACCGCGCTGCGGCGGGTCTCTACAGCCAGTAAGCGGCCATAAAGGAACCCCTGCCGGGAAAGTAGGGGTAAACCTTCCGAGGTAAAGCCCTCACGCATAGGCCCTTACCAAGAGGGTTCCTACGTCCTTCCCTTCCGGGGGAGGAACGACCTCGGCTTTGATGTCCGAGTACCCCGAAGAGGCCAGAAAGGCCGACCACTCCTCGGGGGTGTAGTCCCACCTGGTCACTGCCTTGGCCTCTCCTGGCCGCCCCACGGGCTGAGTGCCGGCCGTTGGGGGCCTGTGGGAGAAGGCCAGCACTCCACCAGGGGAAAGCCTCCCGCGGACCAGGGGGAGAAGCCGTTCAGGGGCCGTGAACCAGACAGGCCCGAAGATGGACAGGACCACATCGAAGGAGCCTTCTGTGTGGCTCAGGTAGTCGGTCACCTCTGCCGTGTGGAACGCGAGGCCCGGAAGGCTCCCCCATCGGGCTACGGCCTTCCCCTGCTGACTCGGAGCGATATCGACCCCGGTGCACATCGCGCCGAGGGTGGACAGGTGGGCCAGATTGCAGCCTGTACCGCAGCCCAGTTCCAGAACGGTACGGCCCTGGAGGTCTCCGAGGATCGATTCATCGGGGCCGTGGTCGGGGTACTGGGTCCAGTTCAACCACGTACGAGCACCAGCGGAGTTCACCTCTCGCCGTGGTGTCCGACCCTGGGCGTATCGCTCCCAGGCAGTAACGACCTCCATACGGAACATCTCCTCGTGGGGACGACTCCCCCCGTCGCAGAGGGGGAGTCGCCACTGTCGGCGTTGTGCTATTTCTTCCCGCTGTTGGGGCTGTCGGTGCACCCGGCGTGGCACTGGGAGCAGTCGGCCGCGTCCTTCATGACCCACAGCTCCGGGTCGATCTCGAAGCCGGAAGCCTGGATGGCCTTGACCGTGTCTCGCAAGGCGGGGGGCTCCCCGGCTCCCGCTCCGGGCAAGTGCGGGACGTGGTGGATGTAGCGGCCCGCGTGCTGGTCGCAGAACGCCATGTAGGTGATCGAGTCGAGCACGAACGAGTGGACGCCCAGGTCCACGGCCTGAGAGGGCCCCATGCGGACCTCGGGGCACTCGGCGGAGGTCACCAGGTAGGCGACGGCCTGACCGAAGATGCGCTCTGCCAGGTCACGCCCCAGGGCGTGGTCCCGCATGATGAGTCGGACTTCCCGATCCCACACCTGGGTGGGGACGCAGGACCGGGGGTCTCGGACCTGTACCGCTGTTGCCATCAGTGGTTCCCTTCACGTGGTCGTGCTCGGGTGATGGAACCCGCCCCGGCCACTCGTACGTACCTGGGTGACCAGGGCGGGGCTCAGGGGTGCGCGCGTCGCAGCTTCGCCAATGTCTGGGCCTGCTGGTGGTGTCGTGCCAAGGCGGCAAGCTGAATGCGTTCCCTGTCGTTGACGGGACGTACGGCATCAGCGTGAGTTCGCCAGTTCAGGCCAGAGGGGCGGATCAGGGTGAGCATGGACCCGCGCTGACCCTGGATGACGCCGACCATGTGACTGGTGTTGTCGAACACGGCCGTACCGGGCCTGCACGATGTCTCTTGCTGCTGTCCTGTTGCCATGCCGTCGCGCCTCCCGTAGTTCGTGGCGGGAAAGATGATCCCCGAGTTACGGAGCGATACGGCACGTTATTCACGTTGTTGAGTAAAGATCACCTGCGGCAGTCTTCGGCCCAGGCTTCCAGGTGTTCCCTGGCGTCGTCCCCGAATAGGGTGTGTTCCTCGTATGAGGTGAACCGGCTAATCAGGTCTTGGATATCCCGGTTGTCGCGAAACGCGATCGCGCCGAGATCCAGTTCGGCCGTCGCCAAAGTGTCGTCATATACGGTGAAAGTATTCAAAACCCCGGAAGTATAGTGGACTCCCATAGGGATCACCCCGAGCCGGATATTTGGCTGGCGAGTGAAGGAGGCAAGCCGGTCAATCTGTATGGCCAACTCGTGAGGCGGAACGAGTGGATATCTAACGGCCTGCTCAGTCAGAATGAATGTGAACTGTTTGGAGCGGTCAAACAGGACCTTTTGTCGGTCCAGTTTCATGGCCACGGCTTTGGCTTGCTGCTCTGGGGGTGCCTGAGCCAGACTGGCGCGGACGTATTCGGGGGTGGCCAGGAGCCCGGTAACCATGGAGAGAAGAAAGAAGCGGAACGTCTTGGAGGACGACTCAAGCCCGGCTAGCTGTAGCTGCTTCTTGTCCAGGCCCTTCCTGCGGAGTGTCCTTCCGTCCTGCCATTCTGTCTGTGCAATACGGGCTATGGCCATCACTTCGGCTGAGACCGCTGGGGGAGCATCGAGGCCCCGAAGGATCTGTTCGACATCAAGGAGGGATGGGCGTCCCTTATTTCTCTCAATCCGACTGATCTTGGATTGAGACATGTTGCAACGCGCAGCAAGCCGGACCCCTGAGAGTCCGGCTTGCTTGCGTAGGTGCTTGAGCATGGCCGCGAGTTCACGCCCCGACTGGTCCAGCTCGTCAGGCTCGATAGCCACCGCTGACGTACTCCCTGAACGGCACGGATTCCGCGAGGGCGATCCTCTGGTATTCGATGTACGGTGCCGGGTCGCCGTCGTACAGTTCCCGGCTGGTCTGGGTGCCGTCCTCCGCATAGTTCATGAGGACCACTTCCGACTTATCAAATAGCCAGAAGTCCTGAACCCCTTCAAGGGGGTTGGGGCGATCGGTCACGTCCAGGATTCGGATATCATCCCCGGCCTGCGAGTGAACCTCGTAGTACATGAACTCGAAGCGGAGATAGTCCGTGAGTGGCTGCCTGACGATATGTACGCGCCCCTTGGAACGTCCTTCTGCCCTGATCTTCTTCAAGCCTTCTGTGTAGCCGGAAGAGTAGTGATGAGGGTCGATTCGCTGCCCTGCCAGGAAGTCCCGGATATCTCCGTCTTCGCCCGGCACCCTGTACCAGGGAAGCGTTTCAAGTCGCCACGCTTCCTGCTTGAAGCCCTGAACCTTGGCGGTCCAGTCGTCACCATCCAAGAGCACGAACAGCCTCCCTCAGGACGTTCTCAGGGATGCGAACGAGACCTTCCCCGGCCGGAGGCTGGAAGGTGGCGTCAGTGTCCCCCTGGACCACGATGGAGCCGTCAGAGGCTCGGTAGACGTTCGGGCAGTCGTCGTTGTTGCAGTTCCCGTTCCCGTTGCCGGTAAGCCGGGTCAGTTCCTCACGAGCCATAGCTACGAACCCCCTACTACTGGCCCCTTGCGGGCCGGTCGTCACGACGGTACGAGCGGGGCGGGCGGGCCGTCTATGCACGAACACGACTATGCGCGTCTTTGCATAAACAGGGCCCGTGGCCCAGGGGCTCGGCGACCTGATGGCCTTCCGGAGGCCAGCCGCCAGCGACGCCAAGCCTGCGTGAATCAACCGAACTTACTGAACCAACCGGCGCTTGGACGCCGGTCAGAGGTTCTGGGGTCCGTGTGGTCAGGGTCGCCAGGGCACCCGGTGTTCGGTGAGGTGGGCGAGGACCGCGTGGTTGGCTTCCCAGCCGTCGGGGAACTTGACCAGGGTGCCGAGCTGGACCGGTTCCGTCGACGGGTAGTCGTCGAGCAGCGCGTCCACCCCCGCCCGGCAGACGACGATGCACGCGTGCCGGTGACGGGAGGCCAGGACGCACAGGCGGCCCGTCTCCAGGTGGAACGCGGTGGCGTCCGGCCGGCCCGAGAGCGGGTGCAGCACGACCGTCACGTCGTACTCGCGGCCCTGGAGCCGGTTGGCCGTGTCCACGGTCACCCCGCTCACCCCCAGCGTGGCCAGCGCCGCGCGCACCGCCGCCGCCTGGTCCCGGTGCGCCGTGCCCACCGCGATCCGCGACGCGGTCAGCGGCACCGGCTCCGGGGAACGCTCCGAGACCGCCGCCCCGCCCCGGTCCAGCAGCCGCCGGACCACCCGCGCCACCGCCCGCACCGCCTCCGGATCGGTGCGCGGCGTGTGCCGGGCCGGCAGCTCCAGCAGCCCCCAGCCGGACTCGGCCGCCGCGTCGATCACCCGGTCCGGGCCCGAACCGTCGGACGCGACGGCGAGCGCGAGCCGCCGCTCCCCGGGCCCGGTGCCGCTGCGGAACGGAGTGAACGGGTAGAACGCGTCGGACACCAGCCGCGCCGCCGACGCCGGCAGCCGCCACGACACCGGGAGCCGGTGCTGGGGCAGCGTCGGATTGTGCGCCAGCAGCGTCGTCACGGCGGCGGCCGACGGGTCGTACGACAGGCCCGCCCACTGCTCGCCGCCCACCGTCGAGAACGGGTCGAGCTGCCCCGGGTCGCCCACGAACAGCGCCCGTTCGAAGAGCCCGGCCACGGCCAGCAGCGCGTCCGACCGCATCTGGTACGCCTCGTCGACGATCGCGTGCCGCCACGGCTCGTCCACCGAGACGTGCGCCCACTTCGCCGCCGTCGACAGGACGACGGGCAGCCCGGCCAGGTCCTTGGCCTTCGCCGAGGTGCGTACGTTCGCCAGCTCCTCCAGCGCCGGGTCGTAGGCGTCGGCGTCGCTGCTGTGCAGCCGGCCCACCGCCAGCTCCGGCTCCTTCTCGGCGAGCCGCAGCACCAGGTCGTCGACCTGGGCGTTGGTCTGCGCGACCACCATCAGCGGGCGCCCGGCCCGCGCCAGCTCCAGCGCGGCCCGCACCACGAGCGTCGACTTCCCGGCGCCCGGCGGCGAGTCGACGACGACGCCGCGCGCGGTGCCGTGCAGCGTGTCGGCGAGGATCGCCTCGGTCGCGCGGCCGGCCTCCGCGCCCGGGTCGAACTCCGGGCGGGCGGGCGCCGGCACCGTCTCGGCGGTCACAGCACGTCCTCCTCGGTGGGCACGTCGGGGGCCTCGGCGACGGGGTCCTCCGCGCCGGGCGGTCCGCCGTGCGTCCACGGCGTCTCCTCCGGTTCGGGCAGCCTCGCCCCGCCCCGCTGCTCGTGCTCGAACAGGGTGAAGCAGACCGCGTCGCCCTTCTCCGGCACCGACCCGGCCTCCGGCTCCTTGCCGCGGCCCATCTTGTCGACGATCCGCAGCACCAGGGCCCCCTCCTCCACCTGTTCCACGAACTCCGCGGTCTGTGCCCGGCCGCCCAGCGACCGGTACACCCTGACCCGCTCGTCCAGGTGCGGCCGGTCGTCCGTGCGCACCGTGACCAGCGGGCGCGGACCGGGCCGGCGGCCCTCGCTGTACGTCATCACCACGTCCACGACCTCCCCGGCGAACGCCTCCCCGGACAGCCGCCGCCCGGCCATCACCAGCGGATCGTCCAGCGCCTCCTGGGCGTCCAGCCGGGCCTGGTCGCGCTCCCGGCCGGCCAGCTTGTTCGCCGCCGTCACCGCGTCGTCGCGGCGCGGCTGCGGCGGCTCCCCGGAGGTGATCCGGTCCCGGTGCCCGGTGAACGACCAGCGGTCCCGCGTCCACCGTTCCTCGACGTGCGCCCCCTCGGGCAGCCGCCGCAGCAGTTCCAGCCCGCGCCACACCGCGTCCCAGGTGGGGCGCGTACGGCTCTCCACCAGATCGCGGATCTCCCGTTCGGCCGCGGTCAGCGCGCCCAGCAGGCGGTCGGCCGCGAGGCCGTCCTCGGCGGCGGCGAGCGCGTCCCGGGCCCGGTCGTAGCGCTCGATGGCCGGGGCGAGGAGCCGGTTGTCGAAGGCCGGGTCGGTCGCCGGGCCCGCCGGCGGGCACACCAACTGCCCGTCCTCGCGGGCCAGCTCGGCCCGGCGCGCGGCCTCGGCGCCGCTGCTCCCGGCGGGCGGGTCGATCCAGGCGAGCAGCGCCCCCAGGTGCTGGTCCTCCAGGGTGGACTGGCCGGTCGCCCAGTGCCGGCCCAGCAGATCGGTCATCGCGAGCAGCAGCGAGGAGCCGGGCACCCGCGCCCGCTCCCCGTAGTGGGTGAGCCAGCGGCCCAGCAGCGGCACCCGGGGCGGCGCGGGGTGCGGCGCCTGCGGATCCTGCTCCGCCGTCCGCCGGAACCGCGTCGACCGGCCCAGCAGCCGCACGTACTCCAGGCCGGCGCGGCTCGGCACGACGATCTGCGCCGCGTCCGCGCACAGCTCGACCTCGACCTTGACGCGGGCACCGGTGCCCGGGTCCCGCTCGGTGCGCTCGGCGGGCTCCACCGCGCCGGCGTACGCCTCCACGTACGGCAGCACGACGTCCGCCAGTTCGGCTAGGAAACCGAACCGCAGGTCGCGGTCGCGGGGCTGCGGGACAACCAGCAGGTGCGGGGCGTCCCGGTCGGTGCCGACCAGCGCGCCGAGCGGGGCGCCGGCCTCGCCGGCCGTGGTGAGCGGCACGAAGACCAGGGGGGTGGCGGACAGGTGCCGGTGCCGGACGGTGGCGGCCGGCTGGGCGCGGCCGGCGCGCACCGCCTCCAGCCGGGCCAGGGTGGTGATCAGCGACACGCGGCCACCTCCGCGGCCTCCCGCAGCGCCCGCGCGCGCAGGGCCGCGGCCCGGCGCAGCGCCGCCACCACCGGGTCGTCCGGATCACCGGCCTCCCCACGGGCCGCCGCCAGCACGTCGTCCACCGTGGACAGGCCGCCCAGCTCGGCGCGGACGGGGCGGCCCAGCGGCGTCACCGCGCCCGCCGTCCGGGACCGCTCCCGGCAGTGGAAGGCCAGCTCGCACGTGGCCAGGCACTCGGGCGCGTACGCCGCCGGGACCGCCTCCACGGCGGCCGTCAGCTCCTCCGGCGGCAGCTCGGGCGAGAAGCACACGCCCTCCGGCAGGGCCGCGGCGATGTCCTCGACGCGGGTCAGCCGGGCCAGTTGCCGGGCGGTGACCGCGCGCTGGCGGCGCACGTCGACGGCGGAGGCGGCGGGCAGGTTGGAGAAGTCCTTCGGGCAGACCAGGAGCACCCGGTGCCCCACCCGCGGTGCCCCGGCCGGCCCCTGCGGCGGAGCGGCCTGGTGCGCGGCGACCCGCTCCAGCGCGAGGACGTACACCGCGGCCTGCCGGGCGGCGGCGCCGACCTTCGCCGGGTCGGCGGCGCCGTCCAGCATCGGGAACGACTTGATCTCCACGACGGTCCAGCGGCCGTCCGGATGCACGATCACCGCGTCCGGCTCCAGGAACGCGGGCGACCCGGCGACCTCCAGGGCGAGCATCGGATGGTCCAGCAGGGTCCAGGCACCCGTCTCGGCGGTGGCCTCCCGCAGGGCCAGCGCGGTGCGCGCCGCACGGCCCTCGGGGCCGGTCGCCGTCAGATCGGGCACCCGCGCGCGGGCGGGCGGCTCCGCGCCCCGGTCCAGCGCCTCGTGCGCGAGCCGCAGCAGCTCGGCACCGCCGTCGGCCTTGACCCGGGCCTCGAAGGCGTTGCCCCGGGTGAGGGCGAACTGCGACTGCCCGAAGGGCGCCGGCGCCCCCAGCCGCTCCGCCAGCGACGCCTTGTCCACCCCGGCGCCGTCCAGCAGCGCCCGCCGACCGCACCCCGGGTTGGCGGCGAGGGCGGCCAGGGCGCGGGCGTCCAGCGCCTTGGCGGGGACACCGGGACCGCGCAGCTCAGCGAGCCGGTGCCGCAGCCCCGTCGCCCGCGTCCGCGGGGGAGGTGTCCGGTCCGGCTTCCGCCGGGGTCCGCTGCTCGCGCTGCCGTGGAAATCGCTCACCCGCGGAAGTCTGGCATCCGTCACCGACAATCGGGGAACGCGCGGCCCCGTGGCCCGTCGCGTACGCCGCGAACAGCGCCCGCGACCGGTCCACCGCGCGCAGCACGTACGGGGTCAGCAGCAGGCCCAGGCCCATCACCGCCGCGCCCGCCACCGCGTCGAGGAAGTAGTGGTTGGCGGTGCCCATCACCACGATCGTGGTGATCAGCGGGTAGAGCACGGCCGCCGCCCTGGTGGCACGGGTGCCGCCGAGCCGCCACAGCATCACCCCGCACCACAGCGCCCAGCCCACGTGCAGACTCGGCATGGCCGCGTACTGGTTGGTCATCCCGCCCAGTCCGCGCGGCGCGCTCGCCTCGCCGCCCCACCAGCCGTACGAGCTGTAGTGGGCCATCGTGTCGACGAAGCCGTGGCGCGCGTCCAGCAGCCGGGGCGGGCAGGTCGGGAGCAGCGTGAAGCCGATCAGGCCGATGAACGTGGAGGTCATCAGCCAGGTGCGGGCCGCCCGGTAGCGCACCGTGCGCGAACGGAAGATCCACACGAGGACGGCGGGCGTCACCACGTAGTGCAGGGAGGCGTACCAGAAGTCGGCCGGCACGCCGAGCCACGGCTCCCGGGTGAAGACCCGGTTCAGCGGGTGCTCGGCGTTGAGGAACAGGGCCTGCTCCAGGCGGAGGATCGCCAGGCCGTGGTCGACCGCGTCGGACACGTCGCCGCGCACCAGCAGACGGCCCGCCGAGTAGCACGCGTACACCAGGAGGATCAGCGGCAGCTCGGTCCACCAGCGCAGCCGAGTCTGCGGGGCCGCCTCGGTGCCCGGTGTCTCGGTGTGCGGCAATCCGATCGCCCTCCCCCTTCGTCCTCGCGCCCCGGTCGGAGCCGGCGTGTCACTCTACGGCCTTCGCGGGACCCTCCCGCGGAGCGCCCCCGGCCGGGGAAGACGCCGGGAAAGCCCCCCGGGTTGCCCGTCCGGGGCGTGGGCGATGATGGAGGGGTCCCCCCCCTTTCGCACCTCCCCCGGAAAGGCCGCTCCATGGCACCCCGCATCCTGCTGGCCCGGCACGGACAGACGGAGTGGTCGCTGTCCGGCAGACACACCGGCAGGACCGACGTCCCGCTCCTCGAGGAGGGCCGCCGCGGGGCCAAGCTGCTCGGCGAGCGCCTGCACCGGCCCCCGCTGGACGGGCTCCCGGCCGCCGAGGTGCGCACCAGCCCGCTCTCCCGCGCGCGGGAGACGTGCGAACTCGCCGGCTTCGGCGACCGCGCCCGCACCTGGGACACGCTCATGGAGTGGGACTACGGGGCCTACGAGGGGCTGACGCCCCGGCAGATCCGGGACACGCGGCCGGGCTGGCTGATCTGGCGGGACGGCGTGCCGGGCGGGGAGAGCCTCGCCGAGGTCACGGCACGCGCCGACGAGGTGGTGGCGTGGGCCCGCGAGGCCGACCGCGACGTGCTGGTCTTCGCCCACGGGCACATCCTGCGCTCCATCGGCGCCCGCTGGCTCGGCCTCTCCCTGGAGTTCGCGGCCCGCATCCGTCTGAACCCGACCTCCCTGTCCGTCCTCGGGTGGGCCTACGGAGAGCCGGCCGTCGAGAGCTGGAACGACCAGGGGCACCTGGCGGGTTAGGACTTGTCGCGAAGCCGCCGCGGACCGCCGGTTCCGGCACGCGCCTCCGCCACACCCCAGAGCCCCCACGGCCCCAGAGCCCCCACGGCCCCAGAGCCCCACGGCCCCCCCGAGGAGAGACATGCAGCGGAACCTGGCCGAGCTTGCCCACGCCGCCCTGACGGCCGCGTCCGGCGCCGGCCCCACACCCTCCCCCGGCGGCGGGCGTTCCGTCGCCGGCACCTGCGTCCGCGGGGACCTCGGCTTCGCGCTGCTGCGGCACCGGCGCAAGGACGGGCTCGTCGCCGAGGAACTGTACGCCGCGGTCCGCCGGGACGACGGGGCCTGGAGCGACCCGGACCACCTCTCGGGGGACGCCGGGGGGATCGACCCCGACGACGCGGGGGAGGTCGCGCGGGTCCTGGGCGGGCGGGCGCTGGTGCCGTGGGGCGGGTCGGAGGCGAGCCTGTACACCGGGCGGCCCGGCAGCGACGAGGGGTACGAGACGGTGCGCTTCCACGCGCTGCTGGTGACCCCCGAGGCGGACCGCCTGGACGTCCGGGACGACACGCCGGGGACCGGCCCCGCCCGGTGGGCGGACCACGGGGGGCCCGTCTCGCGGGTGGCTCTGTTCGCGCTCTTCCCGGGGGAGCGGTTCACCGTCCGCGCGGTGGCGGGAACGGGCGCCCGCGCGCGGGCGCTGGGCGAGCCGTACGCACTGGCCGGCGTCGACCCCGGGGACGAGGACACGCTTCCGGAGTGGCTCGCCGGGACGGAGTAGGGCCGGGGGCCTGGTGCGGCGCCGGGCCCGGGGGCCGCCGGTACGCAGCCGGGGCCGGATGCCGTGGCCGGGCGCCGGTGGCCAAGGTCCGGGGCCGGGGCACGGGCCGCCGGTCCGGCACCTCCCGTCGGCTCAGCCCAGCCACTCCCGCAGCAGTCGCTCGCGCTCCCCGCCGCGCGGGGTGCCGTCCGCCGCGGCGCGGCCCCAGCGCGCCATCGCGGCCAGCGTCGTCGCCGTCGCCCCGGAACCGTCCGCCAGGCGGGCCAGCAGGGCGCGGGAGAGGTCGGCCTCCGTCGCCGGGTAACCGCCCGCCGCGGCGACGTACGCCTCCAGCGCGTGAGCGCCGCCGGCCGTCGTCACCCGCACCGTCATGAGGCCGGGGGCCTCGGCCACCCGGCCGTGGCCGTTCGGGAGGGCCATCTCCCGCATCGTCTGAAGGGCCAGGCCGACTGCCGCGCCGATCCGGCGCGGCAGCGTCCGCACGGGCACGTCCGACACGGTCAGGGACGTCACGTCCGCCCACGGCAGGAGGTCCTCCCGCCCGTCGCCGAGCGCCGTCACGCCCTCCGGCGTCAGGCGCACGCCGGGGCCCGGACCGGACGGTTTGGCGCCCACGTACACATCGCCCTCGACGATCCAGAACAGGCCCACCATGGCCATCGTTCGCTCACTTCCCCCGACGACGGCACGCCGCCGTGACTCGCGCGGAAACGGTCAGATCCTTTTCCGCAACGCGCGGAGAAGTCGTCGAGTTCCCCGCCCGGCGCCCGGCGCCCGGCGCCCGGCGCCCGGAGCCGGGACACCAGGGCCCGGACACCGGGGAAGGCGGGGCCGCGGCCCGGCCGGTCGGGTGCCGGGCCACGGACCCGCCGGCCCGGTGGGGGACGGGGGACGTGCCCGCCGCCGGTCAGGAGGTGCGCGACAGCGCCGCGTGACGCTCCAGGAACGCCGATACGCCCGAGGCCCGCCGGTGCGGCAGCAGCACCCGGGTCGTCCCCGCCAGCATCGTGTGCACCCGCGAGGACTGGACCTCGTCCAGCAGGTCCAGCACCCGCGTCCCGGCGGCGGCGGCCTCGTCCGGCCGCCCGCCGCGGGCGAGGTCGTCGGCCAGCTCCGCCCGGTACAGCGCGAGGTTCCGGGCGAAGTGCGGCTCCTGCAGCTCCGCCGCTTCGCGCGCGTGCCGGGCGGCCCGCGGCCAGTCGCCCAGCGCCGACCAGCACTGCGCCTCCAGCCCCTCCAGCTCGGCCTCCCCGTAGAAGCTCATCCATTCCGGGTCGGCGTCGGCCGGGCCCCGGTCGTGGAGGGTCCGCGCGCGGGCGAGCGCCTGTTCGCAGGCGACGCGGTCGGCGAGCCCCGCCCAGCCGCCCGCCTCCCGCAGCGCCAGCAGCGACAGCAGCCGGTGCGAGCCCAGCGGGCGGGCGGCGCGCTGCGCGGCCTGGGCCGCCCGCACCGCCTCGCGGGGCCGGCCGGCGTCCCGCGCCAGGAACGCCGTGTTGCAGAAGGCGTGCGCCTCCAGGGCGGCGTCGCCGGTCATCCGGGCGGTGGCGAGCGCCTCCGCGTAGTGGGAGCGGGCGTCGTCGAACCGGCCCGAGTCGTGGGCCAGCCAGCCCACGGAGAGCGCCAGTTCCCCGGCGCCCGCGGAGAGCCGGTCCGCCGTCGCCTGCCGGGTCGCGCCCGCGTCCAGCAGCGCGTAGGCGGCGCGCAACGGGGCCGCCGCGCGCCGGTAGAGGCCGTCGGCGCCGTGCCGGTCGTCCAGCAGCCGGATCCGGCGGACGGCCTCCTCCAGGGCGCCGGCGTGGCCGGCGCCGGCCCGGCGCGGCGGGCGCCCGGCCGCGGCGGCGTCGAGAGCGGGCCCCAGCGGGCCCAGCGAGGCGGCGGCCACGGTGGCGCCGCCCGTCATGAATACGCGACGCAGCACGTCGCTCTCCTCAGGGTCGTCGTGCGGGTGGTGCGGGTCCGCCGGTCCGCCGGCGGGGGCCGGGGGCCCGGCGCCGGCGGTGCGCGCCCCGCGTCCCCGGACGGAGGAACGGGGCGCGAAGCCGAGGTCGGTGAGGGCGCGGCCGGGGAACATGTGCAGGAACACCCGCTCGTAGGCGTAGTTCGGGCAGCGGATCTCGCCCGCCTCGACCCGGCCGATGTAGCGGGCGTCGCAGCTCACCCGCTCGCCGATCTCGCGGGCGGCCCGGCGCACCGCCGCCGCGAACTCGGCGGGGGAGCGCTGCCCCCGCAACCGGCGGAAGGCGAGATTCGGCTGCGCCGGCCGGTCGGGCCGGGCAGAGTCCACCGTCGACGACGCCATGGCCGGGCCCTCTCGTACGAACCGTCGAACCCCTGCCGGAGGGACGGCGGGTCGACGGGAACGTCCCGGTGGCCCCCGCTTCCGGCGACCCCGACGGTACCGTCCGTGACCGGTCCGCCACGCGGTGTTTGGCGGCAAAGTGGATATCCCCGCCGCGATCTGCCATGAAGTGCCATCCTTTGCCGCCGCGTCGTGCCGTAGCCCCCGGGGCCCTCGCGCGTTGGACACGACGGACCGGGAGTCCCCCGGCCCCGATCCCGTTCGCGCGAGGAGGGAGTTCCGTGGTGGAGGCCGGGATGCAGACCAGCGGGAGCACCGACGCGGAGGGCGGCTGCGACACCGTCTGCGACGTCGTGACCGTGCCGACCCGTCAGGGGCTGGAGGCGGTCGACATCCTCAGACGCGGTGCCGGCGACGCGGTGGGCCCCGTCGTCCACGTCGACTGCTGCGACACCCTGGGCTTCGTGGTGCCGCCGGGCACCGCCGCCGCCTGGGACCTGCCCGGCAGCTCCTGCATGCACACCCACGGCCGCGGACTGCGCCTGACCTTCGCGCCGCACCCGCCCACCGAGGACTCCGACTGGCTCCTGCCGCCCGGCCAGGGCGACCCGGCCACCGACCCCGCCGTCCTGCGCGCCGCCCTCGGCGAGGCCGCCCGCCTCATCGAGGCGGCGGACGGCTGCTGCTGAGACCGCCCCCCGGCACGGCCGCGCCCACCCGGCCCGGCCCCGCGGTGGCCGCCGGCGGGCCGGGCGCCACCGGTCGCCGATAATGGGCCGATGGGAAAGTCCGGGAGCGCCGCCCGCCGGCGCGGTCGTGGTGGTGCGGAGAACCTCGTCGAGGACGTCGACGGAGGCCGGGCCGAGCTGGTGCCGGACCGCGACCGCCGCCGCGCCTGGACGCTGCTGGTGGACGGGGCGCCGCAGTCGCACGTCGACCTCGACGACCCGGCGTACCTGTCCTTCGAGTACCAGCGCCGGCTCGGACACGTCATCGACCTGGCCGCCCCGCCCGGGAAGCCGCTGCACGCCGTGCACCTCGGCGGCGGCGCCCTCACCCTCGCCCGCTACGTCGCCGCCACCCGGCCCCGCTCCACCCAGCAGGTCGTCGAACGGGACGCCCGCCTCGTCGAGTTCGTGCGCCGATCCCTGCCCCTGGACCCGGGGGCCCGCATCCGCGTCCGGACCGCCGACGCCCGCGCCGGGCTCGCCAAGGTGCCCGACGGCCGGGCCGGGATCGTCCTCACCGACGTGTTCGACGGCGCCCGCACCCCCGCCCACCTGACCTCAGCCGAATTCCTCGACGAGGTACGGCGGGTCCTCGCCCCCGGAGGCGTCCTCGCCGCCAACATCGCCGACGGGCCGCCGCTGGCCCATCTGCGCGGCCAGATCGCCACCGCCGCCGACCGGTTCGGGGAACTCGCGCTCGTCGCCGACCCCGCCGTGCTGCGCGGCAAGCGCTTCGGCAACGCCGTCCTCGTCGCCTCCGACGGGCCGCTGCCCGTGGCAGAACTGACCCGGCGCGCCGCCGGGGACCCCCACCCCGGGCGGGTCGAACACGGCCGGGCGCTGACCGACTTCGCCGGCGGCGCCCGCCCGGTCACCGACGCCTCCGCCGTGGCCTCCCCGGCCCCGCCGCCACACGTCTTCACCTAGGGTCTTCTTTCGTTTCGATCAGGGCGGGCCCCGCGAGCCCGGCGTGATCCACACGAAAGACCCTGGTCACCGGGGCGGTCACGCCGTCCGGGCGGGCCGTGCGCTCCGCACGGACCCCGGCGGTTCAGTACGAGCCGACCTCCACCCGGGGCGGGCCGTCGTGCCAGGTGCAGAACACCGACACGCGGTCCGCGTCCGAGGTGAACTCCACCCGGATCCACGACTCCGTCTTCCACACCTGCATCGACCAGCCCGGCCCCGGCGCCGCCGACACCAGCGACGCGGACTCGGGCCCCAGGTCGAAGACCGCCCGCCCGCCGGCGGTGTCGTACCCCTCGACGCGACCCGCGGCACCGTCCGCCGGGCCGGGGCCGGCCAGGTCGTCGGGTGCCGGGGACGCGGCCGGCGCGGCCGGCGGCGGCTCGGGGGCCGGCGCCGCCGGGGAACCGCCGGGCGGGGGCGGCGGCGAAGACGACGGGGACGGCGGGGGAGGCGACGGGGGCGAGGGCAGCGCCGTCGACGAGGTCGCGTCCCGCAGCCCCGCGCCCCGGTCGGCGGCCGTGATCGGCAGCGCCCGCGGCGGGTCGTAGACCGTGCCCGCCAGGACCGTGCGGACACCCCACCACGACAGCGTGACCGCCGCTCCGGTGGCGAGCAGCCACGCCAGGACGTGGACGAGACCCCTGCGCATCGCGGCCATCCTGCCCCAT
This sequence comes from Streptomyces sp. SCSIO 75703, assembly GCF_036607905.1. NCBI lineage: Bacteria > Bacillati > Actinomycetota > Actinomycetes > Kitasatosporales > Streptomycetaceae > Streptomyces > Streptomyces sediminicola. The sequence continues at coordinate 4,481,972 of NZ_CP144555.1, forward strand.
CCGTCACTCCCGTGTCGCCCCACGGGAGTTGTCCACAGGCCCCCGCCGGCCGGGCCGCGTTGGCGTACGGTGCCGTCCATGGCACGTGTGCTCGTGGTCGAGGACGATCAGTTCGTACGCTCGGCGCTGATCCGGCATCTGTCCGACGCCTCGCACACCGTGCGCAGCGTCGGCACGGCGCTGGAGGCGCTGCGCGAGGTCGCGCATCTGCGTTTCGACGTGGTCGTCCTCGACCTGGGCCTCCCCGACCTCGACGGCTCGGAGGCGCTGAAGATGCTCCGCGGCATCACCGACGTCCCCGTGATCGTCGCCACCGCCCGGGACGACGAGACCGAGATCGTCCGGCTGCTGAACGCGGGCGCGGACGACTACCTCACCAAGCCCTTCTCCGTCGAGCACCTGTCGGCCCGCATGGCCGCCGTGCTGCGCCGGGCCCGCACCGGCACCGCCCGGACGGCGCCCTCCACCGTGCTCAGCGTCGGCGGCCTCACCGTCGACCCCCAGCGCCGCCAGGCCGAACTGGACGGCGTGCGCCTCGACCTGACCCGGCGTGAGTTCGACCTGCTCGCCTTCCTCGCCGGGCGCCCCGGAGTCGTCGTCGCCCGCCGGGAACTGCTCGCCGAGGTCTGGCAGCAGTCCTACGGCGACGACCAGACCATCGACGTCCACCTCTCCTGGCTCCGCCGCAAGCTGGGCGAGACCGCGGCCCGTCCCCGCTACCTGCACACCCTGCGCGGCGTCGGCGTCAAGCTGGAGCCGCCCGGGACGGAGCCCACGCCATGAGGTGGGCCCTGGTCAAGGTCTCCCTGGCGGTCACCGCGATGGTCGTCGTCGCCTTCGCGGTCCCGCTCGGACTCGTCGTCCGCGAGATGGCCCGCGACCGCGCCTTCTCCAACGCCGAACGGGAGGCCGCCGCCGTCGCCCCCGCCCTCTCCATCACCACCGACCGCGACGCACTGGAACGGGTCGTCGCCTCGGCCGGCACCGGATCGGCGATGGCCGTCCACCTGCCCCCGTCCGTCACCGACGAGGCCCCGGCCGCCATCGGCCCCCGCCGTGCCCGCGACCGGGACATCGACGCCGTACGGGAGATGGGACGCGCCTCCACCACCGAGGTCGAGGGCGGCTCGGCCCTGCTCCAGCCGGTCGCCCTCAGCTCCGGCGAGATCGCCGTCGTCGAGGTGTTCGTCCCCGAGGCCGCCGTCACCAACGGGGTCGGCACGGCCTGGGCCGTGCTCGCCGCCGTCGGCGCCGCGCTGATCGTCGGCTCGGTCGCCGTCGCCGACCGGCTCGGCGTGCGCATGGTGCGCCCCGCCCGCCGCCTGGTCGAGGGCGCCCGGGAGCTGGGGGAGGGCAAGCTCGGCGCCCGCGTGCCCGAGGAAGGGCCGAGGGAACTGCGCCTGGCCGCCGTCTCGTTCAACTCCATGGCCGACCAGGTCGTCCAGCTCCTCGCCAACGAACGGGAGCTGGCGGCCGACCTCTCCCACCGGCTGCGCACCCCGCTGACCGTGCTCCGGCTCAACGCGGCCTCGCTCGGCGAGGGGCCGGCCGCCGAGCAGACCCGGGCCGCCGTCGCCCAGTTGGAGCGGGAGGTCGACACCATCATCCGTACCGCCCGCGACGCCCGGCCGCGCACCGCCGCGGCCGGACCCGGCGCCGGCTGCGACGCCGCCGAGGTGGTCCGCGAACGCATGGGCTTCTGGTCCGCGCTCGCCGAGGACGAGGGCCGCCGGTGGCGGGTGGCGGGTGCCGAGTCCCCGGTGCGCATCCCCGTGGCCCGCGCCGATCTGGCCGCGGCCCTCGACGCCCTCCTCGGCAACGTCTTCCGCCACACCGACGAGGGCACCGCCTTCGCCGTCGACGTCCACAACGGCGACGACGCGGTCATCGTCCTCGTCTCCGACGCCGGGCCCGGCATATCCGACCCCGAGGCCGCCCTGGCCCGCGGCCGGGGCTCGGGCACCGACGGGTCGACCGGGCTCGGCCTGGACATCGTGCGCCGGCTCGCCGAGTCCACCGGCGGCGACGTACGGGTCGGCCGCTCCGTGCTCGGCGGCACCGAGATACGCGTGCGGCTCCAGCTCGACGGCCGGGCCGCCCCGGTGCGGCGCGGTCACCGGGGCGCGGTGCGCCGCCGGCGGTGGCTTCCCGCCGCCGCCTTCTCCCACCGGCCCCGGTCCCTTCCGCAAGGCCGCCCCGAGAGCACCACCCGCCCTCCGGAACGGCCGGTTCGGCCGGCCGGATCCCGCTAGCTGTTCTGTCCCGGGAGGTTGTGGACGGGTGAGTCAGGTCTCGGCTGTGGGATCTTGAACAGGTGAGGGCCTTCCGGTTCGGTGTGGATTGCGACGTCTACACCTGACCGAAAGGCCCTCGTGCCCCACCGTAATGCACCCCTGACCGAGACCGGACGGCTGCGCCTGGCTCGCTGCGTGGTCGAGGACGGCTGGCCCCTGCGCCGGGCCGCCCCACGCGCGGGGCGCGGCACCCCCCGTGGTGTGCCGCGCCCCGCCTCCCGCCCCCCGGTGGGCGCCTACGCGGCCGGGCCGGCCGGCGGCAGCGTGCCGGTGCGGGCCGCCCGCGCGTACCACAGGGCGCTCGCCTTCGGGGTGCGCTCCTGGGTGGCGTAGTCGACGTACACGGCGCCGAACCGCTTCTCGTAGCCGTAGGCCCACTCGAAGTTGTCCAGCAGCGACCACAGGTAGTAGCCGCGCACGTCCGCGCCGTCGGCGATGGCCCGCCGCACCGCCGAGAGGTGTCCGTGCAGGTAGGCGACGCGCTCCGGGTCCTGGACGGTGCCGTCGGGCTCGGGCTTGTCGTCGTAGGCGGCGCCGTTCTCGCTGATGTACAGCGGCAGTCCGGGCGCCTCCCGCGTGTACCGGGTGATCAGGTCGTACAGGCCGGTCGGGTCCACGCTCCAGCCCATCTCGGTGCGTTCGCCGGGCGGCTGGTGGAAGGCGACGTCGTCGGCGGCCGGCCACGGCGAGTGCGTGCTCGCCCCGTGCCCGTCGGCGCGCGGACCGGCCGCGTCGGGGTCGGCCGCCGAGACCACGGTCGGCGTGTAGTAGTTGAGGCAGAGCGCGTCCAGCGGCTGGCGGATCGCGTCCAGGTCGCCGTCCCGGACGCAGGACCAGTCGGTGATCCGCGCCGTGGCCTCCAGCAGGGTCGCCGGGTAGGCGCCGCGCAGGATCGGGCCGTGGAAGATGCCGCCCGACAGGTCGTCGATCTTCGTGGCCGCCGCCCGGTCCGCCGGGCTCTGCGTCAGCGGCCGGACGACGGAGGTGTTGAGGCTGAGCGCCACCGAGTTGCGGGCGGGCATCACCGAACGCAGCGCCACCGAGCCCAGCCCGTGCGCCAGGTTGAGGTGGTGGGCCGCCCGCAGGGCCGCCGCCGGGTCGGTGCGGCCGGGGGCGTGCACCCCGGAGGCGTACCCGAGGAAGGCGGCGCACCAGGGCTCGTTCAGGGTGATCCACTGTTCCACCCGGTCGCCGAGCGCCTCGCCGACGATCCCCGCGTACTCGGCGAACCGGTAGGCCGTGTCCCGGGCCGGCCAGCCGCCCGCGTCCTCCAGCTCCTGCGGCAGGTCCCAGTGGTAGAGGGTGACCGCGGGTTTGATCCCGGCGGCCAGCAGTTCGTCGACCAGCCGGCGGTAGAAGTCCAGGCCGCGCTGGACGGCGGGGCCCCGGCCGGTCGGCTGCACCCGGGGCCAGGAGACGGAGAAGCGGTAGGCGCCCAGGCCCAGTTCCGCCATCAGCGCCACGTCATCGCGGTAGCGGTGGTAGTGGTCGACAGCGATGTCGCCGGTGTCGCCGCCGGCCGTCTTCCCCGGCGTGTGGCTGAAGGTGTCCCAGATCGACGGGGTGCGGCCGTCCTCCCGCACCGCGCCCTCGATCTGGTACGCCGAGGTGGCGGCGCCCCACAGGAAGGAGGAGGGGAAGGTCGCCGGGGTCACCGGCGTTGCGGACTCAGGCATGGAAGCGCTCCCATAGCGGGTCGTGAACGACCGACGCGTAGTAAGGACGAAGGAAACGGGGGCGGGGCGGCCAGGGCCCGGCCCCCGGTACGAGGGGCGGCCGGGCGTCAGCCCTTCACCGCGCCCTGCATGATGCCCCCCACGATCTGCTTGCCGAAGACCGCGAAGACCAGCAGCAGCGGCAGCGTGCCGAGCAGCGCGCCCGCCATGATCAGGGCCTGGTCGGGGGTGTAGCCGCGGCCCAGGCCGGCCAGCGCGACCTGCACGGTCGGGCTGCCGTTCTGCGTCAGTACGAGGAACGGCCACAGGAAGTCGTTCCACGCCTGCACGAACATCAGCATGCCCAGGACGGCCATCGCGGGCCGCGCCACCGGGAACACCACGTGCCACACCACGCGCCAACTGCTCGCGCCGTCGACGCGGGCGGCCTCGATGATCTCGTCCGGCAGCGCCTGGAGCAGGTACTGCCGCATGAAGAACACCCCGAAGGCGTTGACCAGTGACGGCAGGATCACCGCCTGGAGCTGGTCGGACCAGTCGAGTTTGGCCACCATCATGTACAGCGGGATGATGCTGAGCTGCGGCGGCACCGTCATCGTGCCGATCACGATCAGCAGCAGCGCGTTGCGGCCCTTGAACCGCAGCTTGGCGAAGGCGAAGCCGGCGATCGTGGACAGGAAGACGATGGTGAGCGCCGACGTCCCCGCCACCAGCGTGGTGTTGAGGAACGCCTCGCCCAGATTGGCGTCCACCCAGGCGATCTGGAGCTTGTCGAAGAGGTTGGCGCCGAACCAGAACGGCGGCGGCGTCTGCGCCAGGCGCTGGTTGTCGCGCGAGGCGGCGATCGCCGTCCACACCAGTGGGAACAGCGAGACGACGGTGAGCAGGGCGAGGATGCCGTAGGCGAGGGGCCCGGCGTGCAACTGGCCGCCGGCCCGGCCGGCCTTGGCCCGGCGCGCCCGCCGGGGCGGGGTGGGCACCGGGTCGGCCGGGGGTTTCGTCAGGGTCGAGGTCACGGCCGGTTCTCCTTAACTACTGGCCCGCAGCCGGCGCGAGATCAGCGAGTTGACGAGTCCGATCACGATGAGGATCAGGAACATCGTCCACGCGATCGCGGAGGCGCGGCCCAGGTGCTGGTTGATCCAGCCCTGCTCGTACAGGTACAGCCCGAGCGTCTGGAACTGGTGCTGGGAGCCGCCGGAGGCACCCTTGTTGGCGTCGAACAGCAGCGGCTCACCGAAGACCTGGGAGGCGCCGATGGTCGACACGACCACCGTGAACAGGATCGTCGGGCGCAGCGACGGCAGGGTGACGTGCACGAACTGCCGCCAGCGGCTGGCGCCGTCCAGCGCCGCCGACTCGTACAGGTCCTGCGGGATCGCCTGCATCGCGGCCAGGTAGATCAGCGCGTTGTAGCCGGTCCAGCGCCAGATGATGATCGAGGAGACGGCGAACTGGGAGGACCAGTGCCCGTTCTGCCAGTCGACGTTGTCGATGCCGACCAGGTTCAGCACCCAGTTGATCATCCCGTAGTCGCGGCCGAAGAGGAGCACGAAGACGAGCGAGGCGGCGGCGATGGAGGTCGCGTACGGCGCCAGCATGACGACGCGGTAGAACGTGGAGCCGCGCAGCTTGTAGTTGAGGATGTGCGCGATGCCCATCGCCATCAGCAACTGGGGCACTGTCGAGATGACGCCGATGGTCAGCGTGTTGCGGGCGGCGTTCCAGAAGAACTCGTCGTCGAAGATCCGCGTGTAGTTGCGCAGCCCGACCCAGGTCATGTCGGTCGGCGCGGTCAGCTCCACCGTGTGCAGCGAGGCCCAGCCGGTGTAGATCAGCGGGAACAGGCCGAAGGCGAGGAAGAGCAGGAAGAACGGTGAGATGAACGCGTACGGGCTCCAGCGCATGTCCCGCTGCCAGCGCCGGGAGAGCCGGGCCCGTTTGCGCTCCGCCTGCGCCGTGTCCCCGGCCGGCGGGCGGCCCGGGGCCGCGCCCCCCTTCGCGGGGGGCGCGGCGGTGTCGTGCCGGGAGGTCATTCCGGTCACTTCTCCAGGTTGTTGTCGATGGTCTTCACTGCCGTCTCCCAGGCGTCCTTCGCCGACTTGCCCTGGGTGACGAGGATGACGCCGTTGTCCGACAGACCCTGCTGCACGATCTGGTCCTTCGGGCCGATGACCTGCGTCGGGATGGACGAGGCGGCCTTGGCGAAGATCTCGCCGATCGGCGCGTCACCGGTCATCTCGTTCTTCGCGCCCGTCACCTGCGACATGCCGTACGCGCCGGGCGCGCTCGGGAAGCTGCCCTGCACGGCGAAGAGCTTGGCCTGCTGCTCGGGCGCGGTCAGCCAGGTCACCAGCGCCTCGGCCTCCTTCACGTGCTTGCCGCTCTTGGGCACGCCGAGGAAGGTGCCGCCCCAGTTGCCCGCCTTGGGCGGCGCGGCCACGTCCCACTTGCCGGCCGCGTCGGGCTGCGACTTGCCCTTGATGGTGCCGAGCATCCACGGCGGACAGGCCACGGTGGCGAACTTGCTGTTGGAGATGGTCTGGTCCCAGGCCGGCTGGAACTGGGTCTGCGACTGCACCAGGCCCTCCTTGGCGGCCTTCGCGGTGAGGTCGAAGGCGGCCTTGACGGCGGGGTTGTCCTTGTAGACGACCTTGCCGGAGGCGTCGTAGAACCTCTGCTCCTCGGAACTGAGGATGGCGTTGAGCAGCCCGCCCGGGGAGTCCATGAAGTAGGTGTCCTTGCCGGCGGCCTTCTTGTACTTCTCGCCGGTCTCGACGAGCTTGCCCCAGTCGCCGGCCCAGAGCTTGCCGACCTCCTCGCGGTCGGTGGGCAGCCCGGCCTTCTCGAAGAGGTCCTTGCGGTAGCAGACGGCCATCGGGCCGATGTCGGTGCCGAGTCCGATGGTGGCGCCGTCCTTGGTGGTGGCCTGCTGCCACTTCCAGTCCAGCCAGGCCCCCGGCTTCACGCCCTCGGCCTTGGACAGGTCCGTGAACTTGTCCGCCTGGGTCTCGACCACCTCGGCGATGTTGCCGACCTCGATGGCCTGGACGTCCAGCAGGCCGCTGTTGGTGGTGAGGTGGTTGACGAGAGCGGGGTAGTAGTTCTCGTTCCGCTCGATGACGTTCTCTTCGATCTTGATGTCGGGGTGGAGCTTCTCGTACTCGGTGTAGAGTCCGGCTTCCTTGAAGCCCATGGTGCCGAAGAGACCGAGGGTGATCTTCGTCTTGCCGCCACTGTCGCCGCCCGACGAGCCGGAGTCGTCGCCGTCGTCGGCACAACCGGCCAGCAGCCCTGCGCCCAGCGACACGACGGCCGCGAGGACCATCGCCTTGCGGGCGGTTCGGGTACGTGCTGCTCGCATTACGTCCTCCTGTTGCCCTGACGTGCCGACCCCCCGGCCAACTGCTGTGCTGGGCCCGATGGTTCATGTTCGTTCATCGCTGCGGCTCGGGCGGGGAACGTGCGGGATGTGTATGTGCCAGGTAGTGTGGGAGCGCTCCCACAAGTGATGTGTTGAAGAGTCGTCGGTCCGGACGGGGGTGTCAAGGGAGCGGACGCGACGAAATGCCTTCGGTTATCGGCCTGTTAACTGACGGGTGGTTCGTCCGCCCGGCGCTCCGATGGGCACCGCGCGACGGTCCGGGGCGGTCGTCGCAGCGGACCGGCCTGTTAAATTCCAGGCCAGCCGCAGAGTGCGGGGCATCGACGGGAAGGCAGGGCCGATGGCAAGCCACGGAGCGCGGGGGCGGAGCGGTGGCCGGCCCACCCTCGAAGAGGTGGCGGCACGGGCGGGCGTCGGCCGCGGCACCGTCTCGCGGGTGATCAACGGCTCGCCCCGGGTGAGCGACGCGACCCGGGCCGCCGTCGAGGCCGCGGTGGCGGAACTCGGCTACGTCCCGAACACCGCCGCCCGCGCCCTCGCCGCCAACCGCACCGACGCCATCGCCCTGGTGGTGCCGGAACCGGAGACCCGGTTCTTCGCCGAGCCCTACTTCTCGGACATGCTCAAGGGGGTCGGGGCGGAGCTGTCCGAGACGGAGATGCAGCTCCTGCTGATCTTCGCGGGCAGCGACCGCAGGCGGCAGCGGCTCGCCCAGTACCTCGCGGCGCACCGGGTGGACGGCGTGCTGCTGGTCTCGGTGCACGCCGACGACCCGCTGCCCGACCTGCTGGCCCAACTGGAGATCCCGGCGGTGATCAGCGGCCCGCGCTCGGCGGGGGAGACCCTCGCCTCGGTCGACTCGGACAACTACGGCGGGGCCCGCTCGGCCGTCGAGCACCTGCTCGCACGCGGGCGCGGACGCATCGCGCACATCACCGGCCGGCTGGACGTGTACGGCGCCCAGCGGCGCGTCGACGGCTACCGGGACGCCCTGCGCGACGCGGGGCACGACGCGGACGAGCTGCTGATCGAGGCGGGCGACTTCACCGAGGAGGGGGGCCGCCGGGCCATGGCGGAGCTGCTGCGGCGCGGTCCGCGGCTGGACGCGGTGTTCGCCGGCTCGGACGTGACGGCGGCCGGTGCCCGCCGGGCGCTGATCGAGGCGGGCCGGCGCATCCCGGAGGACGTGGCACTGGTGGGGTACGACGACTCGGCGATCGCCCGCCACCTGGACCCGCCGCTGACCAGCGTCCGCCAGCCGATCGAGGAGATGGGCCGCGCCATGATCGACCTGCTGCTGGCGGAGATCGCGGACCGCCGTCCGGCGGCCTCGCGGGGGCTGGAGCGGCAGCACGTGGTGCTCGCCACGGAACTGGTGGAGCGCAGCTCCTCCTGAGGGGCGGCGCCGGGGCGTGCCCGGGGCCCCGTGCGCACGCGATCGGCCGGTGACCTCCGCGGGGAGGTCACCGGCCGATGACACAGGGTGAGTGACGGGACTTGAACCCGCGGCATCCTGGACCACAACCAGGTGCTCTACCAGCTGAGCTACACCCACCATGGCCGGTCGTCAGAACCCGTGGTGGATTTCCCCGACCGGCTGAGAAAAGTGTACAGGGTCCGCGGGGGTGCTCGCGCCCACCTTCCGCCGCGCCCCGCCAGGGGCGCGGAGCCGTGCCTAGCCCGCGGTGACGACGTGCTTCGCGGCGATCGCCTTGGCCGTCTCGGAGTCGGGGCCGGGCTGCGGCACGAAGACGGCCTCGCGGTAGTAGCGCAGCTCGGCGATGGACTCGCGGATGTCGGCGAGGGCGCGGTGGTTGCCGTTCTTCTCGGGGCTGTTGAAGTACGCCCGCGGGTACCAGCGGCGGGCCAGCTCCTTGACCGAGGACACGTCGACGATCCGGTAGTGGAGGTACCCCTCCAGCGCCGGCATGTCCCGCAGCAGGAAGCCGCGGTCGGTGCCGACGGAGTTGCCGCACAGCGGGGCCCTGCCGGGCTCCTTGACGTGCTCCCGTACGTAGGCCAGCACCTGTTCCTCGGCGTCCGCGAGGGTCGTGCCGCCCGCCAGCTCGGCCAGCAGCCCGGAGGCGGTGTGCATCTCGCGCACCACGTCCGGCATCGTCTCCAGGGCCCGGTCCGGCGGGCGGACGACGATGTCGACGCCCTCCCCGAGGACGTTCAGTTCGGAGTCGGTGACGAGGGCGGCCACCTCGATGAGCGCGTCGTCGGACAGCGAGAGGCCGGTCATCTCGCAGTCGATCCACACCATGCGATCGTTCATGCGAACACCCTACGGCGCGGGTGCGGCGGTGGGACCGGCCCGTACGCGGGGACGTGCCCCGGCGGGGCGGCGACGGCGTGGTCCCGGCCGCCGGGGACGCCGCGGCCCCGGGGCGGGGACGGGCGGGAGGCGTCTCCCGGCCCCGGGAGGGCCCGTACGGCGACCCGCCCCGGCCCGGAGGGCGGTGAGGGTGGCGCGGCCCGGCCGCGAGGCTTCCGTGAGCTTCGGCGGCGGGACGCGGGCCGCCGGGAGGGCGCCCGCGGCGACGCGCGCCGGGCCGGCGCGGGCGCTTCCCCGGGGGGCGCCGGACGGGCGGGGCCCGTCCGGCGCCCCGTGGGTCAGGACAGGCCGCGCTGGCCCGGCAGGCCGGCCACCGGCACCGGCGCGGCGGTGCGCCGCGTCTGGTACGGCACCGTGCCCTCGGCGGCGAGGGACTGCGGCGGTCCGTCGTGCGGGCCGCCGCCGCGGGACATGCCCAGGGCGGCCTCCGGGTCCACCGGCCGCTCGGCCTGCGGACGCCGGGCCCGGTAGGCCGCCCGGTAGGCGGCCGGGGACGAGCCGAGCTGGCGGCGGAAGTGGCCGCGCAGCGCCACCGGCGAGCGGAAGCCGCAGCGGCCGGCGACCTCGTCCACCGAGTAGTCGGACGTCTCCAGCAGCCGCTGTGCCTGGAGCACCCGCTGGGTGATCAGCCACTGGAGCGGCGCGCTGCCGGTGAGCGAGCGGAAGCGCCGGTCGAAGGTGCGCCGGCTCATGTAGGCGCGGGCCGCCAGCGTCTCCACGTCGAACTGCTCGTGGAGGTGCTCCAGCGCCCAGGCGACGACCTCGGCGAGCGGGTCGGCGCCGATCTCCTCGGGTAAAGACCGGTCGAGGTAGCGCTCCTGGCCGCCGCTGCGGCGCGGGGGCACGACCAGTCGGCGGGCCAGCGCGCCGGCCGCCTCGTTGCCGTGGTCCGTGCGCACGATGTGCAGGCACAGGTCGATCCCGGCGGCCGTCCCCGCGGAGGTGAGGACGTCCCCGTCGTCCACGAAGAGTTCGCGCGGATCGACGTGCACCGACGGATAGCGCTTGGCCAGCGTCGGCGCGTACATCCAGTGCGTGGTGGCCGGGCGGCCGTCCAGCAGGCCCGCCGCCGCCAGCACGAAGGCGCCGGTGCACAGTCCGACGATGCGCGCGCCCTCCTCGTGCGCCCGCCGCAGCGCGTCGAGCGCGTCGTCGGGTGGCGGCGAGGTGATCGACCGCCAGGCGGGCACCACCACCGTGCCGGCCCGCGCGATCGCCTCCAGTCCCTGTGGCGCGGTGAGTTCCAGGCCCCCCGTGGTCCGCAGCGGGCCGTCCTCGCCGGCGCACACCAGCAGGCGGTAGCGCGGCACGCCGGCGTCCTGACGGTCTATGCCGAACACCGACAGCGGTATGGAACTCTCGAAGATGGGGCCGCCGCTGAACAGCAGCACCGCGACGATCTCCTTGCGGCGTCGCCCGGAGAGCTTCCGGGTCGCGGTTTCCGGCGCGGCAGCGGAGTCGTGGCTCATACTGCTAAGCCCCCCTCGGTGGTCGCGGTGCCCTGATCCCTTCGGGTCTGTCGCTCCAACACGTTTCCCCTCGGTCCTGCACGAGTCCCCCGCCGTAGACAGTCAAGATCGAATCTACTGCGTCCCGTCGCGCCGAGGTGGCCGGTTCGGCACGGGGGACATTGTCGACATGGCAACTTGGCGTGAAGCAGTCGATCACGAAGCGTTGCACTCCCGGGCGCCACAGGGAAGTGCGCCTCGTGGCAGTGGCCAATCCCCATAGGGTGCGTGGGGCCCCCGAGACCCTTTCCGTGCAGGTGGAACGGGGGTTGAGGGGTGGTCCGGACGGGGGGTGAGGCCACGTCAGAAGTTGGCTGAAAAGATACGGGCGCGTGCGCGGAAACCGGTCAAGCGACCGGTGTGCTCTCCCCGGTGTGCGGTACGCCCCCGCGCGCCCCCGGTATGGGCCCGGCCGGCCCGCCGTCCCCGGCGTCGCCCGGTCCGCCCTCCCCGCCCGGCCGGGTCGCGTGCCGCTCGGCGCGGCGCAGCAGGAACCGGCAGGCGAAGGTCACGGCGGCGAGGCCCAGGGCGGTGCCGGCGGCGCCCGCGAGGGAGGCGCCGCACCAGAGCAGGGCGACGGGGACGAGGACGCCGCAGAACGCCGCCCAGCGCAGCGGTCCCGGGCCGGCGTCCCGGGGCGGCGGGTCCGGCTCGGGGCCCCCGGGCGGGGGCGCGGCGGGCGGCGGCGGTCCGGACATGGCGGCTCCCTGGGGCGGTGGTTCACGGGGATCAACGCGGGCCCGCGCCCTCGGTCACGTCCGCCCGCCCCTCGGTCACGTCCGCCCGCGCGCCGGGCCGCGAGCGGGCGGCGCCGGGAGGCGCCCGGGGGCGCGGGGCGGGCCGGAGGGCGCGCGTGCGGCCGGACACCGCCCGGCGTGCTTCCGGGACGCGGGGGCCATTGCGTTACGGGCGCCCCCTCGTGCATGCTCCGGGGAACCCGCGGCGGACGCCGGGCGGGATCTGGGCGAAGGAGGAGTGCCGCCGTACCCTTGGGGGTATGGGCTTGGGAAGACGATTCCCGGACACAGCTCCGCCGCACACCGTGGTCCCACCCATAAAGGACAAAAACGCCGAGACAGTCATGGCCGGTCACGAATTCTTCGAACCCGCGGACCGTAAGCGGCCCGTCGCCGAACCGACGGCGGCCGAGCCCCTGGCGGCCGAAGACCCACGCCAGTTGTGCGACCCAGCCTTCAAGCACGGCGTCGTCGTCGGATTCGACGGCTCCACCTCCAGCGAGCGCGCGCTGGCCTATGCCATCGGCATGGCCCGCCGGCTGGGGGCCGGACTGGTCATCGTGCACGTCGCCAACCGCCTGCCCACCACGGTGTGGGCGGGGTGCGAGCCCCCCGTCTTCGTCGACGTCCCGGACCACCGCACCGAGGTGCTCGGGCTGGAGCTGGCCTGTGCGGACCACCTCTCCGAGGTGCCCTGGATCCTGGTCGAGCGCGGCGGCGACATCTGTCACGAACTGGAGGAGGTCGGCCGCGAGTACGAGGCGGACGCGATCGTCGTCGGTTCCAGCCACGGCGTCGTGGGCCGCCTCTTCGGCTCCGTGGCCGGGCGCCTCGCCAAGCGGGCCCGCCGCCCCGTGGTGGTCATCCCGTAGCGGGCACCCGTCCCCCCGCCCGGCGTCCTGCGCGGCGCGCCCGGGCGGGGTCCGTACGGGCCCCGGCGGGCCGGGGGTTACTCGACCGTCACCGACTTGGCGAGGTTGCGGGGCTTGTCGATGTCCCGGCCGAGCGCCAGCGCCGTGTGGTAGGCGAGGAGTTGCAGCGGGATGCCGAGCAGGATCGGGTCCAGCTCGTCCTCGTTCTTCGGGACCACGATGGTGTGGTCGGCCTGCTCCTGCTTCCGGTGCGCCACGGCGAGGATCGGGCCGCTGCGGGCCTTGATCTCCTCCATCGCCGCCCGGTTCTTCTCCAGCAGGTCGTCGTCGGGCACGATCGCCACCGTCGGCAGCGCCGGTTCGATCAGGGCGAGCGGACCGTGCTTCAGCTCGGAGGCCGGGTACGCCTCGGCGTGGATGTAGGAGACCTCCTTGAGCTTCAGGGACGCCTCGCGGGCCACCGGGTAGCCCCGGACGCGGCCGATGAAGAGCATCGAGCGGGCCTCGGCGCAGCGCGCGGCCAGCTTCTCGATCTCGTCCTCGCGCGCCAGGATCCCGGAGATCTGCTCCGGCAGCCGGCGCAGCCCCTCGATGATCCGGCGCCCGTCGCGCACCGACAGGTCGCGGGTGCGGCCCAGGTGCAGGGCGAGCAGCGCGAAGGCGACGGTCGTGTTGGTGAAGCACTTGGTGGAGACCACGCACACCTCGGGACCGGCGTGCACGTACATGCCCCCGTCGGCCTCGCGGGCGATGGCCGAGCCGACCACGTTGACGATGCCGAGCACCCGGGCGCCCTTGCGCTTCAGCTCCTGCACCGCGGCGAGCACGTCGTAGGTCTCCCCGGACTGGGAGACGGCGACGTACAGCGTGTCCGGGTCGACGACCGGGTCGCGGTAGCGGAACTCCGAGGCGGGCTCGGCGTCCGCGGGGATACGGGCCAGCTCCTCGATCATCTGGGCGCCGATCATCCCGGCGTGGTACGAGGTGCCGCAGCCGAGGATCTTCACCCGGCGCACCGCGCGCGCCTCGCGGGCGCCCAGGTTCAGGCCGCCGAGGTGCACGGTGGAGAAGCGGTCGTCGATCCGGCCGCGCAGCACCCGGTCCACGGCCTCCGCCTGCTCGTGGATCTCCTTGTGCATGTAGGTGTCGTGGCCGCCCATGTCGTACGAGGCCGCCTCCCACTCCACGGTGGTCGGCTCGGCGGTCGTACGGGTGCCCTCGGTGGTGTACGTACGGAAGTCGTCGGCCTTGAGCGTGGCCATCTCGCCGTCGCCCAGGGTGACTATCTGCCGGGTGTGGGTGACCAGCGCGGCGATGTCGGAGGCGACGAACATCTCCTTCTCGCCGATGCCGAGGACGACCGGCGAGCCGTTGCGGGCGACGACGATGCGCTCGGGGAAGCCGGCGTGCATGACCGCGATGCCGTAGGTGCCCTCGACGAGCCGGAGCGTGTCGCGGACCTTGTCCTCCAGCCGCGCCGCCTCGGAGCGGGCGATGAGGTGGACGAGGACCTCGGTGTCGGTCTCGGAGAGGAACTCGACGCCGTCCGCCTCCAGCTTGCGGCGCAGGTCGGCGGCGTTGTCGATGATGCCGTTGTGGACGACGGCGACCTTCTCGTCGGCCGACAGGTGCGGGTGGGCGTTGACGTCGGAGGGGGCGCCGTGGGTGGCCCAGCGGGTGTGGGCGATGCCGGTGGTGCCCTTGAAGCGGGCGGGGACCTTGGCCTCCAGGTCCCGGACCCGGCCCTTGGCCTTGACCATCCTCAGGCCGGCCGCCTTCGGCGACGTGACGACGATGCCCGCCGAGTCGTAGCCGCGGTACTCCAGCCGCTGCAGGCCCTCCAGCAGCAGCGGGGCCACGTCACGCTTGCCGATGTATCCGACGATTCCGCACATGTACCGGTTCTTTCCTCAGCCGTAGACGATGCGGCGCAACTGACGGAGCGTCAGCTCCGGCGGTGCCACCGCGCGGTACTTCAGATCCGCCGCGATCCGCTCGAAGATCGTCGCGTTCACCAGGCCCTGGGCCTGGAGTTCGCGGTGGCGGCGACGGACGTACTCCTCGGTCGTCTCGTCGAAGTAGGCGAGCACGTCCTGGACCACGCGCAGCGCCTCGCCCCGGCTCAGCGGGGTGGACCGCGTCAGGTGGTCAACGAGTTCGTCGTGCACCCGGTAGATCCTGAGGGCAGGGAGGGGGGATCCGCAAGAAGCCTGCCCGATATCGGGCAGGAACATCGCGAAGGCTCCGTCCAATGCCACGTGACGGCGCTCACATGCGGCGCAGGACCGCCTGCTTGGCCTGGGTGAACTCCTCGTCGGTCAGCACCCCCGCGCGGTGCAGCTCGCCCAGTTCCCGCAGTCGCCGCAGCAGCGCGTCGTGGTCGTCCCCGGCGCCGGCGCCCGGGGCGGGGCCGGGGCCGGGGCCGGGGCCGGCGCCCGGACCGGTGCCGGACGCGGTGCCACCGTCGCCCCCCGGGCCGGCGGCCGGCGGCGTCGCCGCCGTGATCTCCCGCGGCCGGGACCGCCCGGCGGGCGCCGCCGACGGGTGCGGCAGCCGGGCCTGCACGGCCGCGGCCACCAGCGCCATCAGCGGGTCCTTCTTGAACCCCCACAGCTCCACCGCGTTGGGGTCGTACTTCGGCGGCATCTTGTCCGGCGCCGCCCGCACGGTGAAGCGCAGGTAGCCGTTCTCCAACCCCGACGTCGGCTGCCACTCCACGCCGACGATGTCCTCCAGGGGCAGGGTGCGCGGTCCCGTGGCGGACTTGGCGCTCTCCGCCTGCCACCGCCACTCCAGCCGCACGCGCTCGCCGTCGAAGCCCGCGGTGCCGTCCCCGGCCGACACCGACAGCGGCACCGCCGGGCCCGCCAGCAGGAAGGCGTCCACCGGCCCGGAGGGCACCTCCTCCAGCAGCAGCGCGTTGCGCACCTCCGCCACCAGGTACTCCGCGACGCCGTACCGGTCGGAGTCCACCGTGAGCTGGTACGGGTCGTGCGGTTCGGCCAGCCGGCCGCCCGCCACGTGCAGCAGCGGGTCCGCGCCGTCGCGCAGCCGCAGCCGCAACCGCCCGGACCGCCGGCCCTGTTCGAACGAGATGCCCGCCAACGCCCGCAGCGGGACCAGTACTTCACCCAGCTCCCGGCGGAGCAGCCCGACGGACTTGTCCCGTCCGGGCGTCAGTCGCAGGGCGTCGCCGTCGAAGACCCAGGTGCCGTCGCGCTGGATGATTTCCGTCATGCGGGCATTGTTCCACCGCCGCCGGGGAGGGCGTGGTGCGCGAACCCGGCCTCCGGGCACCGCTGCGGGGAAACCGGCCCCGGCGCGGTGGACGGGCACCCCGGAGGACCGTCTCCGGGGTGCCCGCCGGTCCGGTGCGGGCAGGGTGATGTGCCACACGTACGCGGCCCGGCGCCCGCCCCGCGCGCGGGGTCCGGCCTCCGCGGACACCGCCTCCGGGGAGCGTTCCCGGGCGCCCGGGCGCGGCGGCGCCCGTCCCCGTCCTCCCGCTCGCGGGCACGGAGCCGAGGGCCGCGTGGCGCGCGCGCCCGGCGGGCGGGGCGGCCCCGGGCCGGCCTCCGGGTGTGCTCCGGTGGCGCGGTCAGCCGACCTTCTCGGCCTTCTCGATCGCCTCGGCCAGCCCCTCCAGCAGCGGCGCGCACTTGGCGTAGGACAGGATCGGCTCGGCGGAGCGGGGGATGACCTGGCCGGCCCGGACGGCGGGGAGCCGCTTCCAGGTGGCCTCGGTGATGTCGGCGGGCTGGATGGCGGAGGAGCGGTCGTCCATGATGATGACGTCCGCCGGGTAGGTGTCGACGTTCTCCCAGCTCAGGCTCTCGAACCAGCCGCCGGTCGCCTTCTTGGCCGCCGCGGGCGGCTCGACGAGGTTCACCCCGAGGGCCTTGAAGTACTCCAGGTCCACCGAGAGGTCGCTGCCGGAGACGTAGAACAGCTCGGGACTCGCCGAGCCGGCCAGCACCCGGATCTCCGGCCGGGCCCTGGCGGCGGCGCGCAGCCGGGCCGCCGCGTCCTCGAAGCGCTTCCTCGCGGCCGTCGCCGCCGGCGCCTCCAGGTCGGCGCCGAGGGCCCCGGCCAGCTCCCACACGCGGCGCAGCGGTTCGGTGAGCTGCCGGTCGTAGACCGAGACGGCGAGGCTCGGCGCCAGTTCGGCGATCTTGTCCTTGGACTCCTCGGGTACGGACCACAGGGTGCCGGCGGTGTCGTAGGTGACGGTGAGGAGCAGGTCGGGGGCGAGGGCGGCGTACCTCTCGACGTTGAGTCTGCCCCACTCGTTGCCGAGCACGGTGACCTCGGTGACGTCGAGGTCGCCGGCCTGGACGTCGGGCGTGCCGTCCCTGGTGGTGGTGGGGCCGAACACGCCCTTCACGCGCACCCCGTAGTCGTGGAGGGCGGCGGCGACGCCGGTGAAGGCGACGAGTGACGCCGGCCTCGCGTCCAGCCTCACGGTGGTGCCGCGGTCGTCCGTGAAGGACCAGGGGCCCGTTGCCGCCCCGCTCGCACCCGGGCCGGCCGCGCCCTCCCCGCCGGTCCCGCAGGCGGGGAGGACGGCACCGAGGCCGAGGGCGCCGCCGGCGGCGAGGAGGGTGCGACGGGTGGGGCGGGCGTGGGGCATGGCGCGACTGCCTTCGAACAGGGCGGAACGTTCCACCGGACACTGAGGGGAGTGAGGTTAGCCTAACCTTACTTCCCTCAGTGTCCGGGGCCGCCCCGCCACCGACCGCCGGCTCGCGAGGCCCCCGGGCCCCGCAGTGTCAGCCCGTCAGCCCCAGCTCGCGGGCGATCAGCATCCGCTGCACCTCGCTGGTGCCCTCGCCGATCTCCAGGATCTTCGAGTCCCGCCACATCCGGGCCACCGGGTACTCGTTCATGAAGCCGTAGCCGCCGTGCACCTGGGTGGCGTCCCGGGCGTTGTCCACCGCGACGGTGGACGAGTACAGCTTGGCGAGGGCGGCCTCCTTCTTGAACGGCTCGCCCGCCACCAGCCGCGAGGCCGCGTCCCGCCAGGCCAGACGCGACGTGTGGGCCTTCATCTCCATGTCGGCGATCTTGAACTGGATCGCCTGGTTGGCCCCGATCGGCCGGCCGAAGGCGTGCCGCTCCCTGGCGTACTTCACCGACTCGTCCACGCAGCCCTGCGCCAGACCGGTGCCGAGCGCCGCGATGGCGATGCGGCCCTCGTCCAGGATGCGCAGGAACTGGGCGTAGCCGCGGCCCTCCTCGCCCAGCAGGTTGGCGGCCGGGACCCGCACGTCGGAGAAGGACAGCTCGCGGGTGTCCGAGGCGTTCCAGCCGACCTTGGAGTACGGGGCGGCCACCGTGAAGCCGGGTGTGCCCGACGGCACGATGATCGCCGAGATCCGCGGGCGGCCGTCGGGCTTGCGGCCGGTGACCGCGGTGACCGTGACCAGGCCGGTGATGTCCGTACCGGAGTTGGTGATGAAGCACTTGGTGCCGTTGATCACCCACTCGCCGGCCGACTCGTCCAGCCGGGCCGTGGTGCGGGTCGCGCCCGCGTCCGAGCCGCCGTCCGGCTCGGTCAGCCCGAAGGCGCCCAGCATCTCGCCGGAGCAGAGCCGCGGCAGCCAGGTCCGCTTCTGCTCCTCGGTGCCGAAGAGGTGGATGGGCATCGCGCCGAGCGAGACGCCGGCCTCCAGCGTGATCGCCACCGAGGAGTCGACCCGGGCCAGTTCCTCCAGGGCGAGGCCGAGGGCGAGGTAGTCGCCGCCCATCCCGCCGTACTCCTCGGGGAAGGGCAGGCCGAACAGCCCCATGCGGCCCATCTCGCGCACGATCTCGTACGGGAACTCGTGCCGCTCGTAGAAGTCGCCGATCTTGGGCGCCACGACGTCGTGGGCGAACTCCTCCACGGTGCGGCGGAGTTCCTCCAGTTCGGGGGAGAGCTTGTGGTCCATCGGTCACTGCTCCTTGTGGGAGTCGGCGGCGGAGCCGGAGAGGGCTCGTACGGTGCGGGACGGGCTGGGCCGTCCCAGCCGGTCGGCCATCCACACGCTGGTGGCGACGAGGCGGCCGAGGTCGACGCCCGTGTCGATGCCGAGCCCGCGCAGCATCCACACGAGGTCTTCGGTGGCGAGGTTGCCGGTGGCGGACTTCGCGTACGGGCAGCCGCCCAGTCCGCCGGCCGAGGCGTCCACGGTGGTGACGCCGTGCTCCAGCGCGGCCAGGGTGTTGGCCAGCGCCTGTCCGTAGGTGTCGTGGAAGTGCACGCCGAGGACGCCGGTGGCGATCCCCGCCTCGTCCAGCGCGGCCAGCAGGGCGCGGACGTGACCCGGGGTGGCCACGCCGATGGTGTCGCCGAGGCTCAGCTCGTCGCAGCCGAGGTCCACCAGGGCCCGGCAGACCCGGACCACCCGGGCGAGGGGCACCGGGCCCTCCCAGGGGTCGCCGAAGCACATCGACAGGTAGCCCCGCACGTGCCCGCCGGCCTCCTTGGCGCGGGCCACGACCGGCTCGAACATGGCCAGCGCCTCGTCCACCGAGCGGTTGAGGTTGGCCCGCGCGAAGGACTCGGTGGCGCTGGCGAAGACGGCCACGCGGCGGGCGCCGAGCGCCAGCGCCCTCTCCAGCCCCCGTTCGTTCGGCACCAGCACCGGCAGTTCGGCCGGCACGTCCGCGAGCAGCGGGAACAGGGCCTCGGCGTCGGCCAGTTGGGGCACCCAGCGGGGGTGGACGAAGCTGGTCGCCTCCACCGTGGTCAGCCCCGCCCCGGCGAGCCGGCGGATGAACTCCGCCTTCACCTCGGTCGGGACGGTCGCCGCCTCGTTCTGCAGCCCGTCGCGGGGGCCGACCTCGTGGACGCGGACCCGGGCGGGCAGGCCCGGCGCCGGTACGGCCATGGGCAGCGCGTCGGTGCTCATGCGCCCGCCTCCTCGTCCCCGAGCGGAGCGATGACGGCCAGGACCTGGTCCATGGCGACCGTCGTGCCGGGCGTGACGTCCAGTTCGGCGACGGTGCCGGCGTGCGGGGCGCAGATGACGTGCTCCATCTTCATCGCCTCGACGACCAGGAGGCTCTGCCCGGCGCTCACCTCGTCGCCGACGGCGGCCTTCACCACCGTCACCGTGCCCGGCATGGGCGCGGTCAGGGAGTCGGCGCCCGCGTGGGCGGCGCGGTTCAGCGAGGCGGCGACCGGATCGTGGTCGCGCACCTGCCAGGCGTCGCCGTCACGGCCGATCCAGGAGCCGTCCGGCAGCGCGGCGAGGGTGTGGGCCACCCCGTCGAGCCGGACCGTGTACCGCGGGCCGCCGCCCGTGCGCACCGCGGTGAGCGCCGAGGCCCGCGAGGGCCGCTCCGCGCCGTCCGCGAGCAGTTCGTACCCGCCGTCCGCCGTCTCCCGCACCCGCACCGTGACCGCCTCCCGGCCCGGCACCCTCAGGTGGTGCCGTGTCCAGGCCCGTTCGCCGCCGAGGCGCCAGCCGTCGGCCGCCGCGAACGGACCGCCCGCGCCGCCGTCGTCGCCGGCCAGGGCCGCCTGCCGCAGCAGCGCCGCCACCGCGTACACCTCGTCCGGCACCTCGTCGGTGACGAGCGTCTCCACGTCCCGCTCCACCAGGCCCGTGTCCAGCTCGCCGGCGAGGACCGCCGGGTGGGCGAGCAGCCGGCGCAGGAACCCGGCGTTGGTCTGCACGCCCAGCGTCACCGTCTCCGCCAGCGCCGCCCGCAGCCGGCGCAGGGCCGTGGCCCGGTCGGGCCCGTGGGCGATCACCTTGGCCAGCATCGGGTCGTAGAGGCTGCCGACCTCGGTGCCCTCGTCGAGTCCGGAGTCGGTGCGCACCCCCTCGCCGTGCGGCTCGTGCAGCCGCAGCACCGTGCCGCCCGAGGGCAGGAAACCGCGCGCCGGGTCCTCCGCGCACAGCCGCGCCTCGACCGCGTGGCCGCTCAGCCGGACGTCCTCCTGCGCGAGGCCCAGCCGTTCGCCCGCCGCGACCCGGAGCTGCCACTCGACCAGGTCCACGCCGGTCACCAGCTCGGTCACCGGGTGCTCCACCTGGAGCCGGGTGTTCATCTCCATGAAGTAGTACGCGGACGGGTCGCCACCGGGGACGATGAACTCGACGGTGCCCGCGCCCCGGTAGCCGCAGGAGCGGGCCGCCTGCACGGCCGCCTCGCCCATCGCGGCCCGGGTCGCCTCGTCCAGGAGGACGCTCGGCGCCTCCTCGACGATCTTCTGGTGCCGGCGCTGGAGCGAGCACTCGCGCTCGCCCAGGTGCAGCACGTTCCCGTGGCCGTCGGCCAGCACCTGGATCTCGATGTGCCGGGGCCGGTCGACCCACCGCTCGACCAGGAGCGTGTCGTCGCCGAAGGAGGCGCGGGCCTCGCGGCGGGCGGCGGCGATCTCCTCGCCCAGCGCCGCGGCGTCCCGCACCAGCCGCATGCCCTTGCCGCCGCCGCCCGCCGAGGGCTTCAGCAGCACCGGCATGCCGATCTCCCGGGCGGCCTCGGCGAGCTGCGCGTCGCTCAGCCCGCCGCCGCTGGAGCCGGGCACCACCGGCACCCCGGCCGCCCGGACCGTCTCCTTGGCGCGGATCTTGTCGCCCATCAGGGCGATGGCGTCCGCCGGCGGGCCGATGAAGACCAGCCCCGCCTCCGCGCAGGCCCGCGCGAACTCGGCGTTCTCGGCGAGGAAGCCGTACCCGGGGTGCACCGCCTGGGCCCCCGTCGCGCGGGCGGCCTCCAGCAGCCGACCGGCCGACAGATAGCTCTCCGCGGCCGGCGCCGGGCCGATCCGTACCGCCGTGTCGGCCTCCCGGACGTGCCGGGCGCCGGCGTCGGCGTCCGAGTGGACGGCCACCGAGCGCACCCCCAGCGCGCGCAGCGTCCGGATGACGCGGACGGCGATCTCGCCCCGGTTGGCGACCAGCACCGTGTCGAACATGCGTCCCGTGCTCCCTGTCTGTTCCATGGGTCCCCTCCTCACATCCGGAAGATGCCGAACCGGGGCTCGCCCAGCGGCGCTCCGGCGCACGCGGTCAGGGCGAGGCCGAGCACCCGGCGGGTGTCGAGGGGGTCGATGATCCCGTCGTCCCAGAGGCGGGCCGTCGCGTAGTAGGCGTTGCCCTGGCGCTCGTACTGGGCGCGGACCGGGGCCTTGAACGCCTCTTCCTCCTCGGCGGGCCACTCCTCGCCGCGCGCCTGCATCTGGTCCCGCCGGACGGTGGCCAGCACGGAGGCCGCCTGCTCCCCGCCCATCACGGAGATCTTGGCGTTCGGCCACATCCACAGGAACCGCGGCGAGTAGGCCCGCCCGCACATCGAGTAGTTGCCCGCGCCGTAGGAGCCGCCGACGACGACCGTCAGCTTCGGCACGCGCGTGGAGGCCACCGCGGTCACCATCTTGGCGCCGTGCTTGGCGATACCGCCCGCCTCGTAGTCCCGGCCGACCATGAAGCCCGAGATGTTCTGCAGGAAGACCAGCGGGATGCCGCGCTGGTCGCACAGCTCGATGAAGTGGGCGCCCTTCTGCGCGGACTCGGAGAAGAGGATGCCGTTGTTGGCGACGATCCCCACCGGGTGGCCGTGGACGCGGGCGAAGCCGGTGACCAGGGTCTGCCCGAACTCCTGCTTGAACTCGGCGAACCGGGAGCCGTCCACCACCCGCGCGATGACCTCCCGCACGTCGTACGGGGTGCGCGAGTCGGCCGGCACCACCCCGTACAGCCCGAGGGGGTCGGCCTTGGGCTCCACCGAGGGCAGCACCTCCCAGGGTGCCGCGCCCCGGCGGGGGAGCGTGGAGACGATGGTGCGCACGATCCGCAGGGCGTGCGCGTCGTCCTCGGCCAGGTGGTCGGTCACGCCCGACACGCGCGCGTGCACGTCGCCGCCGCCCAGCTCCTCGGCCGTCACCACCTCGCCGGTGGCCGCCTTCACCAGTGGCGGACCGCCCAGGAAGATCGTCCCCTGGTTCCGGACGATCACCGCCTCGTCGCTCATCGCCGGGACGTACGCCCCGCCCGCCGTGCAGGAGCCGAGGACGGCGGCGATCTGCGGGATGCCGGCGCCCGACATCCGGGCCTGGTTGTAGAAGATCCGCCCGAAGTGCTCGCGGTCGGGGAAGACCTCGTCCTGCATCGGCAGGAAGGCGCCGCCGGAGTCCACCAGGTACAGGCAGGGCAGCCGGTTCTCCAGGGCCACCTCCTGGGCGCGCAGGTGCTTCTTCACCGTCATCGGGTAGTAGGTGCCGCCCTTGACCGTGGCGTCGTTGGCGACGATCACGCACTCCCGGCCGCCGACCCGGCCGATCCCGGCGATCACCCCGGCGGCCGGGGCCTGCCCGTCGTAGAGGCCGTCGGCGGCGAGCGGCGCCAGCTCCAGGAAGGGCGAGCCGGCGTCCAGCAGCGTGTCCACGCGGTCGCGCGGCAGCAGCTTGCCGCGCGCGGTGTGCCGCGCGCGGGCCCGCTCGCCGCCGCCGAGCCGGGCCGCGGCCAGCTTGCCGCGCAGCTCCTCCACGAGGGCGCGGTGCGCCTCCTCGTTGGCCCGAAAGGACTCCGAGGCGGGATCGGCCGCCGTCGTCAGCTCCGGTGCCTCGTGCATCGTGCGGTCCCCTCACCCAGTGGTCGGCCGGTTAATGACCGTTAACGCATGTGCCTTCAGGTTAACGACCGCTAACCTCCCTGTCTACAATCGGTCGCATGACCACCAGAACCGACGCCCTCACCCGCCGCGAGCAGATCCTGAAGGAGGCCGCCCGCCTCTTCGCCGAGCGCGGCTTCCACGGGGTGGGCGTCGACGAGATAGGCGCCGCGGTCGGCATCAGCGGCCCCGGTCTCTACCGGCACTTCCCCGGCAAGGACGCGATGCTCGCCGAACTGCTCGTCGGCATCAGCGGCCGGCTGCTGACCGGCGCGAAGCGGCGGCTGGCGGAGGCGGACGGACCGGCCGGTCCCGGGGCGGTCCTCGACTCGCTGATCGAGGGGCACATCGACTTCGCGCTCGACGACCGCCCGCTCATCACCCTGCACGACCGGGAGCTGGACCGCCTCCGGGACAGCGACCGCAAGCTGGTGCGCCAGCTCCAGCGCCAGTACGTGGAGCTGTGGGTCGGGGTGCTCCGCGAGGTCTACCCCGGCGTGGCCGAGCCGAGCGCCCGCTCCGCCGTCCACTCGGTCTTCGGTCTGCTGAACTCCACCCCGCACCTGGGCCGCCCCGGCTCGCTGCCCGGCCGGGCGGTGACCGCCGGGCTGCTGCACCGGATGGCCCGGGGCGCCTTCGCGGCGGTGGCCGCCGAGTGACCGGGGTTACCCGCGGTGTGCTCTGGACGCCTTTCACTACCCACCGGTACGGTGGAGTCTGAGCAAGCGCTTAGACACGTACTCTGGAGGTGGCGCCGTGCGCCGTACGGTGTTCAACGAGGACCACGAGGCGTTCCGCGAGACCCTCCGGGCCTTCATCGAGGCCGAGGTCGTCCCCGTCCACGACGAGTGGTTCGCCGCCGGCCAGGCGCCGCGCGACTTCTACTACAAGCTCGCCGACCTGGGCCTCTTCGGCATCAACGTCCCCGAGGAGTACGGCGGCGCCGGACTGGAGTCGCACAAGTTCGAGGCGATCCAGTACGAGGAGACCGCCCGCGCGGGCGTCAGCTTCGGCGGCTCCGGCGTGCACGTCCTGCTCGCCCTGCCCTACCTCAAGATGCTCGCCACCGAGGAGCAGAAGAAGCGCTTCCTGCCGAAGTTCGTCTCCGGCGAGGAGATGTGGGCCATCGCCATGACCGAGCCGGGCACCGGCTCCGACCTCGCGGGCATGAAGTCCACCGCCAGGCTCTCCGAGGACGGCACCCACTACGTCCTCAACGGCGCCAAGACCTTCATCACCGGCGGCGTGCACGCCGACAAGGTCATCGTCTGCGCCCGCACCGCCGCCGCGACCCCCGAGGACCGCCGCCACGGCATCTCCCTGTTCGCCGTCGACACGAAGTCCGAGGGTTACTCGGTCGGCCGCAAGCTCGACAAGCTCGGCCTGCGCACCTCCGACACCGCCGAACTCGCCTTCGTCGACGTCAAGGTCCCCGTCGAGGACCTGCTCGGCGAGGAGAACAAGGGCTTCTCCTACCTCGGCGCCAACCTGCCCTCCGAGCGCTGGGGCATCGCCTTCGGCGCCTACGCCCAGGCCAAGGCCGCCGTCCGCTTCGCCCAGCAGTACGTGCAGGAACGCACCGTCTTCGGCAAGCCCGTCGCCGCCTTCCAGAACACCAAGTTCGAACTCGCCGCCTGCCAGGCCGAGGTCGACGCCGCCGAGGCGGTCGCCGACCGCGCCCTGGAGGCCCTGGACGCCGGCGAGCTGACCGCCGCCGAGGCCGCCAGCGCCAAGCTGTTCTGCACCGAGGTCGCCCACCGCGTCATCGACCGCTGCCTCCAGCTCCACGGCGGCTACGGCTACATGAACGAGTACCCCATCGCCCGTCTGTACGCCGACAACCGGGTCAACCGCATCTACGGCGGCACCAGCGAGGTCATGAAGATGATCATCGCCAAGGACATGGGCCTGTAGGGACGCGGCGGCCCGGGCGCGACGCAGAACGCCGGAGACGACACAGCCCATGAGCGAGGCACTCCACGCCCTCCTCGACCTGCTCGACCTGGAGCGGATCGAGGAGGACCTCTTCCGCGGCCGTTCCCGGGCCGCCGTCATCCCCCGGGTCTTCGGGGGACAGGTGGCGGCCCAGGCCCTGGTCGCCGCCGGGCGCACGGTCCCAGAGGACCGCCACGCCCACTCCCTGCACGCCTACTTCCTGCGCCCCGGCGACCCCGAGGCGCCCATCGTGTACGACGTCGACCGCATCCGCGACGGGCGCTCCTTCACCACCCGCCGGGTGGTCGCCGTCCAGCACGGCAAGCCCGTTTTCGGACTGTCGGCCTCCTTCCAGACCCCCGAGGAGGGCCTGGACCACCAGGCGTCCATGCCCGACGCCCCCGACCCGGCGACGCTGCCCACCTTCGAGGAACGGCTGCGCGAGTACCCGCACCTCGACCCCGGCGTGGCCGCGCGCATCGCCGAGGCCCGCGCCGCCGTCGACCTGCGCTACGTCGACGCACCCCCCTTCGGCGACTACGGCACCCCCCGCGAGCCCCGCTCCCAGGTCTGGTTCCGCACCAACGGCAAGCTGGAGGGCGCCCTCGACCGGCACCTCCTCCACGTCGTCCTCGCCACCTACGTCTCCGACATGACCCTGCTCGACTCCGTCCTGCTCGCGCACGGCCGCGGCGGCTGGGCCGTCGGCGACGTCGTCGGCGCCTCCCTGGACCACGCCATGTGGTTCCACCGGCCCTTCCGCGCCGACGAATGGCTCCTCTACGACCAGGAGTCGCCCTCCGCCTCCGGCGGCCGGGGCCTCGGCCAGGCCCGCATCCACACCCGCGACGGGCGCCTGGCCGTCTCGGTCGTCCAGGAAGGCGTGGTCCGCGTCCCCCGGTGACAGCGGTGGGCGCGGCCGGGCGGAGCGGCGGGCGGCGGCCCGGACGGCATACCGGCACCACCGACGGTGACCGTCGCCGGCCCCGGCCCGCCCCGGCGTCACCAAGGGCGTCGCGGGCACCGCCGGCGGCTCCGGCGCCCTGCCGCCGGGCCGCGCACCCGGTCGCCGACACCGTCACCGAGGCCCCGCCGCTCACCTCCCCGCGCCGCCCCCGCCGACGAGGCCCCCCCTCGGCCACGGCCCCGAGCGGTACCTCCGGGCGCCGCTCGCCGCCGGGGCCGGCTTCCGGGACAGGGCGACCGGGGCGGAGACCGGGCGGGCGGGACCAGCGGCGTCGCGGGAACGGTTCCCCGTGGTGCGCCGGGGCGACCTGGACCCGACACCGGGCCCGGCGTCGCGCCCGTCGCGGGGGCCCGGGGCGCTACGTGCCCAGGCCCGCCTGGGCCAGCAGGTACGCCGTCATCGGGTCGTAGTAGCGGGGGCTGACCACGTGGTCGTCCAGCGGCACCGTCACCTGCACGGTCCCCTCGGCCTCGGCGAGGAAGAGCGCCGGGTCGTTGCAGTCGGCGTACCCGACCGCGTCGACACCGTGCCGGCCGGCGTACCCCGCCCAGCCGTGGTCGGCGACGACCAGGTCCGGCAGCGGCCGGCCCGCCCGCTCCAGCCCGGTGAGGATGGCCCTCATCGGCTCCCCGGAGTGCGTGTGCCACAGGGAGGCGCCGTGCTCCAACACGGCCACGTCCGCGAACTGCATGACGTACCCCTCGTCCGTGGTCAGCCCCTCGGGGATCACCACGATCTCGCAGCCGGCGGCGCGCAGCGCGGCGGCCGTGGCCCGGTGCACGTCCAGCAGGCCCCCCGGGTGGCCGGTGGCGAAGAGCACCCGCTGCTCGCCGTCGGCCGCCTTGCGCAGCCGGGCGGCCATGCGCTCCAGGGCGTCCAGGGTCAGTTCCGGGTCGATGGTGTCCTGCCCGTACCGGTACTCCGGGTCGTCGTTGACGCCGACCCGCTCGGCCATCACCGCGAGCACGTCCTGCTCGTCGGTCCAGCGGTCGCCCAGCTCCAGGCCGAGCCAGAAGTGGCGGTCGCCGTTGGCCAGCTTCCGGTAGTGGGAGAGGTTGTTCTCGCGGGGGGTGGCGACGTCGCCCGCGATGCGCGTTCTGACGAGGTGTCCGGCCAGTTCGGCGCGGCTGGGTGTCCCGGGTATCGGCATGGCTCCATTGTGGGGCAGCGGACGGCGGGCGTCTCGCGGCGCCGCCCGCCGCCCCGCCCCGCCCCCGGCCGCGCGGGGCGGGGCGCGCGGCGGGTGGTCACCGGCGGCGCAGCGCGAACCACAACTCCATGCGGACGTCGGGGTCGTCCAGGTCGGCGTCGAGCAGCGCCGCGCAGCGGGCGATCCGCTGACGGACCGTGTTGCGGTGCACGGACAGGGCGACGGCCGTCCCCTCCCAACTGCCGTGCAGCGACAGCCAGGTCCGCAGCGTCTCGGTGAGCGCCGGTGCCCCGGCGAGCGGCGCGAGCAGCGCGCGGGCGTGCGCGTCGGCGTCGCCGTCCGGCACCAGGTCGGCGAGGGCGGGCCGGGCGCCGTGCCGGACCAGGGGGACGCGGGTGGCGCGGGCGCGGGCCAGCGCGCGCGCCGCCTGGGCGTCGGCTGCGGGCCACTCGTCCGGGGTGACGGCGGCGCTGACGCCGAGCGTCCAGCCGGGCTGGGGGCGGGGGCCGGTGTCCGTGCCGGTGCCGGGGGCGCGCGGCTCGGGCGGGCGGGGGCCGCGCGCCGGGTCGGGGCCGGGGCGCGGGCCGCGGGCGGGGTCGGGGGCCGGGCGCGGGCCGCGGGCGGGGCGCGGGATCGGTTCCGGGGGGATGCGCGGCCCCGGGCCGGCCCCCTCGGCCGGGCCCCGGCGGCAAGCCGTCCCCGTGCCCACCGCGTCACCTCCCTCCCCGGGCGCCGCGCCGGTCCCGGCCGTGCCGCCGCCCGCGCCCGTCCCCTCGTGGGTGCCGGGCCCGGTTTCCGCGCCCGGGTCCGGTGCGGTGCGCGTCGCCCGTCCCGGACCGGCCGGCGGACCCGGCTCCGGGGACGCCGGTACCGTCCCGGGGCCCGTCCCCGGGGCCGCTCCCGCCGGGATCAGGAGCCGTACGACGTCGTCCGCGCGGTCGATCAGGGGGGAGCCGAGCGCCGTGCCGAGGGCGGCGACCGTCGTGGCGTCGGGGACCGCGCGCCCGTCGGCACGGGCGTGGACCACGTACCAGCGGCCCCCGGCCGTGCCGTCCGCGCCCTCGGCGGGCTCGGGGAGCAGCAGCGGGGCGACCTCCTCCGGGCCGGCCCCCAGCAGCAGCCGGACCAGGGCCGAGGAGCGGCCGGCCCCCGAACGGCTGTGGTGCTCGCCGGTGAGCAGGGAGAGCAGCACCGCGGCGAGGGAGGTGATCGTCTGGTCCCCGGGCTCCCGCCGCTCCGCGGCGATCCCGAGCGCGAAACCCCGCCCCGTGCCCAGGGCGTACGCGGCGAGCCGGGTGCCGGCCACCGTGTCGCTGGCCGTGGCGGACGCCCGGCCGGTGACGTGGCGGGCCAGGTCCGCCAGCCCGCGCCGCACCGGGGCCGCGGGCTCGCGGCCCGCGGACGCGACCGGCGTCCCCCCGGGCCCGTGGAGCACCGCCCATCCGTCGAGCCGGGCGGCGAGCCGGCGCAGCACCGCGGGCACCGGGTCCGGCCGGGCCGCGGCGGCGGCCAGACCGCGCTGCGCCTCGGAGACCCGGCGCAGTTCGGCCAGCCGTGCCTGGGCCATGAGCTGCCACACCGCGCGGGCCACCGCCGAGAACGTCGTCCGCGGCGGCACCTCCACCAGCGCCAGCCCCCGCGCCTCGCAGGCCGCGCGCAGCGCCTCCGGCACGGTGTCGTGCACCGGCGCCAGCCCGAAGCCGAGGGCCGCCCCGCCCGCGGCGACGATCCGGGCCGCGTAGTCGTCGAAGTAGCCGTCCGGGACCGCCGCCGCCTCCGGGGCGTGGACACCCGCCGTCAGCAGCAGTTCCCCGCCGAGCAGGTACGGCAGCGGGTCGGCCATCTCCGAGGTGTGCACCCAGTGGACCGTCACGTCGGTGGCCGGCGGGCCGGTGAGCTGCCGCAGCCCGAGGTCCTCGCGGGCCAGCAGCGCGGCGAGCGGCACCGGGGGAGTGGGCGGCACCGGCGGCGCGGCCGGCACCGGGGGAGCGGGCGGCACGCACGCGCCCGGCACCGCCGCGCCAGGGGCGGGCCCGTCCGGCAGGGGGTTCGGGGGGGTCGCCTCCCGCATGATGGACGTTTCCTCCACTCCGGTATCCGTGAATAGAGGAAACGTACACTTCGCAGCCGCTTTTCGGCCACCTAGTGTCGGTGCGGACGCGACAGCGGGTACGGGCGGATGTCCCCGCGCCGCGTCCCCGGACATCCCCCGCAGCACGACACGTCACCGAAGCGCGCGAAGGAGGCCCCATGGCCGTCGACTACCTCGTGATCGTCGTCTATCTCGCCGGGATGCTGGTCATGGGCTGGTGGGGCATGCGCCGCGCCCGCTCCAAGAGCGAGTTCCTCGTCGCCGGCCGCCGGCTCGGCCCCGCCATGTACTCCGGCACCATGGCCGCGATCGTCCTCGGCGGCGCCTCCACCATCGGCGGCGTCGGCCTCGGCTACAAGCACGGCATATCCGGCGCCTGGATGGTCCTCACCATCGGCCTCGGACTGCTCGCCCTCTCCGTCTTCTTCTCCGCCCGCATCGCCCGGCTCAAGGTCTACACCGTCTCCGAGATGCTCGACCTGCGCTACGGCGGCAGGGCCGGCGTCATCTCCGGCATCGTCATGTGGGCGTACACCCTGATGCTCGCGGTGACCTCCACCATCGCCTACGCCACCATCTTCGACGTCCTCTTCGACGTGAACCGCACCCTGGCGATCGTCCTCGGCGGCTCCATCGTCGTCGCCTACTCCACGCTCGGCGGCATGTGGTCCATCACCCTCACCGACATGGTGCAGTTCGTGGTGAAGACCATCGGCGTGCTCCTCCTCCTGCTGCCCATCGCGGTCGTCAAGGCCGGCGGCTTCGGCGCCATGAGAGACCAGCTCCCCGCCTCGTACTTCGACCCGCTGGGCATCGGCGGCGAGGCCATCTTCACCTACGTGATGATCTACACCTTCGGCATGCTGATCGGGCAGGACATCTGGCAGCGGGTGTTCACCGCGCGCGGCGACTCCACCGCCAAGTGGGGCGGCACCGTCGCCGGCACCTACTGCCTCGCCTACGCCGTGGCCGGCGCCGTCATCGGCACCGCCGCCAAGGTGCTCTACCCGAACCTCGCCAACGCCGACGACGCCTTCGCCACCATCGTCAAGCACGAACTGCCCGTCGGCGTACGCGGACTGGTGCTCGCCGCCGCCCTCGCCGCCGTGATGTCGACCTCCTCCGGCGCCCTCATCGCCTGCGCCACGGTCGCCAACAACGACATATGGTCGCGGCTGCGCGGCGTCGTGCGGCCCGGCGCGGCCGACACGGACCACGACGAGGTCCGCGGCAACCGCGCCTTCATCCTCGCCATGGGCCTCGCCGTGATCGCCACCGCCATCGCCCTCAACGACGTGGTCGAGGCGCTCACCGTCGCCTACAACCTCCTCGTCGGCGGCCTCCTCGTGCCCATCCTCGGCGGACTGCTCTGGCGGCGCGGCACCGCGCAGGGCGCCCTCGCCGCCGTCGTCGTCGGCGGACTGGCCGCCCTCGGCCTCATGGCCGGCTACGGCATCCTCGCCACCGAGCCCGTCGCCTACGGACTCCCGGCCTCCCTCGCCGTCTACGTCGCCGTCTCCCTGGCGACCCCGCCGACCGACCCCGCCGTCCTGGCCGCCTGGCGCGACCGCCTCGCGGGCCGTGACGTGCCCCCGTCCGCCCCCGAAACCGCCCCCGAGCCCGCGCCGGCGCGACAGTAGAGTCGTACCGGCCGGCAGTACATACGTGACGAAGCGCCCGAAAGAAGGCAGTACATGAGCAGCAGCAACGAGACGCCGCGCGGTCCGGTCGACTCCTCCCGCATACCGCGCTACGCCGGCCCCGCGACCTTCGCCCGGCTGCCCCGCCTGGACGAGGTGGACCGCGCCGACGTGGCCGTGGTCGGCGTCCCCTTCGACTCGGGCGTCTCCTACCGTCCCGGCGCCCGCTTCGGCGGCAACGCCATCCGCGAGGCGTCCCGGCTGCTGCGCCCCTACAACCCGGCTCAGGACGCCTCCCCCTTCGCCCTCGCCCAGGTCGCCGACGGCGGCGACATCGCCGTCAACCCCTTCAACATCCACGAGGCCGTCGAGGGGATCGAGGCCGCCGCCGACGATCTCCTCGGCACCGGCGCCCGCCTGATGACCCTGGGCGGTGACCACACCATCGCCCTGCCGCTGCTGCGCTCGGTCGCCCGGCGGCACGGCCCGGTCGCGCTGCTCCACTTCGACGCGCACCTCGACACCTGGGACACCTACTTCGGGGCGGAGTACACCCACGGCACCCCCTTCCGGCGGGCGGTGGAGGAGGGCATCCTCGACACCGAGGCCCTCTCCCACGTGGGCATCCGCGGCCCGCTGTACGGGAAGAAGGACCTCACCGACGACGCGAAGATGGGCTTCGGCATCGTCACCTCCGCGGACGTCTACCGGCGCGGCGCCGACGAGGTCGCCGACCAGTTGCGCCAGCGCATCGGGGACCGGCCGCTCTACATCTCCATCGACATCGACTGCCTCGACCCGGCCCACGCGCCGGGCACCGGCACCCCCGAGGCCGGCGGCATGACCTCCCGGGAACTGCTGGAGATCCTGCGCGGACTGTCCTCCTGCAACCTCGTCTCCGCCGACGTCGTCGAGGTCGCCCCCGCCTACGACCACGCCGAGATCACCGCGGTGGCGGCCTCCCACACCGCCTACGAACTGACCACCATCATGTCCCGCCAGATTGCCGAGGCCCGCGCGAAGTGACCCACGACCACGACCTGGTACTCCGTCCCACCGCCGCCCAGACGGAGGCCGCGCTGAACCCTCCCCCCGGCCGCAACGGCGGAGACCTCGTCGTGGAGAGTCTGGCCGGGCTCGGCGCGACCACGGTCTTCGGACTGCCCGGCCAGCACGCCCTCGGCATGTTCGACGCGCTGCGCCGTTCCGACCTGCGGTACGTCGGCCTGCGCGTCGAGAACAACGCCGGTTTCGCCGCCGACGCCTACGGCCGGGTCACCGGCGAGGCCGCCCCCCTGCTGCTGTCGACCGGCCCCGGGGCGCTGACCTCGCTGGCCGCGCTGCAGGAGGCACGGGCGGCCTCCGCCCCCGTCCTGGCGATCAGCAGCCAGGTCCCGACGGCGGGCCTCGGCGGCGGACGCCACGGCTACCTGCACGAACTCCCCGACCAGGCCGCGTCCTTCCGCGGCGTGGTCAAGTCCGTCCACACGGTCCGCACCCAGTCCCAGATCCCCTCCGCCATCGCCGAGGCGTGGACGTCGGCGCTGACCGTCCCGCACGGCCCCGTGTGGGTGGAGATCCCGCAGGACGTCCTCCTGGCCGAGACCCCGGTCCCCGTGGTGACCGGCGGCGACGTCCTCCCCGGGGAACTGCCCCCGCGCCCCGAACTGACGGCGCTCGCCGCCGACCTGCTGACGCGCGCCGAGTGCCCCGCGATCATCGCGGGCGGCGGAGTCGTACGGGCGGACGCGTCGAAGAAGCTCCGGCAGCTCGCGGAACGCCTCCAGGCGCCCGTCGTCACGACCTTCGGCGGCAAGGGCGCCTTCCCCTGGGAGCACCCGCTCTCGCTCCAGTCCTGGCTGGAGGACCGGCACACCACCGACTTCCTGGAGGACGCCGACGTCCTGCTCGTCGTCGGCTCGGGCCTCGGCGAACTCTCCTCGAACTACCACACGTTCCGGCCCCGCGGCCGGGTCGTCCAGATCGAGGCCGACCTCGGCAAGCTGGAGTCCAACCACCCCGCGCTCGGCATCCACGCGGACGCCCGCCTCGCCCTCCAGGCCCTGCTGGAGACGGTGCCCGAGCGCACCGACCCGACCGCCCCCGACCGCGTCCGGGCCCTGCTGGAGCGGGTCCGCGCCCGCATCGACGCCCAGGAACTCACCCTGGAACGCGAGGTTCTGGCCGCCGTCCGCCGCGCCCTGCCGGACGGCTCCCCGTCCTTCTGGGACATGACGATCCTCGCCTACTGGGCCTGGTCGGCCTTCGATCCCAAGGCGCCCAACACCATGCACTCGGCGCAGGGCGCGGGCGGCCTCGGCTACGGCTTCCCGGCGGCCCTCGGCGCGGCCGTCGCCGACCCCACCCGCCCGGTGCTGGCGGTCTCCGGCGACGGCGGCGCCCTCTACTCCCTCGCCGAACTCGCCACCGCCCGCCAGTACGACCTGAACGTCACCTGGCTCATCGTCGACGACGGCGGCTACGGCATCCTGCGCGAGTACATGACCGACACCTTCGGGGAGGCCACGGCGACGGAGCTGGCCCGCCCCGACTTCGTGGCGCTCGCCGAGTCCTTCGGGGTGCCGGGCGTGCGGACCACCCCGCAGGCGCTGGAGGACGACCTCGCGCGGGCCCTTGCGGCACCGGGGCCCTCCGTGGTCGTCCTCCCGGCCGTCCTGCGGATGTTCGCGCCGACCCACCTGGGCTCGGGCCTGGGCTCGGGCTGATCACCCGGTCGACTGTCTCTGGTGACCGCCACCGAGAGCGTTCGCACGTTGCGGGGTCCTGTGGACGGCCCGCGTCAGCGGGAGCTGACGCGGCGACGGCACACGGGCACGAGA
The DNA here is from genome assembly GCF_036607905.1 of Streptomyces sp. SCSIO 75703. Lineage (NCBI taxonomy): Bacteria > Bacillati > Actinomycetota > Actinomycetes > Kitasatosporales > Streptomycetaceae > Streptomyces > Streptomyces sediminicola. Next base: position 4,516,011 of record NZ_CP144555.1, read on the forward strand.
CCGGCGACCATCGGGGACATCGACCACGACACGTCCCACCAGCCGGTGCTTGACTCGCCACCCGCAACACTCTGACCTGCATGTTCTTGGTCTGCTTATATGTCAGTGGCCGAGGTCCCCCCGCGTGCGGAGGGGACCGGTCCTGCCGCAGGTGTCGCCGCTGTCGTGAGGTGCGAGGTCAGGGGGCCGGTACTGCCACCGGGCGGTGTACGCGCAGGTCGCGTACCGACCCGAAGGTGAGAGACCGCACGGTGAGCCCTGGAGGGGGAAAGGAACTGCCGTGGAGGATTTGTTACGGGTCGTCGCGCGCCCGGCCGTTGCCGTGGACGAGGTGCTCGGCTGGCTGGGGAAGCGGGTCGGGGGCGAAGTCGCCGTGCTCGGGGCCGACGCGGGCGTGGAGTGCGGCACCGCCGCCTTTCCGGACGAGGTGCTCGGGGACGACGTGACGGCGCTCGCTCGCCGGGTGGCCGCCGGGCGGGTGGCCTCCGCCGTCACCGTCGGCGGGGCCTGGTCGGTGCGGCTGGAGCGGATCGGTGGCCGGCCGCCGTACCGGGTGCTGGTGGTGGCCGGCCACCGCGCGCTGGTGAAGGAGGAGGCCGTCGCCGCCTCCGGCGTGTGCGCGCTGCTGGATCTGCTGCGGCGGGCCGGGGAGACGGACGTCGCACGCCGGGAGTACGAACGCAAGGCCCGGCAGGTGGGGCTCGGGCTGTTCATGGCCCTGATGGCGGGGGACGCCATGCTGGCCCGGAGGATGTCGGGGGGCGCCCCGCCACCGCTGCTGGACTGCGAGCGGCTGCGCGTTCATCTGCTGCGGTGTGTGCCGGACGACCAGGACCGGCTGCTCCGGGCCTACCGGGACGCCTCCGGCTTCCACGGGCGGGGCCTCATGGTGCGCTGCCCCGTATACGACGAGCATCTGATCTGCCTCATCCCGGAGGGTGAGGGACTGGCCGGCGAACTGCGCGGCCTGGTCGGCGAGAACCGGAGGTACGCGCTGGGGATCAGCGCTCCGCTGCCGCCCGCCGCCACCGCCGAGGCGTACGAACAGGCCCGCCATGCCCTGGCGGTGGCCCGCAACGCCCCCGACCGGGTGGCCGGTTACCAGGGCCGGGAACCGCTGGACCGCCTGCTGCCGCCCGATGTGGCGATGGGGTGGGCCGACGCCTTCCTGCGGCCGATCGACTCGGCACCGGCGATGACGGTGGAGATCACCCGGCTGGCCATGCGCTTCCCCCGGGCCGGGGTGGCCCGGCTGCTCGGGATCAGCCGCAACACCGTCGCCGCGCACCTGCGCCGGGTGGAGAGCGCGCTCGGCGTGGACCTGGGGGACATCCGTACCCGGGCGGTGGTGGCGCTGGCGCTGGCCATCCTGGGACGCCACCGGGACACCGTGCCGGCGCGGCCCCTGCCGGCCGCCACGCTGGACGATCTCTTCGAGAGCCCGTCCGTGGCGTCCTGGGCCGCGTCCGCGCTCCAGCCGCTCGACGACCCGGCCCGGCCTCAGCTCCGTTCCACCGTGCGCGCCTGGTTGGAGGCGGGCGCCGACGCGCGGCACGCCGCCCGCCGGCTCGGCAACAGCCGTACCACGGTCACCGCTCGGCTGCGGGCCGCCGAACGCCTGCTGGACCGCGACCTGTTGGCGGCCGAGTCCGGCGTGCACGAGCTGTTGTACGCCTTCCACCACTGCGGGGAGATCCGGCTCGACGGGGCACCGTGACCAGCCGTCCGCCGTAGGGCCTGTGCACGGCGCACGGTCGAGGGGGCCGGGTGCGCACCGTGCACAGGCCGGGCCGGGGAACCGAGCGGTGTGCACAGTTGCCCGTCCTTCCGCCGGCCTTCGCGGGGCGCTGTACTCGGGGTTGCACGGCACGGTGGGAAGTCCCGGGGAGGGGCTGCCGGGCGGTGCGGGAGGGGACATCCCATGCTGGGAAAGAAGTTGGGGACCATACTCGTCGCGTCCACCGCCCTGGTGGCGGCGTTCGCGGCGCCGAGTGCCGCGGCGGGGCAGTCGGGCGTGTCGGGACAGGAGGTCCGAGTCCAGGCCAACCAGGTGCACATCTGGCAGAACCAGGTCGCTGTCCGCACGGCCAGGAGCACCGACTCCACCAAGAGCAAGATCGTGCGGAGGGTCGACAAGGGTTACCACAAGGCGAACTGCCAGCGGACGGGTGACCGGGTGACCGCCGAGGGTTACACCAACACCTGGTGGGTCTGGCTGACCGAGACGTCGCCGGGCAAGAAGAACGGCGGCTGGGTCACCGCGGTCTACGTGAGCGGCGGGGTCGACAACGGGAAGATCCCGGGCATCCCGACCTGCTGACCTGCCGGCTCCTCGGCGTGACGAGGGTTCGTGTCCACCGCGATCGCGGTGGACACGAACCGCGCGCCGGGGTCCGGCCTCCCCGATGTGCTCCCGGCTTCCTGGGAGCACATCGGGTTTTTCCGCTTGGCCCGTTACGGCCGGCACCTGCGGGTGGACCTCGGCCACCCACTCTTCACGCGGAGCAAGGGCCCACTGGTCAGCGACGTGCACATCCGGCGATCCGTCACCTCGGAAGGCTCACGACGCCGTCATCCGCACAGCGTCCAGGGCCAGGTGCGTCGGCCGGTGAAGGAGAGGGCGGCGAACGGCATCGCGGCGATCAAGGGCAACCAGCCGTCCGCGTCGGCACAGGCCGAGGCCCTGCGGTGGGAGCAGGTGCCCGTAGCGCGCCGTCTCCGAAGGCCGGAGCCGGGCGGCGGGAGTCCCGCTTGGCCAAGACCGCAGCCATCGCGGCGACCCCAGGCAGGATCGCCTTCCCGCACGCGCGGCCGGCCCCGCGCGTCCACCGGCGCCGCCAGGAGGACGACAACGCCGAGACCACCCGAGCGATCCGGGGCACCACCGACAGCCCGCTCCCGCCGGGAACCTGACGCCGCCCTGGGCGGTGACCGGTCAGGCGGACAGGTGGCCGTCCTTGACCGCTGTGACGAACGATGCCCAGCCGGCAGAGGGGAAGACCAGTGCGGGTCCCTGAGGGACCTTTGAGTCGCGGACCGGGACGCCGGTCGGGTAGGCGTCCAGGACCTCTATGCAGCTGCCGCCTTCGTTGCCGCTGTACGTCGACTTGCGCCAACCGTGCAGGGAGGAGGCGTTGGGGGTGGTGGGTTCATTCACGATGCTCGTAGTCCTTTGCTGTCGCCCTCATCAGGGTCAGTGACTCCTTGAGCGGCATTGCATCACCTAGCGCGAGATCGTAGGTGCCTTCAAGGCGGTCGACCATGGCGGGGGAGTCGTGAATCTTGCCCACCTGAATGCCTTCGGAGTACGCCACCGGCGGCTGATCCTCGAACTTGAGCAGGGTGAGCATGCTCTGCATGAGGGGGTGGACCCCCAGGCCGAAGGGCAACACGTGGACGCGTACGCGTCCTGATTCCACCAGCTTCACGATGTGGCGGAGTTGTTCCGCCATCACCTCCAGCCCGCCCACCACCCGCCGCAGCACAGCCTCGTCGAGCAGTGCCCACACTACGGGCGTCACCGGGTCCTTCAGGATCTTCGCCCGCTCAAGGCGTGTGACGACGAGCCTGTCACATTCCGCTTCACCCACTGGAGGGAACGAGGTGCTCAGGACCGCGCGTGCGTATCTCTCCGTCTGGAGGATGCCGGGGACGAACGACAGGGCGAACTCTCTGATCATCGTCGCCTGCTGTTCGAGCTGAAGGGCCGCCTCGAAGTACCCCGCGACAGCGGCGTCGTCGTCCGGCAGGAAGCTGCTGAGCACATCACCCGTGTTCAGCGCCCTGTCGAGGCGTCTCGCGTCCTCCTTGGACGGGGTGCGCCGGCCCGCCTCGATGTGCGCGATGTGCGAACGCGTCATGACGGTTGCGGTCGCCAGCTCCTGCTGCGTCAGCCCGGCCGCCTCGCGCTGCGCCTTCAACCACTCCCCATAGATGTTGCTCATCGTCAACTCCCGTGTGACAGATGCGTTGTCACATCCGACCCTCTGGCGAGCCTAGTCCGGCCCGTCTCACCCTGTGAGTGGATCGCTACACAGCGACGTCCCTGCGTGTCGACCTGCCCTCGGGCACGGAAGACCCCCGCGACCGCTACCGACGGTCCGGGGGCATGGCCCTCAACCTCACTGGAGTCGAAGACGTGTTGCACCGTACCGCCCGCCTCGTCGAGCCGCTGCTGCGGCTCCTGTGGCCCGCCTCCGGGCGCCATCGGCACCGGAACCGGCACCGCGCCGGGGGAGCGGCGCGGCCCACCCCCGCGCCGCCCGCCCCCGTCACACCCGGTCGCCGCCCCTCCCCGCACGAGGCCCTCCTCGACGGCGAGGACTCCCGGCTCGTCCGCCCCTACCTCCTCGCCCACGAACGACGTGTGCGGGCTGGGCAGCGGCCCGCCCGCCGCCGGACCCTCTGGCTCGCCGTGCACGGCATCGACGTAGGGCCGCGGCACCTCCACGGTGTCGATGTCGGCTCGCGCCGGCCCCGGGGGAACGAGGTGGCTGCCGCGTGATCTACGAGAGCCACGACGCCGCCGCCCCCACGGCCGGCCGGCCCCGCCTCCTCCCCTGGTCCAACCTCGACGGCAACCCCTGCCACCTCGTCACCGACGACACCGGTACCGGCCGTCTCTCGCGCCTCGCCGACGACGTCGAGGCCGTCCAGCTCGGCATGGCCGACGACCTTCTCGGACACGCCGTCGACCTCCTGGGCGACGGCAAGTCCACCGCACCCCAACTCCGCTACCTCGCCGCATGCCTGGTCGAGGCGCTGCACGACGTGCACCGCATCGCCCGCAGCAGGGGAGCGCGTCTTCCCCAGCCTCACGGCGAGGGGAGGAGCCGCGACTCCGTCCCGCAAGAGGGCTCCGGCGTCTGACCCGCCCGCCTCCGCTCCCGAGCGGGCGGCTGTACCGACGGGAGACCATCGCCCACGAACCGGCCCACGTGAGGGTGTCCGGGTACCGGGAGCGCGCGCTTCCGGCGGCTGCCGCGGAGGGCACCGCCCGGGTGTGTGGAGCGGCGGGCGGGCCGCGACGAGCCGGGGCGGCGGCTCTGGACGGGCGATGTCCGCCAGGCGGGGCCGGGCTCCCTCCGCGCGGGAGGGAGCCCGGCCGCAGTAGTGCCTACCAGATCGCCGTGACCCACTCCGGGTGGTCGACGAACGGGTTGCGGTTGTGCTGGTAGGAGTCGTGGATGACCTGGTTGCGGCGCTGCTCGAAGGCGTCCGGCGGGTCCTCGGCGCTCCACTTCTTCAGCACGTCCAGCTTGCCGATGAAGGGCTTGCTGCCGTTGCCGACGCTGCCGTTGACCTCCAGGTCGGGCCAGCCGTCGTCGCCCTCGTAGCGGACCGCCATGTAGAAGATCATGCGGGCCACGTCCCCCTTGACGGCGTCGCGGGGTTCGAAGGAGTCGGAGTCGCCGAGGCTGCCGCCGCCGCCCGGGACGGGGGTGCCGCCGTTGTCGAAGTCCTTGTTGCCGCGCGAGCTGTTGACCTGGACGTCCGCGGGCCGCAGGTGGTGCAGGTCGGTGCCGGGGCCGGTGGCGGTGCCGAAGTCGCCGTGGGACTTGGCCCACACGTGCTCGCGGTTCCAGTCGCCGGTGTTGCCGCCGTTGCGCGATTTGGCGCGCGAGTCGCCGGAGTACAGCAGGATCACGTTGGCGCTGTTGCCGGGGTCCTGGTCGGTGTCCTTGAGCGCGTCCCAGACGGCGGCGTAGGAGAGCTTGGTCTGGTCGCTGATGATCGTGTGGAGGGCGGCCTTCAGGTCGTCGCCGGTCTTGCCGACGGCGTCCTTGTAGTACGTCGCGTCGTAGTCCGTCGTGACGGGTGGGGCCGCCGTGATCGGCGTGGCCGCGGGGGCCTTCGGCGCCTGCGGGGCCGCCACGGCCGGTGCGGCGGGTGGTGTCGGTGGTGCCGGTGTGGCGGTGGCCGGGGCCGCGGTCAGGGAGGGGGCGGCGAGGCCCGCCAGGACGGCGGCCGTGGCGAGGGCCACCGCCCTCCGGCGCCGGATGCGTATCGCGAGCATGTGGGGTGTCCGATCTACGCGGGTTGACAGTGCGTCGATCGTGGCATGCACATGCGGTGCGTCAGGTGGACACCGCGTGACGATGACGTGACAAAACGCCAGGCCCGGTGAACGGAGGGGACGTCGGGCCGCCGGGGCGGGGGAGGCGGCCGAGCCCCGGGAGGCGGCCGGGGACCGGTGCGCCGGGACCCGGCTCCTCGGGTCCAGGAGGGTGACCGGACCGGTCACCCGTTCCCCGGAAGCCCGGCCCGGCGCGCCCGCCCGCTCCCGCTCACCGGCCCCGGGACATCCGCCGCCGGGCCCGGCCCCCGCGGCCCCCGGCAGGCCCCCTGCCGTCGGCGCCGGGCGGGGCGTGGACCGGTCCGGGCGGCTGCGCCGGCCTCCTGCGTACGTCCGGTCCGGTGAGGTGTCGCCACCGAGGGTGACGGCGGGATGAAAAGCCGCCGCGTCCGTGTTGGGGCAACCGGAAGATCAGGGACGATCGGAGGGCACCGGCGTGGTAGCGCAACCGGGATGGGTACGGCGGCTGGCGGGCTACGCCTGGCGAAACCCCAAGGACGTCGTCCTCGCCCTCGGCGCCTCCCTGGCCGGCATGGCCGTCATGGCCCTGGTCCCCCTGATCACCAAGGTGATCATCGACGACGTGATCGGCGGCGACCGCTCCATGGCCGTCTGGGCCGGACTGCTCGGCGCCGCCGCCGCGGCCGTCTACGTCCTCACGTACATCCGCCGCTACTACGGCGGCCGGCTCGCCCTCGACGTCCAGCACGACCTGCGCACCGACATGTACGGGACGATCACCCGGCTCGACGGACGGCGGCAGGACGAGCTGTCCACCGGGCAGGTCGTCGGGCGGGCCACCAGCGACCTCCAGCTCATCCAGGGCCTGCTCTTCATGCTCCCGATGACCATCGGGAACGTCCTGCTGTTCCTCATCTCCCTGGTGATCATGGCGTGGCTCTCCCCGCCGCTCACCCTCGTCGCCCTCGGCGTCGCCCCCGCCCTGTGGTTCATCGCCCGCCGCAGCCGCTCCCGCCTGCACCCCGCCACCTGGTACGCCCAGGCCCAGGCAGCCGCCGTCGCCGGCGTGGTCGACGGCTCGGTCAGCGGCGTGCGGGTGGTCAAGGGCTTCGGCCAGGAGGAGCAGGAGACCGGCAAGCTCCGCGCGGTCGGCCGGCGGCTCTTCGCGGGACGGCTGCGCACCATCCGCCTGAACTCCGCCTACACCCCCGCCCTCCAGGCCGTGCCCGCCCTCGGCCAGGTCGCCATGCTCGCCCTCGGCGGCTGGCTGGCCGTGCGCGGCCACATCACCCTCGGCACCTTCGTCGCCTTCTCCACCTACCTCGCCCAGCTCGTCGGCCCGGTCCGGATGCTCGCCATGGTCCTCACCGTCGGCCAGCAGGCCCGCGCGAGCACCGAACGCGTCCTGGAACTGATCGACACCGAGCCGACCCTGGCCGACGGCGCCCGGGACCTGCCCGCCGACGCGCCCGCCACCGTCGAGTTCGACGACGTCTCCTTCGGCTACGACCCCGGCCGGCCCGTCGTCGACGGCCTCTCCTTCGAGATCCGGGCGGGCGAGACCCTCGCCGTCGTCGGCGCCTCCGGCTCCGGCAAGTCCACCCTCTCCCTGCTCCTGCCGCGCTTCTACGACGCCACCCACGGCGCCGTCCTGGTCGGCGGCCACGACGTGCGCGAACTGACCCTGGACTCGCTGCGCGCCGCCATCGGCCTCGTCCCGGAGGACTCCTTCCTCTTCTCCGACACCGTGCGCGCCAACATCGCCTACGGCCGCCCCGGAGCGAGCGACGAGGAGGTCGAGGCCGCCGCCCGCGCCGCCCAGGCGCACGACTTCATCACCGGCCTGCCCGAGGGCTACGCCACCACCGTCGGCGAACACGGCCTCACCCTCTCCGGCGGGCAGCGCCAGCGCGTCGCGCTCGCCCGCGCCCTCCTCACCGACCCCCGCCTGCTCGTCCTCGACGACGCCACCTCCGCCGTCGACGCCCGCGTCGAGCACGAGATCCACGAGGCGCTGCGCCAGGTCATGCGGGGCCGCACCACGCTGCTCATCGCGCACCGCCGCTCCACCCTGAACCTTGCCGACCGCATCGCCGTCCTCGACCACGGCCGCCTCGCCGACCTCGGCACCCACGAGGAGCTTCAGGAGCGCTGCGCCCTCTACCGGAGCCTGCTCACCGACCCCGACGAACTCGGCGGCGTCTCCCCGGGCCACGTCCCGCCCGCCGCGGCCCGCGAGGACGCCCGCACGGAGGCGCCCCCGCTCGCCCGCGTCGAGGAGTGGGGGAGCGGCGCGGCGGACGCCGGGTACGACGCCGAGCGCGGGATCACCCCCCGGCTGTGGACCGGCGACCGGGAGCCGCGCGACCCCGCCCTCGACGGCACCCCGGCCACCCCCGAACTCCTCGCCCAGGTGGCGGCCCTGCCCCCGGCGGCCGACACCCCGGACGTCGACGAGGAACGGGCGATGCGCGCGGAGGAGTCGTACGGGCTGCGCAGGCTGCTGCGCGGCTTCCGCACCCCGCTGCTGTTCTGCCTCGCGCTGGTCGCCGTCGACGCGGGGATGGGCCTGCTGCTGCCGGTGCTGATCCGGCACGGCATCGACCAGGGCGTCAGCCGGCTCGCGCTCGGCGCGGTGTGGGCGGCGGCCCTGCTCGGGCTGCTCGCCGTGCTCGCCCAGTGGGCCGCGCAGACCGGCGAGATCCGGATGACCGGCCGGACCGGTGAACGCGTCCTGTACTCGCTGCGCCTGAAGATCTTCGCCCAGCTCCAACGGCTCGGCCTCGACTACTACGAGCGCGAGCTGACCGGCCGGATCATGACCCGGATGACGACGGACGTGGACGCGCTGTCGACGTTCCTCCAGACGGGCCTGGTCACCGCCTTCGTCTCGGTCGTCACCTTCTTCGGCATCATGGTCGCCCTGCTCGTGATCGACGTGCAGCTCGCGCTGGTCGTCTTCGCCACGCTGCCGCCGCTGATCGTCGCCACCTACTTCTTCCGCCGGGCCAGCGTGAAGGCGTACGAACTCGCCCGGGAGCGGGTCTCCGGGGTCAACGCCGACCTCCAGGAGTCCGTGGCGGGGCTGCGCATCGTGCAGGCGTTCCGCCGCGAGGACGAGGGGCGGCGGCGCTTCGCCGAGCGCAGCGACGGCTACCGGCGGGCCCGCATCCGCGGCCAGTGGCTGATCTCGGTGTACTTCCCGTTCGTGCAGCTCCTCTCCTCGGGCGCCGCGGCGGCCGTGCTGATCGTGGGCGGCGGCCGGGTCGAGGCGGCGACCCTGACCACCGGCGCGCTGGTGGCGTACCTGCTCTACATCGACCTGTTCTTCGCGCCGGTACAGCAGCTCTCCCAGGTCTTCGACGGCTACCAGCAGGCGTCCGTCTCGCTGCGCCGCATCCAGGAACTGCTGCGCGAGCCCGCCTCCACCCGGCCGCCGGAGCGGCCCGTCGAGGTCGGCGCGCTGCGCGGCGAGATCGCCTTCGAGGACGTCAGCTTCGCCTACGGCGACGGGGAGGAGGCACTCACCGGGATCGACCTGCGCATCCCGGCCGGGCAGACCGTCGCCTTCGTCGGCGAGACCGGCGCCGGCAAGTCCACCCTGGTCAAGCTGGTCGCCCGCTTCTACGACCCGACCGGCGGCCGGGTCACCGCCGACGGGCGGGACCTGCGCGACCTCGACCTGACCGGGTACCGGCACCGGCTGGGCGTCGTCCCGCAGGAGACGTACCTCTTCCCCGGCACCGTCCGGGACGCCATCGCCTACGGGCGCCCCGGGGCCACCGACGCCGAGGTCGAGGCGGCGGCGCGCGCGGTCGGCGCCCACGAGATGATCGCCGGGCTCACCGGCGGCTACCTCCACGAGGTCGCCGAACGGGGCCGCAACCTCTCCGCCGGGCAGCGCCAGCTCATCGCGCTGGCCCGCGCCGAACTGGTCGACCCCGACGTGCTGTTGCTCGACGAGGCCACCGCCGCCCTGGACCTGGCCACCGAGGCGCAGGTCAACCTGGCCACCGACCGTCTCGCCGGCCGCCGGACCACGCTGGTGGTGGCCCACCGGCTCACCACCGCCGCCCGCGCCGACCGGGTCGTGGTCATGGACCGGGGCCGGGTCGCGGAGGACGGCACGCACGACGAACTCCTCGCGCTCGACGGCCGGTACGCGCGGCTGTGGCGCACGTTCACCGGCGCGGCCGGACCCGAGGAGCCGGTGGGCGCCGTCCGCTGACCGCCCGCCGGCCTCCCGCACGGATTCGCGCAACCGTACGACCCGCGCCGGCGTCCGTACCTCCGTACGCCGGGGAGTGCCGTCCGGCGGTGTGCCGTCGTGCGGAGGGGTGGTGCCCGGTGGGTGAGGGCGAGGGGGCGCGCGGGCGTCCGGTGCGCGCCGCGGCGGTGCTGCCGGCGGCCGGACTGCTCGTGGCCGGGCTGCTCGTGGCGGGGCTGCCGCATCCGGCGGGGGCCGCCGGGGACTGCCCCGGCCGGCGGGTGCGCACGCTGTCCTTCGCCACCGGCTCGGTCCGGGTCCACCAGCACGGCCGCCACCTGTGCGCGGTCACCGTCCCGTACGGGCGCGGCCCCGCGGGGACCGTCACCGTCGGCGTGCAGGCCCGCGGCGGCCGGCCGGTGGTGGCGACCCGCCACACCGCCCGCCGGGCGGGCCCGGTGACGGTGTACGCCGGGCGGCGCTGGGTGCGGGTGTGGGGCGCCGTGGACCGCGGATCGGCCGCATCCGGCTGGTTCCGCCGCTGACCCCCCGTCCGGCGGGCGCCGCCGACTTCTTCCGGGCAATTCCCCATGTCCCCTGGTGCGCGGGTGAGTTGCTCGGATACGTTCCGCCGGACGTCCGTTACCCAGGGGAGAACGCATGCGCAAGGCGCTCAGATGGCTGCTGGCGCTGGTGGTGCTCATCGGCACCGTCGGCACGGCCGGGACGGCCACCGCCGCCCCGCCGGAGGCCACCGGCACCGACATCAAGGACCGGCTCCTGTCCATCCCGGGCATGAGCCTGATCGAGGAGAAGCCGTACACCGGCTACCGCTTCTTCGTCCTGAACTACACCCAGCCGGTCGACCACCGGCACCCGGCCAAGGGCACGTTCCAGCAGCGGATCACCGTGCTGCACAAGGACGTGAGCCGTCCGACGGTCTTCTACACCGGCGGCTACGGCGTCTCCACCTCGCCCGGCCGCCGGGAGCCGACGCAGATCGTCGACGGCAACCAGGTCTCCATGGAGTACCGCTTCTTCACCCCGTCCCGGCCCTCGCCGGCCGACTGGTCGAAGCTGGACATCTGGCAGGCCGCCAGCGACCAGCACCGCATCTTCACCGCCCTCAAGCCGCTCTACACCAAGAACTGGATCGCCACGGGCGGCTCCAAGGGCGGCATGACCGCCACGTACTACGAGCGGTTCTACCCCCGTGACATGGACGGCGTGGTCGCCTACGTCGCCCCCAACGACGTGGTGAACAAGGAGGACTCCGCCTACGACCGCTTCTTCGCCCGCGTCGGCACCAAGGAGTGCCGCGACCGGCTGAACGCCGTCCAGCGCGAGGCGCTGGTGCGCAGGGCCCCGCTGGCGAAGCGCTACGCCGCCGAGGCCGCCGCCAACGGCTACACCTTCACCACCATCGGCAGCCTGGACCGGGCCTACGAGGCCGTCGTCCTCGACTACGTGTGGGGCTTCTGGCAGTACGGCACCCTCGCCGAATGCGCCACCATCCCGGCCGACGCCCGCACCGCCACCGACGACGAGATCTGGACCTCGGTCGACACGATCTCCGGCTTCTCCTTCTACACCGACCAGGGCCTGGAGCCGTACACGCCGTACTACTACCAGGCGGGCACCCAGCTCGGCGCCCCCACGATCCAGTTCCCGCACATCGAGAGGAAGTACGTGCGCTACGGCTACCAGCCGCCGCGCAACTTCGTGCCCCGCTCGATCCCGATGACCTTCCAGCCCTGGGCCATGCGGGACGTGGACACCTGGGTCCGGCACAACGCCCGCCAGATGCTCTTCGTCTACGGCGAGAACGACCCGTGGGGCGCCGAACCCTTCCGCCTCGGCGCCGGGGCGCGCGACTCCTACGTCTTCACCGCCCCCGGCATGAACCACGGCGCCAACGTCGCCGGGCTGGTGCCGGCGCAGAAGGCCCTCGCCACCGCGCGCATCCTCGACTGGGCGGGCGTCGCCCCCGCCGCCGTCCAGGAGAACCCGGCCGCGGCCAAGCCGCTCGCCGCGTTCGACGCCACGCTCGACCGGCGGGACGTGGAGCGCGAGCCGATGCTGCGGCCGTGACCCCCGGGCGCCCCGGCCCCCTCGCGGGGCGCGGGGCGCCTGCCGCGCCCGGCCGCCGGTGACCGCCTCACAGCGGCCGGGCGCACCCCACCGGGCGGTCGCCGCCCAGGTGGACGAAGAGCGCGGTCCCCGCCGGGCAGTCGTCGCGCGCGGCGACCGCGTCGCTCACCCGGTAGCGCGGCGCGTGCTCGGCGCCGCCGTCGCAGGCGGTCTCGCGGGCCGTGCCCGCGGCGGCCTCGTACACGCAGTCCCCGACGATGGTGCGCGGACCGCCCCCGCGGCCCGGGTCGCCCGGGTGCGGCGGCTGGAGCGACCGCATGCACGCGTAGCCCCGCGCCGGCCCGTCCTCGCTCACGTGCAGCACGAAATCGGTGGTGGCCGGGCACAGGGGGCCGTCCCCGGCCGCCGTGTCGTACCGGGCCACCACCCGCGCCGCCGCCCGCTCGCCGGCGCACGACACCTCGCGCACGCCGACCGTCCCGAAGGAACCGCACTCGCCGACCGCGAGGAACACCGCCCCGAACCCGGACGGGGCGACGGACGCCCCGGCCGGCGCCGGCCGCCCGGCCCCGCCCGCCGGGGACTGGCACCCCGTCAGCAGGGCGCCGCCCAGCGCCGCCAGCGCGCCCAGCGCCGCCACCGACCCTCGTCCACGCATCGCCGCCCCCGGTTCCCCGACCAGCGTGACCCGCGGCCGAGGGCGCGCGCCAGTGGCGCGGGAGGCTTCGCGCGGGGCGGTGGAGGCGCCCGGGGCGCACGGCGCCGGCCGCGCTACGCCCGGTAGCGCAGCCCGTGCCCGACGGGGAGGAGCACCGCCGTCGGGTCGTCCGCCCGCGCCACCGGCACCGGCAGCCGCCCGCGCGGCCCGGTCCGTCCGGCGAGGACCCGGGCCGCGGCCCGCACCTCGACGTCCGTCCAGGAGTAGGTGGCGAGGACCGCGGGGACGCCGTCGAGGTGGGCCGCGTCGTACGGATCGCGGACGGCGACGGCGACCACCGGGGTGCCCGTGGCCAGGAGCCGCCGGACCAGGGTCTGCTGGGCGCTGCCGGCGGTGACGTTGTAGGTGAGGACCACCACCGCGTCGGCCTCCCCGGCCGCCGCCACCGCCCGCTCGGTCAGCGCGGCGGAGGGGGCGGTGCCGGTGGACAGGGCGGTGGCGGTGAAGCCCAGCTCCGTCAGCGCCCGCGCGAGGACCGCGGTGGGCGGGCCCGTGGTGCCGGAGGGCGAGGCGGGGTCGGCGCCGGCGACCAGCAGCCGCGGGGTACGCCGCCGGGAGAGCGGCAGCAGCCCGTCCTCGTTGACGAGCAGGGTGGTGGTCCGCTCGGCGATCCGGTCGGCCGCGGCCAGGTGCCCCCGGGTGCCGACGGTGCGGTCGACGTCCTTCCGGGTGGTGTACGCGTCCTCGAACAGACCCAGCCTCGCCTTCAGCCGCAGCACCCGCAGGACCGATTCGTCGAGCCGGGACTCCGTCAGCTCGCCGCCCCGCACGGCCGCCAGCACCGCGTTCCAGGCGAGGTCCAGGTCGGGCGGGTTGAGGAGCTGGTCGACCCCGGCCTTCAGCGCCAGCACCGGCACCCGCTCGTCGCCGTACTTGGTGCGCACGCCCTCCATGGCGAGCGAGTCGGTGACCACGACCCCGTCGTAGCCCAGCTCCTCGCGCAGGATGCCGGTGACGATGGGGCGGGAGAGGGTCGCCGGGTCGCCGGAGGCGTCCAGCGCCGGGACCATCAGGTGGGCGGTCATCAGGGAGTCGATGCCCGCCTCGATCGCCGCGCGGAACGGCGGCGCGTCCAGCGCCTCCCACTCGGCGCGGCTGTGCGTGATGACGGGCAGGCCGGTGTGGCTGTCGGTGGCCGTGTCGCCGTGCCCGGGGAAGTGCTTGGCGCAGGCGGCGACCCCGGACCGCTGGTAGCCCGTCACCTCGGCGGCCACCAGCTCCGCCACCGGACCGGGCTCGGAGCCGAAGGACCGTACGCCGATCACCGGGTTGGCCGGGTTCACGTTCACGTCGGCGACCGGGGCGTAGTCCTGCCGGATGCCCAGCGCGCGCAGTTCGGCCCCGGCGATCCGGCCCGCCTCGCGCGCGTCGGAACGGGAGCCGCCGGCGCCGACGGCCATCGCGCCCGGCAGCAGGGTGGCCGGGGCGCCGACCCGGGCCACGATGCCGTGCTCCTGGTCGGTGGAGACGAGCACCGGCAGCCCGCGCGGCAGGGAGAGGGAGGCCCGCTGGATGCCGTTGGACAGCTCGGCGATCTGGTGCGGGTCACGGGTGTTGTGCGCCCAGGTGAAGTAGATGATGCCGCCGACCCGGTAGCGGGCGAGCAGTTCGGCGGCGGAACGGACGCCGATCTCCCGCAGGTTGGCCTCGACGTCGGCCTGGTCGGGGTCGGTGGCGGAGTGGCCGTAGACCCGCATGACGAAGAGCTGGCCGACCTTCTCCTCCGGCGTCATGCGGGCGACGAGGGCGCGCAGCCGGCGGTCGTCGGGTGCCCGGCCCTCGGCCCGCGCGGTGCCACCGGCGGCGAGGGCCGCGCCGGCGCCCGCGGTGGCGGCGAGGAGGGTGCGGCGGGACGGCTGTGCGGTGCGTGACGTGCTGCTTCGAGGCACGTGCGCTCCTTCCGGAGTGATCCGCTGGAGTCCCCGGGGACGGGGTGAAGGAAACTTCCGAGAAAACAGCAGTATCCGGGAAGTTTCTGCCAGTCAAGGGAACGCACACGCCGACGGGCGGGTCCACGAGCGGCCCGGGACCCGGGCGTTGCTCCCGCAGGCCGGTGTACGGGAGGGCCGCCGCCGGCGCGGGGAGGGGCGCGCGTCGACGGCGGCGGGCCCGCCGGGCGCGGGCGGTGGAGAGGGAGGCCGCGACCGGCGGCCGGCACCGCGCCGCTCACTCCTCCGGCGGCCCGTGCCTGTGACGGGCCCGCGCCCCGAAGGGTTCCCGCGCCGGGCGCGGCCCGCCGCCCTCGAGGCCGGCGGGGCGGACGCGCCGAGGCGGCCGGCCCGCGGTCCCGCGGCGCCCGCACGGCCCGCGCGGGCGCCGGACGAGGTCCGGCCCCCGAGGGCCCGCCCGGTGCCCGAGCCGCACCGGTCCCGGGCACCCTCAGAAGAACACCCCGCACCGCAGCAGCACGTTCGCGTACGGCCGGGCCTCGCCGGTGCGCACCACCAGCCGCGCCCCCGCCGACAGCTCCTTCAGCCGCGCGTGCGGGACCAGGCCGAGGGCGGGGAGGCGGGCGTCGAGCAGGGCGGCGACCTCCGGGTTGGCCTCCCGGGCCTCGGCCGCCGCGGTCCCGCCCTCCACCACCAGCTCCGCCAGCAGCCCGTCGAGCACCTCGGCGAAGGACGGCACCCCCGGGCGGAAGGCCAGGTCGACCAGGTACGGGCCGTCCGGCACCGGCATCCCGGCGTCGCACACCAGCACCCGGTCCCCGTGGCCCAGCGCGGCCAGCGCGCCGCTCAGCCGGCGGTTGAGCACCCCGCCGCGCTTCACAGCGCGTCGACCTCGGCCGCCGTCGGGTACGACACCTGCGCGCCGGGCCGGGTGACGGCCGCCGCGCCGACCCGGGCCGCGTAGGCCGCCGCCTCGGCGAGGGAGGCGCCCGTGCCCAGCCGCCAGCCGAGCGCCGCGGTGAAGGCGTCCCCGGCCCCGGTCGTGTCGACCGCCTCCACCCGCACCGACGGCACCCGGGCCTCGCCCTCGGCCGAGGCCACCAGGGCCCCTTCGGCGCCGAGCGTGACGACGACGGAGCGCGGCCCGGTCGCCAGCAGCGCCCGCGCCCAGTCCTCGGGCCGCTCGCCGGCCTCCCGGTCGCCCAGGATGACCCTGGCCTCGTGCTCGTTGACGATCAGCGGGTCGCAGACGGCCAGCACCTCCGGCGGAAGCGGCTGCGGCGGGGACGGGTTGAGGACGAGGCGGCTGCCGGGCCCGAGGCACCGGGCCACCTCGACGACGGTCTCCAGCGGGATCTCCAACTGGGTCGAGACCACCCGCGCGCCGTGCACGAGGTGCCGGGCCGCGCGCACGTCCCCGGGGGTCAGCCGGCCGTTGGCGCCCGGCGAGACGACGATGCTGTTGTCGCCGGACGGGTCGACGGTGATCAGGGCCACGCCGGTCGGCGCCCCGCCGACCAGCACCCCGGAGGTGTCCACCCCGGCCGCCCGCTGCGAGTCCAGCAGCAGCCGGCCGTGGTCGTCGTCGCCGACCCGGGCCAGCAGCGCCGTACGGGCGCCGAGGCGGGCGGCGGCCACCGCCTGGTTGGCGCCCTTGCCGCCCGGGTGGACGACGAGGTCGGTGCCGAGCACCGTCTCGCCGGCGCCCGGCCGCCGCCGGACGCCGATCACCAGGTCGGCGTTGGCCGAGCCGACGACCAGCAGGTCGTAGTCGTGCATCGTTCTCTCCCGCATCTCCGCCCGTACCCGCGTACCGGCCGTGCTTTCCTGATGTCCCGGACCGGTACGGGCCGCTCCGCCGTCGCGTACCGGCCCGTACCGTCCTGTCGTCGTCCGCCGCGCCCGGTCAGCCGTCGAAACCGGCCACGTTCTCGCGGGTGACCACCTTCACCGGCACCTTCACCGTCGCCTCGGTGTCCCTGCCCTCGGCGGCGCGCAGCGCGTTGCGCACGGCGATCCTGCCGAGTTCCTTCGGCTGCTGGGCGACCGACGCGAACAGGGTCCCCGACTCGACCGCCTTCAGCCCGTCCGGCGTGCCGTCGAAGCCGACGACCTGCACCGACGTCCCGGCCTTCGCGCCGAGCGCCTTGATCGCGCCGAGCGCCATCTCGTCGTTCTCCGCGAAGACGCCCCGCACGTCGGGGTGGGCCTGCAACAGGTTCGTCATCACGTCCAGGCCCTTGGTGCGGTCGAAGTCCGCGGGCTGCTTGGCGACGACCCGGATGCCCGGGTAGTCCTTCAGCCCCTGGGCGAAGCCCGCCCCGCGCTCCCGGCTCGCCGAGGTGCCCGGCTGGCCCTGCAGGATGACGATCGTGCCCTTGCCGCCGAGCTTCTCGGCGAGGGCCCTTGCGCCGAGCGCGCCGCCCTCGACGTTGTCGGAGGCGACCAGGGCGGCCGTGTCGGCCTTGTCCACGCCGCGGTCGACGGCGATGACCGGGATGCCCGCCTTGTTGGCGCCGCGCACGGCCGGGCCGGCCGCGTCGGAGTCGACCGGGTTCACGATGATCGAGGAGAGGCTGCCGCTGGTGAAGTTCTGCACCTGGTTGGCCTGTTGCGAGGCGTCGTTCTGCGCGTCCGTGACCGTCAGGTCCACGCCCAGCTTCTTCGCCTCCTCCTGCGCCCCCGCCCGGATCTGGACGAAGAACGGGTTGTTGAGCGTCGACAGGGACAGGCCCACGCGCTGCGAGGAGGCCGCGGGCGAACCGCCGTGCAGCAGCGAGGTCGCGCCGACCACCGCCACGGCGACGACCGCCGCGATCAGATAGGTGACCGCCTGCCTGCCCCTGCCGCCCCCGCCGGAGGCCCCGGCCGCGGGGACGGTCGCCCCCGCCTTGCGCCGCAGCGTGTCCAGCAGCACCGCCAGCGCGATCACCACGCCGATGACGACCTGCTGCCAGAAGGCGGAGACCGAGAGCAGGTTGAGGCCGTTGCGCAGCACCGCGAGGATCAGCGCGCCGACCAGCGTGCCCGACGCCTTGCCGGTGCCGCCGGCCAGGGAGGCGCCGCCGATGACGACGGCGGCGATGGCGTCCAGCTCGTAGCCCTGCGCGGCCTGCGGCTGCGCGGAGGAGAGCCGGGCCGCGAGCACGATGCCCGCGGCGGCGGCGAACAGCCCGGAGAAGGCGTAGACGGCGAGCTTCTGCCGGTTGACCCGCAGGCCGGACAGGCGCGCGGCCTCCTCGTTGCCGCCGATCGCGTACATCGAGCGGCCGATGTAGGTGCGGCCGAGCACGAAGGCGGTGAGCAGGCCCATGACGACCATCACCAGCACGGGCACCGGGAGCCAGCCGCCGAGCGTGTCGCCCAGGTGGGAGACCGAGTCGGGGAAGGCGATCGGCGACCCCTGCGAGATCACCAGGGACAGGCCGCGGCCCACCGACAGCATGGCGAGCGTCGCGATGAACGGCGGCAGCTTCCCGTACGAGATCAGGAAACCGTTGACCAGGCCGCACCCGACGCCCGTCAGGACGGCCAGCACCACCGCGAGCGCGACCGGCACCCCGGCCTCGGTGGCGCTCCAGGCCAGGACGGTCGCCGACAGCGCGGCGACCGAGCCGACCGACAGGTCGATGCCGGCCGAGACGATGACGAAGGTGACGCCGAAGGCGAGGATCGCGGTCACGGCCGCCTGCACGCCGACGTTGAGCAGGTTGTCGGCGGTCAGGAAGTCCCCGGACAGCGCCGACATGGCGACGACCAGGACGATCAGCGCGGTCAGCGCGCCGTTGTCGAGCAGCAGGCGGCGCAGGCCCGAGGCGCCCCGCGCGCCCGGCTTGCCCGTGAGCGTGTCAGTGGCCACGGTCGGCCTCCGTTCCGGTGGTGGGGGTGGATACGGCGAGCGCCATCACGGCGTCCTGGGTGGCCTGGCCGGCGGGCAGTTCGCCCGCGATCCGGCCCTGGGCCATCACCAGCACCCGGTCGCTCATGCCGAGCACCTCGGGCAGGTCGCTGGAGATCATCAGGACGGCGGCGCCCTGGGCGGTCAGCTCGTTGACCAACTGGTAGATCTCGACCTTGGCGCCGACGTCGATCCCGCGCGTCGGCTCGTCGAGGATCAGCACGCGGGTGTCGGCGAGGAGCCACTTGCCGATGACGACCTTCTGCTGGTTGCCGCCGGACAGGGTGCGCACGTGCTGGCCGAGGCCCGCCATCCGCACGCCGAGCTGCCCGGCGATCCGGGCCGCCGCCTCGTGCTGGCCCCGCAGGTCCACGACGCCGGCCCGGGAGGCCGAGCGGAGCGTGACCAGGCCGAGGTTCTCCGCCACGGAGGCGTCCAGCACCAGGCCCTGGCCCTTGCGGTCCTCGGGGACCAGGCCGATGCCGGCGGCCATGGCGGCGGTCACGTCGTGCCCGCGCAGCCGGGTGCCGGCGACGCTCACCGCGCCCCGGTCGTAGGGGTCCGCGCCGAAGACCGCCCGGACCACCTCCGTGCGCCCGGCGCCGACCAGCCCGGCGATGCCGACGACCTCGCCGGCGCGCACCTCGAAGCCGACGTCGTGGAAGACGCCGTCGCGGGTCAGGCCCTCGACCCGCAGCAGCGCCTCGCCGGTCTCCGGCCGCTCGCGCGGGTACTGCTGCGCGATGGAGCGGCCGACCATCAGCCGGACAAGTTCGTCCTCGGGCGTGTCGGCCGGGACCTGGCCGACGCTGCGGCCGTCGCGGATCACCGTGACCCGGTCGCCGAGCGCGGCGATCTCCTCCAGGTGGTGGGTGATGAAGACGATGCCGACGCCGTCCTCGCGCAGCCGCCGCACGATGGCGAAGAGCCGTTCGACCTCCTCGGAGGTGAGCACGGCGGTCGGCTCGTCCATGATGAGCACCCGCGCGTCCAGGCTGAGCGCCTTGGCGATCTCCACCATCTGGAGCCGGGCGATGCCCAGTTCCCGCACCCGGGCCCGCGGGGAAACGTTCACTCCGACGCGTTCCAGCAGGACGGCCGCGTCGGCCTCCATCCGCTTGCGGTCGATCATGCCGAGGCGGCGCGGCTGGCGGCCCAGGAAGATGTTCTCGGCGACCGTCAGGTCGGGGACGAGGTTGAACTCCTGGTAGATGGTGGCGATCCCGAGGCGTTCGGCGTCCTGGGCGCCCTGGACGCGCACCTCCTCGCCGCCGGCCAGGATGCGGCCCGCGTCGGGCGTGTAGGCGCCGGAGAGCATCTTGATGAGCGTGCTCTTGCCGGCGCCGTTCTCGCCGAGGAGCACGTGCACCTCGCCCCGGCGCAGGTCGAAGTCGACGCTGTCGAGCGCGACCACGCCGGGGAACGTCTTGCGGATGCCCTCGATGCGCAGCAACTCGTCCGGGCTGCTCACGGCGTACTCCTTCGTACGGGGGACGGGGACTGTGCGGGGTCCGGCTCGCCGCAGGAGCGGCGGGGGACCAGCCGGGCCGGCAGGGTCACGGACGCCCCGGGCCGGCCCTCGATGCGGTCGACCAGCGCGCGCACCGCGGCCCGGCCCAGTTCGCCGGTGGGCTGGGCGATGGCGGTGATCGGCGGGTCGGTGTGCACGAACCAGCGGATGTCGTCGAACGCGGCCAGCGCGATGTCGTCCGGCACCCGCAGCCCGCGGGCCCGGATCGCGTCCAGCGCGCCGAGCGCCATCAGGTTGTCGGCGGCGAAGACCACCTCGGGCGGCTCGGGCAGGGCGAGGAAGCCCTCGGTGACCCGCCGCCCGCTGCCCGCCTGGAAGTCGCCCTGGCCGATGTACGCCCCGGGCAGCGGGAGCCCGTGGGCGCCGAGCGCCTCCCGGAAGGCGTCCACGCGTTCGCGGCCGGTGGTGGTCGCGGCGGGCCCGGCGATGATGGCGAGGCGGCGGTGGCCGAGCGCGTGCAGGTGGGTCACGAGGTCCCGCACGGCCGCCCGCCCGTCCGAGCGGACCACGGGCACGTCCACGCCGGGCAGCCAGCGGTCGACGAAGACCATCGGCGTGCCCGCGCGCACGGCGTCGAGCATGCCGGGGGAGCCGCCGTCGGTGGGGGAGACCAGCAGCCCGTCGATGCGGCGGTCGAGCAGGGTCGCCACGTGGTGGTCCTGGAGGTCGGGCCGCTCGTCGGCGTTGCCGATGATCACGCTGTACCCGAGGGCGCGGGCCTCCTCCTCGACGGAACGGGCCAGTTCGGCGAAGTACGGGTTCAGCACGTCGCTGATGACCAGGCCGAGGGTGCGGGTCTGGTGGGTGCGCAGCGAGCGGGCGACGGCGTTGGGGCGGTAGCCGAGCGCCTCGACGGCGGCGAGCACGCGGGCGCGCGCGGCGGCGCTGACGGACGGGTGGCCGTTGAGCGCGCGCGAGACCGTCGCGACGGACACGCCGGCCTCGGCGGCGACGTCCTTGATGCTCGCCATCGCCGTTCCACCTCCTCGTGGAATCGATTACACGAGGGATTGGAAACGATTACACGAGTGCGGGGCAAGACCTTGGAGGGCCCCGAGACCGAATCGTGATACGGGGAGGGTGGGGGCGCGCCGGGCGGTGGCGGAGGCGTCACGGAGGGCGGTGGGGCCGTCGCGGACGGTGACGGGTCCTTCGTGGGCGGTGGCGGTCGGCTCGGGTTCTCGGCGCCCCTGTGAGCATTCTTCTCCCGCCGTATGAGCAGATGATGACAGCCGCCGGCGGGGGCCGAACCCGTTGCTCTAATGCGGTCATGGACAACGAACGGAAGACCTTCACCACCCACCGCCGATTCCCCTCTCCCCGCCGGACGCTGACCGCCGCGACGGCCGCGGTCCTCCTCGGGGCGACCCTCCTCGCCTGCGGCGGCGGGGAAGGCGAGGACACCCGCTCAGAGGGTCAGGCAGACAGGACGGCCGCGAGCGAGCCCGCCGGGAGCGGCGGCGAGGTCAGGCTTCTGTGGGCGGGGGACTCCATCGCCGGCGCCCAGGCCCCGGCCCTCGGCGCCGCTTTGGAAGCCGCCGGGGTGAAGTTCCGGAACGCCGCCTCCGACGGCGGCGGCACGATCGTCGCGGGCGGCGACGAGATCACCAAGAAGATCTCCGGCGACACGTGGAAGACTCTGCGGAAGCAGATCGAGTCGTTCAAACCCACCGTGATCGCCTACCAGATCACCACCTACGACTGGGGCACGGCGGAGCAGCAGCGCGAGGCCTACGGCACACTCGTGAGCACCGCCGAGGAGACCGGAGCCAAGGCCGTGTTCGTCTCGGCTCCCCCGGTCGAGATCGACGACTTCTACCGCCCCCACGAGAAGCAGATGAAGACCGCCCCCGAGTCGGCCGCCGAGACCGCCGAAGCCCACGCGGACAAGGCCCTGTTCGTGGACTCCGGGCCCTTGTGGGGCGAGGACGCCTCAGCACCGAAGGCCCAACGGGCGGCCGACGGCATCCACAACTGCCAGCAGGGCGCGGCCGCCTTCGCGAACTGGTTCGTCAGGATACTGGGGGACGAGGAGGGCTTCACCCCGGCGGAGCCGGGCGCCTGGGCGACCGGCGAATGGACCGATGACAAGCGGTTCGCTCAGCTCGGCTGCGAGAGCTGAGATGGCGCACGCGGCACCGGTCTCGCCGGGCCGGGCGGCTCAGGTGGCCGGCGGGCGCCGGCCGCACGTCGACGCCCTGGACGGGCTGCGCGGGGCCGCCGTCGCCGCCGTCCTGCTCTTCCACGCCGGTCTCCTCGACGGCGGGTTCCTCGGCGTCGACCTGTTCTTCGCTCTGTCCGGGTTCCTCATCACCGCAATCCTGCTCGGCACCGCACAGGGCGAAGGGCGCGTCCCGCTGGTGCGGTTCTGGACGCGCCGCGCGCGGCGGCTGCTGCCTGCCCTGGTCTGCCTGGTGGCGGTCGTGCTGCCGGCGATCTGGGCGTGGGGGACCACGGCCCAGTCGCGGTTCGCCTCCCAGGACGCGCCCTGGGTGGCCATCCAGGCGGTGAACTGGCACTACGTCGCCGAGCAGGTCGGCTACTGGCAGGCGTCCGGCAGCCGCGTCTTCGCCCATCTGTGGAGCATCGGGGTGGAGTGGCAGTTCTACCTGGTGTGGCCGTTGGTGGTGGCGGCGGCCGCCAGGTTCCGCAACGCGCAGCACATCGTGCTGGCGGTGGCGGGAGCCGGTGCCCTCGTCTCGCTCGCCCTGATGCTCCAACTCGGCGCGGCCGTGGACACCACCCGCGCCTATGAGGGCACGGACACCCGGGCGGCGGCGCTGCTGCTGGGAGCCGCGGCGGCCACCGAGCCCGTACGACGCCGGGCACGCCGGGTGCCCGGCCGGGTGGCTGACGCGGTCTGCGCAGCGCTGCTGCTGGGACTGGGCGTCTCCTGGGCGCTCACCAAGGGGGAGGAGGCGCCTTCGCTGTTCCAGGGCGGTCTCTTCGTCCACTCCCTGGCCGCCACCGCGCTGATCGTGCTGCTGGCACAGGCCCCACCGGGCCGGGTTGCGGCACTGGCCGGAAACCGCGTTCCGGTGTGGCTAGGCGAGGTCTCCTACAGTCTGTACCTGTGGCACTGGCCCGTCTACCTCCTGCTGCTCCCCCGTCTCACCGTCCTGGGCGAGTGGGGCGGCGCGGCGGTGGCGATCGCGGTGTCCCTGGTGCTCGCCGAGGCCTCGCGCCGATTCGTGGAGGCCCCGGTGCGGTTCCGCTCCGGGTGGGCCCGCGGCCGGCGCGGGCCCGTGGCGGTGGCCGCTCTGGCGGTCGGGGCGATCACGCTGTGGGCGCTCCTTCCGGAGCCGGTCCCGGGAGAGGCCACCGTGGACGTCACACAGTTGACCTGAGCCGACAGGTACGGTGGGCGACCGCCGCACCGCTGGAGAAAGTGCTGCCCATGACCCGTGTCCTGCTGATCGAGGACGATCCCGCCGTACGCCGGGGTATCGTCCTCGGCCTGTCCCGCAACGGTCACGAGACGGAGGGCGCGGGCACGGGAGAGGACGGCCTGGAAGCCCTGGCGCACTTCCGGCCCGACCTCGTGCTGCTGGATCTCATGTTGCCGGGGATGAACGGGCTGGAGGTCTGCGCCCGCATCCGGGCGGCCGGGCGGATCCCGGTCATCATCCTGTCCGCACGCGGCGACGACATCGACGTCGTCGTCGGCTTGGAGGCGGGGGCGGACGACTACATCATCAAGCCCGCCGGCACGGCGCTGATCGAGGCGCGGATGCGCGCCGTGCTGCGCCGGGTCGCCCCGCGCCAGGCCGACGCCCCCACCGGAGCGAGTGTCTTCGGCGACCTGGAGATCGACCGGCAGGCGCTGATCGTCCGCAAGGAAGGAACAGAGCTGTCCCTGGCGCCCTCGGAGCTGAAACTGCTGCTGTTCCTGAGCGCGTCGCCCGAGCAGACGTTCAGCCGCCAGCAGTTGCTGGAGGACGTCTGGGAACACTCCTATTACGGCGACGTCCGTCTCGTCGACGCCTGCGTGATGCGGCTGCGCGCCAGGATCGAGAAGAGCGCCCGGCAGCCGGTCTACGTGCAGACCGTACGGGGCTTCGGCTACCGGTTCGGGCCGCTGCCATCGTGAGGCTCGGCTTCCCCCAGGGGCTGCGGACGCGCCTGATCATCGCGTTCATCCTCGTCGCGGCGCTCAGCTCGCTGCTCACCGCCACCCTCACCTTCCGCCAGGCGCGCGGCACGATCGTGGAACGGGCGCAGGACGACGCGGTGCGCGACCTGCGCCGGCACGTCAGCTCCCTGGCGCCGAACCTGCCGTCCGAACCCGGCGGAGACGATCTGCGCTCCTTCGTCCGCCAACTGGACCAGGCGGGCGGCCCACGGCGCTGGCGGACGGCCGCCACCTTCGCGGGCGCTGCCGCGGTGGGGGCCCCCGACGCCGCCACCGCGTCGCTGCGCCGGGCGACGCGGGACGGGTCGCGCGCCTACGTCGAACGCACCGACTCCCGAAGCCCCCGGCTCCATATCGCCATGCCCGTCGGCCACACCACGCCCGACCAGGGCCGGGGCGAGGACCCGGACGTGCCACCGGAGCTCATCGTGTACGCCGTCATGCCGCTGGACGGCGAGCAGGCCGACGTGTCCGCGCTCATCACCGCGGCCTGGGCGGGTGCGGCACCGGCCCTGCTGATCGCCCTGCTCCCCGCCCTGTTGTCGGCCCGCCAAGTGCTGCGCCCGGTGCGCAGGCTCCGCGTCGCGGCGGAGAAACTCACGTCCGGGGCGCTGGAGACCCGCTCCGCGGTCGTCGGGGGCGACGAACTGGCCGATCTCGCCGTCACGTTCAACACGATGGCGGCCACCCTGGAGAGGGACGCGGCGGAGCTCCGGCAACTGGAAACCCATGCCCGGCGCTTCGCCGCCGATCTCTCCCACGAACTGCGGACGCCGCTGGCGGCCATGGTCGCGGTGACCGGCGTACTGGACACCGAGGCCGAGTCCGGGGGCCTGCCCGCAGACGCGGCCGAGGCGCTGCGCCTGGTGAGCGACGAGACCAGGAGACTGGCCGCCACCGTAGAGGACCTGATGGAGGTCTCCCGCTTCGACGCGGGGGCGGCCACGCTCACGACGGACGACACCGATCTGCGGACCCTCGTCGGCAAAACGCTCCAGCTACGCGGCTGGGAGGACTCCTCCCAGGTCGTCTGCGAGCTACCGCAGAGCGATGTCCGGGTCCGTGTCGACCCGCGTCGTTTCGACGTGGTCCTCGCCAACCTCGTCGGCAACGGCCTGCGGCACGGCGCCCCGCCCGTCACCGTGCGGGCCACCGTCTCCGGGCGGGCGCTGACGATAGAGGTGGGCGACCACGGCCCAGGCATCCCGCCCGACCTCCTCCCCCACGTGTTCGACCGCTTCCACAAGGGCGATCCGGCCCGGGTCCGGTCCACGGGCAGTGGCCTGGGGCTGGCGATCGCGTCGGAGAACGTGCGCCTGCACGACGGTTCCCTCACCGCCGTCAACCTCCCCGGCGGCGGAGCGGTGTTCACCGTGATCCTCCCGCATGCGCGACCGGACGGAGACGTGTCGTGACCAGGGTCCGGGGCCTCCTGACGCCTCTTCTGTTGGCCGTGCTGACGGGTTGGGGAGCCGCGGGGTGCGGGCTCGGCTCCACCGGGCCCGTCCCGGCCGGCGTCCCCGCTTCCGGGTTCCAGGGGGAACGGGACGGTACGTCGGTCCGCCTCTACTTCGTCGGCAGGGACGGCGTGCAGGCCGCCTCCCGGCCCGCCGCCACCGCCCCCGGCCCTCAGGCCGCCCTGGACCTTCTGGCGCGCGGCCCGGACGAGGCGGAGCGGGCCCGCGGGCTGACGACCGAGGTGACCGCGGACGAGGACCGCCTCGCCGCCGAGGCGGCTGAAGGCGCGGTCGAACTGCGCCTGGCCGAGTCCGTGGCCACGATGCAAGGCCTGGGGGGCCTCGGCCTCACCCAGATCATCTGCACAGTGGCCAACGCCGACGTACCCGGCGGCGGACGGCCGACCGAGGTGGATGTCCGCGTCTACGAGCCCGGGACCGACGATCCATGGATCGTCCGGTGCGACGCAGCGGGCTCCGTGGTGCCCCGGCGTCCCTGACCGGCGCCGGGCCGGGCGGGCCGGACCGACGGCCCCCCGTACGGCTTACGAAGCGGCGCGGTGCGGAGGCCCTCGGCCGCGTCGCCCGGGCGGCGCAGGCGGGCCGCGCGGCCTCTTCCGCCCCGCGCCACCGCCCTCCCGGAGTCCGGCACCGACAGCCGCTTCGTCCGGACCGGAACCTGCGGGCCGTCGTAGCCGTACTCCGCGCACCAGCCCGGCCAGGAGAGCACTGCCGAGCACTGCCGCCCGGCGGGCGTTCCTCGACCCCCGTGTCCTCACCGGTGGCGGTGGCGGGCCACCACCTCGTCGATCGCGGGCGCGAGGAAGGCCCGGGTCAGCTCGGCCCGCCGGTCCGGCCGGAGCGCCGGGGCACCGGAGGGCGCGGGGTGCCCGTAGCGGCGCCGCCGGATGTCGTCGACCACCTCGCCGGGGGCGCCCATTGTGGTCAGCACGCCGAGCGCCTCGGCCTTGGTGATCAGCCGCCCGCTCTCCAGGGTCACGCTCGCCCGCGCCAGGGTGAGCAGCCCGAGGTCCACCCACACGTCCCGCAGCCACCGCTCCGGACGGCCGAGGGCGGGCCGCCAGAAGGAGCACAGGTCCTCGACGACGAACTCGGCGAGCCGCCGGTCGTCCACGGGCGGTACGAACGCCGAGGGCGGTGGCCCGTACAGCACCCGGCCGAACCGGTGCAGCTCGACGCGGGTCACCGCGGTCACCGGCCGGCGCAGCAACTCCCCGTGCGCCCAGGTGGGATGCTCCCGCCCGAGATCGTCCCAGGTGCCGGCCGCCACGTAGGCGCAGTGCACCGCGGACGCCGACGGGAACTCCTCGGCGATCCCCCGGTGCACCGCGACGACCCGTTCCTCCACGGCGCCGGTGAGGGGCCGTTCGGTCGCGGCGACCAGGTCGAGGTCGCTGACGCCCGGCCGGTGGTCGCCGCCGGCCCACGAGCCGTGCGCCCACACGGCCACCACCGCCGGCACCCCCCGGAGCCCCTCGGCGAACCGCTCCACCACCTGCCGCGTGACGTCGTCTGTCATGCGGTCAGTCTTCCTTGTGCGCGGAGCGGTCCGCCAGGCCTCCGCCGCTGCCACGGCCAGGCCCGGCACCGGTGCCCCGGCGGCGCCCGGCGCGGTCGCGTGCCGGAGGCGGGGGCCCGGCTCGGCCGAGCGCCGCGGCGAACGCCCCCACCTCGTACGAGCCGCCCCGCTGGTGGGTGATCACGGCCAGCCGGTTGGCCGCGTGTTTCGGCAGCCTTCAGGCCGCCGCCAGCTCGCACCACACGTACTTGCCCCGGTTGCCCTGCCCCACCAGCGGATGCCAGCCCCATCCGTCGGCGCAGGCCACCACCAGGGCCATCCCCCGCCCCTCCTCCGGCTCCTCCGTCGGTCGCGGCGGAATCCTGGGCTTCGGCGGTTCGGGGTCGGTGTCCCACGCCCCGATGCGCAGCGTGCCCGGCGGCGACCAGCGGACACGCAGGGCCGCGGGGCCCTTGGTGTGCCGTACGGCGTTGGAGATCAACTCCGCCGCGAGCAGTTCCGCGACGTCCACGAGCCGGATCAGTCCGTGCATGGTCAGGATCAGGCGCAGGGTGCGGCGGCTGATGGTCACGGCGCGAAGGTCGTTGGGGATGGAGAGGGAGTACTCCCAGGACTCGTTTTCGGGCATGCGGGACTCCGTTTCCGCGAGGAGAGGGAAGGGGGCGGGGCCGGTGTCATTGCCGCAGCCGTCGCAGCAGGACGGAGCGGTGCGCTTCCGGTGGCCCGGTGCCGCACGGTGTGCGTCGCGTCACTGACGGTAGGGCTAACATGTCATACGGAGCAAGTGGATCGCCTCATGTGACGCCGAACGAGGCGAACCGACAGGCGGGTTGGAATCGAGGAGACGTGATGGTCCTGAGACGGGAACCCACCGCGCGGCAGTTGCGACTGGGAGTGGAATTGCGCAGGCTGCGCGATGCCGCAGGTCTCACCGCCGCAGACGCGGCGGCTCTGCTCGGAACCAGTCGGGTTCAGATCAGCCACATCGAATCGGGACTCGCGGGGGTGAGCGGGGACCGGCTACGCCGTCTTGCGGCTCACTACTCCTGCACGGACGGTGCCTTCGTGGATGCTCTCGTCGCCATGGCCACGGATCGAACACGCGGTTGGTGGGAAGAGTACCGCGGGCTCCTGCCCACGCCGTTCCTCGACTTGGCGGAGTTGGAGCATCACGCCGATCACCGACGCGATGTGGAGTTCCTTTTCATCCCCGGTTTGTTGCAGACGGAGGCGTACGCTCGCGCCGCCTTCGCGTCGCGCGTGCCCGAACTGCCGCGGGAGGAACTGGAACTGCGTGTCCGCCATCGAATGCAGCGCAGGGCGATCCTGGAAGGCGCGGACCCGGTTCCGTACGACGCCGTTGTCCACGAGGCGGCGCTGCGTATCAGGGTGGGGGACCGAGAGACGGCGCGAGCCCAACTGGCACGTGTTCTGGAACTCTCCGAGTCGGAACACATCACCGTGCGGATCATCCCCTTCGATCTGGACGGCTTCGGCGGTGCCTGGAGTCCCATGATGCTGGCGGGCGGCCGTGTGCCCAGGCTCGATACAGCCGTCCGTGATGCGCCTCATGGCACTGGCTTCCTCGATTCCGAGGCTCAACTGGCCGTCTTTCGAACGGTTTTCCGTAGAGTGGAGGAGGTGTCGCTCGACCCAGGCCGGTCGCGTGACCTCATCCAGAGACTGGCTCGGGAACTGTGAGGCTCCGTGACCCCTGACAACTGGCGCAGGTCGACCCACTCGGGTGGCGGCGACGGCAACAACTGCGTGGAGATAGCCGCGTCGGCCACGCGAGTCGCCGTTCGCGACAGCAAGGCCCCCACCCGGGCCACCCTCACCTTCCCGCCGGAGGCGTTCGCCGGCTTCGTCGAGGCCCTCAAGGAGCGCCCCCGGCGCTGAGGTCGCCGCCGCCCTGCCCCCGGCCCCATCGGTGGCTCACCGCCTCGTTATCGACGGTCCGGGGGACCGGCTTCCTCACACGGTCCGTTCGATGTGTTCGAAGATGTCCGCATCCGTCTCCCGCTGCCAGGACGGGAGGTCGGCCCAGTCTGCGACGTATCCGGGCTTCGGGTCCTCGAAGTGCTTGAGCATCTGGGCGGTCCAGCAGAGCGCGACGAAACGGCCCTTCTGCTCGCGGGTGAGCCGTGTGGCGTGCCCGTCGCTGGCCCTGAGGAAGTCTCGCACCTGCCTGCACACGGCAGCCGCCGCCTCGCGCTCCCACTCGGGCGTCTCGTCCCAGGGGGTGACGTAGCTGGGCTTCGGCTCACCGGGGTAGTGCCTGGCCACCCCGGCGATCCACGCCTCGCGGAAGATCCGACCGTCACTCATGAGCGTGTCCCTCTCGTCGGGCGGTGCGTGAAAGCGCCGCGATGTGCCGGTCCAGGCGTGAGACTCGTTCATCGGACAGGAGAGGGGCAAGACGGTCTCGCAGTCCGTCCAGCTTCCTGCCGACGAATCCCGAGTCCGACCGGTCGGCCAGACTGATCGCCGACTCCGCGTAGTGCACGACCTGGTCCGCGTCGCGCCGGTGGACGCCGACCGCGGCGAGGTCGCTCAGGACGGCGACACGGCGGCGCAGCGACAGGGGTTGGGCGAGGGCCGCGGTGAGCGTCTCCTCCGCGAGGTCGGGGCGGCCGAGCTGGACGTAGCAGGCACCTCGTTCCTCCGAGAGGCGTGAACCGTCGAAGCGCAGCCAGCCGCCGTTGTGGGGCCGGCCGTCCAGGCGGTGGACCGCCTCCGCCTCGTCGAGAGCGCGGGCGCAGGCGTCGACGTCACCCGTGAGCGCGTACGCCTCGGCCTGGACGGCGGCCACCCAGTGGCGGGTGGACAGGGCGCTGTCGCCCCGCCCGGCGACGCGGGAGGCCGCCGCCAGCACGGGATGCGCGGCCGACGCGCGACGCGCGTACAGCTCGACATAGGCGTGACGGGTCAGGGCGCAGGCCCACAGGTCGTGCGCACCACCGGCGCGGGCGGCTCCAGCGGCGAGCGTGTAGCACTGCGCGGCGTCGGTGTACCGGTTGGTGTCGAAGAACAGCTCGCCGGCGAGCTGGTAGAGGTCGGCCGTCATCGTGCACAGCCGGGCGCGATCGGCTTCGGCGCGCGCTTCGGTCAGCCCCAGCGTCAGGACGCCGAGCTGCTCGCGGACGGCGGGGAAGACGGTCTGCTTGGAGTCGGCGAGGGCGAAGACGCGCCACAGGCTGCGGTGCAGTTCCTCCCCCGTCTCCAGGATCGCCCCCACGGTGCTGTCCCGGGGCGCCTTCTCCGAGCCGGGCAGGGTGACGAGCGTGCCCGTGACGGCCAGCAGGCTCAGGACTTCGCGACGCTTCATATCGTCATCATCACCGTGGGGTAGGGGAGGGAGGTCCCGGGGAACGGCCCCTCGCGCCGACGGTCCCTCGGCGAGGAGCCCGTCCAGTTCGATGAGGGTGACTCCCAACAGGGCGGCCATCTGAGGGCGTTGATGCGGCCTTGGCGTGGCACGTCCGCCCTCCCAGCGGATCACGGTGGAGGTGGCCACCGCGAGCGCTTCGGCGAATTCCTCCTGGGAGTAACCCTGTGCCGCCCGCCGTTCGGCTGAACACCTGCGCCTCGATGCCATGGGTCTCCCTCACGAAGGGCGCGTTCCCGGACGCGGCACCCGGTGCGCGGAAAACGCCCGGTCAATGCGCGGGGTTCGCTCTGGGAGACGGTAACGGATTGCCCTTCACTGGTCACACCGCGTTTCGGACCGATTCCCCCTCAAGGAGCCCGTATGGACACTTCCGTGGTATCCCCCAGCCTCGCGCGACCTTGGGGCGCGGGTCGGCTCGCGCCCTACCCGGTCACCGTCCGGCGCCCGCACGCCACGGTCGTCATCGATCCCGCCACACAGCTCGGGGTGTACCGCGACCCGGCCGGCCAGGTGGTGGAGATGGGCAAGCACGGCACCAGTTCCGGCACCGAGACCTCCACGTTGACGAACTCGGACTCCCGGAACGACCAGGGACACGACCAGGACAGCAACCAGGACTGATGACGATGACCGAGACGGGGCCGGTCCTCGTGGCCACCGAGACCGACGACATCACCGCCGACATGGTGATCGCCGAACTCAACCGGCGCGATGTGCCGGTGGTCCGCTTCAACCCGGCCGACATCGCAGAGGGCCTCACGGTCTCGGCTCGGTTCGGCGTCCGCCCGGCCCGTCTGGCCGGGCAGGTGCGCACCCGGTCGAGAACGGCGGGCCTGCCAGGCGTCCGGGCTGTGTACTGGCGCCGCCCGGAGTGGCCCTCGTACCCCCACCTGCCGACGGACGACGCCCGGTTCGCGGCCGCGCAGGTCCGCCACGGACTCGGCGGAGTCCTCTTCGCGGTGGAGGGCCCCCTCTGGGTCAACCACCCGCTACGGATGGCGGCGGCCGACTACAAGCCCGCCCAACTGGTCCTCGCCCAGCGGCTCGGTTTCCGGGTTCCGCCCACCCTGGTCACCAACGATCCCGACGAGGCACGGGAGTTCATCCGCCTACAGGGTGACACCATCTTCAAGACGCTGCGGTGGACCCCCTACGCGCGAGACGGTGTGCCGATGACCGGATGGGCCGACCCCGTCACCGCCGAAGAGATCGACGACAGCGTTCGCGTGGCTCCCCACCTCTTCCAGGCCCGCGTGGACAAGGTCGCCGACCTCCGCGTCCTGATCGTCGGCAGCCACACGTTCGCCGTGCGCATCGACTCCGGACTGCTCGACTGGCGCAGGGACTACAGCGCTCTGACCTACACCGTCGAGCGTCTCCCCGCCCGGCTGGACAGAGCGCTGCGGGCCTGTCTGAGGCGGCTGGGGCTGGTGTCAGGGAGCTTCGATCTCGCGGTCGACCGGGCCGGAGACCACTGGTGGCTGGAGTTGAATCCCAACGGCCAGTGGGGATGGCTGGAGGGGGAGACCGGCCTTCCGATGTCCGCGGCCTTCGCCGGCCTTCTCGCCCGGGGAGACAGCCGATGACCGACCCCGCATCCGAGCGGCGCCGTATGGCGGAGCTTCTCGTGGAGAAGGGGGTCCTGACGTCCCCCTGGCTGCGGGAAGCGGTGGAGGCCGTGCCGCGCGAGCGGTTCCTGCGGCCCGGTGTCTTCCTCGACGAAGGGAGGGCCTGGCGGCCCGTCACCCCGTCCGGCGCCGGCCCGGACGCGTGGCTGAGCCTCGCCCACCGCCTCGACACGCTCACCACCCAGCTCGACGGCCATCTCACCGCCGACCGGGCCGACGGACCCGTCCCGGGGGTGCCCACCTCGTCCTCGACCGATCCGGCCACCGTCGTCGGCATGATCGAGGCGCTGGACCTCGGCGCGGACCACCGCGTCCTGGAGATCGGCACGGGCACCGGCTACTCCACGGCCCTGCTGTGCCACCGCGTCGGCGAGGACGACGTCGCCACCGTCGAGGTCGATCCGCAGGTGGCGGCCCGCGCCGACGCCGCGCTGGAATCCGCCGGCCACTCCACGTGGACGGTGACGGGCGACGGACTCCTCGGCCATCCGTACCGGGCGCCGTACGACCGGGTCATCGCCACCTGCGCGGTCCGCCGCATCCCGTACGCGTGGATCCGCCAGACCCGGCCCGGCGGCGTCGTCCTCGCCACGGTCGGCTCCTGGCCCTGGGGCACCGGCCTGGCCAGGGTCACCGTCGGTGAGGACGGCACCGCCGAGGGCGCGATCACCGGCCCCTCCTCCTTCATGCAGGCGCGGGCCCAGGCCGTCACACCCCTGGCCGGCGACCTCTCCGCCCGCGCCGCCCACGCGGACAGCGTCCGGCCCGCGCGGGTGCCGCCGCTCGTCCTGGAGGAGTGGATGCCCGCCTTCCTCGCGCAGCTCGCCGCGCCGGGCGCCCAGTTGGTGCGGGCCACCGACGGTGACGGGGCGCCACTGCGGTACCTCTTCGACCCCGAACGCGAGTCGTTCGCCGAGTTCCGCCCCCGCGGCGGGGGATGGAGCGTCCGCCAGGGCGGCCCGGTGGCCCTGTGGGACGTCGTCGAACACGCCCTCCTCGCCTGGCGTGACGCGGGCGGTCCGGGTATCGAGGCGGTACGGCTGCGCGTCACCGGGCGATCGCACCACTACCGGATCGAAGGCAGCCCGGAGCTGCGCTGGGAACACCGCCTCGCCTGAGCCCCCCCCCACGGGCCGCGGCAGCCCACCGGGACGGGCCCCACCGAAGCCCCCTGTCCGTCCCCACCGGTACCGTCGGGCGCATGGGCAAGCAGGTCGGGGATTCCCCGGGGGAGCGGCGGCTCGCGGTGCTCGAAGGGGTGCTGGAGCGGATCACCTACGCCAACGAGGAGAACGGGTACACGGTCGCCCGGGTCGACACCGGGCGGGGCGCCGGCGACCTGCTCACCGTCGTCGGCGCGCTGCTCGGCGCCCAGGTCGGCGAGTCGCTGCGGATGGAGGGCCGCTGGGGGTCGCACCCCCAGTACGGGAAGCAGTTCCACGTCGAGAACTACACGACGCTCCTGCCCGCCACCGTCCAGGGCATCCGGCGCTACCTCGGTTCCGGCCTGGTCAAGGGCATCGGGCCGGTCTTCGCCGACCGCATCACCCAGCACTTCGGCCTCGACACCCTGACCGTCATCGAGGAGGAGCCCAAGCGGCTGATCGAGGTGCCCGGCCTCGGCCCCAAGCGGACCAAGAAGATCGCCGACGCCTGGGAGGAGCAGAAGGCGATCAAGGAGGTCATGCTGTTCCTCCAGACCGTCGAGGTGTCCACCTCCATCGCCGTGCGCATCTACAAGAAGTACGGCGACGCCTCGATCTCCGTGGTGCGGAACCAGCCCTACCGCCTCGCCGCCGACGTGTGGGGCATCGGCTTCCTCACCGCCGACCGCATCGCCCAGTCGGTCGGCATCCCGCACGACAGTCCGGAGCGGGTCAAGGCGGGCCTCCAGTACGCCCTGTCGCAGGCCACCGACCAGGGCCACTGCTACCTCCCCGAGGAACGGCTCATCGCCGACGCGGTGAAGCTGCTCCAGGTCGACACCGGCCTCGTCATCGAGTGCCTGGCCGACCTGGCCGCCGTACCGGAGGAGGGCCGGGACCCCGGCGTCGTCCGGGAGAAGGTGCCCGGCCCGGACGGCGACGGGCCGGTCACCGCCGTCTACCTGGTCCCCTTCCACCGCGCCGAACTCTCCCTCGCCGCCCAGGTGCTGCGCCTGCTGCGCACCGGGGAGGACCGGATGGCCGGCTTCCGGGACGTGGACTGGACGAAGGCGCTCGGATGGCTGAAGGGGCGCACGGGCACCGACCTCGCGCCCGAGCAGGAGGCGGCCGTCCGCCTCGCGCTGACCGAGAAGGTCGCCGTGCTCACCGGCGGCCCCGGCTGCGGCAAGTCCTTCACGGTCCGCTCGGTCGTCGAACTGGCCCGCGCGCGCAAGGCGAAGGTCGTCCTGGCCGCCCCGACGGGCCGGGCCGCCAAGCGCCTGGCCGAACTGACCGGCGCCGAGGCGTCCACCGTGCACCGGCTGCTGGAGCTGAAGCCCGGTGGCGACGCCGCCTACGACCGGGACCGGCCGCTCGACGCCGACCTCGTGGTGGTGGACGAGGCGTCCATGCTCGACCTGCTCCTCGCCAACAAGCTGGTCAAGGCCGTGCCGCCCGGCGCGCACCTGCTCTTCGTCGGGGACGTCGACCAGTTGCCCAGCGTCGGCGCCGGGGAGGTGCTGCGGGACCTGCTGGCCGAGGGCGGCCCCGTCCCCGCCGTCCGGCTCACCCGCGTCTTCCGCCAGGCCCAGGAGTCCGGTGTGGTGACCAACGCGCACCGCATCAACGCGGGACGGCCCCCGCTCACCGACGGTCTGAAGGACTTCTTCCTCTTCGTCGAGGACGACACGGAGGAGACCGGCCGGCTCACCGTGGACGTCGCCGCCCGCCGCATCCCGGCCCGTTTCGGCCTGGACCCGCGCCGCGACGTGCAGGTCCTCGCCCCGATGCACCGGGGCCCGGCCGGCGCGGGCACGCTCAACGGACTCCTCCAGCAGGCCGTCACCCCGGGCCGGCCGGACCTGCCGGAGAAGCGGTTCGGCGGCCGGGTCTTCCGCGTCGGCGACAAGGTCACCCAGATCCGCAACAACTACGAGAAGGGCGAGAACGGCGTCTTCAACGGCACCGTCGGCGTCGTCACCGCGCTCGACCCGGTGGACCAGCGCCTGACCGTCCGCACCGACGAGGACGAGGAAGTCGCCTACGACTTCGACGAACTCGACGAACTGGCCCACGCCTACGCCGTCACCATCCACCGTTCCCAGGGCAGCGAGTACCCGGCGGTCGTCATCCCGGTCACCACCGGCGCCTGGATGATGCTCCAGCGCAACCTGCTCTACACGGCGGTCACCCGGGCGAAGAAGCTGGTCGTCCTCGTCGGCTCCCGCAAGGCGATCGGGCAGGCGGTGCGCACGGTCTCGGCCGGGCGGCGCTGCACGGCCCTCGACTTCCGGCTCACGGGCGCCGACGCCTGACCGGCCCCGCTCCGGGGACCCGTGCGGAGGACCCCGCCCCGGGCGTGCGGAAGGCCCCGTACCGGGCCGCCCGCCACCGCCGGAGGAAGAATGATCGATCAAATGAGTCATGAAGGTCACAGAGCCCTTCCCGAAGCGCCGGGGAACGGGCAGGATGAGAAAGTTGGCGGCACTCAGTGCCGCCAATAGGCCCGATGGTCGACCCCGAGTGCACTCACATGGGCCAAGTGGGGGATGGTAGAGACAGTCAGGGCA
This sequence comes from Streptomyces sp. SCSIO 75703, assembly GCF_036607905.1. Taxonomy (NCBI): domain Bacteria; kingdom Bacillati; phylum Actinomycetota; class Actinomycetes; order Kitasatosporales; family Streptomycetaceae; genus Streptomyces; species Streptomyces sediminicola. The sequence continues at coordinate 4,552,245 of NZ_CP144555.1, forward strand.
CCTCGAAGATGAGGCACTAGGTCGGTGAGGGAAGACGTGAGCGACAACTCTGTAGTACTTCGGTACGGCGACGGCGAGTACACCTACCCGGTGATCGACAGCACCGTCGGCGACAAGGGCTTCGACATCGGAAAGCTCCGCGCCCAGACCGGTCTGGTGACGCTGGACAGCGGATACGGCAACACCGCCGCCTACAAATCCGCGATCACGTACCTGGACGGCGAGAGCGGCATCCTCCGGTACCGCGGCTACCCCATCGAGCAGCTCGCGGAGCGCTCCACCTTCCTGGAGGTGGCGTACCTGCTCATCAACGGCGAACTGCCGACCGTCGACGAGCTGAGCGCGTTCAAGCACCGCGTCACGCAGCACACGCTGCTCCACGAGGACGTCAAGAACTTCTTCACGGGCTTCCCGCGCGACGCCCACCCGATGGCCATGCTCTCCTCGGTGGTCTCGGCGCTGTCCACGTTCTACCAGGACAGCCACAACCCGTTCGACGAGCGCCAGCGCAACCTCTCCACGATCCGGCTGCTCGCCAAGCTCCCGACGATCGCGGCCTACGCGTACAAGAAGTCGATCGGTCACCCGTTCGTCTACCCGCGCAACGACCTCGGCTACGTCGAGAACTTCCTGCGCATGACCTTCTCGGTCCCCGCCCAGGAGTACGAGCTGGACCCGGTCGTCGTCGCGGCCCTGGACAAGCTCCTCATCCTGCACGCCGACCACGAGCAGAACTGCTCGACCTCCACCGTGCGCCTGGTCGGCTCCTCCCAGGCGAACATGTTCGCCTCGATCTCCGCCGGCATCTCGGCCCTGTGGGGTCCGCTGCACGGCGGTGCCAACCAGTCGGTGCTGGAGATGCTGGAAGGCATCCAGGCCGAGGGCGGCGACGTCGACTCCTTCATCCGCAAGGTGAAGAACAAGGAGGACGGCGTCCGCCTGATGGGCTTCGGCCACCGGGTCTACAAGAACTTCGACCCGCGCGCGAAGATCATCAAGGCGGCGGCGCACGATGTGCTCTCCGCCCTGGGCAAGTCCGACGAACTGCTGGACATCGCCCTGAAGCTGGAGGAGCACGCGCTCTCCGACGACTACTTCACCGAGCGCAAGCTCTACCCGAACGTCGACTTCTACACCGGCCTGATCTACCGGGCCATGGGCTTCCCGACCGAGATGTTCACGGTCCTGTTCGCCCTCGGCCGGCTGCCGGGCTGGATCGCCCAGTGGCACGAGATGATCAAGGAGCCGGGCTCCCGCATCGGCCGTCCGCGGCAGATCTACACGGGCGTCGTCGAGCGCGACTTCGTGCCGGTCGAGCAGCGCTGACCCAGGCGCCGCGACGAGGCTTCCAGGGCCCCGTGCCCCGCTCCGGCGGGTCGCGGGGCCCTGGCCGTTCTCCCGGCCGGCCCTGTCCCGGATCGCGGGGACTCGGTCGTACGGCGCCCGTCCCGCGCCCGTCCCGCGCCCGTCCCGCGCCCGTCCCGCGCCACGGGCCCGTGGGCGCACGGTGGCCGCCTGTGAACCGGGTTGTCACCGGGAAGTCGGGAAATCCCGGTTGTCACCGGGAAGTCGGCGAACGTCGGTTGTCACCGGGGAGGGCCGGGGCGCCGGTTGTCACCGGAGAGCGCCGGGGATGCCGGTCGTCACCGAAGGGCCTGGCCCCTCAAGCGTCACCAGGCACCGCCCCGCCCCCGCAAGGGAGAAGGCGCCCCGGTGCGTCGGTCCCCCCACGGGCCGACGACCAGGGCGCCTTCCCATGTCCCGGTGCGGATTCCCCCCACGGGATCCGGCCGGGCGTCTGTGAGAACAGCGCCTGAATCGCTGTGTGAGCACAACGAGCGAAACTCGCCGTACTCCTGCTGTGTGCGGTCTGCCGGGACGCGCACCCGGGAGGGCCGCTCAAAGCTTCCCGGTGTACGTGTCCCGGCAACGCATCTCTGGGAAAGTCCCCCAAGACATCCCCAGATGTCGGTTCGCGCCCCCCAAGACGCTCCCCGACATCGCCAACTTAGACCTTCGAGCCCCTTCGATGGTTACGTTCACATCACTGTGATCTGCGTCTCTCGAATCTGTCCGTCACCTGGCCGAGGGTCCCGATACGCCGAACGAGACTCGACCGTAAGGAAGATGCGCGAGCCTTGTGAAGAGCTTATGTGAGGTGCGTGCCGGACTCCAGAGGCATTTGCCCTCGAACCTCGGTGAACCTCAGTGAAACGCGCGAAGCCTGAGACTGTTGGTCACGACGAACACCGAGGAGAAGGCCATCGCCGCCCCGGCGATCATCGGGTTGAGCAGCCCCGCCGCGGCCAGCGGCAGCGCGGCCACGTTGTAGCCGAAGGCCCACACCAGGTTGCCCTTGATGGTGGAGAGGGTGCGCCGGGACAGCCGGATCGCGTCCGCGGCCACCCGCAGGTCACCGCGGACCAGCGTCAGGTCGCCCGCCTCGATCGCCGCGTCCGCCCCCGTGCCCATGGCGAGGCCCAGATCGGCCGTGGCGAGCGCGGCGGCGTCGTTGACCCCGTCGCCGACCATGGCGACGGTACGGCCCTCGGCCATCAGCCGCCGGACCACGTCGACCTTCTCCTCGGGCAGCACCTCCGCGATCACCTCGTCGATGCCGACCGCGTGGGCGACGGACTCCGTGACCCGCCGGTTGTCGCCGGTCAGCAGCACCGGCGTGAGCCCGAGGCGGCGCAGTTCGGCCACCGCCTCGGCGCTGGTCTCCTTCACCGCGTCGGCCACCGCGACCACCCCGCGCGCCGTGCCGTCCCAGCCGACCACGACGGCCGTGCGCCCGGCGCCCTCGGCCTCGTCCCGGGCGCGGGCCACCTCGTCCGGCAGCGTGTCGTACAGGCGCCCCACGGCCACCTCGCGGCCCTCGACGCGCCCGCGCACGCCCCGGCCCGGCACGTTCACGAACTCCGTCACCGGCGGCAGCGTGCCGGTCCGCTCCTCGGCGCCGGCCGCGACGGCGCGGGCCACCGGGTGCTCCGAGGCGTGCTCGACGGCACCGGCGACGCGCAGCAGCTCCCCGGGGTCGGTGCCCTCGGCGGCGACGACCTCCTGGAGGCTCATGCGGCCCGTGGTGACGGTGCCGGTCTTGTCCAGCACGACGGTGTCCACGCGCCGGGTGGACTCCAGCACCTCCGGCCCCTTGATGAGGATGCCGAGCTGGGCGCCGCGCCCGGTGCCGACGAGCAGGGCGGTCGGCGTGGCGAGGCCGAGCGCGCACGGGCAGGCGATGATCAGCACGGCGACGGCGGCGGTGAACGCGGCGACGGTGTCGCCGGAGGCGGCCATCCAGCCGCCGAAGGTGGCGGCGGCGATCACCAGGACGACGGGGACGAAGACCGCCGAGACCCGGTCGGCGAGGCGCTGCACCTCGGCCTTGCCGTTCTGCGCGTCCTCGACCAGCTTCGCCATCCGGGCGAGCTGGGTGTCCGAGCCGATCCGGGTGGCCTCCACGACCAGCCGGCCCCCGGCGTTGACGGTGGCGCCCGTGACGGGGTCGCCGACGGCCACGTCGACCGGTACCGACTCCCCGGTCAGCAGCGAGGCGTCCACGGCGGAGGCGCCCTCGACGACGGTGCCGTCGGTGGCGATCTTCTCCCCGGGCCGGACCACGAAGCGGTCGCCGACGGCGAGCCGCGCCACGGGCACCCGTACCTCGCGCCCGTCGCGGAGCACGGCCACCTCCTTGGCGCCCAGCTCCATCAGGGCCCGCAGCGCGGCCCCGGCGCGGCGCTTGGAGCGGGCCTCCAGCCAGCGGCCGAGGAGCAGGAAGGCGGTGACGCCGGCGGCGGCCTCCAGGTAGATCGCGGAGGCGCCGTCGGCGCGGGAGACGGTCAGGTCGAAGCCGTGCCGCATGCCCGGCATGCCCGCGTCGCCGAAGAACAGCGCCCACAGGGACCAGCCGAACGCCGCCAGCGTGCCCAGCGAGACCAGCGTGTCCATGGTGGCGGCGCCGTGCCGGGCGTTGGACCAGGCGGCGCGGTGGAAGGGCAGCCCGCCCCAGACCACGACGGGCGCGGCCAGGGTGAGGGAGAGCCACTGCCAGTTGTCGAACTGGAGCGCCGGCACCATCGCGAGCAGCACCACGGGGCCGGCCAGGAGCAGCGAGACGACGAGCCGCTGCCACAGGCCGGCGAGTTCGGGGTCGTCCCCCGCGCCCTCCGGCGGGGCGGGGTTCTCGTCGGCGGGCGGCTTCGGGGGTGCCGGCCGCTCGGCCGTGTAGCCGGTCCTGACGACCGTGGCGATGAGGTCGGCGACGTCGGTGGACACGGGGTGGGTGATCCGCGCCTTCTCCGTCGCGTAGTTCACCGTGGCGGTGACGCCGTCCATGCGGTTGAGCTTCTTCTCGACGCGGGCCGCGCAGGAGGCGCAGGTCATCCCGCCGATGAGCAGTTCGACCTCGGCGAGGTCCGGTGCGGTGGCGGTGGGCGTTGCCTCGGTGGTGCTGGTCATTGGTCCGGTGACTCCAGGAGGTCCGCCGGACCGGGGGCGGCCGGTTGTCGCGAGCCGGTCGCCCCGGCCCGGCCGGAAGGCTGCGGGCGGGGCTGGGCGGGTGGGTCAGACGGTGCCGGTCAGCTCGAAGCCGGCCTCGTCGACCGCGGCGCGGACGGCGGCCTCGTCGAGCGGGGCGGCGGAGACGACGGTGACCTCGCCGGCGGGGGCGACGGCCTTCACCGAGACGACGCCGGGGATCTCGGAGATCTCGCCGGAGACGGCGCCCTCGCAGTGGCCGCAGCTCATCCCGCTCACCTTGTAGAGGGTGGTGACGGTGGTGACGGAGCCCTGGGTGTCGGTCGGAGAGGTCATGTCGTTACTCCTGGTCGAGAGGTGTGCAGGGTCGAGTACCCGTGATCCGGTGGGGGACCACGTCTCCCACTGTACCCCTAGGGGGTATGTGGGCGCGTGACCCGGCCCCCCGCCCCGCCGGGCGTCGGCGCAGAATGCGGGGGCGGGGTGTGCCGGGACGGAGAGGGGGCGCGGGATGCGCGCGGTGGTGTTCGAGAGGTTCGGGGAGCCGGCCGGGGTGCGGGAGGTGCCCGACCCGGCGCCGGCGCCGCACGGCGTGGTCGTCCGGGTCGGGGCGACGGGCCTGTGCCGCAGTGACTGGCACGGCTGGCAGGGGCACGATCCGGACATCGTCCTGCCGCACGTGCCCGGCCACGAACTCGCCGGAACCGTCGAGGCGGTGGGCGACCGGGTGACCGGGTGGCGGCCCGGGGACCGGGTCACCGTCCCCTTCGTGTGCGCCTGCGGGAGCTGCCCGGCGTGCGCGGCGGGCGACGGGCAGGTGTGCGAGCGCCAGACGCAGCCCGGCTTCACCCACTGGGGCTCCTTCGCCGAGTACGTCGCCCTCGACCACGCCGACGTCAACCTGGTCGCCCTCCCCGACGGCATGTCGTACGCGACCGCCGCCTCCCTCGGCTGCCGGTTCGCCACCGCGTTCCGCGCGGTGGTGCAGCGGGGCGCGGTCCGGGCGGGGGAGTGGGTCGCGGTGCACGGCTGCGGCGGCGTCGGCCTGTCGGCGGTGATGATCGCGGCGGCCTCGGGCGCGCGGGTCGTCGCCGTCGACGTCTCGCCCCGGGCGCTGGAGATGGCCCGGTCCCTCGGCGCGGCCGAGTGCGTGGACGCGAGGGTGGCGGCGGACACGGCGGCGGCGGTACGGGACCTCACCGGCGGCGGCGCGCACCTCTCCCTGGACGCGCTCGGCTCGCCCGCCACCTGCGCGGCCTCCGTGAACGGCCTGCGCCGCCGGGGCCGCCACGTCCAGGTGGGCCTGCTGCCCTCGGCGGACGGCACCACGCCGGTCCCGGTGGCCCGCGCCGTGGCCCTGGAACTGGACCTGCTCGGCAGCCACGGCATGGCCGCCCACGCCTACCCGCCGATGCTGGACCTGGTCGTATCCGGCCTGCTCCGCCCCGACCTGCTGGTGACGTCCGCCATCACCCTGGAGGAGGCCCCGGCCGCCCTCGCCGCGCTGGACTCCGCCCCGGGGCCGGGCGTCACCGTCATCACGCCGTAGGGCCGGGACCGGCCGCGCCCCGCCGCCGACGCGCCCCGGCGGCCGCGCGCCGGCCGGTCACGCCGGCGCGCGGGCCCCGGCCGGGGGTGGCGGCCGGGGAGCCGGCCCGGGTCAGTCCCGGCGGGCGCGGTTGCCGGGGCGGGAGGCCACCCAGGCGCGGACCGTGTCCGCGTACCAGTAGGGCTTGCCGCCCTCCACGTGGTCGGGCGGCGGCAGCAGCCCGTGCTTGCGGTACGACCGCACGGTGTCCGGCTGCACCCGGATGTGAGCCGCGATGTCCTTGTAGGACCAGAGCCTTCGGTCGGTCACGATGCGCACCTCCCCGCGCGCGCCGCGGCGGCGGCCGGGGACGGCCGCCGGGGGGAGCCGGGCGCAGCGCTGGCGATCACCTAGCCTCGCCGGGCCGGCGAGGCCCTGTCCGGGCCGGTCGGCCGCCGTTCCCGGGTGTGACGGAAATCCCGCGTACACGAGACATGTGTGACAGGAAGGGGACGTTTGTGACGGGAGTGCCGCAAAGCGGCGGACCGGGTCCGGGGCGTGGTGTGTTGACAGCGGGACCGGCGGGGGCCCGCGGATGTCGGGGAGCGGCCGGCCGGAGTCATTTCGTCCGTATGTCCGGACAAAGGATTGACAGACCTCATCCGCACGGCTAGAAACCCGATCAGGACCCAAGGACGGGCTCGAAGGGGACGCGATGGCGCACGACCGGGCCGCCGCCGAGGCGCGGCGCGGTGCCGCCGTCGGCCGTGTCCCCGCCGATCCCCGTCCCGGGCTCCCGCGACGGACGACGGCGGCCCCGCCGGAGCCCGGCGCGCGGGACGCCCGGCCACCGAACGCCTCCGGCGCGGGAGGCCGCTTCGCCCTGGCAGGAGCGAAGCGCGAGCGCCGACTCCCCGCCCGCCCGGCCGCCCGCGCCGGAGGTCCCCGGTGGTCCCCGGTCCGACCCGCCGCCCGCCGGGGCACGCCACGCCCGGACCCCCACATCTGTCTACGCGCGAGCCCGAACCCCCGACACTGTGTCGGGCGCGCGCGGGACGACGCGGCTGCTGGGATGGACCCACGGCCTGGGCCGCGGCCCGACGCCGCGGAACACGGTTCGTGAGCTGGACCCACGGCACGTCTCGACCCGTCGCCGCCATTCTGCGAAGGAGTTCTCGGTCATGACGAAGATCGTCAACCACTGGATCGGCGGCAAGCCCGTCGAAGGCGCCTCGGGCAACCACGGTCCGGTGACGAACCCGGCCACCGGCGAGGTCACCACCCGGGTCGCCTTCGCCTCCGTGGAGGAGGTGGACGCCGCGGTCGCCGCTGCCCAGGAGGCGTTCACGGCCTGGGGCCAGTCCTCGCTGGCGCAGCGCACCTCGATCCTCTTCCGCTTCCGCGCCCTGCTGGACGAGCACCGCGACGAGATCGCCGCCCTGATCACCGCCGAGCACGGCAAGGTGCACTCCGACGCCCTCGGCGAGGTCGCCCGCGGCCTGGAGGTCGTCGACCTGGCCTGCGGCATCGCCGTACAGCTCAAGGGCGAGCTGTCGACGCAGGTCGCCACCCGCGTCGACGTGGCCTCTCTCCGGCAGCCGCTCGGCGTCGTCGCCGGCATCACGCCGTTCAACTTCCCCGCGATGGTGCCGATGTGGATGTTCCCGCTGGCCATCGCCTGCGGCAACACCTTCGTGCTCAAGCCGAGCGAGAAGGACCCCTCCGCCGCCAACCGGCTCGCCGAACTGCTCGCCGAGGCCGGACTGCCCGACGGCGTCTTCAACGTCGTCCACGGCGACAAGACCGCCGTCGACCGGCTCCTGGAGCACCCGGACGTCAAGGCGGTCTCCTTCGTCGGCTCCACCCCGATCGCCCGCCACATCCACACCACCGCCTCCGCCCACGGCAAGCGCGTCCAGGCGCTCGGCGGCGCCAAGAACCACATGCTGGTACTGCCCGACGCCGACCTGGACGCGGCGGCCGACGCGGCCGTCTCCGCGGCCTACGGCTCGGCCGGCGAGCGCTGCATGGCGATCTCCGCGGTCGTCGCGGTCGGCGCCGTCGGCGACGCCCTGGTGGAGAAGATCCGCGAGCGCGCCGAGAAGATCGTCATCGGCCCCGGCGACGACCCGGCCTCCGAGATGGGCCCGCTGATCACCAAGGCCCACCGCGACAAGGTCGCCTCCTACGTCTCCGGCGCCGCCGCCGAGGGCGCCGAGGTCGTCCTGGACGGCACCGGCCACACCGTCGCCGGCCACGAGGACGGCCACTGGATCGGCATCTCCCTGCTGGACCGCGTGCCGACCACGGCCAAGGCGTACCAGGACGAGATCTTCGGCCCGGTGCTGTGCGTGCTGCGCGTGGAGACCTACGAGGAGGGCGTGGCGCTCGTCAACGCCTCGCCGTTCGGCAACGGCACCGCGATCTTCACCCGGGACGGCGGCGCCGCCCGCCGCTACCAACTGGAGGTCGAGGCCGGCATGGTCGGCGTGAACGTGCCGATCCCGGTCCCGGTCGGCTACCACTCCTTCGGCGGCTGGAAGGACTCGCTCTTCGGCGACCACCACATCTACGGCAACGACGGCACGCACTTCTACACCCGCGGCAAGGTCGTCACCACCCGCTGGCCCGACCCCTCCGAGGCCCCGACCGGCGTCGACCTGGGCTTCCCCCGCAACCACTGACGCCCCCTCGGCCCCGCAGGCCCGCGCCCCCGTCCCGCCCGGGACGGGGGCGCCCGCGCCGCCGCCGGCGCGGCGCGCACCCCGTACGGTGGGCGCATGGATCTCCGACTGCCCGCCCCGCGGCGGCTGTTCGGGGGCCGGCCCGGCGCGTGGCCGCCGCGGCGGCGGCCCTCGCGGTGCTGGCCGGCGCCGGGACCTGGACGGCCCTGGCCGGAGACGAGCCGGTCCCGGTGCGCCGCGCCGACCAGGTGGTCGCCACGGGTGGCGGAGTCCGCCTGGACACCTCGTACTTCACCGCCGGGGGGACCGGCCGCCGTCCGGCCGTCCTGCTCGCGCACGGCTTCGGCGGCAGCAAGGCCGACGTGCGCGCACAGGCCGAGCGGCCGGCCCGCGACGGGTACGCGGTGCTCACCTGGTCGGCGCGCGGCTTCGGCGAGTCCACCGGCCGGATCGGGCTGAATGCCCCCGACGGCGAGGTCGCCGACGTCTCCCGGCTCCTCGACTGGCTCCTCGACCGGCTCGCCGAACGGCCCGAGGCGGTCGGCGGCGCCGTCGGGCTGACCATCATCGGCAACGTCCTCGACGAGGTCACCGCCCTCGGCGACTGGCGCGAACTGCTCCCCGCCCACTGGCAGTACGCGTGGCTCGACGCCCTCGCGCCCCGTCTGGAGACGGCCCGCATGCTCCAGGGGGCCTCGCTCTCCCTGACCTGCGCCCTGGTGCTGACCGCCCTCGCCTTCCGGGGCTTCGCCCGCAAGGACATCGTCTCCTGACCCCCCGCGTATGACGTCGGACACGCGAGAGGGGCGGGCCGCCGGTGAGACCGGCCGCCCGCCCCTCCCTCCGATCAGCCCTGGCCGCTGGCGGACAGGATCGACACGTCCTCCAGGAGGTGCGCCAGCGCGCCGTCGCGCTTGGTCTGCGTCGAGTTCTCGGTGCACTGCTGGTTCAGGTCGTCCGAGAGCAGCGGGATGTCCTGGATCGGCACCAGGCCCACCACGCTCACCGGGATGTCGCTGACCGCGATGCAGGGCTTGTTGAAGGAGCCCTGGATGAGCGCCATCTGCGGGCTCATGTTGCCGTACGTCGCGGAGTTGCCGAAGTACTGCGAGGCACCGTTCCCGTTGGCGACGAGCGGTCCGCTGTCGTCGCCGAGCGCCATGGCCTGCGGGGCCGCGGCAGCGGAGGCACCCATGACGGAGGCGGCGATCGCCGCGTAGGCAACAACCTTCTTGATCACTGACTCGGTCCTTTCTGAGGAAACCCCGTCCACCGGAGCGCCCTGGTCAACTCCGCGACTGCAAACGGGTTTCTCCGGTTCACTCCGTCGGCCGACAACGGGAAGTGTGTGCGGATACCGCGGGCGCCCCGTATTCCAGCGGGTTTGCGTCCATTTCGCCGTTCCGCACGGGGCCAACCGGGTGAACGCCCGCAACCAATCATCCCGCCTCCTGTTGATGAGGCCGTAGGACAGTGCGTCGCTACGAGGAAAGGAACGCGAAGTGCTCAAGAAGGCAATGGTCGCCGCGGCGGCCGCCGCTTCTGTGATCGGTATGACGGCGGCTGCGGCTCCCCAGGCGCTTGCCATCGGAGACGACAACGGGCCGGCCGTGGCCAACGGCAACGGTGCCGTGTCGTCCTTCGGCAACTCGTCCACCAAGGGCGACATGAGCCCGCAGCTCTCGCTGGTCGAGGGTTCGCTGAACAAGCCGTGCCTCGGTGTCGAGGACGTCAACGCCGCCGTCGTCAACCTGGTCCCGGTCCAGGACGTGGCGCTGCTGTCGGACGACCTGAACCAGCAGTGCTCCGACAACTCCACCCAGGCCAAGCGCGACGGTGCCCTGTCGCACATCCTGGAGGACCTGTCGGTCCTGTCGGCGAACGTCCAGCGCTGAGCCGTATCGCGCTAGACCGGAGTGGCCCGCCGACAGACGTGCGGGCCACCCGGTCGGCACACGGACGGGGATGCCGCCGGGCAAGGGAATTTCACCCCTCCGGCGGTACGGCCGCACGATGCGGTAAGGCTTTCGGGTGAATTTCCCGGGGTTCCACGTTCCGATTTTTCTCCGGCCGTCAATTCCTCGTTCGCAGGCTGCTGGTCATGGTGCGAGCCATCCAAGCTGTGCTCGCGCGGTTTCGGCCGTCAATCAGGCATGACCGCAGAGAAGGGAAAGTTCATGAAGAAGAGCGCTGCTGTCGTCGCGGGCGCCATCATGGCCATGGGCATCGCCGCCCCGGCCTTCGCCGACGCCGGTGCCGAAGGTGCCGCCTTCGGTTCGCCGGGCGTCCTGTCCGGCAACGTCGTCCAGGTCCCCGTGCACGTTCCCGTCAACGTGTGCGGCAACAGCATCAACGTGATCGGTCTGCTGAACCCGGCGTTCGGCAACACGTGCGTGAACGACTGACGTCGTTCGGCACCAGCCGACCGGCTGCGTTACGGCCGGCCTTGTCCAACTCGCTTGGTTCAGGGCCGGCTTCGCCCCTTTTACGAGCCCACCGCTCCAGGCAGGAAGACAACTAGAGTGCGACAGACCCTGAGCAGGGGAATGGTCGCGGCGGCCGCCGCGACGAGCGTCCTGTCCCTGTGTGGCAGCCCCGCCTTCGCCGACGCGCAGGCCGACGGGGCAGCCGTCAACTCGCCGGGCGTCCTGTCCGGCAACACCGTCCAGGTGCCGGTCGACGTACCGGTGAACATCTGCGGCAACAGCGTCGACCTCGTCGGTCTGCTGAACCCGGCGTTCGGCAACCACTGCGAGAACCGCGGCGGGGAGCAGCACTCCGGCGCCCACCAGAACGGTCCGGGCCACGGCTCCGACGACCGCGGCCAGGGCTCGGAGGAGTCCGGCTACGGCGACGAAGGGTCCGGCTACGGCGACGGCGGGTCCGGCCACGGCTCCGACGGCGGCGGATACGGCCACGGCGGCGGGTACGGCGACGACCACTCCTCCGGCGCCTACGCGGGCGGCGGCACCGAGGGCTCGCCCGGCGTCGGCTCCGGCAACCACGCCCAGGTCCCGGTCGAGGTGCCGGTCAACCTCTGCGGGAACACCGTCGACGTGCTCTCCGTCCTCAACCCGGTCTTCGGCAACCACTGCGAGAACGGCGGCTACGGCTACGGCGAGGAGGAGCCGCCGCCCACCACGCCGCCGACGACTCCCCCCACCACGCCGCCGACGACGCCGCCGACGACGCCTCCCACCACGCCGCCGACGACGCCCCCCACGACGCCGCCGACGACGCCTCCCACCACGCCGCCGACGACGCCCCCCACCACGCCGGGGACGCCTCCGCCGCTGGCCGAGACCGGCGCCGCGGGCACCGTGGGATCGGCCGCCGCCGCTGCCGCGCTCCTCGCGGGCGGTGCCATCCTCTACCGCAGGGGCCGCACCGCGGCCCAGCGCTGAACAAGGGTTCCTCACTCCCCCCACCGCGCCGCCCCCGCCGGACACCGCAGCGTCCGCCGGGGGCGTTGTCGTGCCCGGGACGCCACGGCCCCCGCGGCCCCGGGTCAGCGCCGCGCCGCCCGCTCCTCGTCGGCGCGCCCCGGACGCCCGGACCCGGGAGCGCCCGCCTGCCGCACCACCCGCGCCGGAGCCGGCCCGGCCGGCGGCGTGCCGCCCGTACCGGACACCCGGCGCCGCAGCAGCCGGACCGCCGCGTGCCGGCCCCACCGCGTCCACAGCGCCCGCCCCGGCGCCCGGTCGTCCCGCGCGTGCCAGGCCAGCTCGCGTCCCCCGGCCGCCCGGCGCAGGGCGCTGAGCGGCGCGTAGTTCTCCACCACGAACGTCCGCCCCGGCCGCGGCTCCCCCTCGGGCAGCGGACGGTGGGTCAGGTCCAGGTGCAGGGCCCGCACCACGTCCAGCCCCGCCGAATCCTCGAAGAGCCGGAACTGGGCGCCGGGCCGCGGGTTGAAGTCCAGCAGGTGGTACGCGCCGGTCGTGCCGCAGCGCCGGAAGTCGAGGTCGAACACGCCCCGGTAGCCCAGCTCGCCCACCACCCGCCCGGCGACCGCCGCCACCGACGGGTTCGGCTCCCAGCGGCCCACCGCGGTCAGGCCCGCGCCGCGCGGCCGGGCCCGCGTCTTGCGCCCCGGCCCGCCCGCCCGCACCGCGCCCGTGTGGTCGGCGTACCCGTGGACGAACCAGTCCCGGCCCGCCCCCGGCTCCAGGTACGCCTGGAGCAGCAGCCTGCTGCCCGCCTCCCCGGCCCGCAGGAACAGCTCCCGGGCCTCCCGCGCCGAGCGCAGCAGCACCGTGCTGCGCAGCCCGCTGCCGGCCGGCACCAGCCACGGCCGGCTCCACTTCGCCACCACCGGCAGCCCCAGCCGCCACGCGGCGCGGGCCGCCTCCCCGGGGTCCTCCGGCACCAGCGTCTCCGGATGCGGCACGCCGAGCGCCGCGCACAGCCCGGCCAGCTCCGCCTTGTCGGCGACCCGCGCCGGCAGGTCCCCGGGCAGGTCGGGCAGGAGGAAGGCGGGCGCCAGCTCGGCCCGCGCCCGGCCCACCGCGACCGCGCAGGCGTCGTCCATCGGGATCAGCACCGCCGGCCGGGCGATCCGGGCGGCGATCCGGCGCAGCACCGCCGCGACCTCGGCCGCCGGGGCGCCGGGCGGCGGGGGCGTGTGCCGGGCGGTGACGAAGCGGGAGGAGCCGACGGGGCCGCCCGCGCAGTCGGCGACCAGGTGCACGTCCACCCCGGCCCGGCCGAGCGAGCGCACGGCGCCGAGGGTGCCGTGGTGGAAGGGATTCCGGTCGGTCCGCAGCACTACGGCGGGGACACGGGTGTCGAACAGCGGCACGGAGGGGTTCCTTCTCAGTCGGTCCGGATCACCACAGCGGGCGATCGGGACACCCGAAAGCCGTAGTGGCGGTGGCGTGAGGGCGCGTCATGTGACTGGGTGTCACTATGTGTCCCCGGCCGGTCACGCGGGGGGACGCGCGACGGAGCAGGGAGCGATACGTGCAGCAGGGCAGCACAGCGCAGGACGCAGAGCCGAGAGAGGAGCCGGTATGACCTCGCAACAGCCGCCGCGCCGGAGCCGCGGGCCCGCCCGTGCGGCGGTGGCGGTCGTGGCGGCGGTGGCGGCGACGGCCGTCCTGGCGGCCGGCCCCCAGGCCGCCGCCGAGGACCCGGCGGGGCCCGTGCCGGCCCCCGCCGCCCCGTCCGCCGCCCCGTCCGCCGTCCCGTCCGCCGCCCCGTCCGCCGTCCCGGCCCCGGGCCCCGCCGCGCCCGCGACAGGGCACACGCCCGCCTTCGGCGCGTACCTGGACTACGGGCCCGACGGCGTCACCCGCATGGCCGAACTCGGCGAGTGGCTCGGCGGCGCCGACCTGCGCGTCGGCCACACCTACCTGCCCGGCGACCGCTGGAGCAACATCGAGGGCGCCCCCGGCTTCCTCACCTCCTGGGCGCGGTGGCGCACCGCCCGCCCCGACCGGATGCTCGTCCTCAACGTGCCCATGATGGAGCGCAACGAGGACGGCGTCGGCGACGCGGAGGTCCGCACCCTGCTGCGCCAGGGCGCCGCCGGCCGCTTCGACCACCACTACCGGGCCCTCGCCGAGCGGCTGGTCGCCCTCCGCGTGCCCGACACGGTGCTGGTCCTCGGCTGGGAGATGAACGGCACCACCTACACCCACCGCTGCGGCCCCGACCCCGAGGCGTGGAAGACGTACTGGAACCGGATCGTCACCACCATGCGGTCGGTGCCCGGCCAGGAGTTCCGCTTCGACTTCGCGCCGAGCCGCGGCCGGGACGCCGTGCCGTGGACCGAGTGCTACCCGGGCGACGACACCGTCGACGTCATCGGCATGGACTCCTACGACCAGCCGCGCGGCATGCCCTTCGACGAGCAGGTGAGCGAGCCCTACGGCCTCCAGGCGCACGTCGACTTCGCGAAGGCCCACGGCAAGCCCGTCTCGTACCCGGAGTGGGGGCTCTTCCGCAACGGCGACAACCCGGAGTACATGCGGCGGATGCTCGCCTGGATGGACGAGCACCGGCCGCTGTACAACACCGTCACCGACTACTGCCCGCACGGCGTGTGGCAGTGCGGGCAGAACCCCGAGTCCACCGCCGTCTACCGGTCCGTCCTCTCCGGCCGCGCCGAGGAGCCGGCCACCGCGCCCGAACCGGCCGCCACGCCCACCGCGCCCGAACCGGCCCGGCCGCCGGCCGGCTGCTCCCCGCTGGAACTGGGCGACTGGGTCGAGCACTGGCTCGGCGGACGGCTCTGCCTGCGCCTGGACTGGTGGTCGCGCGACCGGTAGCCGGACGCCCCGGCGGCCGGGCCGCTCAGGTCCGGCCGCCACCGCGCTCCCTCCGCTCCGCGCGGGCGCGCAGCGCCTCCCTGCCGCGCCGGCGGACGGCGGCGTCCGCGACGGCCGCCGCCAGCAGCGGCGCCGTGTGCCGGCGGGCGAGCAGCAGCCGCCCGTTGACCACCGGCAGGGGGCGCCAGTGGTGCTTGTACGGCTCGTTGCCGCGCAGCAGGCTCAGCGTGCCGTGCCCGCCGTCACGCGCGCGCCCCGCGCACGCCTCCAGCAGCATCACCGCCACGTCGGCCTTCAGCTCGCGCAGCCTCGGGTGGGCGCCGTACAGGTAGCCGCCGGCCAGCCGGGGCGACAGCAGCGTCAGGTCCACCGCCACCACCTCCTCGTCCAGCCGGAACTCGGTGACCACCGCGTCCCCGGACCGGACCATCGGCTCCGCGGCCCGCACCAGGTGCTCGCGGAACCGGGGCCGCAGGTGCTCGCCGGTCACCTTCCGCCCCTGCCACTGGAGCCGGTGCAGCTCCAGCAGCCGCCCCAGCGCGGCCTCCGTCTCCTCGGGCAGGACGGCGCGCGCCTTGACGCCGAGCGCGTCCAGCCTGCGCAGCTGGGCACGGATCCGCTGCCGCGCCTTGGCCGAGGGCAGCCGGGCCACCAGGTCGTCCACCGGGGCGGCGGGCAGTTCCAGGCAGAGGGAGTCCGCGAGCCGGTGCCGGGGCCCGCGCCAGCGGTCGTAGACGGCCTCGGCGGCGGCACCCGGCCGGACCTCGCGCAGGTCGACGAGGGCGGTGCGGGCCGCCCGCGCCAGGGCCCCCGCGAGGGCGTCCGCCGCCGCGGTGCCGTGCCCGTCGTCCAGCAGCACGTCCCCGTAGTCGCGCAGCGCCCCGCCCAGCGGCACCAGTGACGGCACCGGGCGGGCCACCCGCATCAGCGGGGCGGCGCCCACCAGTTCGGCGCCGTCGCGCACGAGCAGCAGCCGCAGCCGGCCCGGACGCCCGTAGGAACGCCACCAGGAGTGCAGCCAGGCGTGGCTCTGGAACGGGGTCGCGGCGGCGCACCGCCGGTACAGCCGCGTCCACCGCGGGCCCAGCTCGGCGAACCGGCGCTCGTCGGTGACGAGTTCGCTCGTGTACCTCACAGCAGCCCGCGCGCGTCGTCGGCGGGGGAGCCGGGGCCCGGGACCGGGGTCGGCGCCGGGTCGCGGCGCGGCCGGACCAGCAGCGCCAGCCCGCCCAGCAGTCCGCCCGCGCTCGCGCCGACCAGCCCGGTCAGCGGGGCGGAGGCCGAGGACGCCTCGGTCGGCCGGGTGGCCCGCGCGAAGGACCGCAGCACCACGTGGGTGTCGTCCCCGGCGGCCTCGGCGTGCCGGGTGAGGGCCCGGGAGACGGCGTCGGCCATGCCCGCGGCCTCGGCCGGGCGGGAGGAGGTGGCCGTGATGGAGACCATCGGCGCGTCCGGCGAGGTCTGCGCCCGCACGCTCGACCGCAGGGTGGCCACCGGCACGCCCGCCGTCTTCTGGGCGTCCCCGAGCACCGCGAGCTGCGTGGCGACCCGCCCGTAGGCCTGGGCGAAACCGAGGGCGGCGGCCGGGTCGGACTTCTCGGTGGGGACGGCGACGACATAGCTCGTGGCCGTGTACTGCGGGGTGCGCAGCAGGCCGTAGCCGCCGCCGAGCAGCCCGCCGGCGAGCACACCGGCCGCGAGCAGCGACCAGGCGGGCAGGGCCCGGCGCGGCCGGCGCGGGGCGTCCGCGCGCCGGCCGAGGCGCGGGCGGCGCCCCCGCGCGGGCTCCGGGGCCGGTTCGGCGGGCGGCGCGTCGGCGTCGGCGGGCGCGGACTGGACGGTGGACTCGGTCATGCGGAACCAACTCCCTGGAGGGCCGGGGACGAGGGGCGGGTGAGGGCGGTGGCGTACACGTCCATCAGCCGGGCGGCGCTGCGGGTGACGCAGTAGTGGCGGGCGGCCTCGGGCGCGGCGCGCTCACCGGGCGGGGCGGCGCGGGCCTCGGCGAGGGCGCGGGCGAACGCGGCCGGCCCGCCGGTGACGCGCCGGGCGGCGGGCGCGGCCGACGGGGGGAGGTCCTCGATCGCCGGGCAGGAGGCGTAGAGCACCGGCAGCCCCGAGGCCAGCGCCTCCACCGCGGCCAGCCCGAACGCCTCCTCCGGGGACGGCGAGGCCAGGACGTCCATCGCGCCGAGCAGGGCGGGCAGGTCCGGTCCGGGCGAGCCGCCGGGCACCCCCGGCCGCTCCCCGGCCAGCACGACCCGGTCCGCGACCCCGGCCCGCCGGGCGGCCTCGCGCAGCGCGGGCTCCTCGGGGCCGCCGCCGACCAGCAGCAGCCGGACGTCGCCGGGCAGCCGGGCCAGGGCCCCGACCAGGACGTCGAACCGCTTGCCCGGGACGAGCCGGCCCAGGCCGCCGACGACGTACGCGTCCTCGGGCAGGCCCAGCAGGCGCCGGGCGCGGAGCCGGGACGCCGGATCGAAGCGCAGGCGGTCCAGGTCGATGCCGTTGGGGACGACCGCGATGCGGGGCGCGGGCACCCCCCAGCGGCGCAGCCGGCCGGCGACGGTGGGGGAGACGGCGACGGTGGCACGGCCCAGCCGCTCCCCGGCCAGGTACAGGGCGCGTACCCCCGCGGTGAGCGGCCGGCCCTCCATCTGCGTGTCGCCCAGGGAGTGTTCGGTGGCGACGACAGCCCGCACCCCGGCCAGCCGGGCCGCGATCCGGCCGTAGAGGCAGGCGCGGTACAGGTGGGTGTGGACGAGGTCGTAGCGGCCGGCGCGGATCGTCCGGGCCAGCCGGGGCAGCGCCGCCAGGTCCCGGTTGCCGCCCATGCCGAGGTGCGTGACGCGCACCCCGTCGGCGGCGAGGCCGTCGGCGACCGGGCCCGGGTGGGTGAGCGTGACGACCTCGCTGTCGACCGGCAGGTGGCGCAGCAGCAGCCGCAGTTGCTGCTCGGCGCCGCCCACGCCGAGGCCGGTGATGATGTGCAGGACCCTGGCGGGGCCGGGCTCCGGGCGCATCTCACACCCCCTGCGCGGGACGGCGGCGCAGCCGGTGCAGCCGGGTCTTCAGCAGCAGCCGCACGGCCGTGTCCCGCTGGCCGACGTGCACCCGGGGCAGTGCGTACGGGCCGGTCAGCGGGCCGGGGTCGATGGCGCAGGCGTAGGCGTACCCGGCCTCGCGCACGGCGTCGGCGGCCCGTCGGTCGACGGCTCCGTACGGGTAGCAGAAACCGGCGGGCGCGGTGCCGGTCAGCTCGGTCAGCAGCACGCGGCTGCCGGCGGTCTCGGAGGCCAGCGTGGTCGCCCCGGCCGTGGTGAGGTCGGCGTGGACGAGCCCGTGCGAGCCGATCTCGACGCCCTCGGCGGCGGCCCGCCGGATGCCCTCGCTGGTCAGCAGGCGTTTGCGCGGGCCGAGCGGGTCCCAGGCGTTGTCGCCGCCGAGCCGTCCCGGCAGGACGAACAGGGTCGCCCCGCAGCCCCAGCGGCGCAGCCGGGGCAGCGCGTGCTCGACGAAGTCGGCGTACCCGTCGTCGAAGGTCAGCCCGACCAGGCCGCGCTCCTCGCCGCGGGCGCGGGCGGCCAGCAGCGTGGCCACGGACACCCCGCGCAGCCCGCGCCGGCGCAGCCAGCCGAGCTGCGCGTCCAGCCGCTCGGGGGTGACGGTGATGCGGTACGGGTCGTCGCTCACGTCGCCGACCGAGTGGTACATCGCCACCCACGGCACGGTGCGGGCCCGGGGGCGGAGCTCAACGGAATCTGCGGAAACGGCCATGCGGAAGCCTTCGTGTGACGGGACGGAGGACGGTGCGGAGGACCGGGCGGAGCAGGGGCGGGGCACCGCGCGCGCAGCGGACGGCGGTGGAGGCGCCCTGGACGCCCAGGGCGAGGCCGAGCAGGGCGAAGACGGCGAGGACGGTCCCGGCGCCGGCGGCGACCCCGGCCGCCGGGGAGGCGGCGCGGTCCGCGACGGCCGCGCCCGCCGCCGTCGCCACCGCCGCCGCCGGGACCAGCCGGGCCAGTTCGCCCAGCGTCCGGCCGGGGCGGACCGGGACGCTGCGCGGGCCCATGCCGGCCAGCAGCAGGGCGGCGGTCAGGGTGATCCCGGCGGCGTTGCCGGCGGCGATGCCCGCCACGCCCCAGGGACCCACCGCGAGGGCGCCGACGGCCGCGGTCGCGGCGACACCGGCCGCCATCGCGCCGAACGGGTACCAACTGCCGCGGCCCGCCGAGAAGTAGGAGCGGGCCAGCGCGCCCACCACGGTCTGGCCGAGCAGCCCGAGCGCGTACACGCGCATCACCCCGGCGGTCGCCGCCGTGTCGGCCGCGCCGAAGGCGCCGCGCTCGAAGAGGACGGTGACGATCCGGGGCGCGCAGGCGACGATCACCGCCGTGCCCAGCAGCACCAGGCACGCGGCGAGCGCCACGTCCCGCTCGACGCGGTCGCGGGCCCGGACCGTGTCGCCGTCCGCCAGCGCCCGCGCCACCACCGGGAAGGTGACCGTGCACAGCATCAGCGACAGCGTCATCGGGATCTGCGCGACCTTCTGCGCGTAGTTGAGGTGCGAGATCGCCCCGGCGGGGAGGCCCGAGGCGAGGAAGCGCTCGATGAGCACCTGGGACTGGCGGCACAGCGCGAAGAGCAGGACGGTGGCGAAGAGGGCGAGCGCGAGCGGCCGCGCGGCGTCGGCCGTGGGCTCGGGGCCGGTGGCGGCGGCGGGGCCGGTGGCCGTGGTGGCGGCGCTGTCCGCGCGCCCGGCCGGGGGGCCGTCCGCACGGCCGGTGGCGGGTACGTGCCCGGGGCCGGGCGGGGGGAGGTCCGTACGGCCGGTCGTGGTGCCGGTGGCGGAGCCGGCCGGGCCCGCCGCGCTCCGGGCGGTGTCCCCGGCCCGCAGCCGCCCCAGCAGCGACGGCGCCTGGGCCGCCACCATCAGCACCCCGCCCACCGCGACCCCCGCCGCCGCCGAGCGCACCCCGAGGCGCCCGCCCAGCGCGACCATCGTCGCGATGATGCCGGTGTTGTACGCGACGTAGATCGCCGCCGGTGCCAGGAAGCGGCCGTGCGCCCGCAGCGCGGCGCTGCAGTAGCCGGCCAGCCCGAAGCTGAGCAGGCAGGTCGCGGTGAGCCGGGTGCAGTCCACCGCCAGGGCGTGGTCGGCGAGGCCCGGCGCCAGCGCGCGGACCAGCAGCGGGGCACCGGCGGCGACCACGGCGCCGGCCGCCGCGAAGGCGAGCGCCAGCCGGGGCAGGGTCGCGGCGACCAGCGCCCGGACCGGGTCCCCGGGCACGCCCCGGGCACGGCGGGCCAGGGCCAGGCTGAACATCGGGACCAGCGCGAAGGCCAGCCCGTCCTCGATGAGCAGCGTCGCCGCGAACTCCGGCACGGTCCACGCCACCAGGAAGGCGTCGGTCGCGCCGCCCGCCCCGAAGAGCCGCGCCAGCGCCTGGTCCCGGGCCAGCCCGAGCACCGACCCGGCGACCGACAGGGCGGCCGTGACCAGCGCGGCCCGCGCGAGGAAGCCCCGCGGGGGACGGACCGCACCGGCCGCCTTCCGGACCGGGGCGGGCGCGGGCGCCGGGGCGGGTGCCGGTGCCGTGGCCGGGGCGGCCGGGGGAGGGGTCACCGTCATGGGGCCGGGGCCTCCCGCGCGCCCCACGCCCACCAGGCGGCGAGCCCGAGGCAGAGGGCGGTCAGCACCGTCGAGGGCCCGCCGATGTCGGCGTAGGCGAAGTCGGTGAGCTGCCACACCAGCAGCCCGCAGGCGATCAGCCCGCAGTCCGTGCCCGCCCCGCCCCCGGGACGGCGCCGGTGCGCGAGGAGGCGGCGCAGGCCGAGGACGAGCAGCGCCAGCCAACCGCCCGCCAGCGCGACCAGCCCGATCAGCCCCTGCTCCGCCAGGATGAGCAGGTACATGTTGTGCGGGGAGAGCAGCGGCTGCCGGTAGTAGCCGGAACCGGCGCCCTCGGTCTCGCTGCCGGAGGACAGGGCGAGCGAGGCGTGGCCGTCCCGGTGCTCCGGGAAGCCCTTCAGGCCGACGCCGGTCAGTGGCGCCTCCCGCCACATGCCGGCCGCCGCCGCCCACATCGTGTACCGGTCGGTCACCGAGCGGTCGGGGGCGTCGGTGATCCGGGTGATGCTGTCGACCCGCTCCTGGAGCATGGCCGTCCCCACCCCGAACCCGCCGACCAGCACCACGCCCGCCGCGACGGCCGCCGCACCCACCGCCGCCGCCCGGCGCGCCCCGGACAGCAGCAACTGCGCCGCGCAGGTCAGCGCCGTGGCGATCCACGCCCCGCGGCTGAAGGACAGCGCGAGCGGCAGCAGCAGCGCCAGCGCGCACCCCGCGGCCACCGCCCGCCGCCGCACGGGCCCCGGGCCCAGCGCCAGGCCGACCGCGCAGACCAGCCCCAGGGAGACGACGGTCGCCATGCCCATCACGTCCTGCGGCCCGAAGGTGCCCACCGCGCGCACCTGTTCGCCCTGGTAGGAGGCGCCCGTCCCGGTGGCGTACTGGTACACCCCGACCGCGCCCTGCCACAGCGCGAGCCCCACCGCCGACCAGGCCAGCAGCCGTACGTCGGAACGGCCCCGCACCAGCAGCAGCACAGCCGCCGGGACCAGCACGAAGACCTGGAGGTAGCGGCCGAGGCCGAGGAGCCCGGCTCCCGGCGAGGACGCGCCGAGCGCGGCGACGGCCAGGCCCGCCACCGGCAGCCCGAGCACCACGGCCGCCGTGCGCGGCAGGGGACGCCGCCGCCCGCGCAGCAGGGCGACGACGCAGCCGGCCACCAGCACCGCCGACGCCGCGTCGGCCGGGTGCGGGCCGCCCCGCCCGTCCGGGGGGACGGGCAGCGCGAGCAGGACGACGACCGCGACCGCGGCCAGCACGGGGGGCAGCCGCCGCACCCGCGCGGCCGGCCACGCGGCGAGGGCCTGGCTCACCGGGTCAGCTCCCCGTCGGGCGCAGCAGCGCGACGGCCGTGCGCAGCAGGATGCACACGTCCTGCCACAGCGACCAGTCGTCGATGTACGCGTTGTCGAAGCGGGCCCGGTCCTCGATCGAGGTGTCGCCGCGCAGTCCCTGCACCTGGGCGAGTCCGGTGATGCCGCCCGGCATCCGGTGCCGGGCCGCGTAGCCGGGGTGCGTGCTGCTGAACTGGGCCACGAAGTAGGGGCGTTCGGGGCGCGGGCCGACCAGGCTCATGTCGCCGCGCAGCACGTTCCACAGTTGCGGCAGCTCGTCCAGGGAGGTGCGGCGCAGGAAACGGCAGAACCACGGCATCCGCCGCTCGTCCGCCACGCTCCACCGGGTCGCCGCCTCGTGTTCGTCGACGGGGCGGTGGGTGCGGAACTTCAGCAGAGTGAACGGTTTTCCGTACTGGCCGACGCGCTCCTGGCGGAAGACCACGCCCGGCCCGCCGGTGCCCCGCAGCACCGCCGCGCAGACCAGCAGCAGCGGGCTCAGCAGCAGCAACAGGGCCCCGGACACGCCCACGTCCAGCGCCCGCTTGCCGGCGCCGCCCGGCTGCCGGGGCTCCGGAGCGGGGGCGCGGCAGGGGAAGCCGGCGAGCCGGTCGCCGCCCGGCGCGGGCACGGGCCCGTCCACGTCCAGTTCCCACACCGCGCACCCCGACTCGGCGAGCACCCGCAGCAGCGGGCCGGCCGCGGCCCCGGCGGGCGGGCGCACGGCCAGCACGTCGCGCACGCCGTTCTGCACGACCGCCCGCCGCACCTCCTCGCCCGTGGTCAGCACCGGCAGCCCGGCGGTGCCGTCCGCCTCCTCGGCGACCACCCCCACCGGCCGTACCCCGCACGCCGGATGGCGCAGCACGGCGGCGGCCACCCGCTGCGCCGTCGCGGCCGGCCCCGCCACCAGGGCGGCCCGCGGCCGGTTCAGCGCCGCCGCGCGCCGCCGCCGGTGCACGGCACCGCGCCCGGCGCAGACCGCCGCCGTGTGCAGCAGGAACCCGCCGAGCAGCGTCCCGGCGGACAGCGCGTGCGGCGGGGCGCACGCCGCCACCAGCGCCGCCAGCGTCAGCCACAGCACCGCGATCCGGCCGCCCAGCGCGGGCAGTTCGTCCAGCACCCCGGGCAGCCGGCGGTGCGGCCGGCGGCCGGGCAGCAGCGCGGCGGCGGCCAGCAGCCCGGTGAGCAGCGGGCGGTGCGGGACGCCGCCGAGCACCAGGGTGCCCGTCAGCGCCGCCGCGCCGTCCACGACGAGCAGCGGCATCCGGGAGGCGGGGCGCGGCGCCGGCCGGCGGGCGGGCGACGGGACACCGGTGGCGGCGCGCGGCGCCAGCACCGCGACGGAGCCGGTGTCGCGCGGTTGCCCCGCGGGCGTGGGGACGGTGCTTTCCGCGGTCACGAGGAGACGGCCTCCCTGGAGTCGGTGGACACGGACGGCCCGTGCGCGGTCCCGCCGGACGGGACACGCCCCCGGGGGGCCGGGCCGTCCAGGACCTCGCGGTACACCGCGGCGACGGACCGCGCGGTGTGCCGTACGTCGTGGGTGGACAGGACGTGCTCCCGTCCCTCGCGGCCCAGCGCGGCGAGCAGCGGGGCGTTGGCGAGCAGCGTGGTCATCGCGCGGGCCAGCGCGAAGGGGTCGCCGGCGGGCACCAGGCCGTACGGGGCGAGGGCGGCGGGCAGCGACTCGCGGGCGCCGTCCACGTCGGTGACGACCACGGGCCGGGCGCAGGCCAGCGCCTCCAGTGGGGCCAGCGCCATCCCCTCCCACCGCGAGGGCAGGACGACCAGGTCGGCGGCCCGGTACCAGGGCAGGGGGTCGGGGGCGTTCCCGGCGAAGAGCACGGAGGCCGGGGCGGCCCCGGCGAGCCGGGCGCGGTCCGGTCCGTCGCCGACCAGCGCCAGCCGGGCCCCGGGCAGCCGGGCGCTCACCCGCCGCCAGGCGGCCAGCAGCACGTCCTGGCCCTTCTGCCGGCACAGCCGCCCCACGCAGACCACCAGCGGGCCGCCCGGCGCGGGGCGGGCGGGGGAGGGGCCGGCCGGGGTCTCGGCGTCGGCGTCGGCGCCGGTCGCGGGGACGGGACGGAAGCGGTCGGTGTCGACGCCGTTCGGCACCACGGACCAGGGGCCGCGGACACCGGCCCGCTCTCCGCGCCGCCGCTCCGCCTCGCTCACGCACACCGTCCGCGCCGTCCAGCGCGCCGCCCACCGCTCCCAGTCCCGTGCCAGGGTCGCCGTCCGGCCGTCGACGGCCTCGAACGACCAGGCGTGCGGCTGGAACACGGTCGGCACGCGCCCGCGCACCGCGAGCCGCCCGGCGAGTCCGGCCTTGGCGCTGTGCGCGTGCACCAGGTCGGGCCGGGCCTCCGCGACGATCCGGGCGAGCCGGCGCACCTCCCCGGCCAGGGCGGGGCCGGGCGAGCGGGTCGCCGGCCAGGGGTGCACCCGGGCGCCCAGCGACCGGAGTTCGGCGGCCAGGCGGCTCTCCGGACAGGCGACCTCGACCCGCATCCCGCGGGCGACCTGATCACGCGCCAGGTCCGCCACGACCCGGGCGACCCCGCCGTCCACCGGCTGGGTGACGTGGAGGACTCTCGCACGGCAGGCGGGCGGTGACAGGCGCATACGGATGCCCTTTCGGAACGTGCGGAGCGTCCGTGACCTTCGGAGCTGCTGAGCGTGCGGGGGGTGAGGAGAAGCGAGGGGGGAGGCGAGGCGGCGGGGCGCGGCCGGGCGCGCGGGGACGGTGGGTTCGCGGGTGCGACAGCGCCCTCGGCCGGTGGCCCACAAGGGTGCGGTGCCCCGTCGACTGCTGAGGGACTCTATCCGGTATCCGTATGAAACGGTTGAAAGCAGGCAAGTGTGTTGGATTGGTGAACGCCGGGTTCCGGCAGATCACTCCTTTGGCGGCAGAACTCCGGGCGCCGCGGCGCGTTGACACCGTGCCGGGCACCCGCCCGGATGTTTGTGTCAACCCCAAGGAGCACCTCTCCATGTCGCGTATCGCGAAGGGCCTGGCCCTGACCTCCGTCGCCGCCGCCGCGGTGGCGGGCACCGCCGGTGTCGCCGCTGCCGACAGCGGCGCGCAGGCCGCCGCCGCCCACTCCCCGGGCGTCCTGTCGGGCAACGTGCTGCAGGTTCCGGTCCACGTCCCGGTCAACGTCTGCGGCAACACCATCGACGTCATCGGCCTGCTGAACCCGGCGTTCGGCAACGTGTGCGTGAACGACTGACGTCGCTCGACGCCGTGCGCCGGCCGTCCGTACCGCGGTTCCTCCGCGAACGGGCGGCCGGTTCGCGTGTGCGCCGGGCTGCTGCCCCGAATGGCGGGCGCGGTGGGCGGCCCGGCGTGTCGGACGCGACGCGCGACGCGACCAGGCACGGGGCACGGAGCCGGCCGGGTGCGGGCGGGGCCCGCACGGTTGCGGGGCACCGGGGCCGCTCCCACGGTGGGCACGAGATCGTCCGGACCCACCGAAGGGATCGCTCATGCGTCTGCCCGTACGGCGTATCGCCACCTCCGTCCTCTGCGCCGGCCTCCTGACCGGGGTCTGCGGAACGGCGGTCACGGCGGCCGAGGGCGCACCGCCCGGGGAACGGCCCACCGCCGGCGCGCCGCGCGCCCCGCTGCCCGACCGCGACGCCCTGCGCGGCCAGGCCGGCGCCCTGTCCGGCCTCGGCGGCACCCTCACCCCGGTCGCCGACCTGCTCGACGCGGTGCTCGCCGCCCGGCTCCCCGCCGCGGACGCCGAACGACTGGCCACCGCCGTACGGGACGCCCTGGCGCGGGCCGAGGGGGCCCTCCCTGAGGCGTCGGGGAACACCGGGGGTGACGGGGCGTCGGGTTCCGCCGCCGGCGGCGAGGACGCCCACGAGGGCGGGACGCCCGGCGCCGGGAAGACGGAGCCGGGGGACTCCTCCCCGCAGGCCGTGACCCCGGGCACCGACGCGTCCGGCGCGGACCAGACGGGGGCCCCGGGCACCGGCACCGGCCAGGCGCCGCCGGTCACGCTGCCCGCGCCCGTCGCGGAGCGGGACGGCGGCCCCGCCCCGCTCGCCGGCGACCTGACCGCCGACGCCTACGCCGCCCTGCGCGAGAAGGTCGACGCCCTGGTCGAGGCGGCCACCGCCGGCACGCCCGACGACGTGGCCCCGGCCGCGCGGGAGGTCGTCGCCGGCGCCGTCGACGTCGTCGCCGCCACGCTGACCGGCAAGGGACTGCCCGTCCCCGACCTGGGTCTGCTCCCCGCCCTGCCCGAGGTGCCGGAGGCCCCCGGAGCGCCGCAGACACCCGGCCCGGCGGACACCCCGCCGGCGGACGCCTCCTGACGCCCCTTCCGTACACCCCCGCCGCCGCGCCGCCCGCTCCCCGGGCCGCGCGGCGGCGCGCGTGCTCCCCCGGCCCGCGCTCCCGTCATGAGATGCCCGGCCGGCCGGGCATCTCATATGTCTTCCGCACCGTGGAGTTGCCGCTTCCGGTGATGATCGTTGACCACGGTGTCAGCATTCGCCGCGGTGACCTGCGCCGCCGAAGAAAGGATCACGACGATGAAGTCCCTGAAGGCCGCCGCTGTCGTTGCCGGTTCCCTCGTCGCCGCCGGCGCCGCCGCGCCCGCGTTCGCCTACGACACCGCCGACCTCGCGCCCACCAGCCTCAACGGCGCCGTGAACACCCTCACCAAGGGCCCCATCGACGTGATGCCGCTCAAGCACCAGTCGGACGCGCTCGACACCGAGAACGAGGACTCCGTCCTGCACACGGTGAACGGCGCCACCACCGCGCTCAACTCCGGCACCGGCCTCCTCGGCGGCCTCCCGCTCGGCGGCTGACGCCCCGGCCCGCGGCCGACGGCGGGCGGGACCGGCGCGCGCCACGTGGCCGCGCCCGTCCCGTCCACCGCCCGCCGGCACGCGTGCGCCGGCGCCACCGACGGCACGCGGCCGGTGAGCCCCGAACAGCTCACCGCCCCGGCCCGGGAAGGGCGGCCCTCCTGCTCCAAGTGGCCCTGCGCACGGTGACCGTCGGGCCCCGCGACCGGTTGGTGCACCGGAACACCGAACCGGACGAGGAGCGAGCCATGATCGTCAACGCTGAGGGAGCGCCCGACGGAGCACGGCGGGACACGGCGGAACCCGCGAGACCCGGCCCCGGGCGCCGCACCCGGCGACACCTGCTGCGGGGCCTGATCGCCCCGGCCGTCGCCGTCACCCTGGCCCCCCTGGTCGCCGCCTCCCGGCCCCCCGGGGAGACCGGGCCCTCCCGGGCCCCGGACGCCGACCGGTCCCCGCGCCCCGCACCGGCGCCGGGCGGGACGGCCGAGGCCGCCGTCTTCGAGGAGACCTACCGGGGGCGCCGTATCCGCGGCGTCCGGACCACCGAGGGCCGGGCCCTCGGCGACGACGACACCTGGCACGTCACCGTCGACGGCCGGCCGCTGCACCTGATGCGCCGCGCCGACGGCACCTGGATGAGCATGGTCGACCACTACGGGTCGCACCCCACCCCGCTCGAGGCGGCGCGCGCCGCCGTCGACGAACTCGGCCCTCACGAGCACCTGCGCAAGGAGCCCGACGAGGGCGGCCACGATCTCAGGAGGGGGCGCCATGGCGTACACCCGTAAGGACGTCACCACCCTGACCCGCACCGAGAGGCGGCGGTTCGTCGACGCCCTGCTGGAGATCAAACGGCGCGGTGAGTACGACGAGTTCGTCCGCACCCACATCCAGTACTACGTCGCCGACGGTGAGAAGGGGCTGCGCGCCGCCCACATGGCGCCGTCGTTCCTGCCCTGGCACCGGCGTTTCCTGCTCGACCTGGAAGAGGCGCTGCGCCGCGTCGACTCCTCGGTGACCGTGCCCTACTGGGACTGGACCAAGGATCGCTCCGCCACCGCCTCCCCCTGGACCGCCGACCTCCTCGGCGGCACCGGGCGCAGCGGCGACCACAAGGTGACCAGCGGGCCGTTCGCCCACGACGGCGGCAGGTGGCCGCTCCGGGTCAACGTCACCGACATCGCCTACCTCACCCGCGACCTCGGCCGCAGTGCCGACCCGATCGCCCTGCCGACCGCGAGCGACCTGAAGTGGGCGCTGGACGACCCGGTGTACGACACCGCGCCGTGGGACTCGACGGTGAGCGAGGGCTTCCGCAACAAGCTGGAGGGGTGGGGGCCGGGGCGCGGTGCCGCCTCCTGGCGCAACCACAACCGGGTGCACCGCTGGGTCGGCGGCGCCATGGTGGGCGGTGCCTCCGTCAACGACCCGGTGTTCTGGCTGGTCCACGCCTTCGTCGACCTCCAGTGGTCGCGCTGGCAGGCCCGGCACCGCGACACGCGCTACCTGCCCGCCGAGCCGCCCGGCCTCGGCAACGCCCAGCGCGGCCGGGTCGTCGCCCGGCACGACCGGATGCCCCCCTGGGACGTGACGCCGGACCAGCTCGACGACCACAGCGCCGTCTACCGGTACGCCTGAGGCCCCGGAGGGACCGCGGGCGCACAGGGGAAGAGCCCCGGCCGGGCAGGTCCCGGCCGGGGCTCTTCGGACATCCGGGGGCTTCAGCCGCCGTAGCCGCCGTCGCCGTGGCCGCCGCTGTCGTTGACGCAGGTGTTGCCGAAGGCCGGGTTCAGCAGGCCGATCACGTCGACGGTGTTGCCGCAGACGTTGACCGGGATGTGGACCGGGACCTGGACGACGTTGCCGGACAGCACGCCCGGCGAGCCCACGGCAGCGCCCTGGGCGCCCGCGTCCGCCATGGCCAGGCCGGTGCCGCTGAGCACCACGGCGCCGGCACCGAGAGCGACACCGGCAGCCTTCGCGATGCGAGACATCACGTTCTCCTTCTGACTCGGGGGAGCGCGACGGCAGGAACGCGCCGCCGCACTGCCGGTTCAACGCGCCAGGTCGAACACGGTCACGGGGGGAATGTGAGGATCACCCTTTTTGAACAACGCGCCTGTGGTACGGCGGGCCGGTGACGGCCGGAACTGCCGGGACGGGCATGGCCGGAGGGGCCGGTGGGGGGAGCCAGGTTGATGGGGTTGATGGGGTTGATGGGGCTGACGGGGCTGGTGCGGCCGACGGGAGGTGGGGCCGCTGAGGCCGATGGGGCCAGCGAGGCGAGGAGGAGCCTGCGTGGCCGGAGGTGTCGATGGGGCCAGCGAGGTGAAGAAGAGCCTGCGTGGCCGGAGGGGCCGGTGGGGTGGTCGTGGGCGCCCGGCCGGGAGGTCAGGGCAGGCGCCGCACCGGGGACCCGGCCAGGTACGCCTGGATCGCCTCGACCGCCTGCCCGTAGTACGTGGCGTAGTTGGCCCGCGAGACGTAGCCGAGGTGCGGGGTGGCGAGCAGGCGCGGGGCGGTGCGCATCGGGTGGTCGGCCGGCAGCGGCTCGATGTCGAAGACGTCCACCCCCGCCCCGGCGATCCGGCCCTCGTGCAGCGCGGCCAGCAGCGCCTCCTGGTCGACGACGGCGGCGCGGGAGGTGTTCACGAGGTAGGCGGTCGGCTTGAGCAGGGCCAGTTCGGCGGGGCCGAGCAGACCGCGGGTGCGCTCGCCGAGCACGAGGTGGACGGAGACGAAGTCGGCGGTGGAGAGCAGTTCCTCCTTGGAGGGGGCCAGGGCGACGCCGACCTCGTCGGCCCGCTCTTGGGTGAGGTTGGCGCTCCAGGCGCTGACCTCCATGCCGAAGGCGAGGCCGACGCGGGCCACCCGGGCGCCGATCCGGCCGAGGCCCAGCAGGCCGAGGCGGCGGCCGTGGAGGTCGGCGCCCACCGTCTGCTGCCAGGGCCCGCCGGCGCGCAGGGCGGTGCTCTCCCGGACGATGCCGCGGGCCAGCCCGAGCAGCAGCGCCCAGGTCAGTTCGGCGGCCGGGGTGACCGCGGACTCCGTACCGCAGACGGTGACGCCGTGCGCCGCGGCGGCGGCGTGGTCGATGGCGCCGTTGCGCATGCCGGAGGCCACGATCAGCCGCAGCCGCGGCAGACGGGCGATCAGGGACGCGGGGAAGGCGACGCGTTCGCGCAGGGTGACCACGATGTCCACGTCCGCCAGCGCCTCGGCGAGGGAGTCCTCGTCGTCGAAGTGCCGGTCGTACGTGACGACCTCGACGCTCGGGGCGAGCGGCGACCAGTCGGCGCTGTCCAGGGCCACCCGCTGAAAGTCGTCGAGCACCGCACACCGCAGTCGCACGCGGACCACTTCCTTCCGCCTCATGTCCCGCCGGTGGTGCCCGCCGGGACCCGTCCCCACGGCCGGGCACCGGGAGGGGCGCACACTCTATCCCCCGGCCCGCGGCGCACCGGGCGGGGGACGGACGGGCCGGGTCCCTGGGGAGCCTCTCGTGTGGATCATGCCGGGCTCGCGGGGTCCGGCCTGATCCACACGGAAGACCCTAGGCGGCCCGCTGGGAGGCGGCGGCGTCGGGGCGCAGGTCGTCGAGGGTGAGGGGGCGGGCCGGGGGATCGGGCAGGGCGAGCCGGCGGGTGAGGCGCGGGCCCGGGGCGACGTGGAGGAGTTCGCCCGGCTCCAGGGCCCGCCAGTCCGGGTGGTCGTCCATGCGTTCGCTGGCCACGACGGCGCAGGGCCGGCCGGCCAGGGCCCGGGAGTGGACCCGCATCCGCCCCTCGCTGCCGCTGTGGTCGAGGTGACGGTCGCCGTGCCGGCCGCCCGCCGGCCGGTCGAGGACGTACAGCTCGTGGGTGTCGGGGTAGCGCAGGGCCCACAGTTCGCCGGGGGTGACGAGGATCAGGTTGAGGGCGTAGACGGGCAGGTGGGCGGCGATCCAGCGGGCCGCCCCGGTGAGCCCGGCGGTCACGTCGCCGCCGGCCGCCCGGATCTCGCGGGTGACGAGCGCGAAGAACCGCTCCGAGTCGGTGTCACCCCGCACCGGCGCGCGGTCGGCGCCGAGGTGGTCGTCGAGCGCGTCCAGGTCCTCGATCACCCCGTTGTGCGCGAAGAGCCGCCCCTCCTGTGTGAAGGGGTGGGTGTTGCGGGCCTCCAGGCCGCCGGTCGAGGCGAAGCGGACGTGGGCGAGGAAGGTGGCCGACTCGACCTCCCGGGCGTCCTCGGCGAAGGCCCGGTCCCGGTAGGCGGCGAGGGGCGCCTTCTCGGTGCGCGGGGTGCCGTCCGCGGCGAAGTAGCCGAGGCCGGTGCCGTCGGGGTCCCGGTGGCTCTGCCGGGCGAGGCTGTCGGGGGCGTCCAGCAGCCAGAAGGTGGCGCGGGTGCGCCGGGGCGCGCTGCTGAGTCCGAACAGACGGCACATCGGTCCCTCCACGGGCGTCGCGGGATGCCGCCGGGTGCCGGGTGCGGCAGGTGTCACGGACCCGGTCGGCGGGCCGGTCCGGCGGCCGGGTCCGGGTTCCCCGGGCCGGGGGCGTGAACCGGCCGCGCGCCGGGGCGTGCGCGGTGCGGGGCCGGGGAGGGGGCGTGTGGGGAGGGGAGGGGGCGTGCGGAATGCGGGGCGCCGGGGCGTGCCCGGGGCGCACGCGGCCAGGGGGCGGGCCGGGGGACGCTCGTGGTGCCGGGGTTGCCTGTGGGGCCGGGGCGCGCGGGTGGGAGCGGAGGTGCCCGTGTAGTCGAGAGTGTCCAGCGGGGCCGGGAGTGTCCACGGGGCTGGGGGTGTCAATGGGGCGGGGGTGTCCGCCGAGCCGGGGTGCCCCTGGGACCTGGGACCTGGGACCTGCGGCCTCACTGCCGGGGGCCGCCCGGCGGGGGCGTCTCGTCCAGCGCCAGGAGCTGCAGCCGCAGCGCCAGCCGCAGCCGCGGGGAGGCCAGGTCGAGCGGGGCGGTCTCCTCCAGTTTCCGCAGCCGGTAGCGGAGCGTGTTGGCGTGGATGCGCAGGTGCCGGGCGGCGGCCTGCGGGTCGCCGTAGTGGTCGATCCAGGCGGCGAGCGTGGTGACGTACGGCGTGCCGTGCTCCTCGTCGTGGGCGCGGAGCACGGCGAGCGGGCCGCCGAGCCGCCAGGTGTCGCCGCCGACGGCCGTCCGGGCCCGCTCCACCACGACGGCGTCCCACACCTCCTCCATCAGCACGATCCCCGCGCCGGGCGGCAGGGGCAGCCGCCCGGCGCCGACCAGCCGGTGCAGTTCGGCGGCCTCCGCGAGGGAGCGCGGCAGCTCCTCGGGCGCGCGGGCGGGGCGGCCGGCGACGGCGTACAGACCGGCCTCGTGGGAGCGGGTCTCGGCGAGCACGTGCCGCAGCCAGTCGACGCCGCCCGCCTCCGCCCGGCCCCCCGCGGCGCCCCGCCGTCCGCCCCGGCCCGCGTCGGCGACCACGCCGCACAGCAGTCCGTCGAGGTCGGCGAGGAGCGGCCGGTGCCAGCCGAAACGGTGGGCCACCGACTCCCACAGGTCCATTTGGCGGCGTACGTCGTCCGTGCCGCGCGGCGACGAGCCGAAGGCCACCACCCGCAGGGGGCCGTCGGGCAGCGTGATGGTGCCGCCCGGCCCCCCGTCGGGGACGGTGCCCTCGCGCAGGGCGGCCCGCAACTGCCCGGCCGACACCCGCCGGGCGATACCGGCCTCGGCGCGCAGCCGCAGCAGGTGCAGGGCGAGCACGGGGGCGACGGCGCTCAGCTCGCGGATGCGTTCCTCGGGGACCGGCGACCTCACCACGGCCCAGATGGACCCGAGCCATTCGCCGCCCGCCCGCACCGGGATGATCAGCCGGGGCAGGATGCCGTCCGGTCCGGCCGGGGTCCGGATCGGGTCGCTGGAGCGGGCCAGCCGGCGGAAGACACCGGTGGCCCGGAAGTGGGTCAGCGTTTCGGCGGGCACGCGGCGGCCCACGATGGTGGAGACCCGCGCCGGGTCGGTGCTGTCCTGCCGGGCCGAGTAGGCGAGGACCCGGGACTGCGCGTCCTCCACCGTCACGGGGGCGTCGATGATCTCGGCCGCGGCGTCGGCCAGGGCGAACAGGTCGCTGTGCGCGCCGGGGGTGCCGAGCGTGCCGGCGGCGGGCGCCGAGGCCCGGTCGATGACCCCGCGCAGCAGCCAGACGACGTGCGCCCAGGAGGTGTGCGGGCGCAGTTCGACGAGGGCGGGGCCGGCCAGGGTGCGCACGGCGCGGGTGACCTGCGGGTCGCGGGCGACGGGCCCCTTGAGGACGAGACCGGCGGCGGGCGCGGTCCGCTCCAGCAGGGCGAGCGCGCCGGCCCGGTCGGCGACGCCGACGCCGAGGACGAGTTCCCCGGGCTGGCCGGTGGTGTCGCCGGGTTCGGCGAGCGCGACGTCGTGCACGCCGGCGTTCCCGGCCGCGACGACCGTCCGCAGCAGGCCGGCGCCGAGGGCGTCCACCAGGTCGGTCACGGTGATCACGGCCGGCCTCCCGGGGCGCGGAGGGCGGTGCGGGTGCTCATGTGTCGAGGGTCCGTGTGCTCATGAGCCCATTGTCCCCCCTGTGCGTGGTCGTGTCGCCACCATCATCAGTGCGCTGATTGTCCGCACGGCACAAAGACAACGCCGCCGGGCGGCCGCACCATCGTCGGAGGCATCACCGCCCTGGATGAAGAGGTTCCGCATGGCTGCCCACCCCCACTCGCCCTCCTCCGCCCCGAGCCGCGTCGCCATCGTCGGCGCGGGCATGGTCGGCCTGTCCACCGCCTGGTTCCTCCAGGAGCGTGGCGTCGAGGTCACCGTCTACGACCGCGACGGGGTCGCCGCCGGGTCGTCGTGGGGCAACGCCGGCTGGCTCACCCCCGGCCTCGCCACGCCGCTGCCCGAGCCCGCCGTCCTCACCTACGGGGTGCGGGCCGTGCTCAGCCCGTCCTCCCCGGTGTACGTGCCGCCGAGCGCCGACCCGAAACTGCTGCGCTTCCTCGCCGGGTTCGCCCGTCACAGCACCGCGCTCCAGTGGCTGCGGTCGATGCGCTCGCTGGTGCCCATCAACAGCCTGGCCCTGCCCAGCTTCGACACCCTCGCCGAGGGCGGCGTCGAGGCCCGCACGCTGGACGCCAAGTCCTTCCTCGCGGCCTACCGCACCCCCACCGAGCGCCGGGTCCTGCTGGAGGAACTGGAGCAGATCCACGCCGCCGGCCAGTCCATGGAGTTCGACGTCCTCGACGGTGACGAGGCCCGCGGCGTCGAGCCCTCCCTGTCCGACGAGATCGGCGCCGCCATCCGGCTGCACGGCCAGCGCTACATCGACCCGGGCGCGTACGTGCACTCCCTGGCCGACGCGGTCCGCGCCCGCGGCGGCGTGATCAAGGAGGGCACGGAGATCACCGACGTACGGGACACCGGCACCGGTGCCGTGGTCGTCACCGCCGGCGCGGGCGGCGAGCGGCACGACGCCGTGGTCGTGGCCACCGGCGCCTGGCTCGGCCGCCTGGCCCGCAAGTTCGGCGTGCGCGCCCTCGTGCAGGCCGGCCGCGGCTACAGCTTCAGCGTCCCGGTCGAGAACGTGCCCTCGGGCCCGGTCTACTTCCCCGCCCAGCGCGTCGCCTGCACGCCCCTGGGGGACCGGCTGCGCGTCGCCGGGATGATGGAGTTCCGCAAGCCGGAGGCGCCCCTGGACCGGCGCCGGGTGCACGCCATCGCCGAGGCCGCCCGCCCGCTGCTGCGCGGCGCCGACCTGGACGCCCGGCAGGACGAGTGGGTCGGCTCCCGGCCGTGCACCACGGACGGGCTGCCGCTGATCGGCGCCACCCGTTCGCCGCGGGTCTTCGCCGCCGGCGGTCACGGCATGTGGGGCGTCACCCTCGGCCCCGCCACCGGCCGTCTGCTCGCCGAGACCATCACGACGGGCCGCCGCCCGGCGGAGCTGTCCCCCTTCGACCCGCTGCGCTGACCGCACCCCGCCCGAGCCCCCGGTGACCATCCCTTCCGACACGGGTCACCGGGGGCTTCGGCTGCGCCGGGCCGGGGCCCCGGCCCCTGGCGAGGAGCCCGGCGGCGGCTGAAAACACCCTGTGCCGCGCGGGGCGGGGTCCGGTGTCCGGGAAGGCGGCGCGGGGGCCCCGTTCCCACCGCGCGGAAAGGGCCCGGCCGCGCCGAAGCGCCGGGCCCCACGGGGGCGCGTACCGGGCCGGAAAGAAATATGACCAGCGTTTCCGCTGGTCATACGAGTATGGCGCCCCCGGCAGGACTCGAACCTGCGGCCAAGCGCTTAGAAGGCGCCTGCTCTATCCACTGAGCTACGGGGGCCTGAGGGGGCCGTCCGGGCCGTGGTGCCCTGGTGGGGGCCGGTCCGGGACGGCGCCGGGGACAAGGATAGGGCTCCCGGCTCCTTGTCCCTGTTGCTTCGCCTCCGTGGCTCGATGTGGAGGTTCGGTGAAGCGGTCCTGATAATCGCAGGCAGGTACGAATCGTGCACCGCTTTTGCCCTCTCGCGCATCGGGTGTTGTCCACTCGTTATGCCTGGACTGTCCTCCCGCGCCACTTGCCCCATACGTCCCTTGCGTCCGGTCGGCGCGCAGGCATGCGCATATGCTTCAGAATTCCCCTAAAATTGGGCATTCTTCCCATGTGGTGACCTTGGACGTACGGCCTCAGCTGATCGACGCACTCTCCGCCCTGCGCGACCGTGTGGCGGCCGCACGCTTCCCGCTGCCCCTGCCGGGTGCCCCACGCGCGCGTGCCAACCGGGACGAACTGCTCGCCCAGCTCGACGACTACCTCGTCCCCCGTCTGCGGGACCCCGAGGCCCCGCTGCTCGTCGTCGTGGGCGGCTCCACCGGCGCCGGGAAGTCCACCCTGGTGAACTCGCTCGTCGGACGCCGGGTCAGCGAGGCCGGTGTCCTGCGGCCCACGACGCGCACCCCCGTCCTGGTCTGCCATCCGGAGGACCACCACTGGTTCGGCGGCATGCGGGTGCTGCCCGACCTCACGCGCGTGCGGGCCGCGCACCGGGACACCGACGAAGACCTGCTCCTGCCCGGCGAGGACCCCGAGCGCGTCCTGCGCGTCGAGACCGCCGAGACCCTGCCCCCCGGCCTCGCCCTCCTCGACGCGCCCGACGTCGACTCCCTGGTCGCCGGCAACCGCGTCCTGGCCGCCGAGCTGATCTGCGCCGCCGACGTCTGGGTGATGGTCACCACCGCCGCCCGCTACGCCGACGCCGTCCCCTGGCACCTGCTGCGCACCGCCAAGGAGTACGACGCCACCCTCGTCACCGTGCTCGACCGGGTGCCCCACCAGGTGGTGGGCGAGGTCTCCCGGCAGTACGCGGCGCTGCTGACCAAGGCCGGGCTCGGCGAGGTGCCCCGCTTCACCGTGCCGGAACTGCCCGAGTCGGCCTGGGGCGGCGGACTGCTGCCCGCCTCCGCCGTGGCGCCGCTGCGCGACTGGCTCGTCCACCGGGCGTACGACCTCGACGCCCGGCACGGCGCCATGGCCCGTACCGCCCACGGCATCCTCGACTCCCTCAAGACCCGGATGCCCGAACTGGCCGGCGCCGCCGCCGCGCAGTACGCCGCCGCGCTGCGGCTCACCACGGCCGTGGAGGGCGCGTACGACCGGGAGCACGCGCGCGTGCGGGACCGCCTCCAGGCGGGGGCCGTCCTCGCCGGGGACGCGCGCGAACGGTGGCGGGCCTTCCCCCTCGACTGCGCCCCCGCGGAACTCCTCGACTCGCTGGTCGAGAGCCTGAGCACGCTCCTGCTGTGCGCCGTCACCACCGCCGACGACCGGGTGCGCCGGGCCTGGCACCGCGAACCCGCCGCCCAGGCCCCCGAACTCGCCGGCCGCGACAGCGCGCCGGACACCGCCGAGCACCGCATCGGCATGGCCGTACGGCGCTGGCGGCGCGAACTGGAGGAGTACGCCGAGGAGGAGGCGGGCGAACTGGACCGGACCACCGCCCCCGACCCGGAGACCGTCGCCGCCCTCGTCGCCACCGCCCTGCTGGGCGGGCGCCGCGCGCGCAGCGCGGGGGAGCGGCTCGCCGAGCGGATCGGTGCCCACGGCGCGCTGCGCCTGCGCGACCGGGGCGGACTGCTGCTCACCGAGTGCGTGGACCGGGTCGTCCGGACCGAACGCGAACTGCGCCTGGCCCCGCTCGACGCGCTGGAGGTCCACCCCGAACCGCAGGCAGAGCTCATCGCCGCGCTGTCCGTACTGCAGAAGGAGAGGTGACCGGTGACCGCCGTCACTGACCAGGACCCCACCGAGCACGCCGACCGCGCGCGGGGCGGCCGGCCCGCCCCGGGCGAGGGCACCCCGGCCCGCGGCGGGGAGGGCCCCGCGAGCGGCGCCGTGGGTGCCGCCGTGGCCGCCTCCTCGGGTGCCGCCGCCGGGGAGGACCGCGGCGCCCGCCCGCAGGACGCCGGGGAGACCGGCGGAGGACCGCGCGCCGAAGCCCGCCGGGGCGCCGCCGACGGGCCCCCCGCCGGGCCGCACGCCGCCGCGCGGCCCGGGCGCACCGGGACGGACGGCGGCGGGAACGACGACGGGAGCGACGACGGGGAGGAGGGCGGGGGCGGGGCCGACCCCGGGCGCTCCCTGGCGCGCGGCGAGGACGGCGCCTGGGACGACGGGCTCATCGCACGCCGCGCCGACGGGAACCCCGCCCGGGGGGAACGATTCCCCGCCGGCACCGAGCCGTTCCCCACCGGTACGGACCGCCACGCGCCCGGAACCGGCCTCCACCCCACCGGAACGGGCCGGTCCGCCGCCGCGCCGCTGATGCCCCTGGCGTACGACGGGCACCTCCGCTCCCGCCTGGACGCGCTGCGCGAACTGGTCGGCCTCTCCCGCGCCCGGCTCGACGGCGGCACCCTCGCCGAGGCGGGCCGGGTCCTCGACGAGGCCGCCGCCCGGCGCAGGCTCTCCGGCCGGCACACCGTCGTCGCCATCGCGGGCGCCACCGGCAGCGGCAAGTCCCAGCTCTTCAACACCCTCGCGGGCGTCACCCTCTCCGAGACCGGTGTCCGCCGCCCCACCACCTCCGCGCCCATCGCCTGTAGCTGGAGCGACGGCGCGGCCAGCCTCCTGGACCGGCTGGAGATCCCCGGCCGGCTCCGGCGGCGCCCCGTCCAGCACTCCGACGCCGACGCCCTGCTGCGCGGACTCGTCCTCGTCGACCTGCCCGACCACGACTCGGCGGCCGTACGGCACCGCGACCAGGTGGACCGCGTCCTCGGCCTGGTCGACGCCGTCATCTGGGTCGTCGACCCGGAGAAGTACGCGGACGCCGTCCTGCACGAGCGCTACCTGCGGCCGATGGCCGGTCACGCCGAGGTGACCTTCGTCGTCCTCAACCAGATCGACCGGCTGCCTGGCGAGGCCGCCGAGCAGGTCCTCGACGACCTGCGCCGCCTGCTCGACGAGGACGGCATCGCGCTCGGCGAGTACGACGAACCCGGCGCCACCGTCCTCGCCCTGTCCGCGCTCACCGGCGAGGGCGTGGGCGACCTTCGCGAGGCGCTCGGCCGGTTCGTCGCCGAACGCCGGGCCCCGGCCCGCCGGATCGCCGCCGACGTGGACGCCGCCGCGGCGCGCCTGCGGCCCGTGTACGTCACCGGGCGGCGGGCCGGGCTCAGCGAGGAGGCGCGGGA
Source organism: Streptomyces sp. SCSIO 75703 (assembly GCF_036607905.1). Classification (NCBI taxonomy): domain Bacteria; kingdom Bacillati; phylum Actinomycetota; class Actinomycetes; order Kitasatosporales; family Streptomycetaceae; genus Streptomyces; species Streptomyces sediminicola. The sequence goes on from NZ_CP144555.1 coordinate 4,590,664, forward strand.
GGAGTTCGCGGACCGGCTCGCGGACGCCGTCGGCGCCACCGCCGCCGGGGAGGCCGCCGAACGCGCCTGGCTCCGCAACGCCAACCGTGCGTGCGGCACACCGTGGCTCCGGTTGTGGCGCTGGTCGCGCGACCGGCGCGCACCGTCCGCCTCGCGCTCCGTGCCGCGCGCCCCGGTGGACGAGGAGACCACCGCGCGCCAGCGCGTCGAGCAGGCCGTGCACACGGTGGCCGACCGGGCCGCGGCCGGGCTCCCGGTGCCCTGGGCGCAGGCGCTGCGCGAGGCGGCCCTGCGCGGCGCCGAGGACCTGCCGCGGGCGCTGGACGAGCTGGCCGGGCGTTCGGGGCCGCCGCCGGGGCGTCCGCCGCGGCCCGGGTGGTGGCCGGTGGCGGTGCTGGCGCAGGCGTCGATGACGCTGTTGCAGGTGGTGGGCGGTCTGTGGCTGCTCGGCCAGATCCTCGGCGTCCTGCCGCCGAACCTGGGCGTGCCGGTGCTGCTGATGCTGGCCGGCATCGTGGGCGGCCCGCTCATCGAGTGGAGCTGCCGGATGGCGGCCCGCGGCCCGGCCCGGCGCTACGGGCAGGAGGCGGAACGCCGATTGCGGGAGGCCGCCGCGGGCTGCGGCCGGGCGCGGGTGCTGGACCCGCTGGCGGCGGAGCTGCTGCGGTACCGGGAGGTGCGGGAGCAGTACGCGCGGGTCACGGGGGTGGGCGCGGCGACGGGGTGAGTCCCGTCGCCGGCGGGCCACGGGCTACGGGCCACGGGCTACGGGCTACGAGCCACGGGTCACCGGGTGCGGGTGCGCGGGCGGCGGTCGCCGCTTGGTCGGGTGGCGGACCGGTGGCGGCGTCTGGGCCGCCACCCGTCCGGGTGGCCGGATTGTCCACAGACCCGGGGTTGCCCACAGCCCCCGGCGGGCTTCGCGCGGCCGGTGCAGTCTGGCCGCACGGCGAGCGCACGGGACGCGGTCGCCGACAGGAGCGGCGGCCCGGCCCGGACCGCCGCCGAGACCGCAGCCGTACGGGCCGGCGCCCGTACGGAAAGAGGGGAGCACCCGCGATGAACGAGACCATGATCTGCGCCGTGGGCAACGTGGCGACGCGGCCGGTGTACCGGGAACTGGCGAACGGGGCGTCGGCCCGGTTCCGGCTCGCCGTCACGGCCCGCTACTGGGACCGCGAGAGGAACGGCTGGACGGACGGCCACACCAACTTCTTCACGGTGTGGGCCGGCCGCCAGCTCGCCACCAACGCCGCCGCCTCGCTGTCGGTGGGCGAACCGGTCGTCGTCCAGGGCCGGCTGAAGGTCCGCACCGATGTGCGCGACGGACAGAGCCGGACCTCCGCGGACATCGACGCGGTGGCCATCGGCCACGACCTGGCGCGCGGCACGTCGGCCTTCCGGCGCACCAGCCGGGCGGAGGCGGGCGCCCCTTCGCCCCGGCGGCCGGAGCCCGACTGGCGGACGCCGGCCCCGGAGGAAACCGCCGAACCCGCCCCCGGCGGACGGGAACCGGAGCCGGCCGCGGTGACGTGACACGCGAGGCAGGGGTGGCGGAGCGCGGCGGGCGCCCCCCGGGCCCGGGGGGCGGATCGGGGGTGCGGACGCCGGGGCGCGGGGCCGCATCGGGGCGACGTCGGGTGGTTTTGTCGACATGCCCAGTTCGCGGACGGTGTCGGCGATAACGATTGCGATTCGGATCACCGTTCGGATGAACATCCCGTCAGGCGTGCCGCACCACGTCCTTAGGATGCCGAACATGCCCCGTGGGGCTACTGATTTCGCTGGTGGGACCGTTCACCCCACACCAACGGGTCCTGCTCGAAGGGGAATTTGGTGTTTTCTACGCGCTCAGTGCTGTCCCTGCCAGGCCGGGGGGCCCGCCTCGCCGCCGTCACCCTGGTGTCCGCGCTCGCCGCCGCCGGCGTCGCGGCCGGCGCGGGCACGGCGACCGCCCAGGACACGGCGAAACGGCACGCGGAGCGCGGCGAGGGCGGGGCGACGGCCACCATCGGCGGCCTCAAGACGTACGGCTCCGCCGTCATCCACGGGCCCGAGGGCGACCAGGAGGTCGCGGCCGGCCTGTTCGAGATGTCCGTCGAGGGCGGCGGCACGCTCCACACCTACTGCGTCGACATCGAGACCCCCACGCAGAAGGACGCCAAGTACGCGGAGACGCCCTGGAGCGGGACCTCCCTCCACGTCAACAAGGACGCCGGCCGCATCCGCTGGATCCTGCAGAACTCCTACCCGCAGGTGAACGACCTGGCCGCGCTCGCCAAGAAGGCCGGCATCAAGGGCGGCCTGACCGCACAGGACGCGGCGGCCGGCACCCAGGTCGCCATCTGGCGCTACTCGGACCACGCGGACGTCGAGGCCGTCGAACCCCGCGCCGAACGCCTCGCCGACTACCTGGAGAAGAACGCCCGCGACCTGGAGGAGCCCGCGGCCTCCCTCACCCTGGACCCGCCCGCCGTCTCCGGCCACCCCGGCGAGCGGCTCGGCCCGGTGACCGTGCACACCAACGCGGGCGGCGCCACGGTGACCCCGCCCGCGGACGCGGTGGCGGGCGAGGTGCGGGTCGTCGACGAGGACGGGAAGCCCGTGACGGGCGTCCGCGACGGCGACCGGCTCTACTTCGAGGTGCCCGAGGACGCCGCCGACGGCACGGCGGGACTGACCGTGCAGGCGTCCACCTCCGTGCCGGTCGGCCGCGCCTTCGCCTCCGAGAGCCGCAGCCAGACCCAGATCCTGGCCGGCTCCAGCGAGTCCACCGTCTCGGCGGCGGCCACCGCCCTGTGGGCCTCCGCCGGCCCGGCCCCCGCCCTGTCCGCCACCAAGAACTGCACGGACGGCGGCCTGGACATCACCACCGACAACAAGGGCGACGAACCCTTCGCCTTCACCCTGCTCGGCACCGAGTACACCGTCCCGGCGGGCGAGACGAGCACGGTGACCGTCCCGCTCCCCGAGGACCGCGCCTACGACCTCACCGTGCGCGGACCGGCCGGGCTGGAGCAGCGCTTCAGCGGCGTCCTGGACTGCGAGACCCGCACCGCCACCCTCGCCTCCGGCCCCCAGCCCCTCAGCGGACCGGCCACCGCGCCGGTCTCCGACACCAGCCCCGACCCCAACCTGGCCGCCACCGGCAGCTCCGACGCCACGCCCCTGATCGGCGGCACCGCCATCGGCCTGGTCGTCATCGGCGGCGCCGTCCTCGTCGCCGCCCGCCGCCGCGAGGAACGCCACCAGGACTGACCGCCCCCGGGGACCACGGACGCTCGGCCCTTCACTTCCACGGCTGCCGGCCGCGGTCGCCGGCGCTGGTGGCACCCGGGGAGGCTCCACCGGCCTCACCCCGTCGTGGTCTCCCGCGACCGCCGAGTCGTCCACACGCAGCCCGCCGGCCCGAGCGAGCCACGCACCCGATCCGGCCGGTGGCGGCGCGGTGATCGTCCGCTGGGCCGCCCTCAGGCCGTCCGCCGCCGCCCGAGTCCGGTCGACGGCGACCGTAAGTGACGGGCAGGTCACCCTCGACGCCAGGAAAACCCCAGGTCAGCCGCCCCGCACTGGACGCGTTTCCTCCCCGGGGTGGCGGTGCGGCAAGATGGGGTGTATCTGCCCACTGCCTGATTAAGCTGCCGGACGGTTTCTCTTGGCTGAGTTCATTTACACCATGCGCAAGGCGCGCAAGGCGCACGGCGACAAGGTGATCCTCGATGACGTCACCCAGAATTTCCTGCCCGGTGCGAAGATCGGCGTCGTCGGCCCGAACGGCGCCGGCAAGTCGACCGTACTGAAGATCATGGCGGGCCTGGAGCAGCCGTCGAACGGCGAGGCGTACCTGTCGCCGGGCTACACCAGCGGCATCCTCCTCCAGGAGCCCCCGCTCGACGAGGACAAGACGGTCCTGGAGAACGTCCAGCTCGGCGTCGCCGAGATCAAGGGCAAGCTCGACCGGTTCAACGAGATCGCCGAGCAGATGGCCACGGACTACTCCGACGCGCTGCTGGAGGAGATGGGCAAGCTCCAGGAGGAGCTGGACCACGCCAACGCCTGGGACCTCGAAGCCCAGCTCGAGCAGGCGATGGACGCGCTGGGCTGCCCGCCCGGCGACTGGGACGTCAAGAAGCTCTCCGGTGGCGAGAAGCGCCGCGTCGCGCTCTGCAAGCTGCTGCTGGAGGCCCCCGACCTGCTCCTCCTCGACGAGCCCACCAACCACCTCGACGCCGAGTCGGTGAACTGGCTGGAGCAGCACCTCGCCAAGTACGAGGGCACCGTCGTGGCCGTCACCCACGACCGGTACTTCCTGGACAACGTCGCCGGGTGGATCTGCGAGGTCGACCGCGGCCGGCTGCACGGCTACGAGGGCAACTACTCCAAGTACCTGGAGACCAAGGCCGCCCGCCTCAAGGTCGAGGGCCAGAAGGACGCCAAGCGCGCCAAGCGCCTCAAGGACGAGCTGGAGTGGGTCCGCTCCAACGCCAAGGGCCGCCAGGCCAAGTCCAAGGCACGACTGGCCCGGTACGAGGAGATGGCCGCCGAGGCCGACAAGATGCGGAAGCTGGACTTCGAGGAGATCCAGATCCCGCCGGGCCCGCGCCTGGGCAACGTCGTCGTCGAGGTGAACAACCTCAGCAAGGCGTTCGGCGAGAAGGTCCTCATCGACGACCTCTCCTTCACCCTGCCGCGCAACGGCATCGTCGGCATCATCGGCCCCAACGGCGCCGGCAAGACGACCCTGTTCAAGATGATCCAGGGCATGGAGCAGCCGGACTCCGGCTCCATCAAGGTCGGCGACACGGTCAAGATCTCCTACGTCGACCAGAGCCGCGAGAACATCGATCCCAAGAAGTCGCTGTGGGCGGTCGTCTCCGACGAACTCGACTACATCAACGTCGGCCAGGTCGAGATGCCCTCGCGCGCCTACGTGTCGGCGTTCGGCTTCAAGGGCCCGGACCAGCAGAAGCCGGCCGGCGTCCTGTCCGGCGGTGAGCGCAACCGGCTCAACCTCGCCCTCACGCTCAAGCAGGGCGGCAACCTGCTGCTCCTCGACGAGCCGACCAACGACCTCGACGTCGAGACCCTCTCCAGCCTGGAGAACGCGCTGCTGGAGTTCCCCGGCTGCGCCGTGGTCGTCTCCCACGACCGCTGGTTCCTCGACCGGATCGCCACCCACATCCTCGCCTACGAGGGCGAGTCCAAGTGGTTCTGGTTCGAGGGCAACTTCGAGTCGTACGAGAAGAACAAGATCGAGCGGCTGGGCCCGGACGCCTCGCGCCCGCACCGCGCCACCTACAAGAAGCTGACCCGGGGCTGATCGGTCTTGCGGCACCTCTACCGCTGCCCGCTGCGCTGGGCGGACATGGACGCGTACGGCCACGTCAACAACGTGGTGTTCCTCCGCTACCTGGAGGAGGCGCGCATCGACTTCCTGTTCCGCCCGGACAAGGACTTCCAGCAGGGGTCGGTGGTGGCCCGCCACGAGATCGACTACAAGCGGCAGCTCGTCCACCGGCACACGCCGGTGGACATCGAGCTGTGGGTCACGCGGATCAGGGCCGCCTCCTTCACCCTCGCCTACGAGGTGAAGGACGGCGACCAGGTCTACGTCCGCGCCTCGACCGTGATCGTGCCGTTCGACTTCGCGGCACAGCGGCCCCGCCGGATCACCGCCGAGGAACGGGAGTTCCTCGAGGAGTACACCGACCCGGCCGAGGACGAGGAGGGGGCCGTCGCCGCATGACGGCCCTCCACCTGGCAGACGAGGGGGAGGCCGCGGACCTCGCGGCCTTCCTCTCCCGGCTGCTCCACTACGACCGCGGCGCCGCGGTCCGCCTCCAGGCGGCCGGCACCGCGCTCGCCGTCTTCGGCCGCCCGCCCTCCTTCGAGGTGCTGGCGATCCGTACGGCACGGCTCGCCAAGCCGTACGAGAACGGCCTCGACGTCACCCTGGACGTGACCGTCTCCGCCGGTGAACTCCTGGAGACCGTCGACGAACCGGCCGCCACCGCGGCCGTGCCCGGCGCGGTGACCGGACCGCCGTGGGCCGGGGTGCTGCCGCCGCGCGGCGGCTGGCGGCCCGAGCCCGGACTGCCCGGCCCCGGCCGGCTGCGCGCCCTCGTCGCCGACGCGGTCGCCGAGTTCCGCTCCCGCAGCGACGCGCTGGCGCCGCAGCGGCGCACCCGGGCCGAACTGGACCGGACCGGCCGGGAGATCTGGTCCCGGACCGTCGAGGGCACCGTGCTGCCGGTACGGGCCGTGCACGCGGCCCAGTCGCTGGGCTTCCTGCGCGCGGCGCCCGGCGAGGAGGAACCGGCCCTCTTCTCCTCGGGGTCGTGGCTGCGGCTGCGTACCGCCTACGGGTCGGTCGCCGTGCGCACGGCCGGGACGGGCGCCCTCGGCATCAGCGTCCGCTGACCCGCCCCCGCGCCGGGGGCGACGGGCGCCCCGCCGTCAGCCGTGTTCGCCGGTGTCCGGGCGGACGGTGATGTGGTCCGGCTCCAGTTCCAGGGCGACCCGGTCGCGCATGCCCAGCGCCCGCGTGTACTCGGCGGGCAACTGGAGCCGGCCCGCCCGGTCGAGCATCGCGTACTCCCGCGCCACCAGCGTCTCGTCACCCGTCGCCGCGTCCACCTCGCTGCGCCGCAGCACCTCCGTGGAGGTGCGGCCGTCGCGGATGGCGACGGTGCGGCGGACCTCGCCGGCCACCGCCTGGTCGTGGGTGACGATGACGATCGTGGTGCCCAGGTGCTCGTTGGCGGTGCGGAACGCGGCGAAGATCTGCTCCGCCGTGTGCGAGTCCAGTTCGCCGGTCGGCTCGTCGGCGAGCAGCACCGACGGGGCGCCCGCGAGGGCCACGGCGATGGCGACCCGCTGCTGCTGCCCGCCCGACAGCTCGCGCGGCAGGCGGCCCCGGCAGTCGGCGACCCCCAGCAACTCCAGGAGTTCCAGGACCCGTTCGCCGCGGGCCCGGCGGGCGGAGCGGCCCCGGGAGCCGGCCAGCCGCATCGGCAGGGCGACGTTCTGCGCCGCCGTCAGGTACGGCAGCAGGTTCCGCGCCGTCTGCTGCCACACGAAGCCGACCACCTCGCGCCGGTAGGCGAGCCGGTCCCGCGCGGTCATGGTGAGCAGGTCGCGGCCGGCCACCCGGGCCGCGCCGGCGGTCGGCGTGTCCAGCCCGGCGAGGATGTTCATCAGCGTGGACTTCCCGCTGCCCGACGCGCCCACCAGGGCCATCAGCTCGCCCTCGCGCACCAGCAGGTCGAGGCCCTGCAACGCCTGCACCTCCACGCCGTCCGCGCTGAAGACGCGGACCAGCCGGTCGCAGGCGATGAGGGCGTCGTGCCCGTAGGCGGGCCGGTCCCGGGAGGCGGTGGCCCGGCCGGCCAGGTCGGCGAGGGTGGGATCGGTGGTCATCGGGGTCTCCTCGAAGAGCGGGGGCCGGGCGTCCGCGGGCGGCGGCTCATCCGGGGTCACCGGCCCGCAGTTCGGTGACCGAGCCGCGCCGGCCCGACCACCACGCCTGCGCCACGGCGACCCCCACCGTCACCACCGGCACGCCCAGCGCGGGCACCGCCAGCGACCACGGGTCGGTGCGCGGGACGGCCGTGCCCACCGCGGCCGAGGCGGACGGCAGGGCGATCGCCGTCAGGTCGACACCGGGGGCGAGCAGCGCCACCGCCGCCCAGCCGGTCAGGGCCCCGCCCGCCGTGGCCAGCACGGCCTGGGGAAGCGACTCCAGCACCAGCAGGCGCCGCCCCTGCCCCCGGGTGAGGCCCATGGTGCGCAGCCGGGCCAGGAGCGCGGCCCGCTCCGGGGCGGCCCGCAGCAGGGAGAGCAGCAGGGCGAGGGCGGCGTACCCGGCGCCCGCGGCGACGGCGGCCGTGTAGACGCGCTCGGCACCGGACTGCAGCGGCGAGTCCACGGCCCGGCCCCGTTCCTCCGCCCGGGTCCGCACCGACCCGGCGTCCCCCGTCGCCGCGCGCAGCGCGCCCGCGTCCGGCCGGTCGCCGGTCAGCAGCAGGACGGTCGGCCGGGCGGCCTCGGCGGAGAGCGCCGCCCGGTCCACGACCAGGAAGTCGTCCCCGGATACCGCCGGGGTCAGCTCGCGGACCAGGGCGATCCGCACGGTGACGGACGTGCCGTCGTCCAGCCGCACCGGCACCGGACCGCTGCCGAACCGCTCGGCGACCGCCGGCGAGGCCAGCGCGGGCGGCGGCCCGCCCGCACCGCCCCCGGCCGCCAACGCGCCCGCGGGGAAGGCCCCGAGGTCCGTCCGGGCGGCCAGCGCCGCGTAGGCGGCCGGGTCCACGCCCGCCAGCGGCACCGTGTGCCGGCCCTCCCACACCCGGGCCTGCGGGAGGAGGCTCACCTCGGTGACCGCCTCCACCCCGGGTGCCGCGCGGAGCCGGCCCGGCAGTGCCCCCGGCAGGGCCGCGGACGCCTCCACCCGGGCGTCGGCGCCCACGGCCAGCAGCGCCGCCCGGTCCCGCGCCTGCGCGACCCCGTTGAGGACCGCGCCGCCGAAGGCCGCCGTGGTCAGCGCCGTCAGCAGCGCGAGCAGCGGCAGGACGGGGGAGGCGGAGGTGCGGCCCGCCCGCGCAAGCGCCAGCCACCCGACCGCACCGCGCAGCCGCCCGGCCCGTCCCGCGAGGCCGCGCAGCGGCCACGGCAGCAGCCGTACCAGCAGCAGCGCGGCGATCACGCCGGTCAGCACCGGGGCGAGGACGACCAGGCCGTCGGCGGTGCCCGCCGCGCCCTGCCGGCGCAGCGTCTCCACGGCGCCGGCCGCGAGGGCCACCGCGGTGAGTTCGGCGACCGCGCGCCGCCGGGAGGGGCGGGCCGACACGAGGTCGCGCCGGCCGTCGTGCACCCGGACCGCGCGGTGCGCGACGACGGCCCGCACCGGCAGCGCGAGGCAGGCGAGGACGGTCACCGCGACGGCCGCCGCCACCGCGGGCGGGGTCCGGGCCCCGGGGAACGCCAGGAGGGCGGCGGCGAGGCCCGCGGCGCCCGCCGGCACCGCCACCACCGCCGTCTCGGCCAGCAGCCGCCCGGCCAGACCGCGCAGGGAGGCGCCCCGGGCGCGCAGCAGGGCGAGTTCCGCGTGGCGCCGGCCGGCGGCCAGGCCGCCCGCCATCAGCAGGGCCACGCCGGCGACCGTGCCGGTGCCCGCCGCGGCGACCGCCACCAGCGGGCCGATGCCGGACCGCAGCCGCCCGTAGGAGGCCAGCACCTCGTCCAGGCCCGTGCTCACGTCCGTCTCCGGGCCGATGAGCCGGTGCACCCGGGCCTGTGCGGGGCCCGACTCCAGGGAGGCGACGGCGCGGAGCAGCCGGTCCGTGTCGTGGGCGCGCAGCGCGTCCGCCCGGGGCGCGAACTGCCAGTAGCGGATCGGGTTCCCGGCGGTGCCGAGCAGCGCGGGGGCCGCCTCGGGGTCGAGGAGCAGGGCACCGACCCAGTACCGGTCGGGGTCCGCGGCGGAGGAGCCGGGCGCCGTCGCCAGGACCGGGGTGCGCAGCACGGGCTGGGTCGCCCAGTAGGGGCTGTCCGGCGCGTCCGGCGTGACGATGCCGGTGACGCGGACGGTGAGCGGGGGCCCTTCCGGTGCGGGCACGCGCAGGACCGCGCCGACGCCGATGCGCAGCGTCTCGGCCGTCTCCGCGCTGACCGCCGCCTCCACCTCGCCGGTCGCGGCGGTCACCGGGTCGCCGGACGTGCCGGGCAGCCGGCCGGAGGCGAGGCGGGCGTGGTCGGCGAGGCCGTCCTGGGCGGCGAGGAACATCCTCGGGGCCGACCCGGTCGGCCGGGGCAGCCAGGGTTCGGGCACCTCCAGGCTCCGCTGGGTGCGCACCCCGTACGGGGACTGCGCCCGGTCGACGGGGAGTCCCTCCTCCACCAGCGCGAGCGCGTCGGCGCGCAGTGCGGCGAGGGCCGGCGGACGCACCGCCTCCTCCCGCCGCTCCCGGGGCAGTTCGGGGTAGGGACCCGGGGCGGTCAGCAGGACGCCGGTCCGGTCGGGGTGGGCGCGGGCGAGGGCGTGGTGGAGCCCGGCGTCGGCGTGGCGGTCCAGGGCCCTCGGGAAGGCGGCGGCGAGGGCGGCGGTGAGCGCCACGAGCAGCGCCAGCGCGCACGCGGCGCCGGGCGCGGCCCGCAACCGCGCCGCCACCCACCACCCGGAGACGCCCCTCACGCGCGACCACCCCCTCGCGGGCCCCGGCGCCGTGCCGCGGCACCGGCGGAACCGCTCCGGGGCCCGCGGCGCCCGGCGCCCCGCGGGGACACCGGGCCCGGGGCCCGCGGTCGCCTGGCGGTGTGCGTCATCGGGGTCCGCCTCCCCGCGCTCCGAGGGCGGCCGCCGGGTCGGCGGGACGGGCCGGCAGGACGGTGACCAGCAGCGGGACCAGGGCCACGGCGGCCAGGAGCAGGGCGACCCGGGCGGCGGGCAAGGCGACGAGGACGTCCGGGACCGGGTGCGCGGCCTGCGGGGTGAGCACGACGAGGGGGATCACCACCCGGGCCAGCACGGCGCCCAGCACCGTACCGGCCAGCAGCCCCAGCACGACCAGGACGCACTGTTCGACGGCGACCGCGCGGGCCGGATCGCGGCGCGGGGCGCCCAGCGCGCGCAGCACCGCGAACTCGGCGGCCCGCTCGCGCCGCGCCCCCGCCGCGCTCACCGCGAACCCGACCGCGGCGAGGGCCGCCGCCACCCCGGACGCCGCGGTGGACGCGGCCCTCGGGCCCGCGCCGAACGGGTCGTCACGCAGCTCCCGGGCCACCTCGTCGCGGACCACGACCCGGGCCGGGTCGGCGTCCGGCGCGGCGCGCAGGCCGGCCGCCACCTCCGCCGCCCCGCCCGGCGCGGTGCGCAGCCACCACTCGGTGGGCGTGAGCCCCTGCCCGTGCCGCGCCTGCAGGACGTGGTTGGCGGACCGCAGGTCGATCAGGAGGGCCCCGCCGTCGCGGTCCGGGTCGGTGCCCGCGTCCGTGGTCGGCAGCGCGCGGACGCTGTCCACGATCCGTACGGGGACGCTGTGCCCGTCGAGGGCGACGTCCACCAGCGCGCCGGTCCGGGCGCCCGCAGAGTCCAGGAACCGGTCGGTCGCCACGGCCGCGATCTCCCGCCGGTCCGGCTGCGCCACGTCGAGCCGGACGGTGGTCACCGCGGAGATCCAGGTCAGGTCGGCCGGGACGTACCCGGTGCCGTACGCGAGGGACGGCGGGGCGGCGGAGAGCAGCCGGGGCTCGGCCGGGGCGGTGCCGGCCTCCGGTCCCGACCGGCTGTCACCGTGCGCGGAGACGGTCCAGGAGCCGGGGAGCGCGAGCCGCTGCGCGGTGCCGTCGGCGGCGGTGGCGCTCAGCGCCTCCAGCGTGAAGCGGTGCCGTTCCGCGCGCCCGTAGGGCTGGGCCAGGGAGAGTTCCACGCCGGTCACGGTCAGCGGGCCGGGGGAGAGCGCCGCGGAGAGGGTGTGGGGGCGGCCGTCGGCGCTCAGTTCGCCGGCCGGCAGCCGGAAGACGACGCCGTAGCCGTCCCGCACCGTGACCGTCACGTCGGCCGGGGTGCCGGGGGAGGCGCCGCCGGCGTCGAGCCGGGCGGTCAGCTCCAGTCGCGTGCCGCCCTCGGGCACCGGGGCGCCCGCCACCGCCCCCTGGGGGCCGAGGGGGGCGAGCAGGGCGCGGACGGGCACGTCGGACAGGTCCGGGCGCAGCGTCAGCGTGCCGGCCGCGCGGGCCGTGTCCAGCGCCAGCACGGTCGCCGTCCGGTCGCCGGAGAGCGGCAGTTGCGCGCGGGCGGCCGGCGCCACCTCCCGTACGCCGGGGACGGCCGCGTACTCCTCGGTGCGGCCGGGGCCGACGGACCCGGCGGCGAGCACGCGGACCGGTGCCCCGGCCCGGAAGTCGGCCTGGTCGTCCTGGGAACGTTCCCAGGAGGCGCCCTGGCCGACCGCCAGCACCCCGAGCGCCACGGCGAGGACCAGCAGCAGCACGGGGCCCGCCCCGCGCATCGGGCGGCGGGAGAGCCGCCAGGCCGCGAGGGCCGCGGTGAGCCCCCGCCCGCCGGTGGCGCGGCGTTCGGCGAGCCGGGCCAGCGGCGGCAGCAGTCGCAGCGTCAGCACCGTCCCGGCGAGCAGTGCCAGCGCGGGTGCCGCGACGAGCAGCGGATCGACGCCGAGGCCGCCGGGCGATCCGGCGCCCTCGGCCAGGGCGCCCGCGGGCTGCCGGGACAGCCGCCAGCAGACGACGCCCGCCACCGCCAGCAGGGCCACGTCCGCGCCGGCCCGCACCGGTGCCGGCAGCGGCCTGGCCCGGCCGCCCGCCGCCGCCGGCGCGGTCAGCGCGGGCAGCGTCACCGCCAGCGCGCAGCCGAGCGCCGTCGCCCCCGCCGCCGCCCACACCGCGCCGCCGCCCCACCCGGGCACGCCCAGGGCCGGCCCGGTCCCGTCGGCCGCCCCCAGCCTGGCCACCAGCCGGGTCAGCGGCCCGGCCAGCAACGGGGCGCACAACAGCGCCGGGACGGCCAGCAGCGACGCCTCCAGCCCGGCCAGGAACGCCAGTTGGCCGCGGGAGGCGCCGCGGGCCCGCAACAGCCGTGTCTCGTCCGCGCGTTCGTCGCTCAGCAGCCGGGCCACCAGCAGCAGCGCGCACCCGGCGAGCAGCACCAGTTGGAGGGCGACCACCAGCAGCGTGGAGCGGGCGACCAGCAGGGAGCGGTCCAGCCGGTCCAGGACGTCGGGCAGGGCGGTGCCCACGGCGGTGGTGGAGCTGAGCGCGGGCCGCCCGCGCAGCCACGCCGTGCCCTCCCCGGCCGCCTCCCGCAGGGCGTCGGTGCGCCCGGCGGTCACGGTCGAGAAGTCGGCGGTCGCCAGCCAGCCGGAGGAGCCGGTGCTGACCCGGCCCTCGCCCAGCGCGCCGGGCGCGGCGAGCAGCGGCCCGTACGTGGTGAAGCCGCCCGTGCGCACGCCGCGCCCGGCGAGGTCGTCCAGGCGCCAGTAGGGGGCGTCGGCGTCGGCGGGCCGGTAGAGGCCGGTGATCTCGACGGAGGTGCGGGGGCCGCCGAGCCGGTCGGTGAGGGTGAGCCGGTCGCCCGGCCCGAGGCGCAGCCGCTCGGCCACCCCGGCGGGCAGCGCCGCCTCGACGCGGTCGCCGCCCTCCCGGGGCGCCCGTCCCTCGGTGATCCGCACCTGGCCGGGGTCCAGCGCCGCGAAGTAGGTCAGGTCGGGGTCGTCGGAGCCCGCCCCGTCGCCGGGGGAGCCCTTCCCCGCCGGGGCCGGCAGGGCGTACGGGCCCGAGCGGGCCAGCGTACGGACGGTGACCGGGAGCCCGCCGAAGGTCCTGCGGGCCCCCTCGCGCACCTCGGCGTCGGCCTTTGCCCGCCCCTCGTGGGACACGTCGGCCTTGACGACCAGGGAGGTGTCGGCGGCGGCGAGCGCGTGCCGCAGGGCGGCGTCGCCGAAGGCGCCGGTGTAGGCGGTGAGGGCGGTGAGCACCGCCGTGGTGAGCAGGACGGTGCCCAGCGCGGCGGCGAGCAGCAGCCGGTGCGTCCGCGCGCGGCGCGGCACGAGCCCCGCCGGCCCCCCGTACCCCCGCACCCGGCCCCCCGGCACCGTCGTCCAGACCTCGGGGCGATGCTGTCAGAGGACCGGTGCCGGGGGGACCGTCCCGGTCATGGGTTTGACCGGATCGTGATCGAGGAAACGCCGTGGACGACCGCATCGCGCACGGGTCGGCCCGCGCCGCGGGCGGCCGGGGTCAGCCCGGGGAGTTGATCATCGTGGCCGCGGCGTAGGTGAGGTACTTCCACAGCGTGGCCTCGTGCTCCTCGGAGAGGCCCAGTTCGTCCAGGGCCGTGCGCATGTGCCGGAGCCAGGCGTCGTGGGCGGCCCGGTCCACGGTGAAGGGCACGTGCCGCATCCGCAGCCGGGGATGCCCGCGCTGCTCGCTGTAGGTCCGCGGACCGCCCCAGTACTGCATGAGGAAGAGCACCAGCCGCTCCTCGGCCGGGCCGAGGTCCTCCTCCGGGTACATCGGCCGCAGCAGCGGGTCCTCCGCGACCCCCTGGTAGAAACGGTGGACGAGCCGGCGGAAGGTCTCCTCCCCGCCGACCTGCTCGTAGAAGGTCTGCTCCTGAAGCGTCCCGCGCCGAATCTCATTCACGCCGTCCATGGTCTCAGACGGCACGGCATAGGACCCGGGTCGTAGGACCCCCCGTCCGGCCCGCCCGGCCCGTACCGTGGAGGCATGGCGCACGTACCCGGCCGGCGCCGGCGCGGTGCCGAGGACGCGGAGGCCCCCGGCCGCGAGGACGCGGAGGCCCCCGGCGGCGAGGACACGGAGGCCCTCGCCGGCTCCGCCCGCGCCGCGCTGGTCCGCGAGATCGGCCTGACCGGCGTCTGGGAGGCGGACCCGGTCTGGCGGGAGGCGTTCGCCGCCGTCCCGCGCCACCTCTTCGTGCCGTCCTACACCACGGGCTTCGGCGGCCGGGACACCCGCTCCGGCCGGGACCCGGACCCGGCGGCCCGCGCGCGCTGGGTGCGCGGCGCCTACGAGGACGTCCCGCTCGCCACCCGGGTCCGCGACGGGGAACTGGTCTCCTCCAGCAGCCAGCCCTCGCTGATGGCGCTGATGCTGGTGGCGCTCGACGTCCGCGACGGCGACCGGGTCCTGGAGATCGGCGCCGGCACCGGCTACAACGCCGCCCTGATCGCCCACCGGCTCGGCGACGACGACCTCGTCACCACCGTCGACCTGGAACCGGAGATCACCGCGTCGGCCCGCCGGAACCTGGCCGCCGCCGGACACCACCCGCTCGTCGTCACCGGCGACGGCGCCCTCGGGGTGCCCGAGCGCGCCCCCTTCGACCGGATCATCGCCACCTGCGCGCTGCCCTCGGTGCCGCGCGCCTGGCTCGCCCAGTGCCGCCCCGGCGGCCGGATCCTCACACCGCTCGCCACCGGGCTGGTCCGGCTCACCGTCCACGACGCCGGGCACGCCGAGGGCCGCTTCCTGCCGACGGCCGCCTACTTCGTGCCGCTGCGCGGAGCCGGCCGGCCCGCCCCCGAGCGCACCGGGTGCGGCGGGGTGCCGCGCCGGGTCCGCGAGGACGACCTGTTCCGCTTCCTGCTGGACCTCGGCAGCGGCGGCCTCGACCCGCAGGAGGCGTACGCGCTGTGGCAGCGCGAGGGCGCCCCGGGCCGCGAGCGCTACGGCATCACGGTCCGCGGCGACCGGTCCTGGGCGTGGCTGGACGACCCCGACGGGCCGTACGCCTGGCCCTTCACCTGAGCGGGAGGCGCGTCCCGGCCCACCCGGGCGCGGCGCCCCGGCGCGGGGTCAGCCCCGGCGCAGGGTGATCGTCGTCCAGGCGCCCACGTGGACGCGGTCGCCGTCCTGCAGCGGCACCGGCACGAACGGCTGGATCGGCTCCTCGCCGCCGTTGACCGTGGTGCCGTTGGTCGAGTTCTGGTCGACGACCGCCCAGTTGCCGTCCGGCTGGTGGACCAGGATGGCGTGCTGGTGCGAGACGCCCGGGTCCTCCGGCGGCACCGCCAGGTCGATGTCCGGGGTGTCGCCCGTGGAGTGGCGGCGCCGGCCGATGGTGATCTGGTTGCCGGAGAGCGTGCGCTGCTGCTCGGGCGAGTACGCGGGCAGGTTGAGACCCGCGGCCTCCGGACCGGAGCGGTGCATCATCGCCATGAAGTACTCGCGGTCCGGGCCGATGGTCGCCGTCCAGGTCGCCGGGGACTGGGGCTGTCCGTAGCCGGGGCCGGGCGGGGTGGGGGCCGCGCCGGGGTGCGGGTAGCCGTAGCCACCTCCCTGGCCGGGGCCGCCCTGGCCGCCCTGGCCGCCGGTCGGCGGGGGGAGCGTCCAGTCGTCGTCGAAGGACGGGCCGCCGCCCGGCCGGTCGGTCTCCCGGGGGAAGCCGGGCGGGGCGGGCGGACCGGACTGCCGGTACGCCTGCGGACCGCCCCCTTGTCCCGGGCCGCCGTGGTGGGCCGGGCCGGGCGGCGGGGACGGGCGGGACGGATCGGGGCCGAAGCCGGGCGGGGCCGGCGGACCCGAGGGGCCGTTCGGCCCGCCGGGGTTGGGGTAGCCGGACGGTCCGCCGGGGCCGCCCGGGCCGCCGGGAGCGCCGTAGCCGCCGGGGCCGCCGTGTCCCCCGGGGCCGCCGTGGCCCGACGGGTCGGCGCCGTAGGGCGGGATCGGCTCGGCCGGCCGGTTCACCTGGGACGGGCGGGAGCCCTGGTAGTCGTAGCCGTCACCGCCGCCGTAGGACGGGCCGGGCGGCGGGGGGAAGGGCGGGCCCTGGCCGGGCGCCGGCGGGCGCGGGGCCGCCGGGGTGTACGAAGTGGCGGTGTTGGTCAGGAAGTTCCACCGGCACTCCTCGCAGAAGGGCGCGCCGCCCTCCCGGGGCGTGCGGCACTGCGGGCAGAGCTGCGGACCGCCGCCGGGGCCGCCCGGACCACCGGGACCGCCGTGGGCGCCCGGACCGCCGTGCCCGCCGGGACCTCCGGGGCCGCCCGGGGCGCCGTGGCCGCTCTGGCCGGCGGGCGGCGGGAAGCCGTAGCCGCCGGCGGGCGGCGGGGGCGGCGGAGGGGGCGGCACGGCACCGGCCATGCGGTGACCGCAGACCTCGCACCAGTCGTCGGAACCCGACTGGTGTCCGTTCGGGCAGGTCGGCATGTCGGTAGCTTCCCCTTCGTGCGGAGCGTCTCGTGGGCGTACAGCGTCACTTCTTCACGCGGACGGTTCTGGTCGACCGGGTGTCGAGAGTCATCTCGTCGGCCTCCCCGACCGCCGCTTTGAGTCGCACAGTACCCGCCGCCGCGTCGACCACGTCCACCACCTTCGCAAGCAATTTCGCCGTATCCGCGTTTCCGGAGGCTCCGGCGAGCTGAACCGCGCGGCCCAGTTTGGCCGTTGCTCCGCCGATGTCTCCCGTTCTGCGGAGTTCGAGACCTTGTCGGATGGCCTGTGCCAGTTCGGCCTGCCCGGTGTAGTGGGCGACTTGGGGGTTGATGGCGGTGGAGACGGCGACGTCGTCGGTCCACACCGCCCGCACCAGGCCCTGGGCGCCGAGGTCGCGGGCGCCGCCGTCGGGCTCCGGGATCACCAGGCCGACGCGGGCCGCGAGCATCTCCCGGCCCAGCCCGGCGGGCGGCACCCGCACGCCCACGTGGTAGTCCCGCGACTCGTCGCCCCAGGAACCGAGCGGGTAGTCGCCGGCGCGCGGCCCGGCCTCGGTCCGGCGGCCGGTCAACTCCTCGACGGCGGGCGCCACCTGTTTGACGAACCGCACGGTGGACCCGGCCGGCGTCCACAGGCGCAGCGCGACGTCGGCGACCTCCTTGCCCATCGCCGTCTCCATCAGCCGCGTGAAGTCGGCGGTGAGACCGGCCGGGTCGGCGACGATGTCGGCGGAGCCGAGCAGCGCGGAGGCGACCGCTGTGACCTCTTTCACCTCCCAGTCGGTGCCCACCCCGCGGGCGTCGCAGGTGAACCGGCCCGCGCAGGCGTCCAGCGCGGACCGCAGGCCGGCGGCCGACTCGTGCTCGTTGCGGCCGTCGGTGAGCAGGATGCCGTGCCGGATCGTGACGTCCGCGGCGGTCAGCAGCCGGCCGGCGAGGCGCAGCCAGGTGCCGATGGCGGTGCCGCCGCCCGCGTCGAGCCGGCCCAGGGCCCGCGTCGCCTCCTGCCGGGTGGCGGCGCCGGCGACCGCGAGCCGGCCGCCGCCGGGATAGACCTCGCGGGCGGTGTGGGTGCCGGCCACCACCGCGAACCGCACCCCGTCGCGCAGGGTGCCGACGGCGGCGGCCGTCGCGTCGCGGGCGTGGCGCATCTTGGCGGTCGGGTGGCCCATCGAGCCCGAGCAGTCGACCATGAGCACCACCGCGGCGGACGGGCCCCCGCCCGGCGCGTGGAGGCGGGGCGCGGAGGCCGCGCCGCCGGTCGTGCCGCCGCCGGTCGCGGTGACGGTCACGATCGCGTCGACGTCGCCGCCGCCCTCGGGGAGGTACTCGTTCTGGTACACGTCGACCGAGAACCGCGGCACGTTCGGTTTCGAGAAGTCGGCCATGCCGGTCCGCCACCCCCTACGCGCCCCGCACGGGCGGGGCGCCTGCCGGTACGGACCGCCCCCTGCGGCCCGTGAGGGCCCGCCGCGGGCACGCCCGCCCGCGGCGGGGCCCGGCGGGGGCCCGCGCCGCGCGAGACCTCAGGCCGATCCTGCCCGCGCGTGCGGCCCGGGGAACGGCACGACGGCCACTGTTACGTTGTCGTGGCCCCCGCCGTCGAGGGCGTGGCCGACCAGGACGCGGGCGGCGTGCAGCGGGCGGGCGGCGGCGTCCGCGGGGAGCACCCGCGCCATCTCCTCGGGCGATTCGGCGTAGTTCCACAGGCCGTCGGTGCAGACCACCAGTACACCGGGGCGGTCCGGTTTGAACGCGGCGGTGTGCGGCTCCAGTTCGTAGGCGTCGGCGCCGAGCCAGCCGGTGATGGCGTGGGCGCGTTCGTCGGCGTACGCCTCGGCCTCGGTCATCAGGCCCGCGGCGACCATCTGCGCGGCCCACGAGTCGTCCTCGGTGAGCCGGGCCGGCGGCGCGGCGCGGTCCTCGGGCACCCAGTAGACGCGGCTGTCGCCGACCCAGCCGACGACCAGCAGGCCGGCGGCGACCACCGCGCCGACCAGGGTGCAGGCCGGCGCGTTCTGGTGCGGGGCCCGCTCGCGGGCGGTGGCGGGTTCCCCGGCCAGCGCGTTGACGGCGTGCGAGGCGGCCAGGATGGCGTCGTGCAGGGCCTGTTGGGGGTGGGTGCCGCGGGGCAGGGCGGTCAGCACCGTGTCGGCGGCGGCGCGCGCGGCGGCGAGGGAGGCGTCGTCCGGGCGGGTCGCCGAGGAGACGCCGTCGCAGACCACGGCCAGGGCGGCGGGGGCGCCGTCCGGCAGCGTGGTGTCGCCGACGCAGAAGGCGTCCTCGTTGCGGTGGTGGCGCAGCCCGCGGTCGCTGACGGCGGCGACGGGGCCGCACTCCTGCTCCAGGTGATCCCGTTCCCGGGGCTGGGCGTGCCCGCAGTTCTCGCAGTAGCCGTCGCGGTCGACGCGGCCCGCGCGGCAGGCCACGCAGACCCGCTCGGCCGCGGCGGGCGGGGCCGCGGGGTCCGCCGCGGGGGCGGGCGGTGCCGTCGGCGCCGGGGCGGGGGAGCGGCGCGGGTCGGGTGCCTGCAACGGGTACTCCTCGGGCTCGCGCGGCCGGTCCAGCCGCACCCCCGACGACTGTCCCGGCGCGGGGGACCGCGGCGGGGGCGGCGGCGCGGGCGGGGCCGCGGCCGGGCCGCCGGAGTCGGTGCCGGGCAGGTCGGCGGGGGTGTGCGGGGCGGAGCGCTCGGGGCCCTCCGGTTCGCGGGCGGGTGGCCAGGCCACGCCGCCGGGCGGCGCGGGCGCCGGGCCGTCCATGGCGAGGGTCGGGTGGTCCGCGGGCGGGGCCGGCACCGCGGACAGGTCGTGACCGCAGGCGCCGCAGTAGCGGTCGCCCGGCTCCAGGGGCTCGTCACAGCCGGGGCACCTGGGCACGGCTGCTTGCCGGGGCATCTGCGACATCGGCTACACCCACGTCCGGGGGCGGTAGCGGTTGGCTCGTTCCACCAGGTCGTTCCTCTCCTCGCCGCCGTGTGCCAGCCGTGCCAGCGCGCGGTACGAACGCTCCAGGCCGAAGCGCAGGCCCCGTTCGTCCAGGCCGCTGCCGAGCAGCGTCCGCCCTCCGGGGGCGGGAGCGACGGAGCCCCGGCCTCCGGAGAGTACCCAGTCCAGGGCGCGGCCGAGCACCTCGGTCGAGAGCCGCTCGCGCCGCGCAGGGTCCAGACCGTACACGTCCAGCGCCTCCACCTGTCGCGCCGCGGCCGTCAGATCGTCGGGGAACGCCAGGTCGCCGGGCGCGGCGGCGCGCCGCCGCAGCCGTGCCCGGACGGCGGCGACCCGGGCCGCGGTGTAGTGGATGGACGACTCCGGCACCGACTCCAGCGTGTTGACGGCGCCCGCGCGGTCGCCGTCGGCGAGCAGCACCCGGGCGAGGCCGAAAGCCGCGCTCACATGGCTCGGGTCCGTCACCCAGACCAGGCGGTAGTACTCGGCGGCGTTGTCGAGCTGGCCCAGCACCTCCGCGCACAGGGCGAGCGCCAGCTTGGGCGCGATCTCGCCGGGGAAGGCGTCGTAGACCGCGTCGAAGGCGAGCGCGGCGCCCTCGTGGTCGCCGGTCACCTGGGCGGCCAGGCCCCGGTGCCAGACCACCCGCCAGTCGTCGGGCAGCCCGGCCTCCACCTCGCGCAGGATCTCCAGCGCCCCGGGCGCGTCGCCCCCCTCCAGCCGGGCCCGGACCCGGCGCAGCAGCGTCTCGGTGGACGGCGCGGGCGCGGCGGCCAGCACACCGAGCAGTTCGCCGGGCGCGGAGGCCGTCAGACCCGCGAGGAAAGAGGCGTTCGGGTCCTGCGGGTCGACGCGGGGGGCCGGCAGGGCGAGCGCCGCGGCGGCCGCGTCCACCGGCCGCACGAGACCGGGGCCCGCCCCGCCCTCGCCGGCCGCGGACCCGCCGGCGGCGCCCCCCAGCGCACCGGTGCCCGCACCGCTGAGGCCGCCCGCCGCGTGCCCGCCGGTCGCGCCGCCGCGCGTCCCGGCGGCCGTGCGCTCCTCCCCGTGCGCCCGCGCCCCCGTACGCGCCCCGTCCCCGCCCGCCGGGAAGCGCCCCGCGCCGGCACCGGACGGCAGCCCCGCGCCCCGGCGGCGCACCCGGCGCGGACGGAAGCCCAGCGGGGACACCTCCCCGTCCAGCTCCGGGAACAACTCCGTGTCCGGCACCCGCGCTTCGGGTCCGAACAGGGCCGACACGGCGGGCCGGGCGTGCCCCGTCCCGAGCGAGACCACCTCACGCAGCACGCCCGTCAACTGCTCCGCCATCTCCTGCGCCGAGGCGAACCGGCGGGCCGGGTCCGGGTCGGTGGCCCGCACCAGCAGCCGGTAGAAGGACTCGTGGCGACGGAAGACGTCGACGGTGTCCGGGTCCGGCAGCGAGTCGGCGTAGACGGTCGTGTACCCCTGGAAGTCGAAGGTGAGCACCGCCAGCGTGCGGGCCACCGTGTACAGGTCGGAGGCCACCGAGGGCCCCACCTCGGCGACCTCGGGCGCCTGGTAGCCCACCGTGCCGTAGATGGCCGACTCCTCGTCGTCCATCCGGCGCACCGCGCCCATGTCGATCAGCTTGAGCTGGTCCTCGCTCTGGAGGGCGTTGTCGACCTTGAAGTCGCAGTAGAGCAGGTTCCGGCCGTGCAGGTGGCCGAGGGCCTCCAGCGCCTCGATGCCGTAGGCGCACGCCTGTTCCACCGGCAGCGGGTCGCGCCTGCCGCCGGGCGTGCGGCGGGAGTTGGCGATCTCCTTCAGCGACTTGCCGCCCACGTACTCCATGACGATGTAGCCGTCCAGGGAACCGGTGCGCGGGTCGAGGTGCTCGACGAAGTTGTAGATCCGCACGATGTTGGCGTGCTCGATCTCCGCGAGGAAACGCCGCTCGGAGATGGCCGCCGCCATCGCGTCCTGGTCCCCGGTGTCCAGCAGCCCCTTGAGGACCACCCAGCGGTCGGAGACCGCCTTGTCGACGGCGAGGTAGATCCAGCCCAGCCCGCCGTGGGCGAGGCACCCCGCCACCTCGTACTGGCCGTGCACCACGTCCCCGGCGCGCAGTTTGGGCACGAAGGAGTACGGGTGCCCGCACTTGGTGCAGAAGCCCTCCGTGCGCCCCGGCCGCTCCCCGCGCGCCCGCCCCACCGGGGCCCCGCAGTCGGCGCGCGAGCAGTACCGCTTGCGCTCGGGCACCTGCGGCCGCTCCAGCACCATGGCGCGCGGGTCGGGCCGCGGGACCGCCGGGACCTCGACCAGTCCGGCCCCCAGCCGCCCCCGCCCCGACGAACCGGCCGCCGAGCCCGAACTGCGCACCGACACCGACCGGCCCGTCGGCCGGCCCGACGCGGAGCGGACCAGCCGCCCCGACACCGACCGGCGGGACCGCGCGGACCGCGAGGCCGTCCGCGCGCTCCGGCCGCCGCCCGAGGAGCCGCCCGCGCCGGTCAGCCCGGTCGGCAGCGAGCCCACCGACCCGTCCCCGGGCCCCGGCGCCACGACCGGGGCGAGGCCGCAGGTGCCGCAGTACAGCCCGCCGCCGCCCATGTCCTCGTACGTCCCGCCGCAGCCGGGGCGCTGGCAGGCGCGCCGCTCCTGGCTCATGCCGTCCTCTCCCCGTTGCTCACGCGCCCGGCCCCGTCCGGTCCGCCGGCCCGCCCTGGCCCGGCACCCGCTGGGCGGGGCCCAGCAGTTCGGCCGCCGCCCGCTGGTAGCGCAGCACGGCCTCCTCGGCGACCCGCAGGTCGCACGGCGCGCTCCACAGCATCCGCCGCGCCCGCTCGTACTTCTCCACCAGTTCGGGGTCCCCGGCGAGCCCGAGCCGGGCCGTCTTCGCCTTGTAGGCGTCCAGCCGGCCGCGCAGTTCGGCGCGGACCGCGAGCGGCGCGGTGACCGCCGTCAACGACTCCCGGGCCCGCAGCAGTTCGTCCTCGGCCTGCTCCTCCAGCGCCTCCAGGAGCGGGGACAGCCGGTGCCACTGGGCGTGCCGGCGGTACTCGGCGGCGGCCACCAGCCGCTCCTGCAGCGCGGTCGGCGGGCCGCTGACCACCGGCACCTCCGTCGCGGCGATCTTCGCCAGCACCTCGCCGCGCGCGGTGCGCGCCTCGGCGAGGGTGCGGTCGGCGCGGGAGAGCACGTCCCGCAGCCGCACGATCCGCTGCTCGGCGTCCTGGCGGACCGCGAGCACCGCGTCGATCTCCCGGCGCACGTCCTCCAGCGCCCGCGCCTCCCGGTCGTAGACCGTGGTGTCCGGCCGGCCGCCGCCCGGGGCCGAACTCCCCTGCGCCGGACGCCAGTAGGCGAGCGGGTCGGAGACCACCCGCTCGCGCAGCACGGTCAGCGTCCGGGTGATCCGCTCCAGGTCGTCGCCGGCCGGGTGCTCGCCCGGCCGGACGCCGACGGAGTGCGCGAGGCGGCGGGTGCGGCCCAGTTCGGCGGCGAGCAGGTCGATGCGGGCGGGCAGCGCCGACCACACCGCGTCCGCGGCCACCACCGTGTCCAGGCAGTCCGCGTAGAGCTGGTTCATGCGGTCCACCAGCGTCCGGAGCGAGTACCGCTCGCCGAGCCGCGCCGGTGCGCCGGGCGCCGCGGCGGCGGGCAGGGCGACGGGCTCCCCGCGCAGCAGTTCCGTCAGCTCCGCCAGGTCCTCGCGGCTGGACCAGCGCCGCCGGGCGCGGATCTCCCGGGCGGTGCGCAGCGCGCCGGTGTACGCGTCGAAGCAGGTCCACAGCAGCGCGATCGACGCCTCCGCCGCGGCCCAGCGCTCGCGGGTGACACCGGTGAGTTCGGCGCCCTCGAGGAGTCTGCGGCCCGCGTGGTCCTGGAGGGCGAGGAGCGAGGTCTCCACGGCCTCGTGCTCGACGCCGAGCCGCGCCAGCGCACGGTCCACCTCGTCCCGGTCCATCACCGGCCCGGTGGGTCCCGTGTCGCCCATCGATCACCTCTCGCTGCCTCGGACTCGGTCGTGCCTGTTTCCCGGTTCCTTCCCCGGGTGACGCGCGTTCAGCCCGTACGCAGGTACTTCGGGTCCGGCGGCGCCGACTTCGACGCGTCGCGGCCCAGCGTCGGGGCCAGCCACCGGTCGTACGCGGCCTGCCAGCCGCCGGCGGTGTCCGCGCGGTACTCCACGAGGACCCGGTTGACCCGGCGTACCAGATCGTCGGCGTCCTTCCTCATCGCCACGCCGTAGAACTCGGTGGTGAAGGCGTCCCCCTTGATGCGCACCGTGGGATCCTGCGCGGCCTGGCCGGCGGCGAGGGCGCCGTCGGTGACGATCGCGTCCACCTCGCCGAGCTGGAGCCGTACCAGACAGTCCAGTTGGTTGGCGACGGTGGTGGAGAAGTCGACGCCGGCCGGCAGGGTGCCCCGCTCGCGGTCCCGTTCCAGGGTGGCGTGGGCGGTGGAGCCGGAGGCGGTGCACACCCGCCGGCCGGCGAGGCTCGCGTCGTATCCGGTGACGGGGGAGGAGGCGGGCACGAGGACCTGCTGGCCGGTCCTGAAGTAGGGCGCGGAGAAGGCGACGTCGGCGAGGCGGGCGCAGGTGATGGTCATGGTGCGGACCACCATGTCGACCCGGCCGTCCTGGATCGCGCGCACCCGCTGGTCGGTGGGGATCGCCTTGAACTGCACGGCGTCCGGGTCGCCGAGGATGTCCCCGGCTATGCGCCGCACCAGGTCGATGTCGAAGCCGACCGGGGCCGCGTCGCCGCCGTTGGGGTCGCGGTAGCCCCAGTGGTAGCTGTTCTGGTCGACGCCGACGACCAGCCGGCGCTTGCCGCCCTCCCGGTTCTTGATCCGCTCCACGGCGGGGCCGTCGTCGCCGGAGGGGGCGAGGGTCTGCTTCTCGGGGTCCCGGCACTCCTGCCCGGCGAGGGCCGGGCTGCCCTCAGCGCCGGTCCGCGCGGCGCCGTCCGGACCGGCGCCCCGGTCGTCGGCGCCGCGGTGCAGCGCGGGCAGCAGCAGCGCGAAGAGCAGCGCCAGGGCGCACACGAGGGCCATCGCGCCCACCCCGCCCCAGCCCCGCAGACCGGCCCGCAATCGTCCCCCGCGCATCCCCGTGCCCCTCTCCCCGCCTTCCGCGTGGCTTCCCCGCCACCGGCCCCGCCCGGGCCCGTACCCGCTCACCGGTACTCCGACAGCCTGCGGCCGATGCCGGACAGGACCCCCGCCGCGCCCAGCGCGGCCAGCACCCCGGCGCCCGGGGCCAGTCCGCTCAGCGCGCCCCGGCCAGCGCTCGCCGCCTCGCGGAACTCACGCGTCTCGTGGTCGAGGGCGCGGGCGAGGGCGGCGTCGACGCCGTCGAAGCACTCGGCGGTGGAACCCTTGCCGCCGATCACCAGGTCGAGGGCCCGGCGGTAGTCGCCGTTCTCGTCCTGGGCACGGGCGGCGGCGTGCCGCCGCCGCCACTCGGCCATGTCGCCCTCCGCGGCGGCGACCGGGCGCCGCCCGGCCTCGTCGTCGGCGAGCCGCCGGGCCTCGGCGAGCCCGGCGCCGAGCGCCTTCATGTTCTGCTCGAAGGCGTGGTCGTAGGCGTCGCGGGGCTCCCCGTCCACCCGCGTCGTCTCCGCGCCGCGCGAGACCAGGGTGAGGTTCTCGTCGGCACGGGCCCTCAGGGAGGCGATCCGGGCGTCGTGCAGGACGTTGAGCGAGCGGATGCCCCGGTCGTAGGAGTCGCCGAGGCCGGAGCGGGCCAGGCCCTGCCCCGTGGCCAGCCAGAGCAGCACGGCGGTGGTGGCGGCGGTGGCGGTGACCAGGCCCCGGTTCAGGACCCGGTTGGTGCGCCGGTACTCGCGGTGCTGGGCCCAGCCGAGGGCGCCGAGCGCGAGGACGCCGAGGCCGATCGCCGCCCAGGGGCGGGCGCGCGCCTCGGCGTAGTCGGCGTCCAGCCGCCGGTTCTCCTTCTCGTACAGCTCCTGCGCGGCCGGGAGCATCTCCTTCTGCATCTTCTCGTCGGCGTAGCGCAGGTAGGCGCCGCCCACCGGGTAGCCCTGCCGGTTGTAGGTGCGGGCGCGCTCGACGAGGCCCTTGTACTCGGGCAGCAGGCGGTTGAGCCGGGTGACCGGCTCGGTGGCGGACGCGTCGGAGCCGGAGGCGGCGGCCGCCGCGACCAGTCCCTCGGCGGCGGCCCGGATGCCCTTCTCGTAGCCCTCGCGGGCGGCCTCGTTCTCCTCGCCGCCGGCCAGGAAGGCGCTGGAGGCGGCCGTGTTGGCGTCGGCGAGGGAGCGGTAGATGCCCGCGGCGCCCGAACTCAGCGGCTGACTGCGCGTCAGCACCTCGTCGGCGGCGGCGGACCGCTCGGTGGTCTGCCAGGCGGTGACCGCGCCGAAGGCGAGGACGAGGACGGCGAGCAGGGCGCCCCCGAGACGCAGCCGGCCCGGTGCGGTGACGGCCGCCGCGCGCAGCCGGTCGACGCCCTCGGCGAACGCGGTGCGCCGGGGCGCGGGCGGCGCCCCGGCCGGCCGCGCGGGGGCCGGCGACGGGGGGCGCGGGCCGGACTGGGCCGGGACGGAGGGGAGCGCGGCCGGGGTGGTGCCCGGTGCCCGCGCCGCGCCGCTCGCCGTCGGTCGAGTCACTGCCGACCTCCCCCAGGGTCATCCGTCGCCCCAAGTATCCCTGTCCGCACGGGATCGCGCACCGCCCGGTCCGGACCCGGCGCCGTCGCGGCGGCCCGCCGGGAGCGGCCTTCACCCGCCCCGCCCGCCAACACGCCGCCGCGACCGGGCCCGGTTCCGCCGGTGCGGGCCCGGCGCGGGCCACGCGGGGTACGGCGCTACTTCGCGGTGCCCGGCGGGGCCAGGGGGGAGGCGGCGAGGGACTGCGGGGAGGTCGCGCTGGCGTACGCCGAGGGCGCGGCGACCGCCGCCGCCGGGTCGGACCCGTCCTCCTGCGCGGGGACCGTGGCGCCGCCCACGATCGGGATGTCGGCCGCGTCGAAGGCCCGCTTGACGCGCCAGCGCAGCTCGCGTTCGACGGTGAGCGCCTTGCCCGGCATCGTCTTGGCGGCGACGCGGACCACCATGGAGTCCAGCAGCACCGAGTCCAGGCCCAGCACCTCGACGGGGCCCCACAGCATCTCGTTCCAGGGCTCCTCCTTGGCCATCCGCTCGGCGACCGCGTCCAGGGTCTCCTTGACCCGGTCCAGGTCCTCGTCGGCGCGGACGGTGACGTCCACCCCGGCCGTGGACCAGCCCTGGGAGAGGTTCCCGATCCGCTTCACCTCGCCGTTGCGGACGTACCAGATCTCGCCGTGGTCGCCGCGCAGCTTGGTCACCCGCAGCCCGACCTCGATCACCTCTCCGCCGGCCACGCCCGCGTCGATGCTGTCGCCGACGCCGTACTGGTCCTCCAGGATCATGAAGACGCCGGAGAGGAAGTCGGTGACCAGGTTGCGGGCGCCGAAGCCGATCGCCACGCCGGCCACGCCGGCCGAGGCCAGCAGCGGGGCCAGGTTGATCTGGAAGGTGCCGAGGATCATCAGGGCCGCCGTGCCCAGGATGAGGAAGCTCGCCACCGAGCGCAGCACCGAGCCGATCGCCTGCGAGCGCTGCCGGCGCCGCTCGGCGTTGACCAGCAGTCCGCCCAGCGCGGTGCCGTCCACCGCCTGGACGGTGCGGTTCATGCGGTCTATCAGCTTGGTGATGGCCCGCCGGACCACCGTCCGCAGCACCGTGGCGATCACCACGATCAGCAGGACGCGCAGGCCGACGGCGAGCCAGGTGGCCCAGTTCTCCTCGACCCAGCCGGCCGCGTTGGTCGCGTGCTCCTGGGCGTCCTGGAGGGTCGGCACCGCCGGTGCGGCCGGGAGCGGCTCCGGGTCGGTCCGCGAGGCGGCGGCGAACAGGGACACGGGGGTTACCTCCAGGTGCGGCGGCCCGTCCGGCGGCGAGGGGACGGGCGATCACGGTCCGGGGTGCGGCCGGGTCCGGTCGGGTCCGGTCCGGGGTCACGGGAATTTCACCGGACGGGCAGGACGACCACACTAACGGGGCACGCCGCGCGGATCGGCGCGAACGCCGCCGAAGAGACGGTCCTCACCCGCCCCGCGGCGGGCCGCCCGCCACCGCCGCGGGGCGGGTGTGGTCGAAAACACTCCCGGCCCGTTACCGGGACATGGTGGCGCTCGGAGCAGGCATGAGGGGAAACTGACTACGGATCGTCCCGGCGCGAGCCACGCGCCGCCGGCGTACAAGGAGGCGTCCGTGCCGCATGTCCTGGTCCTCAACGCGTCGTACGAGCCACTGGGCGTCGTACCGCTCCGCCGCGCGCTCGTCCTCGTCCTGGAGAGCAAGGCCGTGTGCCTGGAGGAGTCCGGCGCCTACCTGCACAGCGCCACCGTGACGGTGGCCGCGCCCAGTGTGGTCCGGCTCAAACGCTTCGTCCGCGTCCCCTACCGGGGGCCGGTCCCGCTCACCCGGCGGGCGCTCTTCGCCCGGGACGGCGGGCGGTGCATGTACTGCGGCGCCACCGCGACCAGCGTCGACCACGTCGTCCCGCGCAGCCGCGGCGGACGGCACGCCTGGGACAACGTGGTGGCCTCCTGCCGCCGCTGCAACCACGTCAAGGCCGACCGGCACCTGGTCGAACTGGGCTGGCGGCTGCGCCACGCGCCGGCCCCGCCCACCGGCCTGGCCTGGCGGATCATCGGCACCGGGCACCGCGACCCGCGCTGGCTGCCCTACCTGCAGCCCTACGGCGCGGACGACGCCCTGGCCCGGATCGACGGCATCTCCGCCTGACGCGGTCCGGGCCTTCGCGCACCGGGGCCCGGACCGTGCCGGACGGCGGCCGGCGGGCACGGGTCACTCCGCGACCGCGTACGCCTCCACCGACCACAGCGAGTAACCGTAGGGCGTCGCCCGCTTCTCGCCCTGCACGCGCACGAAGCGCACGTCCCGCGCGTCCATGCGGACCGACTCCTCGCCGCCCCGCCCCTCGCGCACCGAGGCCGCCGTACGCCAGCGCCGTCCGTCCGGGGACACCTGCACCCGGTACTCCGAGGCGTGGGCGTCCTGCCAGTGCAGCACGAGCCGGCCCAGCCGCACCGGCCGCTCCAGCTCCACCTGCCACCAGGCGCCGTCGTCCGCCGGCGAGGACCACCGCGTCTCGGGGTCCCCGTCGTTCGCCGCCGAGGCCGGGAAGTCCTCCGTCTCGTCCGCCGAGGAGGCGGCGGTGCCCCCGCGCGCCAGGTCGGGACCGCCGGTGCGCGGGAACGCCGCGACCGTCAGCGTGCGCTCCACCCCGCCGAACCCGACCCGGATCCCGTACGAACGGACCGGCGTGCCCGGGGCGACCGTCACCTCCAGCGGGACCTGCACCTCCCGGCCGCGCGGCAGCGTCAGCGGCCCCTTCGGCAGCCGCACCTCCACGCCCTCGGGGGCCTCGGCGGTCAGCGTGCCCCGCACGTCCCGCGCCCGCAGCGAGCCGAGCCGCACGGTGACCCGCTCGGTGACGCCGATCTGCGCCTCCGTGCGGGTCCCGGGCAGCTCCAGCGAGGCGTCCGCCGCGTCCCCGAACCACGGCACCAGGTGCCGCACCCGCGCGGCGCCGTCCCCGGTGACCCGCACCGCCCGCACCGCGCGGCGCACGGTGACCTCGGTGGCGCCGTCCGCCGCCAGCGCGCCGGCCCGCACCCAGCCCTCGCCGGGGACCCGCACCTCCACCTCGCCCCGGGCGCCGGGGTCGGCCAGCACCGTCACCGTCGCCAGCGGCCGGGTGCGCGGGAAACGCACCGTGCGGCCCTCGCCGGCCTCCGGTTCCGCGGCCGGCTCGTGGTCCAGGCCCGCCCAGGACCGGTACGCCTTCTGCGCCCGCCCGAGGAACGGGTCCAGCACGCCCTCGCCGACCGTGACGCGGGCCGTGCCCAACTCCCCGCGGAGCCGGCCCAGCTCCCGGTACGCCGTCCAGGCCGCCGCCGCGTCCCCGGCGCGCTGCGCCGCCAGCAGGTCCAGGGCGACCTCCCCGGACTCGCCGTACCGGGCGAGCTGCCGCGCCCAGGGGGCGACCTCGGCGGAGAGCGCGGCGGGCAGCCGGCCCGGCAGCTCCCGCAGCAGCGCGAACTCCCCGCGCAGCCGCCGCTCCGCCGCCGCGACGTCCCCGCCGGACCCGGAGTCCGCCCGCCAGAACGCCTCCATCAGGGGCCGCAGGTACGCCGACTCCTCGGTGCCGAGCACCGAGGACGCGTCGTTGCCGGCCAGGGCCGCGAGCGCCCGCCGGCCGCCCGCGTCACCGCCCGCCAGGTCGCCGATCGCGGCCCGCCAGGACTCCTCGGGCCGGTAGTCGCGCGGGTTCCAGGCGTAGTCGGCGGCCGTGAACAGCGGGATGCGGGAGGCCCGCGGCTGCTCCATCGCGTTGGCCAGCAACGCCGCCGAGCCGGTGGCCACGGCCGGCTCCCGGCCCTGGTAGGGGCCGAGGAAGAGCCGGCCGGGCTCGTAGTCGTTGACCGGGTAGTTGTCCAGGGTGACCAGCGGGCGGCCGAACACGCCGCGCGCCTCGGCCAGTTCCCGCCCGGTGATGGTGCGCGGCACCACGCCCACGCCGGTCCACGCCACCTGCACCGCCGGGTCCAGGGCGTCCGCCAGCGCCCGGCGGTAGGACGTCGACCCGTCCTGGTAGTACTCGGTCGGCATCACCGTCAGGTCGGCCGCGTCCGGGTGCCGGCCGGCCAGGTGCCGGGCCACCGCGTTCGCCACCCGGGCCTGCGCCCGCGCCGCCGAGCCGGGGCCGGAGCCGAACTCCCGCGCGTCCGCGTCGCAGTGCCACTCGCTGTAGCTGACGTCCTGGAACTGGAGGTGGAAGGCGCGGAAACCGAGCGCCCACATCGCGTCCAGCTTGCGGGTCAGCGCCCGCACGTCCGCCTCCGAGGAGAAGCACATGGCCTGCCCCGGCGACACCGCCCAGGCCGGCGTGACGTGGTTGGCGCGGGCCCGTTCGGCCAGCTCCCGGAACCGGGCGCGCTGCCCGGCCGGGTACGGCTCGCGCCAGCGGGCCTGCCGGTAGAGGTCGTCGCCGGGGGAGTACAGGTACCGGTTCTGCTTGGTGCGGCCCAGGAAGTCCAGTTGGTCCAGCCGCTCCGCGTGCGTCCAGGGCGTGCCGTAGAAGCCCTCGGTGACCCCGCGCACGGCGGTGCCCGGCCAGTCCTCGACGACGACGGCCGCGATGGTCCCGGCGGCCGGGTCCACCAGTTGGCGCAGCGTCTGCACGGCGTGGAACAGCCCGTCCGCGCCGGTCCCGGCCAGGGTGACGGTGCCGCCGCCCACGGTGAGCCGGTACCCGCCCGGGGGCAGCGCCTGCGCCTGCGCGCCCGGCGAGACGGCGTGGGTGCCCTCGGTGGTGGTCCGCACCACCAGCGCCCCCTCGGCCGGCCGCTCCCCGGCGGCCGGGGTCGTGACGCGGCGCGCGCCCGCCTCCCGCAGCACCTCCCGCAGTGCCTCCAGGGCGTACGGATCGGCGCCCGGGGCCGCCAGCAGGGCCACCTCCTCGGTGACCGTCACCGCCGAGCCGCCGGCCCGCAGCGACTGGGGGCGCGGCCAGACGGCCGGGCCGGTGCCCGCCGCCCGCTCGGGCCGCGCGGCGGCCCCGCCGGTGTGCGGCTCCGCCGCCACGGCGGGGGCGGTGCCCAGCGCTCCCAGGCTTCCGGCGAGGACGGCGAACGCGAGGGCGGCCGTCCCCTTCCTCCGCCGTGCTTGCACGGCACCTCCCGGTTGTCTCCCACGCCGTCCGCGGCCACGCCGATCGGTGTCGCGGCACCGGCACCACGTCCGCCGGACCCGTCGCGTCCCGGCGTCGCGTCCGCACCGCGGGCCACTACGCCCGCATCACGTTCGCATCACGTCTGCGTCACGTCTGCGCATGCGGGGCCGAGCCCACCACCCGTGCGGGGACTCTGTCAACGACGGTGGCCGCCGTGACCGGATTGCCCGACCGGGTGACGGCCGGTGTGACGGTTTCGCCCGGGGAAGGGCGGATTCCGCGCGGGTGGAGTGTGACCAGGGTCACGATGTCCGTTGTGGGGCGTCTGTCCTCGCGCCGACTGGGTAGGGGCTGCCGTAACAGCCACCAGCGCACTCGACCAAGGAGGCCCCCGTGGCCGTTTCCGCACCGTTGCTGCCCGTTCCGTCCAAACCCGTGGCGGAGCCGGCCGCCGACCCCGACAGTCCGCACTACCGGGTCTTCAGCGCCACCGGCAAGGGCGCCGAGGCCCCGCTCACCGCCGAGCCGCCGCTCGCCGACGCCGAGCCCCTCACCAGCGAGTCGCCGTTCACCGACGCCGTCCCGCTGACCAGCGAGTCCTCCCCCGAGCTGACGGCGGTCGTCCCCGAGCAGGGCACCGCCTCCTTCGCCGTCCCGGAGCCCGTGACGACGCCGTAGAGGGCCTTCCCTCCGGCGGTACGGGCCTGTTCCCGGCCCGTCCGGCTCCGGAGTTCCCCGGGTTTCCCCCGGTCTTCCCCCGTGTTCCCGCCGGCCGTCACGGCCGGTCGCCTCCTTCACGGCGGTCGCCGTCCGCCACGGTCGGTGACCGCCCTCGCGACCGGTGACCGCCTTCTCGGCCGGTCGCGGTCGGCGGCGGTCCGACGCGGTCCGTGGCGGTCCCGCGGCCCCGTCGGGGGCCTGTCCGGATCCGCCGCCGTCTGCCGCGGCCCCGCACGGCCGGCTGGTGCCGGCCCGGGGGCGGGGCCCGCCGCGGCCGTTCGCGGTCCATCCCGGTCGATTCCGGCCCGTCCCGCCGCGGGTCGCGGGGCCCGGCGCCCGGCCCTGAGGCATGGTCGTCGGGCGCGGCACGCCCGCCCGCCGCGCCGCCGCCCCGCCGGCACCGCCCGCACGGGGGCCGCCCGCCCCGCCCGGGGGCGCCCCCGGCCGGTCCGCCGCCCGCACCCGGCGCCGGCCCGGCCGGTCCGCCGCCCGCACCCGGCGCCGGCCCGGCCCGCCCGGCCCCCGGGCCCCGCCGGCCCGACCCGGAAGAAGGCCCCGGATGACCACCGCCCGGACCGCCCCCCGCGCCACGGCCGACCCCGCCGCGGACCTGGCCCGGCTCGCCGGGCTGCACGGCGTCGCCACCTCCTACCGCCCCTCCCCGGACCGCACGGTCACCGTCGGGCCCGCCGCCGTCGTCCGCGCCCTCGCCGCCCTGGACGTCGACGCGAGCGGGCCGGAGGCCGTCCGGCACGCGCTCGCCGCCCGGGAGGCCGCCCTGCGCGCCCGGCTGCTCCCGCCGACCCTCGTCCACTGGTCCGGTGCCCCCGCGCCCGCCGCCCTGGCCGCGCTGCCCGACGGCACCCGGCTCCGCGTCGAGACCGAGCAGGGCGAGGTCCGCGCCACCGCCGGCGGACTCGCGCCCGGCGTGCACCGGCTCACCGCGACCGCCCCCGACGGCCGCACCGCCGACGCCCACCTCGTCGTCGCCCCCGCCCGGCTGCCCGCCCCCGAGGGCCGCTCCCACGGGCTCCTCGTCCAGCTCTACTCCGTCCTGTCCGGGCGTTCCTGGGGCATGGGCGACCTCGGCGACCTCGCCGCGCTGACCGCCTGGGCCGGCCGGACCCTGGGCGCCGGGTTCGTCCAGGTCAACCCGCTGCACGCGGGGGTGCCCGGTGCCCCCTGCGACCCCTCCCCGTACCGGCCGTCCTCCCGCCGTTTCCCCGACCCGGTGCACCTGCGGATCGAGGACGTGCCCGAGTACGCCCGGGTCACCGACCCCGCCCGGCGGCGACGGCTGACGGAGCTGGCGGAGCGGGGCGCGCGGCTGCGCCGGTCGGTGCTGGCCGGGGACGCCCTCATCGACCGGGACGCGGTGGCCGGGCTGAAGCACGAGGCCCTGGAGCTGCTGTGCGCCGAACCCCTCGCCCCCGAGCGCCGGGCCGCGTACCGGGCCTACCTCGCCGAGCGCGGCCCGGCCCTGGAGGAGCACGCCAGCTGGTGCGCCCTCGCCGAGGCGCACGGTCCCGACTGGCACCGCTGGCCCGGGGAACTGCGCGACGCCCGCTCGGCCGGGACCGCCCGCGCCCGCGCCGCCCTCGCCGACCGGGTCGAGGTCCACCGCCGCCTCGCCTGGCTCACCGAGACCCACCTGGCCGACGTCCAGCGCACCGCCCGCGAGGCCGGCATGGCGGTCGGCGTCGTGCACGACCTCGCCGTCGGCGTCCACCCCCACGGGGCCGACACCTGGGCGGGGCGCGAGCACTTCGCCGACGGCATGTCGGTGGGCGCCCCGCCGGACGCCTTCAACGCCCGCGGCCAGGACTGGGGGCTGCCGCCCTGGCGCCCCGACCGGCTCGCCGCCTGCGGCTACGCGCCCTTCCGCGAACTGCTGCGCGGCCTGTTCCGGTACGCCGGCGCGCTCCGCGTCGACCACGTGATGGGCCTCTTCCGGCTCTGGTGGGTGCCGCGGGGCCGCCCGGCCGCCGAGGGCACCTACGTCCACTACGACGCCGAGGCGATGCTCGCCGTCCTCGTCCTGGAGGCGTCCCGCGCCGGAGCCGTGGTCATCGGCGAGGACCTGGGCACCGTCGAGCCGGGGGTGCGCGAGGCGCTGCGCGCACGCGGGGTGCTCGGCACCTCCGTGCTCTGGTTCGAGCGGGGGGACGACGGCGGTCCCCTGCCGCCCGAGCGGTGGCGGGCCGACTGCCTGGCCACCGCCACCACCCACGACCTGCCGCCCACCGCGGCCCGTCTCACCGGTGCCGACGTCGCCCTCCGCGACCGCCTCGGCCTGCTCACCCGCCCCCCGGCGGAGGAACGCGCGAGCGCGCGCGCCGAGACCGGCCGGTGGCTCGCCCGGCTCACCGCCCTCGGCCTGCTGCCCCCACCGGAGACCGGCACGGACCCTGCCCCGGGCGCCGACTCGGACCCTGCCGCGGGCACCGAGACGGGCCTCGCCGCGGGCGCCGGCTCGGACCCTGCCGCGGGCACCACCCCCGGCCACCCCGACGAGAGCGCCCCCGGTACCGCCGTCGACGCCGCCGGGGAGGACCGCCCCTCCGCCCGGGAGGAGGCCGAGATCCAGGCCGTCCACCGCTTCCTGCTGCGCACCCCCGCCCGCCTGGTCGGCCTCTGGCTGCCCGACGCGGTCGGCGACCGGCGCCCGCAGAACGTCCCCGGCACCTCGGACCAGTACCCGAACTGGCGGCTGCCCGTCACCGACGCCACCGGCCGCCCGGTCCCCCTGGAGGAGCTGATGGACTCGCCCCGGCTGCGCGCCCTGGCCGGTGTCCTGCGGTCCGGCGCCGCCCGCTGAACACCGGGCCCCGGCGCGTCAACGGCACCCCGGCCGCGCGCCCCGGATCACCGTTCGCTAACTTGGACACCGTGGACAAGAAGAACGCCCTGCGCGCCGGCGCCCTGGCAGCCGGTACGACGCTGATGATGCTGCTCATGTCGTCCCCCGCGCTCGCGCTGACCCGCGACGACGGCGACGACCCCGGCACCGGCCTGAGCGTGGTCGAGACGCTGGGCCTGTACGTCCTGCTCCCGCTCGCGCTCTTCGTGGGCATCGCGGGCCTCGTGATGGTCCTGGACCGCTCCAAGCCGGAGCACCGGGTCATCGCCCGCAAGCCCGAGACCGACGCCAAGGTCTGACCGCCGGGGCGCCCGCCGGGCGCTTCGCACCGGTTCCCCGCTCATCGCGGCGAGGGCGCCGGCCCGCTTCCCGTACGCGCTTTCGCCGTACGGGGGCGGAGCCGGCGCCCTCGCCGTGCTGCCCTCGCCACGCCGTCGCGCACTCCGCCCCCGCGTGCCGCGCCGCGCGCCCGGTCCCGTACACGCCACGGCCCCGGCCGCCCCTCAGGGGCGACCGGGGCCGTGAGCCGTCCGGCGGCGCCTCGGCGCCGCCGGAGGCCTACCGCGCCGCCGCCGCGTCGGCGGCCTGCGCGTTCAGCGCCCGCTCCACGCCCGCGCGGGATTCCGAGACCAGGCGCCGCAGGGCCGCGTTGGGCCCGGCGGAGGCCAGCCAGGCGTCCGTCCGCTCCAGCGTCTCCGGGGACACCTGCACCGCCGGGTAGAGGCCGACCGCGATCTGCTGGGCCATCTCGTGCGAACGCGACTCCCAGACCCCGGCCAGCGCCTCGAAGTACCGCTGCGCGTACGGCGCGAGCAGCTCACGCTGGTCGGTCTGGACGAAGCCGGCGATGACCGCCTCCTGCACCGCGTTCGGCAGCGTGTCCGACTCCACCACCGAGGCCCAGGCGTCCGCCTTCGCCTCTTCGGTCGGCCGCGCGGCCCGCGCGGTCGCGGCGTGCCGCTCACCGGCCGCCGTGCGGTCCCGGTCGTACTCGCCGGCGATCTCCGCCTCGTCGAACCGGCCCACCGCGGCGAGCCGCTGCACCAGCGCCCAGCGCAGCTCGGTGTCGACCGCCAGGCCCTCGATCGCCTCCGTGCCGTCGAGCAGGCCCTCCAGCAGGTCCAGTTGCTCGGGCGTGCGGGCCGTCGCCGCGAACGCCCGCGCCCAGGCGAGCTGGTGGTCGCCGCCGGCCTCGGCGGCCCGCAGGTGGGCGAGGGTCGCCTCGGTCCAGCGGGTGAGCAGCGCCTCGCGGGTGGCGGGGTCGGCGTACTGGTCGACGGCGAGCTTCACCTGCCGGTGCAGCGACTGCACGACGCCGATGTCCGACTCCTTGCCGATGCCGGAGAGCACCAGCGCCAGGTAGTCCCGGGCGGGCAGCTCCGCGTCCCGGGTCATGTCCCAGGCCGACGCCCAGCACAGGGCGCGCGGCAGCGACTCGGCGAAGTCGCCGAGGTGCTCGGTGACGACCGCGAGGGAGTCCGGGTCCAGGCGGACCTTGGCGTACGACAGGTCGTCGTCGTTGAGCAGCAGCACCGCCGGGCGCGCCCGGCCGACGAACTGCGGGACGGCGGTCAGCTCGCCGTCCACGTCCAGCTCGACGCGGTCGCCGCGCACCAGGCGGCCGTCGGCGTCCAGGTCGTAGGCGCCGACGGCGATGCGGTGCGGGCGCAGCGTCGCCTCGCCCTGGGCGCCGGCCGGCAGCGCGGGGGCCTCCTGGCGGACCGCGAAGGAGGTGATGACGCCCTCGGCGTCGGTCTCGATCTCGGGACGCAGGACGTTGATGCCGGCCGTCTCCAGCCACGCCTTCGACCAGGCGGCCAGGTCCCGGCCGGAGGTCTCCTCCAGCGCGCCCAGCAGGTCCGGCAGACGGGTGTTGCCGTAGGCGTGCCGCTTGAAGTACGCCTGCACGCCGCGGAAGAAGGCGTCCTCGCCGACGTAGGCGACGAGCTGCTTGAGGACGCTGGCGCCCTTGGCGTACGTGATGCCGTCGAAGTTGACCAGCACGTCGTCCAGGTCGCGGATGTCCGCCATGATCGGGTGCGTGGAGGGGAGCTGGTCCTGCCGGTAGGCCCAGGTCTTCATCGAGTTGGCGAACGTCGTCCACGAGTGCGGCCACTTCGAGCCGGGCGCGGACGCCTGGCAGGCGGCCTCGGCGAAGGTGGCGAACGACTCGTTCAGCCACAGGTCGTTCCACCACTCCATGGTGACCAGGTCGCCGAACCACATGTGCGCCAGCTCGTGCAGGATGGTGGCGGCGCGCACCTCGTAGGCGGCGTCCGTCACCTTCGAGCGGAAGACGTACTGGTCCCGGATGGTGACCGCGCCCGCGTTCTCCATCGCGCCCGCGTTGAACTCGGGCACGAAGAGCTGGTCGTACTTCTCGAACGGGTACGGGTAGTCGAACTTCTCCTGGAACCAGTCGAAGCCCTGCCGGGTCACGTCGAAGATCGCCTCGGCGTCGAGGTGTTCGGCGAGCGAGGGCCGGCACCAGATGCCGAGCGGCACCGACCGGCCGTCCTTCTCGTACACGCTGTGCACCGAGTGGTACGGGCCGGCGATCAGCGCCGTGATGTACGTCGAGATGCGCGGGGTCGGCTCGAACTCCCAGACGCCGTCCTTCGGTTCGGGCGCGGGGGAGTTGGAGATCACGCTCCACCCCTCGGGCGCCCGCACGGTGAAGCGGAACGTCGCCTTGAGGTCCGGCTGTTCGAAGTCGGCGAAGACGCGGCGGGCGTCGGGCACCTCGAACTGGGTGTACAGGTACGCCTGGTCGTCGACCGGGTCGACGAAGCGGTGCAGGCCCTCGCCGGTGTTCGTGTAGGCGCAGTCGGCGACGACGCGCAGGACGTTGCGGCCCTCCAGCAGCCCCGGCAGCGCGATGCGCGAGTCGCGGAACACCTCGGCGGGGTCGAGCGCGTCCCCGTTCAGCGTCACCTCGTGGACGGCCGGCGCCACCAGGTCCGCGAAGGACTCGGCACCGCCCTCCGCGACGTCGAAGCGCACCGTCGTCACGGACCGGAAGGTGCCCCCGTCCTGCGCGCCGGTGAGGTCGAGATCGATCTCGTACGAGTCGACGGTCAGCAGCTTGGCCCGCTGCCGCGCCTCCTCGCGAGTCAGGTTTGTGCCAGGCACGCGGTCATCTCCTCGTGATGATGTGGACCGGCCCATCCTTCCACGCCCCCCACACCGGAAGCGATGACCGTTTCCGGGCGCCTACGGTGGGAGCCGGCAACACCGGACCGCGGGCTCGGGAGGACACCGTGGGGGAGCACATCTGGGCCGGCGGCTCGGCGCCGTACCTGACGCCGGGGGAGAAGGGCCGGCCGGACGCCTGGGCCGCCGAGGCCGCGGCGCGCGGAAGGAAGGGGACGCAGAGCATCGTCCACGCCGGTCCCGTGCCCGCCCCCGCCGAGGTCGCCGGGCTGCTGGGCGTGGCGGCGGGCGAGACGGTCGTGGTGCGGCGCCGGGTGATCCGGCTGGACGGTGTGGCGTGCGAGCTGACCGACACCTACTACCCCGCGCACATCGCCCTGGGGACCCGCCTCGCGGAGCGGCGGAGGATCCCCGGCGGCGCGGTGGCTCTCCTCGCCGAGCTGGGACACGCCGGCGCACGGGTGACCGAGGAGGTGACCGCGCGCATGCCCGAGGAGGAGGAACGCGAGGCCCTCGGGATGGGCCCGGGGGAGCCGGTCCTCACCCTGAGCCGGGTCACCCGGGACCGCGAGGACCGCCCCGTCCAGGCCGACCTGATGGTCATGCCCGCCCACCGGCAGCGACTGCGCTACGAGACCCGGATCGGCTGACCGTGCCCACCGACGACCACGGCTCCACGGACCGGCGCTGCCCGAGTGGGCACGGACGAAGGGGCGGCCCCCGGGCACGGGGCCGCCCTTCGGGGTGTGCGGGTTACTTCGCGGTGAGTTCCGCGGCGACCAGTTCGGCGATCTGGACCGTGTTCAGGGCCGCGCCCTTGCGGAGGTTGTCGTTGGAGACGAAGAGGGCGAGGCCGTTGTCGACCGTCTCGTCGCGGCGGATGCGGCCGACGAAGGACGGGTCCTGGCCCGCGGCCCGCAGCGGGGTCGGCACCTCGGCGAGGGCCACGCCCGGGGCGCCGGCCAGCAGCTCGCGGGCGCGCTCGACGTCGAGCGGGCGGGCGAAGCGGGCGTTGATCTGGAGGGAGTGGCCGGTGAAGACGGGCACCCGCACGCAGGTGCCGGAGACCTTCAGCCCGGGGATGTCCAGGATCTTGCGGGACTCGTGGCGGAGCTTCTGCTCCTCGTCCGTCTCGTTCAGGCCGTCGTCGACGATCGAGCCGGCCATCGGCAGCACGTTGTACGCGATCGGCGCCACGTAGGCGCGCGGCTCGGGGAACTCGGCGGCGGCGCCGTCGTGGGTGAGCTTCGGCGCGTCCTCGCCCACCTTGCGCACCTGATCGAACAGCTCGTCGACGCCGGCCACGCCGGAACCGGACACGGCCTGGTACGTGGAGACGACCAGTGCTTCCAGGCCGGCCTCGGAGTGCAGGGGGCGCAGCACCGGCATGGCGGCCATGGTGGTGCAGTTCGGGTTGGCGATGATGCCCTTGGGGCGGTCGGCGATCGCGTGCGGGTTCACCTCGGCCACCACCAGCGGCACCTCGGGGTCGCGGCGCCAGGCGGAGGAGTTGTCGATCACCACGGGGCCCTGGGCGGCGACCTTCTCGGCCAGCGCCCGGGAGGTCGCGCCGCCCGCGGAGAAGAGCACGACGTCCAGGCCGGAGTAGTCGGCGGTCGCCGCGTCCTCCACGGTCACGCCGTCCAGGTCCCGGCCCGCGGAACGGGCCGAGGCGAACAGGCGCAGCTCCTCGACGGGGCCGAGGGCGCCGGTCGCCGCGCGTTCCGTGAGGATCCTGCGCATGACCGTGCCCACCTGACCGGTGGCTCCGACGATTCCGATCCTCACGGTGACTCCCTCTCCGTCTGTGTCACGTGCCCCCGCGCGGGGTACGCGCGGCCGTCTGCGTGGCCGGGGCTTTTCCATCATGCGTCCGACCTGGGCCCGCCTGTCCAGTTCTTTGGTCCGGCTGCCCGGATGCCGGGACGCCCGGACCCCGGACGGCGGCCGTGGAGACGGCGCGGAAAACCGCACCGAGCGGGAAAAACCACCCCGATCCACTCCTCCCGCCGCAAGCCGTGCCGTCCCGGCCCCTTCCCCGGCCCCCCTCCGCCACACCGGGGTGTGACGTACGCCTCGGCGGAAACGGGCCGGAAACGGGCCGGTCCCGCGGCGGCGGCCCCGCGCGCCCGGCCGGTCCCGCGGCGGCGGCCCCGCACGGCCCCCGCGGGCACCACGGCGCGCGCCCCGCACGGCGAAGGGCGGGCGCCTCCTGCGAGGCGCCCGCCCTCCGGACCGTCCGGCTCCGCCGGACTACGGCAGGACCGTCCCGATCCGGACGCTGCCCAGGCCCGCGACGGTGCCGCGGGCGTTCACCAGCTTGACCTGGCCGAAGAACTCGCGGCCCGCGGGCGCGGCGGCCAGCGCGGTGACGCTGCCGGACACCGTGGCCGTGGCCCCGGTGGCGAGCTGCACCCGGGCCGGGTCGTCGACGGTGACCGAGCCGAGCGCCTCGGAGAAGTACACGTCCCGGTAGTCGTACTCCGTGGTGCCCGAGGGCACCGAGTACGCGGCGACCTCGATCGTGTACGTGCCGGCGGCCGGGCGGGCGATCGAGACCGCCTCCTCCGAGTCGCCGTCGGCGGACCGGGCGACCGCCCGCCCGCTCGCGTCGTACACCGTCAGGTCGAGGTCGGAGGCCGCGTCGGAGACGTTGCCGATGGCGACGTCGAGGGAGGCGGCGCCCGCGGGCACCTCGACCGTGGTGACGGCCTTCGCGCCGTTCGCGATGGTCGGGCGGGAGGTGACCGCCGAGCCCAGCGGGCCGCCGGTCAGCGTGGCGTCGAGGGCGGCGTACCGGTTGGTCACCTTCCAGGAGGCGGCGGCCGGGGTGCCGGCGGTGGCCTCGGGCACGGTCACGACCCGCGGGTCGAAGTCGGCGCCGAGGACGGTGGCCTCCAGCGTGTACGGGTTGTCCAGCAGCGGCGAGGTGCGCCGGGCCTCGACCTCGATCTCCCAGACGCCCGGCTGCGGCTCGGCGTAGGAGCGGGCGTCGGGCCGGCAGCCGTTGCCGTCGAGGTAGTTGTTGTAGCAGTACGGCGTGGAGGTGCTGTCGACCGGGACGCCGTAGGGGTGGATGGCGATGAACCGGGTCTGGCTGCCGGGCTTCAGCCCGCCGATGGCCACCTCCAGCGCCTTGGCGCCCTCGGGGACCGTCACGAAGTAGGAGCGGGTGTCGTTGCGCTGCACGGAGCCCTTCCGAGTGACGGAGTGCTCCAGCGGCGAGGCGGCCACGACCGTGGTGAGGACCTGGCGGTCGATGCCCTCGGTGCGCGGGTCGTCGATCTCCAGGATCGCGCTCTTGAGCCCGTCGGTCCTCGGCTGCGCCTGGACCTTGACGGTCACCGGCTTGTTCAGCTCCAGCCGGACCACGTCGGAGCCGAGGACGCGGAAGGTGCGGCCCTCGTTCTTCTCGAAGTGCAGTTCGTGGCGGAGCGCCTTGGCGGGACCGGAGGTGCGGGTGATCGTGATGTCGTAGGTCTTCTTCTGCCCGGCCTTCAGGCCGCCCTCGCGGTCGTAGAGGCCGGTGCCGCTGCCCGGCGTCTTCAGGAACTCGTCGATCGCGGTGTCGACGGGCGCCTCGATCCGGTACTCGTGGGCGGTCGCGCCCTTGCGGATCGACTTCCAGGCGTCGACGACGTTGATGAGGCCGGCGCCCTGCTCGTAGGCCTGGACGCCGTCGATGTGGTCGGCGGTGGAGGTCAGCGCGGTGCGCAGGGTGGCCGGGGTGAGGTCGATGCCCTCGCGCTTGGCGGCGGACAGCAGCAGCGCGGAGGCGCCGGCGGCCTGCGGGGAGGCCATCGAGGTGCCCTGGAGCATGCTGTACCCGGCGGGGAGGTCGTAGCCGGCCTCGGGGACGGGGCCGCCGGGGAGCCAGGTCTGGGTGGTGTTGATCGCGGCGCCTGGCGCGGTGAGCGTCGGCGTGAAGCCGCCGTCCTCGCGCGGTCCGCGCGAGGAGAAGGGCATCATCGCGTACTTCTTCTTCACCTCGGAGCCGTAGTTGACGGCCCAGGTCTCCTTGGAGATGGAGGCGCCGACCGAGATCACCTTGTCGGCGAGGCCCGGGTCGCCGATGGTGTTGGCGCCGGGGCCGGAGTTGCCCGCGGAGATCACGAGCTGGACGCCGTAGGTGTCGATGAGCCGCGTGTACAGCTCGGCACGCGCGTTGTTGCCGTCGTTGAGCGCGGGGAGGCCGCCGATCGACATGTTGACGATGTCGACGCCGCGGTTGACGACGAGGTCGATCATGCCCTCGGTGAGGGCGATGTTGGTGCAGCCGCCGGTCCAGGTGCACGCGCGCGAGGAGACGATCTTCGCGCCGGGGGCGGCGCCGTTCATCTTGCCGCCGAACAGGCCGTTGGCGGCGGTGATGCCGGCGACGTGGGTGCCGTGCTGGGACTCGATGACGCCGATGTTGACGAAGTCGGCCTTGTCGCCGGCCGCGTTGCGGACGACGTCCTTGCGGATCTCCACCACGAACGGCTGGCGCTCGACGACGTCGGTGGAGGGGTCGTCGGTGCCGAAGTAGCCGACCTGGAAGCCGTCCTTGTAGGGCTTCATCGGCGTGTCGTCGCGGAAGTCGTGGTTGTTGTTCAGGTCGACGCGCACGGTGCCGCTCTCCGGGTCGTACAGCACGCCCCAGGAGTCGGTGGTGTCGCCGTCGCGGTTGGCGTCGCCCGCGGCGTCGCCGCCCGCCGTGTACGACTCCAGGAAGGTGCTGATCCGGTACGAGCCGGCCGGGGCCTTCCAGGTCTTGCCCTCGTAGGTGAAGGTGGGTCCGGAGACGGAGGTCAGCATCGGACGCCAGGTCTGGTCCCGGTCGACGACCGGGTCGGTCGCGGTGACCCAGTCGACGATCTTGCGTTCGCCGGTGGTGGTCTTCTGCAGCGCCGGGTGGCCGAGGTCGACGCCGGAGTCGAGGATGCCGATCGTGACGCCGCGGCCGTCCGCCTTCGGGTTCTTCTTCACGAAGTCGACGGCGCCCGTCTCGAAGGACGGGTTGTACGGGTTCTCGGCCGGCGTCCTGCGGTCCGGCGCCTTCACGGAGCCGCCCTTGCCCTTCCCGGACCCCTTGCCCTGGCCGGTGGCGCCGGCGTCGGGGCGGGGATCGTCCAGCGGGATCTCGTCGCGCAGGTCGATGCCGTGCACGGAGGAGAGCTTCGCGGCGGCGGCGATGGCCGCGTCCGCCTTGGCGGTGGGCACCGTGGCGCGGACGTAGCCGAGGTCGTCGTAGGTGCGGCCCACGGCGCCGCCGTCGACCGCGTCGAGCTGCCGGGCCACCTGGGCGGTCTGGCCGGGCTCGGTGGCGATCATCATCGTGACGTCCCGCGCGCCGTCGGCCTTCGCCTCGGCGAGCAGGTCGGCGTCGTGCGAACCGAGCTTGTCGTGGGCGGGCTTGACGGACGGCTCGGTGGCGGGCGCGGGGTCCGCCGCCATGGCCAGCGGCAGGGGCCCGGCCACGCCGAGCGCGGCGGCGAGGCCCGCGGCCACGGCCAGCCGGGCCGCGCGTCTGCCGCCCGGTATCGGTTCGCGCTGGGGGGAGGGGGTCATCGGCATCCCTTGGAGGTGGAGGAACGGGAGGGCACGGCCGGGTCCGACCGGACCTGACCGCGAGAGTCCGGAATGCGATCCCGGATGACCGCTCAGCCTTACCCAAGGGGTCGGTGTTTGGGGAGAGTTGGCAACGATGTGATGTGTTCATGGCGTACTTCCGCCATACGTCACCGGGGACGTAACGGACGGGCGCCGACAAACCCCGGCCCCCTGCCGCCCACCGGCCCGCACGCGGTGACGTCCCGGAGTGCGCCGGAGACCGAGGGTGGCGGCCCGCGCCGGGTGCGTCCGTGACGGCCTGGTCCCGCTCGCCCGTCCCCCGGGGCCGGGCGGGGTCCCCGAGTGGGTGCCGCCGGGCGGCGGCGTGGAGCACGGCGAGGAGCCGTACGACACCGTCGTGCGCGCACTCGCCGAGGAGACCGGCTGCCGGGCCGAACCCCCCGCCCGGCCC
Organism: Streptomyces sp. SCSIO 75703; assembly: GCF_036607905.1. Classification (NCBI taxonomy): domain Bacteria; kingdom Bacillati; phylum Actinomycetota; class Actinomycetes; order Kitasatosporales; family Streptomycetaceae; genus Streptomyces; species Streptomyces sediminicola. Next base: position 4,634,752 of record NZ_CP144555.1, read on the forward strand.
GGCGTGGACTGGCCGCGCACCGCGCCGCCCGCCCGCCTCGCCCGCCGGCCCGTCGACCACCACGGGGTCCGGCCGGTCCACGCGGGGCGGGGCACCGGCGGCACGCTCCGCCCCCCGACCCGGGCGGCTCCGCCGGCCTCGCCGCCCGGCACCGGGCTGCGCCCGTGGCGGGAGCGGCCGGCCACGGGACGGGCCCGGCCCCGGCCCGCAACACCGCGGCTGAAAGCGGCTCAACCACCCCGCCGGTCCTCAACCCGCCGGCGGGCCCGGGGGTCCCTTCCCCCGACGGCGCCCACCGCCCGGTGGGCGCACCCGCGGAGCAGAGGATGGGGACGCCCCATGACCACACGCAGACGAGCCGCCCTGGTGACCGCCACCGCCGCCCTGCTGTCGGCCGTGCTGACCGCACCCGCCGTGGCGGCCCCCCGCCCCGGCACCGGACACGACGCGACCCGCCGCGCCCTGGAGGCCGCCGTCGCCGACGGCGTGCCCGGCGCGACCGCGACCGCCCGGGACGCCCACGGCGCCTGGTCCGCCACCGCGGGCGCCGGCGACCTGTCCACCGGCCGGCCCCGCTCGGACCGCGACCACTACCGGGTGGGCAGCATCACCAAGACCTTCGTCGCCACCGTCGTCCTCCAACTGGAGGCCGAGGGACGGCTGTCGCTCGACGACACGGTGGACCGGTGGCTGCCCGCACTGGTGCGGGGCAACGGCCACGACGGCACCCGGATCACCCTGCGCCAACTCCTCAACCACACCAGCGGCATCGCCAACTACACGGCCGACGAGGAGTTCGGCCGCCGGTACTTCACCGCCGACGGCTTCTTCGCCCACCGCTACGACACGCTGGCCCCGCGCCGGGCGGTCGCCATCGCCCTGCGCCACCGGCCCGACTTCGAGCCGGGCACCTCCTGGAACTACTCCAACACCAACTACGTGCTGGCCGGCCTCGTCATCGAGAAGGCGACCGGCCGCCCCTACGGCGAGGAGGTCCGCCGCCGCATCATCCAGCCCCTCGGACTGCGCGCCACCTCCGTCCCCGGCACCCGCGCCGATATGCCCCGGCCCAGCTCCCGCGCGTACTCGAAGCTGGCCGAGACGGCGACGGGCCCCACGTACGACGTCACCCGGCTCAATCCGTCCCTCGCCCACGCGGCCGGCGAGATGATCTCCGGCTCGGACGACCTGACCCGCTTCTACACCGCCCTGCTCCGCGGCCGGCTGCTGCCGGCCCGGCAACTGGCCGAGATGACGACGACGGTCCCGATGGACGAGCGGACCGACTACGGACTGGGACTGATGAGGACCAGGCTGAGCTGCGGGGTGAACGTCTGGGGCCACGGCGGCGGCATCCACGGCTCCACCTCGGAGGCGGTCGCCACCCGCGACGGCCGCCACGCCCTCGCCCTCAACTTCAACGGCGACTGGAGCGGCGACGTCGCGGCGGTGGTCGAGGCCGAGTTCTGCCGCGACTGAGGCGGCCCGGGGGAGGGGCGCCACCGGCGCCCGCCGGCCCGCCGCCTCCCCCGGACACCGCCCGGACCGCCTGGGGTCTTTCGTGGGGACCGGGCCGGACCCCGCGAGCGCGGCGTGACCCCCACTCGTGATCAATACACCTAGCGGGGCAGCACCACCACGTACGCGGCCGGCTCCCGGTCGGCCGCCGCCATCAGCGCCGTGCGGACCACCGCCGCCTGCTGCTCCGGCGCCTCCCGCAGCGCCCTGGGCGTGATCCGCACCACCGTGATGCCGAGCCGCTCCAGGTGCTCGCGCAGCGCGCCCGGCTCCGGCGCCCCGCCGTCCCCGGCCCGCCGGTGGACACGGGTGTCCAGTTCCAGCGCCACCGCCTGCTCCGGCCAGTACGCGTCCAGCCCGCCGAGGTGCGGTCCGCCCGGCAGCCGCAGGTCGACGTTCCACAACGGGTCCGGCAGCCCCTGCACCCGCACCATCCGGTACAGCCGGTCCTCCGCGCGCGCCCGGCCCTCCGCCACCAGCGAGTCCACCGCGGCCACCACCTGCGGCCGGTCCAGCAGCCGCGCCCGGTTCAGCTCGCGCACCGCCGCCGCCGGTTCGCAGTGCCCGTCGCGCACCGCCGCGGCCAGCAGCCGGCGGATCAGGTCCCCGTCCGTCTCCTGGGCCACCGCGTCGGCCAGCGCCCGCGCCACCGGCGCCACCGGCACGCCGTCGACCCGCACCGCCGCCGGCAGGGCGGCCGTGCGCACGATCCGGGCCCAGCCGGTGGAGCGCAGCCGGCGCAGCCGCGGCACCAGCACGTCGACGGCGGCCAGTGACGGCAGCGGGGGAACGGAGCGCACCCCGTGCAGGGCCAGCGCCGCCAGGCCGGTGATCACGGCCTCCGGAGAGGGAGCGGAGGGCTCCGCGAGGCCGGGCCGGGCCGGGGCGCCGCAGGCCGTCGCCGCTCTCGGGGCCCGCGCCCGCGCCGCGTACAGCAGCACCGCCCGCACCTTCTCCTCGCCGGTCGGGGGACCCGGACGGAGCAGGACCACGCCGGGCAGCAGCCGCTGCCAGGGGCCGCCGGGACGGCACCGCTCGTCGGCCTCGGCGGCGGTGACACCGCGGGCCCGCAACTGCGCGGCGGAGAGCACCGGGGACGGTTCGCCGGCCGGATCGGTCAGACGGTGGGGGGAGAGCGGGATGTCGTGCGTCATGACCAGGAATCTCCCGCGACCCGTCCGGTTTTTAACCACTGTTACACGTCCGTCGGCAAACCCGGACAAGCCCGTCCTCAAGGACGGGTGTTCGGATGCCGAAGGCGCTGGTCCGTTCGGGTGTGCCCGGAGGTTACGGCCTGCTGTGCCCGGATTCGGTAACGATGACCCAGCGCCGAAGCCTTGGCCAGACATCGGGCCGCCCCGGGTGCCCGGCACCCGGGGCGGCCCCATGGACCGGCCGGCTCAGCCGGCCGCCGCCGCGTCGCACTCCTGGCCGCGCAGCGCCCGCGCCAGGTCGTCCCGCGCCTCCAGCACCAGCCGGCGCAGCGCCGGGGCGGCCCCCTCGTGCTCCGCGAGCCACGCGTCCGTCGCGTCGAGGGTCTCGCGCGAGTCGGGCAGCGCCGGGAACAGGCCCTGGACCACGACCATCCCGATCTGGATGGACCGCTCGGTCCACACCCGCTCGATCGCCGCGAAGTACCGCTCCGTGTACGGGGCCAGCAGCTCCCGCTGGGAAGGCTGCGCGAAGCCCGCGATGGTCGCCTCCACCAGCGCGTTGGAGAGCGCGTCGGACTCCACCACCTGCGCCCACGCCTGCGCCTTCACCGCCTCGGACGGGCGGGCGGCCAGACAGCGCACCTGGTGGCGCTTGCCGGAGGCCGTGTCGTCCCGGGCGAGTTCGGCGGCGAGGACGCCCTCGTCGGCGGCGCCGTGCGCGGTGAGCGGCTCCAAAAACGCCCAGCGCAGCTCCTGGTCCACCTCCAGGCCCTCGATCTTCTCCGTGCCGTCCAGCAGACCGCGCAGCAGCGCCAGTTCCGGCTCGCCGGAGGCCACCGCCGCCAGGAACCGGGCCCACGCGAGCTGCGGCTCACCGCCCGGCTCGGCCCGGCGCAGCTCCCGCAGCGCGCCCTCGGCCAGCAGCCGGCCGCCGCTCTCGCGCCGGCCGGGGGCCGTGTAGTGCACCAGCGCCGACTGCGCCCAGGCGTGCAGCATCTGCAGGACGCCGATGTCGGACTCGCGGCCCGCGAAGCGCAGCACCAGCGCGATGAAGTCGCGGGCCGGCAGCAGCGCGTCCCGCGTCATGTTCCACAGGGCGCCCCAGCACAGCGCCCGCGCCAGCGGGTCGGTGAGCCCGCCGAGCCCCTCGCGCAGCGTGGCCAGGGACGTCTCGTCGAAGCGGATCTTGCAGTAGGTGAGGTCGTCGTCGTTGACCAGCACGAGGTCCGGCGCCTCGGCTCCGGCCAGCTCCGCCACCACCGTGCGCGGCCCCTCGACGTCCGTCTCGGCCCGCGCGTACCGCTCCAGGGTGCCGCTCCCGGTGCGCCGGTAGAGGCCCACCGCCACCCGGTGCGGGCGCAGTTCGGGGTGTGACTCGGCGGCCTCCTGCACCACGGCCAGCTCGTCGATCCGGCCCCCGGCGTCCAGCAGCACCTGCGGGGTCAGCGTGTTCACGCCCGCGGTCTGGAGCCAGGAGCGCGCCCAGGCGGCCATGTCGCGCCCGCTGGTCTCCTCCAGCACCGCGAGCAGGTCGCCGAGGCGGGTGTTGCCGTAGGCGTGCCGCTTGAAGTAGCGGCGGGCGCCCTCCAGGAAGGCGTCCTGGCCCGCGTAGGCCACCAGTTGCTTGAGGACGGAGGCGCCCTTGGCGTAGGTGATGCCGTCGAAGTTGAGCTTGGCGTCCTGCAGGTCGCGGATGTCCGCGGTGATCGGGTGCGTGGAGGGGAGCTGGTCGGCCCGGTACGCCCACGACTTGCGGCGGTTGGCGAAGGTGACCCAGCCGTCGGTGAAGCGGGTCGCGCCGACCAGCGAGAAGGCGCCCATGAAGTCCGCGAAGGACTCCTTCAGCCACAGGTCGTCCCACCACTCCATGGTGACCAGGTCGCCGAACCACATGTGCGCCATCTCGTGCAGGATGACGTTGGCGCGGCTCTCGTAGGACGCCTGCGTCACCTTGCCGCGGAAGATGAACTCCTCGCGGAAGGTGACCATTCCCGGGTTCTCCATCGCGCCGAGGTTGTACTCCGGCACGAACGCCTGGTCGTACTTGCCGAACGGGTACGGGTAGTCGACGTGGTCGTGGAAGAAGTCCAGGCCCTGCTTGGTGACGAGGAAGACGTCCTCCGCGTCGAAGTACGGGGCCAGGCCCTTGCGGCACAGCGCGCCGAGCGGGATCTCCAGTGTCGAACCGTCCGCGAACGTACGGGAGTAGGAGTCCGTCACGTAGTGGTACGGCCCGGCGACCACGCAGGTGATGTACGTGGAGATCGGCTTGGTCTCGGCGAACCGCCAGACGCCGTCGGCGCGTTCGCCGGTGCCGTTGCTCCACACCGTCCACTCCTCGGGCGCCCGCACCTCGAAGCGGTAGGGCGCCTTGAGGTCCGGCTGCTCGAAGTTGGCGAAGACCCGGCGCGCGTCGGCCGGCTCGTACTGGGTGTACAGGTACACCTCGCCGTCCTCGGGGTCGACGAAGCGGTGCATGCCCTCGCCGGTGCGCGAGTAGGCGCACTGCGCGTCGACGACCAGCTCGTTGTCGGCGGCCAGGTCCTCCAGGACGATGCGGGTGCCGTCGAAGACCTCGCTCGGGTCGAGGTCGCGGCCGTTGAGGCTGACGGCGGTCACGCTGGGCGCGATCAGGTCCGCGAAGCTCGCGGCCCCGGGCTCGTTGCAGCGGAAGCGGATCGTGGTGACGGAGCGGAAGGTGCGCGGCTCGCCGTCGTGTGCCGCGCCGGTCGCCGAGCGCACGTCGAGGGACACCTCGTACCCGTCGACGCGGAGCAGGGCGGCCCGCTCCCGGGCCTCGTCGCGGGACAGATTCTCTCCGGGCACGGGCGGCACTCCCTCGGTGGTGTTCACGATGTGGACGCCACCGATCCTGCCACGCGGTCCCCGTGCCCGGTACGGGGGAATGTCCCCGGGCGGGGCGCGCGGCCCCGCCCGGCCCGCGTGCGGGAGCCCGCGGCGGTGCCGGGAATGCGCCGGGCGCCGGAGGGTGTTCCCGTGGGGAGAGGCGCCGCGCGCCCGTGCTGTCACCACCGAGGAGAGCCATGACCGAGACCGTCTCCGGCAAGACCCCCGTCGACTTCTGGTTCGACCCGCTGTGCCCCTGGGCCTGGATGACCTCGCGGTGGATGCTGGAGGTGGAGAAGGTCCGCGACGTGCGGGTGCGCTGGCACGTGATGAGCCTCGCCGTGCTCAACGAGGACCGGCTCGACGAACTGCCCGAGGAGTACCGCGAGCTGCTGGAGACCAAGGCGTGGGGCCCGGTCCGCGTCGTCATCGCCGCCCGCGAGGAGCACGGGCCCGAGGTCCTCGGCGACCTCTACACCGCGCTCGGCACCCGCTTCCACAACCGGGGCGAGGAGGCCGGCCGCGAGACCGTCGCCGCCGCGCTGAAGGACGCCGGGCTGCCCGACTCCCTCATGGACCACTGGGACGACACCCCCTACGAGCCGCAGCTGCGCGCCTCCCACCGGGAGGGCATCGAGAAGGTCGGCCAGGAGGTCGGCACCCCGGTCATCGCCGTGCCCGGCGCCGACGGCGAGCAGATCGCCTTCTTCGGCCCGGTCGTCACCCCGGCCCCGCGGGGCGAGGAGGCGGCCCGCCTCTGGGACGGCACCCTCGCCGTCGCCTCCGTCCCCGGCTTCTACGAGATCAAGCGCACCCGCACCAAGGGGCCGGACTTCGGCAACCTCTGACGGGCCCCGGGGCCACCGCACGCGCGCGCACGGGCCACCGGCACACGGGAAGCCCCCGCGAGTCACGTCCTCGCGGGGGCTTCCCCTCTGCGCCTGCCGCCGTGAAGGGTGAGAAGACGATCACGAGGCAGGACGTCCGCGGTCCGGCGCTCAGGGCGCCAGCAGCAGCGTGTTCGTCCGCGACCTGGCGGCCTCGTAGCGCCGGGCCACGTCCTGCCAGTTCACGACCTTCCACATGGCCTCGATGAAGTCGACCTTCTGGTTCTTGTACTGCAGGTAGAAGGCGTGCTCCCAGGCGTCGAAGACGAGGATCGGCGTCGCGCCCTGGCCGACGTTGCCCTGGTGGTCGTAGACCTGCTCCACGATCAGCCGGCCGCTCAGCGGCTCGTGGGCGAGGACGCCCCAGCCGGAGCCCTGCGTGGTCGCCGCCGCCTTCGAGAGCTGCGCCTTGAACCCGGCGAAGGAGCCGAAGGACTCGGTGATGGCGTCCGCGAGGTCGCCCACCCCGTCCGCGGCCAGCGGTTCGCCGCCGCCGTCGCCGGTCATGTTGTGCCAGTAGATCGAGTGGAGGATGTGTCCGGACAGGTGGAAGGCGAGGTTCTTCTCCAGTCCGTTGATCGCGCCCCACGTCTCCCTGTCCCGCGCCTCGGCGAGCTGCTCCAGCGTGTCGTTGGCGCCCTTGACGTACGCCGCGTGGTGCTTGTCGTGGTGCAGCTCGATGATCTCGGGGCTGATCACGGGGGCGAGCGCGGAGTAGTCGTAGGGCAGTTCGGGAAGTGTGTAGACGGGCATGGGGGATCCCCTCCGGACGCTTATTGCAAAAGGCTTGCAAGTGCACGCTAGCAGCAGAAGGGGGCGCGGGCACGGCGGGGCACGCAAAAGGGTCCCCGTACGGAGAGCTTCCGTACGAGGACCCCTCGGACCGCGGACCGGGTCAGGCGCGGGCCCGCCGCCGCTGCCGGACGTACCCGGCGGCGGCCAGCGCCAGCGTCATGGCACCCGTCGAGTAGAGCTGCACCCGGGTGTCCGGCTCACGCGCCATCAGCAGGAACACCGCGGCCATCCCCGCCAGCGCCACCACCGTCAGCCCGGGGAACAGCCACATGCGCACCACCAGCTTCTCCGGCTCCTCCCGCTCCATCCGGCGCCGCAGCCGGAGCTGGGAGGCGGCGATGAAGATCCAGACGACCAGGATGACCGCGCCGATCATGTTGAGCAGCCAGGAGAAGACGTCGTCCGGCCGCCAGTAGCTCAGCAGCACGCAGCCGAAGCCGAAGGCGCTGGAGGCGAGCACCGCCCGCCGCGGCACCCCGCCCGAGACCCGGCCGAGCGCCTTCGGGCCCTGGCCGCGCTCCACCAGCGAGTAGGCGATGCGGGACGCGCCGTAGATGTTCGCGTTCATCGCGCTCAGCAGCGCCACGAAGACCACGACGTTCATGAGCTGGGCCGCGCCCGGGATGCCCAGCGAGTCGAGGGCGGCGACGTAGGGGCCCTTCTGGACCACCGCGGGGGAGTCCCACGGCACCAGGGTGACGATGACCGCCATCGACCCGACGTAGAAGAGGGCGATCCGCCACATCGCGGTGCGCACCGCCCTCGCCACGCCCTTGACCGGGTTCTCCGACTCCGCCGCCGCGATGGTCACCGTCTCCAGCCCGCCGTACGCGAACACCGAGGCGAGCAGGCCGATGACCAGGCCCTCCCCGCCGTGCGGCAGCAGTTCGCCCAGGTGGGCCGTGCCCGGCGCGTCGGTCCCCGGCAGCACGCCGGCGATGGCGAGGACGCCCAGCAGCAGGAAGAGCGAGATCGCGCCCACCTTGAGCGCGGCGAACCAGAACTCGAACTCGCCGAAGTTGCGCACCGCCGCCAGGTTGGCGCCGCAGAACGCCGCCATGAACAGCGCGACCCACGCCCACTCCGGCGTACCCGGCAGCCAGTTGGACGCGATCTGCGCGGCGCCGATGCCCTCCAGCCCGACCGCCGTGCACAGCAGCACCCAGAAACCCCACCCCGCGGTGAAACCGGCCCACGGGCCGAACGCCCGCTCGGCGTGCGCGGAGAAGGACCCCGACGAGGGGTACGCCGCCGACATCTCGCCCAGCATCCGCATCACCAGCATCACCAGGAGGCCGGAGAGCGTGTAGGCGAGGACGATGGAGGGGCCGGCGGCGGCGATGCCCGCCCCGGAACCGACGAACAGCCCCGCGCCGATCACCCCGCCGAGGGCGATCATCGACAGGTGGCGCTGCTTGAGACCGTGCGACAGCGAGGTCCCGTCCGGACGGGACGGGGTCTTCGTGGTGGTGCTGGACATGGGCGCGGCTCGTCCAATGCGTGGGGGGACGGGGACGTGGGGTGCTGGGGGCGCGGGGGGTGGGTAAAACGCCCACAGTCTGGGACGCGCCGCCCGCGCGCGACAGCCGTCGCCCACGATGCGGACACTTCCGGTGCGGAGGGTGACCGTACGGCTACAGCCTTCCCCGGTTCCCGCGCGGACACGCCGAGTTGGCGGAACCCCACAGTCGCCGCGGCCCCGGACGGCCCTGGCGCGGGTGACGCTCACCTCGTCACCTCAGTGACCGGCATCACCCCGGAACACGCATGCCGCGCGACCTTTGTCGGGAGCCCACCAAGCCCCCGACCCCGCCTTGTCGGGCACTGCTGGTGATCGGCCGCCGCCCGCTGGGATAGCGTCGCGGTGTCCGACATGTCCACACCACCGCGGAGTCCCCATGAGCACCGCTGCCGTCCCCGCCCGCACCGGGCAGGTCCTCGCCGATCTCATCCCCTCCTCCCGCGTCCGGGACGCCGCGCTCGTCGCCGGCGGCGCCGTCGTCACCGGCCTCGCGGCCCAGATCGCGGTGCCCGTGCCGGGCTCCCCGGTGCCGGTGACCGGCCAGACCTTCGCGGCGCTCCTCGTCGGCACCTCCCTCGGCGCCGGCCGCGGCCTGCTCTCTCTCGCGCTGTACGCGCTGGTCGGCATGGCCGGCATGCCCTGGTTCGCCGAGGGCGGCTCCGGCGCCCTCGCCCCCTCCCTCGGCTACGTCTTCGGCATGATGCTCGCCGCCGCGGCCGTCGGCGCCCTCGCCCGCCGCGGCGCCGACCGCTCCGTGTGGCGGATGGCCGGCACGATGCTGCTGGGCTCCGCGGTCATCTACGCCGTCGGCGTCCCCTACCTGGCCCTGTCCACCGGCATGTCCGCCGGTGCCGCCATCGCCGCCGGGCTCACCCCGTTCCTGATCGGCGACGCCCTCAAGGCCGCCCTGGCCATGGGCGTCCTGCCCACCGCCTGGAAGCTGCTCGGCCGCCGCTGACCGGCCGCCCCGCGCCCGAGGTCCGCCGGCACCGCCCGGCGGACCTCTTCGCGTACCGGGACACATCCGCCCGCCGCCCCGGGCGCGGCGAGGGGCGCCGTCCGCCGTCACCCGGCGCACACCCCCCGCGGACCCCGTGTCACACTCGTCGCATGCGCGTGTATCTCGGCTCCGACCATGCGGGCTACGAACTCAAGAACCACCTCGTCGAATGGCTGAAGGCGGCGGGCCACGAGCCCGTCGACTGCGGACCGCACCTCTACGACGCCCAGGACGACTACCCGCCCTTCTGCCTCCGCGCCGCCGAGAAGACGGCCGCGGACCCCGGCTCGCTCGGCATCGTGATCGGCGGCTCCGGCAACGGCGAGCAGATCGCCGCCAACAAGGTCAAGGGCGTCCGCGCCGCGCTCGCCTGGAGCGAGGAGACCGCCGCCCTCGGCCGGCAGCACAACGACGCCAACGTGGTCGCGGTCGGCGCCCGCATGCACAGCCAGGAGGAGGCGACGAAGTTCGTCGAGACCTTCCTCGGCACGCCCTTCTCCGGCGACGAGCGGCACGTCCGCCGCATCGACATGCTCTCCGCCTACGAGACCACGGGCGACCTCCCCCCGATCCCCCCGCACCACCCGCAGCGGTAACCACCGGCGGCGACCGCCGACGCACGCGGCCCCGGGGCGCCCGCCCCGGGCAGCCGCGCCCGCCCCGGCGCCCCGCGGCGGCCTCCGCGGCCGGGCGCCCGCTCCGGCGCCCCGCGGCGCCGGCGGACCGCGCCCGAGCGCCCGCCGGACGGGCCGGGCCGGGCGGAGCAGGCCGGCCGGGACGCACCCGGCAGAGGAAGGCCGGGCCGCCGAGACGGACCGGACCGGGCGGGACCGGGCCGGACCGGGCCGGACCGGGCACAGAAAGGACGACGTCCGTGCCGGAAGGGCACACCATCCACCGGCTGGCGGAGGACTGCGCCGCCGCCTTCGCCGGCACCACCGTGCGCGTCACCAGCCCCCAGGGCAAGTTCAGCGACGCCGCCGCCCTGCTCACCGGCACCGTCCTGCGCACCGCCGACGCCCACGGCAAGCACCTCTTCCTCGGCTTCGGCGGCGGCGACGACGGCTTCGACGGCGACGGCGCAGCCGACTGGATACACATCCACCTCGGCCTCTTCGGCAAGGTCACCTTCGGCGCCACCACCGGCGAACCGCCCCGTCCGGCGCCGCCCACCGACACCGTCCGCCTGCGCCTGGCCAACACCACCACCTGGCTCGACCTGCGCGGCCCCACCACCTGCGCCCTGATCACCCCGGCCGGGAAACAGGCCGTCCACGACCGGCTCGGCCCCGACCCGCTGCGCCCCCACGACGCGGACCCCGGCGCCGCCTACGCCCGCGTATCCCGCAGCCGCACCACCATCGCCGCCCTGCTCATGGACCAGAAGGTCGTCTCCGGCGTCGGCAACGTCTACCGCGCCGAGGTCCTCTTCCGGCACGGCATCGACCCCTACCGGCCCGGCCGTTCCCTCACCCGCGCCACATGGGACGCCCTCTGGCACGACCTGGCCGGCCTCATGCGCGAAGGAGTCCGCCTCAACCGCATCGACACCGTCCGCCCCGAGCACACCCCCGAGGCGATGGGCCGCCCGCCCCGCGTCGACGACCACGGCGGCGAGGTCTACGTCTACCGCCGGGCCGGCCTCCCCTGCCACCTGTGCGGCGACGAGGTCCGCACCGCCGGGCTCGCCGCCCGCAACCTCTTCTGGTGTCCCACCTGCCAACGCTCCTGACGCCCCGTCAGGACCCGTGCGCCCGGCGCGAAGCCGTACCCCCGGCCTCCCGTTTTCTCCCCTCGCCCGTCCGCCGGGCCGGTACCGTCTTGGGCCAGGGGGGCCGCGACCACCGGGGCCCGCGACAGAGCGAGGCGACATCCGCCGGCCGGCCGCCGGAGGACCGCCGGTGACGTGCAGGGTGAGCCGGGCTCGGACGGGGGACAACCAGGACCTCCCGTACCGAGCGGCCGGTCCGATGGATAGGGTCCCGAACTGATGGCAGCAGGACGACAGCGGCGCGCGGAAGCCGAGACGTTCACGGCCCGGTTGAAGAAGCAGTGGCACCGGGCCCGCGTCGGGCTGCGCCGATCCGCCGTCGACTACTTCCGCGGCGACGGCTCCGACTGGATCGCCCTGGCCGGACTGCTGCTGACGATCCCCGTGATCACGGCCACCACCATGATGAACTCGGTGTGGTTCTCCCCGGCCGCGCTGGTGCTGCCGATCGTCGCCGGCGGACTGCTGCTGCGCCCGGCCAGCCTGCTCGGCCTGTACGCGGCGGCGGCCACGGCGCTGATCGTCGAGTCGGTGCGCCTCGGCCCGTACACCGAGGGCCCCTCCCGCGTCACCCCCGGCGTGGTCCTGGTCGTCGCGGCCTGCGGATTCTTCGGCCTGCTGATCGCCCAGTTCCGCAGCCGCGTCGGCGTGCCCTGGCGGCGCGGCGGCACCATGCTCTTCGACCTGCGCGAACGCATCCGCGTCCAGAGCAAGCTGCCCACCCTGCCGGTGGGCTGGCACCGGGAGATGGCGCTGCGCCCGGCGGGCGGCCAGTCCTTCTCCGGCGACTTCGTCGTCGCCGCCCGCACCGGCGGCGGCCGGACGCTGGAGGTCGTCCTCACCGACGTCTCCGGCAAGGGCATGGACGCCGGCTCCCGCGCGCTGCTGCTCTCCGGCGCCTTCGGCGGACTGCTGGGCAGCCTGCCCCCGCACGCCTTCCTGCCCGCCGCCAACGGCTACCTGCTCCGCCAGGACTGGGACGAGGGCTTCGCCACCTCCATCCACCTCGTCCTCGACCTCGACTCGGGCGACTACGAGCTGTACTCCGCCGGGCACCCGCCGGGCCTCCAGCTCAGCGCCGGCACCGGCCGCTGGGAGGAGAAGTCCGCCGACGGCCCGCTGCTCGGCGTGTACGACGGCGCCCAGTTCGACCCGGTGAAGGGCTCCCTGCGCCCCGGGGACGTGCTGATGCTCTTCACCGACGGGCTGGTGGAGACCGCCGACCGGGACATCGCCGAGGGCATCGACCGGCTCACCGGCGAGGCCGACCGCTACGTCGCCGGAGGCTTCCACGGCGCGGCCTGGCACCTGATCGAGGCGGTCGCCAAGGACGTCAACGACGACCGGGCGCTGCTGCTGATCAGCCGCGAGGGCCCGTCCGCGGGGGCGCAGGCGCCGTTCGGCGACTGACCCCGGCCGGCCGGCGGGTGCCCGGCCCGGGGGCGCCGCCGGCCCCCTGGCACACTGGGGAGCGTGCGCCCCACCACCCCACCGCTCACCCCGGCCGAGGTCGAGACGCTGGCCCGCGAGGCCCACGCGGCCCAGACCGACAAGGCGGGCCGCCCCTACGCCGAGCACCTGCGGGCCGTCGCCGAGGGCGTCCGGCGCCGCGGCGGGGACGCCGACCAGATCGCCGCGGCCTGGCTGCACGACGCCGTGGAGGACGACGCCCTCAGCGAGGCGTGGCTCAACGGGGCCCCGCTGAGCCGGCGCACCAAGGACATCGTCCTCGCCCTCACCAGACGCCCGGGGGAGCCCCCGGAGGCGTACGCGGCCCGCGTCCTGGCCACGCCGGGCGCCGCGCTGGTCAAGGAGGCCGACCTCGCGCACAACGCGGACCCGGAGCGGCTCGCCCTCCTCGACGCGGCCACCCGCGCCCGGCTGACCGCGAAGTACGCGCGGATGCGCGCACTCCTCGGCCTGCCGGACCCGCGGGGCACCGGAGGGGGCCGGGACGGCCCGCCCGGCTAGGCCGAGACCTTCTCCCGGCGCTCCCCGGACGGCTCGCGCTCGGCGCGCTCGCGGGCCAGTTCGGCCGCGTCCCGGCGGAACGCCCACTCCATCCGCGGCTCCATCACGCAGCGCAGCGCCCGCCGCACCGGCGCCGTGCACATCAGGGTGACCGCCACCGCGGCCAGCACGGTCAGCGCGATCTCGCCGACCGGCCGGTGCAGGGCGGGGTGGGAGTACCAGTCGCCGATGTAGCCGGCCTTGATCAGGAATCCGTGCAGCAGGTAGCCGTACAGCGTGCCCGCGCCCAGCGCCGTGAACCACGTGTGGCGGCCCGGCACCCAGGCGAAGAAGCAGGCCGTCAGCAGCACCGAGCAGCCGAACAGCGCGAGGACCATCACCGGCCCGATCCACCAGGGGGCGCCCATGTCCTGCGCGGCGGAGTTGCGGTAGATCCAGCCCGCGTCCATGTTCGGCGACACGAACCAGCCGACCAGCAGGGCCGCCGCGAACACCGGCACCGACAGCACCCGCACCGCGCGGCGCCGCACCATGGTGAAGTGCTCGGGCCGCAGACACAGGCCCAGCACGAAGCACGGCAGGAACTGCAGCAGGCGCTGCATGCCGAGGTCGTAGCCGATCGACGGGGAGACCGACGCCAGCATGGCGACGACCAGCGAGACCGCGAGCGGTTGGCGGATCGTCTTCCACAGCGGGGTGGTCAGACGCCACACGAACAGCGCGCACAGGAACCAGGTCAGGTACCAGGGCGACATGAGGCTGATGTCGTGCCCCTCGTCCCCGGCGACGTAGCGCTGGAAGAGGGCGTAGGCGGTCTCGAAGACGACGTACGGGACGGCGACCCCGGTGACGAGCCGGCGCAGCCGGTCCGGCCGCATGTCGAAACTGCGGGAGAAATAGCCGGAGATGATGATGAACGCCGGCATGTGGAAGACGTACACGACGGTGTACAGCGTGTCGATGACCCGGCTGTCGTCGTTCAGCGGGTCCCACGCGTGGCCCATGGCCACCAGCACGATCGCCAGGTACTTGGCGTTGTCGAAGAAGGGGTCGCGCCGAGCGCCGGAGGGGGCCGCTCGGTCCTGCGACGGCAGCGTGTCGGTCATACGGCCCCCCGCCCTCGGCCGGGCGGGCGGGTCCGGGACCCCGCTGCGTTTGTGGGGGACGAGGCAGCGTTCAACATCTGAGGCACCCTAGCGTTGTCCGGCTGATTCCGTAAAACCATCCACGTCATTCCTGTATTCGGCTTCACGGCTCGCTGCGCGACTACCCGCAATTCCCCGAGAGTTGACCTGCGGGATTACGTGACGGGCCCCACACGACGGCATGTTGCCGCCCGACTGCCCGGCGCACACCGGATGGGGAGACGCTCCCGGCTTGTCATGATTCATCGCTTCTCAGGCGCACATAAGGACACCGGAGGGCGGTCCGGAATGCGCCGCCGGGACACCCGCGCTTCCCGGCCACGCCCCACCACCGCGCCCCGCGGCGTGAATTCGTATTTCCTGCGAAGAAGGTGTGTGGGCAGGGAAACGAGGTGGCCGGAATTCCCCGTGCGGGTCCCCCGTCGAATTCCTGTACGGCACCCCTCGGTCGTGCTCCGCGGGCCCTCGGCCGGGCCGCTCCGTCCGGGGTCCGGCGCGGACGTCGTGTCACCTGCCGCATAGTGGGGCCCCGTTGGTGGCACGATGGTTCTGGCGGGGGTGCGCCGGATCGCGCCCCGGGCCGGGAGTGCGGACCGACCGAGGGTGTGATCAGTTGTGGCCATTTCACTGTCCGTGGTGCTGCTGTTGGCGATCATCCTGGTGGTGCTGCTACGCGGCGGCTCCCTCAAGGCGGGCCCGGCGATCGTCGCGATCCTCTTCGGCTTCTTCCTCGCCTCCACGGGCATGGCCGACGACATCCAGCGGTTCCTGAACTCGATAGCGGACACGATCAACTCCATCCGCTTCTAGGCACCCGGGAACCGCGACCCGCCCCCGCCCGCCCGACGGCGCCCCCACGCCCGCCGGGCCCCACCCCCGCGACGGCCCCGTCGCGGCCCGCCCCCCACGTCCACGGAGCGCGAACGACTCCGGCCCGGCCCCCACAGGGGGACCGGGCCGGAGCCACGACTGGAGCGGGCGACGGGAATCGAACCCGCGTAGCTAGTTTGGAAGACTAGTGCTCTGCCATTGAGCTACGCCCGCACATCGCGCGCCACCGTCACCGCGGCGGCACTGGAGGCATCGTAGCGGGTCGGCACCGGTGCGCGCACACCCCGTTCCCACCCGTGCCGCACCGTCACGGGCGGGAGAACCCGGAGGCCGCGGCGCGCGGCGGCATGTACCCTACGTGTCGCACCAGACGGGGTGTGGCGCAGCTTGGTAGCGCGTCCGCTTTGGGAGCGGAAGGCCGTGGGTTCAAATCCCGCCACCCCGACCATCCGCCGGCCGTTCCCGGCCGCGGCCCCGCCGGGGGTCCGTCCACACGGTCGCCTTTGGGGACGTGCAGGCGCTGCCGTTACTATGCAAGCTGCACGCCCGTGTGTCTCAGCGTCTGCAGTCTCCGGGCGGCGTAGCAGCCGGAGCCCCAGGTCCCGGCGATCCCGAGAAGTCAGCCACAAGGAGACCGAACCGTGAAGAGCGCCGTGGAGACCCTGAACCCGACCCGGGTTCGGCTCACTGTCGAGGTGCCCTTCGAGGAGCTCAAGGACAGCCTCGACGCGGCGTACAAGAAGATCAACCAGCAGGTCACGGTGAAGGGCTTCCGCAAGGGCAAGATCCCTGCCCGCGTCATCGACCAGCGCTTCGGCCGCGGTGCGGTGCTGGAGGAGGCCGTCAACGACGCGCTTCCCAAGTTCTACACCGACGCCGTCAACGAGGCCGAGCTGAACCCGCTGGGCCAGCCCGAGGTCGACATCACCGAGCTGAAGGACGGCGAGACGCTGAACTTCACCGCCGAGGTCGACATCCGCCCGGCCCTCGAGATCCCGGACTACTCCGGCATCGAGGTCGAGGTCGACGCCGTCGAGGTCACCGACGAGGACCTCGACAAGTCGGTGGAGCAGCTCCGCGAGCGCTTCGCCACCACCTCGCCGGTCGAGCGCGCGGCCGAGGACGGCGACGTCGTCACCCTCGACCTGCGCGCCGAGGTCGACGGCGAGGTGCTGGAGGACGGCGTCGCCGACGGCGTCTCCTACACCATCGGCTCCGGCGAGCTGCTCGACGGCATCGACGACGCCGTCAAGGGCCTGGAGGCCGGCGGCGAGGCCACCTTCGCCTCCGAGCTGAAGGGCGGCTCGGCGGCCGGCAAGGAGGCCCAGGTCACCGTCAAGGTCACCCAGGTCGCCAAGCGCGAGCTGCCCGAGCTGGACGACGACTTCGCCCAGCTCGCCTCCGAGTTCGACACGCTGGAGGAGCTGAAGGCCGACAGCCGCAAGCGGCTGGCCGACATGAAGCAGTACGACCAGGCCACCCAGGCCCAGGAGCGCGTGCTCGACAAGCTCCTGGAGCTCGTCGAGGTGCCCGTCCCCGAGAAGCTCCTCGAGGACGAGATCAACACCCGCAAGCACAACCTGGAGCACCACCAGCTCGGCCAGATGGGCCTCACCCTCGACAAGTACCTGGAGCTCCAGGGCAAGACCGCCGAGGAGTTCGAGACCGAGACCCGCGAGGCCGCCGTCAAGGGCATCAAGACCCAGTTCGTCCTCGACGAGCTGGTCAAGCAGGAGAAGCTCAACGTCAACCAGGAGGAGCTGACCGAGCACCTCATGCGGCGCGCGGCCTCCTCCGGCATGTCCCCCGACCAGTTCGCCCAGGCCGTCGTCGAGCAGGGCCAGGTCCCGCTGCTCGTCGGCGAGGTCGCCCGCGGCAAGGCCCTGGCCGCCGTGGTCGAGAAGGCCACCGTGAAGGACACCAACGGCGAGGTCGTCGACCTGGACGACGAGGACGACGAGACCGCCGAGGCCGCCGGGGCCGAGACGGCCGACGCCGCCGCCGAGGCCCCCGCCGAGGGTGCCGAGGACAAGGCCGGGGAGAAGACCGAGGGCTGATCCTCGCGCCGCCCCCACGGACGCACGACGGGCCCCGGACGACCACGCCGGGGCCCGTCTGTCGTACGGCCGTACGGGCGAAACCCCGCAGGGCACGGCCGTGTCCCGCCGCCCGCCCCGGCTGCATGCGCTCACAGCGAACACCGCGGGAACCGGGATGGCACCGCAGGGTCACCGCGTTAGGGTCCATGAATACGAGGGCAGGGGAGTCCCCGGAAACGGCCGGACGGACGGCCCCGAGCCCCGGCAGAACACGTGAGACGGCCCGGCGCCGTCGTTAAGACGAGCAGGTGGATACGTGACGAATCTGATGCCCTCCGCCGCCGGCGAGCCCTCCATCGGTGGTGGTCTCGGCGACCAGGTCTACAACCGGCTGCTCAACGAGCGGATCATCTTCCTCGGGCAGCCCGTGGACGACGACATCGCCAACAAGATCACCGCGCAGCTGCTGCTCCTTGCCTCCGACCCGGACAAGGACATCTTCCTCTACATCAACAGCCCCGGCGGCTCCATCACGGCCGGCATGGCGATCTACGACACCATGCAGTACATCAAGAACGACGTGGTGACCATCGCCATGGGCCTCGCGGCCTCCATGGGGCAGTTCCTGCTCAGCGCGGGCACCCCCGGCAAGCGCTTCGCCCTGCCGAACGCCGAGATCCTGATCCACCAGCCCTCCGCCGGCCTGGCCGGTTCGGCCTCGGACATCAAGATCCACGCCGAGCGCCTGCTGCACACCAAGAAGCGCATGGCGGAGCTGACCTCGCAGCACACCGGCCAGACGGTCGAGCAGATCACCCGCGACTCCGACCGCGACCGCTGGTTCGACGCCTTCGAGGCCAAGGAGTACGGCCTCATCGACGACGTCATCGCCACGGCCGCCGGCATGCCGGGCGGCGGCGGCACCGGGGCCTGACCCGCGCCCCCGCGGGCAGCCGGGGCATCACCCGGGCCCCCGCGGCAGCCGAGCCGGACCCCGCACGGGCACCCGGCACGCCCCGCAGCCAGACCCGAGCCGACCGCCTCAGCCCTTTCCAGGAGACACCGTGAACGACTTCCCCGGCAGCGGCCTGTACGACCGCGCGCGTGCCGAGTACACCGGCCCCTCGGCCGAGTCCCGCTACATCATCCCGCGCTTCGTCGAGCGCACCTCGCAGGGCGTGCGCGAGTACGACCCGTACGCGAAGCTGTTCGAGGAGCGCGTGATCTTCCTCGGCGTGCAGATCGACGACGCCTCCGCCAACGACGTCATGGCCCAGCTCCTGTGCCTGGAGTCGATGGACCCCGACCGGGACATCTCGGTCTACATCAACAGCCCCGGCGGCTCCTTCACCGCGCTCACGGCCATCTACGACACGATGCAGTACGTGAAGCCCGACATCCAGACCGTCTGCATGGGCCAGGCGGCCTCCGCCGCCGCCGTCCTGCTGGCCGCCGGCACGCCCGGCAAGCGGATGGCGCTGCCGAACGCCCGCATCCTGATCCACCAGCCCTACAGCGAGACCGGCCGCGGCCAGGTCTCCGACCTGGAGATCGCCGCCAACGAGATCCTGCGCATGCGCGCGCAGCTCGAGGAGATGCTGGCCAAGCACTCGACCACCCCGGTCGAGAAGATCCGCGAGGACATCGAGCGCGACAAGATCCTCACGGCCGAGGACGCGCTGAGCTACGGCCTGATCGACCAGATCATCACCACCCGGAAGATGGACAACTCCTCCCTCCGCTAGGCGGGAGGCTGTATCGTCTGCCGCCCCTTGGCATGGTTTGGCTGGGTCCACGTCAAAGCGATCCATGCCAAGGGGGGCCCGGCCGGGGGGCCGGGCAAGGTACCGTCGGACATAAGGCAGCACCAGGAGTCCGCTGGACGTCGACGTCCAGGCGTCTCCCAGGCGAAGGGGAAGCACACCGTGGCACGCATCGGTGACGGCGGCGATCTGCTCAAGTGCTCGTTCTGCGGCAAGAGCCAGAAGCAGGTCAAGAAGCTCATCGCAGGGCCCGGTGTGTACATCTGCGACGAGTGCATCGACCTCTGCAACGAGATCATCGAGGAAGAGCTGGCCGAGACCAGCGAGGTGCGCTGGGAGGAACTGCCCAAGCCCCGCGAGATCTACGAGTTCCTGGAGGGCTACGTGGTCGGCCAGGAGGCCGCCAAGAAGGCCCTGTCCGTCGCGGTGTACAACCACTACAAGCGGGTCCAGGCCGGGGAGAACGGCGGTGCCCAGGGCCGCGAGGACGCCATCGAACTGGCGAAGTCCAACATCCTGCTCCTCGGGCCCACCGGCTCCGGCAAGACCCTGCTGGCCCAGACCCTCGCCCGCATGCTGAACGTGCCCTTCGCGATCGCCGACGCCACGGCGCTCACCGAGGCGGGGTACGTGGGCGAGGACGTCGAGAACATCCTGCTGAAGCTGATCCAGGCCGCCGACTACGACGTCAAGAAGGCCGAGACCGGCATCATCTACATCGACGAGATCGACAAGGTCGCGCGGAAGAGTGAAAACCCCTCCATCACCCGCGACGTCAGCGGCGAGGGCGTCCAACAGGCCCTGCTGAAGATCCTGGAGGGCACCACGGCCTCGGTGCCCCCGCAGGGCGGACGCAAGCACCCGCACCAGGAGTTCATCCAGATCGACACGACGAACGTCCTGTTCATCGTGGGCGGCGCCTTCGCCGGACTGGAGAAGATCATCGAGGGGCGGGCGGGCGCCAAGGGCATCGGCTTCGGCGCCACGATCCGCTCCAAGCGCGAGCTGGAGTCCAAGGACCAGTTCGAGGAGGTCATGCCGGAGGACCTGGTCAAGTTCGGCATGATCCCCGAGTTCATCGGCCGCCTGCCCGTCCTCACCTCGGTCCACAACCTGGACCGCGAGGCCCTGCTGAAGATCCTCGTCGAGCCGCGCAACGCCCTGGTCAAGCAGTACCAGCGCCTGTTCGAACTCGACGGCGTGGAACTGGACTTCGAACGCGAGGCCCTCGAAGCCATCGCCGACCAGGCGATCCTGCGCCAGACCGGCGCCCGCGGACTGCGCGCCATCATGGAGGAGGTCCTCCAGGGCGTCATGTACGAAGTGCCCTCCCGCAAGGACGTCGCCCGCGTCGTCATCACCGCCGACGTGGTCCTCTCCAACGTCAACCCCACCCTGATCCCCCGCGATTCGCGGGGGAGGGGACCGGGCGAGCAGAAGACGGCCTGACGGACACCCGTCCCGGCCCGCGTACGGCGAAGGGCCCCGGTCACCCGACCGGGGCCCTTCGCCGTACGCGCGAGGCGCTCAGTTCCCGACGCGGATCTCCTCGCGGAGCTTGGCGGTGATGTCCACCGCGGTGTCCTTGCCGACGCCGGTGCCGGTGTTGTCGCCCGGCGAGACCATGGCGACCGTGCTGTAGTCGGCCCAGGCGCAGAACCAGTCGGTCGAATCCTTCTTGGTCAGCCCGTTGACGGACTTCGTCGACTGGCACTTGGCGACCGCGCCGTCGATGTCGACCTTCTCGGGATCGCCCACCAGCTCCAGGTTCTCCATGCCGCCCGAGCCGCCGGAGCCCTTGTCCTTCAGCTCCTTCTGGATGGAGGCGAAGAAGGTGTCCAGGGTGGCCTGCGGGTCGGAGATCTTCCCGTAGCCGCCCATCATGGTGATGCCCTTGGCCTTCAGCAGCTCTTCCTGGTCGGGCAGGGTCGAGGGGTCCTGGGGGTCGAAGCCGCTCAGGTCGGCCGTCGACCACTGGCCCACGATGGTGGTGCCGTCCTCGACGCCGCTCTTCTTCATGTCCTTGGCGGTGTCCGCGTCGCCGCTCTCGGTCTGCGAGGCCAGCGTGTACTCGCCGAGCACCTTCTTCGGGGTGGTCAGCTTGTGCGCGCCGTCGTCCTCCAGCCCGCCGCCACCGCCGCCGCCGAACACGAAGTAGGCGCCCACGCCGACCGCCGCGACCACGGCCACCGCGCCGATGATCAGGCCCGTCTTCTTCTTGCCGTCGCCGGCCGGGGGCTGCGGCGCGCCGTAGGGCTGCTGACCGTACGGCGGCTGCTGGCCGTACGGGGGCTGCTGGCCGTACGGCGGCGGCTGCTGACCGTACGGCTGCTGCGGCGGGGCCCCGCCCTGCTGCGGCTGCTGCGGATAGCCGTAGCCCGGCTGCGGGGGCGGCGTCTGCTGGGGGTAGCCGTAGCCCGGCTGCGGGGCCTGCGGCGGCTGACCGTACGGCCCCGGCTGGCCGTAGGGTCCGGGCTGCTGGGGCGGACCGCCGTACGGCCCCGGCTGATTGTGACTCATCTCTGGGTTCCCCTCCAGACGCTTACGTGGTGTTGACATCCTCACCCGGCGACACGCCGGCCAGGCCACCGGGGGGCCCACCGTTACAAAGGAAACGCGTTTCGGTACTGGGCCGTGACGCCCGTAAACTGGGCCCCGTGACCGAGAACACTCAGCATCCGCAGCCAGCCCCCACGACCGAACTGCCGACCCAGTACACGCCGGCCGAGGTAGAGGGGAAGCTGTACGAGCGCTGGGTAGAGCGGGGTTACTTCACCGCCGACCCGCACAGCGAGAAGCCCCCGTACACCATCGTCATCCCCCCGCCGAACGTCACCGGCTCCCTCCACCTGGGCCACGCCTTCCAGCACACGCTGATGGACGCCCTGACCCGCCGCAAGCGCATGCAGGGCCACGAGGCCCTGTGGCTGCCCGGCATGGACCACGCCGGCATCGCCACCCAGAACCGCGTCGAGCAGCAGCTCGCCGAGGAGGGCAAGTCCCGCCACGACCTGGGCCGCGAGGAGTTCACCCGCCGCGTGTGGCGGTGGAAGGAGGACTACGGCGGGCGCATCCTCGGCCAGATGCGGCGCCTGGGCGACGGCGTCGACTGGTCCCGCGAGCGCTTCACCATGGACGAGGGGCTCTCCCGGGCCGTCCTCACCATCTTCAAGCGGCTCTACGAGGACGAGCTGATCTACCGCGCCGAACGCATCATCAACTGGTGCCCGCGCTGCCTGACCGCCCTCTCCGACATCGAGGTCGAGTACCAGGAGGACGACGGCGAACTCGTCTCCATCGAGTACGGCGAGGGCGACGAGAAGGTCGTCGTCGCCACCACCCGCGCCGAGACGATGCTCGGCGACACCGCCGTCGCCGTCCACCCGGACGACGAGCGCTACCGGCACCTGGTCGGCAAGCGCATCAAGCTGCCGCTGACCGACCGCACCATCCCGGTCGTCGCCGACGAGCACGTCGACCCCGAGTTCGGCACCGGCGCCGTCAAGGTGACGCCCGCCCACGACCCGAACGACTTCGCCATCGGCCGCCGCCACAGCCTGGAGTCCATCACCGTCATGGACGAGCGCGGCGTCATCACCACGCACGGCCCCTTCGAGGGACTGGACCGCTTCGAGGCCCGCTCCGCGATCGTCGCCGCGCTGCGCTCGCAGGGCCGGATCACCGCCGAGAAGCGCCCCTACCTCCACAGCGTCGGCCACTGCTCGCGCTGCAAGACCACCGTCGAGCCGCGCCTGTCCCTGCAGTGGTGGGTCAAGGTCGGCCCGCTCGCCAAGGCGGCCGGCGACGCCGTCCGCGACGGCCGGGTGACGATCCACCCCGAGGACATGGCGAAGCGCTACTTCGACTGGGTCGACCACATGAACGACTGGTGCATCTCGCGCCAGCTCTGGTGGGGCCACCGCATCCCGATCTGGTACGGCCCCGACGGCGAGGTCGTCTGCGTCGGCCCCGACGAGGAACCGCCCACCGGCGAGGGCTGGCACCAGGACACCGACGTCCTCGACACCTGGTTCTCCTCGGGCCTGTGGCCCTTCTCCACCCTGGGCTGGCCCGAGCGCACCCCGGAACTGGAGAAGTTCTACCCGACCGACGTCCTGGTCACCGGCCACGACATCATCTTCTTCTGGGTCGCCCGGATGATGATGTTCGGCCTCTACGCCATGGACGGGGAGGTCCCCTTCAAGACCGTCGCCCTGACCGGCCTGGTCCGCGACGAGCGCGGCAAGAAGATGTCGAAGTCCTTCGGCAACGTCGTCGACCCGCTCGACTGGATGGACGCCTACGGCTCCGACGCCGTCCGCTTCACCCTGGCGCGCGGCGCCAACCCGGGCACCGACGTCCCGATCGGCGAGGAGTGGGTCCAGGCGTCCCGCAACTTCGCCAACAAGATCTGGAACGCCACCCGGTTCGCCCTGATGAACGGCGCCACCACCGAGGGCCCCCTCCCGGACCCCTCGCAGATGTCCGCCGCCGACCGCTGGATCCTCTCCCGCCTCGGCCGCACCGTCGCCGACGTGGACGCCCTCTACGAGGACTTCCAGTTCGCCAAGTTGTCGGACGCCCTCTACCACTTCGCGTGGGACGAGGTCTTCGACTGGTACGTCGAGCTGTCCAAGACCACCTTCCAGGAGGGCGGCGCCGCCGCCGAGGTCGGCAAGCGCGTCCTCGGCGAGGTCCTCGACGTCACCCTGCGGCTGCTGCACCCCGTGGTCCCCTTCGTCACCGAGGTGCTGTGGACCACGCTGACCGGCGGCGAGTCCGTGGTCGTCGCCGACTGGCCGCGCGACTCCGGCTTCCGCGACGCCGCCGCCGAGCGCGAGATCGAGACGCTCCAGGCCGTCATCACCGAGGTGCGCCGCTTCCGCCACGACCAGGGCCTCCAGCCCGGCCAGCGGGTGCCGGCCCGGCTCACCCTGGAGGGCTCGGCGCTCGCCCCGCACGAGGCGGCCATCCGCCAACTGCTGCGCCTCCAGCCGGAGGGCGAGGCATTCACCGCGACGGCGACGCTGCCGGTGGCCGGGGTCGAGGTCGCCCTCGACCTCTCCGGCGCCATCGACGTGGCCGCCGAACGCAAGCGGCTCGCCAAGGACCTGGCCGCCGCCGAGAAGGAGAAGGCCCAGGCCACCGCCAAGCTCGGCAACGAGGCGTTCCTCGCCAAGGCACCCGACCACGTCGTGGACAAGATCCGCGGCCGGCTCGCCAAGGCCGAGGACGACATCGCGCGCCTCGCCGCCCAGCTGGAGCGCCTGCCGCAGGCCTGACCCGCGCACCCACCCGAAGGCCCCCGCGACCCACCCGGCCGCGGGGGCCCTCGCGTGCCCGCCGCCCCGGGGGAGGCACGGCCGCCCGCCGCACCCGGGTACGTAGACTGGTCCCCGTGAGTGAGCTCCCCCCGCACGACAGCAGCGAGCAGCCCGACCCGCTCGACTCCTTCGACGAGATCGTCGCCTCCGAGACCGGGCGCGACCCCGACCTCGCCGTCATCGAGGCCGGCAGCCGCACCCTGCGCACCCAGGGCGGCCCGCCCGAGGCCGACGTGCCCGGCAGGCCCGAGGACCCCGAGGTGGACGCCGCGCTGCGCGAGGTGGAGGCGGAGCTGGCCACCCGCTGGGGCGAGACCAAGCTGGAGCCGTCCGTCGCCCGCATCGCCGCGCTGATGGACGTCCTGGGGGAGCCGCAGCGCTCCTACCCCTCCCTCCACATCACCGGCACCAACGGCAAGACCTCCACCGCCCGCATGATCGAGGCCCTGCTCGGCGCCTTCGACCTGCGCACCGGCCGGTACACCTCGCCGCACGTGCAGTCGGTCACCGAACGCATCAGCCTCGACGGGGCACCCGTCTCCGCCGAACGCTTCATCGACACCTACCGCGACATCGCCCCCTACGTCGAGATGGTCGACGCCCGCGAGGAGTACCGGCTCTCCTTCTTCGAGGTGCTGACCGGCATGGCCTACGCGGCCTTCGCCGACGCGCCGGTCGACGTCGCCGTCGTCGAGGTCGGCATGGGCGGCTCCTGGGACGCCACCAACGTCATCGACGGGGACGTCGCCGTCGTCACCCCCATCGACCTCGACCACACCGACCGGCTCGGCGAGACCCACGCGGAGATCGCCGCCGAGAAGGCCGGCGTCATCAAGCGGGGCGCCACCGTGATCCTCGCCCAGCAGCCCGTCGAGGCCGCCCAGGCGCTGCTGAAGAAGGCCGTCGCCGTCGACGCCACCGTGGCCCGCGAGGGCCTGGAGTTCGGCGTCGGCGCCCGCCAGGTCGCCGTCGGCGGCCAGCTCCTCACCCTGCGCGGACTCGGCGGCGAGTACACCGACGTCTTCCTGCCCCTGCACGGCGCCCACCAGGCGCACAACGCGGCCGTCGCGCTCGCCGCCGTCGAGGCGTTCTTCGGCGTCGGCGCCGAGCGCGCCGAACCACTCGACGGGGAGACCGTGCGCCGGGCCTTCGCCGCCGTCGCCTCGCCCGGCCGCCTGGAGGTCGTGCGGCGCTCGCCGACCGTGGTGCTGGACGCCGCGCACAACCCGGCGGGCGCCCGCGTCACCGCCGAGGCGGTCGGCGAGGCGTTCCAGTTCAGCCGGCTCATCGGCGTGGTCGGCGCCAGCGGCGACAAGAACGTGCGGGGCCTGCTGGAGGCGTTCGAGCCGGTCTTCGCCGAGATCGTCGTCACCCAGAACTCCACCCACCGCGCCATGGACGCCGACGCGCTCGCCGCGCTCGCCGTCGAGGTCTTCGGCGAGGACCGCGTCCAGGTCGAGCCGCGGCTGCCCGACGCCCTGGAGGCCGCGATCACGCTGGCCGAGGAGGAGGGCGAGTTCGCGGGCGGCGGTGTGCTCGTCACCGGTTCCGTCATCACCGTCGGCGAGGCCCGACTGCTGCTGGGGAAGGGCTGACCCGACGTGCGTACCCTCTGCGCTTCGACCCTGATCGGCGAGTTCTTCGTGATCGGCTTCGCCGCCCTCGTCGCCATGAAGGACCCCGGCCTGTCCATGACCACCGTGTGGACGGTCAGCGGCATCGCCATGTTCCTGTGCCTGGCGCTGTGCGGCGTGGTGACCCGGCCCGGCGGCATCGCCCTCGGCTGGGCCCTCCAGGCCGCCCTGGTCGCCTCCGGCTTCGTCGTGCCGACGATGTTCTTCATGGGCGCGCTCTTCGGCGCCCTGTGGTGGGCCTCCGTACACTACGGCCGCAAGATCGACGAGGCGAAGGCGCGGTTCGCCGCGCAGGCCGCCCAGGACGAGACCCCCGCGCCTGACGCTGCGTGACGGACGCCGCGACACGCCCGGTAACCTCTCGTCCAGCACCCCTGTGATGTGAAGGAGCCCTCCCGTGACCCAGCGCACCCTCGTCCTGCTCAAGCCCGACGCCGTCCGGCGCGGACTGACCGGCGAGATCATCAGCCGGATCGAGCGCAAGGCCGGCTGGCGGATCACCGCGCTGGAACTGCGCACGCTGGACGCCGGCACGCTGGAGCAGCACTACGGCGAACACCAGGGCAAGCCCTTCTACGAGCCGCTGATGGAGTTCATGGCCTCCGGCCCCGTCGTCGCCCTGATCGTCGAGGGTGAGCGCGTCATCGAGGGCGTGCGCGCGCTGGCCGGCCCGACCGACCCGATCGCGGCGGCCCCGGGCTCCATCCGCGGCGACTACGGGGTGATCGTCCGCGAGAACCTGATCCACGCCTCCGACTCCGAGGAGTCGGCCGAGCGCGAGGTGAAGATCTTCTTCCCCGGCCTCGCCTGAACCACCGGAACATCTTTTTTCTGACGCGCCGTCAGCCCAGAGGGGCCCGGCGGACCGGGGCGGTCGCCGAGAAGCGACCGCCCTGCGGCATATGCGTGCCGATCGGGGGAACGGATTCCACCGTTGGCCCGTCTCCACAAGCGAGGCGGTGCGCCATCTGCTGACAATGGCGAAGACCCTCGCGCGGTGTTCGTGAAAGCGCGTCTACCATGGAAGCCTTCACGTCACTGCACCCACCTCGCCGACCTGAAAAGCCCTCATAGGCTTGTGGGAAGGCCAGCCGAATCCTGATGGGGAACTCAATGTCGTTCATCGGCCGTGACATGGCTGTCGACCTCGGGACCGCCAACACGCTGGTGTACGTCAGGGGTCGCGGGATCGTACTGAACGAGCCGTCCGTCGTCGCGATCAACACCAACACCGGTGGCATCCTCGCGGTCGGCGCCGAAGCGAAGAAGATGATCGGGCGCACCCCGGGCAACATCGTCGCCGTGCGCCCGCTGAAGGACGGCGTGATCGCCGACTTCGAGATCACCGAGCGGATGCTCCGCTACTTCATCCTGAAGATCCACAAGCGGCGGTATCTGGCTCGTCCGCGGGTCGTCGTCTGTGTGCCCTCGGGTATCACCGGCGTCGAGCGCCGCGCCGTCATCGAGGCGTCGTCCCAGGCCGGCGCCCGCCAGGTGCACATCATCGAGGAGCCCATGGCCGCGGCCATCGGCTCCGGCCTGCCGGTCCACGAGGCCACGGGCAACATGGTGGTCGACATCGGCGGCGGCACCACGGAGGTCGCGGTCATCTCCCTCGGCGGCATCGTCACCGCCCAGTCCATCCGCGTCGCGGGTGACGAGCTGGACAACGCGATCATCCAGCATGTGAAGAAGGAGTACAGCCTTCTGCTGGGCGAGCGCACGGCCGAGTCGATCAAGCTCACGATCGGATCGGCGTACGACCTCGACTCCGACGAGCACACCGAAATCCGCGGCCGGGACCTCGTCTCCGGCCTGCCCAAGACCGTCGTCATCTCGGCCGCCGAGGTCCGCAAGGCGATCGAGGAACCCGTCAACGCCATCGTCGACGCGGTCAAGACGACCCTGGACAAGTGCCCGCCGGAGCTGTCCGGCGACATCATGGACCGGGGCATCGTCCTGACCGGCGGCGGGGCGCTGCTGCGCGGCCTCGACGAGCGGCTGCGCAGGGAGACCGGCATGCCGATCCACATCGCCGAGGACCCGCTCGACAGCGTCGCGCTCGGTTCCGGGAAGTGCGTCGAGGAGTTCGAGGCGCTCCAGCAGGTGCTGGACGCCCAGCCCCGCAGGTGACGTCGCACGACGGTTCCGCCGTACGAGACGATCCCCTCTCGTGCGGCGGATCGTTGATATAGAGACATGAGAACGCCCCCGAGTCCCGGGCCGGATGTTCCCGGGCGGCGCGGAGAACACCCCGACGCGCCGGCGGGTTTCCCCGGACACCCGAAACGTCCGCGCCCGACGTCCCCAACGTCCGGAGAAACACCCCTGGTTTGCGAAGTATCCGTACCACCCGTGGAAACCGCAGTTCCCGTACTCCCGCAAGACCCGCGGTTCCCGTACTTCCCGAAGTGGCCCCGCTTCCCGGGGCGTCCGCACTTCCCGAAGCGGGCCCCGCCTCCCGAAACGCCCGAAGTCCCCGCACTTCCCGCGGTTCGCGCAGTTCCCGTAGTTCCGTGGTACCTGCGCTTCCCGAAGCAACCGAAGTACCCGGGGCAATCGAAGCAACCGCAGTACCCGAAGTACCCGCAGTTCCCGCAGTTCCCGCAGTTTTCCGACTCCGACGAGGAAGGCACGGCCGCCGCACGTGAGGGACACGAAAGAGAGCCGGCTGCTCCTGGTGCTGCTGATCGCGATCGCGTTCGCGCTGATCACGGTGGACATCCGCGGCGGTGAGGACTCACCCGTCGACGGCGCCCGGCAAGCCGCGGCCACCGTCTTCGGCCCGATCGAGAACGGCGTGTCGGCCGCCGTCGACCCGGTCGGCAACGCCGTCGCCGCGATCCGCTCCTCCGGCGACCGGCACGACCGGCTCGCCGCCCTGGAGACCGAGAACGCCGCCCTGAAGGCCAAGCTCGGCAGCGACGAACGCGGACGCAGCCGCCTGCGCCAGTTCGACAAGATGCTCGGCCTCGCCGGCGCCGGCCAGTACGGCATCAAGGGCGCCCAGGTCATCGCCATAGGAGCCGCCCAGGGCTTCTCCTGGACCATCACCATCGACGCCGGCGCCAACGACGGCATCCAACGCGACATGACCGTCCTCAACGGCGACGGACTCGTCGGCCGCGTCACCACCGTCGGCCCCCACACCGCCACCGTGCTCCTCGCCAACGACCCCGACTTCACCGTCGGCACCCGCATGGAGTCCGGCGACGAACTCGGCTTCGCCTCCGGCCAGGGCGACCGCCCCCTGCGCGTCGAACTCCTCAACGGCAAGGCCGACGTCAAGAAGGGCGACCGGCTCGTCACCTTCGGCTCCCAGGCCGACAAGCCCTTCGTGCCCGGCGTCCCCGTCGGCGTCGTCAGCCGCGTCGACCCCTCCGGCGGCGACCTCACCCGCACCCTCTACGTCACGCCCTTCGCCAGCTTCACCAAGCTGGACGTGATCGGCGTCGTCGTCCAGGCCCCCAAGAAGGACCCGCGGGACACGGTGCTGCCCGACAAGCCGGAACCGAAGCCCGCGCCGACCGTCACGGTCACCGTGACCCCGTCCGCCCCGGCCCCCGACGGCCCGCCGCAGCCCGAGCAGTAGGAGCACTCACCCCATGCGCGTCAACCGGATCCTGCTCTCCTCCTCCCTGGTCGTCGTCGCCCTGGTGGTACAGGTCAGCGTCCTCGCCCGGCTCCAGCTCCCCGGCGCCGTCCCCGACCTGCTCCTGCTCACCGTGGTCGGCCTCGCCCTCGTCTACGGCCACGTCGGCGGCGCCCTCATCGGCTTCGGCGCCGGCCTCCTCGCCGACCTCGCCCCGCCCGCCGACCACGCCGCCGGCCGCTACGCCCTCGTGCTCTGCCTCGTCGGCTACCTCGCCGGCCTCGCCCGCCCGGAGAACGGCCGGCTGCGCTCCGCCGTCGGCCCCATGGCCGTCGTGGTCGCCGCGGCCGTCGGCACCACCCTGCTCTACGCCGGCGTCGGCGCCCTCGTCGGCGACACCGCCGCCCGCGACGTCGGCCTGCCCGGACTCCTGTTCACCGCCGCCCTGTACGACCTGCTCCTCGCGCCCTTCGTCGTCCCCGCCGTGATGGCCCTCGCCCGCCGCGCCGAGAACGACCCGCTGGCCGACTCCGGGTCCACCGCCCAGAACACCGACATCGCCTCCGGCTGGCTCTCCGGCGGCACCGGACTGCGCATCGGCGGCCAGCGCAACCCCCTGCGCGTCAAGGCCGCCCGCTCCCGCGGCGCCCGCGCCGGACGCATCAAGGGGGTCAAGCGGCTGTGACACCGGGGGCAGCACAGGCCGTACAGGCAGCACGGGCCGTACGGGCCGTACGGGCCGCACACACGCACACACGTCGCGCGGGGGAGCCGGCAGCAGTGACCCACATCCACCCGTCGCCCACCACCACCCACCACGGAACGGGCCCGGACCATGACTAACATCCCGGAGACCGGCCGGAACACGCGCGTCCAGACCCGGCTCGTCGTCATCCAGATCCTCGTCCTCTCCCTGCTCGGCACCCTCGGCGGACGCCTGTGGTACCTCCAGATCCGCCAGGGCGACGAATACGCCAAGAAGGCGTCCGGCAACCACGTCCAGCAGGTCGTCCAGCCCGCCGTGCGCGGCTCCATCCTGGACAGCCGAGGCGTCCCCCTCGCCGACAACGAGACCCGCCTCGTGGTCTCCGCCTCCCGCACCGAACTGATGAAGATGAAGGACGACGGCGACGCCGTCCTCACCAAGCTCGCCGACGTCCTCGGCATGAAGCCGCAGGAGGTCAGGGAGAAGGTCCGGCTGTGCGACGCCAAGACGCCGCAGCCCTGCTGGAACGGCTCCCCCTACCAGCCGATCCCCATCACCGACGAGGCCACCCCCAAGCAGGCCCTCCAGATCCGCGAACGCTCCGAGGACTTCCCCGGCATCACCGCCGAACCCGAGGCCGTCCGCCGCTACACCGCCCCCGGCAAGGCCAACACCGCCCAGGTCCTCGGCTACCTCTCCCCGGTCACCGACGACGAGATCCAGAAGGCGCAGGACACCGACTCGCCGTTCCTGCGCTCGGACCAGGTCGGCCGCTCCGGACTGGAACGCCAGTACGACAAGGCGCTGCGCGGCAAGGCCGGCGTCACCCGCTACGAGGTCGACAACCTCGGCCGCGTCATCGGCCAGGCCGAGTCCGACCCCGCCGAACCCGGCTCCAACCTCGTCACCAGCATCGACGCCCGCGTCCAGCGGGTCGCCGAGTACGAGCTGAACGAGGCCATGAAGGCCGCCCGCAACGAGTTCGACCGCAACACCAACACCACCTACAAGGCCGACGCCGGCGCCGTCGTCGTCATGGAGGCCAAGACCGGCCGCGTCGTCGCCATGGCCTCCAACCCCAGCTACGACCCCAACGCCTGGGTCGGCGGCATCTCCGCCAAGGACTACAAGAAGCTCACCGGCAAGGACTCCAACTACCCGCTCCTCAACCGGGCCATCCAGGGCCAGGCCGCCCCCGGCTCCATCTTCAAGGTGGTCTCCTCCGCCGCCGCCGTCGAGGCCGGCTACGACTTCGACGGCCGCTACGACTGCTCCGGCTCCTACGAGGTCGGCGGCCAGGTCTTCAAGAACTTCGAGTCCGCCAACGACGGCATGATCAGCATCGGCCGCGCCCTGGAACTCTCCTGCGACACCGTCTACTACCGCCTCGCCCACGAGGAGTGGAAGCGCGACGGCGGCATGAAGCCGAAGAAGCCCCACGACTACTTCTACAAGGCCGCCCACGAATTCGGCCTCGGCAAGGAGACCGGCATCGACCTCCCCAACGAGGTCACCGGCCGCGTCCCCGACCGCGAGTGGAAGCAGAAGTACTGGGAGGCCAACAAGGACGCCTGGTGCAAGACCGGCAAGAAGGGCGGCTCCTACGTCGAGCAGATCGCGTACGAGAACTGCCTCGAAGGCAACAAGATGCGCGCCGGTGACTCCATCAACTACTCCATCGGCCAGGGCGACACCCTCGTGACCCCCATCCAGATGGCCACCGTCTACTCGGCCCTCTCCAACGGCGGCACCCTCTACGCCCCCACCATCGGCAAGGCCGTCGTCAGCCCCGACGGCAAGCACGTCGAGGAGATCGAGCCCGCCTCCCACGGCAAGCTCCCCCTCTCCAAGGCCACCCTCGCCAAGATGGACGAGGCCCTCGAAGGCGTCGCCACCCGCGGCACCGCCGCCTGGCGCTTCGGCGGCTGGCCCCAGGACAAGATCCCCATGCGCGCCAAGACCGGCACCGCCGAGGTCTACGGCAAGCAGACCACCTCCTGGTTCGCCACCTACACCGACGACTACGCCATCGTCATGACCATCTCCCAGGGCGGCACCGGCTCCGGCGCCTCCGGCCCCGCCGTCCGCAAGATCTACGACGCCCTCTACGGCGTCCAGGCCGACGGCTCCCTCGACAAGGGCAAGGCCCTCATGGCCAAGCCCATCACCGCCCTCCCCGAGATCAGGACGGACGGCACCATCGCCGCCCCGAAGATGCCCGAGGACCCCGTCAAGGAACTCCTCGCCACCCCCCGGAACACCCAGGACACCCCGCCGCCCGGCGGCGACGACCCCACCGCCCCGCAGGACCCGCAGGCCACCGTCGAACCGCCCGCCACCGGCAACCGGCAGACCCGCAGGCGGACCCGGAGGACCGGAAGGACCCGCACATGACCGGAACCAACAGCTTCCAGGTCTCCGGATACGGCCCCGAACGCTCGGGCTGGACCCGCGTCTTCGCCCGCGACTCCCTCGCCCGGCGACTCGACTGGCCGATCCTCACGGCCTCCGTGGTCCTGTCGATGATCGGCGCCCTGCTCATCTACTCGGCCACCCGCAACCGCACCGAACTCAACCAGGGCGACCCCTACTACTTCCTCACCCGGCACCTGCTCAACACCGGCATCGGCTTCGCCCTCATGGTCGCCACCATCTGGTTCGGCCACCGCGCCCTGCGCACCGCCGCCCCCGTCCTCTACGGCGCCTCGGTCTTCCTCAACCTGCTGGTGCTCACCCCGCTCGGCTCCACCATCAACGGCGCCCACTCCTGGATCAAGCTCCCCGGCGGCTTCACCCTCCAGCCCTCCGAGTTCGTGAAGATCACGATCATCCTGGGCATGGCGATGCTGCTCGCCGCCCGCGTCGACGCCGGCGACAAGCCCTACCCGGACCACAAGACCGTGCTCCAGGCACTCGGCCTCGCCACCGTGCCCATGCTCATCGTGCTGCTCATGCCCGACCTCGGCTCGGTCATGGTCATGGTCGTCATCGTGCTCGGTGTGCTCCTCGCCTCCGGCGCCTCCAACCGGTGGGTCTTCGGGCTGCTCGGCACCGGGGTGATCGGCTCCCTCGCGGTCTGGCAGCTCGGCATCCTCGACGAGTACCAGATCAACCGCTTCGCCGCCTTCGCCAACCCGGAACTCGACCCCGCCGGCGTCGGCTACAACACCAGCCAGGCCCGCATCGCCATCGGCTCCGGCGGACTCACCGGCTCCGGCCTCTTCCAGGGCTCCCAGACCACCGGCCGCTTCGTGCCCGAGCAGCAGACCGACTTCGTCTTCAGCGTCGCCGGCGAGGAACTCGGCTTCCTCGGCGCCGGCCTCATCATCGCCCTGCTCGGCATCATCCTCTGGCGCGGCTGCCGCATCGCCCGGGGCACCAGCGACCTGTACGGCACCATCGTCGCCGCCGGCATCGTCGCCTGGTTCGCCTTCCAGACGTTCGAGAACATCGGCATGACCCTCGGCATCATGCCCGTCACCGGCCTGCCCCTGCCCTTCGTCTCCTACGGAGGCTCGTCCATGTTCGCCGTCTGGGTCTCCATCGGACTCCTGCAGTCCATCACCGCCCAGAGACCCGTCTCCGCCTGACCCGCGCGGATGCCGCCCAGGCGGCCCGCCGGGTTAGTCTGGGTGGCCACCCGCCCCCCGGCCGCCGGCTGGGGGACACCCTGTCAGCACACAAAGGTCCCGCCAGATGCCTGCCGAAGCCGCCGAGTCGGTGTTCCCGCAGCTCGAAGCTCTGCTCCCGCATGTGCAGAAGCCGATCCAGTACGTCGGCGGAGAGCTGAACTCCACGGTCAAGCCCTGGGAGGAGAACGACGTCCGCTGGGCGCTCATGTACCCGGACGCCTACGAGGTCGGACTCCCCAACCAGGGCGTCATGATCCTCTACGAGGTCCTCAACGAGCAGCGCGGCGTCCTCGCCGAACGCACCTACAGCGTCTGGCCCGACCTGGAGGCGCTGATGCGGGAACACCACGTCCCGCAGTTCACCGTCGACAGCCACCGCCCGGTCCGCGCCTTCGACCTGTTCGGCCTCTCCTTCTCCACCGAACTCGGCTACACCAACATGCTGACCGCCCTGGACCTGGCCGGCATCCCCCTGGAGGCCGCTGACCGCGGACCCGACGACCCCGTCGTCGTCGCCGGCGGACACGCCGCCTTCAACCCCGAGCCCATCGCCGACTTCATCGACTGCGCCGTCCTCGGCGACGGCGAACAGGCCGTCCTGGAGATCACCGCCGTCGTCCGCGCCTGGAAGGCCGAGGGCCGCCCCGGCGGACGCGAGGAACTCCTGCTGCGCCTGGCCCGCACCGGCGGCGTGTACGTCCCCGGCTTCTACGACGTCGAGTACCTCCCCGACGGCCGCATCGCCCGCGTCGTACCGAACCGCTCCGGCGTGCCCTGGCGCGTCTCCAAGCACACGGTGATGGACCTCGACGAGTGGCCCTACCCCAAGCAGCCCCTCGTCCCGCTCGCCGAGACGGTCCACGAGCGGATGTCCGTGGAGATCTTCCGCGGCTGCACCCGCGGCTGCCGCTTCTGCCAGGCCGGCATGATCACCCGCCCGGTCCGCGAACGCTCCATCACCGGCATCGGCGAGATGGTCGACAAGGGACTGAAGGCGACCGGCTTCGAGGAGGTCGGCCTGCTGTCGCTCTCCTCCGCCGACCACAGCGAGATCGGCGAGGTCGCCAAGGGCCTCGCCGACCGCTACGAGGAAGACAAGATCGGCCTCTCGCTGCCCTCCACCCGCGTCGACGCCTTCAACATCGACCTGGCCAACGAGCTGACCCGCAACGGCCGCCGCTCCGGACTGACCTTCGCCCCCGAGGGCGGCTCCGAACGCATCCGCAAGGTCATCAACAAGATGGTCTCGGAGGACGACCTCATCCGCACCGTCGCCACCGCCTACGGCAACGGCTGGCGCCAGGTGAAGCTGTACTTCATGTGCGGACTGCCCACCGAGACGGACGACGACGTCCTCCAGATCGCCGACATGGCCACCCGCGTCATCCAGAAGGGCCGCGAGGTCTCCGGCTCCGGCGACATCCGCTGCACCGTCTCCATCGGCGGCTTCGTCCCCAAACCCCACACCCCCTTCCAGTGGGCACCGCAGCTCTCCGCCGAGGAGACCGACGCCCGCCTGCAGAAACTCCGCGACAAGATCCGCGGCGACAAGAAGTACGGCCGCTCCATCGGCTTCCGCTACCACGACGGCAAGCCCGGCATCGTCGAGGGCCTGCTCTCCCGCGGCGACCGCCGGATCGGCGCCGTCATCCGCGCCGTCTACGACGACGGCGGCCGCTTCGACGGCTGGCGCGAACACTTCTCCTACGACCGCTGGATGAACTGCGCCGACAAGGCGCTGGAGCCCTTCGGCGTCGACGTCGACTGGTACACCACCCGCGAGCGCGGCTACGAGGAGGTCCTGCCCTGGGACCACCTCGACTCCGGCCTCGACAAGGAGTGGCTCTGGGAGGACTGGCAGGACGCCCTCGACGAGACCGAGGTCGAGGACTGCCGCTGGACCCCCTGCTTCGACTGCGGCGTGTGCCCCGCGATGGACACCTCCATCCAGATCGGCCCGACCGGCAGGAAACTGCTCCCGCTGACGGTCACCGGACAAAGCGCCGGCTGACCCGCCGGGACGCCCTTTCCCCCAAAGGAGAACGACGGGCGCGGTCATGCGGGACATTCTCCGAAAGCCTCCCGCATACCGCGCCCTCTCGTTTCCGGAAATCCGTGAACCACGGCCGCAACGACGCACACCACCGCAATACGCGCACCCGCGTCGCGGCGGAACACCCGCCCCGGCAAGGAAGCACAGCCCCCGCGAGCCCGCCCCCGCAAGGGCCTCGCGGACGCCCGGAACCGTCCGTGAACAGCCGAAACCCGCCGTTAGACTGAACCGCATGGACGCGACGAGCCGCAAAGCAGCACTGAAGAAAGCGACATTCCCCGCGATCGTCGGACTGCTTCTGGTCGGCTGGATCACCTATATCGTCGTCGCCATCGCCAACGAACCCGAAAAGACCGCCTCACCCACCCCCGCCGCGCTCACCGAGGACATCGCCACGGCACTCGCCGTCCAGGACGCGGACGCCCTCGCCGCACACCTCTCCGCGCAGGCCGGCGAGGGATACGCCGAGGCCCTGCTCGACCGGTTCTCCGCCCTGCCCGGCAGCCTGGAGGTGACCCACGAGGGCACCGGCGACCGCCCCTTCGCCGCCCTCCGCCAGGGCGGTCACTGCCTGGGCTTCGACCTGCGCAAGAGCGGCGACGGCTGGGTCATGGACGCCGTACCCCGCCTCCAGGGCTGCGAGAAGTAGCCCCCGGCCCCCGCCCCCCCCGGGAACCAGGACCCGGGGGGGGCGGGGTACGCCCGGGGGAGTGAGTGACGGCGGCGCGGCGCGGCCCGGCCCCGCACGGCCGGCCGCTACTTGCTGACCGCGAACCGCATCAGCGCGTGCTCGTCACCCTGCTTGATCTTCCCCGTCACATTGATCACTTCCAGCTTCCAGCCGGTGCCCACCCGCACCGCCTTCGCCACCGCGCAGCCGTTGTCCTGCGTCAGCAGACTCGGCCAGATGTCCGCCACCTGCTGCGAACTGCCCCCCGTCGCGTCGTACACCTTGAAACTGATGTTGCGCGCCTTCTGGAACGAACTGCCCTTCTTGTAGGCCGCCGCGATGAACACGATCGACGTGATGTGGGACGGAATGCGCGCGAACTCCACCGTCACCGTCTCGTCGTCGCCGTCCCCCCGGCCCGTCTGGTTGTCACCGCTGTGCAGCAGCGAGCCGTTGCCCATCGGATCCAGCGAGTCCAGACCCGCCAGCCGCACCGGGTCCGCGCCCTGCAGCGCGATGGCGATCAGGTCCAGGTCCGTGCCGGACTTGCGGCGCAGCGCCCCCAGCAGCCCTCCGCTGCTGCCGGAGGTCGGGTCCCAGGACACCCCGATGGACAGGTGCGTCACCCCGTCCAGATCCGCCGGGCCGTCTTCCTTCGTGAGCGTGATCATGCGTGGCACAGCCTTTCCGTCGGTACGAGAAGCGGGCACGCACAGTCTGCCTGGCGGCCCCCGGCGCCCCCGCCCGAGCCCCCGCCCGGAAACCCCGGGGACGGGGGAACCATCCCGCGCCGCGGCACGTACTCTTGGAAGCAGGACGACCGCACTCACGAAGGACTGAACGACACTGGGCAAGCGACAGCCCGAAGGACCGCCGCCCGTACCCGCGGTGCAGCGCATCCGACTGCGCTACACCAAGCGCGGCCGCCTCCGGTTCACCAGCCACCGTGACTTCCAGCGTGCCTTCGAGCGCGCGCTGCGCCGCGCCGAGGTGCCCATGGCGTACTCGGCGGGGTTCACGCCGCACCCGAAGGTGTCCTACGCCAATGCCGCACCCACCGGCACGGGCAGTGAGGCGGAATACCTGGAGATCGCGCTCACCGAAGCGCGCGACCCCGACACCCTGCGCCGCCTCCTCGACGCGTCCCTGCCCGCCGGTCTCGACATCGTCGACGCGGTCGAGACCCGCACCTCCGGGCTCGCCGACCGGCTGACGGCCTCCGTGTGGGAGCTGCGGCTGGACGGCGTGGACCCGGCCGAGGCCGAGCGCGCCGCCGCCGCCTTCACCGCGGCCGACGGTGTCGAGGTGCAGCGCCGCACCAAGAGCGGCCTGCGCACCTTCGACGCCCGCGCGGCCGTCGTGAGCCTGCGCACCGGACAGCGCGACCCCGCGCAGGCTGATAGGCCGAGCGACCGGCCCTGTGCGATACTGCGGCTGGTTGTTCGGCACGTGACGCCTGCCGTACGACCCGACGACGTCCTGTCCGGTCTCCGCGCCGTGGCCGACCTGGCGCCGCCGGTCCCCGCAGCGGTGACCAGGCTGGCGCAGGGGCTGCTCGATGAAGAGACCGGTGCGGTGACCGACCCGCTCGCGCCCGACCGCGAGGCAGTAGCGCCCGAGCCGCCCACGGCCCCCGCTGCCGCTGCCGCCGCGAAGGCACCGGCGTAAGGAAGGTCCCGCGCAGGGACGGATGTCGTAGCGCCGCCCTTCGACCTCGGGAGCCACCTGGGTCGGGCAGCGCACCCACCACAAGACTTTCGCCAGGCCGTGCACCACAAGGAGTGCGGAACCGGCGAGACAGACACGGAGAGCTCCCGAGCGGCGCCCGCGCCCCGGACGGCGGGACCGCGCACCGCGCGGACCGCGGACGTCACCGGCGACCGACACGGTCGATGCCGGACCAGGCGCGGCGCCCGGGAGCCTGACGGGAGAAACCCCCGCATGCTCGAACCGACCGACACCACAGAGTCCGCGACAGCCACCACGGACGCCGACTCGAACACCCCCAGCGACACCCTGCCCCCGCGCCGCCGGCGCCGGGCCGCCTCCCGCCCCGCGGGCCCGCCCTCGGGCGCCTCCGAGGCACAGGCGGAGACCGTCGCCCCGGCCGAGACGGCCGTGACCGGCCCCGAGGCCCTCGAGGACCCCGAAGACTCCGAGGAGACGGCAGCCGCCGAGGCCGCCGGGACCGAAGAGGCCACCGAGACCCCCGAGGCCGCCCCGGCCCGCCCCCGGCGCCGTGCCGTGCGCCGCGCCTCCGCCCCCGCCGGAGCGCCCGCCGCCGCCGAGGCGGCCGAGACCGTCGTCCCCGCGGCCCCCGCCGCCGACGCGCAGGCCCCCGCCGAGGCGCCCGCCCCGGCCGTGACCGCGGAGGCCGAGCCCCCGCGCCGCACCCGCCGCCGCGCCACCCGCGACACCACCTCGCCCACGGCCGCGCAGGCCCCGGCCGAGCAGACCCCCGCCGCACAGGCCCCGGCCCGGGACAACGCCCAGGACACGCAGGGCACCGGCCCGGCGGGCGACGCCGAAGCCGCCGATGAGGCCGGCCCGCGCCGTGGCCGCCGACGGGTCGCCCGCCGCGCGAGCGCCCCGGCCGACACGCCCGGAGCCGCCGCCGACACCACCGTCGAGCAGCCCGCCCCGGCCGACACGCCCGAGCCCGCCGCCGAGACCCCCGGGACCACCCCGCCGTCCACCGCGCCCGCCGCTCCCACCGAGGACGCCGCCCCGCGCCGCGCCCGCCGCCGCGCCACCCGCAAGGCCGCCGGCGGATTCGCCGAGCCCGCGCACACCGCCGCCTCCGGCACCGAGGAGTCCGGCACGCCGAAGCGCCCGGCCCGCCCCGCCGTCGCCCTCTTCCAGCCGCCCGTCTTCGCCGAGCCGCGCTTCCAGACGCCCGAGCGGGCCGCCGCGGAAGCCGCCGCCGAGGCCGCCGGCACCCCCGCGCCCGAGCAGGACGAGGACCACACCGAGGAACCCGCCGCGTCGCGCCGCCGTCGCCGCCGCCGGGGCGCCGCCCCCGAGGACACGGCCGAGGAGCGCACCACCACGCCCGCCGCCGAGACCGGCCCCGACCACGCCACCGCGGCCGACGACGACGCCGACGACCAGAACGACGCCGACGACCAGGGCGACGACGGCGACCACGGCGACGACGGCGAGGGCAGCGAGGAGTCCGGCTCCCGCCGCCGCCGTCGCCGGGGCGGACGCCGCCGCCGGCGCGGCGACTCCACCGACGGCGACGGCACCGACGGCGACCACGACCACGCCGACGGCGACACCACCGACGGCGCGCACGGCACGGAACCCGGCACCGGACACACCGCCGAACGGCCGGCCGACGAGGACGCCGAGGACACCACCGCACAGGCCGACGAGGACGCCGAGGACGGCGACGACACCTCCGGCGAGACCGACCACGCGGGCGGCTCCAGCAGCAGCCGACGCCGCCGTCGTCGCCGCCGCCGCGCCGGGGACGCCTCCGGCGAGGCCGAGTCGTCCACCGACGACCCCGAGCGCACCGTCGTCAAGGTCCGCGAGCCCCGCAAGGCCACCGAACCCTCCGACGAGGTCCAGTCCATCAAGGGCTCCACCCGCCTGGAGGCCAAGAAGCAGCGCCGCCGGGAGGGCCGCGAGCAGGGCCGCCGCCGCGTCCCGATCATCACCGAGGCCGAGTTCCTCGCCCGCCGCGAGGCCGTCGAGCGCGTCATGGTCGTCCGCCAGCACGGCGAGCGCACCCAGATCGGCGTCCTGGAAGACGACGTGCTCGTCGAGCACTACGTCAACAAGGAGCAGTCGACCTCGTACGTCGGCAACGTCTACCTCGGCAAGGTGCAGAACGTGCTCCCGTCGATGGAGGCCGCCTTCATCGACATCGGCAAGGGCCGCAACGCCGTCCTGTACGCTGGCGAGGTCAACTTCGAGGCGCTCGGCATGTCCGGCGGCCCCCGCCGCATCGAGTCCGCCCTGAAGTCCGGGCAGTCGGTGCTCGTACAGGTCACCAAGGACCCGATCGGCCACAAGGGCGCCCGCCTCACCAGCCAGGTCTCCCTGCCCGGCCGCTACCTGGTCTACGTGCCCGAGGGCTCGATGACCGGCATCAGCCGCAAGCTCCCCGACACCGAGCGCTCCCGCCTCAAGTCCATCCTCAAGCGGATCGTCCCCGAGGACGCAGGCGTCATCGTGCGCACCGCCGCCGAGGGCGCCAGCGAGGACGAACTGCGCCGCGACGTCGAACGCCTCCAGGCGCAGTGGGACGAGATCCGCAAGAAGGCCAAGGGCGGCAACGCCCCGACACTGCTCTACGGCGAGCCGGACATGACCGTCCGGGTCGTGCGGGACATCTTCAACGAGGACTTCTCCAAGGTCGTCGTCAGCGGCGACGAGGCGTGGCAGACCATCCACGGATACGTCTCCCACGTGGCGCCGGACCTCGCCGACCGGCTCTCCCGCTGGACCTCCGAGGTCGACGTCTTCGCCACGTACCGGATCGACGAGCAGCTCGCCAAGGCGCTGGACCGCAAGGTCTGGCTGCCCAGCGGCGGTTCGCTGGTGATCGACCGGACCGAGGCGATGGTCGTCATCGACGTCAACACCGGCAAGTTCACCGGCCAGGGCGGCAACCTGGAGGAGACGGTCACCAGGAACAACCTGGAGGCGGCCGAGGAGATCGTCCGCCAGCTCCGGCTGCGCGACCTCGGCGGCATCATCGTCATCGACTTCATCGACATGGTGCTGGAGTCCAACCGGGACCTGGTGCTGCGCCGCCTGCTGGAGTGCCTGGGCCGCGACCGCACCAAGCACCAGGTCGCCGAGGTCACCTCGCTGGGCCTGGTGCAGATGACCCGCAAGCGGGTCGGCCAGGGCCTGCTGGAGTCGTTCTCGGAGACCTGCGTCCACTGCAACGGCCGGGGTGTCATCGTCCACCTCGACCAGCCCTCCGCCGCGGGCGGCGGCAAGCGCCGCAAGCGGGCCCGCGCCGGGGCGGCCGAGCAGCCGCACGAGCACGAGGCGGCGGCCGGCGTCGAGACCGGCCCGACCGCGGAGCAGGAGGCGGAGACCGAGGCCGAGGTGGCCGCCGAGGCGGCCGAACCGGTCGCCCTGCCGGCGCCCGACTTCAGCGCCGACGAGGAGCTGTACAACAGCGCCGCCGAGGCGGAGGCCGCCGCGACCCGCGGCCGTGGCCGCCGCCGGACCGGCAGGCGCGCGTCGGCCCCGGCGGGCGCCCCCACCCGGGACACCGCCGTGCCGCAGGGCCCGACCGCCCAGGACGTCAGCGCCG
This sequence comes from Streptomyces sp. SCSIO 75703, assembly GCF_036607905.1. Classification (NCBI taxonomy): domain Bacteria; kingdom Bacillati; phylum Actinomycetota; class Actinomycetes; order Kitasatosporales; family Streptomycetaceae; genus Streptomyces; species Streptomyces sediminicola. Next base: position 4,676,887 of record NZ_CP144555.1, read on the forward strand.
CCGAGGAGGCCGAGCGCCCGGTCCGGCGGGAGCCGGCCGCCGAGGCGCTGGCCGAGCCGGCCGCCGTCGAGGACGCGGTCGTCGAGGCGCCCGCCGCCCAGGCCCCCGAGGCCGCGGAGGCGCCGGCCGCCGAGGCCGCCGCCGTGGACGAGGCCGCCCCCAAGGGCCGTACCCGGCGCCGGGCCACCCGGAAGGCCACCGCTCCGGCCGGTTCGCCCGCCGGGGCCGAGGCCGCCGTGGTGACCGTCGCCGACACGCCGCAGGCCCCGGCCGAGCCGGAGGCCCCCGCGGCGCCGGAGACCCCGGCCGAGGCGCCTGCCGAGGCCGCCCCGGAGGCGTCCGAGGCCGAGAGCGCGGCCCCGGCCCGCCCGCGGCGCCGGGCGGTGCGCAAGCCCACCACCTCCACCGCGTCCGAGGACACGGCCGTCGTGGTCGTCCCGTCGGCCACGGCCCCGGAGGCGGCCCCGGCCGCCGAGGTTCCCGCCGAGACCGGGACCACGGAGGCCACCGAGGCCCCCGCGGCCACCGAGGCCGCCGCGCCGGGCGAGGCGGCCGGGACCGAGGAGGCGGCCGGGACCGAGGAGGCGGCGCCCGCCAAGAAGGCGGCGGCCCGCAAGACGGCCAAGAAGGCCACCGCGAAGAAGGCCGCCACCAAGAAGACGACCGCCACCAAGACGGCGGCCAAGAAGACCGCGGCGAAGAAGGCCACGGCCAAGAAGGCGGCGGAGACGACGACGGCCAAGACCACGGCCGCCAAGACGACGCCCGCCAAGAAGGCCGCCACCAAGAAGGCCACCGCGAAGAAGGCCACCACCAAGAAGACGGCCGCCAAGAAGACCGCGGCGGCCGAGAGCCAGGCACCGGCCACGGTCACCGCCACCGCCGACGAGGGCTGACCCGCCCCGCAGGCACCACCGTGTGGCCCCGCCCCCCAAAGGGACGGGGCCACACCCCTTCCCGGACAACTTCCCGCACCTTCCCGGCCACCCCCCGCCCCGGACGGAGACCCGCGGGTCCGCCGCGGCCATGATGACCCTTCGGCGCCGGGACCCGTCCGTCGCCGCACGAGACCCCCGCGACGGAGGAACGGTGCCGGTCCTGTCACGGCTCATCCCCTCACCGGTCGCCGTCCACATCCGCCGCGGCGCCCTCGACGACCTCCCCGACCTCCTCGTGGACCAGCGCATCGCCCCCTCCGGCCGGGTCGCCGTCGCCGTCAGCGGCGGCTCCGGCACCGCCCTGCGCCGCAGGCTCGCACCCGCGCTGCCCGGCGCCGCCTGGTTCGAGACCCGCGGCGCCGGCCTCGACGACGCCGTGCGCCTCGCCGACCGCACCCGCACCGGCCGCCACGACGCGATCGTCGGCATCGGCGGCGGCCGCGTCATCGACTGCGCCAAGTTCGCCGCCGCCCGCCTCGGACTGCCCATGGTCACCGTCGCCACCAGCCTCTCCCACGACGGGATCTGCTCGCCGGTCTCCGTCCTCGCCAACGACGCCGGACACGGCTCCTACGGAGTGCCCGCACCCGTCGCCCTCCTCGTCGACCTCGCCGTGGTCCGCCGGGCCCCGCCCCGCTACGTGCGCTCCGGCATCGGCGACGCCCTCTCCAACCTCAGCGCCGTCGCCGACTGGGAACTCGCCCACCGGGTCCGCGGCGAACGCGTCGACGGCCTCGCCGCCGCCCTCGCCCGCCAGGCCGGCGAGAGCGTCCTGCGCCACCCCGGCGGCTGCGACGACGACGCCTTCCTCACCGTCCTCGCGGAGGGACTGGTGCTGTCCGGCGTCGCCATGACCACCGCCGGGCACAGCCGGCCCGCCTCCGGCGCCTGCCACGAGATCGGCCACGCCCTCGACCTGCTCCACCCGCGCCACCCCGCCTGCCACGGGGAACAGGTCGGCATGGCCGCCGCCTTCGCCACCCACCTGCGCGGCGACACCGGCCGCGCCCGGCTCGTCGCCCGCACCCTGCGCCGCCACGGGCTGCCCGTGCTCGCCCGCGAGCTGGGCGTCGGCGACGACGACTTCGTCCGCGCCGTCGCCTTCGCGCCGCGCACCCGGCCCGGCCGCTACACGATCCTGGAACACCTGGACCTGCCGCCCGAGCGGATCGCCCACGCCTACGCCGAGTACGCCGCCTCCGTCACCGGGCCACACGGGCCGGTTTGACCCCCGTCCGGCAGGCCCGTAATCTTGAGCGTCGGCGTGTCGACAGACGCGTCACATCCCCGTAAACCCTTTCCTCCCGGACGCGGGCCGCGACCGGGAGAGGCCGTACGCGTCTGCCGCGGGACGGCTGGACTGCGGGGGTGCCGTTCCCGAGCGAGAGAGTGAGATCCGCGTGTACGCCATCGTGCGCAGCGGTGGTCGCCAGCACAAGGTTGCTGTCGGCGACATCGTCGAGGTTGACAAGATTTCCACCGCCAAGGTCGGCGACACGGTCGAGCTCTCGACCCTGCTCGTCGTCGACGGCGACGCTGTGACCAGCGACCCGTGGGTGCTGGCCGGCATCAAGGTCCAGGCCGAGGTCGTGGACCACCACAAGGGCCAGAAGATCGACATTCTGCGCTACAAGAACAAGACCGGCTACCGCCGTCGTCAGGGCCACCGCCAGCAGTACACGGCGATCAAGGTCACTGAGATCCCCGCGGCCGCGAAGTAAGGGACTGAGAACTCATGGCACACAAGAAGGGCGCATCGTCCACCCGGAACGGGCGCGACTCCAATGCCCAGCGGCTCGGCGTGAAGCGCTTCGGCGGTCAGGTCGTCAACGCTGGTGAGATCCTGGTCCGTCAGCGCGGCACCCACTTCCACCCGGGCGCGGGCGTCGGCCGCGGCGGCGACGACACCCTGTTCGCGCTGCAGGCCGGCTCGGTGCAGTTCGGCACCAGCCGCGGCCGCAAGGTCGTCAACATCGTTCCGGTCGCCTGACCCTTCCCAGGGCACGGCTTCCGTACCGAGCGATGCGGCGAGGGCGGACCTCACTTCCCGGCACGGGAAGCAGGTCCGCCCTTTCCGCGTTACAGCTACACCCACCCCCGCACGTTTCTGGAGGCACCACACCATGACCACCTTCGTGGACCGCGTCGAGCTGCACGTCGCCGCGGGTAACGGAGGCCACGGCTGTGCCTCCGTCCACCGTGAGAAGTTCAAGCCGCTCGGAGGCCCGGACGGCGGAAACGGCGGCCGTGGCGGCGACGTGATCCTCACCGTCGACCAGTCGGTGACCACGCTCCTCGACTACCACCACTCCCCGCACCGCAAGGCCACCAACGGCAAGCCCGGCGAGGGCGGCCACCGCTCCGGCAAGGACGGCCAGGACCTGATCCTCCCCGTCCCCGACGGCACCGTCGTCCTCGACGCGGACGGCACCGTCCTCGCCGACCTCGTCGGCCACGGCACCTCCTACGTCGCCGCCCAGGGCGGCCGGGGCGGCCTCGGCAACGCCGCGCTGGCCTCCGCCCGGCGCAAGGCCCCCGGCTTCGCGCTGCTCGGCGTGCCCGGCGACCTCCGGGACGTCCACCTGGAGCTGAAGACCGTCGCCGACGTCGCACTCGTCGGCTACCCGAGCGCCGGCAAATCCTCCCTGATCTCCGTGCTCAGCGCGGCCAAGCCCAAGATCGCGGACTACCCGTTCACCACGCTCGTCCCCAACCTCGGCGTGGTCACCGCCGGCGCCACCGTCTACACCATCGCCGACGTGCCCGGACTGATCCCCGGCGCCAGCCAGGGCCGTGGCCTCGGCCTGGAGTTCCTGCGCCACGTGGAGCGGTGCAGCGTCCTCGTCCACGTCCTCGACACGGCCGCCCTGGAGTCCGACCGCGACCCGCTCAGCGACCTCGACGTCATCGAGGCGGAACTGCGCGCCTACGGCGGACTCGACGACCGGCCCCGCGTCGTCGTCCTCAACAAGATCGACGTACCCGACGGCAAGGACCTCGCCGAGATGGTCCGGCCCGACCTGGAAGCCCGCGGCTACCGCGTCTTCGAGGTGTCCGCCGTCGCCCGCACCGGGCTGCGCGAACTCTCCTTCGCCCTCGCCGAACTGGTGGCCGCCGCCCGCGCCGCACGCCCCGCCGAGGAGTCCACCCGCATCGTCATCCGGCCCAAGGCCGTCAACGACGCCGGGTTCACCGTCACCCGCGAGGACGACGGACTCTTCCGCGTGCGCGGAGAGAAGCCCGAACGCTGGGTCCGCCAGACCGACTTCAACAACGACGAGGCCGTCGGCTACCTCGCCGACCGGCTCAACCGCCTCGGCGTCGAGGACCGGCTCCTCAAGGCCGGGGCCCGCCCCGGCGACGGCGTGGCCATCGGCCCCGAGGAGAACGCGGTCGTCTTCGACTGGGAGCCGTCCGTCACCGCCGGCGCCGAGATGCTCGGCCGCCGCGGCGAGGACCACCGCTTCGAGGCCCCGCGCCCGGCCGCCCAGCGCCGCCGCGAACGGGAAGCCCGCCGCGACGAGTCCCAGCGCGAGTACGACGGCTTCGAACCCTTCTGACGGACCTCCCCCGGAGACACGGGCCCGTTACGGGCCACCCGGGGCCGCGCGCGAACCGGCCCGGTGCCTGCGCACGGGGTCCGCGCGCAGGCACCGCCGAGGCCCGGCTCGTCCCGCCAGGGCCTGGCTTGCCCCCGCCGAGGCCCGGCTCGCCGGGCTCTGACACCGGCCGCCGGGACCTGCCGGGGCCCGACACTCCGCCCCCCGGCAGACGGAGGGCCGCCGAAACGCCGGAAACCGGTACGAGGAGGACACAGAGAGGCTCCGACACGCCCGGCACGCGAAGCCCCCGCCGAACGGAAGCCCGACACGCGGCCTGCGCGTCGCGAGGTAGCGCGACACAGCCGATGCGGGGCTCGCCCGCCGCGAAGTAGCGCGACACGCCCGACACGCGGCCTGCCCGCCACACGGAACCCGACACGCCGAGCCGGACACACCGAACCCGGGCCCGACACTCCGAACCCGGGCCCGACACTCCGAACTCGGGCCGACACGCCGAGGGGCCCGCCCGTACCGCCACCATGCGATACGAGAGGGCCCCTCGGCCTGTCCCGGGCCGGACACCGCGTCAGCCGCGTGCCGACCGCCGCGGACGGCCCTCCGGCAACTCCACCGGCGGCACGTCCTGCCCCAGGAAGACCCGCCGCACCACCCGCTCCGCGGCCCGCCCGTCGTCGAACTCGCAGAACAGCCTGCGGAACTCCGTCCGCGCCTTCGCCGACGTGTCGTCGCACCAGCGGCCCGACAGGAAGACGTCCAGCAGATCCCCCTCGGTGTCCACCACATGACCCGGCGGCTCGTCGTGGATGTCGAAGTACGTGCCCCGCGTGGCCCGGTAGACCTCCCAGTCGTTCGCGTAGACCACGATCGGCCGGTCCAGCAGCGCGTAGTCGAACATCAGCGACGAGTAGTCCGTCAGCAGACAGTCCGCCGCCAGGTACAGCTCCTCCACGCTCGGATGCCCGCTCACGTCCACGACACCCGCCCCCGTGAGCGCCCCCGAGCCGGAACCCAGGTTGAAGTAGTGCACCCGCGACAGCACCGTGAAGTCCTCGCCCAGCCGCTCCGCGAAGTGCTCCACGTCCAGCAGCGGACGCGGCGCCGCGTGGTAGTCCCGGTGCGTCGGCGCGTACAGCACGACCGTCGTGCCGGGAGCGATCCCCAGCGCCTCACGGGCCCGCGCCCGGTCCGCGTCGGTGGCGTTCACCAGGACGTCGTTACGCGGATAGCCGTAATCCAGGGACGTGTACTCGGCCGGGTAGGCACGCTCCCAGACGGCCGTGGAGAAACTGTTGGAGGACACGCTGTAGTCCCAGCGGTCCACCCGCTCCATCAGCGACGTCATCTCCAGCGTGCCCTGACCCACCGGGAACTCGATCAGGTCGACACCCATCCGCTTCAACGGCGTGCCGTGGTGCGTCTGCACATGAACCTGCCCCCGCCGCTTCACCACGGCGGTCGGGAAGTTGACGTTGTTGACGAAATACTTGCCCCGGGCCATGGCCCGCCAGAAACCGAACGACCCCGGACGCACCACGGTCGTGCCCTCGGGCGGACGGTTACGCGTGCCCGGCTTCAGCACCCACACCGTCTTCGTCCGCGGGGACAGTTCCCGCAGCTTGCGGTGGACCGCCGCCGGATTGCACGCGTAGTCCGCGTTCCAGTAGGCGGCGAAGACCGCGACGTCCTTCCGCACCGGCAGCATGCGCTGCGCCCGGTAGTACGCGGCCAGCACCGACGCCCGCAGCGCCTTCCTGACCCGGCCCGGCACCCGCCGGACCCGGCGCGCCAACGCCCGCACCGGCGCCGGCAGCCGCCGCGCGGCCCGCCGGGCCGCCGAACCACCCCCGCCCGGCTCCACGTAACCCGCCGGACGGTACTTCCGCTCCGCCTCCACCCGCCGGGCACGGAACTCGGCCCGCGCGTCCTCCGGCAACCGGCCCGGACTCCGCTCGATCACCCGGAAGTGATGACTCATCCGCTCGAACATCGCCGGCCGCCACCGGTCGAGCCCCGGATGCGCGTCGAGGAAGTCGAAGACCAGCTCGTACTGGTCGAACACGTCGAAGTGCTTGCGGCTGCGCGAACGCAGGATGCTGCCCTGCCGCCGCTGGCGGTAGTGCACGCACACCCGGTCCAGCACGCACACCGACTCCGCCGCCACCAGCACCGGATACGTCCACGGCGTGTCCTCGTAATAGCCCGAGGGGTACGTGAAGCCCCAGCGCTCCACGAAGTCACGCCGGTACGCCTTGTTCCAGGCGACCTGGAGCAGCCCCACCAGCTCCGGGTGATCGTCCAGCCGGAAGACGCCCTCCGGGCTCGTGGTGAGCACCCGCCGCTTGGCGTTGGGCGTGATCCGGCCGTCCCAGTGGGTGCGCGCGTAGTCGAAGACCAGCAGCTCCGGGTCGCCGTTCTCCTCCAGCCGGCGCGAGACCGCCTGCAACGCGCCCGGCAGCATCGTGTCGTCGCTGTCCAGGAAGATCAGATACGTGCCGCGGGCCCGGGACATGCCCTCGTTCCGCGCCCGGCCCAGGCCCACGTTCCGTTCGAGCTGGACCGCCACCACGCGCGGGTCCTTCGCCGCGTACTCGTCCATGATCAGACCGCAGGCGTCGGGAGAGGCGTCGTTGACCGCGATGACCTCGAAGTCCCGGAAGGACTGTCCGAGCACGGAGTCGAGGCAGTCGCGCAGATAACCCTCGACGCCGTACGCCGGCACGATGATGCTGAAGCGGGGCGCCGCGGCGGTCTGCGCGGCGACGGGTGTGGCTGTCATGGGGGCGTGGACTTCCGGAGAGGGACGGGGGAGGGGACGGCGCGGACCGGGACGGGCGATGCCCGTGCGCCCCGCGCGCGGCCTTCATTCGGTTCCGTGCGGGACGAACCCGGGCGGGCGGGGCCGGCCGACGGCCCCCGGCGGCGCGCCCGGACGGGGCGGGCCCCGCAGGCCGGGGTCAGCATCCACCACGTCACGCCGCGCTCCGGTGTCGATACGCCTCAGGGACAGGCCCGACCGCTCCGCCAGGGGGGTACCCGGCCGTGGGCGGCCGACGGCGGAAACCGCCGCGCCGCACCCACTGTCCACCACGGAGGCCACGAGAGGCCAAAGGCGGCGATCGTCCTATGAATACACGGGTCGGCAGCCTACACGAGCCCGGATCCCACCCCACCTGCGGGTGACGCGCTCCCGCCCCCCCGGTGCCGGCCCCGTCGGCACCCCCGCCCACGGCCCCCCACCGCCGCGCCTCACACCGGGAGCGCCGCCCTCCCCTTGAGCGGCTCCCACCAGGAACGGTGCTCCCGGTACCAGCGCACCGTGTCCGCCAGCCCCTCCTCGAAACCGACCAGCGGCTCGTACCCCAGCTCCTCCCGGATCTTCGCGAACGACAGCGAGTACCGCAGATCGTGCCCCTTGCGGTCCGCGACGTACTCCACCCGGTCCGCACCCGCCCCGCACGCCCGCAGCAACAGCCCCGTCAGCTCCCGGTTGGACAGCTCCGTACCGCCGCCGATGTGGTACACCTCCCCGGCCCGCCCACCGCGCAGCACCAGGTCGACCCCACGGCAGTGGTCCAGCACGTGCACCCAGTCCCGCACCTGACGCCCGTCCCCGTACAGAGGCACCTTCCGGCCGTCCAGCAGGTTCGTCGTGAACAACGGGATCATCTTCTCCGGGAAGTGATACGGCCCGTAATTGTTCGAGCAGCGCGTCACCACCACGTCCATCCCGTGCGTGCGGTGGTACGACAGCGCCAGCAGGTCCGCGCCCGCCTTGGACGCCGCGTACGGCGAATTCGGCGCCGGCACGCTCTCCTCCGTCCAGGAACCCTCCGCGATCGACCCGTACACCTCGTCCGTCGACACCTGCACGAAACGCCCCACCCCGTGCCGCCGCGCCGCCTCCAGCAGCACCTGCGTGCCCAGCACGTTCGTCGCCACGAACGGCGCCGCGTCCGCGATCGACCGGTCCACGTGCGACTCCGCCGCGAAGTGCACCACCACGTCCTGGCCGCGCACCACCTCGTCCACCACCACCGGATCCCGCACGTCGCCCCGCACGAACACGTACCCCTCCCGGCCCGCCACCGGCGCGAGGTTCGCCTCGTTGCCCGCGTACGTCAGGCTGTCGAGCACGGTGACCCGCGCCCCGGCCCCCGAGGCGAGCCGCCCCAGGAGCAGCGCGCGCACGAACTGCGAACCGACGAACCCCGCTCCGCCGGTGACGAGAATCCTCATGTCCGCCAGCATTCCACGGGCCCCGCACCTCCCCACGACACCCCGGTCCCCACCCTCCCGGCGCCCGGCTTCGGCCCTCCCGGCACCCCGGCTCCCGCCCTCCCGGCCCCGTGTCCAGCCCACGGAATGGACGCGCGGCCCGCGGCCGTCCTCCCGTAGATTGGCGGCGCCGCCACCGGACACGGCGGGGCGCGAGAACGGCCGAGTGAGGACGACGCAGGTGACAGTGGCAAGGCAGGACGTGAGCGAAGCCCGCAGGATCGTCGTGAAAGTCGGCTCCTCCTCGCTGACCACCGCCTCCGGCGGACTCGACGCCGACCGCGTCGACGCCCTCGTCGACGTCCTCGCCAAGGTCCGCAGCGGCGGCGAACGCGAGATCGTCCTCGTCTCCTCCGGCGCCATCGCCGCCGGACTCGCCCCCCTCGGCCTGCGCCGCCGCCCCCGCGACCTCGCCCGCCAGCAGGCCGCCGCCAGCGTCGGACAGGGCCTCCTCGTCGCCCGCTACACCGCCTCCCTCGCCCGCTACGGCGTCCGCGTCGGCCAGGTGCTGCTCACCTCCGACGACATGAGCCGCCGCTCCCAGCACCGCAACGCCTCCCGCACCCTCGACAAACTGCTCGCCATGGGCGCCCTCCCCGTCGTCAACGAGAACGACACCGTCGCCACCGACGAGATCCGCTTCGGCGACAACGACCGCCTCGCCGCCCTCGTCGCCCACCTCGTCCGCGCCGACCTCCTGGTGCTCCTGTCCGACGTGGACGGCGTCTACGACGGTGACCCCAGCCGCCCCGGCACCTCCCGCCTCGCCGAGATCCGCGGCCCCGCCGACCTCGCCGGCGTCGAGATCGGCAGCGCCGGCAAGGCAGGCGTCGGCACCGGCGGCATGGTCACCAAGGTCGAGGCGGCCCGCATCGCCGCCGCCGCCGGCATCCCCGTCGTCCTCACCAGCGCCGTCCACGCCGCCGACGCCCTCACCGGCGGCGACACCGGCACCTACTTCCACGCCACCGGCAAACGCTCCACCGACCGCCTCCTGTGGCTCCAGCACGCCTCCACCCCGCGCGGCGCCCTCGTCCTCGACGACGGAGCCGTCCGCGCCGTCGTCCAGGGCCGCAAGTCACTCCTCCCGGCCGGCATCGCCGCCGTCGAGGGCGACTTCGGCGCCGGCGACCCCGTCGAACTACGCGACCCCGCCGGCCACGCCGTCGCCCGCGGACTCGTCGGATTCGACGCCAAGGAGATCCCCCGCCTCATCGGCCGCTCCACCCGGGAACTGGCACGCGAACTCGGACCGGCGTACGAACGGGAAGTCGTACACAGGGACGATCTGGTGATCCTGCACCCGTAATAGGTCGAAACGTCCCCGAATCGGCGGTGGACGTTCCGCAAAACCGCCCCGCGATCTCCCGCGGCCTGCTCAACTTTCCTGAGGGATGGGCCCGGCCGACCACCGGGCCGGACCGTGTGCGGAGGAGGCCGTCGTGAGCAGAGTGCGCCCTGGGACGCCGGCGTCCCGCTCCGGTACGTCCAGGGGCGCCGCCGGAGCGCGCGGTGGCACCACGGCGCGCACCACCGGCGCCCGCGCCCCCCGCGCCGGTGAGGAACGCGCCCTGACCAGCGTCGCCGCCGGCGACCGCTTCCGCGGCGAGGAACCCGAACACACCCCCCGCCTGTGGCACGTCACCCTCAGCGTCTCCGGCGCCCGCGCCCCGCTCGCCGAGGTCCGCCGCGCGCTGGAACAGCTCGCACACGACCATCCCTTCCTGCTGACCAGCAGATACGCCGACGACCACGCCGAGATCCGCTACTGGGAGGAGGCCCGCGACCTGCACGACGCCGCCGCCGTCGCCCTCCGCCTGTGGGGCGAGCACCGGCAGACCGCCGGACTGCCGCCCTGGGAGATCGTCGGCCTGGAGGTCATCGACCGGGCCACCTACCACCAGCGCATCGCCGCCGGCTACGGCCCCGCCCCCGCCACCCCCGTCGGCGTCCACCCCTTCTGAGGCTCCGGGGCTCCGGGGCTTCTCCGGCCGCGGTGCCTGGGTGTCCGCGCGCCTGCGTGTCTGCGTGTCTGCGTGTCTGCGTGCCTTGGCGTTTTCGGGGTCTCGGGATCTCGGGGTCTCGGTATCGCGGTGTCCCGGGGGCCGCGGAAAGCCCCGCCCGCGGGCCGCCCGGCTGCCGGGCATGCCGGGCGTCGCGTGCGTCCGGCGGCGCCTCCCGGGGTCCCGGGGGGCGGGCCCCGGCGGGCTGGCCCCCCTGCGGTCCGGGCCCCTCTGGGCCGGACCCTCGTGGGTCGCCCCCTCGCGGACCGGGCCCGCCCGGGAACCCCGGACCGCCCGCCCGGCCGATCCACCGCAAAACAGACGTCTCGGGGTGTGGGACAAGCCCCGGACGCCCCGCTCCGGCGCATTACCCTGCCCCCATGACCACGCTCTCGCCGTACGACTCGATGTCCCCGGTCACCCAGGCCGCCTACCGGGCCAAGGCCGCCGCCGCCGACCTCGCGCCGCTGCCGCGAGCCCTCAAGGACGACGCGCTGCTCGCCGTGGCCGACGCCCTCGAGGTCCGCACCGGCGAGATCGTCGAAGCCAACGCCCAGGACGTGGCCAAGGCCCGCGCCGCCGGCACCGCCGACGCCATGATCGACCGGCTCACCCTCACCCCCGAGCGGATCCGCGCCATCGCCGCCGACGTCCGCGACGTCGTCGCCCTCCCCGACCCCGTCGGCGAGGTCGTCCGCGGCTCCACCCTCCCCAACGGCATCGACCTGCGCCAGGTCCGCGTCCCCCTCGGCGTCGTCGGCATCATCTACGAAGGCCGCCCCAACGTCACCGTCGACGCCGCCGCCCTCTGCCTCAAGTCCGGCAACGCCGTCCTCCTGCGCGGCTCCTCCTCCGCCTACCAGTCCAACACCGCCCTCGTCCGCGTCCTCCGCGACGCCGTCGGCGGCGCCGGACTGCCCGCCGACGCGATCCAGCTCGTCCCCGGCGAGAGCCGCGACAGCGTCCGCGAGCTGATGCGCGCCCGCGGCCTCGTCGACGTCCTCATCCCGCGCGGCGGCGCCTCCCTCATCCGCACCGTCGTCCAGGAATCCACCGTCCCCGTCATCGAGACCGGCACCGGCAACTGCCACGTCTACGTCGACGCCCACGCCGACCTCGACACGGCCATCGACATCCTCGTCAACTCCAAGGCACACCGCGTCAGCGTCTGCAACGCCGCCGAGACCCTCCTCGTCCACCAGGACATCGCCCCCGCCTTCCTGCCCCGCGCCCTGGACGCCCTCGCCGACGCCGGCATCACCGTCCACGCCGACGAACGCGTCCTCGCCCACGCCAAGGACACCCGCGCCACCCTCGTCGAGGCCACCCCCGAGGACTGGGAGACCGAATACCTCTCCCACGACATCGCCGCCGCCGTCGTCGACTCCCTGGACAAGGCCGTCGAACACATCCGCCTGTGGACCTCCGGTCACACCGAGGCCATCGTCACCAGCTCGCAGCAGGCCGCCCGCCGCTTCACCCAACTGGTCGACTCCACCACCGTCGCCGTCAACGCCTCCACCCGCTTCACCGACGGCGGCCAGTTCGGCTTCGGCGCCGAGATCGGCATCTCCACCCAGAAGCTGCACGCCCGCGGCCCCATGGGCCTGCCCGAGCTGACCAGCACCAAGTACATCGTCACCGGCGACGGACACGTACGCCGCTGAGGGCGCACGCCGGGGGCATATGCCCCCGGCCCGCTCCGGCGCGTGCGCCGTCGCGTCGAACGGGGCATCTCACCCAGCGGATGAATTTCCCCACCGTCTGCCCAAAACGACCCCCCGCCACTACTCTGGAACCGTGCCGGAGGACGTGGGGGGCACGCCGTTCCCGGACGGCTGGGAGCCCGACGACGACCACGACCACGGGGTGACGGACGAAGAGTTCGCCTCCGTGGTCTTCGACGAGGACTTCGTCCGCGCCGCGGCGGTCCACGAGCCATCCGCGGTGGAACGCCTGCTCGCCGCCGCCGAGGCCAGAGCCGAAGCCTCCGAAGCGGAGGCCGCCCGCCGCACCCGCGCCCGCGGCGAACGCCCCGACGACCCGTACCCCGGATACGGCCACCACCCCGGCACCGACGACCCCGACGAGGACCTCGACCCGCTCGACCGCCCCTACGGCGCCCCCGGCGCCTACGGCCGGCAGGCCCGCTGGCACCGCCCCGTCGCCTGGGTCCTCGCCGTCGTCATGGGCGTCGGCATGGTCGCCCTCGCCTTCGCCGCCGTCTACCGCGGCTCCTCCTCCGGCGGCGGCAGCCCCCAGCAGGCCCCGCCCCCCGCCTCCACCGGCCGGGAACAGGGCGGCGACCACACCGGCCCCTCCGCCTCCGCCGACCACTCCACACCCCCCGTCCCCGTCATCCCGCACAGCCCCTGACCACTACCGCCCACCCGGCCGCCCCCGCCCCAACTTGACGCGCACGGGCGCGTTTACGCGGCCCCCCGCAGACCAACCCTGGAAGTATGGGAGGGTCTGACGATCCGCCCGAAGGGACACCCGAGGGTGCGCCCGGAGGCGGCGATGACGAGTACCGGTCCGTCGTCTTCGACGAATCGTTCATCCGCGCTGCCCGCCTCCAGGAATACTCCGCCGAGGAACGCGTCACCGACCACGCCCCCGCCGTCCGCCGCAGACCCCGCCGCCGACGCGGACTGCCCCACCAGGCACTCATCCTCGTCATGCTGGTCGCCGTCGCCTTCGGCACCGCCATCTACATGGGCGTACGCCACCCCTACCAAGGCCCCGCCGCCCAGCGCCTCGGCGAACCCGCCAGGCTGAGCGTCGTCCCCCTCGCCCCCCGCCACCCCGTCCCCGGCGCCGACGACCCCGAACGCCTCTACGCCCACAGCCCCGCCGCCCGCTTCCGGACCGGCGCCGACGGCATCACCCTCCCCGGCGGACGCCGCACCGCCCACTTCTCCGACGACCAGGTCCTCAGCGCCCTCGCTATCGCCAAGGACTACATCGTCCGCTCCTCCCTCGACCCCGACGTCCTCACCGGCGGCCCCGTCCGCACCGTCCGCGTCCTCCTCGACCCCGACCAGCACGACCAGTTCGACCGCGGCTTCAGCCACCCCGCCGCCGACGGCCGCAACACCCCCACCGGCTGGCTCGTGCGCTTCGACCCCGACCACGCCCGCCTCGCCGACGACCAGACCCGCGTCCAGGGCCACCTCACCCTCACCGAGAGCGACTCCTCCACGCTCGAGGTGACCGCCGACCACACCCTCGTCTACGCCCTGCGCCCCGCCGACGACCCGCACGGCAAGGTCTCCCTCTTCACCGTCCGCCGCGAACTGCTCTTCCGCTTCGACCGCGACGACCTGCGCCTCCACCACACCCGCCTCGTCACCTCCTCCGTACGCGCCGGCCCCCTCTCCTGCGCCGAGAACCCCGCCAACCACCTCCGCCCCCTCCTCGCCGGCCAGACCCCCAAGGACGGCGCACCCGCCGACACCGACCCCTACACCCCCGACGGCGTCACCCACCTCTGCGGCACACTCGCGGACCGGGCCCAGCCGACGGGGGGATGAGATGGGCGGTGGCTGTGAGACGAGCGACGGGGGAGAGGGCGTGCGAGGCGGCTCGCGCAGGCCTAAGCGGCCGGTAGGAGGCCCCCAGGCGTGTCGTGCCCTCGGCGTGTCGTGGTGTCGCGGTGGGGAGCCGCGAAGAGACCCCGGGCGTGTCGTGCCCGCCCGCAGGGCGCCCAGGGAGCGCTCCCGCCCCCGGGCCCGTTGTGTCGGCCGTAGGAAGCCTTCACAGCATCCCGGGCGTGTCGCGGCAGTGGCGGGACACACCCGGAGTGCGTTGAGCGGACCGTGTCCGCTACCCGGAGCGATCGGAACGCCCCGGGCGTGTCAAACCGCGTGAGCCGCCCCGGGAGGGGCGTGACCCGGCGCGAGGCCGAGACCCCGCACCGGCCGGCAGCGTCGGCCCGGATCAGCCGTTCTCGCGCGGCGGCCCGTCCCCCGGCGCATCGGGGCCCTCCGGCCGGTCCCGGCCCTCCGCCTGCCCGCCCTCCGGTCCCGTCCCGTCCTTCGGCGGCCGAGGCGTGGACGACGTGAAGCCGCCGAAGCCCCGCCGCACCCGCTCCCCGAGATCTCCCGCACCGCCGGCGATGTCGTTCACGAGCTTCATCAGCGGATCCTTGGAATTGCGCACATGGCCCGCGTAGTGCGACGCCGACTCGCGGAACGAGTCCCGCACCGAGGCGTCGCCGTCCTCGTCCCGCCGCGGATAGTGACCATCCATGACGCGCTGGTAGTCGCGCGAGGCGGCCCACTTCCGCAACTCGGCCGCGCGCACCGTGGTGAACGGATGCGACCGGGGCAGCACGTTCATGATCTTCAGTACGGAATCGCGCAGATCGCCACCGGCCTCGTACTCGTCGGCCTGCTCCAGGAACGCGTCCACGTTCATCTCGTGCAGATGATTACCGCCCGCGATCTTCATCAGGCCCCGCATCGACGCCTGCAGATCCTGGCCGACCAGCAGACCCGCCCGGTCGGCCGACAACTCCGACTTGCGGAACCACTCGCGCAGCCCCGTGACGATCGCCATGATCGCCAGATTGCCCAGCGGAATCCACGCCACCCGGACCGCGAGACTCGTCAGGAACAGCAACACGGTCCGGTACACCGAGTGACCGGACAGCGCGTGCCCGACCTCGTGCCCGACGACCGCGCGCATCTCCTCCTCGTCCAGCAACTCGACGAGCCCCGTCGTCACCACGATGATCGGCTCGTCCAGACCGATGCACATCGCGTTCGGCACCGGGTCCTGCGTCACGTACATCGGCGGGACCTTCTCCAGGTCCAGGATGTAGCAGGCGTCCCGCAACATCACGTTCAGATGCGCGAACTGCCGGTCCGAGACCCGCACCGAATCCGAAAGGAACAACAACCGGAGACTCCGCTCCGGCAACAAACCGCTCAACGCCTTGAAAACCGTGTCGAAACCGCTCAGCTTCCGCAACGCCACCAGAGCACTGCGATCCGCCGGATGCTCGTACGCCCGCGAGGAGATCCCCGGAAAACGCCGCCGTTGCCGGCCCGGCACCCGCTCCCGCCCGCTGTCGTCGTGGCCGTCGGACATGTCTTCCCCCAGGTACTCGAGCGGGCCCGCGCATCACCACGGCCCGGTGCGTAACCCACGCGCGTGCGTGCGCGCATCCCCGAAGCAGAGCCCAGCCTAGGCGGAGATACCGTGGACGGGCAGTACAGCGAAGGAGTCCGCGCCATGGAGTACAGCCCCCACACCGTCCGGCTCGCCCAGGCCGTGACCGCCGCCGAGCCCCAGGGGCCCGGAAACATGCTCCGGATCGTCCTCCTCGTGATGATCGTGGGCTGCGCCCTGACCGCGTGGTTCCTCCTGCGGGGATACAAGCGCAAGGACGACTGAACCGACCGAACGGTTCCCCCCTTCCGACCGCCGTCCGGCACGCGCGCGTGCCCAACGGCGGAGTCGGCGTGATCGTCCCCGGCGGCCCCGCATACGATGAGCCGGACGTCCATGTCCCGCCCACACGTGAATAGGTCCTGCCGAAGATGAGCATCCAGAGCACTGCTGCCCAGTTGGTCACCCTCGCATCCGAGGGCGGAGGCAACCACGAAAGCCTCGAACCGATCCTCGTCGGAGGCGGCGCCCTGGCCGTCCTGCTGCTCCTGCTGTGGATCACCACACGCTTCAACCGCGACCGCTAGAACCCGGGAGGATCGTGGGGGTTCCTCCCGCTCCGCGAAGCCGCGGACCCGGAGGGGAGCCAGGGCTCCGCGACCGGGCCGGTAGGGTCTGCACGCATGGGAGAGCAGGACATGCCTACCGGCCCGGCGCACGACACCGGAGGCGGCACACCGCACCGCCCGGTGCCCGCCGGTCCCGGCAACGGCCCCTCACGGACGGGCAAACGCCGACTCGGCGTCATGGGCGGCACATTCGACCCGATCCACCACGGACACCTCGTGGCGGCCAGCGAAGTCGCCTCACAGTTCCACCTCGACGAAGTCGTCTTCGTCCCCACCGGGCAGCCCTGGCAGAAGAGCCACCGCACCGTCTCCGCGGCCGAGGACCGGTACCTGATGACCGTCGTCGCCACCGTCGAGAACCCGCAGTTCTCCGTCAGCCGCATCGACATCGACCGCGGCGGACCCACGTACACCGTGGACACCCTGCGCGACCTGAGTGCCCTCAACCCGGACACGGACCTGTTCTTCATCACCGGCGCCGACGCCCTCGCCCAGATCCTCACCTGGCGCGACAGTGAGGAACTCTTCTCCCTCGCCCACTTCATCGGCGTCACCCGGCCCGGCCACCACCTGACAGACGACGGACTCCCGGAAGGCGGCGTCTCGCTCGTCGAGGTTCCCGCGCTAGCCATCTCCTCGACGGACTGCCGGGCCAGAGTCGCCCAGGGCGAACCCGTCTGGTACCTGGTGCCGGACGGCGTCGTGCGCTACATCGACAAACGTCAGCTGTACCGCGGCCAGTGAGCCGAGAGGGGCACCCGGTGAACGACCGATACGACGCGGGGTACGGGCCCGAACCGTACGAGCTGGTCGGCTACGACGACTACGGCCGGCCGGTCTACCGCCAGGCCCAGCCCCCGGCCGACCCCGCCCGGCAGCAGACGTACGACCCATACGCACCGCACGACGGACACCCCCAGGGCTACGCCTACGACCCCTACGGCACGGGCGCCCACGGGCAGCAGCCCGCCCAGACCTACGACGCCTACGGCAACCCGACCGGCTACGCCCCCGGCTACGGCACGTACGACACCCCCGACACCCCGACGTACGACACCCCCGAGACCCCAGGCGGCCGGCAGACGTACGACACGCAGCACCCCGCCCCACCGGGCGGACCGCACCCGTACGACACACACAGCCCCGCCACGCCCGACGGCGGCCGGCACACCTACGACACCCACGCCCAGCCCGCGGGCGGCGGCCCCGCCCGCTCCCGCGTCGCCGAACAGACAGCCCACATCCCCCAGCAGGCCGGCCCGCCCGAGGAAACCGCGCCACCCGCCGACGACACCGACGGCGAGACCGCCCCCGACTACCGCACCGAACAGTTCGCCTTCGTCGAAGAGCCCACCGACGACTCCGAAGACGTCATCGACTGGCTCACCTTCACCGAGAACCGCACCGAACGCCGCGAAGAGGCCCGCCGCCGCGCCCGCAGCCGCCTCATCGCGCTGACCGTCGTCCTGGCACTCATCGCCGCCGGCGGCGTCGGCTACCTCTGGTACGCCGGAAAACTCCCCGGCATGTCCTCCTCCGACGACGCGAACGGCGCCACCACCGCGGCCGGCGCCCAAAAACGCGAGGTCATCGCCGTCCACCTGCACGACACCAAGAAGGGCACGACCTCCACCGTCCTCCTCGTCGACAACACCACCACCAAACGCGGCACCGCCGTCCTGCTCCCCAACGCGCTCGCCCTCAGCGCCGACGACGGCAGCACCACCACGCTCGCCAAATCCGTCGACGACGCCGGCCCCGACACCACCCGCTCCGCCCTCGACTCCGTCCTCGGCACCGACATCGAGGGCACCTGGCGCCTGGACACCCCCTACCTCCAGATCCTCGTCGACCTCGTCGGCAACATCGAGGTCGACACCGACACGGACGTGCCCGACCCCGACACCGAGGACAAGGACGCGACTCCCCTCGTCCGCAAGGGCGAGGACCAGACCCTCAGCGGCAAGATGGCCGTCGCCTACGCCACCCACACCGCCCCCGGCGAGACGGCCGACACCCAGCTCCAGCGCTTCGGACAGGTCGTGCAGGCAACCCTGCGCAAACTCTCCTCCGACCCCAAGGCCGCCACGACCACCGTGGAGACCCTCGGCATGATCCTCGACCCGCCCCTCACCGAGGGCGACCTCGGCACCTTCCTCGCCGGACTCGCCGACCGCGCCAAGGGCGGCGACTTCTCGACCGTCCTCCTGCCCGTCCAGACCGGTGGAAGGCTCGGCGCCGAGGACGCCGACGGCATCGTCAAGGACATCCTCGGCGGCACCGCCAAGAGCCCCGACAAGGACGCCGCCGTCAGCGTCTCCGTCCGCGACGCCACCGGCGAGGACCGCGCATCCAAGGCCCGCGTCACCCTCCTCAACGGCGGCTTCACCTACCTCGACGGAGGCACCGCCACCGGCACCGCCTCCACCTCCGAGGTCGTCTACGCCGACGCCGCCGACAAGGAGAACGCCGTCCAGGTCGCCAAGACCCTCGGCCTGCCCGACAGCGCCGTCACCCAGGGCAAGGTCGCCTCCAACGCCGGAGTCTCCGTCCTCCTCGGCCGCGACTACACCCCTCAGTCCTGACAGGAAAGGGCCCCCGGGCGGCACCGGGGGACCCTTCCGCGCGAGCCGCCACCGGCGACCGTGAGACCCTTGAAGTCAACCCACCACCGACCGAAAGCCACGCAGTGACCGCGACCGACCGCTCCATCGAACTCATCACCACGGCCGCCCAGGCGGCCGCCGACAAGCTCGCGCACGACATCGTCGCCTACGACGTCAGCGACGTGCTGTCGATCACGGACGCCTTCCTGCTGGCCTCCGCGCCCAACGACCGCCAGGTCAAGTCCATCGTCGACGAGATCGAGGAACGCCTCGCCCGCGAACTCGGCGCCAAGCCCGTCCGCCGCGAAGGCGACCGCGAGGCCCGCTGGGTCCTCCTCGACTACGTCGACATCGTCGTCCACGTCCAGCACAGC
This sequence comes from Streptomyces sp. SCSIO 75703, assembly GCF_036607905.1. Classification (NCBI taxonomy): domain Bacteria; kingdom Bacillati; phylum Actinomycetota; class Actinomycetes; order Kitasatosporales; family Streptomycetaceae; genus Streptomyces; species Streptomyces sediminicola. The sequence continues at coordinate 4,696,390 of NZ_CP144555.1, forward strand.
GAGGAGCGCGTCTTCTACGCCCTGGAGCGGCTGTGGAAGGACTGCCCCGAGCTGGACCTCCCCGCCGACGCCGTGGCCACCCGCGGCAAGGCCGAGGAGCACGCCCGGCAGCAGACCGCCGCCGACGAGGCCGCCGGCACCGCCGGGGAACCGCGATGAGCACCACCGGCGAGGTGACCGCCGGGCGCGCCGAACGCGGCCGGCGCGTCATCCTCTGGCGGCACGGCCAGACCGCCTGGAACGTGGAACGCCGCTTCCAGGGCACCACCGACGTGCCCCTCACCGCCACCGGCGCCGCCCAGGCCCGCCGCGCCGCCAAGCTGCTCGCCGGACTGCGGCCCGACGCGATCATCTCCTCCGACCTCACCCGCGCCGCCCACACCGCCGCCGAGCTGTCCACTCTCACCGGACTGCAGGTGACGGCGGAGGAGGGCCTGCGGGAGACCTACGCGGGCATCTGGCAGGGACTGACCCACGACGAGATCATCGCCCGCCACGGCGAGGAGTACGCGGCCTGGAAACGCGGCGAACCCGTCCGCCGCGGCGGCGGCGAACTGGAGACCGAGGTCGCCGACCGCGCCGCCCCCGTCGTACTCCGCCACGCCGAGAAACTCCCCGAGGACGGCACCCTGGTCGTCGTCAGCCACGGCGGCACGATCCGCACCACCATCGGCCGCCTCCTCGGCCTCGCACCGCCCACCTGGGAGAGCCTCGGCGGGCTCACCAACTGCTGCTGGTCCGTGCTGGGCGAGGGCGCGCGCGGCTGGCGCCTGCTCGAGCACAACGCCGGCACCCTGCCGGAACCGGTCCTCGGCGACGACGTCTGAACGGCCCGAGACCAGCCCCGGACCCGGATTTCACTTTCCGGCAGGGCGCAGGCTAAAGTTCTTCTTGTTCGCCCCGCCGAGCGGGACCGGACGGAGACCATACGACCCGGTCGTGTGGCACCAGGGGCTATAGCTCAGTTGGTAGAGCGCCTGCATGGCATGCAGGAGGTCAGGAGTTCAATTCTCCTTAGCTCCACAGCACACGGACGAATCCCGTCCCCTCCAGGGGGCGGGATTTTTCGTCGCCTCGGCTTGAGCAGGGGAGCCCCGGCAGTCGTATACCCCTGTGAGGCTCCGTGTCCGGACTGGTACCGAGGCGTCGCTGACCGTGTCGGTCCGGTCGTGGCAGAATCAAACGGCCGGAAGGGGGCGCGGCCCGACGGGAGGGAGAGACGATGCCTGGGAGCATCCTCGAGGAGGCCGGTGGCCTCTTCGGCGGAGCGGTGACACCGAAAACGGCCACCCGTCTCAGCTGCCCTTCCTGCGGTTCCGCCCACGTCGCCCAGGTCCTCGGCGACAACGGCGGCATCTCGTACGTGTGCACCGCCTGCGGCCATAGCTGGAGCTGAACAATGGGTGCACACAGGCGAAAGTGCGACTGGTGTGGCAGCGGCACCCCCATCGTGCGCGACATGGAGCCGCTCAACCCCGAGTACCAGTACTGGTGCGAGGAATGCGCGCGGGCGCTGATCATAAAAGGCGACCCCATCGAGACCTACCGGGAGCTGGAGGGGGAACCGATCTACGGCCGGCTCCTGGAGGAGCACTGCACCCTCAAACGGTTCTACTCCTTCGTCACCGCCTGAGACACGACCCGGCCCGCCGGGGCACGCACCGGGGGCGCGGTCCGGGCCGCCTGCTCGGCGTGTCGGCCCGTAGACGACGTCACACCGGGCGCACGAGGGAATCGATTTGGTGTTGGACCCGGTCGACCGTGTAATGTTGGCGTCGCCGCCGGGGAAACCAGGCGGTGAGGAAGCGCGGAGCACCGCGTGACCGGCCTGGGGCTATAGCTCAGTTGGTAGAGCGCCTGCATGGCATGCAGGAGGTCAGGAGTTCAATTCTCCTTAGCTCCACAAGGAAATCCCCCCGGATCATCGGATCCGGGGGGATTCTTCGTCAGACGGGGCGAGCGGGCCGCTCAGCGGCCGAGCGCACGTCGCCCCCGGCCCTGCGACAGCACCGGCAGATTCGTCCGCGACGACGGCGACTGGCCCCGCGTGTCCTCCTCGATGCGCAGCGCCAGCGCCGGACAACGACGCACCGCCCGTACCGCCTTGGCCTCCGCGAACCGCGGCACATCCGCCTGCGCCACCGTCGGGAAACCATCCGCACCGAGCTGGAAGACCTCCGGCAGGAGATCCGCGCACAGCCCGTGGCCCCGGCACAGCGTCCAGTCGACGTAGATCCGCTGCCGGCTCGGGCCCTCCTCCTGGCCGCCACCGCCCGGGATGCCCGTCGGCGCCTTGCCGCCCTCGAAGAGCGGCAGCACGCCCTCCACGGGGCGTCCGCAGCCGTTGCCCAGGACATGGGCGGCCAGGTCATCGGTGAAGGCCTTCACGGTCGACTCCAGGAACATCGCCGAACCGTCCGGGTGCGAACAGGCGCCCCGCCGCTTCACGTTCTTGGCGACCTGCTTGACCGCCTCCAGCGCGGCCGGACCGCCTCCGTTGAGGATGTCCTCGATGCCGCGCGCGGCGGCCGGCAGGCCGAGGTAGCACGGACCGCACTGGCCCGCGCTCTCCTCCGCCAGCCACTGCGCCACCCGCAGCGACTCGCCCAGCGGACAGGTCTCCTGACTGATCGGCAGGATCGCGCCCGCGCCGAGCGCGCCCCCCACCTGCTGGAGCGAGTTCCGGGAGACGATCGCCTCGTCGACCGTCGCCGAGTCGATCCACTTGCCGTGGTAGCCGCCGGTCAGCACGCCCTGCGGCACCGGCGGGGCGCCCGCGAGTTGCAGCACGTAGCGCAGCGGCACCCCCGTCGGTACCTCGATGACCATGGGGCGGGCCACGGCGCCGGAGACCGTGAGCATGACGGTGCCCGGCTCGTCGTACAGGCCCGTGTGGCCATAGCGCTCCGGGCCGATCCGGGCGGCGATGGCGAGCTGCGCGAACGTCTCGGCGTTCGACAGCAGGGTCGGTGCGCCGCCCACACCGCTCTTGGAGGCGCTGACCTTGCGGCCCGGCGGGATCGCCGGGCCACCGTCGATGGAGCGGATCAGCGAGGCCGCCGCGCCGGTGACCATCCGTACCGGATTGCGCTGCACGCGGGCGCGCAGCGCGGAACGGCGTCCGTTGTTCAGGCCGCGTTCGGCGAGGGCGGCCTCCATGGAGCGCTGCGTGGACTCCCGGGTGACGCCGATGACCAGGGTGCGGGCGCCCATGGCCTCCGCGCACAGCAGGGCGCCGTCCAGGATGAGGTGCGGGGCACGGTTGATCAGCACCGTGTCCTTGCGGCAGGCAGGCTCGTCCTCGCTGCCGTTGACCACGACGACGGGCCGTACCCCGCGTTTGATCGCCGCCTCGGCGACCGAGCGCAGCTTCTTGTGGAAGGGGAAGCCCGCGCCGCCGCGGCCTCGGAGGTTGATGCGTTCCGAGAGCTGGGCGAGCTGTTCGCCGCCCAGCGGTTCGAGCGGCCCGTGCACCTTGAGGTGCATGGGCAGATCGAGTCGTTCGACAAGGTCGAAGCCCGACGTGAGCTGCGGAAGGCCGACCACGCGGACTTCTGGGACGTCGGGCAGGGCCTCGTTCACTGAAAGCCTCCGGAAGGCGTGTTCCAAGGTTCGCCCGAACCCGGTGCGCCGAAGTCGTAGGACACACCGGGGGTTGTTTCTGTGGCGGGACCGCTGTTGTACGTGTCGTTCGGGTTGTACGGCGCGTAGGCCCCGTTCGTCTCACCGGTGTCGTACACGTCACTCGGGCTCTGGGACTGCGTGCCCGGATTGCCGTAGGCGGGGATGGTGTATCCCGTGTCGTTGAGCGGGTCGTACGCCGACGGGGGTGCCTCGCCGACCGGCGGCGGGGACGGTATCGGCCAGTTTCCGGAGGTGCTGCCGCCCGTGTCGACGACGGGCATCGCCTCGGTGGGCCGCATGTCCATCGGCATCTGCGGGGGCACGCCCTGTGGGGCCGCGGCCTGCCGCGGGGGGCGCGGGGGCGCGGAGACGGCGCGGTAGGCGGCCGCGAAGCCGTCGGCGGGCTGTTCCGGCACCGGCGGGGCGACGCGCTCCGCGCGCTCGTACCGGGGCTGCGGCGCGGTGGTGGCCGCGGCGGGTGCGGCGGCGCGGGTCGCGGTGACGTCCTCGTAGCCGGGGAGCGCGGAGGAGCCCCGGGATCGCCCGCGCCTCTCGCGGGGGGCCTCATGGCCGTCCGGGCCGTCGGTGCCGAGGAGGCGGGTGATGGCTTCGGCGGCCTGGCGCTTGATCCGCTGGGGTGCGACGCGCAGGGCGAGGGCGCCCATGACGCCGAGGAGGGACAGTCCGTAGAGGATCAGGAAGATCGGCTTGGCCGCTCGACCCGCGTAGAGCCCGTGGATGAGGGCGGCGCACCAGGCGGGGTAGGCCAGCATGTGCATGGCCCGCCAGCGGGCGGCGACGGGGGCGGGTGAGGCGAAGCGGTTGCGCAGGATGCCGGTGACGCCCACGAAGATCATGAGCAGGCCGGCGACCGTGCCGAGGCCGATGAGGAAGCCGCGGCCGCCGAACGCCTCGTCCTCCGTGGCCAGCAGTCCGAACGGGATCACCGCGGCGACCCAGGTGGTGTGGTCCAGCACCAGCTTGATCGTGATGTGCACGAGCAGGAACACGATCGAGGCGACGGCGGTGCTCCGGTGCACCGCCTGGGCCATGATCCGCCGGCGGGTGTCGAGGACGACCCGGTCCTGGGCGACGAGGCCCCAGATCACCGAGCAGCTGAGGAAGACCAGGGAGAGGACGCCCGCGCCGAAGTTGAGGAACTCCGCGAAGGTGTCGCCCGCCGTGCTGCTGTCCGTCGTCACGGCGCCATCCCTCCCCGCGTCGGGGCGGGAGCGGCGGTGGCGGGGGTGGGCGTGGCGGCCCGGCGTGCCGGGGCGGCCGTGGGGGCGCCGGATGTCGCGTCCGGGCGTGGCGTGGCCGGGGGAACGGCAGGAGGTGAGAACGCAGAGTGACTGCGCGGGTGGATCAGGGGAGGGTTCATGGGGGCAACTCCGAGCGGTTCGGGAAGGCGGTCCCGCAGCCGCACTCTAAGTGGCGCCATACCCATGGGTACCGGATTCGAGTTATTGCGTTGTTATGAAAGAACCATCTGGTCGTTGTGATGTCCCATAGTGGTCGTTACGCGAAGTAAACTTTGACCAAGGTTCAGGTTTGGCGGGCCCGGAAGCGCGTCGCAGCGGTCTCGACGGCTGCGGTACCCTGACGCCATGCGTGCCGTACGCCTTCTGCTTAGCGAGCCGCGCTGATCAGTCCCGACCGCCGGTCGCAGTCCGGTGGCGGAATCGGCGCGGCGTCCCCTCCTGTGCGAGGGGATTTTTCGTTTTCCGGATGTCGCAGCCGCTGGCGAAGACGATCGATGGAGCTTTGAGGATCATGAGCGAGACGAACCCCGCGGCGACCGCCCCCGTGACGGCGGATGCCGCGCCGCACCGCTACACGGCCGCCCTGGCCGCCGAGATCGAGGCACGCTGGCAGGACTTCTGGGACGCCGAGGGCACGTACGACGCGCCGAACCCCTCGGGTGACCTGGCGGGCGACCCCGAGCTGGTCGCCCGGCCCAAGAAGTTCATCATGGACATGTTCCCGTACCCGTCCGGTGCGGGACTGCACGTCGGACACCCCCTCGGCTACATCGCCACCGACGTCTACGCCCGCTTCCAGCGCATGACCGGCCACAACGTCCTGCACACCCTCGGCTTCGACGCCTTCGGCCTGCCCGCCGAGCAGTACGCCGTGCAGACCGGCACGCACCCGCGCGTGTCCACCGAGGCCAACATCAAGAACATGCAGGTCCAGCTCCGCCGCCTGGGCCTGGGCCACGACAGGCGCCGGTCGTTCGCCACGATCGACCCCGCCTACTACAAGTGGACCCAGTGGATCTTCCTGCAGATCTTCAACTCCTGGTACGACGACCAGGCCGGCAAGGCCCGCCCCATCGCCGAACTGGTCGAACAGTTCGCCTCCGGCGACCGGGACGTACCGGGCCACACGCGCGCGTGGAGCGAGCTGAGCGAAGCCGAACGCGCCGACGTGCTCGGTGAATACCGCCTGGCCTACGCCTCCGACGCGCCCGTCAACTGGTGCCCCGGACTGGGCACCGTCCTGGCCAACGAGGAAGTCACCGCCGAAGGACGCTCCGAACGCGGCAACTTCCCCGTCTTCAAGTCCAAGCTGCGCCAGTGGAACATGCGCATCACCGCCTACGCCGACCGGCTGCTGGAGGACCTGGACGCGCTGGACTGGCCCGAGGCCATCAAGCTCCAGCAGCGCAACTGGATCGGCCGCTCCGAAGGCGCCCGCGTCGACTTCCCCATCGACGGCGAACGCATCACCGTCTTCACCACGCGCCCCGACACCCTCTTCGGCGCCACCTACATGGTGCTCGCCCCGGAGCACCCCCTGGTGGAGAAGTTCACCGCGGACACCTGGCCCGAGGGCACCCGCCCGGCCTGGACGGGTGGCCACGCCACGCCGGCCGAGGCTGTCGCCGCCTACCGCGCGCAGGCCGCCTCCAAGTCCGACGTCGAGCGCCAGGCCGAGGCCAAGGACAAGACGGGCGTCTTCATCGGCGCCCACGCCACCAACCCGGTCAACGGCCGGCAGGTCCCGGTCTTCATCGCCGACTACGTGCTGATGGGCTACGGCACCGGCGCGATCATGGCCGTGCCCGCCGGTGACCAGCGCGACTTCGAGTTCGCCCGCGCCTTCGACCTGCCCGTCCACTGCATCGTCGAGCCGACCGACGGGCGCGGCACCGACACCGCCACCTGGGAGGAGGCCTTCGCCTCCCACGACGCCAGGATCATCAACTCCGCCAACGACGAGGTCAGCCTGGACGGCCTGGACGTCGCCGAGGCCAAGACCCGCATCACCGAATGGCTGGAACGCCGCGGTGTCGGCGAGGGCACGGTCAACTTCCGCCTGCGCGACTGGCTGTTCAGCCGCCAGCGCTACTGGGGCGAGCCCTTCCCGATCGTCTACGACGAGGACGGCATCGCCCACGCCCTGCCCGAGTCGATGCTCCCCCTGGAACTGCCCGAGGTCGAGGACTACTCCCCGCGCACCTTCGACCCCGACGACGCCGACACCCGCCCGGAGACCCCCCTCTCCCGCAACGACGACTGGGTCCACGTCACCCTCGACCTCGGTGACGGCCGCGGCCCGCGCCGCTACCGCCGCGAGACCAACACCATGCCCAACTGGGCCGGCTCGTGCTGGTACGAAATGCGCTACCTGGACCCGCACAACGACCGGCAACTCGTCGACCCGGAGATCGAGCGATACTGGATGGGCCCCCGCGAGGGCCTGCCCCACGGCGGCGTCGACCTGTACGTCGGCGGCGCCGAGCACGCCGTGCTCCACCTGCTGTACGCCCGTTTCTGGTCCAAGGTCCTCTTCGACCTGGGACACGTCTCCTCGGCCGAGCCGTTCCACAAGCTGTTCAACCAGGGAATGATCCAGGCGTACGTCTACCGCGACGGCCGCGGCATCGCCGTACCCGCCGCCGAGGTCGAGGAACGCGACGGCGTCTACTACCACCAGGGCGAAAAGGTCTCCCGGCTGCTCGGCAAGATGGGCAAGTCCCTGAAGAACGCCGTCACGCCGGACGAGATCTGCGCCGAGTACGGCGCCGACACGCTGCGCCTGTACGAGATGGCGATGGGCCCCCTGGACGTCTCCCGGCCGTGGGACACGCGCGCGGTGGTGGGCCAGTTCCGGCTGCTCCAGCGGCTGTGGCGCAACATCGTCGACGAGGACACCGGCGAGGTGACCGTCACCGACGCCGCGCCCGACGACGAGACCCTGCGCGCCCTGCACAAGGCCATCGACGGGGTCCGCCAGGACCTGGAGGCCATGCGGTTCAACACCGCCATCGCCAAGGTCACCGAGCTGAACAACCACCTGACCAAGAGCGGCGGCGGCGTGCCGCGCGCGGTCGCCGAGCCGCTGGTGCTGCTGACCGCCCCGCTCGCCCCGCACGTCGCCGAGGAACTGTGGCGCAGGCTCGGGCACACCGACTCGGTCGTCCACCGGGACTTCCCCGTAGCCGACCCCGCCTACGTCGTCGACGAGACCGTCACCTGCGTCGTCCAGATCAAGGGCAAGGTCCGGGCCCGCCTGGAGGTCGACCCGGCCATCTCCGACGAGGAACTGGAGAAGGCGGCCCTGGCCGACGACAAGGTCGTCGCGGCCCTCGGCGGCGCCGGCATCCGCAAGGTCGTCGTCCGCGCACCGAAGCTGGTGAACATCGTCCCCGCCTGACCCACCGGCCGCACGGAGGGACACCCGGCCCCGGGTGTCCCTCTCGCGCGTCCCCTAGGGGAAGAGGGCGACAGGACCGGGGGCGAATGCGGGCTTGTTCCGGGTCCCGCAGGAACCGTGCGCCCGCCCGCAGCGTTTACCGTTGAAGGGCGGTGCCCGGACAGCGCGGCCCGTCGACGTGGACCCTGTCGGCGGCCCGACGTCCGAACCGCCCGTCCGACGTCCGGAGGAGGAGCTTCGTGGAAGCAGTGATCACCGTCTTCGCCCTGCTCTTCCTGCTCGCCGTCGCGGTCGGCGTCTACGCCACGGTCAAGGTGGTCGGCGCCGCCAAGCGCAGCGTGGACCGCGGCATCTCTCAGGCCCGCCGCACCGTCGAGGACCACACCTTGCGCGCCAAGTCCGTCGTCCAGCCCGGACCGGTCGGCGAACTGGCCGAACTGCGCCTCTCCCTGCGCACCTCCATGCGCGCCACGCAGGACACGCTCCACGCGCGCGTGGCCGAGGACCAGTCCCTCAAGGAATCCCTCGCGCTCTTCGAACGGCTCAGCGCCCACGGCTTCGCACTCGACGCCGAGCTGAGACGGCTGGAGGCCGAACCGGACCGGACCAGGATCGCCGAGCTGCTGCCCGCGCTCCGCGCCCGCACCGAACGCATCACCCGCTCGGCCGAGGCGCTGCGCTGGGCCGCGCACGACCGCGCCCACCACGTGGTCGACGACGACCTGGACACACTCAGCGCCGAGATCGACGTCGAGGCCGGCGCCCTGCGCCACTGGGACCCCGTCGACACCGGCGACCCCACCACGACGACGCGACCCTCGTCGGCCGCGCGGCCGGACCCGCAGTCCGGCTCCCGGCCCGGCGCCCCCGCCGGCGGACACCACGGGGCGCGGCGCCCGGCGTCGGCCGCCGACCCGCGCACGCCGCCCGCCATCACCCCGCCCGGCGTACGCCCCGCGTATCCGTGGCAGAAGAAGGCCCGCCCGGAGAACACGACCTGACCGGCGGGCCGTCGCCGCCGGTCCCTGGGCCGGGCTGCCGCACGGGCACTACGCCAGGTAACCTCCAGCTCATGTCCCGCCATGTCGCGATCGTCACGGATTCAACGGCCTACCTACCGGACCGGACGATGGAACGGCACGGCATCACCGCGGTCCCCCTGACCGTGGTCCTCGGCGACCAGGCCCTGCGCGAGGGCACCGAGATCTCCACCCGCTCCCTCGCCCAGGCGCTCCAGAAGCGGCAGGCCGTCACCACCTCCCGCCCCAGCCCCGCCCTCTTCGCCGAGACCTACCGCGACCTGGCGGCCGCCGGAGCCCAGAGCATCGTCTCCCTCCACCTGTCGTCCGAGTTGTCCGGCACGCACGACGCCGCCGTCGTCGCCGCCCGAGAGGCCCCCGTCCCGGTACGTGTCGTCGACACCGGCATGATCGCCATGGCCCTCGGCTTCTGCGCCCTCGCCGCCGCGGAGACCGCCGAGACCGGCGGCACCGTCGACGAGGCCGTCGCCGCCGCCGAGAAACGCGCCTCGGACACCTCCGCCTACTTCTACGTCGACACCCTCGACTACCTGCGCCGCGGCGGCCGGATCGGCGCGGCCCAGGCGTTGCTCGGCTCGGCCCTCGCGGTGAAGCCGCTGCTCCAGCTCAACGACGGCCGGATCGAACCGCTGGAGAAGGTACGCACCGCCTCCAAGGCCATCGCCCGCCTGGAGGAGATCGTCGCCGACCGGGCGGGCAGCGCGCCCGTCGACATCGCCGTCCACCATCTGGCCGCCCCCGAGCGGGCCTCCGCCCTCGCCGAACGGCTCCGCGAACGCGTGCCGGGGCTGGCCGACCTGCACGTGAGCGAGGTCGGCGCGGTGATCGGCGCGCACACGGGCCCCGGGCTGCTGGGTGCCGTGGTGTCACCCCGGTGACTGGCGGTGCCCATGATGCCGCCGGTGCCGCCGGTGCCACAGGTGCCGACGGTGCCAGTGTCCAGGCACCGACGCCCCGGCCCCTCGTGTGAGTGACGGAGATATCCACAACCGGGCAGCCGTCCACGGGAATCCACCATGATCATCGCGGGGGTGGGGAAATGCCCCATCCTCGCCGCATGACTCTTCGCTCACGCTTTCGCACCGTCACCGCGAGCAGCGGACCGGGCCGGGCCCCGGGCTCCGACGGACGGGCCCGACGGCACCGCAGGCCCCCCGGGCGCAGCCGGTCCGGGCCGCTCCGGGCCCCGGCCGGGGAATCCCGCCGCCGCGCCGAGGCGCTCCTCGCCCAACGCACCGGTCCCCTACGGCAGTCCGGCACGGTCTCGCCGACGGTGGCTGCCACCGCGCCGACCGCGGGAACAGCCGCGGCACCGGCCCCTGCGTGGCGCGCGGCGGCCGGGCGCGCCGCCGGCCGGGCGGTGTACGGCGCCGGTATCGCGGGCGGACTGTGGAGCAGGCGGACGGCGGCCCCCTTCGCCGCGGGGCGGCCTGCGGGTCCCTCCATCGGCCCTCCCGTGCCCGCTGGCGGCGGACGGCACGCTCGCCCCGGAGCTGCGGCTTCGCGTACGGGTCGTGGTCCCGTGGGGCGCGTGCCGGCCACAGTTCCGTACACGGGCGGCGGTACGGAGCCGGGTGGCGGCGCTCGGCCGGCGGGCTCCGGCGTCCGTGCCCGCACGATCCCCTTCCCCGGTCCGGGCGCCGCTCGCCCCGGTGGTCCCTCGGCCGCTGCTGCCGGGACGACCGGCGGTGCCGTCCCGCCCGGCGCTCACCGGCTGACCGGCGGTCCGGTGACCAGCGGTTCCGACGCGGTCGACGGGACGGCGCGGGCCCTGAGGCAGGAGGCGCCGGCGGGAGCCGCCTCGGTGGGGATGGCTGCTTGGCGGGGCAGGGCCGGTTCGGCGCTGCGGGAGCGGATGCCGCTGTGGTTGCAGAACAGGTGCGGGCTGGAGCGGCGCGGGGTGGTCGCGCTCACCGTGGTCCTCGCGGTGGCGACGGCGTTCGCGGTGTACCACTTCAGGTCCGGGCGTACGGAGTCCGTGGCGGCGCCCGAAGTGGTCCGGGAGGCGGGGGCGTTCGGCCCGGACGGGCGGAGCGAGCCGGGCGAGGGGGGCGGCACGGCGAACCGGGGCGAGCAGGCCGGCGCGCCCCGGGCCGAGGTACCGGCGGCCGGGGCCGAGATCGTGGTCGACGTGGGCGGCAAGGTGCGCCGTCCCGGTGTCCACAAGCTGCCGCCCGGCTCGCGCGTCGCGGACGCCCTGCGCGCGGCCGGTGGAGTGCGACCCGGTACGGACACCGACGCGCTCAACCGGGCCCGGTTCCTCGTGGACGGCGAGCAGATCGTCGTCGGCGCCCCCGCCCCCGCCCCCGGTCCGGACGGCAGTGTGCCGGGAACGGGGGCGCCCGCCGGCCTGATCTCCCTGAACACGGCGACCGCCGAGCAGCTCGACACCCTGCCGGGCGTCGGTCCCGTACTGGCCCGGCACATCATCGACTACCGCACACGGCACGGCGGTTTCCGCTCGGTGGACGAGTTACGCGAGGTCAACGGCATCGGTGAACGCCGCTTCGCCGACCTTCGTGACCTCGTGCGGCCATGACCGCCCGCCACGGCCACGGGCGCACCCGCAGCGGGCCGGAATTTCGGTTCGCCCAGGGGACCGGAGGCCCACCGGACACGGCTGCCGTGGTCCCGGACACCCTCGCCACCCCGCACCCGGAGCCGGCCACCGCCTCCGGCCCGATGACGGTGGCCCGCCTCGGCACCAGGGCGCTCCCCGCACCCTCCACGTCACCCGGCCACGTCCCGGCAGGCCACGGCGCGGCCCCGCCGGTCAGGGACCCCACCCTTCCTCCCCTTCCCCTCCCCGCCACCCCGGCATCCTTCGCGGACCCGGACCCGGACCCGGACCCGGACCCAAACCCGAACCCGACTTTGAACCCGGCCCCGGCCCCGGAGCCGCACGCGTCGCGCCGGCTTCCCGGGCTCCGGCCCGGCGCCACGCGCCGTCTCCACGGGGGCCCCACGGACCTGCGGTTGGTGGCGCCCGCGCTGGCGGCCTGGGCGACGGCGGCGCTGATGCTGCACGCCCCGCCGGGGCGGGCCGCCCTCGTGGCGGTCGGGTGCCTCGCGGCGGGCGGAGCCCTGCTGTTGCCGGGGGCCACCCGCCGTATCGGACAGGTCCGCCGACGGCGTCCCGCCGGAGAGGCCCGGCGTACGGCACTGCGGGTGTCGGTGGCCGCCGTACTGCTCTGCGTGGCCGCGTCCACCGCCTCGGCGGCGCTGCACGGGGCGGATCTGCGGCGCGGCCCGGTGCCGGACCTGGCGGCGCGGTACGCCACGGTGACCGCCGAGGTGGAGGTCACCGCCGACCCACAAGTGAGCCGGCCCCGGGTACGGGGCAACCACGCGGCCGCGCCGACGGCCGTGATCCGGGCCGACGTGCGCCGGGTGGCGGAGGCCGGGCGGCGCACGTCGACGCGGACGCCGGTGTTGCTGCTCGTGGACCTGGCCGGCCAGACGTCCCGGGGCCCGCCGGGTGGCGGCGGTGACGCGCGGGTGGCGGGCGGGGGGCCGGACACCTCGCCGTGGCTGGGGCTGCTGCCCAGTACAAGGCTGCGTGTCACCGCGCGGTCGGCGCCCGCGCGGGAGAGCGGGGACCGGGTCGCCGCCGTGCTGCGGGTCCGAGGCCAGGGGACACCGGAGGTGGTGCGGGGGCCGTCGGCTCCGCAGCGGCTGGCCGGCAGGCTGCGCGCGGGGCTGCGGGAGGCCACCGACGGGCTGCCGGCGGACGCGCGGGCGTTGTTGCCGGGCCTGGTCGTCGGGGACATCTCCCGGCTGACGCCGGAGCTGGACGAGGCGTTCAGGGCGACGGATCTCACGCACACCCTGGCCGTGTCCGGCGCCAACCTCACGATCATGATCGCGTTGCTGCTGGGGCCGCCGGGGCTGGCGCAGCTGAGCGAACGCCGGGGCCTGGCCCCGCGGCTCGGCCTCTCGCTGCGGACGACGGCCCTGTTCGGTGGCGGGCTGGCGCTGGCCTTCGTGATCGTGTGCCGCCCCGACCCGAGCGTGTTGCGGGCGGCTGCCTGCGGGGCGATCGCGTTGCTCGCGCTGGCCACCGGACGCCGTAGATCGCTGCTGCCGGCCCTGGCCGCGGCGGTGCTCCTGCTGGTGCTCTACGACCCGTGGCTGGCGCGGAGTTACGGCTTCCTGCTCTCGGTGCTGGCCACCGGCGCCCTGCTGACGCTCGCGCCCCGGTGGAGCGGGGCACTGCTCCGGCGCGGGGTGCCGCCCCGGCTCGCGGAGGCGTTGGCCGCGGCGGGGGCCGCGCAGGCCGTGTGCGCGCCGGTCGTGGCGGTGCTGTCGTCCCGGGTGAGTCTGGTCGCGGTGCCGTGCAATCTGCTGGTGGAGTTCGCGGTCGCGCCGGCCACGGTGCTGGGATTCGCGGCGCTGGCGGCGGCGCCCGTGGCGATGCCGGTGGCCGAGGCGCTGGCGTGGTGCGCGGGGTGGCCGGCCGGGTGGATCGCGGTGATCGCCCGTACCGGGGCCGGGTTGCCGGGCGCGGGGGTGGACTGGCCGGGCTCGTGGACGGGGGCGGCGCTGCTCGCGCTGCTGACGGTGGGGCTGCTGCTGGCCGGCCGGCGGTTGCTCGCGCATCCGTGGTGGTGCGGTGCCTGTGCGGTGCTGCTGGTGGTGGCGGTGGTGCAGCCGGTGCCGCTGACGCGGGTGTTCACGGGATGGCCGCCGCCGGGCTGGCGGATGGTGATGTGCGACGTGGGACAGGGGGACGCGCTGGTGCTGGCGGCGGGTCCGGGGGCCGGGGTGGTGGTGGACGCCGGGCCGGATCCGGTGCTGGTCGACCGGTGTCTGCGCTCGCTCGGGATCACCAGTGTCCCGTTGCTGCTGCTGACGCACGACTTCTTGGGGCAGTTCAGATTTGTCTCATGACGCACCGTTCTCTGTTGGTGTCGGAGTGGTGTGGCTACAGCAAGCCCTGCTATCTCTCTGCTGACTGTTGTCTCAGAGAGAGCAAATGATGCAACTCTTCTTTTTAGACTCAAAGTTGGCGCTGCGCTACTTGGAGAGTGAAGTGATCTCCGGTGAGGAAGTCGTCGTGCTTCTGGATGATCGGGCGCTTGCGGACGGGATGCCGATCTACCTCGATGACGAAACGATGATGCCCGTCGAGCCGCACTGCTCGTGGGGTCGGAGCCTGTCCAACGACGAGCTGGGCAAGGGCACGATGAAGGAGTACGGGCGGATCCTCTTCCGGTACTCCGAGCATCAGGAACACCGAGGGCGGGATGTGCTCTCGGCCACTGAGTCCGACGTCAGGGCCTACAAGCGGGTTCGTACGGTGCTTCAGAGGCGGCCGATTCAGGATGCGGCGTGGGGTAAGGAGTCGCAGCTCCTTGACCGGTTCTATGGCTACCTGAAGGACGACGTCGGGCTGGTAAAGCAGAGGCCGGTGCGGGTTGGTTCGAAAGGGCGGAATCCGCTCGCGCCCAAGCTGAGGCAGAGGATGAACATCCGTCACCTCACCCTGTCGCAGTACCGGTACTTCCGCGACGTGGGTCTGGGCGGCCAGCTTCCGGACTCACGTGTGGATCTGTCGTTTCGGGGCTGGTCGCCGCACCGCAACCGCGGGGCGGCCGACCTGGCGCTGGGCACGGGGATGCGGTGGCAGGAGTGGGCGACGGTCCTGCTGCCCGAGCTGGGCATCGGGGTGGGGCACCCGGTCAGGGACGTGGAGTTCACCGTTCAGGCCTGCGCGAAGTACGGCAAGGCCCGCACCATCTACGTTCCGGACGACTCGATGAAGGGACTGGAGCCCTACCTGCTGCTGGAGCGGCCCGAGCAGGCTGCCACATCGGCGAAACGCCTGGAAAAGCGGCATCGCGATCTGTTCGTCGTCTCTCGCATCGACCACGAGTCGGGCCTGGTCTACGGAGTGCTGGACGGGATCGAGAAGGTGCTCGAGATGTCCGCGATGGACCCGGAGCTGCGGCGGATCGCGGTGCACGAGACGGACGTTGGCCTGGAGGCGCTGGCGGTGTTCATCTGCCAGGGCGGACTGATGCCCGGGGCCGATTCGTGGAAGCGCTACCGGCACGCAGCCTGGCGCCGCATGACCGCACTCGCCGATGAGCACACCGTGTTGCCGCGCAAAAGGTGGCGCTGGCACGATCTCCGCCACACCTACGCCCTGCAGATGCTCAACTACCTGGAGCGGCAGATGGACGGCGAGGAGCCGGATGCGGCCGCGCGCCGCCGCCGGCACCGCTCCTACCTGTCCAGTCATATGCGGCTGAACCCGCTGTTGATCGTCATGCGCAGGCTCGGGCATTCCAGCCCGGCTACCACCTACGAGTACCTCGAGTACACCGACGATCTGCTCAATGAGTTCGACGATGCCTTCCGCGGCTGGGTCGGCGAGCTGGGCAGCGAGGCGACGTACGCGCAGATCGCCTCGCACGCTTTCCGTCTGGAGAAGCGGGGGGTGGCCGATGCCGCGCAGGGGTGAGTTCACCAGGGACTTCCCGGACGTCCCCGAGGTGCCGGATCCGGTGGTGGGCAGGGTCGGGGAGCGCGTGATCCGTACGGCGAGTGCGACGAGGCGCAACCTGACCAGCCGCGTCCTGCCGAGTGTGTACACCTGCTCGCAGTTGGCAGCGGAGCTGGCCGATGAGTGGGTCGAGTACGTGGAGGCGGCCGGGCTGGCGGCCGGGACGGTGCAGTCCTATCAGCAGGCGATCGACAATCTGTGCACGTCGGTGGATGCTCAGCTGGGCGAGGACGCCGCCCGGGCCTCCCTGGGCAGAGATCAACCCGACCTGGCACGCGCCATGGCTACCTGGGAGAGGAAACTGCCGTCAGGGTTCGCCCCCAACTCCAACCGGCCCGCCATCCTGTCCGGCGCCGTACGGGTTCTGATCCGCAGACGGGTGGAACACCCGGAGCGGCCGGTCACCGAGCGTATGGCCGCGCTGGCCAAGGCCGGCAGCGGCGTCCCGATCGGCGAGAACGAAGAACTCGATGAGTTCTCCCGCGCGGAGAAGCAGGCCATGGTCCGTGCCGCCTGGGCAGCTGTGATCGCGCTGGAGAAGCGCCTGGAGACGGGCTGGCGTCTGGCCGCACAGGGCCGCCACCCGGGCGACGGATCGTGGATGTCCATCCCGGATCTGCTGTGGGGACTCGCTCACGAGGCGGTCACACCAGCGCAGATCAGTGACGCCGTGGGGCCGACTCGGGGGTGGACCGAGGAACTGCGCGCGTGCATCCGCCGGCCGGACGGCAGTATGCCGGTGACCACGGCCCGCATCGAGCTGACCCGGCATCTGGTCGCTCAGCTGTGGCCGAGCACCTTCGACCTGCACGCCTTCCGGGTGCTGCTGATCGACGCCACCGCGCATCCGCCCGAGGAGGTCAGCAAACTCACCGAGGACGGCGTCGAATTCACGCCGCGAGGAGTGCGGATGACGCTGGTACGCAAGCGCGCGAAGCGCCGCTACTACCGCGCCTTCAAGGACACCTCGATCGAGATGGCGGACGTGATCGAGACCAAGGAATTCACCGACCGGCCCCGCCGCGAGCCCGGCGCGATCGTCAAGCGCCTGATGGCCGTGACCGAACGCGCACGGCAGCGGGCCGCCGACCCGGAGGGAAATCTGTTCGTACGGGCGGCGGTGGACGTGGACCGTGAGCTGAAATTCTGCGAATGGAACCCCGAGGCCCCACTGGCCCGTTTCAGCAGGTGGCTGGAGGTCCACGGGGTCACCGTCGAGGGCAAGACCGACATCAGGCGCCTGCGTAAGTCCGGCAAGGTGGAGAAGGTCGTCGCCTCCCGCGGCCACATCCACGAGGCCGCCGACGACCACTACGAGGAGACGTTCAAAGGCCACTACGCGCAGGGGACGACCCTGCGCGTGATCTCCGCCGAGGTGATCAACTCCGCCCAGGACCACTGGTTCAGCATGGCGCTCGAGGGGCCGACCGTGCTGTCCCAAGAGGCCGCACAGGCCGCCGAGGAGAGCACGCAGCTACAGGCCCTCGGCCTGAGCAAGAAGGAGGCCGACGACCTGGTCGAGGGCGAACTGGACATGGGCGTCACCCACTGCACGAACCCTTATGAATCGCCGTTCAGCCCCGCCGGAGAGCTGTGCGCGGTCGCCCCGCTGCGCTGCCTGGAATGCCGCAATGCCTGGGTGCTGCCCAGTCAGCTTCCTCAGCTCCTGTTGTTCAGCGACCACGTGGAGCGCATCCGGCAGCGGCTGGCCCCGCAGCATTTCACCGCACTGTGGGGACAGTCCTACGTCAATCTGCAGGCGGTACTGGAGGACCGCACCGAGCAGGAGATCGCGCTGGCCCGCAAGCACATCGCCGAGGGCGGCATCACCTTGTCCCTTCCGCTGGCCGCACACGTGGAGTTCGACGCATGAACACACCTGCAGTCCGACCGCTGCCCGTCTCGATCTTCAAGGACGGCGAGCCGGTCATCCAGAGCCACTCCCTGCTTGGCGACGCCGACTCGCCGCTGTTCGGGCAGGTGGGCATCTGGGACTTCAACGGCGTGGTCCGCCGCAACGCCAACGTCCCCGAGTGCGGCTGGCGGGCCACGTTCAGCAACGGGCTGAACGATCCCGAGTGGAATCTCACGGCCCGGGAAACCTTCATGATCATGGCGAATCCGCGGCACGAGGCGTTGATCGACGCCGGTGTCCATCTCGCCCCCGAGCCCTTCGACGTGCAGACCGCCATCCGCCGGGTATCCGCCCTGCGCACCCTGGCCGGCTGGGCGGAGAAGCAGGGACTGCCAGCCCGGATGGGGACATGGCGGCATACGGATTTGCGCCGGTTCATCAAGTGGCTGCGGCAGAAGGGCCGCAAGCCCGGCACGTTGATGAACTACATCGTCGTCGCGAAGTTCCTCCACGAGATCGGCCCCGCCCTGGCCCTGGGCGGCCCAGCTGTGGACCCCTGGCACGGCATGAGTGCACGCAAGGCTGCCAAGTACGAGGTGACACACGACCTGTCCACCCCCACCATCGCACCAGAGGTATGGTTTCCGCTGGTCAGGGCGGCCTGGATCTATGTGCACACCTTCGCCCCCGACGTCCTGCGTGCTATGACCCGCTACCAGCAGCTTCGCGCGATCGCGAGGACCAGCACCGATCGGCGCAGCGAGGCGGACGAGGTGCTCGACGCCTGGCTCGCGGACCCCGGCAACCGGATCCCGCTGCACGATCCGGCCCACTCCGGGTCCTCCCTCGGCAAGAAGCACGAGGGCGTCAACTGGAACCTGCTGGCCCTGTTCATGGGGTTCAGCTCCTCCAAGGGATCCGGCCTGTTCACCGCAGCGCTGCCGTCCGGGATGCGCCGACGTGAGAAGGTCTGGGCTGCCCTCGCCGCCGGGCACCCCACGACCTCCGGCCTGATCCACGATCTGGTCGAGGTGACCCGGGCGGACGGCAGCGTCGGCCCCTGGCATCCCGGCCTTGATCCCAGAGCATTGACACGCATGCTGGTCAGGCTCAGGGACGCCGCATTCTGCCTGGTCGCGGCACTGTCCATGATGCGCGACAGCGAGATCCACGAGATCAGGCGCGGTTCCGTCGTCCAGCACTACAACGCTCCGGCGATCAAGTCGCACCTGGACAAGGGACGAGCAGGCCGGCCGGGCAAACACTGGTGGATCATCGAACCCGCTGCCGAGGCGATCACACTGGCCGAGATCGTCTCGGTCCACGACGAACGCGTCTTCTCCCCGATGAAGAGGCCCGAGAGCACCGAGGCCGTCCACGGCGACCAGATGATCGACGCGTTCATCAACGAGGTGAACTCCGGCCGGGCCTGGTCGGGACTGGACGAGATCCCCAAAGGCCGGGTCCGCCCGCACATGTTCCGCCACACCATGGCCATGCTCACCGACCAGTTCCCCGGCTCCGAGATCGCCCTGGGGATCCAGCTCAAACACGTCGCCGCACGAGCCTTGGCCAACCGCACCACCCAGTCGTATGCGGCCGCCGACACCCAGTGGGCCGAACTGCTGGAAACCGCCCTGGAAGCCACCCGATTCCGCCGCTTCAAGGACCTCTACGACCAGTACAAGGACGGCAAACCGATCGGCTACGGCGCCGGCGCGGAACGGGTCAAGGAGACGTTCGACGACATCATCTCCACCGTCAAAGCCAAAGACGGCGACGCCCGAGTCGAGGACGACCTGCTACGCAAGGCCCGGATCACCATCCGCTTCGGCATGCTCAACAACTGCCTCTTCGACGAGGCGAACCCGCAGGGGGCCGTCTGCCGTGAGAACACTGTCATCCCCAAGGGACACACTGGCCCGCTGGACTGGCGCTGCCGCCCCGACCGCTGCCACAACAGCATGATCGGCATCGAGCACGTCCCCATCTACGACTCGCACAAGCGCACACAGCTCAAGTTGCTCGAAACCCGCCGCCTGCCCGCAGCCCGCAAGGCCGTCATCCACCGCGAGGTCGAGCGCGCTGACGCCGTCCTCGCCCAGGTCAAGGAGGAGAACACGTGACTGGCCCCGCCAATCGGACCCTGACAGCTGACGGCGTCACCGAAGAGACCGCCAAAGCACTGCGCGCCGCGATGCAACGCCTGTTCGCGGGCAAACCCCAGCGAACCGACGGCCGGCTGACCAAGCAAAATCTGTGGCGGGAGGCAGGGGTGAGCCGGGCCACCATGAACCGCGCCCACACCGTCCTCGCCGAGTGGGACGCTTACCTCGTCCAGCACGGCAGTACCACCCCCGGAGAAGCCCGCCGGGACGAGGAGATCCGCGAGCTCAAGCGCAAGCTCGCCGAGAAGACCCGGCAGTGCACCACACTCCAGCGCCGCCTGGATGCCGCCGCCACCGCAATTGCCGCACTCCACCACGACAACACGCTGCTACGGCAGGAGGTCGCCGCCTCCGGCGGCAGAGTGATCCCCCTGCACCGCCCACGAGACCCCGCCGATGACGATTCCCACTGACTGCCACTGACCCGCAACTACCCGCTGGCGGCGCCGGGGCCGGCGGGTACTACCGTCCCTCCATGGACACGCCAGCACCGCACCCTGACTCAGCATCTCCTGAACCTGACGATAGCGGCGAGTTGGTCGCAACCGTCCGCGTGAACGGCCAGGTTGGCCCGGCGCCTGCGCCGTGCCTGCCACGTTCCAGCAGCGCCCGGTCGACGACTACGTCCCCACCCTCGAGGGCCTGGCCCAGCGGCTGGCCGTGCTCCTGGAGTTCTCCGGTTGAGTATCGCCACGAACACGGGTGACCTGCGAGTAAACGTCCCAGACATGTCCGCAACGTTGAGGCGAGCCACTGCCAGGTCATCCGCACAGGGCAGAGTTAACACAGCCTTTCGAATGGCTCCTGTGTTCGATTACTGTGATGACTCAGAGCTCACGAGCCGGCATCGACTGTGGTCAACCCATGGATTCGTCCACCGATGCGCCGTTAGAGTGCCCAAGTGATCAGAGAGCAGTGGAGCGGGGGCGAATGGGAGGCCTACTGCCGACGCCTCCTGTCGATGCGCTACGACTCGAACATTCAGTTCATTCCCGCCCGTGGTGGCGGTGACGGCGGCCTGGAAGCATTTCGTTACGACGGAGTCGGCTACCAGTGCTATGTCCCGGAAGACGCCTTCACTCTGGAGTCTCAGACGACCTCCCAGAAGCGCAAGATCACAAAAGATCTTAGGCGTCTTTGTGGCGATGTTGAGGGCACTTGTCGCCTCCTCGGTGATGTGCGTTTGCACACTTGGGTCCTTATGACTCCTGAGTTCGACAGTCGATCGCTCGTCGAGCATGCGCAGAAAAAGAAGAAGGACGTGTCAGCCATCGTGCCGCGCCCCAAGTGGTTGGCTGATGAATTCAAGGTTTTGGTCATTACTGATGAAGAATTCGCTTCCGAGCGCGCTCGCCTCGTCGGGCAAGTGGAGACGGAACTTCATCTCGATGTCCCTGATCCGGATGAGACGCTGTGGAGCTTCGGCGAGGGAAATGAGATAGCAGACCGGGTCGCTACCAAGCTTTCGGTGGTTCCTTCTCTCGCCTCTGACTTGGATTGGCTTAACGACTACCGTGACGGCATGCTTCGGGTCTACTTTCGGGGGCAGGCCCAGATTACTCGGCTGCGCTGTCAGCCTCGCTGTACTCGGAGCCGTCCGGCCCCTCGATGGTGTACATGTCGTGGTCCCACGAGACATACACGTCGCCCCAGAGCACGACATCATTGCACTCGATGGCGTTATCCGTCACAACCGGCCTGATTATGATCGGCGCAGTACGCCCGTCGGTTCGCTCGCCGTCCTTCTTGGCCGCCCATGCGGTGATGACCTCGAGCGGCTTCGGAAGGAGAGGGCCGACCTTGGTGATGCTGAACGGCTCGTCGTCGTCATCGGTGTCGAACCGGCTGTTGACGAACGCGACCGCCTCGGAGGGCGTGCTGACGATGGACTGGGTACCACTCTCGTTGTCAACCACTCGCCACAACGCGCTGTTGTTCACGATGCTCTCCGATCGCGGTGAGTGCACCCGGGGTGGGTGCGATGCGCCGGGTCGCTCGGCACTGAGCCCCCGCCAACTTGACGTCGCAGGTCAAAGGGCTGGTGTGGCGGCCTCCTGGGGTACTCGCGCCGGTCATGGGCGGGAGTCTGCGGGGTAGATCATCCGTCAGCTTGCCGCTTAACGTCTGGTACCGAACTTGATCAGTGGACTGTAAGCGGCTTCGAGGGGTGCTGTGGATCTCGGCTCTGTGATCATCGCGGTGGCAGGTGTGGCCGGAACGCTGGGGGGATCGTTGCTTACTCAACGTGTCTCTGAACGGGCAAAACGTCGGGAGATAGAGCTGGTTCGGGACCATGAAGAGGTCCGCGACAACCTCCTGCTCCGACGCACCTGCTATGTGGAGCTCAATCGGGACGCACGTCAGTTCACCACGGCGCTCAGCCAGTTCCTGCATGTCATGCAGGAACGTAGGGCCGAGGAGACCGACCGGGCAGCACTCGATGAGGCAAAAAGAGCCCACCGCGACACGTACTCCCAAGCGCAGATGATCGCCCCTGACGACGTGCTCGTATCTGCGAGTGAGGTCAACAAAGCCCTGACCAGCGTATACGGCCAGGTCAAACGCCTGGAGCGAGAAGCGCCCGGCCCTGAGGAGACGATGGCCGCTGCGTTCCGGGCCCAGGCGGAGGTCTGGGACCTGCTGCGGGCCATGAGGACCGTGATGCGCCGTGACCTCGGGGTGACCTCTGTGAGTGACGACGCGTCGGTACATCTCCCCACCCAGCTGGCCGGTCCTCAAAGCAGGCGTTGAATCACAAGCTCAGCGGTTGACTTCGAGGTTCGTCAGGACGAGCAAAGCGCGCAGGAGTCGGGTGGCGCGGGCGGGATCGGTACGGAGCTTGGTGAGGATTCGCCAGTTCTTGAGGTGGGCGAAGCCGTGCTCGACCGGTGCCCGTCCGATCGCGAGGACGCGGTTGGCTTCCTTCTCGCCCGGGGTGAGCTTGTGGGTGCGGCCGGCGGTGTAGCCGGTGACGATGACGGGATCGAGGATGTCGTTGTCCAGGCCACGGAAGCCGAGGTCGGCCAGCGCCCCGAGGCCGGCCGCGCGCAGGTGGGCCAGGATGTGGTCGTGGCGGGCCGCGGTGTTGTCGTGGGTGCGGCCGGGCCGGGCGGCGGATATCCAGATCAGGCGCCCCTTCTCGTCAGTCAGGGCGAGGAAGTGCAGGCCATGGCTGCGGTGCTTGCCGGAATAGTTCCGCCGGTCGGCCTTTCCGGTGCGGCGCTGGGTGCGGATGAGGGTGCCGTCGATCAGGACGACCTCCCCGCCCCGCTTGGCGATCTTCTTCAGGGCGCGGTCCAGGCGTGGTGCCTGGGCGGCGAGCAGTCCGATCAGTTCGTCGCGCCAGCGGCGGACGGTGGACTCGGACACGTTGTTGCCGCCGGCCATGTCGGCCAGGCGCTGGTCGTGACGCAGCACGGCCAGGACGATCACCGCGATCCGGCCGGGCGGCAGGATCCGCCACCGGGACCGTATCGCCTTCAGACGGCGCCGCAGCAGATCGGCGAGGTGGTTGACGGTGCGCGTGGACAGCGGCAGACGGCACTGGTAGACAAGCGGGCAGGTGTCCTCGGCGCGTTCGTTGGTTTTCGTCACACAATTCCAACGGCCGCCGGGGGCATGCCGGTTACGCCCGAGCCGCACCGCCGCGGACGGCGGGGTCAGGTCACAGACGGGTGGTGAACCGGCCGTCGGGAAGTTTCCGCAGCCAGCCGCGGTCGGTCAGTCTGACCAGCTTCCCGCGCAGCGGCTCCAGCTTGCTCCGCACGCTGACGTCCACCCCCAGCACCTCGCCGACCTGCCGAGTCATGACCGGCCCGGCGGCCTGCCGCACAGCAGTGAGGATGCGCCGGTAGGCCGGCGGAAGCATGGTCTCCTCCACGCCCGGCTCGCGGTGCGGGATCAGCATCACCGCCCGGCCGCCCACCTGCCCGGGCGCCGGCGCGGCCGAGGCACGCTCCTCGGCGAGCTGCTCACTCACCCGCTCAAAAACACGTTCGGCGACGGCGAGTTCGTCCCGCTCCGCCCGCACCTCCGCCAGCTGCTTGGCCAGCTGTTCCTCGAGTTCGTCCAGTTCCGCACGGCGCGCGGTGATCCGTTCCAGCAGCTCGGGATCCAGCATGTACGGGATCGTAGAAGACCGCCCGGCCGCTGCGAGTAGGAATCGGTCGTACTGGGAGTGTCAGGTGGCTGCCCCGGTTGAGATGAATCTTGCGAAACCGTGAGTCGGGTTGTCGCACCTGAACGGTGATCAGCGGGGCGGGAAGGAAGCCAGAGAGAGGTCCCACTGGTCAGCCGCGTGGAGCAGCGCCGCGGCGTCCATCCTGACCTCCACGACGTACTGGTAGATGTCAGCCCCGTTGTCACCCTGGTGCCACGGGGGTGCCGCCTCCAAGGACAGATGAACGCGAATCACCGCGGTCCCGCCCTCGCTTTGATCGGCGAGGCTGAAAGCCACGACCGGCTCGATGAACCACGTGTCCGGCGAGAGCTCACCTTCGGCATCAGGTTCGGACACGGCCACCGTCCCCGCGGCCACCGCGCGCAGCCACGCGGACACCTGGTGGGCCTCATCGGTGAGCAAACATGGATCGGCGAAGGACCAGCTTCCCTCAGGAGTCATCACCGTGCCGTCAATGACCAGCCAGTTGTCGTCGTACGAGTCGCCCCGGACCGTGGCGAACTGATAGCGCACTGGGCGGAGATCGACACTGCTGGCGAGATCGTTCAGGAGCACTGGGCCAGGATGTCATGCGCTGGCCAGCAGGACGGACTGTGCCTTCCAGCCCAGATGCACAGGCCAGAGCGCCGCCCCGGACTGACCTCCGTTTCGGAGACAACCCCGACCTCTGTCAGACGATCTTCTCCATGGACTCCCGCCCACGAGTAGCGTGAGCACCGCGAGAGCCGGTCACACCAGCCCTTTGACCTGCGGCTTCAGGTTGGCGGAGGCCCACTGACTCCAATTATGGGCTGATCAACCCGTCCGTAGTCCCGCAGGCGCTTGTCGGCGACGACGCTCGGGACGTTCGTGTGCAACCTGCTTTTCGCGACCCCGGCGACACAGCCGAGATCACGCAGTTGTGGGATCATGGCAACTGAGAGGAAAACTGAGGGGGTTGACCTTGGCTGACGTGCTGATCAGGCGCGGAGTTGCCGGACTGCCGAGCGTGTCCCGCTCGGATGTCCCCGGGAACTACCCGTACGAAGCGATCAGGGTGGCGAAGCTCATCCGAGCCGCCGGCTTGACCGTCGAGTTCGAGGACGAGAAGCCTGATCGCACTTACCTGACCCACGACGCCGCCGAGTTCTGGTTGCCGATCATCGAGTTCGCCAGGGACGTCGGGAAAGAGACCCTGATCGCAACGCTGACTGGCTTGGTCTCCTCCTACGCGACGATGAAGATCCTCAGGAGGGGCGATTCGTCCGGCGAAGAGGTGACTGTTCCGTCCCCCGTTCTGCACGTGGAGGTAACCCGGCAGGGTGACCTGACCACCAAGCTGGTGCTGGACGGCCCGGCCGACTCGGTCCTCGAAGCGATCACCAGGATCGAGAGGTGGGGTTCTGAGGATGAGCGCCGTCAGCTCCCCGAGGGATGAGAACGAAGTCTTCCAGCAGTGCCAGGTCGACCTTGAGCAGGCCAAAGCTGCACGCCACCCCGATCCAGCTGCGCTAGAGATCCTGCGGCGGCTGAGGGGGGAGCTGCGGCAGGTAATGGACCGTTCCGAAGAGCACGACCTTGCCCTCTTCGACCGAGCTCATGAGCTGCTGGACGAGGTAGGCGGATTGCTGAGGCGGGCCTATCCGAAGGCTTGCACCATGGCCTACCGCGACGGCGTCTACTACCGGGAGTGTCCAGTCGATCTTGGGCATCTTCGGGTCGGGTTTAGCGTGGAGACACGCGTGGACGAGTCGGAGTGCTCGATTTGCGGACTTGATCCTGACGAATGCGATCACATCCCCGGTGAGTCGTACGAAGGCCGTGAGTGCCTCGTCATCATCACGAAGGCCCAGATCCTGGCAGTGGCCCTCGTAGCTAACCCGAGATTCCGGGATGCGCGCTTCGGCAGCCTGTCGCTCGGCACATCTACTGAGCTGCGTGCTGCTCTTGGGCCGAATTTTCGGCCGGGAGTGAGGCTCAGCTGCGATAAGTGCCTCGCGGGATGCCCCGGCCTCAACCGAAACTTCGATAGGTCGACACACGGCTGATCGACAGTAACTGGGCGGACGAGACTCGAGACTCGGCGCTGCCGCAGAGTCGCGCTTCCGCGTGCTGGTCGTTCTCGTGGTGCACCCACGAGCTGCTTCACCCCCGTGCCGGTGACACCAGCTCGCCGCCACTTCAAAGAGACAGCCTCTAGCCGCCGCTGACCTTGTCCCCTTCGGTCTCCCAGCGGACAGGCCCGGCCAGTGCTTCGGTTTCCTGCAAGAGCCGGTCCGGAGGCGTGAAGTCCCCCAGCTCGACCGCGAGCGCGGCGCGCACGAACGCGGCGAGCGCGATGCTCCCGTTGCGCACCTCGAAGATGCGCAGCACCCCGTCCGCGTACGCGGCACGGTGTCGGCACCCGGCCTGCACGCAGTACCCCTCGGCGGCCAGGGCGAGCCGCTTAAAGGCGGCGTTCTTCTCGTCGGTGAGCTGGGCCGGACAGCCCAGATGATCCAGCGTGATCCGGAGGTGGGCGCCCATCTCGGCCGGGCGGATGGTGAGCCGTCCGCCGCCGGGCGTGATGTAGCGGCCGGGCGCCACGGGGGCGTACGGATGGATCAGCGGCAGATCCTTATCCACTGCGTGCAGGGCGGGCAGTCCGTCGTACTCGAAGTAGGGGCCTGCAATGCCGTTGTGCTCGATTGTCATGCGGTCCTCGTTTCGATCGCGGGGCGGGCGCCGGGCCGCCCCGTCACGCGCTGGTGACGGGCACGTTCCGCAGCAGCGCGGAGGTCATCGCCAGGAGCGTCTCCGCCTCGGCCCGGTCGTACTGAAAGGTCTTAGTGACCGCATCGTTGTGCAGGGCGCCGCAGGTCTGGCTGTACAGGGCGTCCTGGATCCGCCACCACCGCTCGGTCTGGTTGCACTGGCTGGCTTGCTTCCTCGATCCGGGGTTGTCCCAGGTGACGTTCTCCCGGACCCACTCCAGCGCCCGCCTGACCTCTAGGATCGACGCCCGCACTTCGCCCACGGTCAGCAGCCGCTGCGCCTCTCGCAACGTCCGGCCGACCTCGTCCCGCTCCGGATCGCCGATCGGGTACGGCACCGCCATCTCGAACGCCGCGGACGGTCCAAGCTGCGCGAGCTGCTGTTCCCATCGGCTCTTGGCGATGGTGATGTGCGCTGTGTCCTGGGCGCTCCCCGGGTACCCGGGCGCCTGCGGCAGGGTCGCGTTGAGGTCGATCTCGAACCGGATGTCGCCGGTGCGGCCCTCCTCAATCGCGTGGACCTGCAACGAGGTCAGCGGGAACGACATGTTCACACGGTGGACGGTCACCGTCGGGGTGTACGCCAGGTTCGCCGTGGTCCGGGCAAGCCGGGAGCGCTGCCCCGTCGCCTCGAAGCCGAACAGGTCCGCCTCCAGGGCGAGGATCTTCCCGGCCTCGGTGAGGGGCGACACCCCGACGGCGAGCTGGACGCTCAGCTCGTAGGCTCCCAGCGCACGGTGCAGCCACGTCTGGTCGCTGCTGACCGCCGCGGTGAACCGAATATCGTCGTCGAAGCGGAGTTCCTGCATAGCTCCCCCAAAGGGCGTGTCGATCACCCGATTCTGCCGGGCGGGCCGCTGTATCACCGCCAATTTCCCCCGACCGCGAGCAACGGGCCTGGCTCCAGCCACACGAGCCGCGGTACCGCGTGAGCGGCAGCCCGGGGGCCCCGGGGGTCGGCGAAGGCGGCTGGCGAATGCCCCGACAGCTATCGGGCCCCAGCCCTGGGCAGCACCGTAGGAGACTCGCACACCGTGTACCACCCCAACCAGCCCTCTGTCGGGGGTCAGTAGCGCTGATATCGGTGCTCAAAGCAGTCGCTGCACATGTGCGTTTCCGGGATGGCGAAGCTGGCAACCGCAAGCTCGCAGTAGCCGCAGAGTCCCACGCACTCGATGCCGCAGAAGAGGCAGAGCAGCCTGGAGCCGCTGCCTTCGCCATCGGTGGGGACATCTGTCACGGCCTCCCTGCCACACTCACCGCATTGGTGCACCGGGGACGGGCCGCCGCCGGTGACGATCTCGTGCTCCGAGGTGTCCGCGTAAGCCCAGACTGCTTCGGCCGGCGGTCCCAAGTGGGATTCGCAGACCGCGCAGGTCAGATCGGCGCCGCCATCCAAGGGCACCGCGACCGCCGCGCAGATGGGGCAAGGGAGGATAGTGGACCACTTGCCCAGCAGTTTCCGCGCGGGTTCCATGCGCAGGTCTACGAGGCGTTGGATGCGGCCAAGGCCAGGGCGGATGCGCTCCACGGCGTCCTCAGCGAGCGTGAGCTCTTCTCCTTCCACCCGGGGGAGCAGGTCCTCGCGTACGAAGGTGAGCAGGTTGTCGAGCACGGGCGTCGTGAGCACTTCCACTGCGAGGGCGGTGTCGGTGACTCCGAGGTGCGCGAAGCGGTTGCGCATCTGGGCGAGGGCCTTGAAGTGTCGTGGTGCCAATAGCTCTGTATCGAGGTCGAACTCCTTGATGACGCGCTTGCGGGCGTCCTGCCAACCGCAACTCTGGAAGTCTCCGCGTGCATGGTTGCCCGGGTCGTAGGCGTCGGGTTTGGCCCACACCAGGGCCGGATCTTTCATAGCGAGCCGGGCCTTGAACAGCGTCTCCGCGGCGGACGCCAAGTGCACCACGGCGTACTTCAAGTTTCGGGACGGGACGTCCCCTTTCACGGCGAGCAGGTCAACGGTGCTCTCCAGGAAGTCGAGCCCGTTGAGCACGGGCGGGAAGTTGACGCTCGGCCCGCTGTCGTTGGTCGCGCTCACTGCTGCGCCTCCCCGGGAACGCTGCGCAGATGGGGCAGATGTTCATCCTCATCATCCGGGAAGGCCTGGATGAGCTGGTTGATGGCGGCAGCAAGACCGGGAAGCAGAGTTCGGGTTCCGCTCTCGTTGGGCATGGTGAAGCCCTCGAGACGGAAGTTCATCGCCCAGGCTTGCAGGAACGAGTCGTCTCGTCGTGCCTGGTCGATTGCAGCGTCGTACAGGTCGAGGACTCCGAGGAGCGCTTGGCAGACGGGTTCGGGAAAGGATCCCTTCTTCTGAGCTTCAGCAATAGCCTCGCGCATATAGACAGCGCGGCGTGCTGTGAGGTCAGACATCGGTTCCTCCCTGCTCAAGAAACTTGCTGACCTCGTCCGCGATGCCCTTGCCGCGGGTCTTCCTCACCGTGGTCCGGCCGGTGGATTCGGGGATGCCATCGCTGCCGACCCACACGTACGGGTCCGTGCCTTCATTATCGAATCGCATGGCGATCTGGATATCGACGGTCTTGAGGTGGCTGGCAGGGGCGGCGGCGAAGATGGTGGCTGAGGCCCGGCGGAGCGGGTAGAGCCGGAAGTTCCTGATCCAGGTCGAGCCGTACTCGTCGAGGAAGGCGCTGTGGCCGTCTTTGCCTGCACGTATCTGCACTTCGTTGTCGCAGAGGCGGAGGTCGAAGTACTCCTCGGCGCGGTTCTCGACGGTGACCTGGAAGCTGAAGTACGTCAGGCCCTTCGCGTCGTCGTCACGGCCTCTCTTGGGAACGTCGCCCTTCTTGAAGCTGTGTACCCGGACGCGGAGGCCCGTGAAGTCTTCGTCGTACTCCTGCCAGTCCCCGAGGACGTTCGGATGGAGCATGCTGTGGTCTTCCCTCCTGGTGACTGCCGGCGGGCAGCGGTTGCGGGCGGGGCCGGTCCCGCAAGACCGACCCTGACATGCCAGCAGCCAACTACACTCCCGACGCTGCCTCTGACCAGGCCAGATAGCGAAACGCTGCTGGAGTATTAGAACAGCCGACGCGGCACTGAGGCGCGATCATCAGAAGGTGATCGGACAACCCTGAGCCAGGTGTGCCATGACCTTCGCCCGGGAAGAGACGAACGCACGTTTCAGGGCGGTGCCGGCTCCGTGTCAGGGGACGGACATTGTCGGCTGAGCCCTCAAGCCTGTCTTTAAGCTGCTGGTTCTCGCGGGCGAGCTCGTTGATCGCGTGGGCATAGGTCTGGACGAGGTCTTCGAGGCCAGCGCAGTGGCGCCGTAATTTCGCATCACCGACCAACCGGTACCCGACCTCTCCGCCCTGATGGCTCCTCCCGCACCCGCACCCGAGCTGGCACAGATCCACGCACTCATCAGCGACGCCGCATCACAGGCCCGAGCACGCCTACGGAACGCAACTCGCTTGGAGTGCGCACTGCACGAAGACGCACTCTGCCTCGCCGCCGTAGTCCCCGGCATCCGACTCCCCGAGACAGCCGAGCGACTGGGCATCGACGTCGCCGATCTGAGAGAACAACTCTCGGTATACACACCTACGCGCAGTACCCCACAGGCGCCTATGGCGTGATTTACGTCACATGTCAGTGAAGGGTCGTTGTGTCTCAGCGATGCAGTGATCCGACGGTGGCATTGCTCTTGCGAGGTCCACGTCGCACCTGAGTGGGTCAGGCGGGTCGATGTCTCATGAGACATGTGGATCGTGGAGAACACTTCCACGCCGATCACGTGGCGGGGCTGCCCGGGGTGCTGAGGGGGCGCCGGGTGGGTGTGATCGAGACGACGGGGCTCGACGAGCCCGCCGACCAGGCGGAGTCCGTCCGCCGTCAGGCGAAGGCGCGGGGCGTTCCGGTGCGGCGGGCCCTCGCGGGGGAGGAGCGGCGTACCGGGGAGCTGTCCTGGCGGGTGCTGTGGCCGCCGCCGGGGCCGGTGTCCGCCGCGGCCGGACCCAACGACGCCAGTGTCACCCTGCTGGTGCGGGTGGCGGGCCTGCGCATGCTGTTGCTCGGTGATCTCGAACCCCCGGCGCAGCGGGAGTTGGACAGATCGCAGGCGGCGCTTCTGGCCGGTGTGGACGTGCTCAAGGTGGCCCATCACGGTTCGGCGCACCAGGACGCCGGACTCCTCCGTACGGCGTCGCCTCGGCTCGCCCTGGTCAGTTGCGGTGAGCAGAACCCGTACGGGCACCCGTCGCCGGCGACGGTGGAGGCACTGCGTGCCCGGGGGGCGAGGGTCCTGCGCACGGACCGGGAGGGGGCGTTGG
The DNA here is from genome assembly GCF_036607905.1 of Streptomyces sp. SCSIO 75703. NCBI lineage: Bacteria > Bacillati > Actinomycetota > Actinomycetes > Kitasatosporales > Streptomycetaceae > Streptomyces > Streptomyces sediminicola. The sequence continues at coordinate 4,727,451 of NZ_CP144555.1, forward strand.
CGGTGACGGGGACGGCCGCCGCCCTGCACGTGGCGACGGACTGACCGGTGACGGAGCGCGTCCGTCACTCCGGCCGGGGCTCCCCACGCCGCTCCGTCCGGCCCGGCCGCGAGGTGGCCGGGGCGCGGGCCACCGGGCGGCGGCGAGCCCGGCCCCGGCCGCGGCCGGGGCCGGAACCGGAATGTGTTCGGGAGGTGGGGACGGGACGGCGCGCACCACCGCGCACTGCGCCCCCGTCCGCCGGGACCACCCGTTCGACGAGGTGTTCCCGGCCACGCGCAGGGTCGGCAGGTCGTGTGAAATCGCCACGGGTGAAAGGGACGAGCGTTGCCGAGCGGAGTCCGGAGGGGGTGCGTGGGTAGCGTTCTGATGCCGAGTGCAGAACGGAGACCAGCCATGCCCCCGTCCCCCGAAGAGCACACGGGCGCGCGCATCAGGCACGCCCGTAAGATCCGCCGGCTGACACAGCGTGAGCTGGCCGACCGGTCACACGTCTCCTACAGCACGCTGACCAAGGTCGAGCAGGGCGCGATGCCCGCGAGCCCGTCCGTGATCGGGGCGCTCGCCCGCGCCCTGTCCGTCCCCGTCGCCGAACTCCACGGGCAGCCCTACCTGGAGGAACTGCGACAGGACCAGCTCGACGGCCTGATCAACCCGATCCGGGAGGCGTTGAACGTCTACGATCTCGGGCCCGACCCCGACGTCGTCCCGCGCCCGGTCGGCGAGCTGGAGCGGCATGCCGAGGAGCTGTGCGCGCTGGTGCGGGTCACCAACATCAAGCAGGTCGCCGCCGACCTGCCCGGCCTGATCCGGGAGGCCACGTCGACGGTGCACACCGTGCCGTCGGGACGGAGCTGGCGGCTGCTGGCCAGCACGTACCGGACCGCGTACGACGTGACGACCAAGCTGGGGTACCCGGATCTGTGCACGGTCGCGCTGGACCGGCTGGACTGGGCGGCGCAGAAGGCGTCCGATCCGGTGCTCGCGGGGATGCGCCAGTACCTGAGGGCGCTGGCGTATCTGCGGGCCAGCGACTACAAGACGGGGCGGCGGCTCATCGGCCTGGGCATGGCCACGCTGGGGCAGGCGGAGCCGGGCCGGGTGCTCGACGCGGTCACGGGGCAGATGCACCTGGGCGCGGCGGTGGTGGCCGGGCGGGACAAGGACCAGGACACGGCGCGGGAGCACCTCGACGAGGCGGCGCGGATCGCGAAGATGACGGGGCCCGCGGAGAAGGTGCACTGGCTGTCGTTCGGGCCGACCAACGTGGGGGTGCACCGGGTCAGTGTGCTGACCGAGCTGGACCAGTACGCGAAGGCGGTGGACGAGGCGCGGCACGTGGTCATCCCGGAGGACTGGCCGCCGTCGCGGCTTGCCCACCACCACGCCGAGGTGGCGCGGGCGCACCTCTGGACGGGCCGGACGGACGCCGCGTTCAAGAGTCTCCTGACGGCGCGCAGGCTCGCGCCGCAGCAGACGAAGTACCACCCGACGGTGCGGGAGACGTACACGGCGCTGGAGTCGGCGAAGCGGCGCATGCCGGACACGTTCACCAACTACGGGGCCTGGCTGGGCGGATGACAGGTGACGCAGGGTGACATCGTGGGCGGGACTATCAGTGAGGACTGATACTTCCGGACCCGTGGGGTCGGCACTCTGAGAGGGGACAGGACCCCCGGGACCGCGTGAGAACGGTTCGGGGGCGTGGCTCACGCTCGTCGAGGGAGCGCCGACGTCATGGAACCCACCGCCCGGGGAGAGCCCGGTGTCAAGATGACTCTGCGTGTGTACCGGATGGCCCGGGACGGTACGGTCACGGAGGACCAGGGCACCGTGCGGGTGCCGGAGGGCGAGGCGTCGCCGACGGTGCTCGACCCGTTGCCGCCGTGTGCGTGTCCGGTGCACCGGGCGGGGCGGGAGGCGGGGCGGTGAACGCGGTGGAACGGGACGAGGCGACGGAGCCGCTGGACCTGTTGCTGATGCGGCGGACGGTGGCGATCCTGCTGGACCCGGACGCGGTGGCGGAGGCGTTGCCGCCGGCCGGTGCCGAGCTGAACGCCGTCACCGGGCTGCTGCGCGGGCAGCTCCAGCTCCTCGTCCCGGAGGTGGAGCGGCTGGCGGGGCAGCTGCCGGTGGAGAGCGTGCCCCGGTACTGCGCGCTCGCCTGCGTGGGGGAGGCCCGCGAGAGGCTGCGGGCCCGGCCGGCCCCGCGGCACGGAGGGTCCCTCGGCCGCGCCCGTCGTCTGGCCCGCACGCTGAACGCCCTCTGCGACCACTACGAGGCCCTGACCGGCCCCTGACCGGCCGCCCCGACCGCCCCGCCACCCGGGCACCCCACCCGCCCGGCCCCTCCCGCCGGCTGCCCCTCACCAGTGCCGCCACCCGGCACCTGCTACCGGGCACCCGCTACCCGGCACCCGCCACTCGCCTCGTCACGCCCTCCGGCCATCCGTGCCGTCATGCAACGCCGCACGCCTCCCGCGAGCAGGCCCCCGGGCTGCTCTCTGTGAGAAATCACACCTGGCCGGTCAATACGGGTCACACGGGTTACTCGGGAGTTCTCCCTGCACATGGGCTTCTTTGGCGTGAAGTGGTCGCAGGTTGCCTCGAAAGCCTCATTGGTGATCGAATGTTTCTTCGGCAACTGATGGTGGGCAGGGTGCGGAGGGTGTCGCAGATGATCAGCCGCTGGCTGGGCAACCGAACGAAGCGGACGCAGCGGACGGGCCCCCTCGCGGCGGTGCACACCCCGCCGAGCGCCGGGGTGCTGAGCTGCCGCGTCCTCGACCCGGTCGGCGAACCGGTGCCGCACGCCGAACTGGCCGTCAGCGACGCCATGGGCCGCAAGGTGGTCGGCGGCGGTACCGACCCCTACGGTTCGTTCGTGGCGACCGTGCCCGCCGGGGAGTACCGGCTCGCCGTCTCCGCCGAGGGCTTCACCCCCTACCGGGCCATCGCGACGGTCGCCGAGGACTCCCTCGCCTCGCTGGGCGACGTGACCCTCCAGGTGGCCCAGCCACCGCAGTTGCCCGCCGTCGGCGACTGGGAGATCGAACCGGCCCACTCCTCCATCGGTTTCACCGCCCGGCACATCGGGCTGGCCCGGGTCCACGGCCGGTTCAACTCCTTCGCGGGCGCCGTGCGCATCGCCGACGACGTCGCACACTCCGCGATGCACGTGGTGATCGACGCCGCGTCCATCGACACCAACGTGCGGATGCGCGACGACCACCTGCGGTCGGCGGACTTCCTGGACGTGGAGCGGTACCCGACCCTGGAGTTCTACAGCGACCGCTTCACCCACCGCGGCGGCAACCGCTGGGCCGTCACCGGCGCCCTCTCCCTGCACGGCGTCACCCGCACCGTCACCCTGGACACCGAGTACTTCGGACTGGGCAACGGCATCGAGGGCGAGGTCCGCGCCGCCTGCCGGGCCACCACCGAACTGCACCGCGACGACTTCACGGTGAGCTGGCAGACCATGCTGGCCCGCGGCATCGCCGTCGTCGGCCCCAGCATCGGCATCGACCTGGACGTGCAGATCGTGCCCAAGGGCTGACCCGTCTGCGGCGCGCTCGCCCCGGTGCCGCAGAATTGCCCCGTGAACGACGTGAGACACGTGCTGGTGCTGCCCGACCGCGACGCCGCGGAAGAGGCCGCCGAAGCGCTCGGGGAACACTTCGGGCTCGACGAGGAACCCGAACTCGTACGGGACTCCCTGGCCGGCGAGGACGACGCCGAGGACGCCCAGTGGCTCCTCGTCCTGCGTGACGAGGACGAGCGCCTGGACCCCCGGGAACTGGACACGTTCGCCAGCCGGTGGGACGGCTGGCGCGAGGAACCCTGAACCACGCGCGCCGCGCCCGCCCCGCCGCACCCTGCCCGCCCCGCCTGCCCGCCCCGCCTGCCCTCCCCGCGCCCGCCGGGCACAGCGCGCCCCGCCCGCTGCCCCCGCCCGCGCACTCCCGCGCGCGCCGTCCGCGGGGCGTCCGGCGGAGGGCGTTGTCGGTGGTGCGTGCGATGCTTGTCGACGATGGCCAGGAAGACTGCGAACGACGACGTCCTCGCCCCGGTGACCCTCGCCGTGGGCCAGGAGGACCTGCTGCTTGACCGCGCCGTGCAGGAGGTGGTGGCCGCCGCGCGTGCCGCCGACGCCGACACGGACGTGCGTGACCTGACCCCCGACCAGTTGCAGCCCGGTACCCTCGCCGAGCTGACCAGTCCCTCGCTGTTCGCCGAGCGCAAGGTCGTCGTGGTCCGGGACTCCCAGGACCTGAGCGCCGACACGGTCAGGGACGTCAAGTCCTACCTCGCCTCCCCGGCCGAGGAGATCACCCTCGTCCTGCTGCACGCGGGCGGCGCCAAGGGCAAGGGCCTGCTGGACGCCGCGCGCAAGGCGGGGGCACGGGAGGTGGCCTGCCCGAAGATGACCAAGCCGGCCGACCGGCTGGCGTTCGTACGGGCGGAGTTCCGTTCGGCGGGGCGCTCGGCCACCCCGGAGGCGTGCCAGGCCCTGGTCGACGCGATCGGCAGCGACCTGCGCGAGCTGGCCTCGGCGGTCTCCCAGCTCACCGCCGACGTCGAGGGCACCATCGACGAGGCCGTCGTCGGCCGCTACTACACGGGGCGTGCCGAGGCGTCGAGCTTCACCGTCGCCGACCGCGCGGTCGAGGGCCGGGCCGCGGAGGCCCTGGAGGCGCTGCGCTGGTCGCTGGCGACGGGGGTGGCGCCCGTACTGATCACCAGCGCGCTGGCGCAGGGCGTACGGGCCATCGGGAAGCTGTCCTCCGCGCGCGGGGGGCGTCCCGCCGACCTGGCGCGGGAGCTGGGGATGCCGCCGTGGAAGATCGACCGGGTGCGGCAGCAGATGAGGGGCTGGACGCCGGACGGCGTCTCGGTGGCACTGCGCGCCGTGGCCGAGGCGGACGCGGGGGTGAAGGGCGGGGGCGACGATCCCGAGTACGCCCTGGAGAAGGCGGTCGTGACGATCGCCGCGGCGGCCCGTTCACGGGGCAGGGCCTGACAAGCCGACGCGGACCGCCGGACCGGCCGCGCGCCCCCCGGGCGGAGCGCCGGGAGGGCGCGCAGGCACCGGTACCCGTCGGCACCGAAGCCCCGCCCGCCGCCACCGAGGCTCCCGCTGCCACCGAGGCCGCCGCCACCGAGATTCCCGCTGCCACCGAGGCCGCGGCCACCGAGGCCGCCGCCACCGAGACTCCCGCTGCCACCGAGGCCGCCGCCACCGAGGCTCCCGCCGGCCCCAGAGCCCCGACGCACCGAACCCCCGGCCGACCCCGAAGACCCCTCGACACCGAAACCCGCGCTGCCCTCCGGGAGGGGCACCGAAACCCCCGATGCCCTCCCCGGGAAGGGCACCGCCCCCAGCGACCTCGCCCGGACGGACGCCGAAGACCCCGGCGTCCGTCCGGGAGGGACGGGGCCGGGGTCTTCGGATCATGCGGGGGACCCGTGCCCGCGTGGCGAACGCAGGCCGCGCACGGGTCGTGTGTGCCGGTCGGGGGCGGATGAGAGAGGGCCCGCCCGGGTCCTTCCGGCGAGGTGGACCAGAAGCGGGTCAGGCCTTGACGGCGGCGACCTTCTGAGCCAGGGCCGACTTCTTGTTGGCGGCCTGGTTCTTGTGGATGACGCCCTTGGAGACGGCCTTGTCGAGCTCGCGCGCGGCGACGCGCTGGTACTCGGTGGCCTTCTCGACGTCGCCCGCGGCGGCGGCCTCGCGAGCCTTGCGGATCGCGGTCTTCAGAGAGGACTTGACGGCCTTGTTGCGCAGCCGGGCCTTCTCGTTGGTCTTGTTCCGCTTGATCTGGGACTTGATGTTCGCCACGAATGAGCCTTTGCAGGTTCAGGCACGCGACCGCGAGGGGCCTCGTACCGGTGAGTTCTCTGTCTGCTGTGCCTCGCGCTGAGAGGGCATGAGACACAGCCGCCCACAGTAGCAGCGGCCCGCGGAGTGGCCCAAACCCGTCCCGGCTCGCCATACGTGGGACGATGGAAGCTGCGTAATGATCCGACCCGAGACCGCAGACACTGCGGACGCCTCAAGAATCAGGACCCTGCGTGCCCGCGATCCCTAGCCATGTGCCCGAGCCGAGCCGTACCGACCCGGCTCTGATCCGCAACTTCTGCATCATCGCGCACATCGACCACGGCAAGTCCACGCTCGCCGACCGGATGCTCCAGCTGACCGGTGTGGTGGAGCAGCGGCAGATGCGCGCCCAGTACCTCGACCGCATGGACATCGAGCGTGAGCGTGGCATCACGATCAAGTCCCAGGCGGTGCGTCTGCCGTGGGCGCCCACGCACGACGACGGCAGGACGCACATCCTCAACATGATCGACACCCCCGGGCACGTCGACTTCACGTACGAGGTGTCGCGGTCGCTCGCGGCGTGCGAGGGCTGCATCCTCCTCGTGGACGCGGCCCAGGGCATCGAGGCGCAGACCCTCGCCAACCTGTACCTGGCGATGGAGAACGACCTCACGATCATCCCGGTGCTGAACAAGATCGACCTTCCGGCGGCGCAGCCGGAGAAGTTCTCCGAGGAACTGGCGAACCTCATCGGCTGCGACCCCGCCGACGTGCTGCGGGTCTCCGCGAAGACCGGGCTGGGCGTCGAGGCGCTGCTGGACCGTGTCGTCGAGCGGGTCCCGGCGCCGGTCGGTGACGCGGACGCCCCCGCCCGCGCGATGATCTTCGACTCGGTGTACGACTCCTACCGGGGCGTCGTCACCTACGTCCGGGTCGTCGACGGCCAGCTCAACAAGCGCGAGCGCATCCGGATGATGTCCACGGGCGCCACCCACGAGCTGCTGGAGATCGGCACCAACTCGCCGGAGATGCTCGCCTCGGACGGGCTGGGCGTCGGCGAGGTCGGCTACCTCATCACCGGCGTGAAGGACGTCCGCCAGTCCAAGGTCGGTGACACGGTCACCAGCCAGCACCAGGGTGCCGGCGAGCCGCTGGGCGGCTACAAGGAACCCAAGCCGATGGTGTTCTCGGGGCTGTACCCGCTGGACGGGTCGGACTACCCGGAGCTGCGCGAGGCGCTGGACAAGCTCCAGCTCAACGACGCCGCGCTGGTCTACGAGCCGGAGACCTCGGCCGCGCTCGGCTTCGGTTTCCGCGTCGGCTTCCTCGGCCTGCTGCACCTGGACGTGATCCGGGAGCGGCTGGAGCGCGAGTTCGGGCTCGACCTGATCGCCACCGCGCCGAACGTGGTCTACCGCGTGATCATGGAGGACGGCACCGAGGTCACCGTCACCAACCCGAGCGAGTTCCCCGAGGGCAAGCTCGCCGAGGTCTTCGAGCCGGTCGTGCGGGCCACGATCCTCGCGCCCACCGAGTTCATCGGCGCGATCATGGAGCTGTGCCAGACGCGGCGCGGTTCGCTGCTCGGCATGGACTACCTGTCCGAGGACCGGGTCGAGATCCGGTACACCCTGCCGCTCGCGGAGATCGTCTTCGACTTCTTCGACCAGCTCAAGTCGAAGACGCGCGGATACGCCTCCCTCGACTACGAGCCCACCGGCGAGCAGAGCAGCTCCCTGGTGAAGGTGGACATCCTCCTGCACGGCGACAAGGTGGACGCCTTCTCGGCGATCACCCACAAGGACCATGCGTACGCGTACGGCGTGCGGCTCGTCGCCAAGCTGCGCGAGCTGATCCCGCGGCAGAACTTCGAGGTGCCCGTGCAGGCCGCGATCGGCTCCAGGGTGATCGCCCGCGAGACCATCCGCGCCATCCGCAAGGACGTCCTCGCCAAGTGCTACGGCGGTGACATCTCCCGTAAGCGGAAGCTGCTGGAGAAGCAGAAGGAGGGCAAGAAGCGCATGAAGATGGTGGGTTCGGTGGAGGTTCCCCAGGAGGCCTTCATCGCGGTGCTCTCCAGCGACGACGGCTCGGGCGGCGGCAAGTCCAAGAAGTAGCGCGGGAGCGTCGCCGCCGTCGGCCGGCAGAAACGGACACCAGGGGGCCCGTCGTACGAAAGTGCGGCGGGCCCCCGCGCGTCCCCGGACCGAGGACCGGGGGAAGTGGGCGGGCGCGGGCTCTTACGCGCGGGCCGATCGCCCCTTACCCTGATGCCTGCCCCATAGTTACTCATGAGTTAAACAACGTCCGAGAGCGAAACCAGCCGCACCTGAGCCAGCCGCACCGTCGCGGGCCCGGAGGATGTCGTGAGCGACACACAGACCTTGATCGAGAACCGCCCGCCCTCCGTGGCGGGACTCTTCCTGGAGCGCGTGGCGGCCACGCCGGACGCCGAGGCCTACCGCTACCCGGTGCCACCCGCCTCGGGGGAGGGCCCCGACGACTGGAAGTCGCTGACCTGGGCGCAGGCCGCCGAGCGTGTCCACGCCATCGCCGCCGGGCTGATCGAACTCGGCGTACGCCCCGAGGAGCGCGTGGCCCTCGCCTCCGCCACCCGGCTGGACTGGATCCTGTGCGACCTCGGCATCATGTGCGCCGGCGCCGCCACGACCACGGTGTACCCGCAGACCAACGAGGAGGAGTCGGCGTACATCCTGTCCGACTCCGAGAGCCGGGTCCTCGTCGCCGAGGACGCCGCCCAGCTCGCCAAGGTCCGTGCCCGGCGCGCGGAGCTGCCCGATCTCGTCCACGTGGTGCTGATCGACCCGGCCGGCGCCGACACCGGTGACGACGGCTGGGTGCTCACCCTCGACGAGCTGGAGCGCCGGGGCGCCGCCCGGCTGGAGCGGGAACCCGGGCTGATCAAGGAGCGGGTCGGCGAGCTCACCAGGGACCGGCTCGCCACCCTCATCTACACCTCCGGAACCACCGGCCGCCCCAAGGGCGTGCGCCTGCCGCACGACTGCTGGTCGTACATGGCGAAGGCGATCGCCGCGACCGGGCTGTGCACCGGCGAGGACGTGCAGTACCTGTGGCTGCCGCTCGCGCACGTCTTCGGCAAGGTGCTCACCTCCGGGCAGATCGAGGTGGGGCACGTCACCGCCGTCGACGGCCGCGTCGACAAGATCATCGAGAATCTGCCGGTCGTGCAGCCGACCTACATGGCGGCCGTGCCCCGCATCTTCGAGAAGGTCTACAACGGCGTCGCCGCCAAGGCCCGCGCGGGCGGCGCCGCCAAGTACAAGATCTTCCAGTGGGCGGCCGGGGTGGCCCGCGAGTACGCCAAGGCCACCCAGGACTCCTTCCGGCGCACCGGCACCGCGAAGGCCCCCGTCGGCCTCGCGGCCAAGCACAAGGTGGCCGACGCCCTGGTCTACGCCAAGATCCGCGAGGCGTTCGGCGGGCGGCTGCGCGCCTGCGTCTCCGGCAGCGCGGCCCTCGCCCCGGAGATCGGCTACTTCTTCGCCGGCGCCGGCATCCACATCCTGGAGGGCTACGGCCTCACCGAGTCCTCCGCCGCCTCCTTCGTCAACCCCGGCGAGGCGTACCGCACCGGCACGGTCGGCAAGCCGCTGCCCGGTACCGAGGTGCGCATCGCCGACGACGGGGAGGTCCTGCTGCGCGGCCCCGGCATCATGGAGGGCTACCACAAGCTGCCCGAGCAGACCGCCGAGGTGCTGGAGGCCGACGGCTGGCTGCACACCGGCGACATCGGCGAACTCTCGCCCGACGGCTACCTTCGCATCACCGACCGCAAGAAGGACCTGATCAAGACGTCGGGCGGCAAGTACATCGCCCCGGCCGAGGTCGAGGGACGGTTCAAGGCGGTGTGCCCCTACGTCTCCAACATCCTGGTCCACGGCGCCGACCGGAACTACTGCACCGCCCTCATCGCCCTCGACGAGGTCTCCCTCGGGGAGTGGGCCAGGGACAACGGCCTGGAGGGCCGGACGTACGCGGAGATCGTCGCGGCGCCGGCCACCGTCGAGATGGTCGGCGGCTACGTCGAGCAGCTCAACGAGGGGCTCCAGCGCTGGCAGACGATCAAGAAGTTCCGCCTGCTCCCGCGCGACCTGGACGTGGAGCACGGCGAGATCACCCCGAGCCTCAAGCTGAAGCGCCCGGTGGTGGAACGGCAGTACAAGCACCTGATCGACGAGATGTACGAGGGTGCCCGCGAGGCGTAGCCGGACGCGCGGCGGGGCGGCCCGTGCCGCCCCGCCGCGCCCGGGTGCTTCCGTCTCGTGCCGCCGGGTGCTTCCGCCGTCTCGCCCGGCGGCGCGTCCGGTGACTTCCGCGGCGGCGCGTCCGACGGGGCGGCCGACACGGAAGGGCGACCGGCCGCTCGCGCAGGTGTGCTCGAATCTGTCTGACTTTCGACCTTGTTCGGACGTTCGTGGACCACGGTTCCACTCATGACGGCCTACTTCGGTAACTCCGTGCTGCGGTACGGGGTCGTTCTGCCACCCTGTCGGCACACGACCACGCGCGACCGCACGAACAGCCCGGGGAGCCGTCCATGGGGGCCATTCCTACCCAACGGGAGAACGCCTCCCGTGCCCTCGAGGCGCCCGCGCCCGCGGGCCGGGCCCCGGCGTGGGAGTGCGCGCGGGCGCACACCACGCTGCTCGGCAGCTCCCTCGCGCCCGGCGCCGCCCGCGCACTGGTCCGGGCGGCCCTCGCCGACTGGTCCGGCAGCGGACTGCCCGGCACCGAGCGGCTGACCGACCGCCTCGCCGCCGACGCCCTGGTGGTCGCCAGCGAACTGGTCACCAACGCCGTCGTACACGCCGGCACCGACGTGGAACTGGTCTGCCGGCTGGAGGAGACGGGCGCGATCGTCATCGAGGCGACCGACCGGCACCCCGCCCGCGCCCCGCGGGGCGGCGAGCCCGAGCCGCTGCCGGAGGCCCCGGAGCACGGGCGCGGCCTGCGGCTCGTCGCCACCCTCTCCGACGCCTGGGGCATCACCTACCGCACGGGCGCCAAGACCGTCTGGGCGCGACTGCCCCCGGCGGATGGCGCCGGGCCCGAGAGCGCCTACGCCGGGGGTGCCGGGTTACCGGGCGGCGTCGCGGCCCGTCAGGCGCCGGGGGAGGCGGGCGCGGCGGGCGCCGCCGGGCCCGCGCCGGAGACGGCGGCCGGGCACAGCCCCGCACCGGCGGCACCGGCGGTGACGTCCGTGGCACCGGTGGCCCCCGATGCACTGGCGAAGCCGACGGGACCGGCGGAGGCGGCGTATCCGGCGACGGCCGACGGCCCGCCCCCGGCGTCCGCCCCGGACGGGGCCGGGAGCACGCCGTCCGGCCCCCGCACGGACGCGCCGCCGGACGCGCGCGCCGGCGGCCCCGGCGCCCCCCTGGACGCCGAGGCCCCCGCGTCCGGCCCCGGCACCGGCCGGTCCGCCCACCGCCCGCCCGTCGGCCGGGACCGCGAGTGGCTCGGCAGGGGCGCGCTCTCCTTCCTCGCCGAGGCGTCCGACCTGCTGGCCGGGCAGCTCGACGAGGACCTCATCGCCTCCCTCACCGGGCAGCTCGTCGTCCCCCGCCTCGCCGACTGGTGCGCCGTCTGGCTGGAGGACGAGTCGCTGGGCCGCGCCGCCTGGGGCGACGAGACCGGCGCCACCGCCGGCGCCCGGCTGACCGGCGTCTGGCACGGCAGCGAGCACCGCGTCGAGGACCTGCGCCTGGCCCTGGAGAAGGAGCCGCCGCGCGCCCGCGAACCCTGGCGTTCCGGTCCCGTCGAGCACCCGTGGCCGGCCGGCGCCCTCGGCCCGCGCGGCACGTACGGCACGGCGCTCGCCTACCGCCTCGTGGCCGGCGGCCGGCCGCTCGGCACCCTGGTCCTCGGCCGCTGCGGCACCGGCCGCTTCCCCGACGAGATCAGCGGCCTGGTCGAGGACCTCGGACGCCGGGTGGCGCTCGCCATCGGCACCGCCCGCCAGTACGCGCGCCAGGCCACCATCAGCGCCGTCCTCCAGCGCGGTCTGCTGCCCGGCGCCGTCGCCGAGATCCCCGGCGTGCGCAGCTCCCTCGTCTACGAACCCTGGGACGAGGACGGCCCCAGCGGCGACTTCTACGACCTCTTCCCGGCCGGCGCGGGCCGCTGGTGCTTCGCCGTCGGCGACGTCCAGGGCAAGGGCCCGGAGGCCGCCGTCGTCATCGGCCTCGCCCGGCCCTGGCTGCGCCTGCTGGCCCGCGAGGGCTACGACGTACCGGACGTCCTCGACCGCCTCAACCAGCTCCTCCTGGACGACGCCACCGAGGCCGCCGACGCCGCCGCCCGCGCGCTGGTGGCCGTCGGCGGCCCACCGGTTGCCCCGGGCGACGGACCGCAGACCCGCTTCCTCTCCCTCCTCTACGGCGAACTCGTCCCCGTGGAGGGCGGCGTCCGCTGCACCCTCGCCTCCGCCGGCCACCCCCTGCCCCTGCTCCTCGGCCCCGACGGAGGGGTCCGCGTGGTCGCCCCGCCGCAGACCCTGCTCGGCGTCGTCGAGGACGCGACGTACACCAGCGAGACCTTCGAGCTGCGCGGCGGCGAGACGCTGCTGTGCGTCACCGACGGGGTCACCGAGCGGCGCTCCGGCAGCCGCCAGTTCGACGACGGCGACGGGCTCGCCGCCGCCCTCGCCGGGTGCGCGGGGCTGGACGCCGACCGGATCGCCGAGCGCATCAGACGCCTGGTGCACGAGTTCGGCGACCGCCCGCCCGAGGACGACCTGGCGCTCCTGGTGCTCCAGGCGGAGTAGCGGCGGGCGTGCGGGACAATGGAGGGCATGCCCTCCGCACTCCCCGACGGCGACCCCGTCCCCGCCGACGGCGCCCTGCCCGCGTCCGCGCTCGCCGGGGCCGCCGGCCGGCCCCTCGGCTTCTACCTGCACGTCCCGTACTGCGCCACCCGCTGCGGCTACTGCGACTTCAACACCTACACCGCGTCCGAGCTGCGCGGCAGCGGCGGCGCCCTGGCCTCCCGCGACACCTACGCCGCGACCCTCACCGACGAGGTCCGCCTCGCCCGCAAGGTCCTCGGCGACGACCCCCGCGAGGTGCGGACCGTCTTCGTCGGCGGCGGCACCCCCACCCTGCTGCCGGCCGCCGACCTGGTCCGGATGCTGCGCGCGATCCGCGAGGAGTTCGGGCTGGCGGCGGACGCGGAGGTCACCACGGAGGCCAACCCGGAGTCCGTCGGCCCTGCCTACCTGGCCGAACTGCGGGAGGGCGGCTTCGACCGGATCTCCTTCGGCATGCAGAGCGCCCGCCCGCACGTACTGCGGGTGCTGGACCGCACGCACACCCCGGGCCGCCCCGAGGAGTGCGTGGCCGAGGCCCGCGCGGCCGGTTTCGCGCACGTCAACCTCGACCTGATCTACGGCACCCCCGGCGAGTCCGACGACGACTGGCGGGCCTCGCTGGACGCCGCGCTCGGCGCCGGACCCGACCACGTGTCCGCGTACGCGCTCATCGTCGAGGAGGGCACGCGGCTCGCCCGGCGCATCCGGCGTGGCGAGGTCCCCATGACCGACGACGACGTCCACGCCGACCGGTACCTGATCGCCGAGGAGATGCTGTCGGCGGCCGGATTCGACTGGTACGAGGTGTCCAACTGGGCCGCCTCCGAGGCGGGCCGCTGCCGCCACAACGAGCTGTACTGGACGGGCGCCGACTGGTGGGGCGCGGGCCCCGGCGCCCACAGCCACGTGGGCGGGGTCCGCTGGTGGAACGTGAAGCACCCCGCCGCCTACGCCGCCGCCCTCGCCGAGGGCCGCTCGCCCGGCGCCGGCCGCGAACTGCTGACCGACGAGGACCGGCGGGTGGAGCGCGTGCTGCTGGAGCTGCGGCTGCGCGAAGGCGTCCCGCTCGGCCTGCTGCGGCCGGCCGGGCTCGCCGCCGCCCGCCGCGCGCTCGCCGACGGACTGCTGCGCGGCGGCCCGTACGAGGAGGGGCGCGCGGCGCTCACCCTGCGCGGCCGTCTGCTGGCCGACGCGGTGGTCCGCGACCTGGTCGACTGAGCCGGACGGTACGGGGGCCGGCGCGAGGGCCGGTCAGGGCGCCGTCGGCGCCGGACCCCGGGCCGACCGCGGCGCGGGCCGGTCGGGGCGCGTCGCGGGCCGGTCGGGCCGCGGCCCCCGGGCGACCCGCCGACCGGTCAGGGCGCCGTCCTGTGGGCGACCCGCCGTCGCGTCAGGCGCCGTCCCCTGGGCGACCGCCGTCGGGTCAGGGGGCCGTCACGTGGTCGATGAGGCGTTCCACGCTGCCGAGCAGCGACGGCTCCAGGTCCTTGTACGACCGCACCCGGCCGAGGATCGCCTGCCAGGCCGCGCCCGTGTTCTCCGGCCAGCCCAGTGCCCGGCACACCCCCGTCTTCCAGTCCTGGCCGCGCGGCACCCGGGGCCAGCCGGGGATGCCCAGCGAGGACGGCTTCACGGCCTCCCAGACGTCGATGTACGGGTGGCCCACCACGAGCGCGTGCTCGCTGGTGACCGACTCCGCGATCCGCCACTCCTTCGTGCCCGGCACCAGATGGTCCACCAGGACGCCGAGGCGGGCGTCCGGGCCGGGCGCGAAGGCGTCGACGATCGCGGGGAGGTCGTCGACGCCCTCCAGGTACTCCACGACCACGCCCTCGACGCGCAGGTCGTCGCCCCAGACCTTCTCGACCAGCTCGGCGTCGTGCCGGCCCTCCACGTAGATGCGGCCGGCCCGTGCCACCCGGGCGCGCGCGCCGGGCACCGCCACCGAGCCGGACGCCGTCCGCGTGGGCCGTACCGGGCCGGAGGGCGGCCGTACCAGCGTCACCGCCCTGCCCTCCAGCAGGAACCCGCGGGGCTCCATCGGGAAGACCCGGCGCTTGCCGAAGCGGTCCTCCAGGGTCACGGTGCCCGCCTCGCAGCCGGTCACCGCGCCGCAGAAGCCGGTGCCGGGCTCCTCGACCACGAGTCCGGGCTCGGCCGGCACCTCCGGCACGGGCTGCGGCTTCTTCCACGGCGGGGTCAGATCGGCGGAGTACTGGCGCATTCTGCCGACGATACGAGGAACGGACCGGACGTGATCACCGCGACACGCCGAAGCGGACCGCCAGGGCGTCGCGCTGCGCGCGCACGAACGCCGCGTCGACCACCGCCCCGTGGCCCGGAACGTACCGGGCGTCCTCGCCACCGAGCGCGAGCAGCCGGTCCAGGGCGGCCGGCCAGCGCGACGGCACCGCGTCCGGGCCCGCCTGCGGGGGCCCGGACTCCTCGACGAGGTCCCCGCAGAGGACCACCGCCGGATCGCCCGGCACCAGCACCGCCAGGTCGTGGCCGGTGTGCCCGGGGCCCACGGCGGCCAGCACCGCCCGCGCCCCGCCGCCGAGGTCCAGCGTCACTTCGCCCTCCGTCTCCCGCACGGCCCCGGGCAGCGCGTCCGCCGCCTCCCGCGCCGCGCGCGCGTCCAGGCCGTGCGCCACCGCGTCCGCGACCAGCTCCTCCCGGCCCCCGGTCAGCGCCGCGCCCACGCCCGGGGCCCCGTACACCCGCGCGTCCGGGAACGCCCCCGCCCCCAGGACGTGGTCGAAGTGCGCGTGGGTCAGCGCGAGATGCGTCACACGCGCCCCCGCCGTCCGCTCCGCCCACGCCCGTACCCCGGCCCCCTCGGCCAGGCACGACCCGGCGTCCACCGCGAGGACGCCGCCCGCCCCGAGGACCAGCCCCACCGTGCAGTCCCAGCCCGGCAGCCGCCGCCGTACCACGTGGGCCGTGATCCTCTCCCACCCCGGCTCTTCCCAAGTCACCGTCATGCGGCGACGCTAGCGGTCCGGTCACCCCGCGCGACGGCGTGTGCCCCGGCCTTGCCCGGGGCGTACCCGACGGCCGTACACTGGGCCCGGGAAGACTGGCACTCGAACACGGTGAGTGCCAGGGGGAACACCGGGCGAAGGCGATCTGGAGGTGTGTTGCGCGATGCTCAGTGAACGCAGGCTCCAGGTGCTGCGCGCCATCGTCCAGGACTACGTGGGCACGGAGGAGCCGGTCGGCTCCAAGGCGCTCACCGAGCGGCACAACCTCGGCGTCTCCCCGGCCACCGTGCGCAACGACATGGCGGCCCTGGAGGACGAGGGGTTCATCGCCCAGCCGCACACCAGCGCCGGGCGCATCCCGACCGACAAGGGCTACCGGCTGTTCGTCGACAAACTGGCCGGCGTCAAGCCGATGACCGCGCCCGAGCGGCGGGCCATCCAGGGCTTCCTGGACGGCGCCGTCGACCTCGACGACGTGGTGGCCCGCACCGTGCGGCTGCTGGCGCAGCTCACGCGGCAGGTCGCGGTCGTGCAGTACCCGTCGCTGACCCGTTCGACGGTGCGCCACGTGGAACTGCTCGCGCTGGCGCCTGCGCGGCTGATGCTCGTGCTGATCACGGACACCGGCCGGGTCGAGCAGCGGATGGTGGACTGCCCGGCGCCGTTCGGGGAGGCGTCCCTCGCCGACCTGCGGGCACGGCTCAACAGCCGGGTCGCGGGCCGCCGGTTCACGGACGTGCCGGGCCTGGTCGAGGATCTGCCCGAGGCGTTCGAGGCCGAGGACCGCGGTACGGTCTCCACCGTGCTCTCCACTCTCCTGGAGACGCTGGTCGAGGAGAACGAGGAGCGGCTCATGATCGGCGGGACCGCCAATCTGACCCGCTTCGGGCACGATTTCCCCCTGGTGATCCGCCCCGTCCTGGAGGCGCTGGAGGAGCAGGTCGTGCTCCTCAAGCTGCTCGGCGAGGCGCAGGAACCGGGCGTCACCGTGCGCATCGGTCACGAGAACGCCCACGAAGGACTCAACTCCACGTCCGTCGTGTCGGTGGGCTACGGTTCGGGCGGCGAGGCGGTTGCCAAGCTCGGCGTGGTCGGTCCGACCCGCATGGACTACCCGGGAACGATGGGAGCGGTACGCGCAGTGGCACGGTACGTCGGACAGATCCTGGCGGAGTCTTAGGTGGCCACGGACTACTACGCCGTACTCGGCGTGCGACGCGACGCGTCCCAGGACGAGATCAAGAAGGCGTTCCGCCGGCTCGCGCGCGAGCTGCACCCGGACGTCAACCCCGATCCGAAGACGCAGGAGCGTTTCAAGGAGATCAACGCCGCCTACGAGGTGTTGTCGGACCCGCAGAAGAAGCAGGTCTACGACCTCGGCGGAGACCCCCTCTCGCAGGCCGGCGCCGCCGGTGGCGCGGGCGGCTTCGGCGCGGGCGGCTTCGGGAACTTCTCGGACATCATGGACGCCTTCTTCGGCACGGCGTCGCAGCGCGGGCCGCGCTCGCGCACCCGCCGGGGCCAGGACGCCATGATCCGCATCGAGGTCGAGCTGGACGAGGCGGCCTTCGGCACGACCAAGGACATCCAGGTCGACACGGCCGTCGTCTGCAACACCTGCAACGGTGAGGGCGCCGCGCCCGGCACCTCCGCGCAGACCTGCGACATGTGCCGCGGCCGGGGCGAGGTCTCCCAGGTCACCCGGTCCTTCCTGGGCCAGGTCATGACCTCGCGGCCCTGCCCGCAGTGCCAGGGCTTCGGCACCGTGGTGCCCACCCCGTGCCCCGAGTGCGCGGGCGACGGCCGCATCCGCTCCCGCCGCACCCTGACGGTGAAGATCCCGGCCGGTGTGGACAACGGCACCCGCATCCAGCTCGCCGGCGAGGGCGAGGTCGGCCCCGGCGGCGGCCCGGCCGGCGACCTGTACGTCGAGATCCACGAACTGCCCCACCAGACCTTCCAGCGGCGCGGCGACGACCTGCACTGCACGGTCACCATCCCGATGACCGCGGCGGCCCTCGGCACCAAAGTGCCCCTGGAGACCCTGGACGGCCTGGAGGAGGTCGACATCCGGCCCGGCACCCAGTCCGGCCAGTCGATCCCGCTGCACGGCCGCGGCGTCACGCACCTGCGCGGCGGCGGCCGGGGCGACCTCATCGTCCACGTCGAGGTGACCACCCCCACCAAGCTCGACCCCGAACAGGAGCGCCTGCTGCGCGAGTTGTCGAAGCTGCGCGGTGAGGAACGCCCGCAAGGCCAGTTCCAGCCCGGCCAGCAGGGACTCTTCTCCCGGCTCAAGGACGCCTTCAACGGCCGCTGATCCGGACCGCCGCACTCCCCCTCGTGGATGACCACGGCATATGCCGATGGAAGGGTGGCTGCGAACCGGCGGGGAGGACGTGACACCATGCCGTCATGTCCTCCGCGCTGACCGGTCTCACCCCGTACCCGATCGTGCAGGCGCCCATGGCCGGCGGCGTCTCGGTGCCGCAGCTCGCCGGCGCGGTCTGCGAGGCGGGCGGGCTGGGCTTCCTCGCGGCCGGGTACAAGACCGCGGACGGCATGTACCAGGAGATCAAACAGCTCCGCGGACTGACCGGCCGCCCCTTCGGCGTCAACCTCTTCATGCCGCAGCCGGAGACCGCCGACCCCGCCGCCGTCGGCGTCTACGCCGAGCAGCTCGCCGGCGAGGCCGCCTGGTACGAGACCGAGCTGGGCGACCCCGACAACGGCCGCGACGACAACTACGACGCCAAACTCGCCGTGCTCCTCGACGATCCCGTCCCGGTCGTCTCCTTCCACTTCGGCGTGCCCGCCCCCGAGGACCTGGAGGCGCTGCGCCGCGTCGGCACCGTCACCCTGGTCTCGGCGACCACCGCCGAGGAGGCGCGGGCCGTGGAACGGGCCGGCGCCGACGCGGTGATCGCCCAGGGCGCGGAGGCGGGCGGCCACCAGGGCACCCACCGGGACAACCCGGAGACCGGCGGCGCCGGGACCGGGCTGCTCTCCCTGGTCGCGCAGGTCCGCGAGGCGGTCTCCCTGCCCGTCGTCGCCGCCGGGGGGCTCATGCGCGGCGCGCAGATCGCCGCCGTCCTCGCCGCGGGCGCCGGCGCGGCCCAGCTCGGCACCGCCTTCCTCGCCACCCCCGAGTCCGGCGCCCACCCCCTGCACAAGGCGGCGCTGACCAACCCGCTCTACGTCCGCACCGAACTGACCCGCGCCTTCTCCGGCCGCCCCGCCCGCGGCCTGGTCAACCGCTTCGTGCGCGAGCACGGCCCCTACGCCCCCGCCGCCTACCCCGAGGTCCACCACCTCACCGCCCCGCTGCGCAAGGCGGCGGCGAAGGCGGGCGACGCGCAGGGCATGGCGCTGTGGTCCGGACAGGGCCACCGCATGGCCCGGGACCTGCCCGCGGGCCGGCTGGTGGAGGTACTGGTGGAGGAACTCACCGCCGCCCAGGTCGAGTTGACGGAATTCGTAACGGGAGGATCGGGCCGATGACGGCACCGGTGTTCGTGGTCGACACCCTCACCCCGGGGGGCCCGGCCGGCGGGGAGTACGTCCTCGACGGCCCCGAGGGCCGGCACGCGGTCTCCGTGAAGCGCCTGCGGCCCGGCGAGGCCGTCGTCCTCACCGACGGGCGCGGACGCTGGACCGAGGGCGTGGTGAGCGCCGCCGAGGGCAAGGACCGCCTGACCGTCGGGGACCTGGCGGCCGTGCGCGAGGAGCCGCGGGAGACGCCCCGCGTCACCGTCGTCCAGGCTCTCCCCAAGGGCGACCGCGGCGAACTCGCCGTCGAGACCATGACCGAGGTCGGCGTCGACGCGATCGTGCCCTGGGCGGCGTCGCGCTGCGTCACCCGGTGGCGGGGCGACCGCGGCCTGAAGGCCCTCGCCAAGTGGCGGGCCACCGCCCGTGAGGCGGGCAAGCAGTCCCGCCGGGTCCGCTTCCCCGAGGTCGCCGACGCGGCGACGACCAAGGAGGTCGCCGCGCTCCTCGCGGGGGCGGACTTCGCGGCCGTGCTCCACGAGAGCGGGGACGCCCCGCTGGCCACCGCGGAACTTCCCCGGGCGGGGGAGATCGTCCTGGTCGTCGGGCCCGAGGGCGGGGTGTCGCCGGAGGAGCTGGCCCGGTTCGCGGAGGCGGGGGCGCGGCCGTACCGGCTGGGGCGGACGGTGCTGCGCACGTCCACGGCGGGCACGGCGGCGACGGCGGCGCTGTTGACCCGGACGGGGCGGTGGGGGGTGTGAACGGGGCTCACCGGGCGGCGTCGTGAGCGGGGTTCACACGCTGAGGGTGTGAGCGGGGTTCACACGCTGAGGGTGTGAGCGGGGTTCACGCGGCGGGGTGGTGAGTCGGGTTCACGCGGCGGGGTGGTGAGCGGCGTTCACGCGGCCGGGTTATGAGCGGGTTGCACATGGTCGCGGTGTGGTGTGAACGGGGCTCACGCGACGTGGCGGTGAGTCGGGTTCACACGGCGGTTGTGAGCAGGGTTCACGGCGGTTTGCGTGGGTGGGTTGGTTGTTGGAGTCGGGACCGGAGGCGTGAACGGCCGGGTGGGCGGGCGGTGCGGTGACCAGGCGGTGCCGGTGCCGGTGCCGGTGCCGCTGCCGGTGGCGTGGCTGATGACGCTTCACATGCCTGCGTCGCTTGTGAGCGGGGTTCACGCTGGTGGGGGTGTGGCTGGGGTGGGCTGTGGGGTGCTTCATCGGCTGAGGTCGCGTGTGTACTGGCTCACGATGAGGGTGTGGTGAGGTGCCCGTCACGCCAATGAGTCCCTCCGGCCGGCAGCTCTGCCTGTGAATGCCGCTCACACCCACAGACTCCGGCACTGCACCCCGTATGTGACACGGCCCGGCATCACAGTGGCTGTGAACTCGGCTCACGCTGCTCCTGGTTCACGCCCCGGCGTCACGCCCCCCGCTTCACACCCCACTGGCTCACCCCCTGATGCACACCAGCCCTGCCGCCCGCCCCACCCACGACGCCGCCTGTGAGCGTTGCTCACATCCCCTTCGCGCCTCGCCTTCAGCACCGCCCCCCAGAAACACGGCTCGCGCGCCTGGCGCGAAGTGACCGTGCGCGCCCTACCGTCGCGCCCCGCACCGGTGGCAATCTGTCAGGCCATGAGGGTATTAACAGGGATTTGTTACGCGGCCCACGCGTCGAACCCCGCACACGTGCCGCACCCCACCCATCCGCCCGGCCCCGCCCACGCACCCCACTCCGCACACCCGCCGCACCCCACCCACGGCCCCCACCTCACCCACGGCCTCCACTCCCCTCACCCCGTGCAGCCGGCGCACCCCGTGCAGCCGGCGCACCCCGGGCGACAGGCTCGCCCACGGCGACCGCGCGGGTGGTGGCACGCACCGGCCGTCGCCGTGCTCTGCGGGGTCGTGGCCGTCACGGTGTCCGCCTGCGACCCCGGCGGGCTCGGCTCGGCCTCCGTCGCGTACACCACCGACCGGACCGTGACCCGTGAACTCGACCGGCAGAACGTCGACGTGCGGTGGCTGAGCTGCACCGCCACCGCCCAGGACACGAACCCGCAGCACAGCAGCCCCCAGAACACCAACCCCCAGAACGCCAACCCCCAGAACGCCAACCCCCAGAACACCAACCCCCGGAGCACCCCCCACACCGGCACCACCTCGAACGGCACCGGCGTGCGCGCCCCCGCCGGTGAGCGGGCCGCCGCCTCCGTCGACTGCCGGGGCCGGACCGGCGACGGACGGGACATCACCGTTTCCGGGCGGGTGACCCGCCTGGTGGACGGCGTCTGCGTGCGCGGTGACCTGAGCGTCGAGGTGGGCGGCGAGCGGTGGTTCCGCGGGGCGGGGCTCGGCGACTGCGACGCCACTCCCGGCCCAGTCACCCCGCTCACCCCGCTCACCCCGCTCACCCCGCTCATTTCGCTCGACCCATTCACGCCACCGGCTCCCCGTACCGCACCCGCCTCTCACACACCACCGGCCGGCCACCTCCCGCCCCCACCACCCCCTCCCCTCACCCGGCCCCTCCCACCGCGCCCCACCTCGCCCCCGGCTACACCCCCGCCTACACCCTCACCCCCCGCCCCGCCCACACCCCCGCCCCGATCACCACGACAACCCCGGGCACCCCGGGCACCCCGGCCCTCACCTTCACCTCCACCCGCACACCACCCCCACCCCCACCCCCAGCCCCACCCCCACCCCCACCGTGACCCCAAGCTCTGGTTGTCCCGGCGACCCCCACTGCCGTCCTGCCGGGGGCGAGCGGCCGCCCCTCCGCCGCCCGGCCGGGCAAGTGATCCAAACCCCTGTCCGCGAGGCCCCGCCCCTGCGTAGGCTGATGGCGTGACACAGCCCGCAGCGCCTGCATACCTCCGCTTTCCGCACCCGCACGGCGAGTTGGTCGCCTTCACCGCCGAGGACGATGTCTGGCTGGCCCCGCTCGACGGTGGCCGGGCCTGGCGGGTCAGCGCCGACAACATGCCGGTGAACCATCCCCGGATCGCGCCCGACGGCACCACCGTCGCCTGGACCTCCACCCGTGACGGCGCCCCCGAGGTGCACGTCGCGCCCGTCGACGGCGGCCCCGCCACCCGCCTCACCCACTGGGGGAGCCTCAAGACCCAGGTCCGCGGCTGGACCCCCGAGGGGGAGGTCCTGGCCCTCAGCTCCCACGGCGAGGCCAGCCTGCGCCGCACCTGGGCGCGGGCCGTCCCGCTCGACGGCGGACCGGCGCGGACCCTTCCGTACGGGCCGGTCGGCGATGTCGTCCACGGCCCGCACACCGTGCTGCTCTCCGCGCCGATGGGCCGGGAGGCCGCCTGGTGGAAGCGGTACCGGGGCGGCACGGCCGGCAAACTGTGGATCGACGCCCAGGACGACGGCGAGTTCGTGCGGCTGCACGCGGACCTCGACGGGAACATCGAGTACCCCCTCTGGGTGGGGGAGCGGGTCGCGTTCCTCTCCGACCACGAGGGCACCGGTGCCCTCTACTCCTCCCTCGCCGACGGTGGCGACCTGCGCCGCCACACGCCGCTCGGCGGGTTCTACGCCCGGCACGCCGCCACCGACGGCACCCGCGTCGTCTACTCCAGCGCCGGCGAACTGTGGACGCTGGACGATCTGGACGGGGCCGAGCCGCGCCGGCTGGAGATCCGGCTCGGCGGGCCGCGGGTCGACCTCCAGCCGTTCCCGGTGAACGCCGCCCGCTGGTTCGGCTCCGCCTCCCCCGACCACACCGCGCGGGGCAGCGCGGTCGCCGTACGCGGGGGCGTGCACTGGGTCACGCACCGCAACGGGCCCGCCCGTGCGCTCGCCGCGCACCCCGGCGTGCGCGCCCGGCTGCCGCGTACGTTCCGCGCCGACGGCGAGGAATGGGTGGTGTGGGTGACGGACGCGGAGGGCGAGGACGCCCTGGAGTTCGCGCCCGCCACCGGGCTCGCGCCGGGCGCCACCCCGCGCCGGCTGGCCGCGGGCCGGCTCGGCCGGGTCCTGGCGCTCGCCATGGCCCCGGACGGCAGCCGGGCCGCGGTCGCCTCCCACGACGGGCGGGTGCTCTTCGTCGAGCGGGAGAGCGGCGAGGTCCGCGAGGTGGACCGCAGCGAGGACGGCGACGTCTCCGGGCTGGTGTTCTCCCCCGACTCGGCCTGGCTCGCCTGGTCCCACCCCGGCCCCGACCCGCTGCGCCAGTTGAAGCTGGCCAACACCACCGACCTGTCGGTGACGGAGGCGACCCCGCTGCGCTTCCGGGACTACGCGCCGGCGTTCACGCTGGACGGCAAGCACCTGGCGTTCCTGTCCACCCGGTCCTTCGACCCGGTCTACGACGAGCACGTCTTCGACCTGGCGTTCGTGGAGGCGGCCCGCCCGTACCTGATCACGCTGGCGGCGACCACGCCGTCGCCGTTCGGACCGCAGCGGCACGGGCGGCCGTTCGAGACGCCGGACCGCGAGGAGACCCCGGACAGCGAGGGCACCCCGGCCACCCGGATCGACCTGGAGGGCCTCGCCGACCGCATCGTGCCCTTCCCGGTGGAGGCCGCCCGCTACTCCCGGCTGCGCGCCGCCAAGGACGGCGTGCTGTGGCTGCGCCACCCGGTCACCGGCGTCCTCGGCGCCTCCCGCGCCACCCCCGACGAGCCGGAGCCCGGCACCGAACTGGAGCGCTACGACCTCGCCCAGCAGCGCGTCGAGCATCTGGCGGGCGACGCCGACCACTTCGAGGTCAGCGGCGACGGCAAGCGGGTGCTGATGTGGACCGACGGCCGGCTCAAGGTGGTGCCGAGCGACCGACGGGCCTCCGGCGACGAGGACAGCGACACCAACATCACCGTCGACCTGGCCCGCGTCCGGCAGACCGTCGACCCGGCCGCGGAGTGGCGGCAGATGTTCGACGAGACCGGCCGCGTCATGCGGGACAACTTCTGGCGCCCCGACATGAACGGCGTCGACTGGGACGGTGTCCTCGACCGCTACCGGCCCGTCCTGGACCGCGTGGCCACCCACGACGACCTCGTCGACCTGCTGTGGGAGGTGCACGGCGAACTCGGCACCTCGCACGCCTACGTCACCCCGCGCGGCGGGCACGGCGGCAGCGCGCAGGGACTCCTCGGCGCCGACCTGTCCCGGCACGAGGACGGTGCCTGGCGCATCGACCGCATCCTGCCGTCGGAGACCTCCGACCCGCAGGCCCGTTCGCCGCTGGCCGCGCCCGGCGTGGCCCTGCGGGCGGGGGACGCGATCGTGGCGGTGGCCGGCACGCCCGTCGACCCGGTCACCGGACCGGGCCCGCTGCTGGTGGGCACCGCCGGCAAACCGGTCGAGCTGACCGTCTCCCCGGCCGGCGGCGGCGAGGTGCGGCACGCGGTCGTCGTGCCGCTCGCCGACGAGGAACCGCTGCGCTACCACGCCTGGGTCGCGGACCGGCGCGCGTACGTGCGGGAGCGTTCCGGCGGGCGGCTGGGCTACCTGCACGTGCCCGACATGGTCGGCTCGGGCTGGGCGCAGCTCCACCGGGACCTGCGGGTCGAGGTGATCCGCGAGGGCCTCGTCGTCGACGTGCGGGAGAACCGCGGCGGCCACACCTCGCAACTGGTCGTGGAGAAGCTGGCCCGGCGGATCGTCGGCTGGGACCTGCCGCGCGGCATGCGGCCCGTCAGCTACCCGCAGGACGCCCCGCGCGGTCCCGTCGTGGCGGTCGCCAACGAGTTCTCCGGCTCCGACGGCGACATCGTCAACGCGGCGATCAAGGCGCTCGGCATCGGCCCGGTCGTCGGCACCCGCACCTGGGGCGGGGTCGTCGGCATCGACAGCCGCTACCGGCTGGTCGACGGGACGCTGATCACGCAGCCCAAGTACGCGTTCTGGCTGGAGGGTTACGGCTGGGGCGTGGAGAACCACGGCGTCGACCCGGACGTCGAGGTGGAGCAGCGCCCGCAGGACCACGCCGCGGGCCGCGACCCGCAGCTCGACGAGGCGGTCCGGATCGCGCTCGCCGCCCTGGAGGAGAGCCCGGCGAAGACCCCGCCGAGCCTGCCGGGGGCGCCGTGAGCCGGCCGGTCGATACGATGCCGGTGGAAGATCACCGGCGTGAGGAGGGCCCCATGGCAGGGGAACCGCAGGACGACTGCCTGTTCTGCAAGATCGTCTCGGGGACGATCCCGGCGACCATCGTCCGCGAGACGGAGACGACCGTCGCCTTCCGGGACATCAACCCGCAGGCGCCCACGCACATCCTGGTGATCCCCAAGGCCCACCACCAGGACGCCGCCGCCCTGGCCTCGGCCGCGCCGGAGATCGCCGCGGACGTGCTGCGCGAGACGCAGGCCGTCGCCGACGAGGAGAAGCTGGAGAGCTACCGGGTCGTCTTCAACACCGGCAGCGGCGCGGGCCAGACGGTGTGGCACGCGCACGCGCACGTGCTCGGTGGCCGCGGCATGGAATGGCCCCCCGGGTAGTCCACCGTGTCCGTACGCGAACTGGTGGTCCTCGGCACCGCCAGCCAGGTCCCCACCCGGCACCGCAACCACAACGGCTACCTGCTGCGCTGGGACGGTGAGGGCATCCTGTTCGACCCCGGCGAGGGCACGCAGCGCCAGATGCTGCGCGCCGGGGTCGCCGCGCACGACCTGAACCGGATCTGCGTCACCCACTTCCACGGGGACCACAGCCTCGGCCTGGCCGGGGTGATCCAGCGGATCAACCTGGACCGGGTGCCGCACCCGGTCACCGCCCACTACCCGCGCTCCGGGCAGCGTTTCTTCGACCGGCTGCGGTACGCGACCGCCTACCGGGAGACGGTCGGGGTCACCGAGGCGCCGGTCGACGCCGACGGGGTCCTCGCGCGGACCCCGGGGTACACGTTCGAGGCGCGGCGGCTGTCGCATCCGGTGGAGTCCTTCGGCTACCGGCTCACCGAGCCGGACGGGCGCCGGATGCTGCCGGAGCGGCTGGCCGAGCACGGCATCCGGGGCCCGGACGTGGGACGGCTCCAGCGGGAGGGCTCGCTCGGCGGCGTCACCCTCGACGAGGTGAGCGAGGTGCGGCGGGGCCAGCGGTTCGCGTTCGTCATGGACACCCGGCTCTGCGAGGGGGCGTACGCCCTGGCGGAGGGCTGCGACCTGCTGGTCATCGAGTCGACCTTCCTCGACGAGGACGAGGAGCTGGCCGTGGAGCACGGTCACCTGACGGCCGCCCAGGCGGCGGGGGTGGCGCGGGAGGCGGGCGTGCGGCACCTGGTGCTGACGCACTTCAGCCAGCGCTACGGCGACCCGGAGGAGTTCGCCCGGCAGGCGCGGGCGGCCAGGTACGAGGGCGAGCTGACCGTGGCCCGTGACCTGCTGCGGGTGCCGGTTCCGAAACGCCGGTGAGCCACCCGTACGATGCCCGGATGCCTCTGCCCAAAGCCGAACTGCACCTGCACATCGAAGGCACCCTGGAGCCCGAGCTGGCCTTCGAGCTGGCCGCCCGCAACCACGTGTCCCTGCCCTACGCGGACACCGAGGCGCTGCGGGAGGCGTACCGCTTCACGGACCTCCAGTCCTTCCTGAACCTGTACTACGAGCTGATGGCGGTCCTGCGCACCGAGCGGGACTTCGCCGACCTGGCCGACGCCTACCTCGCCCGCGCCGCCGCCCAGGGCGTGCGCCACGCGGAGATCTTCTTCGACCCGCAGGCCCACCTGGCCCGCGGGATCAGCATGGACACGGTCGTGGACGGCCTGTGGCGGGCGCTGGGCACCGCCCGGGAGCGGCACGGCGTCTCCACCCGCCTCATCCTGTGCTTCCTGCGCGACGAGTCCGCGGAGTCGGCCCTCGCCACCCTCGACGCGGCCCGCCCCCACCTGGACCGCATCACCGGTGTCGGCCTGGACTCCGCCGAGGTGGGACACCCCCCGGCGAAGTTCCGCGAGGTGTTCGAGGCCGCCGCCGCGCTCGGTCTGCGCCGGGTCGCGCACGCCGGTGAGGAGGGCCCGCCGGAGTACATCACCGAGGCGCTGGACGTCCTCGGCGTGGAGCGGATCGACCACGGGCTGCGCTGCCTGGAGGACCCGGCGCTGGTGGCGCGGCTGGCGCGGGAGCGCACCCCGCTGACCCTGTGCCCGCTGTCCAACGTGCGGCTGCGCACCGTCGACACCCTCGCCGACCACCCGCTTCCGGCGCTGCTCGACGCGGGCCTGATGTGCACGCTCAACTCCGACGATCCGGCGTACTTCGGCGGCTACGTGGGCGACAACTTCGACGCGGTCCGCGAGGCGCTCGGCCTGGACGGGGAGCGGCTGCGGGAACTGGCCCGCAACTCCTTCCTCGCCTCCTTCCTGGAGGACGACGAGGAACTGCGGGCCCGCTGCCTGGCCGAGGTGGCCGCGTACGACCTGGGGCGGGGCGTCTAGGGTCTTTCGGCGCCCGGGGGGCCTCCGGGCGTCCGTCCCCGCCCCGCTCCCTACCCCGCTCCCGGCCCCGGCACGGCCGCCGCCTGCCGGGGCCCCGCCGTTCCGTAGGCGCCCCGCACGGCCGCGGCGGGCGCCTCGACGGGGATCTCCACGACGGGCTGCTCCGCGGCGCCGACCTCGGGGACCGCGCCGCTGGGCGTGCCGGTGGCCGCGGCGACCACGGCCGCCGGGGTGCCACCGCGGCGGCGGACCGCGCCGGGCAGCAGCAGCCGGCGTCCGCCGGTGTGCAGGGCGACGGCGGTCATCGGCAGGGCGACCAGCAGCAGCCCGGCCCCCAGCGCCAGGCCCATGCCGGCGAAACCGGCCCGTGCCGAGAGCACGCTGCCCGTCAGCGGTCCGGCCGCGGCGCCCAGCGAGGACGCCGAGCCGACCAGTACCGCCCAGCGGCCCCGCGGGTCGAGGGAGGCGGCGAGCCCGATGAGGTACGAGAGCACGACCGGGTAGAGGGTGTTCCAGGCGATCTCGCCGGTGGCGAAGGTGAGCGGGGTGGTCGCGGCGGCGCTCACCGCGATGCATCCGGCGATCAGTACGGTGCCGCCGCCGATCGGCATCGCGCGCCCGAGCCGGGAGCCGATCGCCCCGGCCGCGAGGATGCCGACGAGCCCGGCGCCGAGGGCCGCGGCGAAGACGGCGCCGAGGGCGGCGTCCCCGAGGTGGGCCTGGGTCAGCCCGATCCGGCCGCTGACGCCCCACAGGGAGTTCTGGGCGAGGGACCAGCAGAGCACGGTGACGGCGAGGACCGCGCCGGAGCGGCGGCGGGGGAGCGGGGCCGTCTCGTGCGGGGCGGGCGAGGCACCGGCGCGGCCCGGCAGCCGGCCGGTGAGCGGCCACACGGCGAGCGCGGTGAGCGCGATCGCGGCGAGCGGCAGCCCGTGGTCCGGGCCGAGGTGGGGGACCGTCAGGTAGACGGCGCCGGCCAGCGCGGAGACGCTGAGCAGGCCCAGGGTGGAGGCGCGGTGCGGATCGCGTGCGGCGGCGATCCGGGTGGCGGCGACCGTGGTGGCCGTACCGGAGCCGAAGCCGCCGACGACCGCGCCGACGACGACGGCCGGGACGGTGTCGGCGAGCGCGGCGGCACCGTAGCCGAGGACGGCCAGGGTGAGGCCGAGCCGGGCCAGGGCGCGGGCGCCGCTCTTGCGTACCCGGGAGGCGAGCAGGAAGCCGGCCGAGGCCGAACTCAGCAGCAGGGCACTGCCGATGGCGCCCGCCTGGGTGGCGCTCAGCGGAAGCCCGGTGTCGAGTCTGCCGACGGTGGTGGGGAGCAGATACGGGGGGAGGTACCCGGCCGTGAAGAGGGCGACGAGGGGCCAGGGAGAGGTGCGGGGGGCGAACACGGGCGTTCCCGGGGCGTGCGAAAGGGAAGGGGGAGAGCGCCGATCGCCGGAAGGTCACGGGATCGTGCGGGGCAATTTGTATCAAGCCCGGGAGGGCCACGGGAGGCGAGCGGGTGTGATCTGGGCCACAGATGTGTTTGGGGTGGGGGAGGCTGGGTAGCAGCGATCTCTTCCGGTGGCTCGGAGGGTGGGTGGAATGGGGTGAAGTGCCCCTGTCCCGCCCGGTGTTGGGGGCCCGGTGGAGAGGTCTCGGGGCCGGCGCCGGGGCAGACGGGCCGCCCCGGGCACGGGACGCGGGTCCGGTGGCCCTCCGGGCGTTCGGGGTGCTCCGGGTGTCAGTTCGCTGGATGCCCGTGCTGCCGGTGGGCGGGCGCGGTCGTGTGCCGGTGTGGGCGCGGACGCGTGGGGGCGCGACGGTACGGGGCGCGGGGGCGTCCGGGCGCCTGCCGGTACGGGCCACGAGCCGGCGAGGGGTGCCGACCGGGCCGGTGCGGGCGGGACGGCGGATCGGGCCGGTGCGGGCGGGACGGCGGATCGGCGGATCGACAGGTCGGCGGCCGGTGGGGCGTGCCGGAGACCGGTGTGCTCCGCGGCGGGTTCTGCCTCCGGACCGCCCCGCGGGCGTGACACCCTCCGGGACGGCCCCGCCAGGCGCCGGAGGTGGTGCACACTGGCCTGATCCGCACCACGCCAGGGAGCGCACCGTGACAGCGTCCACCGTGTCCACCGCGTCGACCACGCCCGACGAGTCCGCCGCAGGACCGCCGCCCACCGGCGTGTCGCCCCGGAAACGGGCCGACACGCGGGCCGGACTCCCCGCCGGCGCGCCGGCCGGAAGGCCCACCGAGGGCCCGCACGGCGTGTCGTCGCGGGCGCCGCACGGCGTGCCGTCGGAGATTCCCCACGGCGTGCCGGCCGACGTCACGCACGACACGCCGTACGACGCGTACGACACGCCCGAGCCCCCGCCCGCCCCGCCCTCTGCCGGCACACCGGCCTCCCGGCCCCCCGCCCCCGCCGCCGACACGCCGACCACCACGCCCACCAGCCCCGCCGCGCCCTTGGCCGGCACCCCCGCGGGGCTCTCCGACGTCCCGCCCGCCGAGGAACGCACGCACCGCCACCACGCCGACGAGTCACCCGGCCGCCACCCCCAGGCCGACCCGCTCGCCGCCCTGCGCACCCCGCAGGACCCGCCCTGGGACGTGTACCTGACCGGCACCGTCTTCCTCGACGTCATCTTCACCGGACTCGACTCCGCCCCCGTGCGCGGCACCGAGTCCTGGGCGCGCGGCATGGGATCGAGCCCCGGCGGCGTGGCCAACATGGCGACCGCCCTGGCCCGCCTCGGCCTGCGCACCTCGCTCGCCGCCGCCTTCGGCGACGACCACTACGGCGACTACTGCTGGGACGCCCTCGCCCAGGGCGAGGGCATCGACCTCACCCCCTCCCGGACCGTCCCCGGCTGGCACTCTCCGGTCACGGTCTCGATGGCGTACGAGGGGGAGCGCACGATGGTCTCCCACGGCCACGAGCCCCCGCCGCAGGAGCCCTCGCCGCAGTGCCCGCCCCGCACCCGCGCGGCCATCGCCTCCCTCACCCCCGGCGTCCGCGCCCCCTGGATCGCGCAGGCGGCCGCCCGCGGCACCCGGGTCTTCGCCGACGTCGGCTGGGACGACACCGGTGCCTGGGACCTGGCGGGACTGCCCGACCTCGCCCACTGCGAGGCGTTCCTGCCGAACGCCGCCGAGGCCATGCGCTACACCCGCTCCGCCTGCCCCCGCGCCGCCGCGCACGCCCTGACCGACCACGTGCCGGTCGCCGTGGTCACCCTCGGCGCGGAGGGCGCGTACGCGGTCGACGGGCGGACCGGGGAGAGCGCCGAGGTGCCGGCGATCGAGGTGGAGGCGCTGGACCCGACCGGCGCCGGGGACGTGTTCGTCGCCGGTTTCGTCACCGGCACGCTGGCCGGCTGGCCGCTCGCCGACCGGCTCGCCTTCGCGGGGCTGACCGCGGCGCTCTCGGTGCAGGAGTTCGGCGGCTCGCTGTCGGCGCCGGGCTGGTCGGAGATCGCCGCCTGGTGGCGCCGGGTGCAGTCGGTGCCGGGGCAGGACCCCGAGGCACTGCGCCGGTACGCGTTCCTGGCGGACCTGGTCCGCGAGGAACGGGCCCGGCCCTGGCCGCTGCGCCGCGCCGTGCCCACCATCGGCTTCCGCCGCCCGGCCTGACCCAGGGGGGGCGGGGGAGGCGGGCGGGTCCCGCTCCCCGGGGTGGATCAGAATCCGAGGCGGCGGAGCTGCTTGGGGTCGCGCTGCCAGTCCTTGGCCACCTTGACGTGCAGGTCGAGGAAGACGGGCGTGCCGAGCAGGGCCTCGATCTGCTTGCGGGACTTGATGCCGACGTCCTTCAGACGCTTGCCCTTGGGGCCGATGACGATGCCCTTCTGGCTGGGGCGCTCGATGAACACGTTGGCGTGGATGTCGAGCAGCGGCTTGTCGGCCGGCCGGTCCTCGCGCGGCAGCATCTCCTCGACGACGACCGCGATGGAGTGCGGCAGCTCGTCGCGGACGCCCTCCAGGGCGGCCTCCCGGATCAGCTCGGCGACCATGACCTGCTCGGGCTCGTCGGTCAGATCGCCCTCGGGGTAGAGGGCGGGGCCCTCCGGCATCAACGGCACCAGCAGGTCGGCGAGCAGGCTCACCTGCTTGCCGCCGGTGGCGGACACGGGCACGATCTCGGCCCAGGCGATGCCCAGCTCCGCGCCGAGCCGGTCGATGGCGATGAGCTGCTCGGCGAGGGCCTTGGAGTCGACGAGGTCCGTCTTGGTGACGATCGCCACCTTCGGGGTCTTCTTGATCCCGGCCAGCTCCTTGGCGATGAAACGGTCGCCGGGGCCGATCTTCTCGTTGGCGGGCAGACAGAAACCGATCACGTCGACCTCGGCCCACGTCGTGCGCACCACGTCGTTCAGCCGCTCGCCCAGCAGCGTGCGCGGTTTGTGCAGCCCGGGGGTGTCCACCAGGATGAGCTGGGCGTCCGCACGGTGCACGATGCCGCGCACGGTGTGCCGGGTGGTCTGCGGCCGGTTCGAGGTGATGGCCACCTTCTGCCCGACCAGAGCGTTCGTGAGGGTGGACTTGCCCGCGTTGGGGCGGCCCACGAAGCAGGCGAAGCCGGCCCGGTGGACAGCCTCGGCCGGCGTTTCGGATGACTGGGTGCGCACGCTCATGGCGCCATTGTCCCCGATCCCCGACCCCCCACCGCACCACGCCCGCCCGAAGACGGTACCGCCCGCCCCGGAAGCGGGACGGGCGGCACCGGCGGCGGGACCCTGCGGCCCGCCCCCTGTCAGCCCATGGCCCGGACCGACCTCCAGTCCACGGTGAGCACGATCTTCACCGGCGCCTTGGCCTCGGTCCTGGACGGCTGGTAGATCCGCATCTGCCCGTCGGCGGCGTACCGGGCCCAGATGTCGGGGATGCCGTCCCCGTTGACGTCCGGGATGCCGAGCGCCGTCGAGATCACGGACTCCTTCCAGTTCGTGCCGTAGGGCACGTCACCGCCGAGCGAACCGGTGGCCAGCTTGAGCGAGACGAGGTCGACGCTGCCGCGGACGGGACCGGGCCTGCCGTGGCGGACGTTGAGCGCGCCGTTGTCCAGGTTGCGCCAGAGCAGGTCCGGGGTGCCGTCCCCAACATCACCCGCTACGCCTACGACGGCATGGGCCGAGTGGTGCAGGAGACGCCCGTCCTCAAGGTCGAGGACCCGCTGACGCGGGAGACCACCTCCCAGCCCGTCCCCGAGCGCGCGACCCGCTACGAGTACGGCGAGGACTGGTCCACGGTCGTCAACCCGTCCGGCGCCTCCTCCTACCGCGTCCACACCGACGCCCTCGGCCGCACCAGCCGCGTCGACACCTTCGACCCGGCGGCGCCCGGCGGCTTCACCTCCACCCGCTACACGTACGACCGGCACGGCCGGTTGGTGAAGGCCACCGGCTCCGCCGACACCGCCCACCCGTGGACCTGGGCCTACGACCACCGCGGACGGCAGACCTCCGCCACCGACCCGGACACCGGCACCACCCGCGTCACCTACGACCACCTCGACCGGCCGCTGACCACCACCAACGCCCGCGGCACCACGGTCTGGAACGGCTACGACGCCCTCTCCCGCCCCACCGAGCAGCGCCTCGACGGCCCCACCGGCACCCTGCTGTCCGACCTCACCTACGACTCGGCCCCCGGCGGCAAGGGCATGCCGGCCCGCGCCACCCGCTACACCGACGGCGAGCCGTACACACAGAAGATCGACGGCTACACCAAGGACTACCAGCCCACCTCCACCACGCTGACGCTGCCGCAGAGCATCGCCGGCACCTGGGGCCTGCAGTCCTCGTACACGTACGGCTACACCTACGACGACACCGGCAAGCTGAAGGAGGCCTCACTGCCGGCGGTCGGCCGCTTCGCCGCCGAGCAGCTCGTCGTCCGCTACAACAAGGACGGCAACCCGCTCTCGGTCTCCGGCAAGGACTGGTACGGCGCCGAGACCGTCTACGACTCCTACGGCCAGGTGCTGCGCTCGACCCTCGGCGCGCAGCCGTACCGCGTGTGGACACAGAACTCCTTCGACGAGTCGAGCGGCGAGCTGAAGGAACAGTCCGTCCACCGGGAGCAGACCGGGGACAAGACCCTGGTCGGCGGCCACCTCGTCTCCCGCCGCTCCTACGCCTACGACCCCGCGGGCAACGTCACCTCGATCCGGGAGCACTCGACCGGCATCGAGGAGCGCCAGTGCTTCGCGTACGACCCCCTCGGCCAGCTCAAGACGGCCTGGACGGCCCAGGACCAGACCGCCTGCACCGCCCCCAAGGGCAGCGACGGCACCCCGCGGGTGTCCGCCGGCAAGGACAACTCCGGCTACTGGCAGGAGTACGAGTACGACCTGGTCGGCAACCGCACCAAGCTCACCGAGAAGGACCTCACCGGCGACACCGCCAAGGACGCCACCACCACCTACGCCTACGGCAAGGCCGACGGCACCCAGCCGCACACGCTGACCACGGTGACGAGGACCTACACCACCCTCCAGGGCGCCCAGGTCACCGCAGAGGCGCGGCGCCTGTACGAGCTGACCGGCGAGACCAAGTCCGTCACCTCCGCCGACAACGGCGACAAACAGGAACTGACCTGGACCTACGACGGACAGGTCGACCGGATCAAGGGCCAGGGTGCCGGCGGCCGGACCCCGTACGTCGGGCTCGCCGACAAATGCCTCGACCTGAAGGGCGGCACGGCGACCGCCGGGACCGTGGTCCAGCTCTACGGCTGCAACACCTCCGCCGCGCAGAACTGGCGCTTCGCCGTCGGCCCCGCCCAGACCGACCCCGACAGGGGCACGCTCACCATCTACGACCACTGGTGCGCGCAGCCGGTCGGCAACGCAGCCGGGTCGGCGGTCCAGCTCCGCAAGTGCGACGGCTCGGCCGGGCAGGAGCTGAAGCGCAGCACCTCCGGTGAGCTGAAGCACCTCGCCTCCGGCCTGTGCTACGCGGTCAAGGGGGCCGACTCCGCCAACTCGACCCCGGTCGTGTTGGCCGCCTGCGACGCCACCAAGGCCGAGCAGCAGTGGGCACCCCAGAACGACACCCGGCACCTCTACGGCCCCGACGGATCACGCCTGCTGACCGTCAAGGGCAAGCAGGCCACCCTCCACCTGGGCGAGTCCGAGGTCACCGTCCAGCGCGGCGGCACCCTGGTCAACACCCAGCGCACCTACGCGGCCCCCGGCGGCGCGGTCATGCGCCACTCCTTCGGCACGGCGAGCGAGAGCCTCGTCGCGCTCGCCGGCGACCACCAGGGCAGCACCTACGCGGAGGTGGTGCTGAACGGCGAGATGCCGGTGCGCATCCGCAAGCAGGACCCGTTCGGCAACCAGCGCGGCACCGACACGGCCGGTGTCAACTTCCAGAGCCACACCGGGTTCCTGGGCGCGACGCGGGACGACGCCTCCGGCTACCAGCCGCTGGGCGCACGCCTGTACGACCCCGTCGTCGGGCGCTTCCTCTCCGCCGACCCGGTCCTGGACCTCAACGACCGCCTCCAGTCCAACGGGTACGCCTACGCGCACAACAACCCGGTGACGATGTCCGACCCGACGGGCCTGGCCATCTCCCTGACCGCCTCGGAACGGGCGGCGGCCCTGGCCGGCGCGGGCCTGTCCGCGGCGCAGGTGGCCCAGGCACACGCCACCATGGGCAAGTCGCTGACCTCGGTGATCCTCTCCGTCGCCTGGGCGACGCTCAAGGACTTCATCGGCATCAACGACGCGCTCGCCTGCTTCGGCGGCGACATGTGGTCCTGCGGCAGCATCATCGTGGGCGCGATCCCGTGGACCAAGCTCGGCAAGATCCCGTCGGTGCTGAAGGCCGTCAAGCGCACGATCGACGCGATCCAGTCCTTCCGTACGGCGAAGAAGGCCGCGGAAGGCGTCCTCAAGGCGGCCAAGGCGGCCGAGGCGGCGGCGTTGAAGGCGAAGAAGGCGGCGATCGAGAAGGCGAAGAAGGAAGCCGCGCAACGCGCCAAGAAGAAGGCCGCCGAACAGGCGAAGAGAACCACCGACAAGGCGGTCGCCAAGACCAAGAAGACCGGCAGCCCGGTCCAGAAACAGGCGCAGGCCAAGGCGGCCCCGAAGGTTTCCTCCGCGTCCTCCGGCAAGAGTTCGGGAGGCGGCGGGAAGAGTTCCGGAGCCAAACCGGGCGGCGATTCAGGGGGCTCGTCCCGTAACAAGGGCGGCTCCAGCGGAAGCGGCGGCGACGGGAAGGCGACGGACGGTCCCGGGTGCAACAGCTTCGTCCCCGGCACCAGGGTCCTGATGGCCGACGGCACCACCAAGCCGATCGAAGAGGTCAAGGTGGGCGACAAGGTCGTCGCCACCGACCCGGCAAGTGGCGAGAAGCGGGTCGAGACGGTCACCGCCGAGATCAAGGGCGAGGGCCTGAAGCACCTGGTCAAGGTCACCATCGCCACCGACCGCGCGGCCGGCCCGAAGACGGCCGAGGTCACCGCGACCGACGGCCATCCGTTCTGGGTCCCGGAACTCGGCGAGTGGATCGACGCGACAGACCTCCGCCCCGGCCAATGGCTCCAGACCAGTGCCGGCACCCACGTCCAGATCACCGCGATCGACCGTTGGACAGCCCACACGACAGCAGTCCACAACCTCACCGTCAGCGACCTCCACACGTACTATGTGCTGGCGGGGGCCACTCCGATACTCGTTCACAACTGCAACTCTGGCGTAGACTCTGCTGGCGAAGCGTGTGCTTGCGGAGGTGGCCCCCAAGCCTATTCAGTTGCCTTCGAGATGACTCTTGATGTAGCCGATTTCGGTCGATCGCGAGGTACGCATTTCAGGCGGGCGAATGAGGCGCTTGACGCGGCGCTTCAGTCGGACGCTGGCTTTGCTCAGTCGATGGAGCAAATGATTCCGGGGATCGGTGGAGCTGTCTCCTCACAGGGGGGTAGGCGAACCCCGGCTGGGTGGACCTGGCAACATGAGCCGGCCTCCAACGCCGGCGGACGACAGGGTGTGATGCGCCTCGTGCCGCGTTCCCAGCATGATCCTGGGTCGCTCTGGCAGCATCTGTTGCATCCCGGTGGCTCCGGCGGCTACTCGGAGTGGGCGGTTCCGAACGGCGCCCCACGTAATAGGAGGTGAGTCGACGATGTCGATTACATTTACGCATCGAGACGGGGGTATGGAGGACGGCACCGAGGCCGGTGTACCGTCACTCATCGCTGAGCTCGATGGGCCCAACGATGATGAGCACCCAGACGTATCGGTCACGGATGATGACTCCTCCTGGATTGTTTCAGCGTTTCAGGACGGAACTCTGGTGCTTGAAAATCTCGATGACAGCGACGTCCAGCCTCGCCATCTCCAGCACGTTTCGCGCGTGGAGATGATCCGGGTGATGGCCATCTTGGTTCGCGGTGACCTGACTGCTCTCCAGCAGTTGGATTGGCTTCCCGGTTACAACCACTGACGTTGAACTCGGGATGTCGTGCTGCTGATCAGGCAGGGCTGATGGTCAGGCCGGTTTCGGCGAGGCAGCCGTCTATGAGGTGGCTGCGGTACTGGATGTGGCGTAGGCCGTGTCGGATGCAGTGGACGAGGTGTTCGGGGTGCTGAAGGCGACGTTGGAGAGCCAGCCGCGGCGCAGGAGGGACCAGATGCCTTCGACGGGGTTGAGGTCGGGTGCATAGGGCGGCAGGTAGTAGATGGTGAGCCAGTCCCGGGAGGTGGCGAACTCCCGTAGTCCGGCGGCCTTGTGGACGTTGAGGTTGTCCCAGACGAGCACGATCGGGCCGCCGAGCTGCTGGTGGGCGGCGATCAGCAGGTCCCGGTAGTCACGCCAGGAAAAGCTCTTGCGCCGGTCACGGTTGCCGTCGTCGTGGCGAGGCCGGTAGATCAGCCGTGACTGGTGGCCTGGTTTGTAGCAGGTCAGCGCCGCGATGGATATCCGTCTGCGGGAGCGGCCGCGGACCCGGACCACCGGGGTCCGGCCGCGTGGCGACCATGTCTTTGCGTGCGGCGGCGTCATGGAGAATCCGGCTTCGTCCTCGAAGACGAGCCAGGCTCCACGGGCCGCCGCGAGCCTTCCGCGCGGGGCCACACCTCCTTGACCCACCCCACGACCGCATCGTCATCCCGCTCCATCGCTCTGCGGGCCGGTACCTGACAGGACCAGCTGTTACGCACCAACAGCTTCCGCACACCCTGGATCGTGTACGTCAGATGGAAGCGTCGGCCGTTGACCGTCTTCACACGGGCCAGCGTCCAGCGCTGGTCCTTCCAGCCATGCGCGGCCGGTCCTTTGGCCAGCTCCGCCTCCAGCTGCGTGAACTGCTGATCGCTCAGCCTCGGAGCGACGCCGGCCCCTACGACCGCAAGGACCGTGGGCCGCATCGTGCAGCGTCGCGACGGCGGCTTCCGCTCGACGTGGGTCAAGGCAGGGACACGACCACCTGCGGTACCACTCTTCGTGGTGGTCTCGCGACGTTGGGTGGTGGAGAGGGTGTTCGCTTGGCTGGGACGGTGTCGCCGACTGTCGAAGGACTATGAGTACCTGCGGGTCAACTCAGAGAACGTCATCTACCTCGCCATGGCCATGCTTCTCCTTCGTCGCCTCGCAAGAACAGCCCGCTGACAGGCTTTTCAGACGCCCTCAAACTCGCAGAGGTGAGCCCCAGTCGGCGGTTACAGCCGACTGGGGCTTCTGTGGTTTCAGTGATATCGAGGGGGCAATGGGGAAACGCGTCTGCAAATTTAAAGCCGTCTGGGGAGTGC
The DNA here is from genome assembly GCF_036607905.1 of Streptomyces sp. SCSIO 75703. NCBI lineage: Bacteria > Bacillati > Actinomycetota > Actinomycetes > Kitasatosporales > Streptomycetaceae > Streptomyces > Streptomyces sediminicola. Next base: position 4,765,746 of record NZ_CP144555.1, read on the forward strand.
GTTTGTGAGGCCTTTGAGCTCGTAACACGATCTTGTTGAAGTGGCCTGGTAGGCCGTGACCGATGTGAGGATTCGGCCGTTCGGAGGGTGTGACTACCCGGCCGTGGATCGTGGACGACGACTTGTGGGCGCTGATCGAACCGCTGCTGCCGCCCTGGCCCGAGCGGTCGCCGGGGCCACGACCGGTGGCGGACCGGCTGTGTCTGCAGGGCATCCTGTACGTGCTCCACAACGACATAGCCTGGCAACTCCTGCCCTTGGAGCTGGGGTTCGGCTCTGGACAGACCTCCTGGCGCCGCCTGGAACGGTGGCAGCGGGCCGGCGTCTTCGACCAGCTGCATCGCATCCTGCTCGCCGAGCTGAACGCGGCCGGCGAACTCGACTGGTCGCGGGCGTGCGTTGACGGCTCCCACATCCGCGCGAAAAAGGGGGTGCCGACACCGGTCCGTCGCCGGTCGACCGGCGCAAGACGGGCAGCAAATACCACCTGATCTGCGACGGTCGCGGCACCCCGCTGAAAGTCATCACGACTGCGGCCAACGTCAATGACGTCGCCCAGACCCTTGCCCTGGTCGACGGCATCCCGCCCGTGGCCGGACGGCCTGGCCGTCCGCGCCGCCGTCCCGAAGCCCTGCTCGGCGACAAGGGCTACGACTCCAACCCGAACCGTGCCGAGCTGCGTCATCGGCGGATCCTGCCCGTCATCTCCCGCAAGGGATCACCGAACATCAAGGGCCTGGGCAAGCTCCGGTACGTCGTGGAGCAGACCTTCGCCCTGCTCCACCAGTTCAAGCGCCTCGCGGTCCGCTGGGAACGCCGCACCGAACTGCACGATGCCTTCGTCTCCCTGGCCTGCGGCCTGATCTGCTGGAGACGTCTCAAGAAGGCCCGATCATGATCGTGTTACGAGCTCTTTGTGCGCCGTGACGGCAGTAGTTGACGGCAACGTCAGCGGACGAGGGCAGCGCAGGGTGGCGGTTCGTCGCCATCGCCGTTGGTTGCTTCGGTGATCGTGGGGCTTCCGAGGGCGGTGCCGAGGGTGTCGATGGCGTCGCGCTGGAGGCGGAGCCTGACGTGGGCGTAGACGGTGGCGGTGACGCCGATGTGGGCGTGGCCCAACAGCTCCTTGATGACGACAAGTTAGGCGCCTTGTTCCAGGAGCAGGGTGGCGGTGGTGTGGCGAAGGTCGTGGAATCGGATGCGGCGGAGGTCGGCCTTGCGGAGGAGTGTGAGGAAGGCGCGGGTGAGGTTGGTCGGGTCGATCGGTCGGCCCTGCGCGGTGGTGAGCACGTGTCCGTTGTGCTGCCATCTGGTGCCTACGGCCTCACGTTCGAGCTTCTGCTGCTCGTGGTGGAGCTTCAGCGACTGGACGCAGCGGGTGGGGAGTGCGATGCGGCGCTCGGAGGCCCGCGTCTTGGTAGGCAGTGTGGTGGTGAGCCCGCCGGTGCTGGTGCGCTGCAAGGTTCGGCGGATCGCGGCGGTGCCAGCGTCGAGGTCGAGGTCTTCCCAGCGCAGGCCGAGGAGTTCGCCCTTGCGGAGTCCGGTGTGCAGGGCGAGTTCAAACAGCGCGTGCAACCGGTGTCCGCGCGTGGCCACGAGGAACTGGGGGGCTTCGTCGGCGGTGAGGGGTTCAAAACGTCGGGGCCGTGGGGTGCCGGAGCGGACGTTGCGGGCGACGTTTCGCGGGATCTCTTCCTCGCGGACGGCGTGCTCCAGGGCGGACTTGAGCACGGAGTGCATGCAGGCGAGCGTCAACGGGGAGAGCACCTTGTGGCAGCACTGGCCGGCGTCGCAGCAGCGAGGCTGGTCGCGTCGGACGCGATGCCGCGAGTGCAGCACTGGCAGGTGGTGCGGGGCCGGTTGAGCCGGGTGCGGATGTCCTGGCGGTGAGCTTGGCGAGGGCGTCGGTGCGGGTGGTGCCGTAGACGCGGACGCGCTTTCGGGTGCTGCCGGGGGCGAGGACGTATCCGGCGGCTTCCCAGCGGCCGTCCTTGCGCTGGTAGACGGTTCCGTCGCCGTTGGCGCGCACGCGGCGGGAGGCAGGGGTGTCGCGGGGCGTGGTCATCAGGCGGCTTCCTGTTCGAGGCGGGTGCGGATGAAGTCGGTGAGGGAGTGGGCGGGGATGCGGCGGGCGCGGCCGAGGGTGATCGAGAGGAGCTGCTTGGTGCGGAGCAGGTCGTAAACGGCGGAACGGCCGAGCTGGAGCCGGCGTGACCTGGGGCACGGTCAGCAGTTCTTCCGCCGTACTCCAGTCCCCGCCGGGCCGGGCCGGGTTCCTGCGCGTTCATCCGCAGCCCCCTTCGGCGATGAACTGGCGTTCCCGTTCCCGGTGGTGCCAGACGGCGGCTGCGAGGGGCGCGTTGCCGGGGCTGTAGCCCGAGCCCTGGTAAGCCCAGTGGCCGACGACGAGGGTGGTGTCCGGGTCGGGCTCGGGCAGGCCGGCGTGGACGCGGGCCTGTGCGGTGCGCCAGGCGCGGCGGGCGTCGCGCAGCGCGCCCAGGGTGGTGGAGTAGCTGAGGGCCGGCCCGGCTATCGGTCGTCAGGTCGCTGGGCGACGTGATGGACCGCGTGGCGAACAGCCGGGAGCCATCTCGGGTGATGACGGTGGCCCCGGCGGGCACACCCGGTCGCTTCGCCTTGTCGACCGCACGCCTGGTGCGTGTCGCCACCGTACCGGCACCGTGTCGGCGGGGGCGGGGAACGACGCGTGCCGGGTCACCGGGGGCGCACGTGCCCCGACCGTCCGGACAAACGCATGGCCGGGGCCGAGCCGACGCGGCAGGATGCCCCGCATGACCTTGCCCACTCCCGAGCTGCGCACCGCCCGCCTGCGACTGCGGCCGTTCACCGACGCCGACGCGGCGCCGCTCTACGCACTGCACAGCAGTGCTCACGTGCTGCGTTATTGGGACTCCCCGCCGTGGAGCGAACCGGCCCGCGCCCAGCGCTTCATCGCGATCTGCCGGACGATCGAGGAGGAGGGCACGGGAGCGCGGCTGGCCGTCGACCGCGCCTCCGACGGCGCGTTCATCGGCTGGTGCGGCCTGACCGGTTGGAACCCGAACTTCCGCAGCGCGTCCCTGGGCTACGTCTTCGACCCCGCCGCGTGGGGTCACGGCTACGCCACGGAGACCGCGCACGCCGTCCTGCGGTGGGCGTTCGACACCCTGGACCTGAACCGCGTCCAGGCCGAGACCGACACCCGCAACGTGGCGTCCGCCCGGGTCCTGGAGAAGCTCGGTTTCGTCCGCGAAGGCACCCTGCGCGAGGACTGCGTCGTCAACGGCGATGTCTCCGACTCCTGGGTCTTCGGCCTCCTCCGCCGCGAGTGGCACCCCACTGCCGGCCGCTAGGTGTGCTGTTCCGGGACGCCGGAGCATCCCATGGCTCACGGGGCCCGCCTGGAGCGGCACCCCTCTCATCGGCGCGCGGGTGCCGTCGCTTCTCCTGAACGCCGGATACGCCGCGATCGCGACACGGCGGAGCGGGCAGCGGTGAGATGGGGGGCCGGCTGGGTACCGCGATCCGTTGTGGCGCGTCGCCGGAGAACTGCCTCGCCGGAGACCGTCTGCCTACGGCGGTCACGGGGGCGCGCGGAATCCTGGCAGGTTCCTTGACGGCCACCGCAGACCGCCCCTAGCTCAAGCCGCCGTTGCTCTGGAGGAGTTGGGCGTTGAGCCATTGGCCTTCGGGGGAGCAGAGGAAGGCGACCAGGTGGGCGGTGTCCTGGGGGGTGCCCAGGCGGCGTAGGGGGGTGCGACGGGTGAGTTCGTCGCGGAGGTCCGCCGTCATCCAGCCGGTGTCCACCGGGCCCGGGTTGACCGCGTTGGCGGTGATGCCCAGATGAGCGAGTTCGTGCGCGGCGGCCAGGGTGATGCGGTCCAGGGCGCCCTTGCCGGCGCCGTAGGGGAGGTTTCCCACGGTGTGGTCGCTGGTCAGGCTGATGATCCGGCCGCTGCCCCAGGTGCCGGAGAAGCGGCGGCCGAACTCGCGGATCAGCAGCCACGGCGCTCGGGCGTTGACCGCGAAGTGCCGGTCGAAGCTGTCCAGGGTGGTGTCCAGCAGGCCGGAGTCGACCGACTCGCAGTGGCACATCACCAGGGCCGTCACCGGGCCCAGGGCGCTCTCCACCTCGTCGAAGAGGCGCGCCGGTGTCTCCGGGTCCGCGAGGTCGGCCTCGACGGCCAGCGTCGCCGCTCCGTGCCCGGCCAGTTCCCCGGCGATCGTCCGCCGGGCCTCCGGTTCGCCGCCCCAGGTCATGCGGTCGTCGTAGGGCGTCCAGCAGGTGAAGGCGATGTCCCAGCCCGACTCGGCCAGCCGCCGGGCGATGCCCGCGCCGATGCCCACCGTGCGGCCCACGCCGGTGATCAGGGCCAGGGGGCGGGGGACGGGGTGGGTGGGGTCGGGCTGCCGTGTCGTCACAGAGGGAGATCGTCGGTGGAGGCGGGTCTTCGTGGCAACCGTTTTTCCGCGCGCCCCCACCCACCTGTGCCGGCCCGTCGTGCCTCGTCCGCCTCCACGGCGCCCCGCCCGCCCCGCCGCGTCAGCCCGCGGTCAGCGTCTCCCGTACCGTGCCGTCCGGGGCCGCCACCAGGACCGTGGTCTGGGCGCCGCCCAGGTCGCGGACCGCGGCCAGGTCCTCGGGGGACGCCGTCTCCGCGTCCGTCACCACGGTCGCCGCTTCCAGGGAGGTCGCGCCGGACGCGACCGCCATCGCCACGGCGGTGCGCAGGGCGCTGAGCTTCAGGGAGTCCAGGGCGACGGTGCCGGCGACGTAGGTGCGGCCGGTCTCGTCGCGTACGGCGGCGCCCTCGGGGACGCCGTTGCGGGCCCGGGTGGTCCGGGCCAGGGTGATGATCTTGCGGTCCTCGGGGTCGAGCGCGCTGCTGTCGGTCATGAGCCGAGCATACGTAGCGGCCGGGGGGCCGGTCACCGCCCGGTCGGCCGACCCCCGCCGCCGTCACCGGCGACCAGGTCTGGCCACGGGCCGCCGCCCCCGGCCGCCGTCACCCGCCCCGGCCACCAGGTCTGGCCACCCTCCCCGGCGCCCGCCCCGGTACCCGCCCCGGCACTCGCCCCGGCACCCGTCCCGGCACCCGTCCCGGCACTCGCCCCGGCACCCGCCCCGGCGCCCGCCCCGGCCACCGGCCGCCGCGGGTCCGCCCCCCCCCGCCACCCGCCCCCGACGTGGGCAAGGGGTGGCGCTACCCCCGTCCCAGCCGGAGTCGTTCCGCGCGGGGCAGGCCGGCCACCACCAGGTCGTAGGAGTCCTCCACCAGTTCGCGGACGAGGCGGGCGGGGAGGGCGCCGTCGGCGGTGACGGTGTTCCAGTGGCGCTTGTTCATGTGGTAGCCCGGCACGATCAGGCCCGCGTACTCGGCGCGCAGCCGTACCGCGTCGTCCGGGTCGCACTTGAGGTTGACCGTCAGCGGGCGCGCGTCCAGGCGGGACAGGGCGAACATCTTGCCCAGCACCTTGAAGACCGACGCCTCCGGTCCGAAGGGGAACTCCTCCACCGCCGCGTTGAACGACAGGCAGAACGCGCGCAGTCCCTCGGGTGTCACTCCGCGGCCTCCGTCGTCTCGGGGGCCGTCGTGCCGACCGGCTCCACCAGCACCGTCACGATCTTGTTCCGCCGGCCCGCCGCGGACTCCGCGGTCAGCCGCAGTCGCCGCCCGTCGGGCAGTTCGACCACGGCCGAGGCGCCCGCGATCGGCACCCGGCCGAGCGCCTTCGCCAGCAGGCCGCCGACCGTCTCCACGTCCTCGTCGTCGAACTCCAGGCCGTACAGCTCGCCCAGGTCGCCCAGGTCCAGCCGGGAGGTGACCCGGAACCGGCCCTCGCCGAGGACCTCCACCGGCGGCAGCTCCCGGTCGTACTCGTCGGTGATCTCGCCGACGATCTCCTCCAGGACGTCCTCGATGGTGACGATGCCGGCCGTGCCGCCGTACTCGTCGATGACGACGGCGACGTGCTTGTGCTCCTTCTGCATCTCGCGCAGCAGGTCGCCCGCGTTCTTCGTGTCCGGTACGAAGTAGGCGGGCCGCATCGCGGTGGAGACCAGCTCGTTCTCCGCGTCGCGGTTGATGTGGGTGCGGCGGACCAGGTCCTTGAGGTAGACGACGCCCACCACGTCGTCCTCGCTGTCGCCGGTCACCGGGATGCGGGAGAAACCGGAGCGCAGGGCGAGGGTGAGCGCCTGCCGGATGGTCTTGTACCGCTCGATGACCACGAGGTCGGTGCGCGGCACCATCACCTCGCGCACCAGCGTGTCGCCCAGTTCGAAGACCGAGTGCACCATCTTGCGCTCCTCGGCCTCGATCAGGGACTCCTTCTCCGCGAGGTCGACCAGCGCGCGCAGTTCCGCCTCCGACGCGAACGGCCCCCGGCGGAAGCCCCGCCCGGGGGTGAACGCGTTGCCGAGGAGGATCAGCAGCGAGGGCACCGGGCCCATGATCCGGTCGAGCGGCACCAGGACGTACGCCGCCGCCGTCGCGGTGTTCAGCGGGTGCTGGCGGCCGATGGTGCGCGGGGAGACCCCGACGGCGACGTACGACACCAGCACCATCACGGCGATGGCGATCACCAGTGCCTTGGCGGTGCCGTCGAACTCGCGCAGGCAGGCGTAGGTGACCAGCGCGGCGGCGGCCATCTCGCAGGCCACCCGGACCAGCAGCGCCACGTTGAGGTAGCGGGTGGGGTCGGCGGCGACGCGGGCCAGTCGGGCGCTGCCGCGCCGCCCGGACCGTACGGCCTCCTCGGCGCGGAAGCTGGAGACCCGCGCGAGTCCCGCCTCCGCGCACGCGGCGAGCCAGGCGACCACCACCAGGGCGACCGCCCCGGCGATGAGGGAGGGACTCATGACACGGTCGGCGCCGGGGACGGGCCGGTCAGGCCACGCTCCGCGCGCCAGCCGTCCACGATGGCGGCCTGGAGGCCGAACATCTCGGCCTTCTCGTCGGGCTCCTCGTGGTCGTAGCCGAGGAGGTGCAGCACACCGTGGACGGTGAGCAGTTGCAACTCCTCGTCCATGGTGTGCCGGGTCGGCGCCTCCTCGCCCTGGCGGGCGGCGACCTCCGGGCACAGGACGATGTCGCCGAGGAGCCCCTGCGGGGGCTCCTCCTCGTCCTTGGCCGGCGGGCGCAGCTCGTCCATCGGGAAGGACATGACATCGGTGGGTCCGGGCAGGTCCATCCACTGGATGTGGAGCTGCTCCATGGCGTCGGCGTCCACGACGATCACCGAGAGTTCGGAGAGCGGGTGGATGCGCATCCGCGTGAGCGCGTAGCGGGCGATGTCGAGGATCGCCTGCTCGTCGACCTCGGTTCCGGATTCGTTGTTGACGTCGATCGACATGGTCGTGCTGGTCTACTTCCCCTTGGCCTTGGCACCGCGCCCCTGGGGGCGGGCGTCCGGCTGGACGCCGCCGTCGGTGCCGTTCCTGCTGTCGTACTGCTCGTAGGCGTCGACGATACGGCCCACCAGCCGGTGTCGTACGACGTCGTGCGACGAGAGCCGGGAGAAGTGGACGTCCTCGACGCCCTCCAGGATCTCCTGGACCTGGCGCAGACCGGACTTGGTGCCGCCGGGCAGGTCGACCTGGGTGACGTCACCGGTGATCACGATCTTCGAGTCGAAGCCGAGCCGGGTGAGGAACATCTTCATCTGCTCGGGGCTCGTGTTCTGGGCCTCGTCGAGGATGATGAAGGCGTCGTTGAGCGTCCGGCCGCGCATGTACGCCAGCGGGGCGACCTCGATGGTGCCCGCCGCCATCAGGCGGGGGATCGAGTCGGGGTCGATCATGTCGTGCAGCGCGTCGTAGAGCGGGCGCAGGTACGGGTCGATCTTCTCGTAGAGCGTGCCGGGCAGGAAGCCGAGGCGTTCGCCGGCCTCCACCGCGGGGCGGGTCAGGATGATGCGGTTGACCTGCTTGGACTGGAGGGCCTGCACGGCCTTGGCCATGGCCAGGTAGGTCTTGCCGGTGCCGGCGGGGCCGATGCCGAAGACGACGGTGTGCTTGTCGATGGCGTCGACGTACCGCTTCTGGTTCAGCGTCTTGGGGCGGATGGTGCGGCCCCGGGAGGAGAGGATGTTCTGGGTGAGGACCTCGGCCGGGGTCTCCTGGCCGTCGTTCTCCCCGTTCTCGCTCGCCTTGAGCATGGCGATCGACCGCTCCACCGCGTCCTCGGTCAGCGGCTGCCCGGTGCGCAGCACCAGCATCATCTCGTCGAAGACCCGCTGGACCAGCGCGACCTCGTGGGCGTCGCCGACGGCGCTGATCTCGTTGCCCCGGACGTGGATGTCGGTGGCCGGGAAGGACTTCTCGATCACGCGCAGCAGGGAGTCGCCGGATCCGAGGACGGTGACCATGGGGTGCCGTGCGGGGACGGTGATCTGTGCTCTGGCCTGCCCCTGCGCGGGGGTGTGGGCTGAGGGTGTCTGAGTCATGGGCCGGCGCGGTGGCCTGCGGTCCTCCTCTGCGGCGGTGGCCGCGTGACAGGTGTGGGCTCCTCGTCCCAGCCTACGACTCCCCGCGGGAGGTGCCGAGGCGATTTCCGGGGGGCGCGGGGCCGCCGGGCCGCGGCGGAGTGCCGGGGGTGGGCCGGGTGCCGGGGCGGCGGGGGTGCCGGGGTCGCTCGGTGCGCGGGCCGGGCCCGGCCGGGCACCCGGCGCCCGGCCGGCCGCGCACACCTCGTCGGCCGGGCGGTCGGGGAAGCCGGGGCCCCCGGGGGGAGTTCACCGGGGGCCGGGAGATCGGGGGCGGTGGGCGTCCGCGCCGAGGCCGGCGAGGAGGGCGACGTCCTGGTGACCGCGGTGGCAGTGGTCGCCGGCCACCGCCGCGGCGGGCCGGCCCTGATGCGGCCGGGGCGGGCGGCGAAGGCGTCCCGGCCGGGGCGCCTTCGCGCGGGTCCGCGGCGTTCGCCCTCCGGTGGGCGGAGACGGGCACGCCCGGCGGGGAGCCGCCGGGGAACCGGGGCATCGGGGCGGGCGGCGTGCCGGGGGGCCGGTCGGATGGCGGAGCACCCGTAGCGGCGGGTGACGGAGTAACGGAGCAGAGGCCCGTGCGCGGGCGGGACGCCGGGAATCCGGCCGACGTCCCGCCCGTGCTCTCAGGCGCCCTCCCGGAGCACTCGGGAGATGAGCCGGCGCTGTTCGTCGGTGAGCCGGGGGTCGGCGGCGTAGACCGTCTTCCCGTCGACGGTGATCTGGTAGCTGAACCCGTCCGGGACCCCGACGGGCGGGGTGCCCCGGCCGTCGGCGAGTGCCCGTTCGACCAGCGTGTGCCACTCGGACGCGTCGGCCCGCCCGGTGGTGTCCACCTCCGCGAAGCGCTCGATGCCCGCGAAGCCTCCTGTACGCCTTACCTGAATCCGCATGGGTCCGTGTCTAGTACGCGATCAGAGCGTGCGCACCCCGACCTGCTCCCACGCCTTGGCGACCGCCTCCCGCTCGTCGCCGTCGCCGTAGCGTTCGCGGGCGGCGCGCACCGTGGCGGTGGCGAAGTCGGTGAAGAGGGCGTCCTCCTCGAGCGCGCCGGAGGTGAGCACGTCGTACCAGATCTGTCCGGCCCGCTCCCAGGCGTGACCGCCCAGTTCGGTGGCGAGGAGGTAGAAGGCGTGGTTGGGGATGCCGGAGTTGATGTGGACGCCGCCGTTGTCCCGGCCGGTGCGCACGTAGTCGTCCATCGTGGCGGGCTGGGGGTCCTTGCCGAGGACGTCGTCGTCGTACGCGGTGCCGGGGGCCTTCATGGAGCGCAGCGCCTCGCCGGTGACGCGCGGGGCGAGGAGCCCGGCGCCGATCAGCCAGTCGGCCTCGGTGGCGGTCTGGCCGAGGGAGTACTGCTTGATCAGGGAGCCGAAGACGTCCGACACCGATTCGTTGAGGGCGCCGGACTGGCCGTAGTAGGTCAGGTTGGCGGTGTGCTGGGTGACGCCGTGGGTCAGTTCGTGGCCGATGACGTCGATCGGGAGGGTGAAGTCGAGGAAGATCTCGCCGTCGCCGTCGCCGAAGACCATCTGCTCGCCGTTCCAGAAGGCGTTGTTGTAGTCGCGGTCGTAGTGCACGGTCGCGTCGAGCGGCAGGCCCGCGCCGTCGATGGAGTCGCGGCCGTACGCCGTGAGGAACAGCTCGAAGGTGGCGCCCAGACCGGTGTAGGCGCGGTTGACGGTGGCGTCCCTGCCGGGCTCCTGGCCCTCGGTGCGCACCGTGCGGCCGGGCAGGTCGGTGCCGTGCCGGGCGTCGTGGACGGTGCGGTGGGGCTTGCCCGGCTCGGCGCCGGCGCGGGGGGCGACGGCGGCGGCGCCGATGACGGTGGTCAGGTTGCGCTGGGTGCGCTCGACGGCGTCGCGGCGGATGGTGCGCCGGGCGGGGCCGGAGAGCGCGGGGTCGTCGTGCCGGGCGAGCTTGTCGAGGACGTGGGGCGGCACGATGGCGCAGAAGACGGGCTCGGTGCCCCCGCCGGCGGCCGGCGGGGTCGGCTGTGTGGTCGGCATGGAGCAATCGTCGCAGTGCGTGACCTTGCTGTCACCATCCGCGACCGTGACGGATGAAATGCGGTGACAAGCGGGCCCGATGGCACCCTTGGGTGGTATACGGCACTTTGTGGCCGGTCGGGCGCCCTGGTCCCGCATACTGATACGGACCCGCGTGACCGGCGCGACTGGGCTACGCTGCGGACCATCATGCGTTTCGGGCTGCTTCTCCTTAGCTGCCGCGGCGAGGGCCTGTAGAGGCCGACTCCCTCCCCGCGGTGCTTGGTGGTGCGTCGTCGGCCGTCCTTCCGGACACGCGGACACCGCGGACATCAGAGGAGCCCACGCCACCATGGCCAACCGCCAGCAGCCCAGCACCATGCCCGTCGCCAAGTACCGCGGCTACGACCAGGTCGACCTGGACGGCCGCACCTGGCCCACCCGGCGGATCACCCAGGCCCCCCGCTGGCTCTCGACCGACCTGCGCGACGGCAACCAGGCCCTGATCGACCCCATGTCGCCCGCCCGCAAGCGCGCGATGTTCGACCTGCTGGTCGCCATGGGCTACAAGGAGATCGAGGTCGGCTTCCCGGCCTCCGGGCAGACCGACTACGACTTCGTCCGCTCGATCGTCGAGGACCCGGACGCCATCCCGGACGACGTGACGATCTCCGTGCTGACGCAGGCCCGCGAGGACCTGATCGAGCGCACGGTGGAGTCCCTGAAGGGCGCCCGCCGGGCCACCGTCCACCTGTACAACGCCACCGCCCCGGTCTTCCGCCGGGTCGTCTTCCGCGGCTCCAAGGACGACATCAAGCAGATCGCCGTCGACGGCACCCGCCTGGTGATGGAGTACGCGGAGAAGCTGCTGGGCCCGGAGACGGAGTTCGGCTACCAGTACAGCCCGGAGATCTTCACCGACACCGAGCTGGACTTCGCCCTGGAGGTCTGCGAGGCGGTGATGGACGTCTACCAGCCCGGACCGGGCCGCGAGATCATCCTGAACCTGCCCGCCACGGTGGAGCGTTCCACGCCGTCCACGCACGCCGACCGCTTCGAGTGGATGGGCCGCCGGCTGTCCCGCCGGGAGCACGTGTGCCTGTCGGTGCACCCGCACAACGACCGCGGCACCGCCGTGGCCGCCGCCGAGCTGGCGCTGATGGCCGGCGCCGACCGCGTCGAGGGCTGCCTGTTCGGGCAGGGCGAGCGCACCGGCAACGTCGACCTGGTCACCCTGGGCATGAACCTGTTCTCGCAGGGCGTCGACCCGCAGATCGACTTCTCGGACATCGACGAGATCCGTCGCACCTGGGAGTACTGCAACCAGATGGAGGTCCACCCGCGCCACCCGTACGTGGGCGACCTGGTCTACACGTCCTTCTCCGGCTCCCACCAGGACGCCATCAAGAAGGGCTTCGACGCCATGGAGGCCGACGCGAAGGCCCGGGGCGTCACCGTCGACGAGATCGAGTGGGCGGTCCCGTACCTGCCGATCGACCCGAAGGACGTCGGCCGCTCCTACGAGGCGGTCATCCGGGTCAACTCGCAGTCCGGCAAGGGCGGCATCGCCTACGTGCTGAAGAACGACCACAAGCTGGACCTGCCGCGCCGGATGCAGATCGAGTTCTCCAGGATCATCCAGGCGAAGACGGACGCCGAGGGCGGCGAGGTGACCCCGGCCGACATCTGGGCCGTCTTCCAGGACGAGTACCTGCCCAACCCGGACAACCCGTGGGGGCGCATCCAGGTCAAGAACGGCCAGACCACGACCGACCGCGACGGCACCGACACGCTCACCGTGGAGGCCGCGGTGGACGGCGCCGACACCGTCCTGACCGGCGCGGGCAACGGTCCGATCTCGGCCTTCTTCGACGCGCTGCAGTCCATCGGCGTGGACGTGCGCCTGCTGGACTACCAGGAGCACACGATGAGCGAGGGCGCGTCCGCGCAGGCCGCCTCCTACATCGAGTGCGCGATCGGCGACAAGGTCCTGTGGGGGATCGGAATCGACGCGAACACGACACGCGCGTCGCTGAAGGCGGTCGTCTCGGCCGTCAACCGCGCGTCCCGCTGATCATTCCGACCGGTGGTTTGGGGCCCCGCACGCCGAGCACAGGCGGGCGGGGCCCCGTCGGATACCGGCCAGATATGTGTGCAGGTCACGGAAAGGTCTCTTCCGGGGTACTGACTCCGCGTCGACGATGTGGCTAACATCACGCCAGCGCGGCGATGTTGCCGCGCGGTTACGGAGGTGCGACGTGCTGCCTGTACGGAGACGACACGGCCGGGCTGTCCGGCTCCCGCGCATCCTGGGCACCCGCACCGCCTGGACCTGCGTCGGAGACGGGGAGTTCTTCTGCCCCGGCTGCGGCGGCGACCGCAATTACCAGCGCCTGTCCGGGCGCCGCCGCCTGGCCCTGCTCGGCGTGCCCGTGCTGCCGCGCGGCGAGTGCGCGCCGGCGGTCGAGTGCGCGGCCTGCCGCCGCCGCTTCGGCACCGACGTGCTCGACCACCCGACCACGACCCGCTTCTCGGCGATGCTGCGCGACGCCGTCCGCACGGTCGCCCTCGCGGTGCTGGCCGCGGGCGGCACCGGCTCGCGCACGGCGCTGGAGACGGCCGCCGCCGCGGTGCGCGCGGCCGGCCTCGCGGACTGCGACGAGGAGCGGCTCGCCGCCCTCGTCGAGGCGCTGGAGGCGGACACCGGACGGGTGGCGGGGGAGCCCTGCGTGCCGGGGCTCGCGATAGAGCTGCACGAGTCGCTGGACCCGCTGGCCCCGCACCTGGCCGCCGCCGGACGCGAATCGATCCTGCTCCAGGGCGCCCGCATCGCGCTGGCCGACGGCCCCTACACCCCCGCCGAGCGGGACGCGCTGGCGACGGTGGGTGCGGCGCTGACCATCTGCTCGGCCGACGTGACCCGGCTGCTGGAGTCGGCCGGCACCCCCTCCTGACCGCGCCGCCGGGCGCCCGGGGAGGGGACGGGCGTCAGGCGGTGAGGTCCAGGAGCAGGATGCGCCGGTCCATGCCCGGACCGAAGTAGTCCCGGCGCAGGCCCGCGTCCGGGCCCTCGGGCGAGAAGCCGAGGGAGCGGTAGAGCAGGAGGGCGGCCCGGTTGGCCGGCTCGACGGTCAGCCGCACCCGTTCCACGCCGTCCCGGCGCAGCCGCTCCAGCACCTCGGTCATCAGCTCCCGCCCGAGCCCGCCGCGCCGCCGGTCCCGGGCCACGCACAGGCCGAGTATCCAGCTGTCCTGGCCGAGCGCCGGCGTCCGGGTGGCGGCCAGCACGTAGCCGCGCAGCCGGCCCGCGCCGTCGTCGAGGACGAGGAAGTGCTCGGCGTACATGTCCCAGAGCTGGCGGAGCAGGAAGCCGGGGTAGGCGACCTCGCGGAACACCTCCCGGTCCAGCCGGCGCAGCTCGGGCAGGTCGCACTCGCGGGCGGTGCGCAGGAGGAGCGGTGGGGTGTCCGGTAAGGGCGCCGTCCTCCCGTAGCGCTCGTGGCGGTCCCAGGAGCGTTCCAGTGGTTCGGCGGTCATGCCACCCCCAGACAGACGGGACGTGCGGACGTCAACCGGACGGTCGCCGGCACGGCCACACGATGGAATGACTGCGCATCGGTGGCGGCGGTGCCGTCCCCTGGCTAGAGTGAGCGTCCAACTTCCGTCATGCAAGGGCGAGTTCGGGTGTACAACGGTGCGCCCGGCGTGCGCCCTGCCGATACGGACTGGCGGGTTCCCCGCTGTCCGGGTGCCTTCTGGTGGCCTACCTTGCGAACAACGCCGACGCCGCTCCCGCACGGGCGTCCAACGGGGCTCGCGCGCACGGCACACGGGCCGTCCACCACCGAATGGAACACGGCAGGGTGACTATGGATCGCAACGCCGACGCGCCCTGGTCGAAATTCGATCCAGAGGTGTACGTCGACAACAACTACCGGACGCCGCTCGATGTCGATCTCCTCATCGTGCGGCTCATGCGCGACCACTTCGGCCGCTGCTTCGCGGACGGCGTCCCCGACTCGGTGCGGGGCGTCGACGTGGGCGCCGGCGCCAACCTCTACCCGGCGCTCTCGATGCTGCCGTGGTGCGAGAAGGTGCTGCTGCTGGAGTACGCGCAGCCGAACGTCGAGTACCTGGAGCGCCAGGTGTCCCCCGCGGGGTACGACTCCGTGTGGGACGCCTTCTGGGAGGTGCTCCGCGAGGCCCCGGCCTACCGGGACGTCGAACCGCGCACCCGGTGCGGGGAGATCGTCCGGGTGGAGCGGGGCAACCTGTTCGACCTGGACGGGCAGCGGCGCTGGGAGATGGGCACGATGTTCTTCGTCGCCGACTCCATGTCCGAGTGCCCCGAGGAGTTCGCGCGGGGCGTGCGCTGCTTCATGAACGCGCTGGGCGAGGGGGCGCCCTTCGCCGCCGCCTTCATGAAGGAGTCCGTCGGGTACCGGGTCGGCGACCACGCCTACCCGGCCTACCGGGTCAACGAGGAGCGCGTCAGGGAGAGCCTGGAAGCCTTCACGACCGACGTGGAGACCCACGACCTGCACCACATGGTGCGGCCGGGACACGAAGGCATCCTGCTCGCCCTGGGCCGGCGGAACGGGGAGGTTGCCACCCCGTAGGAACGGGGACATGCAGTCCACAGGCAGCAGGATCTGTGCGAAGGGTGCGGGGGATGCAGATCAAGCCACGCCAGCATCTGCTGGACATCTGGCAGGCCATGGCCCGTCACGCGTTCGACGACGGCAAGCTCGTCGGCGGCGAGAGCGACGGGCTGAGCAGCGTCGCCGACGCCGAGCGCCTGCTCTGCCTCCTCTACCCGGCCACCGAGGTCCCTGCCTTCCGCCTCGACCAGCCGGACACCACCGAACGGGACGTGCTGCGCGCCCTGGAACGGCTCGGCACCCGGCTGGAGATCCCGGCCAACCTGATCAGCGCGCTGAACCAGTTCATGCGCACCCACACCGGGCCCGACGACAGCCCCACCTTCGCCGGCGGCCACTACTTCCGCCCCAGCGGACCCGACGTCGAACTCACCCACGAGCAGGAGCAGCTCGGGGTCGTCGACTCCTACTCGATGTCCATCACGCTCTGCCTGGCCACCCTCGGCTTCCTCAAGGTCTACGAGGGCACCACCACCCGCCGCGAGGTCCGCCGGGCCGTCGAGGAACTGCGCGAGGCGACCAACGCCCGGCTCACCGCCGCGATGATCAGCCTGCTGCGCTCCTTCACCGTGAACGTCTTCGACGCCGAGTCGGAGCAGGGCAGGCGCCTCATCCAGGTCATCGGCCAGGGCGGACAGTCCGACCGGCAGGTGCTCCAGCAGTTCTCCCGCCGGCTGCGCCCGCTGCGCGCCACCATCATCGAGAGCCTGAGCCGCGGCATCCAGGTCGACGAGGGCATCCGCGACGAGAGCCAGCTCTTCGAGTGCGGCTGGGCCTGGGGCGTCGTCCACGACGCCCCCCGCGTCGTCGACCTCAACGTGCAGGTCCACGGGCAGCCCGACGGCATCGCCGACCGGCTGCCCTACGTGTACTTCACCGTGGTCGCCCTCGACGGCATCCAGGACCTCTTCTCCGAGCGCACCCTCACCCTCGGCCTGCTCGACGCCGACCAGCAGAAGCTGGCGGAGGCGCTGCGGCTGCGCTGGGAGCTGAGCCAGCAGTACTGGTCGGCCGTGGCCCGCTTCGGCACCGAGCGCTGGCCGCTGGAGGACCTGCCCTGGCAGACCACCGGACTGCGGCTGGAGTCCGAGTACTTCTCGCTGACCGTCGCCGCGATCCTCGTCCACGACCTGGTCCGCCGCAAGGCCACCGACGACGACCTCACCCGCACCGTCGCCATCATGGAGCGCCTCGCCGACCGGGGCCGGATCACCAGCCGGATGACCAGGGAGGACCCCACCATCCGGCTGCACAACCCGGGCGTCACCATGCCCCTCGCCGGCTCCGAGCGCTCCGGGAACCTGCTGCTGTGGCGGATGACGGACTTCTCCGCGCAGCTCCTCAAGCGCAGCATCCAGCTCGCCGAGCTGTCCCGGACCATCGGCGCCCAGGACCGGCTGCTGCGGCTCGCCGAGCAGACCTTCGAGCACCTGTGGGAGCGGCGCATCGAGGACGAGGACGGCGCCGGCCTCTGGGACAACGTGCGCGCCGTCTACCCGGACGCCCGGGGCGTCGGCCGCCGCCTGTCGTGGAGCATCACCGAGCGTGTCACCGAATGCCTCGTCGCCGCCCGCAACCTGTACAAGCAGCAGCCCATCCGCAGCGCCGAACTGGCCGAGCTGGCGCGGGAACTGCTCAGCGAGGCCACCCACCTGTTCGGCAAGGAGCAACTGGAGGGAGCCACCTCCCCGGACGGCAGCCGGGCCCGCACCATGCGGAGCATCGAGAACCGCCTCGACCACGCCCGCGGCCTGATCGACGACCGTCCGGCGACCGCCTTCGCGCTGGCCCTGCCGGTGCTGAGGGAACTCGACACCCTGGCCCAGGCCAGGGGAGCCGCCGCCCAGGAGGTGTGACCGTGCTCGTCTTCGCCGCCTCCGACAAGGGAGGCACCGGGCGCTCGGTGACCAGCGCCAACCTGGCGTACCAGCGCGCGCTCACCGGCGACCACGTGGCCTACGTCGACTTCGACTTCGGCTCGCCCACCGCCGCCGCCGTCTTCGACGTGCCCGGCGCCCTGCGCGGCACCGCGGAACCCGGCCTCCACTCCTACCTGGAGGGCGAGACGCCGGAGCCGGCCCGGATCGACGTGTGGCGCCAGACCGAACACCCGCAACTGCGCACCCGGCCCAACCAGTCCGGGCGCCTGGTCCTCCTGCCCGGCGACGCGGGCGGCGGCGAGTTCGCCACCGGCGAGGACGCCCTCGAACGCTGCGTCGACCTGCTGCTGCGCCTCAACAACGAGTTCGACGTGACCCTCGTCGACCTGAGCGCCGGACGCAGTTACGCGGTGGACATGGTCCTCGCCGCCACCGCCCACCCCCGGATGCGGTACGTGCCCTGCCGCTGGCTCGTCTTCCACCGCTGGACCCGCCAGCACGTCATCGCCGCCTCCGGGCTGGTCCACACCGACCACGGCATCCTGCGCGGCGGGGTGGAGCGCGGCCACGACGAGGAGACGCTGCGGGCCTCGATCCGCTTCGTGCGGGCCGCCGTGCCCGACCCCGAGTCGCCGCTGTGGGCGCAGGGTTCGCCCGCGCAGGCCGCCTGGATGCAGGCGTGCGACGAGGCGCTGCGCCGGCTCGCCGCCGAACACCGCATCGGCGACAGCGTCGTGCTCGGCGTCGTGCCGCTGGAGCCGATACTCCAGTGGCGCGAGCAACTGATCACCGAGGAGGACGTGCTCTCCACGCAGATCGCCAACAAGGAGACCCTCGAAGCGCTGGAGGAGATCGCCCGGCGCCTGACGGACGACGCGCACTGGGGGCAGCCATGACCGACGCGGTGTTCCACGAGACCGCCGCCGCCCCCCGCACCCAGGCGGTGCCCCTCGCCCACCTCTCGCTGGAGCTGGGCCACCTCTACATGGAGGACTTCGAGGCCGGCCCCGGACGGCTGCGCCGCCACTTCGCCGAGGTCCGCCCCTGGGCGGAGGCGGCCCGCGCCGCCGCCACCGCCCGCGCCGGCGCCAAACGGGCCCGGATCAGCACCTGCTTCCTCGTCGACGACTACTTCACCCGGTTCTCCAGCCCCGCCGAGGTCGTCCCGATGCTCCTCGCCGAGGCGGACCGGGCCGGGCTCGGCGTCGACTACCTGGCCCGCGAGTCCGGCTGCGCGGTCTTCGGGGAGGTGCCCGTCGCCGAGGCGGTGGCCGGCCGCATCGTCGAGTCGCCGCCGCCCGGCAGCCACGGCAACCGGCCGCCCGCCGCCCAGACCGGCTGGCTGGCCAACGGGGAGCGCAGCCCCGCCGCCCGCGCCCCGCAGGCCATGAAACGGGCCCAGGTGTGGCGCCCGCCGAAGGAGACCGCGGCCCGCCGCCACTCCGTCTTCCTCGACACCGAACTCTTCAGCGACGGACCCGACGGGCGGCGCACCTGGTCCTGCCCCTTCCTCGCCGCCGTCTGGCAACTGGCCCGGCTCGGCCTCCTGCGCCACCAGGGCGAAGCGGTCCTCACCCCCCGCCCGCACACCGGCGCCGGCTTCCCCGACGACTGGGACGACCTGCCGCCGCTGCTGCGGCTCAACCCGGCCGCGGACCCCTTCACCGCCTACCGCACCTGCTCCGTCCTGCCCAACCGCTTCCTGCCCGTCGAGCACGCCGTCCGCGTCATCCTCGACCAGACCGAGGTGGACCCCGGCGCCCTCGGGCAGGTCGCGGTCCGCGCGCGGGGCGAACGGGCGGAGCTGCCCGACTCCGTCGCCGACCGGATCTCCTACGTGTTCTACGCGGGGCCGTGAGATGCGGCCGCCCGAGACCGGCCCGCCCACCGCCCTCGTCTGCGGCGAGATCCGCACCTGCCTGCTGCCCGCGCGCCAGGCCCTCGACATCCGCTCCGCCGCCCAGTTCCTCGCCCTGCGCGCCGACGAGCGGGTCCTGCTCTCCGAGCGCCCCACGCTCTACGCGCGCTCGCCGGACACCCTGACCGGCGTCGACTGCCCGCTGCCCGCCGCCGACGGTGCCCGCGTCCGCGCCGTCGGCACCGTCGCCGCGCACGCCGTGCTCACCGAGGGCCGGGTGCTCCAGACCTCCGCCCGCTTCGGCGCCCCCGCCGCCGGCCCCGACCAGCGTCGGCCCTGGGGCCAGTACCTGGTGCGGCCCGGCACGGTCGAACCGCTCGGGAAACTGCCCCGCGAACCGGTCGCCCGGGGCGTGCTCGACGGCGGCCGCCAGGGCGACCTGGACGTCGGCCTCATCGCCGACGCGCTGCTGACCCGGCTGCTGCGCCACCCGCTGCTCGACCAGCGCCCGCCCCTGCGGTCCCGGCCCACCCGGCTGCGCTGGGCCGCCCTGCCCGCGCCCGGCGGCGCCGGACCGAGCCTGGAGCGGTTCACGCTCGCCGAGGACGAACTGCGCACCGTCCGCCTCCGCGTCCCCGAGGGCACCCCCGCCGACGAGGTCGCCGCACTCTGCGCCGACCTCGCCCTGCACGACTGGCTGCTGACCACCGTGGTCCGCACCTTCGACGGCATCCGCCTCGGCACCGGCGCGGACCGCGACGGGCCGGCCGTCCTGCGCGCGCTGCGGCCCGCCGTCGACCACCTGCTGCACCTGTGGATGCCCCGGGCCCGGGTGACCCCCGCCCTGGCCGGGCTGTGGGACCCGCTGGAGGAGCGGCCCGGCTTCACCCGCCAGTGGGACGCCCTCGTCCACCGCGTCCGCGACCAACTGGCCCTCCAGGCCATCGGCCCCGCGCGGCGGGAGGTGACACCGGCGCCCTGACCGGACGCCCCTCTTCCGCACGCCGCCCCGCACGTCCCGATCCGACGCGTATCCCAACGGGGGGAGAAGCGAGATGAACACGGCACGGTCACCCCGCCCCGACGAGACACTCCGTCCACCCGGCCCCGCGGGCGCCCCGGCGCTCACCGGTCCCAAGTCCCTCACGGGCGCCTCGCCCTGGCCGCGCCGGCTGCTGTCCGGCCTCGTCACCGGCGCCGCGCTCTGGGGCGCCGCCGCCCTGCTGAGCCCGGACAGCGGCCCGCTGCGGCAGGGCGCCACCGCCCTCCTCGGCGCCGGGGCCGTCGTCGCCCTGCACTGGCTGTACGGGCTGGACCGGCGGGCCCGGGAGGCGGCCCGCGGGCCCGACCTGCGGCTCATCGAGCACACCCGGCGCGTCGAGCACGCCCTCGCCGAACACGCCGGCACGGTCCGCGACGGCCTCGACCGCTACGACCAGGACCTCCGGGCCGGGCTCACCCGCCACATCGAGGACGTGCGCCGGCTCGTCGAGACGCACCTCGCGCAGAACCGGCGCGGCGAGCCCTACCCGCGGCTCGACCGGGCCCGCATCGACGGTGTCCCCGAACTGGCCAAGAACTTCGCCGAGGCCCTCGCGCCCGGACCCGCGATCCTCTACACCTTCGTCCGCCTGGAGATGAAGCGGGTCGTCGGCTACATGGCCGACCTCACCAACCTGACCGCGGAGTGCCCCGGCGAGAACCACGACTGGATGCTCGGCCTCACCCACGCCGCCGAGCAGACCATCTACGCCACCAGCACCAGCGTCGACCGCGAGTTCTGGAACAGCGAGCCCGCGAGCCGCTACCTCCAGGCCCAGCAGGAGGCGATCGAGCACCAGGGCGTCTGCGTCCGCCGCCTGTTCCTGCTGGCAAGCGCCCGCGAACTCGACGACCGGCTGCTGCGGCTCTGCGAGGAACAGGACCTGCTCCAGATCGAGGTCCGCGTCTCCGTCCTGCCCGAGCTGCCGCCCAACCTCCAGCGGGGCACCACGAACGACTTCATCGTCTACGACGAGCAGGTGTCGTTCGAGATCGAGCAGGACCTGCGCGACGTCAACGTCCGCACCCGGCTCATCGCCCGGCCGGACCACGTCCAGGACCGGCTGAAGCGGTTCCGGGAACTGTGGGAGGCGGGCATGGGGGTACGGGAGCTGGAGGTCCGCGTCGACGCGGAGGAGGACGGCACGTGGATGGTGGACCAGACCTGACGCACCGCAGCCGCCCGCTTCCCCACCGGTGCCGCGGGAAGAAGCGGGCCGGGCGTCAGCGCCGGGCCGGCCCGGCGTGCGGGCGAGGCGCGAGCGCGTCCCCGACGGCACCTACGAACTCCGTCCAGGCCATCGCCCCGACGACCAGCACCGGACCGGCGTCCTGCTTACTGTCCCGGACAGGCACGACGCCGGGGACCCCGTCGGCGACCTCGACGCAGCTACCACCCTCGCCGTTGCTGTAAGTGGCCTTGCGCCAGCTTGCGGCACCCGGGAAGTCGTACGCGACCTCGACACATGCCTCACCGCCGTTGCCGCCGCTGTAGCTGCTCTTGCGCCAGCGTGCGTTCGTCAGGTTGTACCTGCGCATGCTCTGTAGCCTTCCGCCGTCGCTTCGATCATGTCCAGGGACGCCTTCCGCGAGAGGGCGTCGGCCCTCAGGAGATCGTAAGCCCCTCGCGCTCCCTTTACGGCTGCTGGGTCATCCAGCAGGCTGCCGGAATTCACCCCTTCTGTATAGACAGTTGGAGGGGCGTCCTCGAACTCGTGGAGCAGCATCAGCTTGCCCATGTGCGGGTGGGCTCCGGCGGCGAACGGCAGCACCTGCATCAGGGCCGTGCGACTTCGCACCATCTCGGCGAGATGGTCCAACTGCTCGGCCATCACGTCCTCCGAGCCGACCGGCGTGCGGAGCACCGTCTCGTGCATGAGTACCCAATACACGGGCCGTGCAGCGTCCTTGAGGATCTTGGCGCGGTCCAGGCGGAGGTTGACCATGTCGTCGATCCACTCGTCCGTGGCCAGCGGGTTGTGCGACAAGTAGATCGCACGGGCGTACTCGCGGGTCTGGAGGAGACCCGGTACGACGGCAGGTGCCCACTCGTAGATACCGGTGGCCAGCCGCTCCAGTTCCGCCGTGTGGGCGAAGTAGTCGGCGAATCGCTGCTCCTTGATGAGCTTTCGCCAGAGCCGTTCGAAAAAGCCGTCGGTTTGCAGTGTCTCGTCGATCCGCTGGGCGACGTCCAACTGTGGTTTGCGAATCGCCTGTTCGAACTGGCCGATGTAACCGCCGGAGACGAATACCCGTGCGCCCAGCTCGACCTGGGTGATGCCCGCGTCCTCCCGCCGTCGCTTGAGTTCCGTGCCGAAGAACTCCCACGCCGCCTGCCGTGAACCGTTGGCCATAACCAACCCCCTTGCACTGACCCGCATTTGTAGGGCGCGGGTTGCGGCCGAGTCTAGGCACGGAGAGGCATGGTGGATGCACGAAGAGTGAAACCGGAGAAGCGAGGGGAACACGGTGAAGGCACGGCACTCGGCGCACTGCGTCGAAGAAGCGGAGGAAACGGTGAACGAATTGCGTGCGGCACTCGCCAAGGCGGGAATCACCTTGCCCTCCCTCGGGCTCGACCCGGTGAGTCTCGCGCGTGAGGCCCCCTGCCCCCTGGTGGAGCTGGGCCGGTGCTCGGTCGAGACCGCCCGGCGGCTCGCGGCGGTCCTGCGATGATGCCGCCGGTCGGGGCCCACGCGGTGGACACGGGGACCGGCCGCGTCGGCGTCGTGATGGGGCACGAGGGGCCCTACGTGCAGATGCGGCCGTACGGCGGCGGCCGGGAGTGGGACGCGGAGCCGCAGGCCGTACGGCGGGCCACGACCGCCGAGCGGCTGAGCGCGGCGACCGCGTACACGAACGCTCGGAGCCGGGGCGAGGTGCCCTGAGCGATGCGCGAGAATGGACGCCATGAGTCTGTTCCGCGACGACGGCATCGTGCTGCGCACCCAGAAGCTGGGTGAGGCGGACCGGATCATCACCCTGCTCACCCGCGGTCACGGCCGGGTACGCGCCGTGGCGCGGGGGGTGCGCCGCACGAAGTCGAAGTTCGGGGCGCGGCTGGAGCCGTTCTCCCACGTCGACGTGCAGTTCTTCGCACGGGGCAGCGAGCTGGTCGGGCGGGGGCTGCCGCTGTGCACGCAGAGCGAGACCATCGCGCCGTACGGCGGTGCCATCGTGACCGACTACGGGCGGTACACCGCCGGGACGGCCATGCTGGAGACCGCCGAGCGCTTCACCGACCACGAGGGCGAGCCGGCGGTGCAGCAGTACCTGCTGCTGGTGGGGGCGCTGCGGACGCTGGCCCGGGGCGAGCACGCGCCGGGCCTGGTCCTGGACGCGTTCCTGCTGCGCTCCCTCGCGGTCAACGGCTACGCGCCGACCTTCGGGGACTGCGCGCGGTGCGGCATGCCGGGCCCGAACCGGTTCTTCTCGGTGGGCTCGGGCGGCTCCGTCTGCGCGGAGTGCCGGGTGCCCGGCAGCGTCGTACCCTCGCCGCAGGCCCTGGAACTGCTCGGCGCGCTGCTGGCGGGGGACTGGGCGACCGCGGACGCGTGCGAGCCGCGGTACGTCAGAGAGGGCAGCGGACTGGTCTCCGCGTACCTCCACTGGCACCTGGAGCGCGGGCTGCGGTCGCTGCGGTACGTCGAGAAGTCCTAGCAAGGCCCTGGTACACACCCACAGCACGAGGAGACGAGAGACACATGGCCGTACGCGGGTTCCTGGGGCGGCAGCGCCGCGAGTACCGGACACCGGAACCGCATCCGTCCGGCGCGCGGCCCCCGCGGCTCGGCGAGCTGGTGCCGGAGCATGTGGCGATCGTCATGGACGGCAACGGGCGCTGGGCGAAGGACCGGGGGCTGCCGCGCACCGAGGGGCACAAGGTCGGGGCCGAGCGGGTGCTCGACGTGCTCCAGGGCGCGATCGAGATCGGTGTGCGGAACGTCTCGCTGTACGCCTTCTCCACGGAGAACTGGAAGCGGTCCCCCGAGGAGGTCCGCTTCCTGATGAACTTCAACCGGGACTTCATCCGCAAGTCGCGCGACAGCCTCGACGAGCTGGGCGTGCGGGTGCGCTGGGTGGGGCGGATGCCCAAGCTGTGGAAGTCGGTCGCCAAGGAGTTGCAGGTCGCCCAGGAGCAGACCGAGGACAACGACCGGCTGACCCTCTACTTCTGCATGAACTACGGCGGCCGGGCGGAGATCGCGGACGCGGCGCAGGCGATCGCCGAGGAGGTGCGGGCGGGCCGCCTCGACCCGGCCAAGGTCACCGAGAAGACGGTCGCCAAGTACCTGTACTTCCCGGACATGCCGGACGTGGACCTGTTCCTGCGGCCCAGTGGTGAGCAGCGCACGTCGAACTACCTGCTGTGGCAGAGCGCCTACGCGGAGATGGTGTTCCAGGACGTGCTGTGGCCCGACTTCGACCGGCGGGACCTGTGGCGCGCGTGCCTGGAGTTCGCCTCCCGGGACCGGCGCTTCGGCGGGGCGATCCCGAACGAGGAACTCCTCGCCATGGAGGGCCGCCTGCCGTAGCGGCCGCCGGCGGGGTGACGCGCGAAGGGCCGCGGACGCCGGGCGGCGTCCGCGGCCCTCGTGGCCGGGGGTGACTCAGGCCGGCGGCGTCGCCTCGGCCGCCGCGCACTCGGCGCAGGTGCCGAAGATCTCCACGGTGTGCGCCACGTCGACGAAGCCGTGCTCGGCGGCGACGGCCTCCGCCCACTTCTCCACCACCGGGCCCTCCACCTCGACGGCCTTGCCGCAGGTGCGGCAGACGAGGTGGTGGTGATGGTCGTCGGTGGAGCACCGCCGGTAGACGGACTCGCCCTCCGCGGTGCGCAGGACGTCGACCTCCCCGGCGTCGGCGAGGGATTGAAGTGTCCGGTAGACCGTGGTGAGCCCCACCGAGTCGCCCTTGTGCTTGAGCATGTCGTGGAGTTCCTGCGCGCTGCGGAATTCCTCGACCTCTTGGAGAGCCGCCGCCACGGCGGCCCGCTGCCGAGTGGCGCGGCCCTTCACGGGCGGTCCAGCGGTCGTCACGGGGATGCCTCCTCACGTCTGCACTGCCGGGGCCATTGTGCCAGTCCGGCAGTGCGGAGGTCAGATACCGCCCTCCTCGGCGGCCCCCCGGGTGGCGGGGATGCGGTACTCCGCCGGGTCCCCGGAGCTCTCGGCGCCGGCCCCGGCCCGCGCGCGCCGCCGGGCCAGCGGGGTCGCCAGCGCGGTCAGGGCGATGAAGACGGCGATGGTCAGCAGCACGATCGTCGCGCCGGGCGGCACGTCCTGGTAGTACGAGGTGACCGTGCCGCCGAGGGTGACGCCGACGCCGATGGCGACGGCGATGGCGAAGGTGGCGGCGAAGCTGCGGCTGAGCTGCTGGGCGGCGGCGACCGGCACCACCATCAGCGCGGAGACCAGCAGCAGGCCGACGACGCGCATGGCGACCGTGACGGTCACGGCGGCCGTGACGGCGGTGAGCAGGTTCAGCGCGCGCACCGGCAGCCCGGTGACCCGGGCGAACTCCTCGTCCTGGCTGACCGCGAAGAGCTGCCGGCGCAGTCCCAGGGTGACCAGGACCACGAAGGCGGCGAGCACGCAGATCGCGGTCACGTCGGCATCGGAGACGGTCGTCAGGGAGCCGAAGAGGTACGAGGTCAGGTTGGCGTTGGAGCCGGTCGGGGCGAGGTTGATGAACATCACGCCGCCCGCCATGCCCCCGTAGAAGAGCATGGCGAGGGCGATGTCGCCGCGGGTCCTGCCGTACCAGCGGATCAGCTCCATGAGGACGGCGCCGAGGACGGAGACCGCGGCGGCCATCCACACGGGGGACCAGGAGAGCAGGAAGCCGAGGCCGACGCCGGTCATCGCCACGTGGCCGATGCCGTCGCCCATGAGGGCCTGGCGGCGCTGGACGAGGTAGATGCCGATGGCGGGCGCGGTGATGCCGACCAGGACGGCGGCCAGCAGGGCCCGCTGCATGAAGGCGTAGTTCAGGAGGTCCATCAGCTCAGCAGTCCCGTGCGCATCGGTGCGGTGTCCGCCGGCTCGTGCGGGTGGACGTGGTCGTGGCCGGGCAGGGCGTGCTGCCCGAGGGCCTCGGGGGGCGGCCCGTCGTGCAGGACGCAGCCGTCGCGCAGGACGACGGCCCGGTCGATGAGGGGCTCCAGGGGGCCCAGCTCGTGCAGGACGAGCAGGACGGTGGTGCCGGCCCCGACCTGGGCGCGCAGGGTGCGGGCCAGCACCTCCTGGCTGGCGAGGTCGACGCCCGCCATCGGCTCGTCCATGATCAGCAGTTCGGGTTCGGCGGCGAGCGCGCGGGCGATCAGGACCCGCTGGTGCTGTCCGCCGGAGAGGGCGTCCACGGAGTCCCTGGCCCGGTCCGCCATGCCGACCAGTTCCAGGGCGCGGCGCACGGCCGCGTGGTCGGCCTTGCGGAGGCGGCCGAGGCGGGTGCGGGAGAGCCGGCCGGAGGAGACGACCTCGGTGACCGTGGCGGGGACGCCGCCCGCGGCCGTGGTGCGCTGCGGGACGTAGCCGACGCGCGCCCAGTCGCGGAACCGGCGGCGGGGGACGCCGAAGAGCGCCACCTCCCCGGCGGCGACCGGGACCTGGCCTATGAGGGTGCGCACGGCGGTGGACTTGCCGGAGCCGTTGGCCCCGAGCAGGGCGACCACCTCGCCGCGGCGCACGGTGAGGTCGATGCCGCGCAGCACCGGGCGGGAGCCCAGGTCGGCGCGGACGCCGCTCAGGGAGATCACGGCTTCCTTCGTGCGCTCGCTCATGCGGGCCTCCGGGTCGTCTCGTTCCGGGCGGGGGGTCATTTGGCTCCGAGGGCCTTCTGGAGGGCCGCGAGGTTGGCGTCCATGACCTGGATGTAGTCGTCGCCGCGGGAGGCGTCGGTGATGCCCTCCAGGGGGTCGAGGACGTCGGTCTTCAGCCCGGTGTCGCGGGCGAGGGTCTTCGCGGTCTTGTCGCTGACCAGCGTCTCGTAGAAGACGGTGGTGACGCCGTCGGCCTTGGCGGTCTCGGAGAGTTCGCGGACCCGGGCGGCGCTGGGCTCGGACTCCGGGTCGAGGCCGCTGATGGCCTCCTCGGTCAGTCCGTAGCGCTCGGCGAGGTAGCCGAAGGCGGCGTGGGTGGTGATGAAGACCTTGGTCTTCGTGTCCTTCAGGCCGGTCTCGAAGCGGGTGTCCAGCTCGCCGAGGCGGGCGACGAGGTCGGCGGTGTTCTTCTCGTAGTCGGCCGCGTGGTCGGGGTCGGCCTTGCCGAACGCCTTGCCGACGCCCTTGGCGACCTCGGCGTACTTGACCGGGTCGAGCCAGACGTGCGGGTCCTTGCCGCCGTGGTCGTGGCCGTGGCCGTCGTCGTCCGCGTGCTCGTCGTGCCCGTCGTGGGCGTCGTGCCCGTCGTGACCGGCGGCGTGGTCCTCCAGGGTGGTGAGCGTGGCCGCGTCGATCTTCGTCGTGATGCCGGACTGGGCGATGGCCTCGTCGACGGAGGGCTGGAGGCCCTTGAGGTAGAGGGCCGCGTCCGAACTTTCGAGCTGTGCCCGCTGCTTGGCGCTGATCTCCAGGTCGTGCGGCTCCTGGCCGGGCTGCGTCAGACTGGTCACGTTGACGTGATCGCGGCCTATCTGTTCGGCGAGGAAGGCCATCGGGTAGAACGACGCGACGACGTCGAACTTGTCGGTGTTGCCCGCCTTGCCCGTCGCGGAATCGTCGGTGGAGCAGGCGGAAAGGGTCCCGAGACCCAGGAGGGCGGTCGCGGTGACCGCTATGCCGGATATGGTGCGTCGTCGTGCGTTCATGACTCCCATTTTCAACGAAACTGGAAACCGTTGTCAACAAGGGGCCGATTTGGTCCGGGGGCCGTCCCCGCCGGTAACCTGGGTCATTCTCTGGAAGCATCTCGCTTCGTCGCCCGTCGTCGTAATGAAGAGAGCACCGTGGCCGCCGACAAGATCGACACCATCGTCAGCCTGAGCAAGCGCCGTGGCTTCGTATTCCCGTGCAGTGAGATCTACGGCGGACAGCGTGCCGCCTGGGACTACGGTCCGCTGGGTGTCGAGCTCAAGGAGAACCTGAAGCGCCAGTGGTGGCGCTACATGGTCACCTCGCGCGAGGACGTCGTCGGTATCGACTCGTCCGTCATCCTTGCCCCCGAGGTGTGGGTGGCCTCCGGCCATGTCGCCACCTTCACCGACCCGCTCACCGAGTGCACCGCCTGCCACAAGCGGTTCCGCGCGGACCACCTGGAGGAGGCGTACGAGGAGAAGAAGGGCCGCGCCCCCGAGAACGGCCTCGCGGACGTCAACTGCCCCAACTGCGGCAACAAGGGCCAGTTCACCGAGCCCAAGCAGTTCTCCGGTCTGCTCTCCACCCACCTCGGCCCCACCCAGGACTCCGGCTCGGTCGCCTACCTGCGCCCCGAGACCGCCCAGGGCATCTTCACCAACTTCGCCCAGGTGCAGACCTCTTCGCGCCGCAAGCCGCCCTTCGGCATCGCCCAGATCGGCAAGTCCTTCCGCAACGAGATCACGCCCGGCAACTTCATCTTCCGGACCCGCGAGTTCGAGCAGATGGAGATGGAGTTCTTCGTCAAGCCGGGCGAGGACGAGGAGTGGCAGGAGTACTGGATGCAGCAGCGCTGGAACTGGTACACCGGTCTCGGCATGCGCGAGGAGAACATGCGCTGGTTCGAGCACCCGAAGGAGAAGCTCTCCCACTACTCCAAGCGCACCGCCGACATCGAGTACCGCTTCCAGTTCGGCGGCAGCGAGTGGGGCGAGCTGGAGGGCGTCGCCAACCGCACCGACTACGACCTCGGCGCCCACTCCAAGGCGTCCGGCCAGGACCTCTCCTACTTCGACCAGGAGGCCGGCGAGCGCTGGACGCCGTACGTCATCGAGCCGGCGGCCGGTCTCGGCCGGGCGATGCTCGCCTTCCTGCTCGACGCCTACGTCGAGGACGAGGCGCCCAACGCCAAGGGCAAGCTGGAGAAGCGCGTCGTGCTGCGCCTGGACCACCGCCTCGCGCCGGTGAAGGTCGCCGTGCTCCCGCTCTCCCGCAACCCGGAGCTGTCGCCGAAGGCCAAGGGCCTCGCCCAGGCCCTGCGCCAGAACTGGAACATCGAGTTCGACGACGCGGGCGCCATCGGCCGCCGCTACCGCCGCCAGGACGAGATCGGCACCCCGTACTGCGTGACCGTCGACTTCGACACCCTCGAGGACAACGCGGTGACGGTGCGCGAGCGTGACTCCATGAAGCAGGAGCGCGTGTCGCTGGACCAGATCGAGGGCTACCTGGCCTCGCGTCTGGTCGGCTGCTAGGACGCCGTCCGGCGGGGGCCTCGCCGCCCCCGCCGGACGCGGAACGCCGGACGAGCCGTGGTGGCCCGTCCGGCGTTCCGCGTTTTCGGGCCCCGCGGGCGCCCATGCGGGCGCACGGGGGCCCGGGAGGGTCAACGGCCCTGGAGGGCCTTGACGTTGTCGCCGAAGGTCCAGTTCTTCGACCCGTCCCAGTTGATCGACCACGTCATGAGGCCCTTGAGGCTCGTGCCGTAGTGGTTCCACGCCTGCGCGACCTGGGCCGGGGCCATGTGGCCGCCGCCGGCGCCCGGCTGCGCGGGCAGGCCCGGGACCTGCTTGTCGTAGGGCACCCGGATCGTCGTGCCCTGGATGACCAGGCCCTTGTCCAGGCAGTCGGTCTGCGCGGTGAAGCCCTGCACGGTGCCGGCCGCGTAGGAGTCGCCGGAGCAGCCGTACATGCTGCCGTTGTAGTACTGCATGTTCAGCCACCACAGGCGGCCGTTGTCCGCGTACTTCTTGATGATCGGCAGGTACGCGCCCCAGATCGACCCGTAGACCACGCTGCCGCCGGTCACGTACGCGGTCTCCGGGGCCATGGTCAGGCCGAAGCCGGCCGGCATCCGCTCCAGCACGCCGTCGATGATGCGGATCAGGTTGGCCTGCGAGGGGGAGAGCCGGCCGATGTCGCCCGTGCCGGTCAGCCCGGTCTCGATGTCGATGTCGATGCCGTCGAAGTTGTACGTCTTCAGGATCGGCACGATCGTCTCGACGAACCGGTCGGCGACGGCGGTGGAGTTGAGGTCGATGCCGGCCGTCGCCCCGCCGATGGAGAGCAGGATCGTCTGCCCGGCCGCCTTCGCCGCGCACATCTCCGCCGGGGTCGCCACCTTCACGCCCGCGTCCATCCCGTCCTCCCACAGCGCCGTGCCGTCGGAGCGGATGACCGGGAAGGCCGCGTTGATCACGTTGTAGCCGTGCTGGGCGATGCGGGAGTCGGTGATCGGGGTCCAGCCGAAGGGCGGGTGGACGCCGTTGGAGGAGCCGTCCCAGTTCTCCCAGTAGCCCTGGAGGACCTTGCCGGCCGGCTTGGGCTTCAGGGCGCAGGTGTCGGCGGCGGGGGCGGGGGCGGGGGCCGGGGCGGCCGACGCGGCCGGGGCGGAGGCGAGCGCGAGTGGCGCGAGGACGGCCGCGGTGAGCGCGGCGGCGAGCGAACGGACGGTGCGGCGGACCATGCGTGGCCTCCCGGTGGGGGTGCGGCGAGGAGCGGGGACATGCGGAACCGGCGGTGTGGGGCCGCCGGTTGGTGTCGATGACATGACAGTCGTCGTCGGGGACGACAGTGCTCTGGTCCAGACCATTCGTCAAGAGGTCTGGACCAAAACGATCGAGGAGGGGTGGTGCCGTGATGGACCGGCCGGCATCCGCGCCGAAGGGCGTCGCGCCTGGCCGCAAGGGGGCGCCCTGCTCCTCGCGGAGGGGGTGGCGGTCGTTGACGGATCAAAGACTGACAGAGATGGAAATCTGTCATCTGTCATGCGAGGGTGGAGGGCATGACGATGAGCACCCGCTCCCTCGGAACCACCGGACCCCAGGTCTCCGCCCTCGGCCTCGGCTGCATGGGCATGTCCGCCCTCTACGGCGACGCCGACCGTGCCGAGTCGATCGCCACCGTGCACGCCGCCCTCGAAGCGGGCGTCACCCTGCTCGACACCGGCGACTTCTACGGCATGGGCCACAACGAGATGCTGATCGGCGAGGCGCTGCGCACCGCCCCCGCCGCCCGCCGCGAACAGGCCCTCGTCAGCGTCAAGTTCGGCGCCCTGCGCGACCCCGGCGGCGACTGGCTCGGCTACGACGGCCGTCCCGACGCGGTGCGCACCTTCGCCGCGTACTCGCTGCAGCGCCTGGGCGTCGACCACATCGACGTCTACCGCCTCGCCCGCCTCGACCCCGACGTCCCCGTCGAGGAGACCGTCGGCGCCGTCGCCCGGCTCGTCGAGGAGGGGTACGTGCGCCACATCGGCCTGAGCGAGGTCGGCGCCGCCACCCTGCGCCGGGCCGCCGCGACCGCCCCCGTCAGCGACCTCCAGACCGAGTACTCGCTCCTCTCCCGGGGCATCGAGGACGAGATCCTGCCGGCCGCCCGCGAACTGGGCGTCGCGGTCACCGCGTACGGCGTCCTCTCCCGCGGGCTGCTCTCCGGCCACTTCGCCCGCGACCGGCGGCTCGCCGCGACCGACTTCCGCGCCCACGCGCCCCGCTTCCAGGGCGAGAACCTCCAGCGCAACCTGGACCTCGTCGACGCCCTGCGCGAGGTCGCCGAATGCAAGGGCGCCACCGTCGCCCAGACCGCCATCGCCTGGGTGCTCTCCCGCGGCGAGGACATCGTGCCGCTGGTCGGCGCCCGCACCCGCGAGCGGCTCGCCGAGGCGCTCGGCGCCCTGGACGTCACCCTCGACGAGGCCGACCTCGCGGCCGTCGAGCGGGCGGTGCCCCCGGGGGCCGCGGCCGGCGACCGCTACCCCGAGGCCCAGATGGCCCACCTGGAGCGCTGAACCGTCCGGGTACGGTCGGGGCCATGGCACCGACCTCCGAGCCCCTGACCCCCGAACGCATCCTCGAAGCCACCGAGGAGGTGCTGCGCCGGCACGGCCCGGTCAAGGCCACCGTGGTCGACGTGGCCCGCGCGCTCGGGGTCAGCCACGGCAGCGTCTACCGGCACTTCCGCACCAAGGCGGCGCTGCGCGAGGCGGTCACCGAGCGGTGGCTGGAGCGGGCCTGCGGCGAACTGGCCGGGATCGCCGACGCCGAGGGCGATCCCGGCCGGCGGCTGCGGCAGTGGCTGTGGGCCCTGTTCGCGGCCAAGCGCCGCAAGGCGGGCGAGGACCCCGAACTGTTCGCCACGTACACCGTGCTCGCCGGGGAGAACGGCGCCGTGGTCGGCGCGCACCTGGCCGAGCTGACCGGGCAGCTCACCCGGATCGTCCGGGCGGGCGTGGCGGACGGTTCCTTCACCGTCGCCGATCCGGCGGCCGCCGCCCGCGCCGTCTTCCACGCCACCGCCCGCTTCCACGACCCCTGCCATGCCGAGGAGTGGGAACGACCCGGCGTCGAGGCGGAGTTGGCGGCCGTCGTCGACCTGCTGGCGCGCGGGCTGCGGGGCTGAACGGGGGACGGGCCGGCCCACCGGGTGAGGCCGTCGGGATGAGTGCTCGAAGTGCGGGAACCCGCGGAAGTGCGGAAGGTGAGGTTCCAGGGTTTCCAGTTCGCACAGGGCGAGGACAGTCATGGCTGAGCAGAAGTCGGCGCAGACGCTCCCGCGGCCGTTGCACGCGGCCGCCTCGGCGCTGCGGAAGGTGCCGGGCGCCGGCACGGTCGGCAAGGTCGCCGAAGGGACGCTGGACCGGATCGGCGCGGTCTCGCCGCGCGGCCGGCGCCTCGTCGTCTACACCGGCGCCGGGGTGCTCGGCGTCGCCGGTCTGGTCGAGTGGCCGGTGGCGCTCACCGGAGCGGCCGTCGCCTGGCTGACCCAGCCCCGGCCGCACGAGGCCGACGGCGCCGCCGACGGGAACGGCGGGCGGGCGGTGCGGGAGACCGGCGCGGGTGCCGGGGGGCGTGCCGCGCGCACGGCCCCCGGTCAGGCCGCCGAGAAGGCCGGTACGGGGGCCCGCGAGACGCCCCCCGCGGCTCGTACGGGCTCCGCCGCCACCCCCGGCACGGTCGCCCGGCCCGCCCCGGCGGCGACGGCCGGCGGGGCCGCGAAGAGCGCCGCCGCGGCACGGCGTTCGGGGGGCGTGAAGAGCACCGCCGTGAAGAACGCCGCCGCCAGGAGCGCCGCCGCCAAGAAGTCGGCCACCGCCCGGAAGACCACCGCCCGGAAGACGGCCGCCGCGAAGAAGACCACCACGGCGCAGAAGACCGCCGCGCAGAAGACCGCCGCGCAGAAGACCGCTGCCCAGAAGACCGCTGCCCAGAAGAGCACCGCGCGCGGGTCCGCCGCCGCGAAGAAGACCGCCACCGGGAAGACGGCCACCCCGCGCACGGCCGCCGAGCAGACCGGCGCGGCCCGGAACGCCGCCGCCCGCCGCGCTGCCGCCGGTTCGGCCCGTACCGGGAAGGCGGGCTGAGGACGCGCGATGACCGGTGGACTCCTGACGCGTTCCCCGGCCGCCGTCGCCGGGTTCGTCCTGGCCGGACCCCGGCTGCTCGCCCGCGGCACCGCGCCCGCCGTGGGCGCCGCCGCCGGCGCGGTGGCCGGCACCGCGCGCGCCGGGGTGCGCGGCGCGGACTTCGCCGCCCGCGCGGCCCGCGTCGCCCGCGCCGCGCTGCCCGGCGGCTCCCGCCGGTGGCGGGCCGGCCCCCGCGCCCACCTCGCCCTCGTCCCCGCCGCACCCGAGAAGGTGCGGCAGGCGGGCGGCCGGGAACGCGCCGCCCGCCGGGTCGCCGCGGCCCTCGCCGAACACCCGGACGTGGCCGTCGCCTACTGGGACGCCGGCCTCGCCCGCCTGGTCGTCACCGCCACCGAGGACGCCCTCACCGACCGCGTCCTCGACCGCGCCGCCACCCTCGCCGAGGAGCACGGACTCGCCCCCGCGGACGACCCCGTGGAGGAACTCGCCCACCCCGGCGACCCCACCTCCGTCCGCGTCGCCGCGACCGCGCTGGGCGTCGACGCGCTCGGCGTCGCCGTCGCCGTGACCGCCTCCTCCCTGCGCCTGCCGCCCTCGCCGCGCCTGATCACCGCCGTGACGACCCTGCTCCGCGAGAACCCCGCCTTCCGCGCCTGGCTGCGCGCCCGGGTCGGCCACCACCGCATGGACGTCGCCCTCGCCACCGCCAACGCGGCCGTGCACGGCGCCGGCCAGACCCCCGCCTCCCTCGTCCTCGACGGGGCGCTGCGCGCCTGCCAGCTCACCGAGGCGGTGACCCGCACGGCCGCCTTCGACGCCGTCCACGACCGGCTGTGCGTCCCCGGCCGCGGCAGCCTGCCCGCCGCCCCCGCGCTGCGGCCCGCGCCGCGCACCTCCCCGGCCCAGG